>NZ_JBINOT010000001.1:0-2492091 GCF_043952055.1 Arthrobacter sp. NA-172 | reverse complement strand
GCCCCGGTCTTTCACAGCAGACGCGACAAACCGCCTACGAGCTCTTTACGCCCAATAATTCCGGATAACGCTTGCGCCCTACGTATTACCGCGGCTGCTGGCACGTAGTTAGCCGGCGCTTCTTCTGCAGGTACCGTCACTTTCGCTTCTTCCCTACTGAAAGAGGTTTACAACCCGAAGGCCGTCATCCCTCACGCGGCGTCGCTGCATCAGGCTTGCGCCCATTGTGCAATATTCCCCACTGCTGCCTCCCGTAGGAGTCTGGGCCGTGTCTCAGTCCCAGTGTGGCCGGTCACCCTCTCAGGCCGGCTACCCGTCATCGCCTTGGTAGGCCATTACCCCACCAACAAGCTGATAGGCCGCGAGTCCATCCAAAACCACAAAAGCTTTCCACCAACCACCATGCGGTGACTGGTCGTATCCGGTATTAGACCCAGTTTCCCAGGCTTATCCCAGAGTCAAGGGCAGGTTACTCACGTGTTACTCACCCGTTCGCCACTAATCCACCCAGCAAGCTGGGCATCATCGTTCGACTTGCATGTGTTAAGCACGCCGCCAGCGTTCATCCTGAGCCAGGATCAAACTCTCCGTTGAAGTAAAACAAAAACAGACACAACCACAACCACCGGAAATAACGGCAGAAACAGCTGCACAAAATTTGAAACCAGCCAAAAAACCAGACCACCACACACGGGGGTGCGGGCAGCCCGGCAAATCAACCAATTCATATAAAATAAACCGGTATCAACAAACTTGGCACACTATTGAGTTCTCAAACAACAGACACACCCGACACCACCCAAACCACACGGTCCAAGATCGCTCCGGAGCAACTTTCCAAACTTACCCGAACCATCCACACTAAGCAAATCAGCAATTCAACCAATTTCAGTACGATAATTCGAATATCCCTCGAATTGCGGCGCACAAAACACCAGCCAATTCAGGCTCAAATCAAAGGGATTGGCCACCCGCGGTACCCAGCTCTAAGCTGTATCCCTCGCGGCGACTCGAATTACTTTACACACCCCGCAGACCACACGCAAATCACCCCACACCAAGGCAAAAACCGCGCAAACACAACGCTCGCGGGCCCACGGCGTCCAGAAATCAGGCCGGAACCGCCGATCGGATTTTGGTGAACCCCGTCACGCTGGCGAGCCGGCCCCAGGGGCCGCTGAACAGGTCAGCCTATCCCGCCGTCGGACTCTACCGACCGAACTAATATCGGCCGTGGACCACCCCGAAAATCGGACAGTCCCTTCCCCAGAGTTGTGAGCGAGCGTCGTCCAGGAAATCCCGACAAATAATCGAGCGTCCGGGCTAATGCCCAGCAGCCCCCGGGGTCTTGCGCATCATGGCGGAGAGCACCACGGCAATCACCGCAATGAACGTCGCGGTCAGGAACGCGGCCTGCATTCCGGCCACCAAGCCGGACGCTGCGGACACCACGGCGAAGATCGAGACGAGAAGAGCCGTGCCCGCAGCTCCGGCGACCTGCTGGAGCGTGCTCATGATGGCTGAACCATGCGAGTAGAGGTGCGGTGGAAGCGGGTTGAGGCCAGTGGTAAACGCAGGGGTGAACAGCAAAGCCAGCCCCAGGCTGAGCACGGCGTAGAGAACGATAACCCACAGCAACGGGCTGCTGGCGGTGAGCATCGAGAACTGCCACAACGTGAGTACCAGCAGGACGGAACCGGTCACAGTGAGCGGAAGCGGCCCGATCCGGTCGAACAACCTACCCACTACAGGTCCGAGCAAACCCATTGCAAGGCCGCCTGGAAGGAGCGCCAGTCCCGTCTCCATTGGTTGCAGGTGCAGAACATTTTGCAGATAGAGCGGGAGCAGGATCACTCCGCCGAAGAGCGCCATCATGGCAACCACCATGAGCAGCACGGATACCGTGAACATGCGGAAGTTGAAGGCCCGGAGGTCCAGCAAGGGCGCGTCGGACCTCTGCAACTTGAGCTGCCGGAAGACGAACATCACCATGCACAGGACGCCGATCACCAACGCGGCAATCGGCAAGGCAGTTGCGCCATGGCCGCCGATTTGGCTCAGCCCATAGACCAGGCCACCGAAAGCCGGGACGGTCAGGACTACCGAAATGAAGTCCAGCTTCACGTTGCCGCGTTCGCCGACGTTCGTGAGGAATTTGGCGCCGATGGCCGTGGCCAGCAGGGCGACGGGCAGCACGAAGACGAACATGAACCGCCACGAGAAGTGATCCAGGATGACGCCGGAAACCGTGGGGCCGAGGGCTGGCGCAACTGAGATCGCGATAGTCACATTGCCCATCACGGCGCCGCGGCGCGTCAAGGGAACGAGCGTCAAAATTGTGGTCATCAGGAGCGGCAGCATGATTGCCGTGCCGCTTGCTTGGACGATGCGCGCTAGCAGAAGCACACCGAAACCCGGGGCCAGGGCCGCAAGCAAGGTGCCGCCGCTGAACAGTCCCATGGCGAGGAGGAACGCGGCCCGCGTAGTGAGCCGTTGGAGGATGAAGCCGGTGGCGGGGATGACCACGGCCATGGTCAACATGAACCCAGTGGAAAGCCACTGGACCGTGGGTGCGTCAACGTTGAGGTCCGTCATGAGCCGTTGCAGCGCGACGTTCATGATGGTTTCGTTGAGGATGACCACGAAGGTGGCTACAAGTAGCGTGACAATAACGGTGACGGACTCGCGCGACATCTTGTCGCTGGCTTGATGTGTCGCCGCTTCCGGCACGGCGCTGCCGTGTGTGTCTGACGTGACGTCGCTAGACATGAGGATCCCTCAGTTTGGGGTGCGTGTGTCTGTAGCGCCTGGGTTCGGCACCACTGCAGACTGCAACAGTCTAAGCCTCCACTGCATTCCCCGTCAGCAGTTTATCCAAACGTTGGTACGCCGGTTTCCGGATGTTCAAGGAGCCAACAATTCAAGAATTCAGCGGCAGATTGTCGATCAGCCGAACGGGTCCGACCTTCGCCGCAATAATCGCGAGCCCTTCTCCCCTGAATGGAGTGTCCATGGCAATTTTCGGCGAGCGGCTCCAGCGTGCTGGGGTCGACGACGTCGAAATAGTCCAAGGCGACCAACGGCTGCGATTCAACGAGCGCGACGGCGGAGTCCAGCCCCAGCGGTTCGTTCGCCATGGCGCGGGACTCGAGAAGCCGAAGGGCGCGGGACAGCACCAAGGCCGCCTCGGCCTCCTCGCCGGACAGGAAGCGGTTCCGGCTTGAAAGCGCCAACCCGTCTACCGATCGCACAGTGGGCACCGCCACGATGTCCACCGGAAAACTAAGATCCGCCACCATTCGCTTCACAAGTGCCAACTGTTGGGCATCCTTTTGGCCGAAGTACGCGCGGTAGACAGCAGCACCGCCGTCGGCCGCGGGTCCGCCGGGCAAGCCATAGTGCAGCAGTTTGGCGACGACAGTAAGGGCGCCGTCGAAGTGGCCGGGGCGCGAGGCGCCCTCCCATTTCTCACCCAGCAGCCCCGACGTCACCCGGACCAGCGGCTCCCCGCCGGGGTAAACCTCGTCAACGGACGGGGCGAAAACGAGATCCACGCCTTCGGCGTCCAAGAGGGCCATGTCCGCTTCGAGCGTGCGCGGGTAGCGTTCCAGGTCCGTGGCCTCACCGAACTGCAGGGGGTTCACGAAGATGGAGGCCACCACGACGTCGTTCTGCTCGACGGCGGTCCGGGCCAGTGCCGCATGCCCGGTGTGCAGGGCCCCCATCGTGGGAACGAGGCCCTGGGAGCTACCGGGCTTTTCGGCGAGCAACCGCGCGCTTTCGGCTCGCAGTTCCGCTGCGGTGGTCACGAGTTTGATGGCCATGTTCAGTTTCCTTCCTGCTCAGCCGGGCCGTTGTCCGGCCTATCCGACTTGTCCGGCATGCCCGAGTCCAGGGCGTCGTCGATTTCGTCCAGTTGGCCCTCCTTGAGCAACCCTCGGTTGACCGCGCGGCGTGCGGTGGCGCGGGCCATGGCCAGGTAAGCGGTGAGGACATCGCCGCCGGCACCGGCGTCGTACTCCTTGAGGGCCTCCGCGTGAGCGGCCACAGTTCCCACATCCCCGCGGGCCACCGGCCCGGTCAACGCAGACTCGCCCGAGGCCAGCGCGTTCTCGAGCGTGGCGCGCAGCAGGGGACCAAGCATGTGCTCCGGCGTTTCGACGCCGATCTCCCGCAGCAACTGCGAGGCCTGGGCCACGAGGGTGACCAGATGGTTTGAACTGTGGGCAAGCGCTGCGTGGTAGAGCGTGCGGTCGGCCTCGGCGATGGCTACCGGTTCGGCGCCCATCTCCACAACAAGGGCCTGCGCGATAGGCAACATGGCTGCGTCGGCGGTAACCCCGAACGTGCAGTCCATGAGGCGGGTCAAGTCCAGGCTCATCCCGGTGAACGTCATGGCGGGGTGAAGGGCGAGCGGAATGGCACCTGCGGCACGGACCGGCTTCAGTATTCCGACGCCGAATCGGCCGGACGTGTGCGCAACGAGCTGGCCCGGCTGCCATGCTCCGAGCTTGGCAAGCCCGTCCACGAGTTCGCCGAGGGCATCGTCCGGCACGGCAAGGAGGACTAACTCGGACCGCTCCACAATGTCCTGGATCTCGAGGACAGGGACCCCCGGAAGCAGCGTTTCAGCCCGTTCCCGGCTCGCTTCGGAAACGGCCGAAACCCCGACGACGGCGTGTTCCGCCCCGCGCAAGGCCGCACCGAGAACGGCACCTACTTTGCCGGCGCCAATGATTCCGACACCGAGCCGTCCAGGCTTAGCCATGGTTCTGTTCCTCCTGGGGTGTGTGCTGCATTGTGCGTTCGATAGGTGGAAGCTGGGCCAGCCATTGCTCGCTGCTCTGGAGTTTCCGGGCTTCCCGGGCACGGACCGCTTGCCGGTCGAACAATTCCACGGCTTCTTCCGTGGCCGCTTTGAAAAGCCGGGGCGCCACTGGTCCCGGAGTCGTATGCAGGACGAGGTCCGCCACTCCGAACAACCGGGCCAACGGACCTTGGTGGAGGGCCATGGACTGGGTTCGTTGATGCGGCACGAGGACCAGCTGACGCCACCAACGCCCGGATCGCAGCAACAATGCCGTGTCTGTGGCGAGGAAACCGTTGCGTCTCCGGCCCAAGGGAGAAAGAAGCCAGGCACGCTTCGGGGTAGTGACAAATCCGGCGTCGGAATCCAGGCCGGTCAAACCGGCGGTGAATACTCGCTCTGGCTCGGCGGTGCCGGGATCGGGCAAGACGAGCGAGAGCATCATCATCACCTCCGCCTTCCTGCCGACCGGAAGCAGCAAAGTGCGGTGCGCGCCTTCGCTGCGGTGGTGTTCGCCGTAGCCGGCAACGTTCACATGGATCCGATACCAGCCGAGGATGCGCCACAGCGGCGGCTGCGTCACCTTGACCGCTTGGATCCGGCCCGGAGGCACGGTCTGGGCCTGGGTATCGAGGAGCCCGTAGCGGAGCCGGATGCCGTCCGGGGAAATCGCGGCCGTGAAGTTGTAGCCCTTGTTGAAGGAGCGCCAGTACGCCGTACCCAAGCCAAGGATTGCCGGAATCAAGTAGAGGATGAAGGCGCGGGATTCGGTCAGTACAGAGATCAGTACGGAGGCGATGGCGCTGAGGACGATGAAGAAGCTCTGCTCGCTCAGGATCAGCGATCCGACAAGCCTTCCTGGCGGGAGGTACAGCACCACGTACTCAGGCGCCTCGGGCACTTCGAACTTTTCGCTGCCGTCGGCAATGCCCGCTGCCCTGCCCAGGATGGTGGCTCGGAGCTGTTTCGCCTGCGCGAGCCTCAAATAGGAGAGCCGCACTGCCGAATGGCCGGCGTCGGCTACCTCGAACTTCAGTTCGGCGAGCCCGAGGATACGGGGAAGCAGCGGCTGGACAATGTCGATGGCCTGGACACGGTCGAGCCGTGCTTGGCGCTGCTGTTTGAACAAGAAGCCGGAATTAACCCGCACATAGCCTTCGGCAACCTGGTAGCGGGTGAAGTACCAGCTCAGGACGAAGGACCCCAAGGCCAACAACAGCACGACCCCTCCCCCGGCCAGTAGCCAAGGAGTGCGCTCATTGAAGTTGGGAGTGATGTCTCCACGGCCTTGGAGGGATCGTTCGAAGGTATCGCGGCCAAAGAAGTAGACGATCGCGACGAGTGCCACCCATCCCCGCACGAATGGCGACGCGGGGTGCACGCGGTGCCAGTCGCCGTCGACGGCGGTCTTTTCCTGCGTCACAGCCCGGCCAGCCTCGCTTCGCCGCGGGCCGAAAGCTGCTCACGCAGCCGTGCGCCTTCAGCGGCGGGTAGCCCCGGCAAATGGGCGTTGGTTCCGGCCGATGCGGTGTGGAGTTTGAGCGTGCATAGCCCCAGGAGCCGCTCGACGGGTCCAACGGCAACGTCAACGTATTGCATCCGCCCGTACGGAACCACCATGGTGCGCTGGAAGAAGATGCCACGGCGGATCAGCAGGTCGTCATCGCGTTCGGCATAACCGATCGCCCGGACTTGCCGGGGAATCAGCACGAGCCGCCACAGGGCAAGCAGCAAAAAGAACGCGGGCATGGCAACGGCGAACCACAGCGGCGGCCACTTCCACCACCCTAGCTGTACGAAGAGTAAGGGCAGGCTGAAAAGGGCTACCAGGATCACGTTGCCGACTGCCCACTCGACGAGCCGCACGGTCACATACTTCGCTGATACGCGCAGCCATTGGATACCGGGAGGGTCAATCGCCGCGGTATGCATACTCACCTTCGCCTTTGGACTCGCCGGGGCGGGCATCCCGAATTCCCGGGCCGCCTTCAAGGTCTTCCGGCGGGATCCGGCAGAACCGCTCCACCACGAGGCCCACGATGGTCATGATGAGCCCGCCGCCACCCATGATGAGGGCGAGCCACAGGATGCCCTGATCGCTGCGCAGGCTCCAGATCCGGAGCTGCTCGATCACGATTCCCGCGTGCCAGCCAAGAAGCACTGTGCCCGCATACGCGCAGGCCTGCGCGAGGATCAAGGTTCGGGCGGCCAGGTATCGGATTGAGCAAGGTCTTCTTCTTGCCGTTGCGCCAGCGCAGAACTCTGATGCCCATGATCAGTGTCAGCACCGCAATGAAGCCCATGGTGACCAACGCGGAAGGAGGAAGCACCGGCGTCGCCATGCCGTAGCGCGTGGTGAGCAGGGTAACCAGCCAACCGACTGCGGCAAGAACGACGGCGATGATGCCCAGCAGGAGCGGACGCATGGCTTTCATGGACTACTCCACCGCTCCCGCGGCGGCGACGCTGCCGGAACCGTCGAAGCCATCGAAGGGCCGTAGATCCGGGAAGTCCTGGGCCCTGGCTGCCAGTTCGCTGACGCTTTGACCGTTGAGCAGCGCGGCAGGGTCCAGAAGCGCCCAGGGATGCAGGACGAAAGCACGCTCAGCGGCCCTCGGGTGGGGAAGCGTCAGGGTCTCGTCGTCGCTGATGACTTCGTCGTAGACAATGATGTCCACATCCAAGGTGCGCGGACCCCAGCGGACCTCGCGGACCCGGTGGTGCTTTTGCTCGACCTCGTGGCAATGCTGCAACAGCTCCAGCGGCGCAAGGGTGGTCTCCACCGCGATCACCATGTTAAGGAAGTCCGGCTGCCCCCCCGGTCCGCCTACAGCTTTGGTCTGCACCACGGGAGAAACGCCAAGTAGCCGGATTTCGGGGCGGTCTACAAGGTCCGCGACGGCGGTGGACAGGGTGTCGTTCCGCTCCCCCAGATTGCTGCCCAGGGCCAGGATGGCTTTCGTGAAGCGCGAAGTCATGCACGCTCCCGGTGGACACTGACAGTGACGTCACCGAAAGGGACTTCGATCGGTGCTTTGGGCTTGTGGACGGTGACGTCGACGGCGGCGACATTGAAGCCAGCCAGGATCCCCTCGGCGATCCGCACCGCGAGGGCCTCGATCAGGTTGAGTGGCTCGCCGGCAATGACGGACGTAATGTACTCGGCCACTTCACCGTAGTGCGCCGTGTACTGCAGGTCATCGGTCTCCGCGGCCTTGCTGAAATCGATGTAAAGTACCGCGTCCACCACGAACGGCTGTCCGTCGCGGCGCTCGAAGTCGAAGACGCCGTGATGCCCGACGGCGGTCACGCCGGTCAGTGTGATCTTGTCCAAACCGGTTCCTCCCCCTTTGCTCACGAAACTTAATGCCTGACGCGCGCGGCAACCTTGACGGCGTCAAGGCTGGGGCCGACGTCGTGGACCCGAACCGCCCACGCACCGTTCGCGGCGCTGATTGCCGTGATGGCCGCAGTTGCATGATCCCGTTCTTCCGGGGCCGCCGCTTTTCCGGCAACGGTCAGGAGGGTTCCGAGGAAACGCTTACGGGATGCACCGATCAAGACCTTGTGGCCGAGTTCATCCAGTTTTCCGATGTACTTGAGGAGCTGCCAGTTCTGGTCCTCGTCCTTGGAGAAGCCCAGGCCTGGATCCACAATGATCTGTTCCGGTGACACACCGGCCGCGTAAAGCTTGTCGCGGACACCCTTGAGCTCGTCGATGACTTCCTCCACCACGTTGCCGTATTCGGCAAGGCTGTTCATAGTCTCGGCGTCGCCCCGGCGATGGGTCAGGATATAGGGCACCCCGGCGCGTGCAACGAGCTCGGCCATTTCGGGTTCGATGCTCAAACCGGAGATGTCATTGATGATTGCAGCGCCGGCCTCCAGCGCCGCGGCTGCCGTGGACGCGTGCGTCGTGTCGATGCTGACGAGCGCTCCAGCCTTGACGAGCGCCTGGATGACCGGCAAGACCCGGTTCTGCTCTTCCTCCGGGGACACGGCTTCGGCACCGGGGCGGGTCGATTCCCCGCCGACGTCGATGATGTCCGCTCCCGCGTACAACATGCGCAAACCGTGGGCAATGGCGCTGTCCGAAGTGGGGTGCTTGCCGCCGTCGCTGAATGAATCCGGCGTGACGTTCAGAATTCCCATGACAAGCGTGCGATCGGCCGGCAGGTCCGCAAAGCGGGCGGCTGCTCGGGGTTTGCGGAGGATGGGCAAGGGGCTGGTAGCCGGGCCCGTTCCGGGTGCTGCTGCGAGGGAATCCATGGTCTTATTACCTTCCGAGTATGAGGCTCATGGCTTCGGCGCGGGTGGCCGGATCATGAAGTTGCCCGCGCACTGCGCTGGTGACGGTCTTGGCGCCGGGCTTGCGGATGCCACGCATGGACATGCACATGTGTTCGCATTCGACCACGACAATCGCTCCCCGTGGCTTGAGGTGGGTGACGAGCGCCTCCACGATTTGAGTCGTCAGCCGCTCCTGCACTTGGGGACGGCGGGCGTAAATGTCCACCAGCCGGGCCAGCTTGCTCAGACCCGTCACCTTGCCGTCGTGGGAGGGAATGTACCCCACATGCGCAACGCCGTGGAAAGGCACCAAATGGTGCTCACACGTGGAGTAGAACGGAATGTCCTTGACCAGGACGAGTTCTTCGTGGTCGAGGTCGAACGTGGTGGACAGGACATCCTCGGGATCCTGGCGCAGGCCCGCGAAAACCTCCGCATAAGCCTTGGCGACGCGTTTTGGCGTATCCAGCAGTCCACCACGATCCGGGTCCTCACCCACCGCGATGAGGATCTCGCGGACGGCCGCCTCGATACGTGGGCGGTCGACCTTATACGAGTGGTGGCCACGGCCGTGGCCGCCTGATTTTCCCCCGGAGGTGCCGCCAAAGTCATCACTGGCGGCACCGCTGAAGTCGTCGTCGTCGATGTGAGTCACAGCAGAAAGCTTAGCCTTGATGCGAAACGTCAGTGCCCGCGTCCGGCCCGGGGGTCGTGAACGACTCCTGACTGCCTACTCCCTGCGGGTGCGGGGGCTGCGCGTCCAGCGGTTCTTCCAGACGGGCAGCCTTGGCATCTTCCTGGGCTTCCCGCGCGGCCTTTTCCGCCCGGGATTCCACCGGCGGGATGCTCTGGACGGGACGGGATTCCTTGGAGAGCCAGACTTCACGGAAGTCACGCTTGCGGATGTCGCGGAAGATGTAGGCGATCTCCGACTGGTTGAGGGTTTCGCGCTCGAGCAGTTCGAGGGCCAGCTGGTCCAAGACATCGCGGTTTTCGGTCAGGATGGCGTAGGCCTCGTCGTGCGCCTGATCGATCAGCCGACGTACTTCCTCATCAACGATGTAGGCCACCGAGTCGGAGTAGTTGCGTTCCTGGGCCATATCCCTGCCCAGGAACGGCTCGCCGCCGCCCTGGCCCAGCTTCACGGCGCCGATGCGCTCGCTCATGCCGAACTGGGTGACCATCTTGCGGGCTGTCGATGTGGCCTTTTCGATGTCGTTGGACGCTCCCGTGGAGGGGTCATGGAACACGATTTCCTCGGCAACCCGGCCACCCATGGCGTAGGCCATCTGGTCCAGGAGTTCGTTGCGCGTGATCGAGTACTTGTCGTCCTCGGGAACCACCATGGTGTAGCCGAGGGCGCGGCCTCGGGGCAGGATGGTGATCTTGGTGACAGGCGCGGAATTGCGAAGAGCTGCCGCCACCAAAGCGTGGCCGCCTTCGTGGTACGCGGTGATCTTCCGCTCCATTTCCTTCATGACGCGGCTGCGCTTCTGCGGGCCGGCCATGACGCGGTCGATTGCCTCGTCGAGCGCGCGGTCGTCAATCAGGTTGGCATTGGATCGCGCCGTCAGAAGTGCAGCCTCGTTGAGCACGTTGGCGAGATCCGCACCTGTGTAGCCAGGGGTCTTCTTCGCGACCCCCTTGAGGTCCACGCCGTGTGCCATGGGCTTGCCCTTGGCATGGACGTTCAGGATCTGTTCACGGCCAATCAGGTCCGGAGCTTCTACGGTGATCTGGCGGTCGAAACGCCCAGGGCGGAGCAAGGCGGGATCCAGGACATCCGGGCGGTTTGTCGCCGCAATCAGGATGACGTTCGTCTTGACGTCGAAGCCGTCCATTTCGACCAGAAGCTGGTTGAGGGTCTGCTCACGCTCGTCGTTGCCGCCGCCGATGCCGGCACCGCGGTGACGTCCGACGGCGTCGATCTCATCAACGAAAATGATCGCGGGCGCGCTGGCCTTGGCTTGCTCGAAGAGGTCGCGTACACGGGAAGCACCGACGCCGACGAACATTTCAACGAAGTCCGAACCCGAAATGGAGAAGAACGGCACGCCGGCCTCGCCGGCGACCGCGCGGGCCAGGAGGGTCTTTCCAGTACCTGGAGGGCCGTACAAAAGCACGCCCTTGGGGATCTTGGCGCCGACTGCCTGGAACTTTGCCGGTTCCGCAAGGAACTCCTTGATTTCCTGGAGCTCTTCAACGGCTTCGTCTGCGCCAGCGACGTCAGCGAAAGTTACCTGCGGCATGTCCTTGTTGACCAGCTTGGCTTTGGACTTGCCGAATTGCATCACCTTGGAACCGCCGCCCTGCATGCGCGAGAGCAGGAACCAGAAGAGCACACCCAGAAGGAGCACGGGGATAAGGAGCGAGAACAGTCCGGAGAACCAGTTGTTCTCGACGGGCTGGTCCGTGAAGCCCTTGGACGGGGCGGCGTTGGTGACAGCCTTGACGACGTCTGCGCCGCGGGGCGTGACATAGAAGAACTGGACGTTCTTGCCCTTGTCCTGGCCGTCAATGACCAGGTTGTCCTTGAGCGTCAGATCTACGCGGTTCTCGGCATCGTAGATCTTGGCTTGCTCCACTTTGCCGCTCTGGGCGAGCAGCGCGAGGCCCTTATCGGTGTCGATACGGCTGGAACCACCCGGGGCAAGAGTTGCAAATGCCACCAGGAGCAAGCCGACTACGACAACAATCCA
The DNA here is from genome assembly GCF_043952055.1 of Arthrobacter sp. NA-172. Taxonomy (NCBI): domain Bacteria; kingdom Bacillati; phylum Actinomycetota; class Actinomycetes; order Micrococcales; family Micrococcaceae; genus Arthrobacter; species Arthrobacter sp. NA-172. Next base: position 2,480,295 of record NZ_JBINOT010000001.1, on the reverse strand, counting down.
GATGCCCGGGCCCTTTAAGAAACTCTTAGCTTTCATCTGTTCGGGGGCTCCGCCCCGTCCCTCCTGGTAGTGCTGCACGGCGCAGCTTCTGCGCGCGTGTGGTGCTGCGTCAGTTTCTAGCTTTACACCGTTCGGAGTGATTCACGCACAGTGAAGGGCAAAAGTTCCCTCTAGGCGTACACGAAGGCGCCCAGACGCCGCGAGTCCGGGAAATTCAGTGTTATTTCCGCACCAATTTGCTACTGCACTGTGCATACCGGATTGATGCCTGCCAGGCCCATCGAAGCGTTGGCCCCAGCCAAGGTTGAGACCCATCCTGAGCCGTCTTTGCTCTGCAGATACACACCGTATGTTCCGCCGAGCAGTCCGCTCAATAACGCCGATTTGAACTGGGTTGTGTACGCGCCATTAGCGGGTCCGGTAGTGGTCAGGCTGCTTCCAGGCGTCACAGGCGTCAAATTTGAAAGCTTGGCCCCGCTGGCCACGTAGTAGTTCACGTTGGCGGGTATCCCATAGCCGGATCCAACCGGGAATTTCCAGGTGACGGTGATCACAGGGTTGACCCCGGCCACGGAGCTGAGCGTGCAGTCTGTTATTACTGGCGGAGCGATAGTGACCGCCGTCAGCAAACCGGCGGTGACCTCGGAACCCGTCCAGCTTGCCTCGCTTGCCGCGGTTCCGACCGGAACCGCCAGGAGAGCGGCCGCAACTCCGGCCGTGGCGATAGCTGCCCTCAGCTTGGGCACACGCTTGAAACTGTTGTCCCGTTCGCCGGACGTGTGCGGCCTTGCGATCAGTCCCTGCATGGCCTCGGCCACAACACCCAGGTGACTAGGGCAGAGACCGCGACTGTCATGCTTCCCAGTACCCAAGGATTCGATGCCGCCGCAACAACGTAGGCAAGGTCCGGCACCGAATAGAGGACTGTGCGGACCGTGGACACGGTGTACGGTGCAGGATCCTCAACGGGGTTGGCGTCACCTTTGAGCGTGAGGACGGTCTTGCCGCCGACGGCCGCGCGTACGGAGGTGACGCGGTGGGTAACCGGCAGCCTCCCTGGCCGCTCCACGGTGACGACGTCTCCGATCCGGACGTCCGACGCCGGGACTTCCCGCACTATCGCGAGCGATCCCGACGGGATTGCGGGAGACATGGAGCCGGACTTGAACATGATGAGGGTGAAGTGGAAAAAAACTGCCGCCAGGAACCGAAACGATGCAAACCGCCCCGCCAATTGCCGCCACATTAAGAAGCGTCTCGCGGACGACGTCGGCGCTGCGGCGACGTTTCCTGCGCTTCCGCAGCGGGCTTGCCGGAGGTGCGGTTACAGTCATGAGCCGGATGTCCCCTTGATTTCCCAGGCGACTGCAACGTTGGTGCCCTGTAGGGCGTTGTCCGCCGCGGCCGCCATAGTGATTTCGAAGCAAAGCTGTGTGGCGCTGGCCGAGTTCGCGGTCACGGCCGTCACAGCGCCCGCCGTCGTCAGCGGCGCCTTTGAACCCGAAGACCCCACGATATAGCTGGCTCCTGCCATGAACTGGCTGGAATCGCATGTTCCGGAGGTATACCTAACAACCCTGTAATCAAGGACAGCGGCCAAGGAAGCGTTGCCGCTAGTTGTGGCGCCTTGGAGCGTCAAGGTCCCGGAAACGGACCCCATGGTGGTGCGGATCCAGATGGGTGCGTAGTTGCTGGAAGTAGGTGACATTCCCGACGGATTGAATGCCATGGTCGCCGCGGAGCTCGCCGTCGGGTGTGCCAACCACCCATTGCCCGAATCTATGGACGACTCGATCTGAAACGAACTGGCTGAAAATGTTCCCGCTCCGAATTCGGAATCATTCCACGCAGCGAGGGTCAGAGTACTGCCAACACCGAGGACCAGACCCCCGGCAAGGATGGCTCGCACCCGAAGGAAACGCTGTCCATCCCGTCTGGGTTGGCGAATCGCTTTGCGTCCGTACATGGTGGCCGGTCAGGAAGTCGAGGCTGCAGCGAACTGCCACGTGGCCGTGCCGTTTTGTCCTCGGACCAGATCGGAAGCTGCAGTCACTTTGAAGCATAGAAACACCGCTCCGCCTGGATCACTGGTTGGGGTGCCCGGACTCAGGGAAAAGGTGATACCGCTGAGCGCTCCATCGAGTGCGGTTCCGGCGTGAACCAGTTGGGTTCCCGTCGTGCCACTGGAGCAGCCGAAAGCCGAGGGTGCAATGAGTTCGTACGTGAGGTGCGCCACCGAGCCGGTAGCAGTGCCTGCATTCACGGTGACAGTGGACCCCGTGGAGGTATTGGCCGCCAACCGCACCGCAAAGGGCGCGTAAACCGTGTCCCCTGGCGCGAGGTTGCCCGGGTTGAGGGTAAATGGCAGGGTGGCCCCCGGGGAACTGTTGTGGTCCGCGTAGGCGGTGCCGTCCGTGCTGCCCTCTAGATTGAAATTGCCTGCCGTGAACGTTCCTGTGGCGAACTCGGAATCATTCCAAGCAGCCAGGACCGCTACTGCGCCGACCCCCAGAACCAATCCGCCGGCCAGAACGGCCCGAATCTTCCCACGCTTAATCGATGAAACCGAATCCGTTTTCAAGATGCCCCCCAAGGTCAAATCAAAGCGATTGAGCAGAACGCTAACACGCAAATAGTCTTCTTTGCCCAATGGACCCCAAAGGAGTCAAAAGAAAAGGCGGCCTCCCCAAGGGGAGGCCGCCTTCAATTCGCCGCTCATTCAGCGGCTTTGCGGGCTATTCGTAAACGTGCGGGGCGAGGGTGCCGATAAATTCCAGGTTCCGGTACTTTTCTGCGTAATCCAGGCCGTAGCCCACGACGAATTCATTGGGGAGGTCATAGCCGATGTACTTGACGTCAATGTCCACTTTGGCGGCTGCCGGCTTACGGAAGGCGGTACAGATTTCCACGGAAGCCGTGCCGCGGGACTCCAGGTTGGTCTTGAGCCAGGACAGGGTCAGGCCAGAGTCAATGATGTCTTCGACAATCAGGACATCCTTGCCCATGAGGTCGGTGTCGAGGTCCTTGAGGATGCGCACGACGCCGGAGGACTGCGTGCCGGAACCGTAGGAAGACACGGCCATCCAGTCCATGCTGACGTGGCTGTGCAGGGCACGCGCGAGGTCGGCCATGACCATGACGGCGCCCTTGAGGACGCCCACGATCAGCAGTTCACGGCCTTCGTAGTCCTTGTCGATCTGTGCAGCCAGTTCGCCGATCCGTTGCTGGATCTGCTCCTTGGTGTAGAGAACGTGCTTGAGGTCTGCCTGGACGTCGTTTGAATCCACCAATGGCTCCTGTGTTGATGCGTGGGTGCGGCTAGTGTTGGGGCGATTTGTGATGCCGGAATACTAGCTTCCCACAGCCGCCGCCTTCGCGGGGAACGGCGGCTCCCCCTGCGGAGGCCTCCCGCTCCAATTCACTCAGCGACACGCGATAGACGCTGACGCTTCCGGGGAGCTGTACCGGACCGGCCGAACCCTGCCGGCGCAGCAACGCTTCGGCCGCCTGGAGGCGCCCGTAGCCCGGCTGCTGGCCCCCGACGTCGGTGGCTGCCTTGGCGATGACACGGAACCTCAACGAGGGGGCCAGTTCCCTCAGGGAATCTTCGGGGAGCCAGACGCCGTCGTCGGTCCGGTTCACAAGGCTCGCATAGCTCTCCGCGGCAAGCTGCTCCAGGAAATCTGCGTCCTGCTGGAGGATCGAGGCCGTGCGGGCGAGCGATTCGGCAACGCCGGGACCGAGCTTTTCCTCAAGCACGGGCATGACCTCGGCCCTGGTACGCGAGCGGGCGTAGGCGGGGTCCGCGTTGCTGGGGTCGTGCCAGGCCTTCGAGCTCCTCGACCTCGCAGATTTCGAGGGTTTCCGCTCGGCGCAGGCCCAGGAAGGGACGGAGGAGCTTGCCGCGGGCGGGACGCATTCCGGCAAGTGAGCGGGTTCCGGAGCCACGGGCCAAGCCCAGCAGCACCTGTTCCGCTTGGTCATCCAAGGTGTGCCCGAGCAGGATCGCGTCGCAGTTGAGCTCTGTCGCGGCCGCGTCCAGGGCCGCGTGCCGCGCGTCGCGGGCAGCAGCTTCAGGCCCGAATCCCGTGGCCGCCACCTCCACAGTCCGCAGCTGAACGGGCGAAAGGCCCAGGTCCTTCAGGATCGCAGTGGTGCGTGCTGCGACCTCACCCGAGCCTTCCTGCAGTTGGTGGTCCACGACGACGGCGGCCACGCTCACCGGGTGGCCTTGCACATGGCCACGACGGGCGAAGTAGGCAGCCACGGACGCGAGGGCCAAGGAGTCAGGGCCGCCGCTGCAGGCCACGAGGACTCGACCTGGATGGCCTGCTGATGCCAGCGCGTCCTGCAGCATGTTCCGCGCCTTGCCCACGACGGGCGCCAAACGCCCGGGCCGCCGTCGTCCGCTGTTTTTGCTTGTCCTGCTTCTACTTGTCTCGGGGGCTCCCGACGCGGAATCCGCGATCACAGCCCCATCCGCTCAAGCCACAGCTTGGGATCGTGGATTTCGGGTTCCGTGGGCAACTGGTCGGCCGATTCCCAGACCCGGTTCAGGCCTTCCATGCCGGCCACCGCAACCACTTCCCGGACAAACTTGGCTCCGTCACTGTATTGGCGCATCTTGGCATCCAGGCCGAGGATGTTGCGGATAAATTTCTCCATCACCCCGCGGTCCTTGCCCCGCGCGTTGAACCGCTGCCTGATGGTCTTCACTGAAGGGATCAGGGTTGAATCGACGGCATCCATCACCACATTGGCGTGGCCTTCGAGCAAGCTCATGACCGCTGTGAGGTGCGAGAGGGAGGCTTTTTCGTCCGGGTTCTGGAGGAGGTCCAAGATGGCTCCACGGCCGGGGGTTGCACCGGCGGAGCGGTCGCGCAGGGATCGCGCCGCGGCTGTGGCACGGTCCATAATGGAGTCCACATTGCCAAGCAGGTTGGTGCTGAGCCGCTCGATTTCCTCAAGCATGTGGGTCCGGAGCCAAGGCGCAGCCGCGAACTGGACCCGGTGAGTCTGCTCGTGGAGGCAAACCCACAGGCGGAAATCGTCTGGATCCACATTGAGCTCACGCTCCACGGAAATGATGTTCGGAGCAACCAAAAGGAGCCGGCCGGCAGGCGGTGCTTTCGAGTCCGGGGCGAGCGCCGCGAAGGGATCGTACTGGCCCAGGACCTTGCTCGACAAGAAGGCAAGAACAGCTCCGAGCTGGCTGCCCGTGATGGCTCCACTCGCGGCCGCAGCAGCCGGAGTCATCGCCGGGCCGCGACGGGAATCCAGCATTTGCCGGAGGGCCGGCTGGAGCATCACAGCAAAGCTCTGGGTGTTGGCCTTCGCCCACGACGCCCGGTCCACTACCAGGACATGGGAATCGCGGAGATCGCGTGCGGCTTCCAAGCCGGTAATCTCATGCACGTGCGGTACCGAGATATCCGCGCTGTGGCGGAGGTTATCCACGGCTTTGCCGATCTCGGCCGGGCTCAGGGCAGGTCCCGGGGGAGCGAGCCGGGCAGCCGTGGAGGCGGCCAGCTCCCAGTTGATGAGGGACTGGGCTTGCTGCTGAGACTCCATAGGATCCATCAGAACACAGCAGGCTGAATCTGTGCCCTTAAGTTCGCTCAACGGCGAACGCTGGCTTCCTAGCGGCAACCACACGACGCGAGGGCCGTGGCGGACCTGTCCAGTGCCACCTTGTTCCCGGCGGCGCCCGGCGTCAGCCCGTTTCCGATGAAGGAGAACACCAAAAGACGGCCGTTTGCGTCCACTACATAACCGCTCAATGCAATGACCGAATTCAGTGTTCCGGTCTTGGCCCGTACCAGCCCGGCACCTTGCGAAGTGCTGGCGTCGCCGTAGCGGTCACCCAGCGTCCCCGTCAGGCCGGCGACAGGAAATCCGGCGAGTGCGGCACGGAGGCGCGTGTCCGGTCCGGAGGTAATGGTCCGCACCACGTCTGCGAATTGCCTCGTTGACACTTGGTTGTCCAAGGCCAAGCCGGACACGTCGGCCAAGTGCATGGAGCTCGTGGCGATTCCGAGCTCCGCCAACTGGGCGCTCACGGCCGCCGTCGCACCGTAGTTCGATCCGGGCTTCCCCCCGGACACCGCGGCCATCCGGCCGAATGTCTCGGCGAGATAGTTGTCCGAAGTCTCCAGCATCAGATCCACTTGCTCGCGGACAGTTGCAGATTCCACGCTGGCGAGGACGTCCGGCTTTCCTGCCGGGGCCTTGGCGCGTTCCACACCAGGTGCCACCGTGAATCCCGCGGCGGCGCCCACGGCTTGGAGTTTGCCCGCGAAAGCCTCGGCTGCGGTGAGAGCAGCGTCCTGGGGACGTGGACCGGTAGTGACGCTCGGGCTGGTCCGCGCCGAGTTGAGCGCGATCGGGAAGATCGGCGCCGTTTCCCCGGCCGCGACGTCGTCGAGGCTCCACGCCGGATTCAAGGCGGGTCCGGTGAACAACCCATCGTCCAACTGCACCGTGACTTGGCCTTTGACTCCACGGTTCTGGAGTGTTTTGACCACGTCCCCGGCGAGTGTTTCGAGTCCTGCATGGCCAAGGACCTCGCCGGGCTGCGACGGGCCGGCGCCGAGAAGGACGTCGCCTCCGGCGCTCAGGATGATGGTCGACGCCGAGGATCCCGCCAGGACGCGCGTGCTGAAGCGCGTCTCCGGGCCGATTGCCCGCAGCGCCGCGACGGCGGTGAGTAGCTTCATGTTGGACGCCGGCACCCGGTTCTTGGCGCCGTCGCGGTCGTAGAGGGGAAGTCCGGTCAACGCGTCCTCTACGACGCCGGTGAAGTCTCCCCCGCCGTCGGGGGTCAGGGTGGCGTTGAGCTGGCTGGTGACATTGGCTGGCAGCGGGACCGGGGCGGACGCGTCAAGGGGAGCAACCACCTGGGTGCGGCTCAGCTGGCTCGGAACCTGCTGCCAGGCCGGCACGGTGGGCGTGGGTTGAGTGGTGGTCCCGGAGAAACCGAAGAATCCGGATGCCACACCGAGGCCCATCGGCACGGCCAAGGCGGCGATGACCAGGGTCAGCAAGGCCAAGGGCAGGAGGGTAGACGGCAGCAACGCCGGTGGCAGGAAGCTGCCAAGGCCCCTCGATTTCGGTTTTCTGGGCCTGAAAACCGGGGTCTCCTGTTGGTCCATTGACGGCTTTTCCGTCTCCGCCCCGTCAACGCCCTTCATGCAGCATTAGTCCTCAAAGTCTTGAATGTCCCCACCGTTTCAAGAAACTTGGGCCTCTCGCTATATCCTCAATAGTAGTCGGCGGCGTCGGCTGCTCTGTTGCCGCGCCCATGCCAATACCGTCAAGGAGCATTCCATGAAGCACGACGTCACGATCGAGATCCCCAAGGGGTCGCGCGTCAAGTACGAAGTTGACCACGAGACCGGCCGCGTCCGCCTGGACCGCGTCCTGTTCACGTCCATGCAGTACCCCACCCACTACGGGTTCTTCGAGAACACCCTGGGCGAGGACGGCGACCCGCTGGACGCACTGGTTCTCCTGCAGGACTTCGACCTGCACCCCGGCGTCATTGTCTCGGCCCGCCCCATCGGCGTTTTCAACATGACCGACGACGGCGGCGGCGACGCCAAGGTCCTCTGCGTTCCGGCCGACCCCCGCTTCGACCACATCCAGGAAATCTCGGATGTCAGCGAATTCCTGATCAAGGAAATCGAACACTTCTTCACCCGTTACAAGGACCTTGAGCCGGGCAAGTGGGTCAAGGCCGAAGGCTGGGCCGACCGCGCAGCTGCCGAGGCCGAGCTGGAAGCTTCCATCAAGCGTTACGTTCCGAGCAGCCACTAAGGCCCGCTTGGGCCTACGGGTCCCGGTAGCGCCAATTTCAAACCTACGATGACGGCGGGTGCGGTTCCATGGAACCGCACCCGCCGTTGTCATGTGCAAGACGACTCCCGATTAACCGCTTGAATGTGCGCTACCTGCCGGTAGTGTGTGATCCACAATGTTCACCTTGACCATCAACCAACGCGACAGCCGCGCCCACGGGGACCTCGTCCCGCAGCTGTTGAAAGACCTGCGCCACATCCCTGCGCGCCTGGACTTTGACCGCTCGGTGGAAGATGAAGTCCAAGGCATTGTGGAAGACCCGCACCAGGCTGTGGAAAGCGCACTCATCGCCTTGCGGAGCGGGCAGTGGTACGTCGGAATCGGCGTTGGACCCGTCAATGAACCCCTGCCTAGGCAAATCAAAGACGCCTCCGGGCACGGGCTGGTCTACGCCCGCCGCGCCGTTAACCGTTTGCGGAACGGCAAGGAGCGCATCCCTGTGGCTGTTGAGGGTCCGCTTGCCGCCCTGGCAGCCGAATCAGAAGCTGTGCTCCGGCTTCTAGGACACATAGTGCAGCACCGCAGCGTTGCCGAATGGCGGGTCTTGGACCTGCTGACGCCTGGCGTGCGGGGCCAACAGAAGGCCGTGGCCCAGGAACTCGGGATCAGCACCCAGGCCGTCAGCAAGGCACTCGCCCGCGCCCAATGGGCCGAGGAACATGCCGCCAGGCCGGCAGCCGCCCGGCTTCTCGGGATGATCCTCGAGGTCCGCTGAATCCCGCAAGTTCCGCGGCCAGGGCGGCAATCCGTCGCCTTCAAGCGAACCTAGTCCTCGACATGCCCCGCTCTCTCCGCCTACCTTGGGTTTATGATCCCCGGGGCAAATATTCCGCGTCTTCTCCGAGGTCTTAGGCAGGCTGCCACGGGTCATCGGCTCCTGTTTGCCGCCAAAACGGCTGCCGCGGCCGGGCTGGCTTGGTACCTCGCGCCACTGATGCCAGGGGCCGCCGCTGCCTACCCCTATTACGCACCGCTGGGCGTCCTCGTTAGCATGCACCCCACCGTTGCGGCTTCAGCAAAACACGGACTGCAAACCCTGTTGGGACTCGGCCTCGGCATCGCCATGGCCTTCGCCCTGACCACGGTAACGGCCCCAACTGCCCTGTCGGTGGCCGCCGTCGTCGGGCTGGGCGTGGTCATCGGCGGTTTGCCACGGCTTGGAAGTGCCTCCGAGTGGGTTCCCATGGCGGCGCTGTTTGTGCTGGTCCTGGGCGGTTCGAATGCCGAGCGTTTCTCTTTCGCCTACGTCCTGCAGATGGCCATGGGGGTTGCGGTCGGATTCGCTGTGAACTGGCTGGTCTTCCCTCCACTGCATCTTGACGCCATCGATCCCGCTGCCGAAGGACATCAACGGGCGCTTTCCAAGCAACTCCGAGACATGGCCACCGCCATGACGGAGTCCTGGCCACCGAACCATGAGGACTGGGCGAGCCGCAGCGGCGAGCTCGCAGTTACCGCGGCAGCAGTGCGGACGGCCGTCCATGCGGCGAAACTGAGCGCCAAAGCGAACCCGCGGTCCCACCGTCGGGCCGGCCGCCTCGCCGGCGACCTCGCTGAATTGCATACGGTGGAACGGCTGACCTTCCACGTCCAAGACATCACGGACGTTCTGGCAAGCGTGATCTGGGAAGAGGACGCGGGAACGGTCATTCCGGAGGGCGTCACCAGCGAGCTTGTCCAAGGCACTGGAGGATGTTGCGGCCCTGATCGGGCAATGGAGGAATGGGGACGCCGAAGGCTTCAAGAGCAGCCTGGAGCGAGCGATGGACAGCGTGGGAGCCCTGAGCGACAATCTCACGGAGGCCGCCGCCGGGCAGGCATCCGTGAATGCCACGGCATCGGTCGCCATGAGCCTCCGGCGGATCATCACTCGGGTGTCCGCCGGGTAGCCCGGCTGCGCGCCCCTTTTAGAGCAGCCCGCGCAAGACCACTGCCGCGCCGTCGTCGTACACGGAAGCGGTGACCTCGTCCGCGGCGGTGATGACTTCCTCGGGAGCCTGCCCCATGGCAACGCCGCGGCCGGCCCAGCTGAGCATCTCGATGTCATTGCGGCCATCCCCCAGCGCAACAGTGTGGCGCGGGTGTGTGCCGAGCCGCTGGCGCAACTGCTCCAAGGCGCTGGCCTTGGTGACTCCGGCGGCGGCGATATCCAGCCAAGCAGTCCAGCCCACAGAGTAGGTAACTCCGGACAGCCCGATCTTGCCGATCGCGGCCGAGAACTCTTCGGAGGTGTTCTCGCTGCTGAACACCACGAGCCGGACGGCGGTGGCATTCAGCATGGTCTGGAAATCGACGCCGACTGCCTCGACGCCGAAGCTGGCGTCCTGGAATCGCTCGGTGGAGAGGAAGTTCCCGTCCTCGTCCTCGAGCGCGTACTTGGCGGAGGGAAGCTGCTCGCGGAGCGCCATCAGCGCCGGAGCGGGATCGAAGGTGGCCTTGTGGATGATCTCGTAACCGGCATCCAGCTGGGGATCGAGCCTCAAGGTGACGCCGCCGTTGCAGCACACGGCGTAACCGCGCTCCATGCCGATCTGCTCAATGATGGGCAACGTGGCGTTCAAGGAGCGGCCAGTGGCGATCAGCACGTCGTGACCGCCGGCGACGACGGCCCTGGCAGCGTCGCGGACGCCCTCGGACATGTGGCCATCGTGGTCTACGAGGGTTCCGTCGACGTCCAGCGCGACCATGAGTTTGTGATTTAGATTCCGCTGGTCATCGATGCCAGCGACTGAGGTATCAGTCAAAATAGTCATGCCTACAGTGAAGCAGACCCCACCGACACCCACTAGGACGAAGCCCACAGTGAGGGATTAACACGGGGTGAATACTCCCACGTTGTCCACAGTGTGAGTGTTAACTTGGGGGTCTGGTTGGCTGCAGCGAAACCCACTCTTGTTCGAAATTCCCACCGAACAACGGTATGGTCTGCGAACTAGAGGAGGCTTCTTGAGGACGCGCCGAGGGCGGGGGTCAATCCGGCACCGAGGAGCTTCTGACGCAGTCTCTCCGGGTTCTCAACGTGAGCCCACCCCCAGCGCACAAAACCGTATCCAAGATCGCGTATCCGGTCTTCCCTCAGCTTTTCCCGGTACAAGGTTTCCTCCGCCGGCAGGCCATTCCTAAGTTCTGCATCCGTGTACTTTGCTTTGCCATCAAACTCCCCCACGACACCCTTAGCCCGGCCATGCCCCGGCCACCAAAAGTCACTTCGGCCGACGAAGCCGTCCAAGTCTCTGATTTCGTGTTGCAGCAGGGGTTGCTCAAACCCCAAATACTCAAATGCAGCACGGCTGAACGACTCTCCTGCCGATTCCACCAACGGGTGAGCGAAGCCGAGCGCGATCCGGGCCCGTTTTCGCGCGGCCTCATAGGGATGGTCCGCCAATGCCGCACCAATCTCATCGATATCCAGCAGGCTGCCTACCAAGCTCATTTCACCGAGTTTCCACAGCGCCCGGGCAACACCATCCGCAACAACCAAGGCCTGGCTGAGACGCGTGGAAAATGACATGTCCAAGGCGGTCTGCACCAGGCCGGTGCATCGGAATTCGCCATGAGTGACAGCTTCCAGGTCCGGGCAAGCGCGGTACCGGAGCGGGTAACCGCCCTTCTCCCTCATCCGTTGGGGTATTAGGCCGTCTCCCATCACCTGAAAGGTCGGTTTCCGCTTGCCGGCCCTGGACTGATGTGGAGTCAGGAGCTCCACGTGCGTTGGAGTTCGCAGGACTGGAATCCCGCTGACCACTGCTGCCGACTCCCGGCACAAGATGGCCCCGGGGATGGAACGAGTCGCCGCGACCACAGACCACGCGAATCGATCCCAAGGCTCCGCATTGAGCCAATCTGAAGCCTCTACGTAGAAGCCACGCCGGATCCGTATCAGCTTTCCGACCTTGAACCGGTTGTGGACGGAATCCGTGCGCGCTCCGGTGCGCAGGATCGCTGAGGTATCAATGAGGCCCTGGGAATCTCCATGCCTCCACCCTGCTTCGTTCGCCTTGCTCCGTCACCAGCCCGGAGCCTCTATGTGCACAACATCGCCTGTGGGGGACAGCATGAAACGAAGAATCCCGCCGTTGTTCGAAATTCCCACCGAACAACGGCGGGGGAAGCGAACAAGGGCGGGATAGGTGACGGGCGGGATACGTGCGGCGCCCGGACGCACCTAGACAGACAGGACCTACAGGACCGGGAAGACCTCAAGGCCGCCGAGGTACTTCTGGAGTGCCTTGGGAACGTTGACCGAGCCATCCGGGTTCTGGTGGTGCTCCAAGATGGCTACGATCCAGCGGGTAGTGGCCAGGGTGCCGTTCAGTGTGGCAACGGCGCGGGTGCCCTTGGCTGCGCCCTCTTCGTTAATGACGCGCTCACGGATGTTGAGGCGGCGGGCTTGGAAGGTGGTGCAGTTGGACGTAGACGTGAGCTCGCGGTACGCGTTCTGGGTGGGGACCCAGGCCTCGCAGTCGAACTTGCGGGCAGCGGACATGCCGAGGTCCCCGGCCGCGGTGTCAATCACGCGGTACGGGAGCTCCACCTTGGCCAGCATTTCCTCTTCCCAGGCCAGGAGCCGTTGGTGCTCGGCAGCGGCCTCTTCAACCGTGGAGTAGACGAACATCTCCACCTTGTTGAACTGGTGGACGCGGATGATGCCACGGGTGTCCTTGCCGTGCGAACCGGCTTCGCGGCGGTAGCAGGAGCTCTGCCCGGCGTAGCGGATGGGGCCGGTGGAAAGGTCCAGAATCTCGTCCGCATGGTAGCCCGCGAGGGCCACTTCCGAGGTTCCCACAAGGTAAAGGTCGTCTTCGGCGAGACGGTAGATCTCGGCGTCGTGCTTGACATCGAAACCGGTGCCCTGCATGGTTTCCGGCCGCACCAAAGTGGGGGTGATCATCGGCACGAAGCCGGCCTCAATGGCTTGGTCCATGGCCATCTGCAGCAATGCCATCTCAAGACGCGCACCTACGCCGCGGAGGAAGTAGAAGCGCGCACCGGATACCTTGGCGCCGCGTTCCATGTCGATCGCGCCAATGAGCTCGCCGATCTCCAAGTGGTCCCGCGGCTCGAAATCCGGGAACTCGCGGGGGGTGCCAACGGTCTTGACCACCACGAAGTCGTCTTCGCCGCCTTCGGGCACGCCGTCCACAATCACGTTGGGGATGACACGAAGCAGCTCTTCCTGCTTGGACTGGGCGGCGTCTGCCTCGGCGGAGGCCGCCTTGACGGCATTGGCCAGTTCCTTGACTTCAGCGAGTAGTGCTTGCTTCTCCTCACCCTTGGCCTGCGCCACCTTTTTGCCAAACGCATTCTGCTCCGCGCGGAGGTTTTCGTAGCGGATCAGGGCAGCGCGGCGGTCTGCATCGGCCGAAATGATCGCGTCCACCACGGACTCATCGGCGCCGCGGGCGCGCTGGCTGGCACGGAACTTGTCCGGGTTTTCGCTGAGGTCTTTTACGTCGATCACCAGACAAGACTATCGAATCAGGGCGCGGCTCCGTGGCCAGCACCCGACGGCGGCAAGCGCCTCAGACACGATGCGTGGCCGCACCGCGTGGCGGGATAGGGTTGAAACACCATGAGCGACTGGATCCTGTACGTAATTCTTGCTGGGGGTGTGGTCTTCGCCGTCTCCAGTTGGTGGGGCGTGCGCCGCTTGAGAGCCAGGCACACCCGCAGCGCCGTGCGCGAAGACTCCCATAAACCCGGCCCCGGCTCGCAGCAGGTTGCCGTGGTGCTCAACCCCGTCAAGGCCAAGGCCGAAGAAGCCCGGAGGATCATCCGGGATGCCTGCCGGCTCGCGGGATGGGACGAACCCCATTTCTTCGACACCACCGCCGACGACCCGGGCCACTCCCAAGCCAGGGATGCCCTGAATTCCGGGGCCGACGTCGTACTCGTGGGCGGCGGGGACGGCACTGTGCGCGTGGTGGCAGAGGCCCTGGCGCACACCGGCGTCGCGATCGGCCTGATCCCCCTGGGGACCGGAAACCTGCTGGCACGCAATGTGAACCTGGATGTCAACGATCTCCGGGGCAACGTCCACACAGCCCTATTCGGCCACCAGCGGTACATCGATACCGCCCGCATGGCTATTCACAATGAGCGGACCGGTGCCTCCTCGGAACATGCTTTCCTGGTGATCGCGGGCATGGGCCTGGACGCCGAGGTTGTGGGCGACACCAACGACGACCTCAAGAAGGCAGTGGGCTGGTTGGCTTACACGGAGGCCGGCGTCCGCCACCTCCCAGGCAGGCGCAAGAGGGTCACCATCGCGATGGACGATGAGCCGGAGCAGTCACGGAAGATCCGAAGCGTCCTCTTCGCCAACTGCGGCTTGATTCCAGGCGGCATCGACTTCATCCCCGGCGCGATGATCGACGACGGCGTCCTGGACGTTGTGGTCATGAGTCCCCGCAGCGCCATTGGATGGCTCGCCGTGTACGCGAAGATCTTGTTCAAGCACAACCGAAACCTGCCGGTGATGAACTTTTACCGTTCGGGCAAAGTGGTCATTCGCAGCACCGAGCCGATGGCCACCCAGCTTGACGGCGATCCCTCGGGCGAGGCCACGAAGGTCACCGTCAAGGTGGAGCCGCGTTCCCTTCTGGTGCGTGTGCAATAACCCGCATTGATGCAATGGGGCAACGCTATTCGGCGTTCTTTGCCGCTTCCGACGCGTTACGTTCTGCCAAGTTGCGTTCTGCCAAGTTGCGTTCTGCCAAAGCCTTGGCGGCTGCGCGGGCTTCCGATTGCTCGCGAATCATAGCCTGTTCTTCCTCAAAGCGCAGCCGGTCAGCGCGGTCGGCTTCGTCGCCGTCCCAGTCCTGATTGTCCGCCTTGGGCTTCGGGTTGACGATCATTCCCTGGCCGCTGGTGTCATTGCTATTTACCGACATGGCCCGCTCCCTCCGTTAGGGGCATGCGTCCATCAATTATGGATCAAGCAAGCATACGCACAGTTTTAGCGCCGCGATAGGGGTTGAAGAGTCAATTATCCAACGCTTTGCGGAGGGGATCCCCGCGGTTTCCGGCGGGAAAAACAGCCGAGGGGTGCCGGCTTCCTGCTCTGCTCACACTGAATCAGCCGGCGCCGGCTTTCCGCCCAGGATTCCGCCTACCCACGCATGCGCGGACGCGAAAGCGGCGTCCGAAGTATGTGGAGCAACCAAGGACTTCTGCTCGTCGGCCCGGGCGTAGGAACCCAGGAAACGGGTGGCTGGGCTGATCCGGTGCAGGCCCGCCAAAGCATCTGCCACTCGGGCGTCGGAGGCATGTCCATCGGCGTCGATACTGAAGAAGTAGTGGCCCAGATACTGGCCGGTGGGCCGCGATTCGATCCGGCTCAAGTTGACTCCGCGGGTGGCGAATTGGTCCAGCGATCCTCCATCAAGGCACCAGGGCGGTCCTCGGGGAGGGGCACCACGACCGTTGTCTTATCCGCGCCGGTACGCTCTGTCAGCACACCCGGCCGGCTGACCAGGACGAAGCGGGTGACCGCGCTCGGATTGTCGCCGATGTTCTCCGCAAGCACGTTCAAGCCCGGACGTTCAGCGGCCACAAGGGGTGCGCAGATAGCGGCGTCATAGTGCGTTTCATCCTCAAGGAGCCCGACGGCGGCAGCGGCCGTTGAGGATCCCGGCACATATTCCGCATTGGGTATATTTTCGTCGACCCACAGCCTGCACTGGGCCCAGGGATGACCATGAGTGGAAACCCTGCGGATGTCCGAAATCTGCACCCCGGGACGGGCTACCAGCACGAAGGTGATCGGTACGAGGGCTTCGCGGATGATCCGAAGCTCAGATCCTGTCGCTATGGCATCAAGGGTTGCGGTCACTCCGCCTTCGACTGAGTTCTCGATGGGCACCATGGCTGCATCCGCCTCCCCGAGACGGACCCGTTCCAGCGCAGTGTTCACATTGGTGCAGGGCACCCTGTTGGCATCAGCGGCGCCTGGGACCTGCAGGAGTGCTGCCTCGGTGAAGGTGCCTTCCGGGCCGAGGAAGGTGTAGGTGGGCGCGGGTGCCGACATCAAATATTCCTTAGGTGTTATGCGTTGTGACTAGAGGACGACCGGCTTGAGGCCGTTCTCCGAAACCATCGGGCGGCCCGACTCGAACCAAATGTCCATTCCGCCGGCGACGTTTGTGGCGGTGTAACCCTGCCCCACCAGCCACTGAGCAGCACGCCGCGAACGGCCACCCGTGCGGCAGATAACAAAGAGGTCCTCGTCGGGATCGATTTCGTCAAGCCGGGCCGGGATCTGGTCAAGCGGAATGTGCAGGGCGCCCTCGGCGTGGCCAGCCAGCCATTCGTAGTCCTCCCGCACATCCAGGATCTTCGCGTCGGCCGGAACATCGCCGACAGGCACGGTCTCGAAATCGCTCACGTCAGTTCCTCCCAGTTGATTAAAGTCTTCATCCAGCCTATCCCCACGGCTCCCCTAACCCCTCTTCGCTACGGCCAGGGAAGCATCCTGACTACGGCACTTCCTGACTTCGCCGCCTCGGCACTAGTCTTGGCGCAAGCCGTTCGCCGTCACAGGGACCGCGATCCAAGGAGAAGGAGGAGCCACATGCCTGCGAGCGAGCCCACCATCCTGGCAACTTCCGGCGGGTACAAGTCCGGCCATCGCACCAGGATGGAGTTCGACCTCTTGGTACACCACGCCGTCGAGCTCTCTGGAGTGAGCGGACGCGCCCCGCGAGTTGCGCATATCGGCACGGCATCCGGGGATCAGCGTTGGTTCGCCGCGGAATTGGACCAAGCCGCCCGGATCTCCGGTTTCGACTTCAGCCACTTGAACCTGTTTACGATGCCCAATCATGGCGACCCGGAAGCGTATCTTTCGGAACAGGACGTGGTGTGGGTCAACGGCGGCTCGGTAGTCAACCTTCTGGCCGTGTGGCGTGCGCACGGCCTGGACACCATCATGAGGCGGGTCTGGGAACGCGGCGTGGTGCTGGCTGGCGTGTCAGCCGGCTCGATTTGCTGGTTCCAGGGCGGAACCACTGATTCTTACGGCCCTGAATTGCGCGAAGTGACCAACGGCCTTGGCCTCCTCCCCTACTCCAACGGTGTCCACTATGACTCCGAGCCGGAACGGCGCCCGACGGTCCATCGCCTAGTTGCCGAAGGCGTGCTGGGGGAAACCCACTGCACCGACGACGGCGTCGGGCTCGTCTATAGGGGCACTGAACTGGTGGATGTGGTTGCCGAAGTCCGGGGCAAGGCTGCCTATCGGGTCACGGCGGCGGCCGGAGAATCGGCCGACGCCGTTGCTGTTGAGGAGCGCTTGGAGTCCCGTTTCCTTGGTTAAAATCCACGAACTCGGCGCGGTGGCCTTGCGCGACGCCATGGCAGCAGGGAACCTCTCTGCAAGTGATGCAACAGAGCACTTCCTCATGAGGATCGGAGAGCAAGATCATTCGCTGGGCGCATTCGTCACGGTAACAGCGGACCAGGCCATCCTCGATGCCCGGGGCGCCGATGCAAGCTACGTTCGGCGCCGCAAAGAGGGCACCGAACTGCCGATTCTGCACGGGATGCCCCTGGCATTCAAAGACCTCACCGACGTTGCCGGAGTCGTCACCACTCACGGAAGTGCCGCACTGGACAGGAAACCCGTGCCGGAGGACGGTGCCCTTGCAGCCACGCTCAAAAGCGCCGGTTCCATCTCATTGGGCAAGACACAGGTTCCGGAGTTCGGGCTGACGGCGTACAGCGAAAACCGCATCGCACCGCCGTCGCGCAACCCCCACGCGTGGAGCCGCAGCTCAGGCGGATCTTCGGGAGGGAGCGCTGCCGCGGTTGCCGCGGGCTTGATTCCCTTTGCGCCGGGGAGCGATGGCGGCGGATCCATACGTATTCCCGCAGCGGCATGTGGCCTTCTCGGATTGAAGCCTGGCCGCGGTTTGGTGCCGTCGGGCGAAAGCGTAGGCGACGCCGCGCGGCTGGTGGTCGCCGGGCCCTTGGCGCGTTCGGCAGCGGATGCCGCCCTGATGATGGATGCCTTGGTGCCGCGCGAAATCCAGCCGAAAGGAGGCTACCTGGCAGCCCTCGGTAAAGCGCCGGAGGCATTGCGCATCGGCGTGAGCTTGGACAGTCCGTGGTCCAAGACCTTTCCCTTCACCCCGGAACAGGAGGCCTTGGATGCCCTGGCCAAAGGGATCGAGCTCCTCACAGAAACAGGGCATACCGTGCTCGACGCCCCGATCCGGTACGACAATCGCTACCCGGAAGCGTTCACGACGGCCTGGACTGCCGGCGTCGGGAGCGCCCGTATCCTGCCGCAACGCGAAGCCCTCCTGACCCCGCTGACCCGGACCTTCCGGCGTCGGGCGCAACAACGGAGCGCAGCGAAGGTCAACGAAGCCATCGGCTTCCTGAGGCGGTTCGCCCACGACACCGTTGCCCAGTACGCACAGTGGGACATGGTGCTCACGCCAGCGCTGGCACAGACGCCAAGGCCCGTGGGCTGGTTTACCGGAACAACACGCGGCGGGGAGCAGGCGCCAGCCCCGGAGTGGCCGGGCGACGCCGACGACGACTATCGCAAGCAATGCGAGTTCGCCCCGTGGTCCTCCATGGTGAATGTTTGCGGGCTGCCGGCGATCACCGTGCCCGTTCATTGGACAGGCCAGATGTCAGGAGCCGGGCTTCCCATGGGCATCCAGTTCATCGGAAAACCGGGATCTGAAATGCTCCTCCTGCAGCTCGCCGCTCAGCTTGAAATGCAGCTGGAAGTGCACGAAAAAGACGCCTCCGGACTTGACGGGTAGTTGCCCAAGGCATCTAAAAAATATGACAATGCGCTTAGTCAATGTCAGCATAGATTAGATGAGCACACCTCTAGACACGGCGACGCCCGCCAAAATTACGGGCGATACCTCCTTTTTCGGCCACCCAAAGATGCTGGCCAGCCTTTTCTCCGTAGAGATGTGGGAACGATTCTCCTTCTACGGAATGCAGGGAATCCTGCTCTACTACATGTACTTCACCGCTGACCACGGTGGACTCTCGATCGACAAATCGCTCGCGGCCGGACTGGTCGGCGCGTACGGCGGAGGCGTATACCTCTCCACGATTCTGGGCGCCTGGTTGGCGGACCGGATCTTCGGTTCCGAGCGGGTTCTCTTCGGCTCCGCCATCATGATCATGACCGGCCACATCGCACTGGCGCTGCTGCCCGGAATCCCGGGCCTCGTCGCCGGCCTCGTCTTGGTCGGCGTAGGATCCGGTGGCCTGAAGGCCAATGCCACTGCGCTGGTTGGCAGCCTCTACGGCGAGAAGGACGAGCGCCGCGATGCCGGCTTCTCCATCTTCTACATGGGCATCAACATCGGTGGCCTCATCGGCCCGCTCGTTACCGGCTGGTTGCAGGAAAGCAGTGGCTTCCACTGGGGCTTCGGCGCTGCCGCCGTCGGCATGGCAATCGGCCTCACCATCTACGTACTCGGCCGCAACAAGCTGCCGGAAGAAGCCCACCGCGTCCCGAACCCCCTCCCCTCCGTACAGCGGAGCCGTTACGGGCTCATCTTCCTCGGCATCGCCGTCGTGATCGCTGTGCTGCTGATGACCGGCGTGGTAAACCCGAGCAACCTGGCCCGCAGCATGGCTTACGCCGCCATTGTCGCCTCAGTGATCTATTTCACGCTGATCTTCCGAAGCAAGAAGGTCACGCCGCTTGAACGCAAGCGTGTTGTCGCGTTCATTCCGCTGTATATCGCGTCGGCAGCGTTCTGGGCACTTTTCCAGCAGCAGTTCACGTTCATTGCCGTGTACTCGGAGGAAAAACTGGACCGCAACCTCTTCGGCTGGGAAATGCCGGCAGCCTGGGTACAGTCCATCAACCCTGTATTCATCATCGTCTTCGCAGGCGTCATGGCTGCCCTGTGGACAAAACTTGGACCGAAGCAGCCGGGATCCCCTGTCAAGTTCGCTGCCGGACTCTTCGTCATGGGGTTGGCTTTCCTGGCGTTCATCCCCCTGAGTGGCGCAGGAAAGACCCCGTTGCTGGCGCTCGTAGGAATCCTGTTCCTCTTCACCTTGGCGGAACTGTTCCTGTCCCCCATCGGGCTGTCCGTGAGCACCAAGCTGGCCCCCCAGGCGTTCCACACCCAGATGGTGGCCCTGTTCTTCCTTTCGGTGTCCCTCGGCACCGCGCTGGCCGGCATCCTGGCCGGGCTGTACAACGCTGACAACGAACTGCCGTACTTCCTTGGCGTCGGCGGCACGGCCGTGGTGATCGCCGTGGCCTTGGCTGCTGGCTCGCCTGCCATCAAAAAGTTGATGGGCGGGGTCCGCTAGCAATCCTCTAGATAAGGCAATTCAAACAACGACGGCGGCCGGTGCGCTGAGTGGGATTCCCACCAACGCGCCGGCCGCCGTCGTCGTGGTTAGTAGTTGTAGTTGTAGCGCGAAGCGGTAGAGGCAAAAATAGCTATGAAGACCCAGAAGATGATCACTCCGATGATGCCCAGGTATCCCATCACCAGCCCCGCGATGGCCATACCTTTGCCGGCAGGCTCCTTCTTCATGGCCATGTGTCCGAGGACCACCGCGGCAATCTGGGGCAATACGAAGAAGCCAAAGCCCAGAAAGACGGCGATGCCGCAGCACATGCTGGCAATGCTTAGGCCTTTGGGCTCAACCGGCATGCCATAGTAGGCGGGCTGCCCGTACGGGCTGGGCGGTTGGCCGTAGGCAGGCTGGCCCTGCGGAGCCTGGGCATAGGGCGACGTCGGTTGGCCGTAGGCAGGCTGCTGGGGGTATTGGGGCTGACCGTATTGCGCCGGACCGCCTTGGGGCTGACCATACGGTTCCTGCGGCTGTTGCGTCGGGGGCTGCTGGGTGTGCGGCTGCGTCGGGGGCTGGCCGTAGGGGCCCGGAGCAGCGGGTGAGGCGAATGGCTGCTCGCCGTGGGTGTTTGAAGCGGCTTGCGGTGCCGGTGGAACGTACGACGGCGGTTCGTAGCCTTTGGACGGTTCGTTAACCTGAGGCGTTTCGTCACCCTGCGGTGCGTCCTCGGGTTTAGCTGGCTGGTCTGTCATGGAAAATCCCCCTTGCGAGTCTTTATGCCCAGCCTACAGCCGAGCCAAAGCGCACATAAGCTTCCGAAGGCCCGGCTTCCCAACCTCGTGGCGAACTTCGGTAAACGGGCAGTGAATCTTCGCCGATGACGCCTACATACGATGTCATAGGCGCCGCAATAGTGGCTTTTCTCTTCAAGCACAGAGAGCCGTCTGGCAT
The DNA here is from genome assembly GCF_043952055.1 of Arthrobacter sp. NA-172. Taxonomy (NCBI): domain Bacteria; kingdom Bacillati; phylum Actinomycetota; class Actinomycetes; order Micrococcales; family Micrococcaceae; genus Arthrobacter; species Arthrobacter sp. NA-172. The sequence continues at coordinate 2,459,190 of NZ_JBINOT010000001.1, read as the reverse complement.
GCTGGGTCAATGGCTAGCCGTGCGGGCACAGTTGCCCTTCCCCAGTGACCTTGTAGACATCACTGCTCTTCTTGACGCGTATTACGACGTGACGCCGGATCTCAGCGATCCCGCGCAGCGCGTTGCCTTCGGGACCTCCGGACACCGGGGTTCCAGCCTGAAGGCCTCGTTCAACGAAGGGCATATCCTCGCTATCACTCAGGCGATCGTGGAATACCGCGCCGGCCAAGGCATCACCGGCCCGCTCTTCCTGGCCAAGGACACTCACGCCCTGAGCGAGCCGGCGCAAAATTCCGCCCTCGAAGTCCTCGCCGCCAACGGCGTCAATGTGCTGATCGACGCGCGGCACGGCTACACGCCTACCCCGGCGCTGAGCCACGCCATCCTCAAGTACAACAACGAAGCCGGCAGTGGCCAGCCCCAGGCAGACGGCATCGTGGTCACCCCGAGCCACAACCCTCCGGCCGACGGCGGTTTCAAGTACAACCCTCCCCATGGCGGCCCCGCGGACACGGACGCCACCGGCTGGATCGCCAACCGCGCCAACGAACTCATGGAAAACGGGCTGCGGGGCGTCAAGCGGATCCCGTTGAACGACGCCCTCAAGGCGGAGGCCACGGGCAAGTTCGACTTCCTCAGCAGCTACGTGGACGATCTCCCCTCGGTGCTGGACCTCGAAGCAATCCGCGGGGCCGGCGTCCGGATCGGAGCAGACCCCATGGGCGGCGCATCCGTGGACTACTGGGGCGAAATCGGCGAACGCCACCAGCTGGACCTCACGGTGGTCAACCCCACCGTGGACCCGCAATGGGCCTTCATGACCCTCGACTGGGATGAGAAGATCCGCATGGACTGCTCCTCGCCGTCGGCCATGGCATCCCTTATCAAGCGCATGGCCGACGCCGGCACTGGCACCGCCTACGACATCGCCACCGGAAACGACGCCGACGCAGACCGTCACGGCATCGTCACGCCATTTGTTGATGGGCAAGGCGGCCTGATGAACCCGAACCACTACCTCGCCGTCGCGATCGACTACCTTTACCGCAACCGCACGGGCTGGAACCCCCAGTCCGTGGTCGGCAAGACGCTCGTGTCCTCCTCCATCATCGACAGGGTGGCGGCCGGGCTGGGCCGCAAGCTCGTGGAAGTTCCCGTGGGTTTCAAGTGGTTCGTGCCGGGCCTGCTCTCCGGCGAGGGTGCATTTGGCGGCGAAGAATCCGCGGGCGCCTCATTCAACAAGCGCGACGGCAGCGTCTGGACCACCGACAAGGACGGCATTCTCCTGGCCTCTTGGCGTCGGAGATCACGGCCGTCACCGGCAAGTCGCCGTCGCAGCTGTACAAGGGACTCACGGATCAGTTCGGCGCGCCTGTCTATGCTCGGATCGACGCCGCCGCCACGCGTGAACAGAAAGCTGCGCTAGGCAAGCTGTCGTCGTCGGACGTCACGGCCACCACGCTGGCCGGCGAGGAAATCACCGCGAAGCTGACCGAGGCGCCCGGCAACGGTGCGTCAATCGGCGGCCTCAAGGTGGTCACGGAGAACGCCTGGTTCGCGGCCCGGCCGTCCGGAACCGAAGACGTTTACAAGATCTACGCCGAGTCCTTCAAGGGTGCCGACCACCTCAAGCAGGTCCAGGAAGAGGCCAAGGCGCTCGTTGACGGCGTGATTTCCTAGCGTTCGCTAACTTGGCTCCGCCGGAAGGCGCCACAGCTTGAGGATCCGACGGATCGTGTGGTTGCCTTCCGGCGCCATGTCCACCAGCGCGATCTGGTCGAGCACGACGGCGTCTCCCGGGCTGGGGCGCTTTCCGTCGTGGTGCGAAATGTGCGGCCGATAGTGGTCCAAGACGTAGTTCGGCGTTGCTGCGCGCCCTCCGACTCTGGCCACGGCGTCGAACAGTTCCTCGTGCAGGCCCTGCAAAACGGGGTGGTGTTCCACGAGGCTGACCGGCGTGGACCCTTGGTGACCGAATCCGGCGTCGGGCCCGACCGTGAGGTCCGCCCCTAGGGCGCCCATCGCCGGAGCGGTAACCAGTTCGCTCAGTCGCTCGGCGACGTCGTCACCGTCCGCGGGTCCGACGTCGAACCTCAAGAGGGTGATGTGCAGCGGCCAATCACTGCGCGGGAAGATCAGCCCGTCAGCCACCTGCTCGACGAACGCCACCAGAATAAGGTTCCGCATAAGGAAAGTTTCCCACCGGTGTGCCCCCTCAAGGTGAGTGAGGGTCAGACGGTGCGGACTACGTCTTCGTACGCGAACTTCGGCTTGGCTGCGCCAAATGCGTCCGGACCCGGCTGGCCGATGTTGACCACAAGGAAGCTCTTCTGGTCCCCGGCGGGGAAGAATGCGGCGTCGATCGCGGCGAAGTCGGCGCCCGTCATGGGGCCCGCAGCGAAGCCGAGGGTGCGGACGGCGAGGATGAAGTAGCCGGCCTGCAGGTGGGCGTTGTTGTTGCCGGTGACTGCAGCGAACTCAGGGTTGGCGTCGTACATAGCTTTCGGGGCGTTGTAGCCAGGGAGGAAGTTGTCCCACTGGCCGTGCCAGTCGGTGTCATAGGAGAGCACGGCGACCAGCGGGGCCGAAGCGGTCTTGGCCTTGTTTCCCGGAGAGAGGGTCTCGACGAGCTTGGCGCGTGCCTCGTCCGAGCGGACGTAGGTGACGCGCAACGGCTGGGAGTTGAACGCCGTTGGGCCGAACTTGGTCAGTTCGTAGATGGCCTGGGCCTGCTCCTCGGAAACCTCTCCGGCAAAGGAGTTTGCAGTCCGGGCTTCGGCAAAAATGGCGTCGACTGCTGCGGCGTCAATCACTGCTTCTTCGTGGGCGATTGTCATTCGCGTACCTTTCGCTGTGCCCGCTGCCATGGACGGCCGGGCGCTAATGCTTTCCTCACGTGCAAACTTCAACTTCCCCCAGACCCTTCCCGAGAAGGCCGGTGATGTTCCCCACAGCGGGAACGGCAGGCCATCCGGACGGTAAGGTTGCACCCGGACAATCACAACTTCAGGGAAGGCTCCCGTCGATGAGCATGCTCGGAACCAAATGGAAGCTGCACGGCAACGGCAAGACGATCCGGCCGGGACACGTGGTGGCACCCGAGGAGCGGCTCGCGTGGCCGTTGACCATCGGCGTCGGCATGCAGCACGTCGTCGCGATGTTCGGTGCCACCTTCCTGGGTGCCCATCATCACAGGCATGCCGCCCGCCACTACGCTGCTCTTCTCTGGAATCGGCACCCTGTTGTTCCTGGTCATCACCAAGGGCCGCGTACCCAGCTACCTCGGCTCGAGCTTTGCCTTCATCGCTCCCATCTTGGCGTCCCAGCAGCAGTTCGGCGTCCCCGGCGCGCTGGGCGGAGTGGTGCTGGCCGGCGTCGTGCTGGCGCTCGTCGGCATGGTGGTGCAGAAGTTCGGCGCTGAATGGATCAACCGGACCATGCCGCCCATCGTGACAGGCGCGATCGTTGCCTTAATCGGCCTGAACCTGGCGCCGGCCGCGAAGGCGAACTTCGACAAAGCCCCGATCACTGCCCTCGTGACCCTTGTGACGATCATTCTGGTGAGCGTCCTCTTCCGTGGCATCCTTGGCCGCCTGAGCATCCTGGTGGGCGTGGTGGTGGGCTACTTTACCGCCATGGGGCGCGGCGAAGTGGACTACTCCAAGATGGACACGGCCTCTTGGATCGGCCTGCCGCACTTCCAGACGCCCGAGTTCCACCTCGGCGTTATCGGGTTGTTTGTACCGGTTGTCCTGGTGTTGGTGGCCGAGAACGTGGGACATGTGAAGTCCGTGGCTGCGATGACAGGACGCAACCTCGACGACGTCTCCGGCCGCGCGTTGATGGCAGACGGCGTTGCGACAGTTCTCGCCGGCTTCGGCGGCGGCTCCGGTACCACCACTTATGCCGAGAACATCGGCGTCATGGCCGCCACTAAGGTCTACTCGACGGCGGCGTACTGGGTTGCCGGGATCTTCGCCATCCTGCTGAGCTTCTCGCCCAAGTTTGGCGAACTTATTGCCACTGTTCCCGCCGGTGTGCTGGGCGGAGCGGCGACCATGCTCTACGGCATGATCGGTGTCCTGGGCGTCAAGATCTGGGTACAAAACAAGGTCAACTTCTCGAACCCCATCAACCTGACCACGGCCGCCGTCGCGCTCATCATCGGCATCGCGGACTACACGTGGACCATTGGCGAACTGAAGTTCACGGGCATCGCCTTGGGCTCGGCCGCTGCCTTGGTGGTTTATCACGGCATGAAGGGTTTGGCGCGTTGGCGCGGGACGGTTGCTGAACCGGAGATGGAGACGGCGGGGCTGCCTCCGGCAGCGAAGTCCGCCATCAACGCGGCGGCGAAACGGCACCCGAAGCGCTAGGCCCGCGGTCCCCCACCGGGCATGCTCAGGAGTTAGGCGCCTTCCAGCACCTGGCTCGTAGCCCACGCGAGGTACTTGGCAGCGTTCGCAATGGCGTCGGCAGCGTCCGGCAAACCATTGCTGCGTTGCGCGACATCGAGCAGCTGGGCCGCGGCCACTATTCCATGACCCGCAAGCTCCTCGGGAGTCACCAAGATCCTTCCGGCCACCACAATCACGGGAATGCCCTGCCCGTGCGCCGAATCCGCCAGGGCAATGGGCGCTTTGCCGGTCAGTGACTGCGAATCCATGGAGCCTTCGCCCGTGATCACCAAGTCCGCGCCACCGAGCTTTTCCGGAAGCCCCGTCAGTCCGGCCACGAGCGCGAAGCCGCCTTCCAGCGATGCTCGCGTGAAAGCGAGGAACGACGCCGGGAATCCCCCCGCGGCGCCCGCACCGGGAACGTTGATATCGCGTCCGCTCATTTCCCGCAGCAGGGACGCCCAGTTTCGAAGGCCGGCGTCGAGCAATTCCACCGCGTCCTCATCCGCGCCCTTCTGCGGACCGAAAACATACGCCGCCCCGTCGCTGCCAAAGAGCGGGTTCTGGACGTCGACGGCGATACGGAACCGCACGGCGGTCAGCCGCGGATCCAGCCCCGAGACATCGAGGGACGCGACGTCGGAGAGGGAGCCCCCGCCGAGCGGAACCACGTTCCCGGCCGCGTCCAGGGGCTTGAGGCCGAGCGCGCGCAAGGCACCGCTGCCGCCGTCGGACATCGCGGAGCCGCCCAGGCCAAGCACGATCTCCGTGGCCCCGGCGTCGAGTGCCGCGGCGATGAGCTGACCGCAACCATAGCTGTGGGCACGCAGGGAATTTTCCGGCGTCGGCTCCATGTGCGCCAATCCGGACGCTTGCGCGGTTTCGATCACCGCGGTAGCTCCGCCGAAGGCATTTTGCCGGATGGCCCATGCGGCGCCCACTGGCTTGATAATAGGCCCGACGACGGCGTTGATCCGCTCTTCGTATCCGGCCGCCACGGCCGCATCCAAAGTTCCTTCGCCACCGTCGGCGATGGGGAACTGCGTCACCACAGCATCCGGATACACGCGCAATGCCCCCTCGGCCATGGCCGACGCCGCTTCAGCAGCAGTGAGGGAACCTTTGAACTTGTCCGGGGCGATCAGGATGCGCATGCTCCCATCCTGCCAGCGGCGCTAAGCTTTTCGCAGATTCGTGCGTCTGAGATGTCGAAAACAGCACACGCCGTTCGTATAGAGGGTGAGACGCAGGCAAGATGCCGGCGTCACATCCAAGGAGGAACAGTCATGTCACGTTATCTGCTCAGCATCTACCAGCCCGACGGAGCCGCCCCGGAACCCGAAGTCCTGAACCGGATCATGACCGATCTCGACGTCCTGAACCAGGAAATGCGCGACGCCGGCGCCTGGGTTTTCACGGGCGGCCTCCACCCCGCCAGCACCGCCACGGTGGTCCGGGTGAACGACGGCGAAATTCTCACCACCGATGGCCCCTTCGCGGAGGCCAAGGAACATGTGGGCGGCCTGTGGGTGATCGAAGCTCCGGACCTGGACGTGGCACTCGAATGGGGACGCAAGGCCGCCCAAGCCACTACCCTTCCAATCGAAGTCCGGCCGTTCGCGGGCTACGTAGATTAATTCGCTATGGTCCATATTTCCCAGATCGGACAAATATTCCGCGAAGAGTATGGACGCTCCGTGGCAGTCCTGGTCCGCGTTTTGGGCAGTATCGACGCCGCCGAGGACGCGGTCCAGGACGCCTTCACCGAGGCCGTGGCACGCTGGCCGGAAGCCGGACTGCCGCCTAGTCCAGCGGGCTGGATTATCACCACGGCCCGGAACCGTGCGATCGACCGGCTGCGCCGGGAGGCATCCGGACGGGAGAAACTCGCCCAGGCGGGGCTACTGCACGGCGATCATGGACATCACGGCGATGAAAGCGACGCAATGGAGGTGGACACCGTGGAGGACGACCAACTCCGGCTGATCTTTACGTGTTGCCACCCCGCCTTGAACCGGGGCGCGCAGGTAGCGCTGACCCTCAGGCTCCTGGGCGGGCTCACCACCGCCGAAATTGCCCGCGGATTCCTGGTAGCCGAGGCCACCATGGCCCAACGCCTGGTGCGCGCGAAAGGCAAGATCCGCGACGCCCACATCCCGTACCGCATACCGAGCGGTGCTGAGCTTCCGGAAAGGCTCAAGTCCGTGCTGACTGTGGTCTATCTGGTCTTCAACGAGGGCTACGCGGCAAGCTCAGGCGTGGGGCTGATGCGCGAAGACCTTTGCCGCGAGGCTGTCCGTCTCGGCCGGCTCATCGCGGAACTCATGCCCGATGAGCCCGAAGCCAAGGGACTCTTGGCCCTCCTGCTCCTGCTCGATTCCCGCCGTTCTGCGCGGGCAACTCCCGACGGCGGCTTGGTGCTCCTCGCGGAGCAGGACCGCAGGCTCTGGAACAAAGATCTGATTGCCGAGGGCCAAATGTTGGTGCGGCAATGCTTGAAGAGGAATCAACCCGGACCATACCAAATCCAAGCGGCCATCAACGCGGTGCACAGCGATGCCGCCCGGCCGGCGGACACGGATTGGCGCCAAATCCTAGCGCTGTATGAACAGCTCCTGGCCACCGAACCGACGCCCGTGGTGGCTTTGAACCGGGCAGTAGCCCTCGCAGAAGTGGAAGGGCCCGCCGCGGGACTTGCCGCCGTCGACGTCCTCGAACTAGGCAATTACTATCTCTTTCACGCCGTGCGGGCAGAGCTACTCCGGCGCCTGGGCCGCACCGAGGAAGCTGTCGCCGCCTACCGTGCTGCGCAAGAACGCACCGATAACGACGCCGAGCGCGACTTCCTGGAAGCACACACCCGGGCGCTCACCACCACTGCCCGCGGCCCTGCAGCACCGACTTCAGGAGATCCGCACGGTCCGTGACCAGGCCGTCCACGCCCACATTCAGCACCCGGGCCATCTCGGCGGGATCATTGATGGTCCAGACGTGGACCTGGAGTCCGAGCCGACGCGCCCGCCGCACAAAACCAGGCGTCACCACCTGCACCGGTCCATAGCGGACCGGGACCTGAAGGGCATCGACGTCGTGCATCATCTTGCGCAACCAGCGTTCCGGCATGACAGGACCCAAGACTGCAAACAGGGCGTTGTAGACGATTCCCGCCGAGGAGGCCGTGCGGCGGGTAAGAAGTCGCAGGACCGCGCGTCGGCGGCGATCGGAGAAGCTCGCGATCAACACCCGGTCGTGGGCATCGAGACGTTCGATGATTCCGGCAAGAGCTTTGACGGTGCCCCAATCCTTGACGTCGATATTCAGCCGGGCCTCGGGGAAGCCAGTCAGGATGTCGGAAAGGAGCGGAATTGCTTCGCGGCCGCCGATGCGGGCCTTCGCGATCTCGGCAGCAGTGAGGCTGGAGATCTGACCGTGGCCGTCCGTGACGCGATCCAGTGTGTCGTCGTGGAAGAGGAGCACCACGCCGTCGGCAGTGGTGCGGGCGTCAGTCTCAAGATGGGTGAAGCCGAGCTCAAGCGCCGCCCTGAATGCCGCGGCCGAGTTCTCAAGGCCATCCGGCGAAAATCCGCGGTGCGCGAAGGCAAGCGGAGCGGATTGTCCGTCCGGACGACTGAAGAAGGGCAAGTACGGGCTCACACGGGTAGCGTAACCCGGCCGTGCCGCCCGGGACCCCGTCAGGATTTCTGCGGGACGATCTCCACCCCGTCGCCGCAGTGCACCAGCGTGCGGCCGCGGCCGCCGTCGAGGTTTACCCAGACCACGCTGTGGTCACTCGACACGGCGTCCACTTGGCCGGGGTTCTCAAACCCCGGCGCGAGCTTGATGCTCACGCGGTCTCCGCGGCGCAATTGCTTCCAGTGTTCAGCCGGAACTGCGCGGCGAACCGGGGCATCAGGCCACCCCGTTGTCTTCCTCTTGGCCATCATGTCCCCCTGCGATCGTTATCAGATACAGGATCACCCTAGGGGGACGAGTTGAACGGCAGTTGGACTGGAGCTGTGTAAAGGGTGAGCGGTCCCAACTAGCTCGCGTTTGTTGTCGTTTAGAGGCCTGAAAACGACGTTAACTGCCAGCTAGTTGGGTCCGCCCGGCCGGAAGTGGCCCTAGATGATGGCGGCGCGGAGTTGCTTCGCGGCCAGCGCGGGGTCGTCTGCGCCGTAGATGGAACCACCAACGACGGCGACATCCGCTCCGGCGCGCTGTACGGCTCCGATGGTGGACAGGTTCACACCGCCCGCGACGGAGAAGGGCACGCGGGCTTCCTCCCCGGCGCTCAGCAGGACGTCCAGGTTGTAGCCCGGCTTTGCCTGCTCGTCGAGGCCGGCGTGGAACTCAATGAACTTGGCACCGAGGGCGCGGGCTTCCTTGGCACGGCTTACTTTGTCTGCCACGCCGATCAAGTCCACCACGATGCCCTTGTTGTGGTCCTTGGCCGCCTTGACTGCACCGGCGATGGTCGAATCGTCTGCGCCGCCAAGCACTGAGACGAGGTCCGCGCCGGCCTTGAAAGCGATGTCGGCTTCAAGTTCGCCGGCGTCCATTGTCTTGAGATCTGCGAACACGATCTTGTCCGGGTGGGCTTCCTTGATGGCGGTCACGGCGGATAGGCCTTCGCTTTTCACGAGGGGAGTGCCGAGTTCGATGATGTCCACAAATTCGGCCACCTTGCCCGCGATCTCGAGGGCGGCTTCAGTAGTGAGGACGTCGATGGCGACTTGCAGCTTCATGGAGAGATCACTTTCGTTGTTGGTTGAGGTGTTGGTTGAGGCGCTGGGAAATAGGGGCTATTCGAGATTGGCGTGGCGGAGCCAGAGTTCCTCGGCCGGGGTTGCGTCGTTGTCCCACAGGGTCTGGAAAACGGCTTCGGCAGCGAGGAAGAGCACCTGCTCGAACAGGCTGCCGGAGTACTGGCGGGACACCGTGGATCCGTGGTCCGTCTTTTGCGCCGCCGGAATGATGACGACGACGTCGGCCAGCTCCGCGAGCGGGGACGTCGCGTTTGTCGTGTACGCGGCGATCCTGGCGCCGGTCTTGGCGGCCGTCTCGGCAGCCCGCACGACGCCGGAGGTCGTCCCGGAGCCCGAGGCAAGCAGTAGGAGGTCACCCGAGCGGATGGCCGGCGTCGTGGCGTCCCCCGCGATGTGGACGTCGAAACCGAGGTGCATCAGCCGCATTGCAGCCATCCGTAGGACGAGGCCGCTGCGGCCGGCTCCCGCAACAAAGATCCGGCCGGTGGCCGAGTTCCCCGCGGTCTGGACTTCCGTGGCCAGGCGGGACAACTGCCGAAGGTCCATTTCAGCAGCCGTTTCCGCGATCTCGCCACCCACGACGTCCAGGCCCAGGCCGACGTCCAGGCTCAGGTCGACGTCCGGGACGCCACGAGCCAGGTCGCGATGTTGGCCCGAGGCGGCGTGGGGAGTCTCTGCGGTTGTGGTCATGCGTTGCCTCCTGCTCAATGAATGTTCCGTTTGAATCAATCTTTCCGCGTCAGACGGATAGGAGTAACGCCAAGCATGGGCAGTCTTAGCTATCCTTTTGGGTAGCGTGCTTTTGTCCGAAACCGCTAGAGTGGCGGGATGACTTCAAGCCCATGGACACTACTGGAGGCGGTCGCTGAGCTGGCCAACGCACCGCTCACGAGCATCGCCGAGAGGCTCCGTGAAGCAACGCTTCCGTACGTAGGCAGCAGCGCACTGGTCATCTTCACCGAGGATTGCACCGGCCGCCCCCAGAAGAAGGCCGGGGCAGAGGGGATCATCAGCCGCGTCTCCATTCCGGAGCTGGACCAATTGCGGGCCAGGGTCACGGAAGGCGAGGCGTGGCACGGAGAGGCGACCATCGCCGGAGGGCAACGGCCCGTTCTTGCATTGACGTCCGAAACCAAGGCCCTGCTGACCATCACCGAGCCGGCCATGCCCGAAGAACCGTCGGAGCGGGAGTCTGCCCTGCGGACGCTTGACTATCTATGGCAACTGACCGCCCGGCGCATCCAGGAGAAGGTGGCGGACGCGCCGCCGTCCTACCTCTTGGAGTCCCGCGCGGCGTCAGCCGAGCGGCTCCGCGTAACGGCCGAGCTCGTCGACAGGCATTCCACCACGCTGGAGACGATGTTGGCGGCGCTACGATCAAACGCCCTCGACGACACCACCGCCCGAAAAGCCGTCACGGACCTTGCCGTTACTTCGCTCGTGAACCTTCGGACGCTCAGCGACCGCACAACGGACCTCGTTGAAGAGCCGGTGGCCAAAGCCTTCGAACGGCTGCGGGAGGATTTGCGGCCGCTCATGCATTTCAGCGGGCTCGACATCCAGTTCATCGAGCCACCAGTCAACGGCCGGGCGCTGCCCGGCGAAGTGGCCCACGCCTCCCGGGCGATCGTGCGGGGTCTGGTGCTGGCCATCGTGGAGCAGACCGCGGTCAGGCGTGTGCGGGTCCAGTGGGACTGCGACGGCGTGAATCTCCTGATCAATGTGCGCGACGACGGCCTGGGCGAACTGACGGCGGATTCGCCTAACATTTCCCGGCTCAACAACAGGGTGGCAGCACTGGACGGGCGGATGAACATCGAAGTCATGGCCGGCTGGGGAGCGGACGTGCAGGTGGTCCTGCCACTCGACCCACCATCTGCCCCCGTGGCCGATATCGGTGGATGGGGCCTGGCCGAGCGCGAAATGGAAGTTCTTCAACTGTTAGCGGCCGGACAGCGCAACCGGGCCATCTCAGCCAAGCTGCACATCAGCGAAAACACCGTTAAATTCCATGTCCGGAATATCTTCAGGAAGCTCGGCGTGGGTTCACGAACAGAGGCCATTGCCTTGGCACACAGCCACGGGCTGCGCGCTCAGGACTAACGTGCCGCCGCGGGCGAAAGTCCCGCTAAACCCGCAGGGACGCGAGCTTCGCCTCGAGGATCTGGGCCACGCCGTCGTCGTCGAAATGCGGCGCCTGCTGCCCCGCGGCACTGATGGCTTCTGGGTGGCCGCTGGCCATCGCGTAGCCGTCGCCGGCCCAGCGCAACATCTCGATATCGTTGGGCATGTCCCCGAAGGCCACCACGTCCGCCGCGTCGATGCCCCGGGATGCCGCATATTCAGCGAGGGTCACAGCCTTATTGATCCCCGGCGCAGACATTTCCAGGAGCGCGGTTCGGGGAGCGGAATGAGTGGTCTCCACGAGATGCGCGACGGCGGGCTGCACCTCCGCGAGGAAATCGTCCGGAGTCCCCGTGCGGGTCACGGCCAGGAACTTCACGACGGCGTCATCCGCGGTGAGCGTTTCGTCCAGTTGCGCAGGGGTGAATTCGGCCAGGAGCTCGCTGGTCTCGTTCTCGATGAACCCGGGCTCGAGGTGGAATCCCGTGAGGGTTTCAGCGGCGAACAACGCGTCGGGCCGGAGCTGTTTGATGATCCGACGGGCCTCCAGCACGGACTCGATGCTCAAGGCATGTGCGGAAATCAGCTTCTCTGCCTCAAGATCCCACACCACGGCCCCGTTGGAACAGATGACAGTGCCGCTGTGGCCGATCTGCTCGCGGAGGGGGTAGAGCCAGCGCGGCGGTCGACCGGTCACGAAGACCACCTCGATGCCTGCATCGCGGCAGGCGTGGAATGCGCTGATGGTGCGGCTGCTGATTTTGCCGTCATGGCCAAGAATGGTGCCGTCAATGTCACTTGCTACGAGGCGCATTATGTCAGTCTACGTGGGGGCAGCCGGCGTTGACTTAGCTCCAAAGCTAGCCCCGCTCGAAGTGGCCCGTGATGACGGCCCGGCCCAGCGCGTGAGAAGCCAGCTTGCGGACGAGCGCCTCCGTGGAGGCACCGGCGTCGAGACCCAGTACTTCGACGTCGACCGCGTGCACGGCCACGATGTACCGGTGCGGGCCATGCCCGGGCGGAGGCGCGGCACCTAGGTAGCCGGGGAACCCGGCGTCGTTCTTTAGTTGAACCGCGCCGGCCGGCAAGTGCGAACCGCCCTGAGCGCCGGCGCCTGCCGGCAAGGAGCCCGTACCGGCGGGGATGTTGACCACGGCCCAGTGCCAGTAGCCGCCCTCCCTGGGTGCATCGAGGTCGAAGACGGTGACGACGTAACCCTTGGTGCCCTCCGGTGCTCCGCTCCAGCTCAACTGCGGGGATTCGTCCTTGCCGCCGGTCACGCCGAAGCGCTTGCTGGTCTGGGCCGGGCCGAGTGCGCTGCCGTTCCTGGAATGACTCGCTGGTGACATCGAACGAAGGGACGTCCGGAAGGTCTGCGTAGCTCATGGCTGCCCCTCGACGCTTGACCCTGTTTCACTGGCGTGGACGGCATTGAGTTCGGCGCGGGTCGGCGGGTTGGCGCCCGGCCGGGAGACCGTGATGGCCGCGGCCCGTGCGGCATGGCTGAGGATCCCTTCGAGTACTTCCGCCGGCATGGCGTGCAGCTCGTCCCGGTTCTGCGCTCCTGCCAGTCCGTGGTCCACGATCCCCGAGAGGAGGGCGGCCATGAAGGAATCGCCCGCACCGACGGTATCCGCCACCTGCACCTTGGGCGCTTCCACCTGGGCCTCGCCCGCCGCGGTGACGCCCCACGGTCCGTCCGCTCCCCGTGTCACCACCACGATGGCCGGTCCCCCGCTGCCGCCCAGGCGCAGCCAACGCCGCGCCGATTCCAGGACATCGACGCCGGGGTAGAGCCACTCGAGGTCCTCATCGGACGCCTTGACGACGTCGGCCAAGGCCACGAAGCGCTCTACCTGGGTGCGGGCATAGTCCCGATCCTTGATGATGCTGGGCCGGCAGTTGGGATCGAAGCTGATGGTTGCGTTCGGGTGGGAATGCTCGACGGCGGCAAGGACTTCCGCTGCGCCCGGCTCCAGCATGGTGGCAATGGACCCGGTGTGCAGAAGGGCTGTGCCCTGAAGCATGAACGGCAGGCGGCCGGCGAGCCCGGGGAGCTCCCAGGTGAGGTCGAAAGCGTAGCTGGCTGCACCGTCGTCGTCGATCAGGGCAGTAGCTACGCTGGTAGGACTCCCGTCGGGCGGAAGCGGGACCATGACGGAACTTGCGCGCAAATGGGCCGCGATGGAATCGCCGTACGCGTCCTTGCCGAAGCGGCCGATGAATTGCACAGCGTGGTCCAAGCGGGCCAGCCCCACGGCAACGTTGAGCGGGCTGCCCCCCACATGTGCGGCTACTCCTGACGAGCGCTGGACGACATCAACCAGGGCTTCACCTATGACTGTCAGCATGGGACAACTCTGCCACGCCGATGTGGCGCGCGTCTCCAAATGACAGCCGGCGACGTGTCAGCGAAGATCATTCCAGCGAGTCGCTGCACCAACTCCCGGCACTTCTTGTACGCAACCGCCCTGGGGTCGATCAGATCGAAATGGTCTCCGGGTACTTTGAGGAACTGGGCCACTCCCCCGGAAGCCGTGGCAGCGGCAACATAGACCTCTGACTGGCTGCACGGGACGTCCTCGTCCGCAGCCGCGTGAACCGCAAAAACCGGGACACCGAGGGGGAGCGAACTCATGGGATCCGCATAAATATGCCGTTTGGGGTATCTTACGGAGTCGCCACCCATGAGGTTGTCGACGGCGCCGTTGCTGAGGTTGAGCCGCTCGGCGTCGGCCAGGTTCAGCAGCCCCGATTGGCTGACGACGCCGGTCAGCTGGACTGACGCGCCGTTATCGTGCCGATGAAGTTGACGGTCGGCATCAGGGGCGCCGATCCTGGAGAGCTTTTCGCGCCCGGCCGCCCATACCGCGAGGTGGGCTCCTGCTGAGTGTCCCAACGCCACTACTTTGTCCAGGCTGAGGCCGTGCGTGCCGGCAATCTCACTCAGGTGATCGATTCCGGTGAGGATATCTTCGAACGTGTGGGGCCAACCCCCGCCGTTTCCTGCCCTGCGGTACTCAAGATTCCAGGCGGCAATTCCATGTGCGGCGCAGGTCCCGGGCGATAGGCTCACCGAGTTCTGCTCCGTATTGCGAACGCCAATAGCCGCCATGGATCACCACCACCACCCCGTCGGGTCGACTTCGGTGTTGCCCGAGCGAGTTGTCTGGTACGAACAGCTCGCCCCATTGACTGGAGTGCTCGCCGTAGTAGTACTTGTGCCGCTGCATCGTGTCCTCCTTTGTGCCGAGCCTATCGCGGAGCACTGCCACTGAGCGGGAGCCGAGGCTGTTCGGGTCATCCTTAAGGGCTTTGGCGGCCTGAGCTGAGGCCGGAGGTATGTATGTAACCTCCGCCTCCGAAAACTGTCGGCCCACCACCGTAAGCTGGAGGCATGGCTAGCAATTGGGACAGCTTGGATCCTCAGCTGCACGAATCGGTACAGGCGAATGTTGAGCTCTACGAGCGCGTCCGGCCTGCCCTGAAGCTCGTCACCCGCGATGTCCTGCTGACCCTGCGGGACATGCTCAAGAACAGCGAGTCCGTCCCGTTGTTCGTCACGGGACGCACAAAGACGGTTGAATCCTTCCGCGAAAAGATCTCGCGAACCGAAGTACCCCTGGACGGCGGCCCGCGTGTGCTGAAGTTCCCGGACCCGTTCCGGACTCTGAACGACATGGTGGGGCTGCGCGTCATCACCAAGCTACCGGCCGAAAACGCCGCGGTCGCCAACCTGATCAAGCGTCAACGGCAGCTCTTCGATTGCCGTGGCGATCTTGAGAAGGACATCGGGTCCATCGAGTCCGGCACTTACGGATATTCGAGCCGGCACCTCATCCTTCGCACCATCCAGAACGAGTCCGTGAAGGCATACCAGCAAGTCTTCAATGCGGATATCCCGCCGAATGGCAGCTATTTTTTCGAATGCCAGATCCGCACGGTTTTCGCGCACGCATGGAGCGAGATCGAACACGATATCCGCTTCAAGGCCGAGGATCCGCGCGCCTGGACGCCGCATTTCGACCGCCAATTCACAGCCACCGCGGCCATGCTGGAAACCGTGGAAAGCGCCTTCGCCGACCTCCACGAACGCTACGAGGAAGTCCGCGGCTACTGGGATCTGGACGGCGAAGGTTCCATGCCCCTCACACCCAACCGTGTGCGCGACGTCTGGCGGACACTTCTTCCCCACGTTGACCGCAAAGTCGACGACGACTGGGGTTGGGCTGCCGAGCTCCTTGCGGCCCACGGAATGAACAAGACCGTGGAGCTTGCCGGACTCCTCAGCGCCAACCGGATCACCGAGGTCCGCAAAGCCCTTGACCACCGCTACTCCCCCGGACCGGACCGCCTCCTGGATGATCTCCTGCTGTGGCAGTACGGAACCGAACACATTGACCTCACCGCCGAAGCGCCCGACGTCGTCCCCCACCCCCGGCGGGACAGCCTCCAGCGGCGGCTCAAACAGATCGAGCGGTACCGTCTCACGAAAAATTGAAGGATCCATGACACCCGAACAACTCCAGTCCCTCCGTTTCACACTGCGCTCGCCCCGCAGGCTCAAGACGGAAGCATTGGCCGGTTTGGTCGTGGCGCTTGCCCTCATTCCAGAGGCCATCGCGTTCTCCGTGATCGCTGGCGTGGATCCCCGGATCGGGCTCTTCGCATCGTTCACGATGGCAGTCACCACCGCGATCGTCGGTGGCCGGCCCGCCATGATCTCGGCAGCCACCGGCGCAGTCGCGCTCGTGATCGCGCCCGTCATGAAGGATCACGGGATCAACTACCTGATTGCAACGGTCATACTGGCCGGGATCTTCCAAATCGTCCTGGCGGTCCTGGGCGTCACGCGGCTCATGCGCTTCATTCCGCGTTCGGTGATGATCGGATTCGTGAATGCCTTGGCCATTCTGGTGTTCATGGCCCAGATGCCGGAGCTCATCGGTGTTCCTTGGATGGTTTACCCGATTGTTGCCCTCGGACTGTTGATCGTCTTCGGTCTACCCAGAATCACGACGGCGGTGCCCGCGCCTTTGGTGGCGGTCGTCGCCCTCACGATCGTCACGGTGCTGGCCGGAATCCGCGTCCCCACGGTGCACGACAAGGGCGAACTTCCCAATAGCCTTCCCGGTTTCTTCCTGCCTAACGTGCCTTTGACCTGGGACACCTTCCAGACCATTGCCCCGTTCGCTTTGTCCATGGCGCTCGTGGGCCTGCTGGAATCGCTCATGACCGCTAAGCTCGTGGACGACATCACGGACACCCGCTCCAACAAAACTCGGGTTTCCTGGGGACAGGGCATTGCCAACATCGTCACCGGTTTCCTGGGTGGTCTGGGCGGCTGCGCCGTGATTGGCCAGACCATGATCAATGTCAAGGGTTCGGGTGCCCGTAGCCGGGTGTCGACGTTCCTCGCCGGAGCGTTCCTGCTGGTCCTCGTGGTGGTGCTCGGGGACGTGGTGGGCATGATTCCCATGGCCGCTCTCGTGGCCGTGATGATCTTCGTTTCACTCATCACTTTTGACTGGCATTCGATCCGGGCGGCAACGCTTAGGCGACTCCCGAAGTCCGAGACCGGCGTCATGCTCGTGACGGTGGCCGTGGTGGTAGCCACACACAACCTGGCTATCGGGGTAGGTGCCGGCGTCCTCACGGCCATGGTGCTGTTCGCCCGCCGCGTGGCCCATTTCGCCACGGTGGAGCGGAGCGAACTCGCGCTCAACGGCCGGACCGTGGCGAGCTACAGGGTGGACGGCGAATTGTTCTTCGCCTCCTCCAATGACCTTTACACTCAGTTCGACTACGCGAAGGATTCCTCGGAGGGAATCGACCACGTGGTCATCGACTTTCACGCCTCGCACATCTGGGATGCATCCACTGTTGCCGTGCTGGATTCCGTTAGCGAGAAATACCGCCGTCACGGCCGCGAGGTGGAACTGGTGGGCCTCAACGCGGCGAGCATACGGATGCGCGAACGGCTGGCAGGCAAGCTCA
The DNA here is from genome assembly GCF_043952055.1 of Arthrobacter sp. NA-172. NCBI lineage: Bacteria > Bacillati > Actinomycetota > Actinomycetes > Micrococcales > Micrococcaceae > Arthrobacter > Arthrobacter sp. NA-172. The sequence continues at coordinate 2,441,906 of NZ_JBINOT010000001.1, read as the reverse complement.
ACGCAGGCTAAGTGGGCCGCCTCGATGACAAGGCCCGTCGCGGCCTGGCTGGCCCGGAAGCCGCTCAAGGAGAGCTGACAGCTACGGAGTCTTGAACTCCCATGGCGCGGCCATGGTGGTTCCGGCGCCGATAGTGCGCCCGGCGAGCCTGTTGAGGAGCAGAGTGACGGCCCCTTCAAGGGCTTCGGGCTCCGGGGTGCCGCTTGATGATCCGGGTGCCAGTACATCGAACCCCGCCGGTTGCATCGTGTCCGAAATGACCACTTGGGCGACACCACGCCGCGCCAGCTCACCCACCGTGAGGTCCAGGAGCGTGCCCGGCGGAAGGGCGCCCACAATGGCGCCATCCGCACCGCCGGAGAGCATGAACCGCCGCCACCCTTCGCCGATGAGGATCACTGGCTGGTAGCCGTGCTCGGGCAGGATGCGGGCTGCGGCAGAAGCCAACGCCCGGTCCCACGGCCATTCGAGGTCGCCAATGGCAATCGCCACGAGGTCGGTCTTGCCGCGGCGCATTCCGCGGGCGGCTTGGTTGGGTACGTAGCCCAGTTCCTTGGCCGCTGCCTGGACGCGGGCTTGCGTTGCATCGCTGATGCGGGTGGTGCCACCGTGCCGTCCGGACAGGACATAGGACACCGTGGTGAGGGAAACGCCGGCGCTTCTTGCGACGTCCCTGATAGTCGGCTTCGCTCCGAGTCCCATGGCCTAGCGCCGTCCTTTCTTGCGCGAGCCCTTGCCGCGACCCTTGTCAGGATTCGGTGCATAACGCTGCGCCACGGCCGGCTTCTTGGCCCCGGTGCCGCGCCGGTCCGGCTTGGGCGCTTTCTTCGGCTTCTCCTGCTGCGCTGAAGGCTGCCGCGAACTCTGGGCCGTGCGGCCACGAACGATCCCGATGAACTCCTCAATGACCTCGCTCGTGGAATCACTCCGCCAGGCCAGCGCGATCTGTGTCCCTTCAGTCCCGGTCAGGCGACGCGCCACCGTGTCCTTGACATTGAAATGCCGGGCCACGGACATCGGCACGATCACCAGCCCGGCACCGGAAGCCACTACCTGCATGGCCATCTCGGGGCCACCCATCTCGGCGACATCCAGGAAGTTCTCCTCGGCGAGATCCTCCAGGGCCACCTCTTCAAACACGGAGATTTCATGACCCTTCGGGGCCACCACAACAGGCTGCTCTTCGTAGAGGGGAATGACGTGGAGTCCATCCCGGTCCACCGGCAAGCGCACGAAGCTCAAATCAGCGGAACCGTCGTGCAAGACCGTCAGCTGCCCGGCGTCGTCGGACATGAACGAGTGCAGCGGAACGTCAGGCATGCGCTCTTCCCAGCGCCGGATCCATTTCCCGGGCGTCACACCGGCGACGTAGGCGAAGCGCAGCTCCTGGGGACCGCTCGTTTCGGCATCGGGGGCTCCGGATACGGGCAGGGATTCTTGATCGGCAGGCACCAGTTCACAGTACCGCGCACTCGCTCAAGGCGCGTGGCCAGGCCTAAGCGGCATACACCTGGACTGCCGTGGCCTTGACTACAAAGTAGACGTGCGAGCCAGGTTCGAGTCCCAGCTCCGCGGACGCAGCGGGCGTGATATCCGCCGAAAGATCACCGGCCCGGACCCGGATATGGTCCCCGTGCGGTTCGAGATCGGTGATCGCCACCGGGAAGGAGTTGCGAGGGCTGCCATGCGTGGCGTCCGGGAACACTGAAACGGCCGACGGCGGGAAGGCGGCGACGCCGGGCTGGCCCGGTTCCGCTTCGTCGTCGAGGTGTCCCGCGACGTGCATGCCGGCACCCTCTTCGGTGCCGGGTGTCCTGAGTCCGTCTTCCGTGACCGTGCCCACCAGCAGATTCACCCCGGCCAGTCCCGCAGCGAATTGGCTTCGGGGCCGCCGGAACACCTCCCGGGTGGCGCCTTCCTCCACAATCCGGCCCTTTTCCATGACGATCACGCGGTCCGCGAGCATGAGGGCATCCAGGACGTCGTGGGTGATGATCAGGGCGCGGCGGCCGGCCAGGACGCGTTTGAGGAGCCGGCGCAAGTGCGGAGCGGCGTGGATGTCCAGTGCAGACATCGGTTCGTCAAGGAGCAGCAGCTCGGGACTGGCCGCCAGTGCCCGGGCTACCGCAACGCGCTGGGCCTGCCCTCCGGACAGCTGGCCCGGCTTGCGCTCGGCCAACTGCTCGACGTCGGCTTCAGCAAGCCAATGCCGCGCCGCCTCGCGCGATTGTGCCCGCGAAGCGCCAGCACTGCGCGGGCCGAAGGCCACGTTGTCCAAGACGTTCAGGTGCGGGAAAAGCAGCGGCTCCTGGGCCAGCAGCGCCGTCCCGCGAAGGTGTGGCGGTGTCCAGACCCGGCTGCCGCCGTCGAGGTCGAAAAGGATCTGCTCCCTCAGGCGGGCAGAACCGGCGTCGGGCCTCAAGAGCCCGGCCGCAACGGAGAGCAGTGTCGACTTTCCGGCGCCGTTAGGCCCGAGGACCGCCACGGTTTCCGCTTCTCCGAGGCGCAACGAGACGTCCAGGTTGCGGGCCCGGACGGTGGCGTCGATATGGAAACTCACGTGGCCGCCTCCGCCGGAATATCCGCTGGGCGCGGACGCCGGTAGGACAGCCCGACGACGATCACCGCCACCGCCACCAACACCAGCGAGAGGGCGACGGCGGCATTCGCGTCGGTCTCGCGCTGCAAGTAGATTTCCAACGGCAGGGTTCGGGTCACTCCCTGCAGGCTGCCCGCGAACGTCAGCGTGGCGCCGAATTCGCCCAGGCTGCGCGCGAAGGACAACACTGCTCCGGAGGCGAGCCCCGGGAGGACCATAGGCACGGTCACACGCCGCAGGATAGTGGTGGGACGGGCACCCAGAGTCGCTGCAACGGCTTCATAGCGGTTGCCGGCCGTCCGCAAGGCGCCTTCGAGGCTGACCACCAGGAACGGCAACGCCACAAACGTCTGGGCCAGGACCACCGCCGTCGTCGAAAAGGCGATCTGGAGTCCCAAGAGCTCAAGGTTCTTGCCCAGGAGCCCCTGGCGTCCGAAGGTATAGAGCAGCGCGATACCGCCTACCACCGGGGGCAACACCAAGGGCAGAAGGACGAAGGCACGGAGGAGCCGCTGCCCGCGGAAGGGCCGGCGCGCCAGGACCAGTGCCAAAGGGATGCCCAGGACGACGCAAAGGGCGGTGCTCGCGGCGGAGGTACGGAGGCTAAGCCCCAGCGCCGTCAGCGAGGACTCGGAGGTCACCAACGGGATGAACTGGGTCCAATCGACCTTCGCCACCATGGCGGCGAGCGGCAGCAAGACGAACAATCCGCCCACTGCCGCCAGGCCGTAGACCCACCGTGGAATCCCGCTGTAGTTCATCAACGCCTACGGTACGCCAAAGCCCGCATCGCCCAGGACTTTCTTGCCTTCGCTGCCCGTGACCAAGCTGATGAAGGCCGCTGCCAGGTCCTTGTGCTTGCTGGTACCGACCGTGCCGATCGGGTAGGTGTTGACCGCGTTGCTGGACTCGGGGAACGGGATGCCCTTGACCTTGTCTCCGGCACCTTTGACGTCGGTGACGTACACCAGGCCGGCGTCGGCCTCGCCCGAAGTTACCTTGCCCAGTACATCGGTCACCGAGGACTCTTCACTGACCGGCTTGAGGGTGGTTCCGGTCGCTTTCTCAACGCTCTGGGCAGCAGCGCCGCACGGTACCTGGCTCGCGCAGACAACTACCTTCACGCCCGGCTTGGCGAGGTCCGCAAAGGAGGAGATCGACGCCGGATTGGCCGGCGGAACCGCGATTGTCAGGACGTTGGTGGCAAAGTTCGTTGCCTTTCCGTCCAGGTAGGGAAGCATCGGACAGCTTGGCCATGTTCTTCGTGTCCGCGGAAGCGAACACATCCGCCGGCGCTCCTTGGGTGATCTGAGTGACCAAGTCCGAGGAACCCGCAAAGCTCAAGACCACTTTTGTGCCAGGGTTCTTGGCTTCGAATTCAGAGGCCAGCTTGGTGAACGTCGCCTTCAGCGAGGCAGCGGCATAGACCGTGACCGTTCCAGACGGTGTGGGCGTTGCACTGCTAGCGCTCCCGCTACTTGCGGCTCCGCTGCTTCCGGCGCTAGACGTTCCGGTACAGCCGGCGAGGCCGGCAACCAGGCTTCCTGCTGCCAGCAAAACTCCGACATTCCTGCGTGCAATCTTCATGAGATGCTCTTTCCCTGCGCGGTTTCAACAATGACGGTGGTGGCCTTGACGACGGCCGTGGCGACCGATCCCAGCTCGAGTCCGAGTTCCCGGACGGCTTCGCTGCTCATCAGGGAAACCACGCGGAAAGGTCCACATTGCAGCTCCACCTGGGCCATCACCTTGTCCATGGTGATGCCGGTGACCAAGCCGACGAAGCGGTTGCGTGCCGAGCGGCCCACTTTCGTTGGGTCCTCAGGGAGAGCTGCCTGCTCACGGGCCAAGTGGGCGAGCTCGAGTCCGTCCACCACCAGGCGGCCGGATTCGTCCTTCATCCCCGTGAGGGCCCCGTGATCAATCCAGCGTCGGACCGTATCGTCGCTGACTCCCAGGAAGCGGGCGGCCTCAGAAACTCGTATATGCGGCATGAATCAATTCTAGAACCTCATATGCGCTTGCAATGAAAAGTATTCACCGTAAAACCGTATGTGACCGGTGATTGTCTGATCTGCCAGCCGTCCGGCTCGCCGCCTCGGACCGCGCGATCGCGTCAGCTGCTGTGCCACTTCCCTGCGGTGGCGGATACCCTTGAACCATGACCTCTGCAAACTCCCAGTCCATGAAGCCGGCCACCGTTGCCAAGAAACTTGGCATCTACCTGCCCGCAACACCCCAGGAGTTCCAGGATTCGGAAGTTACCCGCGCCGATTTCGCCGAGCTTCAGGCCAACGCACCGGAGTGGCTCGCCGAACTCCGCAGGACCGGTCCACACCCGCGCCCTGTGGTGGCCCAAAAGCTGAACATCTCCATCAGCGGCCTGGCCCGTGGCGGCATCACCGAGCCCCTGACCACGGCCGAAATCACCGAACTGCTGGCAGCTCCGCCACAGTGGCTCGTCGTCGAGCGCGCCACGCACGCAGCCGTGCGGTCCGAGGCGAAGCGGATCAAGGACGAAGCCGCCAAAAAGGAAGCTACTCAGGAAGCCAAGACGAACGCCGCCGCCAAGCGGGACGCACCCAAGGCATCCAAGCGGGACCACGCATAGTCCCCACCCGGAATTCGGCAAGAAGGCAGATCACCCCGAACCGGGGCGGTCTGCCTTCCGCCGTTAACGCTTAAATCAGACTCTCGCCTCCAGGCGTTCCTCGGCGCATACTGAATTTAAAAGCGGTGCGCATTCGCTTGGAGGTGGTCCGATTGCCCGCCACAACTGGAGTCCAGCTGACGGTCTGGGAGATCGGGTTCTGGGCAATATTGCTTATGTGCGCGGTGGCATTCACCGTAAATGTCGTCCGCAAGGGCGTCGCACATGGGGGCGCCGACGGCGGACAGGTCACCATCCGGGGGCCGCATGGTCACCGCGATTTGGACAGCGCCAAAGAGCCTGACGCCATTTTCTGGAACGTCTTCGCCGGGCTCGTGGTGATTGTCCCGGCCGTCGTCATCCCCGCCTTGGCCTCGCCCGCCGTCGGACTCTTGATGCTTTTCCTAGGTACGGGCGCAGCCTTTGCGGCCTTTGCCGGCGGCAGGAAACTGGAGCAGAAGCGCCAGAACCAGCCCGAAAACCGCCCCGGCTACGCGGAAGCCTCTGCCCGTCACGACGCCCTCTTGGCCCGCTGGCAGCGGTATGAACTCGACCCCGCCAAAGGCATTGACTACCCCGGGATGAGTGACGTCAGCGTTCCCCAGACCGCGGCATTGGTCCGCGCGCTTCAGGAAGCCCAACGCTGCCGCATCACCACCGGGACGGACTACCCACGCGCCATCCAGCAGCTCATCACTGCGATGGCCGAAGCCGAGGCGGCCGCGGGCGTTTCTGCTGCCTGATCCACACGCCTCTTCGGAGGGCTACGGAATTGCCCCGATGTGGATCAGGAGTTCGTGCTCGGCGCCGTCCATGAGAAAGGACGGGATCGAAACGTGAGATCTCGCCCCTTCAGCGAGCGAAAGGGGCGAGATCTCGCGTATGGATTTACTTAGGCGACCGGCACCGCCGAGATGCGGTTGTTCGCGGTAACGATCCGCGCTGCCGTTGCTTGGCCCATCCGCACTGCGCCGTCTACGTGCTGGTAGCCTTCGGCGGCCAGATCGGACGAGGACCAGTAGATCGGGCCGACAGCAGCGTGCTGGTCCTTGCCGTAGCGGTGCAAACCGCCCAGGTCGTAGCTCGCCGCGTAGGCGCCGCGGGTCCACTCCTCGGAACCCCAGTCCGACTCGTAGTAGACCTCGGCGCCCAGGGCCTTCTCGCCCAGGAAACCGGCGATGGACTCAAGGACGGCTTTCTTGCGATCTTCGGCGCTGAGTTCGAAGACAGCGTCGGCCTTTTCGTCGGAGATGAAGCCCACCAAAGTGCCTCGGGTGTCTCCGTGGTTGGTGTTGTCGTAGACCTCCTGGACCAGGGCGTCGGCGCCAAAGCCCGTGCCGGATAAGCCGTCTTCGCGCCAGAACGGCGTGCTGTAGACGGCGTGGACCTTGATGACCAAGCCCAGGGACTGGTGCTGGTGCATCTGGTGTTGGCGACGCGGCAGCGGCGGGTTGAAGGACACGCGCGAGTACAGGTTCGGCGGGACAGCCATGATGACGAAGCGTGCGTTGACGGTTGCCCGCTCGGACACAACGGTGACGCGATAGCCACCGTCCGCGTCTTCCTGCCAGTTGATGGTGCGGACCGGCGTGTTAAGTACGACGTCGTCGCCGAGTTCCGCTGCCTGCAGCAGGGACACCTGCTGCATTCCGCCGATGACCCGCTTGTCCAGGATGAAGTCTTCGTCGGTGAGGTTGGAGAACGAACCTGCGGAGGCCGCCATCAGCACAGCTTGCAGGGCCGAGAAGGCGTGGGCCGGCTTGGTCAGCATGCCGCCGGCGATGAAGAGGCCGATGTTGTTGCAGGCTTCTTCATCCGTGGAGTTCTGGCGCAGCCAGTGGTGGAAGGAAATGGTATCCAGCTCGCGGGCCTTGGGGTGGGCCCAGGGCTCCTCGGCTCCAATCTCGGCGGCAAGGCTGTCCAGGATCGCCGTGAGCTTGTCCATCTCGGTTGCGGTGTTTTCGCTGACCGGGAAGGAGGCGCCCGTGTAACGCGTGCGGCTGCCGTCCGGAGCCACGTACACGGATTCGCCGTCGCGGTAGCGGGAGTACATCTTCAGGCCCAGCTCGTCCAAGAGGCCCATGAGGGCTGTCTGGTCCGGGGACACCCATTGTCCACCGATTTCCAACACGGCTCCGTCAATGGTGTCGGTCCACGTGCGGCCACCGACGCGGTCGCGCGCCTCAAGCACGGCAACGGTCAGTCCGGCCTTCTTCAATTCGCGCGCGGCCGTCAGCCCCGACGGACCGGCACCGACAATGACGACGTCGCGATCAAGATTCAACATGATGTCCTTTCTGTGGCCGTCCCCGTTGGCTGACCAATAAATGAATGACGTTCATTTATCTCAACTGTAGCCGGGTTGAACCCGGCTGTGAAGACCCCAGTGGAATAATGCTTAGACACATCCTCCAGAAAGGTCAGCGATGCCCGCACCCACCCCCGCTCCCGGCGAGACCAGAGCGCGCCGTAGGGCAGGCCGGCCCATGGCTGCGGTCCTGGTACCAGGGCGGAATCACTGCCGCAGCGCTGGAACTGGTCAGCAAGAAGGGCTACGACGGGCTCACTATGGCCGCGCTGGCCCGCTCTCTGGACGTCGCGCCGTCGGCCCTTTACAACCATGTGTCCTCCAAGGACGAGGTCCTCAAGCTGGTGGAAGAGGATCTGATGTCCAAGGTCGACTTCGGCGGTTTCGGCACGCTGCCCTGGGCGGACGCCGTCCGGCAGTGGGCCTATTCCTACCGGGGGATCTTCGCCAAGCACACCCCGCTGATCTCGGTGATCGCAGTCCTGCCGGTGACAGACGCGCCCCAAACGCTCGCCATGTACGAAGCCGTGACCGAGGGATTCCTCCGGGCAGGCTTCCCTGAGCAGCAGATCATTCCGAGCATCGTGGCACTCGAGGCCTATATTTTCGGCGCCGCTTTCGACGCGAACGCGCCTGCGGACATCTTCGATTCCGGCAAGCTGGCCGATTCGACGCCGCACTTCACTTCCGCGGTCCGCAGCTTGGGACCCGAGCGGAACAACTACCCTTCGGACCTCGCATTCAGCATGGGCTTGGATGCCTTAATCAGCGGGCTCGGGGCGCTTCGTGCGTAGCCCGAGTTAAACAGCCCGACTTAAACAAAAGGAACCCCGGCCTAAAGACCGGGGTTCCTTTCAATTGCGTGCGCGAGGGGGGATTTGAACCCCCACACCCTTTCGGATACTGGCACCTGAAGCCAGCGCGTCTGCCGTTCCGCCACTCGCGCGCAACTTCCTTCGCCCGGGCCGTACCAGGCTTTCCCCGGCCTCACCCCTGCGAAAGCAGCGAGATCAAGCATAACGGACAATCACTTGAAAACACCAATCCGCCAATGATGGGGCCGTGGAGAGCACCGGAATTCGTGGATTTCACGCCGCCCTTCCGGTAACCCCAAGGTCCGGAATCAACGCAGCGAACGCACGGAAATAAGGTGCGAAAGCGAACTTTTCCCGTGTTCCGGGCGTTGTGGAATAAGGCCATTCACAGTCTTGCCCAGTAGTATCGGGGTTGAGGTCAGGCTTCTTGCGTGCGCTCCGGCGCCCGCGGGGATTTGTCCTGACTACTCGTAGTTAAGCGTGAACGAAACGGAAGGAGAAGGACCATGGGTTTGCTTGACAGGGTTGAACGCGGCATCGAAAAGGCCGTCCGCGGCGTCTTCTCCACCGGGTCGAAGGCGCGGGTGGAGCCGGTGGAAATAGCCAGCAGGCTTCGCCGCGAACTGGATCACAAGTCCATCACCATCTCTGCTGGCCGGACGTTGGCTCCCAACGTCTTCGAGGTTCTCCTGAGCGACGCAGATTTCGCTCGCGCCGAGGAATGGGGAACTCCCCTGGCCGAAGAATTATGCGACGTCGTCATCCAGCACGTGCGCAGCCAGGGCTACATCCTGCAGGGTCCGGTCCGGATCTCCTTCAATCACGATGATGCCCAGCGCGAAGGCCACTTCGAAATCACCTCGACCACCCAGAAATCCGACGGGGCTGCAGCTCCTGCTCCCCAGCGGCCCAATGTCCCCGCAGCGCCAAGCCGCAAGCCCACGGAACTCCAGCCTGTCCTGGACATTGGCGGTCAGCGCTACTCCCTCAATGCACCTTCGATCGTGCTGGGCCGGTCCTCCGAAGCCGACATCCTGGTGGACGATACCGGAGTCTCGCGCAAACACTTGGAAATCCAGACGACGGACGGCATCATCCGCGCTGTCGACTTGGGCTCCACCAACGGAAGTTACGTCAACGGCCATAAAGTGGACGGCAGTGTGGAACTTACTGACGGATCCACCATCACTATGGGACGGACCAAGATCATTTTCAGACTTCTCCCCCTGCCCGCTGGTGGGCGCCCGTGAGCGACATCAGCGAACTGACCATCACCGCGCTCCGTTTCGGCTTTCTGCTGCTGCTGTGGGTACTGATCTTCAGCATCGTCTCGACCATGCGCCGCGATCTAGTGATCGGCCGTAAGGCAGCCATGGGAACACCGACTGCGCGCGAGGTGCGCAAGCATCCGGAACTCGCCCCTGCACCACCCCAGCCGGTGAAGCAACAGGCACGCCAGCTGGTCGTCGTCGAGGGTCCCCTCAAAGGGACCATGCTCCCTTTGGCAGCCAGCCCCATCCTGCTAGGCCGCGCACAAGAGGCCACGCTGGTCCTCGAGGATGACTACGCCTCGGGCCGGCACGCGCGCCTGTTCCCCCAAGGCAGCCGGTGGTTCATCGAAGATCTCGGCTCCACGAACGGCACTTACCTCGCCGACCAACAATTGACCCGCGCCCTGCCGGTGGAGCTTGGCGTCCCCGTGAGGATCGGCAAGACGGTCATCGAATTGAGGGCGTAGCCCATGGCTTCCCCCCAGACATCCGAGGGCACGGCGCTGCCTCCGGAACGCCCCCTGATCATGCGCTACGCTGCGCGGTCCGACGTCGGGCGTGTCCGCTCTAAGAACGACGACTCTGCCTACGCCGGCCGGCATCTTGCGGTTGTCGCGGACGGCATGGGCGGTCATGCGGGCGGAGACGTCGCCTCGGCATCCACCGTGTTGGATATGATCCACCTCGATCACGATTCTTACCCCGACGGCGCTGAAACAGTCCTGGCAGACGAAATCCAGACCGCCAATTCCTTGCTCTCCGAGCTTGTCCACGTTGACCCGAAGCTCGCTGGCATGGGCACCACGGTCACTGCCCTCTTGCTCGAAGGCACCCGGCTGCACTTCGCCCACATCGGCGATTCCCGCGCCTACCGCCTGCGCAACGGCAAATTCGAGCAAATCAGCGTGGACCACACTTTCGTCCAGAGGCTGATCGACGAAGGCCGGCTGCGCCCGGAGGAAGCCGAAACCCACCCGCACAAGAACGTCCTCATGCGCGTCCTGGGCGACGTGGACGCCAGCCCTGAACTTGACCTGGACGAGCTCGACGTCGAACCCGGCGAACGCTGGCTCCTTTGCTCCGATGGCCTGAACTATGTCCGAGGCGCTGTGGTGGAGCAGGTGGTCCGCGAAGCCAAGGACCTCGCCGAGTGCGCCGATCTCCTCGTCGAGCTCACGCTCGCCAACGGGGCTCCGGACAACGTCACCGTGGTGCTTCTGGAAATCGTGGAGGAGACCAGCGGCGATCTCAGCACGGCCGCCGTCGAGCTCGTCAATCCGGAGGCACTTGCCGCCCCGAACCCGGGCGCTCCCACCACCGGCGCCACTAACCCTCCGATCACGCCCACAGGAACAGCGTCCGACGCCGGCGCTTCCGCCACTGCTGCCGGCGGCACCGCACCGGAGTCCGCCCCCACCGAAGACGAAAAACCCGCCGAGACTACCGACACGGCGGGCGAACCGCCGACGGCGACAGATCCTCACCTAGGTGAACACCTGTCAGCGGAGATTCTCCGCGAAGAACTTTCAAGCAGGCCGCACGAATTGGTGGGTGCCGCCGCAACGGCTGCCGAAACGGGTTCCATCCCCACGGTGGCCGGGCGCAGTGTCGCCCGCCGCGCTGCCACGGTGCTGACGCACAAAGCTGACCAGGACCGCCCGGACACACTGCCCCTCCCCACCAGGAAGCGCCGCTGGCTGACGATTACCATCGCCGCGGTCTTGGCTGTTCTCGTGTTCGCAGGGCTGTGGCTCGGTTATGCCTGGACCCAGACGCGCTACTACGTCGGTGAGTTCAATCAGCACGTGGCGATCTTCAATGGCATTTCGCAAACCCTTGGTCCGTTCCAGCTCTCCAAGGTGGAGTCTGTAACCACCATCCGCATGGACTCGTTGCCGGACTACACCCAGCAGATCGTTCGCCAAACAGTCCCGGCACGCGATCTGGCCGACGCCCAGCAAATCGTCAAGAGCCTGCAGGACAATGGCACCACAGGCCTGCCCTCCAGTTGCCCCACGGGCACGCGCAAGCCCACGGCGAGCCCGAGCACAACGGGCCCCGCGACGCCAAGCCCCAGCACGACGGCCTCCACGCCCGCAATTCCAAGCCCTTCGAACGCGCCGACATCTTCGCCCACTTCGACGCCGGTCCCCACGTGCGCGGTGTCACCATGAGCCTGGCACTGATCGCGCCGCGGCCACGCCGAAATGTCGAGCTCGTCCTCCTGGTCCTTGCCCTTGCGGTGGGAATCGGCGCCAGCGCCATGGTCGGACTTAACAGTGCAGCCGCCTTCGACGGCGATTTCTGGTTCCAATCGAGCCTTCTGGTCTTGGCAACATTCGCGTTCCACCTAGTGCTCAGGGCCCGCGCAAAATATGCCGACCCGGTAATTCTTCCGATTGTGGTTGCGCTGAACGGCTTGGGTCTTGCACTCATCCATCGGATGGACCAGCCCGGAGAAGACACCGGCAACAACCAGCTGCGTTGGACGCTTTTGGCTATGGCTGTGTCAATTGCGGCGATCTGGCTGCTCAAGGATCACCGCCTCCTTCGCCGTTTTACCTTTATCTCGCTGGCCGCAAGCGCGGTTCTCCTGGTCCTGCCGCTCGTACCGGGCATCTCTGCGGGCGAGGTCCTGGGCGCCAGCGTCTGGATCAAGCTGGGTCCCATGACGTTCCAGCCCGGCGAAATCGCCAAGATCACTTTGGCCATATTCTTCGCAGGGTATCTCTCCTCCAACAGGGACCTCATCCTGCTTGCCGGCCGGAAGGTCGGCCCCGTGCAATTGCCGCGTTTCAAGGACCTGGGTCCCATGATCACCGCATGGCTCGTGAGCATCGGCATCCTGGTCTTCCAGCGGGATCTCGGTACCTCGGCCCTTTTCTTCGGCTTATTCATCGTCATGATCTACGTGGCAACAAGCCGAATCAGCTGGGTGGTGATCGGCGTCGCGCTGCTCCTGGGCGGCGGATTCCTGGCGTCGAAGTTCTTCGCGCACGTCGCGTTTCGTCTGGACAGCTGGTGGAACGCCTTCACACCGGAAGTGTTCGGCCGCTTCCCGGGCGGCAGCGCGCAGATCGTCCAGGGACTCTTCGGCATGGCCGACGGCGGTCTTATCGGCACAGGTCTTGGCCAGGGAAGGCCCGATCTGGTGCCGTTCGCCAATAGTGACATGATCGTCGCCCTCATTGGTGAGGAACTGGGCCTGATTGGACTCTTCGCCGTCGTCTTGCTTTATTTGCTGCTCTTCACCCGCGGGTTCCGGGCCGCTCTCGGCACTAGGGACGCTTTCGGCAAGCTTTTGGCCTGTGGACTGTCCTTTGCCATCGCCTTGCAGTGCTTCGTGGTGATCGGCGGTGTCACCCGCCTGATTCCGTTGACCGGACTCACCACTCCTTTCCTGGCGGCAGGCGGCTCCTCTTTGCTTGCCAACTGGATCATCGTGGGCCTGTTGCTCATGATTTCGAACACCGCGCGCGGCCCGGTGGACACCACGCCCATATCCCATGCCCTCACAGAGGCGGTGAAGACCCCATGAACCATTCCATACGCAACGCGTGGATGGCAGCCGTTGCCATGTTTGCCCTGCTCTTTGGAGCGATCAGCTATGTCCAAGTCATTGGTGCGACCGACCTCAATGACAACCCGTGGAACCAGCGCGCCGTCCTGGCGAATTATTGCAACGATCGCGGTTCCATCATCGTGGGCGGCAAGCCCATTGCCGAGTCCGTTGCCGGGGATGAAACCTGCAAGTACCAGCGCAGTTACGCCCAACCGGAGCTCTATGCGGGCATCACGGGATACTTCTCCAGGACCTACGGATCCACGGGGCTTGAGCAGCAGCTCCGCGATGAGCTTGCCGGCAGCTCTGACCAGCTCTTCCTCGACCGGGTGAGTCAGATCTTCCTTGGCAGCCAACCGAAGGGCGCCTCGGTGGAGTTGACCATCGATCCGGTGATCCAAAAGCTTGCCTACGATCTCATTCCCGACGGCCAGCGTGGCTCGATTGTCGTCACCAACCCGAAGACCGGCGCAATCATCGCGATGGTCTCCAAGCCGTCCTATGATCCCAACCTGATCGCTACCCACGATCCGGCCAAGGAACAGACCGCCTACGAGCAGATCAACAAGGTTCCCGGCATCAACCTCAACCAGTCCGTCAGCGGACCCACAGGTGCGCTGTTGGCTCCCGGTTCGGTGTTCAAACTCGTCGACACGGCGGCAGCATTGAGCTCCGGAAAGTACAACAAGGACAGCGTGCTGCCGAACCCGGACAGCCTGCCTTTGCCCGGTTCCAGTGCCTCGTTGCCGAACTACGCCGGTGGCAATTGCTCTGTCCGCAATACGGCAGACTTCGCTTTCGCCTTGGAGCAGTCCTGCAACACACCGTTCGCCAGCATCGCCTTGGACCTGGGCGAGAAAGCAATCTCGGACCAGGCGAGCAAATTCGGCTTCGGTCAGGATTTTGGTGACCAGCTCAAGCTCCAGTCCGCGATCAGCAATTTCCCAAAGAACCTCGACCAGGCCGCGCTGGCCCAGTCCGCCGTGGGCCAGCGTGATGTCCGGGCCACTCCGCTGCAAATTGCCATGATGACCGCGGCCATTGCCAATCAGGGAGTCCAGATGAAACCAGACCTCATCAAGACTGTGCGGGCACCTGACCTCCGTGTGATCAATGAGCCCAAACCCGAGGCGTTGCGTACCTCCACCACACCTGAGATCGCCAGCCAGATCACCCAGTGGATGACCGACGTCGTATCCAAGGGAATTGCGAGCGGCGCAGCGGTACCGGGCGTCCAGGTGGCCGGAAAGACCGGTACGGCGCAACTCGGAAATACCGGCCTGAATAATTCATGGTTTACGGGGTTCGCCCCGGCCAACGACCCGCAGGTAGCCGTCACCATTGTTATGGAAGGCGTTGACGTGTCAACCGGCGCAAAGCTAACCAGTCCGAACGCGAAGAAGATTTTTGAGGCGGTGTTGAATAAGTGAGGCCTACGTCAGGAATCACCCTCGGCGGCAGGTTCCAGCTGACCAGTCGTATTGCGATTGGCGGCATGGGAGAGGTCTGGAGGGCCAAGGACCAGATCCTTGGACGGATCGTCGCCATCAAGGTGCTCAAGGAGGAATACACGGGTGACCCCGGTTTCCTCCAGCGGTTCCGCGCCGAGGCCCGCCATACCGCGTTGCTTAACCACGTGGGGATCGCCAACGTCTTCGACTACGGCGAGGAAGACGGCTCCGCCTACCTGGTCATGGAACTGGTGCCGGGGCAGCCGCTGAGCAGCATCCTGGAACGGGAGCAGGTCCTGTCCCCGGACCGCACTCTTTCTTTCATCGCCCAGACCGCCCGGGCCTTGGCCCCGGCGCACGCCCAGGGCCTGGTGCACCGTGACATCAAGCCGGGCAACCTGCTGATCACCCCGGACTACCGCGTCAAGGTCACTGATTTCGGCATCGCCCGGCTCGCGGACCAGGTGCCGCTGACGCAGACCGGCCAGGTCATGGGAACGGCCCAGTACCTTGCTCCGGAGCAAGCCACGGGGCAGACGGCGACTGGCGCCTCGGACATATATTCCCTCGGGGTTATCGGTTACGAGTGCCTGACTGGACACCGTCCGTTCTCCGGTGAGTCGCAAATCGCGATTGCGTTGGCCCAGGTCAACGACGCGCCGCCGCCGCTGCCGGAGAGCCTCCCCACTCCGGTACGCGCACTGCTGATGTCCATGCTCGCCAAGGACCCGAAGAACCGTCCCGCAGACGCCATCAAGCTGGCTGAGGCCGCAGAGGCGATCCGCGCAGGCGACATTGCCGCTGCACACGCCGCCGTACCGGGCATGTTGCTGTTCGAATCCGCCACTGGTCCCATCACCGCGCCGACAGGCATCACCACAGCACCCACGGGCATTGTCACCTCGCCCTACGGCAGGGAATCGCGTTCGACGTCGACGTCTGCACTTCCGGTGATCGGCGCCGCGGCAGCTGGAGCTGCTGCGGGGGCCGCTGCCGAGGGCGGAAATACGCTCTCGCGCGCCAATGCCTTGGCCGCCGAACGCAGTTTGGAGCAGGCTGACGAGCACGACCAGTACATCCATGAGGAAGAGGAGTACCCGGCCGAACCGCAGCGGAAGAAACGCAGCCCGTGGACGTGGCCCCTCGTCGCCCTGATCGTGCTGGTGCTCTTCGCCTTGGTAGGCGTATTCCTGTCCCAGTCCGGCCTGTTCTCGCCAAGCAAGACGCAGGTCACCACAAGCGCCCCGCCCCAGATCTCGAGCGCGCCGCCCACCTCGGCGACTCCAAGCGCGACGCCCACTTCGGCCAGCCCGACCCCCACTACACCCACCGCCGAAGCCATCAACCTGATTCCGGAGGCCTACAAAGGCCAGCCGTATGACAAGGTGCGTTCCGAGCTCAACGCACTCGGCCTCCCGGTCAATGGCACAGCGGTCTTCGATGCCTCCTCGCCCGGCACTGTGATCGACATCAATCCCTCCGGTCCGGTGGCCAAGGGAACCACGATTGCTGTGACCTATTCCAAGGGTCCGCAGATGGTTTCGGTGCCGACTATCGGCGCGGGCGCCACGGAGGCACAGGTACAGGCCGCCATCGAAGGCGCCGGCCTACGCTGGGTCACAGGAAACCCCGTTGACGGAGCAACCGGCCAGGCGCCGGGAACCTTTGTCAGTTCCGAACCCGCGGCCGGACAGAAGGTTGCTGCAGGCTCCGTGGTGACCTACCACTTGTCTAAGGCGGCCGCGTCCGCTTCTCCTTCCCCTAAGACCACCCCGTAGGACACCATGCCAACCGGACGCTCCACCCCTGCCCATAGAGAGGACAGCACTCCAATGACAAACCAGCGCGTCCTCAATGGGCGGTACGAACTCGGTGAACTGCTCGGCCGTGGCGGGATGGCGGATGTCCACAAGGGCACTGACACTCTGCTCGGCCGAACCGTGGCGGTGAAGCTGCTCCGTGCGGATCTTGCGCGCGATCCACAGTTCCATGCTCGCTTCAAGCGCGAGGCCCAGGCAGTAGCGGCGCTGAACCATTCCTCGATCGTGGCCATCTACGACACCGGCGAGTACACAGTGTCCGGCGGCCCGGGCGAGGACGTCCGGGTCCCCTACATCGTCATGGAATACGTCTCCGGCAGGACGATCCGCGACCTGATCCGCGCCAAGGAACTGGACATCGATCAATCCATCGAGTTCATTCTCGGCGTCCTTGCCGCTTTGGAATACAGCCACAAGGCCGGGATAGTCCACCGCGACATCAAGCCGGCCAACGTCATGGTTTCCGGGGATTCACATGGAGTGAAGGTCATGGACTTCGGGATCGCCCGGGCCATGGCCGATTCCGCTGCAACCATGACCCAGACCCAGGCCGTGGTTGGTACCGCCCAGTACCTCTCGCCTGAGCAGGCCCGCGGCGAGACGGTGGATGCCCGCAGCGACCTGTACTCCGCGGCGTGCCTGTTGTTTGAGATGCTCACGTCACGGCCCCCGTTCACGGGCGACAGTCCCGTCTCGGTCGCCTATCAACACGTTCGCGAGATCCCCGAACCAGCAAGCGCGTTCAATCCGAAGGTTTCGGAGGCACTGGACAGCGTTTTGGCAAAAGGCCTGCAGAAGGACCGTGCCGACCGTTTCCAGGATGCGGCAGCCTTCCGCCGTGCATTGCGTGCAGCCAAGAACGGCGTGGCAGTGCCGGCTCTTGCCGCCGGAACCCCCACCGACCCCCAGGGCGTCATACCGTCCACGCAGCAGTTTCCCGGTGACGGTCTTGCCCGTGGGCTGACCGGCGCCGAATTCCTGGACAACAACCAGGCCGGGAAGCCGGACGATGACGGTGACGCCGGCGCCCAGGACACCATGTTGGCCATGCAAGCGAGCGAATCGGCTTCAGAGCCGTATCACGACGGCGCGATGCCGCTCGGCTTCGCCCCTGAACGCGAGCGGACCCAGAGGCAGAAGTCCCGCCGTCGTGCGTGGGCCGTGGTCTTGGTCATCCTTACGGTGCTGGTCCTGGCTGGCGGCGCATTCTGGGTGTACAACACTGTCAACCAAAAGCCGGCTCCGCCACCGCTGGTCTCGATACCGCAAGTGGCCGGCATGAGCGAGGCAGCGGCGTTGCAAGCGCTCTACGGCGCCAATCTCAGCCCAGAGCCTCGCCGGGTCCCGCATGACACCATCGCCAAGGGTACGGTGATCGACACCGACCCAAGCATGGGGACCAAAGTGGCGCCGAACTCGCATGTCATATTGAACGTCTCAGACGGGCCTGTCTCCGTGACTGTCCCGGCAGGCCTTAGCGGCCTCACAGAAGCCGCGGCCCGGGATCTCCTGCGTCAAGCCGGCCTGGTAGGTGGGTCAAGCACCTTAGCCAATAATCCAACCGTCCCCGCCGGCTCGGTCATCAGCACCAAGCCCGCTTCCGGGGCTGTTGTGGGTACGGGCAGCACCGTTGATTTGGTAGTGTCCACAGGCAAGGTTGCTATGCCCCAACTCGTTGGTTTGAGTGTGGCGGATGCCCAGGCACTGCTCAAGGAGAATGGCTTGGCGATGGCGGTCACCGAGCAGGAGAACTCGCAGGTGGCCCCTGGTACGGTGACAAGCCAAGGCGATGCCTTCAAGTCGCTGGTGGAGCAAGGCAAAACCATCGGCGTGGTTGTATCGAAGGCTCCTCCCCCGCCTCCCACCCCTACGCCCACCCCGACCCCGACCCCCACGCCGTCTCCCAGCGACACATCGGGCCACGGCGGAATCTTCGGCGGCTAGCGGTCGACTGGGTCGACCGGGCTGTGGTGGCGGGTGTCCGGTATGGGTGTCTGTGTCAGTTGGTGGTGAGGACCACGCGGAAGCGTGCACGGCCTGACATCATGCGCTCGAAACCTTCTGCCGCGTTCGCCAGGGGGTAGGTCTCGATCATCGGGCGTACACCCGTCAGCGCGGCGAAGCGGAGGGTGTCCTCCGAGTCTTTCGCCGTGCCCGAAGCGTGGCCCGCGACTGAGCTGCTGCCCATGACGAGATTGGCGGCACTGACCGCGAGGGGTTCGTGCGGGACGCCCAGGACGACGAGCCGGCCCCTGGCTGCGAGGCCGGGGACGGTTGCCGACATCGACGTGGCATCGGTGACCGTGGCCAGGACGACGGTCGCGCCGCCGAGCCGCTTGAGTTCCGCGGCGACATCCGTGGTGGTGCTGTCGATGTAGTGGTGCGCGCCGAGTTCGCGGGCGAACGATTCCTTTTCGGCGCCGCGTGCGATGGCAACTGTTTCAAAGCCCATCTTGGCGGCGAACTGCACTCCGAGGTGACCAAGACCACCCAGACCCAGGACAGCGACCAGATCTCCCGGACGTGCGCCGCTGTGGCGGAGTCCGTTGAACGTCGTCACGCCCGCGCACATCAGCGGGGCGGCCTCGGCGAAGCTGAGCGCCTCAGGGATCAGTGCGAGTGACTCGGCGGGGGCAACCAGGTACTCCGCGTAGCCGCCGTCGGATGTCAGACCGGTGACCTTACCGACCTCGCATGAGACGAAATCCCCGTCCCGGCATGGCCCGCACTCGAAGCAAGCCCCGCCGAACCATCCCACACCGACTCGCTGGCCCGGAGTCCAGCGCGTAACACCTTCACCCACGGTCTCGACGGTTCCGGCAACCTCGTGGCCGGGAGTCCGGGGGTAGGCGGAAGCAAAGCCCGCGGCAGGCATGGAGTCGCTGTGACAGATACCGCTGGCGGCGACCTTGATCAGGACATGCCCCCGGGGAACTTCGGGAAGATCGAGCTCGACGGATTGAAGTGAAGCGCCGGGAGCGGCGAATTGAACGGCTTTCATCATGATGCTCACTTTCTTCAACAGTTGAATGCGGTGGGATGAGGGAATCAGTGTTCTAGAGGAACAAGGTCGGGGGCACGGGAGTTCCCGCGCGGTCACCGACAGTGTAGCCACCCAGTCTGGGCAAACTATCCATGAACCCGTCGGCGCTGACCCTCGGGACCCAACCCAGGATCGGACCAGGTGTCAGCACCCTCACATCCGGAACACAGTTGACGATCCAGGCCGCCGAATCAGACACTTGGCCTATGACCCAGGAAGACGAAGCACGGGCCCTGTTGGCAGTCATCAATCATCTCGCCGAACGATTCCCTGACAAGCCCCGTTCAGACATCGAGTCAGTAGTAGCGGAAGAACACGGAAACCTAAGTGGCGGGCCGATCCGCGACTACGTCCCCATCCTGGTCGAACACGCGGCCAGAAACCGCCTTACCAAGTAGCCGGACCGGCTAGTGGGCGCAGTTCAGAGATGAATGCGTATCCGGTGTCGATCAGCGCTGGATGAGGGGGCTAAGCGTGGCTGCCTTGGCGGCCGCGCCGGACATCCCCAGTGATTCAAGCCAGTTGCCAAGCATGAGGTAGCCACCCTCGGTCAGCACCGATTCCGGGTGGAACTGCACTCCGCACAGCGGTGCCGTGCGGTGCTGCAGGCCCATGACCACCCCACCTGCGGTTTCGGCGGTGATTTCCAGGACATCGGGAATGCTCTCCCGGACGGCTGCAAGTGAGTGGTAACGCGTTGCTGTCACCGGAGACGGCAACCCGGCAAAGACACTCTTACCCCAGTGCTGCACCGGTGAAGTCTTGCCATGCATCAGCTCCGGTGCATGCGTGACGATGCCTCCATAGGCCTCCGCCAGCGCCTGATGGCCAAGGCAAACGCCGAACATCGGCTTGTTGTTGTCTCCGCACCATTTGATCAACTCGATGCAGACGCCGGCTTCAGCAGGGGTACCGGGACCGGGGGAGATCAGGACGCCGTCGCGGGCTTCTGCCAGCTCGATCGCTTCGGCGAGGGTGACGTCGTCATTGCGGACCACAGTGGTTTCCGCGCCGAGCTCCTGCAAGTAGCCGACCAGCGTGTAGACGAAGCTGTCGTAGTTGTCCACGACGAGGATTTTTGTAGTGCTCATGGCTGCTTTGCTGAACCAATCGTTGAGTCGGTGAGAGTTGTGAACTGCGAAATCCAGGGAAGAGGAACTCAACCATCAGGACAAGCGCACATGCCACGAGGGCAGCTGATGTCAGGATACGGACCCACAGTGGTCCCGGGAGGTGGCGGAATATCCATCCGTACATGGCTTAGCCCTTTCCGCTCGTCTGGGCGACCTGTTTGGCGATCTCCTGCGGCGGCCCGGCGGACGCAGGTTGCCAGCTTTCCATCACTGAGTACGCAATGATGCGTTCTTCTGAGCCGAAACGCGGATTGCAGCTTGTCATGGTCAGATAGCTTTCCGTGGGCGTCGCGCCGGGCTGTGTGGGAACCGGCAGGAGGACGTCCGTCCGCGAAGGCAGCACGATCTGGTTGTTGCGGAAGACGTAGGTGTAATAACCGTCTTTGGTCTGCACGTAGAGCTTGTCGCCCGGGACGAGGAGATGGATGTTGTCCAGCACAGCGCCGTGCGTCTGCCGGTGGCCGGCGACTGCGAAGTTGCCTGGCGCCCCGGGCATGCTGGTGGATCCATAGTGGCCAAGGCCCAGGGTGTCCAGGATGTCGGAGCTGGTTCCCTCAATGATGGGCCTCGAATAATCCGGACCGAATCGGGGAATGTACATAATGCCGATCATTCCACTGTGCCCGGGAGCCTGTGCCACCGCGGGTTTTCCGTAGTTCGGCGGCGCAGCAGGGTTGGCTGGGGCAACCGGAGTGACGGGGCCGGCAAAATCCTTGGCAAATCCCTGGATGGCCTGGCTTTGCTTCGCATCGGCTTCGACGTTGGTCCACCACAGTTCCCACGCCACGAAAAGCAGCATGATGACACCGGCAGTAAGGAGGAGCTCACCAACGACCTGGACGATCTTCCGCACAATGTCGCCGGTAGTTGGCCTTCCTTTGCGGCGCGCCGAGCGGGACCGCCGGGTGCCGTCCGCTCCGGTTTCCGGGCCGCCGTCGGGCACCGCAGCGGTTTCCTCCGTCTGCTGATGCGCCACTGGGTCTCCTCTTCACGGGCGCGGACCCCCGACGACAAGCAGTCTCCGAAATCCGGCTAGACTTATCTGCTAGTACGAACCCGGAATTGCCGCGTGCGCGTTGACCGCTGGAATTTTCCTTCCTGCAGGATATCAAGCCCGCGCGCGGCCTTTCATTCAGCCGGCCAAGGAGGATCCGTGCCCGAGTCCAAGTCCCGTAAGAGGGCGGTCCGCCCCACCGAGGCGGCCACCGCCCAGCAGTACAAGCCGAACCCCATTTGGTACAAGCCCGTCATGTTCGGACTGATGATCATCGGCTTGCTGTGGATCATCACCTTCTACATCACCAGCGGTCAGCTTCCCGTTCCCGCATGGGCATCTTGGAACATCGTGGCAGGTTTCGGCATAGCAATCGTCGGCTTCCTCATGACCACGCGCTGGCGCTCCTGAGCGGCGACCTCACAAATCGGCCGCCTGCACCGTCTACTAGGCATGACCACCAGGCACACCACCATTGATTCGCCACTGGGCCAACTCACACTGACCGCCCAGGGCGACTTGCTGACGGGCATCTTCTTCGAAGGCCATTGGCATATGCCGCCTCCGGAATTCTTCGGCGAAACCGTCCCGGCCGAGGACGCATTGTTCCGAGAAGCCGCCACGGAGCTGGGCGAATACCTGCGGGGAGAGCGGACAGGGTTCGGCGTCCCTTTCAAAGCCTCCGGAAATCCGTTCCAGGAACGGGTCTGGGCCAGGCTAGAACATATTCCGTACGGGGAAACCGTCAGCTACGGAGACTTGGCCACTGAGCTTGGCGATCGCAACCTCTCGCAGGCAGTTGGTTCAGCGGTTGGCCGCAACCCCCTGAGTATCGTGATCCCTTGCCACCGGGTAGTGGGGCACGACGGAAGGCTCACCGGATACGCCGGCGGACTCGATAACAAACGGTTCCTCCTGGAACTCGAAGAACCACTGGCGGCGAAGGAGAGCAAGCTCTTCTGATGGAGCCCAAGAAGCCGTTCGAACTGATCGTCCGGGAGCACGGGCCAACGGTCCTGCGGGTATGCCGCGCAGTTTTGGGCGCCCACGACGCCGAAGACGGCTGGTCCGAGACCTTCCTCTCCGCTTTGAAGGCCTACCCCGAGCTTCCGGCGGACGCAAACGTCCAGGCCTGGCTCGTCACCATCGCGCACCGCAAATCCATCGACATCATCCGCTCCCGGAACCGCCAACCACTTCCCGTGGACGAAGTGCCCACGCTGCCTTCCGGGCTTGGCATCCCGGGGAATGGTCACGCGGAAGTGTTCGACGCCGTCGGGCAGCTTCCGCCGAAGCAGCGCCAGGCCGTGGCGTACCACTACCTCGCAGGGCTTCCATACAAGGACGTCGCCGCCCTTCTCGGTGGAACCCCCGATGCCGCACGTCGCGCCGGCGCCGACGGCGTCAAGGCGCTCCGCACCATTCTCGTCGGTAGCTCAGCGAGCTACGTGAAAGAAGAGTCCCCATGAGCATCGACTCCAACGAAGCGGACGTCTCCAGGCTTCTCGCCCTCGCCCCCTTCAATGACGCGGAACCAGCCGTCCTGCAGCGGCTCCACGACCGCCTCACAGCGGCAGCCGCGGAGCAGCACACCCTCGATATTGCCTACCGCACAGTGGATTCCCCTCTCGGCAAACTACTGCTCGCGGCGACCGAACGTGGCATGGTGCGGGTGGCGTTCGAAGTGGAAGGGCACGACGCCGTCCTGGAACGCCTCGCGGAAAAGCTTAGTCCGCGGATCCTCTTCTCCGCGGGCCGCCTGGATCTCGCAGCGCGCGAGCTGGACGAGTACTTTGCCGGGACGCGGCACCATTTTGGCCTGCCCTTGGATTTCGCCCTTTCGCGTGGATTCCGCCTCAGCGTGCTGGAGCATTTGCCGCAAATCGCCTATGGACACACAGAGAGCTACGCGCAGGTCGCCTTAGCGACGGGAAGCCCGCGGGCCGTGCGCGCCGTCGGGACCGCCTGCGCCACCAACCCTTTACCTGTGATTGTTCCTTGCCACAGGGTGGTGAAATCCGATGGATCGTTTGGCAACTACCTCGGCGGCACCGAAGCCAAGCGCACCTTGCTGGCTCTCGAGGCAGCATGAGTTCACCCTGGATGGAACCGTTGTTTCCGCTTGAGTTGCCGGACGCGCCCGACGCCGGCCCTCGGCTGATCGCCCCCGGCGCCGTCCATGTTCCAGCGTGGTTGAGCCTGGAACAGCAGCAGTGGATCACTGCCCGTTTCGTCGAGTGGACCCAGGGTCCTGTTCCTTTGCGCGCGGCGGTTCTTCCCGGCGGGCACCCCATGTCGGTCCGGACGGTGTGCCTCGGCTGGCACTGGCAGCCCTACAAATACACCCGCGAGGCCTTCGACGTGAACGGGCGCCGGGTTCTCGACTTTCCTGACTGGATGGTGCGCCTGGGCCGAAAAGCGCTCTTCGAGGCATACGGCGATGCCGCCGAAGCCGCCAACTACACCCCGGACACTGCGCTGGTGAATTTCTACGACGACGCCGCCAAGATGGGGATGCACCAGGACAAGGACGAGAAATCGCGGGCTCCCGTGGTGTCACTCAGCATCGGAGACAGCTGTGTGTTCCGCTTCGGGAACACTCAGACGCGCACCAAGCCTTATACCGACGTCGAACTGTCCTCCGGTGATCTGTTCGTCTTCGGTGGCGCGTCCCGTTTTGCCTACCACGGCATCACCAAGATGCGCCCGGGGACGGCTCCTGAAGGCTGCGGGTTGCCGGGCGGCAGGATCAATATCACCCTGCGGGTCACGGGAATGTCGTAGGAGCGGGGCACAATGACAACAGCAGCTTCTGCCCGGCTTCCTGTGGAGGAACACTTATGACCCCGCCCGAGAACGGCACCATTATTGGCGACGATGGCCTTGCCCGGCCGCCGTGGGCGTCCATTGATCCCCTCATGCGCGAGTACTACGACCATGAGTGGGGCATGCCCGTACGGGACGAGCGGGGCCTGTACGAGCGGATCAGCCTGGAGGGATTCCAGGCAGGCCTCTCCTGGGCCACCATCTTGCGCAAGCGCGAAGCCTTCCGCGCCGCTTTCCTGGACTTCCACCCGGAGAGCGTCGCCGCCTTCACCGAGGATGATCTCGAACGTCTCATGCTCGATTCGGGGATCGTGCGCAACCGCCTCAAGATCCGCGCCGCCATCACCAACGCCAATGCCACCATCGCGATGCGCAGCGAAGGCGGACTGGTGGACTTCGTGTGGTCCTTCCAGCCGGACTCGACGCCGGAACCGCGCACATTTGCCGACGTCGCCACTCAGTCGCCGGAGTCAGTTGCGTTGTCGAAGGCCCTGCGCAAAAAAGGCTTCGCTTTCGTCGGGCCCACTACGATGTACGCGCTGATGGAGGCAATCGGCATGATCGATACCCATCTTGTGGACAGCCATCGTCGTGGAAGTTCGGGAGTGTGGATCTGACACGCTCCTACTTTCCACAGAAGTGCGTAACTTTATCCACAGCTGTGGACAATTCATGTGGACATCCACGCACTTGCGGCAAAAATCCCTTACACCAGCTGAGAGTACGGCCTGCCGGTTTGACGTCCATTTTTTACCCGGTGTGAAGAAGGCTGTGGATAGTGTGCCCGGGTTCATTGAGAGTTCACCCCAAGGACGTTGAGAACTTCATTCAACCCCTCGTCTCCGGCCTGCCGAAAGACCTTCGGTAGCCACCCGGAGTCTTCGAAGCGGATATGGCTGAAAATTGTGAAAGAATCTGCGTATGAATGCAGATAAGAATGCCTGCTCGCTGGGAGTTGACAGCCAGTACGTCGAGTTGGCCGTGGAGGTCTTCGCGATGCTGGCCGATGCCACGCGGGTCCGGATCATCCTTGCGCTCCGGGACGGCGAGATGGCCGTCGGCGCGCTGGCCGAGCTGGTGGGGAAGTCTCCGGCAGCGGTATCGCAGCACCTTGCAAAGATGCGCTTGGCGCGGATGGTGTCCACACGGCAGGACGGAACCAGGGTCATGTACCGGCTGGAGAACGAGCACGCCCGGCAACTGGTCGCGGACGCAATTTTCCAAGCGGAACACGCCCTGGGCGGCACCCCTGCACACCACCGGGAAGAAAGGGCAACGGCATGACCAGTCGCCAACAAGTCGGTCACCACAAGGACCACGTGCACGACCACGACCACGACCACGACCACGACGGACACTCCCATGAGCATCACAAGGGTTTCAAGGGGTGGCTGTATGAACTGTTTGTCCCGCACACCCACGATGCCTCCGATTCCATCGACGATGCCCTGGAATCAAGCACGCAAGGTGTTCGGGCGCTGAAGATCAGCCTGTTCATCCTCCTCGGCACCACGGTCCTGCAATTTCTTGTTGTCCTTATCAGCGGCTCGGTGGCGTTGCTGGCTGACACCATCCACAACTTTTCCGATGCCCTCACCGCGGTGCCCCTGTGGATTGCGTTCATCCTGGGACGTCGCGCGGCAACCCGCCGCTATAACTACGGGTTCGGTCGGGCGGAAGACCTAGCCGGACTCTTCATCGTCGTCGTGGTTGCACTCTCTGCAGTAGTCGCCGCATGGCAGTCGATCGATCGACTATTCCATCCCCAACCCCTGAACAACCTTTGGTGGGTGCTCGCGGCCGGACTCATAGGTTTTGCCGGCAATGAAATTGTGGCTGTTTACCGCATCAGGGTCGGCCGGCAGATCGGCTCTGCCGCACTGGTAGCCGACGGCGTCCATGCGCGAATCGACGGTTTTACCTCCCTCGCCGTCGTCATTGGCGCCGGCGGCGTGCTGCTCGGCTTCCCTCTGGCTGATCCGCTGGTCGGCCTGCTGATTTCGGCGACCATTCTCGTCCTGCTCTGGGGAACGGTACGCAGCGTGGGGAGACGGCTGATGGACGGAATTGAACCTGAACTGCTCGACCGCGCACACACGGCGTTGGAATTGACACCCGGGGTCATTTCCGTATCGAAGCTGCAATTGCGGTGGGTCGGCCATCGCCTGCAGGGCGCGGCTACCATCGTCGTCGCCAACGCAAGCCTGTCTGCAGTGGAAGAAACTGTCCACGAGGCCCGGCACAGTCTGGGGGGCGCGCTCCCCAAGCTTGACGACATGGTGATTCAGCCGGTGACGGGACCGGGCCACTGATGAAATGGAGTCTGTTCCCAAGGGCTGCTCAGCTGTCCGGGCTATGATGACCCACTGAAGCGAGGACGGCCGGGCCGCCCGAAATCCACGAAAGAGGACGACCATGAGCCAGCAAGCGATCTTGGCGAAGCCTCGCCGGAACGTAGAGATGGTGCTGCTTGTAGTAGCGCTTGGCGTCGGCATCGGGGCCATCGCAATGACCAGCGTGGACAAGAAACAAGCCCTTGACTTTGGGTTCTGGCTCCAAGCCGGGACACTGACGGCGCTGGCCGGGATCTTTCACGTTGTCCTGCGGTTCAAGGCCAAGTACGCGGATCCTGTGATCCTCCCGATCGTGGTTGCATTGAACGGTTTGGGCATCGCCATGATCCGAAGGCTGGACGCGTCCACCGGTACCAATGCGGGGACCAACCAGATGACATGGACGATCGTCTCGGTCCTGGTCGCGGCCGCCGTTTTGTGGCTTTTGAAGGACCACCGGCTTTTGCGCCGTTACACGTTCATTGCACTTGCGGTCAGCGCCGCGCTTCTTATCCTTCCCCTCGTACCGGGCATTTCGGCCGGCGACATCAACGGCGCGAATGTCTGGATACGCCTCGGTTCCCTGCAGTTCCAGCCCGGCGAGATCGTTAAGATTACGCTCGCCGTCTTCTTCGCGGGCTACTTGTCCTCCAACCGGGACTTGATCCTGCTGGCCGGCAGGAAATTCGGGCGCCTGCAGTTCCCCAGGATCAAGGACACCGGGCCGATGATCACCGCCTGGCAGCGAGCGTGGGCGTGCTGGTCTTCCAACACGATCTCGGCATGTCCATCCTGCTGTTCGGGCTGTTCATCGTGATGATCTACGTTGCCACGAGCCGGGCCAGCTGGCTCGTCCTCGGCGTCGTGCTCATGCTTTTGGGCGGATACGCGGCAGCAAAGATCTTTCCCCATGTCGGCTTGCGCATTGACGCCTGGTTCAATGCCTTCGACCCCCAGGCCTTCACCCGTTTCCCCGGTGGTAGCGCCCAGATTGTCCAGGGCCTCTTCGGAATGGCCGACGGCGGCCTGATCGGAAAAGGCCTCGGGCTCGGCAGCCCGGACCTTGTGCCTTTCGCGAACAGCGACATGATCATCGCTTCCCTTGGTGAAGAACTCGGCCTCATTGGCTTGTTCGCCATCGTCCTGCTCTATTTGCTGCTCTTCACGAGGGGATTCCGGGCTGCCTTGGGCATCCGGGATGCGTTCGGAAAGCTCCTTGCCTGCGGACTGGCCTTCAGCATGGCTCTTCAGTGCTTCATCATCATCGGCGGCGTCATGCGCCTCATCCCGCTCACCGGATTGACCACGCCGTTCCTCTCCGCGGGCGGATCCTCCCTCCTCGCAAACTGGATCATCGTCGCCCTGTTGCTGCGGATCAGCGACGCAGCCCGCAGGCCCCAAACAGTCGCTTCCCAGACCGAACACGTCCCCGTCTGAGCTGCCTGCCCCCAGGGTAGTTACACACTTAACAACAGGCCCGTACCCACAAGTTATCCACAGGTGGGGAAAACCTTGGCTTGAAAGTGGAAATCTCCCGGAATGACGGGTATTCCGGGCCGTCAAAGATGGCGAACTACAACGATGTGAGTTATTAACATTGTTGATAACCCTGTTGAAACAAGTCTCCGATCGCCGTCAGCAGTGAGGTTGTCCACACACTGCCGAATTATGGGCTTCTTATCCACATAACCACAGGACTGTGGGCGAAAGTTATCCACAGCTGTGGACGTGAATGCCCAGAGGAACCCTTTGTCCTCGTTAGTCGGCCCCAGGGGGCGGACTTTCGCGGAAACTACATGCGTGTAAGTTACACACACTGTGGATAACCACTGTGGATAACGTACTAGGCAGAGCTATTGACGTCCTCGACCCGCGGATCTAAGCTAAAAGTATTCAATCGATTGGTTGATAAACCTTTCAATTGAATAAAGATGATGTTTGAGTACAGCGGCATTTGCGTACAGCGCTAGCTGCGAAGTGCGCACCACCGGAGCCGGGCAGGGGAGACACATGCCGGAGATCGTTAGAACAGCGGTGCTGGATCCTGAGGACCAGCTCAACCGGGCGTTCATGGCCCTCGCCGATCCTGTCCGCCGCAAGATAGTGGCTCGATTGGCCCTAGGCGATGCAACCGTCAATGAGATCGCGCTGCCTTTCTCCGTCACCCTGCAAGCCATTTCGAAGCATTTGCAAGTGCTGGAAGGGGCCGGGCTCATCACCAGGAGCAGGGAAGCACAGCGCCGGCCCTGCCACCTGAATACCACGGCGCTGGGTCCCTTGGCCGAGTGGATTGAAAACTACCGTCTACAGGCCGAGGAGCGCTTCGCGCGGCTTGATGAACTATTGGCCGGCGAACCCGGTTTCGACCGGGCCGAAGAAGACCAACCGGAAGAGGAGAAGGAAAAATGAGCACGTACACAACAACCATCGACGTCGTCGCAGGTACGCCGTTCATCGATACCAGCAGGGATTTCGACGCCGCACCGGATCGCGTGTTCCAGGCATTCACCGATCCCGACCTTGTGGTCAAGTGGCTGGGTCCGCGTCGCTTGGAGATGCGCCTGGAGTCCTACGACGCACAGACCGGCGGCAGCTACCGCTACATCCATGCGGACCCCGAGGGCAACGAATTCGGCTTCCGCGGGGTCTTCCACGAAGTCCAGAAGCCATTGCGGATCATCCAGACGTTCGAGTTCGATGGTGCCCCGGGCCAAGTGACTTTGGATACCACCCGGTTCGAGGATCTCGGGGGCCGCACGCGCGTGGTGCAGCACTCCGTGTTTCCCTCGGTGGAGGCCCGGGACATGGCTGTAGCCAGCGGTATGGACGCAGGAATCAAGGAGTCGATGGATCGCTTGGCGGAAATCCTCGGTTAAGGGACCGCTAGCCTGCCGTCACCCGTAGGACGGTGGCCAGGACCAGAATTCCGGCCACCAGCGCCATGCCGGCAGTCTGCAACAACGCTTGGCGCGGTCCGCGCGGAGCGAAGACGATGACTGCTGCGCACAAAGCGCCCGTCACAACGCCACCCAAATGGGCCTGCCAGGCAATGCCGGGGACCACGAAGCCGATGACGCCATTGATGACAATGAGGATCCACAGTTGCCTTGTGTCTCCGCCCCGGCGGCTTTGAATCACCAAGAGCGCGCCAAAGAGGCCGAAAATGGCGCCGGAGGCGCCTTCGACTGCGGTTCCAGGCATGATAGGCGTCAGCAGCATGAAGCCCACAGAGCCGCCAATGGCTGACAACACGTACACGGCCAGGAACCGAAGCCGGCCAAGAACGGGCTCAAGCACTTGGCCAAAGATCCACAACATGTACATGTTGAGCACGATGTGCAGGACAAAGCCCTGTGAATGGACAAAGGCTGAAGTCAGCATCCGCCACGGTTCGAAGGCGCCGTATTGGGGGGCGGCATAGCCGGATGCGAAGAAGAGTTGATCCTCGACCACGTTGCCGGGAATGAGCCACTGCAGGGCGTACACCAGGACGCACAGGCCAATAAGCACGTACGTCGCCAGTGGCCGGCCGGTCGAAAGAGTGCCGCCAAGGGCAGAACGCGCGGCCGGCGTCGAACGCTTTAGTTCATTGACGCAGTCAATGCATTGGAACCCGACGGCGGCCGCCCGCTGGCATTCGGGGCATGCAGGACGCCCACAACGCTGGCACCGCACATAGGAAGGCCTGTCCGGGTGCCTGGGGCACACCGGAATGTCTGCGGACGGCTCTGCCGCCGGGATTCCGTAACTCATATGCTGCTCAGGCTCCGGGAATCAGAGCTCGACGATGTCAATGCTGTTGATGACGACGTCTTCGACGGGGCGGTCGCCCATGCCGGTGCGGACAGCCTCGATGGCGTCGACAACCTTCTTGGAATCTTCGTCAACAACCTCACCGAAGATGGAGTGCTTGCCGAAAAGCCAGTCAGTGTTGACCGTGGTGATGAAGAACTGGGAACCGTTGGTGCCCTTGCCCATCTGGACGCCGGCGTTGGCCATGGCCAGCTTGTAGGGACCGTTGAAGTTCAGTTCCGGGTGGATCTCGTCGTCGAACTTGTAGCCCGGTCCGCCGACGCCGCGGCCGAGGGGATCGCCGCCCTGGATCATGAAGTCTTTGATGATGCGGTGGAAGATTGTGCCGTTGTACAGCGGGGTCCCCGTCTTGTCTTCGCCGGTCTCCGGGTGCGTCCAGGACTTTTCGCCGGTGGCCAGGCCAACGAAGTTAGCGACCGTCTTGGGCGCGTGGTTGCCGAAGAGGTCAACCACGATATCGCCGAGGCTCGTGTGGAAAGTTGCTTTTGCGGTTGCGTTGGTCATAGCGCCATTCTTTCATGCAGGGTCAACGCCGAGGCGGCCAGGAAGGCGGTTCCGCGCTCGGTGAAATCTTCTATGAATCCGCTGGATGAATAGCCGGTGCCGATCAAGCGACGTAGGCTAACAACAAACGAGCATGTTGATCGGGAGGTAGTTGTGAAGAAAACGGACCGGATTGCCCGCGAACTTGAGCACACCGTTGGGGATCGTGTCGAGAATGCCAAGGACTGGGCGGCACCGCGCGTCGAGGCAGCTGTGAACTGGGCGGTTCCCCGCATCCAGCACGGCATCGACACCGCATCGCCGAAGCTCCAGGAAGGCTTGAAGTCGGCCGCGCACAACCTCGCCGACGGCGTCGCTACCGTCACGCCGAAGCTCCAGGAAGGCTTGGCGAGCCTCGCTCCGCGGATCCACGACGCTGTGGAGGACGCCTCACCCAAGATCCAGGAAGCCCTTAACAAGGCGACGCCGGCGCTCAGCCACGCCCGGGACAGGGTCGTCGAGGATTATCTTCCCAAGCTCTCCGAGCAGCTCGGGCAGGCTTCGGTAGTGGTGCACCAGGTTCTTGAAAACGCGCCCGCGCAGGTCGATGCTGTCGCCCAGAAGCTTGTGGACTCGGGAGTGGTGCATAACCTCCAGGATCAGGCTCAGGCCACTGGAGCTCAGCTGAAGGCCGCGGCGGAGGAAGCATCCAAGGCAGTCTCGAACGAGATTGCGAAGACCCGGAAGCCCAAGAAGAGGGGCCTGCTCATCTTCACGGTGGTGGCAGCAGCTGCCGCGGCCGGCGTCGCCGCATGGAGGGCCAGCCGTCCGGTGGAGGACCCTTGGAAGACTCCGGTCCCGGTGACAACGCCTTCACCCGTTCCTGCCGCTGCGGCCGCAGAAAAGGTTGCCTCCAAGGCGGACGACGCCGCGGCCAAGGTATCGGACAAGGTTGACGACGTTGCCGTCAACGTTGCTGACACAGCCGAGACTGCGGCGGAAAAGGCAAAAGACGTCGTTGAGCACGCCACGGACACCGCAGCAAAGGCGACAACCGATGCCAAGACTGCGGTGAAGAACATCGCTGCCAGCCTGCACAAGGACGAGGCCGCGAAGGACGAGGCAGCAAGCGACGAGGCAGCAAGCGACGAAGCCGGCAAACACGAGGCCTAGGCCAGAGCCATATTTGCTCCACGTTGAAGGGATTCCGGTTCGCCGGGATCCCTTCAATTGTTTGGCCACTTGTCACCGGAGGCTTCCTCAAGGAACACCGCCCTGATGTTAGATTTATGGGGATGCTAGCCGATAGATCTTTCGTAGATGCAGTCACTAACGCAGCCGCCGCACCCGTGAAGCCGAGCGTTTCAATCGTCATCCCGGCGTACAACGAGGAAAGCGTCATCCGGCAATGCCTGATCGCGGCCATCTACCAATCGGTTCCCGCAGACGAGATCATCGTCGTGGACAACATGTCCGGGGACCGGACTGCGCAGATCGTCCAGCAGATGCAACAGGAATACCCCGAGAGCCCCATCATCCTGCTGAGCCAGGACACGTCGCAAGGACTGATCCCCACCCGCAACTTTGGCCTGAACAACGCCACCTCGGGGGTCCTGGGCCGCATCGATGCCGACTCGGTCCTGGAGCCGGACTGGGTCGAACAGGTCCAAAAGGCCTTCGCGGATCCCTCAGTTCAAGCCGCCACGGGCCCGGTTGTTTACTACGACATGCCCATGCGTCGATTCGGGCTCAAAGCCGACGACAAAATGCGCCAGCTCATGCTTCGGCTCGCGAAGCACCAATACCACTTCCTTTTTGGATCCAACATGGCTCTTCGCCGCTCGGCCTGGGAAACCATCCGGGACGAAGCCTGCCTGGACGAGAAGGACGAGATG
This sequence comes from Arthrobacter sp. NA-172, assembly GCF_043952055.1. Lineage (NCBI taxonomy): Bacteria > Bacillati > Actinomycetota > Actinomycetes > Micrococcales > Micrococcaceae > Arthrobacter > Arthrobacter sp. NA-172. Next base: position 2,408,910 of record NZ_JBINOT010000001.1, on the reverse strand, counting down.
CATGAGGACATTGATCTGTCCCTGCATCTGGCGGACCACGATCTCAGGGTGCAGTACTGGCCACAGATGGTGTCCGGTATGTCTGCCCGCAGGCTTGAGGATTCACCGCGCGACTACCGCTACTACGTTTCCCGCTTCGACCGAACCTACAAGGCCCACAACGTGAAGAAAATGGCGCTTAAGGCCCCCATGGTGGTGTTCTTCTCGGTCTATTTCCCGGCGAAGCTACTCCGCGCCTTCCATACGGCCAACTCGAGCCAAGGCGCCCGGCGCGGCGGCCAGTAGCCCCACAAACGAACAGCAGCTTCCCGGGTCAGTCAGTCCGTACCGAGCTCGGCGATCGCGCCCTCAGTGTTGCCTCTGCCGCGCCGCTGGCCGGCGACCACGACGGCGAGCCCCACCAGGATGAGGGCGAGCCCCGCATAGGTCCCTGCAGGCAAGGTTTCGTGCAGGAACACGGCGGCCAGAAGGGCTGCCCCCGGAATTTCCAGCAAGATGATCATCGAGACCAGCAGCGGGCTCATGGTGGCCAAGAGATGGTTGAAGGCAGTGTGGCCTACTAGTTGTGCGCATACGGTGATCGCCGCAATCCCCAGCCAGCCTCCGGCGTCGAACCCTACAAGCGGCTGGCCGCCCACGAGAGCCAAGGCGGCAACAATGGCCGCGCAGATCCCATAACAGAGCGTCGTGTACGTTCCTATGCCCATGGTTTGGCGCGCCTTGCCTCCAGCCAAGGTGTACAGCCCGGCCAACGCACCTCCGGCGAGGGCCAGGACATCACCGAGGAGGGCTCTAGGGGACGCTCCCATGTCGAAGCCCGTGATCGCCGCGACGCCGCCCAGTGCGATCCCCAGGCCCACCAGCACAGGCCAACGGTGCTTGGTGCCGCGGAGGAGCTGGAAAACGGCTATCCACGCCGATTGCAGGCAAACGAGTGCGGTTGCGGCGGCAACCGACGTTAGTTGAAGCGCCGTGATGAAGCAGGCGAAGTGGAAGGCCAGCGCTACCGCCGCGACAGCGGACCACGAAAATTCGTAGCGCGTGATCTTGCGGAACTGCCGGGGTTCGCGGATCAGGACCGGGGATGCCATGACGACGGCGGCGATCGCGTTGCGCCAGAAGGCGATAGCCAGCGCCGTGACGGACGTGGCGCCCAGTGTTCCTGCGATAAGGGGCCCTGACGATGCCACACCGAGCACGCCCAAAGCAGCAACAATCAAGTTCACATTTCAACCTTAGTTGGATGAGTTAACGCAAAGAGTCCCGGTCATTTCTGACCGGGACTCTTTCTTATGGTGGAGGCACGGGGACTCGAACCCCGAACCCCCTGCTTGCAAAGCAGGTGCGCTACCAATTGCGCCATGCCCCCATAAGAAGCAACCCATCCATACTACCTCAGCTCCATCCATGGGTTTTACCATGTTCAGGCCGGGCGTCTTGGCTAGTCAACCGAGTCGGTTGCCTTGCTCCAGACTGTTTTCCGGGCTTCGGATGCCTGCACTTTTTTGTAGAGCAGGACGCCTGCGATCGCAGCTGCAACTATGAGCAACTTCTTCACATGCACCCCGTTCCGGATCAGTTTCCTGAACCTTTGAGCAAAACCTGTGCAGGTTCCGTGGGCGTACCAGGACTTAACCTGGGACCTCTTCGTTATCAGCGAAGCGCTCTAACCGCCTGAGCTATACGCCCCGATACCTCTTCGGGCCGAGACATGACTTTACAGCACATCCCGGCCCGATCTCAAATCGAGGTATTTTCACCACTGTTTTCCAGCAGTTTCCCCTATTTTCCGACCGATTGGGCTAGTCGTCAGTGAGGGTCACTCCGATGCCACCCACGAGTGTTGCCGAAATGTTATACAGCACTGCGCTCAACATGGAGAGGGCAGTCAGCAGCACAACGTTCACCACGGCAATGATGGTGGCGAAGGAGGCCACCTGCCCGAGCGATGCAACCTTCTTGAGTTCGAAGCCACCGCTTTCCGAGCCTGCGAGGGTGCCCAAGAGGCTGTCCACCTGGTTGAAAATGCCGGTAAGGTCCAGGACGGTCCATAGAACGATGGCGGCAATCACCGTCACGATGCCCAAGGCAACGGACAACAGGAAGGCCATCTTCAGCACCGACCACGGATCCACCTTGCTGACCAACAGGCGGGCGCGGCGCACCTTCGCCTTCGGTGCCGGCTTCACAAGCCCCGGAGTCCCTTGCGCCGAACGCTGCTGCCCTGGACCGGCCGCTGGCCGGGAACCGCGGGACGTTGGCCTGCAGGGCGCTGCGCTCCGACGGGACGCTGACCAGGCGCAGCCGGGCGCTGGCCTGCCGGGCGCTGGCCCGGTGCCCTTTCCGCACCTGGTCCTGCGGCGCTCGAGGCCGATGCAGCTGGACGCTGCTGCGGCCGGGCCGGTGCGTCTACCCGCGGAGTGGCCGACGGCTGCCGGAATCCTCCAGGCACACCCGTGTTCGGCTTGGGATATGAGTCCGAGTTGCTCACTCGCTACCTCCGGTGTTGTCTTCGTTCAGCTCGACGCCGGACCCATTGTCGGATCCCGCGGCCGATCCCGCTGCGGCCGTTGCGGTCGCCTCATCGACGCCGCGGTTTGCAGCCAACGTTACGTCATCGGCCGCCTCGGACGGGCCTCCGACGGGATTTTCGCCGCTATTGACGGTTGAGGCGTTATCAGCGCCATCGTCATTTTCGTCATCGACTTCTTCGCCTTCGAGGCCACGTTCGCTGTTACGGGCAACTTCGATGATCCGGTCGTTCTTGTCCGGCTTCGCGAAAATGACGCCCATGGTGTCGCGGCCCTTGGCGGGCACGCCGGCTACCGCGGAGCGGACAATCTTGCCACCCTCCATGACCACCAGGACTTCATCTTCTTCGTTGACGATGAGCGCGCCGACGAGGTCGCCGCGCTCCTCTGCCAGCTTGGCCACCTTGATGCCAAGGCCGCCGCGGCCCTGGAGCCGGTATTCCTCGACGGCGGTGCGCTTGGCGTAGCCGCCTTCGGTCACCACGAACACGAACGAGCCGGTCCTGGACGACGTCGGCCGCGAGGAGTTCGTCATCTTCGCGGAACTTCATGCCGGTCACGCCCGAGGTGGCGCGCCCCATGGGACGCAGTGCCTCGTCGGTGGCCGTGAAACGGATCGACTGGCCCTTGCGCGAAACGAGGAGGAGATCGTCGGTCTCGGACACCAGCTGTGCCGAGACGAGCTCGTCCTCATCCCGAAGGTTGATGGCGATGACGCCGGCCGTGCGGTTGGTGTCGTAGTCTTCCAAGCGCGTCTTCTTGACGAGCCCGTTCTTGGTGGCGAGCACCAGGTACGGGGCTTGCTGGTAGTCGCGAAGGTCAAGACCTGGGCGATGTGCTCGTCCGGCTGGAAGGCCAGCAGGTTTGCTACGTGCTGGCCCTTGGCGTCACGGCCGGCCTCGGCAAGTTCGTATGCCTTGGCGCGGTACACACGCCCAGGTTGGTGAAGAACAGCAACCAGTGGTGCGTCGTGGTGACGAAGAAGTGCTCCACGACATCGTCGCCGCGCAGTTGGGCACCCTTGACGCCCTTGCCGCCGCGCTGCTGCGAACGGTAGCTGTCGCTGCGGGTGCGCTTGACGTACCCGCCGCGGGTGATCGTGACCACCACTTCTTCCTCGGGGATGAGGTCCTCCATGGACATGTCGCCGTCGAACCCCATCAAAATGTGGGTCCGACGGTCATCTCCGTGCTTGGCGACGATCTCAGCCAGTTCCTGGCTGATGATGTCGCGCTGGCGCTGCTCGGAGGCCAGGATCGCGTTGAATTCGGCGATCATGACTTCCAGTTCGGAGTGCCTGTCCTGGATTTTCTGCCGTTCCAACGCGGCCAGGCGGCGGAGCTGCATGTCGAGGATGGCGCGGGCCTGGAGCTCATCGATCTCGAGCAGCCCCATCAAGCCATCGCGTGCAGCTTCAGTGGTGTTGGATGCCCGGATGAGCGCGATGACCTCGTCCAGCATGTCCAGCGCTTTGAGAAGTGCGCGAAGGATATGCGCCTCTTCCTCGGCTTTGCGCAGGCGGTACCGCGTGCGGCGTGCAATGACATCCATCTGGTGCGCCACCCAGTGCCGGATAAAGGCATCCAGGCTCAAGGTGCGCGGCACGCCGTCGACGATCGCCAGCATGTTTGCGGAGAAATTGTCCTGCAGCTGTGTGTGCTTGTAGAGGTTGTTCAGCACAACCTTCGCCACGGCGTCCCTCTTGAGGACGATCACCAGGCGCTGGCCGGTACGGCCGGAGGTTTCGTCGCGAAGGTCCGCGATGCCCTGGATCTTGCCGTCCTTGACAAGCTCGGCGATCTTGATGGCCAGGTTGTCCGGGTTGGCCTGGTACGGCAATTCGGTGACTACCAAGCAGGTGCGGCCCTGAAGCTCCTCCACGTTGACCACGGCCCGCATCGTGACGGATCCACGGCCAGTGCGGTATGCATCCTCGATGCCCTTGTGGCCAAGGATCGTAGCCCCGGTGGGGAAATCCGGGCCCTTGATGCGCAGGAGGAGCGCTTCGAGAAGCTCCTCGCGGGTGGCCGTCGGATTGTCCAGTGCCCACTGCACGCCTTCGGCGACTTCCCGGAGGTTGTGCGGCGGGATGTTGGTGGCCATGCCGACGGCGATGCCTGAGGACCCATTGACCAGCAGGTTCGGGAAACGCGCCGGCAGGATGGTGGGTTCCTGGTTCTTGCCGTCGTAGTTGTCCTGGAAGTCGACGGTCTCTTCGTCGATGTCACGGACCATTTCCATGGCCAGCTGGGCCATCTTGGTTTCCGTGTATCGCGGAGCTGCTGCGCCGTCGTTGCCGGGTGAACCGAAGTTACCTTGGCCCAAGGCCAACGGGTAGCGCATGGTCCAGTCTTGGATGAGGCGGACCAGCGCATCGTAGATCGCCATGTCGCCGTGCGGGTGATAAGTACCCATCACGTCGCCCACAACGCGCGCGCACTTGTTGAACGAACGATCCGGGCGGTAGCCGCCGTCGAACATTGCGTACAGCACGCGGCGGTGAACCGGCTTCAGGCCATCGCGGACATCGGGAAGTGCACGGCCGACAATGACGGCCATCGCGTAGTCCAGGTAGGAGCGCTGCATTTCTGTCTGCAGGTCTACCTGCTCGACGCGATCGGTCAGCACATCGCCCTCAAGAACGGTTTCAGCGTCGCCGGCCGGCTCAACAGGCACCTCGGGTGTTTCGTCACTCATAGTCTATGTTTTCCGTTTCAGGTATATGTCAGATAGGGAATATTCAGGAGAGCCCTGCGGCTCCTAGATATCCAGGAATCTGACATCCTTGGCGTTCTGCTGAATGAAGTTCCTGCGCGATTCCACGTCCTCGCCCATCAGCACGGAGAAGGTCTGGTCGGCTGCGAGTGCGTCATCCATGGTGACCTGCAACAGCGTGCGGCGGTCCGGATCCATGGTGGTGTCCCACAACTCGGTGTAGTCCATCTCACCCAGACCCTTGTAGCGCTGGATGCCGTTGTCTTTGGGCAGCCGCTTGTTCATTGCTGCGCCTTTAGTGATGGTTTCGTCACGTTCGCGGTCGCTGTACACATAGTCGTGTGCAGCATTCGACCACTTGATGCGGTACAGCGGGGGCTGGGCGAGGTAGACATAGCCGTTCTCGATCAGCGGACGCATGTAGCGGAACAGCAACGTCATGAGCAGCGTGGTGATGTGCTGGCCATCCACGTCGGCATCGGCCATGAGCACGATCTTGTGGTACCGCAGCTTGGAGATATCGAAGTCCTCGCCGATGCCCGTGCCGAACGCCGTGATCATGGACTGGACCTCGTTGTTGCCGAGTGCCTTGTCCAGGCGGGCCCGCTCAACGTTCAGGATCTTGCCACGCAGCGGCAGGATGGCCTGGGTTTCCGGGTTGCGGCCGCGCTTCGCCGAACCGCCTGCCGAGTCACCCTCCACCAGGTAGACCTCGCAGCGCGAGGGGTCCTTGGAGGAGCAGTCCGACAACTTGCCCGGCATGCCGAAAGATTCCAGAGGGCTCTTGCGGCGCGCATTGTCGCGTGCCTTGCGGGCAGCCATGCGGGCTTGGGCAGCCTGGACGGCCTTGCGGATGACGTCGCGGGCCGGGCCGGGATTGCGTTCCAGCCAATCGCCGAGCTGGTCGGTGACGACGCGCTGCACGAAGCCCTTAACCTCGGAGTTGCCCAGTTTCGTCTTGGTCTGGCCTTCGAACTGCGGTTCGGACAACTTCACCGAGATGACGGCTGTGAGGCCCTCCCTGATGTCGTCACCCGTGAGGTTGTCCTCTTTTTCCTTGATGATGGTCTTCTCGCGCGCGTAGCGGTTGATGAGCGACGTCATCGCAGCGCGGAAGCCTTCCTCGTGGGTGCCGCCCTCGTGCGTGTTGATGGTGTTCGCGTAGGTGTGGACACTCTCGGAATAGGCCGTGGTCCACTGCATGGCGACCTCGACGGAGATGTGCCGCTCCGTGTCTTCGGTCTCGAAGGCGATGACGTCCTCGTGGACGATGTCCACCTTCTTGTTCGAATTCAGGTGCTTGACGTAGTCGAGCAGGCCATCGTTGTACTGGTAGACCACAGTGCGGTGCTCTGCCGCGACTTCGCCTTCGGTGGCAACGGCATCAAGATCCAGATCGTCGTCGCCTGGCTGCGCCACAGGACGCTCGTCCGTGAGGGTGATCCGCAGGCCTTTGTTGAGGAAGGCCATCTGCTGGAAACGGGCACGGAGGGTTTCGAAGTCGAAAACAGTCGATTCGAAAATGGTGCCGTCGGGGTAGAACGTCTGGGACGTTCCGGTCTGGTCCGTGGCCTCGCCCATGACGAGTCCGCCCTGTGGCTTGCCGCCGTCGGCGAACGTCATGCGCCAGACATGGCCTTGGCGCCGCACCTCGGTGTCGACCCGGCGCGAAAGCGCGTTGACCACGGAAATACCCACACCGTGGAGTCCACCGGACACCGCGTAGCCGCCGCCGCCGAACTTTCCGCCTGCGTGCAGGATGGTCATGACGACTTCAACGGTGGGCTTCTTCTCTGTGGGGTGCATGTCCACCGGAATGCCACGGCCGTCGTCCACAACCTTGACGCCGCCGTCGGCCTGGAGGGTCACTTCAATGTGGGTGCAGTACCCGGCGAGTGCCTCATCTACCGAGTTATCCACCACTTCGTACACCAAGTGGTGGAGTCCGCGCGGACCTGTGGATCCGATGTACATGCCGGGCCGCTTGCGCACCGCTTCGAGACCCTCAAGAACCGTGATGTCGCTTGCGCCGTATTCCCTGGCCTCGGCGGGTGTGTCAGGCTTGTGGGCATTCGCGTTCGCGGGCTCTACTGCCAAGGTCTCTGCATTGTCGTTAGCCACAGGCGCTGTCGACTCCTCTGTACTCGATGGTCGCCGGCCGTCACCGCACCACGGAAGCACGCCCATCAGGACACACCACAGGGATACGGCAGCCGCCAACAGGGACGTCACTGCTAACGCCGGCTACATCGAGATTGGCGGATCCGCTTCCACAAAAGCTGTTCAGCGGAGCCAATCAACGTTCACCGGCGCCCAGTTGTCTAAGCCGATTCTATCGTGACTATGCGCTGTTCCTTGCAAAAACGGGCCCAGATGCTAAGGAAAATAGCGATGAGAGGCCGCTGGCCCCATCTGCAAGCTGCCAATAGAGCACCCTCTAGGGAGCTATGCGGTCCGGGGAGGTTTCTCGCCCCTGTGCGCCGTTCAGGAAATCACCTCAAGCGGGCTGCCGGGAAGTTACCCGTAGGTATCCCGGGGGCCCCGTCCATTGACGCTGCGGCCACCCTTTCGCCAGTTCGGCGCGGTGGGTGCAAGTACGTGGATGGACGTCACCACACCGTCGCCGAGTTCCCTCCGGAACATGTCCAGGAGGCTGGTACTGAGGAGCCGTAGCTGGGTTGCCCAGGCGGTGGAATCACAACGGACATGGAGCGTGGTGTCGGTAAAGCTCTCCGGGGTGCAATGCGCAGAAATCTCGGGTCCCACCAAGGCATCCCATTCCGCCATGACGGAACCGACCGCCACAGGAGAAGTCCACCCGCGTTCGGCCACGAGCCTGCCCACCACCTTCCCGAGTCCCAGCGGATCCCGCCCGGTTCCGTGGAATTGGCTGAATCCGCGGGTATCGCGGACGCCTGTTCGTTTCGGCGCGGTACCCGTACGTGGCGCGGACCGGCGAATTTCACCCCGTGCGGCGGCGGCTTCGCGCATCCTGTTCAACGCCGATTGGGCAGCGTCAATCTCATCAGGGTCCCTGCCCGGCTGACGTCCGCCGGGGCTATCCTTCTCCATCAATGCCTCCGGGCACAACCTTCACGCGCCGCCCGGCCAGTTCTTCGGGAATGTCGGCGTCGACGGCGGCTGTCACCAGCACTTGTTCGGCACCAGCAACGATTGCAGCTAGTTTACGCCTGCGCTGCACGTCCAGTTCGGCAAACACATCGTCGAGAATGAGGATCGGAGCGGAACCACCGGTGCGGGTGTCATCGAGCATGACATAGTACGAGGCCAGGCGTAGCGAGAGGCACATGGACCAGGCTTTCGCCATGGGAGGCATAGCCCTTGGCCGGCGCCTGGCCCAACACCAACTCCAGTTCGTCGCGGTGCGGACCCACCAAGGAAATCCCGCGTTCCAGCTCCTTGCGGCGCGAGGCTGCGAATGCCTGGACGTAGCGTTCAGTGAGCTGTTCCACGGAAAGCGAGCGGAGGTCCTCAACCCCGTCCGCACCATCGTCGGCGCGCTCGGCTGGACCGCCGTCGTCGTCCAATACACCTTGGAGGGTGGAGCGGTAGACCGCGCCGGCCTCCTTGGAGCCATCCGTCAGCTGCGCGTAGGCACTTTTGAGGTGGGGGCGGAGCCGTTCGACGAGTTCCAGGCGCGCGTGCAGGAGTTCTGCGCCGGCCCGGGCCATGTGCTGGTCCCACACATCGAGGGTTGCTTCATGGCCGGAGCTGAATTTTCCGGTGCGAGCCGATTTCAGGAGGGCGTTGCGTTGCTTGAGCACGCGGTCGTAGTCGTTGCGCGTTGCCGCGTGCACCGGCATGAGGCTGACAAGCAGTTCGTCCAGGAACCGCCGCCGGTTGGACGGATCTCCCTTGACCAGGGCGAGGTCTTCGGGGGCGAAGAGCACGGTCTGGCAAATGCCCAGGATGTCGCGGGCACGCACCGGATTGCCGCGGTTGATCCGGCCACGGTTGGCACGGCCGGCATTGATTTCCAGTTCGACCACCGTTGACTGTTCGCCGCGGACCAGCTTCGCCCGGATCAGCGCGCGCTCGGTGCCGAAGCGCAAAAGCGGCGCATCCGTGCTGACCCGGTGCGAGCTCAAGGTAGCCAGATATCCGATGGCTTCCATGAGGTTCGTCTTGCCGATGCCATTGGATCCCACCAGGACAGTAACGCCGGCGCCGAGTTTAAGGTCAACCTGCGCGTAACTGCGGAAATCTGTGAGCGAAAGATGTTCGAGGTACACGCGTCCTGCTGGAAGCCCGGGGCCTAGTTGGCCGGACGGGTGGCGTGCCCGCCGAACTGATTGCGCAGTGCCGAAACCATCTTCATGGCCGGCGAGCTGTCCTCGCGGGAGGAAAATCGGGCGAAGAGCGCAGCGGTGATTGCCGGCGCGGGGATCGCGTTGGCAATGGCTTCTTCAACGGTCCAGCGGCCTTCGCCGGAGTCCTCGACGTAGTCCCCGATGGAGGCCAGGCCCGGGTCTTCGTCCAAGGCTTTGACCATGAGGTCCAACAGCCAGGAGCGGACAACCGTGCCTTTTTGCCAAGCACGGAAGGTGCCGGGAAGGTCCTTGATGATGTCCTTGGCCGCGAGCAGTTCGTAGCCTTCGGCGTAAGCCTGCATCAAGCCATATTCGATCCCGTTGTGCACCATCTTGGCGTAGTGGCCCGCACCGACTCCGCCAACATGGACGAAGCTGTCGGCACGTTCTCCTTCGGGGCGGAGTGCATCGAATATCGGCATGGCAAGTTCGATATCTTCATCCGCGCCGCCCGCCATGAGTCCGTAACCGTTTTTCAGTCCCCAGACGCCACCGGAAACGCCGCAATCGGCAAAGCGGATGTCCTTGGAAGCCAAGAAAGCGGCGTGCTTCTGGTCTTCGGTGAAACGAGAGTTGCCGCCGTCGATCACCATGTCGCCGGCAGAGAGCTTCTCGCCAAGTTCGCTGATCACGGCTTCGGTGATGTCGCCGGACGGAACCATGACCCAGACCAGGCGGGGCGTCGGAAGGGCCGCAATCAGTTCATCGATGGAGGCGACGTCGGCGACGTCTGGATTGCGGTCAAAGCCAGTGACCTCGATTCCGCCGTTCCGCATGCGTTCGCGCATGTTGAAACCCATTTTTCCAAGGCCGATCAGTCCGATGTGCACGGTGTGAACTCTCTTCTGCGTTGGTGGTTTTGGTATTGACAACACTGCTTGGGCCCACGCCGCCAGGGTTCCCTGGCCGAGCTTGCGAGGCGAGGGTGGCGGTGGGGATTAGTTCGGGAGGCGGACGGGCATCACGAGGTAGCGGTAGTCGCCCTTGTCGTCGCCGTCGGCATCAACCTGGGCAGTGATCATGGCCGGCTTGGGTGCTGTGGTGAAGGAGAAGCGCACGAACTTGGTTTCGATAACGCTCAGCCCTTCCACCAGGTAGTGCGGGTTGAAAGCTACCGTGATGTCTTCGCCGCTGAGCTGGGCTTCAAGTTCCTCGGATGCCTGGGCATCTTCGCCGGTGCCGGCGTCAAGGTTCAGCTGGCCTTGCGTGAACGCCAGGCGGACCGGAGTGTTTCGTTCGGCGACCAAGGACACGCGGCGAACGGCTTCAACAAGCTCCTGCGTTTGGACCGTTGCGTGGATGGGGGTGGAATCCGGGAACAGCGAACGGATTTTGGGATAGTCACCATCCACCAGCAGGGACGTGGTGGTGCGCCCGCCGCTTTCGAAGCCAATCAGGCGGCTGTCGTCATCGGCGAGGGCGAGATGGATGTCGCCGCTGCCACCGAGCGTCTTGGCTACTTCGTTCAGGGTCTTGGATTTCACCAGGGCACTCGTGGAAATTCCCGGAGTGACCGGCTTCCACGGTACTTCGCGCATGGCGAGACGGTAACGGTCCGTGGCGAGGAGGGTGATCAATTCATCCTCGATCTCCATCCGGACACCGGTGAGGATCGGCAAGGTGTCATCCTTGCTGGCCGCGATGATGACCTGGGAGACAGCCTGGGCGAAAGCGTCGCCCGGCAAGGTTCCGCTGATGGTGGGAAGTGCGGGAAGCGGCGGGTATTCGGATTCCGGCATGGTGGCGAGGTGGAAGCTGCTTCGACGGCATGTGAGGGTGACCTTGCTGCCATCCGTTTCGATTTCGACGGGCGCCGAGGGCAGGCTGCGGCAGATATCGGCCAAGAGGCGCCCGGAAACCAGAATGGTTCCTTCGGTGGTGATGTCAGCTGGAATTTCAAGACGCGCTGAGGTCTCGTAGTCAAAGCTCGAGAGACTCACGGTTCCGGCTTCCGCCTTGAGCAAGAGACCTGAAAGGACCGGGACAGGCGGCCGCGGAGACAACGACCGGGCTGTCCATGTAACGGCTTCTGCCAGGACATCCCGCTCGACTCTGAACTTCACGGAAGGGTGCCGCCTTTCATTGCTGCTGCCAGTGTTCCACCGGAATCTCCCCCAGGAGTTCCGAAAATCAGCGCCCGGAACCCGTCAGCTGCATGGTCCGCAGTGTGCGAACTACAAAGCTGCGCCAAGGATGGACGCGATGCAGACAGCTTAGCCGGAACTCTGGGCATTAACCCATCCCCAGCCTGCTGGCTTGTGGTTCAGAGCAGCCTTGGGCTGCGTCGGCGGGTGGGCGGAAGGAGATTGTTATTTGAGGGAATTCATTTTTTTGGGATTAGTAGTGTTAATAACCCCTGTGGAAACTGTGGATAACCGCCTCTGGACCCGCCGTTCCGCGCTTAACCCCTGTTCACGAAGTGTGGGTGACAGGGGTTTTAAACAGGGTGTGGACGTGGATAACCCCCAGGGCCGTTTTTAACGATCCACAGAAGCCTTAAGGGCTTTAAGCCCATTAACCGTGCTTGTCCCCTTAAGTATCCACAGGCTTATCCACATGTACCTGTTAATAAGGTATGTAGTGGGCCGCTGAAGACGTCTTAGGAATCGCGCTGCTGCTGTTTGATGCGGTTGGTCAGCTCTGTCACTTGGTTGTAGATCACACGGCGTTCGGCCATCAGTTCGCGGATCTTGCGGTCCGCGTGGATCACAGTGGTGTGATCGCGGCCGCCAAGCTCCTGGCCGATCTTGGGCAGGGACATGTCCGTGAGTTCGCGGCAGAGGTACATGGCGATCTGACGAGCGGTCACCAAGGTACGCGTGCGGGACTTGCTGCAGAGTTCTTCCATGCTGAGCTTGAAGTACTCGGCCGTCTGCTTCAGGATCTGGTCCGCCGTGATCTCCTGGGCGCCGTCGTCGGTGATCAAGTCCTTCAGGACCATTTCAGCGAGAGCCACATCAACCCCCTGGCGGTTCAGGCTGGCGAACGCGGTAACGCGAATCAGCGCGCCTTCGAGTTCGCGGATGTTGCTGGAAATCTTGGAAGCGATGTATTCCAACGCATCGTCAGGCGCAGACAATCCCTCGCTCTGTGCCTTCTTGCGGAGGATGGCAATGCGGGTTTCCAGTTCCGGCGGCTGGATATCCGTCAGCAGGCCCCACTCGAAACGTGACTTCATGCGGTCTTCGAAGCCCGCCAGTTGCTTGGGCGGCAGGTCGGAGGTGATGACAACCTGCTTGTTGTTGTTGTGCAGGGCGTTGAAGGTGTGGAAGAACTCCTCCAGCGTCCGGTCCTTGCCCGCAAGGAACTGGATGTCATCAATCAGGAGCACGTCGACGTTGCGGTAGGTGGTCTTGAAACTGGCACCTTCGTCGTCGCGGATGGAGTTGATGAAGTCGTTGGTGAACTCTTCGGAATTCACGTAGCGGACCCGGATGCCGCTGTAGAGCCGGCGGGCATAGTGGCCGATCGCGTGCAGCAGGTGCGTCTTGCCGAGTCCGGAGTCACCGTAGATGAACAGCGGGTTGTAGGCCTTGGCCGGTGCTTCAGCGACCGCGACGGCGGCAGCGTGGGCGAAGCGGTTGGAGGAACCGATCACGAACGTATCAAACACGTACTTCGGGTTCAGCCGGCCGAATTCGTGGGAGGTACTTGGCGGAGTGGGCTGCGGCTTCAGTTCCACGGCCAGGTCATTCACGGCGGAGAGTTCGACGGCGGGGGCCGGCTCTTCGTGGATGGGCACCAGATCCGTGTCGACGTCGATCGCGCACCGGATGTCGTCTGAGAAGACGTTGCGGAGGGCATCGTCGAGGGCGTCCTTGACCTGTGTCTGGAGAACCTCGCGGGTCAGCTCGTTGGGTACCGCTACCAACAGGGTGGAGCCGATCAGGCCTTGGGCCTGGGCGAGGACAACGAAACCACGTTGCCGGGGTGTGACGCGATCGTCCTGTTCCAGCAGGCTCAGCACCCGCCGCCAGGAACTTCCGACCGTGTTGGCGTGGTTGGCGTCGTCTACCGTCATCAAATTGGTTCCCTCGGGTGCTTGCTTGCCTGGATTGCGGCAGCCGAAGGTCCGTGGCCGATCAAAAGGGCGTGGATTCCGAACCGAATCCACAGGGTTATGCACAGTCCGTGGATAATCGGCTACTGGGACACTCTAGGGGATGGAAACCCCAGAAGATAGCTGGGAACATGCTTGTGGATAATTACACCGTTGTGGTTCCGAAAGGGGGTCTGTGAGCCACTTCATCCACAGACTGCCAGGGGTACTTAGCCACAGTTGGGGATAGCGGGCCGGACGGCTCTCGGTTTGACCTGAGGGGTCTTTTTGCCCTAACGTTGTGAAGTCCTATGTGTCCGCTTTTTGACCACCCGCACTTCCGGTATATCCGGCGTTGGGCGGCGGCGGATGCACAAATAAACTTAGCGTCGGCCAGTTCTTCCCCTTTTTGATCGGGTGGGCGCACCTTTGATCCACTGGAGTAACTAACGTGAGCAAGCGGACTTTTCAGCCGAATAACCGCCGTCGGGCCAAGAAGCACGGCTTCCGCCTTCGTATGCGCACCCGTGCCGGCCGCGCCATCTTGGCCGCCCGTCGTGGCAAGGGCCGCGTCGAACTGTCGGCCTAAATAACTGACTCGTCGGTCAGCCTCCCAAGCGAGTCAATAGGTGCTAGCCACCCGTAACCGTCTACGGACTTCAACCGACTTTTCAACAACTGTACGTTCCGGCGTCCGCAATGGACGCCGGAACTTAGTGTTATATACGGCATCTATTGATGCCGGGGAACCGAGCCGTATCGGCTTTATTGTTTCCAAAGCTGTCGGGAACGCTGTGACGAGGAACCTCGTTAAGAGGAGACTGAGAGAAGCAGGTGCTTTGTCCTTGAAAAGGCATGGCACGGGTCTTGCTGTTGTTGTCCGGGCGTTGCCCGCGGCCGCGACTGCGAGCTGGGACCAGCTGCTGACGGATTACGACGCCGCCTTGGCGGCGACCACGAAACGGCTCGGCGGATCCTCTCCGCGGGTTGTTTCGCCCACGCAGGGCACCACAACGGAAGGGACACCGCGTGCATGAGCTGAGCTCCGCCGTCGTCCGCTTCTTGAGAGCCTCTCCGAAGATCCTCGGAAGATTTCTGTGGGAGCTGCCGCGCAACGTCCTCATCATCTTGCTGAAGACGTATCGCAGAATTATTTCTCCCTTGTACGGCCAGGTGTGCCGGTTCTTTCCCTCCTGCTCGGCTTATGCCCTTGAAGCGGTGACGGTACACGGTGCCGTCAAAGGAAGCTGGCTCGCAGCGCGGCGCCTCGCGCGTTGCCACCCCTGGAACGCCGGCGGCGTGGACCATGTCCCCGCCGGACATCGCCACTGGCCCGAAGGCCAGACGCCCACAATTGTTGTACTGAACAACCCGGACCTGTTCCTGGGTATGCGGTCTGATGAAGACGGCCGCACAGCGGCCTGAGGAAATAGGGAAGACGTATGGACATCTTTGGAACAATTCTGGCCCCCTTCAAGTGGCTAGTCTCCGCCATCATGCTGGGGTTCCACGACGGGCTGAGCTTCATTGGCCTGCCGCCGGAGAACGGCTGGGCACTGGACGCTTTCCATCATCGGCCTGGTGCTGGTGATCCGAGCTGCCCTGATCCCTGTGTTCGTCAAGCAGATCAAGGCACAGCGTGGGATGCAGCTCCTTCAACCTGACCTGAAGAAGATGCAGGCGAAGTACAAGGGCAAGACTGACCAGCTCTCCCGCCAGGCGATGGCGCAGGAACAGATGGCGCTGTACAAGAAGCACGGCACCAACCCGTTCTCGGCCTGCTTGCCCATGCTGATCCAGATGCCGTTCTTCTTCGCGCTGTTCCAGGTGCTTTCCGGTATTACCCAGGCCCGCAGGCCAGGGTATTGGAGCCCTGAGCCATGAGCAGGTGGTGCAGTTTGACGAATCCAGCATCTTTGGCGCTCCGCTTTCCGCGTCTCTGCTTCACGGTGGTGGCGGCGACCAGACGGTTGTGTGGATACTCTCCATTGTGATGATCCTGGCCATGACGGCGTCGCAGTTCATCACGCAGAAGCAGATCATGGCCAAGAACATGTCCGAAGAGGCCATGGCCAGCCCGTTCATGCGCCAGCAGAAGATGATGCTTTACATCCTGCCGCTCGTGTTCGGTGTGGGTGGCATCAACTTCCCGATCGGTGTGCTCATCTACTGGACCACCACCAACCTGTGGACCATGGGTCAGCAGTTCTTTGTCATCCGCCGCATGCCCACCCCCGGATCCCCCGCAGCGAAGGCACTTGCTGAGCGTCGCGCCGCCAGGGGCCTTCCGGCCCACCCCCTCCTGGGCGCTAAGAAGGACGTCGAGGTCGCTGCTGAAGTGGCCGCCGTCGAACTCAAGGCACAGCGCATCCAGCCACAACGTAAGAACAGGAAGAAGAAGTAATGTCTGTTGAAAGCACCGAAGAGGCAACGGCCGCTGGCGTCACCGAGGAACTGGCAGAGGCCACGGAAGAAACTCACGCTGAGGGCGAGTCCACCGGAAAGAGCTCTTCCGCAAGCCGCCTCGAAGAAGAGGGCGACGTCGCTGCAGACTACCTCGAGGAACTCCTGGACATTGCCGACATCGACGGCGACATCGACATTGAGATCCGCAATGGCCGTACTTACATCTCCATCGCGGCCGAAGACGACGCCGAGGGTCTCGAGAGTTTGGTAGGCCGCGACGGAGAAGTGCTCGAAGCGCTTCAGGAACTCGCTCGCCTGTCGGTCCTGTCTGCCACCGAGAACCGCTCGCGCTTGGTGCTGGACATCAACGGTTACCGCAAGGAACGCGCGGGTGATCTGCAGCAGATTGCGGAAGACGCCGTGGCCAAGGTCAAGGAAACCGGTGCTTCTGTAGCACTTGCGCCGATGAGTGCCTACGAACGCAAGATCGTGCACGACGCAGTTGCTGACCTCGGCTTTGTATCGGAGTCCGAGGGTGAAGCTGCCGGCCGCCACATTGTTGTTTCGGCCGACTAACGGATCATGGTTGAAATTACGGCAGCCGAACTTCAGGCGGCAGAAAAGATCTTTGGCGACCGTCTGGGGCTGGCCCAGCGGTACGTAGAACACTTGGCGACGTCGGGAACCGAGCGTGGGCTGATCGGCCCCCGCGAGGTTCCCCGCCTGTGGAGCCGGCACGTCCTCAATTGCGCCGTCATCGAGTCGGCAATTGCCCACGGAAGCCACGTCGCTGATGTTGGTTCCGGTGCAGGGCTTCCCGGCTTGTGCTTGGCGATTGCACGTCCCGACCTTGAACTCACGCTGATCGAACCACTCGAACGCCGGGTCATTTGGCTCCAGGAAGTTGTGGATGATCTCGAGCTGAGTAACGTTACGGTTATGCGTACCCGGGCGGAGCTGGCTGTGGGAATGGTCGACGCCGATGTGGTGACGGCGAGGGCGGTTTCGGCTTTGTCCAAGCTGGCCGGACTGACAATTCCGCTGCTTAACGGCAAGGGTGAAGTGGTGGCGATCAAGGGCCGCAGCGCTGCCGAAGAGATCGAGCAGGCAGCAAAGGTCATCCGCAAGCTCGGCGGGGTGGAAACAGCTGTTGTGGTTTGTGGACAGGAACTTTTGGAGGAACCCACCACAGTGGTGAGGATCGTCGTCAACAAACAGCGTAAGATCACTTAGCTTCGGCGCTGTGTCCCGCGTGTCCCCAACTGAGCGGTTAAGCTAGAGAACGGCAGCTAGAGCCGAATGAGAGTGAGAGTGTGACAGTGGGCAGTAGCGAAACCTCCACGCAGCGGATCCCGCCGTTTATTTCCCTGGGGTCCGCGCGGGCAATGGCTGCACCCTCGGCGTCGTTTGAGTCCGCATTGATGCGCACGAATTCGGTTGCGAATGCCGCTGTTTCACGTGAAACTTTGGTTGTCGGAAACGATAACGTCATGGACTCCATGGACGATTCCAGCCCGATCGCCCGTCAGCTTGCGAACGAGACCCGACGCCGGGAACGGCTGATTGGGCGGGAGCTTCCCAAGCCGGAGAAGACCCGTATTTTCACTGTATCCAATCAAAAGGGCGGCGTAGGAAAGACTACGACGACCGTCAACATTGCTGCCGCTTTGGCCTCCGCCGGACTGAATGTTCTGGTGATCGACATTGATCCCCAGGGCAATGCTTCCACGGCTCTTGGCATTGAGCACCATGCCGATGTGGACAGCATTTACGATGTGCTGATCAATGACCTTCCCCTGCGCGACGTGGTGGCTCCTTGCCCTGACATTCCCAATCTCATCTGCGCCCCCGCCACCATCCACCTGGCCGGTGCTGAAATCGAGTTGGTTTCCTTGGTTGCCCGTGAACAGCGCCTGCGCCGAGCAATCGACGTCTATGCGAAGGAACGCGCGAAGAACGGTGAAGGGCGTCTGGACTTCATCTTCATCGACTGCCCGCCCAGCCTGGGCTTGCTGACCGTCAACGCCTTCTGCGCAGCCAGTGAAGTACTCATTCCTATTCAGTGCGAGTACTACGCCTTGGAAGGCCTCAGCCAGCTCCTCAAGAACATCGAAATGATCCAGAAGCACCTCAATGCTGATCTGGTAGTTTCCACCATCCTGCTGACCATGTATGACGGACGCACCAATCTGGCCGCACAGGTGGCTTCGGAAGTTCGCCAGCATTTCCCTGAACAGGTTCTCAGTGCCGTGGTTCCACGATCCGTGCGAATCTCAGAGGCGCCGAGTTACCAGCAGACGGTGATGACTTACGATCCCTCATCCAGCGGCGCGTTGTCCTACATGGAAGCCGCCGCGGAAATCGCTGAGCGCTAGACTTTCTGAATCACTGCAACATCCTTGATGGCTTCATTCTTGCCATTCCACCGGAGGGACATACTAATGAGCGAAAAGCGACGAGGCCTGGGTAGGGGTCTTGGGGCTCTCATTCCCAGCTCCGCTTCAGCCGGCGCATCGGGCAGTGGCGCTCCGGCGGCCCGCCCAGTGGACCTCTTTTTCCCCGAAGCTCGCAAAGCAGCCGAGACGGTGGAGAGCCCGGAGGTACCTGAGACCGAGGTAGCGAAGAGCTCTCCTTCGCGCGGCTCTTCGACCAAGGGTTCGACGGCGGCGGAGACCCGTGCTGCGAAGTCCCCGGCGACAAAGGGTGTCGCCGCTGCGAAACCTGCGTCGGGTCCGGCTCAGGCGAAGGCTGCTGGATCTAAGTCTCCGGCTGTTACACGGTCGGGTGCCGCAGGACCGGCTTCTGCCGACGCTTCAGGAGACGACGTTTCTGAAGCCGTTCCCGCGGAGCCGGCTGGGGTCGAACTAGTTGAGGTCCCGGGTGCCCGCTTCGCGGAAATCCCCGTCGGCGACATACATCCGAACCGTAAGCAGCCGCGTAGCGTCTTCGATGAGGACGACATGGCGGAGCTGGTTCACTCTGTCAGGGAAATCGGCGTCCTCCAGCCAATTATTGTACGTACCTCAACCGAAAAGGGTGGAGAACCGTACGAACTGGTGATGGGTGAGCGTCGCTGGAGGGCAGTGCAGGCCGCCGGCCTCGAAACTATCCCGGCGATTGTCCGTGACACCAATGACGATGATCTCCTGCGCGATGCTTTGTTGGAAAACCTTCACCGGAGTCAGCTGAACCCCTTGGAAGAGGCAGCTGCATACCAGCAGTTGTTGGAGGACTTCGGTACCACGCACGAACAGCTTGCTGATCGGATTGGACGGTCACGTCCGCAGGTGTCGAACACCCTTCGTCTCCTGAAACTTCCGCCCTTGGTCCAGCGCCGCGTTGCAGCCAGTGTGCTGTCCGCTGGTCATGCGCGTGCTTTGCTTGCGCTGCCGGACGCGGCCGCGATGGAGCGTCTGGCCCAGAAGATCGTTGCAGAGGGAATGTCGGTGCGGGCTACCGAAGAAGCCGTGGCGCTGTACCAAGATCCCACGGTGCCGCCCAAAAACAGCATCCCGCGCCCCAACGCACGCCACGAGCGCCTGGACTACCTTGCCTCGTCCCTGTCGGATCGCTTGGACACCAGTGTGAAGATCACCTTGGGTGCACGCAAAGGCCGGGTAAGCATTGAGTTTGCAAGCGTTGAGGATCTAAACCGGATCATGGATGTGTTGTCTCCGGGAGCCGACGAGTAGACGCTCGATCTCTTCGATATGGGGACTGCTTCTGAGGAAGCAGTCCCCATTTCCTTTTAACCAGCTGATCCGGTTGTTGACCTGGCTTCCCGTTGGTGCGCTGAGGGTTTCCTACGTCAATATAGGTGCGCGCCTATGGAGTTCCGAAGCGAATGGTTCGCCGGCAGACTGTCAGAAGATGGACTGTCAGGGTTTTGGTCCCGGAATGTGGATCAGGCAACCTCCTGGGCGTATAGCTGTCTTACGAGCCGGGGCCGATGGCTACCAGCTTCATTCAGATCGCCACGAGACTTATTCGATGGGTGCTGTATCGCGTTCCCCCTTTGTGAGTGGGAGAACTTGGCAGATGGCCCGATCCAAGGCGGATGAACTTTTTGGCCGAGCCACCAAACTACGCGGAAGGACGGTCCGGTGTTTCACGTGAAACAATGCGGGAATGCGGGAATGCGGGGCGCAAAGGATCGAACGGCGAACGGCGAACGGCGAACGGCGAAGGACCTCAGAACGCGTTGCACGAACGGTGCACAAGAGACAACGGTGCACCAGGAGTGCCTAGTGTTCCCATGCCTGCACTCATTGCCGCTGATCTACTCGTGGCGGGCCTGGCAGGGCCCGCGTGATCTCGATTTCTCGTATCGTATGGCGCGTCCGGGAGTTAGGTCGACGCTTGATAAGTCTGGAAGAGTAAATTCTGGCGGTTGTGTGCCCAGTCCTTCTCGCGGTTTGCTGATCTAGTCATATTGTTTGGGCGCACCGAGGTCTCAAGTTCCCTTCATCGCGGAAGATCGAGCTGTTTCGGTGACTTTCTTATGCCTACGCCTGGGCAAATTGAGCTATTCGCGATTCAGCCGAGATAGTGAGCTCGGCCTTCTCATCGTGAGCAGAGTCGGTGAAGCCAGATAGGTGCCACTATCAAGGTGAGGGATTCCGTGGAGTCGTAGCTCCGCAATGCGGCGCTGTCGCGAGAGCTACCCGGCACTGTCGTGAGAGATACGCGGCACTGTCCTGAGCGATAAGCGTGCCTTTCGGCGACTTCAAATAGTGGGAGTTATCTGCTGCCGGTGTTTCACGTGAAACATGGGCAGGCAGGGATCCGTCGGCGCCTGTAGGTGAGTTATCCCCTAGATAATTGAGAGTTAAGTTGCAGTTAGTAGCCCTACAGACAACCCATAAACGTCGGTGGGCTCTTCGGATGTCGCTCGTTCGACCCACACAGACATGGTGAGACTGCGGATAGGTTTCGTGGGCCCGTGTGCGATTGCAGCGACCATTTCGCCGATGAAGCCTTCCATACGTCTGGTCCCTGTGGCAGTTCCTATGACCCTCCTCGAGGTTGGGGCATCCTGTACCGTTCTCCGACGATCAATGTTGACTGCGGAGTCGTGTGCAGGAGAAGATTCTGCTCCCTTGGGATATGGCACCTACCCGCTGATTCGATACGTTTCCGACCCGGAAGCGAAGGCAAGATGGTTCCAGACCCCGCCGGCAACCCGATATCGGGCTGCTGAGACTAACGGCGTGACGGACTTCTTTCTGGGATTCCGAGTAGCCTATCCCCCGACTCTTGTGTTCGTGTACTTGGTTAGGGGTGTGCGCTCTCATCTCCATGGCTCGGATCCGCGCGCAGATGGGTTTGGATCGGCGGCGGAATTTGTCCTTTGGGGACGTGCGGAGTGCGGTGAGAGTTTGCCGGTGGTGTCGCTGCGGTGCGGAATGTGCGATCGACGAGACGTCCGCGGGCTTTATGGGTGTCCAGAGACCACTGTTCGGGGTTTGTCTTCCTCTTGTTCGAGGGCGGAGTCCTGGAGAGGGTGAGAACCGGGCCCCCATGTCGGGTTGAGCTGCGCTCTACCCCGTCGGTGCTGTAACCGGTGGAGCTGACGGTGGTGGAGGCGCGTGAATGCTCTCCGAATATTGCCCTGCCTTTCTGGTTGCTCGTGGTGTGGACCGATCAATGGCCGGCGGCGGGTGAATCGAAGTGTCAGCTTCGGTCGGAAGCCGGCGATCGGACCTGCAGGGACTCCGTCCGATGCGTTATGTTCTGGCGACGATAGTCCCCCTCATGGGGCAACTCGAGATCTGTGTTCCAAAGTAGGCGTGAAGTGAATTGATCGTGTGAATTGATCGGAGCTGCCGATCGGTGCCAGGTCTCATTCCTCGGGCATTGGTAGAACCTGACCGTTCTTCACAACGATCGTCAATGTCATTGAACCCATCTTGGTCTGGTGGCACGACTGCCTTGTTGTGGATGGACATAGGGTTAGGACCTTGTTGAACATTGGTCCGGGCATTAGGACACTGCCCCGAGAGTCCGGCGAGTTCTGATGGGGCTCTCTGTATGGACATCTGGTCCTTCGTCCAGGGTGAGTCCTTGGTACGTTTGGATCCTTTAGGGATCTGTTACAAGGCTTGGGCCGCGCATCGGATCGGTGTTGCACGGGTCGTTTGGCGTAGCCGAGGATCATCAGATGCGATTCACGGGGACGATGTGATTCGCCAGGATGGTGCGAGGGGTCGGGCTCCGAGTGCCTCGGTAAAACTAGGTCATGGTCACCAGGGCCGTCGCCGTTAGCAAAAGTGGACCGAGGGTAGCCGGGCCGCTCGATGAAGTCCGTGGCGTGTCGCGTACGACTGGGCGCTGTGAACTATTCAATGATCATGGCGCGCGCTGTTGAAAACCTTGAAGGTGCCGGTGGATATCGTTGTGGATAACTTTGTTGATAAGTCGATGACCGTGAAAGGCCGACGAGCGTGAGTCTGCAGGCTTGCTCGAGGTTCGTCAATCACAGCGAGGGCGGCGCGCTGCTCTTTTGAAGTCTGTTTCACGTGAAACAGGACCGAGGTCCTGAATCTGCCGGATTTTGGGCCGATTTGCCTGAATTTGGCCGCTTTCTGAGGTATCTGGTTCGATATCGGCGCATATTGGCATTCAGAAGTGTCGGCAGCCTAGAAGGAGACCTTTTCGCACGCTTAACGGGCCGATCTCCTTTGTTGAAGCGGCGCTAGGTTCGTACCGCGAAAGATGTGGATATTGCTGTGGATAACTTTGTGCATAACTTTCGGCGGACTAGTGGATATCGTCGCCGCGGGAGTCATGCTGTCACTTGGAATGTGCCCTCGCGCAAAGCTATCCCCCCGTCGTCGCAGACCAATTTCGGCGGTGCGCTAAGTGACGGTATAGCGTCCGCTACGAGCATCCGCACTTCCTGCTCATCGTTGTTTCACGTGAAACAAGGGGCTCCCCGCGACTGGGTGCTCTACGAGGCAAACCATTCGAATGCCGAGTGAGGCTGTCTCAAACTTCGCAATGCGACGAGAACGACATCGCAGGCCGGCGGCGACAAACGTTCACTGTGCCCAGGAATTCCAAGAACAGTCCGTCTCTGGCTGGCGTGGGTTAGCCGCGCGTGGGTTAGCGGCGGTGGCGATCTAGCGGGAGCAAGCCTAGAGTGCGGGATTGGGCATCAACAGATGGTTACGAGACCAGGCTCTGAAGCGTCTGTCTCGCTGGGCCGCACCGACGAATTACCCTTCCAGGGGAAGCCAGCATCCAAACGGAATCTCCATAAGAGTCGGGCGGGTGCGTAGCCGCTGGATGGCTTCGTCAGAGGCGGCAGGAGGGAATATAGGCTCGCTGTCGTGCGGTCCTTCATCGTGGGCCGTCCGCGGGGCGCCTTTGCTAGAGGCGTCACACATAAGGACCTGATCCTCTGCGGGGTAGGTTCGTACATCCTCTGCGGTGGACATTCATACCCAGGAGCCTTCAGGGTCCCCGGAAGCGGCTAGCGGAGGTTTAGCTCGGGTGGGCCGTGTTTGTGGCGTTGGGCACGCTCGTCGTAGCTCGTCGATCCTCACTAATCCCGATGCCCTCTCACGTCCAGATAGCGCGGCGATTCATTCGTGGGGATCTCAAAGTCCCTCCGGACGCGTCGTTGATGGAGGTCCGAGTCTGCAGTGGACGGGATGGATCAACGAACAGAATGTGTGACCGCAGGCCGGACGAACAGCCCTCCAGCGTCGTATCAGCTCCGATGTGGAACTGGAATCGGAGCGTTCAGCCGCGGTCTATACCTCTGGACCTTGAGTGGTGCGAGTCGTTTCGACAGGGTGCAGGTATTCGATCTCGGGGACCATGTGGTCAGCGAAGGCGTGAGTGGTGACTTGGAAGCCGGGCGTGGGCTCTGGGTAGGCTTGTTTTGCGACTCCCCGGGCGGAGAATGCCGCGGTTAGACGTCCTGCCTGCGTCTGGTTAGCCAAGAGACCAGCATCGTTAGCCTGGGCGTGGGCGGTGGGCGTAGACCTAGGCGTGGGGTTCCCCTACCGCCATAGGTGCCGCATTAGGTGCTGTTGGTTCGTGCAGGCCCAGACTAGTACCGGTTGCTGCCCGGCTGCCGTCAGATCTCTGATCCCCCTAGGCAGGATGCGTAGGTATCAGCGGCGCACTTCTACCCTGTCGAGCCATGATCACGATAGAACTCTGCCTCAGTGGGGCTTTCGATGAAGGGTGCGCGCTTCTGTATGGCACTCTGAGGCCTGGACTCCGGCTAGGAGGCGGGCTGGAGAGTCGGGCCTGGAACGGCAGGCCAGATGGCAGTGGGATGGCGCTGGTTCACCGAGCTTCCCTCAGTGACGACAGGAGGCTGGGCCTGCGCGTCCCGGTTCCGGATCCATCGGGGCGGCGATCATTGCTCTGTCCTGTGTTTGTGTGAGGAAAGGCGGGTGGGCCTTTGAAATTTACCGAGAAACAATCGATTTAGGGCGTGTTGCTTACTTCCACTAGTTTTCAGGATGCTCAGGACCGGGCATACATGCAAGGCTTAGGGACGCGTTTGATGGTTCGGGATTTTTCTCAGGGAGATGGGACCTTCCAGCAGTGATGCTTCGTGCATTTGATTCTGCAAGCCGTATCGGCAGAAGCAAGCTCTTCAGGTTAGGGTGTCGGATGGTGGGCTTAGGCGGGTAGGCGGGTAGGCGGGTAGGCGGGTAGGCGGGCAGGCTGGCAGGCGGGCAGGCTGGCGGGCCGACTGGGTCCGGAGTAACTGAGGCCGGACGTTCGAGTGGCAAGGTGGCGATTCGCTGCCACTTCCCAATTGCCTAATCATTTTTTTCTAAATCGATGCTGCTACCTCCATGGACGCGGCACCGCACCGAGTCCCGGCTGTTTCACGTGAAACATAGGCCATCTCCTAGATCGTCGAGATCATCTCAAATGCCGGCCTCTAACGAGAGTTTTGAGTGCTCTAGTACACAAAACTATCCAGTGACCATAGTTTCCGCTGATCAGTTGGGTTTGGAGGATGCCAGGCGCGCAGTAGCGCGCGGGCCAATCAGAGCTACTCGATTGAACAAGGGCTGACCTTACGTCGGCCAACCCTGCATCGATTAGCTCCGCATCGATCGGTGCTCGACTAATGGAGAGTTGGGGGTCGCATCTAAAACCGAGCAGGGGCCAGGACGTGTTTCACGTGAAACAGTACGTTCCGTGAGTGAAGCACTATTGGGACGCGCAGCTCTTGCGCCCCACTCACCTCTGCAAGCCGGACGAGCGGTAACACATCGCACAACCCACGTTAAAGGGCTGTTCGAGGCTGCACAGGTGAACAACAATGTTTCACGTGAAACAGACTCGGGATCGTCACATAGGCCCTGCGCGGAAGGTAGCGAAGGGACAAGGTCGGGGGTCGACATTCCGGTGCACCTGGCCGAGTTGCACGCAGGAAACCAACGACTCAGATGACGAAATCCCAGCGGCGGACCTCAAACTCGACGCGCCGCCCGCATATCCGCCCTGCCTGGGGTAGGCAAAAGGATTGCGTCTCGCTGCATCTGGCACCCGAAAGAATAGACCACTAAACAACCTAAGATGGATTCAAACTACAAAAGAGGGTGTTCGGGAGCGACGCAAACCATCCGCAGGGCAGTCAGAACCACAGGAGTTTGAAAAGCAAGCGGACACGAAAAAGCCGGCGGCTCCCGCTCAAGAGCGAAAACCACCGGCTTGATTCGTAGCGCCTAGTTCGGAGCCTATGAAGGTGGCCCCGAGGTCCTAGGACAGAACGGACTCAAATTCCTTTTCGAAGAACTGCTTCGGCTTGGCGCCGATAACCGTGCTCTTCACTTCTCCCCCGCTGAAGAGGTAGACGGCCGGAATCGAAGTGATGCCATACTCGGCTGCGATGCCAGGGTTATCGTCGACATTCAGCTTGACGACATCAACCTTGTCTCCGTACTCAACCGAGATCTCGTCGAGGATCGGACCCAATTTGCGACACGGGCCGCACCACTCTGCCCAGAAGTCCACAATGACCGGCTTTTCGGCGGCCAGGACGTCGGTGCTGAAACTGGCGTCGGTAACGTTTTTAGCGTTGCTCATAATTCTTTCCCTTCGAATGGATGGCTGCTGTGCCGTTTAGGCGTGCAGATCTGCAAGATAGTGTTCGACGTCCAAGGCCGCGACACAACCTGAACCGGCGGCCGTGATGGCCTGGCGGTAGGTGGGATCAACGACGTCGCCGGCAGCGAAGACGCCCGTGATGCTCGTCTTCGAACTGCGGCCCTTGACGGCGATGGTGCCCTCAGGGGCCAGGTCCAGTTTGCCCTTCACGAGTTCCGTGCGGGGATCGTTGCCGATGGCCACGAAGACGCCGGTGACGGCGAGTTCAGACTCGGTACCGTCGACCAGGTTCTTCAGCTTCAGGCCAGTAACTTTGTCGCCACCGATGACGTCCTCGACGGCGGTGTTCCACACGAAGTTGATCTTCTCGTGGGCCTGGGCACGATCTCCCATGATCTTGGATGCCTTGAGAGAGTCACGGCGGTGCACCACGGTGACGGACTTCGCGAACTTGGTGAGGAAGAGTGCTTCTTCCATGGCCGAGTCGCCGCCGCCGATCACTGCGATCTCCTGGTCTTTGAAGAAGAAACCGTCGCAGGTTGCACACCAGCTAACACCGTGGCCTGAGAGGCGCTTTTCGTTCGCCAGGCCGAGCTCACGGTAAGCCGAACCAGTGGACAGAATGATGGCGCGTGCCCGGAAGGTCTCCCCCGTACCGATGGTCACGGTCTTGATGTCGCCGTCGAGCTCCAGCTCGGTGACATCCTCAAACTGGATCTCTGTACCAAAGCGGGCTGCCTGCTTTTCGAAGTTCTCCATGAGATCAGGTCCCATGACGCCTTCGGGGAACCCCGGGTAGTTTTCGACATCCGTGGTGTTCATGAGTTCGCCACCGGCAGTCACTGAACCGGCAATGAGCAGCGGATTCATGTTGGCGCGTGCCGTGTAGACAGCCGCCGTGTAACCGGCAGGCCCGGAGCCTACGATAATGACATCACGTACTTCTGACGCGGTGTTTTCTGCGTTGCTCACTGTCGGGTGAACCTCTTCCTTAGTCGATGCACCGGATTGTCGCGGCCGGCCACATGGCACAACCCCGTGGCGGCGTCGAATATTCCGGTGTTTCCGGGGACCCTAATATCCACCATCATTCAGGGTACCTTCTGGTGGCGCAGGGCATGGAAAGGTCATGGGCCCCGTTACCGGAGGTGACTGTCCCCCAGAGTCCCGCCCAAAGCGGTCCCCGCAGGCCCCTTAGCTCCAGGCCTGCTCCTGCACCTTGATCTCGGCCTACTGCACCTTGATCTCGGCAAGGCGCAGACCGAAGCCGTAGCGCGTCTTGGGCGCAGTCAGCTTGGGCAACGACTTGATGTTAATGATCACGTACTGGGCGGTTACCGGTGTGCTGAGCGGCATGGTGAGTTCCGGCGAGGTGAAGCTATTGGTCCCCACCAGCTTGGCGCCATCCATAGCAGGACGATCATTGGTGAAGACGCTGATGTTTCCACCGGAAGCACCAAGTTGGCTCAGCGTGACGGAGCTGACCTGCGCAGGCGCCTTGAGCTTCACGAGCAGCGAGACCCCATCCGGCGCGAGTCCGCCCCAGTCAGCGGTGGCGAACTCCATGTCCGACCAGTAGCTTGCGGCATTGCCGTCGTAGGCTTTAACCAAGTCTTTGTCGTAGGTCGCGGCGAACTCGAAATCGCCCATGCGGGTGACTCCATCGATGGACGGCGGTGCCGCGACGGCCGTGGCTGATTGGCTGCTGCTCGGCTGTCCAGTTCCGGATTGTGATGCCGTGGCGGACTGCTTGGCTGCTGGAGAGCCGCCTGGAATGAGGTTGCCGAGATTGGTGACTGCCAGAATCAGGCCCACGATCAAGACAGCAGCAAGGACTCCGCCCACAAGCCACCTGAAGGAACGGGGCTCACGCACGGGCTCCTCGTCGTAATATTCGTCCTCATCGAAGGAATCTGCTTCCGCACGCGCTGTTGCAGGGAAGCTGGACGCATTCCGGGTGTATCTGCCCGAGGCACCCGCCGCCGCACCCTTGGTGGCGTCCTCGTTGACGAAACCGTAGTCCTCCTCGGACCAGAGCGACACCTTGGATTCCTGCGCAGGAGTCGCGGACGTCGGCGCTGGAACGGACGAAGCCGGTACGGCCTGCGTTGCGGGTCCTTGCGGGACTTGCTGCGAGGGTTGGATTTGCTGGGGCGCGGTCCGGATCGAGTGTGCCGAGGCTGGCCTGGTGGAAGGTGCAGGCTCCGCAGCCGCAGCCGAGCCCTCGCCGTCGTCGTTTGGCTTGGCGCCACCCTTCACGGCCGCAGCGGCAGCGGCTGCGGCAGCCCCGGCACCCGCGGCTGCAGCCGCAATACGGGAGCCAATTCCGCCAGAAGCCGACGCCGGCCTGGCAGGCATGGGAGGAACCATCGGGCGGCGCGGGTCCTGGTTCGCAGCGGTTGCCGGCATCGGCTCGCCAGCCGGGGCTTCGTCGTCGTAACTGATGAACTCGGCGTCGTGTTCGTCGTCCTCGTACAGCCCGTCGTAGGTCTCCGGCTCGTGGGAGCGGGCTTGGCCGAAGATCTCGCTGCCGAGAGTGTCCGTGAAGAACGGCTCCACGTACGGCGGGTTCGTGGCAACCACGAGGTCCAGCAGATCGGGAGCGCTGGTGTGGTTCGTGATGAGGTACGTGGTGCTGTCGCTGACGCCCAGGTCGAGGATCTGGACATGCCCCGGCCGTTCGCCGGTGGCTACTTCCCGGGCGCTCTTGGCAACCTGATCGGCGTTTCCAGGGCCAGCCACGAGGATACTGACGGGTCGATTGAGGACCTGGTCCACGCCGTCGAGCACCAGATCTTGGTCGTGCGAAGTCAACACGGTGGCTGTGACTTTGTAGCGGCCGCCAAGCACTGATCCGACATCGATCGGGTGGGACACGGGTTCCTCCTAGACTGTCCGGGAGCTGCGGGTCCTGATTATGGGATCCGGCCAGCCGGTGACCCGTGGTCTGCAACTACCTGTATTAGCTTCTGATCCTAGCGGATGTGGCCGTTCCGACCCCCGGTTTGCCCGGATGCGTCACCTTTTGCGCCGAGGTCCACCGCGGAAATAGGGGTTGCTTCCCACCGTTCCCTGATACGTGCGTCGGCCAGGCAACGGGATGCCGGGACGGCCCACGCCGCCCTGGGCGGTGCTGGGAACGTCTTCATCCGGCAGGTAGGTCTTCCCGATGTCGGACCAAGCATCCACTGGCTCCTTCCCACCCGCGGTGTTCCCACCCCCATTGCCGGATTCCTGGCCGCCTTCCCACGTTCCATCCTGGGAGCGGACAGTTTCCAAAGCCGGGCCAGCGCGGAAGGATGCGGCGTCGAACTCGCCCGAGATGCGCGGAATGAGCCCCGTGTCGTCGGACACCGTGGCGCGTACCGCCGTCGGGGGCTGATTTCCGCTGGTGGGAGGAACATGCGCCACCGGAACGCCTCGTCCCAGCCGGCCGAGGACCGGCCGAAGCAAGTCGCGCAGCTCGCTGACGTGGAAGGCTCGCAACAAGAGAAGGTACGCGAGCAGCATGACGGGCCCGACGACGACCACCGTCACCAAGGCGGCAGGCCTGCTGCTCCAGGCGAAACCGTCGGCGTGGTAGCTGCCCAGGAGCCACAAGGCCAGAGCGCCGGCGATCGCGGATCCCAGAGCTGCGTAGCCCATGCGAATGTAGGAGTTCGCGATCCGGGGGCCGTCCACATGGCCCAAGAGGCGCCGCAGGAACCAGACGCTGATGACCACGGAAAGGATGTTGCCCACCGTGTATAGGACAGCGATCGCGAAGATGATCTGGCCGACTGGCAGGAATTGGATGATGAACGCGCCCACCACGTTGAGCAGGGCCAGCATGAGCTGGATGTAGAAGGGCGTACGGGCGTCCTCGTTGGCGTAGAAGACGCGGGACATCATGAAGTTGGCGCTCATGAACGGGGTGCTCAGCGCGAGGATAGTCAGCGTCTGGGCCAGCATGACGCCGTCTTGGGGCTTTCCGCCGGAGAAGAACATGCCCAGCGGACCGGCGAGGGCGAAGAGCGCGAGTGCCCCGAAAACGGTGGCGACGGCCATGGTCCGCAGTCCGTGCGAAAGGGCTTCGCGCAGCTCGGTTTTGTTGCCGGCCTGGGAGGCATGGGCCATGCGGTTGAAAAGTACCGTGGCGAGCGACAACGCAATAATCGAGTGCGGCAGCAGGTACAACTGGCTGGCGACTTCCAGGACCGCGTTACCGGGGAGAGTGGCGGCCGCCGGGTCCTGCGCGTGCTCCAGCCGAAGCCGCTCGGAGCCGGGAATGGTGGCGATCCTCATGACGTAGAGGAAGGCAAGCTGTCCGACGGCGGCGGTCAGGAGCGTCCAGACGCTCAGTTTCGCTGCCCTGGCCCAGTCCAACGCCCCGCCAGCCGAAGCGGGGCCGTAGGCCGAGGCGAAGGCGGAACACTGGCACCAGGAGGATGGCCGTCTGGGCGAGCACACCCACGGTGGAGAATCCCGCAATCAGGAAGGTTTGGAACGGTCCCCAATTGTCCAGCGTGTGGGGGTTGGTGTTGTTGGCACCGAGGATCCAAATGAACATGCACAGTCCGGCGATGGCCACCACGTTGTTCAGGATCGGCGCCCACATGGCGGGACCGAAGGCACCGTTGGCGTTGAGGACCTGGGTCAGGAGGGCGTACAAGCCATAGAAAAAGATCTGCGGCAGGCAGTAGAACGCGAAGGTTACTGCCAGGGATTTTTGTTGCGGCGAATAGCCCTGGGTGGTGAGGTCGATGACCATGGGCGCGAGCAACGTGACCAAGGCTGTGAGCACAAAGAGAACCAGCACGGCCAGCGTCAGGAGCCGGCTGATGTAGTCCGCGCCACGGTCCGGACCTTTGCTGGCTTTGATGATCTGCGGCACCAGTACGGCGTTGAATACGCCGCCAGCCACCAGAAGGAAGATCAGGTTGGGCAGGTTGTTGGCGTTGATGAAGGTGTCATTTACCGTCGATCCCAAGCCCAGTGCGGCACCAAGCATCCAGGTCTTGGCAAAGCCCAGGAACCGCGAAACGAGCGTCCCGGCGGCCATGATGGCGCTGGAACGGGTTTCTCCGGACTGGACGGGCTGGGTTGTTTTGGCGGCAGACATTATCCTTATCGTCCCATGCGCCGAGCTGCGTGTTGCGTCAACCCTGTATCAAACCGCTTTAGAAGCCGCGTCAGAGGTGTTCGGGCAGGACTTCCCGGGCGAGATCGGCGATGCGCCGCTCATTGGGGAAGGACAACTTGCGTGCCAATTCCTGGAGGGGAACCCAAGCGGCATCTATGGCCTCTTGATCGGGATCGTTCTCGATGGTCAGCTCTCCGCCAGTCGCTCGCAGCAGGAAATGGTGCACGGTTTTGTGGACCCGGTGCCCGCTCACGGTGAACCAGTAGTCGATGCTGCCGAGCGGAGCCAGGACGTTGCCTTCGATTCCGGTCTCTTCAGCGATCTCGCGGACGGCTGCTTCCTCGTTGTTTTCCTTGCCCTCCGGATGACCCTTCGGCAGGCACCACTCGAGCCGGCCACCCCTATTAAGGCGGGCAATGATCGCAACCCTCAGTTCGCCGTCGGACGTGTCCACTACGACGCCGCCGGCAGAGACCTCCTCCACCGTGGGAAGAGCCGCCTGCGCCGGGTGCGGAGCGGGCGCGACGTGGGCACCAATTGCCGAAGGCAATGGTGCGTTCGTCCTCCTGCCAGGAGCACTCGGGATCGGGTTGGCCATGAAGTCCACTCTAACGACTCTTGCCCCTTGGTGATGACCGGGACATGGACTCACGGTGAAGCGCGGATGGCCTGCGGCGGTGATCCCGGTGCCGTCAAGCTGTCACCGGACTGACATCGCAGCGCAATCACAAGGACCCGGTGTGATGCAGCGGTGAAATCTGACAAGCTTAAGGAACTATGGCGCAAGTATTGGACAGTTCTTCAGTTAATTTCCAGATGGATCCAGTGGTTCTGGACCTCGGGCAGCGGTTTGTGGACGCTGGATTCGAACTGTCGCTGGTGGGCGGGCCGGTGCGGGACCTTTTCCTGGGCAGGGTCTCGCCGGACCTGGATTTCACTACTGACGCCACCCCGGATCAAACCCTTTCCGTGATCAAGAAGTGGGCCGACAATTTCTGGGAGATCGGCCGGGCTTTCGGAACGATCGGGATGAAGAAGTCCGGCTTCCAGATCGAGATCACCACGTACCGCGCGGAGGCCTACGACGCCGATTCCCGTAAGCCCGCCGTCGCGTTCGGTTCTTCGCTGCTGGACGACCTCGTCCGCCGGGACTTCACCATCAACGCGATGGCCCTCCGGCTGCCATCGCTGGAGCTGGTGGACCCCTTCGGCGGTGTGCGCGACCTGCACGCCTCTGTCCTCGCGACGCCCGGAGCCCCGGAGTCTTCATTCTCCGATGACCCGCTCCGCATGATGCGCGCTGCCCGCTTTGCGGCACAGCTTGGCGTGGCCGTGCACGACGACGTCCGCCTCGCCATGTCTGAAATGGCCGATCGAATTACTATCATTTCCGCCGAACGCGTGCGCGAGGAGCTCGTCAAGCTCATCAACGGTGCGCATCCGCGGGCGGGCATCGACCTCCTCGTGGACACAGGGCTCGCGGAATTCGTGCTGCCCGAGGTTTCCGCGCTGCGCCTTGAGTCCGACGAACACCACCGGCACAAGGACGTCTACCAGCACTCCCTGCAGGTCCTGGAGCAGGCCGCTTCTTTGGAAACGGGTCCGGACGGCCCGGTTCCGGGACCGGACTTTGTGCTGCGTTTCGCAGCGTTGATGCACGACGTCGGGAAGCCGGCGACGCGCCGCTTCGAACCGGGCGGCGCGGTGAGCTTCCGCCACCACGACATGGTGGGCTCGAAACTGACCGCGAAGCGCATGAAGGCCTTGCGCTTCGACAATGACACCATCAAGGCCGTGGCGCGGCTTGTGGAGCTGCACATGCGGTTCTATGGGTACGGAGACGCAGGCTGGACCGATTCCGCCGTCCGTCGCTATGTGGCGGATGCGGGTCCTTTGCTGGAACGCCTGCACCGGCTGACCCGGTCCGATGTCACCACGCGTAACCAGCGCAAGGCAGAGCGGCTCTCCTTTGCCTACGATGACCTTGAGCAAAGGATTGCGGTCCTCACCGAGCAGGAATCGCTCAACGCCATTCGGCCCGACTTGGACGGAGCGCAGATCATGGCTTTGCTGGGGCTCAAGCCTGGACCCGTGGTTGGCCGCGCCTACAAGTTCCTGCTCGAAGAGCGCATGGAAAACGGTCCGCTTTCCTCCGACGACGCCGAATCCAAACTCTTGGTGTGGTGGGCTGAGCAACCTGAGTCCGCCGTCGACCTTTCATCGGAACCAGCCGTCGATGCCCATGTGGGCACCGCCGAACCAGAGGAGTCCTAAGTGAACCAAGCAGCCAAGCCGGCCACGCCACAACTCTGGATCATGCGTCACGGCGAGACCGAATGGTCCAAAAGCGGTCAATACACGGGTCTGACAGATCTTCCCCTCACGGTGGAGGGCGAGCAGCAGGCCGTGGAAGCGCGCAAGATTCTGGAAGGAATCGACTTCGATCTCGTCCTGACCTCGCCGTTGCGCCGAGCCCGCCGTACGGCGGAATTGGCTGGCTTCCCGGACGCCGTTCACGAGCCGCTGGCAGTGGAATGGAACTACGGAGACTATGAAGGCATCAGCTCCGATCTCATCCGCAAGGACAACCCCGACTACCTCATCTGGACAGACGGTGTCCCCAACGGCGAGACGCTTGACTCCGTGGCGGGCCGGGCAGACAAGATCATCGCCCGCGTCCATGGAGTCTGGAATGGACAATGTCCTGATTGTGGCCCACGGCCATTTCTCACGCATCCTGACGGCCCGTTGGCTTGAATTGGACGCCAAAGAGGGACGCCATTTTGTCTTGGGAACAGCCAAGGTTTGTACTTTGGGATGGGACAAACGAACACCTGCCATTCTTCGTTGGGGACTGTAATAAATAAATTGTTTGTAATTAGCTGGTCAACAGCTCTATTCATGGTGTAACTTTATTTTTAGTCCCAGAGCGATCCGCCGGGATTAAGGCGTGCACCACCCAGTCAGTCAGCTGCGGTCGTGACAAAGCAGAAAAGGAGGTTGGGAAAATGATTACTTTGACTAGCGGATGGATGATGACAGTTGCTGGCACCCCGGCCTTCGCTTCTCGACGCCGTTTTGCGGCCTAACTTCCCCTGATGTACTTCCGCCCCTGAATCTCGGGGCGTTTCAAGGTGCAATCAGGCGCCGAGTTGGCTTGCCACTGAGCGGTATCACGCGATTGCCGTGGTGCGCAGTTTCCTCATAGTTCGGAACCAGCTTCTTGTTGGGGACGGCTGCTCCCATTGAGGCCGAGTTCCGGAACTCCGTGTTCTGTTGCCGGCTACGGTCATCCGAGCATTCCGCTTATTCCACATCAATTGCCGGGCATTCACCTGTCTAAATGCACCTCTGATTTCTTCGAATTCAGGGGGGTTAATTGTCATGTCCGAATTCCGGCAATTCTCTTCAATAACGAAAGGAGGTGAACCTTGGCCAAGCGCCTCAAGGACCTGATGGTCTTCAACGGCAAGCCGGTGGTCAAAGACAGGACTGTCTTCAATGGACAACTGCTGGACCAGCGCCGGGAAGATGTCTACGTCGTCCTGCACCAGATGGGCATCATCCGCTGAGTGCCTCCCGCCACTGCAATTCAGGAGGGACTGATGGCACACACCGGACCGTTCGCCTCGGAAGCCCACGCGGCTGCGCGTGGGCTTCCGCCTTTTAAGGCCGGTAAGCTCGATTCCATGCAGGAGACGAAGCCGCACATCCAGCAAAAGCGTGCGCGCTTTGTGGTTCCCAGTCGCAGTGATTCCTTGCTCAGCAGGTTTACTGAACTGATCGGAGGTCCGCTCGGCTGGCGTTCCTCCCCCGGAACCATTTCCCCCGGATTCTTCACGGTGGAACGTGTCCTGATCATCCTTACGATCGTTGCCGCGCTGCTGTCGATCCTGATCAAGGGCTATTGCCGCGTCAACGGTTGGCACACCCCCCAGCAGTTCTACGCCACCTGCTACTCGGATTTCCCCGAACTCTTCAGCAGCCGAGGCCTCGCGGATGGCGCGTTTCCGTTCTTTGACCAGAAGACCCCCTTCGAATACCCGGTGATCACCGGGCTGATCGCCGGGGTCACTGCGTGGCTGGTACCAGGACATGGCGCTAGTCCTGAACGAATACTGGGGTACTTCGATGTGAATGCCACCCTGGTTGCCGCCATGTGGATCGTGGTTGTTCTGGCTACCGCGCGCATCAACCGCCGCCGGCCCTGGGACGCGGCCATGGTGGCCCTCGCCCCGGGAATCGTCCTGGCTGGAGTCATCAACTGGGACATGTGGGCTGTCGCGATGCTCGCGGTGGGGATGTACTTCTTTGCGAAAGAACGCCCTCTTCTGGCAGGCCTGTTCATCGGCCTGGGCACGGCCACCAAGCTGTATCCGATGCTGATTCTCGGTGCAGTCTTCCTCCTGGCGATACGCAGTGGCCGCATGCGGGCCTTCATCGCGACAACACTCTCGGCGGTCATAGCGTGGCTAGCGGTCAATGTTCCGATCGCCGCCGCGAATCCGGCGGGCTGGCGATACTTTTTCGACTACACGCAGGACCGCCCGGCTGGATACAGCTCGGTGTGGTTTGCCTACAACTTGGTGGCCGAACGCCTGCAGCTGGCACAACTTGGCCCCGGAGCCATCAACGCCCTGGCAATGAACATGTTCCTGCTTGCGTGCGTTCTCATTGCCGGATTGGCTTTGACGGCGCCGCAGCGGCCGCGTTTGGCGCAACTGACGTTCCTGATCGTTGCTGCGTTCATCCTCAGCAACAAGGTCTATTCGCCGCAATATGTGTTGTGGCTTATCCCCCTCCTGGCTTTGGCCCGCCCCCGTTGGCGCGAATTCCTGGTCTGGCAGGCAGCAGAGGCGCTGCATTGGACCGCCACGTGGATGTACCTCGGGCAGACCAGCAGTGGCGGGCCAGCGCAGAACAACATCGACATGCCTTACTACGTCATGGCCGTGATCCTTCATATGGCCGCAACCGCATATTTGATGTTGAGGGTTGCTTGGGACATCTGGGAACCGCGCCTGGACCCGCTCCGAACCCGGGGCGTGGACGATCCCCATGGTGGAGAGTTCGACGGCGCCAAGGATTGGTTCCGCGTGGACCTCGCGAACCCCCCTGCCTCGGTGCTGCCTTGGCGACGGACCGCCCAGTCTCTACCGTCTCTGGAGGAGCCGCCGGTGGGCGGGTACTCTGTGGATTCGACGCACGATGTGCATGCGCAGGGCGACGACACGCAGGGCAAGTATTTGCAAGGCGAGTATTCGCGAGGCGAGGCCGAGCGCGATGGATGAGGTCGCCGTCGTCGGCTCGGGACCGAATGGCTTGGCCGCCGCGGTGGTCATGGCCCGTGCGGGCCTTGCCGTCCGGGTGTACGAGGCCGCAGAGACGATCGGAGGCGGAACGCGTTCCGCTGAGTTGCTGGAACCGGGGCATGTCTACGATGTCTGTTCCGCCGTCCATCCGATGGCTCTGGCGTCGAGATTCTTCCGCGATTTTGAACTTGAACGGCGTGTGGAGCTGCGTTTGCCGGAGGTGCAATACGGAACACCGCTCGACGGCGGCAGGGCAGCCCTCGCGTACCGCTCCTTGGAGAGGACCGCCTCTGAGCTCGGAGCCGATGGAGCTGCATTTGTTCGCTTGATGCGACCGCTGGTGGAGGGTCTGGGTGGGGTGCTGGACGTAACGCAGAACCAGCTGCTGCGGATACCGGCCGACCCGGTGACGGCTCTTCGGTTTGCCATGGCAACCCTGGAACAAGGCTCGCCGTGGTGGAACCGGCGCTTCACCGGGGATGCAGCCCCAGCCCTCTTGAGTGGCGTCGCGGCGCACGCCGTTGCACCGCTACCTTCGCTTGCCGCTGCGGGGGCGGGACTCCTCCTGGGTGCGCTGGCTCATGCGGGCGGATGGCCCATTCCGGTGGGTGGTTCTGCAGCGATAGCGGCCGCTCTCGCCCGGGATATCGAGGCGCATGGCGGGGTAATTGAGACCGGCAGGCAGATCGATTCCTTGGAGGAGCTGCGTCCCGCGAAGGCCATCCTCCTGGACGTTGCGCCTCCGGGATTCCTTCGCATGGCAGGCTCGGCGCTTCCCGAGCGCTACAGCCGGTCCCTGGAAACATTCCGCTTTGGGAATGCTGCGTGCAAGGTCGATTTCATCCTCTCCGGGCCGGTGCCATGGGCCGCTCCCGGGCTCGCCGATGCCGGGACCGTGCATGTGGGCGGCACACGGGCGGACATTGCCGAAGCCGAGAACTTGGTCGCCGCCGGCCGCCATCCTGAGAAACCGTACGTCCTGGTCGCCCAGCCGTCGATCGTGGATTCTGGACGCGCGCCTGCTGGCCGGCACATTCTCTGGTCGTATTGCCACGTACCCAAGGGGTCAACGGTGGACATGGCCGAGGCTGTGATGGCCAGGATCGAGGAATTCGCGCCGGGCTTCCGGGATGTGGTGATGGGCTGGAAGACGACGACGGCGGCCGGCTTGGCCGATTACAACGGGAACTATGTGGGCGGCGATTTCGGCGCAGGCATCATTGATATTCGCGGGCTGTTGCAGCGTCCGGTGCTTTCGCCTGTGCCGTGGCGAACGCCGCTGCCGGGTGTGTACCTGTGCTCGTCGTCGACGCCACCCGGGCCGGGCGTGACAGGAATGCCAGGCTATCACGCCGCTAAGCATGCCTTGAAAGACATATTTGGCCTGAAGGTTCCCGCGCTGGGCCTTGGCGCCTAACCTCCCCCTGACGCTCGCTCACTTATGTACCCAAACGACGGTTCCCTCCTGCAGATGATCTGCAGGAGGGAACCGGATCTTCAGCTCATATCTGAAAGAGGGTCGGGAAAATACGCAACAGACGTGAGCGGGGTTAGTTGGCTGCTGTGAAACGGGCGCGGCGGTGGGCCGGGGTCTCAATTTCGTCCAGCATTGCCACTGCGTAGTCCTGTGTAGAGATGCTGTTGCCAGCGGGGGAATCCTTCGCGGTGGAGTAGTTGCCGGTGCGCTCACCGGGCTGGATCACGGGTGCCGGTGCGAGCACGGTCCAGTCCAGGCTTCTCGGGAGCTTCCTTGACGGCGGCGAAGGCTGCGGCCCCGGTGGTCGCTTCCGCCTTGTAGGCCTCAGGGAAGTCTGGCGAATCGAGGAGGCGGACGCCGTCGATCTCCAGCGTGCCTGCACCGCCGACGATCAGGAGGCGCGTGCCTTCGGCATTGCTGTAGGCGGTATCCATTGCGGCCAGCCACTCGCCGTGGTCTCCGCCGGTGCGGCTCGGTCCGGCGGCGAGGATGACGGCGTCGTGCGCTTTGGCGATCTCGGCGAAGGTTCGGCCGTCGGCCAGATCGGCGGCCAGGGACTTTGCGCCGGCGATCTCTGAGCCCTTGCGGGAGATGGCGGTCACCTCATGGCCCCGGGTGAGGGATTCGTTGACGATCTGGCTTCCGACCATGCCTGTTGCGCCGTAAACTGCGATTTTCATGACTCTCCTTGGGGTTGCTATCCTTGCAATACAACTACAGTATTTATTTGATACTGATAGCTTCAAAGGAACTTAGTTACCTCATGGATACCATCAAGCCGCCAGCAAACGTCCTCGACCCGGGTTGCCCGTCCCGGGTGATCTTCCAGCGCATCGGGGACAAATGGGCCTCCTTGGTGGTCCAGGTCCTCGCGGACGGGCCCGTCCGGTTTTCCGAGCTTCGAAAAATGGTCCACGTTGTGACCCCCAAAGTACTGACCCAGACCCTTCGCGCCCTTGAACGGGACGGTCTGATCACTCGAACTGTCCACGCCCAGGTGCCACCGCGCGTCGACTATGAACTGACCGAGATAGGCGCCTCCCTCTTGGCACCCCTCACTCTTTTGCGGCTTTGGGCGGAGGACCACGTGCCAAGCATTCTCGAGGCCCGCGATGCCTATGACGATGCCCAGGATGAGGCTGTTCTGGGAGGCTGACCCGAGCTAGTTGGGTGGGCCCACGGTGAGGGCCGGCACGCTCAGGCGTCCGTCGCGCATGGTTGCCACGGAATCGGTGAGAGGCAGGAATTCGGTATCGTGCGTGACCATGACGGTCGCGGTCGCGAATTCGTCCGTCACCTGACGCAGGAGCCGCACGATCGATTCGCTTCGCTCATGGTCCAAGGCCGCCGTCGGTTCGTCGACGAGCAGTACGCCGGGCTGACCCATGAGCGCCCGTGCAATATTCACGCGCTGCCGCTGGCCGCCGGAGAGTTGATGCGGCCGTTTGTTGAGCGAACCGCCGAGCCCGACGACGTCGAGGAGTTCCGTGGCGCGCTTGCGTGCCGGAGCGGTCGGCCTGCCTCGGAGATGGTGGCCGATGATTAGCTGCTCGACGGCGGTCAGCGACGGCAGGAGGTTGGGTTGCTGGAAGATGATGCCCACCTTCTCCCGCCGCAAGGAAGTGAGCTCGGTGTCCTTGAGCCCTGTGGCATCTTTGCCGTCGATGACGACGAGCCCGGAGCTCGGCCGGACGAGTGTTGCAGCCACGGCCAGAAGCGAGGATTTTCCAGAACCGGACGGGCCGACGAGTGAGAAGAACTCGCCCGCGTCTACCCGGAGATCCACGGCGTCCAAGGCTTTCAGGGTGGAGTCGCCGTCCGGGTATTCAAGGGTGACGTTGACGAGGCTGAGGACAGGATTCATTGATATGCCTTTCAGGGAATATTTACGATACGGCGCGGCACGGGGTTAGTTGCCACCGAGGGCGATGAGCGGATCCACCTTGGTGATGCTGCGGACCGCGACCGCCGCCCCGCCAAGCCCCAGAAGCACAATCCCGGCAATGGGGACGAGGGTAGTCAGCGGAGTTACCAGGAACGGGGCCGCTTTGGCGGCGAAGAAGCCGCCCAAAACGCCGATCCCACCGCCCAGACCTGCGCCGACGAACAAGACAATTCCGGCCTGGACCAACGCGTCCCGGACCACATATCCGGACGAGGCCCCCATGGCCTTGAGCACCGCGATGTCGCGGGTGCGCTGGACTGTCCAGACCGTCAGGAAGGCAACAATGACCAGGGCCGAGATGCCGTAGAGGAAAGCCTGCATCAACATGAGCGAGCCGTTCTCGCTCTTGTAGGAGCCGAGTGCCTGGAACGAGCCGTTGGGGGTGGCGCTGATCGTGCCGGCCGCCGCATTGGCGGCGTCGGTATCCACGGAGGCACCGGCGTCGTACGTCACCGCGAGGACTGTTCCGATAGATGCCCCGGCAGGAATGTGCGCCAACTGCTGCCACGTGGCCCGGGAGGTCCAGACGACGCCGGTGTGCGAATACCACTCATCCTGGGTGATTGCGGATACGGTCAGTGCGGTACCGCCCACTGTCACCCGGCTTCCGACACGCAACGAGAGTTCTTTTGCCAAGGTCCCTCCGACCACCACCTCGCCGTCCTTCACAGCGACAGGCGAGATGCCGCCGTTGGCCCCGAAGACGGCGACATTGGCGGTTCCCGCCGCACTGTTGGACGAATCGAGGGACTGGAATCGCGTCTGGGAGATGCCGACCGCCTCCGCCGAGGCGATGCCTGGCCTGTTTCGCCACGCCTCGAGTTGTTTACTCGAGATTTCCGATTCAGTGTAGGAAGCTTTGGCTTCGCCCCCTGCCGGCGGACCGAAGACGATTCGCGACGCCGGGAGGGCTGCGATGGCCGAGGTGGACTGGTCGGCGAGACCCGCGGTAAGGCCGGAAAGCATGACGAGGAGGAGCGTGATGAGGGCGACGACGCTTCCCATGAGGGCGAAGCGGCCCTTGGCAAAGCGGATGTCGCGCACGGCGAGAAACATGTAATTCCTTTGATTCGAAGG
The DNA here is from genome assembly GCF_043952055.1 of Arthrobacter sp. NA-172. Classification (NCBI taxonomy): domain Bacteria; kingdom Bacillati; phylum Actinomycetota; class Actinomycetes; order Micrococcales; family Micrococcaceae; genus Arthrobacter; species Arthrobacter sp. NA-172. The sequence continues at coordinate 2,367,869 of NZ_JBINOT010000001.1, read as the reverse complement.
CCCTTTGAGGCTGCTTTTGGTCTTGTTTCAACTCTCCGACGGGAAGGCGCGCACCGCATCGGGAAGGGGATGGATCCGCGAGATCGCCTTGGTTGACGCACGAATCAACCATTCGGTTGATTCGGTCCCCGAGCCGCGGAATACGGGCAAAAGTGTCGGTGGGCGGGGATACGCTGGGGAGCATGCAGGGATCTGAATTGCCGCAAGCCGCGCAGCCCGTCAGCTCCGCCGCGATTTTGCGTGTCCTCCGCGTTAGCCTGCACGTCGGATTCGCGGTGCTGTTGTTGGTTGCGATCGTCAGGCTGGTCCATGGCGCACCTTTCGCCGTTGGCCACCGGGGCAGGCCTGTCTCTCGCGTTGCTGCTGGCCGCCGTCTATCTCGTGGGGACGACTCTCGAGAAGAGACACGCCGTCAATTCCGAGCGCTTCGATCCGAAACCCTATGCCCGGTGGTGGCTCGCCGCCGTCTGCTTCCTTTGGCTGCTGCTTATGTCCATTAGTCCGGACTTTGCCTGGATAGCTTTCCCGTTGTTTTTCGTGCAATTGCATATCTTGCCGCGCCGCCCCGCGCTGTTGGGCATAGCCGCCAGCACTGCACTGTTGATCGCGGCTATGTGGTTCCACAACCGCGGAGCAAGCGCCGATGCCGTGCAACTTCCCATGGTCCTCGGCCCGGTTTTCGGTGCCGCCTTCGCCCTGGTCGACCGGTCTGGCGTACCGGGCGCTGTACGCGGAGGCGGAGAACCAACGCCTCGCCGCCGAGGAGCTGCGCCGAACCCGCGCCGAGCTCGCCCGCAGCCAGCACGACGCCGGTGTGCTGGCTGAGCGCGAAAGACTCGCTCGCGAAATCCACGACACGTTGGCCCAGGGATTTTCCAGCATCGTCCTGATGGGGCGCTCGGCGGAGAAAGCCCTCGACGCCGGTGACAACGTCGCGGCCCGTGACCGGCTCAGGACCGTCCGGGAGACAGCGGCCAGCAACCTGGCGGAGGCGCGAAACTTTGTCCGGGGACTGGGGTCTCCGGAACTGGACGAGTCCACCTTGGCGGACACCTTGCGGCGGCTCTGCACGAAGACCGAGGCCGAAGCCGCTGCGCGCGGAGCGATGCTGCGCTGCCGCTTCGAGCTCCAGGGCACGCCGGTGCCGCTGCCCAATCCGTACCAAACCACTTTGTTGCGCGCAGCTCAGTCTTCCCTGGCGAATGTGTGGGCGCACGCCCACGCAAGCACCGCCGTCGTCACCCTGTCTTTCCTGGACGCCGAGGTGACCATGGACGTGTTCGACGACGGCGCAGGCTTCGATCCCGCGCTGGCCGCTGCCGCGGAAACCCGCGGTGACGGAACCGGCGTCGGGCTCAAAAGCCTGCGCGAGCGACTGGCAGCCCTGAATGGAACGCTCGACGTCGAGTCCACCCCCGGTGACGGGACCGTGGTGGCCGTCCGGCTGCCGCTGGGCACTGGCAACCCGGCGCAGGGGGTATCCGCGTGAAAGGCAACATCACGGTTTTGCTCGTGGACGATCATCCGGTGGTCCGGGCGGGGCTGCGGGCCATGCTTGCCGACTTCGAGGGAGTCAGTGTGGTGGCGGAAGCGTCCGACGGCGGCGCCGCCTTGGCGGAACTCTCGAAACTCCATGCGCTCGGGGAACCCGTGGACGTGGTTCTCATGGATTTGCAAATGGGATCGGGGATGGACGGCGTCACTGCGACCGGCAAAATCAAGGCCGGTGAGGCCGGGACTCCCCCGCCACCGGTCCTGATCCTGACCACTTACGACAACGACGCAGACATCCTCGCCGCGGTGGAGGCCGGCGCGAGTGGATACATGCTCAAAGACGCGCCGCCCGAGCAGATTCGACAGGCCGTGGTGTCCGCGGCTGCCGGCCAGACGGCGCTTGCGCCCGAGGTCGCGGCGCGGCTCATGGGCAGGATCCGCAATCCAGCGCCCGCCTTGAGCACCCGCGAAGTCCAGCTTGTGGAGCTGCTCGCCACCGGTATGAGCAACCGTGCCATGGCGAGGCAGCTCTTCATTTCCGAGGCCACGGTGAAGACGCACTTGGTGCATATCTACGCCAAGCTGGGCGTAGATAACCGGACGGCGGCCATCGCCGTGGCGACACAGCGCAGGATCATCCGGGCCCCCTAACCCACCCAACTGACCGGTCGACCCGACTGACTCGCAGTAGGTGTCATTTTGAGCCCTCAAAGCGACACATAATGCCAGTCAGACGGGAGGAGGGCAGAGCTTGACTCGCGAAATTGGCGTCAGAAGGCATAATGGCGCAAATGGGGAAAACTAAGAACCTTGTCCTGGGGCTTGCTGCCCTGATGATTGCCGGCTCGCTGTCCGCTTGCGATGACGGCCGCTCCGGGGCGGAGGGTGCGGCCAAGCAGCTCGCGTCGTCCCTGGCAGCGCTCGACGTCGGATCGCTCGCCGTTGACGGCAAAGACGCTGCCGCGGCAAACGAGCAGCTCAAGGCGGTGTTTGCAGCCCTCGATCCTGCCAAGCCTTCCGTTGAAAGCGGCGCTGTGAAGCTCGACGGGGACAAAGCGTCGGTCCCGCTCAACTTCACGTGGAAGATCGGAACCGCGCAATGGAAGTACACCTCCCAGGCGGCTCTGAAGAAATCGGGCGACAAATGGGCCGTCCAATGGACTACGACACTCTTGGAGCCGGACCTGAAGGACGGCGAAGTCCTGGACAAAACGGTTACTCCTCCGGCCAGGGCTGAAATCCTTGGCGCCGGGGACGCTAAATTGATCAGCTACCGTCCCGTGGTTTTTGTCGGCATCGACAAGACCACGATCGGATCCGCGGATCCTGCTGCTTCAGCTTCGAAGCTCGCGCAACTGGTAGGCGTGGACGAAGCCACGTACGTGAAACAGGTCCAGGCGGCCGGCCCGCAGGCTTTCGTCAGTGCCATCACCCTGCGTCAGGACGGCCGGACGATCACGGACCAGCAGATTGCCGCGATTCCGGGTGCTCGGGCAATTCCTGATTCCCTGCCTTTGGCGCCGACGCGCACCTTCGCCCGCGCCGTGCTGGGTAGCGCGGCTGAGGCAAGCGCCGAACAGATCCAAAAGGCCGGGGGCACACTCAAAGCGGGAGACATCGTCGGGACCGGCGGCCTGGAGGAACAATACGACGCCCAGCTCCGTGGCCAAGATGGAGTCTCCATCAAGGCCCGGCCGCAAGGCATGACCGACGACCAGATCAAAACAGCAAAGCCGGATCCCCGCCGAGTGCTTTTCACCGTCAACACGAAGCCTGGCGATCCGCTGAAGACCACCCTGGATCCGCGCTTGCAGCAGCTCGCCGAAGACACCTTGGCGGGCGTTGGACCGGCCTCGGCAATTGTGGCGCTCCGTCCGTCCACCGGCGCTGTTCTTGCGGCAGCCTCCGGCCCCGGAAGCAATGGCTACAACACCGCAATGCTGGGCCAATACGCGCCGGGTTCAACGTTCAAGATCGTCGATTCCCTCGCCTTGATCCGCAACGGAATGACGCCGGATTCCAAGGTTGAGTGCACGCCAACCATTACCGTGGACGGCCGGACCTTCAAGAACGCCGAAGGCTATCCGGCGTCGTCCTTGGGCTCTGTCGCCTTGCGGGACGCATTTGCCCATTCGTGCAACACGGCCTTCATCAGTTCCCGGGACAAAGTCAGCCAGGCCCAACTTGAATCCGCGGCAACCTCACTGGGGCTGGCAGTTCAAGCGCCGAAGCTTGGAGCGGACGCGTTCCTGGGCTCAGTACCAGCAAGCGCCGACGGCACCGAGCACGCGGCCTCCATGATCGGCCAAGGCAAAGTGCTCCTTTCCCCGTTCGCTGCCGCGCTCATGGCAGCCTCGGTGGCCCACGGCGCGCCGGTGTCGCCGCAACTTGTCCTGAACCCCGGCTCTGGTTCGCCCTCCACAGGTGCCACCCCGACGGCGTCCGGCTCGCCGTCGTCGTCCGCCTCTGCCACGGTGTCTGCCACGCCGCCTGCTCAGGCAGCGTCCGACAAGCCGGTCACGCCGGCGGAGGCCGCCGCACTGAGTGACATGATGCGGGCCGTGGTGACCTCAGGCCACGCTGGATTCCTCGCGTCGGTCCCCGGGGCGCCTGTGGGCGCGAAGACCGGGACGGCCGAATTCGGAACGGATAACCCGCCGAAGACGCACGCCTGGATCGTTGCGGTGCACGGCGATCTGGCGGTGGCCGTTTTCGTGGAAGACGGCGGCCTCGGCGCGACAACCAGTGGACCGCTGCTCAAATCGTTCCTGACGGCGGCCGGCTGACGGCTCACCCTCCCGGCGCTCGAGGGTGCGCCTAGACACGCCTTCCGGGCGGGTGCACACTTAATTCAACGCTTGATGAATTAGTTGAATCCTCTGGGAGTCGCCATGGTCCAGCTTGAACGCACCACCTGCGTCGTCGTCGGCGGCGGCCCCGCTGGGGTGATGCTCGGACTCCTTCTGGCCCGGGCCGGAGTGGAGGTCACGGTCCTTGAAAAGCACGCCGACTTCCTGAGAGATTTCCGCGGCGACACCGTTCATGCCTCCACCATCCGGCTCTTGGATGAGCTCGGGCTCGGCGAGGGATTCCGTGCCCTGCCACAAAGCAAGCTGGGCAATTTCCGGCTTCCCACACGGGGCGGAGAAGTCACTCTTGGCGACTTCGGCCTGCTCAAGCCGCCTTACGATTATGTCGCCATGGTTCCCCAATGGGACCTCTTGAACTTCCTGGTCGATGCGGCACACCAGGAGCCACGGTTCACCATCCGCATGAACACGGAAGCAACGGACCTGCTGCACGACGACGGCGGGAAGGTCGCCGGGGTGGCGTACCGCACCCGGGACGCGTCGTCGGGGGCTGTGATTGGTGGGGGCGCACTACACGCCGAGCTGACGGTGGCATGCGACGGCCGCAGCTCGGTGCTCCGGCAGAAGGCTGGACTTGTCCCCCACGAGTTCCCGGTGCCTTTCGATACGTGGTGGTTCCGGCTCTCCAGGCGTGCCGACGAACAGGAACAGTTGGGCTCCATCATGCCCAGTTTCTCCGGCACGGATGTGTTGCTCAGCCTGACCCGCAAGGACTTCTACCAGATCGCCTATCTCGCGGAGAAGGGCAAGGATCTGCAGATGCGGGTCGAAGGAGTGGAAAGCTTTCGGGCGCGCATAGCGCGCTTGCGACCAGATCTGGCGGACCGGTTGGACGAGATCAAGTCTATGGATGATCTCCACTTGCTGGACGTGAAACTCAACCGGATCAAACCGTGGCACAAGCCCGGCCTTCTGCTGATCGGCGACGCCGCCCACGCTATGTCTCCCGCCGGGGGCGTGGGAATCAACCTGGCGATCCAGGACGCCGTTGCCGCCGCCCAGCGCATCGCCCCGCCGTTGCTCCGGGGCACTCTGGGCGAGGCCGAGCTCGCTTCGGTGCAGAAACGTCGTTGGCTCCCCACCGTGCTCATTCAGAACGGGCAGCGCGTGCTCCACAAGGCGGTTTTCGGTCCTGCGGTGTCGGGCCAACCGGTCCGCCCGCCGGGACCGGTGGTCTTTATCGCCCGGCACATGCCGTGGTTCAGAAAACTTCCGGCGCTCATGATTGCTTTCGGTCCGCGGCCGGAGCACGCGCCGGCTTTTGCACGCCGGAAGGCCCCAACTACGCGGTGGTGAACAGGGGTCCACCCCGAGGCCGGCCTCACTACTGGTGATCCCGATGAGGCGGCCATGAAGCGCGCCCTCGCAGCCCGGGCGGCGGATACCTACATCCTCGCCTTGTCCGAGAAGATCGGCGCAGCCTCGCCCTACCAAGTCTTGTCTCTGGATGAGATCACAGGCCTAATCACCGACGCTGGCCCGGCATCGCCTATCATCCCTGCGCTTGCCGCACGCGGTGTCAACGTCATTTCGGCGTGAGGCCTTTATGGAAGATCCCCACGGCTGTCCGCGCCGTCGCAGGTTCTGATGGCTGAGGAGTCCCGCGCAGTCCGTGGGAAGATGGGGCAGTGGCCCACATTGATATTTCCGGCATCGACTACTTCCTCTCCGACGGCACCCAGCTGCTCAACGGCGTGACCTTCAAGGTCCCGGACGGCAGCAAAACGGCTCTGATCGGGCCCAACGGAACGGGCAAGACGACACTTTTCAAGATCATCGCCGGAGATCTCACCCCGGACGAAGGCGTGGTGGGCCGTTCCGGCACCATGGGCATCATGCGCCAATTCGTCGGCCAGGTCCGCGATGAGTCCACCGTGCGCGACCTTCTCGTCTCCGCCGCGCCACCGGCGCTTGCGGCGGCCGCAAAAGCAGTCGAAGACGCCGAGCTCGCCATGATGGAGCACGACGACGAGCCCACCCAAATGCAGTACGCCCAAGCGATCGTGGACTGGGGAGACGCCGGGGGTTACGACGTCGAGACCGTCTGGGACGAAGTCTGCATGGCCGCGCTCGGCCTTCCCTTTGACCGCGCGCAGCACCGCCCGGCGTCGAGCCTTTCAGGCGGCGAGCAAAAGCGGTTGGTGCTTGAGGCGCTATTCTCCGGACCGGATCAGCTGCTGCTCCTGGATGAACCGGACAACTACCTGGATGTTCCGGGCAAGCGCTGGCTCGAAAACAAGCTGAACGAATCCAAGAAGACGGTGTTCTTCATCAGCCACGACCGCGAGCTGCTCAATAATGCCGCGGGCCGTATCGTGACGCTCGAACCGGGTATCAACGGGGCCGGTGCGTGGGTGCATGGCGGTGGTTTCGGCACGTATGTGGATGCCCGCATCGACCGCAACGCGCGCTTTGAAGAGCTGCGCAAGCGCTGGGACGAGGAGCACCTGAAGCTCAAGGAACTTGTCATCATGTACAAGACCAAGGCGGCGTTCCGCTCGGACATGGCCAATAAATACCAGGCAGCGCAGACGAGGCTCGCCAAGTTCCTGGAAGCCGGTCCGCCCGAAGCCCTGCCTCTTGAGCAGAACGTGCACATGCGCCTCAAGGGAGGCCGCACGGCCAAGCGCGCAGTTGTGGCTGAAAAGCTTGAACTCACCGGGCTGATGAAGCCGTTCTCTACCGAGATCTGGTTCGGCGACCGCGTGGGCGTGCTGGGTTCCAACGGCTCGGGCAAAAGCCACTTCCTCCGGTTGCTGGCTGCCGGCGGCACCGATCCGGAGCGCGAGCACCTGCCAGTTTCCGACGTCGAGATAGCTGAAGTTCCGCACGAGGGCACCGTCAAACTGGGTGCCATGTCTCGTCCCGGGTTCTTCGCCCAGACCCATTCCCGTCCCGACCTCCTGAGCCGTACGCTCCTGGAGATCCTGCACCGCGGCGACGAGCATCGCTCCGGGCTCGGCCGCGAGGCTGCTTCCGGGGCGCTCGATTCCTACGGGCTGGTGGGCTCGGCCGAGCAGAAGTACGAGTCGCTCTCGGGAGGGCAGCAGGCCCGCTTCCAGATCCTGCTCCTCCAGCTTTCCGGCGCCACGCTCCTCCTTCTGGATGAGCCGACCGATAACCTGGACCTGCACTCGGGTGAAGCCTTGGAACGTGCGATCGATGCTTTCGAAGGCACCGTCCTGGCCGTCACCCACGACCGCTGGTTCGCGAAGTCCTTCGACCGTTTCCTGGCCTTCGGATCCGACGGCAAGGTCTACGAATCTGCCGAGCCGGTCTGGGACGAGTCGCGGGTAGAGCGGGCGCGCTAACCTCCAGCAACTCCCCCCCGGAAGGGGGGACTTTCCCTTCGACCCGACGATGTGTACGATCGTACGCATGGCTGATTACTTCGCTGATGACCCGCGCACGAACCGCGAACGGATGCTTGCCGGGGACCTCTATATCTCCGACGATCCAGAGAGTGCGCGTGAATCCCAGCGGGCTGTAGTGCTGCAGACCAAGTACGCTGCCGCCTACGTTGAAGACCAGGATGCTGCCCGGCAAATCCTCGCTGAGCTCTTGGGCGGCCTAGGCGAAGAAGCCCGTATCAAACCACCGATCTTCGTGGACTATGGCACCTACATCACTGTTGGAGCCCGGACCTTCATCAACTACAACCTGACTGCCCTGGACGTCGCCCCGATCACCATCGGGGAGGACTGCCAGATCGGCCCCAACGTGCAGCTGCTGACGCCCACTCACCCCGTGGAGCCGCAGGCGCGCCGCGACCGCCTCGAGGGCGCACAGCCGATCACCATCGGAGACAACGTGTGGCTCGGCGGCGGGGCAATCGTCCTTCCCGGCGTGAGCATCGGCGACAACTCGGTCATCGGCGCAGGCGCGGTGGTCACCAGGGACATTCCCGCCAACTCGCTCGCGGTGGGCAACCCGGCCCGCGTGATACGGGAGATCTGAAACCGTGGCCCCTCGCCGCTTCGATCCGGACCGCCGGGACCGGATTATTGAGGCCACTCTTGACGTCATCGCTGCCCAAGGCGTGGCCGGCGCCTCGCATCGCAAAATTGCCGAGCATGCTGGAGTACCACTGGGGTCCATGACGTACCATTTCGCCAGCATGGATGAACTCCTCACGGAGGCGTTCAGGCGCTTCGGGAATTCGATCGCCGATCGTTTCGACCAGCAATTGGAACAAGCAAACGACGTCGACGGCGCGCGGCTCGCAGTGGTGGACTTGATCCATCTCGACTTGCTGGACTCGCAGCGGGACTTGGTCTTGACGCACGAGCTCTATACGCTCGCCGCCCGGAAGCCGGTGTTCCGGCAGATCACGCGGGACTGGATGGCCCGGAGCAGACGCGCCCTGGGCCTGCATTTCGACCCGGTCACGTGCAGGATGCTCGATGCGTTAATTGAAGGACTCTTCATCCATGCCGCCCTCGACACCGAACCGCATGACCGGGCCACCACCGTAGAAGCGGTTGCCCGCATCACCACTGCGCACCACCATTCGCCCGCAACGCCGACCCAATAGCGCGTCCCGGGTCCAAGAAAACAACGCAAGAAATCTCTCCGTGGAAGTTGTCACCGTATGAGCACTAGCACCCGAACCCCCGCCAACGTCAAAGCAGCGGCAATCGCCACTTTCCTGGCCTTCGGCATGAATGGGCTGGTTTTTGCCAGCTGGGCGGCACGCATTCCCGCCGTCACCCAGACCTTGAACCTCACATCAGGCCAGATGGGAACCTTGTTGCTGTGCACCGCCGTCGGGTCCCTGGCGGCCTTGCCATCCGCGGGATGGGTGGTGGGCAGGATCGGTACGGCGAACGCGGTCCGCGCGGCAGGGCTGTTGGCTGCCTTCGCCGGCGCGGGGATCGCCTTTTCCTTGATGGCCGGCTCCGTGGCCGCCACCGCGGTGGCACTGTTCTTCTTTGGTGTGGGGGTCGGTCTGTGGGATGTGTCGCAGAACATTGAAGGGGCCGACGTCGAACACCGGCTCGGGCGCACCGTCATGCCGCAGTTCCACGCAGCCTTCAGCGGGGGCGCCTTTGTAGGTGCCGTGATCGGTGCATGGCTCTCCCAAATAGGAGTCGGGCTTCCGCAGCATCTGTTGGTCATTGCCGGCGTCGTAGTGCTTCTGACCTTGACGGCGCCGCGCTACTTTATGCCCCACGTGGCCCCGATCGTGGTGTCCGACGGCGATGCGCCGGCTGTCAAGGGCCGCTCGGCGTGGCGGGACTCGCGCACGCTGCTGATCGGCGTCGTCGTCCTCGGTGCTACCCTCACCGAAGGCGCGGGAAATGACTGGATCGCGAAAGCCGCGGTAGACGGACTGGCCGCCACGGAATCGACGGGAGCCCTCCTGTTTGCCCTCTTCGTGGCGGCGATGACGTTGATGCGATTCTTTGGTGGCCGTGCAATCGACAGGTTCGGGCGCGTAGCCGTCCTGCGGGCCAGCATGGCAGCAGCTGCCGTGGGCTTGGGCCTTTTCGTCTTCGCGGACAACTTCATCTTGGCTGCGGTTGGCGCGGCTCTCTGGGGGATCGGCGCCGCCTTGGCCTTCCCAATGGGCATGTCCGCTGCTGCCGATGATCCCAAGCACGCAGCAGCACGCGTCTCGGTGGTTTCGACCATCGGATACGTGGCGTTTCTCGCTGGTCCCCCGCTCCTGGGATTCCTGGGCGACCACACCGGCATCCATATGGCGCTGCTAGCGATCGGGGTGCCGATCCTGATCGCCTTGTGGCTGGCCGGCGCCGCGAAACCTTTGGCGAAAAGCAACTAGCTCGCATTAGTCGTTATGAGAGCTCAAAACGACAAATGCGAGCTAGTTGGGTGGCCGGTGGACGGCGCTGGAAGTTACGGTGCCGAGGTGGCGGGTGCCGAAGGGATCGCGCTCGGCGAGGCCCCGTTGGTGGGGGCGCCGCTCTGCCGGTTGCGGCCCTGACCGCCTTGGCCGTTGAAGTTCTGGAACTGGCCGCGGCCGGGACGGGTCTGTCCGGCGTCCATGAGCTTGGTGACGCCGACGCCGCTGAAGAAGCCGACGGCGACCAACAGCACGGCAAGAAGGATCATCGTCAGACGTCCCATCTTGTAGCGCTTCTTGGGCACGAACGGCTCCGGCGGCTGGGGTTGGCCCCAACCCTGCCCGGTGGGTTCCTGTCCAGTGGCCTGGAGGACCGCGGTCGGCTGGCCGCTGCGGGGCTGCTGGGAGTGGGGCTGCTGGGGCTCGGGCTGGTTCATCGGGCCGGGCTCCGGTGCTGAATAGGACATTTGTGAATCTCCTGTTGGGATATTTCTTTGGTCATTGCTGGGGAGTGGATCTGGGGGCTATTCGTAACGCAGAGCGTCGATCGGCCGGAGTTTAGCCGCCTTGTTGGCCGGGTAGATTCCGAAAATCAAGCCGATCGCCGCGGAAACCAGGAACGAAAGCCACACGGTCCACCACTGGACTTCAGGCTGGGTTCCCAGCACGGGGAAGGCGCTGCCGATGTAGCCTCCGGCAATACCGAGCACCCCGCCGATCAGCGAAATGATGAGTGATTCGATCAGGAACTGGCTCACGATGCTCCCCCGCGAGGCCCCGATCGCCTTTCGAATGCCGATTTCACGCGTGCGTTCGGTGACCGTGACAAGCATGATGTTCATGACGCCGATTCCGCCCACCAGGAGCGAAATACCCGCCACCGCACCCAAAAGGATGGTCAGTGTGGCCGTGGTTGTGGTGGCCGTGGAGAGGATCTGGGCCTGGTTCCGTACTTGGTAGTCACGGTTGGCAGAGGTGACGTTGTGCCTGGCATTGAGGATCATCTGGACCTCGTTCTGGTCCTGGCTCATCACGTCCGCCGACTTTGCCTGGACGCTGATGGAGGCGAGAGAGGGCGAGTATCCGGTGAACTTGTCCTGGGCTGCACTGTAGGGGATCACCACAATGTCATCCGGATCGTTCAGGCCCGAGGATCCCTTCTGCGCCAGGACCCTGAGACCACGAAGTTCTGGCCGTTGAGGGCGATGGTTTGCCCCACGGCCGAGTTCACTGCGGGGCCTACCAAATCCTGCGCCACGGTGTTGCCGATGACCGCCACAGCGGTACCGCTGGTTGCGTCGCCGTCGCTGAAGTAGGAACCCGCAGCGAGCGTGTCGTTGGAAATGGCAAAGTACGACGGCGTGGTCCCCACGAACGTTGCGACCGCGTGGGTTGCGTCCTGGGAGGTTCCCGTGACGTTCTGCGCGGTGACTACGGGCGCCGTCGTGGCGACGTCGGGGGCCATGACTGGATCGGTGAGCGCGGCCATGTCCTGAAGGGTCAGGTTGGTGCCGCGGGAGCGCGGACCGGTGACGGCTTGCCCGCCACCCGCGGCGCGCCCGCCCGCCGCCGTCTGCCGGCTTACGGTAAGCACGTTGGTTCCGAGTTTGCCGATCTGGGCCTTAATGGCGTTGGACGTTCCGGCACCCACCGCGAGCAGAATGATGACGGAGGCGATGCCGATCAGGATGCCCAGGGTGGTGAGGATGGAGCGCATCTTGTTGGCCATCACCCCCGTCAGGGCGAAGCGGACGGACTCGGCGATCATCATAGCGCCACCGCGGTTTCGAGCGGGTGCGCATGGACGTCGCGGACCCGGTGGTCCTCGATGATGTGGCCATCCTGGAACCGCACCACGCGGTTGGCCCGCGCTGCGACGTCGGACTCGTGCGTAATCATCACGATGGTCCGGCCGTTGGCATGCAAGGACTCGAAGAGATCCGATGATTTCGTGCGAGGACTTGGTGTCCAGGGCGCCCGTAGGTTCGTCGGCCAGGAGTAGCACCGGATTGGTCACCAAGGCCCGCGCGATGGCCACGCGCTGCTGCTGCCCACCGGAGAGCTGCGAAGGCTTGTGGTCCGCCCGTTCCGCCAAACCGACTGAATCGAGCACCTCCAAGGCCCGCTCACGCCGTTCCTTGCGGTGCACTTTTGCGTAAGCGAGGGGCATGGAGACGTTGTCCACGGCCCGGGTACGCGGAATCAGGTTGAAGTTCTGGAAGACGAAGCCGATTTTTCGGTTGCGGATCTGGGCCAGCTGGAATTCGTCCAAGGTCCCGGTATCGATACCGTCCAAGTGATAGGTACCCTCGGTGGCGCCGTCGAGGCAGCCGATGATGTTCATCATGGTGGACTTTCCAGAGCCCGAGGCGCCGATGATGGCCACGAAGTCTCCACGGTCAATGGAGATGCTGACGGAGTCCAGCGCGCGGACCTCAGCCTCTCCTTTGCCGTAAATCTTGCTCACGGAGTCCAGTTGGATGACAGCGTCGTTCACGGCTGCTTACCCGCCATTTCGCGTGCCGCCGGTGCCGGTGCCGGTGCCGGTGCCACCGGTTCCACCAAATCCACCGGTACCGCCGCCGAGCCCGCCGGTTCCTGTCCGTCCGGTAGTGCCGGTGGTGTCAAGGGTCGAGGAGATGGTGGGCAGGACAATTTCATCACCGGCGCTGACCCCGGTCAACACCTGGGTGCGGCCGTTGTCCGTGATCCCGGTGGTGATGGTCACCGCCGTCGCGGTCCCGTTCTTGTTCACGTTGACCGTTTGCTTGGTCCCGCTGGTGGTGATGGCCAGCGAAGGCACCGTCAGCGCGTTCTTGGCAGTTGCCGTGGTGACGGAAATGTTTGCGCTTTGGCCAAGCCGCAGGGCTGCCGGCGGATTCTTGATGGAGATCGTCACGGGGTAGCTGACCACGTTGTTGGTGGTGGTGGCGTTCTGTGCGATCGCCGTGATGGTACCGGTGACCGGTGCGGCGTTGGCATCTGTCTTGAGTGCCGGGAAGGTGAAGGTGGCGGCGTCGCCGGTCTTCATGGCTGCAATGTCCGATTCGGCGAAGTTGGCGATGACTTGCAGATGCGCAGTGTCGCTGATGGTGATGAGTCCGGACGACGACGTGCTCGCGCTGCTTGAGGACGAGCTGCCCGAGGCGCTGGAGGCCCCAGAGGAACTTGAGGAGCCGGAACCGGATGAGCCTGAGCTGCTGCCGGCGTTGCCTCCGACCACCGCATTGACGGCGGTGACGGTGCCGGAAACCGGCGAGGCCAGGGAGCAGGACGCCAAGTTCTTGTTTGCGGTGTCGACGGCGATCTGGGCGGACGTCGTGTTGGATGTAGCGCCGCCCCCGCTCTCTGCGGAAGTGAGGGCGGTCTGGGCCGAGCCCAGCTGCTCTTTGTCCTTGAGGGCCGAGCTGGCTTGCGAGTTGCTGGCCTGGGTCAGCGCCTGGTTGTCCTTCGCGAGCTGCGCCTGGGCCGAATTGAGGGCGGTCTGGGCCTGCTGGCTGTTGGGCTGGGCCGTAGCAGCGGCCTGCGCGGTCGCGACCGTAGCCGTGTCATTGTTCACCGCCGTCTGAGCTGCGGCCACGGCACTAGCCTGCTGGCTTGCGTCCAGGTTGGCGGTCTGCTGGGCGTTCGCCAGGGCTTCTGGCTTGCCGAGGCTACCTGGTTGCTGGCAGATGCCTGCTGCTGGTTTGCCTGCGCGGCTGCCGAGTCCAGCTGGGCTTGCGCAACGGCCAACGCGTTTTGGGCGTTGGTCGGATCAATCGTGACGAGCACCTGCCCCGCCGTGACTTGCTGGCCGGTCAATGCGGAAACCGAGGCGATTGGCCCGGTGCAGTTCTGCGCGTTGATGACGGTGGTGCTTGCAGGCGAGACGTTTCCGCTGGCGGTGGAGACAGCAGCGAGGTCCGCGGAGCTGACCGCGACGGTGCGGGCTGTGGTGTCGACGGCCGCTTGCGGTACGCCGTTCAGTACGAAGAAGGCACCGGCGGCAATGCCGACGACGGCCACCCCGATGCCGCTATTGATGAGCTGAGGCTTTGAGAGCATGCCCGAAGACTATGGTGGCTCGCTTGGAGCCGACCGAGTGCTAGCTGATGGTTTGCCGTATGTGACGAGTGGCGAACCGGTGAGCAGCAAGGTAGACCCTGCTGTTCATCATAGCCACAATCCCGCCGATAGTCTGATGGGATGCGAAGCGCGCTGCGGCGAACCCGGCGGGCATCATCCATTGGGACTACCCTGGCCGCACCCTGAATCATCCCTGAGACCGGCGCTTTCCGCGGGGCGGGTGGTTAGCGTTGTATCTACAGTCAACACACATCTGCAGCAAGCGGAGGGAACGCTTCCATGATTGAAGCAACAGGCTTGAGGAAGGTCTACGGCGCAAAGACAGCCGTGGACGGAATCAGCTTCACCGTACAGCCCGGCAAAGTTACGGGCTTCCTTGGCCCGAACGGCGCCGGCAAGTCCACCACCATGCGCATGATCATGGGTCTCGACCGCCCGACGTCGGGTGACGTGACAGTCAACGGCAAGCACTACTCCCAGCACAAGGCGCCATTGCACCAGGTCGGCGCCCTGCTCGACGCCAAAGCGGTCCACACCAGCCGCAGCGCGTACAACCACCTCCGGGCCATGGCGGCAACGCACGGGATTCCAAACTCGCGGGTTGAGGAAGTCATCGAAATGACCGGCCTCACCGCCGTCGCCAAGAAGAAGGCCGGCGGATTCTCCCTTGGCATGGGGCAGCGGCTGGGCATCGCCAACGCCCTCCTCGGGGATCCGCAGACGCTCATCCTCGACGAGCCGGTCAACGGACTCGACCCCGAGGGCGTCCAGTGGGTCAGGAACCTTGCACGTTACCTGGCGAGCCAGGGTAAAACGATTTTCATCTCCAGCCACCTCATGTCCGAGATGGCCCAGACCGCCGATCACCTGATTGTGATCGGGCGCGGCAAGATCATCGCCGACACCACGGTGGATGCGCTGATCGAGAGCCAGTCCCGCAAGCGCACTTTGGTGCGTACTTCCGAGACGACGCGGTTGTCCGAGTTGCTGGCCAGCGACGGCGTTCGGGTCGAGCAGAACGAGCGGGAGACCTTGGAAGTGTACGGAATGGAGCCACTCCGGATCGCAGAGCTCGCCCTGGACAACCGGGTACTGGTCTACGAGCTCACTCCGCTCACGTCCTCGCTGGAGGAGGCCTACTTCCAGCTGACCAAAGACGAAGTGGAATACCACTCGCACATCACCGGTGGTCCGGCAGCACCAGGCGGCCCGCTGGACGAAAGCCCCGCCGTCGGCGCCACCTCCGCTGCCACCATGGAAGGGATCCAGTCATGAGCACCACTACCATCAGCAAGAAACATGCGATCCCGTCGGCCGGGAACGGCGGCGTCACTTTCCTCCGGGTATTGAACTCCGAATCCATCAAGTTCCGGACCCTCATGAGCACCAAGCTCCTGTTGGTCCTGACCTTCGTGGCCATTGTCGGCATCGGCCTGCTCTCCGCACTGGTCCGCTGGAACTTCATCAACCAGATGGTCACGGTGGGACGCCAGGGTCACAAGGAAACGGTGCAACAGGCCGTTGACTCGTTCCCGCCCGGATCGGGATTCAACCTCTACAACCTGCCGAACGCCGGACTCAACATCGGCATCCTGGTCGATGGGATCCCTGGCCGTACTCTTCATTGCCTCCGAGTACGCCACCGGCATGATCCGGTCAAGCATGAACGCGGCGCCCGGCCGGCTCTCCACCTTCGGTGCCAAAGCCGTGGTCCTGGTTGTGGTCTCCTACCTCCTTTCGGTAGTGGCCGGCGTCGTGACCTTCCTGTTCGCGTCACCCATGTTCGCCAACTTCGGCCTCGACCTCGGCTGGAACACGGACGGTGTCCTCTACAGCATTTTCACCGGCGGACTGTACGTCTCCGGGGTCGCGCTGATCGGCCTCTCGCTCGGAACCCTGCTGAAGAACCCGGCCGGCGGGATCACTGTCCTGGTGGGCATCATGTTCGTGCTCCCGTTCGCCGGCCAGTTCCTCTCCCTCGCACCGGGCGAATTCTGGAAGTACGTCCCGCAGTACCTGCCCAGTGAGGCCGGTGGCCGTTTCTTGTCGATCGGCCACGTAGACGGCACCCTGGATCCTTGGGCGGGCGGCCTCGTGTTCCTTGGCTATGTCATCTTGTTCATGGTTCCTGCCCTCATTGCGCTCAAGAAGCGCGACGTCTAATTCGCAATCGTCTGATTCGCGATCCAGGGACACTTGCTCAAGGCAAGGCCACTAGGCTCAAGCCATGAGTGAAGAGTTGCCAGCAAAGGACGCGTCAGCCCACGTGGCCGACGCGTCCTTTGCTGAAATCACCCTGCGCCGCCGTGGCAGGATCCGCCGTTATCTCTTCGAGCACCCCCGGGTCACGGACGCGGTGGTGGTGCTTTGCTATTCGCTGCTGTCATTGTCCACGTTCATCAGCTCCATCGTGGACGGCAAATGGTTCGCCGCCCTGCTGCTCGTTGCCATCGCCGCTATCCTGTTCCTTCGGCGCCGCAATCCGCTCAGTGTCACTGCGGCCGTTGCGGTCCTCGAAGTGGCTGTGACGCTGTTGAATCCCTGGGGTTCGAACGTCTCGGCGGGACTGTGGTTTGCGCTGTATGCCGTGGCCGTGGGGAGGGCCCGGACCTTCGCGTTGACTGTGTTTGGCGCGGCGAGCCTACCGCTGACCCTCGTGTATCTGTTCATGTGGACCAGCCCGATTGCCCCGCCCAACGGAGAGGCGATTCCGGAAAATTTCCACCTCATCAGCAACATCGCGGCGGCGGTCAGCATTTTGTTGTCCAACTTGATCGCCACCGGGATCGGCATTTCGGTACGGCAGCGGCGTGAGCATGAGAGCGAAATCAGGGCGTGGGCAGCCCGCACGGCCCGCTTGGGGTCCGTTACCGAACGCAACCGGATCGCCCGGGAGATGCACGACGTCGTGGCCCACTCCCTGACGGTCATGATCAGCCTCTCGGACGGCGCCGCCGTCGTGGTCAAGAAGGATCCGGAGCGCGCCGGCGAGGTGCTTGGCGAACTCTCCCGCACCGGCAGGACTGCGTTGGCAGATATGCGCCGCGTCCTCGGCGTGCTGCGGGAGGACTCCGCGCGTCCTGCGCCTTTGGAGCCTTTGGTCACCGGCCTCAACCTGAGCAAGCTGCTCGATGGATTCCGGACGGCGGGGCTGCCGTTGCACTACTCGCACACGGGACCTGCGCTTCCTGAAGACCCGGCGTTCCAGCTCACCGTTTACCGGATTGTGCAGGAGTCCCTCACCAATGTGCTCAGGTACGGGCGCTCCCTGAGTCAGGTGGATGTGCGGATCGTCCGGGAAGGTGACTCAGTCACCATTGAAGTGCTCGACGACGGCAGGGGCTCCCGCGATCCGGGTACCGAAGAGGCGGCCTTGGGAACGGGCCAGGGCATCGCGGGGATGCGTGAACGTGCGGGAATTTATGCTGGAACCGTGGATGCCGGTCCTGGAATCCACGGCGGGTGGCGGGTCCATGCGGAGCTGAAGTGGAATGGCGACAAGGGGAAATCATGACTGACAATGCTCCCATCAGGATTCTATTGGTGGACGACCAGCCCCTGCTGCGCATGGGATTTCGGCTCATCCTGGAAGGCGAGGAGGACCTCGAGGTGGTGGGCGAAGCCTCCGACGGCGCCGAAGCCGTGAGGAAAGTCGAGGAACTGGAACCGGACGTGGTCCTCATGGACGTCCGGATGCCTGCCATGGATGGAATCGAAGCCACACGTCGGATCACGGCCTCGGAATCAAGCGCCAGAATCATCATCCTGACCACGTTCGACCTTGATGAATATGCCTTCTCCGGATTGCAGGCAGGGGCCTCCGCCTTCCTGCTCAAGGATGTTGCGCCCGCCGAGTTAGTCCAGGGTGTCCGGCTTGTAGCCAGCGGCGACGCCGTGGTGGCGCCGAGGGTCACCCAGCGGCTCCTGGAAACCTATGTCCGCGGAGGCCGCGTGCCCGGCCGGGCGACCCAGGCCCGCGATCCCCTGCTCGAAGAATTGACGCCCCGCGAAACCGAGATGCTGGAGGCAATCGCCGCAGGGCTGTCCAACGCAGAAATCGCGCACAAGTTTTTCCTGTCCGAAGCCACGGTTAAGACCCACGTCCGGCGGATCCTCACCAAGCTGCACCTGCGGGACCGCGTCCAAGTGGTCGTCTACGCCTACGAAACAGGGCTCGTGACCCCTAGCAACCCGGACTACTAGGACTGCCCGGGGCGGAAGCGGGGTCAGGCTCACGCGGCGGGATTTGCCTCGCGCGGCGGATGATTCCTGACGCACAGGGAATTCGCGCGTCGTCAGGAATACAGGGTATCGCCACGGAAATACCGCGTCGTGGGTCCGCGTCAGCGTCGCCACGGCTGAGGCTAGACTCGAAGCCATGCCTTCGAACTCCGCTGCCGAACACATCCAGGACCTTGGCGCATATGTGAGCGCATCGCCGTCGAGCTTTCACGCCGTCCACGAGGCCGCCCGAAGGCTCAACGACGCCGGATTCACGGCCCTTGATGAACTCCAACCTTGGGACGGTGGCGCTGGCAGTTTTTACATAGTCCGCGACGGCGCGCTCATCGCCTGGGTGACACCGGAGGGCGCAACTCCCATCACGGCGTTCAACATCCTCGGCGCGCACACGGATTCTCCGTCCTTCAAGCTCAAGCCGAAGCCCACAACAGGGAAGTTCGGCTGGCTCCAGGCGGGTGTGGAGGTCTATGGCGGGCCTCTTCTGAACTCCTGGCTTGACCGCGAACTCCGGTTGGCCGGCCGGCTCGTGATGCTCGACGGCACCCAGCACCTCACCGCCACGGGACCCCTCCTGCGCTTCCCGCAATTGGCCATCCACTTGGACCGGGCCGTCAATGACGGCTTCGCGCTCGATAAGCAGCAGCACATGAACCCCGTCTTTGGGCTCGGCGATCCGGCTTCCGCAGATGTCTTGGCGATCCTCGCTGACTGCGTGGCTGGGGCCTCCGTGGATCCCGGGCAGATCGGCGGCTACGACATCGTGGTCGCGGACACGCAGGCTCCTGAGCAGTTCGGTGCCAAGGGCGAACTCTTCGCCTCGGGACGGCTCGACAACCTCTCGTCCACTCATGCCGGGCTGGCGGCACTCATCGCACACGCAGCCGCGGGCGCTCCAGCCGGCGGGCCTATCGCCGTCCTGGCCGCCTTCGACCACGAAGAAGTCGGCTCTGCCTCGCGCTCCGGTGCCTGCGGACCCATCCTCGAAGACATCCTGACCCGGATCTCAGATGGCCTCGGCGCGACGGTGAGTGAGCGGCGCCAGGCGCTGTCGGCGTCGTTCTGTGTATCCGCGGACGCCGGCCACGCCGTTCACCCCAACTATCCCGAGCGGCACGATCCCGCCAACCGGCCGCTTCTCAACGGCGGACCGCTCCTCAAAATCAACGCCAACCAGCGTTACGCCACGGACGCCCCCGGCGCGGCCTTCTGGGCCCGGCTCTGCGGTGATGCGGGCGTCCCGTACCAAGAGTTCGTCTCCAACAACGATGTCCCGTGCGGTTCTACGATCGGCCCGCTGACGGCGACTCGCCTGGGGATCCGAACGGTCGACGTCGGCGTGCCCCTTTTGTCGATGCACTCGGCCCGCGAGCTGTGCGGCGTTGAGGATCCGCACCACCTGGCTACCGTGGCGGAGTTGTTCTTCCGCACGTCGAGGTCCATAACGGCCGGCTAGCAGCAGAGTCGGTCCGCTCTACTGCAGCCGGCACAGTTCGTTCATCCCTGTCACCGGCGCAAATGCGTGTTCTGCTGGCCATACAGACCGTCCAGGACCACTGAGATTTGTATGGCATCCGCGCGTCCGTCCGCCTGGCGGGTCAAAGCGCTAAGTAGGGCGAGTATGTCATCAGCCCCCAGATCGCGGCGCAGGTGCCCGTCCTTCTGCGCGCGCTTAACGAGCGAGGCGAAAGCCTGCCTCATTGGTTCGCACAAGCGTGCCAAGGGCCCTTCTCCTTCGGCTATGCTCCGTCCGACTCTGGAGGCCATGCCGCGGTATTGTCCGCCGACCGTGTCCCAGCGGCTCAGCCACCTTCTGGTCGCTTCGTCCGGGTCTGCTGCGCCGGAAAGTTCTTCGGCGAAGTGGGTCAGATTCTCGACTTCCTGTCGGAGAATCGCCGCGAAGAGGTCCTCTCGGGTGGGAAAGCGCCGGTAGAGAGTCGCTCGACCTACATTCGCGAGGCGAAGCACGCTGTCCAAGGGCGCGTCAACGCCTTCGCTGGCGAAAACTTCTTTTGCGGCGCCGAGGATCGCTGCTTCGTTTCTCGCCGCATCCGCTCTTAGTGAGGTCTCCATGCATCAACCCTACCAAAGTGGACACGGTGTCCGAATTGTCTTACGCTGAAGTGGACAGATTGTCCGCTTTTCTTAGGAGATTGTTGATGGGCGTACCCGTATGGCATCTGGGCTTGGCTGTGCAGTCGTTAAGCGAGGCGATGGACGAATTTACGGCAATTCTTGGCACGGAATGGAGGCCTATCCGAACAAGGCGACTCACCATCACCGACGCCGAAGGAGTTGCACATGAAATTGACTGTGAGGTCACCTTTTCGGCGGGTGGACCTTTCGCTTTGGAGCTGTGGCAGTCGATACCCGGCACACCCCTTGAGGCCCCGCCTGGGGGCATTGTCCACCACATCGGGATCTGGACAGAGGACGTTCACGTGGAGGGGATAAGGCTTCAAAACCTTGGTTATCCGACCTTCGCCAAAGTCGGAGAGACCCCTTTGTTGCAGCAGGGCCCGGGCGGCCTGCTGCTAGAGCTCTGCGATCTTCACAGCGACCGTCCATCATTGCGGGATCTCTTCCCGAGCCACAGCCCGCACGCCGGACCTGCAGTGCTCGATTCGGCACTGTGACTAAAGGAAGGAAATCAACTCATGCAAATCAGTATCATCGGAGCCGGCAGAATCGGGTCCACCCTTGCACTGCAACTGGGACAGGCCGGCCATAGTGTGAGCATCGCCAACTCCCGGGGTCCCGCAAGCCTGGGAGACGTTGAGCGTGATACAGGTGCGAAGGCCATGTCGCTGCAGGAAGTGGGCCGTGGTGCCTCCGCGGTGATTCTTGCGCTACCTTTCCCGGCAGTTGCCTCTCTCCCAAAGGAAGTGCTTGGCGACGCCGCACGCGACCTGGTGATTATCGACGCCAGCAACTATGTGCCTGGCTTACGGGACCAGGCCATCCAATCGATTGAGGATGGCCAAATTGAAAGTTCCTGGATCGCTGAACAGCTCGGCCGCCCAGTGGTAAAGGCATTCAACACGATTACCGCGGCGAGCCTCAAGAGCCACCTAGCGTCAAGGCCGGAACCAAACCGAATCGTTCTGCCTGTTGCGGGAGAAGCTGAAGGTAAGAACCTCGTCCGGGCCTTGGCCGCCGACTTGCAGTTCGACTTCCTAGATGCAGGCGGCATACAGGATTCTTGGCGGCAGCAGCCCGGTACGCCAATCTATTGCACGGACCTCAACGCCATGGAAGCCGGGGCGGCCCTCGCCTTGGCGGACCCTCTTCAGACTATTCGCTGGCGGGACGAGAAACGTGGTGGTGAACGATGACGGGATCGGAGGACGGACAAGGCGCAGCGCGAGTGTCTGAAACTCCTCAGGAGGCCAGGCTCACCACGAGGTTGATGGTGGTGGCCAGGATCCCGACGCCGAAAACATAGGCGAGGAGGCTGTGCCGCAAAGCGGCGGACCGCATTGCCCTCGTGGTGATCGAGGTATCCGAGGCCTGGTAGGTCATTCCCAGGCTGAATGCCATGTAGGCGAAATCGGTGTACTGCGGTGGTTCGTCCTGGTTGAAGTTGATGCCGCGCGGAGGATCGGCCGTGTAGTACACCTCGGCATAGCGCAAGGTGAAGAGGGTGTGGACCAAAAGCCACGACGCCACTGCACCGCCGAGGGCCAGCAGGGCCAGCAGGAATTTGTCGATCCCATGCGCGTCCTTGGCTCCGAACATCACCAACACAAAGGCGGCAAGTGAGCCCACCGCGGCACAGAGAATGAGGAGGTCGGAGATGGACCGGCGCGGGTCTTCTTCGGTGGCATGGCTTGCGGTTTGAGCGGCCTTCATCGGGGTGATGACTGTCCACACGAAGATGTTGTAGACCGCCGCGGCCACTGCCCAGCCCGCGGCGGGCGCGTAGATCCATTGACCCCATAGTCCGGTTGCTACCGCGGCAGCGACGCCCGCAACGATCATCAAAATGAATCGGAATTGGGAACGCTTGGCGCGGGCCGACTTTGGGCCTTGGCTCTTTGCTGCGGCGGCATTCATAGTCAGATCATGCCACGGCAAGATGTCGGATACTCAACTCGCCTGCTGCTCAACTCACAGATCGCGGGGCGAACATAATGACCGCGACCCCCAGAAGGCAGATCATGGCTCCAATGATGTCCCAGCGGTCGGGCCGGAAGCCGTCAAGGAGCATTCCCCAGGCCAAGGATCCGGCGATGAACACCCCGCCGTAAGCGGCAAGAACCCGGCCGAAGTGGGCGTCCGGCTGGAATGCAGCCACAAAACCGTAGATACCCAGCGCCACGATCCCCAGTCCCGCCCACCACCAGGGCTTGGCCTCCTTGACCGATTGCCAGACGAGCCAAGCCCCGCCGATCTCGGCGATGGCCGCGAGCACAAAGAGGGCAATGGATTTGAGGATGGTCATGGGTTCAGTCTGCCTGAGGCGCGCTTAAGGAGAGCGGCAGCGCGGGCGTATTGGCGGTTATCCACATACGTAGGATCACCCATTCCTGTCAGCCAACGCGCCGAATAGGCTTAGACACGGGAAATGGACTAAGATATTGAAGTCTGTGCTGCGCCCTGCCTCCGATTCTGGAACCAGGGCGTCAGCACTGTTCATCGCAAATGAACCTCCTGTTACGGAAATGCCGTAACCGCTTAGCCCAAAGGAGGTGGGTTCACATATGCGTCCTTACGAATTGATGGTAATCATCGACCCCGAGGTCGAAGAGCGTACCGTAGAGCCGTCGCTTCAGAAGTTCCTTAATGTCATCACCACCGATGGTGGAACCATCGAAAAGGTTGACATCTGGGGCCGTCGTCGCCTGGCTTACGACATCAAGAAGAAGTCCGAAGGGATCTACGCCGTGGTGAACTTCACCGCCAAGCCGGAAACCGCCAAGGAACTTGACCGCCAGCTGAGTCTCAACGAGACCATCATGCGCACCAAGATCACCCGCCCCGAAGAGCAGAAGGTCGTTGCTGAGTAATTCAGCTCCCGGCATTTCATTCTTTACCCCGTAGGAACGAACAAGGAGGCAGTAGATGGCAGGCGAAACCACTATTACGGTCATCGGTAATCTCACCAATGACCCCGAACTGCGGTTCACACCGTCAGGCTCGGCAGTAGCAAACTTCACCATCGCTTCTACTCCCCGGACCTTCGATCGCCAGTCCAATGAGTGGAAGGACGGGGAAACCCTGTTCCTCCGCGCATCGGTATGGCGCGAAGCAGCCGAAAACGTCGCCGAATCCCTGACCAAGGGCATGCGCGTGATCGTTTCCGGTCGCCTGAAGAGCCGTTCCTACGAAACCAAGGAAGGCGAGAAGCGCACCGTTATCGAGCTCGAGGTCGATGAAATCGGCCCGAGCCTGCGTTACGCCAACGCCAAGGTCAACCGCACCCAGCGCTCCGGCGGTCAGGGTGGTCAGGGCGGCTTCGGTGGCGGCAACAACAGCGGTGGCTTCGGAGGAGGCGGCGCTGGTGCAAACCAGGGCGGCAACTCCGGCGGAACATGGGGCGGCGGCCAGTCCGCACCGCAGGAAGACCCCTGGGCTACCCCGGGCGTCAGCAATGCGGGCGGATGGGGCAACGGCCCGGATTCCGAACCTCCCTTCTAAAACACAAATTAAAGTTCGACGCCGGAACCCGCCGGACCTGCCGCGAGGCACCCGGGAGGCAACCGCCGTCGAGCACCACCATCCCGTGGATTCATTCCACGGGCTCCATAGAAAAGGAGCTCCACGATGGCTAAGGCTGAACTCCGTAAGCCCAAACCAAAGTCCAACCCCTTGAAGGCCGCTGACATCACTGTCATCGACTACAAGGACGTAGCATTGCTGCGCAAGTTCATCTCCGACCGCGGAAAGATCCGCGCCCGTCGCGTCACTGGCGTCACGGTGCAGGAACAGCGCAAAATCGCCCAGGCAATCAAGAACGCCCGCGAAGTTGCTCTGCTGCCTTACTCCGGCGCTGGCCGCGGCTAAGGAAGGGATTAACTAACATGGCAAAGCTCATTCTGACCCACGAAGTAACCGGTCTCGGTGCTGCTGGCGATGTTGTCGAGGTCAAGGACGGTTACGCACGTAACTTCCTGCTGCCCCGCGGCTTCGCTCTGGCCTGGACCAAGGGTGGCGAGAAGCAGGTTGAGTCCATCAAGGCTGCCCGCGCTGCTCGTGCCCACGCTTCGGTAGAAGCTGCACAGGCCCAGGCTTCTGCGCTGTCCTCCAAGAAGGTCAAGCTCGTAGTGAAGGCCGGCGAAACCGGCCGTCTCTTCGGCACCGTCAAGCCGGCCGACGTCGCCGCTGCAGTTGAGGCCGCTGGCCTCGGCTCCATCGACAAGCGCAACGTTGAACTGCCGAACCACATCAAGTCTGTTGGTTCGTACCAGGCCAACGTGCGCCTGCACGATAACGTTTCCGCTGTTATCGACCTCGAGGTCGTTGCAGGGAAGTAGTTCCCGACGCAGCTCGAAGGACCCCCGTCCCCGGTTTCCGGAGGCGGGGGTCCTTTGCTTTGCCCTCGTGTTTGATAGCACGCTGGTTTGGCGGCGCGCGAACTGGCAGCAGATGCCCCCTGGCGGCCCGCGAAGGGGCATTATCTGCCAGTTCGCGCCAAGGGGAGGAATAAAATCCTGGGTTACCGCAGTTTGGGAGTATAGATGCAAATGCATGTACTCTGGTTTGAAGCTATCGAACCGCCGAGCAAGAGGAGATTGCCATGGAGACCCGCCGCATAACCGTCCTTTCCGCTGGACTGGGCGTCCCGTCGTCGAGCCGGCTCCTTGCAGACCAGCTCGCGGCTTCGGCCAAGCGCCAGCTGGGCGACGCCGGATACGAGGTGCGCGTGGACGTTATCGAGCTCCGGGCCCTGGCCGTGGATATCGCGAACAACTTCGTCACCGGCTACGCAGCACCGCGCTTGGCCGAGGTGATCGCCGGCGTCGAGGACTCCGACGGCATCATCGCCGTCACCCCTGTCTTCAGTGCCTCCTATAGCGGGCTGTTCAAGTCCTTCATGGACATCCATGGACCCCAAGTCCCTCGACGGCAAGGCGGTCCTTCTCGGCGCCACGGGTGGCACCGACCGGCACCAGATGGTGCTCGATTACGCGATGCGTCCTCTGTTCACCTACCTGCGGACCCGGATGACCCAGACGTCCGTTTTCGCCAGTCCCCAGGACTGGGGAAACACCGACGACGGCGCGTCCCCGCTGTCGGTCCGCGTCGACAGGGCTGCCGGCGAGCTCGCCAAGCTCCTGAGTGGTGAACAGCCGCACCGCAAGGCCGAGGCAATGGAATCCCTGCCTTTTGAGCAGCTCCTCGCAGGGATCACTGCCGGGCGTTAGTTCGCGGCTCGGTCAGTCGTCCAGCAGCTCGATGAACTCCCGGGCCTGCTTCATGCTGATATCGGAATGTTTGGTCAGGGCCAACGCTGCGGCCTCGACGTCGCCGCTCTTGGCAAGTGTGCGGATCCGCCCGTAGATCTCATCGTTGAGCATATTGCTGCTCACTTCGCGCGTGACGTCGCCCTTGCTCGCGATTGCCCGGTAACGGTACGGGAAGCGCTCCGGCTCGTCGTCGTCGGGCATGAGGTCCTGAGGAGCAGGCTCGGGCCGACGGAAGGGCTGGGGATGCGCTGCAAGGGCGCCGACGGCGTCCCGCGAGGCGCGCAGGCCTTCTCCGGTGGCGCTGAGGTACAGCTTGATGGCAGCCATGGCCTGACCTTGGGCGATCAGGGAGTAGAGCAGCCGGTGTTGGTCTTCGCTCAGCTTTGCGGCGGCCTCGCGGGCCAGTTCCACGGGGTCCACTGGGGCCTTGCCTGTAGCCGCATTTCCGCGCTCTTCGGCACGGCGGGAGAGGACGCGGCTGATCAGGAGGACGCCGAGGATGACGACCACCAGGATCAAGACCGGAACGAGTAGGGATTCCATGCGCTAGAGCCGATCTATGTAGTTCTTGGCGGTCAACAGGTCCGAGTGGGTTTCTTGGCGCAGGAGTTTAATGGCCTGGATTTTCTGTCCGCTGCGGACCATGCCCTGCAACTGCAGCGCAAACTGCGGATTCAACTGGCCATTGGGGAGCACGGAACCTTGGTAGCCCGCCTGACCGATCCCAGGGCTGACTCCCACTTGGGCCCGCAGTGCCGCCCGGGACTGGCTATCCTGTTGGGACTGTTGCTGCGCATTTTGGCTTGGCCTTGTGGACGCATCGACGCGTGCCCTTGCCGCGGTGGCAGCCTGGACCTGCGCAGCCTGATGGGCTGCCGAACGGGCTGCCAGTTCCCGTTGATATCGGTCAGCCTCGGACAAGCCTGTGTTGCGCGGCTTGAACGCCGCCGTCAGGGCCCAAATCACCGCCACCAGGATGACGACGGGCATTGCGACCAGCAGTACATCCCCAACGGTGAAACCCATACTTAGAGCTTATGCCAGAACGCAGTTATCCACAGCACATTCCAGTTTTGGCATAGCTTCCGAGAGTCAGCTGTCAAATTCTGGGGAGGTTTGTGGGGAGTATCACATTTTTGGCATATTTATCGAAATTTATGCGCGCGGCGGTGGTGCAGGCTGTGGAATAGGCAAATAAGCCTGTGGATTAATGGCGCGGGAAAATACTTTTGATCCACATGCCGTGGAGAACGTTTCCCCAGTTCAGGGGCGAGTTAATCGAAAAAGAATTTCTCTTTCCACAGGGTCGTGCACAGACTGTGCACAAGTAGGGGTATGTTTTCAACAGTTTATCCACAAGCCCGGCTTGGTGCCTCGGAAAAGCACGGCTAACGTGGCTGAGTACCTGGTTTAGGTACTGGGAAAACCCTGTTTCTCGTAGATGGCGCCTTGGCGCCGTCGGGAAGCAATGTGCCCACGGACCCGTCTGTGGATAAGTTGTGGAAAAACTAGGGAATCCAAAATTGTCGGTGCCCCAGGAAAGAGTTGGACCAGCCAGCACGCCGGGCGGCCGGGCCAACCCACACCGGGGCATTGGCCTACCGAACCGCTCGGAACAGTTATCTGCCGCGGTACACAATGGAGGACGGCTTGTCAGTTACGCACTTGGATTCGATCGAGGGCAGCCGGGCTTCTGACGCCAGCCGCAAACCCCCGCAGGACATCCCTGCTGAGCAGTCTGTTCTCGGCGGGATGATGCTCTCCAAGGACGCCATTGCCGACGTCGTGGAGATTGTCCGTGGTCATGATTTCTACCGTCCCGCCCATGAAACGATCTATGAGTCGATCATCGACCTCTATGGCCGCGGCGAGCCTGCTGACGCCGTCACCGTGTCCGATGAATTGACCAAGCGAGGCGAGATCAACAGGATTGGCGGCCCTGCCTACCTGCATGAGCTCATCCAGACCGTGCCCACGGCGGCCAACGCGGGCTACTATGCCGAAATCGTGGCTGAGCGCGCCGTGCTGCGCCGCCTCGTCAACGCGGGCACCAAGATCGTCCAGATGGGCTACGGGCAGGACGGCGAGGTGGAAGACCTCGTCAACCAGGCACAGGCCGAGATCTATGCCGTGGCCGAACGCCGCACCGCCGAAGACTACGTGGCGCTCAAGGACGTCATGGAGTCCACTGTGGACGAGATCGAGGCATCCGGCCACCGTGGAGAGGGCATGACGGGTGTCCCTACTGGGTTCTACGAACTCGATGAGCTCACCCACGGCCTGCACCCGGGCCAGATGATCGTCATCGCCGCGCGCCCCGCCGTCGGTAAGTCAACGTTCGCACTGGACTTCGCCCGTTCCGCAGCCATCAAGAACAACCTCGCCACCGTGATGTTCTCCTTGGAAATGGGACGGAACGAAATCGCCATGCGCCTGCTGTCCGCGGAGGCCACCATCGGCCTTCAAGACCTGCGCAAGGGCACCATCAAGGACGAGCAATGGTCCAAGATCGCTACGACCATGGGCCGCATGAACGACGCCCCGCTCTTCATTGACGACAGCCCCAACATGTCCCTTATGGAGATCCGGGCCAAGTGCCGCCGCCTGAAGCAGCAGCATGACCTCAAACTGGTGATCCTCGACTACCTCCAGCTCATGAGCTCCGGCAAGAAGGTGGAGTCCCGCCAGCAGGAAGTCTCCGAGTTCTCCCGTGCACTCAAGCTGCTGGCAAAGGAGCTACAGGTTCCGGTCATCGCCCTGTCCCAGTTGAACCGTGGATCCGAGCAACGCCAGGACAAGCGGCCGATGGTCTCGGACCTCCGCGAATCGGGTTCCATTGAGCAGGACGCCGACATGGTCATCCTGCTGCACCGCGAAGACGTTTACGACAAAGAGTCCCCGCGCGCCGGAGAAGCCGACATCCTCATCGCCAAGCACCGTAACGGCCCCACCAAGGACATCGTGGTTGCTTTCCAGGGCCACTACTCACGTTTTGCGAACATGGCAGGGGAGACGGGCGGAGGCGGCGGATTCTAGTCAAGGCTGGCCGCCGTCGTACCGGCGGGTTTTCCGGGCACGATCCTAGCCAGCCACTAGGCTCCCCATCCGCGCACCTGTCGGTGTGCCCGGCACGGGCGCGTACATCACCAGATGCAGTTCCGGCGCATCCGAAGGCACCAACCGGTGCTGCTCAAAGACCAGCTCGCCGACCACAGGATGCAGAAACACCCGCTGCCGGGAAGCGAAACGCTCCACGCCGCGGTCGCCCCAGAGCTTCGCGAACTCCGGGCTGGCCTCGCGCAGCCGGTTGATCAGCGCGGTGTGGGCTGCTGAGCCGAGCCGGGCTCCTGCCTCGGCCCGGAACTCAGCAACAAAGTGGCGTGAGGTCTCTTCCCAGTCGGGCAGCATCTCGCGCAAATGGGGATCCGCAAAGATCAGCCACAGCAGGTTCCGGTCGGCCGGGGCGACGGCTGCGATCCGCGAATACAGGCCGGCGTAGGCGCGGTTCCAGCCGGCGATTCCCCAATCCGGGGCCACGGCGAAAGCCGGGAAGTCCACCGAGTCCAGGAGCCGCTGCAAGTGCGCCGGAGCTTCCTCGATCATGGCCACTTCCGCGTCCGGAGTGGGGGTGTAGCCGCCCAAAGCCAGCAGGTACGATTTCTCGGCGCCGGTCAGTCCAAGCACCCGCGCAATGGCCTCGAGGACTTGGCGGGAGGCGTTGATCTCCCGGCCTTGTTCCAGCCAGGTGTACCAAGTCACACTCACCGCTGCGAAGGAGGCGACCTCTTCGCGGCGCAATCCTTGAGTGCGGCTGCGTCCGATGGGCGGCAGCCCAAGCTCCGCTCGAACAAGGTTCCCGCGCCGGTCGCGCAGGAACTGGCCCAGTTCGCGCCGACGTTCATCACTCATTCCATCAAATCTAGCACTGCCACTACTAGTATCAGCAGCGTCTTCCAGCCTTCGCGGTTCCACGATTGACTGGTGAAATGCCTCAGCTACGTTCACGAACAGTCACCCACGGCCGCAATATGGTCGGCGCACGCGCTTTGCTCCGTGCCGCCGGCGTGAAGGGTTCCGACTTCGGAAAGCCGATCATCGCCGTCGCGAACAGCTTTACCGAATTCGTCCCGGGCCACACCCATCTTCAACCGGTGGGCCGTATCGTCTCCGACGCCATCATTGAGGCCGGTGGCATCCCGCGCGAGTTCAACACCATCGCCGTTGATGACGGCATCGCCATGGGCCACGGCGGCATGCTCTACTCGCTGCCCTCCCGCGAGCTGATCGCCGACTCGGTGGAGTACATGGTCAATGCCCATTGCGCCGACGCCCTGATCTGCATCTCGAATTGCGACAAGATCACCCCAGGCATGTTGATGGCAGCGTTGCGCTTGAACATCCCTACCGTCTTTGTCAGCGGCGGCCCGATGGAGGGCGGCACCGCGGTCCTCGTCGATGGCACCGTGCGCAAGCGGCTGAACCTGATCTCCGCGATCGCTGACGCGGTGGACGAGAGCGTCTCGGACGCCGATCTGCTCCGCCTCGAGGAGAACGCGTGCCCCACCTGCGGTTCGTGTTCAGGTATGTTCACGGCCAACTCGATGAATTGCCTGACGGAGGCTCTTGGCCTTTCGCTGCCCGGCAATGGCACGACGCTCGCGACCCACACCGCTCGCCGCGACCTCTACGAGGATGCCGGCAAAGCCATCGTGGATATCACCAACGCCCACTATTTCGACGACGACGCCTCGGTTCTGCCCCGAGCCATCGCCAGCCGTGCCGCTTTCGAGAACGCGATGACCATGGACATCGCCATGGGCGGCTCTTCGAACACCATCCTGCACTTGCTCGCCGCCGCCCAGGAGGCCGAACTCGACTTCACCCTCGAGGACATCGACGCCATCTCGCGCCGCACCCCGTGCCTGTCAAAGGTGGCGCCGAACGGCACCTATTTGATCGAGGACGTCCACCGCGCGGGCGGCATCCCTGCCATCCTGGGCGAGCTGGACCGCGGCGGAATGCTCAACCACGACGTACGTTCCGTGCACAGCACCGAGCTGCGCTCCTGGCTGGATGCTTGGGACATCCGCGGCGGCAAGGCGAGCGAAGAGGCCATCGAGCTGTTCCACGCGGCTCCCGGATGTGTCCGCTCGGCCACGGCCTTCTCCCAGTCGGAACGCTGGGACAGCCTGGACACGGACGATGAGAACGGCTGCGTCCGTTCGATCGCCAACGCGCACACTGTGGAAGGCGGGCTGGCCGTGCTCCGCGGCAACATCTCCCTCGACGGATGCGTGGTGAAGACCGCCGGCGTGGACGAGTCGATCTTCCGCTTCTCCGGCCCAGCCGTAGTCTTCGAGTCGCAGGATGACGCAGTTGAGGCGATCCTGAGCAAGCAGATCGTCGAGGGTGACGTCGTCGTTATTCGATATGAAGGCCCCCGCGGCGGCCCTGGTATGCAGGAAATGCTCTATCCGACGTCGTTCTTGAAGGGCCTCGGACTGGGAGCCAAGTGCGCCCTGATCACGGACGGACGGTTCTCGGGCGGCACATCGGGACTGTCGATCGGCCATATCTCTCCCGAGGCTGCTGCGGGGGGAGCCATCGCGCTCGTCGAGAACGGCGACATGATTTCCATCGACATTCCCGCCCGCTCCATCACGGTGGAGGTGCCCGACGTCGAGCTTGACCGCCGTCGAGCAGTGCTGGAGGCGGGCACCGGTTACCAGCCCCGCAACCGTGAACGGATCGTTTCTCCCGCGCTGCGCGCCTACGCGGCTTTCGCTCTCTCTGCAGACAAGGGAGCCGTGCGGCACGTACCGCTGGCCCCTTTGCCAGCCGTCACCGTCGGCTAGCCGGCCGGATGCAGTGGCCGCCGTCGCGGCCACTGCATCGGTGCCTACCGACCGTTGAGCAGGTGGTCCGGCAGCCGGTTTCCCGGGGCACTCCCACGGATTTCCAGCAGCTCCCGGGCGTGGGCCTGAAGCCGCCGATCCTCGTCCGTCTCCGGCACCCATTGCGGAATCGGAACGGACGTGCCGGTCTCGTCTCTGGCCACCATGACTGTGAGGCAGTACGTGGTCAGGTTCATCTCGCGGCTCTTCGGATTTCCTGAGCGAACATGTACGGCGATATGCATACCTTTGTTGCCCGTGTAGACGAGGCGGGCTTCGACTTCCACGACGTCGCCGATCAAGAGGGGCCGGTAGAAGCGCACGCCGCCGGAGAACACAGCCACGGTGTCTTTGCCGCAATACCGTGAGGCGCAAACGTAGGCGGCTTCGTCAATCCACTTCATGACGATCCCGCCGTGGACCTTCCCGCCCCAGTTCACATCCGTAGGGGCTGCCACGAAGCGCAGGGTCACGCGCTCGGCAGTGCCGGCGTCGGTATATTCCTGTGCGTTCATGGCTTCGACGATCTGTCCTCGCACTGCGATCCTCGCGAGTGCGTTGTCGCGCTGCTCAATCTCCACCTGCGTCGAGGGTTCAAACTGGGGGACCGGGACCGGCCTTCCGTCGGTCCCGACCGCAACGAAGATCACCAGGCACTGACTGCGCATCGTGGCTGGCCCGCCTTTGGGGTCGCCGGAGGACACGACCGTCCGGATATGCATGGAGGAGCGGCCTGTGTAGACGATAGTGGCTTCCACCTCCACCATGTCGCCGCTGTTCACCGGATCCGCGAAGTGGATATTGCCCACGTATGCCGTGACGCAGTAGGACTTCGCCCAACCCACGGCTGTTGCATAGGCGGCTTTGTCGACCCACTCAAGGACCGTTCCGGCGTCGACCGAGCCGCTGTGTCCGATGTCGGTGGGGGAAGCAAGGAATCGGAGGGTGACGGAATGGGAGGGCTCGCTCATGAGGCGAGTGTATCGACGCCGCGAATACTGATGCGCTGTGTGACGCGCAAAGGTGTGGTTGAGGATCAGCCTTCCAGGACAAGCGTCGTCTTCACCTCAAGCGGCAGTTCGGCGACGCTGGTGCCAATTCGAAGGGTGTATGTTCCCTGCTCGTACTGGCAGCCCTCTTCTGACAGTACCGCGGCCATCGACGTGTCCTCACCGTCTTCGAAGAAGTAATGCATTTCTTGGCCACTCACGAATTGGTGGCTTCCCCATCCTCGGGTGAGTCGCACCGGCAGAGTGAACGCGCCAGCGGGTGGCGTGTGTCGAGCCATCCCAACGCATTTCCAGAATGCTTCGGCTAACGCCCAGTGTCCAATCGAGACTGGGAAGGATGAATCGGTTGTCCTTCCCAGCCACCGCAATGCGGCCGGGCGATGTACATGGATTTGTACGTCTACACCGACCGGACGACCAAAGCGCGCAACAACTATGGTCCCCGCCGTATGGCTCGCACTCCACCAGAATGAGCACCCGCCGCAATAGAACCGCCCGGTAGCGGCCTCCGTTTTCAAGGTCGGCTCCAGACAACACTGCCCCTTGGCCTGCAGCCGGCGGATCAGGCGCCGACCTTCGCCCGGGCGCGCTGAGCGCGTCGAGGATCGCCAAATTTGCAGTGGGGGCTCGGCGGGTGTTCCAGGAGCCGGGGCAATCCGGAGTACCTGCGGCACAGGAATCCCTGGCACGTGCTCAGATGCCTCTGTTGTGGGGACACTCACGGGGTGTCCCAGATCCCTAGTGTTGATCACGGCCCTTAGGGAACCTCCACGATGAGGGACTGGTAGTTCCCTCCCACCTCCATCGAATTCACGAGGACCCGGAGAGGGCCAGCGCCGGTGAGCGCGGTGCTTTCAGACCGCCCGTTGCCGAAGTGATGTGTTGCCGGTGCCGTCTGGCGGGACCTCATCCAGACGGATTGGTGGATTCCGAGAAGAGGAGCGGTTGACTGGGTATCACCGAGAAGCGCCTTGGGTGCACTGACCGGGACGCGTCCCAGCCCGGCGTCGTGGATGGCGTTCCGTTCCAGATCATCAATCTGGCGCCTGCCGACAGCCGCAGCAACGACTACGTCGATGTCATCCGACCTCAGGCCTGCGGAACGAATCGCTTCGGTCATTGCCCTGGACCATGCAGATGGATCCTGTTTGACGTTGCCGCATCCGCTGTCGTCGCCAGCAAATCCGAAGCTCAGAATCCGACCATGGTGGGGCGTTTCCGACACAAGGTCGGCAGCCTCGAGCAGGACGGCGGCGGAGGCCCCACTGTAGAGTCGGCCGCTGTTACCGAAGGGAACCAGAGCTTCTTCACTCAAGTAGCCCGGAATCCGAGCGTAACCGGCGAGGAGGGCCACGGACGCTTCGTCCGCGGACAGGACGATCACCCGATCGCAGGAACCGGAGGAAATCAATCGCTGCCCGAAGTGTAGGGCGCTCACGCCGCTCGTGCTCCCGGCGCAAAAAGTCGCCGTGGGACCTTTCAGCCCGTGTAGGAGTGCCACGTGCCCGGCAGAAGCATTCATCACGGTGTTCGGGAAGAGCCGTGTATTACCGACGCCGTCCGTGATGAGCCCTCGTTGGAACCCTTCGACGGTTGACATTGGGCCCGAGCCGGTAGCAAAAATCAGGCCGGTGGATTGTGCTTCCTGTCTCGATAACCCCCTTTCCTTCAGCAGCTGTCCGACAACGGAGGCCGAGCGTTTGCTCAGTGCATCGAGGCGGCGAAGGGCGGAAGGATTGATGCCCGCCTTCTGAACGTCCTCGGGAATCTCGCCGATCGGATACGGTCCGTATTCTTCGATGGAAACGGAAGATTCCCCATACAGGGCCCTCGCGCCAAAGAGTGCGTCGGCAGCGACATCGGACGTAGGGGCAGGTCCGACCATGGCAGCGAGGGCAGTGACGAGTACGTCCCTTGACTGTGGTTGGGCCCGGGTATCTGGTTCGGTGGATCTGCGGAATACAAGCGTTGAATTGTTTCCGCCGAACGCAAAAGAGTTGGATATGGCGAGGGAGATGTCTGCGGGCCGGCCCAGCCCGGGAACGGCGTCAAACTCCAGTGCTTGATCAAAGCCCGTCGGGATGACGGTCGGTGGGAGCGTCTGCTCCCGGATGGCCAGCACGGTCGTCACGGCTTCCACCGCGCCCGCAGCCCCGAGTGTGTGTCCGATCATGGATTTGGTCGAACTCATTGGAATCGCGTTGTCGAAGTGCAGAAGAATCTTCTTTTCGCCGCCGTCGTTGGCAGGCGTTCCGGTGCCGTGGCCGTTGATGTAGTCGATGTCCTGAACGGAAGCTCCTGCCATCTGCAGGGCCGACATCATTGCCGCGACGGCGCCACGGCCTCTGGGGTCAGGCGCCGTGGGGTGATGGGCGTCTGCGGAGAGCCCGTACCCTGAGAGCTCGGCAAGGATGGAGGCGCCACGTTCCTGTGCCGCTCGCGATCGTTCCAGAATGAGGAAGCCGGCTCCCTCACCCAGGGTCAGGCCTTCGCTTCGGCTGTAAGGAGCGCAGTCGCGGGGCGACAGGGCGCCAAGGCACGAGAAACCGCCGAACGACAGGTAGGCCAGTGGATCGACGCCGCCGACGACCACCATATCCGCGGCACCTGTCTGGAGGTATTCCAAGCCGTTGGCAATGGCGACCGACCCTGCAGCGCAAGCGTTCGAGTGGACTGTCCGCGGCCCAAATAGCTGGAAGCGGGCTGCCAAATAGTCTGCGGTGGCATGCAACGGATACTGGCGCAGCAGGTTAGCGTTGGCTTGGCGCAAACCCTTTGCCAGCCACTGACGATGGAATTCTTCGCCGCGGCGGGCTCCACCAAGTGATGTGCCGATAGCCAGGCCCGTGCGGTGGTCCGGGTAAGGATTGCTGTCGCGCAAACCGGCGGACACCAGGGCTTCCTCTAGCGCTATGCGGCTCAGGAGGATGCTGCGGTCCGTGCCGCTGTCAGATGGTACCGCGGCTGAGCGGACTTCGCCGGCTCGCGTACTCAGCAACCCGGGATGCGGAACTATGCTGACGGTTGAAATTCCTGAGCGTCCCTCGACGATCATCTTCCAGCAGTCCTCGGCCGTATCTCCCACGGCCGTCAGCATTCCGACGCCGGTGACCACGATGGCCATGGGTCACACTCCGATCTGCTGGGTCCAGGAAACAGGATCGACGGCCGGACGCGCCAGAGTCCTGACTGTCTGCCCCCCGGCTGTGAGTGTCAGACCCGGAACGCAATAGGGGATGTCCAGAAGGAGGAGGCCAAATCCGGTGTCCTGGCCGGCGCGCGGGGTTGAAACTTTGACAACGCCGATTGGCGTTCCTTCATCTGTAACTTCCTGCCCCTCCAGCGGGAAGTCCTCGCCGGCCGTTGAAGCTGCCACGATCCTCCGAGTGGGGGGAAGGAGACGAATGGCATTGCGGCCACGGTATTCGTCATCGCGGTTTGGTGTGGCCATCCATTGAATGCCGGCCTCAAAGATGGAGAGGCCGAGAGCCTGGACCGGGAGGACCGGGTGATTTACCTCGGCCTGTGCCCGGCGAAGGACCAGAGGGTCAATTTCTCCCCCATCAACTTCCCGGGCTCTGGCGGTCAACTCCTTCATGCTGGAAGGCCCGGCGGCCGACGACGTGAGGACAACGTAACCGTATTCGGCCGTTGTTCCGATGCGGATCAGGATGCACTCCTTCCCGTCGAGGCTTCCTCGACGCCACTCGTTGAGCAGGATTTCGGACATGTCTTCGTCGGTTAGTCCGTCGCCGACTTTCCAGGACACAGGCCCTTCCACGGCTATCGCATAACCGAAGTCTTCCTCCTGCTGCGCGTGCGTGTCGACGAGCTGCAGTGCATCGATGGCAGAAGTTGCGACGTGCAATAGCGGTGTCGCACAGTCGGAGACGACAATGATTGACTCATCGTCGAACACGACGAGGGCCACGCCGTCGACGGCGCCTTCGTCGTCCAGAACCAGGGACTCGAGGACGGTGCCAGGCTCAGCGAATTCCGACTGCTTGGCAAGCATCCAGGTCAAAAGCCGGCCTCGGTGCAGTCCGGTGAGTCTCATGACCTCGCCGGCGCGGTGGTAGACGCCTGCCGTAGTTCGGAGGGCGGTGTAGCTATCGGCGGTATTCAGCATATTGTTCATCTCCAAGGTAGAGCTGTGCGTCCAAGGTGGCCGCGTCAGGCGATATCAGTGATTCAAAGCGTGGGATCGGGCCTCGGCGAAGTCCAAACCGAGTTTTTGGGCCAGCATGTCCGCAGCAAGCGGAAGGCCCCGGAGCTGTCGGGCCAGGGCATCGCTGGCTGGCCTTGTCGCGGTGGAGAGCAGTTCCCCCACAGCTCGAGCAGAAGCGTCCAGATCATAGATCTCGGTTCGCGGTACCGCATTGAGGTAGTCATTCCGGTCCAGAAGCGGGCGAAGTTCGTCCACCCAGCCGAAGGGATTGACGAGGAACCGGACTCCGAACCCGGGGAAGAGCTGCTCCATCTG
Source organism: Arthrobacter sp. NA-172 (assembly GCF_043952055.1). NCBI lineage: Bacteria > Bacillati > Actinomycetota > Actinomycetes > Micrococcales > Micrococcaceae > Arthrobacter > Arthrobacter sp. NA-172. The sequence continues at coordinate 2,330,599 of NZ_JBINOT010000001.1, read as the reverse complement.
CACGAACCAGGAGTTGGAAAAAGCGTCAGTCGAGCGTTCGTTTCTTTCATTGACCAGGGCCAGCACGGGGGTCCGCATGGCCGCCGCCTTTGCCATGGCTCCGGATGTGAGGTTGTCGGTGAGGTACAAATCGGCCGCGGAGAGTATGTCGGCGAAGTCACCCATCGGTTGATAGGACAGGGGAAGGAAGTCCACCGTTCCCTGCCGGGTTGGGGATTTATCGCCGCTTGACATCTCCACGACCGTCACCGGCTGGCCAACTTTGTTGAACAACTCCGAGAACCATTGTCGCCGGAGCTTCCGGTATGAGTCGGAGTCCGTCGTCTTTCCGACTCGTCCCAACAAACCATAGGCCGAGATGGCCCAGCTCGATTGCGCTACAACGATCAACGCCCGGTCAGGGCTGACCCCCAGCCGGCGGAACACCTCGGCTTTGGGCCGATCGGGGGTGAGTAGGTCACCGTAGAGGTTGAACGCGTCTTCCCGGCGACCGAGCCCCGAGACGGGGACGGGCCGCATCAGGGGAACACCGGAGGGCAGGGGGGGAACGGTGGTCTCCGGTTTGAACCACCGGTGGATAGCACTCATCGAAGGCTGTTGAGAGAGGGCCATCTGCATCCGAGAGGCTGCCGGGCCCAGGCAAAGCGAGTCGAGGGCAACCGCCGGCCGTCCAAGGCCGAGCAGTGCGTCCAAGGAGACTGATGTCTTCTCCAGGGCGAACAGGTGGTGATCGGCCAGTACGAGGCCGTCGGGCTTGCTTTGTTCAAGATGGTTCAGGACGAGGGATTCCCCCGGGGCCCGGTCGGGATCGGGTGCGCCGCGACGCCTGACCCTAGTGCAAGGTTCAGATACTGATCCGAAGCCAGGAATTCGGCCTCCACCGTGGCGGGTAGTTGCCAGGCCACGGTGATGGCGTTCTGCAGTTCGCCGAAACTGAACTTGCCCGGGCACACGAAGGCTATCTTCAAGGTTGCCGTCATCGTTCCATTGCCATCAGAGCCGCGGAGCGATGTTCCGCTACTTCCAGACGCCACTCGGAATCCGGCCGTGCGGCGCTGATCCTGGTCAGCAGCGACATATGGAGGCCTCTGGCTTCGGATCGGACAAAGATTTCCTGGTGCTCGCCCTCCACGGAGCGGATGACAAGGTAGCGGCCGTCCTGCAGTTCTGCCGCGACGGACGTGCAGCCGACGGACCACGGCTTAGTGGTGGCCTCTACGACCCATTTGCCGCCGCCGGACTGGCCGATGACGACGGGAGCTCCGGTGCTGACGGCAGGTGTCAGGTAGAACCCCAACTCTGCCGGTTCAAGGGTGCTCCCGGCGTGGCCATGCAGATCGATGCCCATCGAATCGTCGTTACGGCTATGGATGGTCCACGACACTGGTTGGTCTGCGCTGAGGGCGTTGGTGGTCAGGGGGAGTGCGGCAGACTTTCCGGCCCATTCCACGCCCTGTTCGGGATTTTCCCGGATCGTTGCCACGGCGGCCCAGAGGCCCGCCGACCAGTCCGGCAGCGACCCCCAGGCACGGACTGCGGGATAGGGGCTGCTGAGGAACTGGGATCGGTCGTCGGACCAGCCAATCAATCCGGCAGCAGTGTGGGAGTAGCGCAAGCTCATTGTCTGAGTGCCGGCCTCAATGACATCCACGCCAAAGCGTTTGGACGGGTTCCATGTCGGGACGGCACCGGGTTCCGGACTGGGTGGGATCGCCCGTCGGGGCCGCCGGATCTTTTCTGCGCTGATCCCTGCCGGGCCGGTGAAGACCTCAGGGACGGGATATTTGTCCTCTCGGCGTTCAATGGTGATGTCATAGTGCAGCGCCTTGTCTGCCTGCTGCCGGAGTTGGGGTAGATGGTTCCCCTCATGCCGGGCGAAGGCGTCAGCGTCCCACGTGGCTTCCAGCGTGGCCACCGAATTGCGCCACAGAGATCTGCTGACGGCGCCGGTTTGGGGGTCGCTGTCGGCACAGGCTTCAAAGTCCGTGTAGTCGAGCGGCCAGATGCCGCGGACGGCGGGGCCGCCGGTCCACGCTCCGTCTGAGGATTCAACATACTTTTCGGCCTGCCGCATGGCCACCCAGGGGCTGGCGACCAGCTCGGCGCCTTTGGGGGCGCCCGTTACCTGAGTGGTTACGGAAACGTGCCCCGGGGATATCTCGATTCGACGGCTTATGGTCCCGCCTGGTCTGTCCGCTGTCAGAATCCAGCCATGGTCGTGGATATCGACGTGGATCTCGTTCGGGTGTGGGCGCCGCCAGCCTGCGGGCGTCGAACCGCGGACTACCGGCCAATGGTCGATGAGAACGGGGCCCAGCGTCCCTTCGATGTGGATCCGGAGCGTTCCGTGCGTGTCCACCTCAGCCCGGATACCGTTCCCGAGATCGTGAGTGCTCCGGGGGCGCGCGTTTGTGGTGCTGTCCAGTCCGCCGTGTTTGGGAAGGTGGGAAATGGCGCCGGCCAGGACATCGTAGTCGAGTGTGGCTCCGGTCATGAGGTCTATCTCGGCGCGGAGTCGAAATTCGCCGGCGCTGAGGTCGTAGCTGATCGCCGGCCCAGACTCTGTGTCTCTGACACCTGTGCTTGGTGTGAGGGAGCGTCCGGATCCGGCGTTACGCCAGTTGAATTTCGGCATCACCGCGGTCGCTTCGTCGATGTTGCTTCGCAGCAGGTCACCGACGACGCCGGGGAGGTGGCTGACCAGCTCCACGTACCCGTCTTCGTCGGCCCTGAGATCTGGAATGGCGCGGAATCCGGCCCGCAGATAGAGCGGGTACGCTTTGGTGTTGGTTGGTGTGGCCTCGATTCTGAGTGCCCTGATCCCGCGGTCAACGAGCAGCTCGAAAGACTTCATGAAGAGGTTTCCTGCCAGCATGGAGTTGCGGTGACGGGGGTCGAGCACGAAGAGCCCGGCGAAGAGTTCGCCATCGCGTGAGACGCGGCGGCCTGATCCCCTCATGAATCCGATACATCCGACGATATTGGCGTCGTCGGCGGCCACCATGAAGAGCTCGGGTACGCGCTCCGAGATGACGGCTTCCATGCTTGAGCGTCCAAGCTTGGCGGATCCGTGGTGGGGGCCGTAGCTGCTGCGACGAAAATGCTCTGCCAGCGCGGCGGAATCGGTATCGGGGACGTACTCCCTGATGACGATCATGGCTGTGCCGCTCCATGGCCGAGGCTGATGGCCAGGCTTCCCCTCGGCCACAGTTTTCTTCCCGACATTGATGACGCATTTAAACTCGATCAACGAACCGATCGAGACATGTCGCCGACAGTGGATGAGAAGTTGGTCTCCGGGCAGCACGAGTTCTTTGAACGTGAACCGTTTGACTGTTGCCAAATATCCTATGGAGGCGTCTGTGTCCGGATCTGTTGATGCCGTGGCGATGATTCCGCAGGTCTGGCCAGCGGCTTCGATCATCAGCACCCCTGGATAGATCGGTTGTCCAGGGAAGTGCCCTGCGAACACCGGATCGCTGATGGTGATGTTTTTCAGTCCGATGCCCGCGACTCCAGGGTCCACGGACTCCACGCCGTCGAGCAGCACGAAGGGGTGCCTGTGTGGGAGACGGAGCAGCAGTTCCGCTGCAGTATAGGACAGACCCATGTCAGCTCTCGTCGGCAGTCTGTAGGGTTGCCTCGGCAAAGTCGACGAGCTTGTTCACGGAGCCGAACACGAAGCGTTGCTCGTCCGTGATGTAGACGCCATAGCTCTCCTCCAGGATGCTGACGATTTCCAGGGTGTCCAGAGAGTCGAGTTCGAGACCGCGACCGAACAACGGCTGGTCGTCGTCCACTAGAGCGGGATTCACCGGGAGGTCAAGACCTTCAATGATGCTTCGACGGACCTCAGCGTTGAGGTCGAAACGGCGTTGGGCTGCTTCGTACTGCGGCGTGATTTGTGTCATTTTTCTCGCTTCTTTCGGCTGTGTTGTTGATGGTTAGGCAGTCAGTCCGCCGTCGACGGAAAGGATGTGCCCCGTGATGTATGAGGATTCTTCAGTGGCAAGGAATCGAACCGCGCGGGCGACTTCATCGGGTTCGGCCACGCGCTGAAGGGGAATGTGCTGGGTCAGGGAGGAACGGGCCTTGGGATCCATTCGTCGGAACATATCGGTGTCCGTGAATCCCGGGGCGACCGCGTTGACCCGGATTCCTAAGGGAGCAACTTCCTTGGCCAGTGCTTGGGTCATGGCGTTGACGCCGCCCTTGCTTGCGCTGTAATTCACCTGGCCGGCTTGTCCCGACAGCCCGGACGTTGAGCTGAGCAGAACGATTGCTCCGCCGGTTTTACGCATGGCCTTGACCGATTCCCGGCAAATCAGGAACGTACCGCGCAGGTTCACCGCTATCACGGAGTCAAACCGGTCGGCGGACATCGTGGCCGTGAGACCGTCAGCAGTAATCCCCGCCGAAACGATGACGGCGTCGAGCCGTCGGGAGTTTGAGGTCAGGAAAGATCGGAAGGCCGCGCGGACGTCTGCTTCATTTGAGACATCTACTTCGTAGGATGTGTATTCGCCGCCCGCGGCGGCCACCAACTGCGCTGTTTCGGAGCCCTCGGCCTCTTCCCGCCGGGAAAACCCCACGACGTCGTAGCCGGCTTTCGCCATGTGGGTGGCGCAGGCTCTTCCGATGCCTCTGGAGGATCCCGTGACGAGTGCCGTGGGACGGTCCTTATGGTGTTCGTTCATCGGGTCTTCCTTCTTAACCTTGTACGGCCTGGCCAGGAGCGGAACCCGCTCGTCTACGCTGTGCACTTCACGGTCCTGCAGGTAGGGGCGTGCCAGGCGGGCGATGGCGCCCCCACAGCCGAAGATGAAAACGCGTTCGAAATGACGGGTCGTTTCCATGACGGAGGTCCACATCACGGGGCTGCGCAGGCCGCGGCGAAGATCATCCCTCACCCCGTCACCGGCGCTCGTGGGTTGGCCGTCGGTGCAGCCGACATAGGTCCTGCCGGTTTCTTCCAATTTTGTTGCCGTCAAAATGGCCTCCCACTCGCGTCCGACCGGTTCCATAAGCCTGGAATGGAATGCGTGGCTGACGTTGAGTTTCTTGGCCTTGGCGCCAAGACCGGACGCGGCCGCCTCCAGGGAGGGGCTGCTTCCGGCGAGCACAAGCTGGCGCGGACCGTTGAAGGCCGCGACGTCCAAGTCGAACCGCAGGGCAAGTTCCAGCCCGAAATCCACGCGTTCGTCCGGAGACTGGAACAATGGCACGGCAACGGCCAGCATTCCCCCGCTTCCCGGGGCAGCGGCCATCAGCCGGCCCCGTTCCTGGGCCAGGACTGCAGCAGATTCCGGGGACAAATACTGAGCGGCAGCCGCTGCCGCGATCGCTCCGACACTGTGTCCGGAGAAAGCATCGATCGTGTCGCCAACTTTGCTCTCGAACACGGCGTGGGCCGCGATGCTGACGACGGTGAGGGCAAGTTGCGCGTTTTCGGTTCTTTGAAGAACCTCGTTGTCTGCCTTCCAGCAAAGCCGACGGACATCAATCCCGGTGGCATCGCTGGTTCGGTCAAATACTTCGGCGGCAAGGGGTTCGGCGGCGGCCAACTTGCTGCCCATGCCGACGAACTGGCTGCCTTGCCCGGGAAAGAGGCCCACGGCACTTTTCGACATCCTGGCTCCTGAGGGAAAGAGTGTACACAAATGGAACCGTCGTCCGGTCAGGGCGGCGGGCAGTACGTGCGGGGAGGAAGGGGCTACCGGATGTGGCTGCGGATCCGCAGCATGCCCAAGGCAGCGAAGACGATGACAACTACAACCATCGTGGCTATTGCCATCGGCGCAGTGACGGCGAAGTCGCCCACGTAGATGTCCACTCCATAGAATTTGTCCATCGCCGAGACAGCCTGATTCTGTCCGTCGGCCAACGTACTGATTGTCTGCTCTGTGAGGGGCCCTCTGACGAGCATGGCCGCCTGCGAAAACGGCAGCGCGTTGATCACATTAGTGACGCCGGAGGGGAGGGTCCCCAGAGGGATGTAGGCACCCGCCAGGAAGCCAATGATCGTTCCGACGATTGTTCCCAGCGAGGAGAAGGCCCCTGAACTCTTGATGAAGGTCACGATGAAGGAACTGAGTGCCGAGAACGCTGCCGACAGGAGGCAGATGTAGCCGAAACTCTTGAACAAGTCACCCCATGCTGTGGGGGCGTGGCCCGCAACGATCATGTAGACCTGCCCGGCGACAAGGATTACCGTGCTCATGAGCACTGCGATGACAAAGCTCGACAGCAGGTACCCGCCGACAAGATGCCCGCGGCGGACCGGGGACACCATGAAGTCTTTAAAGCGGCCGGACGTTCTGTCCTCCACGAAGATGTTGAGGGCGGACAGGCTGGTCGTGAGTGTCGTGATCATGACGATCCCGGCAAACACCCAGGAGTCGACGAAGCCTTGGACGTCATTGGGGCTTGCGGCGGGAAACTTTTCCTGAACGTTCTCGACCTGCAGGTTCCCGAGGAAGAGGGCATAGAGCACGAAGAGAATGACCGCAGAGAGCAGGGACAGAAATACGCCCATTCTGTCGCGGAAAAACAAAGTGAGGTTTCTCGCCGTGAGGAGTCTGATTATCCGCATGATTAGCTTCCCCCTGAAGTCAACGACAAGAAGACATCGTCCATAGTTCCATGTCGCAATTCGAAGTCGCCTATGTGTTCACGGTGGGCGTCGATTACGTCGAGTGCGTCAGCGGCGTTGGCAACGCCGATCTCGAAGACGTCAGTTTTCGCTTCGAAGCTGAGCCCCATGTTTGTCACGGTTCGCGCAAGATGTTCGTGCGCCTGGGTCTGGATTGTCAGGACACTTCGGCTGTAGCGTGCCCGGAGCTCGGCAGGAGTGCCGGCGGCTACCTGCTGGCCCTTGTCGATGATTACGACTTCATCTGCGTTTTCGGTTTCCTGCATGTAGTGCGTTGTGAGGAATACCGTCAGACCCTGCTCCTCGCGCAGAGTGTCGATCGCCGTCCACACCTGCTCGCGGCTCTGCGGGTCCAGACCTGCCGTGGGTTCGTCCAGAAACAGGACGGAGGGGCTGTGAATGAGGGCCCTGGCGATGTCGACGCGGCGTTTTTGGCCCCCGGAGAGCAGACCATAACGGCGGCTGGCAAAGTCTCCCAGATCCACCAGATCGGTAAGCGCCCGAATTCGCGACTCGGTTCGGCTGCCAAGACCATAGAGGCCGGCGCGCATCCGAAGGTTTTCGAGCGGGCTTGCCAGGGGGTCAAGAATGGACTGTTGAAAGACCACGCCTATATCGCGGCGGATCCTCTCATCATCTTTTCCGACGGTGTTCCCGTTGATGACGATTGTGCCTTCGTCGAAGGAAAGGTTTGTCGTCATGCAGGAAATTGTGGTGCTTTTTCCGGCGCCATTGGTGCCAAGGAAAGCGAAAACACTCCCTGTAGGGATCTCCATGGAGAGGCCGTTCACGGCCGTGACATTTTGATAGGTCTTTTTCAGACCCGTAACTTGAATCAAGAAGCATCCCCCAAGCATGCTTAATGAACCCTGGGACCTGCATCTATCGCAGACTGAGGGGCCAATTTTGAACTCCATAGGTTGGCAGTTCCGAGTCGTAGCCTACATATATCCAAATGAGGGCGCAAATTGACGAATGCAAGACGGAATCATTTCGGAAATCGTCGTCATGTCTGAACGCAAGTGGGCCTGACCGATGACGATGGAAAGCTAAGCTGCACATTGCGCATGAGACTATCGGGAGCGGGCGGCTACCAGAGAAGGTCAGACACATGAGGCGAACAATTTTGACTACCGAGCTGATTTCAGCGCGACCTTAACAAAAGGGCGTGAGGATACTCGAGATGAGCAAGCCATGGTGCGTCTTGCGACCCACCAGAAGTACCTTATGTGCCGACCAAAGCACTTTGATGTGACCTATTTCATCAACCACTGGATGAATCCAGGAGTGCCAGTTGATGAACTTCTGGCTCTCCGACAATGGACAATCCTGCTTGAGACCTTTAGATCCTTGGGCGCCACGTTGATGTGATGGATGACGTTCCCGGTCTCCCGACATGGTGTTCACAGCCAACGCAGGAATTGTGCGCGGTGACCTCGCCCTCGTGGGTCGATTTCGTTGACATCATCGGCAGGGGGAGGAAGCATAATTCGAGCGATGGTTTGCATCCCAGGGCCTTAGAGTCCGACCCCCGGCGGTAATCAACGAAGGCGAGGGAGACTTCGTGTGGACAGGCTCGATGATGCTTTGAGGAAGCGGTTTTCGCAGCCACGCCGAAGCCGCCATTGGTGTGACAGACATTTTGGGAGTCCCCGCCACAACCTTTGCAGCTAGTGGATCCTCGGTGGTTCACATCGACACCGCCCTAACTGTTCTGGAGTCCAGGACCCTGGACCTTCGCGCCTTGCGCACCATCTTCCCGGATCCGATAGAGGTCTCGGTCGCTGACGCGGAATGGTTTGCGCTCAACAGTGAGCGACGGCAAACACGTTGTAGTAGCTGAACAGGCGGAGGATTTCCACACGCAGTTAGCCGCCCGGGGCTTCACGCCCGTTCCAGTTAATATGTCAGAGTTTCTCAAGTCAGGCGGAGGGACCAAGTGTTGCACGCTCATCTCAATCGTTGATGAATTAGGCTGGCCTCCTCGCTTCTGTTGGTCCGGTCCGCCGCCAGAGGCTCTGGCGGACGATGTCCACGGCGCCGCAGCCCGGTTCGTCAGCAGGGGGGAAGCCAGGATGGCCGAGGTGGACCCCAGCCGAGTCCTTAACCCAGATATTCGACGTGCCATCCGCTGTTTCCAGTGACGGTTACGCCGACGTGCGTTCGCTGCTGGGCGCGACCGTCTGATCGAACGCGCCCGCGGTGTCCCCCGGCTAGGCTGGGAAAGTGCCCCAAACAGTGACCCACGCCGCCACGCCCTCCAACGCCCGCGAGATCCTGCGCCTAGCGGTCCCGGCTTTTGGTGCACTCATCGCTGAACCCCTTTTCCTGCTGGCCGATTCCGCCATCGTGGGACATCTGGGCGTCACGCAGTTGGCTGGCGTAGGGCTGGCTTCCACGCTGCTGCACACCGCCGTCGGACTTATGGTCTTTTTGGCATATTCGACAACTCCGGCCGTGGCGCGGGCCATCGGAGACGGAAAGCTCGCCAAAGCGCTGGCCGCAGGGCGCGACGGCGTCTGGCTGGCACTGCTGCTGGGAGCCGCCCTGGCGATGGTCGGCTTCCTCGCGGCAGACCCGCTGGTGGGGCTGCTCGGCGCCAGCGGCGACGTCCGGACGTACGCCGTCGACTATCTGCGCTGGTCCATGCCGGGACTCGTGGCCATGCTCCTGATCTTCGCCGGCACGGGTGTGTTGCGCGGGCTGCAGGACACCCGGACCCCTTTGGTGGTGGCAACGGCTGGATTCGCCGTCAATATTGCCCTTAATTGGACCCTCGTCTACGGACTTCACCTCTCCGTGGCGGGTTCAGCCATCGGCACCAGCATCGCGCAATGGGCCATGGCCGCCGTCTATCTGGTGATGGTGGCACGAAATGCGCGGCGACACGGCGTTTCGCTTCGGCCGGATTGGCGCGGGATCCGCACCATGACCACCGTGGGTTCCTGGCTCATGCTCCGGACCCTGAGCCTTCGGTTGGCAATCCTGGCCACTGTCTTCGTGGTTACTTCGCAGGGGTCGGTGAACCTCGCCGCGCACCAGCTCGCGATGACCATCTTCTCGTTCCTTGCCTTTGCGCTCGATGCTTTGGCGATTGCTGCACAAGCCCTCATCGGCAAGGAGCTCGGGGCCTCCCGCCCGGTAAGGGCGCGCGAACTCACCCACACCATGATCCGCTGGGGCGTGGGCTTCGGGATAGTGACCGGAGCGCTCCTGGCGGTGGCCGCTCCATGGGCAGGCTTCCTCTTCACCTCCGACGCCGGCGTTCAGTCCGCGCTCACCGCGGCGCTGTGGGTGCTCGCCGTTGGACAGCCTCTCGCCGGTTATGTCTTCGTCCTTGACGGCGTCCTGATCGGCGCGGGCGACGCCCGCTACCTGGCGGTTGCCGGCGTCGTGAACCTCGCGGTTTACCTCCCCTTCTTGGTGGCAGTCCACCTGACAAGTCCCGACGGCGCGGCAGGCCTCGTTTGGCTGTGGGCCGCGTTCGCGCTGGGTTACATGCTGGCCCGCGGAGTCACTCTCGGGCTCCGGGCCCGGACCGACAAGTGGATGGTGCTCGGTTCGCACTAAACTGGACCGGTGACTCTCCCCGCCTCTTCAGCGACTTCATCCACGCCCACCGCAGCCGGGCTCTGGAAGCCCGTACTTCTTCGCGCCGGTATTGCGCTCGTATTCGGTGCCGTGACCGTCTTCTGGGGCTCGCCGTCCGTGTACGTCCTGGCTTGGGCTACGGGCCTTTACCTCGTGGCAACGGCAGCTGGCGCATTCCTGGCCGGAAGTGTTCCGACGGCCGCGGCCGTCATCATTGGCTTGTCCGGGGTGGGAGCCCTGATCACCCAGTCGGACACTGGGGCCGCGGTTTCAGCGCTCGTCGGACTGATGGTGCTTGGGGTGTCTGAGCTGGTCCGGGGATTCCGGCAGCGTGGCCGGCACGTCCTTGCCCGCGATTGGATGATTTCCGGCGTGGTGGGTATCGGAACCGCTGTGGCTTTGCCCTTCTTCATCGGACTTGGCGCCCACGCACTGCTCGGTGTTGCGGGCGGCGGGGCCATCATCTCCGGAGTCTTGTGGGTGCTTTCCGGGTTGAGCCTGCGGCACGATGGGCGAACCCCCTCCGCTGAGGCCGTAAACTAGTAATCGTACGTTCTACCCAGCGTAGAACTCTCAAGGCGCGCACGGCGCCAGCACCCACGCCATATTGGAGGAATGACCTTGGCTGACCAGAAACCAAGCGGGCCGCGCAAGATGCGGACCTCGGTTAAGGGACCGCTGATGTTCTCCGCGTTTTGGGGCGTCGTGGTCTTCTTCGCCGTGTTGGTTTTCGCCTCTGGCGGCAGTGCCCGCACCCCGCGCTTCGACCTCGCGTTCACCGGCGCCGGGATCGCCTTCATTGTGAGCCTCGTGATCGCTGCCATGCTCTCCATGAGCTACAAGGAAAATGCCGATCACCTCGGCAAGGGGTCGGGCGTCAACCTGAGTTCCAGGAAGCCGGGCCGCGGCCATGGTTCGCCGTCGGCTCCCCTTGCGGGCAATGAGACAGAAACGCCCGACGCCGACCCCAGCTAGGGTTTCCGGCTCACCGGCCGGTTCTGCATCGCGTCACGCTGCGCATTTTCTAGCGGCTTCGCCGCCGCGGCAACCCCGGAAACACGCGGCAGGCCGCCGTCGTCCGCTCTAAAAAGTTGCCGAGCATGACGCCGTCCCAGACCCCTTACTCCGTGCCCGACGCCTTCCGTGCCCGGTAAGCAGCAACGTGCGTCCGGTTGGCGCAATTTCCGGTATCGCAATAGAGCTTGGAGCGGTTGCGGCTCAAATCCAGGACGACGGCATCGCAATCGTCTGCGGCGCACACCCGTAGGCGCTCCATCTCCTTGCTGCGGATGACGTCCACCACCGCCATGGCAGCTTCGGTCCCCATGCGCTCCGCGAGGGGTGCTTCCGGCGTGGTTGCGTGGAGGTGCCAATCCCAATGATCGTGTTTGACGAGTTGAGGGAGTGCGCGTGCGTCGCTGAGGAGCCGGTTGACGGTCTCTGCGGCAGCATCCTCATCGGAGGACCACAGCGAGGCGAGCTGGCTTCGCAAGCGTTTCACGCTGAGAAGCTCGGCCTCGGTTCCCTTTCTGGTCCCCGTGAATTCTTCCGCGTCCAAGAAGGTGTTGAGATCGTCGACACCCGTGAGGGACTCGGTGCCGTTGGCTGCAGTGTTGATCAAATTGACCGTGCTGCGCAGGGCCACTTCAGTGTCAGGGGCAAAAAGCACTTTGACTCCTTACATCTCTTGAGGGTATTGTCAGCAGCGTAACCCATTTTACTCCTGACAGGAGGCTGCTGTGTCAGCTGCAACCAACCGGGCTGGCGCTGCGGACTTCATAGCGTCCGGGCTTGGGCTCGCGCTCTTCTCCTCGGCGGTCTTCGGCCTGTCGGGATCCTTTGCCAAGTCCTTGCTGGAAACCGGGTGGACACCCGGCGCTGCCGTTGCCATCCGCCTGAGTGGTGCCGCGCTGATATTGCTGATCCCCGCCGTCGTGGCCCTTCGTGGCCGCTGGCACCAGCTCAAGGACAACTGGCTCACGATCCTGCTGTTCGGCGTGATTGGCGTTGCCGGGTGCCAGCTTTTCTACTTCAACGCGGTGTCCCGGTTGTCGGTGGGGGTCGCACTGCTGCTCGAATACCTCGCGCCCACCATGATTGTCCTGTGGTTGTGGGCCGCAAGCCGGCGGCGTCCGCGTGCGCTCACCGCAGTTGGAACGCTGCTTTCCCTCGGTGGACTTGTCCTGGTGCTGGACCTCACCGGTTCCGTGAAGGTGGACTTCGTTGGTGTCCTGTGGGGCATGGCGGCCGCCGTCTGCCTGGTGATCTACTTCTTCATCACAGCCAAGCAGAATGACACTCTGCCGCCCATCGTGCTGGCCTCGGGCGGTCTCATGGCAGGTTCGGTGCTGATCTGGATCGCCGGCGGGACCGGTTTGCTGTCCATGACCTTCGGCTCCGCAGACACTCAGTTGGGCCCATGGACCACACCGTGGTGGGTTTCCATTGCCGGCCTGGTGATCCTGTCCACGGTGCTGTCCTACGTCACGGGGATCATGGCCGCCCGCAGCCTCGGCTCCAAAGTGGCTTCCTTTGTCTCGCTCACGGAAGTGCTGTTCGCCGTGGTGTGGGCCTGGCTGTTGCTGGCCGAGTTGCCCGGAACCATCCAGCTGCTGGGCGGCGCCTTCATCGTGTGTGGCGTGGTCTTGGTACGCATTGACGAGCTGCGGGCAGACAAGCGAGACCCCGCAGGCGCTGGCAATCACGGGGTGGCTCCGGAACTCGACCATGCCAACGACGTTGAGCCGGTTCCTTCCGAGAGGGCCTTCTAGCCCTGTTTGGGGTCCCGGAAGAGGGAACCGGCGCCTAGCATGTTGGTATGTGCCGCAATATCCACACCCTTCATAACTTCGAGCCACGAGCCACTTCGGCGGAGGTGGAAGCTGCCGCCCTGCAATACGTGCGAAAGATCAGCGGCAGCACCAAGCCGTCCAAAGCCAATGAAGAGGCTTTCGCCCAGGCTGTCCACGAGATCGCCCACATCACGCAGCATCTGCTCGACTCCCTCGTGACCCATGCTCCTGCCCGGAGCCGCGACGAGGAGGCTGCCAAAGCCAAGGCCCGGGCTGCCGTTCGTTTCGGGACGGCCTAGCCCCAACTGACCCGCAGTTGTTGTCGTTTGGACGGCTGATAACGACTACTACTGCGAGTCAGTGGGTGAGTGGTTGCTACTTTCCGAACGACCGCAGGCGCAGGGAGTTCGCGACCACCAGGACCGAGCTTGCAGCCATGGCAGCTCCCGCGATCATCGGGTTGAGCAAGCCAAGGGCCGCCACGGGGATGCCGATGGCGTTGTAGAAAAATGCCCAGAACAAGTTTGTCTTGATGGTGGACAGGGTCTTCCGGGACAGCTCAATGGCTTGCACCAACTGGCCGAGGTCGCTGCCCATCACGGTCAGGTCCGCGGCTTCGATGGCGACGTCGGTACCCGAGCCCATGGCTATACCGAGGTCGGCCTGCGCCAGTGCTGCGGCGTCGTTGACTCCGTCCCCGGCCATGGCCACCGTGGAGCCCTGGGCTTGGAGCTTCCTGACCGCGTCCACTTTGCCTTCCGGCAATATCCCAGCGAACACATCTTCCGAGGCGATCCCGACGGCGGCAGCCACCTGGGCGGCGACCGCCGCGTTGTCTCCGGTCAGCAGGAGGGGGCGGATGCCGAGTTCCTTGAGCCGGGCGATCGCCGCCGCCGAACCGGGTTTGATGGTGTCCCGAAGGGTGACGATTCCGGCGGGTTTCCCGTCAACTGCAACCCAGATAGCCGTGGCGCCATCGGCTTCCTCGGCAGCCAGTGCCTGGCGCTGCGTATCCTCCGGGAAGATCCCGTTGTGTTCCAGCCAGCCTGTCCTGCCAGCGACAACAATGCGGTCGGCTCCGATTTCGCTTCCCTCCGTGCTAATAGCTCCACGGACTCCGCCGCCCGGTGCGGAACTGAACTCGTTCACGCCAGGGAGCGCGCCGCCGTCGGACATCGCCGACTTGGCTGCAGCGGCGATCGCGTGGGCGATGGGATGCTCGGACGCTGACTCAACCGCGCCCGCAAGGTGCAGGACGTCGGCGGGGGAGTGACCGTTGAGGGCGATCGTGTGCCCGACGGCCAGCCTGCCGCTGGTGACGGTGCCGGTCTTGTCCAGCAGGATGGTGTCCACTGTGCGCGTATCTTCAAGGACTTGGGGGCCTTTGATGAGAATGCCGAGTTGCGCGCCGCGGCCGGTACCGGTCAGTAGGCCCACCGGTGTGGCGAGCCCGAGCGCACACGGGCAGGCGATCACGAGCACTGCCACCGCGGCGGTGAACGAGGCGTTGAGGTCGCCGCTCAAGACGAGCCACAAAAGGAAGGTAACGACGGCGATGACCAGCACCACCGGAACGAAGACGGCGCTGATGCGGTCCGCGAGCCGGGCAATGGGAGCTTTGCCCGTTTGCGCTTGGCTGACCAGCCGGCCCATCTGCGCCAGCGTGGTGTCCGAGCCGACGCGCGTTGCGCGCACCAGCAGACGGCCGGAAGCGTTGATGGTGGCGCCCGTGACCAGGCTGCCCGGTCCGACCTCTACCGGCACTGATTCGCCGGTGACCAGCGAAGCGTCGACGGCGGATGCGCCGCTGGACACAACGCCGTCGGTGGCGATCTTCTCGCCAGGACGGACAACGAAAATGTCCCCGGACTGGAGTTGTTCGGCCGGGATTTTGTGCTCGACGCCGTCGCGCAGGACTGTTGCGTCTTTGGCGCCGAGATTCAGCAAAGCCTTGAGGGCGTCGCCGGCTTTGGCTTTGGCGTTGGCCTCGAGGTAACGGCCAAGGAGCAAGAAGGTGGTCACAACCGCGGCAACTTCGAAGTACAAGCCACCACCCATGCCGCTCGTGGACTCCATGCCGGGGTGTTCCGTCATCATGGGGTTGGCGACGAGCTGCCACGCAGAATAGAGATACGCGGCAAGGACTCCGATGGACACGAGAGTGTCCATCGTGGAGGCGAAATGGCGGGCGTTGATGGCTGCGGCCCGATGGAATGGCCAAGCCGCCCAGCTCACCACGGGAAGTGCCAGGATGGCGGCAACCCAGCCCCACTGCGGGAACTGCAGGGCAGGGATCATCGAGATGGCGAAGACGGGGACCGTCACTATGGCGGCAGCGATCAGTCTCGGACGCAGCGTGGACGCTGCTGGTCCGTGGTGCATGTGGTCGCCGGGCGCGCCGGCACCGTCGCTGTGGCTGTGCTCATTCTCGGCGGGTGATGGAGTGGGCGTGGGGTCGCGGATCCAGGCTTTGTAGCCCGTTGCGTTGACTGTGTCCACGATTTGTTGGTCTGTGACGTTGGCCGGGACCGTGACTTGGGCTGATTCAAGGGGGAGGTTGACGGATGCCTCTACGCCGTCGAGCTTGCCGAGTTTGCGCTCCACGCGGGCAACACAAGATGCGCACGTCATACCCTCGATATCGAGTTCGACGATGCGGGTGCCCGCTTGGTGGAGGATGTCCTGATTACTCACATTCGCCCCTAGGCCTCGTTGGCGACTACCAAGTAGCCGGCTTCAGCGACGGCCTCGCCGATTTCGGATGGCGACAGCTCCTGAGTGGAAGTGATGGTGACCGTGGAGATTCCGCCGGCATTCAGATCGATCTCGACATTCTCCACACCGGCCAACGATTCGATCTCCTCGCTCACGGCTGAAACGCAGTGCCCGCAGGTCATGCCGGAAACGCTGACGTTCGTTTGGATGGTGGCGGTGTGGCCCATTGCGTGCTCCTTGGTGGTGAGTTGGATGGTGTGGTGAGTGCTTGCGGGATTACCGCAGCAGGCGCCCGATGGCATCGGCCGCTTCCTTGACCTTGATGTCTATTTGTTCAGCGCGCACGACCGGATCGGATTCAGAGGCGGCTCCGACTACACAGTGCCCGATGTGCTCCTCCACAAGACCGAGACTGACGGCGTGCAGGGCCTTGGTGACCGCTGAGACCTGGGTGAGGATGTCGATGCAGTATTTGTCCTCTTCCACCATGCGGGCAATGCCGCGCACTTGGCCCTCGATCCGCTTAAGGCGCCGCAAATAGGCGTCCTTATTCGGAGCGTAGCCGTGATGGGTTGGTGTGTCATCAGCGATCTCAATGGCGGGGGGAGTGGTGCTCAGGTCAACCGTGCTCATAGCGCAAAGATATACCCCCTAGGGGTATAAATCAAGTACCCCCCGGGGGTATGCGTTCGGCCGGCAAGACGGCTGTGACCATAGGGCCCGACAAATTCGAGCTAGACGGCTACTGTCCCCACCGGGCCCAGTCTGCGGGCATGAGTGACGGCCGGCCAACAAGGTAGCCTTGGGCCGCCGTCATCCCGAGCTTGGTGACGGCAGCCAGCTCAGCTTCGGTCTCGATCCCCTCGGCCACCAGGGCTGCCCCGATTTCCGATGAGAAACCAACCATCGCCGCTCCCAAAGCCCTTTGCGCTGGGTCGGTGTCGATGCCGGCGATGATCTCGCGGTCGAGCTTGATGAGTTCCGGCTTGAGCTGCAGGATGTGGCGCATGGATGCAAAGCCGGCCCCGGCGTCGTCGACCGCTACCCGCAAACCGGCGCGACGCAACGGTGCCAGGGCCTCAGCGAGCGGTCCATAGTCGGCGACCTCCTGGCGTTCGGTGACCTCAAGCACGATGCGCCGGGCGGGGATGGCGGACTCCTCAATCGCAGCAGTGAGTCTCGGATCGAGACATGCGCGCGGGGAGAAATTTGCCGCCACATAAAGTTCCGGCGGGAGCGCTTCCGCAGTAGTCAGCGCAGTCCGGAGTGCAAGGATTTCGAGTTCGACATCCAGTCCGATCGAAGCGGCCTCCAGGAAATGAACCTCAGGTGAGACTCCCTCGGAACCGCTGAATCTTGTCAAGGCTTCGGCTCCGATGATGCTGTTCGTCGCCAAGCAACGGATTGGCTGGAAAGCCGTCATGATCGAACCGTCAGTGAGTAGCGCCTGGATGCGGGCGGGGATTTCTGCACATGAGCGTGCCGTTTCCGTAGCCATCACACGGCAGGTACCTTCGAAGCCCTGCTCTTTGCCGTCCCGATCAAGCACTGCTCTTCCAGAGACCTCAACCAGGACGCGGGTGCCATCCTTGTGGCGGCAAACGGTGACGATCCGCGACCACGAGTTACTGCCATCCTTGGCCCAGTTTTCCCGGGCGTCCGCCAAATCCCTCGTGTCGACAACTTGGGTGATGTGCCTTCCCAACAACTCGGAAGGTAAGTATCCTGTGATGTCCTTGCAGGCTGGGCTTGAAAAGGTGAACCGTCCGTCTGGGCCTGAGGCCCACAACCAGTCCTGGCTCGTATGAAGCACGGTGTCCATCAGGCGCGAGGTTTGGAACGCCTGGTTCCGCTCGCGCTGCTGCTGCCTCACGACGCGCCACGCCGCAAATACGAGTAGCGGGACCACTAACAACGCTAGAAAACCGGGGAGTTCAGTGGATTTGTCGAGCCCGCCCCACGGCGACTGGCCGAAGGCCAATGGCAAGCGAACAGACAAGGCCACCGCGGCCTCGATGAAGATGACAATCAGGAGCCACCATCCGGTTGAGGCTGATGCCAGCCGGTTCCGGAACCGGCTCCATCGTCGTTCTCCGGAAGCTCGAACCACGGGGTCTCCTGCCACGAACGAGAGTGATCTCCCAATCGTGTCACACTCGCCGAGGGTGATCGGCAGCCCGGCCGCGCGGCCGCCGAGCCTTATAGGCTGGCGACGGATCGGGCCCCTTAGTCCGGCGCCTTCCTGACCCGTTTTGAATCCAAATACTCCCCGACACGCCAGTCGGACGGCGCGTTGGGCGGCTCTGGCCTTCAAAGAAGGTCAGGAAGGGCTCGACGACGGCGGGCGGCTCAGCTGGGCACCTCACTTTCGGTTGGCGTGGTGCGGAGCCTTCCGCCGGGGATCCCTCGGGAAAACGAAGATCGCGACTAGTGTTGGCTGGTGTTTGAATCGCGCAAACTAAGTGAAGACGTCAGCATGCGTGTACTGCGCCAGAGCGATGCCGCCGCGCTTGCCGCTGCGTATGTGCGCAACCGTGCGTACCTCTCCCTCTGGGAGCCATTGCGCCCCGAGGACTACTACACCGAGGCGTGGCAGGCTGCCGACATTGCCAAGCGACTCGTTGCGAATGAAGCGGGCGAGGGGTATCTGTTTGCCTTGTTTGCTGGCGATGCCCTCGTTGGACGATTCAACTTGGCCGGAATCGTCCGCGGCCCTTTCCAAAGCGGTGGGCTGGGTTACTGGGTCGATAGCGCGTACGCGGGCCGCGGCTTTGCATCAGCGGCGGTCCGGCTCATCGTCGAAACCGCGCGCGACAAACTCGGACTGCACCGCATCGAGGCGGCCACTCTCCTGCACAATGTTGGTTCGCAACGGGTGCTAATGAAGGCCGGATTCGAGCAGATCGGCATGGCGCCGCGATACCTTCAGATTGCCGGGAAATGGCAGGACCACAACCTCTACCAAGTGCTCCTGCACGGCTAGGATGCCTGGTACGTCGCCGAGCGGTGAACCGCGAGCTGTGAACCGCATTGCTAAGTGGCGCGGACATCGCAGCGGAGTGGTTCATACCCGGCGAGGACGGCTTACTCCAGCAGTCCGATGGCGTCCAAAGACGACCGGCGTCGGCCAGTTTGGGTCCTGGGCTTCCGTTCCGCGCCCGCGATCGCAGACTTTAGTCATGGGTAACGAGCAGTGGTGGTCAAAACTTCAGCCGGCAACGCGAGACTGGCTGGTCGCCAACAATGGTGATGCCGTGCCCGAGAGGCTGGCGGCTGAGGTCGCCGCCGCAGGGGGGCCTGTAGCGGTGAAACAGACGGGCGAGGATGACAGCCAACCGGGTCTGTTCTATCCAGACGAGATCATCGACTGGGTTGAGGAGATCGCAAATAACGAGCATCTATAGGACTCCGTTCTGTCCTATAACCCCGGGCTCCGGCGGCGCTCAGAGGCACTCGAGAACCGTACTTAAACAAAGAGCTCCGGAGTGCGTTATTGGGGGATACGCACTCCGGAGCGGACTTTGGAGCAGGTTCTCGGGTTCCTGCTGACAATTAGCTTACGTGCCCTGACGGCCCCCCGCTACCAATCTGAATAACTACTTTCGCTTTAGTTTTTCTGAGCCCGCATTCGTCCCGCCGTCCGGCCCCCCTGTTACCTCATGTCAATACCTCCGGGAAGGGGCATTCGTCGCCTCAGTTGAATATGTCCGGTTGGGTCGGCGGTTCCAGTCCTCGTTGACGGGGGGTTTCACGGGTGCGGGCTGCTTGGCCGTGGCGAGGGTTTCGAGCCGGCCCGTGAGGGACAGGATCTGCCGGGACAGGGCGGCAGGTCTGATCTTCTTGTATTCGGTGTTCATGCGGAGCACGGCCATAGGTGAGACCCTGGGGTCGGCTTTCGTGCGTCTGTGCGGGGTTGCCGGAGCGTCGTGCTTCTTGGTGACCTTGGCTCCGACGCGGATTTTGGCGATGAGCTTCTGCTGGGGCAGCAGGTAGTTGGTGAAGATCCGGTCCAGTTCCCAGACCTGGTTCAGCAGCTCCAGTTCCGCGGCGGTGTCGTAGCGGAGGTAGCCGACGAGTTCACGGACCCTGGCCCAGTTCTTCTGCTCCACGTGGGCCCCGTCGTTCTTGTTGCCGGACCGGGAGCGGGTGAAGGTGATGTGGTGTTCCAGGCAGAAATCGAACAGATGGTTGTTGATGAACTCGCTGCCGTTGTCCGAATCGATGCCGATCACGGGAAAGGGAAACACCGACAGGACGTGCTGCAGGGCAGCGAAGACGTGCTTCTGCGCCCGGTTGGGCACGGACCGGTTCACCGTCCAGCCCGTGGCGATGTCGGTGACGGTCAGCGTGAAGCAGAACTGCCCGGAGTTGTTGGACCCTTCATGGCCGACCAGGTCGATCTCCACGAACCCGGGCACGGCATCATCCCACTGCGCCCAGGTCCGGATCGGGATCTGGGATTTCAGCAAGGACCCGGGCTTGGTGTGGGAGCGCCCCCGGGGCAGCAGCTTGGACCGTTCCCCGGCCAGCCGCCTGTCGATCGTTGCCGCGCTCATCCGCGCCAGCAGGGCCGCCTGCGGATCCGTGACCTGCAGCGCTCCCTCGTCCCGCAGCATCGGAACAAGTTCAGGCATCTCCGCCGCCAGCAGCCGTCCGGCCGGCGCCCGCAGCACCGCCCAGCACTGCACCAGACCTGGCTGCAGATCCGCCCCGTACACCGGAGCCCGGCCCGCCCGCACCGGACGCGGCCTGGGCGGATCAAGGGCATGCCGCAGCACCGCCCGCGCATAGTCCCGGTGCCAGCCCGTCAGCTCGACCAGCTCGTCCAGGATCCTGCCCTTCCGGAGCCGATCACCGGCCCGGTAGGTCCTCGCCAGCTGCTTCGTCACGGCCTTGCGTTCGGCCATCGTCAGTCCCATCCACCCTGCGTAACCCGCGACCGCCCGCCCGGCAACCCCGAACCGCCCGGCAACCCCGAACCGCCCGGCAACCCCGAACCGCCCGGCAACCCCGAACCGCCCGGCAACCCCGAACCGCCCGGCAACCCCGAACCAGCCGGAGAAATACTTATGAGGCAACGTATGCCCCTTCGCGGAGGTTTTTTACGAGTCAACTCGGCCCCTTGTAGAGCCCCCCGCGCAGGCCTAGCGTTAACTAGCAAAGGAAGGGGTGGTCCACGTGGAGATCTTCATGTGGTGGCTGGACATTGACCTTAAGAGCAAGGAATGGCTGCGGGAGAACCTGCGTTGCGCGGAGCTTCCAATGGAAGTTCTGGAGCGTATAGCGGCGGTCGGCGGTCCGCGCCTGGATGACCTTGCCGACGGGTTGACCGACGCCGACTGGGACTTCATCGAGACGCAGTCCGAGTTCGTTGACTGATCAGGTTTCCTAGACCGGTTCAGAAAACCGTTGCGGCTCCTGCGCGGGGATGGTTGCATGGGCTTCATGGCTACCGCAGAGAGTTATGTTTTGGCGATCGGGACCAAAAAGGGACTGTGGCTGGCACGCAGCACAGACCGCAAGGATTGGTCCCTTTCCGGCCCCCACTTCCTCATGAGCGAGATCCCCAGCATCGGGATCGATACCCGCGGGGACAACACCAGGATCATGGTGGGCGTGCGCTCCGAGCACTGGGGTCCGACCGTTGCCCACTCGGATGATCTGGGCGCCACATGGACCGAACCCGAAGAGGGCGCCATCAAATTTCCCGAGGACACCGGGGCCGCAGTGGAGAGGATCTGGCAGATCTACCCCGACTCCGATGCCCGGCCAGGCGTCGTTTGGGCCGGATGCGAACCGATCTCCGTCTGGAAGTCCACCGATGGCGGTGAACACTTCGAACTCAATCGGGGCTTGTGGAACCACCCGCACCGCAGTGAATGGGGAGCAGGGTATGGCGGCGCTGCAGCCCACTCCATCGTGGTCAACCCCACTGGCGAGAACGTCCATGTCGCCATGAGCACCGGCGGCGTGTATCGATCGCTCGACGGCGGAGCCTCCTGGGAGGCCCGCAACAAGGGGATTACCGCCCGCTTCATGCCGGACCCCTATCCGGAGTTCGGCCAGTGCGTACACAAGATCGCCGCGGATGCCGCCGTCGAGGGCCGCTTGTATGCGCAAAACCACCACGGCGTGTACCGCACTGATGACAATGGCGAGAACTGGGTTTCAATAGCCGACGGTCTTCCCGCCGATTTCGGCTTCGTGATGCTCACCCACCCCCACCGCGAAGGTACGGCCTGGGTGGTCCCGATCAAGGCTGATGGGGAGCGGATTCCGCCGGACGGCAGGCTCGCCATGCACCGGACGGACGACGCCGGTGGGTCCTGGAAGCGCTTGGACGTGGGACTTCCGGATCACGAATACAACGCAGTGCTCCGTGACGCGGCTGCGGTGGATTCGGCTGAACCTGCCGGGGTCTACTTCGGAACACGGGGTGGTTCGGTCTACGCCAGCGCAGACGAGGGCGAGTCCTTCATTGAAGTTGCCTCGCATCTGCCTGATGTACTCTGCGTCCGGGCAGCCGTTGTCTCCGGCAACCCCGCGGCTGCCTCCGAGCGTCTGGCATCCGAATTGGCCGCTGCCTCTGTGGCCGGCCTGCCGGCTTAGGACGGATCTTGTCCGACATCACAGTGGTTTTGCCCAGTGTCCTCCAGCCCATCGCCGGCGGGCAGTCCTACCTGACTGCGCCCGCCGACGGAGCTGTGACCGTTGAAAGCTTGCTTGATGCTGTGACCGGGAACTACCCGGTGCTGGCCCGGAGGCTCCGGGATGAAACCGGGTCCCTCCGCCGCTACGTGAATATTTACGTGAATGGCGAGGAGGTCCGGCGTCTGAAAGGTCTGGATACTGAGGTTGCGGCCGGCCAGGAGGTTTTGATTATCCAGTCCGTGGCAGGCGGCTGAGTGGTTCGGGGCCGGATCAGGCCACTCGCCAGACGGTGCATTCGTCCGCATTGATGGCTTTGCGCTGGCCGGTCAGCTGATCCATGATCCAGACGACGCCGATGCCCGGGGCCGTTTCCTGGACGCTTCCCCTGCGGATGACCACGTCATCGTAGGAAGGTCCGACGGAGAGGCGGGCTTCGATCTGGTCGCCGCGGTGCAGTTGGTCAAGGGCGCGGATTCGTGTGGGGTGGGTTGATACTTCCTTCAACATGGTGGCCTCCCGGGCTGGAGCTGCCAGCGGTTGCCGGCTATTCCAGTGTGGCGGACCAATGTTGCGGGGTGGTTTCGGCCGGGTTAAACGCAAGCGCGAACTGGCAGATGATGACCCTTGCGTGCGTTTTAGGGGTCATTTGCTGCCAGTTCGCGCCGTTGTTGGTGGAGCAATGGAAGGGTAGTACGAGGGAGGGGCTACTTGAGGCCGAGCTCCGCCGTCGGGGTCCTAAAGGATTCCCGGGCAGTCATCGCGGAGACGGCCGCGATGATGCAGATGACGCCGGTGAAGATACTGATCTGGACCCAGCCGCCCGCTTTGGTCCCGCCCATGGTGGCCACGATCGCCGGAGCGAAGCCTGCCATGAGGAAGCCAAGCTGCGTGCCGATGGCCAAACCGGAGAAGCGGACCTTGGTGCTGAACATCTCGCCGTAGAAGGAAGGCCACACAGCGTTGGCAGCCGCGTATCCGAGCGAGAAGTACACCACGGACACCAGGAACATAAGCGGCACGTTTCCGGATTCAAGGGTCAAAAGGAATACGGGAGTCATGATGGCGCTGGCTACGGCACCATAGATAAAGATGGGCTTGCGGCCGATTCGGTCGGCCATCCTGCCGAAGACCGGCTGGGTGCCGAGGGCGACCAGGCTTCGCCGCCACCACGAGCCACAGGGTGATGGTGCTGTTCACGTGGGCTACGTCCTTGGCGTAGGTGATGGCGAGGGTGCCGAAAACAGTGCTCACAGCGGAGATGAAGGCGCAGCAGACAACTCGCAGGACGTCGCGCCAGTGCAGCCGGAGGAGGTCGGCCACCGGGAGCTTCGCGATCTCATTGTTCTTCTTGGCCTCTTCGAATGCGGGCGGCTCGTGCAGCGTGCGGCGGATGAAGAACGCCACCAGAACCACGACGGCGCTGAGCCAGAACGGGATGCGCCAGCCGATGCCGTACTTGACGTCGTCCGGCAGGGCGACCACGGGGATGAAGATCAATGCTGCGAGGATCTGGCCGCCCTGGGTTCCCGTGAGGGTCCACGATGTGAAGAAGGAGCGGCGGTTGTCCGGTGCGTGCTCCAGCGTCATGGACGAGGCGCCGGCCTGCTCGCCGGCGGCCGAGAGTCCTTGGCAGAGGCGGGCAAAGACCAGCAGGGCGGGAGCCCACCAGCCGACCGTCTTGAAATCGGGGAGGCAGCCGATGATGAACGTGGCAGCCCCCATGAGCACCAGCGTGAACATCAGCACGCGTTGGCGGCCGATACGGTCACCGAAGTGCCCCAGGATGATGGCACCGATGGGCCTGGCCACGTAAGCGAAACCAAATGTCGCGAAGGACATGATGGCTGCGTTGGCGTCGGCGCTGGGGAAGAAGACGTGCGGGAAGATCAAGGCCGCGGCCGAACCGAAGATGAAGAAGTCGTAGTACTCGACGGCGCTACCGAGGAAGCTGGCGAGGGCTGCCTTCTTCGGCGTACCCGCCGTGGCGGTGCCCGGCGTCGTAGACGGGATGGTGTGACTCATGGTGTTCCTTTGTGTGACGGCGATGTCGCATCTGGCTGAAATGTGCGTGCCTGAACACTGATGTGGGTCCGACGGCAGCCTCGCTCTGTAGCCACATTATGAGAGCTACTTGTGCGATACAGCAATGATGGCTGTGAGCGTAGTCACTTGTCAACAGTTTTACTCACCATCTAGATATAGCTCTCACGATGTGGCAATCTTTACCTATGGATGTGAAGGAAGACACAAAAACCGACATGATCGGCAAGGCCCTTGGCCTACTTGTATTGCTGGGTAATGAACCGAAGGGAGCCAGCGCTTCCGAGCTTGCCCGCCAGGCAGACCTGCCCTTCAGCACCGTTTACCGTTTGCTCGGGTCCCTGACCCGCGACGGGTTTGTGGACTATGAGGCGGATGGCCGCCGCTACCACTTGGGCCTCCGTGTCTTCCAGTTGGGGCAGCGTGTGTCCAACCATCACGGCTTCGCGGGGACTGCGCGGCCCATCCTGCAGCGGGTCACGGAGGGCACCGGCGAGGCCACTATCCTTGCGGTCCGGGACGGTCATCACCACCTCACGGTCAACAAGGTGGACGGACCCCAAATGTTCCGGGTCACGAGTGATCCGGGGTACCTCGGAATGCTGCACACTACTGCCGTGGGCAAAGCGCTAGTTGCTTTTGCGGACGACGACGAGCGGCAGGTCCTCGTGGAAGAGCTCGAGTTGGAGCCGCTCACGGAGTTCTCACTCACCGATCGCGATGCCTTCCGCCTGGAAATCGAGAAGGTCCGGCGCCAAGGCTATGCGGTCATGGATGAGGAAAATGAGGTGGGCATGCGCGCCGTCGCCGTCCCCGTGCTGAATGCCCAGGGGGTAGCCTTCGCCTCCCTTGCCACCGCAGTCCCCGTCTTTCGGATGACGGTGGAGCAGCTTGTCGCCGTCGTGCCCTTGCTGCGGAGCGCGGCGGCCGAGCTCGCGGACCGCCTGCCGCAGCGCTAACAGCCCTCACGGCAATCACTTATGTTCGCGATAAGAACATTAGTGCAATATGTGAACACTTTGTGTAGTCTGATTCATACCGCCCGGCGGAGCAGCAGGTTCTGGACGTCCCCAAGGAATCCAGGAGAGCCTATCCACGGGTGCAGTTGTCAAAGGAGCAATGAGCATGAGCAACCGAGCCGAATCCTTCCTGGTGGGCCTTATTGGCGAGGGCGTCACGCCTTCGCTGACGCCGCCCATGCATGAGAAGGAGGCCGACGTGCAGGGGTTGCGCTACCTGTACCGGCCCATCGACCTGTTGGAGCTCTCTCTGCCCGGCTCCGCCGTCGGCGATCTCCTGACCGCAGCCTCCCGGCTCGGTTACAACGGGCTCAACATCACTCATCCGTGCAAGCAGCTGGTTCTGCCGTTCCTGGACGAGGTTTCCGAGGATGCCCGGAGGCTCGGCGCCGTGAACACCGTGCTGATCCAGGGCGGCCGTTTCTTCGGCCACAACACGGACTTCTCAGGCTTTGGTTCCGCTTTGGCCAGCGGCCTTCCCGACGCCGGCCTGGAGCGCGTCGTTCAGCTCGGTGCCGGTGGTGCCGGCTCCGCCGTCGCGTACGCCTTGCTCTCGGCGGGTGTGAAGACGCTTGATCTTGTGGACGTGGACCCCGCCCGTTGCGCCGAACGGGCGGCGGAACTCGCAGGGCTGTTCCCGGGCAGCACCGTCACAGCGCGCACGACGGCGGAGCTGCCGCAACTGATGCCGCTGGCCGACGGTCTGGTGCACTGTACGCCGGTGGGCATGGCCGCGCATCCAGGCCTCCCACTGGACATGTCCCTCGTGGAACCCCGGCACTGGGTAGCTGACATCGTCTACCGCCCGATCGAGACCCAACTTGTCCTTGAGTCCCGCGCCAAAGGTTGCCAAGTGCTCGACGGCGGACGCATGGCGGTGGGCCAAGCCGCCGACGCTTTCCGCATCTTCACCGGCCGCGACGCCGATCCCGACCGGATGCGCGCGCACTTCCTGGACCTCATCCGAACCGAAGAAACCAAAGCCGAAGAAGCCAAGGTTGAAACGGCCCTCGCCGGGGCGGGGCACTGATGCGCACGGGAATCGCTACCGTTTGCCTCTCCGGCACGCTCAAGGAAAAGATGCAGGCCTGCGCCATCGCGGGTTTCGACGGCATCGAGATCTTCGAACAAGACCTCGTCACCTCCCCGCTGAGCCCGGAGGACGTTCGGAAGATGGCCGCGGACCTCGGACTCGGCCTGGACCTGTACCAGCCGTTCCGCGATTTCGATAGCGTCTCCGAAGATATCCTGCAGGAAAACCTGCGCCGGGCTGACGCCAAGTTCAAGCTCATGTCCCGCCTCGGCATGGACACCATCCTGGTGTGCACCAATGTGGGAACTGCCACGATCGACGACGACGACCTCCGGATTGAGCAGCTCGCCCGCCTGGCCGGGTTGGCCGGAGACCATGGCGTCAAAGTCGCCTACGAGGCCCTGGCCTGGGCAAATACGTCAACGACTACGAGCACGCGCACCGCTTGGTGGACGCCGTGGACCACCCCAACCTAGGGACGTGCCTGGACTCCTTCCACATCCTTTCGCGCGACTGGGATACGGCTCCCATCGAGTCCATCAAGCCCGAGAAGATCTTCTTCGTCCAAGTGGCCGACGCCCCGAAACTCTCCATGGATGTGCTTTCCTGGAGCCGGCACTACCGCGTATTCCCGGGCGAAGGACAATTCGAGTTGGCCAAGTTCATGGGCCACGTTGCCCGCGCCGGCTACTCCGGTCCGGTCTCGCTGGAGGTCTTCAACGACGTCTTCCGCCAGTCGGATGTGGATCGGACCGCCGTCGACGCCATGCGATCCCTGATCTGGCTTGAGGAACAGAGCGCCAAATGGCTGGACATGTCCCCCGCAACCACCGACGGCGAGGTGTCCGCGAAAGCTGCCGGCCGCCGTCGTTATCCCATGGAACTGGCCACGCTGCCCAAGGTTGCCGAACCGGCCGGGTTCAACTTCGCCGAGGTCAAGACCGACAGTCCCGCGCAGCTCGAGACACTTTTGGGCCAGCTCGGCTTCGAATTCGACGGCCGGCACCGCACCAAGGACGTGCAGTTGTGGTCCATGGGCCACGCACGCGTCATCATCAACGAACAGGCGCCGTTGCACAGTGAACCCGCTATCGCGGCGCTGGGGTTCGACGTCGATTCTCCCGTGATTGCCTCGGCCCGCGCCCAGCAACTCAAGGCTCCTGTGGTGCCGCGTAAGGTCCAGGCGGACGAGGAAGTGTTCCAAGGCATCGCCGCCCCGGATTCCACCGAGATCTTCCTGTGCCAAGGAAACCCGGACGGCACCGCGGCCTGGACTGGTGAATTCGGACAGGGTTTGGAGCGTGCCGGTGCCTCCCTGAGTGCGGTCATCGATCACGTGAACCTGGCCCAGCCATGGCAGCACTTCGACGAAGCCGTGCTCTTCTATACGAGTGCCCTGGCGCTGGAACCGCAGCCGTTCGCCGAGGTGGCGAGCCCCAGCGGGTTGGTGCGTTCGCAGGTGATGCAAACCAGCGACCGTGCCGTGCGCCTGGTCCTGAACCTTGCTCCTGTCATCCAGCAGGGCAACGGTGGCCGCAAGACCTACCAGGAACACATCGCCTTCGCTGTGGATGACCTCGTGGGCGCTGCCCGGGCGGCGCAGGCGCGCGGGCTGGAATTCCTCCGGATCCCGGCCAACTACTACGAGGATCTGGACGCCCGCTTCGCCTTGGAGCCTGCGTTCCTTGCGACCCTCAAAGAACTGAACCTTCTCTACGACAGGGATGCCAACGGCGACTTCCTGCACTTCTACACCGCCACCGTGGGCAGCGTGTTCTTCGAAATGGTGGAACGCCGCGGCAGCTATGACGGCTACGGCGCCCCCAATGCCCCGGTGCGGCACGCCGTCCAGTACGACTCACTGCACGCCCACCGTAACTAAGCAAGATCACTTGATAACAGAAGCAACCACCCGAAAGGAGCCGGCCGTGCTGCTAGACGCAAATGCCGGGCACCACCAAGACGACGAGCTGGTACAGGCGGCCGAACCGCATGCGGCCCACGCGCCGTCGGGCGCCAAAGTCGAAACCCAGGCGGATCTCAGCGCTGAGATCAGGGCGATCGGCGACGCGTACGCCCGGGCGTTCAAGGACGGCGCGGCGCCGGAGACCCAGCCCCGCTTGGACTTCGCGCCGTACCGCAGCAGCATCCTCCGCCACCCCACCAAGAGCCTGCACCATGCGGACCCTGAGACCATCGAGCTGTACTCGCCGGCGTTCGGGCACCAGGACGTGCACGCGTTGGAGTCGGACCTCACCATCCAGCACAACGGCGAACCCCAAGGCGAGCGGATCATCGTGCAGGGCAAAGTGCTCGACGGCGACGGCCGCCCGGTGACCGGCCAGCTGGTGGAGATCTGGCAGGCCAACGCCTCCGGCCGCTACATCCACAAGCGGGACCAACACCCGGCCCCCCTGGATCCGAACTTCACCGGCGTCGGACGCTGCATCACCGGACCGGACGGCGCCTACCGCTTCACCACCATCAAGCCCGGCGCCTACCCGTGGAAGAACCACCTCAACGCATGGCGGCCGGCGCACATCCACTTCTCGCTGTTCGGCACGGACTTCACGCAGCGCATCATCACCCAGATGTACTTCCCGGGTGACCAGCTGTTCCCCCTGGACCCCATCTACCAGTCGATTGTGGACCAGGATGCCCGCGACCGTTTGGTGGCAAACTACGACCACGAGCTGACGAGCCCCGAGTGGTCCCTCGGCTACAACTGGGACATTGTCCTGAGCGGCTCGAAGCGGACCTGGACCGAAAATGAAGCCTTTGGCGACGCCGGGGATGAGGAGTAGAACGTGAGCAAGCTGACACCCACCCCTGGCCAGACTGTTGGCCCGTTCTACGGCTACGCCCTTCCTTTTAACAAGGACAACGAGCTCCTCGCCCCGGGCAGCGCCGGGAGCATCCGCCTTCAGGGCACTGTGTACGACGGCGCCGGAGAGCCGATTCCGGACGCCATCCTCGAGATCTGGCAGCCCGACTCCGAAGGCAACGTAGTCCAGCGCACCGGCTCCTTGGTCCGCGACGGCTACACCTTCACCGGTTGGGGCCGCGCCGCGGTAGGAAACTCCGGCGTCTTCACCTTCACCACGGTCAACCCGGGACCAACTGAAGTGGGAGCCGCTCCGTTCATCTCAGTGGTGGTCTTTGCCCGCGGCCTCATGAACCGCCTGTTCACCCGCGTCTACCTGCCGGAAAACGAGGAATCGCTGGCCGCTGATCCGTTGCTCAGCTCCCTTGATCCCGAGCGCCGCCGTACCCTGATCGCACGCCGCGATGCGGATGGCGGCCTCACGTGGGACCTGCGCCTCCAGGGCGAGAACGAGACTGTTTTTCTCGAATTTGAGCGCTTCGAAGGCGCCTCCCAAGTCAACGGCGCCTCCCTATGAGTGGCGACGGCGATTTCGGGCTGCTCAGCCCGGTTTCGGCGTCGCCCGCCGTGGTGGCGCTGACGGGTGACCGTGCGGTCATCGCGGCCATCCTCGACGTCGAGGCCGCCTGGGCGTCCGTGCTGGAAGATGCCGGGCTGGCACCTGCCGGTTCTGCCGCCGTCGTTGCCCGGGCCGCCGATCCGAGTTTGTATGACGCCGCGTCTTTGGCCCAACGCGCACAAGGTGGCGCGAACCCGGTCATCCCGCTGCTGACCGATCTCCGGGCCAAGGTCAAGGGGCTCGACGCTAGCGCGCTTGCCGCCGTGCACACCTCGCTGACCAGCCAGGATGTCCTGGATTCGGCCCTGATGCTACTCGCCGCCCGGGTCGTCTCCGCACTCCGCACCGAAGTAAAGGGCACGACGACGGCGCTCGCCGGCCTCGCTGTGGAGCATGCGGATACGCTGTGCGTCGGCAGGAGCCTGACCCAGCACGCGCTGCCTTTCACGTTCGGGCTCAAGGCGGCCCAGTGGTTCCACGGAGTGGCTGCCGCGGCCCGTCGTCTGGAGTCGCTCGAATTGCCGGTGCAGTTCGGTGGCGCCGGTGGCACCTTGGCAGCCGGTACCGTGCTCACTTCCGGATCCTCCGCCGACCCGTTTGCGCTGGCTGATGGCTTGGCCGTGAAGTTGGGCCTGGTTCCCGCGCCTGCTCCGTGGCACACCAACCGCCTGGCGGTCACTGGGCTCGGGGACGGTTTGGCCGCCTTGACGGATTCCCTCGGCAAAATTGCCTCGGATCTGCTGTTCCTGAGCAGGCCGGAGGTCGCCGAGCTGGGCGAGCCACTTGCCGCGGGCCGCGGAGTCTCCTCGGCCATGCCGCAAAAGCAGAACCCGGTCTTGTCCGTACTGATCCGAAGCGCTGCCCTCCAGGGTTCCCGGGCTGGCCGCCCAGTTGCACTTGGCAGCGGCCAACTTCAACGACGAACGCCCGGACGGCGCCTGGCACAGCGAATGGCCTGCCTTGCGGCAGTTGCTCCGACTGAGCCTCGGCGCGGCTACCCAGCTCCGCGAGCTCGTCGAAGGACTCCGGGTCTTCCCCGAGGCGATGCGCCGCAACCTGGAAATCTCCGGGCCGTTGCTGCTCAGTGAAGCTGTGGCGTCCGCAGTTGCGCCGCTCCTGGAACTGAGGGCAAGCAGCGGCTGCAAGCCGTCGTCGACGAAACCCTCCAAACACCGGCAGCGGAGCAAGCCCGTATCCACGCCAAGCTTCTTCGCGAGGCCGTGCCAGCTAGCAAGCTCTCTGACGCCGAACTCGCTGCCCTCCTGGACCCCGCGAACTACGTGGGCCAAGCGGCGGAAATCAGCCGCCGCATCCTGGCCGCGTATCCGGAGTTCTCCAAAACCCAGCCGAAGGGAGCCGAACATGGCTAAGCCCAACATCAACGCCGTGCTGCTGTCCCCGCAGCGCACCCTAGGGGAGAAGCCGCTCCTGGTGGTGGGGACCTCGCTCGGAACGTCCACCGTGCTTTGGACCGAGGCGGCGGCCCTACTCGGCGCCGGCTACGACGTCATCGGCTGGGACCTTCCCGGCCACGGGGTCTCGCCCGCGGCCTTGGAATCGTTCAACGTGGCCGAACTTGCCGACGCGCTGGTGGATCTGGTGGATTCGATCGCGCCCGGTACGGTTTTCCATTACGCCGGGGTCTCCCTGGCGGTGCGATCGGGCTGCAACTAGGCATCAAGCATGGCGAGCGACTCAAGAGCCTGTCCGTGCAGTGCACCGGAGCGAAGATCGGCACCCCCGAAGGATGGCTGGAACGCGCCAAGACCGTTCGTGCCCAAGGTACGGCCGTGATGATCCAGGGATCGGCGGCGCGCTGGTTCGCTCCCGGTTTCATGGATCGCCAACCGGTGTTCAGCAGCCGGCTCCTGCACTCCCTGCGCGACGCCGATCCCTTCAGTTATGCCTTCTGCTGCGAGGCCCTCGCAGGATTCGACGTGCGCGCCGAACTGGGCAGCATCACCGTCCCCACGCAGGCGCTCGCGGGCGTCGAGGACACTGTTGCGCCGCCGTCGTTCGCTGAAGAAATTGCGGACGGCATCAACTCCAGATCCAACACAGCCGGCGGTATCGCTATCGCTATAGCGCTCGACGGCGTCGGGCACCTGGCGCCCGCTGAGGCGCCCGCCGTCGTCGCCGACATTATGCGGACATTCATGGAAGAGGCTGGGAAATGAGCCCCTCCACCGGTCACGAGCGCAACGGAGCCGTTCAGCCCGACGCGACCTCGCAGGAAATCTACGACGCCGGCATGGTGGCCCGCCGCGAAGTGCTCGGCAACGTGCACGTGGACCGCGCCAACGCCAAGAAGGACGAATTCACCGGCGACTTCCAGGACATGATCACCCGGATCGCCTGGGGTGGGATCTGGACGCGGCCCGGACTGGACCGGCGCATGCGCTCGGCCGTCACCATCACAGCCATGGTGGCGCATGGGCATTGGGAAGAACTGGCCATGCACATCCGCGCAGCCATCACCAACGGCCTGAGCAGGGACGAAATCAAGGAAATCCTGCTGCAGACCGCCATCTACTGCGGAGTCCCCTCCGCCAACACCGCATTCAAGACCGCACAACAGGTCTTTGCAGAAATTGACACAGCAGAAATGGACAAAGCATGAACCAGGCGTATGTGTACGACGCCGTGCGCACACCTTTCGGAAAATTCGGCTCGGGCCTCGCTGGTGTCCGTCCGGATGACCTCGCTGCCCACGTGGTCCGCGAATCCGTCAAGCGTGCCCCGGCCCTCGACGTCGAACGTATCGACGAGGTGGTGTTCGGCAACGCCAACGGGGCCGGCGAGGAGAATCGCAACATTGCCCGTATGGCCACCCTCCTGGCCGGGCTCCCGACGTCGATCCCTGGTACCACGGTCAACCGCCTGTGCGGTTCCTCCCTGGATGCCGCGATTATCGCGTCACGCCAGATTAACGCCGGCGACGCCGAGCTCATGCTGGTGGGCGGCGCCGAATCCATGAGCCGCGCCCCCTGGGTGCTGCCCAAGACCTCGAAGCCCTACCCCGCCGGGGACATGACGTTGGCCTCAACCACCTTGGGTTGGCGGCTGGTCAACCCGGCCATGAACAAGGACTGGACTATTTCCCTGGGCGAGGCAACCGAGCGGCTCCGTGAGAAGTATGGGATCACCCGCGAACGCCAGGATGACTTCGCCGCGGCCTCGCACAACCTCGCCGCCGCGGCGTGGGACGAGGGCTTCTACGATCAGTTGGTGACCCAGGTGCCGGGCACGGATCTGGTCCGGGACGAAGGCATCCGCGCGGGTTCGACGGCGGAGAAGCTCGCCGGGCTCAAGACCGTGTTCCGCCCGGAATCGGCTGACGCCGCCGCAGGTAAGACAACAGGTGGGACCGTCACCGCCGGCAACGCCTCCCCGCTGTCCGACGGCGCCTCCGCGGCCTGGATCGGCAGCGAAAGCGCCGCCGGGCTGCTCGGGCTGGAGCCGCTGGCACGTATCGCCGGCCGAGGTGCGCACGGCAACGACCCCCAGTTCTTTGGCTACGCGCCGGTAGAGGCTGCGAACAAAGCGCTCGCGAAGGCGGGCATCGGCTGGGACCAGGTGGGCGCCGTCGAACTCAACGAGGCCTTCGCGGCGCAGTCCCTGGCCTGCATCGACGCGTGGGGGATCGACCCTTCCATCGTGAACCGCCACGGCGGAGCACTCGCGATGGGCCACCCGCTGGGCGCTTCGGGCACCCGGATCCTGGGTACCTTGGCCCGCAGCCTGGAGGCCTCCGGCCAGCGCTGGGGTGTTGCAGCGATCTGCATCGGCGTCGGGCAGGGCCTGGCTGTGGTGCTGGAAAACGTGACTTCCGGCGTAGCCGGGAAGGGAGCCTGAAGGACATGCTGACATTCATTGACACTGTCGGCGAGGCTGTTGCCGGCATCAAGGACGGTTCCACCGTCATGATCGGCGGATTCGGCAATGCTGGCCAGCCGTTCGAACTCATTGACGCGCTGCTCGACTCCGGTGCCACCGGCCTCACCGTGGTGAACAACAACGCAGGGCAGGGCGATCAGGGCCTGGCGCTGCTCATCAAGGAAGGGCGGGTCCGCAAAATGATCTGTTCCTTCCCGCGACAGTCCGATTCCTGGCACTTCGATGCTAAGTACAAGGCCGGGCAAATCGAGCTGGAACTCGTTCCGCAGGGCAACCTCGCCGAGCGCATCCGTGCTGCCGGGGCAGGCATCGGCGGCTTCTTCACCCCCACCGGCTACGGGACCATGCTGGCCGAGGGCAAGGAAACCCGCATCATCGACGGCCGCGGGCAGGTCTTCGAGACGCCGATCCACGCCGACGTCGCTCTCATCAAGGCGCTCAAGGCCGACGGCAAGGGCAACCTTGTGTACCGCAAGACGGCCCGGAACTTCGGTCCCATCATGGCGGCGGCAGCCAAGCACACGATTGTCCAGGTGTCTGAGATCGTCCCGACGGGCGCGTTGGACCCGGAGAACGTGATCACTCCCGGAATTTACGTCAACAGCATCGTCCGCGTGGCCGGCACGGTCGGCAAGACAGAGCAGGTGGCCTGACATGAGCATCCAGACACGCTCGCTCCAAACCTCGGCGACGCCGCTCGGCCGCGACGAGCTCGCCGCCCTGGTGGCCCGCGACATCGCCCCCGGCTCCTTCGTGAACCTGGGCATCGGCCAGCCCACGCTCGTCTCCAACTACCTCACCGAAGAGCAAAACATCACGCTGCACACGGAGAACGGGATGCTCGGTATGGGGCCGGAGGCTCAAGGGGACGGGATCGACGGCGACCTCATCAACGCTGGCAAGATTCCCGTCACAGAGCTCCCTGGAGCCTCGTATTTTCACCACGGCGATTCCTTTGCGATCATGCGCGGTGGCCATTTGGACATCTGTGTGCTCGGCGCTTTCCAGGTGTCCGCCACGGGCGATCTCGCCAATTGGCACACCGGGGCACCGGACGCCATTCCGGCCGTCGGTGGCGCGATGGACCTCGCCACCGGCGCCAAGGACGTGTTCGTCATGATGACGCTGCTAACCCGCGACGGCGTGTCCAAACTGGTTGAGCACTGCAGCTACCCGCTGACAGGCGTTGGCTGCGTGACCCGCGTGTACACGGACAAGGCCGTTTTCCTGACAGGGCCCGACGGCGTGACCGTGCGTGAGACGTTCGGCTGCACCTTCGAAGAACTCCAAGCGCTGGTTCCGGTCCCGCTGGTGCCGTTCAAGGAGAAGGCGGCCGGCGCCGTCGTCGGGGTCTAACCACGAGCGCGAGAAAGCGGAAGCGCGAACTGGCAGCAGATGCCCCCAAAAACGGATTTTGAGGGCATCTGCTGCCAGCTCGCGCCAATAAGATTGGTAACCATGACCGACGCAGCAGTTGCAGGTGCCCCCCAAGCGAGTGACCAGTACGTGCAATCGCTGGCCCGCGGATTGTCCGTGATCCGTGCTTTCGATGCCGCCAACCCCGTCATGACGCTCAGCGAGGTGGCGGCGCGTACCAATCTGACGCGTGCGACGGCCCGCCGGTTCCTGCACACCCTGGTTGAGCTGGGCTATGTCCGCACGGACGGCAAGACCTTCGCGCTCACGGCCATGGTGCTGCAGCTTGGCTACTCGTACTTGTCGGCGCTGTCCCTGCCCCAGCTCGCGCAACCGCACCTTGAGGAGTTGTCGCTGAAGCTGGGGGAGTCGACGTCGGCCGCCGTGCTGGATGGAGCGGACATCTTCTACGTGGCCCGCGTGACCACGCGCCGGATCATGACGGTCGGGATCTCGGTGGGCACCCGCTTCCCCGCCTACGCCACGTCCATGGGTAGGGTGCTTCTGGCCGGCCTGCCGCAGCAAAAACTGGACGAGTACCTGTCCTCGGTGGAGTTCAAGGCCTTGACGCCGCGGACCATAACGTCCCGCGAAGAGCTGGTGGCCGAGCTGGACCGGGTGCGCAAGCAGGGCTGGTGCCTCCTCGACCAGGAACTGGAACTCGGGCTCATGTCCATCGCTGCGCCGGTGTGGAATCACAATGCCGGCCATGTGGCGGCAGCGGTCAACGTCTCGCTCCAAGCCCAGAACGTCGCTGCGCAGGCAGACCCCGAGGCGTACCTCGAAGCGGTCCGGGAGCAGATCGTGGGGACCGCGCGGGCGATATCCCAGGACGTCTCGGCGAAGCATTAGCGGCCAGCGAGCCACCTTCGCGTGGAAGTGCGCTGGGCTCGACGTCTCCGGCTTGAGGGCGACCGTGGCCCCGACGTCGATGACCCTCGGCGGTCTGCTCAAGCATCTGGCCTATGGCGGCCGGAGCGGAGGCGGTCACAGCACAGTACCGCCAGGACAGCTCTGCGGACGCGGCAGCGCGCCCCCTCAGCCTGCAACCGTGGCGGAGTGTCCATGCGATATGACGACCTTGAGTGCGTCGATCTGTCCCGTGAGCATTTGTCGGAAGGCTTCGGCCGTCTCACTCAAGGGGAAGACTCGAAAGAGCTGTTCGGGTTTGGTGGTTGGCGGGATCAACCCGTTTGTCAACAGACGGGCGGCTGTCATGAAGTCGTCGCGCCGGTACATCTGTACTCCGATCACGGATCGTTCCTGCCTCTGCATCGCCGGCCCGTCGAGAATCAGCCGTTCCGGCTCGACTCCTACGAGCACGACTCTTCCGCCCCTACGGGTAACGCCTAGTCCAAGGTCGACGGCGTCATTGGATCCGACGCACTCCATGAACACATCCAGGCCGTCCGGGCGGTTGAGGGCAGTCTTGTAGGCGACGGCGTCGTCGAGGGCACGGATGGTCTCCAGTCCGAGTTCGGCAGCGAGGTTCAGGCGAGACTGCTTGATGTCGGTGATCACTACCCGCGATGCACCGGAGTGCTGGAGAGCCAGCGCCGTGAACAGGCCTACGGGGCCGGCCCCGATCACGAGACACTCGTCCTCGGCCGATGCCCGCGCTCGATCTGCCGCGTGCACTCCGACGGCGAGGGGTTCGATTAGTATCCGTAATGCGTCTGGCACGTCTGGCGGCACGGCGAACAAATTGCCTTCGGGCACGCGGACGTATTCAGCAAGCCCCCCGGGTCGTTGAGCGCCTATGACTTCCATTGCGTCGCATAGGTGTGGGTCTCCGCGAAGACAGCTACGACACGTTCCGTCGCCTACCGGAGGGAAGACCATCACGACGTCACCTCGTTTGAAGGGGATACCGCTGGCTTCTTCGACGGTTCCCAGCACCTCGTGCCCGAGTACCATGGGTGGCTTGAGCACCGGGTGAAGGCCGCGATACATCTTGAGGTCCGAACCACAGATCCCAACCTCGGCGACACGGACAATAACCTCTCCGGCTTCAAGCACGGGCCGCTCCCGCGTCTCCAACAGGAATGTTTCGGGTTTCTCGAGTTTTGCTACCTTCATAGGTAAATTCGTCATGTTTCCTCTCTCACTTTCGGTCCTGGCAACTGCTGGCGCTCGCTGTGGCGACGGCCTCGATCAGCTCGATTTCATAAGGCATGGATGACGAACACGACGGCCGTGATGCGACGATCGCGCCGGCGACGTTTCCGAAGCGCGCTGACTCTATGAGGGGACGCTCGCGGAGCAGCCCGTAGCCGAGTGCGGCACAGAAGGCGTCGCCCGCACCCAGGCCGTTGATTACATCGACACGCGTCGGTGGCAGTACGGTGGACGTTCCGTCGACGTGGACCGTAGAGCCTGCTGCTCCGCGCTTTACGATAAGCGGTACCCCGGGCGGCACGCTCACTTGAGAGGTTTCGACTTCTTCGACGTTGCCGACGATGATGCTCGCGTGTCGGACGGCACGTGCCATCCAGTCTCTGTACTCGACCGGATCCGGCCAAAGGGCCGCTCGGTAGTCGAGGTCAAGGATGGTCGTGTGGCGGTGCGCCTCTAGCGCTGTCAATGTCGCATCCGCGCTGGGTTGTTGACAGAATCCCGTGCCGCTGACGAACAGCAGTGGTGCTCCGGCGATGCGGTCGAGGCCGAGGTCTGCCTTGGTGATCTGCAGGTCGGCGGCTGTGGGCTTGCGGTAGTACAGGATGGGGAACCGGTCAGGCGGCCATGATTCGAGAAACGCTAGTGGGGTGGGCCAATAGGGGTCGGTACTCACGGAACTCGTATCGACGCCTTCGCCGGATAGGAACTCCCTGGCGAAGGTTCCATGACCGTCGTCTCCCACCCGTGAGATGACTGCAGTGCGTACGCCTAGCCTCGCCAATGCCGTTCCGACGTTCCCGGCGAAGCCGCCGAGGGAACGTTCGAACGATTGAGCCCTATTGAGCGCAGTGCGTACGGGGAGGGCGAAGAGGTCGATGTTCAGTCTCCCCATCACATACGCTTCAATCGGCCGGTGGAGCGTTGGTCCGGAGTCAGGCATTCGGGATCCAGACCACGGCTCGTCCCGGACCACCTGATGAGCGGGCGATCTTCACTGGCATGAACTGAAAGGTCCCATGGTCGGGCGGGACGTCCTTGAGGTTGGCGAGTCCTTCGATGAAGACCTGTCCGTTGGAGAGTCCTTCGACGTGCGCGGGGATGCCGTCATGGGCGGCACCCATACTCGGAGCGTCCGTTCCGACGCAGCGAACCCCGCGATCCAGAAGCAGCCGAATGGTTTGGACTGAAGGGGCGGGCCACCCAGGAGACGCTTTCGTGACTGCGACGTCAAGGGCATAGCCGTTTCCTCGGGGGAACGGATGGTAGTGCTTCTGGTCCCAGTCGCTCCTGAAGAGAACAACATCTTCGGCGGTGAGCGCGCGCCCTCCTCGGCCGCGCTCGAACATCTCGATGTGCTCGGGCTCGATCCAAGGGCTCTCTCCAGGTTGACTCCCTACCAGCCCGGTGACGTCGATGCAGACTGCGTTTCCGACGAATTGAAGCAATGGCACCAAGTCACCCAGGATGGCGCCCTCCTCACCAGGCGCGTGCTTTGGCAGGAAGTGGGACGGCGCATCAAAATGTGTTGCGATGTGCTCATCCATGATTAGGACTTCCGTAAAGTAAGGTCCACACGAGGCCCACGCTTCCGGCCCGTGTGTTTGTTCCTCGAAGTAGTTCCAGGTGCGGCGTACGAACGGCACATGGGCCGGCCAAGTAGTGGGGTAGCGCTCGTCGATGGTGAGCGTAAGGTCGATCGGTCGTGAGTCTCTGAAAAGCACGATATCCCTCTGTCGCGGTGGTTAGTAGGCGCCCGCGGAAGCCGGGTAGATTCGCTTTAACGCGTCCTGCAGCGCAGACGTATCGATGTTTCCCGGGGTAAGCATCGGCTGTTTGAGCGCAATGGCCTGGCTTGTCGGCTGATTGTCCAACGCCTTGCCCAGCTGGCTGGTGGCGTCATATCCCTGGCCGAGGGCCTCTTGGAGGAAGAGGGCCTGGATCTTTCCACCGCGCACGAGCTTTACTGTCGTGGGGCTGCCATCCGTGGCCGCGATCGCAACCTTGTCGGTGAGGCCCCGCTCGGAGAGTACCTGGGCCGACGCGGTACCAGCTTCGTCGTACATTGCGTAAATACCGGTGATGTCAGGGTGCGCCGTTAGCAGGTCATTCGCGAGTCCTACCGCCTCGCCCAGCGTCAGGATCTTGGACTGGATGACCTGCACGAGGTCACATCCGTCGGATGCGAAGGACTGCTCAGCTCCCGCGAGGTACTTCTGAGCGTTTTCGCGGTCTTGGGGAATCGACAGCATACCGACCTTGTTGCTCCCTCGCTTCTTTGCGGCATCGCAGATGAACTTTCCCTGGGCCACGCCGGTCGCTTCGTTGTCGGCGGTGACGGCTGAAACGTAGTTCTTCTGGTCCTGCGTTGGGCCAATGGCCGCGAACGACACCGGGATGTTCTTCTCCTTCGCCAGGGCTAGAACCGGAGCGGCGCTTGCTGAGCTGACAGGCGCCAGCACGATCGCGCTCGCTCCTGCGGAGATGGCAGTCTTGACGTTCGTCAGCTGCTTGGCTTGGTCGTTGTTGGAGTCGTAACTAACAAACTTCATGCCCAGCTCTCCGGCTCGATTCTTCACGCCCTCACTGACCCACTGCCAGTAGTTGACGCCCATTGAGGCTGAGACGAAAGCTATGGTCTTGGGGCCGGAACTGCCCGTGTCCGTGGTTCCGGCCCCGGAGCTGCAGGCGGCGAGTGCGATAGTCATGACGCCAGCCGTAGCCACAGCCGCCAGTCCCCGTCGAATAGTGGTTCTCATTTGGTTTCTCCTACTTATTGATTAACGGAAGAATGCGGGCCGGCTCGGTACGCGTTCGTTTGAACAGCCGCGTAAAACGACCGCCAGATACGTTGATGACACGGTCGGCGAGAACGGCGATGAGGATGACGGCACCAGTTACGGTTCCCTCCCAGAAGCTACTGATGCCGCTGAGGTTCACGACATTCTGAATCGTCGTGATGATGAGGGCGCCCAGCAGGGCGCCAATCGCGGTTCCCCGCCCCCCGAAGAGGCTCGCACCGCCGATAACGACCGCGGCGATCGCCTGCAGCTCGAACCCGGTGCCCGAAGAGACTTCGGAGTTGGAGAGGTAGGACAGCGTCAGGATGCTCGCAAAGGAGGCGCACAGCCCTGAAAAGATGTAGACCGAAATGATGGTGCCTTTGACGGGGATTCCCACGAGGCCGGCCGCCTTCTGATTGCTTCCTATCGCGTAGACCCATCGTCCGGGGACCAGGAATGCCAAGAACAGCTGCACAACGATGACGAGAAGGAAGGCAAAGAAGTAGTAGTTCGGGATGCCCAATACGTCACCGTAGTAAATCTGGGTGAAATCGGCATTCGTTACCGGCACCGAATTGCCGCCGGTAATCACGAAGGCGAGACTTGCGGCGACCGATAACGTGACCAGTGTCACGATGAATGACGCGACTTTCACTATCGCAACGAGGAGGCCATTTACGAGACCGGTGACCAGGCCGGTCGCTAGACCCGCGGCGACGCCGACGGCGGCGCTGGCACCGTTGTGCATAACCACCGCGGCCACCATGCCGGACAGGGAGAAAACCGATCCTACCGACAAATCGATGCCCGCGGTCGCGATGACGGCCAGCTGTCCCATCGCGAGGATGATCAGCGGCAAGGCAGCCTGGATCACGTTGGTCAGGTTTCCGGGCGTGAGTACAACGGGGCGAAACACGCTCGTGGCCAGAACGAGCACGACGAGGGCAACTGCGACAACCAGTTCGGTCGGACCGAGACCGGCGGCCCGGCGCCACGTTCCCACCTTTCCTCCACGTTGACGTCGGAGAGTCGGTTCGGCTGTCTGTTGAGTTGTGGAGGCCATGGTCCGTTCCGTTCGTTCTGCGTGAGCGGTTGTCTTCGGGTTTCTGAAATCGGTC
The DNA here is from genome assembly GCF_043952055.1 of Arthrobacter sp. NA-172. Lineage (NCBI taxonomy): Bacteria > Bacillati > Actinomycetota > Actinomycetes > Micrococcales > Micrococcaceae > Arthrobacter > Arthrobacter sp. NA-172. The sequence goes on along the minus strand of NZ_JBINOT010000001.1, from coordinate 2,289,334 downwards.
ATGTCGTTCCCGTCTGACGCAGGAGCTGCGTCTCGTCTGTCTCCGGGGTCTCGAGCAACCGGTGTGGTTCGCCGTTCACGGTGAAGGCGAGGATCTGCTGGGAGATGGCGAGCAGTTCGCGATTCTCCGTCGACCACCACAGGACGATGACGCCGGACTCGGCCATCGTTCGGATCAGTGCATAAAGATCCGACTTCGTCTTTACGTCCACGCCCCGCGTTGGTTCCTCGAGGAGCAAGATCGTGAGCGGAAGGCCGAGCCACCTCGCGATGAGGACCTTTTGCAGGGTTCCACCTGAGAGCGACTGCGGGAGAGCCTCGACATCGACGTGGCCGAAACCGAGAATGTCAGCCTGTTTCCGAACTGCATCCTCCTCAGAGGGGCGACGAAGCATTGTCTTCTTCACTACCTGCCGGGCGAGGACCGCGTTGTCTCTGATGGAGAGGTCCGGGAAAACTCCTTTGTCGGCTCGGTCGCCCGAAATATAGCCGACTCCCTGTCGGATGGCACGGCGCGGGGAGGATGGGTTCCACACCTTTGCACCGACGGTCACCTCCCACTCTTGTTGTTTAGAGGCTCCCAGCAGCGCATTGAACAGGGAGGCCGGGCCTTGCGGCGTGCCAGCGAGCCCGACGACGGTGCCGGCTTTTAGGTCAACCGTTATTCCGGACGCCCGATGGTGGATCGAGATCGATGCTTCGCCGTTGGACTGGCTCTGTGGCGCTAATGGGCGTTCAGCTTCAGCGTCGGAGAGCAGTGTCGCGCCGAACATCTCCCGGACTATCTCCGCATCGTCGATCTCTGCGAGGGGCCGCCGGTCGACGACCGTGCGGCCGTCCCGCAGCACAGTCGCGACGTCCGCGATCTGCCTGATCTCGTGCATACGGTGAGACACCAGCACGAGGCCGATCCCCTGTTCACGGAGGGTCCTGAGCACGGTGAAGAGCTTGTCGGTCTCGTCGACGGTGAGGCTTGCGGTGGGTTCGTCCAGCAGGATGAGGTCTGCTCCACTGCTGAGTGCGCGGGCGATTTCCACCATCTGCAACTGGTGCAACTGGAGGGTTCCGGCTATCGTCCCCGGCCGGATATCGGAGTGGGTGAGGCCGAGGAGCGCCAACACGCGCTCCGTTTCCGCGGCCGACTGCTTCCACGGGAACACGGGTCCCCCCTGCCTCCCGAGGTTGATATTCTCTGAGACGGTAAGTTCCGGCAGGATGGCGAGCTCCTGATGTACGACCGCGACCTTTTCGGTGGCGAATTCAAGAGTCCCGCCATCGGCAGGAGTCGCCTTGGTCAAAATTGAGATCAGAGTGGACTTGCCGGCGCCGTTGCCTCCGAGAAGCGCGTGCACCTCACCGCGACGCAGTGTGAGATCCGCACTGATCAGCGCTTTCGTGACGCCGAACGATTTGGTGACAGCTCGTGCCTTCACGAGTAAGTCTGTAGTCATTTGCTCCTGCTTTCTTTTGCCTCTACCCGAGATACACGCCTGAAAGTAAGGGACGACAACTCCCTGGACGCAGGAATACGGAGCCCCGGAAAAATGGCCAAACGTTTCATCAACCGCCTGTGACGCCCGGTGTCGAGCAGGGTTTTGCGGGTATCAGATGGAATTGCCCGTATCGTGTCCACAAGGTTTGTGTCGTCCGGTGGTCGTTTCCATCGCGCATCTTCCCGCTCATGGTGCCCGCCCGGGAGGCCCCGGACGGGCACCGATATTCCTCCTAGAGGAGGATTGCTTGCGCCTTGATTTCCAGGGGCTGGACTTTGGGAAGGAGGAATGCGAAGCAGGCGGCACCCGCTACCGCCACCATTCCAGCGATGATGAGCGGCAGCGCAAACGACCCGGTAATGCTTTGAAGGATTCCGAGGAAAATCGGGCTGAGGATGCTTGCGATGTTGCCGAATCCGTTTTGTATTCCTCCCAGGGAGGCAACCTGGCGGGCAGACGGGGCGAAATCAGCCGGCAGGCACCACAGGGCGACCATGGCGAAGACAAGGAATGCGTAGGAAAGACTCAGCAGTGCCAGTGCAAGGGCGGCGTTGGGAACGACGACGGCCAATGCGATGACTGAGCTGCCGAGCATGCCGACCACCAGACAGGTTTTCCGGGCTCGTGTGACGGTTGCGCCGCGCTTGATCAGGCGGTCGGCGTAGATGCCGCTGGCAAAGCCGCCGAGGATGGAGCACAGCCCGGGTATAGCTCCGAACATCCCAACTTTGAGAAGATCGAAGCCTCGTTCCTGGAATGAGGTAGCTAGGGAACCAGGTGAGGAAGAAGGTGATGACGAAGTTGATGCAGAAGAATCCGATCATCATCGCCCAGACGGCCCGGTATCGGAACAGATGCCACCAGCGGAAACCTGGAATCTCCTTCACGACGGCGGCTCCATCGTCCACGGCCTCGGCGTTTCGGATGTGGTCCAGTTCGGCGGAGTTCACCTTGCGGTGCTTCTCTGGATCGCGGTAGGTCACGAACCAGCCCACGACCCAAAACAGCCCCAGTAGTCCGGTGATAATGAAGGCTGCCTGCCATCCGTAGCCGGCAATGATAAAGGCGGAGATCGGTACGGCCAGCGCTGAACCGATTCGGGCTCCGCTGTCGTAAAACGCTGTGGCCTTGCCTCGTTCACTGGCGGGGAACCACGTGGAGACGACTTTGGCGCTGGCGGGATAAGCCCCGCTCTCGCCGATTCCTAGGCCCAGCCGTGCGATGAAGAAGCTCGCGAAACCGGTGCAGAAAGCTGTGACGATGGTGAAGAGGGACCAGAGCCCCACGGCGATGGGAAACATGATCTTGGCGCCGAAGCGGTCAATGAACCATCCACCGGGTACCTGGAACGCGGTGTATGTCCACGAGAACGCGCCTAGGAGCAGTCCGGCCTGAATCGGGTCCAGATGGAAATCTTTGGTGACGAAAGGCAGCGCTACGGACAGGTTGGCCCTATCAATATAGTTGATGGCCAGCCCTGCGAAGCACAGGAATGCCATCAGCCATCTCACCCGGGTCTTCCGGGCGGAGGACTTCCCTTCGGGGCCGGATTCGGTTTCACGGCGGCCTTGATCGGAAGAACGGGGGCCGCCCGATATTGCGGCCGTTGACTGCTCTGTCATGCTGTGCCTTTCGAGTATTGACGACTCGTGATGTGCGCGTTTCGCTCACGATGGGCCTGATCACCGACCTCCAAGGGCGGGAATTCATTTCCAAATGCCCCAAGGCGTGAGGCAAGTCACGGGGATTGTCGTTAAAAGATTGCACCGATCGTATTTCTTGTCAACAACGAGCATTTATTTCGGCCACCACGAGGAATTTTTGATTGGATCGCTCATTTTCTTGGATCTTTGGGTTGACTCTCGCAAATGCGCGGTGCAATCATGAGTGGGTCAGCAGCTCAAATCATGGAGGTCACGTGCCGCAGAAGAACTACAGCGCTGCGCAGCGCCGCCAGCTGATCATAGAGAAGCTCCGCGACGGTGATGGCGCCATCCACGTCGAGGAGCTGAGTCTTGGTTTCGGGGTCTCAGTCGCCACGGTCCGAAGGGACCTTGACCGTCTTGACCGCGATGGTCTTATCACCAGGACGTACGGCGGGGCGGTATTGGGGAACGTGCGTGCCGAACAGAGCCTCCGTGAACGAGAGGTCAGCCACGCTGCCGCCAAAGACGCCATAGCCCGGGCCGCTGCATCCCTCGTGGAACCTGGATCAACGGTGTTTCTGGACGCCGGAACCACGACGGGTAGGCTCAGTTATTATCTGGCTCAGATACCAGGTTTGACGGTGCTTACCAACGGGCTCAACGCATTGAATGTGTTCGCCGAGTCGGACACCGACGTTCAAGCCATCGCTTTGGGGGGAATGCTCCGGCGGACGAACCAGGCCATGACCGGGTCCATCGCGGAGACCGTCGTAAGGAGTGTCTACGCCGATGTCGCCTTCCTCGGTACAGACTGCGTTGACGCTGCGCGGGGCATTTCTTCGCGGACGCTGGAACAGAACAACCTGAAGCGGCTCATGTCGGCCCAGGCGCGGCGCACCGTGATCCTGCGGACTCTTCCAAGCTCAACACAAACTGGGGGACGTATTGGACGCTGTTGACCACACCTGTCGATCTCGTGACCGACGATGGCGCCGATGACAAGGACCTGCTCGCCTTCCGCGAGACCGGCACGATCAGCCTAACCATCGCCGATGTGGAGTCGCCTGACAGCCGGGTCACTCTGGCAGGCTAGAACGCCGCATCGTCTCCGCTCCCTTGCTCCTGGGCACCTCACTTCCTCGGGTGCGCCCTAAAACCCTTCACGGAAAGCAGAAAATCATGAAACAGGCAGTACTCTCCGGTCCCCTGAATATGCAGATCCTGAACGTGGACATCCCCTTCCTCGAGCCCGGTGATTGTCTCCTCCGGGTGGAATCCGCTCTCGTATGCGGAACAGACATTCGGATCTACGAGGGAAAGAAAAAAAAGAACGTCAGCTACCCCACGGTTATGGGTCACGAGTTCGCCGGAACGATTGTGGCAACCAATGGCGTGCTCGCGCACGGACTGGCCATGGGCGACCAGGTGGCCGTATATCCTCTTGTCCCATGCATGAAGTGCGTGGCGTGCATCCGTGGTAAAGCCAACATCTGCAGGAACCGGGTCGCCTTCGGATACCAGTTGCCCGGCGGGTTTGCAGAGTATGTACGGGTGCCTGCCGCAGCCGTACAGGCAGGCAACCTGGTCGAGGTTAACGGCATCACTCCGGACAGCGCAGCCCTGATCGAGCCCCTATCCTGCGCCTACAACGGGTTGAAACTCATTGACGCCCCCCAAGCCCACGCCCTCCTCGTCGTCGGCTGCGGACCTCTGGGCCTGATGCACATCCGCCTGGGCGTGGCCTTGGGGATCCCGCAGATCATTGCAGTTGACCCGTCGCCCGAGCGGCTGGAAATAGCCGCCGCTTCCGGAGCGCAACTGACCCTGGCCCCATCCCCGGAGACCGTGTCATCAATCCGGGAATTCACAGAAGGAGCCGGCGTCGACGCCATGGTCGTGGCCGTAGGAAGGGCAGACGCCTTCGAACCCTATCTCGATGCCCTCGCCCCGGGCGCGAAGGTAAACCTTTTCGCCGGATTCCCCACAGGAGAGGACACGTTGCGGGTCTCCGCCAATGACGTGCACTACAACGAATACTCCCTGATCGGCAGCTCCTCCTGCCACCTGTCAGACTTCGAATACGTCGCCTCCCTCGTCAGCAGCGGCACCCTTAACGTCGATGATCTCGTCACCGCCCGGATGAGCATCGACGACACGGTCGGCGCCATCGAAGCAGCCAAAGCAGGGCAGAACCTACGCGTAAGCGTCACCGCCGGAAAATGAGCGAAGGCGCGGCCAGCCCCGCGCCTTTCTCTTCAGCTCCAACACCCCTGCACTAGTCCACCCTCTCCAGGAGACTCACATCATGTCGATCGAAAACCCACCCTTCAATCCCCTCGGCGTTACCAGTGCCCTGGGTCGCGCCATCCGCCTCCGCCGGCTCTTTGGCACAACAGGCAAAGCCCTCATAGTCGCCCTCGACCAGGCTGTCCCCCGCGGAGTGTCACCCCAGTTGGCCAGCATCGAAGAAACGTTCAAAGCCGTCAAGGCCGGCAACCCCAACGCGGTCACGATGACGCGCGGCATCGGCGCCACCGTGCTGGCAAACGACCCCCAGCCCCTCCCCTGGATCATGAAAGCCTCGTCCTTTTCGCTGGATTTCCACCCCACCATCGATGCGGTGATCGGCAGCGTCGATGACGCCGTGCGGCTCGGTGCCGACGCGGTCGCCGTCGGAATCAGTGCTGGCTCCGCAGTGCAGCCACAAATGCTCGAAATGCTTGCCGGCGTGGTCGAACGCGCCGCCGCTGTCGGAATGCCCACCGTATGTCACGCCTACCCCAGCGGAGAACTTTGGGGCGACCGCAAAGGCAGCACCGCGTCCGTACTATATGCTGCGCGTGCCGCAGCGGAACTCGGCGTCGACGTCGTCAAAACCTGGTACACCGGCACAGCTGAAAGCTTCAGCGAAGTCGTCGCTGGAACGCCGGCACTGGTCATGGTGGCCGGCGGTGCCAAGGCCAAGACAGACACGGAAGTGCTCGAACTCGCCGCCGGTGTCATGGAGGCTGGGGCCGCAGGCCTGACGTTCGGCCGCAACGTCTGGGGTGCCGAAAACCCCACCAAGATGATCGCCGCCCTGCGCGCCATCGTCCACGACGGCTCCTCCGTCAGCACCGCGGCCAAGCACCTTGTCTAACCCATGACCGAGCATTTTCTGGGTATTGACGTCGGCACGACGGCCACCAAGGCCGTCGTGCTGGACGGCCATGGCAAGGTCCTACGCCGCGTGCGTTCGCCCCACCTCTCCGCTCTGCCCGTCGGGGCAGGGCGGGTCGATCCCACTTCATGGTGGGCCAGCGTGGAAGATGCCTGCCAGGCATTGAACCTGGGCCAGAACTTTCCGCTCAAGGCCATCGGGCTCTCCGTCCATTCGCCCGTCGCGGTGCCGTTGGACACGTCGGGAAAACACGTCAGCGCCGGGTTCAGGTTTGAAACACCGGAGCTGATCGAGGTGGTCCGGGCCGTCAGGAATCAGCTCAGTCGTGAGGAAATGCGGTGCGTGGGCAACCGGATTACCCCTGCTACTTTCATGTCAGCGGCCTACACGCTCATGCAGCAGAAAGAACCGGCTGCGGTTCAGGAACTGGCAATGCTTGGGGCTGTCGGTACCTATATCGGCCACCGTCTCACGGGCGAAGCGGTGATAGATCCCACACAGGCGTCGTACTTTGGTCTCTTCAATTCCGTCAATGACTGGAAGTGGATGGAATCGTTGGCAGTCCGCCTGCGAATTCCGATCGGAATACTTCCTCCGATCAGACCCTCCCTTTCGCCCCTGGGTGTGCTTACGGCGGATGCAGCCAGCACACTGCGGCTGCCCAGCGGCACCCCGGTAACCGTCGGCGCCGGAGACACAGCTTGTGCCGCCTTCGCTGTGAAGTTGGAATCCACTCATGACCGGCTGTTCACCCTCGGTACGACGCATGTAGTCACCGACCAAGGATCTCTCCCTGCCAGCGACAACCTCCACCTGCAGCGGGCTTCCATCCGCAGGGGCTCGTGGCTGCGCCATGGCGTCATAAACGGCGGCCTGGCCCTGGCCACAGGTGCCCGTCTTCTCGGATATGGGGCGGGTTCAAGTGCCGTGCCCGACATGGTGGAAGTTGCCCGTTCTGCCTCGCCCGAGGCCCTCGCTGACGCGCCGTTCTTCGTTCCGCACGTACGAGCCGAGCGTGGCCCCTTCTGGATGGAATCACCTGTATCTGCCCTGACAGGGATGACCGCGGACACCGGTAGAGCGGCAGCGGCCTGGTCAATCGTCGAAGGAGTGCTCTTCGCCGACCGGCTGGTTGCGGGAAGCTTTAACGATGCCACAGATAAAGGGCTGCTCCTGGCCGGGGACCTGGGCGGCCAGCAAACCTTTTCTCAATTTGTTGCCGACGCTTTTGGGATCGAGGTCAGACTCAGCGATGAATCACATCTTCCGGCCGTTGGTGCAGCGATGATGGCAGCCGAAGTCCACGGCACACAAGCAATGCCGGCTGTGCGGGTCACCGATAAAATCGTTCCCCGCGACGAATATCGCAAGGTGATCGCTCGCAGATGGCCTCAGTTCATCAAAGTCAGGTCCCGCTACCTGCAGGATGCTTCTCAGGACCGTGAGACCACAACTGGCATGTAGGCAGACCCCGTCCGGGAACCAGCCCGTGATAGTTAGTCGGCTCGGGGAATTTAGTGTTCACTGGGAGGGTGGATCTGCAGACTGTAGGCAACGCACAAAAACTCGTTCTTTGGATCGCGATCCTGGCGTCCTTTGTCTCGTTTCTGGACAGCACCGTGGTCAATGTGGCGCTGCCGGCCATTTCCCGTGAGCTGGGTGGAGGCCTGGCCACGCAGCAATGGGTGGTGGACGCGTATCTGATCACCCTGGGTTCGCTGATCCTGCTCGCCGGTTCCCTTTCGGATGTTCTTGGCCGAATCGTCATTCTGCGTGTTGGCCTCATCGGATTCGGCGTGACGTCGCTGCTGTGTGCGTTTGCGCCGGACCCCGCGGTGCTCATCCTTGCGCGTGGCCTTCAAGGCGCCGCGGGCGCGCTCCTTGTGCCCAGTTCCCTGGCCCTCATTACTTCCGTCTTCGATGGGCCGGCGCGGGCGAAGGCAATCGGACAGTGGACGGCGGGCACCACGGTTGCGTTCATCGCCGGTCCGTTGCTGGGCGGAGTGTTAGTGGATTCGCTCAGCTGGCGCTGGGTTTTCGGGATCAACGTCCTGCCCATCGGCGCCACGATGTACCTGCTTGCCATCCTGCGGGCCAAGGATGTGCGGGAGGAAGGCATCCGGATTGATTATGCGGGCGCCGTGCTCTGTGTCCTCGGGCTGGGCGGCCCGGTGTATGCCCTGATCGAACAAGGCAACTTCGGTTGGGCAAGCCCGCTCATTCTCTTGCCGTTCATCCTTGGAGTCCTGTGCTTCGCCGGATTCATCTGGCGGCAGAAAACGGCGAAGCAGCCGCTCATGCCGCCGTCGTTGTTTAGTGTCCGGAACTTTGCGATGGGGAATATCGCGACCTCGTTTATTTACGCTGCACTGTCGATCGGCGGGTTCATCGTTGTCCTTTTCCTGCAACAGGTCGCCGGGTTCCCGGCCACGCTAGCTGCCCTGCTCTCTTACCTGTCAGCGTGTTGAATATCGGACTTTCGTCCTGGTTCGGATCGCTCGCGGGGCGATTTGGCCCGCGGTGGTTCATGGCGTTCGGCCCCATCCTTGGCGGCATCGGATACTTGCTCATGCTCTCAGCCGAGACACACGTCGGCTACTGGACGCAGCTGTTTCCGGGCATCGTCCTGTTCGCCGTCGGTCTCTCGGCCACAGTCGCGCCGCTGACTGCCGCCATTCTCGGCTCCATCTCCGAACAGCAGTCCGGCATCGGTTCGGCCGTAAACAACGCCGTCAGCCGCGTCGCTGGGCTGGTCGGCATCGCCTTTGTGGGGGTGGTGGTTGGCGAAAGGCTTGATGTCAACGCGTTTCACCGGGTGGTGATCCTGACCGGCGTCCTCCTGATCATTGGGGGCATAGTCTCGGCAGTTGGCATCCGGAATCCCGGAGGGAAACGGGCAGACGGCTGAGCCGGTTCCGTCCGGGCCTGCCGCCATCAGAAACGTACGCAAGCAAAGGCTCGGCGGGTCGAAGCAGCGCTTATGGTTTGTTCCATGCACGAACTCGCAAATCAGGATCCCTCAGATGTAGCCCAGGCGTCCCGCAAGCACGTGGTTTCCGCACTTAAAGCGGAATTCGGCATCGAGCAGGAAGACGGCGGCTGGGCTGCCTTCGAACGGGGTTTCGACGAGCACTTCGCGAATCTCTGCCTGCTGTTCCACACCTTGTACGGTTCGCGCCCAGACTGTCTGGACCAACTCACCGCCTTGGTGCTGGAGTCCGCGCGGTCCTGGAGCGAACGGCCGCAAGACCTGAAGGAACTCGATGCCACGAGGGAAGGCGGCGGCGACTGGTTCTTGTCCAACGGGATGCTTGGTGGTGTCTGCTACGTGGACCGCTACGCCAACAACCTTGCAGGAGTCCGGGCCCGCATCCCCTACTTCAAGGAGCTGGGCCTGACGTATCTGCACCTGATGCCGCTGTTCCTTGCGCCCGAGCCGCATTCCGACGGCGGCTACGCCGTGTCCAGCTACCGGGACGTCAACCCCAAGCTGGGCACCATTGATCAATTGCGCGAGTTGGCCGCGGAGTTGCGCGCCAATGGCATCGCCCTGGTGGTCGATTTCATTTTCAACCACACCTCCAACGAGCATGAATGGGCTCGGCGTGCCGCCGAGGGCGACCCCAAGTACAGCGACTACTACTGGATCTTCCCGGACCGCTCCATGCCGGACGCCTATGAGCAGACCGTGCGGGAAATCTTCCCCGACGACCACCCGGGTTCCTTTGTGCAATTGCCGGACGGACGGTGGGTGTGGGCCACTTTCCACACGTTCCAGTGGGACCTGAACTATTCCAACCCGGAAGTCTTCCGTGCCATGGCCGGAGAAATGCTCTTCCTGGCCAACCAAGGCGTCGACTTCCTCAGGATGGACGCAGTCGCCTTTATCTGGAAGCAGCTCGGAACCCAGTGCGAGAGCCTGCCGGAGGCGCACCTCCTGCTGAAGGCGTTCAACGCCGTCTGCCGGATCGCGGCGCCGTCACTGCTGTTCAAGTCCGAGGCAATCGTGCATCCCGATGAGGTGGCTCTCTATATCGATCCGTCCGAATGCCAGCTCTCCTACAATCCACTGCAGATGGCCCTGATTTGGGAAGCGATGGCGACGCGCGACGTCTCGCTCCTGTCCCAAGCCCTTGAACGACGGCACAACATTCCGGCTGGCACATCGTGGGTGAACTACGTGAGGAGCCACGACGATATCGGCTGGACTTTCGCCGACGAGGACGCCGCGGAACTGGGGTTGAACGGCTTCGATCACCGGAGGTTCCTGAATTCCTTTTACGTCAACCGATTCCCGGGCAGCTTCGCCCGCGGCGTCCCTTTCCAGGACAACCCTCGCACTGGTGACTGCCGCATCTCCGGCACGACGGCCTCCCTCTGCGGACTGGAGGACGGCTCGCCGGAGGCGGTTCGTCGCATCCTTCTGGCGCACTCGGTGACATTCAGCACGGGCGGCATCCCCCTGCTCTACTTGGGCGACGAGGTGGGGCAGCTCAACGATTACCAGTACGCCCTGGAGGAAGGGCACGACGCCGACAGCCGCTGGGTGCACCGGCCGCACTACCCTGCCGAGCAGTACGCCCGACGCGACGATCCGTCGACGTCGGAGGGTGCTGTCTTCGCCGGGATCAGGAGGCTGACGGCCCTCCGTGCGGCAACCCCGGAGCTGGCCGGGACCCGCCTCATTGGGTTTTCCACGAACAACTCCGGCGTCTTGGGCTACCAGCGCCCCGCCGACAACGGGACACTGGTTTTGGCGCTGGCCAACTTCAGCGATCAACCCCAAGAGGTTTCGGCGGAGACTCTGTCCGGCTTCGACCCCAACGCAACGGATGTCGATTCGAAGGCCGCGGTCCGCCTCGATGAAGGCGTCGTACTGGGTCCGCAGGAGTACGTCTGGCTCAAGGTACGTCCCGCGGACCACAGGTCCGACGATTGATGACTATGCCAACACTGTTGATGACTATGCCAACGCTGTGCAAAGCATGGATATCCATACATTTGGCATGAATTTTGACCCCGACCCCCACACCGGGCATGAGGGCAATAGACTCAAGCCAACCACGTGCAGCAATGCCGCTCCGCGAGGGCGGCCCCGCCAAGGAGCCGCCCACGAGAGGTACCCGCTGCACTCGTCCGGAAGGGGAGTGGCGGGTGAAACTTGGCATAGCGCGGGAACGCCGTGACGGCGAACGCAGGGTGGCTGCGACGCCCGAGACCGTGAAGCAGCTGACGGGACTCGGGCTGGAGGTCTTCGTCCAAAGCGGTTCCGGAACGGCCGCCGGCCACAGCGATGACGACTACCGGACGGCAGGCGCACTCATCGTCCCCACCCTGGATCTCGGCGGCCTGGACGTCTTTGCGCACGTGCGCCCCCTGGAACCCACGACGGCGGCAGCGCTGCGCCGGGGCGCCGTCACCGTGGGCCTCGCCTCGCCGTCGTCGGAGCTACCCACGGTCCGCGCGCTCGCTGAAGCAGGCGTGACTTCCTTCGCGCTCGAGCTGGTGCCGCGAATCTCCCGCGCACAATCCATGGACGCGCTCACTTCGCAGGCGCTCGTGGCAGGTTACCGCTGCGTGCTCGAGGCAGCGATGCGCCTCCCGCGTTTCTTCCCGCTCTACATGACCGCCGCCGGAACCATTCCCCCGGCCCGGGTGCTGGTGCTGGGCGCCGGCGTCGCAGGCCTTCAGGCCATCGGCACCGCCAAAAGGCTTGGCGCGCGCGTCTCCGCCAACGACATCCGGCCGGCGTCCGCGGACGAGGTCGCCTCCATGGGCGGTACCTTCATCAGGCTCGATGTGGAGACGGCGGAGGCGTCCGGCGGCTATGCCCGCGAACTCAGCGCCGACCGCGGCGCCCTGCAACGCCAACTCCTCGCCCCGCACGTCGCCCAAGCAGACGTGCTCATCACGACGGCGGCCGTCCCCGGGCGGCGAGCCCCGCTCCTTGTGAGCCGCGAGATGGTTCAGCACATGCGCCCCGGCTCGGTAGTGGTCGACCTCGCCGCAGAGTCCGGCGGAAACGTGGAGGGCTCGGTGCCGGGCCTGGACCTCCAGATCCCGACGGCGGATGGTCAAGGCACCGTCACCCTGGTGGGGATGAAGGATGTCGCCTCAGCCATGCCCGCGGATGCCTCGCGACTTTACGCGAAGAATGTCGCGAACTTGCTGGCGCTGATGACCTGCGATGGAGCCGTTGTTCCGGACTTCAGCGACGAAGTGGTGGCGGGTGCATGCCTGACGCACGACGGCGAAGTGCGGCACGGCCCGACGGCGGAAGCCCTCGCGGCGCTCGCTGTCGAGAATGCTGAGTCCGTGGGGTCGGCGGGGTCCGTGGGGTCCGTGGGTTCCGCGAACGAAGGGGGTTCCTGATGGACGGTATCGCCCTGCTCACCATCACCGTGTTGGCGGTTTTCGTGGGCTTCGAAGTGGTTTCCAAAGTATCGAGTACGCTGCACACGCCCTTGATGTCGGGCGCAAACGCCATCCACGGAATCATTCTGGTGGGCGCCATCATCGTTGCCGGGCAGGCCTCCGACCCTTGGGTCCTCGCGGTGGCCTTGCTCGCCGTCGTCCTCGCCACAGCGAACTTGGTGGGCGGCTTTGTGGTGACGGACCGCATGCTCGAGATGTTCCGCGGCCGCAAGCGTGAAGTGCCTACGGCCAAGTCAACCAACGCCAAAACACCTGAAGCCAGAGCGCCCGAAGCCAAGGAGGGCATGCGATGACCGTCATCGATCCCGTGTGGACCTCGCTCCTCTACCTCGCGGCTGCCGTGTGCTTCATCCTCGCGCTCAAGGGACTGAACTCTCCCCGGACCGCCCGGCGCGGAAAGCCTGGTGGGCGCCTTCGGTGCGGCGCTCGCCGTCGCCACGGTGTTCCTCTCGGTCAGGATGGACAACGTTCCCCTGATCCTGGGCGCGATGGTGGTCGGTTCGGGAGTGGCAGCGCCAGTGGCGCGCCAAGTCAAGATGACCCAGATGCCCCAACTCGTGGCGCTGTTCAACGGCGTGGGTGGTGGTGCCGCAGCCCTTGTTGCCCTCCTGGAGCTAGCCCACACCGGGGACGTCTGGGTGCGGGTGGCGATTGTCTTCACGCTGCTGGTGGGGGCGGTATCGTTCGCGGGTTCCGCCATCACGTTCTCCAAACTGCAGGAGCTCATGACCACCCGCCCCGTGGTCTTTCCTGGCTTGCCGACCCTCATGGGAGCGGTCCTGCTCGCGGCGGTGGCCGCCGCCGTCGCCGTCGTTTTCAGCGGTTCCCTTGCGTTCGCTTTGGTGATCTTGCTGCTGGGACTGGCGGCCGGGGTGCTGCTCGTTTTGCCGGTAGGCGGTGCCGACGTACCGATCGTCATTTCGCTGCTGAACGCGTTCACTGGCCTGGCTGTTGCAGCCTCGGGCCTGGTGCTCGGCAATGTGCTGTTGGTGGTGGCCGGCACGCTGGTGGGCGCTTCGGGCACCATTCTCACCCGCGCGATGGCCGCGGCCATGGGGCGCAAAGTTGCGGGAATTCTTTTCGGCGCGTTCAAGGGAGGCTCGACGGCGGGATCGACGGCGGTGAGCGATCGCCCCGTGCGTTCGTCCAGCCCGGAGGACGTCGCTGTGCTGCTTGGCTACGCGCAGCGGGTCATCATCGTCCCTGGTTACGGGCTCGCGGTAGCGCAGGGCCAGCACACGGCCGCGGAGTTGGCGCTCGCACTCGAGGCGCGCGGGATCGACGTCGATTTCGCGATCCATCCGGTGGCCGGCCGCATGCCGGGACACATGAACGTCCTGCTTGCCGAAGCCAATGTGCCCTACGAGTCGCTCAAGGAAATGGGCGAGATCAATTCGGAATTCCGGACGGCAGACGTCGCGCTGGTGGTTGGCGCGAACGACGTCGTCAATCCGGCTGCGAAGACCACCCCGGGTTCGCCGATCTACGGCATGCCCATCCTCGAAGTGGGCGATGCGCGGCAGGTAGTCTTCCTCAAGCGGTCCATGCGGCCAGGATTCGCGGGGATCGAGAACGATCTCATGTACGAGCCGCAGACCACGCTTTTGTTCGGCGATGCCAAGGAATCCCTGGCCAAGGTGCTGACCGCTGTCAAGGCGTTGTAGTTCCTAACGTGCCTCGAGGATCTTCTTGAGATTCTCCAAATCCTTGCGCATAGCCATTCGCATCATTGGCGCCATGACCACGCCGGCGATGGCGGAGAAACCGGAGGGTTCACCTGTGTTGCGCAGGGTCATGCGGGTGGCGCCATTCTCCTCGGACCAGGTGTACGTGGTCCGCATCGGGAAAGGACCTTGGCTGGTGCGCATGGTGAGGCTCTCGCCGGGAACCAGTTCCGTGAATTCGTACACGTAGTCCAGATTGCGGCCCAAGAACCGTGCGGTGAAGGCAACCCGGGATCCGACGGCGAGGGGCCGGGGCGTTTGCCACTGGGCAGACCGGATGTTCACGTACCAGACGGGAGCGTTGTCTGGATCGGAGGCATAGGCCGCCACGATCTCACGGGGCTGCTGGATGAGTATTTCGGTCTGGACGTTCACCATGGTTGTTCCTCTGGGGGGGGGTGGGGCAGTGGGCTCAAGTCGTCGGTTCAAACAGAGCGCGGCGGCTGCGACCAAAAGGTTCGCAACCGCCGTTCCCGGTTCTCAGACGCCGAGGCATTCGTTAATTTGCAGCGTACCGCCACGGCTTACCGGCAGTAACCCACATGGGGAAACTCACGGTTTACCGTCAGAGCTTTCGACCTGCCTGCGGTGGGGATCAAGCTCAACGTAATAGATCGGCCAGGCCCCAAAGGCCCGGAAGATGTGTGTTGCGTGTCGGATTGGCCGGTAGTTGTGGCCGAAGGGGTCACACACCCTCGCCAATTCAAGGTGCTCCAGCCCGGCGAGGAGGCCGTCGACATCCCTGAGCGTCGCTGGATGTGTTTCTTCTCCCCCCACGTCCAATACCCATGGCGTCAGCGAGGGGGAGAGCAATGGCGAATTGCCGGCATTGCTGGCGAGTTCCAGGGTGAGGATTTCAAATATTCCAGCCAGAAGGACTTCCAATGTTCTCGGATAGAGACGGAGCAATCGATGCGTCCGCGGGTCCCGGCGCCGGTAGTTCACCCATGCCTGGCGGAGCCAAGTAAATTCCACCCGGCCCAACGGAGTGCCCAGCCGCAGGTTCCGGTCTCCTCGCAACGTCAACCGGTAGTCGTTACCTGCACGGTCGATGATGCTGGCCGCTTCGTCAACATACTCCAGGTCTTCGAGCATGGTGGTTTCGGACGGGTAGTACGTGAAATCACCAAGATCGTCGACCACCACGTAGTCTTTCTGACGCACGCCCAGGGGCTCGGAATCGGATGCCATTCCATGGTCGAGGGCAATATTCTTCATGGTGAATTCAGCTCCTGCGGAGGGTCAGCCCGAAGCCCGGATACCCGTTGCTTCCTCTTTTCATCAGATCACCAAACAGTGCGGGCGCAGCCGGTCTTGATGATTTCCTAACGCCGGCTGGCAGAGATTTAGCGCCCTCTTAACGGGTTGATCCGCTTGCGGCCACGACTACTCCGCAGGGACGGGCCTCCGTAATACTTGATCCCGGCCTGGCTGGAATTACGCAACAATGGCATGTTGTTATTATAGTTAGGCTTGCCTTGCCTGCCTCAGGCTTGGCCCGCTGACTCATTCGCACCCCTCAGCCTCAACCCCAGACACTCAAGGGTTTCGATTCCCCCCGCCGGGACCCTCGAAAGGCCATCCCATGAAATTCGGCATCAAACCCGCCGCGGCACTTGCCGCCGCCACGGCCACGTTGCTGGCGCTTTCGGCCTGTAGCGGCGCGCCCACTGGGACCGCATCCGGCAGTTCTGCGGCCGGAGCGGCGGCGCCCGGCGACGGGATCGTCGTCTACAACGCACAGCACGAAAACCTCACCGGCGCATGGGTAGCCGCCTTCACCAAGGAAACGGGAATCAAGGTCACGCTCCGCAATGGTGACGGCCTGGAAATGAGCAACCAGCTGAGCGAAGAGGGCAAAAACTCTCCCGCGGATGTCTTCCTCACGGAAAACTCACCGGCCATGGTCCGCATCGCCGGTGCCGGTTTGCTCGCCCCCGTCGACCAGGCAACCCTCAACCAAGTGCCAGCCCAATACCGGCCCTCCACCGGCGACTGGACCGGCATCGCGGCGCGTTCCACGGTGCTGGCCTACAACAAGAACAAGCTCACCGCAGACCAGCTGCCCAAGTCCCTGATGGACCTCGCGGACCCGGCATGGAAGGGCCGCATTGGCGCTTCCACTGGCGGAGCGGACTTCCAGGCAATCGTTAGCGCCATGCTGGCGCTCAAGGGAGAAGACGCAACCAAGAATTGGCTGGAGGCTGCGAAAAGCAACTTCAAGTCCTACAAGGACGACACCCCGGTGCTCGCAGCTGTGAACTCCGGTGAGGTCGCTGCAGGCGTGCTTTACCACTACTACTCCTTCGTGGACCAAGCCCAGACCGGAGAAAACAGCAAGAACGTTGACCTCCACTACTTTAAGAACCAGGACCCGGGTGCGTTCGTCAGCGTGTCCGGCGGCGCTGTCCTTGCCGCGAGCAAGAAGCAAGCCCAGGCCCAGCAGTTCCTGAAGTTCATCACGGGCAAAATGGGGCAGCAGGTCCTCCAGACCGGTGACTCCTTTGAATACACCGTTGGCTCCGACGT
Source organism: Arthrobacter sp. NA-172 (assembly GCF_043952055.1). NCBI lineage: Bacteria > Bacillati > Actinomycetota > Actinomycetes > Micrococcales > Micrococcaceae > Arthrobacter > Arthrobacter sp. NA-172. The sequence continues at coordinate 2,272,348 of NZ_JBINOT010000001.1, read as the reverse complement.
ACCGGCCAACTCCAAGCTGGTGCCCCTCAAGGATCTTCAGGCACCCTCCGTCGACCCTGCCAAACTCAACAGCGAGAAGGTCACCGAGCTGATGACCACGGTCGGGCTCCTCTAGGCTCTTCGACGCTTTCGGGGGCCGGTCTGCCGCTGCAGGCCGGCCCCTGCGCATGCCCTCTCGGCCCGGATGCTTGCTACAGCCCGGATGCTTGCTACGAAGGGCGCGGTACCCGAACTCCGGGCCGCGCTACAGCGCTCAAGCGTTCCTGGTAGCGGCGAACATCCGTCTCAATATCCGGGCAGGTATCCAAGCCAGAATCTCACGCCCCGCAGATCCTTGCGCCCCAGAACCCCGCCCCGTAGGTTTGAGGCAGCGGACGGATTCGTCCGGTGGCGTCGGTTTTGTGGCCGATCGCCGCACAGATTCAGAGAAGGAAAAGCAGTCATGGCAACAGGGATCGTCAAGTGGTTTAACTCCGAAAAGGGCTTCGGTTTCATTGCCCCCGACGACGGCTCGGCCGATGTTTTCGCCCACTATTCTGCGATTGCCTCGAGCGGGTACCGCTCGCTGGAAGAGAATCAGCGGGTCCAGTTCGACGTCGTTCAGGGCCCTAAAGGCCCCCAGGCGGAGAACATCAAACCCCTGTAAAGGTAGTGCACTTTTCCTGGGGCAGTCCTGTCAGTAGCCTGCCCCATTGAGGCGCAAGCAGCGGGGCTCCGACGAGCTTGAGGTAGTGCCACAACGTCACCGCGACGGAGTCCAGCACAGGAACTCCCGTGCTGGACTCTACTTCCGCCGTGACGTCGGCTGCCTAGAGATTTGTGCACACGTAAATGAGTGCGTCCGTGTCTGGCGACGCGCAAATGCTCTGGCGACGCGCAAAATGGCCTGCGACGCGCTGACGGGTTGTCGCACTGGGAATAACCGCCGCGCCACGGATTTCCCGCGTCATGGCGAATTTAGCGAGTCGTGATGCTTACGTCCCCCGGCGTCGCTACTCCCCTGAAGCGCACCAGAGGGTGATGCGCGCGCCCCCGGGTTCCTCGGTGATGCGAAGCCGCAGCTCGTGGCCCATCAAGGCCTCGTGCCCTTCCTCGCTTGCCAGGTTGTCCGCGAGTTTGGTGATGGCGACCGCCATTGCGCGGCCCCAGTGGTGGGGGTCCCGGCTCGTAGCCACTGCTTCGGCGCTGTGCAATACAGGATGAGGCATCACAGGATGAGGCGGAACAGGATGAATTATCCCGTGCCCCGGTACCACGTGCACTCCGGTGCCATCCAAGTGCGATACGTCCATGGCGTTCATTCCGCCACCACCTTCCAGTTGAGGGTTCCGGATCCTAGCTCCGGTCCTTTGCGGCGGCGCTGCGGGTGTGCGCCAGGATTTCCGCCAGCTCGGCCAGCCGATGGGCGCGGGCTGATTCCGCTGGCGTGAACGGTTCGCCCGGTCGGGAAAACAGGAGCGGTCCGTGCCAGGCCGTGGGAATCTTCAGGAGCGTTGTGGAAGGCCCGACGGCGGAGCTTGCCTCGGCAGCCGGACCTTCGGGTTCCGGGGTGACGATTTTGGCTGAGAGAAGTTCCGCGACCGCGAGGGGCAATTCGTCAGGGTTGTCGGCGATCCGGGCAGCCAGGCTGAGGGCCCGGGTCTGCCCGTCCGCCATGGCGAGTGCGGTGGTGGGCCACACGTGGCAATCCCGGCCGCCGCCGTCGTCAAGCGCTTTGAGTAGATCCCGTTCGCCGAGATCCCCGGGTGCGGACAACACGAATTCATCGAGCGCGGCGCCATCCATCGGGTGGACGTGGATGCTCAGGATGTTGATATCTGTCCGGGCCAGCGACTGAGTGATCCGTTGAAGGGAGCCTGGCTGGTCCCGGAGCACGGTTCTCGCCCGCCAAAGTGCTGGCGCCGCGTGAAGCTTTCTCCGGTGGCGGAGTGCTGGGGCGTGGATCCAGCGTCGGAGCATCCTGGCTGCCGAAGGCTCGGCCACCCAAATCACCAGCACCGTGGCGGTCACGGTCAACAGGAGTACTTTGGCGAGGTAAGGGAGCTGCGTTTCAACGACGGCGGCGTGCACAAGAAGTTCGACCGGTAGCATCACGGCGATTTGGGCCAGTGTTAGCCGGGCCTTCGGAGCCTCGGGCATCTGGCCGCACACTTCGCAGGAGAGCTCTGCGGTGGCGGAAGTCCTCGCGTTCGGCTTCATGGCACCATCGTGCCCCAAGCCTGTTTCAGGCGGATTGCGTCTGCATCACGATTTGGATATCACTGGGGTGGGCTGGTTCGGCGCAACGTGATCGCACAGAACCAGCCCGCCCGGACTTAGTGGATGTTCTCGTTGCTTTTGTTGGCAGCGGCGAGCTCGGTCAGGAGGTCGCGGATCTCTGCCAGAAGGGCGGTGTCAGCCGGCAGGGGCTCGTCCTCGGGCTCTTCGATGGACGCGCGGCGCTTGGTCAGCTCGTTGATCCTGTTCATCGGTGCAACGAAGATGAAGTAGACCACGGCCGCGGTGATCACGAAGGTCACAAAGGCGGTGATGACGGCGCCGAAGTTGACGAAGGTTTTCGGGTTGTCTGGCCAAATGGAGAAGCCAAGGCCTTGGGCGTTGACTCCGCCGGCAGCGGCGATGATCGGGTTGACAATATTGGTGGTAAACGCGGCAACCAGGGCCGTGAACGCGGTGCCGATGACGACGGCGATGGAAAGCTCGATGATGTTGCCGCGAAGGACGAAGTCCTTGAAACCTTTAAGCATGGAGTGTCCTCGGATTGGGTACGAGTGTCTGGCTAAAGCAGAGAACAAAGTACCACTCCATGGTTTCAACCGGCCGTCAACCTGCGTAACTTCAGGCGATCAGCCAAACAAGGCGCGCGTGTGGTCATTGAGGAACATTCCACGGGGATCGAACTCGCGCCGCACCTGGATGAAGGTGTCCAGCTCCGGATAGAGGCGTTCCAAGCGGCTCCGGGTCATGAAATGGATCTTGCCCCAGTGGGCGCGCGGCTCGAACTCCTGCAGCAACGCATCGGCGTCCCGGAAGAACTGCCAGTAGTCCGTCCCGGGTTCAGTGGTGAGGGTGATGACGGTGCTGTCCCGTCCCTGAAACTGAGACATGTAGCCCTCATCGGCCTTCACCCAGCGGACCTCCACGGGGTATTTCTGCTCTGGATATTTGGTGCGGATAAGGTCCTGGACGGCCTCGACGGCGGCTAGGCCGTCCTCGCTGCGAACGAAATACTCAAGTTCGTGGAACTGCGTGGTGAATCCGCCCGGATAGATGCGGTAGGAGCGATCGAGCCGGGCACCTTCAGTGCTTGAAATTTCGCGCTCGTCCTGGATCTGGGCGATGTTGTACCGCTTGGTGTAGCTGCGGTTTGACATGCTCTGGCCTGGCGAACCGGGCAGGTCCAGGAGTTCGCATGAGCCCTCGTCCGGGCACCAGAGGAACGAGTAGTGCCTGTTCGAGTCGATGTCGGACTGCCAGGTTGCGCGGGTGTCCGCCCACGTGGGGTACGTGATCTCTTCCCGCAGGTAGTAGCGGTCCTCTACGGCAAGCTCGACTTCCAGGAAAATGCCGAGGGTGCCTAGCGCAACCTGGGCGGCTCGGAGCTCGCGGAGCTGGTCCTCGCCGATTTCGACGATTTCGCCGTAGCCGTTGATCAGCCTCACCCAACGAAGGTTTGACGAAAAGCTGCCCAGGTCTTTTCCGGAGCCGTGTGTGCTGGTTGAAAGTGCCCCCGCAATTTGCTGTTTGTCGATGTCTCCTTGGTTGCCAAGGGCAAGGCCCTCCTCCCACAACGGATCGCCAAAGGCATTGATGGTGGTGCCGGCCAGAGCCCTTGCACGACGCCGGGCCCGGTCGGTTCCGGTGATCGCCGAGAGTCCGGACATGTCCATCAGGACCCCGCCCGTCTGGACCAGCGGCGAGGAGGAGTGTCCTGAGCCGACCGCCCGCACAGGCAGGCCTTCGCGGATGGCGAAACGAACGGCGTCGAGCGCTTCTTGTTCAGTCCGGGGCCTGACGGTGAAGGCTGGCGTGGCGCTCTGGTTACCGCCCCAGTTTGTCCACGTGACGTCTGTCCCGAAGGGCGCGGACGGGGTCGCTGCACGTGCCGAGGATGCATTGCGGGGGAAGTTGGTGGTGGTCATTGCCGAGCTCCGATGGTTGACTGAACGTTCATGCGCCGTGGTTGATCATGACGTGCTTGGTGCGGGAGTAATCGTCCAAGGCGTACAGCGAGAGGTCGCGGCCATAGCCTGAACCCTTGAACCCGCCCCACGGTACTTCGCAAGCCAACACCAAGTGTGAGTTGACCCAAACGGTACCGAAGTCGAGCTTCTTCGGAACGCCCAGCGAGAGGCTCGAATCCCTGGTCCATACGGAGGCGGAAAGGCCGTAGGGGCTCTCGTTTGCCCGATCGATGGCCTCTTCAGTGGAACTGAACGTCTCCACAGTGACCACGGGACCAAAGATTTCGTGCGTAGCGATGGGTGCTCCGGCCGGTACGTCGCTGATCACGGTCGGCTCGATGAAGTAGCCGGGGCCTTCAAGGGCCGAGCCGCCGATCGCCACCTTCAGGCCAGCGGCCTTGGCATCGGCAAGTGATTCCTTCACGCGTTCAAAGTGGGGGCGCGAAATCATGGGTCCGATTTCCACGTCGTCGCCTGCATCTGGAGCTCCGATCACGAGCGTGCTGACTTCGCGGACCAGGTGCTCGGTGAATTCCTCCGCCACGGATTCGTGGACGAGCACGCGGCAGGCAGCGCCACAGTCCTGGCCGGCATTCCAGAAGCCGGCGTTGCGTACCCCGGCGGCCGCGGCGCGGAGATCGGCGTCGGCAAAGACCACAACCGGGGCCTTGCCGCCGAGTTCCAGGTGCACGCGCTTGACCGATTTGGCAGCAGTCTCGGCAACGGCTTGACCGCTGACCACGCTCCCTGTCAAGGCGATGAGGGCAATATCCGGGTGTTCCGAGAGCCGTTGTCCGACGGTTCGTCCCTGTCCTGTGACGACGTTGAGGATTCCATCCGGTATGTGCCCGGCCAGGAGTTCGGCCAGCTTCAGGGTGGACAACGGGGTCTGCTCGGAAGGCTTGAGGACAATGCTGTTTCCGGCGGCCAGGATCGGCGCAATCTTCCAGGCGGCCATCAGCAGCGGGTAGTTCCAGGGGGTGATGACGCCGACGACGCCCACGGGCTCCCGGAGGATGACCGAAGTGTGTCCGGTTGCGTAGTCGCCGCCGGCCATGGACGTCAGTGTGCGGGAAGCTCCGGCCATGAAGCGGAAGGTATCAATGGTGCTGGAGACATCGTCCTCTGCAACGGTCCGCGGCTTGCCGGTGTTGGCGGACTCGATGATCTCGAAGACTTCACGGTTGGCTTCAATGATGTTGGCGATCAGGTTCAGCACCTCGGACCGCTCCTTCGGCGTGGTGGCGCCCCAGGACTTTTGCGCCGCCACGGCTGACTCAACGGCAACGTCGACATCTGCCGCGGTGCCGCCCACCACGGAAGCAATGACTTGTTCCGTGGTGGGGTCCACGACGTCGATGAGCTGGTTGGAGGAGCCGGGGACGAAGGATCCTCCAATGAAGTGACCCGCCGGAGGCAAATGAGGAGGCAGCGGCAGGGTACTGGCTGGGCTGTGATCCCCGGGGGAGCGTCGGACGGCGAACTGCTCGGTGCTGGTGGTTGTCATGGTGTATCGCTTTCAGATGAGGTCGGTGACGAGTGCTGGGGCCGGGATGGCGGCTGGGGCTTGCTGCTTCCGGAATACGCGTGCTGCGAAGTAGTAGAGCGGAGCAACCACAACCAGTCCGACCATCCAGGAGATGTCCACGCCGCCCATCGCTGCGGCCACGGGGCCCGTGAAGAGCGCGGTTGACGAGAAGGGAACCTGGATAAGGGCGCCGGCAACGTAGGAACCGATGGCGATCCAGTTGAACCGGCCGTAGACTCCGCCGTCGCGTTTGAAGAAGTCTTCCACCCTGTAGTCGCCGTGCCGGAGGAGGTAGTAGTCCACCAGGTTGATGGCCGTCCATGGGACCAACACGTACATCAGGAAGGAGAGGAAGTTCGTGTAGAAGAGGATGAAGTTGTCGCGAGCGAACAGCGCGATCAGCAGGGCGAGCGTGAAGAGAACGATCGCCGCAACAGTCCGGGACTTGGCCCTGGGTAGCCAGGCAGGCTTGAAGGTCTGCCCTATGGTGAGGGTGCACAGGACGCCGCAGTAGAGGTTCATGGCGTTCGACGCCGCGACGCCCAGGCAGAAGATTCCAATGACTGCGAGGGTCCAGGGCTGGAGCAGTGCTCCCATGCTGCCGACGATTTCGACATCCCCGGCCCCGGTGCCCAAGCTCACTGCGAGCGTTCCCACCAAGGCGCCCAGAATCATCGGGAACAGGGTTCCCAGGACGCATCCTGAGTAGGATGCCCAGAACGCCGGGCCCGAGCCAGTGCCTTGGGGCATGTAGCGGGAGTAGTCCGAGACGTATGGTGCGTAGGCGAGCTGCCAAAGAGCGGAGACCGAAACGGTGCCCATGAAGCCAACCCAGTTGAAGTTTCCTGGAGCAGGAAGCTGGCTGGGAGTCCATGGACGAAGAGGATCCAGATGAAGGCCAGCAGCAGCGCCAGGCCGGCAACGATGCTCAAGATGCGGGCATAGGCGTGAATGAGCCGGTAGCCGAAGATCGTGGCGATGACGCTGACGACACCAATAATAATGATGCCGCCGTCAATGCTGATCTCCGGGCTGACTGCGGCCATTGCTTCGCCGCCAAAGACCAAGTTCGCCGCGAAGAACCCGACGTACATGATCACCACGATGGCGACAATCAGCAGCGCGCCATACGAACCGAACTGGCCGCGGGTCTGGATCATCTGCGCTACGCCCAGTTGCGGGCCCTGGGCGGAATGCAGCGCCATGAAGATGCCGCCGATGACGTTCCCAATGATGATTCCCACGATCGCGGGCACAAAGCTGAGGCCGAACACCGTGGTGGCGAGCCCGCCGGTCACGATGGTCATGATCATGATGTTGGAACCGAACCAGATCGTGAAGAGGTCCCGGGCCTTCCCGTGGCGTTCGTCCAAGGGGATCGGCTGGATGGTCTTATCCTCGAGCCGGGGCACCTCGGCCGCGGCAGTGTGGGGGGTTCGAGCGCTCACAGTGCGCTCCCGCTGGCTGCTTGCAGTTCGCGGACCGCGTTGGAGGAAGCCTTGCCGCGGTTCACCATCAGGGCAAGGAGATCAAAGACCAGGGTTGCCGCAGCGACGGTGGTGATGTCCGCGTGGTCATACGCGGGGGCGACCTCGACGACGTCGGCGCCCACAATGTTGATGCCGTTCAGGCCGCGGAGCAACGCCAGAAGCTCGCGGGAGTGAAGGCCGCCCATCTCGGGAGTGCCGGTGCCCGGGGCATACGCCGGGTCCAGGACGTCGATGTCGATGGAGACGTAGACAGGCGTGTCGCCGAGCCGCTGCTTGACTTGTTCAATGGCCGCAGGGACGCCGATGACGTCCAGGTCCGAGCAGCGGATGATCTGGAATCCGAACTCGTGGTCGCGCAGGAAGTCGTTGCGGTCGTAGACCGGCCCGCGGATGCCGACGTGCATGGACTTATCTTCCACCAGGAGGCCTTCCTCGAAGGCGCGCCGGAAGATGGTCCCGTGCGTGACAGGCTGGTCGAAGTAGGTGTCCCACGTGTCCAGATGGGCGTCGAAGTGCAGCAACGCGACTGGGCCGTGGACCTTGTTCAATGCCCGCAGCATAGGGAGGGCGATGGTGTGGTCTCCGCCGATCGAGATGAGCTTCTTGTCCTCGCTGATCAGGGGCAGGGCCTGCTCTTCGATTTCACGGACAGCCCGCGAGATGTCGTAAGGCGTGCAGGCGATGTCGCCGGCGTCCACAACCTGGACTTCGTAAACGGGTTCAACATCGAGCTCGGGGTGGTAACCGGGGCGCAGGAGCCGGGAGGCTTCGCGGACTGCGGCAGGACCGAAACGGGCGCCGGGACGGAAGGAGGTTCCGCCGTCGAACGGTACACCGACAATGGCAATGTCGTAGTCCGGAACGCGGTCGATTTGGGGAAGCCGGGCGAAGGTGCCGAGGCCGGCATAACGGGGGACTCTTGTTGCGTCGACGGGGCCGATGGGCTGGTGCGTTGTCATGCCGGGATCCTTCGCTTGCGGGAGTGCTCGCCATTGAGCGGGAAGTAAGTAATCCAATTCTTGGTGACGCGCATCACGACGTATAGCGGTAGATTGGCTACAAATGGTCGAGGCGCCTATACATTTGTCTAGATGGTCGTGGAAGCGGCCGCCCCAACGATGTGGGAGCAGCTCTATGGCGATCACCGTGGCCGAGCTTGTGGCCGAACCCCAACTGGGACTCACGCTCCTGGCTGGGTCCGAAGGCAGCGGGAATCGCATCACGTGGGCCCACACCTCGGACCTGCCGAGGCTGTGGGAATGGGTTACTGGCGGCGAATTCATGATGACCAACGGTCTGTCCATACCCCCTGACGCTGCCGGGCAGGTTGCGCTCGCCGAGGCGCTGGTGGATGCGGGCGCCAGCGCGTTGGCCATCGGAGAGAAGATGCACGCGCCGGAGTTGTCGCCGGAGTTCTTGGATGCCTGCGACCGGCTCCCGCTGCCTTTGGTCAACATCCCGTACCCGCTTCCGTTTATCGCCATTGCCCGTTCGGTTGCCGAGTCTTCGTTGCTCGAAGAGTCGCGGCGTCTGCGCCAGACTGCCCGGATCTACGACCTGCTCCGCACTGCCGGAGCATCTGAAGACCATTGGCAGAGCCTAGTCCGGAGGTTGGCCACGGAGCTCGAATCGGACCTTTTCCTGCTGGACCGGCGTTGCCTCCATCCCTGGCATCCGGATGGCCAGCCGATTCCGTCTTTCCTGGTGGAGGAATGGTCCCCGCTATCAGGTCAGGCGTCCGTCTCAGCGAAGAATTTCCAGTGGCACCGGATCCGGGGCGGGCACGTGCTGACGATGGACATTCCCACACACGCCAATGCGCTTCTGGTGGTGCTGCCAAACGGAGAACCGCACCCGGACGCCGTCGTTCTTCTTCACGCCGCAACGGTGTTGGGGCTGCAACTTTCGCGGACGGTCCTGTCCTTGGAGGGGCAGCACCGCGTGGCTGGCGAATTCCTGCAGCAAGTGATTGATGGCCGCTTGGGGACGGCGGAAATGGAAAGCAGGCTCGCAGATTTTGATGTCCCGGCCCAGGATTTCCGGATCGCCTCCATTTCGGCCGACGACGACGGCAGCAGCGGCGGGCTGGCGGACTTCCACGTCCAGATGTGGCGTCATGGTTTTCCGGTAGCTTGCCTGTGGCGTCTCAAGACGCTTCATGTGGCAGTTTCCGCGATTGTGTCGGACGACATTTTGATCCATTGCGCAGGACCCGGTGCCAGGATCGGTATCAGCCGGCCGACCTCCGCAGCTGGCATCCAGCGTGCGTTGCAGGAATCCCTGTGGGCGCTCGGCTCGGCCAGAGGGAATTCGATGAACGTGGCCCACTACGCGGAAGGGCCCTCCTGGCTGGGCCTCACGAGCTTCGAAGAAGGGGCGGCGTTGGTTCAGCGGCTTCTGGGTCCCATTTTCGAGTACGAACAGAGCCAGGAGGGAGATCTGGTGGTGACCCTACGGACCTATCTGGACACGCAGAGATCGTGGCAAAAGACCGCTGCGGCCCTTTTCGCGCACCGCCAAACCATCATCTACCGCATTCGCAAGATCAGTGAACTGACCGGCCTGGACATGACTCAAACGTCTACGCTGGCCCAGCTCTGGTTCGCACTTCAGATTCATGAAGCCATGCACAAGTAGCGGGTTGACACCGCCCTCCCTCGCCGAGCCTGGATCCCTTGGAGTTTGTGTACACCTATTGCCCTTTAGCGGGCGTGATAACGGGCACGATCTGTGCACAATCTCTAAGTGGGGCCTCGAACGGAGCGTAAGATTCGAGCGGACGCCAGCGCCGCCGTCGTACGTTTGATCCTGCGACGAAAGGCGAGCCGCGCCCGTGAAGGCTGTAGCGGAAATGTTCACCATAGGTCCGGGCAACAAGGACCACCATCCCGCTATCCGGTGCGCCATAGGCGTGTTCGTTCCGCTCATCACCCTCACACTGCTCGGGCGGCTGGATTTGGCTGCTTTCGCGTCTTTCGGAGCTTTCACCGGCATCTACGGCCGGAATGAACCGCACAGCCTTCGCTTCCGCAGCCAGTTGCGTGCCGGCGGGCTCATGCTGGTGGTCATCCTGCTGGCCACTCTGACGGCACGGGCCGCGCAGGTGTGGGAGATCGGGCCGGCTGAATACTCTTGGTTCCTGACCGCGGCCACCACGCTGGTAGCCGGTGTGTGTTCCGTCGTGGCCGCGCTGTGGCGGCTGCGTCCTGCCGGTTCGCTCTTCCAGATTTTCGCCTTCGCGGCCATCGCCTCCATCCCGGCGCAGCCTCCTTTAGGGGAAGCGATGTTGGTCGCCGTGTTGACCACGGGCTTGTGCCTGCTGATCGGCATCTCAGCCCGCGTGGTCAAGAGTCATCGGACCCCGTGGAAGCGGCCGCCGCCCATCCGTCGCACAGCGCCTGAGCGGCGGGCGGCATGGTTGGAAGGCGGCGGCTACGTCGTGGCGGCTGGCCTTGCCGGGGCGCTGGCGACATTGGCCAGTGAGCGGCTCGGCTTCGGGCACACTTACTGGGCCATGGTGGCGGCTGTGGTCCCCCTCGTGGGCCACTCCACACGTCACCGCGTCCGTCGTGGCATCCAAAGAATCGCCGGAACAGTGATCGGGCTCGTGCTGCTCGCCGGCATCCTGTGGCTTAACCCTGCGCCGTGGGCCATGGTCCTGGTGATCGCGGGATGCCAGTTCGGGGCGGAGATGTTTATCGCCCGACAATACCTTGTGGCGCAGATCTTCGTGACGCCGCTGGCCCTCATCGCCACGCTGCTTTCAGCCCGGGTTGACCCGGGCATCCTCCTGCGGGACCGCATCGTGGAAACGGTGATCGGGGCCGCTGTCGGCGTGGCAGTCGTGGTTGCTCCGGGGCTTTGGAAGCGGCTGCGGGCGCGGGCGGGGGGCTGAGGGGGCGCGGTCTCGAAAGTCGGTGTCGTCCAGGAGTTTCCCAAATGGCAATGGTGATTTTAATATTCCTACATGCCCCCGTCAGCATATTCATCAGGAGAACGCACCATGCTCCCGCCCGCTTCCGCCCCGACCACCATCGACCAGATCCAGAACCTGATCTTGGAGAGCGCCGATTTCGAGGAATTCCTCAACGAATTGGCCCGGTTTTCCGCCCATCAGATGGCGGGCGATGGCGACGACGCGCTCTGCGGCATCACGCTGCTACGCGAGCGGAAGGCGGCCACGATTGGGTGGAGCAGTGATGTGGCGCGCGAGGTGGACGAAATCCAATATTCGTTGGCCCAGGGACCGTGCCTGACGGCAGCCGAGGAGGAACGGGAAGTCCACGTTCCGGATCTGCTGGAGGAGGACCGTTGGGGCCCTGACTATGCCAAAGCCGTTGCATCGTACGGCCTGAGGTCGGTGCTGTCATTGCCGTTCGACCTTGAGGGCGAGGCGAAGGCGGCGCTCAACCTGTACTCCGAGATCCCGCACAAGTTCGACGAAAAGGCCGCAGCGCGGGCCCGCGGCTATACCCGCGAGGTTTCACAGGCCTTGCGTCTTGCCGTCAAATTTGCCCTTCACGCCGACAGCGCCAAGAACCTCCGGGCGGCGATGGAGTCCCGCACGATCATTGACATTGCGGTGGGAGTTGTCATGGCGCAGAATCGCTGCAGCCAGGAGGCGGCCGTCCGGATCCTTACCGGTGCCTCGAGCAATCGCAACCTGAAATTGCGGGACATTGCCAAAGCCTTGGTGGATTCGGTCGGCGGAATAGGTACCTTGACCCACTTCGAGGAACCGGCCCAGGTATCCTGGCCCCAGTCCGGACCGGAGCCAGGCAGGGTGAATTCGAACCCTGGGTCAGCGCGGTGGGTTGTACAGGTGGGCCTGTTACCTCATGTCAATACCTCCGGGAAGGGGCATTCGTCGCCTCAGTTGAATATCTCCGGTTGGGTCGGCGGTTCCAGTCCTCGTTGACGGGGGGTTTCACGGGTGCGGGCTGCTTGGCCGTGGCGAGGGTTTCGAGCCGGCCCGTGAGGGACAGGATCTGCCGGGACAGGGCAGCAGGTCTGATCTTCTTGTATTCGGTGTTCATGCGGAGCACGGCCATAGGTGAGACCCTGGGGTCGGCTTTCGTGCGTCTGTGCGGGGTTGCCGGAGCGTCGTGCTTCTTGGTGACCTTGGATCCGACGCGGATTTTGGCGATGAGCTTCTGCTGGGGCAGCAGGTAGTTGGTGAAGATCCGGTCCAGTTCCCAGACCTGGTTCAGCAGCTCCGGTTCCGCGGCGGTGTCGTAGCGGAGGTAGCCGACGAGTTCACGGACCCTGGCCCAGTTCTTCTGCTCCACGTGGGCCCCGTCGTTCTTGTTGCCGGACCGGGAGCGGGTGAAGGTGATGTGGTGTTCCAGGCAGAAATCGAACAGATGGTTGTTGATGAACTCGCTGCCGTTGTCCGAATCGATGCCGATCACGGGAAAGGGAAACACCGACAGGACGTGCTGCAGGGCAGCGAAGACGTGCTTCTGCGCCCGGTTGGGCACGGACCGGTTCACCGTCCAGCCCGTGGCGATGTCGGTGACGGTCAGCGTGAAGCAGAACTGCCCGGAGTTGTTGGACCCTTCATGGCCGACCAGGTCGATCTCCACGAACCCGGGCACGGCATCATCCCACTGCGCCCAGGTCCGGATCGGGATCTGGGATTTCAGCAAGGACCCGGGCTTGGTGTGGGAGCGCCCCCTGGGCAGCAGCTTGGCCCGTTCCCCGGCCAGCCGCCTGTCGATCGTTGCCGCGCTCATCCGCGCCAGCAGGGCCGCCTGCGGATCCGTGACCTGCAGCGCTCCCTCGTCCCGCAGCATCGGAACAAGTTCAGGCATCTCCGCCGCCAGCAGCCGTCCGGCCGGCGCCCGCAGCACCGCCCAGCACTGCACCAGACCTGGCTGCAGATCCGCCCCGTACACCGGAGCCCGGCCCGCCCGCACCGGACGCGGCCTGGGCGGATCAAGGGCATGCCGCAGCACCGCCCGCGCATAGTCCCGGTGCCAGCCCGTCAGCTCGACCAGCTCGTCCAGGATCCTGCCCTTCCGGAGCCGATCACCGGCCCGGTAGGTCCTCGCCAGCTGCTTCGTCACGGCCTTGCGTTCGGCCATCGTCAGTCCCATCCACCCTGCGTAACCCGCCACCGCCCGCCCGGCAACCCCGAACCAGCCGGAGAAATACTTATGAGGCAACGTATGCCCCTTCGCGGAGGTTTTTTACGAGTCAACTCGGTGGGTTGTACAACCGGGCGTCAGCCGATAGCCTGATTGAGGTTGAGCCGTCGGCCATAGACACCTTCCTTTGGAGTTCCTATGGACCGCAAATTGCACGCCCTCGTTAAATTCGATGTTTCCACGGACGCAGTCGAGATCGACATACGGGGGAGCCTCAACCAAGATTCCCGGCCCGCACTCGTGCACACTATTCGCCGGATCCGGCGAATGGGCATCACCTCCCACATCAGAGTGGACTGTTCCCACGCCACCCTCGTGGAATCGCAGGCGTTGGTGGGCCTCCGTAACGATCTCAACTCGATCGACGGCGGCACCACGGAGGTCGGCCTCTCCACCAGGTCAGGAGTTTCGCTCGAATTCATGGCACGGCGTTCCGCCCTCCCCGCGGAGGGCGAGGCAGGGCCGAAGTCCGTCGAGATCAACGGTGAATTCGCCGCGTCGATCGATGCAGGGGGATCCCGGCCGCTGGACCGGTACTCCGATGACGAGCTACTCGCGGCAAGCGACTTCGCCTTCGGCCTCCTGGATCACCCCACTAAATCTGCCGGCCCGGAATTGCTGGCGCGCTACGATGCGATTGGCATGGAGATTTCGCGGCGGGAAATCGCACCCGCTTAGCCCGTCATTTAGGCTTGGCGGCACTCGCCGAACCGATTGCAAAAGGAGCGTTTCGTGGCCAACTCGGCATCCGGTGATTCCGTGGTGGACCGTGTGGTACGGATCATTGAAGCCTTCCCCGAGGGCTCCACGTCCCTTCAGCTTTCTGAGCTCGCGGAGACTGCCGGGCTGCCCCTCGCGAGCGCCCACCGCTTGGTCCGCCAGCTCGCTGATCACGGGCTCCTGGAACTCGGCGTGGGTGGCAACGTCCGGCTGGGCATGCGGCTGTGGGAACTCGTCAACAGGAATTCACCCACCCTGGCCCTGCGCCAAGCGGCCGTGCCGTTCATGGAAGACATCCAACTCGTCCTGAACCAGAACGTGAACCTCGCGGTGCTGGACGGCTGGGAGGCGTTGTTCGTGGAGCGGCTGTCCCGTCGGGGATCTGTGGCCAACCGCGCCCGTGTGGCGGGCCGCATGCCCATCCACATTTCCTCGGCGGGGCTCGCGTTGATGGCGAACCAGCCGCGGGGGCAGCAAGCTGAGTACCTCGAGCAATTCAGCGACCCAGCCGAAAAGGTGACGGCCGACGTCGTCCGTCACCTTTTGGCGGAAACCGCCCAGCAGGGTTATGCCCAGCTCGCCGGCGTCGTGGATCCGGACACCTGGGGGATCGCGGTGCCGGTCATGGACGGCAAGCGGCGAACTGTGGCCGCGCTCGGCGTCGTGGTCCCGCTTGCTGAGATGCGCCTTCAGGCGCTGGTGCCGGCGTTACAGACGGCGGCCCGCGGGATCGGGCGGCAGCTCGGGGAGCAACGGAAGGCCTAGAGAGTTCCGTTGAACGGAATCTCACTAACGCCAGCCTTGGGATGCGCGTCACACTGTTGTGGAAATCCCGCCGCCGCTCGAGTCGCGGTTCCGCAATGAAGCGAGGAACACCTTGGCACGTAAGACCATCACCACCCAAGTCGCCATCATGGGTGCAGGCCCAGCCGGCCTCATGCTCTCCCACTTGCTGGCCAAGTCGGGAGTCGAGTCCACCGTCATCGAGGTGCGCAGCCACCAGCAGATCGCCGAAACGGTCCGTGCGGGCATCTTGGAACACGGCTCCGTGAACCTGCTCGTGGACAGCGGCGTTTCCGATCGCGTGCTCCGCGACGGCGACAGGCACGACGGCATCGAGCTGCGGTTCAACGGGGAAAGCCACCGGATCGATTTCAAAGAACTCGTGGGCGAATCAGTTTGGCTTTACCCACAGACCGAGGTGTTCCTCGATCTCGCTGCACGCCGCGAGGACGACGGCGGCGACGTCCGCTACAGCGTCACGGACACCACCATCCGCGATCTCGAGGGCAAGCCGAAAGTCTGTTTCACCGACGCCGAAGGCCAAGAGTTCGAGATCCAGGCGGACTTCCTGGTGGGCGCCGACGGTTCGCGCAGCCACTGCCGTTTCCAGATCCCGGAGGCCAACCGTAAGTGGTACTTCCACGAATACCCCTTCGCTTGGTTCGGCATTCTCGCCCAGGCCCCTCGTAGCTCGGATGAGCTGATCTATGCCAACTCCGGGAACGGCTTTGCCCTGATCAGCCAGCGCACGGAGGATGTGCAGCGCATGTACTTCCAGTGCGACCCGAAGGAAAACGTGGCCGATTGGGACGATGAACGCATCTGGTCCGAATTCCGCAAGCGCGTCAACGGAAACGGCTTCGAGCTCAAGGAGGGGCCGGTTCTCGAAAAGATGGTCCTGCCCTTCCGCAGCTTCGTCCATACACCGATGCGCTACGGAAACCTCTTCCTGGCCGGCGACGCTGCGCACACCGTCCCGCCGACCGGCGCCAAGGGGCTGAACCTGGCTTTCCACGACGTGAGGGTACTTTTCGAAGGCCTGGAATCCTTCTACTCGAAGGGGACCACAGACTTGCTCGACACTTACAGCGACCGTGCCTTGGAACGCGTCTGGAAGGCCCAGCATTTCTCCTACTGGATGACCTCCATGCTGCACACTGCTCCAGCCGCAGACGACTTTAGCCGCGCACGCCAACTCGGCGAACTCCACTCCGTGGTCTCCTCCCGGAACGCCCGGGCTTACCTGGCTGAGTCGTACACGGGCTGGCCGGCGGGGAAGTAAGTCTCGCGTTTTCCTCGTCTTGCGGACGGTTCAGCGTGGGGCGCGGTGGTGAATAGTCCGCAAGGCAGGGAGATCCCGACGGCGTTGCAGCTTACGGCTGCCAGTACCGAATCCCCCAGCTGGCTTCCCAGACCTTGCCGGGTTCCAGCCAGCGAAGCCCCTCGCCGCTGTTGAAGGCGTCAGCCGGGGCTGTCATGGGTTCAACCGCGACGGCGGTCACCGTGCCGCCGTCGGTGGCGAAGTCCGTGGTGGTGAAGGCCTGGACATAGCCGAAGGAGGCATCCATGAATAGTTGCGCTTGGCTGCCGTCGGGCGCCTCAAGGTAATGCACGGAGCCTCCGTTGTCCTCGCGGCGGACGTCGCCCCAGGCGTCGTCGAGGTTGACGGAGCCCACCAGCCTGCCCGCGCGGAAATCGTTATCGGTTCCGCCGACATCCGTGGTGATGCCGCTTGGGTTCAGGCGTTCGTCCACCTCGATGTGGGTATCGGCGTTGATGTAGAGCGTGAGTTCTTGCGTAGGCACGCTGCCCAGCCGGAGGAAAGGGTGCGCGCCCAGCGCGACGGGCGCGGATCGGGGGCCGGTGTTTTCCAGGCGGTGGGTGACACACAGCCCGTCCTTCACGAGCTGATAGCGGACCGACGTCGACAGGTCGAAGGGGTACCCCGGCTGCGGCGAGATCCCCGCGTCGAGCGTGATGCTGTCCGTGGTCCGCGCACTGACCCGGTACGGAGAGTGAGTCAGCAGGCCGTGCAAGGCATTGCCGAGCTCAGGTTCGGTGATTTTCAGCTGCTGGGTAACGCCGTCGTAGTTCCATGTGCCTCCCGCCACCCGGTTGGGCCAGGGGACCAGCACCCACCCTGAGCACCAGGGCGGTTGTGCGTTAAGGGGTAGTCCTGGACCAGGTCTACGCCGTCGACGGCGAGCTCCCGCAGGCTGGCGGCGATTTCCGTGACGACGGCACGCTGGACGCGGCCGCCGATGCTGGCCATAAGTTCGAAGTGCTCGCCCATGGGCGATGGTGCGAATGCGGCTGTTCTACGCGTGGGCGCTGGATTGGACATAGTCGACCTGACCGGGAGAAGGAGCGGGGAAAGCGCCGGCAGGGTCGGCGAGGAACTGGGTGAAGGCCAATTCGGCTGCGCCGATCATCATCAGATCCGAGCCGAGGGCAGCCCGATTGATCCTTACCTGGCCGGCCGGGCCGACCATTGCTTGGGACCGGAGCAGGTTGTCCAGTGTGCCGGGGGACAGTGAATGCAGGGTGCCGAGGAAGCCATCCAGGACAATCGCTTCCGGGTTGAAGGTGTTCACTGCATTCCGGAGTGTTATGCCTAGGTACCCGAGCTGGCGTGCCACTTCCGCAGTTACGGATTTGCTCCTGTTCTCGCGAAGAGCTTGTTCGAGCTGGCTCGCGTCGCCGCCATCCAGTCCGGCGAGTTCGAAAAGGGACGACTGGGTGACTTCGGTTTCAAGGCACCCCGTGGCTCCGCAATGGCAGGTTTTGCCGGACGAGCGGACAAAGGTGTGTCCAAGTTCGCCTGCGTAGCCGGATGCGCCCCGAAGCAATGATCCGCCGGCGATGATTCCGCCGCCGATCCCGCTGGCGCCTCCATTGAGGTAGATGAGGTTTTTCTGACCGGCACCTGCACCGAAAAGGAGTTCACCTTCCGCGCCCAGCGATGCGTCGTTGGCCGCGTGGCATCGGTACCCGGTGGCCTCGCTGAGCATTGCTGCCACAGGCGCATTGCGCCAGCCCAGGTGCGGGGCATGCCGTACCACGCCGTCGTCGCGGTTGACCAGGCCGGGTACTGCAATGCCCACACCGGTGACCCGGTATGAAGTGTCGAGCTCGGACCGCATTCCGGCAATGACGGCGGCAGCGATGTTCACGGCTTCTTTGGCCGTGGGGATCCGCTCGGTGTCGAAACGGATCTTTTTCTGGACCTTCCCCCCGAGGCTGACGAGGCCGATGGTGATCGCGTCGACCTCCGGGTTCACGGCCAGGGCGGCGATGGACGGCCTGGGATGGACGTCCGGGCTCGGCCTGCCCACTTGGGCCTCACCGGAGGGCGCCGTCTCGTACACAACTTCCAAGTCCACGAGCTGCCCTATTAGCGTCCCGACAGTTGAGCGGTTCAGTCCTGTCCGTTTGGTCAGCTGGGCGCGGCTGAGTACGCCGTTGTGATGGATCAGGGTGGTCAGGAGTGCCAGGTTGTTTCGTCGTGACGGATCCGGTTCGCTGGCCATGGCGGGAGCTCGGGTGGGGGAGGGCATCATCGCGACAATATCAGCTCCCGAAGACGGTCTGGTCCAGAAAGTCGTTGCGGAACTTTCCGGCCGGATCCAAGCGGATCAGCCAGGGCAATGAAGTCGCCGAAGCGCGGATAAAGGGCCGCGGCGGCGGCAGCACCGGCGTCGAACACCTTGCCCCAGTGCGGCCTGGCCAAGAACGGGGCCAGTTCCGCTTCGAGCAGCGGCAGGATGGCCTCGACCGCCGGCTGGTCCTGACGCCAGGTGAAGTGCAGGCCGATGCCGTCGCGCCCGTAGTTCCCGCTCAGCCAGAGTTGGTCCGCCGCTACCGTGCGGATTTCGCCAACCAGCAGCAGGGGGGTCACGACGTCGGACAGCCGGCGCATGGTGCGAAGTGCGTCCACGGCGTGTTCACGGGGAATGAGGTACTCGCTTTGCAGCTCGTCGCCCTGGCTCGGAGTGAATTCCATCCTGAAGTGGGCGAGCCTGTCCGACCATGGCCCGGGAATGCCCAGCTGCTGGGTGCAATTGCTGCCGGACACTCCGGGAAGGGGATGCCGGGCCTCCGTGGCCGCAGTTCCGCCGAAGAACGTTCCCGGCGCGGGATCATTGCTGCGCCTCTTGAGCCACGCCTGGCCCACAGTTTCCCCGCTCCAGTCCGTGAAGAGGCTGACGCTGTAGGCGGAGGTTGTTATGTGATCGAAGTTCTCCAGGACCAGATCCCAGCTGAGGTTTTCGAAGACATTCTGGGCGACGTCGAAAGTCGGCTCGATATCCAGGGTCAGCTGGGTGACGATGCCCAGGGCGCCGAGTCCCACCACCATGCCGTCAAAGTCCGTTTCGCCGCGGCGGACGCTGAGAATATTTCCGTCCGCGGTGACCAGCTCGAGGCCCGCGACGGCGGTTGCGAGGTTGCCGTTGGCGTCGCCGGAGCCGTGCGTGGCGGTAGCGACAGCTCCTGCTACCGAAATGTGGGGGAGCGAGGCCAGATTGTGAAGGGCGAAGCCCTGGCGCTGAAGTTCCGCTGCGAGTGTGCCGTAGCGCGTGCCACCGCTCACCGTGACGGTCATATTGCCCGCATCCACGCTGATGCCCGGTTCAAGCCGGTCCAGCACCGCCAGGGTGCCGGCTGTGTCCGCGATGGCGTTGAAGGAATGCCGGGAGCCCAATGCCCGGATGTTCACCGCGTCAGCCACGAGCTTTTGGAGTTCCCCCACGCTGGCAGGATGGGCGATCCGCGGCGCCTGGTAGCTGTAGTTTCCTGCCCAGTTGCGTTCCGCCACCAGCTGATGAGTCACGGTCGAATCCTTCGTTCGGGGCCTTGTCGCCTTATTTGCTGTCCACAACAACATAACGAGTGGATGTCGGAAGCGCCAGATCTTTGCAAAATATTCATAGGCCGCATGAGAAAATTTGTCGGCTCGAAGTGGTTGACATCACAGAGATTCATAATAAGTTGGATAGCGAAACAAACTCACCTCAACCACCCCGGAGCATTCAATGACGATTCAGCCCACCCGTGAAGACAACTTCTCGTTCGGCCTTTGGACCGTGGGGTGGGAGGCCCAGGACCAATTCGGTTCCGCTACCCGCCCTCCCCTGGACACCGTGGAAGCGGTCAACCGGCTCAGCGACCTTGGCGCCTATGGCATCACTTTCCACGACAATGATCTCTTCCCTTTCGGTTGTTCGGCGGCCGATCGCCGGCGGGAAATCGACCGGCTGCAGGGCGCGTTGAAGGCGACCGGGATGGTCGTCCCGATGGTCACCACCAACCTGTTCAGCCACCCGGTCTTCAAGGACGGCGGTTTCACGAGCAACGATCGTGGCGTCCGCCGCTTCGCCTTGCGCAAAGTGCTGGACAACATCGATCTCGCCGCCGAACTGGGCGCCGAAACTTTCGTCATGTGGGGTGGCCGTGAAGGTAGCGAGTACGACGCCGCCAAGGACATCCGCGGGGCACTTGAGCGCTACCGCGAAGCTGTGAATCTTCTGGGCGACTACGTCACGGACAGAGGCTACGACATCCGTTTCGCGATCGAACCGAAGCCGAACGAACCCCGCGGCGACATCCTGCTCCCCACTCTGGGGCATGCCCTTGCCTTCATCGAAACCCTGGAACGCCCGGAGCTCGTGGGCATCAACCCCGAGACCGGCCATGAGCAGATGGCCGGCCTGAATTTCACGCACGGCATTGCCCAGGCCCTGTACCAGGGCAAGCTCTTCCATATCGACCTCAACGGCCAGCGCAGCATCAAGTTCGACCAGGACCTGGTGTTCGGCCACGGCGACCTGCAGAACGCATTCTCCTTGGTGGACCTGCTCGAAAACGGCGGTCCCGACGGCGGTCCGTCGTACCAGGGCCCGCGCCACTTCGACTACAAGCCCAGCCGCACCGAGGACATCGACGGCGTGTGGGATTCCGCGGCCGCGAACATGCAGACCTACCTGCTGCTCAAGGAGCGCGCCAAGGCATTCCGTGCCGACCCCGAGGTCCAGGGCAGCCCTCCAGGCCTCACGTGTCTCTGAAATCAATGAGCCCACCCTGAACCCGGGCGAAGGCTACGAGGCACTGCGTGCGGACAAGTCCGCCTACGAGGACTTCGACGCCGACGCCTACTTTGGCGGCAAGGGCTTCGGATTCGTGAAGCTCCAGCAGCTCTTCATCGAGCACCTCCTCGGAGCGCGCTGATCCCGTGGCCGCTGCTTCCTTGAACCTTGTTGCCGGGGTTGATTCATCTACTCAAAGCTGCAAAGTGGTGGTCCTGGACGCCCAAAGCGGTGCGCTCATCCGCTCGGGCCGGGCGAGCCACCCGGATGGAACGGAAGTCCATCCGGACGAGTGGTGGCGGGCGCTGTCCCAAGCGTTCGACGACGCCGGTGGCCTAGCCGACGTCAGTGCACTGTCCGTGGCGGGCCAGCAGCACGGCATGGTGCTGCTGGATCGCGACGGCAATGTGGTGCGGCCGGCGTTGCTGTGGAACGACACGCGCTCCGCCGGATCCGCGGAAGACCTCACCGCAGAAGTAGGAGCAGAGGATTTCGCCCGGCGGACGGGGCTGGTGCCAGTGGCCTCGTTTACCATCACGAAAATCCGCTGGATCAGGGACCACGAACCCCAAAGCATGGCCCGGGTGGCCGCCGTCGCGCTCCCCCACGACTGGCTCACGTGGCGTCTGCGCGGTTACGGTCCAGCTGGCTCCAGCCCATTGGGGCCGGACCTGGACGAACTCATCACTGACCGCTCGGATGCGAGCGGCACCGGCTACTGGAGCCCGCTGACTGGACGCTACGATCTGGACTTGTTCAAACTGGCATTCGGCCAGGACGCGCGGGAAGCCTCGGGCGGGGCAGCGACGGCGGCGCCTGGCGTCGTTCTTCTTCCCCGCGTGCCTGGGCCCGGGCGAAACCGCAGGCCGCGTGCACCCGGCGTGTTTCGAGGGCCTTGGCGCAAGTGAGGGCGTCGAAGGCGGAATCGTGCTCGGTGTCGGGGCGGGCGACAATGCCGCGGCGGCACTGGGCCTCGGGGCCAAGCCCGGCGACGTCGTCGTCTCGGTGGGTACCAGCGGTACGGTTTTCGCCGTCGATTCCTCCCCGGGGAACGACGCAAGCGGGACCGTGGCGGGCTTCGCGGACGCCGGCGGGGAGTACCTGCCGATCGCCGTGACGTTGAACGCCGCCCGCGTGCTCAGCTCCGTCGCGGCCGTGCTCGACGTCGACTACGACGGGCTTTCCCGGCTCGCCCTCGAGGCCGAGCCGGGATCGGGAGGTGTGGTGCTGGTGCCGTATTTCGAAGGGGAGCGGACTCCTAACCTGCCCCGCGCGAAGGCTAGTTTCCACGGCCTCAGCATTGCCTCCACCACCCGGCCGAATATCGCCCGAGCGGCCATTGAAGGCATGCTGTGCGGGCTAGCTGGAGGACTCGATGTCCTGCGCGCCCAGGGCGTCTGTGCCGAACGGTTGTTGCTGATCGGCGGAGCCGTGCAGAATCCTGCCGTGCAACGGATTGCAGCCCAGGTGTTCAACCTTCCGGTGGTGGTTCCGAGCCCTGGTGAATACGTGGCCCGTGGCGCGGCCGTCCAGGCGGCGTGGGCGCTCGCCAAGCACCGCCCGGACTGGTCCGTGGCCCTGGACGCCACGCCCGAGCCGGATTTCCATGCCTCGATTGGGCAGAACTATAGGAAGGTCAGTGCCCGCGTTGACTCCGGCAACTGAACCGCTTCTCGTCAAGACGCCGCTTTTTGATTCCGTGAACCAGGACCCGGCGCCCGCATCGGGCAATCCCGTCCGGTGGGGAGTCATTTCCACCGGACAGATCGCCTCCACCGTCGTCCAGGACCTCGCCCTGCTGCACGATGCCGTCCTGCAGTCCGTGAGTTCCCGGAACCAGCGAAAACGCGAAGGCGTTTGCCGCCGAGCACGGTTTCCAGAGCGCCTACGGCGACGACGACGGGCTTCAGGGGTACCAGCGGCTGCTCCAGGATCCTGCGGTAGACGTCGTCTACGTGGCAACGCCGCACACGAGCCACTATGCGGTGACGAAGGCAGCCCTCGAAGCCGGGAAGCACGTGTTGTGCGAGAAACCGCTGACCATCAATGGCCGGGAAGCGGCCGAATTGGTCCGGCTGGCGAAGGATAGAAGCCTTTTCCTGATGGAGGCAGTGTGGACCCGGTTCCTGCCCAGCGTGCAGCGGGCGGCGGAAATCATCGCATCCGGCGAACTCGGCGAGATTTGGTGGCTGCAAGCTGACCTCGGATTTCCGGCGCCCGATCGGCCCGATTCCCGGTTGTGGCGGCGGGAAGACGGGGGAGGCGCCTTGATGGACGTGGGTGTTTATCCCCTGACGTGGGCGCTGATTTGCCTAGGACGCCCGGACTCGTTGACGGCCACGGCGCATCTCACCGATGGCGGAGTGGATTCCGAGACCGCACTGACCCTGTCCTATTCCTCCGGGGCGCAGGTCCAGGCCATGACCTCGTTGACTGCGGCAACATCACAAACGGCCACCGTATGCGGCGCGAAGGGGATGCTGCGCTGCAACGCCCCGCTGTTCAATCCAAGCGAGCTGACCATCACCTCGAGCTCCGCCGAGCAACGGGTGGAGAATTTCGCCCCGGTCGGCCGTGGGTACACATACCAGTTGCGCGAAGTGATCCGCTGCCTGCAGCAGGGCCTCCTCGAGAGCCCCACGATGCCGTTGGCAGATACGTTGACCACCATGTCCCTGCTGGATCAAGCACGCAGTCAAGCGGGAATCAGCTACCCGGGGGACTAAGGACGGCGGGGCCAGCACCTCGGCAAGTGACAACTGAGCCCAAGGCTGTCAGTCGCCGTAGACCACTGAGCGATGCCCCATCGCAACGGCGACGATCACGAGCTGAGCGTCCTGAATCTCCACGATCACGCGGTAATCGCCCACCCGGTAACGCCAGAACCCGGTCATGTTTGCCGTTAGCGCCTTCCCCCGGCTCCTCGGGTCAAGCAGGGTGCACACCTCATCCAGGTACGTGAAAACGCGGCGCAGCACGGCCCGGTCGATCTTTCGGGCGGTCTTGTCGAAGTCTGCAGAGGTGTGCAGGCTCCACTGCCTCAAATGCCAAGCTCTTTCCTCAGCTCACCGGCCGGGCGCGAGGGCCGACCGGCCTCAACCCAGGCGGTGACTGCGGCGATGTCCTGAGCCGTCTCGTACGCTTCCAGCGCCTCGGCATCGCCAACGCTGATCACGACGGCGGCCAAGCGGCCGTTGCGGGTCACGCCGATGCGCTCTCCGCCGTAGCTCACCCGCCCCACCACGTCAGCCAGGTGGTTTCGGAGCTCCCGGGTGCTTACTTCACTGGTCACGGTTTCCATACCAATCATGGTACACACGAAGCGTACTTAGTTCCCATTGTGTACACGTGCGGTTTCCGCGCGCGCCAGAAGCCGTTGGTTCAATGCTGTGCCGTTCCCTTGGGTCTCGAGGTGCGTCCGGAGCACCGCGGGGGATCGATCTCCGTGGGGATCTCCCCCGGAGCGCGTTGTCGAACTCTTCGCCAAAGAAGTCGCTGTTATAACCCTCTTCCCGTACCTGCGGGAAGCCCTCGCGACTATTACGCCCAAGGTTTTCGGAACACCGATCACACTGCCGGTCGCACAGCGTGGTCAGATCGGCTTTGAAGTCACTCCAGCCGAGCAGTTCCTGCAGAGGCATGTACAGACGGGGACGACGGCGACAGTCGAGCTTCCGGGGGCGTCCCCAGCGGGCTGGGCCCCGGCAAACACCACCTAACCGCTCCGGTTAAGTGAGCACTCCTGCGCCGGGGCCGCCCGGTTCCGGCGCAGGAGTGGTGCCGGACGGCGCGGCACGGTCCAAATACCCAGCAATCTCGGATCCCGGAATGATGATGATGTAAGTCACGCAGTCAAACAGGATCCTGGAGGAAACATGTCCGCCACGCCGTCGCCCGGGAGGGTGGGCGATGTCCGCAGGCAGAATCTGGCACTGGTGCTCGCCGGGATTCAGAGGAATGGTGGGGCCACGCGCGCCCAGCTTGCAGCGGAAAGCGGTCTGACGAAGGCTTCCGTTTCAAGCATCGTCGCCGATTTGCTCGAATCCGGCCTGGTGCGGGAAACATATGTCACCCGCGATGGCGAACGCGGACGGCCCGGAACCGGCCTTGTCCTCAATCCGGCCCGCGGCGCCTTGGCCGTGGAAATCAATGTGGACTACCTCGCGGTGGGAGTCTTGGATTTCGCAGGGGAACTGACCTTCCACGAAACGCTTGAACGGCACAACCGAGGAAGCAAGCCGGCAGACATCCTGCCGCTCCTTGTCGCCATGGCGCAGCGGGCGGCAACCGAAGCAATCGCAGCAGGCGTCGAACTTCTTGGCGGGGAATTGACGGTGCCGGGGCTGGTGGATACGGAACGCAATGTGGTGGTGGCCGCACCAAACCTGGGCTGGGCCGACGTCGAGCTCTCCGAAGAGTTGCCCAAGATCCTGCCAGACGCCCCGTTCGGAGTCTCCCTCGCGAACGAGGCCAAGAGCGCCGCGCTCGCAGAACTTTGGTTTGGCCAGGGCGCAGATCACGGCACAAGCGAACGGTTCCGGGACTTCCTGTACATTTCCGGCGAAGTGGGTGTCGGTGGCGGGCTGGTCATAGAGTCCCGGCTCTTCGCTGGCCCGCAAGGTCACGCCGGTGAGATCGGGCACGTGGTGGTGCATCCCGACGGTCCGTTGTGCGCATGCGGCGGCCACGGTTGCCTTGAGACGTTTGCGGGGCAGGACGCTATATATTCCGCTGCGGGAATAGATCCGGATTCGACCTCCCAGCAAATGGACCAGCTGCTCAGCCGCGTTGCCGAGGGCGATGAGCGCGCGGTTTCAGCGGTGGAACAGGCCGGACGCTACCTCGGAATCGCGGTGGCCTCCACGGCGCGGGTGGCGAACATTTCCGCCGTGGTGCTCGGCGGTCATTTCGCCGTACTGGAGGAGTGGATCGCCCCCGCGCTGCGCCGGAGCTTGAACCGCCACGCACCTGGACTGATCCCGCAAGGAAACGTGGCGTTCTCCGGACTGGGGCAGACGGGAACCCTCAGGGGTGCAGCAGCCACCTCAGTCCGGAGAATTTTGAGCCGGGCCTACGAGCTGATTCCCTGAACTTCCGCAAGCGGGGCCGCCAACGCGGTCAGCTCCACGAGGTCCGGCCGTGCAACCGTGCTTTCGATCGACACCGCTGAGCCACTATGGGCCGACGCCAGCACCGATTCCATGACCTCCAGCGCGTGGAACGCCAGTTGCCCGCCCGCTCGCGGCTCGGCGCCGGCCGGAGTCGCCGCGAGGTCGGCGATGCCGAAGCCCCGGCCCGAATCGACATAGCCGGCCGAGACCGGAAGGGTCTGCCAGGAGTCGGCGCCGAGCGTGAAGAGCTCCACGTCGCCGTCGAAGTGGTTCGGATCGGGGACCACCAGTGATCCTGCCGCGCCGTGGATCTCGATGTTGGCCGACTTGGTCTTCACCGCGTCGAAGCTCATCACAAGGGTGGACAGGGCGCCGGAGGCGTGGACCAGAATCCCGGTCACGTGCGAATCGATGGTCACCGGAATCACGTCGCCCTCGCGCGGTCCTGAACCAATGGTGCGCGTGTCCCGTGTGTGGCTTGCGGCTCCAATGACCGAGACCACCGGGCCCAGCAACGTGACCAGGGCGCTCACATAGTAGGGGCCCATGTCCAGCGAGCGGTCCGCCGCCGGGCTGGTAGTAGAAGTCCGGGTTGGGGTGCCACCGCTCATGTCCCGGTGTCACCATGGTCGCCGTGGCCGAGATCGGCGCCCCGATCAGGCCGTCGTCGATGGCTTTGCGTGCGGTCTGGATTCCGGTGCCGAGCACCGTATCCGGAGCGCAGCCGACCACGACGCCGGCCTCCCGCGCCGCGTGGAGTACTTGCCGCGCCTCGGCAGTTGTCGCAGCGAGCGGCTTCTCCCCATAAACACTTTTGCCGGCGGCGATCGCCTTCAAAGCGATCGGCGCATGCGCGGCGGGAATCGTGAGGTTGAGGACGACTTCGACGTCGTCTGCCGCCAGGAAGCTCGTCGACGGTCACCGCACGGACGCCGTCGTAAGAATCCGCGACCGCCTGGGCGCGCGCCGGATCGAGATCGGCGACGGCTACCAGGTCAATCGCTTCCAGCCTCCGGAAGTTGGTGAGATACTGGGCGATAATGGCGCCGCAACCAATGATTCCAACTCTTATCGGCTTGCCCACAGCATGCCCCTTTCAATGATCGTGCGGACGTTGCTGTCCTGGAGGATTTCCACGCGGTGGCCCGGGGTGCAGACGAAGATCCTGCCTTCGGCCCATTGCCGGGTCCAGATGGCGGGGGAGGTGACCTCCCGGTTCCACTGGTCCCAGTCCCTGACCTTTTGCGTGGTTGTGGCGAGGACGTCGATGTAGTCGTCCGAGAGCACCCAGTACTGTTCGGTGACCAGCTCGAAGTCGCTGATGCCCTGCGTGATGGGGTGGCTTGCGGCAGCCGGGAGCATGTTCACTGTGTATGGCACGTAGTTGTCGGACTGCTCGCCGATCCGTTTGTCCGGATGTCTGCCCGGGTGGCAGGCGAATTGGCCGCCGATCATGTGCAGGTAGTCCGAGTTGTTCCGGTAGGAATCGGCGATGCCGCCGTGCCAGCCGGCAAGTCCTGTGCCGTTTTCGACGGCTGCGCGGAGCCCCTCGAATTCATCCTTCTCGATGGTGGACATGGTCATGCACTGCACGATCAAGTCCACCCCGGACATATATGCCGAATCGGCATATACTTTGGGGGATTCCTCCACCCGGACGTCATAGCCGTTGTCCTTGAGGAACGGGATAAAGAGTTCCGTGGCTTCGAATGGCTGGTGGCCATCCCAGCCGCCACGGACCACCAGGGCGGTCTTCTTGTCAGTCATGGTTTCCTTTGCTTAGAAATACGGCCGGACAGCCGAAAACGAAATGATCAGCGGCTTGAGAAAGCGACGTCGAAAGCGGCGATGGGCGGCGCGATCGCGGCGAGTTCCCGGACCATGGCCAAGGATTGCGGCGCCCCCACGAGCCGGTCCATGCCCGCGTCCTCCCACTCGACGCTCGTGGGCCCCTCGTAGCCGATGGCATTGAGGGTGCGGAAGATCGGCTCCCACTTCACGTCGCCGTGCCCTGCGGTGACGAAGTCCCAGCCCCGCCGCGGATCTGCCCACGGCAGGTGTGATCCGAGCCGGCCATTGCGGCCATTGAGCTGGCGGATGGATTCCTTCACGTGCACATGGAAGATCTTCGGTGCGAAATCCTGGAGGAACATCACCGGATCAAGGTCCTGCCAGATGAAATGCGATGGATCGAAGTTCAGCCCGAAGCTTTCCCGATGCCCCACGGACTCCAGGGCACGCTTCGCGGTCCAGTAGTCGTAGGCGATCTCGGAGGGATGGACTTCCAGGGCGAAGCGGACCCCCACTTCGTCGAACACGTCGAGGATCGGGTTCCAGCGGTCCGCGAAATCCTGGTAGCCGCGCTCGATCATCGACTCCGAGGCGGGCGGGAACATGGCCACGGCCTTCCAGATGGAAGAGCCGGTAAACCCGGTCACCGTGCGAACGCCGAGCCTCGCCGCAGCCCGCGCCGTGTCCTTCATTGCCTCGGCAGCGCGTTGGCGGACTCCTTCAGGATCACCATTGCCCCAGACCTCATCGGAGAGGATGTCCCGGTGGCGTTCATCGATGGGATCGTCACAGACCGCTTGGCCGGTGAGGTGGTTGGCGATGGCGAAGACTTTGAGGCCGTTCTTCTCAAGGATGTCGAGGCGTTCCTGGACATAGCTGTCGTCCACGGAAGCGCGGTAGGGGTCCAGGTGATCGCCCCAGCAGGCGATTTCCAACCCGTCGAAGCCCCATTCGCCCGCGAGCCGGGCGACCTCTTCGAAGGGCAGGTCGGCCCATTGGCCGGTGAACAGTGTGATGGGTCTTGTCATCGGGGTTCCCTCCTAGACTTTCTGCCAGCGGCTGGACTCAGCGGCGCTGCTTTCGACGGCTTCCAGCACCTTTTGCACTTGCAAGGCATCGGCGAACGACGGCGAGGGCTGCTCGCCTGCCCCGATCGCGGTCACGAGGTCTACCACTTGGTGCGTGAAGCCGTGTTCGTACCCGAGGCCGTGCCCGGTGGGCCACCAGTTGCCGGCGTACGGGTGTTCGGGTTCGGTGACGAAGATCCGGCGGAATCCGGCGTCAGGGGATTCTGCGGCGTCGTAGAAGGACAGGACGTTCATCTCTTCGAAATCGAACGCCAGGGATGCCTTGGTGCCGTTGACTTCCAGTCGCATGGCGTTCTTCCGTCCCAGCGCGAGGCGGGTCGCTTCGAACACCCCGAGGGCGCCCGCTGAAGTAGTGCCGCCGTCGAACCTTGCGCTGAAAATAGCGGCGTCATCCACGGTGACCGCGCCGCGGGGCGCATCCGCCCCGACGTCGCCATGACCGCCGAGCCCAACGAGGTCTCCGGCCAACGGTCGCTCGTGGACGAAAGTTTCCAGGAAGCGCGGAAACGCCCGTGATCTGCTGCCCGGTGACCCACTGCGCGGCGTCGATGCTGTGCGCTCCGATGTCACCCAAGGAGCCCGATCCGGACTTGGACTTGTCCAGCCGCCACGTCATGGGGGCATTTTCGTCGCTGAGCCAGTCCTGCAGATACTGTGCACGCACGTGCCGGATGGTTCCCAGGCGGCCCTGTTCGACCATCCGCTTGGCCAGCGCCAACGCGGGGGTGCGGCGGTAGCTGAAGCCGCACATCGAGAACACGCCGCGTTGAGCTGCGGCCTGGGCGGCTTCGGTCATACGCTCCGCCTCCGCCACGGAATTGGCGAGGGGTTTCTCGCAAAGCACGTGCTTGCCGGCTTCGAGGGCTGCGATCGCGATCTCGGCGTGTGTGTTGCCCGGGGTGCAGATGTCGATCAGGTCGATGTCGTCCCGTTCGAGGAGCCGACGCCAATCAGTCTCCACCGATCCCCAGCCGAGCTTGCCCGCGGCGGCGCGGACGCCGTCGTTGTTCCGGCCGCAAAGCGCGGTGAGCTGGGGGTCCAGCGGGAGATCGAAGAACCGCGGCGCTGTCCGCCAGGCGTGGGAGTGGGCGGCACCCATGAACGCGTAGCCGACCATACCGACGCGCAAGGGCTTTGCGGTAGTCATTATGTTCCTTTCGTGAATTTCAAAAGAGTGTTGGCTATTTGCTGAATCCAGCGGTCAGCCCGCTGAGCAGCTGGCGGCGGGCCACCACATAGATGACCAGCAGCGGCAAGGTGGCGAGGACCACTGAAGCCAGCACGGCAGGGATGTTCACGCTGAATTCGCCCTGAAAGGTCCACAAGGACAGCGGAAGCACGCGGGTTGACGGGCTCTGGGTCAGGATCAGCGGGAACAAGAAGCCGTTCCAGACTCCGAGCGCGTTGTAAATGCCCACGGTCACGACCGCGGGCCGCGTCATGGGCAGCGCGAGTCGCCACATCATCGCCCAGTCCGAGCATCCGTCGAGCCGCATGGACTCGAACAACTCGTTGGGAACATCGCGCATGAAGTTGCTCAGGATGAGCACGGAAATGGGAATCGCGAACGCGATGGAGGGGAGGATCAACGCCAACAACGTGTCATAGAGATGCGCCTTGGTGATCATCCAATAGATGGGGATGATCGTGGCGTGCAATGGAATCGCCAGGCCCAGGAGGAACGTGTTGTTCGTCCACGTCAAGAATCGGCCCTTGCCACGGACAATCGCGTAAGCGGCCATGAAGGACACCAGGAAGCGCCGGTACAACGCTGCCTACTGTGACGATCAGGCTGTTGAAGAAGTACATGGCGAAGTCGTTGTCCAGGACCAGCTTGTAGTTGTCGAGGGTCGGCTCAGTGGGCGGCATCATCGGGTTCGAGGTGAAGAACCCGGCTTGGTTCTTCAGGCTGGTCACCACCACGTAGTAGATGGGGACGATGATGATCGCCAGCCAGAGCCAACCGCCCAGGCCACCCAGATAGTTGCGTCGGGACCTCCCGGGCCCCTTGGCTCTTTTTGTTTGTTGGCCATGGTTGTGGCCTTGCTTGTTGCTTAGCCCGGTGCGCCTTGCCGGCGGTGCAGGAACCTGGGTTGTGGAAGCCATCAGGCACCTTCCAATTGGCTTGCGTTGCGGTTCTTGCCACCGAGTCTTTGCAGGATCAGGGCGAGTGCAAGGCCAATCACCACGAGGATGACGCCCAATGCGCTGGCTGCTCCCATGTCGTTGGCCTTGAAGCCGGTCAGGTACATGTGCAGCGGTAACAGCCGTGTGGAGTAGCCGGGTCCTCCCCCTGTGAGGACGAAGACGAGGTCGAAGTAGGCCAGTGAGCCGACCACCATGAGGGTGGAGGACGTGATGATGGTGTACTTCAACTGGGGCAAGGTGATGGCGAAGAACTGCTGGACGCGCCCGGCGCCATCGATTTGGGCCGCTTCATATAGGGACGCCGGGATCTGGCGTACGCCGCCTTGGTAGATGAGCGTGTGAAACGGGACGAACTGCCACGCGATGACGAAGACGACGACGAAAAGCACCAGGTCCGAGTTGCCGAGCCAGTCCTGGGCGAGGAACGGAAGCCCCAGGCCCGGCCCAGGCCGAAGTTCGGGTCAAGCAGCGCCTTGAACGCAATGGCGACGGCGGCAGAGGAAAGCAGCAGCGGCACGAAGTAAAGGACGGCGAGGGCCGCGCGGTATTTCTGGGATGCGGACGTGAAGACTCCGAGGAGCAGGCTGATGGGAGCCTGGACGATGAAGGAGAAGAACATGATCTTCGCGGTGACCCACAGCGCATTGCCGGTGACGGGATCAGTGAGGACCGTGCTCCAGCTCGACAAACCGTCGAGTTTGATTTCGCCCAGCCCGTCCCATTCGGTGAAGCTGAGGAAGAGTACGCCGAAGAGCGGGATGATGGCGAAGAGGAGGAAAAAGACGAGGGCTGGTGCGGCCAGCCACCCCGACGGGCCCTTTTCAAGGACCCGCCGGGAAGAACCGGTTGTGGTAGACACTGGTTACTTTCCGATCGTTGCGTTCATGGTTGAGACGAACTGATCGGGGCTGATCTTCTTCAGGAAGATCTGGTCCAGGTTCGCCAACATGGCGTCTCCCTGGCAGGGCTGAGGGCCTGGTCCCAGGAGAGCGTGAAGTTCGGTGCGTTCTTGGCCATCCCGTACACGTAGCTCAGGAAGTCCTTGTCCGGCGATGCGGCCAGCTTGCTTTCGATGCCCGTGGTCACGGGAACGGCGCCGGAGTCGATCAAGGTCTGCGTGTCGGCGTCGGTGAACATTCCGCTCTTGACGTAGTCGAGCGCTGCCTTCTTCTGGCTATCGGTGGCCTTGGAAGAGATCGACCAGAAGTTGGAAGGGTTGCCAACGATGTTGGCGGGATCGCCCTTGCCGCCGGAAACGGTGGGGAAAGTGACATATCCCAGCTTGCCGTTCTTGACGAAGTCCGCGGCGTCCTTCTTCATGCTCTGGTAGATCCAACCACCCTGCAGGATCATGGCGGCCTTGCCGGTGTAAAGGAGGGCCTGGTCCGCATTGCTGTCCGCCGCGATGGAGGAGAAACCGTTGGCGAATCCGCCGGCGTCCACCAGTTCCTGGATCTTGGTCAGTGCTTGGGCCACGGCGGGGTCGGACCAGGCGCCGGGCTTGTTGGCTGCGATGTTCGCGAAGACCTCGGGTCCGCCGATGCGCTCCACCAGGTATTCGAGCCACATCAAGTCAGGCCACTTGGACTGGCCACCCAGGGAGAACGGAGCGATGCCTGCAGCCTTGAACTTCGGCACGAGCGCCATGAGTTCATCCCATGTCTTGGGGGCCTGGGCGCCGATCTTGTCGAAGACGTCCCTGTTGACATAGAGGACTACCGGCTGCACGTTGTTGTTTGGCAACGCGTAGGTCTTGCCGTCGATGACGCCGTTCTTGAGCACGGACGGTAGGTAGCGGCTCTGGACGTCCGGGTTGTCCTTGACGAATTGTGAGAGGTCGGCGACCTGGCCGGCGTCGACGTAGGACTTCAGCACTCCGCCGCCCCAGCCGTAGATGAATGTGGGGCCCTGCCCGGCGCCGACGGCGGTGCGCACCTTGGTCTTGTACGCGTCGTTCGCGAAGAAGTCGAGCTTGACGGCCTCGTCCGGGTGGGCTTTGTTCCATGCATCGATGGACTTCTGGAGTACGGGCTGGTTACCGCCCGTAAGGCCCCACATGGTAGCCGAGTCGGCGTTGCCTGCCGAACTTGCCGGTCCGCTGGATCCGCAAGCTGCGAGGGAGATCGATACGGCCGCAGCAGTGACGGCGAGCGCTGCTGAACGCAACGTGAGTTTTACCATTTGCAATTCCATTCGTCCTCCGGGCTCGACGCTGATTGCCCGGCTATTGGTTCGGTTATCCCAACTGACTCGCAGTTGTTGTCGTTATCAGGGCTCAAAACGACAACAACCGCCAGTTAGAGTTTCGAAATGTTTCGATAATCTTTTCGGCCCGTTAGGCAAATTTAGCTGTGGCGTAGGTCACCGTCAAGGCAATTTCCGCATAAAGTTCAACTCTTTTACAAAATGAAAGTTGACTCTTCCCGCCTTGCCGCACAGACTTGTGTAAACGAAATATTTCGAAAGAGTTGAGGATCCATGCTCAGCAATGAACGTCCCGCCAAGGTGACATTGGCCGCCATTGCCCGGGAAGCAGGGGTCTCGATGCCTACAGTCTCGAAAGTCGTCAATGGGCGCGAGGATGTTGCTGCCGGTACGCGTGCCAAAGTCCTGACCGCGCTGGAGCGGACGGGATATAGATCGCCGCTTCAGCGAAAAAACATCGCCAGCCGCCCGCCAGTTGTGGAGGTTGTCTTCGACACCTTGAATTCGGCGTATGGAGTGGAAGTCCTCAACGGCGTGCTGGAGCACGCGGCCGCCTCCGACGTCGAAGTCCTGCTTAACATCACCGGCCAGCAATCGGCGTCGAGGTTGAGTCTCGAGCAGCGAGCGCAGCGAATCGTCGACGAAGGCCGCAGCGGTCTGATCGTGGTGACTTCTGCGTTCAGTTCGGCCCAGTTGGATCCATTTCGACGGCGGCAGGTACCTATCGTCGTCATCGACCCGCTCAACCCGCCGCCTGGCGACGTGGTCAGCGTCGGCGCCAGCAACTGGGCCGGGGGCAAGGCTGCCACGGCCCACCTGCTGGATCTAGGGCACCGCAGGATCGCCTTCATCGGTGGACCGGAAGCTGCCGAGTGCAACCAGGCCCGACTGCACGGCTACATGGCCGCGCTGATGGCGAAAGGAGTGCCCGTCGAGGAGCGCTACATCCTGTCAGGACCCTTCCGCTCCGAGAACGGTGTGGCCGGAATGAAAACCCTGCTTCAACTCGAAGAGCGCCCAACGGCAATCTTCGCCGCAAGCGACAGCATCGCCTTGGGCGTGCTCGCCGAGGCGCGTCGGCAAAAGATCCGCATCCCGGATGACATCAGCGTGGTGGGATTCGACGGAACCTACCAAGCGGAGGAATCGGTCCCTCCCCTGACCTCCGTATCTCAGCCACTCCAGGAGATGGGTCGCGCGGCCCTGCGATTCGTCCTGCGCCAAATGCGGGGTGACGCCCTGGAACTCGCGGCGGGTAGAGCTTGCTACTCACCTTGTGGTCCGCGAATCCACGGCGCCACCGGCCCCGCAACCTTAGTTTGGACGGCTGGGTTACGACGCCGGCCCGCCAGCTGGAAGAAGCAGTGTCCAGCGTGTCGGATTGGTTGGTAGTCACAGATCGGTGACCGCGCGGGCTGGCCGAAGGCGATGTCCGCCATGGCGGTCGCCAAGCACGTGTTTGCCGAGTCGCCAAGGGCACCTTCACCGTGGCTTCCGCTGGCCCATCATTTGCGGGTCGTCCGGATTAACTTCCTTGGCAGTACGGTTCTTCGGCCGTTGCGGCAAGATCGGCTCGGACGCGAAACGTCGCGGGCCGCTCCACATCGATGGCGGGGCGTCAATCGCGTAGGCGATACCGTAGGCGACCCTTTCGTAGTTGACGCGCCAGCCCCTGAAATGGGGCCACGCTTGCTCCGCGGTCACCTCCACCGGGTAGTCGACGGCTCGTAAGAGTTCCACTGCTGATTGGAAATCTTCGAACGTCACGGCGATGGGTGAATCGGGGTCCGGATCTTCGTCGACCGGGATACGAATGGCCCGCGCCACTTGATTCAGGCAGGTGAAACCCATCCGAAGTACCAGCCGTGCCCTGGTGCTCGGTGCAGACCGCGGACTCAAGGAAAGCTGCAACGCAGCTGCGTCCATCACGCTAAGGAGCGAGTTGAGCCAGTTCGATAGCGGCGCGGGCGAACGAAACCATACCAAGGTGAGGTACGTGCTGTGCGACTCGGCCACGTCAGCGGCCCAACGCTCCCACGTGCGGTAGAGCTCGCTTAGCTCGCTTGTACTCGTTTGAGCGGCCATACCAAACCGTGTGCGCACCAGAAGCTCCGGTCCCCATGCGGGTGAGCCTGCTCGCGATACCAGAAGGGTTACCTCAGCTTCACGTCTGTTGAAGGCCGCATACAGCGTTGGCAGGTAACCAATTTGCAAAGCGATGACAATCAAGCCGGTATACGCGGCAACGTAGACCAATATCGTGTTGCCGACATTCGACGGTGCAGCGTAGCCGAGGGTGAACATCGCAGAGCCCGCTTCGGTGGCGGCTTGCCAGATGTCACCGTCGACGAAGGGAAGGAGCAGGAGGCTGAACGAGAAATCGAACAGGATCACCCATACAAGCAGACGGACGAATAGCGACATCGGAGACTGCCAGGCAAGGATCCGATCCCGCACTTCGTACGAGGTGACGTGTTTTGTGATGACAAGAAAGACCTTTATCGTGGCCAGGCCGGTCACCCGCGAAAGGGAACTGCGGAGCGGGCGCGGCACGATCAGCGTTCCGATCACGCTCATCCAGGTCAGGAGCAACCCAACCATCCCGACTGTGAAAGCCGCCCAAACGATTACAGCCAAGAGGTTCCTTCGACAATGCCGTGCACCGATTCAGCCATTGTCCAAAAGGGGGGACAAAGCTGGTGAGGCTCGTATCATTCATGGCCCCCTCGGATCTTGTCAAGAGCGCTGGGGTGTGGAGCTTTCAGCCGCACCAGTTGGGAAGAAATCCAGGAACAGTTTTTAGGACAGCTCCTGTTTTCAGGTCCACGAGGT
Organism: Arthrobacter sp. NA-172; assembly: GCF_043952055.1. NCBI lineage: Bacteria > Bacillati > Actinomycetota > Actinomycetes > Micrococcales > Micrococcaceae > Arthrobacter > Arthrobacter sp. NA-172. The sequence continues at coordinate 2,236,236 of NZ_JBINOT010000001.1, read as the reverse complement.
CGGTTCGCATAGGGGACGGCTCTGGGCGGACAGGGTATTGGTCCCCGGCGTATTGTGGGGCTGCTGTTTCGACCGAGAGGTAGTCGCTGGCCGGGGAGACGCAGACATCCAGGAGTCGCGACCAAGCCGGGTCCGGCTGGAAGATCATGTGTGTGCCGTTCTTGGCGGTGAGGGTGACGACGGAAGCCTCCTTGCCGGCGTCGTACCTTCTCACGACCTGGGCGTATTTGCCGGAACTGTCGAGGATCACAGGCTGGCCGGCGGACGTGGTGGCGCCCTGGGTCGAATCGGGCGCGATAATGCCGGGGAGGGCCAGCGACGACAGCGCACCGGTCGCGAGATTGATGGTGAAATACCGTGGCGGGTCTATGCCCACTTTGAGCCCAGGATCGCTCACCGCGAGTTCATTCGTGCCGGGAACGAAGCCGAGGATCCCGGCATGCGTGCCCAGGGGAGACACTTTACCGTCGCTCAGCGTGTCTATCAGGAACATGGAGCGATCCTCGGTTTGCGCTATCACCGTTGCCGTGCCGGGGACAAAGCGCCAGTCCGCAGCGGAGACCGTGCCGTTGATTCCCTGGACTGCCCGCGGAGCCGTGGAGGGTGTGTCAACGTCGTACACGAACAGCGTTTTCCAGTTCTTATCGTTGGCGGACGATCCTGTAAAGGTGAAACCGATCAGGTGTTTGGATCCGGCCACATTGAGGTTCGCTACCGTTCCCAGGCTCGGCAATGGAACCAGCGTCGGGGATCCGCCGTTGAGGGGGACCAGTTCCAACGAGCTGGTGTTGTCGTCATTGAGCGTGACAACCGCGAGGGCGGACGGGAGAACGGCATACTCCTGAATGCGGGGCGCGCTGACAATGACGACGCCCTGATCGGCGGCGGAGAGGCTTGTGCCGCGAATGGTGTCCGGTTTCTTTACCCCCGCGTTGTCTTTGCCGGTGTCGCGCTGCAAGGTGTACAGCGCGAAGTCCGCTGCGGCTGACGAACGGGGCAGGGCCGAAATCGAGTTGGGGTGCGGCAGCTTCGCAAGGTTCGCGGCGGTAAGCGCGCCGGCAAGCAACGCGAGGATCGTTATGGTGCCGTAGAGGCGCCGAATGAAACGGCGCCTGGCCAAGAGTGCAGCCGCTGCGGCAATGGCGGCGTTCCGCTTTGCAGACGAAGGGGCCCGCTTAGTAGACATAGGGCTGCGCCGGCTGTGTGGTGGGAGTGATGGAATCCGGTATCAGCACGATTGTCTCGCGACTGGCTGCGTTCGGGTTGGCGCGGAAGGTACTGGTGACCGTGACCCAGCTGTCGGTTTTGTACTCGTTTTGCCACCCAGGGTGATAGACGGGAACGCCGATCGGTTGGGCGTCGACAGCACAGCATGTCACCACAAAACGGGCGATGAAGAAAACATTGGGATCAGTCTTGTCCGGGGTGATGAACCCGGTGATCTTGGCAGTCTTGTCTGCGAAAAAGTCCTGCCCGGCGCCGGACCGAAGCAATGATGCCCAGTCCCTCACCGTGAAGGAAGAGTAGTCGCCTTTGCTGGGAAGGGCGGGCGCTTTAAGCGTGAGGGCGGACGCCGAGCCGTTGAGGTCCCGCTGGGCGACAGTTGCAGTTGTAAGGGTCGACGGCGGCAGGATCAGCAAGGCGACGACGGCGGCGGCGATGGTCAACATGCTTCCGATCGGCCACAACCAGCCCCATCGGCTTCGGCCGTCGTCGTGATCGTGCTCCTCCTGGGCGGTGGGAGCCAAGGCGAAGGCCGCTAATGCGAGCACAGCGGCGATCACGGCCATGATCATCGTGAACACGAAATACCGCGGATGGATATACAGGGCGAGCTGACCCGTCATGCCGAGCCAGATGGTTGCAGTGAGGCCGATAAGGCTGAGAACCACGCCCTGCCAACGGCACACGAGCCGCCTAATGAACATAATTGACCGCCAATCCGAGTACCGCCGCGCAAAGCGCCACCAGCAAGCTGAGCTGCAGAAGGGTCTTGGCGCTGAAAGTGGTGCGCATCAGGGCGAGCATTTTTACGTCGATCATCGGCCCGAAAACGAGGAAGGCCACGATGCCTCCCGGCATGAAAGTCGCGCCGAACGAGAGGATGAAGAATGCGTCAACGTTCGAGCAGATGGCCACGACGAACGCCAACAGCATCAACGCCAACACAGACCACACGGGGTTGCTGCCTAGGGCCACCAGCACTTCGCGTGAAACCGCCACCTGGATCAGCCCAGCCATGCCTGCGCCAATAAACAAGGCAGGCATCATTGCGCGCGTCTCCTGCGAGAACATCTGCACGCTTCGCCTGACCCGCCCGGCAGCGCCGGCATGATGGTCTGCCAATGTACAAGTCTCCTGGAACCGGGCGGTCAGCAGATCCTGGGGGCGCGGGTGCCGGCTGTAGATCCAACCGACAAGATTTGCGATGAAAAAACCGCCCAGGATGCGCGAGACCAGGATGCTGCTGTCCCAGCCAAATGCCTGCGCCGTGGTGACGATGGTTATGGGGTTCAGGATGGGCGCTGCGAAAAGGAAGGTCATCGAGTCCGCAACCGTGAGCCCCTTAACCACCAGCCCACGGGCCAGGGGAACGTTCCCGCATTCACACACGGGCAGCAGCATGCCCAGGAGCGAGAGCAACAGCCGTCGCAACAGCGGACTCCGGGGCAGGCGACGGAGCAGCAGGCCTTCGGGCAGCCAGATCTGGACGGCGATCGAGAGCACGATCCCGAGGAAAACGAAGGGCAGGGACTCGACCACCACACTGATCGACAGTGTGGCAAAGTCACGGGCCGCGTCGGGCAGCCCAAAGCTTGCCGACGTCGACGGGGCCAGCAACCGCACGACGGCGAGTAACGCAACGAAGGCGAGGCCGACGACTAATCCGACGGCAGACTTCGATGTTGAAGCTCGGACAGGGCTTTTGTGCTCATGTGCCGGCTGTGCGCTTTTGTCGACTGCGGGCAGCGTCACAGGCACTCCTTACTCCTCGGACGCGGTTGGACGAGCCTGACCGGAAGGGGGCTGGGAACACCGACTGTACACGCCGGGCGCTTGCGCGACTAGCCTCTGGGCCTAGGCGGAAAACGAGCTTCCAAGTAATCCCGAAATGCCGCCGCAGAAGTAGAGTGGCCGGCCAGAAAGACAGGTAGCCGGCACTCATGTCGCTGCTTTGGAACGAAGGTACCTTGAGGAGCGTCGGCCAACCGGAGGGTACGGGGGCCGGACGAAAGAACGCCCGTTCCGGTTTCGTTCGGGCCATCTCCCTGGGGACATGGGTCGACAAGCCGCATCGTGAATCGAGTCAGGTCCCATGAAACAATCCAGGCACAGCGTCCCGAAGGACCAGCTTCTCGAACAGAGGTCTGCGCTCGCCGCAGATCGATGGGCGGTAGCGGATGTTCCGGAGCGGGGACAGCCCTGAAAAATACCTAAAGCCGGCCGGAGAGCTGCTACGGCAATGGGCACAGTGGTACTTGTCTTGGTGACATTCCTCAGCGCGGTCATACTTGCTCCGGCAGCGCACGCTGCCGCCCTCGTCACTGTGACGCTGACGTTCGATGATGCCCATATCGACCAAATGGCTGCGGCGGCCTACATGAATTCCAAGGGTCTGCACGGAACATTCTTCACGCCGTCGGGTTTTTCTTAATTCCGACATATTGCATATGAACACCGCGCAGGCACTCGCTCTGCAAACAGCAGGAAACGAGATTGCCGGGCACAGTATCACTCACCCCGACTTGGCCTACGCCGACACCGGTGAGGTCACCCGGCAGGTGTGCGACGACCGCACCAATCTGACCAACATGGGATTGCGCGTAACGAACTTTGCGTACCCGTACGCCTCATCGACTCCAGCCATTGAGACCATCGTTCAACAGTGCGGCTATAACAGCGCCCGCGGATTGGGCGATATCGCCAGCCAGATCCCCGCGTCAGCGGGCATGCCACTGGCCGAGACCATCCCTCCTGCCGACCCATATCTGACGAAAGCGCCGGACCAAATCGACAGCACGTGGACATTGCAGAACATGAAGGACCTGACCCTCAAGGCCGAGCCCGCCGGCGGCTGGATGCAATACACGTTCCACCACATCAACGTCGCGAATAATCCACTCAACGTGTCTACGGCAAACTTCAATGCCCTCATCGATTTTCTGGTGGCGGAGCAGGCCGCAGGACGGATTGTCGTCAAGACTGTCGACCAGGTGATTGGGGGCACGGTCAAGAGCAACCCCGCCGGGCCGCCACCACCTGCGCCCATCACCTCGGGGAATCTGATCCGCAATCCCGGTTTTGAGACCGCCGGTCCTGTTGTCGGAGGGGCGCCTTCGTGCTGGGTTCCAGGATCTTACGGTAACAACACCTACACCTACAGCACGGTGACTGCGGCCCACACAGGCACTGCTGCCGAACAACTGGTCATGACCACCTACGCGGATGGGGACGCTAAAGTACTGCCCCCGCTTGATACCGGGCAATGCACACCATCAGTGACGCCGGGCAAGAGATACACGATGTCTGCTTGGTATAACTCCACGGCGAATACCCAATTCGAGGTCTACTACAGATTGGGCCAAGGCAACTGGCAGTACTGGACGTCGAGTCCGCTCTATCTACCCTCAGCTGCATATACCCAAGTGACCTTTACGACTCCACCGGTCCCACCAGGCGCTACGGCCATGACCATGGGCCTGACGCTCATCAGCACGGGAACGCTGGTCACCGACGATTACAGCTTGACGGAGACGGTCTTGACGCCGGGCGCTTTCCAACCCCTGACGCCGGCACGATTGCTTGACACGAGATCCAGTAGTGGTCCGGTGGCGCCCGGTGGGACGGTTTCCTTCCAAGTGGCCGGCGTCGATGGAATCCCGGCAAGCGTTTCAGCGGTGACCTTTAACCTGACGGTTGCGAACCCAACCTCATTCGGGTTCGTCACTGCCTACGCTTCCGGCACTGCGAGACCTAACGCGTCCAACCTGAACTATGCGACGGGGCAAATCGTCCCGAATAGCGTTACGGTTCCGGTTGGCGCGGACGGCAAGGTCACGCTGTACAACCAGTCCTCCGGTACCGCGCAATTGATAGCCGACGTGTCTGGATATTACGTTGCGGGAGCGGCGGTTGCCCCTGGGGCATTCCAACCGATCGCACCTACCAGATTCCTGGACACGCGCAACAGCACGGCGGTGCCGCCCGATGGAACCGTGTCGTTCCAGGTTGGTGGAGCAAGTGGAATTCCGGCAACCGTTTCGGCAGTGACCTTTAACCTGACTGTTGCGAATCCCACGTCGTTCGGGTTCGTCTCGGCCTACGCTTCCGGCACCGCGTTACCTAACGCGTCCAACCTGAACTATGCGACGGGGCAAATCGTCCCGAATAGCGTTACGGTTCCGGTTGGTTCGGACGGCAAGGTCACACTGTATAATCGGTCCTCCGGTACCGCGCAATTGATAGCCGACGTATCCGGGTACTACTTAGCGGGAACGGCGACGCTTCCGGGTACCTTCCAAGCGATCGCGCCTACGAGATTCCTGGACACGCGCAACACCACCGCGGTCCCGGCCAATGGAACCATATCGTTCCAGATTGCTGGCCTGAGTGGAGTCCCGGCAAGCGCAGTTGCGACGATTTTCAACCTCACCGTCGCCAATCCGACGTCGTTCGGCTTTGTTACTGCCTATCCTTCCCGCGCAGTACTGCCGAATGCATCGAATCTGAACTATTCGACCGGGCAAATCGTCCCGAACAGCGTCATCATTCCAGTCGGGGCCGATGGAATGGTCAAATTGTTCAATGCCTCGTCCGGAACTGCGCAACTCATTGCCGACGTATCGGGGTATTTCCTCTAAGCGAACTCCATGAGGTGCCACGCTAGCGCATGAACTGCTCCCCGGAAGTTGGACCGAAATATTCGGTTCCCACTCCCGGGGAGCAGTTTTGCGCATGCGTTTAGCTCGCTGTCCGGGGTCCGGCGAGAACGAAGATGCAGAAGAAATATGTGAGAGCGTCGGGACGGGCCCGCCGACGTCGGGCGCTGGGACGGTTTGGAAGGGCCGGGAGGGGCGGGGAAGGGGGTATTAAGACCCCGTCAAGATCAGCCCGGACCGTGTTAAGGAACCGTTAGGAACGACTTTTCGCCGCTTGCCAAGGAGTTGACTGGCAGCAGCCCCGCAAACGGGGCGCGGATGAAAGGACGTTCCAGTGGCCGACGTGGCTGTTGTGGGGATCTTCGTGGTGTCCATGGGGATCGTGATGTGGATAGCCCACCTTTTGGGGAAAATCGTCGACGGCGACGGGCCGGTGAACGGGCAGTGAGCGTGGACGCCATCATGTGGTTGGTCCTGTTCATTGCAGGCCTGTGCCTCTTCGGCTACTTGTTGGCCGTCTTGATCCACCCGGAAAAGTGGTGATGGCGGATGGTTTTCAGCATTGCCTCCTTCATTACCCAAGTAGGGGTCCTGCTTCTGTTGCTGGTCTTGGTGCACAAGCCGCTGGGCGTCTACCTCGCCCGGGTGTTTGAAGGCGAGAAATCGACCCGGGCGGAGCGGTTGTTCTACCGGCTGTCCGGCGTGGACCCGGGCACCGAGCAGAGCTGGGCCATCTACCTGCGAAGTGTCCTGGTCTTCTCCGCCGTGTCCATCCTGCTGGTGTTCCTCCTCCAGCGGCTCCAAGGCGTCCTCCCCGGGAACAACTCCTTGCCAGGTGTGGACCCGTGGACGGCAATGAACACAGCCATCTCCTTTGCCACCAACACCAACTGGCAGACCTACGTCCCTGAGTCCACCATGGGGATCTTCGTGCAGATGTGCCTCCTGGCCGTGCAGAACTTCCTCTCCGCCGCCGTCGGAATTGTGGTGGTGGTCGCCCTGATCCGCGGCATCGCGCGGACCCGGACGGACAGGTTGGGTAATTTCTGGGTGGACCTGGCCCGCACCTCCTTCCGCGTGCTGCTCCCCATGGCTGTTCTCGCGGCCGTTGTGATGGTCATCGGCGGTGTGGTGCAGAACTTCTGGTCCACAGATGTCACCAACCAAGCCGCGGGTATCACACAGACGATTCCCGGCGGTCCGGTCGCTTCGCAAGAAGCCATCAAGATTTTGGGAACCAACGGCGGCGGCTACTTTAATGCCAATTCGGCGCATCCATTCGAAAACCCCAACGTGTTCATCAGCATGTTCGAAGTCTTCTTGATCCTGCTGATCCCCTTTGCGCTGCCATATGCCTATGGCCGCATCGTGGGGGACCAGCGTCAGGGGTACACGGTGGTTGGGGTTATGGCTACGCTCTGGTTGGGCTCCACCGCGCTGATGGGCTGGGCCGTCGCGTCCGCCCAAGGAACAGCAACCGCGGCTGCCGGCGGTTTGGGTGAGGGCTTCGAGCAGCGCTTCGGCGCAGCGCAGAGCTCGATTTTCGCCACGGCCACAACGTTGACGTCCACAGGGGCCGTCAACGTTGCCCACGATTCCCTGCCGCCCCTGGCCGGTGGAATGGCCATGGTGAACATGATGCTCGGCGAGGTGGCCCCTGGTGGCACCGGATCAGGACTCTACGGCCTCTTGATCCTCGCCATCGTGTCCGTGTTCATTGCCGGACTCATGGTGGGCCGCACTCCGGAATTCCTGGGCAAGAAGATCGGACCCCGCGAGATGAAGCTGGCGGCCATGTACATCCTGGTGACGCCCACCGTGGTGCTGGCGCTCGCCGGGATCACGGTCCTGCTTCCGGACGCCATGGCCAACGCTCCCGCCTCCGGGCCGCACCAGTTCAGCGAAGTGCTCTATGCCTTCACCTCCGGAGCCAATAACAACGGCTCGGCCTTCGCCGGGATTACGAGCTCGGGACCATATCTGTCCGCGATGCTCGGCGTCGACATGCTGTTGGGCCGCTATCTGCCCATCGTGCTGGTGCTTGCCTTGGCTGGTTCCCTGGCAAAACAGCCCAAGATCCCGGCGTCGTCCGGCACTGTCCCGACCCATGGTTGGCTCTTCGGTTCCCTCTTGCTCGGCGTCACGTTGATCATGACCGCCCTGAGCTACTTCCCGGCCCTTTCCCTAGGCCCCCTCGCAGAAGGACTCCTCAAATGACCCGGTCCAGCACGGTATTCGCCAAGGACACGGCTGCCCAGACTTACGCAGACGGCAATCCCCTGGGTACTCCCGGCGAGCACAAACACCACACCAAAGCTCCAGCCAAGCTGGACTTCGCCAGCATCCGGAGCGCCCTACCTGTTGCGGTGAAGAAGCTAGCGCCGCGCCAGATGATCCACTCTCCCGTGATGTTCACCGTGCTGGTGGGTGCGGCCCTTTGTACTGCCATCTGCATCGTCAAACCGGCGGTGTTCAGCATCGCGGTCACGGTCTGGTTGTGGCTGACTGTGCTATTCGGGACCTTGTCAGAGGCGATCGCCGAGGGTCGCGGCAAGGCCCAGGCAGATAGCCTCCGTGCCAGCCGGAAAGGCGTTGTTGCCAGGCTCCGCTTGGAGGATGGCACCCTCAAAGAGGTGCAGGGAACGGAACTGCGGAAGAATGACGTCGTCATCTGCGAAGCCGGGGATGTCATCCCTTCCGACGGCGAAATCGTCGAGGGCCTGGCGAGCGTGGACGAGTCCACCATCACGGGTGAATCGGCGCCCGTCATTCGCGAATCCGGTGGCGACCGCTCCTCGGTAACCGGGGGCACCAAGGTCCTTTCGGACCGGATCGCCGTTCGAATCACTGCCGAGGCCGGCGAAACGTTCATTGACCGGATGATCAAGCTTGTTGAAGGCGCCGTCCGGCAAAAGACGCCCAACGAAATTGCCCTCCACGTCCTGCTGGTCTCCTTGACCATCGTGTTCCTGGCGGTCACCGTGAGCTTGGCGCCGTTCGCTTCCCTGGCGGGCGCGACGCCGTCGCCGATCGTGCTGGTGGCGCTGCTTGTCTGCCTGATCCCCACCACTATCGGGGCGTTGGTCCCGGCCATCGGCATCGCCGGTATGGACCGCTTGGTGCAGCACAACGTCCTGGCAACCTCCGGCCGCGCGGTGGAGACCGCCGGAGACATCACCACGCTCCTGCTCGACAAGACCGGCACCATCACTTACGGCAACCGCCGCGCGATCAACTTCTTCCCGGCCCACGACGTCGACCGGACGGAACTCATCGAAGCGGCCCGGCTCTCCAGCCTGGCTGACGAAACACCCGAGGGACGTTCCATTGTGGAACTCGCCGTGGAAAAGGGCGTCGGCGGCCCGGAACTGCCGGAGCTCCTGAAGGGCTCGGAGGAGTTCGCGGTAGTCGAGTTCAGCGCAAGCACCCGCATGAGCGGCCTGGATCTCGACGGGCGGAAGATCCGCAAGGGCGCCGCGTCCGCCGTCGCGGCCTTCGTTGCCGAGGCGGGCGGGCTGACGCCTCCCGAAGTCGACCGCAAAGTGCGCGAAATCTCGGCCCAGGGCGGGACCCCGCTGTTGGTGGCCGGCGTCGCGGACGACGGCGGAGCCCGGGTTCTGGGCACCATCCACCTCGCCGACGTGGTCAAGCCGGGCATGCACGCCCGCTTCGCCGAACTGCGCAAGATGGGTATTCGGACCGTCATGATCACAGGCGACAACCCGATTACCGCGAAAGCGATCGCCGCCGAGTCCGGCGTCGACGACTTCGTTGCCGAGGCCACCCCGGAAGACAAACTCGCTGTCATTAAGGACGAACAGTCGCAAGGTCGGCTCGTGGCGATGACCGGCGACGGCACCAACGATGCCCCGGCATTAGCCGCGGCGGATGTCGGCGTCGCGATGAACTCGGGCACTCCGGCCGCCAAGGAAGCCGCCAACATGGTGGACCTCGACTCTGACCCCACCAAGCTCATCAACATCGTGGGCATCGGCAAACAGCTGCTCATCACCCGCGGTGCCTTGACCACGTTCTCGGTGGCCAACGACGTCGCGAAGTACTTCGCGATTGTTCCGGCACTGTTCACAGGCGCATTTCCGGGACTCGGCCTCTTGAACATCATGGGCTTGGCTTCGCCTTCCTCGGCCATCCTTTCCGCCGTGATCTTCAACGCACTGATCATCATCGCCTTGGTTCCGCTCGCCCTGCGCGGCGTCAAGTACCGCGCAGTCTCGGCAAGCCGGGCCTTGGCCAGGAACCTCGCGATCTACGGACTCGGCGGCCTCGTGGCACCCTTCATCGGGATCAAGCTCATCGACCTGCTCATTTCCCTCATCCCCGGCATCGGCTAGGAGGCCACCATGAACACCCTTTCCGGCTATCTTCGGCAGGCAGGAACCGCCCTGCGGTTTCTGCTCCTTGCCACCGTTGTCCTTGGATTGCTCTACCCGTTGGCGATTTTCGGCATCGGGCAGGCCGTTGCACCGTTCCAGGCCAATGGCTCCATCGTGAAAGACGCAAGCGGAAAGCCCGCGGCTTCGGCGCTGATCGCGCAGGTCTCCGCCGATAAATCCGGCACCCAGAGTCCTCTGTGGTTCCATGCGCGTCCCTCGGCGGCCAAGTGGGACCCGGGGGCGTCCAGTGCCAGTAACCTCGGTCCCAACGATTCCAACCTGCTCGACGCCGTCAAAGCAAACCGCGCCGCCGTCGCCGCCGCAGAGGGGGTCAAGGAGTCCGACGTCCCCGCCGACGCCGTGACGGCGAGTGGTTCCGGGCTGGATCCGCAGGTCTCGGTGGCCTACGCCCGCCTCCAAGTACCCAGGGTGGCGACGGCGCACGGACTGAGTCGTGAAACGGTCCAGGCCATGGTGGACCGGCGCACGATGACTGGACTTGAAGCCTTCCTGGGGCAGCCGTCCGTCAACGTCACGGAACTGAACTTGGACGTAGCCGCAGCGGCGCCGACCAAGTGAAAGGGGCTGTCTTCGCGGCAAGGGGCCGCTGCGTTCAACAAGTGAAAGAATGACCACATGGCACGGGCAACGTTGCGTATTTTCCTCGGGGCGGCCCCGGGAGTCGGTAAAACCTACGCCATGCTCGAAGAGGCCCACCGGCTGAGCGGGCGCGGTGAAGACGTGGTGGTGGCTTTCGCTATGGACCATGGACGCAGCGACACCCGTGCCTTGATGGACGGATTGGAAGTCATCCCGCCGCGCACCGTCGCGTACCGGGACACCGCCTTCGAAGAGATGGACGTCGACGCCGTCCTGACTCGCAAGCCGCGGACCGCCGTCGTCGACGAGTACGCCCACTCGAACATTCCCGGAAGCCGCAATTCCAAGCGCTGGCAGGACGTTGAGGAGCTGCTTAACGCAGGAATCAACGTCCTCTCGACCGTCAACGTGCAGCATCTGGCTTCCCTCGGCGACGTCGTGAGCGCCATCACCGATGTCCGGCAGGCAGAAACAGTGCCCGACGACGTTGTGCGGCGCGCCGATCAAATCCACCTTGTGGACATCTCACCGGAGCTGCTGCGGCAGCGGCTGGGCGACGGCAAGATCTATTCGGCGGACAAGATCGACGCCGCGCTGTCCAACTATTTCCGGCTCGGCAACCTGACCGCACTCCGGGAACTGGCCCTGCTCTGGCTGGCCGACCGCGTCGACGAGGGGCTCGCGAAATACCGCTTGGAACAGGGAATCGAGGCGAGCTGGCCCACCCGGGAACGCATAGTCATTGGTCTCACAGGTGGCCCTGAGGGGGAGGTGCTCGTCCGCCGGGCTGCCCGGATTCTCAAGCGCGTCAACGGCGGCGACTTGCTCGCCGTGCACGTCCGCGCCGCGGATGGCGTGGCCGCCGAATCGCCGCAGGCCCTCGAAGCCCAGCGACTTTTGGTCCGGGATTTAGGCGGGAGTTATCACATTGTGGCGGGGGAGGATCCCGCGAAGGCCTTGTTGGACTTTGCCCGCAGCGTGAACGCGACGCAGATCGTCGTCGGGATTTCCCGACGGCGGTCCCTGGCCGGGAGGCTGACCGGCCGGGGAATCGGCAACCGGGTGGTGCGGGACTCTGGCGACATCGACGTGCACATGGTTTCGCATCCCTTGGGCGGCCGGGGCGTCGACCGTCCGCGGCAGCGGGACTTTGGCCGCGTCAGGGTGATTGTTGGCTTTGCGATGGCCGTGGTTCTGCCGGTGATCCTGCAGCTCCTGCTGGCCGCGAGCCCAACGCACAACATTACGACTGCTGTGCTTCTCCAGCTGACCGGCTCGGTTGCAGTGGCTCTGGTAGGTGGGTTGTGGCCCGCCCTCCTTGGTGCCCTGTGGAGCAGCCTTTTGGTGAATTTCTTTTCCATCCCGCCCGTGGGCACCCTGACCATCAGCGACCCCGAGAACATCCTGGCATTGCTGGTTTTCGTGGGCGTTTCAGCCGCTGTGGCGGCCGTGGTGGACGTCTCGGCCCGGCGTTCCAAAGAGGCCGCTCGGGCCAGGGCCGAGGCCACCACGCTGGGTGATCTCACTCGTGGGGCATCGAGTGCAGAGGACACGGTGGAAGGGCTCTTGAAGCAGGCACTGGACGTGTTCCAGATGCGCGGGGCGGCGTTGTTCAGGGCTGTGGGTTCTGCTGGCGCGCGTTCCGCTGCTGCGGGTTCTGCGGTCTCCGCCGATGCGGCGAATGGCGGCTGGCGCCTCGTCGCGAAAGCCGGGGAGGCTGCGCCGGCGGCTCCTGACGGCGGCGACAACACCGAGCAAATCGATGCCGGAACCCGCTTGGTTCTATCCGGCCGCATCCTGCCTGCCAGCGATCGCCGCCTGCTCAGCGCCTTCGCCGCGCATCTTTCGGCGCAACTCGAGCGGCGGCAGTTGGCTGCAAGTCGCCGCGAAGTGATGCGTTTAGCCGAGAGCAACACGATGCGCACGTCCATTCTCCGCGCCGTCTCGCACGACCTCCGGACTCCGCTGGCCGGAATCAAATTGGCGGTGGGTGGCTTGCGGCAGTCGAATGTCCAGTACACCCCTGAGGAGGAACAGGAACTGCTGGCAACCATCGAGGAATGCTCTGACAGGCTCGACGTGCTCGTGGGGAATCTCCTGGACATGTCCCGCATTACGTCGGATTCGGTGAACGCCCTCATCCGCCCCGTGCGCTGGTACGAAGTGATTCCGGCGGCCCTGCATGGTGTACCGGCCGGGCGCGTGCGAGTTGACCTGCCGGGAAATATGCCGGAGATCGATGCCGACGCCGGGATGCTGGAACGGGTCATTGCCAACATCGTGGAGAACGCGATCAAGTACGCCCCGGATTCCGATGTAGTGCTGGTCGGGGCCGCCGGCGGACTCAGCTCCTCAACCCTGAACGGGCGGCCGTCCGGAGAACTCTGCATCATCGATCACGGCCAGGGAGTTCCGAAGGGAAGCGTCGTCAGGATGTTTCAGCCGTTCCAGCGCCTTAACGACGTACCGTCCACCACCGGGGTCGGTTTGGGGCTCGCCGTGGCCAAGGGATTCACCGAAGCGATGGGGGGCACTCTCACCGCGGAAGAGACTCCTGGCGGTGGCCTGACTATGGTCATCCGGCTTCCACTGTCTACCGGGATCACGTTCCCACAGGACGAAACACAGGCTCCCTTGGAAGCGCAATCGGTTCTCTTGGAACGCCGGCACCGGCCGCCGTCGGGCAGTCCCAATGATCCCTCCAGGGAGGCGAGATGAGCAACGTCCTGGTAGTGGACGACGATCCCCATATCGTCAAGGCTTTGCGGATTACGCTCCAAGCCCACGGTTACACCGTGGCCACCGCGTCCGACGGCGAATCAGCCTTGCGCTCTGCGGCCCAGCATCCGGTGGGGGTCCTGATCCTTGACCTCGGGCTGCCGGATATCGATGGAACCACTGTCATCACGCGCCTGCGGGCGTGGAGCAGTGTGCCCATCCTGGTGCTCTCGGCCCGCCATGGCTCCGACGACAAAGTTGAAGCCCTGGACGCGGGTGCGGACGACTACATCACCAAGCCGTTTGGGCTCGATGAGCTTTTGGCGCGCCTCCGGGCCATCCTGCGACGCACCGCCGATCCGGGCGAAGCACTGCCGGTGTTGGTCACCGAGTCGTTCACGGTGGACTTGGCCATGAGGCGCGTGACGCGCGACGGCGAGGATGTCCGGCTCACGCCGACCGAATGGAGGATCCTGGATCTCTTCGCACGGAATCCGGAGAAGCTGATTACCCAACAGCAGCTACTCAGTGAGGTTTGGGGTCCGGCGTATGCCAAAGAAGCCAACTACCTGCGCGTGTACATGGCCCAGCTCCGCCGGAAACTGGAACCAGAACCCGGGAATCCTCGCCACCTGATGACCGAGGTGGGAATCGGGTACCGGTTCATGCCGTGATTTCCTCAGCCCCTGCCAGCCTCAGCGGCGGCGAACCCCGCGGTCTCCCTACCCTCCACGAGCCGCTCATATTCGCCTCCTGCATCGCGAAGCTGGCTAGGGATGCCGAGCTCCACGATTGCGCCGCCGGCCAGAACTGCCAGTTGGTCCGCTTTCTCGACCGTCGAGAGCCGGTGGGCGATGGTCAGGGTGGTCCGACCAACGGCCAGCCGGTCGAGCGCCGCCTGCACCTGCACCTCGGTGGCGTTATCCAGGGCGGAGGTAGCTTCGTCGAGGACCAGCACTTTGGGATTGCGCAGGATGGTTCGGGCAATGGCCAAGCGCTGCTGCTCTCCCCCGGAGAACCGGTGGCCCCGCGCGCCAACCACGGTGTCGAGGCCGTCGGGCAAGCTTGCGATCAGATCCGCGATCTGCGCGGAGCCCAGCGCGCTCCAGAGGACTGCGTCGTCGGCGTCGGGCGCTGCGAGCAGCAGGTTTTCCCGGATGGTGTCGTGAATCAGGTACGTCTCCTGGGACACCACACCCACGATTTTCGTCAGGTCCTCAGGGGCGATATCCCGGACGTCCACACCGTCAATGGTGATCCGTCCTGCTGTGGCGTCATGCAAGCGCGGGACCAGCGAGCCAAGTGTCGATTTTCCGGAGCCCGTGGGACCCACGATTGCGGTGCTGGTGCCGGCCGGAAGCGTAAGGTCGATGCCGAGCAGAACGTCAGTGCCGCCGTCGTACGCGAAACGGACGCCCTCAAAACGGACCTCGCCGCGCGCTGCAGCCGGATCGAGCCGGACGGGCCGCGCCGGGGCAGTGATCTCGGGAGCCAAGTCCAGGTACTCAAAGACGCGGCTAAACAGGGCCATCGCTGTGACCCATTGGACGCCGAGGTCCAGCAGGCTCATAACGGGGCGGAAGATGGCGCCCTGGAGTGCGGTAAACGCGACGAGCGTGCCAATGGTCATGCCTCCGCTCGTGACGGGCAAGCCAGCGGCCAGGTAGATCAGCGCCGGAATGGCCGAGAAGATGATGCCCATCGTGGACATCCGCCAGCGACCAGCCAGCTGGGAGCGCATCTCCAGGCCGATCAGCCGTTTGGAGCTTTCCGTGTAGCGGTGGGCGTCGCGCTTAGTGGTTCCGAGGGTTTTGGAGAGCCGGACGCCGGAGACTGACAGCCCTTCTTCGACCTGCGTGTTCATGGTGGCCAATTCGCTTTGCAGCGTGGACGTGAAGTTGCGCCGGAGCAAGGCCACCCGGCGGGTGAACCAAACAGCTGGTGGGATCACTATCAGGGACAGGAGTGAGAGCCCGGGTGAAATGGCCACCATGGCAATGGCTGTGGCGATCGCCGTGGTCAGGTTGGACGCAACACCGGTCGCGGTGGAGGTGATGACCTGCTGCAGGCCGGAAATGTCGTTGTTCAACCGCGACTGCACCTCGCCGCTGCGGGTCCGGGTAAAGAATCCCAGTGATTGCTGCTGCAGGTGCGTGAACAAGCGCGTGCGCAGCGTGTGCATGATCTTCTGGCCCATGCCCGTGGTCATCCAGGTCTGCATCACGCCAATGAGTGCGGTTGCGGCTGCCACGGCGATCAATCCGGCGGCCAGCCACGCGAGAAGCGGCAGATCCTTGCCAGGGAGAGCGACGTCGATGATGTGGCGGACCAGGAACGGCTGCGCCAGGCCGATGATGCTGGAAGCGCTGATGAGAAGCACGACGGCGGCAATGGTCACTTTGTGCGGTGTGAACAGCCCGGCGATTCGTTTGAGGCTCACGGGATGCTGTTTCAGCTGCGTGCGGTCGGCGGGATTGAGGCGAGCGGGGCCGCGGCCGGGACCTCTTACTCCGGGACCTCCTGCGCCGGAGCTGCGGGTGCCCTGGCTGGGCAGGATTGTGGGTGAGGATGTTCTCCGTCATAGCACCACCTCCCGTGGTGAACGGGGCGCGGGAATCGCAACCAATAATGAAGAGGTTACCTCACTATGTGGTAGGTGGTCAAATTGCTAGACTGTCAGCATGCACTCACAGCCCTCTGATTCCGCCGATCTTGGCGATCTCTTCCACGCTGCTTTCCGGGGACTGCGCCGGACCTGGGCCGAGCAGCTGGCGCCGTGGGACCTGACGCCGCACCAGTGGCGGGCGCTGATGACCCTAATGCGACGGCGTCCGTTCGGTTCTCCGACGGCAGGGGGCCCGGTTGTCGGCTCGCCTCGGGGGCAGGGCGTGGCGCCGGCGGACTCGCCTGTGGGGCAGAGCGTGGCGCCTGCCGACTCGCCTGCGGGGCAGGGTGCCGCGGCGGCCGGGGACCCGATGCGCCTGAAGGACCTGGCGGAACGGCTGCGTATTGCGCCGCGTTCGGCGACGGAAGTGGTGGACCAACTCGAGGGCAAGGGCCTGGTCCGTCGCGAGCCCGATCCCACAGACCGGCGGGCCACCCTGGTCACGGCCACCGCGGCCGGCCAACGGCTTTTTGCGACGATCAGTGCCGAACGGCGCGGGAAGTCTTCCGAGTACTTTGCGCGGCTCAGTGCCGGGGATCGCGCTGAGCTAGCCCGGATTCTGGGGGAACTGGGCGATTGAGCCCAAGTGATTAGAGCCCAGGGCGTTCGTGGGGAACCGAAGGGAGTGGGAACCGTATTGGCTTGTCGAGTCCCCCTTCCGCAGGGCTACGATCTGCCTGTCAGCTGCTGATCATCATGGGTAGGATCGGGCCATGGAATTCGTCGTGATGTACAGCTTGCGCGAGGGTGTTGATCGTTCGCGCATTCTCGAGACGTATCCGCGCCACAAGGCCTTCTATGAGGCGTTCCGTGCCGACGGTGGCGGGCTTGTTGCTCTTGGCTCGTTTCAGACCCCTGACCCGGCTGCCGGGTCGATGGGAATCTTCACTTCGCGCGAGGACGCCGAGCACTTCATCGCCGGCGATCCGTTCGTCATCCAGGGCCTCGCGGACCCGCGAATCCTTGAATGGAACGTTGTGCGTTTCGAGTAGCTATATCCCCGTTCGGCCGGGCGCCAGAACGTAGCTCATAGCCTGTTCACGTGGCGCGTTGCAGGCACCGGGCTCAGGCTCGTAGTACGTCCTCGCGGCGCGGGTCTATCGCGCGTACTTCGATTGGCCACAGCTTGGCCTCTCCCAACTTGCCTGCGATTTCCACAGCGCGGGCCATGTCCACGCAGTCCACGATGTAGTAGCCGGCCGCGATTTCCTTCGTCTCGATAAACGGACCGTCCGTCACAGTGAACCCGGCTCCGTTGTTTCTGACGAATTTGGACTCCTCACCCAGCTCATGGGCCTCCACGAATTCTCCCGAGGCCCTGAGTTCCTGCTGCAACGAATTGTGCGCCTCCATGATCGCCTCGATCTCCGACGCGGGGAGTGCGTTCCACGTGTCCATGTTGTTTTGAATCAGCAGGAGGTGTTTCATTCGTGCTCCTTTTCGGCGGATTGGGTTCGCCCGTTTTCGGCGGATTCTGAGGAAAGTCCGGGGCTGGTCTCCGCTAAGCGTTTACCGAGGTAGCGGCGCTCCGCCTCAGAGGGTGCGAGTTCCAGGGCCCGCTGATATGCGTTCCTGGCCTCTGTCTTCCTGCCCAGGCGGCGCAGGAGGTCGGCTTTCGCGGCAGGCAAGAGGTAGTACCCCTCGAGTGATCGTGTTCGGTCCAGCTGATAGATCAGGGCAAGCCCCGCCTCCGGTCCTTGGGACATCGCGACGGCGACGGCCCGGTTGAGCTCAACCACCGGTGACGGAGCAATGTGCGCCAGGGAGTCGTACAGCATGGCCACCCGGGCGAAATCTGTACTGCTGGAAGTGCGGGCGGTCATGTGGCACGCCGCAATGGCCGCCTGGAGACGGTAGTTCCCTGGCCGGGAACGGCGTGAAATTCCTGACCGTTCAGCAGCCGCAAGCAGCGCCACGGCTTCTGCGATCTCGGCCTGATCCCATAAATCGCGGTCCTGCTCCTCCAATGTCACCAAGTCACCCGCGGCGTCCGTTCGCGAGCTACGCCGGGCATGATGGAACAGCATGAGCGCCAGGAGGCCCGCGGCCTCGGCTTCATGGGACGAACCGTGGAGCAACGAAACAAGCAACCGGTTGAGGCGAATCGCTTCCCGGACAAGAGGTTCGCGGATCAACGATTCGCCACCGGTAGCCGAATAGCCTTCGTTGAACATGAGATAGAGCACGACCAGGACCCCGGCGGTGCGTTCGGATCTCAGCTCAGGCGGCGGTACCCGATAGGGGATTCCGGCATCCCTTATCTTGGCCCGCGCGCGGACGAGCCTTTTGGACATGGTTGCTTCCGAGACGAGGAACGCACGCGCTATCTCACCGGTCGTCAGCCCCGCGACCGTGCGCAGCGTCAGTGCCACCCGCGCTTCGAGCGGGAGGGCAGGGTGACAGCAGGTGAAGATCAGCCGCAACCGGTCGTCGTCGGCCCCTGGATCGCTGCCCGCATCTTCAGCCAGCCCTTCGAGCTCAGCGAGAATCGCGAGCTCACGGACGGCCCTCTTTTCGCTGGCCGCACTCCGCATTCGATCGATCGCCCTGTTCCTGGCCACAGTTGTCAGCCACGCCCCGGGGTTCCGCGGAATGCCGTTCTCCGGCCAGTCGACCAAGGCGCGGGCGAACGCATCCTGGACACAATCCTCCGCCAGGCTCCAGTCGCCCGTCACGCGGATGAGAGTTGCGGTGATTCGCGCCGTCTCCTCTGCGGAAGCGGTCTCGACGGCGGTCCTTGCGTCAGTCAGCTCTGGTGCCACTTCAGCGCTCCTCGATCAAAAGTGCGGCCCATCGGCCGAACCGCTACAGCCCGAGCGGCCACACAGGCCTGATCTCGATCTTGCCGAATTTTGCCATGGGATGCTTAGACGCCACCTCAATTGCCTCATCGAGATCGGCACACGCGATGATGTCATACCCGGCGATCCATTCTTTCGTTTCCGCAAACGGCCCATCCGAGACGACCACCTCGCCCCCTCGCACCGTGACGGTGGTCGCATCCTCGACGGGGCGCAGCCGGTCACCATGACGGGAGACACCCCGCGCTTCCATCTCGGCCACCCATTCCACGATATTGTCCTCGGCTGCGACATATTTCGGCGCGGCGGGATCGCTACAAATGAAAAGCATGTACTCCACGATGACTCCTTCTTGTCGGTTGATACATCAGTACGACGGCGGAGACGTCGCCAAAAGGACATCGCGTAGGAAAAATTTGTCGTCTCGCCGTTTTCCCGCGACATCGCACGATTTTCCGCGACACTGGCCGCCCGTGATCGCGCGTTATGCTCAAGCAATGTCGCCAGATCGCTACATTTCCGAGCTGTCCACCTTCGTCCATCAGCTCAGCACCCTTGCGAGGCAAACCGAAGCCCAGCTGACACGTTCCGTTCCAACATGTCCGGGTTGGTCACTCGATGGGCTTTTTGGGCACATCGGTTCAATCGAACGGTGGGCTGCGGAAATTGTGCGCCATGGGAGGTACGTCGAGCAATCGCCCGCACCGTCCTCTGGCGGAGCAACCTGGTTCCTCGAGGGAGCAAACGCCTTCCTGGAGGCAATCGAGGGAGTGGACCCCGAAAAAGAATGCTGGAATTTCGGTCCGCCTCCGCGAAAGGCAGGATTCTGGCTTCAACGCCAGGCTCACGAACATGCAATCCATCTTGTCGACGCCTGCCTGGCATTGGAAGCGGAGGCCCCCGGCTTTGAACGGGACTTCATGATCGACGGAATCGACGAAGTCTTGGCAATGTTTGCCCCGCGCCAGCTGCGGCTGGGACGGATGCCGCAACCGGAAGCGGCGGTGACCTTCGAGGTGCCGGAGGCCGGTAGCTGGACCCTCGGACAGGGGCCGGTTGGAGCGTCGATCACCGCGCCTCTGCACTCTATGTACCTCGGCCTCTGGGGGCGCTCAAACCTCGCGGAATCCGCGGTCATCCAAGGCGACGTTTCGCTCGCGTTCCGCATCATGGAAGGCCCGATCACGCCCTGAGAATCCGGGGGTCTCCATGCGGCAGCGGATGAAGCCGCGAGACCATCCGGGTGTTGGCTGTAGAGCTCGGCGGGGAACCGCGTGCCCCACAAGTTGCCGCACAGTAGGTAGAGTCGATGCCATGACTAGCCGGAAGGTTCCACGAGTCCTTGTCGCGCTGGCTTTCGCTTTGTGCCTGACGGCGCTTGCATCGGCGGAACCGGCGGCGGCTGAATCTTGCAATTCACCGGGCCTTCTGGGGCTGTTCGGGACCTGCTCTCCGGGAGGCTCTCCAACTCCCAGCCCGTCGGTCAAACCAACTACTCCCGCGCCTAGCGCGCCGGTCCAGCCGCAACCCCAGCCAGATCCGGGAACCGCGATTCCACCCGTCAGCACCCCGGCGCCTAACAACTTCGCTTCGTCGCAGCCGACCGTGCAGCCGCAGCCTACCAAGGCAACTCCCGCGGTTGCGGCGGGGTCCGCAGCACCCGTGCAGATCGCTTCGAGTCCGGCCCCTCCGACGCAGAATGCAGCGGTGGACGCCGCGGCCCCGCTGAGCCCCGGCGAGCCAGTCCAAACGAGCCAACCCGTGGCACCAACCGTTTCCGTGGCCGGGATCCTGCTGGCATTCGGTGGAGCCCTGATCGCCGCCGGCGGCGTAGTGGGCTTCAGAAGGTTTCCGCGGCCCTAGTCGCGCGGGGCTGCGTGGATCACATCGTCGGAAGCTGGGTAGCTATCGTCGAGAACATGACGGATACCTTGATGCTGACAATGACTACAGCCAGAACTGCCACACCAATCGTCGCCCATATCGGCGCGAGTCCGCGCCGTGGAGCAACTTGGTTGACGATGATGGAGCGGCCAATCACATAGACCTCCCGGCTTAGGAAAACCCAGGCCCAATGGAACGGACGGACAACGCCGTCTCTGTTCAATCTCTGCCAATCCAGGTAGGCCATGAAAACGGAGACCGCATAGATGAGCAGGGAACTGGTGACAATCAGAATGTACGGCAGAGTGAATATTGACGACATGTCTGCCGTCTGGACGCGTCCTGCGCCGATGGTCCTTAGCCGTAGGCCCGGGTTCCAGAAAAGCAGCATGATCAACGGAAGTGCGGGGAGCCCCACAATCAGCCAGATGAAGGCGTTGTAGACCGGAGTCTGCTGACTGATGTGCGGGCGCGCTGCGCGTTGAACCGGATGCTGCGGGCCTCCGAGGCCTCCCGTCCATGCCCTGCCGTCCCACCATCGAAGCTGTCCCGAACCTGATGGGTCCGGATACCAGCCCGGCGCGGGTGCAGGGCCGGGTGTTGCTCTACCGGGTGGGACGCTCACATGTTCCTCCTCATAAGGGCTCTTTCTTTCTGAGACTATATTCGGGCTGCCTGAGGATCCACCATGAACCCCTACTCTGTCCGTTCGACCGCAGTGAGAATGGCTTCCCCGAGTTCAGTGGGCTTGGTGAATTGGGGCCAGTGACCGGTGGGCAGATCCATGAATTCGACGTCCTTGATACGGCGGAGCTCGGCCACGAAGGGGTGGCCGGATTCGATCCACTCTGCCAGGAGGCTGGAGGGGAATTCGCACGCGATGATGGTGGCCGGGACGTCATAGCGGCGCACATCGTGCAAGCGTTGCTTGTCCGTGGTCACGTCCTTCGGTTCCGGGATGGCGCGTGAGCGGAAGGCGGCCCGCAGTTCTTCGCTGAGGTCAACCAGGTCTTCATCCTCGAAAAGTTCCCACGGCGGCAGCGGTACGGCGTCGCCGTCGACCGGTAGTTCATCGTTGATGACCCCGCCCTCGCCGAGCGGGCCGCTGTCCACGTAAACAGCGCGGACCACACGGTCCGGACGGGCGTCGACGGCGCCATGAATGATGGCACCTCCGCCCGAGTGGCCCACCAAGACAACGGGATTTCCGACGGCGTCTACCGCAGCCACCACCGCGTCAATGTGATCCCGCAGGCCGATACCGGATCTCGGGGCATCAACCGCCTCCAGTCCGGGCAGGGTGAGCGGGTGCACCCTATGTCCTGCTGAGACAAGGGGAGGAGTGACTTCCGACCACGACGACGCGTCCAACCAGAATCCGGGAACCAAGATGATGTCCATGCCGGTACCCTACGGCCAGCCACCGACAGAATGAACCCTTCGGCGGAGCGTTACACCGTTTCGGGCAGCCCGGCGCGCTGGAGGGGTGCGAAGAACGCGGCAAGCTCCGCCGTCGCCGTCAAGGGCAGTACGTTCGCGACGTACTGATCCGGGCGCACCACCACCACGACGCCGCCACGGTCGAGGCCGCGCAGCTCGAAGATGTCAGCCGTTGGATCCGTGGCGTAGACCTTCTCGAGGTAGGTGAGCTTGAACGGCCCCACCTCCGGCTTGAACACCGACGGTACCGAGTTGATGTCGATGCTCGCGTGGTCCTGCTGGTAGATGACCTTCACGTCGAACCATGCGTCAACATCAGCGCCCGACGGCGTAGCGGCCAGCGGCGAGTCCGGCGAGTTCGCGATCCACTCGGCAAAGTCGACGACGGGCGACGGCGCGCCTGCCGCCGTCGAGTCGGCGCCTGGCGTCTTCGCGTCAGCGAAGACGTAGATACGCCACCGTCCGTCTGCTTTGGCGTGGTGGCCAAGCTGCATCGGGTTGGTGTCGCAGACGCGTACCACCGGGGCGGACTTGAAACGCTTACCGATGGTGAAGCCAGTGGCCAGGTCCTGGTGTGCGGGCTCCGCGATGAGCATGCTGGGCGCGTACTGCGTCATGAAGCCGGCGGGGAACTCTGCCGTGCTCACATAGAAGTTCTCAAGCTCCGTGGGGTCTTCGAACTCCTCGGGCTTTTTGGCCATCAGGGTGGACCACTCTTTGTCGAAGTCGATGAGGTTCTTTGCGATGACCTGACGCTCGGCCGAGTACGTGGACAGCAGGGCTTCGGGGCTGCGGCCCTCAAGGACGTGCCCAAGCTTCCAGCCCAGGTTGAATCCGTCCTGCATGGAGACGTTCATGCCTTGGCCAGCCTTGGCGCTGTGCGTGTGGCACGCATCGCCAGTGATGAAAACGCGTGGAGTCCGTGTGCCGCGCTCCTCCGGCAGAACGTCGTCGAACCTGTCCGTGAGGCGGTGGCCGACTTCGTAGACGCTGTGCCAGGCGACGTTACGGACGTCGAGCGTGTAGGGATGGAGGATTTCGTTCGCCTTGGCGATGATCTGCTCAATGGTGGTGTTACGCACGGAGCGGTGGGCGTCCTGCGAGACTTCGCCCAGGTCCACGTACATGCGGAAGAGGTGGCCGCCTTCGCGTGGGATCAGCAGGATGCTGCCGCCTTGGCCGGACTGGATGGCACACTTCAAGCGGATGTCCGGGAAATCGGTGGAGGCAAGGACGTCCATGACACCCCAGGCGTGGTTGGCCTGGTCACCGGCGAGAGTGCAGCCGATCGACTCCCGCACCTTGCTCCGCGCACCATCGGCGCCGACAACGTACTTGGCCCGGACAATGCGCTCCCGGCCTTCGTTCGGGCCGGCGGTGTGGAGCAGCGTTACGGTGACGGGGTATTCGCCTTCACCAGTGACCTCGAGGCCGCGGAACTCGAAACCGTAGTCGGGAGACATTCGGGTGGGGGAGTTCGCCATGAACTCGGCGAAGTAGTCCAGCACGCGGGCCTGGTTGACGATGAGGTGCGGGAACTCGCTGATTCCGGCGGGGTCGTCGACGGCGCGGGCGGCGCGGATGATGCGCGACGGGTCCGCGGGGTCCGGCTTCCAGAACGCCATCTCGGTGATCCGGTACGCCTCGGCGATAATCCGCTCGGCGAAGCCGAAGGCCTGGAACGTCTCCACGCTCCGGGCCTGGATGCCGTCGGCCTGGCCGATGGCGAGCCTTCCCGGGCGACGCTCCACGATCCGGGTGGTGATGCCGGGGAACTGGGACAACTGCGCAGCGGTGAGCATGCCCGCTGGCCCGCTGCCCACAATGAGCACGTCGACCTCGTCTGGAAGGCCCGAAGGGCGATCGATGCCTACGCCTGCGGCCGGCTGGACTCGAGGGTCACCGGATACGTAACCGTGGTGGTGGAACTGCACGGGAATTCCTCACTTCGTTGTGTGGCGGTCTATTCGTTGTTCAATATTGGAACACGGTGTTCGATAATAGAAACGAATCTTAGTCCAAGACTCTACAAGGGCGTGACGCGCGTGACAAGGCCCCTGCGGCTGGTAGCGCGGAGCGCCGTTGGAACGCGCCTGGAACGCGCCTGGAGCCGCGTGGAGCCGCCTGGTTCGCGAAGCGCGATACATTCTGCTGGATCATCCGCTCGTAGAGGGTCCGGATTCCGCGTCATTCCGGCAGAGACGGATTTGCCCGGCCGGATGATTGAGCAGAATCGACCGACCTCCGCATTGAGCAAGCCATGCCTCCGCTGCTCGTCGGGCCGTTTGGCCGGAAATCGGAATAATCAAGGGGGTTGACGCCTCCCGAACCTTGGGCCATAGTTTTCGTATACGATTTCGTACTCGATGAGGAGTAACTCTTGGAACAGGTCACCGACCATCTCCTGGCCGCGGCCCGCAAGGTCATCGCGGTGCATATCAACTACCCCAGCCGGGCGGCCCAGCGCGGCCGCACGCCGGAGCAGCCGTCCTATTTCCTGAAGCCTTCCAGCTCCCTGTCATTGAGCGGAAGCCCCGTGGAACGTCCGGCCGGGTGTGAACTCCTGGGCTACGAGGGCGAGATCGCGCTGGTCATCGGCACGCCGGCCCGGCGCGTGGGCATCGAGGACGCGTGGGGCCACGTCGAGTGGGTCACGGCCAGCAACGACCTCGGCGTTTACGACCTCCGTTACGCGGACAAAGGCTCTAACCTCCGGTCCAAGGGCGGCGACGGCTTCACCCCGGTGGGCCCCGAGCTCATCCCGGCCGCCGACGTCGACCCCTCCCAACTTCGCATCCGCACCTGGCACAACGGCGAACTCGTCCAGGACGACACCACCGAAGACCTCCTGTTCCCCTTCGCCCGCCTCATTGCCGACCTCTCCCAGCTCCTCACCCTCGAAGCCGGCGACATCATCCTGACCGGCACCCCGGCCGGCGCCTCCGTCGCCCAGCCCGGCGACGTCGTCGAGGTCGAAGTCAGTGCCGGCAGCCTCAGTAGCGGCCGTCTGACCACCAAAGTGACGGAAGGTACGACGGCGTTCGCGGACTTCGGCGCCCGGCCCATGACCGATGACACGCAGCGGGAGGAGGCGTACGGTTCGCGGGAAGCAGCCGGGCTGCCTTCATTCAGCGCGCCGGTGACCGCTTTGTCCCCGGAGCTGAAGAAAAAGCTCGAGTCCGTCGCCACCGCGACCCTGTCCAGCCAACTGCGCAAGCGCGGGCTGAACAACGTGAGCATCGACGGACTCCAGGCCACCCGCCCCGAGCGCCGCGTCGTCGGCCTGGCCCGGACGCTGCGCTATGTTCCCAACCGCGAGGACCTGTTCACAACGCATGGCGGCGGTTTCAACGCGCAGAAGCGGGCCATCGACTCCGTGAACGAAGGCGAGATCCTGGTCATGGAAGCCCGGGGCGAAAAAGGCACCGGCACCGTGGGGGACATCCTCGCGCTGCGCGCCCAGATGCGCGGCGCCGCGGCGATCATCACCGACGGCGGCGTCCGCGACTACTCCGCCGTCGCAGGACTGGACATGCCCACCTACTTCGCCAACCCGCACCCGGCCGTGCTCGGCCGCCGTCACATCCCGTGGGACACGGACATCACCATCGCTTGCGGCGGAGCGACGGTGCAGCCCGGGGACATCATCGTGGCCGACTCCGACGGCATCCTGGTGATCCCCCCGGCCATCGCCGGGGAACTCGTGGACGAATGCATCGAGCAGGAGAAGGAAGAAACCTTCATCTTCGAGATGGTCAAACAGGGCAATAGCGTCGACGGCCTGTACCCGATGAACGCCGAATGGCACGGGCGCTACCAAGAATGGTCCGCACTGGAACGCCGCGAAGGAGTCCAAGATGACTGACACCGCCGTCGGGAGCCTCGCCTTGGGCGGGAAGACCGGGAGCAAATCCGAGCAGGCTTATGCCGCCGTCAAGGCGCGGATCGTGGAGGGCACGTACACGCCAGGCTACCGCTTGGTGCTGGCCAAGATCGCCGAGGACCTCGGCGTGAGCGTGGTGCCGGTCCGGGAGGCTATCCGCCGCCTGGAAGCCGAAGGGCTCGTGAAATTCGAGCGCAACGTCGGCGCCACGGTCTCCGGGATCGACCCCACCGAGTACCTGTACACGATGCAGACCCTGAGCATCGTGGAAGGCGCGGCTACTGCCTTGTCCGCACCGCTCATCGATTCGGTGGCTATTGCCCGTGCCCGTGCCGTGAACGCTGAGATGCGCGAGTGTCTGGAGCATTTTGACCCGGTCCGCTTCACCGCGCTGAACCAGGATTTCCACAGCGTGCTCTTTGAACACTGCCCCAATCCGCACATCCTGGGCCTGGTCCACAGGGGCTGGAACCGGCTCGCCTCGATCAGGGCCTCGACGTTCCGCTTTGTCCCCGGCCGGGCGCAGGAGTCCGTCAAAGAGCACGAGGCGCTGCTGAAGCTCATAGAAAGCAACGCCGACGCCGACACCATCGAACAAGCCGCCCGCCGCCACCGCAGCGCCACCCTAGACGCGTACCTCGCCCAGACCACCTAGAAGCAACGCGGGGTCACTTACGGCCCATGTCAGGCCCGATTATGGGCCGTAAGTGACCCCGCGTTGCACTAGTAAAGGAAGAGAAACAATGACGTTCACTGCACCAGAAACCACAGCTACCCACTACGTCCCGAAGGATCTCCCCACCCACATCCAGCACTTCATCAACGGCCAGTTCGTTGATTCCGTGGGCGGGAAGACGTTCGATGTCCTGGACCCGGTCTCGAACACCAACTACGCCACCGCCGCGGCGGGCCAGAAGGAAGACATCGACCTCGCCGTCGCCGCCGCCCGCGAAGCGTTCGTCAACGGCCCGTGGCCGAAGATGAAGCCGCGTGAACGTGCCCGCGTGCTGAACAAGATCGCCGACGCCGTCGAAGCCCAGGAAGAGCGCCTCGCCGAGCTGGAGACCTTTGACACCGGCCTTCCGATCACCCAGGCCAAGGGTCAGGCCCTGCGTGCGGCCGAGAACTTCCGTTTCTTCGCGGACCTGATCGTGGCCCAGTTCGACGACGCCATGAAGGTCCCCGGTTCGCAGATCAACTACGTGAACCGGAAGCCGATCGGCGTCGCGGGCCTGATCACGCCGTGGAACACCCCGTTCATGCTCGAGTCCTGGAAGCTCGCTCCCGCCTTGGCCACCGGCAACACCGTGGTGCTGAAGCCGGCCGAGTTCACGCCGTTGTCCGCGTCGCTGTGGGCAAACATCTTCAAGGATGCAGGCCTGCCGGACGGCGTGTTCAACCTGGTCAACGGACTCGGCGAGGAAGCCGGCGACGCGCTCGTGAAGCACCCGGACGTGCCCCTGATTTCCTTCACCGGCGAGACCACCACGGGGCAGACGATCTTCCGCAACGCCGCGGCCAACCTCAAGGGCCTGTCCATGGAGCTCGGCGGGAAGTCCCCGTGCGTCGTGTTCGCCGATGCCGATCTCGACGCCGCGATCGATTCGGCGCTGTTCGGCGTCTTTTCCCTCAACGGGGAACGCTGCACCGCCGGCTCCCGCATCCTGGTCGAACGCGCCATCTATGACGAGTTCTGCGAAAAGTACGCCGCCCGCGCAAAGAACATCGTCGTCGGCGACCCGCACGATCCCAAGACCCAGGTGGGCGCCCTCGTCCACCCCGAGCACTTCGAAAAGGTGGCCTCGTACGTGGAGATCGGCAAGTCCGAAGGCCGGCTTCTCGCCGGCGGCGGACGGCCGGAAGGCCTCCCCGCAGGCAACTACATCGCACCCACGGTGTTCGCCGACGTCGCGCCCGAGGCCCGGATCTTCCAGGAAGAGATCTTCGGTCCCGTCGTCGCGATCACGCCCTTCGAGAACGACGACGAAGCCCTCGCCCTGGCGAACAACACCAAATACGGCCTGGCGGCCTACATCTGGACCCAGAACCTGACCCGGGCCCACAACTTCGCCCAGAACGTCGAGGCCGGCATGGTCTGGCTCAACAGCCACAACGTCCGGGACCTGCGCACCCCATTCGGCGGGGTCAAAGCCTCCGGCCTGGGCCACGAAGGCGGCTACCGCTCCATCGATTTCTACACTGACCAGCAGGCCGTGCACATCACCCTCGGGACCGTCCACACCCCCAAGTTCGGCGCCTAGCACGCGAGTTTGTGTACACATCGTGCCCCTTAAACGCCCGCTAAAGGGACCTGATCTGTACACAAACTCCCGGCCCGTACCCCCTTTCGCGACTTTCAACGAAGAGAGAACCCCATGACCAACTTTGCACCCACCCCCACCGTCCCTGCCCCGGATATCGTCCGCTGCGCCTACCTCGAGCTCGTGGTCACGGACCTCGCCAGGTCCCGCGCGTTCTACGTTGACCTGCTCGGCCTGCATGTCACCGAAGAAGACGAGAACACCATCTACCTGCGCTCCTTCGAGGAGTTCATCCACCACAACCTGGTCCTGCGCAAGGGCCCGGTCGCCGCCGCTGCCGCGTTCGCGTACCGGGTGAAGTCCCCGGCCGAAGTTGACGCCGCCGAGGCCTATTACCGCGAGCTGGGCTGCCGTGTGGAGCGGCGCAAGGAGGGCTTCACGAAGGGCGTCGGCGACTCGGTCCGCGTGGAGGACCCGCTCGGTTTCCCCTACGAGTTCTTCTACGACGTGGAGCACGTGGAACGCCTCACCCAGCGCTACGACCTGTACTCCGCCGGGGAACTGGTCCGCCTGGACCACTTCAACCAGGTCACGCCCGATGTGCCGCGCGGCCGGAAGTACCTTGAAGACTTGGGCTTCCGGGTCTCGGAGGACATCAAGGATTCCGACGGCGTCACGTACGCGGCGTGGATGCACCGCAAGCAGACCGTGCACGACACTGCCCTGACCGGCGGCAACGGCCCGCGCCTGCACCACATCGCGTTCGCCACTCATGAGAAGCACAACATCATCCAGATCTGCGACAAGATGGGTGCCCTGCGTATCAGCGACCGGATCGAACGTGGCCCGGGCCGGCATGGTGTGTCCAACGCCTTCTACCTGTACATCCTGGACCCGGACGGGCACCGCGTGGAGATCTACACCCAGGACTACTACACCGGGGACCCGGACAACCCCACGGTCACCTGGGATGTCCACGACAACCAGCGCCGCGACTGGTGGGGCAACGCCGTCGTCCCGTCCTGGTACACCGAGGCTTCCCTGGTCCTGGACCTTGACGGCAACCCGCAGCCGGTCATCGAACGCACCGACGCCTCGGAAATGGCTGTCACCGTGGGCGCCGACGGCTTCTCCTACACCCGCCAGGCCGACGGCGAAGCCGCCGGCTTCAAGGTGGGCTCGCAACTCTAAGCCCGCAACTCTCAGAGAACGTCAGCCAGCCGAACGGAGCGTGAAGATGCTTGACCCGAAGACGATAGAAACCATTGCGGACGAACTACTGGAAGCAGGCCGGACCAGGACCCCTGTTCCGCGCCTCACCGCCCGATACCCGGAGATGACGGTGGAGGATTCCTACGCCGTGCAGCAGTTGTGGCGCCGCCGCAACGAAGACGCAGGGCGCACGCTGGTAGGCCGCAAGATCGGGCTGACGTCCAAGGCTATGCAGGACGCCACGGGCATCACCGAACCGGACTACGGCGCCATTTTCGATGACATGGTCCTCGAGACCGGCTGCTCCGTGGCGTGGGACCAGTACACGCACCCGCGGGTGGAGGTGGAGCTCGCATTTGTGCTCAAACACGACCTCAAAGGGCCCGGTTGCACCATCTTCGACGTCCTGAACGCGACCGACTACGTGGTGCCTGCTCTGGAGATCCTGGAATTCCAGGATCGAGATGGAGGGCCGGACCATCGTGGACACCATCAGCGACAACGCCGCGATGGGTGCCATGGTGGTCGGTGGGCGACCAGTGAAACCGGACGCCGTGGACCTCCGCTGGGTTTCCGCGATCCTGTACAAGAACCAGACCGTGGAGGAGACCGGGGTCGCCGCCGGCGTCCTGGACCACCCGGCCAACGGGGTGCACTGGCTTGCCAACAAGATCGCCCCCCACGGTGACGGGCTGAAGGCCGGCGAAATCATCCTCGCTGGGTCCTTCACCCGCCCCCTCTGGGTGTACAAAGGGGATACCGTCCACGCCGATTACGGACCCTTGGGGGTTGTCACATGCCGGTTCGAGTAGAACCAGACCGTACGTTCCGTCAGGCGCTGCGCAATCAAAAAGGTAAAGCAGGCAGGCCCCTCGTCGGGATGTGGGTGTGCTCCGGCAGCCCGCTCATTGCCGAACTCTGCGCCGGTGCCGGCCTGGAACTGGCTGTTGATTGATGCCGAGCACAGCCCCAACGGCCTGGAATCCATCCTCGCCCAGCTCCAGGCCGTCCGCGGCTACCCCGTCCAGGCCGTGGTCCGTCCGCCGGTCAACGACACCGTGCTCCTGAAGCAATACCTGGACCTAGGCGTGCAGGACCTGCTCATCCCCATGGTCAGCTCCGCCGCGGAAGCCAAGGCCGCCGTCGCCGCGGTGCGCTACCCGCCCCACGGGGTGCGCGGCGTCGGCTCCTCTCTGGCCATGGGCTTCGCGCTGGAACCGCATCCCGGACTACCTCGCCCGGGCGTCGGAGACGGTCAGCGTCACGGTCCAGATCGAAACCTCCGCAGCCGTTGACGCGGTGGAGGACATCCTGGCGGTCGACGGCGTCGACGCCATCTTCGTCGGGCCCTCCGACCTCGCCGCGTCCATGGGCCTGCTCGGCGAGCAGGAGCACCCCAAGGTGCGCGCCGCCGTCGAACACTGCCTCACCGCCGCGAAAACCGCAGGTAAACCGGCCGGCGTGAACGCCTTCAACGAAGACACGGCTCGGGCATATATGACGGCCGGGGCCTCGTTTGTGCTGGTCGGCGCCGATGTCGCGCTGCTCGCCCGCGGCACCGAAGCCCTCGCGGACAAGTTCATCCCCACAGCCCCCGACGGCGGTATGGCGCCCGACGGCGGGACAGGTGACACGCCGTCGAGCTACTGAATTAGGTAGGTAGTCAACACTCTTCCGGAGGTTCCGGGACGGAGCTACATTGGATATCCCGAGGCCCCTCGGGGGCGGTCGAGGAGGGGGTCGACCGCAACTTCAATGGAGCATGCCGTGGTCGCGCAACCAGATCTCAATCCTCAAAAAACTGTAGCCATTGCCCAGCCGCCGGCTGGAAGGCGTTCGGGCCCCGTGGAGTACGATCTGCGGGCGGTTTACGTCCCGCAGTCCGGGCTGTTCCTGGATGACGAGGGGCGCGAATTCTTCGTAACTGCCGTGGAATTCTGGGAGCACGCGACGGTGGTCAGTCTGTGCTGGAAACGGAGGCCCATGGCGGGGCAGGGAAGTCCGCCCTTGGTTGCCACGGATGAGCACGACCGGGTGCTGGACGTGAAGCGCATCTGGAACGTTGGTGCGCGGTCGATCCAACATTTTGAGCCGGTTTCAACGGAAGCCCGCGCATTGACGGTGCTCATCGCCAGGAAAACAGGAACACAGGAACTGTTTGCCTGCAGGACGCCTCCGGCAAAGAAAGAGTGAGCCCGGCGGCTTAGACAGCCCGTCAGATTCGGCAAGTGGATCAGGCGGTCATAAGTGCCCCTTATTGGTCCACGCACATTAGGTCTTATCCACGGCGCCCGGCAGTGCCTAGTCTCGAAATTGGGGATTCGACACCCGAATCCTGAGTTTCACGATTCTGGAGAAGACAATGTCCGAGTACCTGCCGGCGTCGAGGGTGACACGCATCAAGTCCTCAGCGAGCGTGGCGGCCGCCGCCCGCGTCCGTGAACTACGTGCCGAAGGCATCCCGATTATCGACCTGACCGTCGGCGAGCCGGACTTCGATACCCCCGGCCACATCAAGGCGGCCGCTATCGAAGCGATCAACGCCGGCGAGACCAAATACACCTCGGTGACCGGAACGCCCGGGCTACAGACCGCCATCCTCCGCCGGATCGAAGGCCACACCGGCGTGCACTACGAAGCGAACCAGCTGACCATCGGCGGCGGTGCCAAGCAAGTTCTCTACGTAGCACTGATGGCATCGCTCAACGAGGGCGACGAGGTCATCGTCCCGGCTCCTTACTGGGTTTCCTACCCGGACATGGTCCTCGCCAACGACGGCACGCCCGTGATCGTCGCTTGCGGAGAAGACACCGGGTTCAAGCTCACGCCGGCGGCCCTCAAGGAAGCCATCACCCCCAAGACGAAGTGGCTCATCCTCAACGCTCCGTCCAACCCGACGGGGGCTGTGTACTCACGCGAGGAACTGCAGGCGCTGGGTGCCGTCCTTGAGGAATTCCCGCACGTCTATATCCTCACCGACGAGATCTACGACGAAATCCACTTCGGCGATGGCCGGGTGACCAGCCTCGTCACAGCGGTTCCGTCCCTCCGCGACCGCATCCTGCTGGTCAACGGTGTCTCCAAGGCCTACGCGATGACCGGTTGGCGGCTCGGGTACGGCGTTGGACCGGCGCCATTGATCGCCGCCATGAACAAACTCCAGTCGCAGACGTCCTCTTGCCCGTCGTCGGTCAGCCAGGCGGCCGCGGCAGCTGCGCTGAACGGCGATCAGTCCTTCGTGCGGGACAGCGTGGAGGTGTACCGCAAGCGCCGGGACGTCGCCGTCGAAGGCCTTAACGCCATTGATGGGCTATCCGTTGCGCCCGCCGATGGCGCCTTCTACGCGTACGTGAACTGCAGCGGGGTCATCGGAAAGACCGCACCGGACGGCACAGCCATCGAGAACGATCAGGACTTCACGTTGTATCTCCTCAACGCGGCCTCGGTCGCGGTCATCCAGGGCTCGGCCTACGGCCTCGGGCCCTACTTCCGGATCTCCTTCGCGACGTCCATGGAGACCATCAACGCTGGCGTGGACTCGATCCGCCAAGCCGTCAGCGCCCTCAACTAAGCCCTACGGGCACCCTGGAAGCCAGCCAAGAGAAAGTTGCAAGAAATGATTCACGTTAAGACCAAGTTCCAGAGGCCCGACGCCGACGTCGTCAGTCGTCTCGCAGCGTTCTCCTCTGCGACCATCCACGAGGCACAGGGCCGCCGGGGAGCGCTGAGCCCCAAGATCAAACCGATCGTCCGTTCGATGTCCTTTTGCGGGCCCGCCGTGACGGTGGCCTGTGCCCCGCAGGACAACCTCATGCTGCAGGTCGCCATCCACTACGCCCAGGCGGGCGACGTGGTGCTGGTCGGTGCGCAGGAATTTTCCGACGCCGGAACGTTCGGCGACGTCCTGGGCAATGCCATGAAGGCCAAGGGGATCGCTGCCATGGTGACGGATTCCGGTGTGCGGGACACCCAGGACCTCATCGAACTGGGCCTGCCCGTTTTCTCCGGGAGCATCTGCATCAAGGGCACGGTCAAGGAAACCCTCGGGCCGATCAACCATCCTTTGGTTTTCGGTGACGAGATCATCTACCCCGGCGACATCCTCCGCGGTGATGCTGACGGCGTCGTCGTGGTCCGCCGCGAGGAAGCAGAAGAGGTGATCGCCCTCTCCCAGGCCCGGGATGATGCCGAACGCGAGCTCATCAAGGCCTACCACGCAGGCGGTACCACCATCGAGTTGTGCGGGTTGACGGACAAACTAAAAGCCAAGGGTCTCCTGATCGAAGACTAGCGCCGAACATAAGGGAAGGCGCCTTGCGTAAAGCAGGGCGCCTTGTGGGTTGTGCTGGCGGGGCCCGACGACGACGGCGTCCGACGACGACGGCGGGCAGCCGGCTCGGTGGCGTGGCTGAACGAATCAATCCAGCCCGGGGTGTCCTGGCCGGGCGTCGATGAGATGCCACTCGATGCTGTTTCCGGCGTGGGCCGGCATAAGGCTTCCTTCGAAGACGAACAGGGGCTCGCCCACGCCTCCCCAAGGACGCCAGAAACCATTCCTTGGGCAGTGGAATCCGGTCCGCGCACTCATCGACCCGCGGGTTGTATTCGAAACCCAACTGGCCTGGTTGATCTTTTTCACCGCTGTTTCCTTTGATCGGGTTCACGAAATCCGCGAGCCATATCGAATTACTTGATAATTCGATAATAGGAAATTAAAACGCGCGTGAATAAGACCAAAGCTGTCTGTCTAGATAAGACAATGTTATGGATGGATCAGGCTTGGGAGGGGTCTGCCGCGTACTTGGTGATCAGCCGATGTTGAAGCATTTCCTTGACGATGATCAGCACGGCCGAGGCGGCCTCGGACAGCGGCTCATGGTCGGGAGTGCACAGGGCGATTTTGCTTTGCAGCGCGGGTTCGATGATCCTCAGGACCTTGAAGTTCTCATCGGGGAAGAGCGCATTGGCGGCGGACTTCGGCAGGACCGTGGCGCCAAGGTTTGCGCGGATGAGCCGAACAAGCGATGGCACGGATTCCACTTCTCCGATCAGGCGCAGGGGCAAGCCTTGGTCGGCCAGTCCCTTCTCGATGATCTGGCGCAGGGTGTGGTTCTTTTCGGGGAGGAACAGCCCAAGGCTGCTGGCTTCTTCAAGGGTGACCGTTGACCGGCCATGGGCCACGTCGACGTCTTCATGGGTGACCAGGTGTAGGTCTTCCACGATCATGGTGGTGAACTGCACCCCGCGGATCTTCCCCGGCTCGTAGATTAGTGCCATGTCCAGGCGGCCATTCTTGATTGCCTCGCTCAGCACACCGCCGAAGATCTCTGTCAGGTGCACCACGATGTCCGGGTATCGCCGGCCCACCTCTCGGATGATCTGCGGCGTCAGGCTGGAGGCCATGCTGTACGGTGCGATGGCGATTGACACCCGGCCCGACGGCGCCGCCCCGGACGCAGCGACGTCCTGCCTGGCTTGTTCCACGAGCCGCAGGATGGTCTGGGCGTGCCGGTACAGCGTGTGTCCAGCGGCAGTCGGCTCGACTCCTTGCTTGCTGCGGATCAGCAGGCGTTGCTTAAGATCGGTTTCCAGGGCAGACACCTGCTGGCTGAGGGCAGGTTGGGCGACATGGAGTGCAGCGGCCGCTTTGGTGATGCTCCCCGAATCAACGATCTTCACGAAGTATGAGAGCTTCCGCGTGTCCATGGGTCTGCCTTCCTGTACGCCCTCATCGGGAGTTGGATTCCATAAGGAAATTCTATGCCGGGACGCGAAATCCGTCTTTGTGCGGTTTGTCCCCTAAGGACTAATATGTACTCCCGCGTTCTGTGATGACATTTCCCAAGTATTAGTGCCGGTTTCCCGATTCCTATCAATCAAATTTTGCTGGTATTCAAATATAGGCGCATTTGGCCTGTTTCGGCTCATTAAGGAAAAGTGTGGTCTCTGAAATCATGGCTACCGGTTGGTGGTCATGCTTGAGCCGTTGACTGGTTGCAGTCGGCAGGGCACGCTGTGAGGACATTCACGGCAAGGGGGACCATGATCAAGTACCCACGCACCTCGGTCGCGGCGGCGGTACTGCTCGGCTTCGCCCTTGCCGGGTGTCAGCCGGCATCCGGACCGCACGGAGGTGGAATCGCTCGCAACGGTGCCTCGCCCGTCGTCGTCCGAACTCGCGCCCGTCATCCAGGTCGCCGTTGAGGACCGAAACGGCACGGCCCTCAACGCTCCTCCGGCTCAGCGCCTCGCCGAAGGGCAAACGACGGCGGCCTACCGCGCAAAACGCGAGCGGGACCTACCAGTGGTGACCCGGTCGAAGGCTCGATTGAAGTCATTCGGGTTCTGGTATACCTCCTTTTCGACGACGGTGACCGTGGACTCGATCGAGGTGACCGGCTCGGAGGCGAGCGTCCATTTCAAGGAATTGACCCAGGAATATCTTGCGTCGACGGCGAATGGGCCAAGCAGCGTCCCGAGCGGCTATTCGTTGGCGCAGACCGCGACGTTCCGAGCGTCGTCGGACGGTTGGCAGCTCGACAGCCTCGCCCCGTCCGTGCATGGCTTCGGCTTGCCAATGTCCATCGTCGAGGGCTGAGGGCTGCCCGCTAGAGCTGGAGGCATCGAACATTTCTGACTAGTCATTTTGGCTCGCAGAGTCAGTCTGATTCGAATTTACTCATATTCGATGCTGCGGGCCTGAGGCTTTGATCGTGATCGGCATCATTTTTGCCTCCTGAGGGCACGCTTTTCCCGTTCCGTTACTCACTAGGAGTTTCCATTAAGCAGGCATGAATTGCTTGCTGGGAAAGCTTTTCCGGACGCGGAATGTCCGCATGTGCACTGGGTGGAAGCGACGCGCACCGCCGCCCGCCGTCGTCGACCGCGGTCAATAGACGTTCGACGGCGGCGCGCTTGCTTGGCGTGGTCTCACCCCAGACGCCTGGGCTTCCCCGCCTGCAGCAGATGTGGCGTAGGTCATAACCGGAAGCTATCCCGTGATAGCGAATAGGTCTTTGTGCACAGTAGTTCGCGGGTGCGAGACTTCTAGAAAGAATCTTCGGCGGCGCTATTGATAATCACGAAGCAGCTGCCATTCCTGAATATTCCAATATTCCTTGATTGGGAAATGTGGAATTGAGGCACCCTAATGCAAAGCCACGGAAAGAGAATCACGTGAACCCGACAATTGATCTTGTAGCGGATCTTGGCGAGGGGTTCGGCGCCTACACCATAGGCAATGACCTCGATCTCCTGGATATCGTCTCAAGCGCAAATATCGCTTGCGGGTTCCATGCCGGTGATCCGGACATCATGAACGCCACGGTGGCTGAATGCGTACGTCGCGGAGTCGGCATCGGCGCGCACCCGAGTTTCCCGGACCTGCGAGGGTTCGGCCGCCGGGACATGGGCCTCACCGCGGACGAGGTCCGCGCAGATGTCCTCTATCAGCTCGGCGCCCTGTTCGGGTTCGCGGCCTTCCACGGATCCAAGGTGACCCATCTTGCACCCCACGGCCGACTTGGAAATCTTGTGGCCGTCCGTGCCGACTACGCCGCGGCAGTGGCTGAAGCCGCAGCCGGCGTGGACCGCGAACTCGTCGTCGTCGCCCAAGAGGGCGAGCTGGCCAAGGCTTCCCGCGAAGCTGGCTTGCGCGTGGCCGTGGTGGGCATCGTGGACCGCGCCTACCAGGAAGACGGGACGTTGGTCCCGCGCAACCAGCCAGGAGCCGTGCTGCACGATCGCTCGGACATAGTGGACCGCACCGTCCGCATGGTGTGCGAAGGCAAGATCCGATGCGCCAACGGCACCGACATCGACATTTCCGCAGACACCGTCCTGCTGCACGGAGACAACCCCGACGCCGTCGAACTGGCCCGGCTCATCCGCTCGGAGCTCATTTCGGCCGGCGTCCGCGTCGCCCCCTTGACCGAAGTCATGGATGCCAAAAGGAAGGCGGCCTGACATGTCCGTGCTCCAAGCGGCCCCCACCGAAGTTTACGAATCCGGAGACTCCGCGCTGCGGGTAGTTGCACTCGCAAAGGCAAGCGAGGACAACTGGCTGACAGTCCACCGTCTTGCCAACTGGCTCGAGAGCTGCGGCGGCGAGGGGCTCCATGGCGCTGTACCCACCTACGATTCCGTGCTGGTGGAATTCGACCCCGTCCTCGTGTCGGCGCATCAGGTGCGCGCTTTCGTGAAGCTTGGGCTCCTTGAACTGGACCGGTCCGCCGACGCCGATGCGGCACCCCGAGAGTTCGACGTCCCGGTGGTGTACGGGGGCGAATACGGTCCTGACCTGGAGCGCGTAGCCGAGCACCAAGGCATCGCCACGGAAGATGTCATCCGCCTACACACCGAAAAGACGTACACCGTCCGTTGCCTTGGCGCACCGGCTGGGTCACCCATGATGGACGGCCCCGCGTTTCCCCTGCCCGTACCGCGCCTCAAAGATCCTCGATTGAGCGTCCCGGCAGGGGCCGTGGCTGTGGCTGGTCGGCAAGCTGTCATTGCACCTGCGATGGCACCCGGCGGCTGGTGCGTCATCGGCCAGACGCCGCTTTCCGTCCTGAACATTCGCCGTGAACCTCTGGTTCCCTACAAGCCCGGCGACATTCTCCGGTTCCGCCGGATCGAGGCCGAGAACTTTGGCTCGTACGTCGGCAGGGAATTGGAAGCCCGGCTATGAGCGGGCGGATCCTCATCCAGCAACCCGGCAACTGCGTGGTCACCGACCTTGGCCGGTTCCGCGGGCCCCGCTTTGGACTGCCGGTCAATGGCGCCTTGGACCAGTATTCGGCCCGCGCCGCCAACATCCTGACCGGCAACCTGGACAACGATCCCCTCGTGGAAATCACTGCCTTGGACTTCAAGATGAAAGCCGAGGATGACATCTTGATCGCGGTCACAGGTGCACCCCTGACTCTGACCGTCGGAGGGAGACCATGCAGCCAGTGGGAACCGGTCTCGGTCCGAGCGGGGGAGACGGTCGCCATCCGGGGAATCAACCGGGGCCTCCGTGCCTACCTTGCCATCCATGGCTCATTCGAGGTGCCGCAGTTGCTGGGCAGTTGCGCTCCGGACACGGTTGTGGGGTTTGGTCTGCAACTCAAGGAAGGAGCCACACTTATCACGCGCCGCACCGTGGGCCCCGTGCGTCAGCCGTACTTCGACCTTCCGCTCTTCCGGCTTGGCCTTGAACGCCCCAACATGGGGCAGGAACTGCTGGTCGACGTGACTGATGGGCCCGACGTCGCCGAGTTCGGCGAATCCGGGGAACTGCTCTTCACCTCGGAGTACGCCGTGAGCGGACGGAGCAACCACATCGGCCTTCGACTCGGCGGCCAACTGCCGGAAAGAACCACGAGCGGCGAGGTGCTTTCACGCGGAGTGCCGGTGGGCGCCGTCGAAGTTCCCTCCCGGGAAGAGCTCCTGGTACTCCACCGGGGCCGCGGGGTCACCGCCGGGTACCCGGTGCTCGCCGTCGTCACCAGCATTGGCCTTGACGTACTCGCCCAAGCCCGCCCAGGCGACAAGGTCCGCTTCCGGAAAACCACAGTTGCGGAGGCAACTGTGGCGCATCGGCGCTCGCGGGCGCAGCTTGAAACGCTCCGTGAATCCGTCAACACAGTCTTCGGACTCCTCGGCATCGGTTGCCGACCCCAGTGGCAGGACTTACCGGTTGCGGCATGCAGCTAAAAGCCTGTCGTCAACCAGTAGGCGTTGCTACGCTCAATATCAAGAAGGAAATGTCATGACCGCAAGCACCAACGCTGCACAAGTGCAGCACGAACGGCTCACTGGCCGTCAAACGCGCAAGGTTGTCACCGCAGGCT
Source organism: Arthrobacter sp. NA-172 (assembly GCF_043952055.1). Lineage (NCBI taxonomy): Bacteria > Bacillati > Actinomycetota > Actinomycetes > Micrococcales > Micrococcaceae > Arthrobacter > Arthrobacter sp. NA-172. Next base: position 2,196,663 of record NZ_JBINOT010000001.1, on the reverse strand, counting down.
GCGTTGGCATCTTCGTGGAACTTTACGACAATGGCATCTTCGCCTTCATGGCCGGAACGCTTGCCTTGGTGTTCCTCGCCCCGGGCAACCCGGACAACGCACTTCTCTTCGTGTTCGCCGGCTACGCGGTCTCTTTCTTCGTCCGTCCTCTTGGCGCTGTTGTATGTGGCTATTTGGGGGACCGGATCGGCCGGCAAAAGCTACTGGTCTTCGTGATCCTCTTGATCAGTATTGCCACTGCCGGAATCGGGGTCCTGCCCACTTATGCGGCCATCGGCATCGTTGCCCCCGTGCTGCTCGTCCTCCTGCGGCTCCTTCAGGGTTTCTCGGTTGGCGGCGAAGCTGCAGGTGCCATGACCTTCCTGGCTGAGCACGCCCCAGAAGGCAAACGCGGCATCATCACTTCCTATGCTCAGATCGCGTCGTTCGCAGCATTGCTCACCGGCACCCTTGTAGCGTTCTCCATGTCTCCTTGGCTCACCCAAGCCGCGATCGACGGCGGTGGCTTCGGCTCCTTCGCATGGCGCATTCCGTTCCTGGTCGCCATTCCCATGGGCGTCATCGGTTGGTACATCCGCAAGGCCATCGCGGACACCCCCAACTTCACAAAGCTCAAGGAAGAGGGCGGCCTTTCCAAGAACCCGCTCAAGGAAGCATTCAAGTCCGCTGAGCACCGCCGGGCCATGGTCTTGGCCCTCTTCATCCCGCTCATGAACGGCTCCGGCTACTACGTCCTGTTCTCCTACATGCCCACGTTCCTCAAGGGCAAGCAGCTTAACTTCACCATCGGCGAGGCGCTGTTCATCACCGCCTGCAGCCTGGTTGTCATCTGCATCGCCATCCCGTTCATGGGCGCCCTGTCCGACCGCATTGGGCGCAAGAAGGTCATCGCCGGCTCCGCCATCGCCATGACCATCCTGGGCATCCCGTCCTACGCCCTCATCGCAACAGGAAACATGGGATTGGCTATCCTTGGTGCCTCCATCATGGCCATCGTCTTCGCCGGCCACACGGCCGTCATCCACATCCTGATTGTTGAGCTGTTCCCCACCCGGGTTCGGTACTCCGCCTACGGCCTCGGCTACAACATCTCCTCCGCGCTCTTCGGCGGAACTGCTCCGTTGCTGATGACCTGGCTGATCAGCAGCACCGGCAACATCTACATGCCTGCTTTCTACGCAGTCATCACGGCCCTCGGCACGCTTGCAGCCGTGAGCACGGTCAAGGACCGGGCCCACGAACCTCTCCGCGACGCTTAGCCTCAACCGACTTGCGGGCACGCTGGTGCCCTTCATTCCCCACCTTTTGGAGAACTGATGTCTTTTTCTGACTACACCACCGCCCTCGTCACCGGAGCTTCGACGGGTATGGGCGCGGCCATCGCTGAACGCCTCGCCAAGAGGGGCCTCACAGTTCACGCCGTGGCCCGCAACGAGGAACGCCTCAGTGAACTGGCCGACCGCACCGGAGCTGTCCCCCACGTAGTGGACCTGACCGACACGGCCGCGCTGGCCGCCGTCGTGAGCGAGCTGAAGGTGGACATCCTGGTCAACTGCGCCGGCGTATCCCGGCCCGGCAACATCCTGGACTCGTCCGAGCAGGACATCGACGAACTCATTGACGTGAACCTTCGCGGCCTGCTTCAGCTTACGAGGCTGGTCCTGCCGGGCATGGTGGAGCGCGACCTTGGCCACATCATCAACATCAGCTCCATCGCCGGGGTCTACAACTTCTATGGCCACACGGTGTATCACGCCACGAAGGCTGCCGTGCACCAGATCTCCCGCCAGCTCAGGAACGACACGGTTGGCAAGCGCATCCGCGTGACCGAGATCTGCCCGGGCCGGGTGGAAACCGAGATCTTCGGCCGGAACATGGGCGGCACCCCGGAAGCCATGGAAGAAGCGTGGAATACCTACTACGAGGGTTACGAGTCGCTGACCACTGACGACATCGTCAATGCACTCGACTACGCGATCGAAACTCCGCGCCACGTCAACGTGGGCATGCTGGAATTGATGCCAACGTTCCAGGGCCCCGGCGGTCTGACCTTCGACCGCCGATGAGCCTCTTTTTTGAGGCAACACGCCTCGCTTGAGGCGCCCAAGGTTCCGGTGGCATCACACTCCCGTCACCGGAAATACAAGCTGGCGGTCGCGCATCTCGCGGCCGCCAGCACCCGTTTCCGGGAAAGAAGCTTTTCAGAAGGGGCTGCCGCTTGAGGCGGGCCTGGCCCAAGTCCGGACCCGCTACTAAGGCCCCAATACCTCCCGGCTAATGAGCTGAAGAGACTCAGACCTGACCTGCATCGATAGAGCGAGCCACAATGGCGTTAGGCATTATGCCTGTCTGGCTCGCTCGAAATAGTGCAGTGTGCCCAGTCCTGTCCCGACCCCCGTCTATATTGTGATGTCTCACACATCGAGTTCAGATTCAGAACCATGAGGAGACATACATGCCGAACTACAGGGTGTCGATGGACATCGGCGGAACGTTTACGGACATCGTCGCGTATGACCAGCAGGCCGGGACTTATGCGGCCACGAAGGCGTCCACGACTCCGGGGAACCTCAGCGCCGGCGTGATTGCCGGACTTGAATCCATTGTTCCAGACCTGTCGGAGATCGAGTTCCTGGTTCACGGCACCACCCAAGGCCTGAATGCGTTCCTTGAACGCCGCGGCGTTCCCGTGCTGCTGCTGGCCACCGCCGGAGTCGAGGACACCTACCACATCGCCCGCGGTCCGCGCCTTGAGCTCTACAACGCCCAGTACCGGAAGCCGGTCCCGCTGGTCGAGCGAAAGGACGTAATCGGCGTCGGAGGACGCCTCGACGGACAGGGCCAGGAAATCCGTCCCCTGGACGAAGTAGCCGTCCGACAGGCGGCGCGCCGTGCTGTGGACGAGGGGTACGGCGCCGTCGCCGTCGCGTTCCTCTTCAGCTACAAGAATCCCGCCCACGAACTCCGTGCCCGCGAAATCCTGCTTGAGGAACTGGGCGAAGACTTCACCGTTTCCCTTTCCCACGAGGCCGCAAAGGAGTGGCGCGAATATGAGCGCACCTCCTCCGCCGTCGTCGAGGCCTACACCGGCCCCGTGGTGCGCAACTACCTTCTCGACCTCGAAGAAAAACTTTCAGGCCGGGGTGTGGAAGCCCCGCTGCACATCATGCAGTCTTCCGGGGGCGTGCTTACCGCTGAGTCCGCACGGAAACGTCCACTTCAGACGCTGCTCTCCGGCCCCGTCGGCGGTGCCATGGGCGACGTCGAACTGGCTGGTGTTTCCGGTAACCGCAATCTGATCGGGGTAGACATGGGCGGAACGTCCTTCGATGTCTCCCTCGTGGTGGACGGCAAGCCTGACGTGTCCACCGAGGCGCATCTGGAAGGCCTCCCGATGTTGATGAGCGTGGTCAACATCCACACCGTCGGCGCCGGCGGCGGCTCTGTTGCCTGGCTTGAAGCCGGTGGCCTCCGCGTAGGCCCGCGCTCTGCCGGCGCCAACCCGGGACCGGCTTGCTACGGACGCGGAGGCACCGAACCCACCGTCACCGATGCCAACCTGGTTCTTGGCCGCGTAGATCCCGATTGGTTCGCGGGCGGACAAGTGGCGTTGAACCGTGAGGCCGCGATCACCGCCCTGAAAACGGTGGGCGACCAGCTCGGCCTGGATCCCATCGCCATGGCCGAAGGCATCTGCGACGTCGCAAACTCCCAAATGGCTCAAGCGATCCGGACCATCACCATCTCCCGGGGCATCGAACCCAGGGACTTCGCCCTCGTGGCCTTTGGCGGCGCCGGCCCCATGCACGCCGTCTTCCTCGCCAAAGAGCTGGGCATTCCCGAGACGGTAGTCCCGCGGTTCCCAGGCGCGTTCTCCGCCTGGGGAATGCTGCAGACCAACATCCGCAAGGACTTCTCGGAGCCCTACTTCTACCTCGACGAGGACATCGATGTGGCCGACATGGCCGGTGTCCTGCGGTCCATGGAGATCGAGGGACTGAGCTCGCTGGTTTCCGAGGGCGTTCCCGAGGAAAGCCGCCTCACCACAGCATCGGTCGACGTGCGCTACCAGTCGCAGGAGTTCTCCCTGAACGTTCCATTGGCGTCCGCTGACGAGCCCGAGTCCGCCGGCTTCGTCGCCAATCTGGCTGACCGCTTCTCCACGATGTACCACGAGCGTTACGGGCATTCCAACCCAGGGGCGCCCATTGAAATCGTCGCGCTGCGGACGCAGGCCGTCGGCGACCTCGGCCGCCTCGAGGCACCCCTCTTCGCCACCGCAGAGAGCGCCGAGTTCAAGCACGAGATCCGCCCGGTGGTCTTTGAACACCTGGAGCACCCCACAATCGTCGTCCGTCGCGACGATCTGGCTGCGGGCCACACGTTTGAAGGTCCCGCCATCATCGTGGAGCAGACTGCCACAACGGTGGTGCCCCCGGGGTTCAACGTTACTGTCGACGAATTCGGCTCCCTGGTCATCCGCACTCAAGACGTCGAAGGAAACTGAGGTACCAAAAAATGACAATCACTGCAGTCAAAACCCTGGATCCAGTCACCGTTGAAATCATCCGGAACGCGCTAACCAGCGCCGCGGATGACATGAACGCCACCCTGATCCGATCGGCATACTCTCCCATCCTCTACGAAGGCGGGGACTGCGTCGTGGCGCTCCTGGACACCGAGCATCGTGTTCTGGGCCAATCCGCAGGCTTGCCGCTGTTCCTGGGCAACCTCGAAACCTGTTCCATCGCGGTCGAAGAGCTGTACGGCCGCGAGGTCTGGAAGGAAGGGGACATCTGGATCCTCAACGACTCCTACCTTGGCGGAACCCACCTGAACGACGTCACCATTTTCGCCCCGATCTTCGACGCCGGCGCAGTAGTCGGCTTCGCAGCCACCCGAGCACACTGGATGGATATGGGGTCCAAGGATGTCGGCGGTTCCATGGACGCAACGGACATCTTCCAGGAAGGCTTCCGGATGGGCCCGGTCAAACTGATCGAAGCCGGGGTCGAGACGTCCGTCGTAGACCTGATCCGCACGAACGTGAGGTTCCCCTACCAGACGATCGGCGACATGCACGCGATGATCGCCGCACTTCGCATGGGGACCACCCGGATGAAGGAGCTCGTCGGCCGCTACGGGATGGAACAGCTGGAAGCCGCCCGTGACGAGATCTTCCGGCAGACCGAAGAAATCGAGCGGGAGACCGTCCGCAATATCCCGGACGGGATCTACGAAGCCGAAGGTGTCCTGGACAACGACGGAATCAACCTTGACACCCCTATCCCGATCAAACTGAAAATCACCGTCTCGGGCGACACCGTTGATTTCGACGTCACCGGGTCGGCTGACCAGACCATGGGTCCCGTCAACTGCGGCGCAGCCCAGGCTGTCTCTGCGTTGCGCGTCGGCTACAAGCTCCTCGTCAGCCCGGACTCCAATTCCAACGGCGGATCTTTCCGGCCACTGACAACCCAGGTGCGGTCGGGTTCGGTCCTGGGTGCCGTGGCTCCGGCACCGTGCCAGTGGTACTTCTCCCACCTCGGCTTGCTGATCGACCTTGTCTCGAAGGCCATGGCGCCGGCCATGCCGGAAAGGGTCGCCAGCGCCAGCCACGGCGACTCTATGATCATCACCGCGGCCGGCTTCGACCCGCGTTTCGGCCGCAACTTCGTCACCATGGAGGCCACGCTCGGCGGGTGGGGTGCTTGGCAGGGCACCGACGGCGAATCAGCCATGATCAACAACGTCAACGGATCGCTGAAGGACCTTCCGATCGAGATGCTGGAGACACGTTACCCGTTCCGGATCAACGAGTACTCCATCCGCCCCAACTCGGGTGGACCAGGCCAGTGGCGAGGCGGCAACGGAGTGGTGCGTGAGTACGAATTCCTGGCCGACTGTGTGGTGGGGCTCTGGTTCGAAAGGTCGAAGACTCCCGCCTGGGGACTTTTCGGCGGCTCGGACGCGCAAGGTCCCGAGGTTATCTTCAATCCCGGACGCAGCGACGAGGTCCGCACGTTGAAAGCAAACGCCCGGAAGGTCAAGGCGGGCGACGTCGTCCGTCTGGCTGTCGGCGGCGGAGGCGGCTTCGGAGATGTTGCCGAACGCTCGCGCGATGACATCACCTACGACATCGTCAACGGCTTCATCACCGAAGACTTTGCCAAGACCCATTACGGATATTAACCCCGCCAACAGAAAGTCGCCTTCCATGAAAAACATCAAAAGATCAGCTGCGGCTGCTGCCCTCATCGGGCTTGCCTTGCTGACGTCAGCCTGTACTCCGCCCACCCAGGCCGCCGCTGGACCAGCTTCGACGGCAGACGCCAACAAGCCCCTCCACGTAGGTTTCTTCGGCTTCGCCAAGTCGAACGGTTTCGCCCAGGGAACTTTCCTCGGTGTTCAGCAGGCGGCAAAGGACCACAATGCCACCGCTACCTTCGTTGATCCGAACTTCAACGCGCAGACCCAGGTCCAGCAGATTCAAGACGCGGTCACTTCCAAGCAATTCGAAGTGATCGTTGTCCAAGCGAACGACAACCAGGCCTTGATTGCCCCCTTACAGCAGGCCGTTCAGGCCGGCATTACCGTGGTGGTCGAATTCTCCGTTGTCGGCCCCAAGTTCGACACTATCCAGCCCCAGGTTCCGGGCGCCATCAGCATCGTTGACCTTCCCACCAGCAACGGAAAAATGCTGGGCGTCATGGGCAAGGAAGCCTGCGCCCAGGTGGCCAAAAGCACGTGCAAGGTGGCCTACCTCGAGGGTTTCAAGTCCCTCCCGCTGGACAACGCCCGAACTGATGCGGTGAAGGCTGAACTGGCCACCGACCCGAAGATCAAGCTCGTGGCCAGTGTTGAAGGCGGCTATACCCAGGACAGCGGCCGTCAGGCATTCCAGAACGTTTCACAAGCGACCCCGGATGTGGACGTCGTCATTGGCGCGTCCCAGGCCATCACAGGCGCTGCCGCAGTAGCCGGCAACAGCAACATCAAATTCATCGGCAATGGCGCGTCCACCTCAAACGTCGACGCCGTCCGCTCCGGTAAATGGTTCTCCATCTACGTCAGCGACGTTGTGGCCAACGGCGCCAAAGCCACCGAGCTGGGCCTTGCCAAAGCCAGGGGTCAACAAGTGGAGAGCGCTGTTGATGAGGCAAGCCTGGCCCCCAACAAGGCCAAGGGCACTAAGCAAGCGCTCGACGCCGTGAACTACGTCTCGAAGTACTCGGACTAACCGATCATCCCCCCAGCGGACTCACCGTGCCCGGGCGGAATGCCCGGGCACGGTGAGGCCGGCCAAATCCCCCATCCGTCTCCAGAGGTCAAAATGGCTATACAACAGGTGGATACACCAGGGCGCATCATTCGAAGTGCCGCTCCGGAAATCAGCGTCTCCGGAATCGGAAAACGATATGGCGCCAGCACCGTATTGCGGGACGTCACACTGTCTATCGCTCCGGGAGAAATCCACGGCATCATGGGGGAAAACGGAGCAGGCAAGAGCACGCTCCTGAAGATACTCGGTGGCGCTATCGTTGCCGATTCCGGCGTCGTGAAGCTTGACGGGCGCGAGGCAAGGATCGCCGAGCCGCGGGACGCGATCGCCCAAGGAATTTCCCTCATCTCCCAGGAACTCGCACTCATCCCCGGCCTTTCCGTGCTGGAAAACGTCTTTCTTGGAAGGTGGGCCAACACCGGAAGCATGCTCCGCCCAAGCCGGGATGCTGAGCACTTTGAGCGCCTTCTGGAAGAGACGGGCTTTGAGCTGGACCCGCGGGCGATTGCCGGGTCTCTTCCCATCGGCCAACAACAGCAGGTGGAAATCCTGAAGGCCCTCGCCCGCGGTGCCAAGGTGCTCTGCATGGATGAGCCGACGGCGGTCCTCAATGAGGCCGAGAAAGCAAAACTGCTGACGGTGATCAGGAGCCTGGCCAACTCAGGAACCACGGTCATCCTCGTGTCCCATTATTTGGAGGAGGTGCTGGGCTTGGTGGACCGTGTGACCATCCTCCGGGACGGGCAGCACATCATCACCGAAGACGCGTCGAAGCACACCCCGGAGACGCTGGTGGGCCTGATGGTCGGCAGGGAGGTCGACTTCCTCCTCCCGGAGATCCCGCCTGTGCCGGACGAAGCCCAAACGGTGGTCCAGGTGAGCGGGCTGTGCACGTCGAAGGTAAAAGACCTTTCCTTCACGGTCCGCCAAGGCGAAATCCTGGGTATCGCAGGCTTGGTGGGTAGTGGCCGCAGCGAGACTTTGCTCGCCATGTTCGGCGCCGACCGGACCACTGCGGGGCACATTGAAATCAATGGCCGTCGCCTTCGTGCCAACTCCATCCGGGAAGCCATCAAAGCCGGAATAGCCCTCGTGCCCGAGTCACGAAAAGAGCAGGGCCTGGTCATGTCCCGGCCGGTTGAGGAGAACATTGCCCTCGCCACCTTGTCGGATCGTGCAACGGCCGGCTTTGTCAGGCGCGCCCGGGAGAAATCAGCGGTTTCGACCATCAGCAGCTCCGTCGATATGCGCGGCGCCCGGCCCGGCTCGCCCGTTGCCAATCTGTCCGGGGGAAACCAGCAGAAGGCGCTTTTTGCGAAGTGGCTGCTCAACCCTCCAGCGGTCCTGTTGGTGGACGAACCCACCCGGGGAGTCGACATCGCAGCCAAGGCCCGCATCCACGGGATGATCGTTGACCTCGCAGCAAAGGGCACGGCCGTCATCGTCGTCAGCTCCGAGCTTGAAGAAGTCATCGGACTCTCCCACAGAATCCATGTCATGAGGCAGGGCCGCATCGTTGCAGAATTCGACCGGAACGCCTCCCGCGATGAAGTCATGACTTCCGCTTTTCTGAAATAGGTGAATCACATGACCACAGCTACCGTTGCCGTGTCCACGCGGGCGGAAAAGAAGTTCAAACTCAATGTCAGGGATTTCGGGATCGTCTTTGGGCTGATCGCCATCATGTTGTTCCTGACCCTCAATACCGGAACGTTCCTCACGGGCCGCAACTTCGTCAACCTGTTCGACCAAGCCGCGATCGTAGGGCTTCTGGCGGCTGCCGCGACACTCTGCATCATCAGCGGGGTATTCGACCTTTCGTCCACGGCGAACCTGGCCGTCTCCGCCATCGCAGGAGTAATGATCACCCAGCACCTCGGCGTGGCCGCGGGGTTCATCGGCGCATTGCTGGTGGGGGCTGCCCTAGGAACGGTCACTGGCCTGATCGTGGTCGGAACGAAGGTGAACTCGTTCATAGGAACGCTCGCGGTGAGTATCATCTACCGCGGCCTCGCAATCGTGATTACAGGTGGCGCCATTGTTGCCCCTTTGCCCGAGCAGCTTTTCTCCTTTCAGACCTGGACATGGCCAAGCCTCTTTGGTCTTACTGCCGGTTCCGTGCTCATGGTCGCTGTGACTATCGTGTTGGGAATCGTCTTGTGGCGCACTACATTCGGCCGCAGGATTTACGCCGTGGGCGGCAATAAGGAGGCGGCGCGGCTCAGTGGCATCCGGACTGGTTCCATCCACGTGGCTGTTTTCGCCATCAGCGGCCTGTGTTCGGCGATGGCCGGGATGATCCTCGCCTCGCGCGCCGGTTCGGCCCAACCCGCCATGGCGATGGGTGTCGAACTCACGGCGATTGCGGCCGTGGTCATCGGCGGCACCAGCATCCTCGGCGGACAGGGCGCTATGTGGCGGGCTTTCGTTGGGGTCATGATCCTCACCGTGATCGGCAATGGCTTCAACTTGCTGCACTGGGACACTACCTACCAGCAAGTAGTGACCGGCGTCCTCATCTTGATCGCAGTTGCCGCGGACGGATTGTTCTTCCGGAAGCCGAGCAGATAGGCCTGCCCGAGGACTCTATATTTATGGGACACGCTCACGGACCGGCGGGGGAGCGGCAGAAGGCCGAACAGGAGGCTGATCAATGCGAGTAGGGCTGCGCCTCCAAGGGGCAAGCTGCAGGACCATGGTTTTGGATGGCGGTAGCGTGGTGTCGCTTCAGGAAAGCGAGCGCGCTTCGGCGCCCGGAGCCGGCCTTGAGGAGGCGATCGATACCGCTTTTCGGAGGCTGGTTCGAGAGTACGGCCAGGCCATCACTGACATCACTGCCGACGTCGGGCGCGTGCTGGCAGCGAGGAAGCTTGCCCGTGTTATCGCGATCCGGATTTCGCCCAGGCCGCCTGCGGACGCGTTCCACGTGAGCGGACTACCAGCCCTTGTCGAACCCGCGGTAGCCCGGACAGTCCATGTATGCGGTGGCCACGACTTGCGGGGACGTCCACTCGCGCCGTTGGGCTTGGAAGCATTCTCGGCCGCACTTCCGGACATTCTGTCCGGGGATGTGCGGAATGTGGCGATCACCTCGGTGGGTTCGACGGCGTCAAAGGATCACGAGACGCGCATCGCCGATGCCATCCTGTCCGTTGACAGCGACATGCGCATCAGCATCTCCAGCGATTTCTATTCGAGCGTCTTTCGCGACCGCGACTACACCGCCATCTTGAACAGCGCCCTGATGGACACTGCCGAAGAGTTGGCCGCGATGCTCGAAGATGCGGGGCGGAGGCATCTCCCCGCCGCCGCGATGTGGTTTGCCAAGAATGACGGCGGCCGCGCTCCCTTGGCGCGGCTTGCGGTGATTCCGATTCAAGGGCTGCGCCCCGAACCAGCCATGCAGGTCCTCGGGGCGGCCACCTTGGCTGGAACCCTTGACGGCGAAATCGTCATGTGCACGGACAGCGGCGTTACTGTGGGCCAAGTCCGCGGTGGCCTTCCCGCAACACGAAGCCTCATCCGCCAAGGGTATGAGGCGAGTTTGGCGAGCAACGCCGCCGTCGTCGAACCATACACGGCGGACCACCCCATCCGCCCGGAAGTCCCCTCAGTCATCGCCGACTTCCGTCACAGCCAGGAGATCCCCTTGCCGTTCGGGCTGGTTCCCACACTGGTAACGACGCACGACGCCGCGCAGCTGGGATCCGCCGTCGCGCCCCTGACCGCGTGGATCGACAGGCTCGAGACCGTCAGCGGGCGGGAGGACCTGCAACAAGTACAGGCCCGCGCCGAAGAAGACGCCGAATCAGTAGCGGTCCAGTTGGGGGCAAGTCCTGGGCAGACCCGCATCGTTGAATCAAACGTCTATGCCATGCCTTACGGCAATCCCGGCATCGTGCGGATCCGTGTCCAAGCCGCCGGTGAGACCTCGGGGAACAGCCGGGAAGACGCCGCCGAAAGCCACGGTCGGGCGCTTTCCGCCGCGGACCCGGGCGTCGCCTGATGAGGACGCAACTCACTCCCGAAGACGTCCGGCACCTCCGCACCGGGGCCCATTTCGCTGGCTTGCACCATCGACCCGACTGCCATCTATATCTACGCCGAAATGATTACGAAGGCGATGGAGAACCGGACCTTGGAGCTGGTCACGATCGATGAGCTGGAGCCCGATGACCTTGTGGTGGCGATCGGAATGGTGACTCAGGGTCTCTTCATTGCGGATATGCCTCCCGTGGGCGATGAGTTCATCGGTTGCATCCGTGCGATCGAAACGAACCTCGGCCGGCCGGTGCGGGCGATCTATTCGCTCGCAGCCGCCAACATCAACGGAATCGTCCCACTTATGGTCGGGCTGCAATCCTCGCTGCCGGTCATTGATTCGGACCCTATGGGTCGTGTTTTCCCCCTGATCAGCCAAACAACGCTGAACATTGGAAACGTCGCGATTGGCCCTATCGCGCTCATGGGGGTAACCGGGGAACGGGCGGTTGTTGAGGTCGACAGTCCGCAGCGGGCCGAGACGCTAGTACGGGCGCTTGTCACCGAGCTTGGTGGTTGGGCTGCCACCGCCATGTATCCGTGCTCGGCGCGCCAAATGCAGGAGCACGGTGTCCACGGCTCCATCAGTCGAATGATACGGATCGGGGAAATTCTCGACGCCGGGGCCTCTGTTGAACGCAAGTTCCAACAACTCAACGAATTCCTCGGTGCCACACGGATCGCCAGGGCACGTGTAAGCCACGTCGAAGGCCTGTCCCGGCCGTCGGACCTCGGCATTCCGGCGTTGCCGTCCAGCGTGACGCTTGTCGACGAAAGATCGGGGCAAATCATCCGCCTGGAAGTACAGAACGAGATCCTGCTGGTCCTCGTCGACGGCGCCATCGCGGCCGCCGTCCCGGACATGGTCTCGCTACTCAATTCAGAGCATGGGACTGTAGTCACCATTGACGATGTGCAGGTGGGCGATGTCATGGACATCGTGAAGATCACCGCGGCCTCGCAGTGGTACACCGAGGCGGGCCTGGATCTCGCCGAGCCAAGGGCCTTCGGCATCCCGGTCGCCCACCCGGGGCGGCGGCATGAGTAGGCCTAAAAATGAAAGCCGGCTCGACGTCGCGGGGCTTCTGGCGCACGGTTCCCTCCGTGGTACCACGCCGCTGTATCTCACTCCATCCAGCGGCGTGATCGAGAGCGTGGTTCTCGTCTCCCAGCTTGAGGCAATCCGGCGGGTGCGGCCTAACACAGTGGTCGTCCTCTCGGCAGAGATGGGTTCAGGCGGTTGGTTGGTGTCCGCCGCGCTGCGGCACGCGTGGGAGCGGAGGGCCAGCGCGGTTGTGGTCGGAAACAACCACTCGACGGCGGTGATCGGCCTCGCCGAGCGCCTGGGTATCACCCTGCTGGCTGCAGATGGGGACCCTGCTGCCGTTGCTTTGGCATTGGCGGCCGAGATCGGAGCGGCCTTGTCCGTGGTCGATGCTGAATTGGCCCGGTTTGCCCGCGCCGTTGCCAAGGACACCACCCTTGACGCTGTCCTCAAGACGATCTCAAGGGAGCTTGACGGGGTTGGAGTCACTCTGGAGTACAACGACGTGGTCCTGGCCGCGGCGGGCATGCCTGCACGGGAGGTCGACGAAGTCATCAGCGTGGACGTCCGCGGTGCCGGCAATGCCGCCTTTTCCACCCTCACGGCCCGCGTGCCCACATCCGGAATCCACAACCTCCGGCTTGTTCGCTCGATCCTTGAGGTGGCAACTCCTTCAGTCAAGGCTGCGTGGCTGGCCCGTGACTTCCTCGACGCGGTCCGCGCCGCTCCTACCGCGGCACTCACCGGGCTAGACCAAGTCCCCGGTTCGTCTGGCGAGCTGTTCGAGGAAGAACACAGGCACTTGCTAACCCAGCTTGGCTGGCGCCAAGGGCAACATTACGTGGCGGTATGGATCCGCAACGGACCGGTGCAGGACCATCGCCCCGAGCTGACGGCTGTGCTGCGCCTGCTGTGGCACAAGGTCGCGGTACGCAGCCCCTTGGCCGAGGTTCAAGATGGCTGGCTGGCGCTCGTCCCGGCTAGTCAGCAGAATGCCGCTGCCCAGTTGGAGGTACGGGTCAGGGCCAGGCTCGGGCAGGCTCTTGCCGAGCTCGGGCTCGTGGCCGGACTGTCCCGATGGCAGGACGACGCCCCCGTCCTTCCCTCAATCGTCCGGGAGGCCCGGTTGGCTGCTGAATCCGCGCGGTCTAGGGGGCCCGGTACCGTTCTGGGCTTTGCCGGTCTCGGAGTCGGCGCGGCCACGACCTTCGTCGACATAGACGCCGTCGTGCTCGTGGCCGAGCTGACGCTCCCGCGCCTGATGGCCTGTCCCGACAGGGACGTGATCATCACATCCTTGGCGGCCTTCCTGGACCACCGAGGCTCAGTCAGCCTCGCGGCGAAGTCGCTCGACCTTCACAGGAACACCCTGCAGGCCAGGCTCACCCGGGCCCGGGAGCTGGGTGTTCCGCTTGACGCTCCCTCCCAACTTCTTTCCGTCCACCTGATCGCCAATGCGCTACGGCGATCCACGGAGGACAAGGCCACTTCCAAAGATCCCGTCGAAAACCAGAAAGGCTCTCATGAGTTCCCAGTTTGATTCCTTTGATGATGTGTACAACGCCGCCCGCGATGCGGTCGGGGTGAACCTGTTCACTGCTTCCGTGGTGGCCGACTCAGGCACCAGCATGGCGCGTATTTACACTACGCACCCCGAGGTTTACCCTGTCGGCGGAAAGAAGACTTTTGCCGGGGATACGAATCCGGTGTGGCTGGAACAGGTCATCAGAGGGCAGCAACCTTTTTTCGGCCCTGACAAGGAAGCGGTCCGGGCGTTCTTCTTTGACTTCGCAACAATTGAGTCGCTTGAGTGCGGGGCTATTGTCAACGTTCCGGTCGTGAGCAGCGGCCGGACCATCGGGTCCATGAATTTTCTCGGGCCGGAAGGCAGCTACGACCAAAAGTCGGTGGACGCTGCCGTCGACATCGCCACGCGCTCGGTCCGTCTTTTCGAAGACGCCCTCAAGTCAACTGACTAGGAAGGGATGGCGCACGTGAGAGACTATCCGCCCGGAACACTGACTATCCGGAACGCACTGATCTTCGACGGCGAATCTCCGAATCTGCGCGAAGGATCCATTACCGTCCATGACGGCCGGATCACCGCTGCCGGGAAGGGCTTCGACGAGGCCGGACGCGTCCTGGACGTTGGCGGCCGTACCGTGATCCCGGGACTTATCGACGCCCATTTCCATGCTTATGCACTCAGCCTGACGTCGGCCACGAACGAGACTGGGCCCCTGAGCTATTCCGCCCTGGCCGGTGCGCGTCGCCTTGAGGCCGCCTTGGCGCGGGGCTTCACAGCCGTACGTGATGTGGCCGGCGGCGACATTGGCCTGGCCACCGCCATCGAGGAGGGCCTTTATCCGGGACCTCGGTATTTCTTCACGGGTCCCGCGCTAAGCCAGACGGGGGGTCACGGTGACATCCGAGCTGCGAACGACGGCGGCTGCTTTCACGGTGGCCACATGTGTGAAGTCGTCGACGGCCCGGATGATTTGCTCCGGGCAGTACGCCACCGGTTCCGCACCGGTGCCATCGCCATCAAGCTCATGACCTCGGGCGGAGTCATCTCGCCCGTGGATCCGATCCGCGTTCCCCAATACAGTGCGGCCGAAATCCGAGTCGTCACGGAAGAGGCCACCCGGCGCGGAGCCTACGCTACGGCGCACGCATATTCGCCTGAGGCCATCCGTCATTCGGTGCTCAACGGCGTTCGCTGCATCGAACACGGAAATCTGCTTGACGCCGAAACCGCACAATTGATGGCCGAGAACGAGGTCTATCTGGTGCCTACGCTGGTGACTTACGATGCGATGAACCGGCGTGGGGCGGAAATCGGGCTTACGGCGGTTGGCGCGGCGAAGAACCGGGAAGTACTGGATGCTGGCCGGAAGGCTGTCCAATTGGCCCGCGACGCGGGGGTGCGGATTGGCTTCGGGACGGACCTGATGGGTGAACTGGAGGACGAGCAGCTGGCTGGACTCCGCCTGCAATGCGAGGCCCTGGGGGTATTCGAAGCCCTCCGATCGGCGACCTCAACGAATGCTTCCCTGTTGCGGCGTGACGATCTCGGGCGCATAGCGCCCGGTGCGTGCGCAGACATGGTCATCCTGGACGGAAATCCGTTCGATGAGCCTTCGATCCTTTGGGACGAAGACCGGACGCGCACGGTCATCAAGGACGGCCATGGCCCTCGCACACCGCTAGCGGGACGCTCAGTCCTCCTGGAGGGCTTGCGTCAAGTGGTGCGTGGGGATGCGGTCACGGTCATAGGTGATTTCCGTGTAGCCGTGCGGTTCCGGCCGGCCGTCGTGCCCGAGGTTGACGAACACGATTTCCTCAATGGTCAGGATGCTGTCGCGGGTGATCATATTGCGCACTTCCGCGCGCATGGTCAGTGACGTCCGGCCGAAACGGACTGCCGTCAGACCCATCTCCACCAGATCGCCCTGGACGGCCGAGCTGACGAAGTTGATTTCGGAGATGTACTTGGTGACGGCACGGCCGTTTCCGAGTTGGAGGATTGCGTAGATTGCCGCTTCCTCGTCGATCCATTTCAGCAGGCTTCCACCGAACAGCGTGCCGTTGGCGTTGAGGTCCTCCGGGCGTATCCACTTGCGGGTCCGGAATGTGATGTCAGCCTTTTCCATAATGCGAGATTAGCCGAGGGCGGGCGCCTGCGTCGCCTGCGGCGTGCCATGCTTGGCGCGACTCCGTAACATGGATATGGTGCACCCGGTTCAGCGCACAACAAGACACGCCGATTCGCGCACCAAGCGGCAACCGGGAACGCGCTGGAGGAACACCATGAATATTTCACCAAATAACGACGGCGGTGGCCTGACCGACGGCGGTGGCCTGACCCCCCTGCCTTCCGGACGGGGCCGCTGACATGCCCCCATTGAGCGTTGTGCTGGGCGCCTGGTCGATGAATTGGCCTGCCTTGGTCATTTTTGTTGCCGCCATCATTCTGTATTCAAAGGGTCTGGCGGCTGCCAAACGCCGCGATGTCCGCTGGCCTTTGTGGAACTCATTCGCCTTCTTTGCCCTCGGGCTCGGTAGTTTCGCGGCACTGAGCTTCGGCTTCCCGGGCACCTACAGCCACGATCTGCGGTGGGCGTTCACCCTTAAGGTGACGTCTTACCTGTTTGTGGTCCCGCTGTTGATTGGCCTGGGTAAACCGCTGACACTTGCACGGCAGACCCTCGGCCCCGTAGGCGCTGCGAGGGTTGAAGCGGTCCTCGCGCACCGGCTTGTTCGCATGCTCAGCAACACGCTCGTGGCGGCACTTCTGGGACTTGCCATGTTCACGGTGTTCCTGACGCCGCTCTTCTACGTCCTCAGGACCAACCCGGCTGCCGATATCATCCTGACTTTACTGGTGCCTGTCATGGGTCTCCTGATGACGGTTCCGATTATGGAAGACGGGGCAGGACGCACTGGATCACTCATTGTTGTCGAGTTCATTTTTGTGTTCATTGAGCTGCTCGCCGACGCAGTACCTGGGGTTCTGATGCGGCTCAGCCCGGGAATTCTCGATGGCGCACCCCCGGTCTTGGGCAATCAGCAAGGCTGGTTCCCCTCACCGCTGCGGGATCAACAACTCGCAGGGGACCTGATGTGGTTCCTCGCCGAGATCGTGGACCTTCCCCTCATCATCCTGATGTTCGTCCGATTCTCCCGCAGCGATAAGCACGAGGCGCGGAGCTTTGACGAGCTCAGCGATGACGAGATCGAAGCGCTGAACCGGGCCCATCTTGGGCAGGGTGGACGCAGCCAGGAGTAAGGCGGCCGGTGTCAGGTTTTACGGGCTACGGAGGGTGTGTCCTACGCCATTGCCGTATGCGAGGCGCTGTGCGAATCGATGGGCTTCGCGTAGCACTGGGAGTGACTGATGCCGATGTACGGGCCGAAGTTGGGCACTGCGGCGAAGCCGGCGCTCTCGTAGAAACTCCGGCCGTCTGATTGCGCTGACCCTGCCTCCGCCGTGATCACGCTGAATCCGTGGGCATGTGCTTGCGCTTCCAGTGCGGCGAGGATTGAACTTGCAACTCCCGAGCCCCGGGCGTACGGAACAACGTAAAGGCGCTTGATTTCTGCGGTTTTGGCGTCGAGAATTCTCAGCCCGCCGCACCCGAGGGGCTGCCCTGAGCACTTTTCGTACGCGACGACGAAAACGGCAGTGTCCGCTTCCGATGGTGCTGGTCCTGGCTGCATGGTCAGAGTTGCCGAACCGCGTGTCCAGTTCCGCTTGCTGCGCTGAGCGGAGGTCTGCGCCCACAGGGTTCGCCCAGGTGACCTGTCTGATGTTGAGCCGCGGATTAGTCTGCATCGGAACCTCTTTCGCCGGAGGGGTTATGCAAATCAAGCCTAGGAAACGGGGGTTACCGCGGTGTTTCGTACGCGTAAGCGTCCGGAGAAATACTGGCGCGTCGGTCCGGGCCTTGAGAGTGCCGTCAATCGACGGCGTCGCCCGTGGGATCTTCGGCGTTCCGGTCGGCCAGGGCAAGCCCGCCCACGGGGCTCTGGTCCCAGTGCAGCAATCGCCAGCCGCTATCCGGATCGCCTTCGAGCGCCACGATTCCGGTATTCTGCAACTGGTGGGTTGCCGCGAACTCCCGGCCGACATCTGCGGCCCGCCGGCCGGCCCAACACCGGATCGCGGCACCATGGCTGACGACAACGGCGGTCTGGTCGCCTGCCGCTGCGACCTTGGCAATGGCTGCGTCGTAACGGGCGAAAAACTCGTGGCCGTTGCCCGCTCCCGGCATTCGAACGTCCAGTTCGCCGCCTGTCCACGCAAAAACTGTGCTCATGTACCGGTGATGCGATTCGTGGTCGGTGAGCTTCTCCAGTGCGCCGGCCTCAATCTCCTGCAGACCGTGCAAAACGGTGGCCTCCAGCCCCAAGGCTTTTGCGAGAGGAGCTGCCGTCAGCTGGGTGCGGATCAGCGTGGATGCATAGATGGCAGTGACGGCTTCGTTGGAGAGGGACTTCGGAAGTGCCGCGGCCTGACGTTCGCCGAGGTCAGTCAGCCCCGGACCCGGGAAGGCGGTGTCCAGCTGCCCCAGGACGTTGCCAGGGGTTTGTCCGTGACGGATAAGTAAGAGCCTCATGCTGACACAATTCCTTACGTCGATTTGGGGGAAGCCCAGGCCAACGCGGCGGTCTGGCCCGACTCTTTTAGCCAATCAGGCCCGGCACCTGAGCGTCGGTTCGACACGCCGTTTGAGTCGCAGCGCAGAGCGGCTTGCACCGCTCTGCGCCGGTGCGTCTGTCTACTTCAGGTGGTCCACAAGTTGGTTCGCGATACCCGTGTACTTGCCCGGCGTGAGGGCCAGCAGACGCGACTCCGCCTCCGCAGACAGCCCCAGGCTGGAGACGAACTCCTGCATACGTGCGGCGTCGACGCGCTGACCTCGGGTGAGGTCTTTGAGCCGCTCGTATGGATTCTCCATGCCCTCAACACCGGCGATGGCCTCGGCGCGCATGACCATCTGGATGGCCTCGCCCAGAACTTCCCAGTTGGTGTCGAGGTCGGCGGCGAGGACATCCTCGGCAACATCGAGAGCTTTCAGTCCCTTGGCGACGTTCGAGATCGCAAGGAGCGAGTGCCCGAACGCGACGCCGATGTTGCGCTGCGAGGAAGAATCCGTGAGATCTCGCTGCCAACGGGAGGTGACCAAGGTGGCGCCTAGCGTGTCCAACAGCCCGTTGGAAATCTCCAGGTTGGCCTCGGCGTTTTCGAAGCGGATCGGGTTCACCTTGTGCGGCATGGTGGAAGAGCCCGTAGCGCCAGCGACCGGGATCTGGCGGAAATAACCAATGGAGATGTAGCTCCACATGTCCGTGCAGACGTTGTGCAGGATGCGGTTGAAGCGCGCGACGTCGGCGTAGAGTTCAGCCTGCCAGTCGTGGCTCTCGATCTGGGTGGTCAATGGGTTCCAAGTCAGCGCAAGGCTCTCGACGAAGGACTGGGCTACGGCCTGCCAGTTGGCGCCCGGAACGGACGCGACATGCGCTGCGTAGGTGCCGGTGGCGCCGTTGATCTTACCCAAGTACTGGGTCTTGGCAATGCGGTCCAGCTGGCGGTTCAGGCGGTGCGCGATGACTGCCAGTTCCTTCCCAAGCGTGGTGGGCGTGGCGGGCTGGCCGTGTGTGCGGGAAAGCATCGGGACGGCGCGATTTTCTTCGGCCATCGCTTCGATCTGCTTCACCAAGGCGCGGGCAGCGGGAAGCCAGACATCTTCCACGGCCCCCTTCACGCCCAAAGCGTAGGAGAGGTTGTTGATGTCTTCGGAGGTGCAGCCGAAGTGCACCATCGCAGTCAGGTTTTCAATGCCAATCGCGGGCAGGCGACGGCCGATGTAGTACTCAACGGCCTTGACGTCGTGGACCGTGACGGCTTCGATTTCGGCGAGCTCGGTGACCGAGGCGCCGTCGAATTCGGTGACGATGGCGCGCAGCTTCTCCTGCTGGTCGCCAGTCAGCGGGCCGGCACCAGGGAGCACGTTGTTGCTGGTCAGGTGGATGAGCCATTCGACCTCGACGGCCACGCGGTCGCGGTTGAGGGCTGCCTCGGAAAGATAGTCGACCAACGGAGCGACAGCGGACTGGTACCGGCCGTCAAGCGGGCCCAGGGCGATCGGCTCCGGCGACGCGGCGAGGGCCAGGCGTCCAGAGGGCGTACGGGTAACAGCGGCGGCGACGGTTTCAGGCATGAGGCAATTCTTTCATGAACTGGGCCCACGCCATTAAGCCGGTCTGCGCTATGTGCATAACACCTTAACTTCCCCTCCACAGCGGCGTTTTCGGGGGTTTGTCCACATAGCCCACGACGGCGGTTCCGCACCACCGGAGCGCGCCGTAGCGTCGGTGCCACAACATCCATCGGACCAGGAGGGGGCAATTCATGAGCGTCGAAGTGATGGTGGCCGGAGGAGTGGATCTGGATTCCCAACAATGCATTGCACGTGGCGCGGACGTCCAGCAACTCGCGTGGCGGTTGACAGCCTGCGCAGACGAGGCAGATGCCGTGCTTGCGAAACTGGCGCAGTTGCAACTGAATCAATGGGAGTCCCCGGCCGGCCGCGCCTACAGGACCACTATGGCTTTGCAGGCCGCGTCCCTCCGAAGAGCCCGTGATGCCCTGCGCGCGGCCGCCGCTGTGACCCTGCGGCATTCCCAAAACGTGGGATTGAATAGCGACCAGGGCCGCTGATGGACGAGATCGCTCCCGTCGGCGCGGGAGAGTCGCCGCGCCCCCGAGCACCTGTACCGGACGGATCCCTGCTCATCCGCGGCGGTGTTGGCGGAATCAACTTCCAATTCGAGGAACTGCTGGACGGCGCAGCCGCGTTGGACGGCCTCGTGATTCAGTTGCAGGCTATTGAAGTGGAGGCCGAAACGGTGCGGGTCGCTCTCTTTCCATTCCAAGCCTCGTCCTACTCGAGTGGAAGCAACGCCATCATTGCTGCAGGGGAGAGCGGCCGGGACATTCGGCGGGTCCGGGAACAACTCCAGCGGATCGGCAATGATGTCAGGGCGAGCCACCGTGAATATGAGTTCGCGGAATCGCATGCCGCGATCAGGCTGCGAATGGGCTTGGGGACGACGGTCTTCGGGAACGGTCCGAACCCCTTTGACCTACGCGGAAAGGACGCTGTAGAAGGGGTCGTCCAAGATCTACCTCGAATCTTGGGATGGATGATGGGATTGCCGCCCGCAGCGGCCAACGTGGCAGGGGCCGTCGCTGGGCCAACTGACGTGGGCGCCGTGTTGAGAGCTATGGTGGCCACCCCTGGGCTGGCGTTCCTGAAGCCACGTTCTGTCCAAGTCAGCCGCGGCGAGACCACTATGAAGGCCGTGGACCTGTCGACTTCAGGAATGCTCCGGGAGCTGGATGAATTCTCAGCTCGTTCAGAGGGCGAAATTGAAGTCGTGCAGGTAGATAAGGACGGAGGAAGGGCATGGGTGGTACTGATTCCCGGTACCCAGCCGGGAAATCCACCCGGGGGCAGCAATCCGCTTGACGAAGCCGGCATCGCCGAAGCACTGGGCTACAACTCGGCGGAAACCAGTAAAGCGATCCGTCAGGCCTTGCTCGAGGCGGGTGCCGCAGCCAGCGAGACGGTGGTGGCAGTGGGCCACAGTCAGGGTGGAATCCATGCCATGAACCTCAGCCAGGACAAGGCGTTTCTGGCAGAGTACCGCCTCAAGTTCGTCCTGACAGCGGGTTCCCCGGTCGGAGGCATCACGCCAGATGCCGGCATCGGAAGCTTGCACCTGGAGCACGAAAACGATTGGGTGCCGGGTGCTGATGGCAAAGCGAATGCCGATACCAAGGACAGGGTCACCGTCACTATGACCAATCCCGTGAGCTTGGCCCCGGGGGAAGAGCTGGGTCCGTGGTCGGCCCATAAGCTCTCCCGTTACGAGGAAGGGGCGCAGCTGGTGCAGCGCAGCTCCGATCCTTCACTTGGCGCGTCCACAGCCACCCTGGGCGGCCTACTGGGCGTTGGCGGAGTGGCCAAGGTGAGCCGGTTCAAGCTGAGTCGAGAGGCTCCAAGCCGCCGTAGAGCTCCCTAGCGCCTGTTACCGCCGGGAATCCAGCTGGCCACTATTGAGATCAGGCTGATGATGATCGCTGCCAGAACCGCAGTCCAGAAGAAGCTATCGATTGTGAGGTGTACCGGTGTGTAGCTGCTGAGCCACGCTGTCAGTGACAGCATCGCGGCGTTGATAACAATCGTGAACAGGCCGAGAGTGAGGACTGTGATTGGAAGAGAGAGAAGGCTGACCAAAGGCCGGACAAAGGCGTTGACGATGCCAAAAATCAACCCTATGAAAAGGTAGGCAAGCACTATGCCCAAGGTGTCGCTGCCTTGTGCGACCCCCGCGTTGTTGACAGCGTTGGTGGTTGCCGAGGTGGAAATATCCATCCCGGGCAAAATCCAGCTGGCAACCCAGAGGGCCAGCCCGTTGATCAGGACACGCACAATGAATGAACCCATGCGCCCATGCTTTCACATACGCGGGCTTGAAGGCTCGTCCGCGCGGGCTTGAAGGCTCGTCCGTACGGCTTGAACGTCGTTGCAGGGCTTGAACGCTCGTGCACGGCTCGAATGCCTCCAAGTAGGCTGGTGCCATGAATTCTTCTGACAACGCACCGGAGGGCGTGCGTCCCCGCCCGGTTGTGGACAGGCTCCCCAAATACGCGGCAGGCAAGCCTCCCGTAGCTATTGAGGGTCTGACCAGTTACAAACTTTCTTCCAACGAAAACCCGTTGCCCCCGATTCCGGCTGTGCTCAAGGCCATCGCTGATCAGTCGGACATCAACCGGTATCCGGATCCCTTGTCTACGAAGCTGCGCACGGCGCTCGCTGACTTCCTGGGTATCCCCGCAGACGACGTCGTCACGGGAGCCGGAAGCCTCGGTGCCCTGAATCAGATCCTTTCCACCTTTGCCGGACAGAACCATGACGGCAAATCGGATGAGGTCATCTACGCCTGGCGCTCCTTCGAGGCCTACCCCATCTGCGTTGGGCTGGCCGGGGCCGAGAGTATCCAGATCCCGTTGCTTTCCGACGGACGCCACGACCTTGATGCGATGGCGGCTGCGGTCACTGTCCGCACCAAGGTGATTTTGCTCTGCACGCCCAACAACCCCACTGGCCCCATCCTCACTGCCGAGGAGACGGAACGGTTCATCCGGGCAGTGCCTTCGGGCGTGGTGGTTGTAATCGATGAGGCCTACCAGGAGTTCGTCAGGCACCAGAACGCCGTGGACGGCATCAAGCTTTACAGCAAATACCCCAATGTTGTTGTCCTTCGCACGTTCTCCAAGGCCCACGGGCTCGCCGGGCTGCGCGTTGGATACAGCGTTTCAGGGCCGGAACTCACACAGCACCTGCGTGTTGCGGCCACACCCTTTGCGGTGTCTCAGATCGCAGAACGCGCCGCGGTCACCTCGCTGGAGAACTTCGACCAGGTTGTCGAAAGGGTCCAAGGCCTGGTGGATGAGAGGGACAGGGTGACGGCAGGACTCAGGGAGCTTGGATGGTTTGTCCCAGAGGCCCAAGGCAATTTCGTGTGGTTGAATCTCGGGGAGAACAGCGGCGAATTTGCTGCGTTGGCGGGCCAGAGGGCACTGTCCGTGCGGGCCTTTGGCAATGAGGGGGTCCGGGTCAGCATTGGAGAGATCGAGGCCAATACGCGGTTCCTCGAGCTCTGTGCGTCCTATACAAAACCACCGCGGGCTTCCTAGCGGTTAACAAATGTCCCTGCGTCCCTTACTGCGGATAAAGTAAGGGACGAAAGCCAAGATATGCCGATTCCGGAATGCATTCCGGAATCGGCATATATCAGCGAAAAATTGCTCAGCGTCTGGCTGCAGCAGGCAAGGAGACGGAATGGGCGCAACTCAATTGCCCACCCCCGGGATCAACGGAACAGGACTGGACCAGCAGTCTTCTGTGGGGAGCGCCTCCGGCGAACCTGCGGCCGAGATGATCCAGCTTCTGGGGCCGGATGGCAAGCTAGGGACCGATCCGGTGTTCTCGGACTACGCCAAGCGCCTTGAACCTGAGCAGTTGCGGGGATTCTACGCAGACATGGCCAAGGTTCGCCGCTTCGATCAGGAGGCCACCGCCCTCCAGCGCCAAGGTGAGTTGGCCCTTTGGGTTCCGTTGACCGGCCAGGAGGCCGCCCAGATCGGCTCCGGACGCGCCACTCAGCGGCAGGACTATATTTTCCCCACCTACCGTGAGCACGGCGTTGCCTTGACCCGCGATGTGGACCTGGCTGAACTCCTGAAACTTTTCCGCGGAATTTCGAACGGTGGCTGGGATCCCACCGAAAACAACTTCCACCTCTATACCTTGGTGCTGGCGGCACAGACGCTGCACTCCGTCGGTTACGCGATGGGAATCCAGCGGGACCAGAAGCTCGCTGAAGCCAATGGCTCGAACGAGCCGAAAGCCGCTGTTGTGGCCTACTTCGGGGACGGGGCCAGCTCTGAAGGTGACGTCCACGAATCGATGGTTTTCGCGGCGTCCTACAACGCTCCGGTGGTGTTCTTCTGCCAGAACAACCATTGGGCAATCTCGGTCCCCACTGAAGTCCAGACCAAGGTTCCCCTTTTCAACCGGGCGAAGGGATATGGCTTCCCGGGCATCCGGGTGGACGGCAACGACGTTATCGCCGTCCATGCAGTTACTGAATGGGCACTTGAGCACGCGCGCGAAGGCCGCGGTCCGGTGCTCATTGAGGCTTATACGTACCGCGTTGGCGCACACACTACGGCGGATGACCCCACCAAGTACCGTGAATCGGCCGAAGAGAACGCTTGGAGAAGCAAGGATCCGCTAGACCGGCTGGAGAAGTACCTCAGGAGCGAGGGGCTTGCCGACGAGGCTTTCTTTGAGCAAGTCAAGGTTGACGGAGATAAACTCGCGGCCCACGTTCGCAGCACCACCCAGAACCTTCAGGCGCCGAATATTCGGCAGTCGTTCGCCGGCGTCTACGCTGAGGCGCACCCTTTGGTGGCCGAGGAACTTGCCTGGTTCGAGGAATACTCGGCCGGATTCGAAGGCGACGAAGAGGAGGCAGGCAACTGATGACCACCATGACCATTGCAAAGGCCATCAACGAAGGCCTGCGTGCTTCACTCACGAACAACCCGAAGTCCCTGCTCATGGGAGAAGACATCGGCCCGCTGGGTGGCGTATATCGCGTGACTGACGGCCTGATCAAGGACTTCGGCGCGGACAGGGTAGTGGATACCCCGCTGGCAGAGTCCGGCATTGTCGGCACCGCGATAGGCCTGGCCCTGCGCGGCTACCGTCCCATCTGTGAAATCCAATTCGATGGTTTCGTCTTCCCTGGCTTCAACCAGATCACCACTCAATTGGCCAAGATGCACTCACGCAGCGCTGGCAAACTAACGGTTCCCGTGGTCATTCGCATTCCGTACGGCGGCGGCATCGGCTCGATAGAACACCATTCGGAATCGCCGGAGGCACTCTTCGCCCACACGGCCGGATTGCGCATCATCACCCCGTCCAATGCACACGACGCGTACTGGATGATCCAGCAAGCCGTGGAGTGCATGGACCCGGTCATCTTCTTCGAGCCGAAGCGCCGCTACTGGCTCAAGGGTGAAGTAGACACCGAAAACGCGGGCCGGGCGTCGGACCCGTTCAAAGCGCACGTTTTGCGCGAAGGTTCCGATGCAACCATCGTGGCGTACGGTCCGTTGGTCCCGGTCGCGCTGGCCGCTGCAGCTGCGGCGCAAGAGGACGGGCACAGCGTCGAAGTGATCGACCTCCGCTCTATTTCCCCCATCGATTTCGACACGGTCACGGCATCCGTCAAGAAGACCGGCCGCTTGATCGTTGCACACGAGGCACCGACCTTCGGAGGTATCGGCGGCGAGATCGCTGCGCGGATCAGTGAGCGTGCGTTCCTGCACCTTGAGGCTCCCGTCATCCGCGTGGGCGGGTTCCACATGCCGTATCCAGTGGCGAAGGTGGAAGAGGACTATTTGCCGGACATCGACAAGATCCTCGAAGCCCTGGACCGTTCCCTGGCCTACTAGCCGCACCTGATTGCACCCGCCGCCACGCGGACGGGCCAGCCGAGATCGAGGACCCAAGTGACTGTTAAGAAATTCAACCTGCCGGATGTCGGCGAAGGCCTGACCGAGGCAGAAATTGTCTCCTGGAAGGTCAAACCCGGCGATACCGTGGCCATCAACGACGTTATCTGCGAGATCGAGACCGCAAAGTCCCTTGTGGAATTGCCGTCGCCCTACGCAGGCACTGTTGCGGAATTGCTCGTTGGTGAGGGCATCACGGTTGAAGTAGGAACCGCCATCATCGGCATTTCGGACAGTGTGGCTGGAGAAGTCGCGCCCGCCCCTCAGCCGGCCGCGCAGTCCGCAGCAGTTTCGACCGATCTTGCTGGGGCCACATCCGCTGTGCCGGAACTCGCCGCCGAACAGGTCGTCGAAACGCTCATGTATGGCAAGTTGCCTGAGGACGCGGGAACGCCCGACGGCGGTCCTGCCGGCGGCCCGCTGGTCGGCTCCGGTCCGAAGGCCGACGCCGTCAAGCGCCGTCCGCGAAAGCGTCCGGAGACGGCTACCCCGGCCACGTCCGCGGCAGCTGAGCCAGCACTGACCCCAACCGTCGTCGAGCCGGCGGCCGAGCCAGTCGGCGAGCGTCAGTCCGAGCCCGCCGCTCCGGCGCTGGCGCTGCGGATCGTTGCTGAGCAGCAGTCACCTGGCACGAGTCAGGCACCGGGCCTTACGGGCCTCGGCGCAACGGTCAGTGGGCTCGTCAACCGGGTCCTGGCCAAGCCGCCTGTGCGCAAGATCGCCCGCGAGCTGGGAATTGACCTGGCCGACGTCGTTCCTACGGGAGCCCGCGGTGAAGTGACCCGGGAAGATCTGATCAGTTACCAGGCTCAGCGCGATGCCGAGGTGGATCAAGCAGACAGGTTCTGGGGCGCGTCCAAGAAGCCGCAGGATCAGCGCGTGGAAAGGATTCCGGTCAAGGGCGTCCGCAAGGCCACCGCGAAGGCAATGGTGGAGTCGGCGTTCACGGCGCCGCACGTGAGTATCTTCGTGGACGTCGATGCCAGCCGCACCATGGAATTCGTCAAGCGCCTCAAGGCATCCAGGGACTTTGAGGGCATCAAGGTGTCGCCACTGCTGATCCTTTCCAAGGCAGTCATCTGGGCCGCGGCCCGCAACCCTAGTGTCAACGCGACATGGGTAGAGAACGCCGATGATAAGGGCGGCGCGGAGATCCACGTCAAGCACTACATGAACCTGGGTATCGCGGCAGCTACCCCGCGCGGGCTCATGGTCCCGAACATCAAGGATGCCCAGGATCTTTCCCTGAAGGAGTTGGCCCTCGCGCTCAACGAGCTGGCCAGCACGGCCCGCGAGGGGAAGACCCAGCCTTCGCAGATGCAGGGTGGTTCGCTGACTATCACCAACGTCGGCGCCCTGGGGATCGATACCGGAACCCCCATCATCAACCCGGGCGAAGTGGCAATTGTCGCGTTCGGGACTATCAAGCAAAAGCCGTGGGTACTCGATGGAGAGGTCATTCCTCGCTGGATCACTACGCTTGGCGGTTCGTTCGACCACCGGGTTGTAGACGGGGATCTGTCGGCCCGCTTCATGGCCGATGTCGCCTCCATCCTCGAAGAGCCGGCGCTGCTGCTTGATTGAGAAGCAGCACAGCGCTGACGGTCGGCAAATCAGCAGCACGGGAGAGCAGCGCGGTTCCCGGCATGTGGACACGCCCGCCTTCGGTGCCCGGCATCGCGTTGCCCGGATCTTGACGGAAGTGTTCCAACCGCCGGCCGTGGTGTCCATCTTGCTGCTGATCAGCCCCGCGGTGGAACCGGGTTTCCCGGGAACCATCTGGTTCGGGGTCATTGGTGCGCTCTTTGTGTGCGTCCTGCCGCTGGCTTACGTCTTGGTCATGGTGAAGCTCGGGAGGCTAAGCGACCACCACGTCAGCGATCGCAAGGAACGTGCACCTTTGCTGATGCTTGCGCTCGTGTCCGTGGTCCTGGGGCTGTTGGTACTCAACCTCTTTCATGCCCCGACGAGTATCTCGGTGATGATCCTTGCACTCATTGGCGGGATCATGGTGTTGGCTGTGGTCAGCCTCGTGTGGAAGATTAGCGGCCATGCTTCGGCGATCGCCGCGGCGGCAGTCATTGCCGTGCTCATGTTCGGGCCAGCCTGGTTGCCGTTAATACTTCTGGTTCCTGCTGTCGGCTGGTCCCGGGTGGTGCTGCGGGACCATACCCGTGGCCAAGTCATCGCCGGCGCGTTCTTCGGCG
Organism: Arthrobacter sp. NA-172; assembly: GCF_043952055.1. Taxonomy (NCBI): domain Bacteria; kingdom Bacillati; phylum Actinomycetota; class Actinomycetes; order Micrococcales; family Micrococcaceae; genus Arthrobacter; species Arthrobacter sp. NA-172. Next base: position 2,168,428 of record NZ_JBINOT010000001.1, on the reverse strand, counting down.
GCGGGGTCATCGCGGGGCTTTGGTGGGTCCTGCGCGGTTGGCTGATCTAGCGGTTTAGACCTGGCGGGAAACGCCGACGGCGCCCCGCGCCGGGCAGAGCGGCGGCTAGTAGCCCGTGTAGCTGACTGCGAGGTCGCGAAGTTGCTGATCGCTCATGCCGCCGATCATTCCAAAGGACAACACCATGGCCAGGGCTCCAACGGCCAACATGGCTGAACCGACCACGAGCAGCAACTTCCAGTCGGAACGCATGATGCTGCGGAACGTCTCGGGCATCTGCAAGAGCGGGGAAATCAGGTTTGGAGCGCTGTCCACCGAGCCGTCGTCGAGAAGTGCCACGATGCGGTCATTCACGCGGTCGAAACGCATGGAGCTGATGTGGTTGCCGTGGCGGGCGAGCAAAATGTCATGTCCAACGCGCTGGCGCGGCTGCAGAGTAAGCAATGGAGACCCCTCAGGGTGGTTGTGATGGGCGGCTCGCGCCCTTGGGGGCCACTTCAATTTTACGGGTGGCATCCCAATAGGACGGCCCAAATCAGGGTGAGACCGCCCACCACAACGCGTGATCCCCGTCAACTTAGGGGATGAGCCTTAAGGTGCGTCGGTCTTGGCGATGTAGACGTCACACGGGGCGTTGTGTGCCACGGTGTTGGCGACGCTGCCAAGAACCCGCCCCAGCCCCTGCATGCGCCGGTTGCCGACCACAATCACCTGCGCTCCAACACGCTCGGCTTCCTTGACCAGCGCATCTCCGGCCTTGCCGTGGACGGATCCGTAGCTCGTTTTCAATTGATCGGAGGCGAGATCCGCCGCAACTTGGCGGGCTACCTTTTCCGCCGCGTCTGCATCGGAGAGAATCCACTTGTCCGATCCGCTTTCGACGATCTCCACGTGGTCGCCTTCAAAAGCGGTGATGACGCGCAGTTCCGCACCCAGCGCGATTGCCAAATTCTTCGCCGAATCCGCTGCCCGCATCGCGGTCTCACTGCCGTCCACTCCGACCACTACGATTCCGCTCATAATGTAACTCCTTTGTTGATGGTGTCGATCGCTTCGCGCAGTACCGGGGCCAAGCGGCGGACGCCCTCGACGATGGACTCCGGGGGTACTGCACTGAAGGCCAGTCTCAGTTTGTTGGATGGTTCGTCCGAGTGCGTGAACGCCGCGCCGGGGATGAATACGACCCCTGCTTCAATGGCTTCCTTGAGCAACGGGTAGGTGTCCACCCCCTCAGGCAGCGTGACCCAGACGAAGAATCCGCCTTCGGGCCTGGTCCAGCTGAGTCCTGGGGCATGTGCTCATCCAAAGCCACGAGCAACGCATTGCAGCGTTCCTCGTACAGGGACCTGTAAGTCTCGATCTGCCCGCGCCAGTCGTAGTCCCGAAGATATGCCGAAATGATCATCTGGTTCAGGGTGGGAGGGCAAAGCGTGACGGCCTCGGACGCCAGGTAGAACCGTCGCTGCAGGTGCTCGGGCACGAGGGCCCAGCCGATTCGCAATCCTGGGGCAAAGATCTTGGAGAACGATCCCATGTAGATCACGTCATGCGCATTCGCGGCGCGCATCGGCGCCAGCGGGTTGCCGTCGAAACGCAAAAGTCCGTAGGGGTTGTCCTCGAGCACCAAAATATTCGCATTGCTGCATATGTCGACGATTCGTTGGCGCCGTGCCGGAGCTAGTGTGATCCCGGAAGGGTTGTTGAAGTTCGGGATCGTATAGAGGAACTTGATGCTCTTGCCTTCGGCCTGAAGCTCAGCGATCTTTGCTTCGAGCAACTCCGGGACCAGGCCGTCGTCGTCCATGTCTACTGTCTCAACCTGCACCTGGTAGGCCTCGAACGTGTTCAGCGCCCCCACGTAGGTGGGGTTTTCCACCAGAACTACGTCACCCGGATTGCAGAAGACCTTGGTCGCAACGTCCTGGGCCGATTGGGAGCCTGCGGTAATCACCACGTTTTCCGGGCGGGCATCGGTGATGCCTTCGGCGGCCATGATCTCGCAGATCTGCGCACGCAGCTCCTCGGTCCCTTGCCCACCCCCGTATTGCAGGGCGGTCATGCCTTCCTCAGCGATGATGCGGGCCGCAGTCTGACCAAGCTTCTCAAGCGGCAGGGACTGCAGGTAAGGGTTCCCGCCAGCAAGGGAAACGAGGCCTGGACGCATCGAAATATCGAAGACGTCGCGGACGGCGGACTGCTTGATGTTGGCGGCGCGCTCCGAGAACAGTTCCTCGTGGCGGTGGGCGGCAGTTGCTGCTCGCTCTATTGCGTCGATTGCTTCGGCGGGCAGCTCAGTCCCGGCATCCAATGTTTCGTGGGTCACATGGACAGGATACTCCCCGGAGTTGCCAAAGGAGCAACGGATGTTTCATCTCAATTTCGACATTCGCGGTGCGATCCGCTTTACGTCTGGATCACGGACGGCTGGAATAGAGCCATGACGACGCATCCTGAACTCCAGTCCAAGGCACTCCGCTTCCGTGAACTCCACACCGCACGGCAAGCGCCCCTGGTGTTGGTGAATGCGTGGGATGCGGCATCTGCACGCATGGTTGAGGAAGCGGGTGCGACGGCGGTAGCCACCTCCAGTTCGGCGGTCTCCTGAAGCTTGGGGTACCAGGACGGGGACCACCTTCCGCCGCATTTGGCGATGGAAGCGCTGTCTCGAATTGCCGCCGCGACCCGCTTGCCGGTGACGGCGGACATCGAGACCGGCTATGGACGCACTGACGAAGAACTCATGGCAACGGTTCGTTCGGTCCTCGAGGCGGGCGCCGTCGGGATCAATATTGAGGACTCGGCGGAACAACCGCTGAGCGATATGGCGGAACAGTCGAGACGCATCGCCTTGATCAGGCACGCCGCGGAAGAAGCCGGCGTCGGGTTGTTCATCAATGCCCGAACTGACACTTATCTGTCTGGAAACTTTCCGGAAACTGCATACGAAGAAACCCTGCGGCGCGCGGAGGCCTACCAGCAGGCAGGGGCGGACGGGATCTTTGTGCCAGGGGTGTCTGATCTCCACATCTTGCACGAACTCACGCGTCGGATCGCGGCGCCGCTCAACGCGCTGGCAGGTTTGGGTTCGCCGTCGCCCGGTGAATTGCACGACGCCGGCGTGCGGCGAATCAGCATCGGCGGCAATGCTGCCAAGGCTGCTTACGCAACGGTCTCCCGGTTGGCGACGGAAGTATTGGGCGACGGGAACTGGTCCGGCCTCGCCGGTACCCTGAGTCACTCCGAGATGGACGCGCTATTCGGCGGACGACGCGCAGCTAGCCAGGCAGAGCGCAAGCGATAGGCACAATGCCGCGATCGCCGTCGTCGTACTTTTCACGCCGCGCCTGACAGTGCGGCCTCAGCTCAATTACGGAATGGTAGGTCCGCGCTGCCCCCAATGGCAGCACGGACACTCATTGATGAAGTACGCCCAGGCTGCCGAATCGTGACGCAGAAAATAGAAGATTTCATAATTTGGACCGTTTTCTTGCGCCGAGCGTAGTGCCGAGATCCACAGCCCCCGCACAGTGCCCCCATGAGTCCGGAACAGACTGGGACGCGACGACGGAAAGCAGTTCCTCAACCGGGGATCCAGAGCTAAGAAGGAGTCCATGATGAGAAAGTTCACCAAATCCACGCTTGCTAGCCTCGCCCTCGCTGCGGCAATCGGCGGTGGCGCGTTCGCCGTCTCGGCCCTGCCAGCGAACGCCGCGGACACGACGACGACCGCCACCTCCACCACGTCGAGCACGGCGCCGGCCGCCCAGGATCCGAGCAAGGGCGGTCACACGGCGAATGGGATCACCGAAGTGCTGCTGACGGGTGATACCGCGGCAAAGGTCAAGGCGGCTGTCATGGCCGCCAATCCCGGCGCCACCATTCAACGGATGGAGAACGACGCCGAGGGGGCCGTCTATGAGGCTCACATCGTGAAGTCGGACGGGACGCAGGCCACCGTCAAGCTCGACGCGTCATTCAAAGTGACGGGTACGGAAACCGGCGGACCCGGCGGTGGCCAGCCGGCGACCCAGGGCTAGGGGAGAGGAACTCACCAGTAGCGAGCCGCCGGACCCACCCCCTCACCGAACGAGAATGCCCCCGCACACGCCTCATGGCGGGTCGGGGGCATTCTCGTGGCCGCACCGCGAGGGTGCGTGAAAGAACTAGGCTGCTGCTTCGTCTTCCTGGACAGCGGTCAGGGGCTCGAAGATACCCTTGATCTGCTCAACAACTTCAGCGTCGTCCTTCGGGTGCAGTTCGGCGAAGCGGATCATGGAACCCGGAACGGCAAGCTTGACGTCTTCAAGGACCTTGGCGCCGGCGATGCCTGCGGCCTTGCGGGCCTCGTCCTGTGCCCAGACGCCACCGAACTGGCCAAAAGCGGTTCCGACGACGGCAGTCGGCTTGCCTGCCAGCGCACCGGCGCCGAACGGGCGGGACAGCCAGTCGATGGCGTTCTTGAGGGATGCCGGCATGGTGCCGTTGTGCTCAGGGGTGACGAGCAGAAGGCTGTCGGCTTCCGCAGCGGCAGCGCGGAGGGCTGCGGCTTCGGCGGGAACCTGGCCTTCGACGTCGATGTCTTCGTTGTAGAACGGGATGTTGCCGAGGGAGCCGTGGATCTGTACGTCAACATTTTCCGGGGCGTTGAGCTGGATGGCTTCGGCGAGCTTGCGGTTGTGGGAATCGGCGCGGAGGCTGCCAACAAGGGCGAGAACGGTGTTCTTGGACATGGGAACTCCTGGGGTCTGGCCGCGGACGGTGCCGCAGGCACTCGGTTTTGGAGGCTTTTGATGCCTTCGTAGATTCTAAACGGACTGCGGTCCGCTTAATATTCCCGGGGCTAGAATGTTTTTTGTGAGCCTCATCCCCATCCGGCCCGGTTCGCCTTTCGGGACGCAGCCGGAGCGCAGCGACGCCGCGCGTAACCGCGAACGGCTCCTTCAAGCTGCCAGGGATCTCGTGGCCGAATACGGCGTGGATGCCGTCACGATGGACATGCTCGCGTGCCGGGCCGACGTCGGGAAGGGAACGGTTTTCCGCCGTTTCGGCAGCCGTGCAGGACTCATGATGATCCTCCTGAGCGACGCCGAGGCGGAATTCCAGCGTGATTTCATCTTCGGGCCGCCGCCGCTCGGACCCGGAGCGCCCCCACTGGAACGCCTCATTGCCTTCGGCGAAGCGCGCATCAAATATGTCGAAGAATACGGTGAGTTGGCGCGTGCAGCTGCGGAGCATTCCCCGCACAACCGGCACGACGCCCCGCCGATCGTGTTGTGGCACCGGCACATCGAGATGCTGCTGCGGGAAGCGGGCCTGGACCGCGATCCTTGGCTTCTTGCTCTTTCCCTCGGCGCCACCCTGGATCCGGAGGGCATGCTCCATGCCCTCCGCGTTCATGGAGTCGCGCCGGAGCGACTGGTGGCCTCGTGGCGTGAGCTCGTCACGCGCCTGCTTAAAGACGCCTGACAAAGCTACGCAGGGCTACCTTGGCCCGGTACGGTAGCGGCATGACCCACACACCGATCCGCACCGCCGTCGTCGGCTATGGCCTTTCAGGTAGCGTCTTTCATGCCCCGTTCATCGCAGCCAATTCGGCGTATTCCCTCGACGTGATTGCAACCTCGGACGCGGGGCGCAAGGCCAAAGCGCAGGAGCGGTATCCCGGAGCGAAACTCGTGGACGGGCCGGATGGCGCCTTGGCGCTCGCCGCGCAGCTGGACCTGATGGTCCTCGGTACGCCGCCTGCGACGCATTACCCGCTTGCGAAAGCCGCGCTGGAAGCCGGGCTCGACGTCGTCGTGGACAAGCCGTTCGCTGTGACCAGCGCACAAGGGCAGGAGCTGATCGAGTTGGCTGCGCGGCTGGGTCGCGTGCTCACGGTCTACCAAAACCGCCGCTGGGACGGCGACGCGCTGACCGTCAAGAAGCTGCTCGACGCCGGGACGCTGGGCGAGATCATGCGTTGCGAGGCGTCGATGGAGCGGTGGTCGCCCGAAATCAGCAAGGCGTGGAAGGCCGGCGCTACAGCCGACGACGGCGGTGGGCTGCTTTTCGATCTGGGCACCCATCTGCTGGACTTGTCGTTGCAAATGTTCGGTCCCGCCGAGGTGGTCCACGCCGAAATCCTGGCGCGGCGGCCTCAGGAGCAGGCAGATGACGACGTTTTCCTTGTGCTGAAACATGCTTCCGGTGTCACCAGCCATGTGGCCATGAACGTCAACAGCCAGCTGCACGCCCCGCGATTCCGGATTTTGGGCAGCAAGGGCGGCTTTGTGAAGTTCGGGATCGATCCCCAGGAGCCGTTCATCGTCGCCGGTGGCGTGCCCACGGATGCCTCGTACGGCGTCGACGATCCGCAGGACTACGGAACTTTGGAAATCGACGGCGAGCGAACCGCAGTGCCCACCGAACGTGGCGCGTATCAGGAGTTCTACCGGATCCTTGCGGAAAAGATCGTCGACGGCGGTGCCGCCTCTGCTTTGCCGCTCCCCGTGGACCCGGCCGGCCCAGTTGAGGTACTCAAGCTGATCGAACAGGCCAGGTCGCTTGCCTAACCCCGCGCGAACTGGCAGCAGATGACCCCAAAACGCTTGGGAAAGGTCATCGTCTGCCAGTTCGCGCGAAGTTAAGGATGAAGTTTTTCGGATCCTGCGTAACCTGTCCGGGGTCGTGAGCGATGTAGGGGGAGTGCGGACCACGTCCGCACTGATCATCCAGTAGCGACAAAGCCGCTGCCGGAGCAGTCCTAACACGTTTGTCGGAGGGTTTCATGTCCTTGTTCACTGTCCTTGCCACCAGCAAAATCGCCGCAGGCGTCATGGCCGCCGGAGCTGTAGCGGTTGGCGGAACCGGCGTCGCAGCCTTCAACGGAGCGCTTCCCAACGATGTGCAGAAGAGCGCCCACGACTTGGTCGGCGCCCCGGCTCCCTTGGCCTCCAAGGCCACCGACGCGGTGGGGACCGCAAGGTCCACAGGCGCTGACGCCGTTGACGACGCGAAGTCCAAGGCCACCAACGCTTCCGAGACCGCCAAGGCCAAGGCGACTGACGCCGTCGACGACGCCAAGTCCAAGGCGGCCGCGGTCAAAGCCATCACGCCTGAGTCGTTCGGCCTCTGCACAGCCATGCTCAACGGTGGCCTGAAGGCTGACGCCAAGGTACCCGGCTACTCCTCGCTGGTTGTAGCTGCCGGTGGCGAAGCCAACGTCAAGGCACACTGCGAAACCGTTGTGAGCGAAGGCAAGGCTGCCGGTCTGAAGATTGACGGCTCTGCCAATGCCAACGCCGACGGAACCGCAGTGCCGTCCACCCCGGCTGTCCCCGCTGTTCCTTCCGTTCCTGCAGTGCCGTCTACCCCGGCCGTTCCTGCTGTTCCTTCCGTTCCTGCGGTGCCGTCCCAGCTCCCCACCGCCCCGGTGAACGTACCGACCGATTCTGTCCGCCCGTAACGCGACAGGGTAGGCTTGTAGGCTTGAACGGCGGGGCTCCTTGACGAAATGACAAGGAGCCCCGCAACGCAATAGGCGTCGGCAGCAGTCATTTTCCCAGGCCGAGGACGATGACTGCGCTGCGTGGAATGGAGGGCCGCGGGTGCTTAACCCTTTGGCTGATGAATATCTGCAGGCGGACCTCGACGATCCCGCACTGCTCTTCACGGCTGCCTACAACAGCTTCTCCGGACCGATTTTTGGATACCTGCGAGCCCGCGGCGTGGACGATCCGGAAGCGGTCACGCAAGACGTGTTCCTGGCTTTCTATCCCAAATTGGACAACCTCCACGGTGGCCTCCAAGGGGCGAAGACCTTGCTCTTCTCCATCGCTCATGCACGGATGGTGGATCACTACCGTAAACGGGAGCGAACCCCCGATGCCGCGCCGTACGAAGCTGATCTGGACGCGCGGTGCTCGCCTTCGGCTGAGGACCAAGCCTTCGGGCACGGAGTGGGGCTCGGCGTGACCGAGCTATTGACCGACCTCAACACCGACTACCGGGAGGTCTTGGCTCTACGGGTCGTGGCGGACCTTTCGGTGGAAGAAACAGCGGGCATTATGGGCAAGTCCCAAGGTGCCGTGAAGCAGTTGCAGCGTAGGGCACTGAGTGCACTGAGAGAACGTGCACTACTAAGGAATGGCACACCATGAGCGAAAAATCCGCATCCTGCGGCGAGCAGAGCGTCGACCGCCTGCTAGCTGAAGCCGGGCTCGAAGAAGCGTACGAGATCCGGGACGAGCTGCTGGAACTGCGCGCCCTGGCAAACAGCCGGCCGCGGCCATCAGCCGAAGTGCAGGCCTTGATGGCGCCTGCCCGTGTCACGGCCTCGCCTCGCCTTGCCGCCGCACCCGTTGACGACGCTGCGCTTCTCGACAACGCCGCGCCTGCTCACGAAGCCGCGCTCATTGACGAAGCCGTGCCTGCTCACGAAGCCGCGCCCACTGATGAACTGGCCGCCCGTCGCCGCAAAAAGGGCCGCTTGACCTTCGCCGCCGTTGCCGTTGCGGCTTCCCTTGCCGCCGGAGGTACCGCTGCGGCTGCGTCCGAAGGCGGCATTCCGGGCACGGTCGAACACTTGGGCGCTGTGGTGGGATCGGTCGTGTCCCAGCTCACCCCTGGAATCGGGTGGCAAGGCTCCGCAACAGCAGGGAACCCGCCCGGAGCCGGTTCCGATGCCCACCCATGAGACGAGTGTTCCCCCTTCTCCGGAGCCCACCGGTGCCGGCTCCCCCAGCAGCAGCGCCCACCCCGTGCCGCATGCGACCTCGGGCAGCACTACCGGTACAGGATCCCAGTCGGATCCGCAGAAGGGACTGCACGACATCGCCAAGGGCCAGCCTCCTGTGACTATCCCGACGCCGGTGATCCCAACGCCCACGCTCCCGTTGCCCCAGCCCATTCCTTCCGAGATTCTTCCGGGCAACCCGGTAAAACCGTAACCCCCAGACCACGACGTCGGGGTGCCGCTTCCCGTGGAAGCCGCACCCCGCCGTCGAGCTCATAAGGTCGGGCTCGTAAGACCGCGCTCGTAGAGGCGGAGAAAAGCTATGCCGAAACCAGGTTGTGCCAGTCGGCGACGAGGGGCAGGTTGTGCGCCTCGGAAACCGAGCGGTGCGTGACCTTGCCAGCGGCGATGTTGAGGCCGGCTGCCAGTGCGGGGTCGCGGTCGAATGCCGTCCTGACGCCCAGGTTGGCCAAGGCCACTGCGTAGCGCAGGGTGACGTTGGTCAGAGCGTAGGTGGAGGTGTTCGGAACGGCTCCCGGCATGTTGGCGACGCAGTAGAAGATCGTGTTGTGGACCTTGTACGTGGGTTCCTGGTGCGTGGTGGGGTGCGTGTCCTCGAAGCAGCCGCCCTGGTCCACGGCGATGTCCACCAGCACGGAGCCGGGCTTCATGCGGGAGACGAGCTCGTTGGTGACCAGCTTGGGGGCCTTGGCGCCCGGGATCAGCACGGAACCGATGACGAGGTCGGCGTCGACCACGGACTTCTCGATCTCGTAGGCGTTGGAGGCGACCGTCTTCAGTCGGCCCTGGTAGAGGGCATCCAGTTCGCGCAAACGGTTGATGTTGATGTCCATGATGGTGACATCGGCGCCCAGGCCAAGAGCCATGGCGGCGGCGTTGGTGCCGGCAACACCCGCGCCGAGGACAACCACCTTGGCCGGGCGGACACCCGGGACTCCGCCCAGCAGCACGCCCTTGCCGCCGGCCGGAGCCATGAGGGAGGAAGCGCCGACGACGACCGACAGGCGCCCGGCGACCTCGGACATCGGTGCCAGCAGCGGCAGTGCGCGTCCTTCCTGGACGGTTTCGTAGGCGATGGCCGTGACGCCGGAGTTGATGAGTTCTTGCGTCAGCTCGGGCTCGGCGGCCAAGTGCAGGTAGGTGAAGAGGATCAGGCCCTTGCGGAAGCGGGGGTATTCGGCCTTGATGGGTTCCTTGACCTTCATGACCATGTCAGCGCGTGCCCAGACGTCGTCAGCGTCTGCGACGATCTCAGCACCGGCAACCGCATATTCCTCGTCCGTGATGCCGGAGCCCAGGCCTGCGCCGCGTTCAACCAGCACGGAGTGGCCGTGGGTGCGGAATTCGTGAACGCCCGCGGCGGTGATGGCGACGCGGAATTCGTTGTTCTTGATCTCTTTGGGGACACCGATGATCATTTTTGGGCTCCATCTTCGAAAGGCTTCAACGGCCTTTTTCTTGGCGGGGGGACTGTGATTCCAGAATAAATCCGCTGTGAGCCAGGCGACAGGAAAGGCGATGTCCGTCGTTGAGGACTCCCGCGGAATTTCAGGCTTTTTGCTTCCGCTGGCTCGACATTTGTCGATGTTGAGAGCGTCAGGTGTCGCCTGATGTTCGTGGGGCAAAGTAGTGTTTTCTCCATGCAGCAGGACGTGGAGAAGATAGTCGAGGATGTCGCACTCAAGTTGGGCCGCGGCCTCTCCCTGGAAGACCTCGACGGCGTCCTGCTCGCCTACAGTTCCAACCAGTCCCACGCCGACCGCGTCCGGGTGAACTTCCTCCTGAGCAAGCGGGTTCCGGTGGACGTCAGTGCGTGGCAGCTCTCGCACGGCATCGCTACGGCGGTGCGTCCCGTCGTCGTACCCGCCAATGAGGAACTCGGGATGGTGGGACGCGTCTGCGTCCCGCTGCTGGTGCGCGGATTCCGCGTCGGGTACCTCTGGGTCCAGCAAGACCTTGACGAGCAGACCGCGACGGCGATACTCGCCGAATTGCCGGGCGTCCGGGACGAGTTGGACCTCCTCGCGGGGTTGCTGCTCGATTCCAACACGGCCGAGTCGGAGTTCCGCCGCCGCCGTGAGCAGGAATTCCTGGCTGCATGTCAGGGCGAATCCAATGCGGTGGCGGCGGTGGCGGGATGGAAGGAGATCCAAGGGCGGGGACCGTGGCAGCTGGTCACGGTGCTCGACGCCGACGACAGCGGTGGCGTCTCGGATCCGATCGCGGCCACCCTGACCCATCGTTCCGCCGCGCTGCAGGCGACCATCGGCGTCGACTCGGTGCTTTTCAGCGCGGGTACGGAGACGCACTCGGTGATGCTGTTCCGCGAAACCAGCGGACGGGCAGAGCATGCCCAGGTCCTTGTCCACTATCAGCTGGAACTCGCCAAGCGCGCCGGCCGGAAGGTGGACCGCGTCATTCTGGGCATCAGCGAGTCGTTTTCAGTCATCCGCCAATTGGGCCGGGCATACCGGCAGTCGAAGCTCGCGGCCCAGGCTGCCGCCGTCGATCCTCCTTTGGGCGAACTCGTGGACAGCCGCTCGGCCGGAATCTACCAATTGTTCGAACGGCTGCAGGCGCCCGGAGGTTGGGACGATTCCGGTTCGTCTGCTTTCCAATCGATCGAGGACGCCGATCGGAACTCAGAGCTCTTGCCGGTGCTGGAACTGCTCTACGACAGCGACGGCGCAGTGCAGGACGTGGCCGCGAAGCTGCACTTGCATCGCAGCAGCATCTACAACCGGCTTGCGAGGATCCGCCAGCTGATCGGTGCTGATCCGCTGAATGGCGCGACCCGGCTCGAACTCCACGCAACGCTCAAAGCGCGCCGCTGGGCGGGCCGCCCGCGGATTTGAAGCCGCTGGCACCGGACGCCGCTATTTGTTCAACTTCGTCAACCGAAGGCTGCAGTGCCAGCGGTCGGGGCGGTGCTGAATCATCTGCGTCCGGGTGTTGCCGCAGCATCGCCCGTGCCACTCGACGGATGATGTTCGATGCAGTCTCACGGCAAGAGTCCGGTTGCAGCGCCCAAAATCGATCCAAGATCTACGCTTGGTTGGATGGGCGGCGGTGTGGGCGTAGGACTGGCAGGGGTCCGTGGCTTCCAAGAACCTGTGGGCGCGGGAGAGGGCGTGCTGGTCTGGGGTGGAGTCGGGGTGGGGGTCGCTGGCCCGGTCGGACCCGGGCTGGGCGCCGGTGTGGGCTGAGGCGGAACCGGGATGGAAGGAACAGGTACCGGGGCGAGGCTTGGGGGTAGCGCTGACGGAAGTGCGGGGACCGGGACTGCAGGGACCTGGAGGGAGATCGAGGGTGCCGGGACACTCGACGGTTGGACGGTGGCAGATCCTTGCGGCGAATGTTGCGCAGGGTCCGCGGTGGTCTGGCCGGACTTGGGGCTTGGGGTGGCTGCCGAAGGTGATGCTGCATCGCTGGGGGAGGTGCTCGCCGTTGCAGGAGCGCCGGATTCCTGGCCGAAGAAGGGCAGCTCAAGGGCTTGGCCCAGGGAGCCGGCGGCCAACAAGATGCCTAAGGCACCTGTCACTACTGCCATTCGGTTGCTCATCGTCCGGACGGCGGCGGCTTTCTTGAGGACGGCGTGTGGTTCGCGACTGAACGACGAACCGGTAAACGTCGCCGGACCGACGCCGGCACGAGGTGCCGCAGGAAGTGCCGCTGTGGCGGCCTTCTCGGTTTTGGCTGGTTCTGCCGTCGCGGCAGCCGTCGCGGCAACAGCAGTCACGGTCGGAATGGCCGCCGTTTCGCTGGCTTGGGCAGCTCGCTTCCGTTCGGCCGCTCGGGCGGCCGCGCGCGTGGTGGGCGCCGCCGTCGTCGGGGTTGCCGCGGGGGTGGGTTCCGCCGTCGAACTCAAAGGTTCAAAAGCCGGTGCAGCGATGAACGGTTCGCTGTCCTTGGCCCGACGCCGTCCGGTTGCTTTGGTGCTCTCGCCCGCCACTTGGGCACGGCGAGGCTGATCCATGGTTGGGGACATGGTGATTGCCTCTCAACGCCTTCGAGGTTAGCTGTCGGGTTCGGACGAGGCCGTCCGGCCGCGCGTGGCGGCTTCACCCCAAGGGCCTGAAGTAGGCCCGGAGACTCTGGGTCCCCCGTCTCTGCCGCGGGTCTGGCGGATTCCGGGTTGCGGCAGAGCTCGGCGTCAGCCCGGAAGCGGCCCGGTTGGAGACTGGGTCGCCCCTCGACGGTACAACAGCCCGCATGCAAAGTCACATTTGAATAACGGGCGGGCTGACCGGTTTTGCGATATATCGTTCCGGGCCGGAGCGCGCTGGTATCTCACCCTGGATCAGGTATCCGGGGCCGAAGACTAGCTTTGGAACCTGATCTGTTGGTAGAACCAGTCCTATGGACCTGCCAGTGATGCCTCCGATCGCGCCCATGCTCTCCAAAGCCGTTCCTACAATTCCCGATGTGGGGCATTTCGAGCCCAAATGGGACGGGTTCAGGACGATCGTCTTCAAAGACGGAGACGAGATCGTCCTCGGCAGCCGCAACGAACGGCCTATGACCCGGTATTTTCCCGAGCTCGTGGACGCATTGCGGAAGAACCTTCCGGAGAAGTGCGTGATCGACGGCGAGATCGTCCTCATTTCGGAGAACCGGCTGGACTTCGAAGGACTCCAGCAGCGGATACACCCCGCCGACAGCCGGGTGCGGATGCTCGCGGAGCAGACCCCGGCATCGTTGATCGCCTTCGACATCCTCGCGTTGGGCCAGGACAACCTGATGGACCGCCCCTTCGCGGAACGGCGCGCAACGCTGGAGGGTGCGCTTGAAGCGGCGGCGGATCCGGTCTTCATCACTCCGGCCGTGACGGACCTCAGCAAGGCGCAGGAGTGGTTCACACTCCTCGAAGGCGCGGGCCTGGATGGCGTCGTTTCCAAGCCCCTTGACGGCCTTTACCAACCCGGCAAGCGAACCATGTTCAAGACCAAGCACGAGCGGACCGCAGACTGCGTGGTGGCAGGTTTCCGCTGGCACAAAACTGCCAACGTTATCGGGTCGATGCTGCTCGGGCTGTACGACGATTCAAGCCGCCTGCAACATGTGGGGGTGGTGGCGTCGTTTCCGATGGCGCGCCGCGAGAGCCTCGTGGCCGAACTCGAACCCTACCGCGCCGAGCTGAGCGAGCATCCGTGGGGAAACTGGGCCGATCCTGCGGCGGCTGGTTCCAGGAAGCCGGGAGCGGTGAGCCGGTGGAGCGCTGGGAAGGACCTGTCCTTTGAGCCGCTGCGCCCCGAACTCGTTATCGAGGTGGCCTACGACTACATGGAGGGCGATCGGTTCCGGCACACCACCCAGTTCCGGCGTTGGCGGCCGGACCGGGATCCGGAAACCTGCACTTACGCTCAACTGGAAGAGCCGGCCGACTACGACCTTGGGGAGATCCTGCCACTGGAAGGCTGATGCGCCCTATTCTTCGTGCCCTTGGTCTGTGCTCATCTGGTCCTCGGCAGGTGGTGTTTCGCCGGGCGGTACACCGCCGCCGGGCTCCAGTCCCGTGATGTTTCCGCTAAGCGGATCGGGGTTCGCGGAGGCCGCGGGATCTTCTCGCTTGCCTCCCTCCCTCGCGTCTCCAGGTTCGTCAGCACCGGGCGCTCCGTACGTCTGGGGATCGTCCTCGGGGTCATAGCTGGTCATGGCACTCCTTTCCTAAGCACACTTAGTATTTGGGCCGTCCGGCCAGCGTAGTCCCGGGGGCGGGAGTGAGGCAACAGGGAGACCGCGGGCAAGTTCCGCCGTCGTGAGCGCCGGAAGGACGGGAATTAGGCCTGCGTGACCGGCGAAACGAAGCTCTTGATGGCATCAGCCACGGCCTTCGGCCGGAGGTGCTGGACGACGTGGCCGCACCCCGGTATTTCTGAAAGGCGGCCCTCTGCCGCGGCTCGGGACAGCCTGAGCGACCAGTCGGAACCAGCCACGGGGTCACGGTCGCCGCGCAGCACCAGCACCGGGACCTGGAGGTGCGCCACGCGCTCCATGGTGGGGTAGGCCATCATGACTGGCAACTCGGTCAGGTACCAGCGGATCCCGCAGCGCAGGTAATCCGTGAGTACGATCCAATTGGATGACGGGCTTTCGTGAAACAGTCCGTCGATGGCCAGCGCGAGCGACTGCCGCCCGACGTTCTTGTGCCGGGAATCCACCACCGGTCCCATGAGCACCAGCCCGAGGACCGCATCGGGCGCGTGCAAAGCTGTTTCGATGGAGAACTGCACGCCCATTGAATGGCCCACGAGGTAGTAGGAGTCGATCCCGCGGGATTTGAGGACCGCGGCGATGAAAGCTCCGTAGTCGGCGACGCTGAGCCGGCGTTCGGGTTTGGGCGTGCCCCCGAATCCCGGGAGGTCGAGGGAATACGTTGGCCCCGAGGCGTCGAGCACGGCATGGAGCCGCGCGAGGTACCTATGCGAAACGCCGATTCCGTGGAGCAGTACGTAGGCCGGCCCGGCCCGTAATTGGCTCGGCGTGACGCGGCTGTGCGCCGGGCCGTAATGCGCGGTCCAGATCCGCCCCCTCAGCCCGAAGGCCTCCACCTCAGTCGAAAACAACTTTCTCAGCTCGGAACAACCTCCCGCCCGTCGTCCTCGTTATGCTTCTGGGTTTCCAACCACGCCATGATATCCGCGAGCCTGATGCGGCGGTGCGTGCCGCGGTATTCGACCGGGATTTCGCCGCGGTCCGTCATGTTGCGCAGGTAGGTGTGCGAGATTCCCGCGAGTTCGGCAGCCCTCGACGTCGTAAGCATTTCCTCCACGCTGCTTACGGTCACCGCTTCGCCGCGGCTCAGCCGGCCGAGGAGGTCGACGACGGCGTCCCTCGCCTCATCCGGCAGCCGGTGGACCGTGCCGTCCACAAAGACGGTGATGTCGTTGCTGTCCTGGAGTGAGCGCGCCAGGTTCCGGGCGTCGTCCGCGGCCAAGCCCGGCGTCACGCGGGGAGCTATCAATGCCATGGCAGAAGCCTAGCCGCGCTCGAGGCTGCGTGGTTACGCCGTCGTGTTAGATTCACGCCTATGGTCAACTACCCCGCCAATCCGGATCCCGGCCCCGCTGTGGCGGCGGCGATCGAGCTGCTGGTGCGGCAAGGCTACGACGCGACCTCCGTGGACGATCTCGCCAACGCCGCCGGCGTCAGTCGCAGTACATTTTTCCGCAAGTTCGGTTCCAAAGAGGACATCGTTTTCGCTGATCACGACCGGATTCTCACCCGAGTTCAGGAGCTGCTTTCGCGCACGACGGCGGATCCGTTGGGTGCCGTTGTGGATGCGGCCCTCCTGGTCTTTGACCACCATGTAGGCAATCGGAAAACCTCCCTGGCGCGCTACGAGCTCTTGCATCAGGTGCCCGCTCTTCGTGATCGCGAGCTCGTCATGACGCATCGTTATCAGCGGGCTTTTCGGAATCATCTTTTTTCCGTGCTGCCCGAGGGCGAAAGCCGGGAGGTCACTTCCATGGCCTTTGCTGCATCGGTAGTTGCGGTGCACAACAGCGTCCTGCGCCAATGGCTGCGGGCGGTTTCTGCCGGCGAACGGGTCACGGGTGTCGAGCGTGATGCCCGGGAAGCTGAAGCCGAAGGGCTGGCCGCACGGCTCGGGCGTGAATTGGATGCATTGGCCCGCACTTTCGCCAGTGCTTCAGCCGTGGTGGCGGGTAGTGCGGCGGCCGGTGAGCCTCGTCCGGAAAGTGGCCGGCCCGCCGTCGTTGTGACCGTCACTGGACCCGGGAGCAGGCAAAGACCAGATCCTCCAAGCCGTCCGGGACGCCCTGGCTTAGCTCCTTCTGGCCTTGTCGTAGCCCCATCTTGCCGAGGGCGCGGAGATTCTGCTGGATCATTCGCGTGTCTAATCTCAAGATCCCCGTGTTTTCGCGGCGCCGCGTGAGGGTGGCGTGGAATGATCCAGCAGAATGTATCGATGACACCGAGTTTCTTGACATGAAACTGAGTGTCAGCGCATGCTGGGAGTCGCACAGTCACGACCCCGAGCGAGGATTCCCGCATGACGACGTCCGACAACTTGTCAGAAGAGCTGGCTGCTGTTTTCCCGGCGGGCACCATGGAGCCCGAATATGTCCTGAACGAAGCCCTGGATCCGGATCCCGCCTCGGTTTTCAAGGACATCAGTGGCGAAGACCGCGCTTACTGGGAGCGTGCGCGGACCTTTGTCCAGGACGAAGTGCTCCCTGTCATCGCGGGTTACTGGGAGCGCGCAGAGTATCCGCTGCGCCTGGTTAAACGCCTCGGTGAACTTGATCTGTTGCGCGATGGAATCGACGTCGACGGATTCCCGGCCATGAGCAAGACGGCCGCTGGTTTGGTCACGATGGAACTGAGCCGCGGGGATGGCTCCATAGGTACGGTTGTCGCAGTCCAGGGTGGATTGGCTTTGCGTTCCGTGGCCGAATGCGGTTCCCCTGAGCAGCAGGCCCGCTGGCTTCCCGTGCTTTCCCGAGCTGAGGAGTATGGCGCCTTTGCCTTGACCGAACCGGCGCACGGCTCCGACTCTGTAGGACTCGAAACGACGGCCACCGCGGTTGAGGGTGGCTTTGTCCTCAATGGCGAAAAGAAGTGGATCGGCAACGGCTCGATCGGCGGCCTCACGGTGGTCTGGGCCCGAGCCGATGACGGACATGTCCATGGGTACCTGGTCCCGCAGGATTCCCCCGGCTACTCGGCCACGACCATCGAGGGCAAGCTGTCCCTGCGGGCCATCTGGCAAGCGCACATCCGTCTTGAGAATGTCTTCGTCCCCGAGGAAAACATGCTTCCGGGGGCCCGGAGTTTCAAGGACACGGCGCGTGTCCTTTTGGCGACCCGGCTGGGAGTTGCGTGGTCCGCCGTCGGGCATGCAACGGCTTGCTACGAGGCCGCCGTGCAGTACGCAGCCCAGCGCCGGCAGTTCGGCCGCCCGCTGGCCGCTTCCCAGATTGTGCAGGAACGTCTTGCCCGCATGCACTCCGAGCTCGCCACGATGCAACTTATGGTCATGCAGATGACCCGGCTGGACGAAGAAGGCGTGCTGACCCCCGCGCAGGCGGCGCTCGCCAAATTCACCTGCACCCGGACGGCGCGCAGTATCGCTTCCAATGCGCGGGACCTGTTGGGCGGAAATGGCATCTTGTTGTCCAACCGGGTTGCCCGTCACTTCGCCGATATCGAGGGCATCCACACTTACGAAGGCACGGAGACCGTCCAAGCGCTGATCATCGGCCGGTCGATCACAGGCATCTCCGCCTTCGCCTAAGACGTTCGCTCACTTTTGAACCCGTGCTGCAGGAAAAATCCAATATCCGCGTCACGATTCAGCGCCACATTCCACTCATAGTTGTACAAAGCTCCAAGGACTAACTGCCGGCGCACAGCGTCAGCGGAAGGCCTAGGCATTTTGGACAGCGCGCCATCGCGGTCCCCCAGTTACTGATGGCGCGTCTTTCCCGGTAGAGACCCTGGGATGCTGTGGCCGGCTGTTTTGCGGCCGGCCACAGTTCCGAAGGCATACAACTCCACGGGCACATCGGGCTTCTGAAGAGCGCCAGCTATGCGGCGTCGAGATCCGTTTCCAACAGCGTCACGAGCGAATCCAAGTCGGCCCCGTCGCCTTCGGCCCGAAGCACTACGACGTCGCCTTTCGCCGCACCAAGCGTCATGAGCGAAAGGATGCTGGCGGCGTCAAGTGCGTCTTCGGCAGGCGTTCCGGCCATCGCGATCGTCACGTCAACCGGGGATTCCCCTGCGGCTTCCGCGAAAATAGCCGCCGGACGGGCGTGCAATCCGGAGCGGCTGGCGATGGTGGCGGTGCGTTCGGGCATTGTTTCTCCTTGTGTTCGGGTAGGGGTTGGCCGGGCTTAGAGCCCGAGTTCCTCGAGAATCGGCAGCTTGGCGCGAACCCAAGCCTTGGCGTCCAGTGCTTCGGGTGCGCTGAGAGCCAAACGGGCAAGCTCCTGCGCCTGCTCGAGGGTGACCGTCTTGAGAACGGTTCCGACGGCGGCCAGAGACCGGGCGGTCATGGACAGAGTGGTCACACCCAGGCCAACGAGGACGACGGCGAGGGCCGGGTCCGCGGCCGCCTCACCGCAGACGCCAACGGGTTTGCCGTGGCCTTCCTCAGCCGAGCCGGCGACCGTCAGCTGAACGAGGCGCAAGACAGCAGGCTGCCACGGCGTGTTGAGTTCGGCGAGCGGGCCGAGCTGCCGGTCGGCGGCCATGGCGTACTGGGTGAGATCGTTGGTGCCCAAGGATGCGAAGCCCACGTGGCGCAGGACCGCGGCCGAGGTCAGTGCGGCCGACGGAACCTCAACCATGACGCCGGAGGTTTTGATTTTTGCGGCTTCGCACAGCGAGGCGAATCGGGCGGCCTCGGCCGGCGTCGAGATCATGGGTGCCATGACCCACACCTCGGCTTCGGTTTCGCTGGCCGCTATGGCGATTGCCTCGAGTTGGCGCTCCAAAACACCGGGCGTGGTGAAATCGGTGCGGTAGCCGCGCACCCCGAGTGCAGGGTTGGGTTCGGTGGCATCGGTGAGGAAGGGGAGGGGCTTGTCGGCGCCGGCGTCGAGCGTCCGGAGCACCACTTTCTTGCCCGGGAAGGCGTCGAACACGCCCCTGTATGCAGCGGCCTGTTCCAGCACCGTAGGTTCGGTATCCCGTTCCAGGAAGCAGAATTCGGTGCGGAACAGACCAACGCCTTGGGCGCCCAGCGCGGCGGCCGCGGCAGCGTCCCTGGCCCCGCCCACGTTGGCGAGAAGCGGGACCAAGTGGCCATCCGCCGTCGTACCGTTTCCGTCGAAAACAGCCAGTGTGGCGGCGTTCTCGGCCCACGCGAGGGTTGCAGCGCGCTGCTCTTCGGACGGTTCAACGGTGAGGGAACCGGCTGCGCCGTCCACATAAACTTCGGCGCCGTCCGGGATTTCGTCTACTCCGCGCGCGGCGACCACGGCGGGCAGGCCGAGCGAACGCGCGATGATCGCGGTATGGGACTGCGGTCCGCCGCCCGAGGTGACCAGTGCTGTCACGACGGCGGGGTCCAACGTTGCGGTGTCGGCGGGGGCCAGGTCTTCCGCGACCAGAATGAACGGGGTGTCCGACGCCGGGATCCCAGGGGCCGGGACACCGCGGAGTTCGGCGACGATCCGGGCGCGGACGTCCAGGACGTCGGTGGCGCGCTCGGCCATGTACCCGCCGAGGTTGTGGAGCATTTCCGAGACCGAGGCGCCGGCTTCCCAAATGGCGCGTTCGGCGGAGCTTCCGTTGTTGATGAGCTTGGTAGCCGATTTCAGGAGCATCGTGTCCTTGGCCATCAGTGCGGTGGCTTCCAGCACGGCCTTGCCGTCCCCACTGGCTCTGTCCGCACGTGCTTTGAGTTCGTCGTGGACGGATTGGGCCGCGGTTTTCAACCCGGCGACGGCCTCTTCCGCCGTCACGGAAGCGGCAAGCTGCTCGCCCGACGGCGGTTCGCTGACTGGCTTGGGCATCTGACGAATAGTGCCGATGACGCGGCCCGGGCTGACGCCTACTCCTTGGAAATTCTGCACCGAAATCCTCTGTTCCTGCTCTTGGAGCGGACCCGGGGGCTGCGGTGCCTCAAGGTCCGAAAAAATCTCCTGTGACTCACTTCATATAGCGTTGCTATAGGTGCTAGGGTAGCGGCTATGAGTTTCGATGACCAGCTTCCGCCCAAAACTCGGCTGCTCCGTGCAGCTGCCGAGTTGCTGGCGAATTCTGACGGGTCACCGGTCTCAACGCGCCAAATCACCAAACTTGCCGGAGTCACGGCGCCCACGCTCTACCACCACTTTGGCGACAAGGAGGGGCTGTTCGACGCCGTCGTTGCAGCCGGCTTCGAGGAGTACGTGGCGGGAGAGCGGGACTTCGCACCCTCTGGGGAACCCCTGGAGGATGTCCGCCGGATGTGGGATAACCACGTCCAGTTCGGACTCACTCAACCGCACCTCTACTTAGTGATGTTCGGCAACATTCGTCCGGAAAGCAGGCCGGCCATCGTGGCTGATGCCGAGTCGCTCCTGGAAGAAATGCTGGGCAAGGCGGCCATTGCCGGGCAGATCAACGTACCTCCGCGTGAGGCGGCCAGAAGCATCCTGGCCGCCAATGTGGGTGTCACGCTCATGCTCATTGCAGAGCCTCTGGAAGACCGGAATCTCGAACTTTCCACCATGACCCGGGATTCCATGATTTTCGCCGTGTCCACGGAAACAGCCCGTGGCGCCGCAGCAGACGACTCCGGCAGGTCGTCCGTTGTTGTTGCGGCAATCGCGCTGAATGCGGCGCTCCAAGCCTCGCATTCAGACCAGCTATCCAGTTCGGAGTTGAAGCTTTTCCTTGAATGGCTTCACCGAATTTCCAGCAGCTCCTAGAGCTGTGCCTCTTGGGTAAATATCGCTTGAGGTAGGTATCGACTGATCCCGCACAGCTGCGGGACTCACGTTAGGAATTCACACATGGCAACAGCGTCCGTTGCGAAGCCGCGCACCAGCCTGCGCGTTGGTGTCCAAAAGTTCGGAACTTTCCTTTCGGGCATGATCATGCCCAACATCGGGGCCTTCATCGCATGGGGCATCATAACGGCCCTGTTCATCAAGACTGGCTGGCTGCCCGTCGCTGAACTCGGTGGCTTCGGCAACAATGCCGAGGGTGCGCCGAATATCGGTCTTGTGGGCCCCATGATCACCTATCTCCTTCCGCTCCTCATCGCCTACACCGGCGGCAGGAACGTATACGGTGCGCGCGGCGGCGTCGTCGGGGCGATCGGCACCATGGGTGTCATCGTTGGTGCCGGCATCCCGATGTTCATCGGTGCCATGATCATGGGTCCTCTCGGTGGGTGGACCATGAAGAAGATCGATGCCATCTGGGAAGGCAAGATCCGCCCCGGCTTCGAGATGCTGGTGAACAACTTCTCAGCGGGCATTTGGGGCGCCCTGCTAGCCATGCTCGGTTTCTTCGGTATCTCCCCAGTAGTCCAGGCCTTCAGTACGGCGGCCGGCAATTTCGTCCAGTTCCTGGTGCACAATGGGCTCCTGCCGCTGACCAGCATCTTCATCGAGCCCGCCAAGGTTCTCTTCCTCAACAATGCAATCAATCACGGCGTGCTGACTCCGCTGGGCATCCAGCAGTCGCTCGATCAGGGCAAGTCCATCTTGTTCCTGCTTGAGGCCAACCCCGGTCCGGGTGCAGGAATTCTTCTCGCCTACATGTTCTTTGGTCGTGGGGCAGCGAAGGCCTCGGCGCCGGGCGCTTTGATCATCCAGTTCCTTGGCGGGATCCACGAGATCTACTTCCCGTATGTCCTGATGCGCCCGCTGCTGATTCTCGGAGCTATCGCTGGAGGCATGACAGGCATCGCGACGCTTGCAGTCACCAACTCCGGCCTCGTGGCTCCGGCGGCACCGGGATCTATCTTTGCGGTGCTCGCCCAGACCTCCCGCGACAGCTATGTAGGCGTCATTTTGTCGGTCATCTTGGCGGCAACGGTATCGTTCCTCGTCTCCTCGTTGATTCTTCGGACCACGCATCACAGCGACGAAGGCGATCTTGGCGACGCAACCGCCAAGATGGAAGACATGAAGGGCAAGAAGAGCTCCGTTTCCTCCGCGCTCCTGGGCTCCGGTGGCGGTACCGCCGTCCTGACCCGGCCCATCCAGAACATCGTTTTCGCTTGCGACGCCGGTATGGGTTCCAGCGCCATGGGCGCCTCAGTGTTGCGGAACAAGATCAAGGCGGCCGGCTTCCCGGAGGTCAAGGTCACCAACTCGGCCATCGCCAACCTCAGCGACACCTACGACGTCGTGGTCACGCACCAGGACCTGACCGAGCGGGCCCGCCCGGCCACTTCGAGCGCCGTGCACGTCTCGGTGGACAACTTCATGAACAGTCCCCGTTACGAGGAGATTGTGGAACTGGTCAAGAGCAGCAACTCGGGCACCGGTTCTGACGGCTCTGCCGACGGCTCGCCGGCGGTAGCCGAGCCGGCCGGCGCGCACGCCGGAGCCCCGGCCGCCGCCGTCGAGGGCAAGGATGTCCTGCTCGCCGAAAGCGTGGTCCTGAACGGCACCGCTACGGACCGTGACTCGGCCATCGACGAGGCGGGCAAGCTCCTGCTGGACCGCGGCTCCGTGGACGTGGGCTACGTGCACGCGATGCATGAGCGCGAGGAATCCGTGTCCACCTACATGGGCAGCTTCCTGGCTATCCCGCACGGCACCAATGCTGCGAAGGACCACATCCTGCACTCCGGCGTATCGATTGTCCGCTATCCCGAGGGCATCGACTGGGGTGGCAAGCAGGTCAAGTTCGTCGTCGGCGTCGCCGGTATCAACAACGAGCATCTCCACATCCTCTCCTCCATTGCCAAGGTCTTCACGGACAAGGCACAGGTGGCCAAGCTTGAGCAGGCGACGTCGGTGGAAGAAGTGCTGGATCTGTTCGGAAAGGTCAATGCATAGTGAAGGCAGTCCATTTTGGGGCCGGAAACATCGGACGGGGCTTTGTTGGCCTGTTGCTGCACGAGGCTGGATATGAGGTGGTGTTCGCCGATGTCGCGGACGCCTTGATCAGCCAACTTGCAGCCGCATCCTCCTACGAGGTCCACGAAGTCGGCGAAAATGCGTCGGTCAAGACCGTCTCCGGTTTCCGGGCCCTGAATTCGGGCACCGAGGAGGCCGCCGTCGTTGATGAAATCGCGACGGCGGACCTCGTCACCACCGCTGTCGGGCCGCACATCCTCAAGTTCGTCGCGCCGGTGATTGCGCGGGGCATCGCCAACCGCTCGCCGTCGTTGGCCCCGCTCCAGGTCATGGCGTGCGAGAACGCGATTAACGCCACGGATCTCCTGCGGTCCGAAGTGGAGGCCGCGTGGGACGGCGCCGCGGGTCACCTTTCCTCCGCGGCCGTGTTTGCCAACACCGCCGTGGACCGGATCGTCCCCAACCAAGCTCCCGGCCAGGGTTTGGACGTCACCGTAGAGACCTTTTACGAATGGGTCATTGATCGCACTCCGTTCGCGGGAGAGGCGCCCGTGATCCCGGGAGCGACCTTCGTGGACGAGCTTGGCCCGTACATCGAACGGAAGCTGTTCACAGTCAATACCGGACACGCCTCGGCAGCGTACTTCGGCTTTGGTGCCGGCTTGGAGAAGATCTCCGACGCCATGGCCGATGCCTCCGTGGCTGCCCGGGTGCGGGCCGTGTTGGAAGAAACCAAACAGCTTCTCGTGGCCAAACATGGATTCGTTGAGGCTGAGCAGGAAGCCTATGTGCAGAAGATCCTGTCCCGCTTCACCAACCCGTACCTGCCGGACACGGTAAACCGGGTGGGCCGCGCTCCGCTCCGCAAGTTGGGCCGGCACGAACGGTTCATCGGCCCGGCCGCGGAACTTGCCGAGCGCGGAGTTACTCCCGTTGCCTTGCTCGACGCGATGTCGGCTGCCCTGCGTTTCGATGACGGAGCAGACGACGAAGCCGTGGAACTCGCCCGGATGCTCGCCGAAATGGATGCCGCCGACGCCGTCGAACGCATCACGGAACTGCCGCCGTCGCACCCGTTGTTCCCGCAGGTACTGAAGCTGATCGAAGACCGGAAGGCCGAGATCTAGGCTTCCCCTCTGCAACGCGGGGTCACTTAGCGCCCATCCCGGCCCCGAATATGGGCCGTAAGTGACCCCGCGTTGCAGTTTCTTGATATTTAGGTATCCTAACTGTTAGGATACCTAAATATGAACCCCAACCAAGCTGACGATGCGCTCCTCGCCCTCGCCCAGTCATTCCGCGAAGCTTTGCGGCAGAGCGTCTACGTGATGCGCCGCCTTGATTTGGAAGAGCAGCTCAGCTCGGCGCAGCTCGGCGTCCTCAAAATGGCGCTCGACGGCGGTGCCCGCGTCGGGGGGATCGCCCGGAACCTTGGGGTCAAGGTCCCTAGCGCCACCGAGCAGATCATCAAGCTTGACCGCGCCGGACTGGTCAAACGCGAAGCAGACCCGGACGACTCCCGCGCCGTCCGCGTCGCCGCGACCCTGGCCGGACGTACCGCCGTCGAGAACGCAGATCGCCGCCGCAACGAATTCATCGCCGGCCTCCTCGGAACGCTGAGCCAGGCGGAACGCGACGCCGTCGAAGCTGCCCTTCCGGTGTTCGACAAAATCAACCAATCAGTCCAGAACTGAACAAGTAAACCTGAACAACCCAAGAACTAGGAGAACAGTCCATGAAAGGCCAGCTCGCAGACCAACTGCAGCCAGCGGAAGAAACCCTCGAGGCCGAGAAAGCCTCGTTCCTCAAGCAGCCCAAGGCTGTGTGGGCCACGGCGATCGCTGCCGTCTTCGCCTTCATGGGCATCGGACTGGTGGATCCGATCCTGCCGGCCATTGCCAAGAACCTCCAGGCCAGCCCCAGCCAGGTGTCCTTGCTCTTCACAAGCTATTTCCTGGTGACCGCTGTGGCGATGCTCGTGACGGGGTTCGTCTCTTCGCGGATCGGCGGCAAGAAAACGCTCATGACCGGCCTGGCCCTGATCGTGGTGTTCGCCTCGTTGTCAGGCACGTCCGGAAGCGTGGGTGAACTGGTCGGATTCCGCGCCGGTTGGGGTCTCGGCAACGCACTCTTCGTGGCCACTGCCCTCGCCGTGATCGTCGGCGTCGCGAGCGGCGGAACCGGAACCGCGATCATTTTGTACGAAGCCGCGCTTGGCCTGGGCATTTCCCTCGGCCCTTTGCTCGGCGCACTCCTGGGTGGATGGCAGTGGCGTGCACCCTTCTTCGGCACCGCGGTCCTCATGGCTGTTTCCTTCATCGCTTTGATGGTGATGTTGCCCAAGACCGCCCTTCCCGCCAAGAAAGCCCGGCTGCGTGATCCGCTCCTCGCCCTCGGCCACAAGGGTCTCCGCACGACGGCGACCAGTGCCCTGTTCTACAACTACGGCTTCTTCACCATCCTGGCCTTCACGCCTTTCATCCTGGGGATGGATGCCTACGGTATCGGTACCGTGTTCTTCGGCTGGGGCGTTGCCGTGGCTGTCTTCTCGGTCTTCGTAGCGCCGGTGCTGCAGCGTCGCTTCGGCACCACCAATGTTCTGGTTGGCACCCTAGGTGCCCTCATGCTGGACCTTGCCGGGCTGGGACTTGCCGCGGGGCACTCGGTGACTGCCGTCGTCGTACTGGTCATTGTGGCCGGCGCCCTACTGGGCATCAACAACACGCTCTACACCGAACTGGCCATGGAAGTTTCCGACTCACCGCGTCCCGTGGCCTCGTCCGGCTACAACTTTGTGCGTTGGATGGGCGGGGCGCTGGCTCCGTTCGTCGCAGCCCAGCTGGGCGAGCACTTCGGTCCTCAGGTACCGTTCTTCGCTGCGGCGCTTGCCTTGGCTGTCGCGATCCTCGTGGCCGTGGGCGGCCGCCGCTTCCTGAAGTCGCACGAACCGCACCTCGTGTAGCCCCGAGGGTGGCGGTGGGGATTACTTGGGTGCGCGAAGCCCACGCTACTCGGGTGGAACGGCGAGCTCGGCGGGCTTCGAGCCCTTCGGGACGAACAGGGTCTCGGCCTGCTCGAGGGACATGCCGTTTGTCTCGGGAACCTTGAACATGACGAAGAAGAACGACGACGCGGCGAACAGTGCGTACATGCCGTAAGTCAGCGGGAGCGAACCCGCCGCCATGACGGGGAAGCTGAGTGTAATGGCGAAGTTGGCGATCCACTGGGCCGCGGCGGCCAGTCCCAGGGCGCGGGCGCGGATGCGTGAGGGGAAGATTTCGCCCAGCAGCACCCACACCAGGGGCCCCCACGAGGCGCCGAAGCTGACCACGAACACGTTGGCGGCAACGAGGGCCACCGGACCCCAAGCACCGGTCAAGGTCACTGCTGAACCGCTACCGGTGGCGGAAGCGAAGGCCAGCGCCATGGCTCCCAGGGACACCGCCATTCCGATGGAGCCAGCCAGGAGGATGGGCCGGCGGCCGATGCGGTCCACCAGGGCGATGGCCACCAGGGTAACCAGAATGTTGGTGATGGAGGTTACGACGGAGATGGCCAGAGAGTCTTGCTCCTGGAATCCGACTGCCTTCCACAGAGTGGTGGAGTAGTAGAAGATCACGTTGATGCCGACGAATTGCTGCAGCACGGACAGGATAATGCCAATCCACACCACGGGTTGGAGGCCAAAGGCTTTGCCCCGCAAGGAGCCCTTCTTGGTGGAGAGCTTGTCCTCCTGGATGGAGTCGCGGATGTCGCGGATGTGGCGTTCGGTATCGTCGCCGGGCATCAGGTTGTCGAAGATCATTCGCGCGTCGTCTTCCTTGCCGTTGAGGACCAGGAAGTGCGGGGATTCCGGCAGGCGGAAGGCGATCACGCCGTAGACCGCGGCGGGCACGGCGCAGGCAATGAACATCCAGCGCCACGCTTCAATACCCAACCACAGTGCGTGGTGGGCGCTCCCAGCGGAAGTCGCGAGCACGGCGTCGGACAACAAGGCCGCGAAAATACCTGTAGTGATGGCGAGTTGCTGCAGCGATGCGAGCCGTCCGCGGATCTGGCGAGGCGAAATTTCCGAGATGTAGGCGGGCGCGATCACCGAAGCAAGGCCGATCCCCAAGCCGCCCACCAACCGCCAGAAAACCAGGTCCCAGATGCTGAAAGCCAAGCCAGTGCCGATGGAACTCACCAGGAAGAGGGCGGCTCCAAGCTTCATGGCGGGGATGCGGCCGAAGCGGTCGGCCACTTTCCCCGCGAGGTAGGCTCCAGCCGCGCAACCGAGCAATGCGACCGCTACCGCGAAGCCCGTGATGGCTTCGCTCAGCATGAATTCGTCCTTCATCGCGTCGACGGCGCCGTTGACCACGGATGAATCAAACCCAAAGAGGAACCCGCCTACGGCGCCCGCAACGGCGAGTCCAATGACCTTGCGGGGGACGCCGGAATGGCGATCGGAGCTGGAATCGGGCATGGCTCTCCCTTGAGGAAACGTAATGGACTGTGCGGCGCGGTCATCGTCGGCAGCTGATCCGACGGGGACGCCGGTGCACTCAAGCTACACAGTTTGGCACGCTGCCAGCGTGACTTCCAGTCAACGCGGCCACCCGCACCGGACGTGTCACGCCGCGCAGACTTTCGCGCCGCCGTCGGACGCTTTCCCGGGTTGGCGCTGGAAACGACAACGGCAGGCAGTCCAAAAGACTGCCTGCCGTGACGTGGTCGAAGAGATGGAACCTAGTGCGCGGAAACGGATTCCTTCGCTGCGGTCTTCGGATCCGTGAGTTTCTTGTTCGGCAAAGCGAAAGTGATGAGGAACGCGAGGCCCGTAAGCGCCGCGGCGATCAGCATCACGGTGTCGATCGACTGCGCGAAGCCTTCAAGGATGGGCCGTGTGAGCGCAGGGTTGGCGTGGTGCAGCCAGCTGGTGTCGTTCAACGAATCGTTCGTGGCGCCGTTCTTGAAGAAGGCGTACAGCTTGGCGTTGGCGGGATCCGCGGCAACCGCAGGATCCTTGAGCACCTTGAGGTAATCCGCGCTGCCCATCGCGTCCTTCATGCCCGAGGCGATCTTGTCGGCGGCCAGGCTGAAGAGCAACGAGATGAACACTGCGGTTCCCACGGCTCCGCCCATGGAACGGAAGAACGCCGCGGTGGACGTGCCCACACCCATGTCCTTCGACGGCACGGAGACCTGCATGGCCAAAGTGAGGGGCTGCATGCAGAAGCCGAGGCCCATGCCGAAGAATACGGCGATCAGGCCGGGAACCCAGAGTCCGGTGTCCACGCCGAGGGTCAGGCCCATGACGACGGCGGCCGCGGTCAGGATGCCCGTACCGAGGATCGGGAAGATCCGGAAGACGCCCGACGACGAGATGGTGCGTCCCGCCGAAATGGAACCGAAGAGGATGCCCACCGTGAAGGTGATCATCATGAGGCCCGCCTCGGTGGGGGTGAGGCCCTTGACCAGCTGGAGGTACATCGGGAGCATCGCGATGGCCCCGAACATGCCGATACCGATGATGAAGTTCAGCAGGGAAGACAAACCGAAGGTCATGTTCCTGAAGAGCCGCAGGGGGATCAGGGCGTAGTCGCCGGCGCGCCGCTCAACCAACAGGAACGCGATGATGCCGATGACGCCAAGCCCGTAGCAGATCCACGAGTTGCCGGAGGTCCAGCCCCAGCTGCGGCCTTGTTCGGCCACGAGCAACAGCGGGACGATTGCCAGCGTAATGGCTGCTGCGCCCCAGTAGTCGATCTTCTGCTTGACGTGCTTCGCGGGCAGGTGCAGGTAGAAGAACACCACAGCCAGTGCAGCCAGGCCTATGGGCAGGTTGATGAAGAAGACCCAGCGCCAGCCGTCGAAGCCAAGGATGTTGGCCGAGCCTGCGAAAGCACCGCCGACCACGGGGCCGAGGACCGAGGAAACGCCAAAGACAGACATGAAGTAGCCCTGGTACTTGGCACGGTCCTTCAGGGCAACGATGTCGCCGATGATGGTCAGCGCGAGGGCCAGCAGACCGCCGGCGCCCATACCCTGGATGCCGCGGGCGATGGCGAGCTCGGTCATGGAATGCACGGAACCGGCGTACAGGGAGCCGGCGAGGAAGATCAGGATCGCTGCCAGGTACAGCGGGCGGCGCCCGAAGATGTCGCTGAGCTTGCCGTAGAGCGGGGTGGTCACCGTGGAGGTGATGAGGTAGGCCGTGGTGGCCCACGCCTGCAGGGACAGGCCATCGAGGTCGTTGGCGATGGTGTAAATGGACGTGGACACGATGGTCTGGTCCAAGGAGGACAGGAACATGCCGAGCATGAGGCCCACCATGACAGTGAGCGTCTGACGGTGTGTCAGGACCTCTCCGGCGGCCCGCACAGGCGTGGCGTTGGACATTGCTTCTCCAAAGGTGGATGAAAAGGGGGGATTAAGCAGGATAGTTGCTTTCAGTAACTATCCTAATCGCTCCTGTATTCCCTGTTTACCCGAATGAAGAAAAATTTGTCACCGCTCGACCAGAATCCCGTCAGGATCGCAGTAGATAAGGTTGCCCGGTTCGATATGCACGCCTTCGATCACCAAGGGGATGTCCACTTCGCCACGGCCCACTTTGGAGCTTTTCTTGGGGTTGCTCCCGAGGGCCTTGACGCCCAAAGGCAGCTTCGCGATCGCCACCCGATCGCGAATGGCTCCGTTGATCACGACGCCGGCCCAGCCGTTCGCGACGGCGCTCTCGGCGATCATGTCCCCCATCAGAGCGGTACGCAGTGAGCCATAGCCGTCCACCACCAGCACGGCACCTTCGCCGGGAGTAGCCAGGACGGCCTTCACGAGGGCATTGTCCTCAAAGCATTTGATGGTGCGTACGGGGCCGTTGAAGTGCGAGGCGCCGCCGAGGTCCTGGAACTGCAGTGAGATGGACTCGACATCTTCGGCACGCTCGTCGTAAAGATCGGCGGTGTTGATGGGCGTTGCTGGCTTGTTCATCGTTGATCCTCCTCGCTCCGTTGAAGTTACCCTAACCCGTCCGGACTCGCCTTAGCGGGGCCGGCCGCAGTTATCCACATATGCGCTTCTATGACATCCGAGCGAGCCCCCCCGCAGCGCTACGCTGAATCCACACGTACAGAAGCGAGGGGAGCGCGGTCATGAACTTGTCCGATCTGCCCGGTTCGGTGCCTAAAAGAGGTTCAGTGCCTAAGAGACCGGTGACGGATCCTGCTCACGATCCTGCCCACGGTCATGGCCAAACAGGGGGCCCGACGACGGCGCTCGCGGAGCCCGTGGAGCGCGTCCGCTCGCTGTGGGTCACCGGAGTGGTGCTCGTCAATGTGGGCATCAACGCTGCGTTCTTCGGCCCCATCCAAGTATTGCTCGGGCAGCAGGCCATCCACTTTGACGAAGGCCACAAGGAGGCCATCCTTGCGCTTGTCACGGGATGTGGCGCGGCGGTGTCCTTGGTGTCGAACCCCCTCTTCGGTGCGTTCAGTGACCGCACCACGTCCCGGTTCGGGCGGCGCATACCTTGGGTTCTCTTCGGCGCCGGTCCATGGGCGCCGCAGCTTTGGTGGCTCTGGCAGGCGCGCCCAACGTCGCGGTCATGACCGTCCTGTGGTGCCTGGTTCAGGCAGGATGCAACGGTGCGTATGCGGCCGTGACGGCGGCCATCCCGGACCGGGTCCCGGTGCCCCAGCGTGGCACTGTCGGTGGGCTTGCGGCCATGGGCCAGACCGTGGGCATTCTCGCCGGTGCCGTGATCGCGTCAGCCGTTTCGGGGAACTTCGCCCTCGGTTACGTCGTGTGCGCCGCAGCGCTGCTTGCCGGCGTCGTACTCTACTTTTTCAAGAATGATGATGTCCCCCTCCCGAAGGAGGGCAGGCCACCGTTCAAGCTGTGGACTTTCGTCAAGGGATTCTGGATCTCGCCGGTCAAGTATCCGGACTTCGCGTGGGCCTGGTTGACCCGCCTGCTGGTCAACATCGGCAACCACATGGTCACGTTGTACCTGCTGTTCTTCCTCCAGGACGCGGTCCACGTTGAAGCGACCCAGGGCATCAAGCCAGAGTTCGGTGTCCTCATCCTTACCGGCCTCTATGCCGTCATGGTGATTGTCACGAGTGTTGTTGGTGGTGCCATCAGTGACCGCATGGGCAAACGCAAGCCGTTGGTGATTACGTCCTCCGTGGTGATTGCGGTAGCCAGCCTGATCCTTGGCTTCGTTCCTCCACTGGTCTGGGGCAATTGCGGGCGCGATGGTCCTGGGCGTCGGCTTCGGTGCTTACCTTGCGGTCGACTTTGCCCTCATCACCCAGGTGCTGCCGACTGCGTTGGACCGGGGAAGGGACCTTGGCATCATCAACGTGGCCAACTCCTTGCCGCAGGTAATCGCCCCGTCCATCGCCTTTCCGATTGTGGCGTTCTGGGGCGGCTACGTCTCCTTGTATGTGGCAGCAGCTGTCATTGGGTTACTAGGAGCTGTATTCGTAGTGAAGATCAAAAGCGTCACGTAGGGCGGGAGCCCGCTCTCAGGGAACTGACAACTTGCTGCCGTATCATTGTCAGGACCGCGTAGCCTTTTTGCGCCCGCGGTAACTCCCAGAACGAAGCCCAACCAACAGAACGCCGGAAATGTCCGAACCGAACTCCTTGGAACCGTATTCGCTGGATCTGGCCGCGGGGTTGCCCCAGATGGCGGCTGCTCCCACCACGCCGAGACAGCAACTACGCTACGCCCGGATATTGAAGACTGCCGCAGGATTCGCCCAGCGGCAGTTCGATACCGTGAGCCTTTCGGACGTATCCACCAGGGCCCACGTTCCGCTGGGCACGCTGTACCGCTACTTCCCGTCCACGGTCCACCTGATGCTCGCGGTTTACCGGCAGCAGCTCCGCGAACTTAATGACGCCAAGCCGGCCTCTTCGAGATCCAGCCAGCAGGAAGTCATCGGACTCGGGATGGAGATCTTCCACATGCGGGTCATGCAGCCCGCCGTCGAGCACTGCCTGTCCCGTACTTGGGATACCCGCGACGGTGACATCCCCACGCTTTTGCGTGATATCGAAGTGCTCTCCGCCGGGATAGTTGCGGCTGCGATCGGCGACGCCGGCAGGGCGAAGATCCTGCTGCACGTGGTGAGTGGTCTGGTCCACTCCGTCAACTGCCGCAGGCTCTCACTTTTCGACGCCGAGAAGGACCTCAAGAACGCTTTCAGGTTGATCGCGGAAGCGTAGTTATTCCGGAACTCGCCGTAATTGGTCTAGACCACTACGAGCAAAAGTATGTGTTTATGGCCAGATGTATCTAGTCTTCCTATCAAGCCCCTGTCTACGAAGGCAGGACCCAAGCGGCTAGCAGCCCATATCCGCAGGAGTTTCACAGCTCGGACCAGCCACCCATGGTTCGTACCGAAACCTCGATACCTGCCCGAATTGTGCCGTGAGTACGCGGCTAGCCTGAGGAGACAACGACGTGTCCGTCGAAACCATCACCCCTGAACAGAACCTGACCGCCCTGGCGCTGAGCGAAGAGGAAATCTTCACTGCCCACGAAGGTGGCAAGCTTTCCGTCTCCAGTACCGTGCCGCTCTTGAACAAGCGTGACCTTTCCATTGCCTACACCCCCGGGGTCGCCGAGGTGAGCCGTGCGATTCACGCCAACCCGGAACTTGCCCGTACTCACACATGGGCCGAGCGCCTGGTGGTTGTTGTCAGTGATGGCACCGCGGTGCTCGGTCTCGGTGACATCGGACCCAGCGCTTCCCTCCCAGTCATGGAGGGGAAGTCCGCACTCTTCAAGGCTTTCGGCGATCTCGACTCCATCCCCTTGGTCCTCAACACCACCAACGTGGACGAAATCATCGAGACCCTGGTCCGGCTGCGGCCGAGCTTCGGCGCCGTGAACCTCGAGGACATCTCGGCGCCGCGATGCTTCGAACTCGAAGAGCGGCTCATCGAAGCCCTCGACTGCCCCGTCATGCACGATGACCAGCACGGCACCGCCGTCGTGGTTCTTGCCGCCCTGACGAACGCTGCCAAGGTGACCGGCCGTGAACTCTCCGGGCTTCGCGTCGTGGTCTCCGGTGCAGGTGCGGCGGGAATCGCCGTCTCCGAGATCCTGCTGACCGCGGGTGTCAACGACGTCGTCTTGCTGGATTCGAAGGGCATCATCAACGCCGAGCGCGCCGATCTCGTTGCCGATTCGGGCAGCGTCAAAGCCCGTTTCGCGCAGCGGACCAACCCTCGCGCCCTTTCCGGTGGACCGGCCGAAGCCCTCCACGGCGCCGACGTGTTCATCGGCGTTTCATCGTCCAAGCTTGCTGAAGAACACTTGAAGCTCATGAATCAAGGTTCGATCGTGTTCGCGCTGTCCAACCCGGATCCCGAAGTCTTGCCGGAAGTTGCCGTCAAGTACGCCGCCGTCGTGGCCACCGGTCGTAGCGACTTCCCGAACCAGATCAACAACGTCCTTGCCTTCCCGGGTATTTTCCGCGGAGCCTTGGATGCGGGCGCGCGCCGGATCACACCGGCCATGAAGATCGCCGCGGCCCGCGCCATCGCCGCGCTGGCAGATGAAAACCTTTCCGCTGAGTACATCGTGCCCAGCCCGCTGGATCCCCGCGTTGCCCCCGCGGTGACCGCGGCGGTCGCTGCCGCGGCTGAGTAACTTCGGACCCCAAGCAATAGCCGACGACGGCGACGCCCCCGTGCTGGGGAGCGTCGCCGTCGTTTCTGGCTCCGAGGATGAATCCGCTGGCTTCCGGGTGGAGATCGGACGCTGGTGGGCAGAATCGGCGTTGTCGCCTCCATGGCCGTGGATAGGGTGGCTGACATGGAACAGACACTGAAAGTTGTACGGCATTGGGGCGCCCCCGCGGCGGCCGTCATTTTCTTCGCCCTGTGGTGCGTGGCCGAGGCAGGAAGGGTCGGGACGTGGTGGCTCAGCTATTGGCCCGGAACCTGGATGATCGTCCTAATTGCCTTGGCCATTGGAGTGGCGGCGTGGAAGCCGTATGTGTCACTGGGGTTTACGGCCATCCTCTTGCTCGGTCAATTGACCCATGTCCTCCCTCCGCCTCGGGACGATCATTGGGCAATCTACATCGGTTCATTCATTGGGCTGGCCTTCATACTGTGGACCGGATCCGGCAGGCAACGAGTCATTGCCGTAGCATCCAATGTTGCATTCGCTGCCGGCATGACTGTTTTGATCGTGTCGTGGCGATACGGCTGGGGCGTTGGTTGGTTCCCGCGAATGCCCTTCGGGGACCGCTTCAATTTCAGCTACTTCGGCTGGCAGCTCTTCTCAGTCCTGATTTTGATCGCCGCGGGCTGCTCCGCAGTCGGTATTGCCTTGGCGCTGTACGAGGACCGAGGCAAGCTATTCCAGTCCAAGGTCCTCGCCCAGGCAAGCCTCAAGGAAACCGAGGTTGAACTTGTCGTGGAGCAGGAACGAACGAGGATAGCCCGCGACCTCCACGACGTTTTGGCCCACTCGCTCGCGGTCATCGCTGCGCAGGCGGATGGCACGCGCTACTTGAGCCAGGACCAACCCAAAGCAGTTCTTGATGCCTTGGAAAATATCGCAGTCTCCGCCCGTCGCGCCCTGGTGGACGCCCAACGGGTCATTGAAGGAGTCCGCGACGACGGTCTGGTGGCCCCGCAGCCCCGGCTCACCGACGTCGGGCCTCTCGTTGAGCGGATGCGTCAAGGCAGCCTCAAGGTCCAGCAGAGCGAGACGGGTGCGCCGGTTGAGCTGGGCGCGGGCCAGCAACTCGCGGTCTTCCGGATTGTGCAGGAATGCCTCACGAACGCGCTCAAACACGGCGGACGCGGCACGGCCGTACGCCTCCACTTCGACTGGAGCGGCCCGGGGCTGACCATGCACGTTGCGTCGGAATTGCCGGCGTCCGTTTCAATTGGGGGGACGGACGACGGCGGCACGGCCGAGCGGGTGGGGCGCGGCATCCCCGGAATGCGGGAGCGTGCACACCTCGCCGGAGGTTGGCTCAGCTCCGGGCCAGACGGTGAGCAATTCCGCGTGACGGTCTTCATCCCGTACGGCTCGCGTTCGGTTCCGCGCCCCGTTGACGGCGCATCGGAACAGGGCGCGGAAACCGGAGCGGAAACGGACCAGGAGAACGCACCGTTCCGCCCGGAACCCCGGCCAGAGCCGGCGCTGGCCCTCGAAGGCTCGTCGCCGTCGTCGGGCACTAAGGTGGAAACCATTGAGCGGGAAAGCGTAAAACGTGGCTGAATCGCACATTACGGTGGCCCTGGTGGACGACCAGCCGCTGTTCCGCTCAGGCATCCGCATGCTAGTGCAGAGCCAAGCAGACATGGACATGGCATGGGAGGCCGACGACGGCGAGCAGGCCGTGGCGCTCGCGGCCAAGCAGCGGCCGGATGTCATGTTGATGGACCTTCGGATGCCCGTGTTGGACGGCGTTGCGGCCACGCGGCGCATCACGGAAGAAGCCGATGCCGCGGGAGTGGACAAGCCCAAGATCATTGCCTTGACGACGTTCAACAGGGACCAAGCCGTGGTTGAGGCAGTACAGGCGGGCGCCAGCGGATACCTGCTCAAGAGTGCGGAACCCGAATTCCTGCTGGCCGCCATCCGGACCGTGTATTCCGGATACTCGGTGATCGCGCCCGGCTCGGTCCACGAACTCTTCCAGCACGCAGCCAGGACAGTGCCGGTGGCTGGACCGGATCTGGCGGTGATGGACGAACTCTCGCCCCGCGAGCGGGATGTGTTCCTCCTCGCGGCCAAAGGCTTGGTAACGCAGAAATGGCGGAGAGCCTTTTTGTCTCCGAGGCGACGGTGAAAACCCACTTGCGCAGCGTGCTCGGCAAGCTCGGACTGCGCACCAGGCTTCAACTCGTGGCATTTGCCTACGAGCACAGGCTCCTCGGCTGACGCACAAACCCCGGACGCAAAGGCGGCGGCCGCCCCCAAAAGGGGCGGTCGCCGTCGTGCAACTGCAAGGTGGTGCTGCAGAGTCAGGGTGCGCTACATGGCGCGGCCCTTCATCTCCTCTCTTGCGTCCCGCCCAAGCCAGAGGCCCAGGCCAACCATGGCAACGCCAAGAACCAGGTGCAGCCAGTTGTCCGCAGAGTTCATCGGCACGAAGTCGGCGCTCATATTCGAGCTGGTGATCAGGCCGTAGATCCAGAGGACAAGGTAGATTGCGCCGCCGCCAATGAGGTAACCGCGCGCCATCCTGCCGGTCCTGGCCAGGTAAAGACCTGCCGCACCGAACAGCAAATGGACGATGTTATGAAGGACGGATACTTGGAATATTCCAAGAAGCATGGCGCCCGAGTCATGTCCTGCGAAGGTCATGGCGCCGTAATTGCTGGTGATGCCCGGGATAAATCCCAGGACGCCAACAGCCAGGAAAACCCAGCCCAAACCTAGTGCTGTGTTGTGCAGCGTCAGCCCCATCACATGGTGGTGCTGCGCGGGGTGTGAAGCAGTGGTCATAGCTCCTCCCGATCACGATTTTTCTCGGCCCCTCAAATGGAGGGCCGCATCGCGGCAAGGAGTCGGAACCCTGCCGACGAGGATATCTTACTCCCGAAAACCCCGGAAATAGAGGGGAGAGGCTGGGTCAAGCGCAGCTAGCATGGTTCTGTGATGCCCAATTCTGCGACGCTTTATCCTGCGATGGCAGGGCAACTGTGAGTGAGCCATCGGCTCCAGGAGTCCGCGGTGCGATTTTTGCCGATACCAGGGACATCACACCGTTCCGGAATGGACATGTCCGCACCTCGGTGAGCGGCCTGGCCGATGGCCTGAATGATGCGATCGCTGGTGTCCTGAAGGGAAAGGCCGCCGGCCGGATCGACGTCGCGGGGGACGTTCCCAAGCTCAAGCGCCTGGCCGGCAAGACCGCGAAGTCGGTCTACGACGCCATCTTCACCAGCACGGAGCCGGACAGCCTCATCGGCGTGGCCCGCACCTACCCAGGCTGGGCTGGCCTGTGTTACGTGATTGCAGGGCTGCTTGCGTACAAGCACGGTGGATACCTGCGGGCGTCGGAGCTGCTGCAGCGGGGGTTGTCCATACGGATCGACGACGCTGCCAGCCAGTTCTCGGGCAGTTACCTTGGCCGGGTGGTCACCCGGGTTGAGGTTGCCGAGCGGATTGACGTTCCGATTCTGTTCAGCGAGGAATCCGTGTTCCTGGCCCTCTCGCACTGCTTTCGTGAGACAGGCCAGACGGAAGAGGCCCTCGACGTATTGGCCAGCCTGCCGCCGTCGTTGCCCACCGCGTTGGCCCGCTGTACCGTAGCGGCGTCACTCGAGCGGCATGCCGACGTCATCACCTGGACGGAAGGGCTCCGCAACGCGGACGACCTCTCGGCGGCGCTGCTGCTGATACGGGCGCAGTCGCTCAGGGCGTTCGGGGAGCG
Organism: Arthrobacter sp. NA-172; assembly: GCF_043952055.1. Classification (NCBI taxonomy): domain Bacteria; kingdom Bacillati; phylum Actinomycetota; class Actinomycetes; order Micrococcales; family Micrococcaceae; genus Arthrobacter; species Arthrobacter sp. NA-172. The sequence continues at coordinate 2,130,791 of NZ_JBINOT010000001.1, read as the reverse complement.
GGTGGCGGCTCAAGCCACGCTCGGGGAGGTGCTCCGGAGGAAGAAGACAAGCCTCGCCCTGCGCAATGATGCGCTTACGGACAGGGCGTTGTTAATGCTCGACGTCGGGCGAAGGACGCTCAGCCCCCGTCCATCCATTCCCGGCGCCATCACCCGCAAACGGCGTGGCGGGAGGCAGCGATCCGAGCTGGAGACCGTCGACGGGATCCGCAAGGACGTCGAGGTGCGCCGGCTGTGGAACAAGGACTTCGGCGAGCCAGGCGACTAGCAAGCCCCTCGGCTCAAGAGGGGAACGCCAGAGCGATCCTGCGTGGCCTGAGCGTCACCTGAGGAGCGGCAGCAGCTGCTCAGCCAGCAGAACGGTACCAAGTCCAACCATGATGATCCCGCTGCCGAGCGTTACCACCCGTGCGGCGGAAGGCCTGGACTGGAGTAGCTTTCGCGAGGTTAGAGCCACCGCTGTGTAGATGATCGCAACGAACACCACGAACGTCAGGCCCAGTACACCCGACTGCACCGGAACCGGCAAAGACGCTTCCGGGCTCACGAACTGGGGCACCAGTGCCAGGAAGAACAACAGTCCCTTGGGATTGATGCCGCTGGTGCCGATTCCCTGCAGGAAGGTTCGCAACTGGTTCCGGGACTGCCCGACGGCGTCTTCCGCACTGAAGCTCGCGCCCCGCCACGAGCGCATGGTGCTGACGCCAAGCCAGAGCAAATAGGCTGCTCCCGCGATCGTTAGCCAGCCGAGAAGTCCCGGAACGCCCGTCAAAAGGGCTGCGAGTCCGGCCACCAAGAGGGCCGTGTGGAGCACATATCCGCTGCACAGGCCGGCTACGGCGGGGATGAAGCTGCGCTGCCGCAGGCCTGCAGCGATCGAATACGCCCAGTCGACCCCCGGGGTGCACGCCAAAGTGACGGAGACAATGACGAAGGCGAGGAAAAGGTGGGGATTCATGGTTGCTCCTGGCTGGTGTTTACACCATGAACCCTATGGAAAATCAGCCCATAAGTGTTCCCATATTTAGCCCGCCTTGCCGAGGAATCGGTAAGATAATTGCGTGATTGATGGAATTGATAGAACTATTTTGCGCTACCTCAAAGAGGATGGCCGAATGACTGCCACGGCGCTCGCCGCCAAGGTGGGATTGACGGTGGCTCCGTGTCACCGGCGGCTGCGGGATCTGGAGGCTTCCGGGGTGATACGAGGGTATAGGGCGGACATCGATCCAGCCGCCATTGGCCTGGGTTTCGAGGCGATCGTCTTTGTCACCCTGCGCCAGGCCGATCGCACCACCATGTCGGAATTCGAAGACCGGGTGGCACTCATACCCAACATTGTCGAAGCGCAGCGGCTCTTCGGTTCTCCGGACTATCTCCTGCGGGTGATCGCCGCGGATCTCCCTGCCTACCAGCGCTTTTACGACGACCAGCTTTCGGCTCTCCCCGCCGTCGAGCGCCTCAATTCAACTTTGGTGATGAAGAACCTGAAATCGAACGCCGGGCCGCCGGTGTAGGCACACTGGTGCTCCGCGCGGAAGCGGCCGTGGTCCGCTAGCGAGGCCTGTAGACGTCGGCGCGGTGGTCCACCCTGAGAACTTCGACCACAATCTTGCCCTCATCGATCGCGTACAGAACCCGGTAGGGCCCTCGCCTGGCTGAATGGTAGCCAGCAAGTTCGCGCTCCAGGGGCTTGCCGACCCGCTGGGGGTTCCGGGCGAGGTCTCCGTAGACAAACTCGACGATCGCTGGGACGATCCGGGGTGGAATGCGCTGCATGTCCCGGCGGGCGCCTGGCGAAAAGACGACCTCATATGCCACCCGTTTTAGTTCCGACGCTTCGGGACGCCGAACTCGGCCCGGATCTGCTCTTCGGAGATGCCGCGGCCCTCGGACACTTCCTTCCTACCCTCGGCCAGCTCTTCGCGCACGTTCGGCTGCGAAAGCCAGAAAAGAGTCTCCTGCAAGGACTCCCATTCATCGGTGCCGATGATGACCGCGGCAGGGACCCCGTTCTTGGTGATGACCACCTGCTCATGCGTCACCGAGGCGGCATCAACGAGTTCGGACAACCTGGCCTTCACTGTGGAGAGGGGTAGAGTTTGCATATAGACAGTTTAGGTCTTAATTATGGTCATGGGAAGGTCTGAATAAATCTAGACTCTTCACGTCTCCAGCAACCCTGTGGTCCGGTACGGAATCACCTCACGGAGGAACATGCTGGTGGACGTGCGCACGATTCCCGGACACAGCCGGATCTCCTCGGAAACGCGGTAGAGATCGTCTGGGCTTGTGGCGACCACGCGGATGATGAGGTCGGTGTCCCCGGCGGGTGCATGGCATTCAAGCACCTCGGGGATCTCGCGCAGGGCCGCGATGGCCTCGTTCAGCCGGCTCTGGTCCAGTTCCGCGCTCACTGCCGCGGCGACGCCCCTGCCCAGCGCGGAGGGCAGCACACGGCTGCTGTTGGGACGCAGGGCGCCCGACGCCGTCATCCGCTCCAGGCGCGACTGGACCGTTCCGCGGGCCAAGCCCAAGCGCTGGGCGAGGACCATGATGGGCACCCGGGGGTCGTCGTCGAGCGCGGCAAGGATCCGCTTGTCCGTCGAGTCCAATTCCTGCACAGCTACCGCTTTCTCCCCGCACCCTGCCGAACCAATTACGGCAAAGTGACCATCCATTGTCTCCCTCTTGCCAAAGAATTAGTCAAACTGATCAATAGCAAAAGCATCCGTTGCGCCAACTGCATCGTCTCTGTTGAAATTGTGGCAACAAAGGGAATGGCTACCGCCGGACCCCGCAGGCTACGGACCCCCGGCACACCACCCGGCCACCGAAACACAGTCCCGCAAGGACGCAGCCGCTGATCGACTCTTGTTCACGCATTGTCCTTCCGCACTCCGCCGGCCCAATGCCGGCACCACCGCAAGAGCCCCTGAGCCACCGAACGCGTTCCGGTAGCTGAGGGGCTCTTGTGTTGCGCGAACGGTGCTGCCGGCCCGTCGTGCCGCACCACCCGGGCGCCCGGCAGGCAAGGACGCATAGTCTTGTGCCATGACTTCCGCTGGCCGCTTCGCTCCGAGCCCCTCCGGCGAGCTTCATGTGGGAAATTTGCGCACCGCCATGCTCGCGTGGCTCTTCGCGCGTTCCACCGGCCGCGATTTCCTGCTGCGCGTTGAAGATCTGGACCGTGCCCGCGCCGGCGCTGAGGAAGTGCAGCTCCGCGACCTGAAGGCAGTCGGCGTGACTTGGGACGGCGACATCGTACGCCAGACAGGCCGCGCCAGGCTGTACAACGCGGCCATCGACCGGCTCACCGACGCCGGGCTGACTTACGAATGTTTCTGCACGCGGCGAGAGATCCAAGAGGCGCCGTCCGCTCCGCATGCTCCGCAAGGTGCCTACCCGGGGACGTGCAGGAACCTTTCGACGGCGGAGCTCGAGATCCGCAGGGCGTCGCGCCCGGCCGCCGTCCGGCTCCGCTCCGAAACACATGAATGGACTGTGGAGGACAAGTTGCACGGTAGCTACAAAGGCGTGGTGGATGACTTTGTGCTCCGTCGAAACGACGGCGTCACGGCCTACAACTTGGCCGTGGTGGTGGATGACGCCGAGCAAGGCGTAGACCAAGTGGTGCGAGGTGACGACCTCCTGTCCTCCACACCCCGCCAGGCCTACCCTGGCCCATTTACTGGGTCTGCCTGTGCCGCAGTACGCGCACGTTCCGCTCGTCCTGAACCCCGACGGCGCCCGGCTAGCTAAGCGCGACGGTGCCGTGACGCTGGGCGATCTTGCCGCCGTCGGGATGTCCGCCGGGGCGGTGCGGGACGTGATCCTGGAATCGATAGGGTTGCCAGTAGGACCGCTCGGTGGCGCCTTGGACAGTTTTCATCCGGACCGCCTGCCGCGCAGTCCGTGGATCTGGAATGGCCATGGACAATCGACCCTCCGGAAAGAGGCCTAAGTGCTCGCCTATGTGCTGACCCGTTACGGCGGCGCCGACGCAATGGAGCTGCAGGACGTCCCGAAGCCGATCGCCGGCCCCGGGGAGGTCCTCATCAGAGTGTTTGCCGCGGGGCTCAACCCCGTGGACTACAAACAACGCGAAGGGGCTGTGCGGGTGATCACCAGGGCCCGGCTGCCGCTGGTGGCTGGCAGCGAGTTGGCCGGAATCGTCGAGGCGGTTGGCCCCGGCGTCACGAGTTTTGCGACGGGAGACCGGGTGTTCGCCCGCGTGGACAAGACCCGGCTGGGAGCATTTGCCGAGCACGCGGCCGTCCATGAGGAGCTTGTGGCGCTCATGCCCAGAACGCTCAGCTACGGCGAGGCCGCGAGCCTTCCCCTTGCGGGCCTCACCGCATTGCAGGCGCTGCGTGATGAACTCAAAATCAAACCCGGCACGAAATTATTCATCTCTGGCGGCGCGGGCGGCGTGGGAACCGTTGCCATCCAACTGGCCAAATACTTTGGCGCGGAGGTGACCACCACTGCGTCTCCCCGCGGAGAAGCGCTGGTGCGGCGGCTCGGCGCGGACGCCGTCGTCGACTACACGAAGGAAAACCTGGCCGAAGTCCTCAGCGGCTTTGATGCCGCCCTGGATCTCGTCGGCGGCGAGACCTTGGAGCAGACCCTCAAGATCCTCAAACCCGGCTCGAAAGTGGTCAGCGTTGCCGGCATGCCCGAACCGCAAACGGCCTTGAAGGACCTTGCCGCCCCGGCGTGGATGACCGCGCTGTTCTGGGTAGTCAGCCTTGGGATCCGCGGGCGCGCCAGGGATGCGAAGGTCCGCTACCGCTACTTGTTCATGCACCCGAGCGGCGAGGATCTGGGATTCCTGGCAAGCCTGGTGTCTGAAGGTCGGCTGAAGCCCGTGGTGGACAGCAGCTACCCTCTCGAGAAGATTGCCGACGCCTTTGCGGCAGTGGAGCAGGGACGTGCCAAGGGCAAGATCGTGGTGACCATGGACACTCGCGGCTAGGCTGTCCGGGTGGACGCACAGAAAATTGCCCCTGGATTCGAACCCGTCGCCGAACTCTTAGGCCGATTCCTTGGCGAGGACCCGGAATATTCAGCCCAGCTCGCGGCCTATCACCGTGGCGTCAAAGTGTTGGATATCAGCGGTGGACCGCACCGCCGCCCGGATTCGGTGACCGGCGTTTTCTCCTGTTCCAAGGGCGTGGCCGGCTTGGTCATCGCACTGTTGGTCCAGGAGGGCCTGCTGGACCTCGAGGCCGAGGTGGTCAAGTACTGGCCTGAATTCGGTGCCGAAGGAAAAGCCGCCATCACCGTGGCCCAACTCCTCTCGCACCAAGCAGGACTTCCTGGGAATTGAAGGCGGCCTTGCCTTGGCGGAATACAACAACTCCGAACTGGCCGCCGCCAAACTCGCGCAGATGCGGCCGCTCTGGAAGCCCGGGACCGCTTTCGGATACCACGCCCTGACCATCGGCGTCTTCATGGAAGAGCTGTGCCGGCGGATCACCGGTTCCACGCTCCAGGAAATCTACGAGCAGCGGATCCGCTCGGTCACGGGCGCCCATTTCTTCCTTGGTCTGCCTGATTCCGAGGATTCGCGCTATGCCACCCTCCGGTGGGCCGCAGATCCCTCCGCCCCGTGGACTGACCCAGCCAGCCACTTTGGTCTCGCGGTCAACTCGCAAGTGGGCGACATCCTGGAGCTGCCCAACATCCGGGAGGTCCGCGCCGCCGGACTGAGTTCCGCCGCCGGAGTTGCCAGCGCCGAGGGCATGGCCCGCGTCTATGCTGCGGCACTCACCGGGCTGGCCGCCGACGGCGACCGTCCCGCCGTCGCGCCCCTCCTCAGTGAAGAGACCATCCAGACGGTCACGGCCGAGCAAGTCTTCGGCATCGACCGCGTGTTCGGCGAGACGAGCTGCTTCGGCACGGTGTTCATGAAATCGCACGCACGCTCGCCCTACGGCAGCTACCGGGCATTCGGGCACGACGGCGCCAGCGCATCTTTGGGGTTCGCGGACCCTGTGCATGAACTCGCTTTCGGGTACGTGCCGAGCCAGGCTGAGCCAGGCGGAGCAGGCTGCCGCAACCTCGAGCTGAGCGCCGCGGTGCGGAAGGCAGTCACCGAACTGGCTCAGTAGGATGAATGCATGACCGAACCGAGATTCACCGTTGAAACAGCCATGGTCCTCGCAGAGGTGGCGCACAACCGCCAGAAGGACAAGCTGAAGCGGCCGTATCGCGAGCACGTGCTGGCGGTAGGGGATGCGCTCGCAGATTTCGACGACGACATCAGAATCGCCGGGTACCTGCACGACATTGCCGAGGACACCCCTATCACCAAGCAAGCACTGCTTGATATGGGCGTTTCCGAGCGGGCCGTGGGCATCATCGAGCGGGTAACGCGCCGTTTCCAGGATGACCCGGACGACTATGCTGCCGGCATTGAGTACATCGCACAGGATCACGACGCCACTCTGGTCAAGATCGCGGACAATGCCCACAATTCATTGCCTGAGCGGGTGCGGGCGCTCGCCGAAAAGTGGCCCGACAAAGCGCCCACCACGCGCTACGCGGAAGCACGGGAAGTGCTCTACAAGGCCGTTTTGCCCGGAGAGATCCACTTGATCCTGCAGCGGATCAACCCGGATCTGCTGCCTGAATTGGATCGCTTGGCGGACTAGCGCTGTCGCGCCCCGCGCCGGGTTTCGTCGCACCCCGCCGCGTTTCGCCCGCCTATGGTTTCGTCGGATCATCCCGCGTCGGCTGGGTTGCGGTGGCTTCGGTGAGGATCCGCTCGTGGATCTGGCGGGTGAGCTCGTGAATCGTCCGCGTGAGAGTGGTATTTTCCTCCAGCAGCTGCTCCTGGGTGGTGTAGTCATGATCGGCCTTCACCTGTTGGAAAGCCGCTTGGCGGTTCTGGCCGATCATGACAAAGGTGGAGAGGAAGATCGCTTCGAGCGAGACGATCAGCGTCAACGTCGGCCATGGGCTCGGCTCGAATACGAGCATCCATACGGCGAAAAGCAGCACATGCAAGTAGACGAAGTTCATCGATCCGGCGAAGGCCGTGATCGCATCTGCGACTCGAAGCTGAATGCTTGCGGCCCGGCGTTCGGCCTCCGCCAGGACCGATGGATGCAGCTTGGTCGGCTCACTTTGGGAGAGCAATCGCGATGGTCTCAAGTAGGAGGGTGGATGCGGAGAAGTGCCTGGGGTGGATGTCGGTGGGGTCCGGACCTCTTGTGTCATGCGCTCAATCCCTTGGCTCGCGGCAAGTCCATCTCGCCTCTGAGAGCGAGCCTAGCGCCGCCAATCGCGTGAACCTAGGACCGAACCATGACTTCGCCCGGGATCCGAACTACCCGTCCATCAACCTTCGCCGATGCCGAAGTTCCTTGACCCAATCCCTCGTCTGAATGACCCCGAAAGGTGAGGCGCCGGCGTCGAGCTCTGCGATGAGGGGGCCGGACGCCTTGAGCGCGAGCTCCAGGACGCCCTCCGCCGCGCGCTCGGTCAGACCCAGTTTCCCGGCCCACGCGAGGAAGTGCTTCCGGGAGATTCCGCTCTTTTTCCCGCCGATGCCCAGCGCGAGGGTCTTGTCCCCGTAGACCACTGTGGAGGGGATGTCGTACACAGGGGCGATGGTGTATTCACCCAGTGGTGACTGCTCTCCTGGCCGGGACTGCACCATCGAGACGTTCTTCGCATGGAGGTCGCCGTTGCCGCTCAGCCATGCGAACGCGAGTTGGATGGCCAGATTGCGCAAGGCAGGCAGCGGCGCGGAACAGTGCTCTGCCAACGCCGCGCTCACCTCGCCGAACGGCACGCTGTACTTGTCCGCCGGGTAAAGTCCCAGAACTTGGGCTCCGTCCTCGACGGCGAGGCGTACCGCAGAGCCGTCGGCTCCGGTGAGGCGATCGAAACGCTCCACCAGCAGCCCGGCCCGCCCGCCGACGTCGTGCACTAATTGCACGTTGCTCACGGGGATCCGCAGCTTGCGCGCAAAACGGAACATCAGAAACTCGTTTTCCACCACGAAGGGGAACTCGGGGGCATTGAGTTTGAGGATGAAGCGCTTGCCCGCTTGAGCCACCGGGAGCGAGATCATCCCGGCCGACAACTTGTCCTGCACACCCGCCAGAGCCACCGGATCGATGAGTCCGGAATCGCCGAGCAGCGCGTCGAAGTCGAGCGGCAGCTTCGAATCGAGTACGACGGCGGAGCCCCCTTCTGTGGGCGGCTCACCGTGGGGGACCGTCTGGACATCGCCCACGGCGTCCCCACCGGCGCCCATCAGAAGGGCGAGCTCGTCGTCGGCGCTGGCTTTGACCGACCGGCGAAGGGAATTCAGGCGGCGGCCTTCCGGGAGGAGCCCGGTGAAGTAGGCCGGAACGGCGCCGCTCGGGGTGAAAACGGCTTCCTTTGTCAGCGGGAGCGTCGTGGCGACGGCCGGGCCGCCTGATTCGAGGTATCGCGGTAAGTAGCTGAACTTTGTGCCTCCTTCGTGCCGCTCGATGCGCGCTGCCAGGATGCCCTGCTTGTACACGTCGGCGATGCGATGGAAAGTCATGGCCTTGTGGAGCGGGTGTTTGCTGGGTTGGTAAGCGTGGGTTGCACCGTGAGCTCAAGGCCCAGGGTGCTGAGGACTGCGAGGAGGGGTTCCAACTGGACCGTGGCCTTCCCCTGCTCCACGAATCGGACGAATCGTTCCGAGACGCCGGCGAGGTCTGCGAGGTCCGACTGGCTCAGGCTCAGGGAAGCGCGACGTGCACGGACGTTGTTGCCAAGGGTTTTGCTGAATTCCTTGGGGGACATGCCCATCCTTCCGTCATTCGGTGGCGCATGCGCGGGTCTTGCGCGCGGCCGTCCGGTACGTTCGTGCCGGTTTCACCATATTCCGCCACGTCGAGCTGCAAATCAAGGGTGCGATGCGCGAAATCGGTACGTTCGTGCCGGTGGAGTCGAAAGTCTGCAACGCGGGGTCACTTACGGCCCATCCCGGACCCGAATATGGGCCGTAAGTGACCCCGCGTTGCTTGGGCTACACCCGGCCGAGTGCGTCGATGTCCTCGAGGAAGTCTTGGTGGACTTCATCGCTGACGGTGGTGCGGGTATCGGCGATCGCGTCGAGGTAGTCCTGCGTGACCGGTCCCTTGCGCGCGTTCGACGGCGGTGCGGCGCTCCCGGCAGATGACCCACCGGGAGCGGCGGCTGTGTAAACGGCTTTTTCCAAGGCACGCTGGGAGGCGCTGCGTGCCGCGTACTCAATGTCCGCGGGGGAGAAGCCCTCGGTCCGCGACACCAGCAGCCCCACGTCCACCGAATCCACGACGCTGGCCGGGATGAAGCGCTGCCACATGGCCTCGCGCGCGTGGACGTCGGGCAGGCCGATGGGGATCACGTAGTCGAAGCGGCCGTGGCGCAGGAAAGCAGTGTCCAGCGCGCGGATGAAGTTGGTGGCGCACACCAGCAGGCGGCCTGGCTGCTCACGGAATGCCGGGATGATCTTGAGGAGCTCGTTGGTGACGCCCTGCAACGGCGACGGCGGCTCGCCGGACCGCTGGGATGCGATCTCCTCTACTTCGTCGATGAACACCACGGCGTGCTCCAGCTCGGCGATTTCCAGGAACGTCTCGCGGAGCGCCCCGGCCAGGCCCTTGGGGTCCGACGCCAGCCGCGAGGGGAAAACCTCCACGAACGGCCACTCGAGGCGCGACGCAATGGCCTTGGCAAAGGTGGTCTTGCCGGTCCCCGGAGGGCCGAAGAGCACGACGGCGCGCGGTGGCACCACGCCGAATTCGTCCGCGAGATCGGCCTCGGCGAGAGGTAAGACCAATCGGCGTTCCAGGAGCTCCTTCTCGCGCCGCATGCCGGCCACGTTTTCCCACAGGTCGCGCGCCAGGATGCGGCCGCCGAGCTGGCTCAACGGCTCGAGCTCCTGGCGTTGCACCGGAATGGTCCGCTCGAAATAGTGCAGGTTTTGCTTGAGCAGGAAGCCGCGGCCCAGGAACGCTTCCACACGGGTTTCCGACTCCGGCATGAGGGCCGAGAGCTTGTTGAGGCCGTGCGGAGTCATGCGGTTCTCGACGGCGGCCAGCAGCGAGGTGCCGATCCCGCGGCCACGGAACTCGGGCAGCGTGGCGAGGAAGACGATCCAGCCCTGGTCGTGGGCCGCACGTCCGACGGCGGCGCCCACCACCTGCTCGCCCTGCACCGCGACCACGGCGTGGTCCTTTTCGCACGACGCCAGGACCTCGGAGAGCGCGTAGACCGGATCCACGTTGTCCGCTTTGAGCGACTCCCAAAGATTCAGGATGCCGTCCATGTCCGACGAGTGGAAGTCCCTGATGCGCCAATTGCTCATGCCGTGCTCCTTGGTGGATCGCCATCGATTGCCCTGGTGTTGAGCATAGGCGAAGGGTGCGCGGGCAGGGGTTGCGGAGGCGTTGCGTTACGACGGCGGGGCAGAACTCCTGCCCCTCATTCCGACGCTCGCTCACTTAGGTGAGCGAGCGTCGCGCCAACTAAGACGCCGGATGGAACTCCTTGCGCTGCCGGCCGAGGCCCTCGATTTCAATCTCGACGACGTCCCCGGCCTGGATGTACGGGAAGCGGCCGGACATGGCAACGCCTTCCGGTGTGCCGGTGATGATGACGTCACCTGGTTCGAGCACCATGTGCTGGCTCACGTGGTGGACCAAGGTGACGGGATCGAAAATCAGGTCTGCTGTGGTGGAATCCTGCGTGCTTCGCCGTTTACCCACGTACGGAGGCGTAATGCGCCTGCGTCGATCTGATCCGCGGGAACCAGCCACGGGCCTAAAGGGGTAGATTGCGGGAGGGTCTTGCCTTTGGTCCACTGTCCGGCAGCTCCGGGGAGTTGGAGCTCGCGTTCGGAGAGGTCGTTGGCCAGGACATAGCCGGCGATGCACGCCGCAGCTTCGTCCAAGTCGGCAAGGTAGGAAGCCTCCCGGCCGACGACGATGCCAAGTTCCACTTCCCAGTCGTACTTCGTCGACGACGGCGGGATGGGGGCGGCGTCGAACGGTCCGGCAACGGTGTTGGAGGGTTTCAGGAAGACTACCGGCGTTTCCGGTGGGTTTGCCCCGGATTCGGCGGCATGGGCCGCATAGTTCAAACCGATCCCGATGACGGCGCCCGGGCGGGCGATCGGGGCACCGACACGCAGTCCCTCAGCGCGCACGGCAGGCAACGTCCCGGCGTCGAGCGCCTTCTGGGTACTGGCGATACCGCCGCCGGCGAGGAATGCGCCGTTGACATCGGAGGTCAGCGGGCGCAGGTCGAAATACTGGGCAACGCCGTCGGCGTCCGTGGTAATAACCACAGGCTGTTCGTGGCCGGCCGGTCCCAAACGGGCAAATTTCACGTGCATTCTCTCCTTCGAGCTGCGGTGGTGTCCATCTTCCATGGTGCCATCGGACTTCAAATCCGGCCGGTCACATTTCGAGGGAACAGGAGTCAGCGCCAACCTACAGAAGTGAGCGGGCGTCGGGACGGAAAGTACGACGGCGGCACCTGCGGTTTCGCGCGAACGGAACCGCAGGTGCCGCCGTCGGGCACTCACCATCGCAGGGCTAAATTTTGTCCTCGGCACCGGCAACCGGCAGGTTGGCAACCACCGGAGATGCGCCCGTGAAGCCGTCGCGGGCTGCGGCAAGCTCGTGGATCTGCTTGCGGCACAGGTACCAGCCGACCACCATGAGGGCGCAGGCAATAGCCGTGACCAGCATGGTGAGCGGGGAGTCGATGAACACCATTACCAGCACTCCCACCAGGAACAACAGCGAGAGGTAACCGGTGTACGGAGCGCCGAACATCCGGAAGGACGGACGTTTCAGCCAGCCCTTGTCCGCCCAACGCTTGAGCTGCATTTGGCACAGGACAATCGTGGCCCACGTGACCACGATGCCCACGGAAGCGATGTTGAGGACGATCTCGAACGCCTGTGCCGGGACGAGGTAGTTCAGCGGGACGCCGAGCAGTGAAACGCCGGCGGTGATGGCGATGCCGCCGTAAGGGACGCCGGCCTTGTTCATGCGCTGGGCGAACTTCGGAGCCGAACCGGCCACGGACATGGAGCGAAGGATGCGGCCAGTGGAATACAACCCGGCGTTCAGCGAGGACAGCGCAGCCGTGAGGACCACGAGGTTCATGATCACGTCCACGCCCTGAATGCCGATGTGGCCGAAGAACGTCACAAACGGGCTGACACCCTTTTCATACGAGGTGTACGGCAGCAGCAGGGCAAGAAGGATGACCGAGCCCACGTAGAACACGGCGATGCGGAAGACCACGGAGTTGATGGCCTTGGGCATGATCTTCTCGGGGTTTTCGGTCTCGCCGGCGGCCGTACCCACGAGTTCGATCGAGGCGTAGGCGAACAGCACACCCTGCATGAGGATGATCATGGGCAGGAGGCCGTTGGGGAAAATGCCGCCGTGGTCGGTGAGGAGGCTGAAGCCGACCTCCTGACCCGGAACCGGCGTTCCGAAGATGACGAAGAAGGTGCCAACCACCAGGAAGGCCGCCAGCGCAGCCACCTTGATGAGGGCGAAATAGAACTCCATTTCGCCGAACACCTTAACGGAAACCAGGTTCAGGCTCAGCACCACAACCAGGGCGATCAGGGCCCAGGCCCACTGCGGGACCACACCCATCCACGGGACGTACTTGCCGAAGAAGTTCATGTAGAGCGCTGCGGCGGTGATATCCACGATGGTGGTGGTGGCCCAGTTGATCCAGTAGAACCAACCGGAGACGAACGCCGCCTTCTCGCCGAAGAACTCGCGGGCGTAGGAGACGAAGGAGCCCGACGACGGGCGGTGCAGCACGAGTTCGCCGAGGGCGCGCAGGATCAGGAAGGCAAAGAAGCCACAGACCGCATAGGCGATGACGAGCGAGGGGCCTGCAGCGTTGAGGCGGCCGCCGGCGCCCAGGAACAGGCCGGTGCCGATGGCGCCGCCGATCGCGATCATCTGGATCTGACGTGGCTTCAGGCTCTTGTGGTAGCCCTTGTCCTCTGCGTGAAGGAGCTTTTCAGTGGCGTGCGCCTGTGACGGGACCGTGTGGTCCGTGATGGGTGCGTTGGTCATGGGAATCCTTTGAGGGTGTCCTGTTGGGGTGTCCGGATCTTGCCATCCGGCGCGAGGCCGTCCGGCGGCTGGTGACTGCCGCCGTCGTCGGACTATCTGTTCGGCTCGGCCGGATTGCTGAGGTTGGCCAGGCGTTCGGGGCGGAGGAGCTCGTCGAGTTGGACCGATGTCAGCAATCCGTGTTCGAGAACGAGTTCGGCGACGCCCTTGCCGCTTGCCAATGCTTCCTGGGCGATGGCTGTGGCGGAGGCGTAGCCGATGTGTGGATTGAGTGCGGTAACGAGTCCGATCGACTGCTCCACGGTGAGGCGCAGGTGTTCGGTGTTCGCGGTAATGCCCCGGATGCAGCGCGACGTGAGTGTGCGGCACGCGGCTTCCAGGTGGGAGATGCTCTTGTGGAGGCTGTGGACAATGATCGGCTCGAAGGCGTTCAGCTGGAGCTGGCCCGCTTCGGCCGCCATGGTGACGGTGACGTCGTTGCCGATGACCTCATAGGCCACCTGGCTGACCACTTCCGGGATCACCGGATTGATCTTGCCTGGCATGATGGACGATCCCGACTGGACAGCCGGGAGATTGATCTCGCCCAATCCCGCCCGCGGCCCGGAGGACAGCAAGCGGAGATCGTTGCAAATCTTGGACAGCTTGACGGCGACACGCTTCAGGACGCCCGAGAGGTGGACGAACGCGCCCACGTCCTGGGTCGCTTCAATGAGGTCGACGGCGGTCACCAGCGGCAGGCCGGTAATCTCAGCCAGGTGCCGGCAGGCTGCCTCGGCGTAGCCGGCGGGGGCGTTGAGGCCCGTACCGATGGCGGTAGCGCCAAGGTTGATTTCGTGGATCAAGAGCTGGGACTCGGCCAGCCGGGCCCGGTCCTCGCCGACCGTCACGGCGTAGCCGCCGAATTCCTGGCCGAGGGTCATCGGGACAGCATCCTGCAGCTGGGTGCGTCCCATCTTGACCACCGTGCGGAATTCCTGGCCTTTTTCGGCGAAGGCGATCTGGAGTTCCTGGAGCGCTGCGAGGAGGCCCTGAACCGAGTAAATGGTGGCCAGGTTGACGGCTGTCGGATAGACATCGTTGGTGGACTGGCTCAGGTTGACGTGATCGTTCGGGTGCAGCCTGGCATAGTCACCCTTGGGGTGGCCAAGGATTTCCAGGGCCCGGTTGGCGATGACCTCGTTGGCGTTCATGTTGGAGCTGGTGCCGGCGCCGCCTTGGATGACGTCCACCATGAATTGCTCGTGGAGCTTGCCGTCCATGATGTCCTGGCAGGCTTGCTCAATGGCGTCTGCCCGCTCATCATCCAAGAGGCCGAGCTCACGGTTGGTGCGTGCCGCGGCGAGCTTCACTGCCGCGAGGCCCTTGACGAGGTGGGCATTGCTGGCCAATGGCTGGCCCGTAATAGGGAAGTTCTCCATGGCGCGCAGCGTGTGTACGCCCCAGTAGGCATCGGCCGGGACGTCACGGTCACCCAAGAGATCATGTTCAGAGCGGAATGGGCGTGCGTGATTGACTGTGGTCATTGCTGTCCTTTGGTCTTCTGGTTTCTGGTCTTCGTCGGCGACGGTCTCAGCTGCATGCAAGGAAGTTCGTGGCACGCAGGACACCTACGGGGTGGCCACCACCCAATATGGGTGGGCTGGCAAGCGATGCGAGCTGGCCGCCGTCGAGCCCCAAGGCCTCGAGGACGCGGACGGTGACGGGCATTCGGGCGCGGTCGCCGCCGTCGGAAATCTTGATGGCGACGCCGGTGCCGTCCCGGAGGCCGATCAGCTGGAGGCCTTCGAACCCGTCCTTGGCGAGCAGGCCGGGAACCACGCGCATGATCGCCGTGACGTCGCGGCCCTCGCCCGCCACCATCTCGGGGTAGGCGCGCATGGCGTGGGCTACTTGGCCTTCCGCATTGTTGTTGTCCGCTGCCGCCATGCGGCTGTATGCCCGGGCCATGCCATGCAGGCTGTGGGCGAATAGGGGTGTGCCGCAACCGTCCGTGCTGATGGCGGCGGGGTCCTCGCTGGTGAATTCGGTGATGGTGTCCCTCACGAGGATCTGGAGGGGATGCCCCGGGTCCAGATAGCCCTGGACAGGCCAGCCGTTGATCACGCACGTGGCTGCCATGGAAGCGTGTTTCCCGGAACAGTTCTGAGCGAGCTGGCTTTGCTGCTTTCCGGCACGGAGCCACTCTTCGCGCTCAGCGGTGCCGTAAGGGAAGTCAGTGCTGTTTTCCAGCGCCGCCTCGTTGAGGCCGTGCATTTCGAGGATGCGCGCGGCGCCTTCTTGGTGCATGGCGGCGCCCGAATGGCTCGCCGCGGTGAGGGCGAGGAGGTTCTCCGGAAGCTTGAGTCCAGCGCGGACCATGGCGACCGCCTGCAACGGCTTGAGGGAAGACCGGGGGTAGAACGCGGCGTCGGGCTCGCCTGCTTCGAGGAGTGTATCGCCGTCCGGCCCGACGGCGATAAGGGAACCGTAGTGGATGCTCTCCACCAAACCATCGCGGGTCTGTTCTGCAAGCGGGACGTGGCGCGGGGTAGCGGCGGTGGTGTTTTCCGGCGTAGCGGCGCGCATTGCATGCGGGATGGGCATGACTTCCTTCAGGTGGTGGATCATTTGCTGAGGATGGTGTCCAACGCAACGCTAACGGCGCTGAGATGGTCGGCCATGGCTGATTCGGCGGCTGCAGAGTCGCCCGATTCAATGGCTTTGACGATGCGGAGGTGCTCATCGTCCGAAACATGCTGCCGATCGGCCACCATGTTCAGGGTTTCGGATTGGTGGGCCAGGGCTTCGCGGATGTCCGCCACGACGCTTTCGAAGACCTTGTTGCCGCTGGCGCGGGCGATCGCCGAATGGAAGCTGGCGTCGAGGCTGACCCACGTCTCGGGGTCGGTCTCGGCAAGCATGGCCTCGACGATTTCCCTCAGGTTCTCGAGGGCTTCGGCGCTGCGGCGTTTCGCTGCCAGGCCAGCAGCGGGGACTTCGATGTGTGGACGGGCCTCATTGAGGTCCCGTGCCGAATATTGGCCGAGCGTGAGGTCATTGGCCACCCGGTCTGCAACGACGAACGTGCCTTTGCCGGTCTTGGTGACCGTCAGTCCGAGCGCAGTGCACGAACGGAGGGCTTCGCGGATGACCGAACGGCTTACCCCGTACTGCGCGGCCAACGTGGCTTCGGAGCTAAGCTTGGCGCCCACTTCCACGGTTCCGCCTTCGATGTCCTGGCGGATCGCACTGAAAACGGCTTCCGCAGCACTGAAGCGGGCGAGGGGAGTGGGGGTTTTGATGCCCGCGGGACTGGTGGCCTGCCGGGGGACGGCGCCGCTTGTGGCGGTGCGCTGGCCGGCTGCAGCTTTCTGGCTGACGGCTGGCTGTCCAAAGGCGGCCTGTCCGGCTGTCCGGCTGTCTGACAGGTTCACCCTAAGAATATGGCACGGGTCACAGGGTGGTGTCAACGCGGGCCGGGATTGTGAAGGGGCGGGGGCACGGGCAGGGCATCGGCTGATTCTGCTGGATCATTCCTGTGGACCAGATCCCGTGCCGCGGATTCCCGGGGTTGGGTAATCTCCCGTCGCGAATGATCCAGCAGAATCGATCGGTCCGGAGAGCATAATTGCCCCAAGAATCTCGGTTCGCCGGATACAGGAGGTTCGGATGCAGTGGCTTCCCCGGATAACGGTTGAGGTGCCCGTCTTGGGCGTCGGGGCAGGGCCTTCGGAATATGAGCAGTTGGCGCGTTATGTCTGGGCGTTGCGCAGGCCTCGGGGGCTGCACATGACGCTTTTGCATCTTGGGGTCGCGGAGGACTTTTGCCGGGATGTGGCTGAATGGACCAAAGGGGCCACCGACGCCGGGTTGGTCATGCGCAGAACGATTTCCTGGCTTGAGGCACTGCCTGTGCTGGAAGGTTTTTCCGCTAGTGCCGAGAGATTGATTGTTCTCGGCGGTGGTGGCGTGTGTGGGCTGGGTGTGGACGTACCCGACTTTGTGCGCGACTACCAAGTCTCCCTCGTGCGCGCCCTTCATGAGCTCTTGGACGAACTGCTTGTGGACAACATCGACGACTTCATTCTCAGTTCCCCGGCGCTTGGATTCCGCTCGCCCAGATGGGTACCCCATGTGGCCGTAGGCAAGCAAAGATACCGAGGCCGCGGGCCTTGGGAAATCGGCCGCGTGGCAGTCGAGTTCGGCGAGTCACGGATCAGGAACCGCCAATTCCTCCCGGATGCCGGCTAGATCCAGTCCCGTTTCTTGAATGCGAGGTAAAGGAAGACCGATCCGCCCACCATGAGAGCGCTGGAGAGCCAGAGGCCGTATTCGTTCTGGAAGCCGAAGAACGGCACGTTTTGCCCGAAGAAACCGGTAATGGCGGTTGGGACGGCGATGATCGCGGCCCAACTGGTGACCTTTTTCATGACCAGGTTCATTTGGTTTCCCTGGATGCTGATGTGCGTTTCCAGAATTGTGGTGACCAGGTCGCGGAGCGATTCGGTCCATTCGGTGGCGCGTAGCACGTGGTCGTAGACGTCTTGGAGGAATGGCTGCATCGCGGGACTGCAACCGATCAGGTCATCCCGGCGCAAGAGGGTGTTGAGGACTTCGCGCATGGGCAGGACCACCCTGCGGAGCCGGACCAGGTTTTTGCGCAGCTCGAAGGTCTTCCGCTGCAAGTCGTGGTCGGGAGAGTGATCGTCGAACAGCGACTCTTCAATGGTGTCGATGTAACCGTCGAGTTCCTGGACCGCGTCGAAGTGTCCGTCAACGATCATGTCCAGCAGGCCCCAGAAGAGGAAGGGCACCCCGTGGCTTGTCAGGTCGGTTTCCGCGTCCCAGTGCGCCATCAACTTGTCGGTGTCGAAATCGGGTCCGTGCACAGTCACGAGCGCGTTCCGGGTCACGAACGCTGAGACCTCGGCGATGCCGAGCTCGCTGGTACCGGGCTTCAGTTCAGCTTGGTAGGCGGACAAGAACAAATGATTCGGGTATCGGTCCAGCTTGGGCCTTTGGAAGTCATGCACGGCGTCCTCGACGGCGAGACGGTGGAGCCCGAACACCGTCTCGACACCCAGCAGGTCATCCGCCGTCGGATTCGTATAGTCGATCCACAGCACGGCGCCGTCCTGGTGGGCCAGTGCCTCGATCTCGTGGGCGGTGACGTCGTCGCGTTCGAGTTTGCCTTCGCGGTAGAGCCGTATGAATACCATTCGCACCATGCTACGGGAGGAGTCTCTGAGCTGACTGAACCCTTCGAACTGCTTCCAGCCCCTTGAGGGAAAAGGATCCCGCTCACTTCCGCTTGGGTCGAACCCGTTCGTACAGGGCACTACGGGACGAAGTTCCGGTCTTCTTCAGGGATCTCGAGATGTGGTTTTCCACAGTTCGGGCACTGATTCCGAGCCGGCTGGCGATTTCGATATTGCTCTGATGGCCGGCGAGAATAGCAATCTCGGTCTCCCTCGCTGACAGCGGTTTCTGCCGCTTCCCTCCAGTGTCGAGGACGAGGAGTTGGCCCTTCGGATGGAAATGGTCCTCGAAGGTGGTCACCATTTGTTGGAAAACCGCGACGTCATCGGGGTCGTGTTCAAGTGAGTAGCGCTTCACTGTCCCGTTGAGAAGCGTTCCGATCAGGTGAAGGTCGGCATCTGGTTCATATTGCTCAAGAAGAGTCCTCAGCAGCCGGTGGTCCTCGTTGTAGACGGCAGAGGCAATCGCGAGCAGTTGCTCATGCGAGGAGACGCCGTTCTTCTTGAACAAACGCCTCGATCCCGCAAGGATTCTCCTGCCGGGTAACAGTGACAGCATGAACAACGACGAATACACGGCTTCCGTGACGTAGCCGCGATCAAGCTGCTGGCGCAGAAGCTTGGCTGCTCTTTCATCGAATTCCTCGGAATCGGCAAATTGCGCGGATACGAGCTCGTACACCGCCTTTCCGGTTCCGGGCAATGGGCCGATATCCGCGACATCCTTGCGGGCCTGGCCTCCTAACGAGGGGACGGTCTTTGCTGCGGGCGACAATGCTCGAAGACCCGCAATTCTCAGCAGGGCGTCATGGAGGAAGCTCACTGGAAATCCATGCCTGCCGAGGGCGAAGACACTCGTCATCACGTAGTCGGCTTCTCGGCTGAGGCCTCGTTGGATCAGGGCCAGCGCCGCCACATAGCTGCTTGCGACGAAGCGGAATTGATCAAGGCTCCGGAGTGCTGCCGATCGCTGCGCCAAGGAGAACGCCAACGCCTCATCGTTCAATCCGGCCACGAGCAGGGCGAGTCCACGGACGAAAGGTTCAACGCTGGCGGTGAGTTCGTAGCCCTCAGCGGAATCGAGGGCCGAAAGAGCCGCCTGGGCATCGAAACGGTAGAGCTCCAGCATGCCTTGGATGACCGGCACCACACCGCTTTCGGGATGATGGCTCACCAGCCCGTTCAGGGCTTCGTCGAGGGTGGCTGGTACACGGTCAAAGGAAGCTGCGAGGTAGATAGCAAATGCTTCGGCCTCGGCCGTCCAATCTGGGCGGGCATTGCCCAGATCCTTCAATATGCCGGTGGCGCCCACCAGCCCACCATCCCGGGGAATCGTCCAAAGCGCCTGGGTCATCGCAAAGAAGAAGTGGTCGGCGGGATTTGCCCCAGTTACCTGTGTTTCACGGAAGATTCGTTCGATGCGCGAGGGGTCCATGGGGCCACCCCAGTAGAACTTGAGGAATGCAGCCGCGTTGGACATGCTCGGTTCCGAGTCCCACAGCCCGAAGTGCGCTTCTTCAAGCAGCCGCAGCTGTTCCTTGAAGTGCCGGGTTGCGGCCGTGCCGCCCTTGGCCTCGCCCCGAAGATCCTTGATCAGTTCAGCGAGAGTGGGTGGCACGGGACTGTTTGCCGCGTGGAGTGGAGCGTCGATCTCCCGGGCTATGCGGCTAGTCAGCAGCCTGCGCGAGGAAAAGGAGTGACGGTCCCGGAAATAGTCCGCGACGATAGGAGGACTGACGTCCATCCAGAGGGTGTTGTTGGCGTCCTCCGTCACCGCAATGAGCCCGAACCTTTCGAGTCCGTCGAGGATCTCCTGTCCAACCATCGGATGCAGGGACTCCATCGTGCTGGTCCCCAGCACGGAAATCGTGTGCAATGCAGTCAGTTCGTCAGTATTGAGGCCCTGAAGGAGTGCTTCGATGGTGCCCTGAAGGTACTCGTTCCACAGCGTATGGCTGCCGATGCTCCACTGCCCATCACGACGTATGAGCAGCTTGCTGAACACCGCGCTTTGGGCGATCCTGGCCACGAGCCGCGGGTTCCCTGCAGACTTCATGAGGACGGCGGTGGTCAGATCGGCATCTGGTGCCGAACCGAGGGTCTGGGTCAGCAGTTTGTTGACCTGATCGTATCGAAGCGGGCTCAAGCGGATTTTCGCCTCAGGCCAACGCGCCGGCGAAAACGGGGAAGACTGCGAATAGAGAGGGCGGTCACCCGCCGTCGTCACAAGCGGGCGTCGCGTCCGCCGTTGGACGATGTCGACAACAGCGAGGGACTCTTTGTCCAGCAGGTCGACGTCGTCAACAACTATCGCTTTGGGGCCGCGCCTCGCGAGCCGCTCGGCCAGGACATCGGCGACTCCCATCGGTCCATTCTGGCGGGAGCGCGCGTCAAGGCCGAGTGCCCCTATTCCGGCGAACGGGGTCTCCCGCAGAAGGCGTGCACCGGCGACGCTGAAAACCTCGACTCCGGTCTTTTCAAGCTCTGTAACGATCGACTTCAAGACGGTCGACCGTCCGCTTCCACCGTTGCCCACGATCCGCACGCTGATGCCGCGAGCCACGTGTTCCAGTGCCCGGCGCGTTTCCTCTTCGAACACTCCAGGACTCCTCACTCTTAGCGTTGCCATCATTGAATCCCCCATGCCCCCAACGGCACCGCAAAGGAATTGCCCGCCCCACGAAACACCGTTGATCCGGGCAAGGAAGGGCGTGGCGAGCCAGCCTCGGTGGGAGATGCACACCGTTAGTGACTAGGCTCACACAATTAACAACGCTACGGCCGAAATCGGCCACTGAGTGGTGAAAAATCCGAAATGAGTAGTGAAAATGGTCGAAATTAGGTGTTGGCGCCGGTAAAACCGGAGTTTCACGGCCCGGAGTGATTCCGAACAGTGCCTTCTCTATAGGTGTTGGATGCCAGCCCGCTGCATCGCGTCCCTGTAGGTCTCGATGTTCTTGGCCAGAAGTTCCTGCTGCTTCGCCTCGGACAAAGCGAAGGCCCGTCCGCCGAGGGCGCTCGCCTTGTACACCTTGATACCGTGTTGGCGGAGCGGCGAGTGGTAAGTCTTTTCGTAGAGCGCCAGGAAGGCCGCAGCCTCCGCACCATGCGCGACGACGGCCGAGACCCTCTTGTTGATCTTGAGGAACTGACGGAACGGGCGGAGCCCGTCGGTCTTTTCCTGGGCGCTCAGCGCGGGTGGCAGCTCGGGGTCGCGGATCCACGGGTAGGAATTCCACGGCATGACGTAGCGCGCGTCCAGCTCCGCCGAGTCATAGATCATCTGCGCCCGCCGGGCGGCGTCGTCGTCGTTGAGGTGTGAAACGAAGCCCGAGGCAGTTCCCCGGCCCGGGCTGGTCTGGAGGGTGACAATCCGGCACTCATCTTCGTCATGCACCGGATCGATGTAAGGCACGAAAGAACCTGGCCTTTTTGCCATGAGTTCATCGCACAGCTGCGTCACGGCAGCAATGTTGGGCTCCTGTAGCAAGGCCCTTTTTTCGTCCCAGTCAATGGTCACGTTCTCTCCTTCGGCGGCGCGGCGTCCAGAATCGGCGTCCCTTGCCACTTTACGCCGTCACTTTGCGCGTCGCTCACGCTCCTGCAGAGCCGAGGAACAAAAGTGCCCGACGTCGGACCCCTCGGTGAGCTCTCCGACCCGCCTCGAATGGCGGCCCGGTAGGCCTTAAAGGCGGTCCGAGGGCTACTCGCCTTTCAGCTTTTGCATATCTCGCCGATCTTTTTTGGTCGGCCGTCCTGTGCCGCGATCGCGCTGCGGGAGCCCGAGGGCCGGCGCAGCGGGGCGAGCCGGCGTGTGGTCGGTGAAGCAGTGAGATGCAGCCTCGGCACCCACCCTTTTGGCAAGGAGCCGGCGAACCTCGAGAATGCGTTCGAAACCGGGCTGGCGGACCCGGATGGTGTCGCCGACAATCACTGACTGGGATGCCTTGACCGGATTACCGTTGATTCGCACGTGTCCTGCCCGGCAGGCGGTTGTGGCGGCGGAACGGGTTTTATAGGCGCGGATAGCCCAGAGCCACGCGTCAATGCGCACGTTGCTCGGGGACGACGGAAGGCTAGTCATGATTGCGAACGAGTATAGTCTGCGCGCGACCCACAACAGTCAGTCGGGTCCGAGGGCTGAGCCTTATGCCCGGGGGCGGGAGCCGGATCCGGCGGTCACGCGGGCGGACGAGACAGGCTTGCCGTCATGCGGATCGCCATGACGTTCGCGGATCGGCGTGGAAGACGCTTCGGACGCGCTTCCCTGGTCGGCCGTCTCCTGCGAAGCTGCCGCGTTTGCCTCTTCCTGCATCCGTTCAGCGTCGCGCGCTGCTGCGCGGGAGTCCGCCTCGGCGACCGCCGCGGCCCACTGGCTGTTCAAAGTCGGAGGATCCTGCTTCACCGCAACCACAAAGGGATGTTCCTTGGCCTGGGTGGTCGCTACCGCAGCCGCAGTCGCTGCGATTCCGGCCTTGACCTGAGCCGGCTTCGGCCACGTCCGTGGATTCACGAGTGACTTCCACGGGAAGTTCCGCAGAGCAGACCATCCCGCAGACCACGCCAGCCGCACGGTCGCAAAAAGTCCAAGACGAGGCTGCTCGGGAACGGCCGGATCCGTTTCGGAGGAGCCTGCCTCCGCGGTCGTCGATTCCTCAAAATCCGTCGGCAAGGAGGGGACCCGGCGGGGCCGCGGGGGCAGGTGCACCACAGGGACAGTGTTGCGTTTCGGGAAGATCCCCACCATGGCCATCAGGATGATCGAAACCAACCTGCCGACGCCGGCCAGCACCAAAGTCGCAATCATCAGGAAGCCCAAGGCAAGGAACATCAGCAAAGCCAGTCCGAGCGTGCCGAAAAATGTCAGATAGAGGCCAAATGTTGTTGGATCTCCCACGTAGCCTCCCCGAGCCAGAGTTTTGAGGTGGGCGCCGCGACCTTTGGTCCGCGGGCATGACTTCTAGCCTACGGGCCGAATCCGGTGGATTCATCCGCCAAACTCCGGCGAGCCGAGGTTGTTTCGAAGCTGTTATCTCGTGTGACAAAATTTGTTAGCTAGCTCTCACCATCTCGTCCAGATAGGGCTTCAATGCCACTCGATTCTGCTCCCCTCCACCACGGCGCCTGTCCTTGCCTGTCCGGAGACCAGTACGCCGAGTGCTGTGGGCGCTTCCATCGCGGAGATGCTGACGCCCCCACGGCTGAGCAACTCATGCGGTCCCGATACTCCGCCTTCGTGGTCCTTGACGCGGACTATCTGCTGCGCACTTGGCACCCGGACACCAGACCGGCAGGGCTCGATCTGGACCCGGACATTCAGTGGCGGCGGCTGGACATCCTGTCCACGCGCCGCGGCGGTCCCCTGGACGACGACGGGCTGGTCGAGTTCGCGGCGCACTACCGTTCCGACGGCGAGCGCGGAGTCCAGCGCGAAACCAGTCGCTTCCTGAGGATCGACCGGCGCTGGTTTTACCTCGACGGCGAGGCCGGCGACGTCGGCTAGCCGTGTCCGTTGCTTCGATCGGCAGCGGGCCTCAGCGGTACTTCCGATGCAGGGTTTCCTTCACCGAGGCGCCGGGCGAGGCATCGGCGATCCAAGGACCTGTGCCTTCGGATTGGTCCAGGATTCCGGCCTCAAGCCAGGCATAGTCGCCCGCCAGGACATTGGAGGACAACTCGTGATCGACGTCGTCGGTGTTCCGCCACAGTTGCTCGAAATATCCATCCACGCGGACCCGGGCCTGCTCGCAGTAGGCCTCTGCCAGCTCGTACGCGGACGCGCCTTGTTCCGGGACGGTCCGCAGCAGCATCTCGGCCCGTGAACAGCACGCCGCCATGGCAAACAACTCCGCCCCGATATCGACAATCCTGCCGAGGAATGCTTGTTTGTACTCTAGCTTCGCCTGCCAGCGGCCCATTCCGTAGAACGTCTGCCGGGCCAGCCGACGCGAAGCCCGCTCCACATAACGCAATTGTTTGGCCAAGCGTCCAAACTCAGCGTATGACCGTGGATCCATGCCGGCCCCGGCCACGAGCTTCGGGAGCCATTTGGCGTAAAAACCTGAGGCGCCGACGGCGGCACGCGCCTTCTCCTGCAGGGTTGCGTCAGCCGAAGCGAGCTCGCCAGCTGCCGAAAGGTGCGCGTCGACGGCCTCGCGGGCGATGAGCAGGCGCATGATCTCGGACGAGCCTTCGAAGATCCGGTTGATGCGCATGTCCCTGAGAAGTTGCTCGGCAGCGACGGCGCGTTCCCCCCGGGCCTCCAGGGAATCCGCCGTCTCAAAGCCACGGCCGCCACGGATCTGCACCAGCTCGTCAGCCACCGTGTAGCTCAGTTCAGTCGACCAGAGCTTGGCCAGGGCGGCCTCGATCCGCACGTCCTTCTGCCCGGCGTCGGCCATCTCTGCGGACAGCTCGAAGACAGCTTCGAGGGCGAACGTGGTGGCGGCGATGAAGGCAATCTTCTTGCCGACGGCCTCATGTTTTCCGACCGGCCGTCCCCATTGCGTGCGGGCGTTGGACCATTCACGGGCGATCTTCAACGACCATTTCCCCGCTGCCACGCATAGCCCGGGGATGGACAGGCGGCCAGTGTTGAGCGTCGTGAGTGCGATCTTGAGTCCTTGGCCCTCGCGCCCCAGCCGGTTGGCGGCGGGCACGCGGACTTGGTGGAAGCGCGTCACGCCATTCTCGATGCCGCGCAAACCCATGAAGGAGTTTCGGTTCTCCACGGTGATCCCTGGGGAGTTCATTTCCACCACGAACGCCGTGATCCCGCCCTTCTGTACGGTTCCGCCGGGGTCGGTGCGGGCTGGAACCACAGCCATGACCACCACCAGTTCGGCGATCACGCCGTTGGTGGTCCAAAGTTTCACGCCGTCCAAAAGGTAGGACCCGCCGTCGTCGTCCGGCACTGCGGTGCAGCCCATCCGGGCGGGGTCGCTGCCGACGTCGGGCTCGGTCAGCAGGAAAGCCGTGATGGCGCCAGCGGCGCAGCGCGGCAGGTATTCCTGCTTCTGTTCGGGTGTGCCGAAGACTTTGACCGGTTCCGGGACGCCGATGGACTGGTGGGCCGAAATCAGCGCGCCCAGGCTCGGGTGGACCGAACCCAGTAGCGCCAGGGCCCGTCCGTAATAGACCAAAGACAGGCCCAAACCGCCATATTCACGCGGAATCTTCATGCCGAAAACACCCAGTTGGGTCAGGCCGGCGAGGTATTCGTCCGCGATCTTGGCCTCGCGCTCGATATCGCGGCCGGACATGGTGCCGCAGAACTCCGTCAACTTCGCCATGAACTCTTCGCCGCGTTCGACGTCCTCCGGCCTTGCCTGCGGCCAAGGGTGGATCAACCCGAGATCGAAATCGCCCAGATACAGCCCTTTGGCAAAACTTGGGCGGTTCCATTCGGTCTCGCGGGCGGCCTCGGCGACGGCGCGGGCTTCTTCGGCGCTGACGCCGGTGCTCTTGTTATCAGTGGCGGAGGTCATGGGAGGACTCCTCTTGCCGGTTGTGCCGGTTCGAGCCCAGGTATCCGCCTTGGGTGGAGGACCCTTCAGCTGTCCCTCAATGCTACCCGCGGGTAGGTACCTGTGCTAGGGGCGGGTTGGGGGGTGAATTCCACCGGCAATTCAACCTTGCCGGCCTGGTGGATCAGTTGGTCCCACGCGAAATTGATGCCGTGGACCAAGCCGCCCAGCACGCTCTTGACGGTGTACCAGGCAAAGCTCGCCGCGCCGACCAACGCAAGCGCCGCCATGGCAGCTACCGCGATGAACGCCGCCAGCACCAGGCCGAAGACGAGTGTTCCCACGAAGACATAGGTGCTGCTATCAAAGGCCGTAAGATCGATCTGCATTGGGTCCCCTCCGCAACGCTGCCAAAGCCGACGTCGGAGCGTCGACGTCGTTGGTGTCGACACTAGGGGCGGCGTCGGCGGTTCAGCCAGCAACAACACCGGCGTCGCGCCTGTTGATACGCGATCGAAACCCTACCGGGAGGTAGATCACGGAAGGGTTGCGGCGCACCCTGCGTTAACCTTGTACGGGGCAGTTTTCGGGATTTCCGCTGCCAGTAGGTTCCGCGGCAGCTGAAGGAGAGTAAGTGTCCCGCTCAGCAATGTCCTCTGCCGATGCCATGAGTGCACGGCTCAGGGATCTCGAACTTCTCACGAAGGGCCCCGCTTGGGCTCTCACCCGCTCGGCCCCCTGGGTCATCGCGGTGCTGCAGGCGTCTTTTACCCGCACAAGACCGCAGCTTCCGCTCGAAGAGTTCCATGCCGACGTCGACGCCTTCCTTGAGCAGCTCCGGCGGCAGGACCCGTCGCTGGGCGGCCAAGCGAGCGGCAAAGCTTTTGCCGACGAATGGACCCGCAAGCAATTCCTGACACGTCGCAGCCAGTCCGGGCAGATCGTCTACGAGGTCACCGAGGCCGCCGCGCGCGTCCTGGCTTTCCTCGACAGTCTCTCCAGCGAACGGTCCACCCTTAACGGTTCGCGGCTCGGAACTCTGCTGGGCGACGTCGAGAAGCTCGCCAACGAGACCAATCCGGACCAAAGCGCCCGGCTGGAGTCCCTCGGCGAGGAAATCCAGGAGCGCCGGCAGTTGATCGAGGACATCAGTTCCGGAGATTTCGATGGGCTCTTGGACGATGAAGAAGCTGTCGAAGCGGCTGGAAACATCCTCGACCTGGCGGCGAGCCTGCCCGCCGACTACAAGAAAATGCGTGATCGTATCGAAGAACTGGTGGGTGAGCTCCGCAACCAGATCATCGAAGAATCGCTCAGCAAGGGCGCCACCATGGCGCAGGTCCTGGAGGCCGACAAACGTCTGCGGCAGAGCCCCGAAGGCCGCACGTTCCGTTCCTTCACGGCGTTCCTCGAGGATCCGCAGCAGCAGCTGCGGTTCCGTTTGGCGATCGGCGATGTGTTGAGCCGCCAGTTCGCCGACGACCTCAGCCATGAGGACCGTGAAACTCTCAAGAACCTTGTGGCAGAACTGCGTACGCAGCACAGCCAGATCCAGCGCATCTATGGCAGGCTCTCCGAGAGCCTGAACAACTACATCCAGAGCGATGACATCCGGCAGTCCGTCCGGCTCCGGCAGGTCCTGCGGGAGGCCGAACAGGCCATCCGCTCCATGCCGTACGAACGTGACCGTGCGGGCCTGGTCCGCGGACCGGTGCTGTTCAACGCGGGATTCGAATCGCTCGCCATGGTCAAGCTGTTCGATCCGGATGAGTTCGCGGCGCCCCCGAAGCTCGCCGATCCCATCGCCTTCAGCGATTCGGACCGCGTCCGTTCGCTGCGCTCCGCAAAGGCGAAGCCCGACGTCGTCCGCTCGGCCATGGCGGGCGCCTCCACTCTGGCGGGGGCCTGGGCAAACTTGCCCGAGGAAGAACGGCACATCAACACTGTCAGGGCCCTCCTGTCCGCGGCGCTGCATGGCGGTGCAGCGTTTGACCGGGCTGCCTGGGAAGACATCGACTTCGAACAAATCGATGGCAGCACCCGCACCGCGTACCTGCCGCTCGTGACGCTGACTTCAAGTGACGCTAAGGATTCCGATGACTGACGCCCCCCACCCCAGCGAGCATGCCCCCTCTTCGGAGCAAGGAGTGGACATAGCGCAGCATGTCCATCAGGAACCTTTCCACGTCACGCCCCGCGACACGTTCGTCGACGGCGCGGCGCTCTTCCCGGGCGATACCGGTGTGCTCTCCATGAAAGTCCGGCAGGCTCTCGTGCGGCTGCTCAAGGGTCCGTATATCGACGGCGGCCGCGACGAAAAACTCTGGACCACCCTCCTGGACAACCAAGTGATTCTCCGCAGCAGGCTCTCGGAGCTGTTCCTGAACCTGCAGCTGGACCATGAACGGAAGATTGCGGTGCTTCGGCCCGTTGATCCGGACGCGATCGGCGGCAGTACACGATCCAGCATCCTGCGCCAACAACGCGCCTTGAGCCGAGTGGAAACCATCGTGCTGTTACGGCTTCGGCTCCTCCTGGACCGCCACGTCACGGCCCAGACGGAACCCACCATCACCCGCGAGGAAATCGCTGAGCTTGTGGCGCACTACCAGCCGTCCGGCCAACAAGACGCCCTCCGCGATACCGACGTCGTCAACCGCACCGTCACCAAGCTCCTTGCGCGCCAACTCCTCCTGGCCACCGGCATCGAGGACACGTTCGCCATCTCCAAAGCCCTCCCGCTAGCCCTTCCCTTCGAAAACATCGGCGACATCCCCGCCCAAATCGAAGCCCTCGTAGCAGTTGCCGCCGACGAATCCGGCACCGAACCATTGATCGAGCTCACAGACCCCGACGACGACTCCAACGACACCACCGAATCGGAGGCAGCCAAGTGACCATTGCGACGATGCTTCCGATCGGCGAGCTCACTAACCCCGGCCAGATGCGCCTGGCCTTGGTTCAAGTGGTCAACTGGGGAACATTCCATGGCGCCCACACGATGCACGTTGACCGCAACGGGACGCTGCTTACGGGCAATTCGGGTGTCGGCAAGTCCACGTTGTTCGATGCCATGCTTCGCGTCTTCGATGCCCGGCCACGCTCCAACGAGGCCGCGGCACAGCGGGCTGGCGGGGCTGTGGAGGACAAGAGGACCACGTTCACCTACATGCGCGGAAAAGTGGGCGACAAGGCCGTGGGCGAGGGCTCGGCCAGTGCCTTCCAGCGCCCTGGTGCCACATGGTCCGCCGTCGCCCTCACGTTCGACAATGCGGCTGGCACCAAGGTCACCGTTTCGGCCCTCTTTGACCTGCCCAAAAACGGCACGGAGTCGAGCGTCGGCCGGTTCTACGTGATCGACAACAAACCCTTGGATCTCGGCGCGATCGAGGGCATTGCCGAGAAGCGTTTCACCAAGGGCGCACTGGAAACCATCTTTACGGATGCCCAGATCTTCGATGTGCACAAGGCCTTTGCGGAGCGGTTCCGTCGGCTGCTGGGCATCAATTCAGACCAGGCACTTCCGCTCCTGAGGGTGATCCAGGCAGGGAAGGGGCTCGGCGGCAGCGTCAACACGTTCTTCCGCGACCAGGTTCTCGACGCGCCCGCGACGCTCGCTGCTGCGGACGACGTCGTCGAGGAATTCAGCAACCTCATGTCCATCAGGCAGCGGCTTGAGGACGTTCGCCAGCAGCGCGACCAGCTGGCCGCGGTGCCCGGCATGAACAAGGAGTACGCCCAGTCGTTGCTTGAGGCGAACAGGCTCCGCGAGCTCAGCGGCGAGGAATTCGACGCTTACAAACAGCAGCTTTCGGTCACGGTTCACGCCAAGACTCTGGCCCGTTTCAGGGAGCTCGCGCAGCTCAAAGCCAAGGAGCTCAGCACTGAACGTGGCGTCCGGGACGCGCTGGCGAAGGAGTTGCGCCAGCTCGAATCGGACTACAACAACCAGGGCGGCAATGCAATTTCGGCGATCGAGCAATCGTTGGACAATGCGCGCGTCGGCCTCAAACTTCGTCAGCAGGTTGAGGAGGCGGCTCGTCAGGCGTTGGCCGACGCCGGACTCACCCTCGAATGGACGGCAGCGGGCTGGGAGCAGGCCCATGAGCAGGCCGCAACCCGCTCGGCCGAGCTCAAGGACGATTCCGAGGCCCTGCGTGAGCTTCGTTTCGAAGCCTTCGACGGCCACGCCACCAAAAAACGCGAGCTCGCCGCAGCCCGGCAGGAACTCGTCTCGCTGAAGACGCGCAAGTCCCTCCTGCCGCCGTCGAGCATTGAAAACCGTGCGGCAATTGCCGCTGCCACCGGAGTCCCCGAGGACCGCATGCCGTTCGGCGGCGAGCTGATCGACCTGGCAGAGGGGGAGGAGCAGTGGCGGCCCGCGGCCGAGCGCGCCTTGCGGAACCTGGCCACGACGCTGCTGGTCCCGGGGGAGCACTTTGCCGCCGTCACGCGCTACTTGAACGACAACACGGTCCGCGGCGCCTTGCGTGCAGTGGATGTTTCCAAGCCGCTCGCGGGCGGTGCTTTGGCTGTGGAGGACGTGTCCGACGGCGATTTGCTCACGAAGCTGGAGATCCTCGCTTTGGGTGCCAATGCGGATTCCGGTCAGTGGATCCGCGAACGGATCGCCCTCGATTTCGCCTACCCGTGCGTGGAGAATCCGGACGAGCTCGCCGGACTGGACAAGGGCCTCAGCCTGGGCGGTGTGGTCAAGCGGAACAGGCACACTGTGGAGAAGGATGACCGCTTCACCAGCAGGCAGGACTACGTTCTCGGCTTCGACAATGCTTCCAAGCTGGAATTGGTCGCTGCGAAGGTCGGTGAGCTCGAAAATGAGCTTGAGAAGGCGGCCGAACTCGCCCAGAGCCGCGAGGATTCGCACCAAGGCATGACGCGCCAACTCGAGGCGCTGCGCCGCATCGCCCACGACGAGCGTGTTTGGGAACAGGTCTCTGCGGCAGTGGCCGCCGAGGAGCTCGCCAAGATCGAGCAGCGGCTCAAGGACGCCTTGGCAGCGCAGGCTGACTTGGAACCTTTGCGTGCAAACATCGAGGCCGTACGCGAAAAGCACCAGTCCTCCACAGGGTCGGCGGCGGTGTTGCAGAGCGAATACAAGACACTCGACCAGCAGATGACCACGGCTGACGCCCTCCTGGATGCTGCGCGCAACCGCCTTGACCAGGCGCCGCCGTCGGGCGCCACTGTGACTGCCCTCGAACCGTATTTCAGCGCGTTCAGCGAGGTGGGCGAGCTCCACGAACTCGACACCCTGGCTGCCGAAGTCCGGACCAAGCTCCTGGCAGAGCTGCACGCCACGGAGTCCCGCGGGCAGGCGTTGGCCGAGCGGCTCACGCGCATGTTCGAAGGATTCGTGCGCGAATGGGGCACTGCCATCTCGGCAGACCACGGCACCTCCATCGGCGCTGCGGGCGAGTTCGAGTCCCGCTATCACCAGATCGTCAGCGAAGGTTTGCCGGCTCAAGAAGCCGAATTCCGGCAGTTCTTCAACCAGCGCACGCACGAGTCGTTCAGCACGCTGCTGCACCTCCTCGACGAAGAACGCCGCGCCATCACGAGCCGCATCCTGCCCCTCAACGGCATCCTGTCCGAGGTCAATTTCCACGAGGGGAGCTTCCTGGAACTCGATATTAAGCAGACGCTGCCGGCCACCGCGAAGCAGTTCAAGGACGCCATTCACAACGCGCTGAAGACGCGCCACACGCGGCCCTCCCGCGCGGCCGCCGCCGCTTCGGGTGCCGCGACGGCAACGGAGGCGGACGACGACGTCGAACTCACCAACCGCTACAAGTCGCTCGAAACGCTGGTCAAGCGTCTCGGATCGCAAACTCCGGAGGACCGGCGTTGGCGGGCCGAGGTGCTGGATGTCCGGGGGCATCTTTTCATCCAGTGCAAAGAGCACCGCTCCGTCCAAGGCGCGCGCGGCGGCAAGAAGACCGAGGTGTACATGCACGCGGACACTGGGTCGATGTCCGGTGGCGAGCGGCAGCGGTTCACGGCGTTCATCATGGCAGCGGCCCTGAGCTACCAGCTGGGCATCGCCGAGCAGGGTTTCACGACGTACGGCACGGTGATGATGGACGAGGCGTTTGTCTTGGCTTCGGAGGAATTCGCAGGTGCGGGCATCAAGGCGCTCCACGAGTTCGGATTCCAGTTGTTGCTTGCCGCTCCCGAAAACGTGATCGACCTGTCCCGGCATCTTGGTTCGGTCACCGAAATCCTGCGCGACAAACGAACCAACCGCTCCGGCGTGCTGACAGCTCCTGTCATCGGCGCCCCGGGTGTGCCAGGCGTATGGCGTTCCGAAGCCAACCCCGTGGACATCGTGCTCCGCTAACTGCCGCTACCGGTACCACCAGTGCCCGCTCACTTATGTGAGCGGGCACTGGTGGCCGAGCGGCTACTTTCCCTGGACGCGCCTCAGGAACTGTGCCGTCCGGGACTGCAATCCGCCGATTTGGCGAGCGACGACGGCGCCCGGGTCCGGATTGATCTCACTGGCCGGGGGCTCTTTGCGGACGTTGGTGCAGCAGCCGAAGTCGGCGCAGATCAACGTCCCGACTGTGTTGCCGTCGCGACCCGGTTGACCGGCACGCTTGGCCACCCAGAGATAAACATCGTCCTTGGAAAACACGTCGCGGCATAGCTCACAAAGGACCGAGCGTTTCTTGCCGGAGCCCCCTTCCGGCGCGCGAAGCATGATCCCAGTGAGGGTTCCCTCGTTTTGAACGACAAGATAGCCTCGCATCGGCATCTTTTCGTCGCGCCAGCCGAGGAATTCGAGGTTGTCCCAATCGAGGGAATCAAAGTCCTTCGAGAGGCTGAGTTTGGCGGCTTCCGAGCGGCTCGCATTGATGAATGAGGATCGGACTTGTTGAGCGGTAATTTTCTGCACGGCAGAGTTCTTTCGAATCGATGTGGCCCCGAAGGGGGAAAGGACGCTGGCGTCTGGCGATCCGGGCGCACAACAGAGGAATCCGTTGTTGTGCTTCGTACGTGCTGGCAGCGGGCTAGTTCCCGAGACCGCCGAGCGGGATGGCCGACGCAAGGAAGGCTGCAAAGCAGGCCAGATCGGCCACCTCGCCAACCATGGCAGCGTCAACGTGTGCGGTGCGCATGCTCATCCTCTCGATCCTTGCCGGTTTCCCGGTTTGGCGTGGTCCCTTGTGCCAGCCGGTCCTGTCATCCTTGCAAACGACGCCCTTGGTGTCCAAAACCCGTCGGATTGTTCTCCGCTATCCCCGACGTTCGCTCACTTAGGTGAGTGAGCGTCGAATTAACCTGGGCTTTGCCGGCGGTCAACCGGACGGGGCTACGCTGGCGTCGTGGCTGGGAACGTGCTTCATGCTGACCAGAACGGACGACGGCGGTTTGTTGCCTTGGGCGATTCCTTCACCGAGGGCGTGGGGGATCGGAACAAGACCCTGCCGAACGGCGTCCGGGGCTGGGCCGACCGCGTCGCCGAAAAACTGGCCAAGGCTGAACCTGGCTGGGAGTATGCCAATCTTGCCGTGCGGAGCAAGAGGCTACGCCATGTTGTCGAGGAGCAGTTGGACCGGGCCCTGGCCATGGAACCGACGCTCGTCACGCTGTACGCAGGCGGCAATGACATTCTTGACTTCGGCACGGACATGGACGAACTCTTGGCCGAATACGAAAAGCTCGTAGCGCGGCTCGCCGCCACGGGAGCCACGTTGGTCCTATTCACGGGGTATGACGTGAAAGTCTCGGCCGTGCTGGAGCCGTTGAAGAAGCGAAATGCCCTCTACAACGAGCGCGTCCGCGAGTTGGCTGCTACGTATGGCGCCGTCTTGGTGGACCATTGGTGCCTTGATGCCTACCACGACCGTCGGATGTGGGCTCCTGACCGTCTCCATATGTCCAAGGCCGGACACAAATACATGGCGGCACAGGTCCTGGACCACCTCGGCGTCCCGCACAAGTTCTCGCCCAAGGACTGGGAACCGCCCCAGCGGCTCAAGCTGCGTGACTGGGAACGTCGTCAGCGCCGTTGGGTGAACGATTGGGTCCTGCCCCTGTTCGGCCGGAAGCTCCGCGGCGTCACGCTCGGGGACAGCCTTCGCCCTCGCTGGCCTGAGCCCGTGAAAGTTCCGCGGAAGGCCGGGCTGCGGAAACTCGCCACACGCCAAGCCGCCGTCTCTGGTACTGGAAACAACGCTCAAAACAACGGAGGCACCTGATCATGACCACGCAAACGCCGGTGCGATTTGTCGCCGTCGGGGATTCCTTCACGGAAGGGGTCGGCGATTCCGATCCTCGCCTTCCCAACGATTGCCGCGGCTGGGCTGACCGGGTCGCCGAGGAATTGGCCAGGCATCAGCCGCAGACGCGGTACGCCAACTTGGCGGTTCGCGGCCGGCGGCTCAAACCGATTGTGACTGAACAACTTCAACCCGCTCTGGGTCAGGCTCCCACGCTGGTCAGTTTCCACGCTGGCGGCAACGATCTCCTCGGCGCCCGGCTGGACATGCGCTCTCTTGTGGTGAGATTCGAAGACGCAGTGGCCCGGATTGCGGAGAGCGGTGCCCAAATCCTCCTGTTCACCGAGTACAACGTCCCGCTCTCGCCCATGTTGGAACCGCTCAAGCTGCGCACCGCCGTTTTCAACAAGCACATCCGGCGCATCGCCGCCGCATATGGAACACTCCTGGTGGATCACTGGTGCTTCGAAAAGTACCAAGACCGGCGCATGTGGGCGCCTGACCGGCTGCACATGTCCGGAATCGGACACGAATATATGGCTCGGAAAGTCTTGGAAGTGTTGGGTGCCCCGCATTCCCTCGGCTCACCGGTGCTCGGGCCGCTGCTACCCCGGAACCGCGCCGAGATAATGGCCGACGACGCCGCGTGGCTGAGGCGAGATGTGGCGCCTTGGCTTTCGCGCCGGTTCCGGGGAGTTTCGAGCGGGGACCACTTGAGCGCCCGCTGGCCTGCGCTCATGCCGGTGGTTCTCCCTGAGCGGTTGGGGACGTCGCCTGAACCCGCGCGGCTCTGACGTACACCAGCGTCTCGCCTGACACATTATTGGCGCGGTGGCAGTCAAGTCAGTCCAGCAGGTTTTCGTACCCGGTAGACGCCGTTGTCACGGTGAATTCGATGACCTCGAAGTCGGCTACTCCGTTCACGTAGAACGGATCCGTAGCCAGGGAAGCGTCGAGTGTTGCACGGTCGACGTTGGACAACAGCACACCGCCGACAGCGGGAACGCGACGCCCGGACGCAAGGAAAGTGCCGGCGTCGAACGCTTCTTTGACCCAGTCCATGTGTGCGGGGCGGTGAAAATCGACGATCTCGTCGGGAACCTTGTATGTCAGCGAAACGACGAACATGCTCGTCAGCCTACAGCCCCGCGGGGACGCCCAGATGGTGCAACGGCAGAGGCCGTCCTTCGCCAAGTAGGCGAAGGACGGCCTCCCGTGAGTCAATGTGCATTTCCTACGGCAGCAGTTTGACCGCCGAGTTCCAGTTGTAATCCGGGTGGGCTTCGCTGATCTGGAGCGTCATGACGAGAAGCTGGAAGGCCTCGAGCTCACGCGAACGGCGCAGCGGTCCGACGTTCACGGGACGCAGCCCGGCACCTTTGATGAAGTCAACGACGGCGGCCGTCGCCTCGGCGTCGTCGCTCGCTACCAGCACATCAAGGATCTGGCCGCCCACTTCGCCTTCCGCGAGCGTGGCTGCGAAGACGGTGTTGAACGCCTTGACCACCGATGCGCCCGGAGCCAAAGCCTGGAGTTCTTCAGCGGCCGAGGTTCCGGCGGGGACGGTAAGTGAGTCGAAGGTTTCGAAGTTTACGGGGTTGGAGATGTCCACGATTGCTTTGCCGTTGAGGGCCGAACCATAGGAAGCAATCACTTCCTTGGAAGCCTCGAACGGCGTGGCCAGCACAACGATGCTGCCTTCCACAGGAGTGCCCGTGGTGCCCGACGTTCCGTTGACCTTTGCCGCCAGCGCGGCGGCGGAGCCCGCATCGCGGCTGAGGACCTGGACGCTTTTGCCGGCCGCAGCGGCGAGGGCCGCAATTCCGGATGCCATGTTGCCGGTACCGATGATGGTGATGTCAGCCATTGTTGTTCCTTTGCTCGTGGTCTCGTGGAGGCCCGCTTTTATTTACTTGAAGCTTCAACTAAAACAATAATCCTCTTAAGTTGAAGTGTCAAGCATTGATTTCCTTCTAAGATGAGTTCATGACCGAACCGCGCTGGCTCAATGCCGACGAACGCCGTGCCTGGCTGGCCCTCCTGAGTATCAACACCTTGCTGCCCGCAGCCCTGGACACCCAGCTGCAAGCGGCCGGGAAATTGTCACTGTTCGACTACAACGTGCTCGCCATGCTGTCCGAGGCCGACGGACGTTTCCTGCCGATGAGTGAGCTGGCGGCACGGACGAGTGCATCGCTGTCGAGGCTCTCGCACGTGGTCACGAAGTTGCAGAAACGCGGCTGGGTAGAGCGGGAAGCGCATCCGGGTGATGCTCGCGTCACGGTGGCTCACTTAACGGAGGCCGGCATGGACACCATCGTGACTCTCGCGCCAGGGCATGTGGACGCGGTCCGGGCCTTGATGTTGGACGCGATGACCGACGACGACGTTGCGGACCTCGCGCGGATCGGCGAGAAGATCGTGGCTCGCCTGGACGACGATCACTGGATCCTGCGCGAACTCTGAGGCGCGAACCCTGCGACGAACCCCACGTGACCGCCGCCCCGCCGTGATGAAAGACTGACGACATGAATTTTTCTGCCCGGTATGTGGCATTGGGAGACTCGTTCACCGAGGGCCTTGGCGACGCGGACCCGTCGCTCCCCCATGGAGTCAGGGGGTGGGCGGACCTCGTTGCCCGGCAACTTTCTCGAAGCAACGAAAATTTCGGCTACGCCAACCTGGCCATCCGCGGCAAGAAACTGCGGCAAGTCATGGCAGAACAGGTGGACGCCGCCGTCGCACTTGAACCGACGCTGGTGACCCTGTACGCGGGAGCGAATGACATCTTCCGTCCGAAAGTGGACATCGACAGGCTCATGCAGGATTACGAGGCGGGAATCGCGAAGCTGAGCTCCACCGGCGCTACGCTGCTCCTCTTCACTGGCTTCGACGCCCGCAGTTCCAAGGTTTTCGGCACCATGCGCGGACGCACCGCAATCTACAACGAGCTGGTGCGCGAGATTGCCGAGAATCACGGGGCGCTACTGGTGGATTATTGGCGGTTCAGCGAATATCACGACTGGCACATGTGGTCGCAGGACCGTATGCACATGTCCACTGCCGGCCACATCAACATGGCCAACCGGGTACTGGCTGTCCTGGAACACGACGGTTCCCTCGACGTGCCGCCCCCGGTCGCGCAACCCCAACTTGCCCGGGTGGAAGCTTTGCGTGCCAACGCACGCTGGGCCCGCGAACACGCGGCCCCGTGGGTCGTCCGCCGAGTGACGGGCAAATCATCCGGCGATGGGCTCAGCCCGAGGTATCCACAACTCACTCCGCTTTAGCCGTACTGGGCCGAAGGGGTCCGGAACCCCGGCGTGGCGAGCAGCCCGCCGTCGTTCTTCACCGCGAGCACCTCAACGTCCCAGCGGGCAGTGGCTAGCGTGAGGGTCCGGGCGCCGCCAGCCATGATGGCGGTAGCGAGGACATCGGCCGTGACGATGTCCTCAGCCGCCACCGAAACTTGGCGGAATCCCTCGGATTTCCCTCGCGTCAAGCCGGCTGACCAGATGTGGTGGCCGCGTTCGCCGGTTCCGGAGGTCGCCAGTGCATGCTTGGCGCCTGCCAGTGGAAAAGCAGTCAGGAGTGCCGCCCGATCCGCCGGATCCACAATCCCGGCCAGCCATGCACGATCGGTACCCGGGGCCGGCGAACCGTCCACCAGGACATCTCCGCCCGCGTTGAGGCACCAATCCTTAAGGCCCAGCGCGTGCAGGGACGTTCCGGCCTCCCGAATTGCGTGCCCCTTGACGATCCCCGCCAAGTCCACCACACCGTCCGGTCGCTCCGCTGTGAACGCACCTTCCGTGAGGGTGCGCCACTGGGAGGCCTCCAGGTAAAGCTGGCGCATGTCCGCTGAGGCATCCGCAAGCGCCAGCTCGCGGCGGACCATCGCGCTCGCCTCCGAGTCGGGACGGTAGAGACTGAACTTCTTGTCCAGAGCGTCAAACAACTGCTCGACGACGGCGGTGGCCGCTTCGAGCTCTTCCTCCACAGCGTGGGAAGTCCCGTGAGGAACAGCGAGGCTCACCACAGTGCCCATGCTGGTGAAGGTGCGGGAACTAAGGCGGAGACCGGCGATGTCCCGTCCCGGCTCACTGGGCTTAGAAGTGGGCTGCATCGAGGGCTGCCTGAAGGGACGTCAAATACGCCTCACTGGTATAGGTGGCCCCGCTGATGGTTTGGACGTTGGCAGTTTGCGCGCTCAGGACTTCGGAACGGAGGAGCGGCGCGGCCCTGGCGCTGATCTGGACGGACCTTTGCTCCTGGTCCGTCAGATGCAAGGCCGTGACATCCGTGATGACTCCGGCCTTGACCGTCACTTGGACCTGAACCGTTCCGAAGCGGGTGTCCACGGCGGTGCCTGCGTAAGTGCCGCCCGCTTTGGCCGACGCGCCTGCCTTCGCCGTCGCTCCCGTACTAGAACTAGAACTGGAACTGGAACCTGTGCTGGAACTGGACCCGGAACCTGTGCTGGAACTGGTTCCCGAGGACGATCCGGAAGCGCTGCTCCCGGTGGTTCCATTCGCCGTCGTGCCCGTGTTTCCTCCTGTGGAGGACGTCGCGACGGCTGATGCGTTGGATTCGGCCACATGCGCCCCTGCTTGCCATCCGGCGAGGAGGATTGCCGCTGACGCAAGCGCCGCTGATATTCCTGCCCTGAGTCTCACCAGTCAAACCTTTCGTAGTGGAGTTGTTCCTCCCGGACGCCGGAGCTTTTCGCGTCGGCCAAGACCTGGCGCGCCCAGGCGGATGGGCCGCAGATGTAGACATCGGCGTCGGCGATGTCCGGTACGTAGTCCCGCAGCCGCGCGGCACCTGCCGAGGCCGGCAGCCACGTGCTCTTGGCATTCCTTGCGCGGTGGCCGATCAGGTGGAAGAGAGTGGCGCCGCGTTTCCGGCACAACTCCAGGATCTCCGTCGCCCAAGAACAACTCACCTTCACTGCTGCCACGCAGTAGAACTGTCGCTTGGCCGGGTGCAAAAGGAGTGGATTCCAAGAGTGCACGGAGCGGGGTGATTCCGATTCCTGCTCCGATCATCACGATGCGATCCCGGCTCCGGGCGGCTGTGCTGAAGACGCCGTAGGGGCCCTCGATCGCTACTTTCGTTCCCGGGCGGAGAGAGGCCAGCCGTGACGAACCCGTACCTAGGTTACGGACGGTGATGCGCAAGGTGTCCTGCCGAGGCAGCCGGCCCGGTATGGCCGGAGCTCTTTGCGGTTCCGCGGACAAGCTATACGGGTGTGCCTGCCACCACATTCCCGGGGCCAGGAAGCGCCAGACGAAGAACCTGCCGCCGGCGCCCGTCAATTCGTTCAGGCGGAGGCCGCTCATTTCTATGCTGACCACGTCCGGCGCCACCCGCACCACGCGCCGCACCGTTAGCTGGTGCCGGAATGTCGCCATCACCGGCACGGCCAGACGGAACCAAACCAATGCCGAACCTGTTCCGATATAAAGCAGCAGCCAGTACCAGCGCTGCCAGGTGCCTGCGGCGAACAAGCCGCCCACACTGAACTGGTGCGGCAATGCCGTTGCTACCGCGAGGTAGGTAAGCAAGTGGACGAAGTACCAGAATTCGTACGGAAAACGGCGCCGCACAGCTACCAGCGAGGTGACCACGACGGCAATGAACAACGCCATGGAGACAAACGCCAGCCACATATCGGGTACCAACACCCAGAGCGAAACGGCCTCGCTGACGGGGTTCAGGCCTTCGGCCATGCCGTAGCCGGTCGCCACAAGAAGTCCGTGTGCCAGCAAGAGGTAGAGCGCCGGTTTGCCTAGTTTCCGATGGAATTCCAACGCCCTGTCATGCCCGACCGCGCCGTCCACGAAAGGCAGGCGTGCCGCGAGCAGAAGCATCAGGAAGACCAGGTCCATGCCGGCAAGTCCGGCCAGCGATCCCGACGGCGGTCACCGCTTGGGTGAGATTCCCTACCGTCGACACCCCGCCGTCGGCAAGCCACAAAGCCAGCGCTGCCGCAAGCGATGCCCACAGCGCAACCGTGAGCATGTCCGCTCGGAACATCCGGCGGCGATGCTGTCCGGCGAACCTTCCCTTGGCGGGATTGCTCCGCGGGGACCGTGCGGCCTGCTTGGTAGTCGTGGCTACCCGCGGGTCCGGGGAGGCGAGGAGTTGTGTCTTCATGGTTCAAGATTGAACCTTCTACCTTTCGATCTCCTGTGAAAGGGCTGGACACCGCTTATGTCTTGAGGTGAGTATGGGCGGCGGCCTTGGGCCGTGCATTTCAGCGGGCCTTTATACACCCGATTGGTCTTAATTTGCCCTTGCCCCTAGACTTAATAGGCGCTAGGTGGCGCGGAGCGTGTGCAATTGCTCCGGTTGGCGGTAACTGTTGGCAACAACGGGACATCCGCGGGCCGGTAGTTAGGGGCTCAAGTTGCGTGCATTCCAGTATTCGCCCAGTATCCCGGCCTGTTGTCCGGGACCCACTACCTTCGCCGCAGCGGTGATCATTGGCTGATTTCAGTCATGGGTCAAGCTCTGCGGGAACTACCGAAAACGGTGTGGACTGGTTGCGGACGCCGCCCGTCGCACGGCAAGCAGGAACTCTGTTGGCCGTTACGTTTATTTTTTAGGAGAGTCGTCATGGCAGCACACTGCCAGGTGACCGGAGCCGAGCCGGGCTTTGGACACAGCATTTCGCACTCGCACCGCCGCAACAAGCGTCGGTTCGACCCCAACATCCAGAAGAAGCGCTACTGGGTTCCGTCCCTGCGCCGTAACGTCACGCTGACCCTGTCGGCCCGTGGCATCAAGACCATCGACGTTCGCGGTATCGACTCTGTCGTTGCCGGGATCCTGCTCGTGGGGTGAAGCTCTAATGGCAAAAGACAAGGACGTACGTCCGATCATCAAGCTGAAGTCCACTGCGGGCACCGGTTACACCTACGTAACCCGCAAGAACCGTCGTAACGACCCGGACCGTCTGGTTCTGAAGAAGTACGACCCCAAGATCCGCCAGCACGTCGAATTCCGAGAGGAGCGCTAAACATGGCTAAGAAGTCCAAGATTGCTCGCAACGAGCAGCGCAAGGTCATCGTTGAGCGTTACGCTGCCAAGCGTCTCGAACTGAAGAAGACCCTGGCTGACGCCAACGCGACTGACGAAGCACGCGAAGAGGCTCGCCTCGGCCTGCAGAAGCTGCCCCGCAACGCCTCCCCGATCCGTCTGCGTAACCGCGACATCATCGACGGCCGCCCGCGCGGTACCTTCCAGAAGTTCGGTATCTCCCGTGTTCGCTTCCGCGACATGGCTCACCGTGGTGAGCTTCCGGGCATCACCAAGTCTTCCTGGTAATCCAGAAGCACTAGAAGGGCCGGCAACCATGTGGTTGCCGGCCCTTCTTGCGTTCCGGCTTCTTGCGGTTCGGGGCGCCTCCCCTTAAGTGGCGCACCACACAATGCTGAATTACGACGTCGGCGGCTGCTTCTGGTGCGGAATCGCCCGTTTTGCCGCGGATTACCGCGGTTTTTGCCTTGGTGTGGGGTGATTTGCGTGTGGTCTGCGGGGTGTGTAAAGTAATTCGAGTCGCCGCCGCTGATGCGGAAAGTTAGCGACCGACCCCCTTGATGAACAGCCTGAAAATGGCGTGCTTGTTGGTGCGCTGTGGATGGGTGGGGACCCCTGTTGGATGGCGGATCGCGGAAACGTTGATTTGCTTTGGTTCCGCAGTTCGGGTAAGTTTGGAAAGTTGCTCCGGAGCGATCTTGGACCGTGTGGTTTGGGTGGTGTCGGGTGTGTCTGTTGTTTGAGAACTCAATAGTGTGCCAAGTTTGTTGATACCGGTTTATTTTATATGAATTGGTTGATTTGCCGGGCTGCCCGCACCCCCGTGTGTGGTGGTCTGGTTTTTTGGCTGGTTTCAAATTTTGTGCAGCTGTTTCTGCCGTTATTTCCGGTGGTTGTGGTTGTGTCTGTTTTTGTTTTACTTCAACGGAGAGTTTGATCCTGGCTCAGGATGAACGCTGGCGGCGTGCTTAACACATGCAAGTCGAACGATGATGCCCAGCTTGCTGGGTGGATTAGTGGCGAACGGGTGAGTAACACGTGAGTAACCTGCCCTTGACTCTGGGATAAGCCTGGGAAACTGGGTCTAATACCGGATACGACCAGTCACCGCATGGTGGTTGGTGGAAAGCTTTTGTGGTTTTGGATGGACTCGCGGCCTATCAGCTTGTTGGTGGGGTAATGGCCTACCAAGGCGATGACGGGTAGCCGGCCTGAGAGGGTGACCGGCCACACTGGGACTGAGACACGGCCCAGACTCCTACGGGAGGCAGCAGTGGGGAATATTGCACAATGGGCGCAAGCCTGATGCAGCGACGCCGCGTGAGGGATGACGGCCTTCGGGTTGTAAACCTCTTTCAGTAGGGAAGAAGCGAAAGTGACGGTACCTGCAGAAGAAGCGCCGGCTAACTACGTGCCAGCAGCCGCGGTAATACGTAGGGCGCAAGCGTTATCCGGAATTATTGGGCGTAAAGAGCTCGTAGGCGGTTTGTCGCGTCTGCTGTGAAAGACCGGGGCTCAACTCCGGTTCTGCAGTGGGTACGGGCAGACTAGAGTGATGTAGGGGAGACTGGAATTCCTGGTGTAGCGGTGAAATGCGCAGATATCAGGAGGAACACCGATGGCGAAGGCAGGTCTCTGGGCATTAACTGACGCTGAGGAGCGAAAGCATGGGGAGCGAACAGGATTAGATACCCTGGTAGTCCATGCCGTAAACGTTGGGCACTAGGTGTGGGGGACATTCCACGTTTTCCGCGCCGTAGCTAACGCATTAAGTGCCCCGCCTGGGGAGTACGGCCGCAAGGCTAAAACTCAAAGGAATTGACGGGGGCCCGCACAAGCGGCGGAGCATGCGGATTAATTCGATGCAACGCGAAGAACCTTACCAAGGCTTGACATGGACTAGTAAAGCGCAGAGATGCGTTCCCCTCTTGAGGCTGGTTCACAGGTGGTGCATGGTTGTCGTCAGCTCGTGTCGTGAGATGTTGGGTTAAGTCCCGCAACGAGCGCAACCCTCGTTCTATGTTGCCAGCGCGTGATGGCGGGGACTCATAGGAGACTGCCGGGGTCAACTCGGAGGAAGGTGGGGACGACGTCAAATCATCATGCCCCTTATGTCTTGGGCTTCACGCATGCTACAATGGCCGGTACAAAGGGTTGCGATACTGTGAGGTGGAGCTAATCCCAAAAAGCCGGTCTCAGTTCGGATTGGGGTCTGCAACTCGACCCCATGAAGTCGGAGTCGCTAGTAATCGCAGATCAGCAACGCTGCGGTGAATACGTTCCCGGGCCTTGTACACACCGCCCGTCAAGTCACGAAAGTTGGTAACACCCGAAGCCGGTGGCCTAACCCTTGTGGGGGGAGCCGTCGAAGGTGGGACCGGCGATTGGGACTAAGTCGTAACAAGGTAGCCGTACCGGAAGGTGCGGCTGGATCACCTCCTTTCTAAGGAGCGCCTTTATCGCCCTTTTCCTGCCGCATGGTGGGTGGGGGGTGTATTGGAAGCAAAGCCCATTGCGCAGGCGTCTGTTCTGCGGTGGGTGCTCATGGGTGGAATATCAACGAATCAAATTTTTGGCATGGCCTTTTCCGTGGTTGTGTCCTGGTGCCAGTACGGCGTCCTGTGTGTCCTGTGTCCCTTTTGGGGGGTGCGGGTGCGGGGTGTTGGGAACGTGCCGGGGTGTGGGTTGCGGGGGTTGTGTTTGGCGCACTGTTGGGTCCTGAGGCAACAGGCCCGTCGCTGGTGTCACCTTTGTGTGTCCTTCCCTGTTTTTTGGGGGTGGGGTGCTGGGGTGGGGTTG
Organism: Arthrobacter sp. NA-172; assembly: GCF_043952055.1. NCBI lineage: Bacteria > Bacillati > Actinomycetota > Actinomycetes > Micrococcales > Micrococcaceae > Arthrobacter > Arthrobacter sp. NA-172. Next base: position 2,086,908 of record NZ_JBINOT010000001.1, on the reverse strand, counting down.
GTGGTGGTTTTGGGTGTTTCTGGTTTCCTGGCTGCATGGCTTTTCACGCTGTTTGGTGTGGGGGGTGTGTGGTACGGGGTTGTTGTTTGAGAACTACATAGTGGACGCGAGCATCTGACATGGGCAGGCCTTTTGGGGTTTGTTCCGTGTCTACAGCAATTTCTTTTTATGAACCTGGTGCCGGTGTGCGCTCCTTCGGGGGTGTGTGTCGGTGTCTGTGGTTCTCTCGAAATTTGTGTTGTTTTTGTGTGGTCAAGTTTTTAAGGGCACACGGTGGATGCCTTGGCATTAGGAGCCGAAGAAGGACGTAGGAATCTGCGATAAGCCTGGGGGAGTTGATAACCGAACGGTGATCCCAGGATGTCCGAATGGGGAAACCCCGCCAGACGCGTTTTGCGTGATCTGGTGACCCGCATCTGAACACATAGGGTGCGTGGGGGGAACGCGGGGAAGTGAAACATCTCAGTACCCGCAGGAAGAGAAAACAAGAGTGATTCCGTTAGTAGTGGCGAGCGAACGCGGATGAGGCTAAACCGTTCCATGTGTGATAGCCGGCGGGTGTTGCATGGGCGGGGTTGTGGGACTTTCCGTACTGGTTCTGCCGGACCGGTGGGGTGAGAGTGTGGGCATAGGTGAACGGTCTTGAAAGGCCGGCCGTAGAGGGTGTGAGCCCCGTAACCGTAATGTCGTGCACCGCCTGGAGAGGATCCCAAGTAGCACGGGGCCCGAGAAATCCCGTGCGAATCTGTCAGGACCACCTGATAAGCCTAAATACTTCCTAATGACCGATAGCGGACCAGTACCGTGAGGGAAAGGTGAAAAGTACCCCGGGAGGGGAGTGAAACAGTACCTGAAACCGTGTGCTTACAATCCGTCGGAGCATCTGCAGCTTGTCTGTATGGGTGTGACGGCGTGCCTTTTGAAGAATGAGCCTGCGAGTTAGTGTTACGTCGCGAGGTTAACCCGTGTGGGGTAGCCGTAGCGAAAGCGAGTCTGAACAGGGCGAGTGTAGTGGCGTGATCTAGACCCGAAGCGGAGTGATCTACCCATGGCCAGGTTGAAGCGACGGTAAGACGTCGTGGAGGACCGAACCCACTTCAGTTGAAAATGGAGGGGATGAGCTGTGGGTAGGGGTGAAAGGCCAATCAAACTCCGTGATAGCTGGTTCTCCCCGAAATGCATTTAGGTGCAGCGTTGCGTGTTTCTTGCCGGAGGTAGAGCTACTGGATGGCCGATGGGCCCTACAAGGTTACTGACGTCAGCCAAACTCCGAATGCCGGTAAGTGAGAGCGCAGCAGTGAGACTGTGGGGGATAAGCTTCATAGTCGAGAGGGAAACAGCCCAGACCACCAACTAAGGCCCCTAAGCGTGTGCTAAGTGGGAAAGGATGTGGAGTTGCGAAGACAACCAGGAGGTTGGCTTAGAAGCAGCCATCCTTGAAAGAGTGCGTAATAGCTCACTGGTCAAGTGATTCCGCGCCGACAATGTAGCGGGGCTCAAGTACACCGCCGAAGTTGTGGATTTCAGAGTATAGACAAGCCTTCGTGGTTCAGTCCTCTGGAGTGGTAGGGGAGCGTCGTGTGGGCGGTGAAGTCGCGGTGGAAACCAGCGGTGGAGCCTACACGAGTGAGAATGCAGGCATGAGTAGCGAAAGACGGGTGAGAAACCCGTCCGCCGAATGATCAAGGGTTCCAGGGTCAAGCTAATCTGCCCTGGGTAAGTCGGGACCTAAGGCGAGGCCGACAGGCGTAGTCGATGGACAACGGGTTGATATTCCCGTACCGGCGAAGGACCGCCCATGCTGATCGGGGGATACTAACCGCCCGGAGCCTGCCCAATCACCCTTGTGGTGTGCGGGTTTTGGCCGAGCGCGGGATCTGATCCCGGGAGGTAAGCGTATTAACAGGTGTGACGCAGGAAGGTAGCCGGGCCGGGCGATGGTTGCCCCGGTCTAAGGATGTAGGGTCAGCGATAGGCAAATCCGTCGCTGTGTCTTGGATGACGTGCCTGAGATCTGACGGGACTCCCGCAAGGGGGGATCCGGTGATCCTATGCTGCCTAGAAAAGCATCGACGCGAGGTTCGAGCTGCCCGTACCCCAAACCGACACAGGTGATCAGGTAGAGAATACCAAGGCGATCGAGAGAATTATGGTTAAGGAACTCGGCAAAATGCCCCCGTAACTTCGGGAGAAGGGGGGCCCCAACCTTGAACGGTACTAGCGACCGGGAGGGGATCGGGGCCGCAGAGACCAGGGGGAAGCGACTGTTTACTAAAAACACAGGTCCGTGCGAAGTCGCAAGACGATGTATACGGACTGACTCCTGCCCGGTGCTGGAAGGTTAAGAGGACCGGTTAGCCGCAAGGCGAAGCTGAGAATTTAAGCCCCAGTAAACGGCGGTGGTAACTATAACCATCCTAAGGTAGCGAAATTCCTTGTCGGGTAAGTTCCGACCTGCACGAATGGAGTAACGACTTCCCCGCTGTCTCAACCATAAACTCGGCGAAATTGCAGTACGAGTAAAGATGCTCGTTACGCGCAGCAGGACGGAAAGACCCCGAGACCTTTACTATAGTTTGGTATTGGTGTTCGGAGTGGCTTGTGTAGGATAGGTGGGAGACGTTGAAGCCCGGACGCCAGTTCGGGTGGAGTCATCGTTGAAATACCACTCTGGTCACTTTGGACATCTAACTTCGGCCCGTGATCCGGGTCAGGGACAGTGCCTGATGGGTAGTTTAACTGGGGCGGTTGCCTCCTAAAAAGTAACGGAGGCGCCCAAAGGTTCCCTCAGCCTGGTTGGCAATCAGGTGTCGAGTGTAAGTGCACAAGGGAGCTTGACTGTGAGAGAGACATCTCAAGCAGGGACGAAAGTCGGGACTAGTGATCCGGCGGTACATTGTGGAATGGCCGTCGCTCAACGGATAAAAGGTACCTCGGGGATAACAGGCTGATCTTGCCCAAGAGTCCATATCGACGGCATGGTTTGGCACCTCGATGTCGGCTCGTCGCATCCTGGGGCTGGAGTAGGTCCCAAGGGTTGGGCTGTTCGCCCATTAAAGCGGTACGCGAGCTGGGTTTAGAACGTCGTGAGACAGTTCGGTCCCTATCCGCTGCGCGCGCAGGAAATTTGAGAAGGGCTGTCCTTAGTACGAGAGGACCGGGACGGACGAACCTCTGGTGTGTCAGTTGTACTGCCAAGTGCACCGCTGATTAGCTACGTTCGGATGGGATAACCGCTGAAAGCATCTAAGCGGGAAGCTCGCTTCAAGATGAGATTTCCAAACACCTCGTGTGTGAGAGGCCCCCAGCCAGACCACTGGGTTGATAGGCCGGATGTGGAAGACAGGACTAAAGACTGTTGAAGCTGACCGGTACTAATAGGCCGATAACTTACATCACACAAACAAAACTGCTTGCGTCCACTATGTGGTTCCCAGACAACAACACTGTTGCACGGGGACAAAAAACCACAACTGAATAACACGACTGTCACAACACAACAGCCGCAACCACAACACTTCCCACACCACCCCCCCAAAGGGTTGGTGACGGGTGAAAAGGTTACGGCGGTCATAGCGTGGGGGAAACGCCCGGTCCCATTCCGAACCCGGAAGCTAAGACCCACAGCGCCGATGGTACTGCACCCGGGAGGGTGTGGGAGAGTAGGACACCGCCGGACAACCAGTACAGGTCGAGACCCCCCAACCACCAGGTCGGGGGTCTCCCCATTAACCCCCCCCCGGAACACACCCAACCAAACCCGGCCCCGCCAGCCGGCCCGGGGGTCATGGGACAAAACGTGGGTAAATCCCGGGCGGGTCATGCGCGGTCCGGCCCAGCCTGTACGGCGCCGGAAGCCCTCGTCCCTGCAACCCCCGGAACCTCGCGACGCACAAAATTCTTGCGGGTGCGCTCAATCCCTGTCGACACCGGAATTCACGCGTCGAAACCCATTTACCGTATCGCCCAGCCCCTGCGCGGGGTCACAGGCCCGGCCGGAGCAACAGCCATCCCCGGAACGCGTCCAATCCAGCCCTCCGGCTCACGCCGGGACGTCCACCCGAACAACCCGCCCCTCCCATACACACGTTGTGTCCAATACCCCCAACACCCCGGCACGCACCGGGGCGACCACCCCCCGCTCACGTAGGAACGCCCGGGACCTGACCCAAACACCCCGGCACGCACCGGGGCGACCACACCCCCGCTCACGTATGAACGCCCGGGACCTACATAAGTGAGCGGGCGTCAGCCGGCAACCGCCATAAGTGAGCGAAGGTCGACCGGGGGACCCACATAAGTGAGCGCGTCGGAAGGGGTCGGAGTTCGCCCGCGGCGGAATTGACCCCCAAATACGCCCGAAATAGGGTGAATTTGGTCAAAAAAGCGCGGAAACACGCGGAATTTGCTGGCCTCGTCCGCCCAAGCTGGTAAGTTTTCGAACAGTGGCTCGCGCGCATGCCGTGTGTGAGCTCCAAAATCGTAAAGTCCAGCGAGGACACAAATGGCTAAGAACCGTAGCGAACTGGTTTCCGAGGTAGCTGGCAAGGCTGGCACCAGCCAGGCCGCAGTCAACTCCGTGCTCGATGCACTGTTCGAAGTTTTCGAGACTTCCGTCGCCGCTGGCGAGAAGATCACCATTCCGGGCTGGCTCGCAATCGAGCGCACCGACCGCGCAGCCCGCACGGGCCGCAACCCGCAGACCGGCGAAACCATCCAGATCGCAGCCGGCCACAGCGTCAAGCTGACTGCTGGCTCCAAGCTGAAGGCAGCTGTCTCCAAGAAGTAAGACACTTCGGCAAACGCCTCAGAAAGGCGGCAACCAACAGGTTGCCGCCTTTCTGCTTTAATCCGTTCGATTCGCCGCGCCGCCCGCGTTAGCGGACAATGGATAGGTGCCATCAGCCAAGACTCCAGCCACCGCCCCTTCGCCCGCTTCCAAGCCGGGAACCAAGGCGGGCGCTGCCGTGGAAGGGATTACCTTGCCGTGGCAGTTGGCGGGCTTGGCGATGCTTTTCCTGGGCCTCGCGGCCGCCCTGATCTTCTCCGGCGCCTCAGCCGCCCGCCATGTGTCTGATCCCGGCGCACTGGTCCGCTGGGGACTGCCCGTTGCGAAGGCCATCCACAACGTGTCTCTGGCGACCGTGATCGGCGGCCTGATCTTCGCCGTCGTGATCCTCCCAAGGAATGCGTCCAAGTCGAAGGAGGACGACGCCGCTGAGCACCCGGCGTTTACCCGGGCCTTGGCCATAGCCGCAGCAGCAGGCGCGGCCTGGACGCTCTCCGCCGTCGCGGTCCTTGTCCTGACCTATGCGGACGTTGCCGGCCAAAGCCTGTCCGGGGACCCGCAGTTCACCGCCTCCCTGGTCTACTTCATGACCGACATCCAGACGGGCCAGGCGTGGCTCGCCGTCACGATCATCGCCGCGATTGTCACGACGGCGCTATTCGGCGTCCGCTCCTTGGCAGGCCTCGCGCTGACGCTCGTTTTGGCCTTGGGCGGCCTCGTGCCAAGCGCACTGATCGGCCACTCCGCGAGTTCAAACGACCACGAAGGCGCCATCAATTCCCTCGGCCTGCACTTGGTAGGTGTGTCCACTTGGGTGGGTGGCATCATCATGCTCGCTGCCCTGTCCGGGATTCTCCGGGGTTCGAAGGGCACCAAGGACATCACCGAGCAGACCCTTCGCCGCTTCTCTGCGTTGGCCGGCTTTGCGTTCGTGCTGGTCTTCGCTTCGGGCGTCATCAACGCGAGCATTCGTGTCACGAGCTTTTCGGCCTTGGTCGGCACCCCCTATGGGCAGATCATCCTGGCGAAGGCATTCGCGACGATTGTCCTCGGCGGCATTGGTTTCATGCACCGCCAGTGGGTGATCCCGCAGCTGGGCCGCAAATCGATGACCACGCGCCGTGTGCTGTGGCAGCTTGTGTTGGTGGAGTTGTTGGTGATGGGCGCGACGTCGGGACTCGCCGTTGCGCTAGCCAGTTCGGCTCCACCGCAGCTCGCCACCTACGCGCCGGATGCCTCGCCCGCGTTCATCCTGTCCGGTTATGAACTGCCGCCCGAACTGACGCCCGCGCGATGGCTGACCGAATGGCGATTCGACTGGCTTTGGGTTTCCGTGGCACTCTTCGGCGCGGTGAGCTACATCCTGGGCATGGTCAAGGTTCGGAAGCGCGGCGACTCCTGCCTTGGTTCCGGGCGGTGAACTGGATGATCGGCTTGGTGGTGCTGACGTACATCACGTCGGGGCCGCCGTCGGTCTACGGCCGCGTGCTGTTCTCGGCGCACATGGTGGACCACATGGCGCTGACCATGGTGGCTCCGCTGTTCCTCGTCCTGGGTTCGCCTGTGACGCTCGCCCTGCGTGCTTTGCCGTCGCGTGGCGAGGGATCCCGAGGGGACGGCTCCCGTGGGCTTCGCGAGTGGCTGCTCGTGTTCGTGCATTCGAAGTTCTCCCAAGTGGTGACCCACCCGCTCTTTGCCGCCGCGAACTTCGCCGGTTCGATCGTCCTGTTCTACTTCTCGGACGCGTTCGGCTGGGCCATGCGTGAGCACGTGGGCCACGAGCTCATGAACTTGCACTTCACGCTGACCGGCTACATCTTTGTCCTGACGATGATCGGCACGGACCCGTTGCCCCGCCGGGCCCCTTATCCCATGCGGCTGCTCCTCCTGCTGGCCACCATGGGCTTCCACGCCTTCTTCGGCGTGTCCATCATGGGCGGCACCGGACTGCTCGCTGCCGACTACTTCGGCAACCTCGGCCGGACGTGGGGACTTTCGGCCCTCGCGGACCAGCAGATGGGCGGCGCCGTGGCCTGGGGATCGGCGAAGTTCCTACCCTGCTGGTGGCGATCGGCGTCGCGGTCATGTGGTCCCGCTCGGACGAGCGGGAGACGAAACGGACCGACCGGGCAGCCGACAGGAATAACGACGCCGACCTTAATGCTTATAACGATATGTTTGCGCGGCTCGCAGACCGCGACACCAAGCTAGCTGATCGGGCATCAAAGCAGCCCGAGAGTAAAACCAATCTGGAAGGACGCTGATGAGCGAATCCGTACGCACCCAACTGCGTGTCCGTGCCTCTGAGCTGGTGGGCCGCGGCTGGCTCAACACCGGCGGGAAGTCCCTGGACCTGGAAGCCCTGCGCGGCAAGATCGTATTGCTGGACTTCTGGACGTTCTGCTGCATCAACTGCCTGCATGTCCTTGATGAGCTGCGCCCGCTCGAAGAAAAGTACTCCGACGTCCTGGTGACGGTGGGCGTGCACTCTCCCAAGTTTGAGCACGAGGCCGATCCCGTTGCGCTCGCGTCTGCCGTTGAGCGCTACGAAATCCACCATCCTGTCCTGGACGACCCCGAGCTCGCCACGTGGAAGGCCTACGCGGCCCGCGCCTGGCCCACCTTGGTGGTTGTGGATCCCGAGGGCTACATCGTGGCGCACCTCTCCGGCGAGGGCCATGCAGGCGGACTTGCGGTGCTCGTTGAGGAACTCGTTGCTGAGCACGAAGCCAAGGGGACCCTCCACCGCGGTGACGGTCCCTACGTGGCTCCTGTCCCGACGTCGGGCACGTTGCGTTTCCCCGGCAAGGCGACCCAGCTGGACAACGGCAATTACCTGGTCGTCGATTCCGGCCACCACCGTTTGGTGGAACTGCGCCCGGACCTTGAGACCGTGGAGCGCGTCATCGGCTCCGGAACCAAGGGCTACCTGGACGGCGTCGCGGAAGTCGCACAGTTCAACGAGCCGCAGGGTGTTGCCGTGCTGCCAGCAGATCTCGCGTGGAAGCTCGGCTACGAAGCCGTGGTTGCGGACACCGTGAACCACCGCCTCCGCGGCGTCACCCTCAGCTCGGGCTACGTACAGACCGTTGCGGGCAACGGCGTCCAGCGCCTGCTCGACGCCGGTCCGGCCCGCGTGACGGACAGCGGCGCGGGGACCTGGTCGGAACATCACGACGCCGGTCCGGCTGACTTCGCGGCCGACGCCGTCGACGTCGGGGTGCTGGGTCTCGGCACTGGGGTGTCCTTGTCATCGCCGTGGGACGTGGTGTGGAGCGAGAAGCTGCAGCGCGTTGTCATCGCGATGGCCGGCACCCACCAGATTTTCGCTTTCGAGCCTTTGAGCGGCGAGGTGTCCATCCTGGCTGGCTCGGGCCTCGAGGGCTTGTTGGACGGGCCAGCAGAGGAAGCGTGGTTTGCGCAGTCTTCCGGCCTCGCCGTGGATGCCTCCGGGGACATTTGGGTGGCCGACTCCGAGACCTCGGCATTGCGCCGTCTGGTTCTTGGCGAAAATGGCGTGACTGTTGAGTCGGCTGTCGGCAAGGGCCTGTTCGATTTTGGCTTCCGGGATGGCGAGGCCGGCGAAGCCCGGCTGCAGCACCCCCTCGGTGTCACAGTGCTCCCGGACGGTTCGGTGGCCATCGCCGACACCTACAACGGTGCCGTGCGTCGCTACGATCCGGCGACTAAGACGGTATCCACCTTGGCGAGGGGACTCGCCGAGCCGAGCGACGTCGTCGTGGTCTACCCCGAAGGCGGCGAACCGCTGCTGGTGGTGGTGGAGTCCAACAAACACCAACTGGTTTTGGTCCCGATCCCCAAGGAAGCCCAGCAGGTGGACGAGGGTGCCTCGCAGACGCAGCGGCCCAAGAGCCCCGTCGCCCCAGGGCAACCTGGAACTGAAGGTACGTTTCACGGCTCCGACCGGACAGAAGCTCGACGACCGCTGGGGCGACCCGACGCAGCTGAAGATCTCCTCGACCCCGCCAGAGCTGCTGGTTTCGGGCGGCGGTACCTCAGTGGGACTGCTGCGGACCTTGGAGCTGTCCGCGGACGTTCCTGAGGGCATCCTCCACATTACGGCGCGCGCTGCGGCCTGTGATGGGGCGGAGACCGAGGACGGCGAGATTCCGGATCACGCCGCTTGTCACTTGTACCAGCAGGACTGGGGCATCCCCGTGGTTCTTCAGGCGGACGGTGACACTGAGCTGGTGCTTGACCTGCGCGGGATGGACTAAGCCGGCGACGGGAGCTAGAAGCTCACCAATGGCGTCACCGTGATGGCGTCTCTGCCTACATCCAGCCGCGTGGTGAAGCTGAAATCGTGGACGGCGTCGAGGTCGCCCACCTGTCCGCTGAAGAGATCGACTTCGCGGGCGGTTACCCTCGCCTTGCCGTTCAGGGGTGCCACGACCCATTGACCGCCAAACGGATCGATGCTGACCTTCGGGTATTCAGTGATTTGCCACTTGATGGTTCCGTCCACAACCCGGCTGTTGGTCACATGGTAGAACGGGCAGTCGGGTTGGAGCTTTTGCTGCTGCGTGGCGGTGGCGGCGCAGTTGTCCAGGAAGTCCTTGACCTTGCCGTTGACCACCTGGATCATCGCATCCGTTGGCTTCGTCAAGAGGTTGAGGGGTGCCTCGGTCAAAGCGCTGGCGGTCACTGACGTGCTGGTGGACGGTGCGGCGAAGTATTTGCCGGCGAGGCTCGCTTCGTATTGGCCAGGGTAAAAGACGGCAAAGCTGTTGCGGCCATTAGGCAGGCTCACAGGGACACCGTTGAGAGTGGCCTCATTGTCGTTGACCACGGTCACTTCGAGGGTGGGCAAAGATGTTGGCACGAAGGACCACTTGCCGAAGAACAGCCATTCGGTGCCCGTCCGTTCAAGCACGAAATCCGAGTGCAGCGCCCTGCCGTCAATCTGGTAGTCCATGGGCACTGTCACCCGGTTGCCGCCGCGCGATTCGGCGTTGCCGATCTTGATGTCGGTGATCTTCGAGGCGGCCGTCTGCAGCGCGGTCCCGTCCAACATGGCCGCGTTGGCATTGGGCACGGAGGCGTGGAGTAGCCCGAGGGCTTCCCCGCCGTGCCCCTTCTGGAGGGCTCCGATGTATTCACGAACCTGCTGCTGCGGACTGGCTATGGAGTTGCTCACGAGATTGATGCAAACAATCGCAGCCGCCACAGCAAGCATTAGGCCGAGCAGCCACCCGGCCGCGGTCTTGACCAACGCTTGACTCAACTGCACGCCCTTTACGTTACCTGCCGTTTTCGGAATACTTGGGCATCCTTCTCCTCCCGTGACGAACGAACGCGCTGCGGGAGGGGCCTGACGGCGGCTCGGAGCTCCGTCTGGGCGGCGCCGACGGGATGAGGTTAAGTGCGTCTGGCGTACCTAAGATAGACCACGCCGTTTCCAAAGCGGTGCTCGTCCAGCAGCTCGAGCGCCAGTCCGACGCCGTCGGGAAGGTATTGCTTCCCGCCTCCGACGACGATCGGCGTGAGGAGGAGACGGAACTCGTCCACCAAGCCGGCTTTGATGGCCTGGGCGGCGAGCATGGTGCCACCAATGGACATGTCCCTCTCGGCGGCCTCTTTCAGCGCGAGGATTGCCCCGGCGTCGAAATCGCGTTCGATGCGCGTGTTGGCAGTGGACGGACTCGCCAAGGTCGTGGAGTACACGATCTTGTCCGCGGCCCGCCAAATCTTGGCGTAGTCCCGTATGACGGGCGGCTCCCCGGAAAGGGACATGTCCTCCCAAACAGACATGACCTCGTACATGTGTCGCCCCAAGAGATAGGTGCCGACGGGCCGCTCCAGGTCATTGATGAAACCGTGCACTTCTTCGTCGGGCATGCTCCAGTCGAACCTGCCGGCAGCATCGGCGGTGTAACCGTCCAAGGACATGATTCCCGTATAGATCAGTTTGGCCATGCACCGACCGTACTCACGCGCCGTGCCGTTGAGAAGTGCGCCATCCTCCGGCGCGTGCGTACGCGCAACGGTATAGTGCCCGGCATGGATGACAAAGCGATTCTGCTCAAATACTTGCGCGCCCGCCGCGGCGAGCTCCTCGCCAAGCTCGACGGACTCGACGAGTACGACGTCCGCAGGCCCATGACCCCTACCGGCACCAACCTCCTGGGATTGGTCAAGCACGTGGCCAGCGTGGAACTGGGGTACTTCGGAGAGGTTTTCGGCCGGCCAAGTGGCCGGGAACTGCCATGGCTCGACGACGGCGCCGAGGCGGACGCGGACTTGTGGGTCCCGTCGGAGGAGACCAGGGCGCAGATCATCGAACTGCACCATTTCTCGGCCGAGCACAGCGATGCAACCATCGAGGCGCTCCCGCTCGACGCTCCGGGGGAAGTGCCGTGGTGGTCCGGCGAGCGGCGCCACGTGACGCTCCATCAGATCCTGGTGCACATGTGCGTCGAGACAGCCCAGCACTTGGGGCATGCCGACATACTGCGTGAGCTCATCGACGGATCGGCCGGGAAAGGCCCGGGAGACCCGAATTTGTCGCAGCGCAGCGGCGAAGAATGGGCCTCCCACCGGGCCCGAATCGAAGCCGCGGCGCGCCAGGCTGTGGGGTAGCAATCGAGGGGTGAGATCTCGGCTCTTTGAGCGCGCAAAAGGTTTGTGGAGTCTCATGACTTAATGGACACTTCTGTCTCAGGACATCGTGGACAGTGTGTCTCAGGACTTCGTGGACACTATGGCGGGATTTGCTCTGGTCATGAGCAATTTCACTCCGGATATCAAGATCCGGCTTTTGGTGGCGACATGGCCCGAGGACGCTCCGAGGGGTGCAGTGGCGCGGTTCTGCCGGCAGCACAAAGTGTCCCGGTCTTGGTTCTATAAAGTCAGGGCCGCGGCCGAGGCTTCCGGATCGATCAGGGCCATGGAATTGGGGTCCACGAAACCGAAAAGCAGCCCGGCGCAAATCGGCTCGGGAATGGTTGAAGTGGCGCTGTTGACGAGGGATTCCCTGGAGCAGGCCGGTTATGACCACGGGCCTTTGAGTGTGGCCGCGAAAATGCGCCGGCAAGGCTTCGAGCCGCCCTCCCGCGCGACTCTGGCCCGGATCTTCACCAGGGCCGGGGTCGTGGTCCCGGAACCACGGAAGAAGCCCCGCAGCGCTCTTCGCAGGTTCGTTTATCCGGAGCCCAACGGGTGCTGGCAGATCGACTCGACCGAGTGGATGCTTGCCAAGGGAACGAAGGTTGCAATCTTTCAGATCGTCGATGACCACTCCCGTTTGGCGCTGGCCTCGCTCGTGGCGAGCGGAGAGACCAGCGAAGCGGCCATCCGGGTCGTAAAAACAGCGATCGAACGCCACGGAGTACCGCGGAAGTTCCTCTCGGACAACGGATCCGCGTTCAACCCCACCCGGATGGGACGGACCGGGGCCCTGGTGGACTACCTGAAATCCCTAGGCGTGGAACCGATCACCGGCAAACCATACAAACCCACCACACAGGGCAAGAACGAACGCTTCCACCGGACGCTGCACAGATTCCTGAACAAGCAACCGCCGGCTGCCACGATGGAAGAGCTCCAGGCCCACATCGACACGTTCGACCAGTACTACAACACCGAGCGCGAACACCAGTCGCTCCCGCCCGGAACAACGCCGATCGAGGCATGGAACACCACCCCGAAGGCCATGCCCCCGCAGCCGCCCACCCCGGAAACCACCAAAGCGAACGCACGCCGCAGCGTCCGGCGAACCGCCAATCTACACGGCGAGGCCACCGTCGTCGGCACCCGCTTCAAACTCGGCAAGGAATACATCGGCCACGAAATTCACGTCCTCTACGACGATGAAACGATCATGTTTTTCGACACCCGCGGAACGGAAATCATCAGCCACCAGCGCCCTCCGAAAGGCACGAACTACGTCGGCAACAACAAACCCCGCGGATTTATGGCCAACCAACTGTCCACAATGTCCTGAGACATGAACCGTCCACGATGTCCCGAGACATGAAGTGTCCACGATGTGCCGAGACATCACAGCCCGCGAAAGGCCCGAGATCTCACCTCTCGATGGGCGCCAGGTCCTTTGTGAAAGCCAAGTGCTTGATCTCTTCAGGAGGCTACCTAGGCGAGTGGCTCCGTGCGCTCCCGCAGGCTCCCTTGGCCGTCGAGCTCAGCAACTGTGTTGATGTTCAGGCGACTCAGAAAACCGACGTCGTGGCTCACGATCAGCAGTGCGCCACGGTATGCGTCCAGGGCTTCGGCGAGCTGCTCGACGCTGGCGATGTCGAGGTTGTTCGTCGGTTCGTCGAGGATCAGCAGTTGGGAGGGCGGCTCCGCCAGGAGCAGCTTCGCGAGGCTGACCCGGAACCGTTCACCTCCCGACAGGCTGGAGACCGGGCGATCAACCGTGGATCCCCTGATGAGGAGGCGTGCGAGTTGATTGCGGATGTCCCCGGGCGCGGCCGCCGGCGCTGCCTCCCGCACGTTCTCCAGCGCCGAACGGGAATCGTCCAGTCCGTCGAGCAGTTGCGGGAGATACCCCACACGCTCGGTCAGCAGCCTTCCGCTGATCCCGCCCGAGGATTCTGCGGGGCGCCCCTCGACGAGGTGCTTGAGGAGCGTCGATTTGCCGGCACCGTTGGGTCCCGCCAGGGCCACGCGCTCGGGACCCTGGATGACAATCGTCCGGGAGCCGTCGCACAGCTCGGCGATCCGGCGGCTCCGCGGCACGTCGGGATCGGGAAGAGTGAGGTGGATTTGCTCAATCTCCCTCACTCTCGCATCGGCGGCGTCGACGGCGGCCTGGGCTGAGAGCACTTTGTCGTCGAGGGTTGAGCGCATCGAGCCTGCCGATGCCTGCGCCTTGCTCGCACGGTTGCCGGCCAGGTATCTTCGGGATGCCGCCGCTGGCCTGGGTTTTCTTCGCTGTGCGCTCACGGCGGGCAAGCTTGGTTTCGGCTTCGACGCGCTGCTTTTTCTCGACCTTCAGCGCCTGCTGGGCGCTGCGTGCTGCCTGGATTGCGGAGGCCTGCTCCTGTTCCCGATGTTCGGTGAAAAGGCTGTAAGGGCCACCAAACACGTCAAGCTTGCCGGAATGAAGCTCAGCTGTGGAGTCCATGTGCTCAAGCAACTCGAGGTCATGGCTGACTACCACGAGGGTGCCCGGCCAACTATCGACGAAGTCGGCAAGTTTGGCCCGGGCGCGCCGATCAAGGTTGTTGGTTGGCTCGTCGAGAAGCGTCACCGGGGTGCAGCGGATGCGCAGCCCGGTCAGTGCGATGAGCACCGCTTCGCCGCCTGAGAGCTCCCCGACCTGTCGGTTGAGATCGTCCGCGGAGAATCCGATTTCGTGGAGCGCCTCGTCTGCCCGCGACTCTATGTCCCAGTCGTCGCCGACGGCGTCGAAATGGCGCTCGTCAACGTCGCCACTCTCAATGGCATGGAGCGCCGTGAGTATGCTGTCGATGCCGAGGAGCGCGGCGATCGTCGTGTGCCGCCCGAGGGTCAAAGTCTGGGGGAGGTAGCCGACGTCACCAACGGTTTCGACGCGACCCAGGGTCGGCGTCAGTTTGCCGGCGATCAAACGGAGCAGGGTCGATTTTCCTGCGCCATTGCGGCCGACCAATCCAGTCCGGCCGGTGGTCATGGTGCCATTGAGCCGGTGAAGAGCGGGAGTGCCGTCAGGCCACTCGAATGACAGGTCATGCAACGTGATGGCTGATTGTGCTGACATGAGACAGAATCCTTTAGTTCTTGCCCATCAAGGGGCGCAGTCATGGGTCAACGTGCTCTCTCCGAGGCGCGAAAAGGCGCGCTACTTCGGAGGGCACTGCACCTGACGCACGGACCTATCAGCGAAACCGGGCCGCCGGAACAGCGACTGCAGACAGCTGAGAGGGAGATTTTTCACCGGGTGCGCATGAGCGCAATCAACCGGGTGGCCACCGAACGACAGGTGGCTAGGCTCTGTCGACCTCAATCTCCATAGCTAAAACCATATCGACAAAGGTGTTATGCGGCCAATTGGGGATAGACGCTGCCAATTATCGCTTCGATACATACACTTCGTCGTGGCATTGAGTTGTTCGTTGGCTCGTGCGGCAAGATGGCAGGATGCCTCTTGCCAATCTGCTCACCAGCCTTAGTGCACTTCCTGAATCGGGATCGCGAGACGCGTATTTGCGATTCCTAAAATCAGCAGGGGACGCCGCGTTGCGTCGAAGTGGCGGCCCGGAGCATGTCACCGGGTCCTGCTTCGTCTTTTCGCCTGAATTCGATCGTGTTCTCCTGTGTTTCCATCGCAAGGGGCAGTTCTGGGTACAGTTCGGCGGTCACATCGAGTCGGAGGACGCATCGGTCGCGGAAGCGGCACAAAGGGAAGCCCGGGAGGAGTCCGGAATTAGCGACCTTGTCTTGCTTTCTCCCGGGATCATGGATCTTGACCGACACGATCTACATGCGGGATTCTCGTGTTCCGCCCATTGGGATGTGGGCTTCGCTGCGGCCACCGCCCCGGATGTGGAGGTCTCCGTGAGTGATGAAAGCGAGGACGTCCGTTGGTTCCCGATCAACGAAATGCCAATTCAAGTGCCCGCAGGGTTCGGCGCGCGCTTGGAACGCGTCCGGCACGCAGCGATGTCACAGAGTGGGACACAGATCGGTTAACGGTTCACGGCAGGCTTGGCGTGAAGGCGGCCATCCGATCATCCACAAGCTGAGCCAGGAAGTACTTCAGGACGCGACCATGAAAACGTCTACCGGATCCTGAGTCTCCAGGACAAAGCCGTGGCGTTCGTAGAGGCGCCGGGCCGGGCTTCCCTGGAGCACGTTGAGCCGGAACGGTCGATGGTCCCTGGACTGGCCCATGATCCGACGGAGTACGCCGGCCCCAAGTCCTCGCCCCTGGAATCCGGGAGCGATGTAGAAGTGCTCGATCCACAATGCATCTGGCTCCGGGCGGACAGCGATGACACCCGCAGCTTGCCCTCCCACAGCAATGACGAAGGTGTGATCCGACTGGAAGGCACTTAAGAAGCGCTCCCGGACCCGGACCGGATCCCAACGCCCAAGCCGCTCCAAATCCGGACGCATGACGACGGCGCGCAGTTCCGCGATCCAGCCGGCATCGGTAGGCAGGGCGGGACGGAGCGAGAATTCAGCAGGCACTGGACTATTCAACCCCAAGGGATGCGAGGTCCCGAAGGGTCACGCAACGGCCACGCTGAGACGGAAACCACGCAAGCGAGAGAAATAACCCGGGCGCCGCCGTCGTTGTCGCAAGAGTGGCCGGGAAACCGGCCCCTTGAACGAAATCATCTTCGAAAGGCCGGCACCACGTGACTGTTCCCCTCTCCATCCTCGACCTGGCAATTATCGGCAGAGGGCAGACGGCGGCAGAGAGTTTCGCCGGGAGCGTCGCCATGGCGCAACTTGCCGAGCGGCTCGGGTACCGCCGGATCTGGTACGCCGAGCACCACAACATGGGCTCCATCGCGTCCTCTGCCACGAGCGTGCTGATTGCCCACATTGCCGCCAACACGAGCACCATCCGGCTCGGTGCCGGCGGCGTGATGCTGCCCAACCACTCGCCGCTCACCATCGCCGAGCAGTTCGGCACCCTTGAGACGCTGCACCCGGGCCGTATCGACCTTGGCTTGGGACGGGCGCCCGGAAGCGACCAGAACACCATGCGGGCACTCCGCCGCGATCCAATGTCCGCGGACACCTTCCCGCAGGACGTCTTGGAATTGCAGGGCTACCTCGCGGGTCCAACGCGCATCCAAGGGGTCGAAGCAACGCCGGGCAAGGGCACCAACGTGCCGCTCTACATCCTCGGATCCTCCCTGTTCGGGGCGCGTCTGGCGGCGCAGCTCGGCCTGCCCTACGCCTTCGCCTCGCATTTCGCGCCCAACGCCTTGCAGGACGCCGTTGCCATTTACCGCCGCGAGTTCAAGCCCTCGGAGCAATTGCAGGAACCCTATGTTATTGCGGGGGTCAACGTGGTGGCCGCAGACTCCGCCAGCGAGGCCCAGCGCCTTTTTCCTGGAGATCAAGCGTGCCCGCGTCTCCTTGCTCTTCGGCGGTGGCCGTGAGTTCACGGCCGACGAGGCGGATCTCATCTTCGATTCCCCCAGGGCCAGCACATTGCCCAGATGTTCAAGTATTCGGCAGTGGGCACGCCCGAGGTTGTGCGGGACTACCTCGACGAATTCGCCCGGCACGCCGACGCGGACGAACTGATCGTCGCCCACCAAAGCGGCGGTACCGAGCAGCGCCTGCGTTCCGTAGAACTGGTGGCGGAGGCTGTGGGGCTGACCCGGGTGTAGGAGTTTGTGTACAGATCGTGTCCCTTAAGCGCGATCTGAAGGGGCATGATCTGTACACAAACTCGCAGGTGCAAACTCGTTACACCCCGGCAATACGCGGGTCACGGGCCCGAAACTCCGTGGGCGGACACTGGACGAATCCACCCGGAAGGATCGTCCCCCATGGCTACTCCGCTCAACCAGTCCGTGGCCGATTCCGCGCTGCTGACAAAATCGCTTCCGCTCGGCCTGCTCCGGACGTTCGTCCAATCCGAGGCGGCCCACGACGGAATCACCCCGGAGTTGCTCGCGGAGCTCAGGATGCTGGCCCGCACGCCAGGGCTCCTGGTTGCCTGCAACTATGGTGGAACGCTCTGCACAGCCGAAGGCGTGTCCACGGAAACACTCCCGCTGGGGAGCGCCGCCGTCGCGCTCCGTGCACTGGCGGCGTTGCCGAACACGCACACAGCCGTCATTTCGGGCCGCTCGCTGCGTGGCACTGGCTGCGGTGTCAAGGCTCCCGGCGGAGGTCCATTTGGTGGGTTCGCACGGCGCTGAATTCGACATGACGTACGCCTACAGCATCTCGATGGCCACGGAAGCGGTCCTTCAGCAGGCAGCCACAGCCCTCAACGAATCCATCGGCTTCGAGAAGGGCATCAGCATTGAGCGCAAGCCGGTGGCCGTGTCCATCCACACCCGGCCGGCCACCCCTGCCGTCGTCGCAAAGGTTACCCGCGAGGCCCACAACATCGCCCGAGAACTGGGCCTGTTCTTCATTGTGGACGGCTCAGTACTGGACATGTCCATTGTGGAACCCTCCAAAGACGCCGCGCTGGAGCATCTACGGACACAGTTGGGGGCCAGCGCAGCCCTCTTTGCCGGGGACGCGGACAGCGATGAACTCGCCATTGCCACGTTGCGCGGACCGGACCTTGGGCTGCACGTGGGAGACGGCGAAACGATGGCGCGCCACCGCCTGCCGGACCCGGAATCCTTTGCCAAGGTACTCGCCATCCTGTTCGAATTGCGCCGGGCATGGCTGTTCGGCGAGGACGCGGTGGGGCTGGAGCGGCACTCGATGATCGGCAACGGGACCTCGACGGCGCTGCTCACCCCGGAAGCCAAGATCTGCTGGATGAGCCATCCCCTCCCGGATTCCGGCTCCTTGTTTGCCCACATCCTCGGCGGCGATCCGGCCGGTCATTTCAGCGTGGAACCGGTCAAGACCTCCAAGGTGCTGGGCCAACGCTATGTGGACAACACCATGATCGTGGAGACCCGCTGGGCAGACGTCACCGTCACCGACTATCTTGAGCCGGCCCCGGACGGCATCACCAGCCTGGTCCGTGTCCTGTCCGGAACGGGCAGTGCCCGAATTGTCTTCGCGCCGCGGCCCGACTACGCCAACGCCCCGTTCAACATGGAAATCCGCGGCGAAGAATTGCACGTCGTTGGCACCTCGGATCCCATCATTCTCTTCGCACCCGGGGTCTCCTTCACGGTCACGAGCGACGGCAAGCACGGCACCGCCACCGCCGAAGTCAGCCTCGCGTACGGTCCCGTCGCCATGAACCTCAGGTGCGGTGACACTGAGCCGACGACGCCGGACCCCGCCGGAGAGCTCAACCGGCGGGCCGCCGTCGCGCACCAATCCCGGCAGTGGGTCCGCGGGCTGGAGCTGCCGGACATGAAACCGTCGCTGGTTCGGCGCTCGGCACTGGTCCTGAAGGCATTGGTACACGAACCCACCGGGGCGGTCCTCGCGGCACCCACCACCTCGCTGCCGGAAGGGATCGGCGGAACCCGGAACTGGGACTACCGCTATTGCTGGCTCCGCGACGGTTCCATGACCGTGAACGCGCTGGTGGATCTCGGCTCGCTGGAGGAAGCAGACGGTTTCCTCCGCTGGCTTGGCCGCATCGCTGGAGAGCGCGCCCGGTCCGGAATGGCTGCACCCCCTGTACTCCGTGACCGGTTCCCCGCTGTCCACGGAGGCCATCATTGAAAGCCTGCCCGGTTACGCCGGCTCCCGGCCCGTGCGGATCGGAAACGCCGCAGACCACCAAGTGCAGCTGGACGTCTTCGGGCCGATCGCCGAACTCATTCACGGACTCGGCACCCGGCGGGGCACCTTGCCGGACGAGCACTGGAAGCTCATGGAGCAGATGGCCTCGGCCGTCCTGGCGCGTTGGCACGAACCCGATCACGGCATCTGGGAAGCCCGGCGCGCCCCACGGCACCACGTCTACACCAAGGTGATGTGCTGGGTGACCCTGGACCGGGCAATGCGGACGGCGGTCCGGTTCGATCGCTCTATCGGGGCCGAGTGGGAGGAAACGGCGAACATCATCCGCTCGGAGGTCCTCCAGGAAGGCTGGGATGATGCCGCCAGCTCCTACACCGTTGCCTACGACAGCCCGGACCTCGACGCGGCCGTGCTGCACATTGGACTCTCCGGCCTGCTGGATGTCCGCGACCAGCGCTTCCTGGACACCGTCACCGCCGTCGAGCGTGAACTTCGGGTGGGTCCCACCGTGTTCCGTTACAGGTACGACGACGGCCTGCCGGGTCTGGAAGGCGGGTTCCACATCTGCACCACCTGGCTCATCGAGGCGTACCTTGCCGTGGGCCGGCTGGACGATGCGCTGGAACTGTTCAACCAGCTCGTGGCACTCTTCGGGCCGACCGGACTGCTTCCGGAGGAGTTTGACCCCGGTACCGAGACTCACCTGGGCAATCACCCGCAGGCTTACTCGCATCTGGGCTTCATCCGCTGCGCGCGCCTGCTGGACCAGTCCCTGGACGCGGTGGACGAAGTGTGAGGTTAGGTGAGCAGCAACGCCACGGCGATCATTGCCGGGACGGCTACTACCGTGGTGATCAAGACCGTATCCTTGGCTACCGCGATTCCTGTGTTGTAACGGCTCGCAGCCACGAACACATTCTGCGCCGTGGGCAACGCCGCCGTGACCACCACGGCGAACAACGCGTGACCGTCCAAGCCCAGGACGAAGCGGGCGAACAAGTACGCCATGACCGGGTGAACGAATAGCTTGAAGCCGCTGGCCAACAGGGTGTCCACGCGGCGGCCGGTGTCCTTTTGCAGGGGCCGGGAGCCGTTCAAGCTCATCCCGAATGCCATCAACATGGCCGGAATCGCTGCGCCTCCGATCAAGTGGATCGGATCCATGATGAGCGACGGTACTTGCCAGCCGGTGCCGGCCACCACCAAGCCGAGGGCCGAGCCGACGATCATCGGGTTCCGCACGATCATCAGGATGAACCGCGTGGGAGTGGTGCGGTGGCTGCTGGTGCTGGCATCGAGTGCCATGAGGTACATCGGTGTGAAGAATGCGAGCTGGAAGATCAGCAACGGCGCCACATAGCTCGCGTCCCCCAGGACGAAAACCGCAATGGGGATGCCGAGGTTCGCGGAGTTGGCCAGGGAAGCACTCATCGAGGACATGAGAGATTCGGGCAGGGACCGTTTGAGCCAGAATTTCACGATGATGAAGAACAAGGAGGCGGTGGTCACGGCGCCCACAGCCGTGACCAGGAGAGGCGCGGCGAAAACGTCGTGAAGACGGGCCTTGCTCAGGGTTTCGAACAGGAGCGCGGGACTCGCGACGAAAAAGGTGAGGCCACTCAAGACGGAGCGCGCATTGTCACCCAGGATCCCGCGCTTGCCGACGAACATGCCCACCAGAATGATGGCCCAGACCACGAAGAACCCGGAAAGGACGCCGAGCACTACGGCATCCGGAGGGGGATCGGCGCGGGACGGCGTGGGTTCACGGTCCCAGCCTAAATCAGCTTTATTCCGCTATGAGGCACGACGGCGGGGTGTCCCGCCATATGGACCGCGTGGAATGTGCCCCGAGGGACTGGAACCTAGTGCAGGTCTGCGTTGTTGAGGGCATGCGGCGGTCGCATGAGCCCGGGGGTGTGACATTCGGCCGGATCGCTGCCGAGCTGGACGATCTTGTTGCCCTTGTCCACGTGCACAACCTTTGGCTGGAAGACCCTGGCTTCTTCCGTGGTCATCTCCGCATACGTGATGAGGATGACGAGGTCGCCGACGTCCACCAAGTGCGCAGCCGCGCCGTTGATGCCGATGACGCCGGAGCCGCGCTCGCCGGCGATGGTGTAGGTCTCCAGGCGCGCCCCATTGGTGACGTCCACAATCGAGACAAGCTCGCCGGGCAGAATATCCGCCGCATCCAGCAAATCCAGGTCGACCGTGACCGAACCTACATAGTGCAGATCGGCATGCGTCACCGTGGCGCGGTGGATTTTGGACTTAAACATTGTGCGGTTCATAACGTGACAAGTTTAGCGCGTGGCCGCGGGATCGCCTGGTGATGCCTGACACAGCCCTAGCGGAGGCTAAGCCTGCTTGTTGAGCGTTCTGCCGATGATCGCCTGCGTCAGTGCGTCCACCACCTCGGCGTTCGCCAGCGGATTGCGGATCAAGGTGAAGTCGACGTCTCCCACGGGCGGGAGGTCGAAGCGTTTGGTGATCACCGTGAGGTCTTCCGGAATCAGCGACGACGGCATGACCGCGACGCCGATGCCCGCGCGCACGGCTGCCAGGACCCCCGAGATTTGCTTCGTGGAGCACGTTACCCGCCACGTCCGGCCCATTGCCTCCAACGCATCGATTGCCAACTTGCGGCTCACGCTGGGCGCGGGATAGCAGATCAGCGGCACCGGGCTCGCCTTATCCAGCGTCGTTTGTTCAAGGCCGACCCAAGCGAAGGAATCGTTCCGGACCACAGTGCCGTCCTTGGCCTCGCCCACCCACTTCACGAAGACCAGGTCCAACTGGCCGGCATTAAGGCGTTTGTAGAGCTGATCGCTCTGGCTGACCGTGAGTTCGAGGTTGATCTGGGGATACAGCTGCCGGAACTCGCGCAGGATCCGCGGCAATCCGGTGATGGCAAGATCGTCGGCCGTGCCGAATCGCAGCCGGCCGCGCATCGCGGACCCGGAGAAATACCTGGCCGCAGAATCGTGGGCCGAGAGGATGTTGCGCGCGAAGCCAGCCATGGCGTCGCCGTTGTCCGTGAGCCGAACGTCCCGGGTATCACGCGCTACGAGCACGCGTTTTGCCGCCGTCTCCAGTTTTCTCACGTGCTGGCTGACCGTCGGCTGGGCCAGGCCGAGGCGTTCGGCTGCCTTGGTGAAACTCAAAGTCTCTGCCACGGCCAGGAAAGACCGCAGTTGCACGGGTTCGAACACGGGGCTCCTTGGATGGTCGGGTTTCCGTTGTTCACGGTAATTCATTGCATTTCGTAATGCTAGTTATACGGCCAATTCTCTTCCATAATTACCGGAGCCCGCCCTAGCGTTAAAGCATCCCAGCGAAACCGTCTATCCAAGGACTACCTTTGGCACCCCCACCGCCCGCCGCGGCAAACGTCAGCCAACCTTCCATCGATGCACTCACCTCAAGCAGCCAAAATCCGGGCGCTGCTGACTACACGGACACCACCACCCAGCCGATCGCCGTCGTCAGCGAACGGCTACCTTGGCGGCACACTTTCATCTCCCTCAAGGTGCCCAACTTCAGGATCTTTGCCATGGGCCATTTCGTGGCGGTGATCGCGCTCTGGATGCAGAGGATTGCGCAAGACTGGTTGGTCCTCCAGCTTTCCGGCTCCGTGACCGCCGTCGGAATAACCGTGGCGTTGCAGTTCATGCCTTCGCTGTTCCTGGGTCCTTGGGGCGGCATGATGGCCGACCGTTTCCCGAAGCGGCGCATCCTGATCCTTTGCCAGAGCGTGGCGGCTGGCCTGGCTGCCATCCTTGCCACGTTGGCGCTGAGCCACCGGATCGAGGTGTGGCACGTTTATGTCATCGCGCTGGTCCTCGGCCTCGTAACCGTCTTGGACCAGCCCGCCCGGCAGGTATTCGTCAACGAACTCGTGGGACCGAAATACCTGCGCAACGCCATCAGCGTCAACTCGACCACGTTCCAGCTGGGTGGCCTGATTGGACCGGCCGTTGCAGGGATATTGCTGACGGCGGTCGGTGCGGGTTGGGCCTTCGCGGCAAATGCGGTGGCTTGCTGTTCCACGGTGACCATGTTGCTCATGCTGCGCAAGGATGAACTTTTTGTCAGCACGCCTGTGCCAAAACGCAAGGGGATGCTGCAGGAAGGCCTCCGCTACGCCTTGAGCAAGCCCACCATTTATTGGCCATGGCTCATGGCTGGCTTCGTGGCGGTATTTGCGATGAGCCTGCCTGTTCTCTTGGCTGCCTTCGCTGACCACATCTACCATGCGGGTGCCGGGGGCTACGGCTTGCTCAATGCCATGGTTGCCCTTGGCGCTCTCGCCGGCGCAATCACGTCGGCACGCCGCCGGCAATTGCGTCTGCGCTCAGTTGTGCTGTGCGCCGGGATGTACGGCTTGATGCTGTGCTTGGCCGCGCTGGCGCCGTCCATGGTGTGGCTCGCCGCCGCCATGGTCCTCTCCGGATTTTGGTGCCTCATGTTCCTGACCGCCGCGAACCAGCTGGTCCAAGTCAGCGCCAACATGAGCATCCGCGGCCGCGTTATGAGCCTCTACATCATGGTGCTCATCGGTGGCCAAGCCATCGGTGGACCCATGATCGGCTGGCTCGCTGAACACCTGAACCCGCACGCAGCGCTCTTGGTGTCAGGCGGGGTGCCGGCGCTCGCAGCGGTGACAGTCGCCGTCGTCCTCGCCCGGAAGTCTGAGTTGCGGCTCAAAGTGGACGTCAAGGACCGACGCCGGATGGTGCGGATCGTCCCGCAGTCGGCGTAGCGCCGGGCCGCGCCCGCTCGGCGCCCGGTTGCCCGGGCGCCGAAACCGCGGTCCGTCTACGCCGCAAGGTGCGGATAGTCCGCCGTGCGCTTCTGAAACTCGAGCACGTCCGGGTTGCGGATGTGGCCGTCCCGGATCTCGATGGCGCGGGAGATCGTTTCGTCCGCCTCCCACGCCTCGGGGCCGGAAATAACGGTCTCGAGGAATGGCAACAGAGCCTCGCTGATTTCCCAGCTGGATGAGTTCCAGAGGTAGGACGGGCTGTGGTCCACGGCGTAGTAGTTGATGTGGTCACCAACCGTGAACATGGGTTCGGCGAAGGTGGTGTTGCGCGCCCAACTGAAGCCCATGCCTTCGTCGCAGGAGACATCAACAATCAAACTTCCCGGCTGGAAGGCGTCAAGGTCCTCAGTCCGCAAGTAAGTCAGCGGTGAGTTCGGGTCCTGCAGCGTGCAATTGACCACGATATCGCTGGCGGCCAGGAACGGCGCCAGCGGCAGGCGGCCACGCTCAGTGATGACCTCGCTCAGGAAGGGGGCGTTCTGGTCGTGGTCGAACTGCACAATCCGCACAGAATGGATAGGGGAGCCGACCGCAGCAACACCGCGGTTGGTCAGCACCTGGACATCGTGGATGCCGTGGGCGTTTAGTGCGGTCACGGCGCCGCGTGCTGTGGCTCCGAAACCAATAACGACGGCGCTCAGCCGCCTCCCGTAATCTCCCGTGGAACCCGTGAGTGCCAAGGCATGCAGGACCGAACAGTAGCCTGCAAGCTCGTTGTTCTTGTGGAAAACGTGAAGCCCGAAGCCGCCGTCGCTGGCCCAGTGGTTCATCGCTTCAAACGCGATCAAGGTCAGCTTCTTGTCGATGGCGAGCTGTGTGATCGCTCTGTCCTGGACGCAATGAGGCCAACCCCAGAGGACCTGCCCGTCACGGAGATCAGCAAGGTCTGACGCTTGTGGTTTAGGCAGCAGGATCACATCCGAATCGGAGATGAGCTGTTCACGGCTGGCCATGCCACCTACGAGGGGCTCCAGCTGGCTGTCTGAAAAGCCGAAACGCTCACCGTATCCGTGCTCGAGCCGAATGCGTTGTCTGAGCTCCGGAGCAATGCGCTCCAGATGCAAGGGATGGACGGGCAGCCGTCGCTCGTCCGGTTTCCGCGATGAGGAAAGGATGCCGAGGGTGACGGGGCCTATATGGCCACTCACTTTTTGTTGCCGGTTGTTGGCTTTACCGCCGCTGTTGCGGAGGACTCTGCAGCCCGTTTGTCCGCGCGCTTTTCTTTGATGGATTTGCCGGCCTTTTTTGATGCAGCTTGGCGCGGTGATTTGTCGGCCATGATCGCTCCCTAGAGCAGAGCCGAAATGGCTCCTAGATCCTGACGATACACCCAAGGGATTGTGAGCCTTGTATACGTGAAGCTCGCCCGGCACCGAAAACAAGCAGATCCAGCGGCAGGAAAGTGGAGCGGGCGACGGGAATCGAACCCGCGTATCGAGCTTGGGAAGCTAGCGCTCTACCATTGAGCTACGCCCGCAAAGCCCCGCGATGTAGCCGGAGCAGATCCCAGCTTAGCGCAGATGCGCCGGTGTTCCAGACCAGGCTCACCGGGGCGTGGCACCAAGGATCCCGGCATCACGGTCACATCAAGTCCGGCACGCAACTCGTAAAGATTCGGTTAAGGCTCGACGCGGGTGTGTTGCGCTTCGCCACCCCTGACTATTCTGAAGCAGTTAGCTGCTGTGTCATGGGGAACCCGGCTATGCCGTTGAGTCGCATGCAGAAAGAAGGTCCCATGGCATTTGCAGAGCATGAAGTGCTTATTTGTCGAGACGCCATGACCGTATACCAATTCCTCGTGGACGGCCTGAACAATCCGCTGTGGCGCAACGGAATACGCAGCATTTCCCTCCGCTCCGGACAAAGCGGCGAAAAGGGCGCCGTCTACCAACAGACCCTGGCGGGCCCGGGTGGGCGGCCGATTGCGGCCGACTTCCAGATCACCGAAGCCAGGCCCGGCGCGGAGGTGCGGTTCGCCGTCGTCGCCGGTCCTGCGCGACCCACGGGTGGCTATTACCTCAGCACCGAAGGCCCGAACACCCGCCTGCGGTTCGCGCTGGAGTATCATGCGAGGGGCCTGCAGAAACTCATGAACAGCATGATCCAGAAGACCATGGAGGTCGAAGTAGTCCAGCTGGAGCAGCTCAAGACGGTCATCGAGGAGCAAACCCCCGAATCCTAGTCCCCACCGCTCCGCTCGCCTGCGCCGCTCGCCCAGGGAACCCTGGCGGCGTGGGCCCAGCTACTGCACCAGTTTGAGGCCGCCCAAACCGGTCAGGGGAGTGCTCGGCGTGGTGAGGCGTCCGCTGCTCAAGTCCCAGTATTCAATGGAACCGTTGCTCAACAAGCCCGCAATGCCGGTGGTGTTGAGTCCCGTGACTCCACGGAGCGAGCGGAGGCCGGAATAGTCCGTCCAGCCGGTTCCCACTACCAAATGGGCTTCCGCCCTGGGCGACGGAACCCCGGAGCCGCGGTAGAGCCGGAGGTTCCCGTTTGCTTCCACGGCCAGCAGGTCCTGGAAGCCGTCGGCGTCGTAATCCACCATGGTGAGGCGGATGGCGCTCACGCCGGAGCCAACTTGGGTCGGTGCACCGAGGGCCGTGAGTCCCATGTTCTTGTACAGATACAGCGCGCCGCCCGAATCCGTGGCGAGGATCTGGGGGAGCCGGTTGTTGCCGCACCAGATCCCGACGGCCATGGTCATCGCTTGCCAGCCCGACGTCCCCAGTACCACCGGAGTTTTGAAACCACCGCTCACGACGCCGGGATAGAGGAGGAGCCTCCCGTCCTGCATCTGGGCGAGGACATCGAAAACGCCGTCGCGGTCCCAGTCCGTGATCATGACTTCTTTGGTCCCCGCGAGACCGGAACCGACCACCCGGGCCGCCCCGAACGTCCCGTTGCCTAGTGCCGGGTAGTCCCGGAGGGCGCCCGAAGAGTCGACGGCGAGAAGGTCACCAGCGCTGCGGATCGCGGCAGAATTGAGATTCAGTGTTGGTGGTTGATGCTTGGCAATGGGGTCGCAGACGCTCGGAGCCGAAGGCTGGGGCAGGGTTGTGCCAGCGCCAGGGCTGTTGACGGTGCCCGCCGGAAGGGTGGTGTAGCCGAAGAGATTGACCACGCCCCACATGGTGTAGCGGTTGGGAGTGGTCTGCCAGTTCCCGTCCGTGAAGGTGATTCCAACGCCAATGACGTTGAACCGGGGATCGCGCAGCAAGGCATCGTGGGCGGGCGAACCTTTCCACCATTCGACCAGCTGGGCGGCATCCCGATCCCAGCGGACCGCAATGACCTCGCCTGCGCCGTTGTTCGGGTTCAGGGCCCGGGGATCGGTCCAGAAGCTGCTGCGGTGTTCAATCACCTCGCGGCTGGCGATGTTGTTGGACCAGTCCTGCGAGAGCGTGGACACCGTGGGGTTGTACTTGACCGGATTCAAGCCTAGGGAGGTCCGGTAGGCGTTGATGGCGTTGAAGACTGCTAGCACCTGGGCGGAATTATCGTCGTTGACCAGGGCTTGGGCTGAAACCAGAGGAGCGGCCGCCGGGGGGTTCTTGCTCGCGGGGGCTGCGGGTGTCGAGGTATCCGCCGCGCCGCCAGGGAGCGGGTCCGGGCCTGATGCTGGCGGGATAGAGGGCAGCGGGGGCGGGCCGCCCACTGCCTGGGGTGACGTTGCGTTGCCGGGTTCGACGGCGGTGCTGGCCGGAGCGGGCGGGGTCGCCGCCTGGACGGCCGACCCGGAGTTCGCGTCCTGGGCAGCGGCCTGAGGGGCCGCAGCAGCTGGGATGGGGGGAGTGGCCGGGCTTGCTGGGTTAGCGGCTGCGGGTGACCCCGGCGCAGGCGCGGCCTGCGGAAGGCTGGATCGCGACGGCGGGGCCGACGTCGTCGTCGTACTTTCAGCGCCTGCGGTGGTGCTTGAGCTGGCAGGCGCGCCAGCGGCGGCAGTTCCGGCGAGCGAAACCGGGACTTGCAGCGGGCCGGAGGCAGGGGCTATCACCGTGAGGAGGCAGGCCGCCAGCACGGCAACGGGCACCGCAATTCGTCTCAATGTTTCCCAGGTTCGCGTCGTGCCACCGTTCCCAAATACAACAGTGGTAACGGCAGTCTATGTGGTGCACTATAGTCCCATGCGCCACTTCGGCACCACAGGGTACGGGATGCATACGGTACTTTGGATCCTGTGCTGATCTCTGACCGCGACATACGTGCCGAAATCGACTCCCGACGTATTGTTCTGGAGCCCTACGACCCCGCGATGGTTCAGCCGTCCTCTGTGGATGTGCGGATTGACCGCTTCTTCCGGCTCTTCGACAACCATAAATACGCGCACATCGACCCCTCCGAGGAGCAGCCGGAGCTGACCCGCCTGGTTGAGGTCGAAGGCGGCGAACCGTTCATTCTGCACCCGGGCGAGTTCGTGCTCGGTTCGACGTACGAGACTGTGAGCCTGCCCGATGACATCGCTGCTCGCCTTGAGGGTAAGTCATCGCTGGGACGCCTCGGCCTGCTGACGCACTCCACGGCCGGCTTCATCGACCCCGGATTCTCGGGCCACGTGACCCTGGAGCTCTCCAACGTTGCCACGCTGCCCATCAAGTTGTGGCCGGGCATGAAGATTGGCCAACTGTGCTTCTTCCGGCTCACCTCGGCCGCCGAACACCCTTACGGTTCCGGGGGCTACGGCAACCGCTACCAAGGCCAGCGCGGTCCCACCGCCAGCCGCAGCCACCTGAACTTCCACCGGACGGCCGTCTAGGTTTCCCTGTCCGCTTCTGGGCGCCTGCCGAGACGTGAGATCTCGACTCTTTGAGCGCGCGGAAGGGGCTGTGGAGTCTCATGACTTAATGGACACTTCTGTCTCAGGACATCGTGGACAGTGTGTCTCAGGACTTCGTGGACACTATGGCGGGATTTGCTCTGGTCATGAGCAATTTCACTCCGGATATCAAGATCCGGCTTTTGGTGGCGACATGGCCCGAGGACGCTCCGAGGGGTGCAGTGGCGCGGTTCTGCCGGCAGCACAAAGTGTCCCGGTCTTGGTTCTATAAAGTCAGGGCCGCGGCCGAGGCTTCCGGATCGATCAGGGCCATGGAATTGGGGTCCACGAAACCGAAAAGCAGCCCGGCGCAAATCGGCTCGGGAATGGTTGAAGTGGCGCTGTTGACGAGGGATTCCCTGGAGCAGGCCGGTTATGACCACGGGCCTTTGAGTGTGGCCGCGAAAATGCGCCGGCAAGGCTTCGAGCCGCCCTCCCGCGCGACTCTGGCCCGGATCTTCACCAGGGCCGGGGTCGTGGTCCCGGAACCACGGAAGAAGCCCCGCAGCGCTCTTCGCAGGTTCGTTTATCCGGAGCCCAACGGGTGCTGGCAGATCGACTCGACCGAGTGGATGCTTGCCAAGGGAACGAAGGTTGCAATCTTTCAGATCGTCGATGACCACTCCCGTTTGGCGCTGGCCTCGCTCGTGGCGAGCGGAGAGACCAGCGAAGCGGCCATCCGGGTCGTAAAAACAGCGATCGAACGCCACGGAGTACCGCGGAAGTTCCTCTCGGACAACGGATCCGCGTTCAACCCCACCCGGATGGGACGGACCGGGGCCCTGGTGGACTACCTGAAATCCCTAGGCGTGGAACCGATCACCGGCAAACCATACAAACCCACCACACAGGGCAAGAACGAACGCTTCCACCGGACGCTGCACAGATTCCTGAACAAGCAACCGCCGGCTGCCACGATGGAAGAGCTCCAGGCCCACATCGACACGTTCGACCAGTACTACAACACCGAGCGCGAACACCAGTCGCTCCCGCCCGGAACAACGCCGATCGAGGCATGGAACACCACCCCGAAGGCCATGCCCCCGCAGCCGCCCACCCCGGAAACCACCAAAGCGAACGCACGCCGCAGCGTCCGGCGAACCGCCAATCTACACGGCGAGGCCACCGTCGTCGGCACCCGCTTCAAACTCGGCAAGGAATACATCGGCCACGAAATTCACGTCCTCTACGACGATGAAACGATCATGTTTTTCGACACCCGCGGAACGGAAATCATCAGCCACCAGCGCCCTCCGAAAGGCACGAACTACGTCGGCAACAACAAACCCCGCGGATTTATGGCCAACCAACTGTCCACAATGTCCTGAGACATGAACCGTCCACGATGTCCCGAGACATGAAGTGTCCACGATGTGCCGAGACATCACATTCGCTCAAAGGGGCGAGATCTCACGCCTCGAGGGAGGCGACAGGCTCGGATTTCTTAGGTTTGCGGGGGGACCTGCGGAAGACTTTGACGGCTGGCTCCACGAAGCGCGCGGCGACCGGTCCGAGGATCGCCATGAGCAGGACGTAAGCGGTGGCGAGCGCAGCGAGTTCCCGTGGGGCACCTCCCGAGGTCACGGCCAGCCCTGCAATGACAATGGAGAACTCGCCGCGGGCAATCAGGGCCGCTCCGGCGCGGAAACGGCCAGGCACACCGATGCCGGCCCGTTTGGCTGCCCAGAATCCGGTGAGTACCTTGGTAACCGCGGTCACGAAGGCCAGGAGCAGCGCCCAGCCCAGCACGGGAGGGATGCTGGACGGGTCCGTGTTGAGGCCGAAGGCGACGAAGAAGATCGCGGCAAAGAGATCGCGCAAAGGTTCAAGTATCCGTGTTGCGTTGTGGGCCGTCGCCCCCGAAATGGCGATGCCCAGCATGAACGCACCCACTGCCGCTGAAGCCTGGAGGGCGGACGCAATCCCCGCCACCAAGAGCGCGGCTCCCAGGAGATTGAGCAGGAAGACTTCGGAGTTTTCGCTGTGCACGGCCTGCGATACCCGGTGGCCGTGCTTGAGGGCCACCACGAGCACTAGGGTAACCACCGCTAGGGCGATGCCCACCGTCTGGAGTCCGCCGAGGAAGCCCACACCGGCAAGGATCGCCGTAAGGATCGGAAGGTAGATGGCCATGGTGAGGTCCTCGAAAACCAGGATGGCCAGCACCACCGGAGTTTCGCGGTTACCGATCCGGCCCAGATCCGTGATCACCTTCGCGGCGATGCCGGAGGAAGAAATATAGGTCACACCGCCCATGACGATCGCGCCCACAAGCCCCCAGCCGAGCCAGACGGCGATGCCCGCGCCTGGGAGGAAGTTCAGGACCAGGTCCAGCACACCGGCCTGCCAGGACCGCCGCAACCCAGTGACGAGTTCCGCGGCCGTATATTCCAAGCCGAGCATCAACAGGAGCAGGATGACACCGATTTCGCCGGAAAGATGGGCGAACTCGTGCATCCCATCGAGCTTGATCAGACCTCCTGCCCCGAATGCGAGTCCCCCCACCAGATAGAGCGGGATGGGGGACATGCCGATCCTGCCGGCCAAGCGCGCCAAAAGGCCGAGACAGAAAACGACTGCGCCCAACTCGATAAGGGTCAGGGCCAGGGGTCCATGAACGTCAGCCGTTGCGCAGAATGGCAGCCGCAGAGTCAAGACCTTCCTGCGTACCGACAGCCACCAGCAGATCACCCGTGTGAAGCACGACGTCGGGCGCCGGTGAGGGAACCACTTCGCCTTCGCGCATGATTGCCACGATCGAGACACCACTGCGGGTGCGGATCTGGGCTTTGCCCATGGGCTGGTTGTTGAAAGGGGAGTCCGCCGTGATGGAGAACTGCCGCGTGGCGATGCCGGGGACTTCCTTGTGGGCTTCGGCGAGGCGCATGGCGATGTGTTGCCCACCCAGGAGGTTGCCCAGGGCGGCGGCTTCGTCTGCGGTCAACGGGATGGATGCTTGGCAGGTATCGGGATCGTCCCAGGTGGAGACGAAAAGCTCGGTCTCGCCTTCCCGCATCTCGACAACACCGATCCGGCGTCCCGAGGCCGTGACGAAATCCTTGCGGACTCCCAGGCCCGGAAGTTCTGTCTCCTCCACGTTCATAAGTCCACCCTAGCCCTCTTGAAGGGGCGGCGGAATGATGCCACTCGCAGCCCCGGGGCGAGTCGGTCCGCCCTCTCCTTAAGGCGTAAGCGCGAGTCCGCGCGCGGCGTCGTCGTAGTATTCCCGGTTCGCCAATCCGGCGGCAGCGGCCTCATCGAGAACCACCACGGCGTCGGCATGCCACTGGAGGATGGAGCCGGGGCACGACGCGGTGAGCGGGCCCTCGACGGCGGCAGCGATCGCGGCGGCTTTTGCGGCACCGGTGGCGATGAGCACCAGCCGGCGGGCATCCAGCACGGTACCCAATCCCTGGGTGATGCAATGGGTGGGGACGTCGGAGGCATGGGAAAAGAAGTGTGCATTGTCCCGCCGCGTCCGGGCGGTCAGCCTCTTCAGCCGGGTCCGGGAGGACAGCGAGGACCCCGGCTCGTTGAAGCCCACGTGGCCGTTGGCGCCGATGCCGAGGATTTGCACGTCGATGCCCCCCGCCGCGCGGATCGCCGCATCGTAAGCACCGGCTCCCGCTTCAAGCTCGGCCTGGGTGACGCCCGTACCATCAGGAACATTCAGCCCCTCCAGCGGCAGGCCGATGACCGCGCAGACCTCTCGGACCAGCACTTGGCGGTAGGACTGTGGATGGCCCGCCGGGAGGCTAACGTACTCGTCCAGCGCGAAGCCCGTGGCGGCCGAGAAGTCGGCGACTCCCGAGGCTACGGCGGCTGCGAGCTCCGCATATAAGCCCAGCGGTGAGGACCCAGTGGCTAGGCCGAGCACGGGATCCCGCCCTGTAGGAAGCCCCGAGAGGACGGCGTGGGCCGCTGCCGAAGCAGCGGATTCCGGGGTGGGCGCGACAATGACTTCCATGGCGACTTTCTGTGGAGGGATAATGCGGGCGGCGGTCAGCCGTTGACGTTGCCGTTCAATAGCGTCGTCAGTGCCTGGGAGACCGCCAGAGACGCGCCATAGGTGACGATGTCCGCTCCGCCGCGCGGCCAACCGCACTCGACAGCGATCACCGCGTGACCTTCCGCCCTCAACCGGGCGAAAACGGTCCACAGCGGGTGCTCGGCATCCAGGCCGCGCCCGACGACGGCGACCCGCGCGCCGTCGGGCACCTCGCCTTCGCTGACCACTGCTTGAGTCGCGGCAGCGGGACCCCACGGCACCCGGCCGACGGCGAAATTTGCCCCGGTTTCCACCTGAACGATGGCAACAGGGTCTTCCCGGGCGAGCCATCTTTCCGCTGCTTCGGACACCTCGAAGGCCTCGGCAATGCGCTCGCCGTCAAGCGCCTTCGGGTCGGCGGGGACGCCGGAAGGCTGCGCCCGGCCGTCAAGGCCTAACTGGCCCCTGATGGCGGCCTCCTGGATTTCCGCGGCGCCGGCAGCGGGGAAACGCGAGGACAGCGCTGCCGTGCGTTCGGCTGCGTCCGCCAAGCGCTCCATCGGCAGCCGCCCCTCTTCCACGGCAGCGGCGATCGCGTTGAGGGTCTGATCGAAGAGGGCCGGGCCGGTTTCGGAGCCCAGGCACAGCAGGTCCGCCCCGGCAATCAGTGCGCGGACGGCGGCTTCCGCTACCCCGGTCTGGGCGGATGCCCCCGCCATGTCCAAGGCATCGGTGATGATCACGCCGTTGAATCCCATCTCGCGGCGGAGCAGGTCCTGCAGGATGCGCGAAGAGAAGGTGGCGGGATGGTCCGGGTCCAGGGCTTCAACGAGAATGTGGCTGGTCATGACAGTGGCACCACCAGCCGCCACGAGTGCGCGGAACGGGACCAGCTCGCGGGCATCCAGCGTTGCAGCGTCCGCTGTGACCCGGGGGAGTGCCAGATGCGAATCGGTGGTGGTATCGCCATGGCCGGGGAAATGCTTGGCACAGGACCCCACGCCGGCGTCTTCGAGCCCGCGGATCCACGCGGCAGTGTGCCGGGCCACCAGGTCCGGTTCGGCCCCGAAGCTGCGGACGCCGATCACGGGATTGTCCGGCGCGGAATTGACGTCGGCATCCGGAGCCAGGTTCAGGTTGATGCCCAGTCCCGCGAGTTCGTGGCCGATGGCGGTAGCGCTGGCCGCCGTCAGATCGACGTCGTCCAAACGCCCGAGGACCGCGTTCCCGGGTTGCGTCGATCCCGTGAGGTAGTGCAGCCGGGTGACGTCGCCGCCCTCTTCATCGACGGCGATGAGCGTGTTCGGGGAATGCGCCCGTAGGCCGGCGCAGAGCTCACGCAACTGAACGGGGGACGCCACATTGGTGCCGTAGAGGCACACAGCCGCCAGTCCGGCGTCGTACGCTTCAAGGATCCAGACCGGGACGGCAATGCCGGTGAATCCCGGCATGAGGGTTCCTGCCGCCAAGCGGCGGAGCTCGTCCGTGCGGGCGGATTTGGTTTCAAAGGACTGGGTGGCGGGGGACTGAATCGTGTCCATGTCCGGCTCCTTCTTCAAGGGTGCTTAGTGGGTAGTCAGGGCTGGAAAACGGCGCAAGTGCGGCACTCAAGCCACACCGAGCTGATTCCGCAGGACCATCACGGCGGCTCCCCGCAGGACAATGTCCTGCGCATCTGCCGCGAGACGGACGGACACCGGCGAGGGGTCCTGGTGCAGCAGCCGCTCGAGCAGGGTCTGCTGGACGGCATCGAGAAGGGGGCCCTCCAAGAGCTCCCGGGGTCCGCTGAGGACAACTTCCGACAGGTCGAGCACGCCGACCACCGGTGCGAGGGCGATGGCGAGCCGCTCGCCTGCCTCGCGGAGTACGACGCCGGCCGCGGCTTTCGGCTCGGCACTCGCCGTAGCTTCGGCAAGGGCGCGTTCGAGGCTGGGAACCGACATCCAGGTTTCGAGGCAGCCGGTTTTCCCGCACTTGCACATGGTCCCGCCGTCCGTGCCGACAGTGACGTGTCCGATTTCTCCTGCCGCTGAGTGGGCACCCCGTGCGCGCCGGCCGCCCACGATGAGCCCGGAACCGACACCGCGGCCGATCTTCACCAGAACCATGTCGTCACTGCCGCCGCCGAAGGTGTAATCCGCGTGGACTGCGGCATCGGCGTCGTTGGAGACGAGGGTCGGCAGGCCAGTGCGCTTCCTGGAGGAGATCGCGCAGCGCAACGTCCTTCCATTCGAAGTTGGGTGCCGTGGTGACTACGCCGTCTGCGTTGACGATGCCGGGGGTTCCGACGCCGATGCCCAGCAGCGTAGCGGTGGCGCGTCCAGCGGCCTCAGAGGCCAGGCCCAGGACATGGTTGACCACATCCTGGCCCATTTCGGAAGTGATGGCCCGTTCCACGCGTTCGAGGATGTTGCCGTCCAGGTCGAGGACAGCAGCACGCAGCACGGAATTTTCGGCAAGGTCCATTCCGATCATCTGGAGGCCCTGGCGATTGATGTCCACCAGGATGGCGGGCTTGCCCGGGCGGACTTCATCCGATTGGCCGAGTTCCACCACGTGGCCGCGCTCCAGCAGATCCGAGACGAGGTCCGAAACCGTGACGCGGGTCAGTCCCAGCGTCCGGGAGAGATCCGCGCGGCTCATGGCACCTGCCGAGTGAAGCGTCTGCCGCACCAAGGAGAGGTTGTGGGCGCGCCCGTCGGACGGCAGGGTCGCCGGGCCTGTCCGATCGGTGCCTGTTCGATCGGTGCGCTGGCGGTCACGGAGGGCTTCCATGGGAGTTAGTAAACTCTACTAACAATCAAAATACAAGGATTTCTGCAGATTGGATGGAATCTAGGCACGGCCGCCGGCCCCGCCCCTCAGCGCGTCGGGACGGTGGCGATTTCCGCCTTGTTGGGTGATTTGACCGGCAGGATGACCAGCAGGCCGGCAAGGAGCACCACCATGATGCCGAGAATGCCCCAGCGTTGGGCTCCGCCCGGGGCCACCAAGGGAGTGGCAATCGCTATGCACAGTGTGAAGAGAGCCGGGGCCAGGAAGCTCACTGCCCGGCCGGTGGTGGCGTAGAGCCCAAACAATTCGCCCGATTCGCCGTCCGGCGCCAGCCTTGCGAGGTAGGCCCGGGAAGAAGCCTGGGCCGGTCCAACGAAGAGGCAAAGGAACAGGCCGAACACCCAGAAAGTGGTGCTGCCTGCCCAAGGGGCCCCGAAGAACACATAGTCGCCGTCGCCGAGCACCAGGATCATTGTGCCGGCTACCAGGAGTCCCATCAAGGAAATGACGATGACAGCCTTGGGCCCGATCCGGTCGTCCAGGAAACCGCCGATCATGGCCCCGACGGCGGCCACCACATTGCCGAAAATTGCGAAGAAGATGACTCCCTTGAGTTCGAATCCAAACGTCCCGGCGGCGATGACGCCGCCAAAGGTGAACACCGCCGCCAATCCATCGCGGAAGATGGCGCTCGCGAGCAGAAAATAGATGGTGTGCGGGCTGGTTCGGTAAATAGCCAAGATCCGGCGCCCCAGCAAGCCGTACGAGGCCAGGAACCCGAGCTGGGACTCCGGTTTCTTGACGGCAAGTTCCGGCACGGCAAAGAGGACCGGTAGCGCGAAGATGAAGAACCACAGCGCGGAGAAAACAGCCACGAGTCTGATGTTCAGGCTGTCCTGGGTAGAAGCCCCGAACCAGTCAAACGACGGCTGGACGAACAGTTGCAGCACAGCGAGCAGCGCCACAATTCCACCCAGATACCCCATTCCCCAACCAAATCCGCTCACCTTGCCGATGTTGGCGGGGGTGGATATCTGGGCAAGCATGGCGTTGTAGTTGACGCTCGCGAACTCGAAAAACACGTTGCCGAGCGCAATCAGCGAAACGCCGAGAAGCAGGAACTCGGGATGGGGGAAAACGAAGAAGCACGAGGCGGTCAGGACGGCGACCAGGGCGGTGTTGACGCCGAGCCACAGCTTGCGGCGGCCACCGGAATCGGAGCGCTGGCCGGTGACGGGGGCCAGGAGGGCAATCGCGAAGCCGGCAATCGCCAACGCGGATCCCAACGCCGCCGACGCGGAATCTCCTCCTCCGAAGGCCTTGGACGTCAGGTAGACCGTGAAGACGAAAGTGGTCATGACAGCGTTAAAGGCTGCGGAACCCCAGTCCCAGGATGCCCACGCAAGGATCTGACCCTTGTTGGACAGGGCCGGCCCGGAAGCGAGTTCGGATGCCGGGTGCGGGGCTTCAGGCGCAGCTGCCATGTTCATGATCTGAATGGTAACCGTCTCAAGCGACGGCGAGGTGCTTCCTACGGGTAGATCTGACAGCGGTTCGGCGTCCAGCACACCAACTGGACGCCGATTCCGCTAGGCAGGATTGAGGGCACTCAGAGCGGGGAGCCTGACACCGCTCTCCGAGGTCTGATAACCAGCCCCACAACGGCGGCCAGGGCAACGGCCGAGAGGATCGTGGCCGACCAGAACCCCGCCCGGCCGCCGGTCAGGAAATCGCCCGGGATAGCGAAGGCCGCGTAGATCGAAGCCACGATGGCCAGCCCGACGGCGCCGCCAAGCTGCTGCATTGTCTGGAAAAGCCCCGACGCGGAGCCTGCGTGCTCGGGTTCTACGTTGCGAAGAGCGAGCGTCGTGAGCGGCATGAACGTCAAGCCGGCCGAGATTCCCGTCAACAGCAGGGCAGCGACGACGATCGCGAAAGGCGTGTTCGGATTCAGCTGCGTGAGTGGAAGGAAGGCGATGACGCGAAGCGCTGCGCCAATGATGACGAGACGGACCGCACCTACCCGTTCGACCAGTCGCGGCACAATCCGGGACATTGCGAAGATGCTCAGGGGCATCGGCAGGAACGCCAGTCCGGTCACCATGGGCGTGAGGTGAAGATCGTCTTCGAGGTACTGGACCATGAGGAAGAACATCGCCAGCATCCCGCCATAGGTGGCCGCCATCGCTGCAAGTGCCGCTACCCGGCTTGGGCTGCGGAGCAGCTGCGGGCGCAGCAAGGGGTGGGCCACCCGTCGCTCGGTGATGGCGAGCACGGCGATCAGCGCTGCGCCAAGCAAAAGGCCGCCTATGGTGCGGGGGCTGGACCAGCCGCCGTCGCCCGCTTGGATGAGGGCCCAGACGATGGCGACCGCGCCGCCCGTTGCAGCTACCGCTCCCAGGACGTCGAAGCGCCCCGGTCGCCGGGGAGTTTCAGCGACGAGTCGCGGCACGGCAATGAGGACGACGACGCCGATCGGCACGTTGATGAAGACGGTCCACCGCCAGTTGGCTGTGTCGGTGAGGAGGCCGCCGAGGATGAGCCCGAGGGCACCGCCCATCGAGGCAATGGCGGAGAACAGGGCGAGTGCCCGGTTCCGCGCGCCGTCGTCCCTTGCGCTGGTGGTGATCAGGGCGAGAACGCTCGGTGCGGCGAATGCGGCGCCGAGCCCTTGGAGTGCGCGGGCGACGACAAGGAGAAGGGGTGAGGTGGCCAGGCCGCCGAGCAGTGAGAAGAACGTGAAGACTGCGACGCCCACGAGGAACGTCCGACGGCGGCCGAAGACGTCTCCGATCCGTCCACCGAGCAGCAGGAGGCCGCCGAACGCGACGGCGTAGCCGTTCAGGACCCAGCTGAGTTCGGCCCGGGTGAATTGGAGGTCGGTGGCGATGTGGGGGAGCGCGACGTTCACTACGGTCGCGTCGAGGACGAGCATAAGTTGGGCGAGCATGACCAGCCAGAGGCCGATGCTGCTGGTGCGGCCGCGTGGATCACCGCTTCGCCGGGTGGTTCCGGCGGGTGCACGCGTGGCGGTTGTGGATGTCATGGGAGGTGTCCTGTTCTAGCCGATGGGCTGACGTACACTAAGAGGAGAGATGCTCCGTTTAGAACTATACGGAGACACTCTCCGTTTTGCAACAGAGTATTGAAAGGTGTTTCTGTGCGCGCTGATGCTCAACGCAACCGCGATCGGATCGTGGAGATTGCCCGCGCTCTTTTCCGCGCCAAAGGCTTCGACGCGGTGTCCATGGACGAAGTCGCCAAAGCGGCCGAGGTGGGTGCCGGTACGCTTTACCGGCACTTCCCGACCAAGGAGTCGCTGTACGACGCGGTTCTCGAAGCGTGGGCGGACAAGGTCAACGCGGCAGTGGACCGTGCGCTTGCCCTCGACGCCCCTGCACGTGAGCAGCTATTGGCTTGGTTGACCGATTACGCGGCGATGCTGACAGAACACAAGGGTGCGGCCGCCCGGATCACCGCCGCGCTAGGTGACCCTGGATCTCCGTTTGCAGCGAAGTGCCAGACCTACGTCAGTGCCAATCAGCGGGTCATTGAATCGTTGGACTCGGCCTTGCGCCCGGGGGTCGAGGCAATGCAAATCAGCAGGCTCGTTGGCGGCGTGGCCGCAGTGGTGGACAACAGCGAGCTTCCCGCCGACACGGCAGCATCGATGCTCGCGGTTGTGGTTGACGGACTCATCGCTCCGTAACCCATTTACCCCGGATGATGCAGTCCTGTTTGGGCCGTCGCCGGGACAGCTGTGCCACGTGGACATGGAAGATTTTTGTCATGGCCGGTTGATAAACTACCTTCACACCGAACCCAACGTTTGACCGCCTGCTCCAACTTTTGACAACTCATTCCTGACTTTGCGGAGATTCCAGTGATCACAGTTCTCGCCGTGACCTTTGCAGCGGCAACTGTGGCGCCCTGGATCTTCCGGACACTCCAGCGGAATGCCTTCTATGTCCTCGCGGCGGTTCCCGCCAGCGCCTTCGTGTGGCTGCTTCTGCAGTTTGACCGGATCTATCCCGGCAGCGCTGCAGGTTCAGGCAGTGGCGCTGGTTCCGGTTCCACCGGTGGCTTCATCGAAGAATCGCTCCCGTGGATTCCAAACCTCAAGCTCGAGTTTGCCTTCCGCATGGACGTCCTTGCCTGGGTGATGTCCTTGCTGGTCCTGGGCGTCGGGGCCTTGGTTCTGGTCTATTGTGCCCGGTACTTCAAGAACAAGGATGCTGATCTCGGCGGATTCGGCGCCCAACTCCTTGCCTTCGCGGGAGCGATGTTCGGGCTGGTGACCGCGGACGACCTCCTCATGATGTTTATCTTCTGGGAACTCACCACGGTCCTGTCGTATCTGTTGATTGGCTACGCGCGCACCCGCCTTGCCGCCCGACGCTCGGCCTTGCAGGCGCTCATCGTCACCACGGCAGGTGGCTTGGCCATGCTCGTTGGCCTCATCGTTCTGGGCCAAACGGCCGGAACATACCGGATTTCGGCGATCATGGCGGAGGCCGCCACCCTCATCGCCGGACCGACTCAGGGTGCTGTTGCTGCCGCCGTCGTACTCATCCTGGTAGGTGCGATCACCAAATCAGCGCTGGTCCCGTTCCACTTCTGGCTCCCCGGCGCCATGGCCGCTCCCACGCCGGTGAGCGCTTACCTGCACGCTGCAGCCATGGTGAAGGCCGGTATCTACATTGTGGCCCGCATGGCTCCGGGCTTCAGTGAAAGCCCGTACTGGTTGCCCCTGGTGCTCGGGCTGGGGCTCGCCACCATGCTGGTGGGCGGCTACCGGGCGTTGCGGCAGACCGACATCAAGCTCATCCTTGCGTACGGCACCGTGAGCCAACTCGGCTTCCTCACTATGGTGGTTGGCCTCGGACAGGCCGACGCGGCGCTCGCAGGACTAGCGCTCCTGCTGGCCCACGGACTCTTCAAGGCCGCCCTGTTCCTGGTGGTGGGCATCATCGACCATCAATCCGGCACCCGCGACATCCGCAAGCTCTCCGGGGTGTACAAGTCCTCGAGGGCGCTCGCCATTGTGGCCGGCATCGCCGCCGCATCCATGGCCGGAGTTCCACCCTTGGCGGGCTTCGTGGCCAAGGAATCGGTGTTCGAAGCGTTTGTCCACTACGGCACGGCCCC
Source organism: Arthrobacter sp. NA-172 (assembly GCF_043952055.1). Classification (NCBI taxonomy): domain Bacteria; kingdom Bacillati; phylum Actinomycetota; class Actinomycetes; order Micrococcales; family Micrococcaceae; genus Arthrobacter; species Arthrobacter sp. NA-172. Next base: position 2,046,245 of record NZ_JBINOT010000001.1, on the reverse strand, counting down.
CGCCACGCAGCCGTGGGGGCTGATCCTCCTGGTGGGTTTGGTGCTGGGGTCAATCCTCACCTTCGCCTACAGCGCCCGCTTCATGTGGGGTGCGTTCGCCACGAAACCGGGCGTAGAACGGACGCCGTTCAAAGCCGTCCAGCCGGCGTTCCTGGCGGCGCCCGCCATCCTGAGCCTGCTTACGGGCGCGTACGGCCTGTGGCCGGCTTCCGTTGACGCCTGGATTCAGCCGTATGCCGCCCTTTTCGCCGGTCACGGCGCCGGAACCAACGACGCCGGCGCCGGCTCGGGCGGCGCCAGCCACCTCGCGTTGTGGCACGGATTGACGCCCGCCTTGGGCCTCACCGCCATAACGTTCGCGGCCGGCGTCGTGATGTTCTATGGCCGCAACTTCGTGTCCCTTGCGCAGAGCCGGGTCCCGGACTGGGTGGACGGCGACCGGGCATATCGACGCACCATCGGTGCGCTCGACGACGTCGCTGTTTGGGTCACGGGGCGCACGCAACGCGGTTCCCTCTTCTTCTACCTGACAGTCATTCTCACGGTGGCTTTCGCCGTCCCGTTGACCGCGCTGATTGTGGCCAACAAACCCCTTCCGGGCGGCCTCTACCTGATCGACCCGAACTCGCCCCTCCAGCTGATCGCCGGGGCCGGAATCGTCGTCGGTGCGCTGGCCGCCGTTCGCGCCAACAAACGCTTCCTCGCGGTGCTGATGGTGTCCGTCACCGGCTACGGCATCGCGTTGATGTTCGCGTTGCAGGGCGCCCCAGACCTAGCCCTGACCCAGATGCTCGTTGAGACCATCATCCTGGTGGCCTTTGTCCTCGCGATGCGCAGCCTCCCTCCCGAGCTCCGCGACCGTACCGGCGGGAAGTACCGGGTGGTTCGCGTCATCATCGGCGTGGCATTCGGAGTCACCATGATCTTCGTGGCGATCTACGCGATGGGTGCGCGAATCGCGGATCCCGTGTCCCTTTCGTTCCCCCGGCTGGCTTACGAAGGCGGCGGCGGCCTCAATGTGGTCAACGTGACGCTCGTTGATATCAGGGCGTGGGACACCTTCGGCGAGATCTCGGTGCTGGCTGTTGCCGCTACCGGCGTCGCGAGCTTGATCTTTGTCCGCAGCCGCGGTGAGCGGATCAACAAGGCAGCGACGGTGCCCGAAGGGACCGTGGGGCGCCACCGCCCCGTCGGGGGCAGTTCCCGGGAGGACGCCTCGCTGGCACTCGTCCGAAAGTTCGCGGGTTCCCTGGCGGATCCTTGGCTCGTGGCTGGCCGGACCCTGGCTCCCGAGCGCCGGTCCATCATCTTCGAAGTGGTCACTCGCCTGATTTTCCACTCGATGATCGTCTTCTCCGTGTACCTGCTGCTGGCGGGCCACAATCTTCCGGGCGGAGGCTTCGCCGGCGGACTCACGGCCGGACTGGCACTGACCATCCGCTACCTGGCTGGCGGACGCTTCGAGCTGCGGGAAGCCGCACCGATCAGCGCCGGCATGTTGCTCGGAACCGGCCTCGCGACGGCGGCCGCGGCGGGTTTCGTGCCGTTGCTCCTGGGCGGCCAGGTGTTCCAAACCGCAATCATCGAGTTCTGGTTGCCATTGTTCGGCGACATCAAATTCGTCACGTCCACGATCTTCGACATCGGAGTGTACCTCGTGGTGGTGGGCCTGGCCTGGACGTTTTGCGCAGCCTGGGAGCCGAGATCGACGAACACTTTGAAGAGACCGCCAGCAGAGACACCGGAGGTTCCGGAGTGGCCCGGTCCGAAGCCTCCACTGCCACTGCTTCTGCGCAGGGGAAGGGGACCGAATGAGCGTCAACCTGACCCTGTTGATCGTCATGGGCGTGCTCTATGCCTGCGGAATCTATTTGATCCTGGAACGCAGCCTGACCCGCGTCTTGCTGGGACTCATGCTCCTGGCCAACGCAACCAACCTGCTGATCTTGGCAACGGGCGGATATGCCGGACTTGCTCCGCTATTCGACAAGGCGACAGATCCGCGCGACTACAACGATCCCTTGCCTCAAGCGTTGATCCTGACCTCGATCGTGATTTCCTTCGCGGTGACGGCATTCATGCTCGGCATCATCTACCGGACCTGGGCGCTGGCACGTCAGGACGATATCCAGGACGACGCCGAAGACCGCCGCGTGGCCAAGACACCCAGCTTTGACGCCGAGGACGACTCCGTGGTGCCCGAAGAAACGTCGGAGTTCCCCGTCACAACAATTTCGGCAGACGCCGAGGAAGGAGGCCCCGAGTGAATATCGCCAGCCTGGCGCCGCTCGCCGTCGTACTTCCCATCCTTGGTGCCGCCCTGACGTTCGCGCTCAACAGGAACCCCCGTGCGCAACGCACGGTGAGTATCGGGCTCTTATCCCTCACCCTGCTCCTGGAATGCTTCCTCCTGGCCTCGGTGTGGACCAGCGGTACGGCATCCGTCACCCTGGGTGGTTGGGTGCCCCCGTGGGGTGTGGTGATGGTGGTGGACCAGTTCTCTTCGCTCATGCTGGTGGTCTCCTCCGTCGTCAGCCTCGCCGTGTTGATCTATGCCACCGGGCAAGGCATGGCCGACGGCGACCGCGAGGCACCCGTGTCGATCTTCCACCCGACATACCTGATCTTGGTGGCCGGCGTTTCCAACGCCTTCCTCACGGGCGATCTCTTCAACTTGTACGTCGGCTTCGAGATCCTGTTGACCGCGAGCTATGTGTTGATGACGCTGGGCGGAACCGGCCCGCGGATCCGTGCCGGAGTTACCTATGTGGTGGTCTCCGTGGTTTCCTCGGTGTTGTTCCTGATTGCTATTGCGATGATTTACGGCGCCACCGGAACCATCAACATGGCCGACCTCGCCATCAAGCTTGGGGAAGTGGATCCGGGTACCAGGAACCTGCTCCACGTCATGCTGCTTGTGGCTTTCGGCATCAAGGCAGCAGTCTTCCCGCTGTCCTTCTGGCTGCCTGACTCGTATCCCACCGCGCCGGCTCCTGTCACCGCCGTGTTCGCCGGTTTGCTCACGAAAGTGGGCGTTTACGCCATGGTCCGCACGGAGACCCTCCTGTTTCCGGGGGACACGTTGAATACCCCTCTGATGGTGGTGGCGCTCCTCACGATGCTGGTGGGCATCCTTGGCGCCATAGCCCAGAGCGACATCAAGCGTTTACTCTCCTTCACGTTGGTCAGCCATATCGGCTATATGGTTTTCGGCATCGCCATGTCCTCGATCGCGGGCCTTGCGGCGGCCGTGTTCTACGTAGCCCACCACATCACTGTCCAAACGAGCCTGTTCCTGGTGACGGGCCTGATCGAGCGCCGTGGTGGCAGCTCGTCCATGGACAGGCTGGGTGGACTCGCCAAGCTCTCTCCGCTCCTTGCGCTCCTGTTCTTCATTCCGGCCATGAACCTCGCTGGGATTCCGCCCTTCTCGGGGTTCCTGGGGAAGCTAGGGCTGCTGCAGGCAGGTGTCGCGCTGGGGACGCCCCTGGCCATCACCCTGGTGGTGGGTGGCGTGATCACCAGCCTTTTGACGTTGCTGGCGATTGCCCGCGTCTGGAACCGCGCATTCTGGCGGAAACCCGAGGACGCGGAGTACCCGGACCCGGTCCTGAAGGACACCGTAGGGGTCGGTCTGCTTCCGCGCACCATGGTGGGGCCAACCGCCGCGTTGGTGGTCTTTGGCGTAGCGTTGACAGTCTTTGCCGGTCCGCTGTTCCAGTTGGCCGGGAACTCCGCGGAACAGATGTTGGACCGTACTGCATATATCCGCTCCGTGCTGGGCGACAAGGCCGCGGTTCCGGGGATCGCTGCGCCACTAGGCGGAGCGCCGGCGCTGGTGCAGGGAGGTGGCAAGTGAGCCGCAAACGGATTTCCTTCCGCACCGAGCTGCCCCTGCTGGTCTGGCTGGTGGTGGTCTGGGGCGCGCTTTGGCGGGACTTCAGCCCGGGCAATCTCGTGTTCGGTGCGTTGATCGCGGTGGTGGTGGCAAGGGTCTTTTACCTGCCTCCCGTGGAGCTCAGCGGACGCTTCAATGTGTTGCGCGCCATTCCTTTTGTGGTGGTGTTCCTGGGCAAGGTGGTGGCCGCGAGTATCCAGGTCATGTACCTGGCGATCTTCCGCGGGCCAGCGGTGACAAACGCCGTCGTCGCCGTTCCATTGCGGAGCCGTTCCGACCTCATGGTGACCGCTACAGGCCACGTGATTTCGCTGATTCCGGGGTCCCTGGTGGTGGAAGTAGACCGCTCCACGTCTACGCTCTACATTCACGGGCTCAACGTCCGCAACGAGACCGACCTCGCCAAACTTCGCCGGGAAGTCCAGGACACTGAGGCCGGGCTGATCCGGATTATGGGTACACGCGAGGAAATGGATGCGCTCCAGGCCGAAGGCTGGCCTGCAACGAGGGGAGCTGGCTCGTGAAAGACATCGTGCTGATTGTTACGGCGGTGATTCTCAGCCTCGCGGCGGCCGGAGCGATCTATAGGATCGCCGTCGGACCGTCATTGCTGGACAGAGTGCTGGCCTCGGATGTGCTGCTTGCGATCCTGAGCGCCGCGCTGGCCATCGACATGGCCGTCAACAGGCACTTGAACAACCTCGTGTTGCTGGTCGCGCTGGCGCTCATCGGCTTTATCGGTTCCGTGACGGTTGCCCGCTTCGTGGCCGATCGGAGAGGGCAAGTCAATGACTCCTAATGCCACCGGAGCCGACGCCGTGATCGATGCCGTTACCGCCGTATTGCTGATTGTTGGCGCGCTGATGTCATTGGGCGCGGCAATCGGCCTGTTGCGCTTCCCGGACCTGATGAGCCGCATGCATGCCGCTACCAAGCCGCAAGTGCTGGGGCTGTTCCTTGTCTTGGCGGCTATCGGGCTGCAGATGCGCGAGTGGTGGGTGTGGCCCGTTCTCTTGGTCGCGTGGATTTTCCAGCTGCTGACCGTGCCTGTGTCGGCCCACATGGTGGGCCGCGCGGGATACAGGACCAAGCACCTCCACCCCGAATTTCTCAGCGCGGACGAACTCGAGGCTGTGGTGCTGCGGGCGGCCGGTGAGCGGGCCGCCGAGAAGGCTGAAGAGGCCCGCCCCGCGTCGCCCCCCGCCGGGGGTGGCGGCGAGCCGCGCTAGACGACTTCCGGAACGGAGCCCCCGCCGGGGGTGGCGGCGAGCCGCGCTAGACGACTTCCGGAACGGAGCCCCCGCCGGGGGTGGCGGCGAGCCGCGCTAGACGACTTCCGGGGTCTTGTTGAAGCGCGAGATCGCGCGCTGAGTGCTGCGGCCAGCGAGGACCTGGATGACGGCGCTGACAGTCGATGAAATCAAGGCAAAAGTCAGGGCCGAACGCAGGCTTGCTTCCATATCGTCGTGGCCCTTGGGAGGCTTGTTGCCCGTGGTCTTTTCCCACACTGCGTTGACGATCTTGCTACCGACAATGCCAGCGCCGATGCCTACACCGGCACCGAGCAGTTTGAAGACGAGGTTCATTGCGGGACTCCTTGCGGGAGGAAACAGGACCGACCCCAGCCTAACCCGACTTTATCGATTGCAACCCACCGGCCGTTTCAGCGCCCAACGGGGCCTTTAGGGAGCCACGGATGGGGGTTGGCGCCTGAGCCGGAAGAACTCCTCCAGGGCTCCGGGCTTCGGGCGCACCGGAACGATGTCGCGCCTTTCGGCCAGGACCGCCTCCACCGCGCCGAGAGTCAGAAGTTCGTCCAGCAGCGCCAGGGTGGGCGGCATGAGCTTGAGAGTCCCTGCGGCCTCGGCGTCAAGGATTCCGCGGACCGGCATCCACTGAGACGACGACGCTTCCGTTGTCTGGTGCTGTGGCTCTGCACCCGAAGCCGGGCAGGCAACGTAGAAGTATGTGTCGAAGCGCTTGGGCTGGTCCTCCGGGGTGACCCAGTTGGCCCACGGGCGGAGGGTGGCTGCGTCGAGCTTCAGCCCGGCCTCTTCGAACACCTCGCGTTGCGCGGCCGCGAGCACCCGGCCGGCGTTGTGCCGGGCTAACGAGGGCTCGGCGGCAATACTGCTCCGGTGCCACGCGGCGGCATGCTGCTCGACGATGTCGTCCGTGAAGTCCCAGCCGGCGCTGTCCGCTTGGTCCACGCGTCCGCCGGGGAAGACCACCATGCCCGCGGCAAAATCCATGGTGGACACTCGATGCTGCACGAACACCTCCAGCCCGCGGCCCGCGGGATGTGCTGGTCCTGCGGGATGTGCTGGTCCTGCCAGATCCGCGGGATGTGCTGGTCCTGCCAGAGCCGCGGGATGTGCTGGTCCTGCCAGAGCCGCGGGATGTGCTGGTCCTGCCAGAGCCGCTGGATCTGCGGGATCTACAGGATCCGGGGGATGTGCGGCATCGCGGATCAGGATCACGCTCGCCGCGAGCCTAGGTTCGGCCACCGTGGTGTTCGCTTCGCCAATGCCTGTCAAGACCGCTCCTTTGCCCGCCTGCCGCCCGCTTGCTGCCCGCCCGCGGAGCTGGGGATGCCGCGCGTTCGATTCTGCTTGATCATTCTCCCAGTTTCGCCACTTGCCCGCGCCACCTCAGGCCGGCTCGCGCTCGGACGGCGAATGATCCAGCAGAATGTGTCGCTCTCCGTCCTTTGTGACCGCTCAGCGCGCGCAAACAAAGCGCCCGCAACCCCGCCAAGGTGTAAACTGAACCACGCCCAAAAGGGTGGATTGATAACGACAGGGGAGCGCCGCCGTCGGGCTTGCAGCAATGCGGCACGGAGGACGGGCGCTGAGAGTGCGGACAGCCGCAGACCCTCGAACCTGATCCGGCTAGTACCGGCGCAAGGGAGTCGAGTTCTCATAGTGTCCGGAACCGGAGGCGCAAGCCGCTCGAAGGAAAACCGGAAACACTTTCCCCTCCTGTTCCTCAGGAGGACAAAATGACTGGTATTTCTGCAAAGGCGGCCCTCACCAAGCCCGGTTACAACTGGCGCGTGGTGGACATCGTGGTGGCGGCTCTGGTCGCCATCGCCGGCGGCGTGATCTTCTGGGCTTGGGACCAGATGGCATTGGTCGTCACGCCCGCGACCGCTACCTACCCGCCTCTCGGCGGCCTGATCGCCGGCGGCTGGATGATCCCGGCTGTTCTGGGCATGCTCATTGTCCGCAAGCCCGGTGCCGCGATTTTCTGCGAAACCGTTGCCGCCGTCAGCGAGCTCATCATGGGTAACCAGTACGGCACCACGGTGCTGATGTCCGGACTGCTCCAGGGACTCGGCGCGGAACTCATCTTCCTCGCATTCATGTACAAGAAGTTCAACCTGCCGGTGTCCCTGCTGGCCGGGGCCGGTGCAGGTCTGTTCTGCGGGCTCAACGATTCCTTCCTGCCGTGGGGCTGGAACATCGCCTGGGAAGCCGGTGACAAGCTGGCCTACATTGTGTTCTGCACGATTTCCGGTGCCGTCATTGCCGGCGCGCTGGCGTGGATCGCCACCCGCGGCCTCGCCAAAACCGGTGTGTTGGGCTCGTTCGCGTCCCGTAAGGCCGCTTCGGAGCCCGTCTTCTCCTAATGCCCAGTTCCCATGCCGGCGTGCGGCCGGCCGCTGTCACGGCCCAAGGATGGGGCTGGCGGCATGCCGGCCGCACTACACAGGCCATCCAAGGCTTGGAGTTGGACATCCGTCCCGGTGAACGGGTGTTGCTGCTCGGCCCATCGGGCGCGGGCAAGTCGACACTTTTGCATGCCCTCGCGGGGGTGTTGGGCGAGGAGGGGGACGACGCCGACGAGACCGGCAGTTTGCTGGTGGACGGCGCTTCGCCTCGTTCCCGACGGGGCCGTGCGGGACTCATGCAGCAGGACCCCGAGACCCAGGTGGTGCTCTCGCGGCTGGGCGATGATGTCGCCTTCGGCGCCGAGAATCTTTGCGTGCCGCGGGAGGAGATCTGGACGAGGGTCCACGAAGCGCTCGACGACGTCGGGCTGAGGACCAGCGCAGGCGGCGGCTTCGCGCTCGACCACCCGACGTCGGCCCTGTCCGGCGGGCAGAAGCAACGCCTCGCGCTTGCCGGCATCCTGGCGATGCGGCCGGGCTTGGTCCTCCTGGATGAGCCCACCGCCAACCTGGACCCCGCCGGGGTGCTGGAGGTCCGCGACGCCGTGGGACGCTGCTTGGACAAAACCGGAGCCACGCTCGTTGTAGTTGAGCACCGGGTCTCGGTATGGAAAGACCTCGTGGACCGGATCGTGGTCCTGCAGCCGGGCAGTTCCGCCGAGGGTGGCTCGACGCCCGCTGTGCTCCTGGACGGCGATCCGGAGACCGTACTGACGCAAGCAAGGGACATGCTCACTGCTGCAGGCGTGTGGGTTCCCGCCTATGTGCCCGCCACCCGGCCACGTTCCCGGGCGGCGGACGGATCGGCAGTCGGATCGGCAGTCGGGGGAGAGCTGCTGCTCGCCACCCAGGATCTGGCAGTCTCCCGCGAACGGGCGCGCCGTCGCGGGCTCAAAACGGTCCCCCCTATCCCCGTGCAAACCGGACTCGACGCCGAAGTGCTTGCGGGGCAGGCACTGACGATCACGGGTCCCAATGGCGCCGGAAAATCCACGTTCGCCCTGACCCTTGCCGGACTGTTGGCGCCGGTCTCCGGCTCGGTGACTGCCGCCGTCGGACTTCACGCGGGCGTCGGCGTCGATCCCTTCACTTGGAAGGCCGAACAGCTGATCTCGCGTATCGGGACCGTCTTCCAGGAGCCGGAGCACCAATTCGTGACGGGCCGGGTGCTGGACGAGCTCATGTTCGGCCCCAAGCACCTCGGCCACGGCGAGGAGCGTGTGGACGAGTTGCTGGAACGGCTGCGCCTGAGCCATTTGGTGGACGCCAATCCGTACACGCTCTCCGGCGGCGAGAAGCGACGGCTGTCCGTGGCCACCGTGCTTGCCGCGCATCCGCGCGTGCTGGTGCTGGACGAACCGACCTTCGGACAGGATGCCAACACGTGGGCCGAGCTGGCGTCATTCTTGTCCGAATTGCTCGACGCCGGTACTTCCGTGGTTTCGGTGACTCACGACAGGGAGTTCAGCTCCGTGCTGGGCGGAACCGAGATGCGGTTCGAGCCTGCGATTCAAGGCAGCGCGCGTCAGGAGGCGGGTGCGGCATGAGGAATGCAGTGACCCTGAGTGGCAATCACGCGCTCCTCACGCGGGCGAATCCGCTGGCCAAGTTTGCGTCCGTCTTCCTGATCACCCTGGTGCTGGCCCTGTCCATTGACTGGGTGTCCGCTTCGACGGCGCTCCTCGGCGAGCTGGCCTTGTTTCCCCTCGCGGGACTGACTCTGCGTTTGGTGTGGCAGCGCGGCTGGCCCTTGATTATCGCGGCGGCACTTGGTGGCTGGAGTACGGCGATCCTCTCTGCGCACAGCGGCAGGGTACTGTTTGACGTCGGGATCTGGTCTATCAGCGAAGGCTCGCTGCAGTTAGGGCTAGGTTTCATGCTGCGTGGCCTTGCGATCGCCATGCCGGCCATCCTGCTGATGAGCTGCACGGACCCGACCGACCTCGCCGATGCCTTGGCGCAGAAAGCGAAACTGCCGCACCGTTTTGTCCTGGGCACTTTGGCCGCGCTGCGACTCGTGGGGCTCATGGCGGAGGAGTGGCAGACTATCGGCATGGCGCGGCGGGCGCGGGGAGTTGGCTCACACGGGAGCCCCGCTCAACGGTTTAGGGCGATGCTGGGCCAAAGCTTCGGCCTGCTGGTGCAGGCGATCCGACGGGCTTCCCGTCTGGCCGTGACCATGGAGGCTCGTGGATTCGGCCGCGGCAGGCGGACTTGGGCCCGCGAATCCACGTACAGCCGGCTGGACGTCTGGGTTCTGGCCGGCGGGGTGTTCATCGCCGTCGCGGCCGTGCTCGCGGCCCAATGGGCGGGGACGTGGCACTTCGTCTGGCTGAAGCAGGCCAACTAATAAGTCGCCGTTCCGGGGCGGGGTGCCCGCATAAGGGCGCCCTCGCCGCCGTCGAACTTTGTGGTGTGAAAGCTCGGCGCTCTGGCTACTTCCCTGAACCCCCACCCACGATGCAGATCGATTGACGCGAGGTTGGAAGCGTCGACCACGTACCAGGCTTCCGACGCGCGCCGCCAAATCCAGTCCAGCCTGGCTTGGGTCAGAATAGTGCCGATGCCGTGGCGTCGCCAATCGGGCCGAACGCTGAGGCCGCCCAGATAGTGGCCACTCGGGGCGGAGCCGTCGGCATAGTCCCAGAAATGGGTCTTGCCCCAGCCGAGAACATCTTCCTCGCCGTCCGATCTGACCGCAACCGCTCTGCGTACGACGGCGACCACCACCAGGCGGGTGTCGTCGCCGATGGCTGCTGCCAGCGTTCTAGCCTCAGGAATGGTGCGGCCCGCTTTTGCCTCCATGTCACGGATGCGCTCGATGTCCAAGTGCGCGGCCGGGCGGACGTCAGCTTCAAGCGGTGGATGCTCGCAGCTCCATGGGCGCCCTGGGCGCGTAGTTGGCGAACCCGCTTGCTGTCATTCGGCTGAGCCTTCCCCAGCAGCTGTGGTCATGTCAATGATTGGCGAGGCTCCGTGTTCCGCACGCTGGGAATTCTGCAGGCCCAGGGATGGTTCCAATTCACGAGGTACTGTCTCTGAAATTTATGCGCAAAACGACTATTATTCGGCAAATACGGCGTGTTGCACACCAAAAATGGATTCAAATAGATCATTTGTGATATTTATTGGTCATGACGCAACCGACTGCCGAACATGTAGGTCACCTTCTCCGCGACGCTCGTGGCGAAAAGGGCTGGACGCAGGGACAGCTCGCATCGGAGCTGGGCACCAGCCAAAGCGCCATTGCCCGCATGGAACAGGGCAAGCAGAATCTGAGTCTGCGCATGATCGAACGCCTTGAGTCCATCTTCGGGCGCACCATCGTCAAAGTCGGCAAACGGCAGATGACCCACCTGCGCGTGGAGGGCGGCCGCACGCTGTCTGGATCGGTGGATGTCAACAGCAGTAAGAATGCCGGCGTCGCACTCCTCTGCGCGAGCCTCATCAACCGCGGCACCACTACCTTGCGCCGGCTTGCCCGGATCGAAGAAGTCAACCGGATTGTGGAGGTTTTGACTTCAATCGGCGTCGAGTGCACCTGGCTCAATGGCAACGATCTGAGCATCCGGCGCCCGGAGACCCTGGACCTCGCCTCCATGGACGTGGAAGCGGCGCGACGGACCCGAAGCGTCATCATGCTGCTCGGCCCGCTTCTCGATGAGGCGGGCACGTACCAGCTGCCGTATGCCGGCGGTTGCGATCTTGGGACTCGAACCGTGGAGCCGCACATGCAGGCGCTGCGACAATTCGGACTCGCGGTCGAAGCCAAGTCCGGCTTCTACTCCGTTCAAGCACCACCGGCCGACGGCGACCACCGAACCTTCGTGCTCACGGAGCGCGGCGACACCGTGACGGAGAACGCCATCATGGCCGCCGCCCACCGCAGCGGTACCACCGTGATCCGCAACGCGAGCCCCAATTACATGGTGCAAGACCTCTGCTTCTACCTTCAAGGACTCGGCGTGGTGATCGACGGCGTCGGGACCACGACGTTGCGGATCACCGGACGTCCGGCGATCGACGTCGACATCGAGTACTTCCCGTCCGAAGACCCCATCGAGGCCATGAGCCTGATTACCGCGGGCATCGTGACCAACTCGGAAGTGACTGTCTGCCGTGTCCCCATTGAGTTCATGGAGATCGAACTGGCCACGCTCGAGCAGATGGGCCAGCAATTGGACATCTCCGGCGAGTACTTTGCACGCAACGGACGGACCCGTCTGGTGGACGTCACCACCAAGCCATCACGGCTGCGCGCGCCGGAGGACAAAATCCACCCGATGCCGTTCCCGGGGCTGAACATCGACAACCTGCCGTTCTTCGCGGTCATCGCCGGCAATGCCGAGGGCCAGACCATGATCCACGACTGGGTCTACGAGAACCGGGCCATCTACCTGACCGAGCTCAACAAGCTTGGCGCCCAGGTGCAACTCCTCGACCCGCACCGCATCTACGTCAACGGGCCCACTAAATGGCGTGGCGCGGAAATCGGCTGCCCTCCGGCGCTCCGCCCGGCCGCTTGCCTGCTGTTGGCCATGCTCGCGGCCCGTGGCACGTCCGAGTTGCGCAACATCTACGTGATCGAACGCGGATATGAGGACCTGGCCGAGCGCCTCAACACCATCGGTGCCAAAATCGAGTACTTCCAGGACTAACGGCACATTCTGCTGGATCATCCGGACCGGCCCGCGCTCTCGCCCCGAAAACTAGGGGACGTACCTCCCAGCCTTCGGCGATGATCCAGCAGAATGCATCGCCACCCGTCACCGGGGTTGGTCGTCCCGGGCCAGAACAGCACGGATTTCCTCCATCACGTGCTCCGGGTTGTTCCAGATTGTCTCCGGTGCGAAGCTCAGGAGGACGAAACCACGTAGCTGTGCCGCGTTCAGGCGTGCCATGTCTTTTCTCCATGCCTCGCGCGAGCTGTGAAAGGCGTAGCCATTGACTTCAACAATGAGGCGCCGGCCAATCAGAAAGTCGACGCGTCCCACCCCTCGAATCTTGACTTGACGGCGGAACGTCAGGCCTTCGGATTCGAACAGAAGGCGGGCACTGATCTCGGGCACCGATTCGGAGAGGAAATCGGCCTTGGCCAGAAGCCTCCGGGCGTTCCCGTAGTAGTTGGCAGGGATCTCGCTTTCGAGCATGGCCAGAGGCACGCCGAACTGCTGCATGGCCGATTGCGCGATCGAAATGGCATCAACTTCGGGCAAACAGGTCAGCGCATGAATGACCGTGTCTTCCACGGAGGCCACGGGAACTGAGTTCTCCAGGGGCAGGCGGAGGCCTCCATGCCGGACGAAGCCCCTGCCCCGGCAGTGCCTCGTGGCCAAATGGACACGGCCGGGCTTGTCCTTGATCCAGAGGCCATACCGTGTTGCTGCACTTCCACAGGTGAGATGCCCGTTGTTAAGGATGGCAGTGAGGTATTCCGGATCCGCTGATGGGATGGCCCACACGCCTTTGCGTGGTTGGTGGCCGCCAGCGGAGGCCAGCTTGCGGATAGCCGAAGGCGCATAGCCGTTCGCGCGAAGCAGACCCACCCGGGCGACACCGCCCACCGAAGTCAGATATTCCAAGGCATCCATGGATCCAGCTAGCCACGGAATGACCCCTGAAGCGCCAAGGAATGTGGGCTATGTGGATGAATCGACCGAGATTCTGCTGGATCATCCCCGGGTTGGCGCTCCTGCAGGCCCGGAAAATGGGGGCACGCCTTTCAGATGGCATGAATGATCCAGCAGAATCCGTCGGGAACCCCCAGCCCGCCTCTGTCTACGCAAGGCCGCTATAGCGCACAATGGATCCGTGCGCACTTTTGGTGTGGAAGAGGAGTTGCTGATCGTCGATCCCGTGACCGGCGAGCCACTGGCCCTTGCCGACGCGCTCCTTTCGGGTGTGCCGCGGGAAGAACAAGCCCAAGACAGCCCCACCCTGAGCGCCCCCTCCAACGAAGCTTTCAGCCCTGAGGACATGGATGGCCCCGATACCGATACCGGCCTCAGCCACGAACTCAAGCTTGAGCAGATCGAGACCCAGACCCGGCCATGCCGCAGCTATGCTGAACTTTTGCACCAGATCCGCAGGGGACGGGGTCTCGCGAGCCACGCCGCGCGGCGCAACGGCGCAAGGATCGCGGCGTTGGCCACATCCCCCGTGGACACCGCAAGCCACACCACTCCGGATCCCCGGTACGCCATCATGCTCGAACGTTTCGGCATCACGGTCCACGAACAACTTACTTGCGGATTCCACGTCCACACATCAGTCGCGTCGCCCGAGGAAGGCGTGGTGGTCCTGGACCAAATCCGGGACAAGCTCGCGGTCCTCACAGCCATCAGCGCAAATTCCCCGTATTGGCGGGGGATGTCGACCGGTTTCGAGAGCTACCGGACCCAAGCGTGGAACCGCTGGCCGTCGTCGGGGCCGTATGCCGTCTTCGGTTCCTTGGGTTCGTATCGGAGCGTAGTCAAAAGGCTCATTGAAACGGGGGTGCTACTGGATGAAGGCATGGTCTACTTCGACGCGAGGCTGTCCCGGCACGTTCCCACTGTCGAGGTCCGGGTGGCCGATGTCTGCCTCCGGGCCGAGGACGCGGCGCTGATCGCGGTGTTGGTCAGGGCCCTGGTGGAGACTTCTGTCCGCGAATACCATGCCGGCATGGAGCCAGCGGTAGTGCCCACCGCACTCTTACGGATGGCGTCGTGGCAGGCCAGCAACTTTGGATTGCGCGGCGAGTTGCTGGACTTTGGCACCTTTCGGCCCGAGCCTGCGGCCGACGTCGTCTGGTCTCTGGTGGAGTATCTGCAGCCGGTCCTGGCTGAGCAGGGTGAATTCGACTTGGTGGAGGCCGGCATCTCGGCCATTCTGAACCGCGGCAACGGCGCGATCGAACAGCGCGCGGTCGCCGAGCGCTGGAGCGAGAGCAACGGTGACGCGCCCGACGCCGCCGGGCTCGCCGCCGTCGTCGAGCACGCCGTCCAGATCACCACGCGGTCCGAGAAGGACGAGAGCGACACCAAACCGCAACCCGTGCTCACCTGGGTGCGCCCGGATTGGCGGGCAGCGCAGAGCTAGACCTGCTTGAGGGCCCGCTCCAGGGCCCGGATCAGGTCGTCCACATCCTCCAGGGCCCACGGAAAGCCGAACGACGCCGTCGCTCAGGCCGATGGCCGCGCGGCCTTCCGGACCCATGGCCCGGTGCGTGGTGGTGGCGGGGTGGGTGATAAGGGACTTGGAGTCGCCGAGGTTGTTCGAGATGTCGATGACCGCGAGGCCGTCCAGCAGCGTGAAGGCAGCCTCTTTCGCCGAGCGCCCCTCAGAGGGGAGCAGCTCGAACGTCAGCACGGTGCCGCCGGCCTTCATCTGTTTCGCGGCGAGCTCGAACTGCGGGTGGGATTTCAGCAGCGGATACTTGACCCAGCTAATGGCTGGCTGTTCCTCGAGCCATTCGGCGATCCGTAGCGCGGATGTGGAGGAGTGGTTCACGCGCAGTGCCATGGTTTCGAGGCCCTTGGTGAGCACCCAGGCGTTGAACGCGGAGAGCGAGGGCCCGGTGTGCCGCATGAGCTGCTTGACGGGGCCGTCGATGAACTCCTTGGTGCCCAGGATTGCTCCGCCGATGACCCGGCCCTGACCATCAATGTGTTTGGTGCCCGAGTAGACGATCACGTCCGCGCCAAGATCGCCGCAACGCTGCAGCAGGGGCGTGGCGAAGACATTGTCGACGACGACCGTGGCGCCCGCAGCGTGGGCCAGCTCGCTGACCGCGGCGATGTCCACGATCTCCTGCATGGGGTTCGACGGCGATTCGAAGAAGACTGCCGTGGTCGGCACCGACAAGGCGGCGCGCCACTGCTCAAGATCCGGTCCGTCAACGAAGACCGTCTCGACGCCCCAGCGTGGCAGGATCTCGTTGAGGATGACGAAGCAGGAACCGAAGAGCGAACGGGCGGCAACCACCCGATCACCGGCGGCCAGCAGCGCACCCAAGGCGGTGAAGACTGCCGACATGCCCGACGCCGTCGCGAAGCACGCTTCGGTGCCTTCGAGCAGGCGGAGCCGTTCCTGGAAGGTGGCCACTGAGGGGTTGCCGTAGCGGGAGTAGACGAAGCGCTCGTCCTCGCCCGTGAAAGCTCGCTCGGCAGCTGCGGCGGACTCGTAGACGAAGCCGGAGTTCAGGAAGATCGGCTCTGCCGTTTCCTGGAAATTGGTGCGGTCAAGGCCGCCGCGGACTGCCTGGGTGTCAGGGCTCCAGCTGGCGGCGTCAGGATTGAAAGTCACTTAGATGTTCCCCAGGTTCGTCGGTAGTCCGCGGTTTTTCCAGCCGTTCACGGTGCGCTCCCCGTAGCGGTCGGGCTCGCCTTCGAAGCCCTCCAGGACGTTGTAGGCGGTGTAGCCGGCCTGCGTTGCGGCGATGGCCGCGGCAATGGAACGCTGGCCTGAGCGGCACAGGAAGACCAGCTCGATGCCATCCGCCTGTGGAGCCTGCTTTGTCAGCTCTTCGATGAAACGTGAGTTGGGGATTCCGCCAGCCAGGTTCCACTGGATGAAGAGGGGATCGTTTAGCTCGTTGTTCGCGGATGCGGTCGCCGGAATGCCGATGTGGGCCCACTCGGCTTCGGTGCGGACGTCCACCAGGATGGCGCCTTGCTCCAGCTTGGTCCAGGCGTCGTGCGGACTGAGGTCGCCTGCGTAGCTCACGCGTGGCCCTCGCCGTCGAACTCTTCATCCAGCTGGCTGTCCAGTTCATCAACTGCAGTCGCAACTGCAGCGTCCGCGCTGGCGATCGCGGCGGGCAGGACGATGGCCTGCGCCACAATCACCTCCGTGCCGTCGAAAGTGGCGGCCGGGCTGCCGTGCAGCACATAGCCCTCCGCGAGGGCAGTGGAGATCCGCTCGCAGAATTCCTGCGTGTCAGGGCCCGTGATGAGACGGTACGAGAGTTTTTCTTTAGTGGGTTCAGGCATTGCTGGTGCTCCTCAGTCACGCTTGCAGTTCGAAAATGTCGATACGCCGAGTAGTCACCTGAGGCACCCCGCCGGAGAGAGGGTTGCCGACCAGCAAGTCAGGGCTTTGCGCTGGTGCTCATTACTCAAGAAAAAAGTAACATCCACGACGGCGGCCTGCATCACCGGCCGTCGTCATGTTCCGTAACCGGGGCGGCAGCTTCGCCCGGGCACGGGATCCGTACGGTGCGTACTGGGGGCTAGGCCTCGGTTTCACTCGGTAGCGGTTCCAGGCTCGGCTGGATTTGGCGTGTCATCGCTTCCATCCCGGGTGTGGCTGTGGAAGGTGAATGATGGAACGTGGATCCCTGATGCCTTCGCATTTCGAGCAATTCGTGCACGGAAATCCCGGTGGCCGTGGCCAAAGCATGAAGCGAAAGACTGTTGTGATGAGCTAAGGCAAAGACCACCCCGGACAGGGCTTCGAAACCTTCTGTCTCGTAGATTTCCTGTACCAGGTTGGACATGCCATTCGCATCATCGATTGATCCGGCCGACGCGGCAGTTGCCATGGCTGTTAGCGACCATGCAGCTGAGTCGGGGCTGATGTAAATGCTCATGCCGATTACCCTACGGACTCAGGCCCCGTTGTGGAATGGGCGAGACGCTTTCTTAATAGCCTGATGCGCCGGCCCCAGAACCGGCGCATCAGACGTTCTCATCCGGCCAGCAGACCCAACCGCAACTAGTTAACTACTGCCGCCATGGCGACACAAGAGACTCAGGGGTCTCACCTGCCCCAACTCGCGGTCAGTTTGGAAGCTGACGGGCGCAGTTCCGGAGGCTACACTCGGATCCATGTTGGGTCGTGGGGGAACCAAAACTGTGGTGTTACTGACCGCGTTGCTGCTGGCCGCAAGTATGTCCGGTTGTGAATATACCGACGCCGGCGGTCCGGTTGCCGGGCCTGCGCGGAGTTCCCAGCCCCGGACCCCGTTGCCCACCAAGGACGAGGCGACGTTGGCGCTCGATGCCACCAACCTTGTTGCGGTAAAGAAGCTGCTCGGGACGGCCACCGGGGCAGTGCTCCTGGAGGACTCCGGCACCGCGTCAGGCTCAAGCAGCGGGATCAGAAAGTCTGCCATTGTGGAGACTGCCGGCTCGTACACCGTTTCGGCTTCTTGTATCGGCGCCTCGAATGCTCTCCTGGTCATCGGCCAGGTATCCGAGGACCGGCCTCGCACCGCAGGAGCTGACGATTGACTGTTCCGTTCCCTACGCCCGCGTCGTTGAGTTGCAGCCCGGATTCGTCGTGGTCCAGATCCTGGCGATGCGGGTCAATACAGGCCCCTCCACCGGGTCGGCAGGGGCAGCCGCGGCGAGGATCACGGCTGGTGGCCAATGAGCACACCGGTGATCAGCACAAAAGCCTGACTTCGGTGGATTGCCCCGGGGCGCCCTTCTTGGGATACTCCACGCATGACTTCTCTTCCCGTGGCGTCTGCCGAGGACGTCATTAACCAGCCCATCCGGACCCAATTCGAGGCGTTCCTCAACGAGCACCGGCGTTTGCTCCATGACAGTTTGAACGGCTTGACCGAGGAACAGGTGCGACGCTCGTTGGTGCCTTCCCGGACCACCTTGTTGGGTCTGGTGAAGCACGCCATCTTCGTCGAGAAAGTATGGTTCGACGAAGCGATCACCCGCCGGTCCCGTGCCGAGATCGGCATCCCTGCAACGCCGGACGAGTCGTTTATCCTCGACGACGAAGACACCATCGCCACAATCCAGCAGGCACACCGCGAGGCATGCGAGGCATCGCGACTTGCGGCCTCATCCTTGGGCCTCGACGACATGCTCAACGGGAACCGACGCGGTCCGCTTCCACTGCGCTGGGTCTACCTCCACATGCTTCGTGAGCTTGCCCAACACTGCGGGCACGCAGACATCCTGCGGGAGCAACTCACCGCGTAAGGTCGCCGCGTAAGGACGGGGAAGCGCCTACTCGATCCCCGCGAACAGCTCGTTAAGCTCGGCCGTGAGCTGCTTGCGCATTGCCGGGGTGCCGATCTCCTTGCCATCCACGTGATTGACCGGCGCGATGAGCCGGATGCTCGAGATCAGCCACACGGCGTCGGCGTCGAACAGGTCTTCCGGAACCAACGGGCCGTAGCCAAGCTCCCAACCGGCCGCCTTCGCCTTCGTGAACAAGGCGTCTTGGGAGGTGCCCGGCAGGATGCCGCTGTCCAGCTGCGGAGTAATGAGGCGCTTGATGGTCCGCACGGAGCCAGCGCCGTCGTCGAGCGTTTCAACATGCGCCAGCAAAACGGTGGACGTTGGCCCCTCCAGCGACGCGGCCGTCTGTGGAGGTGAAGATGGCGTCGTCGGCACCTTGCTTGCGCGCGTACCGCAGCGCGGCCATGTTCACAGCGTAGGAAAGCGTCTTGGCGCCGAGCAGCAACCACGGGGCGCGCTCGCCTGCCTCCGTGTCGAAGCCGCGGTCAAGGAGTACGACGTCGATGCCCGTCTCGCGCTGCCGGCGACTGCCCGCGGGTGACGGCGAAGCCTGGATCCAGCACGTCGGAGTCGAGGAGCCTTCCACGCCGCGGGTCACCAGGAGCTTGACCACTACTTCGTCCTCCGCCGCGCTTGGCGCCGGGAAGGAGTCGCGGAACTCGGTGATCGCGGTATCGATCGCACGGCGCCAGACGTCTTGCTCCGGAATGTTGAGGTCCAGCGCGCGGGCTGAGCTCCCAAGCCTGTTCAGGTGTGCCTGCACCTTCCGTGCCCGGCCCTCGACGGCGAGCAGCGACTCAAAGACGCCGTCACCTCGGGTGGCACCGAGGTCCGTGGCCATCAGCTGCGGCTGGCTGGAATCGGCGATACGGCCGTTTTCGAACGCTGGATCCAGCGAAAACAAGGATCGTCGAGGCAGGAAAAGTCATGCTTCCAGCTTAGTGCGGCCCACGGGACAAGCGGTCAGCTGCGGCGGGGCCGATAGGCTGTGCTGACTGTTAGTTCTTTGACCGCGGGGGTTTGCCGAGTGCTGTTTCCTTTTCAATTCGGGGTGGAGTGGGCCTGGCTCCTCAGCGCATGGGCCGTCGTCGAAATCATCCTGCGCATCGTTTTGCTGGGTGTCATCCCCGGAAATCGCCGTCCCACCACGGCCATGGCCTGGCTCCTCGCCGTCTTCCTCGTTCCATCCGTCGGTTTCGTCCTTTTCTTGCTGTTCGGCAATTTCCGCTTGTCCCGCCGCCGTCGTGAGCAGCAAGAGGAAGTCAACGAAAGGGTGCGTGCCGGCACTTCGGCGCTCATCGACGTCGTCAGCAAGTATTCGGGTCCCGAATGGGTGAAGTCTGCAGGCGAGCTGAACAAGCGCCTCGGCTCGCTGCCAATGGTGGACGGCAACTCCGTGGAACTGATCCCGGGTTACCAGGAATCGATCAAGGCCATGGCAGAGGCAGTCAGGGAAGCACAAAGCTTCGTCAACGCAGAGTTCTACATCATGAGCAGCGACTTCGTCACGGACGAGCTCCTCACCGAGTTGGAAAACGCGGCCGCCCGTGGAGTGAACGTCCGGCTCCTCTTCGACCACATCGGCACCCTGCGAATCCCTGGCTACCGAAGGCTCGTCCGAAGGCTCAAGCGCAGCCAGATCCAGTGGCGGCGTATGTTGCCTTTGTTGCCAATCCACGGTCAGTGGCGCCGCCCGGATTTGCGCAACCACCGGAAAATCCTGGTGATCGACGGCGAAATTGCCTTCACTGGATCCCAGAACCTGATTGAGCCCTCCTATAACAACCCGAAGCACCGCCGCGCGGGCCGCAAATGGGTGGAGCTCATGGCCCGCATGGAGGGGCCCATCGTGGCTACCCTCAACGTGGTCTTTGCCACCGATTGGCTCAGCGAAACCGACGAATCCCTCGAATACCAGCTGCGGGTCTCGCCCCAGGAGATCGCGGGCGGGATAACGGCACAAGTGGTCCCCAGCGGCCCGGGGTTTGTCACGGAAAACAACCTGCGGCTCTTCAACACGTTGATTTACTCGGCGCAGCACCGGATCTCGATCTGCAGCCCGTACTTCGTGCCGGACGATTCGCTGCTCTACGCAATTACGACGGCGGCCCAGCGCGGCGTGGACGTGGAACTTTTCGTTTCCGAGAAGGGGGATCAGTTCCTGGTCCACCATGCACAGCGCTCCTATTACGAGGCATTGTTGGAGGCCGGGGTGCGGATCTACCTGTACCGCGCACCGTATGTGCTGCACGCCAAGCACTTCACAATCGACGACGAGGTAGCGGTCCTTGGCTCAAGCAATATGGACATGCGCTCCTTCTCGCTCAACATGGAGGTGTCCGTGATGCTCTTGGGTGCCAAGGCAGTAGACAGCATGCGCTCCGTTGAGTCGAGCTACCGGGAGATGTGCCGCGAGCTGTCCCTGCAGGATTGGCTGCACCGGCCGATGCTTGCCAAGTACGTGGACAACGTGGCGCGATTGACCGCCACCCTGCAGTAGGGACTCAGTCCTCGGCGCAGTCCTCGTCCGCAGGTTCGGCATGGATCCTCGACAGCAACCCATGGAGTTGCTGGAGCTCATCGGCTGAGAACCCGGCAAAGGCCTCCTGCTCGACGTCGGCCACCGCAACTTCGATCGACGCCACCGCGCGCTTGCCTTCCGCCGTGATTTCAACGATATGGCGACGACGGTCCGCGGGATCGCGGCGTCGTTCCGCCAGCCCTTCGCGTTCAAGGTCGTTCAGGACCGCCACCAGTCCGCTCGCGTCGATCGAGAGGATATCGATCAGGCCCTGCTGACTGAGCGGCCCGGACTCGTCAAGCCGGCATAACAGCACCGCATGCCTCGGGCTGAGCCCGGAGGAGTCCAGTGCTTGGCGGAGGCGCGTATTCATGATCCGCCCGTGGCGCGCCAAGAGAAACCCCAGTTGCTTTCCCGCTGCCGAAGAAGTCATCAGCAAAATCCTATCACTGAGGAAATTATTGATGATTGGAAATCGTTGTGATTCATAAACGATCTGAGCGGCACGAGTCGAGCAGCGTGAGCTTTCTATCTAAGGAGTTGCCATGAACAACCAGGCTCCGCAGCAACCCACTGTGGTGGTTATCGGCGGAGGCTACGGTGGGATCTCCGTAGCCAAGGCCCTAGACGAACACGCGATGGTTACCTTGGTAGAGCCCAAGGACGCTTTCGTACACAACATTGCGGCTCTCCGATCCGTGGTCCAACCCGATTTCCTGCCGCGGATGTTCCTTCCCTACGACCGCTTGCTGGCCCACGGTGAGGTACTCCGTGACCGCGCTGTTCGAGTGAACGGGCACACAGTCGAGTTGGCTTCGGGTGCCAGCCTGACGCCGGACTACATTGTTCTCGCAAGCGGTTCCAGCTACCCGTTCCCGGCCAAGAGTGATCGATTGGTCACCACTGACGCCATCGCCCGCTACCAAGCCGCACATCATGACCTCAAACGCGCCAATAGGGTGATGCTGCTCGGCGGCGGGGCTGTGGGCCTTGAATTTGCGGGCGAGATCGCGGCGGCATGGCCGGACAAGGACATTGTGATGGTGGACATGGCGCCGGACATCCTTCCCGGGCCGTACGATCCACGGCTGCGGATTGAGGTCAACCGGCAGCTGGATGAACTCGGCGTGCGGCGAATTCTGGGGAATCCGTTGGTGGAGTTGCCTCCGGTCCCTGCGGGTGAATTCTCCATCTTTACTGTCAAAACTACGGCCGGTACTGCTATCGAGGCGGACATCTGGTTCCGTTGCTATGGAATAGCCCCGCAGACGGACTATGTGGCGGGAGACCTCCTGGCTGCACGGACCGCCGAGGGCTATCTGGACGTCACCCCCGAGCTCCGCGTGGTGGGCTTCGAGAACGTCTACGCCTTGGGCGACATATCGGCGATCGACGTGAACAAGGCCGGCGTCGCCGGACGCGAGGCCGCAGTGGTTGCCACAAACGTCCAAGCCCAGATTGAGGGCTCCGCGGAACTATCCGCTTACACGCCGTCGAGGCCCGTCATCATCCTGCCGTTGGGGCCGTCCGGCGGTTCTGGACAGCTGCCCGACGGCGAGATCGCCAGCCCGGAGCTGATCTCCCAGATCAAGGGTCAACACATGATGATCGACCGCTACGTGGAGATGCTGAACCTCAACGCTTGAACGCACATGGGCACACCGCCGTCGGGGCTTTCATTCCGGCCGTGATGGGGCGATTCTGTAATTCCAAGCATGTTTGGAAGCGTTCTTCGGAGGCATCATGGCGCGGAAAAACGAGTCGCCGGCTGTGCAGGCGCCACCCGAGGCGGGTGACGAATATCCGGAAAAAGTTCGAATCCTGGCCGAGGGGCGATTAGTCAGCGACCGGCTGTGGAACGCTGATCTGGCGCCTGCCCGGCAACGGAACTGGAAGGTCCGCAGCCTCTTCGCCCTCTGGATGTGCGACGTCCACAGTATCGCCGGTTACACCTTCGCCGCAGGTCTCTTCATCACGGGCCTGGTGGGCTGGCAGGTCTTCCTAGCCTTGGTCCTTGGCATTACCCTGGTGTATTTCCTCATGAACTTCGCGGGGACAGCGGGACAGAAGACCGGCGTCCCGTACCCCGTCTTGGCCAGGATGTCCTTCGGGCTCTTCGGCGCCAACCTGGCAGCGCTGATCCGGGCACTCATTGCCATTGCCTGGTACGGCATCCAGACCTGGCTCGCATCGGAAGCGGTGCTGGTGCTGCTGTTTTCGGTATGGCCCGGGCTCACGCCGCTTGACGGTCCGAACGTGCCGCGCATCCTTGGCCTGACGCCGATCGGTTGGGCCGCTTTCCTGGTCCTCTGGGCGGTCCAGCTGCTGGTCATCCGGAGAGGCATGGAGACGGTCCGGAAATTCCACGGACTGGGCAGGTCCCGCCATTTGGGTCGCCATGTTCGCGCTCGCGGTCTACATCCTGACGCAGGCGGGCGACAAGTTCAGCCTTTCGATCCCCGGTGTCGCTCCCTTGGACGGTCCCGCCGCGCTGACCCAGTTCTTCTCGGCCATCGCCTTGACGGTCACTTACTTCTCCGCGCTGCTCCTGAACTTTTGCGATTTCTCCCGGTTCTCGCCGGACCGCAGGACTATCCTGCGCGGCAACTTCTGGGGCCTCCCTGTGAACTTCATTGCCTTCGCCCTTGTCACAGTGGTTGTCACAGCGGGCGCAGCGTCCTACTTCACAACAGACCAGTACAGCGGCCAGGATATGTTCAAGGTCATCACTGATCCCGTGGCGATCGTCCAGGCCATCAAAAACCCGTGGATCACCATCATCGCCGCCATCACCTTTGTGGTGGCCACGATCGGCATCAACGTGGTGGCCAACTTCGTCTCGGCCTCCTACGACCTCGCCAATGTTGCCCCGCATCGGATCGATTTCCGCCGCGGCGGCCTCATCAGCGCGGTGCTCGCAATCGTGATCCTGCCCTGGAACCTCTTCAGCAGTCCCGTAGTGATCGTGTACTTCCTGGGCGGCCTGGGCGCGCTCCTTGGCCCTTTGTTTGGCGTCATTTTCACCGATTTCTTCCGCATCCGCCACCAGCGCTGCAAGGTCTCGGACCTGTACCACGAGGACGAGAAAGGCCTCTACTTCTACACCAAGGGCTGGAACCTCAAGGCGGTCGCCGCGCTGGTCCCGGCCGCCGTCGTCGCGGGTGTCATGGCCCTGGTGCCCGGGCTGCAGGGGTTCTTGCCGGGAGGCTCGGGTTTAGGCCCGTATTCCTGGTTTGTGGGGGCCATCCTGGCCAGCCTGATCTACTACGCGATCACCCGCAACGATCCCCGGACGGTCCGTGCACGCACGGAGGAACACGACTGACCGCGAGTTTGTGGGCAGATCATGCCCGTTAAACGCCCCGAATAAGGGGCATGATCTGTACACAATCTCAGTCCTCCGGGAACTCCGCGCCAAGCGCCGAGAGAACGCCGAATGCCTTGGTCCGGACTTCCTCGTACTCCTCCAGCGGCTTGGAATCCGCAGTAATGGCGCCCCCGACGCCGAGACTCAGTGAGCGGCCGCCGTCGCCGTCGGGACTCATCACCAAAGTCCGGATCACGACGGCGAGGTCCGCGGCCGCGTTGAGCGAGAAGTAGCCGATGGCACCTGAGTAGACCCCGCGCGGCCCGGATTCCAACCCATCGAGGATGTCCATGGTGCTGATTTTCGGGGCGCCTGTCATGGATCCTGCGGGGAACGCAGCCGCCACGGCCTCTGCCCTGGGTGCGCCTGGCCGTAGCTGGGCGTCGATGGTGCTCACCATTTGGTGCACCGTGGCGTAGCTTTCCACCTCGCAGAGCCGGCTGACCGTGACCGAACCAGGCACGGCGAAATGGCTCAGATCGTTGCGGAGCAGGTCCACGATCATGATGTTCTCGGCACGGTCCTTGAGCGAGGACTCAAGGCCACGCCGCAGGGCCTCGTCGATGACGGGATCGTTGGCCCGGCCCCTGGTGCCCTTGATCGGCTCGGCCCGCATGCCGCCGTCGGAGGTGATCCGCAGGAAACGCTCCGGCGAGGTGCTGGCAACGGTCAGCTCGCCGAACCGCAGGTAGCTCGCGAACGGTGCGGGGTTGCGGTGGCGCAGAGCGAGGTAGCTCTCCCACGGGTCCAGCCCGGGATCCTCGGCGCTCACGGTGGTGGTCAGGCAGACCTCGTAGGTGTTGCCCTCGGCGATCTGGCGCTGGGCGTCGGCGATCTTGCTCTTGTACCCGTCCTCGGTATCCCGGCTCGAAAAGCTCGGAACCGCGCGTGTTTCCGGGGCTTGCAGCGGCTTCCACGAGGAACGGGCGACGGCGCGCCGCACCCGGGTGAGCCACTCGCCGTCGTCGGGGTCCAGGCTGAGGGCCCACACGTGGCCGCTTTGGTGGTCCAGGACCACTGCGCGGCCGGCGAAGATTAATTGGGCATCAGGAGTGTGCGAGTGCACGTTCGAGCCCCCGGTTTCACGCTTGAGCTCATAGCCCAAATAGCCGAGCCAGCCCAAGGTGAACCCGCACTCGTAGCCTTCGGGGGCCCTGACGCTCCGGCGGCCCCACACCGAGTTGAGCCAGCGGAAGAACAGTCCTTCGGCCGCCACGGATGCCTGGCCTGCCGTGATGGTGGTGATGGCGTCGGCGTGGCTAGCCCACTGCCCGAAGGCCCCTGAATCGTCCGCCATGATGCTGAAGCGGCGGCGATCCGCGCCGGGAGCCGGATTGTCGCCCGAAGCGTTGGAAGAATCGAGCCACACGGCCCGCGGGGAATCACCGTAGAGCTCGGCGAACAGGGCAGCCGGATCCGGAACGATTCCTTCATGGTGTTCGTAGCTCAGGCTCAATCCGCGGCGGCCCGAAAGCTCGGGGGCCAGCACGGGAGAGAGCGAAGGGAGGTAGTTCAGCACCTGCAGGACGTCATCCGGGGCATTCCCATCGGCCCGGTTCAGGACCCTGACATCGGTGTGTTCGAGGACGTCATCGGTCTCCAGCCACTCGTCTTCCTGGGCCGCCCAGCTGTCCCAAAACGGTTCGTAGCTGCTGCCATCCCGGGCCAGGGCGCGGTGCCGGCGTTCGCCGTCGGGTGCGTCCACCCAGACCACGGCGTCCAGCATGGGCCGTGCGTCGCTCGCCGCGGCTCCGACCCCCTCGACAATGACGATCTCGGCAGGCAGCGTCACATGGCTGCGGCCGTCGTAATGGTTCTCCCAGTCCCAGCTGACCCACTCCGCGGCGTCACCGTTGCGGAGCGAAGCCAGGACAGTGGTGACATAGCGCTCGATGCCCGCGGCGAGCCCGTTCCATCCCGGATAGATGTCCTCGAGATGGAAGAGCGACACTTTGTGATGCATGCGGAGGCGGGCGGCGAGTTCGACGGCGAGGGTGGTCTTTCCGGCGCCGGAGCGGCCATCGACGGCGATGATCACGGGTGCTGGGGTCATGAAATAGAGCGTACCTGCTGTGGGTCGTAGTGCTGCCCGTGCTGTTCGGCGCCAAGCCGTTCCGCCGCAAGGACCGCCCGGGTGTGGGCGACGATCCCGGGAACAGCCGCGCGAATGAGGTCCCAGGCGACGTCGAAATCATGGTGGCCGCCGTACCAGGGGTCCTCGATGCCCAGGTCCAGGGTGCTGCGGCCCGTTACGGACGGGTCGAAACTGCGCAGCATCCGGATTTTGGCGAGCGTTTGGGAGTCCGGGGCGGCCTCGTGCAGCCAGCCGTAATGGTCCACGTCGAGAGCCAGGATCAAGTCCCGTTCCCGGAACCATTCCGGCCGCCAGCTTCGGGCAACGTGTTTCTCGGAGTGGATCCGGTGCGTCGAAAGCACCCGGGCCGCACGGGGATCGATGGGGTGCCCGGCCTCGTATGCCGTGGTTCCCGCGGAGTCCACAACAACCGCTCCGCCCAGCCCTCCGGCGTCGAACGCTTCGGTCAACATCAGCTCCGCCATGGGCGAGCGGCAGATGTTTCCCGTGCAGACGGTGATGATGCGGTATGGGCTCGACGCTGAGTACATGGAGCAAGCATGGGGGATGCCACCCCGTCTTGGCTAGTCAAAAATGGCTGCGGTTTACAGATTTTGTAAAGTCGCTGGCGGAGGCGTAAAAGCACCGCCTGAATCAGGAAATCCGCAAAAGCTCCAGGACTTCCCCAGCGCCGGGGTAGGCCGCCTGGGTCCCCTTCTTGGTGGTGGCGAGCGCTGCCGCAACCGAGGCGAACGCGGCGGCCTCGGCCAAGGTTTCGCCTGCAGCAAGGCGGGCGGCGACGGCCCCGGTGAAGGCGTCCCCAGCGCCGGTGGTGTCTACTGCGTTGACCTTGGTGGGTGCGATCCGTGAGATCTGTTCCCCGGGGGCGGCAAGCGAATCCAGGACCACCGAGCCGTGGGAGCCGAGGGTAACCAGTACCCGCTCCAGCCCCCGCTCGGCGAATTGGGCCCGGACCGGTTCCCAGGCGATTGCTGGCGCGCCGGGGTGCGGCGTCTCGGCGTCGCCCAGGAACATCGAAGCTTCGTGGGCGTTGACCAGCAGGACATCGCTCAGGTTGGCCAGGCTTTGCGGGATCTCGGCGTACGGCGAGAGGTTCAACAGGACTGTTGCACCGGCGTCGTGCGCGGTTTTGGCGGCCGCCTCAACAGTCTCGAGGGCCACCTCCAGGCAGAGGCAGAGCACCGCGGCGTCGTCGAAGGCGTCCGCCGACACGTCCGCCGGAGCGAGCGTCCCGTTGGCTCCGGCCGAAATGATGATGTTGTTCTCCCCGTGGGCGTCCACAGCGATCACCGCGACGCCGGTGGCCACCTCCGCGGAACGGCGGACGCGCGAAACGTCCACGCCGGCACCTTCCGTGGAAGCCAGGAGCATAGCCCCGTTGGGATCATCCCCGACCGCACCGATGAGGGTCACCGTGCCCCCCAGCTTGCTTGCCGCGACGGCCTGGTTGGCGCTCTTCCCTCCCGGATTGACCGCGAAACCGTTGCCGTGGACGGTTTCGCCGGGAAGCGGGAGCCGCTCGCAATAGATGGTCAGGTCCGCGTTCAAGGACCCGACGACGACGATCCGCGAGGTCACTTTTCAACCTCGGCTTCGAGGGGCTTCGGGATGAGCATCGACGCCGCGAAGGCGGCAACCGTGATGGCCAGGCCGACGACGACGACCGTCAAGTAAGAGGCTTTGGCGTCGCCGAGGGCGGAGGTCGCCACGAGCACGGCCGGCAGCGCCAGGAAGCTCAGGCCAGCGCCCAGGTTGAATGCGCCGGCGTTCATGCCGGGCAGGAAACCGGGATTTCCGGCGGGGGAGAGGACAACGCCGAGTCCGTTGAGCATGATGTTGACCGTACCGGCGTACATGATGCCGAGCAAGGCCGTTCCTACAATCATGAGGGGCAGGCTGCTGAGGCCGAAGAACGCGATAATGGCCAGCGCCGCGATGCTACCCACCATGCCGATGCGCAGGACCTTGGTGTAGCCGAGCACCGGAGCGAGCCGGCCGCTGATGGGTCCAAAAACCCAGCCGAGGAGGGCATACGGCGTAAGGATCATGAGCGACATCTCGGTGGGGCCAACGCCGAATCCCGGAGCCGCGGCCTGGACGTAGGCGGGAACGATGCCGTTGATGACTGCGAAGATGCCGGTCATGGCGAGGGTGGTGGTCAGCAGTGGTGCCCACGTGGAACGCTGCCGAAGGTGGATGGTTTCCACCATCGGCGACTTGGAGCGCTTTTCCACCGTCCAGAACGCTGCGAATGCGGCAGCGGCGACGACGATCAGGCCGATGGCCAGCATCAGTGTGCCGGAAGAGAAGGCGCCAACAAGCTTGGAACCCTCGTTGAGGGCAGTCAGCAACGCGCCCACTGCGATCACGATGAAGAATACGCCGAGCCAGTCCATGGTGGTGCCGGCGGCGGGCTTGGTCTCGCCGGCCAGGAGGGCCACCAAGGCCGTGGCCACGACTGCCAGGGCAACCATGAGCCAGAAGATGCTGCGGAAGCCGAAGTGCTCGGCAAAGTAGCCACCCACGAAGGAATCGACGCCGGCGACGCCGCCGTTGACTGCCGTGATGAGGCCCATCAGGGCGCCGTACTTGCGCGGATTGTCGACGGCGGATCGCAGCATGATCAGGGCCAGCGGCACGGTGGGGCCGCTGACGCCCTGGATGATGCGGCCCACGAAGAGCCACGTGACATCCGGGGCCATCGCTGCGATGACCGAGCCGACGGCCATCAGGACCATCATGCCAACGAGGATCTTCTTGCGTCCGACGATGTCGCTCAGGCGCGGAAGGAAGAGCGAGAACAGAGCGGCCGCTGTGAAGAACCAGGTCTGCGAGAGGCCGATGACTGCCTGGTCGGTGTGGAGCTCGTTGCCCATGGTGACCAGGGCCGGGCTGAGCATGGAAGCGTTGAGCTGGAACGCCACGCAGGCGGCCAGCAGGGCGACCATGAGGGCCGTGATGTTGCCCCGGGTGGTCTTGGTTCCGTTGATGAGGGTGGTCATTTACTTGGCCTCTTCTGCGATGCTGCCGACAGCGATGGCGGCGAGTTCTGCGGCGGCGGGTTCTGAGGTGATCGGTTCTGTGGTGGTCGGTTCGCCGATGCGGACAAGCGCGTCGGTGACGAGGTTCCAGAACTTCTCGTGGTCGAGGTCGACTGCCACCGAGGTGTTGCAGTCAGCCGGTGCGGGGGCGCGGAAGTCAGCCACGGTCATGCCTAGGGTGAGCCTGCCCTGGAGCTCGATGTCGACCGGGACCTTGCGGGTGGTCATCACCGTGGGATCGATGACGTAGGCCACCGCACAGGGATCGTGGACCGGGGGATAGTCGAAACCCTGGGCGTCCTTGTAGGCCTTGGTGAAGAACTCCATCAATTCCATGACGAACTTGGCCGGCTTGGTGCCCACGGCGGCGATCTTCTCCACAACCTCCGGGGTGGCCAGGGCCTGGTGCGTCAGGTCGAGGCCCACCATCAACACAGGCCACTTTTCGTTGAAGACGATGTGTGCAGCCTCGGGGTCGATGATGATGTTGAATTCGGCCACCGCGCTCCAGTTGCCCACGTGGTAGCCACCGCCCATCAGGACTACTTCCTTGACGCGGTCAACGATGCGCGGCTCCTTGCGGGCCGCCATGGCGATGTTGGTGAGTCCCGCGGTAGGGACAAGGGTCACGGTGCCCGGATCGTGCGCCATGATCGTTTCAATGATGAGGTCGACGGCGTGGCGCGGGTCCAGCTGGATGGCTGACTGGGGCTGCTCGGGGCCATCCATGCCGGTTTCGCCGTGGATATCCGGCGCAGTTTCGATCGTGCGCACCAGCGGGCGGTCACAGCCGGCGGCGAAGGGAACACCCGCGATCCCCGCGATGGTGCCTACCGACAAGGCATTGCGGGTGACTTTTTCGAGGGTCTGGTTGCCAACCACGGTAGTGACGGCGAGCAGTTCGATGTCCGGGTTGCCGTGGGCCAGCAGAAGGGCAACGGCGTCGTCATGCCCGGGGTCGCAATCCAGGATGATCTTCTTGCGTTCACGGGTCATGGTGTTGGGGTCCATGTTCATCTCCACGTCATTGGGGCCTGCAAATGCAGGGTGTTAAAGCATTCAGGGGAATTCTGGCACCGACTTGTGCCTCACGTCAAACGCTTAACGCGAATTGCGTCAAGCGCTTGATGCCATGCGGCGCGGGAAATGGCTGGTTCGGGCTACGATCGAGGTATGGAATCCGCGGAACGAGTGCAACAGGCCCCTGGCCGCACGCAGCGCGTGACCGCGGCGATGGTCGCCTCCCTGGCAGGCGTCTCCACTGCGACGGTTTCGCTGGTGGCCAATGGGAAAACCCAAGGCCGGGTGTCCGAGGACAACATTTCGCGCGTCCGCCAAGCCATTGCCGAACTCGGCTACGTGGTGGACGGCATCGGCAGTTCCCTGGCCAAAGGTGTGAGCTCGATTGTGATCCTTGTGGCGCCGGATATTTCCAACCCATTTTTCGCCAAAGTCATCGCCGGGGTCCGGGAATCGCTCGGATCCGAATACCAGCTGTTGCTCTCCGTGACCGATGCCGGCGAATTCCCGCGCGCAGACGACGTCCGGAAGCTCCTGGCCCTTCGCCCTGCCGGCCTGCTGGTTGACGCACCCAATGCAGGATTCCTGGAGGAGCTGTCCGTCGCCGGGCCGCTGGTCCTCCTTGATGCCCCGGGCCTTGAGTCTTACGCCCCGTCCGTCAACCTCGATGTTGCCCATGGTGCCCGTCAACTGGCTGCGCATCTTGCGGCCTCCGGGCACCAACGCGTGGCCTACGTGGACAGTGTGACCGGCACAGCAACGTTCGAAGTGCGCCGGGCCGCGTTCCTGGACGAGGCAAGATCCTGCGGCATTTCCGTGGCGGACCACCACATGATCAGTACAACCATCGACGTCGGTGCAGCCGCGGCTGCCTTCGCCGCCGTCTGGCCGGCTTGGCAACGGGCCGGGGTGACCGCCGTCGTCTGCGGAACAGACACGCACGCCTACGGAGTGCTGCAGGAAGCCCGCGTGGCCGGTGTCCGGATTCCGGAGGAACTGGCTGTGGCCGGCTTCGATGATCTGCCGTACTCAGCCACAAGCAACCCGAGCCTGACCAGCGTGCATTTGCCCGCCACCCCGCTGGGACTCAAGGCTGGCGAACAGCTACGGGGACTGATGGAAGGCCGTGAGCTGGAGCAGCCGCAGCTGACGCTGGAGAGCTCGTTGATGGTGCGGGGTTCGACTGCTCAAGGCTAACCGGCGCCGGGTGCCTGGTGTCATTTGCTCCGGTTAGTGGATGGTAGCGAGCAGGACACCTACCGACATAAACAGGACACCGAAGGTGCGGTTGAGGACTTTCTGTCCGTGCTCGTTGTGGGTGAATCGCTGGAATGAACGGGCTGCCAGTGCAAAGAAGAACCACATGACACAGATGTCGATGAAAACGATTGTCGCGCTGAGGATCAGGTATTGCGGGATCAGCGGCTGCTCCGGGCGGATGAACTGCGGCATGAAAGCCAGGAAGAAGACAATCGCCTTGGGGTTGAGCAAATTGACCCAAATTCCGCGCTGGAACATGGACCATCCCGGTTCGTTCCGCCGGGACTCTACTTTTTCCTTGTTCAGGTCCGGCCGGTGCAGGAACTGGCGTATGCCCATGTACACCAGATATGCGGCACCCGTGTAACGGATCACGTTGAAGATCACGGGTGAGCTGGAGACCAGGACCCCCACCCCGAGGGCCACGATCACAATGTGGATGATCAGCGCCGCCTGCTGTCCCAACACTCCCCAGATGGAGCGGCGGAATCCAGAGTTGAGCGAATTGCTCATGGTGGAGATGGCGCCCGCGCCGGGAGTGAAGCTGATCAGGGCGCCGGCGCCTACCAGGGCCAGCCAAAGGGAAATTTGCACCAATCCAGCTTATGCCCGCGGGAGGCGATGCCCGGACGGGCAGTTACCAGAGCGTCTCCACCAACGGGAAGCTATGGAATTCCTGATCGGCCGTGATCACCACCATCGATTCCACGATGGCTTGCGAAGCGATCAGCCTGTCGAAGGGATCCCGATGCACCCAATCGAGGTGCCCGGCCGCAAGCGCATGCACGCTCCGGATGGGCAGTTCCTCGTTGCATAGCTCGGCGACGTGATGGGCATAGCCCAGAAGCAGCCCGTCCAAGCCGGGGAGCTTACCCAGCTTGTGCTTGTAGCCGATCTCGTAAGCACTGGCAGATGATGCCACGAGACGGTTATCGAATGACTGGATTGCACGTCGCGCCTTGGGTGAGAGCTTCCGGGGTTCCGTCAGGGCCCAGATCAGGGCATGCGTGTCGAGGAGATAAGCGGTGCTTCCCACAGCGCAAGTTCCTCCTCATCCATAGGCTCTAGGAAATTATCCGGAAGTTGTCCCCTGACGAATCCAAGGCGGCGCTTGGTGGGCCGCTCAATCATGACGAGCCGCGCAACCGGCCTGCCGGCTTTGGCGATAACCACGTCTTCGCCCCGTTCAACCATCTGCAGAAGTTCAGAAAGCCGGGTTTTTGCCTCCTGGACGTTGTACTGTCCCATGTTGACCAAGTCTAGTTGGTCAACCTCTGGAGGGTGAAGGGCCGTCGGGAATTTCTTACCCTCCCGATGCCCGGAACCTAGCCGCATTTACCGTACTTTGAATGCACCCAATGGGTCATGGTGCTCGGAAGGTCCTCCTCGTGATACTGGTCAAAGTAGGAATGCGGTCCCGCTGACATATAGCCGCTTTCATCCAGCCCAAAGTGGCCGATCATGCGAAAGCCCCGCGCTGCCGCGGCTTTTTCGAGCCTCTTCGCTTCCATGATGATTGGCTGGTGCTCGAAGCAGTATTCTTCTGTCCAGATCCCGGCGTGTGCGATTGCAAAGAACTTGGTGCCCTCAAGTTCCAGGTGTTCCAGGACGGCGTCGTGGAATGGTTCCAGACTGCCTTCAAAGGTCTCCGTGACAACCCGGATGCTTTGCAGCTGCATCTCGGCGTCGAGGCCGGTCACTACGAGTCTTGGGTAGAGTTTTTCTTCTTGGACGATGAGCGGGCGGGCGAGGAGCTCGAGGTCAAAGCCTGCTTGAATGATCATGGTTTGAGGCTATTCACCGCGGCAGTCCGCTGACAGAGGTCATTGTGCCTATGTGGAAAACTTGCCGAGATTGGCCGCCTTCACCAGCAGGTACTGCTGCTCGGGCAGGCTCCGGGTCTTCCTGGCGGCGGCAAGAAAGGACTCCCGGGCTTGCGCGGGATTCCCGGACATTTCGAGCAGGTGCCCGCGGACGGCGTCGAGCCTGTGCCCCTGTCCCAGCTCGGATTCCAATCCTTCCAACTGATCAAGGGCGGCGCGCGGGCCTTCCACCATCGCGACGGCGACGGCCCGGTTGAGTGTCACCACAGGGCTGGGGGCCACGGCTTCGAGAACCGTGTACAAAGCGAGGATCTGCGGCCAGTCGGTCTTCTCGGCGGAGGCCGCCTCGGCGTGAACCGCCGCGATGGCTGCCTGCAACTGATAGGGCCCCGGACGGCCAACACCCAGCACGGACGGCAAGAGTTTCAATCCTTCGGCGATCTGCGCTGCGTCCCACAGCCCGCGATCCTGCTCAGCGAGGGGCACCAGCCTCCCGTCCGGCAGTGACCGGGCCCGGCGTCGCCCGTCAGTGAGGAGCATGAGGGCTAGCAGCCCGCCCACCGCATGCTCCTCAGGGAGCAGCCCCCAAAGGAGCCGCGTGAGGCGGATCGCCTCGGTTGTCAGGTCTTCGCGCCGCATGGATGGGCCGGAACTTGCGGCGTAGCCTTCGTTGAAGATCAGGTAAAGGACATGGAGTACGACGCCGAGCCGGGCCTTGCGCTCTGAGGCCTCCGGCATCTCGAAGCGGGCTCCGGCCTTTCGGATGCCCTGCTTCGCCCTGCTGATCCTCTGGCCCATGGTGGCTTCCGGGACCAAGAAGGCGCTGGCGATTTCCGCCGTCGTGAGTCCTCCGATCGCCCTTAATGTCAGTGCGAGCTGCGAGGGTGCTGAGAGCGCTGGGTGGCAGCACAGGAAAAGGAGGGCGAGGGTATCTTCTGCAAACCCGCCAGCGCCGTCGTCGGCATCTGAAACGGGGCCTCCGGCGTCGTCTCCGGGCGGCGGCGGTTCCAAGGCAACGGCGCGTTCTTCGCGCGCCTGCCGGGCACTTTCGCTGCGCCAGTGGTCCACCAAGCGACGCGAGGCGACGGTGAAAAGCCACGCCCTCGGGTTGTCCGGAATGCCGGACCCAGGCCACCGCAATGCTGCCTCGAGCAACGCCTCCTGCACGGCGTCCTCGCACTCGGCGAACTGGCCGTGCCTGCGTGTGAGCATGCCGAGGACCTGCGGCGCGAGCGTGCGCAGCCGGTCCTCAAGCACGGTGTCCCCGGAAGGCTCGGCCAAGCGCTAGACCTCCGGCGGCTCGTCCTGCACGCGGCGGAGCTCCACAACAGGCGCGTACTTCACAATGCTTGAGCAGATTTCCACTGCCCGTTCCTCGCTGGCCACGTCCACCACCCAGTAGCCAATGAGGGATTCCTTGGCTTCAGCGAACGGTCCGTCGGTGGTGATGACCCCGCTGTCCGACTGCTTGACCAGCTTCGCGGTGCTGGCGTCTGCCAGGCCGGCGTTGAAGACCATCTCGCCGGAATCGCGGAGATCCTTGTCGATCTGGATCATGAAACCGATCATTTCCTTGATCCATTCGGGATCGGCCACTTCCATCATGCCCTCGGCCGAACCAAACATCATGATCATGTATTTCATCTCGAACTCCTTATCAGGGCGCTCCGTGTGGGCGCTTTCGTTGATGGGTCGGAACTGCTGGCGGGTTTTCGACATGGGTTGGCGGATATTCTCAAGGAATTTTGGCGGGCCGCTACGCCCGCGCTATGACCTCCCCGTTCGGGATCAGGAAGTAGCCATCATCCGTGGAGCCCCAACGGTGCCAACCGGCGGCGATCCGGGCCAGATCTGCCTCGTTCGCAAGGCCGTATTCCAGCGCCTGCTCGGCAAAGGCGGAGTGCAGGACGCGCTCGCTCCAGACCCGCGACTGCCAGCGGCGCTGCTGCGCGGTGGCGTACAGCCAGTTGCTGCTGGAGGGCGCGACGTCGGTGAAGCCCGCCTCCTGTGCCCATGAGACGAGCCGCCGCCCGGCGTCGGGCTCTGCTCCGTTGCGTCGGGCGATCTTCTGGTACAGATCCATCCAGTCGTCCAGCTCGCGGACTTCCGGGTACCAGCTCATGCCATGGAAGTCGGCGTCGCGTACGGCCACGATGGCTCCGGGCTTGGCTACCCGCCGCATTTCGCGCAATGCTGCCACGGGGTCGGTCAGGTGCTGCAGGACTTGGTGTGCGTGGACGAGGTCGAAGCTCTCGTCTTCGAAGTCCAGATCGTAGATGTTGCCGGTGACGAATTCCACGTTTTCCACGCCACGCTCCGACGCCAACGAGGTTGCCTGCGCCACAATCTCAGCGGAGCGGTCGAGCCCGACTACTTTCGCGGGAGCCACCAGTTCCGCGAAGTCGCAGGTGATGCTCCCAGGTCCGCATCCGACGTCGAGCACTGATGTCCCGGCGGTGAGATGCGGGAGAACAAAGGAGGCAGAATTCTCGGCTGTCCGGGAGGCGTGGGCGCGTACCACCGACTCGTGGTGGCCGTGCGTGTAGACGTCTTCTGGCATCTGCTCGTTCATACGGAAACGCTACCCCCGCGGAGCCGATACGCGGCCAGGAACGTGGCAATCCTTCGTACGGCCTCCTCGATCTCCCGGACGGAAGGCAGGATGACGAAGCGGAAGTGGTCCGGGGTTGGCCAGTTGAACGCGGAGCCGTGGGAGACCAGGATTTTCTGGTCCTGCAGCAGGTCGAGGACGAATTTCTCGTCGCTCGCGATCGGGTAGACCTCCGGATCCAGGCGCGGGAACAAGTACATGGCGCCGGCTGCTGGAACGCAACTCACCCCGGGAATCGCAGTCAGGAGCTTTAAGGCGAGGTCCCGTTGTTCGCGGAGCCGGCCGCCTGGCCTGATGAGTTCCTCGATGCTTTGGTAGCCGCCGAGGCAGGTCTGGATGGCGTGCTGCGCAGGAACATTCGAGCACAGTCGAAGGGAGGCCAGCAGCTCCAAGGCTTCGCGGTATTCAGCCGTGGCCGCGTGTGGACCGGTCACTGCGACCCATCCCGCGCGGTATCCCGGCATCCGATACGCCTTGGAGAGGCCGCTGAAGGTCAGGACGCAGATATCGTCTGCCACCGACGCCGTGTGGATGTGCTGGGCGTCCTCGTAGCGGATTTTCTCGTAGATCTCGTCGGAGAACAGGACGAGATCGTGTTTCCGGGCCAGGGCCGCGAACTGCTCCAGGACGTGGCGAGGATATACCGCACCAGTGGGGTTGTTCGGGTTGATGATGACGATGGCCTTGGTGCGCTTGGTGATTTTGGCTTCGACGTCGGACATGTCCGGCCACCAATTCTGGCCCTCGTCGCAAAGGTAGTGCACCGGCTTGCCGCCCGTGAGGGTCACCGTGGCCGTCCACAGTGGATAGTCCGGCGCGGGGATGAGCACCTCGTCGCCGTTTTCCAGGAACGCCTGCAGCGTCATGGAAATCAGTTCACTGACCCCGTTGCCGATGAAGATATCCTCGACGCCGATATTCATCAGGTTCTTGGTCTGGTAGTACTGCGAAATCGCAGTCCGCGCAGTGAAGATGCCTTTGGAATCGCTGTACCCCTGGGCGCCGCGGAGGTGGTGGATCATGTCCACCACCACGGACTCCGGCGCCTCAAGTCCGAAGGGTGCGGTGTCCCCAAGATTCATCTTGAGAATGCGGTGCCCTTCGGCCTCCATGGTCTTGGCCGCTTGGAGGATGGGCCCACGGAGTTCGTAACGGACGTTTTGTAGTTTGCTGGAGTGCTGCATCGGACGCATGGTTGATCATTTCATGTCCGGCGCCCTGCCGCCCGTGATGACGTAGTGCTTCACTCCCACCTGATGATGACAGGCAGGCTGCTCGTGTTGGCCGGGACTTCACGTTCAGTGCCGCGGACCGCTACGACAAAGTGCTGGACCTCGTCTGCCGAGGCCAGGACTTCGAAGTGGCCGGTGGGGTCGCTCACCACGGCGGTAGCTGACGAATGCGCCCGGATGTACGCATCGGGGATGCCCTTGTTGTGCACGTCGACCAGGCGGCCGTGAATGCGGCGGGGCACCGTGGTGGTTGCAATGGGAGGTTCAGTGGCATGCGGGTCCGAAGGTTCTTCGAGGCGGATTCCCACGGGAATGCGGATCAGGAAGCCGAGGCCTTGACGGATGCCCGCATCGTATTCGTCCGGCTCGAATTCGCCGCTTGAAACCACTGAGTACTGGCTGTTGTGCTCGACGGCCAGGAGGAGCTTCTCCATGTTGTCCAGTTGCGTCGGGCCGTGGCATTCCACAGCCACCTTGAGTTCAAGGTCCAGCAGGGGAACGTCCCGCCGGGAGCGGCCCACCCTGTTTACCGCGACGGCGTGAACGGTGACAGCGGCATGGGTGGACGGGTCAGTAGGTGGTTCGGAATTGTCGTCGAAGCGGACCCGCTCCGGCAAAACGGCGTCGGAGAGTATCCCCAGGAGCTCGGTCAACGATGATCGCACAACACCCACGGTGACACCCCGCTCCACAAAGTGGTCCAGCATGGCCGATGAGCACTACGTTACTCCCGCAGTGGCCTGTGAGTCACCGGGATTCCGGACTAACTCCATTCGATGGTTCGCCGAATGAACGAGGCTCAGCGCGCAACCGCAAGTTCCTAATCCCGCCACCAGGAGACCGTTGCCGCCATCGCATCCGGTAGCGGTGTCGGTTCGAGCCCGAGCTTGGCCTGGCTCGCCGTCGAATCCATCACGAACGGCCGCTCGAACTGGTACAGCATCTCGGCCAACTCCCGCATATCCGTCGAAAACAGGCCCAGCGTCCGGAGCAGCCAGCCTGGTACCACGCTCAGTTTCGGGTCCGGAACGCCGGCGGACCGGGCGAAGTTTCCCGCGATTTCCCGCATTGTCATGGCCGGTCCTGTCGGGGCATGCAGCACCGAATTCCAGAGTTCAGGCTGTTGCGCGGCGGCGATCATGGCGGCCGCGAGATCCGGGACGTAGGTGAAGGAATGGGGCTGATCAGCGCTTCCGAGGGCCCTGGACCGTTTTGCCCTTGAGAACCAGGGGGACCATGCGCTCGCCGGCGTGGGCCAGGCGCGCCCGTGGCCCGAAGAAATCCCCTGACACCACGCTGACAGTATTCGCGCGGTGGGCATGCCGCGCTTTCAGGAGCGCGGAACGGATCCCCCGCTTGCCCCCCACTGCCTCACGCGGGCTGCTTTCCGTGATGGTCTTGTCCGGTTCACTATATGAGTACAAGCTTTCCGGGAAGACGACGACGGCGCCCGACTCCGCTGCTGCGTCCATCACCACTTGCTCGGCTCCTGGAAGCTCGGCGGCCCAGGCCTTGGCTCGGTAGGCGGAGCCGTGGATGCAGTGGAAGACGGCCGAGGCGCCGTCGAACGCTAACCCGAGTTGCGCCGGGTCCGAGACGTCCACGCGCAACTTCTCGATGAGCGGGTGGTCCGGGCCGCCGCCGGAACGAGTCAGGATGCGCACTCGCTCGCCCCCATTCGCAAGTTGTTCGGCGACGGTCCATCCAACGGGGCCTGCTCCAGTGACGACGTACATGGTGGTGCTCGCTTTCTACTATTGAATGATTTCGTATTGAATGATTTCGAGAGCAGTGCTCTCTGAATTCAGAATGAACCTTCTTGGGCTGAAAGTCAAGAGCACTGCTTGCATTTGTTGACGGTGCTCTCATTTGTGGGCATGCTGGATGAATGAACCCGCCTCCCGCCGCACCGGCCAAGCAATCGACACCCCGCGAGCGCGCCCGGGCCCAAACCGTGGCGGACATCATCCGGTTGGGCCGGCAGCACCTTGCGCTGCATGGGGCAGCAGGCTTGTCCCTGCGGGCTGTCGCACGGGATCTTGGTGTGGTGTCCTCGGCCGTCTACCGCTATGTGGAGAGTCGCGACGAACTGTTGACCCTCCTGTTGATTGACGCTTACGGCGAGTTGGGCGACGAAGTCGATGCCGCCGTCGACGTCCTCCCTGAAGAGGATTACCGGGGCCGGTTCCTGGCGCTCGGGCGGGCCGTTCGTCGGTGGGCCCTTCGCGAGCCGGCCAGTTATGCCCTCCTTTTCGGCAGTCCGGTGCCCGGATACCAAGCACCTGCCGAGCGCACCACGGAACCCGGAACGCGCGTGATCTACCGGATGGTGGGGATCTTCGACGCCGCCCACCGCGCAGGCGCCCTGGCCGCCGAAGTGGCGCCCGACGTCGTTGTTCCTCCTGCCCTCGGCGCGGACCTCGAGACCATCCGCGCCGGACTGGGCCTGGCAGTTCACGGGCCGGTTTTGGCGAAGGGGGTCCTGGTGTGGACGTCGGTTTTCGGCGCAATCAGCTTCGAGGTTTTCGGCCAGTACGGTGCCGATACCTTCGCCGCCCGCAACGAGCTTTTTGAGCATCAGCTCGCGGTCCTGATGGGGATCGTGGGGTTGTAGCCGCCAAAGCTGCAACGGGTGGGAGGTACATTTACTGCATGGCTCGTGGACTTGCTGACATCGGCGCGGAAGGCGTTTTGCTCGCCGGAGCAGGCCGCGCCATCCTGATGCAGATCTCCAACCCGGCAGTGGGCCACGGCGTCGCGGAGCACAGCAATTTCGCCGAACGGCCGCTGGACCGGCTCCGAGCCACCATGACGTACGTCTATGCCGTGGTCTACGGTTCGGAGGAGCAATTGGCCGCGGTCCGGCGTGCCGTAAACCGTGCACACGCACCTGTTCGCCGCACGGCCGACGACGCCTCGAAAGGCTATAACGCCTTTGATGCGCAATCCCAGCTTTGGGTGGTTGCGACCCTCTATGACACGGCCGTCACCGTCTATGAAAAGGTCCACGGACCCCTCGACGACGGCACTGCCGATCGCGTCTACAGCGAGTATGCACGGATCGGGACAGCCTTGCAGCTACCCTCCGAGCTCTGGCCCGCCGACCGTGCGGCCTTCGCGAACTATTGGAATGAATCCTTGCAGCACCTGGAACCGGATGCGGCCGCTTTGCGGGTTGCCCGCGACCTCCTTTATCCGAGCAGCGGGCCGCTCCTGTTGCGCCTGGGCATGCCGCTGGCCCGGCTGCTCACGGCCGGATTGCTGCCCGATCAGCTCCGCGAGGGTTTTAAGCTGCCGTGGAATGCCCGGCAGCGCCGCGGTTTTGATGGGACCATGCGCCTGCTGGCCGCGGCTTATCCGAGGCTGCCCCGGAGGGTGAGGCATTGGCCGAAGGACTACTACCTTGGCCGGCTCGGGCCGGGCGCGCTGGGCCCTCATGCGTGAGCCGTCGACATCGCCGGAACGCTGCGGAGTCACCGGAGCGCTCACGCGATCCGGCACTGTTCCCGCGAGTTCGACGTCGGTCCTCAACCCAGGCCACCGCCGTCGTGCGTTTCTCCCACGGCGAAATCACCCGGAAATCCCCGTATTTCCGGGTCTTTAAGGCCATCAAAAGCAAGGCTTGAGCGTACTCGACTCAACTTTGGGTTGACTTTGATCGCGCCCTGAGTACAGTTGAGTGCAGAACGCTCAACTAGCCGAAGGTTGAGTGGTCCGGCTCCGGAGCCCCCGCGGCTTCCAGCAGGTGAATCTCGATCGTCGGCCATTGAAAGGAAGCAACATATGTCACGCGCTGTAGGTATCGACCTCGGAACAACCAACTCCGTCGTCTCTGTTCTCGAAGGTGGCGAGCCCACCGTCATTGCCAACGCCGAGGGTGGCCGCACCACGCCGTCGGTAGTTGCATTCTCCAAGTCCGGTGAAGTCCTGGTGGGCGAAATCGCCAAGCGCCAGGCCGTCAACAACATCGACCGCACCATCGCTTCCGTGAAGCGCCACATGGGCACCGACTGGACGGTCGCCATTGACGACAAGAAGTACACCGCGCAGGAAATCTCCGCGCGTATCCTCATGAAGCTGAAGAACGACGCCGAGTCCTACCTCGGCGAAAAGGTCACGGACGCTGTTATCACCGTCCCAGCCTACTTCAACGACGCTGAGCGCCAGGCCACCAAGGAAGCCGGCGAAATCGCAGGCCTCAACGTCCTCCGCATCGTGAACGAGCCCACCGCGGCTGCACTCGCCTACGGCCTGGACAAGGGCAAGGAAGACGAGCTCATCCTGGTCTTCGACCTTGGCGGCGGTACCTTCGACGTCTCCCTGCTGGAAGTCGGCAAGGACGAAGACGGCTTCTCCACCATCCAGGTGCCCGCGCCACTGCCGGTGACAACCGCCTCGGCGGCGACGACTGGGACCAGCGCGTTGTTGACTACCTGCTGAACCAGCTCAAGGTCAAGGGCATCGACCTTTCCAAGGACAAGATCGCCCTGCAGCGTCTGCGCGAGGCTTCGGAGCAGGCCAAGAAGGAACTCTCCTCCTCCACCAGCACCAACGTTTCCCTCCAGTACCTCTCCGTCACCCCCGACGGCCCGGTCCACTTGGACGAGCAGCTGACCCGTGCCAAGTTCCAGGACCTCACCAAGGACCTGCTGGAGCGCACCAAGAAGCCGTTCCACGACGTCATTTCCGAAGCCGGCATCAAGCTCTCCGAGATCGACCACATCGTGCTGGTGGGCGGTTCTACCCGTATGCCCGCCGTCTACGATCTCGTCAAGGAACTCGCCGGCGGCAAGGAACCCAACAAGGGCGTCAACCCGGATGAAGTTGTTGCCGTTGGCGCGGCACTGCAGGCCGGTGTGTTGAAGGGTGAGCGCAAGGACGTTCTCCTGATCGACGTCACCCCGCTTTCCCTCGGTATCGAAACCAAGGGCGGCATCATGACGCACCTGATCGAGCGCAACACAGCCATCCCCACCAAGCGTTCCGAGACCTTCACCACTGCTGACGACAACCAGCCGTCCGTGGCCATCCAGGTCTTCCAGGGCGAGCGTGAATTCACCCGCGACAACAAGCCGCTGGGCACGTTCGAACTGACCGGCATCGCTCCGGCACCGCGCGGCGTTCCCCAGGTTGAGGTCACCTTTGACATCGACGCCAACGGTATTGTCCACGTGTCCGCCAAGGACAAGGGCACCGGCAAGGAGCAGTCGATGACCATCACCGGCGGCACCGCGCTGTCCAAGGAAGACATTGACCGCATGGTCCGTGAAGCCGAGGAGCACGCAGCCGAAGACAAGGCCCGCCGCGAGGCAACCGACACCCGCAACACCGCCGAGCAGCTCGCCTACTCCGTGGACAAGCTCATCGCCGAAAACGACGACAAGCTGCCTGAAGAGGTCAAGACCGAGGTCAAGGCCGACGTCGACGCCCTCAAGAAGGCCCTCGAAGGCACCGATGACGCGGCGGTGAAGACTGCATTCGAGAAGCTGCAGGCCTCACAGTCGAAGCTCGGCGAAGCAATCTACTCGCAGGGCGCTGCAGCTGACCCCGCAGGTGCCGAAGGTGCCGCTGGCGCCCCGACGGGTTCCGCTTCCGCTTCGGCTGAAGAGGACATCGTCGACGCTGAGATCATCGACGAAGACGAAAAGAAGAAGTAACCATGCCTCACCACGGCAACGACGCAGATCACTCACCTTCCAACAACGAGGGCACCGAGCAGGAACGCGCCGGTCAGCAGAAGCCAGTTATTCGGGACAACCGCAAGGTTGATCCGGAAACCGGGGCCGCCCGTCACCCGCAAGGATCGGCAGCTGATTCCAACGCCGCTGCCGCCGAGGGCGATGCCTTGTCCCAGGCTGAGGAAATCCTCAACGGTGTCGAGGTTCCGGCTGAAGAGTCGGTGGCCCCCGGTGCTGCGGCAGAAGCGCAGGCTGCTGAACTCCGCAACGACCTCCTGCGGCTGCAGGCCGAGTACGTCAACTACCGCAAGCGGGTCGAACGCGACCGCGCCGTCGCAGGGGAAATGGCCGTCATCGGCGTCCTGAACTCCCTGTTGCCGGTGCTCGACGACGTCGACGCCGCCCGCCAGCACGGCGACCTCGTGGACGGCCCGTTCGCCGCGATCGCCGCCAAGCTGGAGACCGCGCTGAAGACGTACGGCCTGGAGCGCATCGCGGAAACCGGAGTCGAATTCGACCCCACGATCCACGAAGCCCTCATCCAGCAACCGGGCGAGGACATCGACGTAGATACGGTCAGCCAGGTGCTGCGCTCCGGCTACCGCTCCGGCGACCGCGTGCTGCGTGCGGCACAGGTCATCGTGGCGGTTCCGGCTTAGGTTCTCGCCTCAGTTGTACTCACCGCGCCTTCGCGGATGAGGGGGCCCCGCCCCTACGCGTGGCGGCTCGGTCCTTACAGACCCAAGCCGCCACGCTCCGGCAGCGGATATTGGCCTTCCCAACACTCGCAAGCTCGTGTCGGGGCCCTCGGCCAGATCCTTAGATGCCACTCCCTGGCCCCTCATCCGCGACGGCTCACGCGTTTAGCTCGCCTGAGGCGGGACTCGCCTAAGGTGGGATGAGCGCAGCGTAGCTGGATAGGGGGCCGCGGCGTGGCGGGCACCGCGGAGCGGGCACGGCCCCCTATCCAGCGAAGCGCAAACGCAACACAGAACGAAAGGAAACGCCCTTGGCCAGCCAGGACTGGGTTGAGAAGGATT
Organism: Arthrobacter sp. NA-172; assembly: GCF_043952055.1. Lineage (NCBI taxonomy): Bacteria > Bacillati > Actinomycetota > Actinomycetes > Micrococcales > Micrococcaceae > Arthrobacter > Arthrobacter sp. NA-172. The sequence goes on along the minus strand of NZ_JBINOT010000001.1, from coordinate 2,002,019 downwards.
TTTACGCCATCCTTGGTGTCGCCAAGGACGCCTCTGACGCTGACATTAAGAAGGCGTACCGCAAGCTTGCGCGGCAGTACCACCCGGATACCAATTCCGGAGATGCGGCCGCGGAGAAGAAGTTCAAGGACATCTCCGAGGCCTATTCGGTGCTTTCGGACGCTGACGAGCGTCAGCAGTACGACGCTATTCGCGCCATGGGCGGGGCACGGTTCGCTCCAGGCGCTGCGGGACGCGGCGGGCCGGCCAATGGCGGGTTCGAGGACCTGTTTGGTGGACTGTTCGGGGGCGGGGGCGGTCGTCAGCCTGCCGGTGCCGGGGGAATCCCTCCCGAGTTCGCAGACCTGTTTGGCGGCGGTTTCGGCGCGCAGCCCGGCTACCAGCGGACCCCGCAGAAGGGCAGCGACCGCACGGCGTCAACCTCAATTTCCTTTGCCGGATCCATTCACGGCACCACGGTGAGCCTGCGCGAAAGCAACGGCAACGTCATCGACGTCAAGATTCCCGCGGGCATCAGGGATGGCCAGAAGGTCCGCCAGCGCGGCAAGGGCAATCCGGGTGCCGCTGGCAACGGGGACCTCATCATTACGGTGAACGTCAAGCCCCACGATTTCTTTATCCGCGACGGCGATAACATCCGCATCCACGTGCCGGTCACCTTCGCAGAGGCCGCCTTGGGTGCCAACATCCACGTGCCAACGCTCGACGGCGACACCGTCACCGTCCGCGTCCCGGCCGGCACGCCTTCCGGCCGCACGCTCCGGGTCAAAGGCCGAGGCGTCAAGACATCGAAGGGCACCGGCGATCTGCTGGTGACGATCGACGTCGCTGTTCCGCAGAACCTGAACAAAGAGGCGGAGGAGGCCGTCAAGGCATTCGCTGCCGCAACGGCCGACGCCGATCCTCGCCACGACCTTGCAGCCAAGGCCCGCTTGTAGCGGCAAAACACATGGGAGAGGACGTAAGCATGGGCATGGGTATCGACATCAACCAGCCGATCTTCGTCATCTCTGTCGCGGCCGAATTGGCCGAGATGCACCCGCAGACCCTGCGCCAATACGACCGTCTCGGCATTGTGTCCCCAAGCCGTGCCCCGGGCAAGTCCCGTCGCTATTCCCAGCGGGACGTCGACCGTTTGCGGGAGGTCCAGCGGCTTTCCCACGAGGGCGTGTCCCTTGAGGGCATCAAACGCATCCTCGATCTTGAAAACCAAGTGGCCGCACTACAGTTCCGCGTGGCCGAGCTGAGTGAAGAACTTCAACGCCGGCGGAGCCCGGCGGAGGCCCGCATTTTTGCGGCAGGAGCAGCCGGCGACGTCGTCAGCCTGGCCCGCGGGCAGCGTCCCCGGGCGCGGTCCCAGGCAGTTGTAGTCTGGCGGCCGCGACCGGGGGAGTAGCCCTCTAGGCCTGGGAGAGGGACGCCAGCAGCACCGGGCGGCTTTGCTCGGCCCACGTACCCCGCAGGCAAGCCGAATCTTCCCCACCCGGCGCCCCCGGTTCCAGGACGCGATTGACCTGAAGCGTGAGTGCACCGGCGTCGATGCTGGTGACGCTGTCCTGGGTGATCGGAGCTGCCGGGGTCAGCACAGGGACTTCGCTTCCGGGTGTTCCGCTGCCTTTGACGTTGACGGAACTCTTGCGTGGCTCCAGCGCGCCGTCCATTTCGACGAACTGATCGGCTTCCCGCTGTCCCGTGAGGATGGCGGTGACCAAGGCAGCGACGTAGACGGGATCGGCGCAGCCGTCGTACACCCACCTTGGGCCCAATACGGAGTGTTCCATGGTGCCGAGCAGCGAGTCCTTCGCGCCGTGCATTTCCGAACCCCGGTAGCTCAACGGAACCTGATAGACCTTGCCGCCTTGGGAGACCAAGTGGGTCTCGAGGCCGACTTCGCCGTCCGGGTCATCGAAGCGGTACGCACCGAGCAGCTCTGGCGGCGCTGAGCCATCCTTGGCGAACCACGGCTGGACGGGCAAGTACTTTTCGATGAGCTTGAGTTTGCTGGGACTCAGGGTTGCTCGATGGATGATAGCCATGCGGTCCAGCCTAGATCAGCTGTGACATCCCGGGGTGTCCCTCAGGTGTAGCCAAATGTGTGAACCTGGCGAATGCTGGCGTGAAAGGTGCGTTCGGCATAATTGTTGGTGTGATGGTCCAAGAGGGGCGGAGAGTATCTGATCCGGTGTCAGCGCCGGCAGGCGGCCGCTTCTGGGATGCCGCCCAAATCGGCCACCGGACCATGCTGGCCGTAACCGCCGTCGTGATGCTGTCTTTGTTTTCGGATATTGCCGGCCTGTTCTCCGGTGCCGTGGTCCCGGACCAGAACCTGGCAATCATTCGCCGGGGCGTTATTTTTTGGTCGTCGGGGGCAATCCTGCTTGCGTGGCTGCGAAGCACGTTTGCTGCAGCGGCCCTGGTTCCGGCGCTAGCTGTGGGTTTGTTCTCGGGCGGCTACCTGTATCCGCTTGTCATCATGGTGGGGCTGCTTGGGGTTCTGGCGGCGACCGCGACGGCGACGTTCGTCAGGTGTGCAATCGCTTTCTCAGTATTGTGGCTAGGGATGTTTTGCATCATCTGGCCAGCACATGCTCCGATGCTTCTTGTGTCCGTTCCGGCTCTGGCGATTTCTTGGGCCATTGGCGGAACGATCCGACGCCATAGGCAGCAACGCCAAAGCGATGAGCAGCGCATTGTTGACCTTGGTCTCGAACGCCAGTCCGCTGCCGAGAACGAGCGTAAATCGATCGCACGTGACCTGCATGATGTGGTCGCCCATGAGATCACGCTGATTGCCATGCAAGCGCGGGCCGCAGAACATGCCGCGGACCCTACGGTGTCCAGCCGCGCATTGAGGGTCATTGGCGACGCCTCTCGCGGGGCCTTGCGCGACTTGCGCGCTATGCTCTCCGTGCTGCACCAAGATGGCACTGCACCTATGGGCGATTTGCGGAATGCCGTTGAGGGCACAAATACGGCGGGAGCGCTGTCGCTGATGGACGGGGCCTGGCGATTGGCCGAACGGTTGCGGTCAGTTGGCATAAAGACAAGTTGCGAACTTGAGGACGATGGAAGCTTCGTTTTGCCGCAGGCAGTGCATACTGCGCTTTTCAGGGTGCTTCAGGAATCCATCACCAATGTGGCTAAACACGCCGGTTCCGGAGCAAGGTGCCGGATCGTCATAGCCGTCACCCAAAGGCATGTGGCACTCACAGTGCGGAACTCTGTTTCTGCGTCGCCGTCGGTCAGTCATATCTACGGCACATCGCGCCGCGGGCTGATCGGCATGGAAGAAAGGGTGAAGGTCTTTGGCGGAACCTTCAGTGCTGGCCTGGAGGCAGGCAGCTGGGTGGTTCGCGCACAAGTCCGTGTTTAGACGTCTGTTTTCAGGGTCAGCCACCTATGTCGATGTCAGCCCTCGAATGAAGCCCAGCACGGCCATTGCCAAGGTTCCGAAAGTGCTTAGCCACACAAGGAGTCCGATCCAATGGGTGTATTGCTTGTATTGGTGTGATGCCACGATGCCGACAATTCCGGCAAGGAAACCGACTACATAAATCCAGCCGCGGTGCTGAAACTGTAAAAGGCACGTTGCCGACCCGAAGACAGCCAGCAGCGTCCATGCCAGATAGTTGATCAGTGAGCCCTTCTTGGGCACAGTTTTCCCATTGAGTGTCCGGGTGTCGGTCCGTCCAGTCCAATTGTTGGCGGCCATGTGGGTCTCTCTCCTGAAGATTCGGCAGGCTGTCGTTCGCGAAGACATCTCCAAGTTATCCACAGGACGCGATTCGTCTGGGTTGCCAAAAGGCGAAAATTTCAGCCGAAAGTAGCCTTGACAGTTTTCAAAAGTTCGTCAGTCCAAGGAGAGTTCGACAAGTCCGAGTTGCGCTGCCCTGATGACGGTTTGGACTCTGTCCCGGACCTGAAGCTTCGCCATGATCCTCGTCAGGTGTGCTTTCACCACGGCCTCGGATACATACAAGTCCGCGGCAATTTCGGAATTGCTCTTTCCTCGCGCCAGGGCGCCGAGGACGTCGTATTCCCGTGCGGAGATCAGGGTGTTGATACCTTCGACAGGCGACTTAGCCGGAATCCCGTCTCCCCTGATGCTGGCAATAAGCTCCTTGGACACCGACGGCGATAACACGGCCTCACCGGAGTGGACGGCAAAGACGGCCTGGACTATTTCGTCGGGTTCTGCGTCTTTGAGCAAGTATCCGGAGGCCCCTGCTTTCAGCACGGAAGAACCAGGTATTCCGCAGATGAGAACGTCGAGAGGGCGAGGATTTTGATGCTCGGGTGGGTCTGGGCAATGATCCGGGTCGCTTCGACCCCGTCCAGAACGGGCACTTGCATGTCCATGAGCACTACATCCGGAACAAGCAGGGCGCAGTGCCTGACCGCCAGTTCGCCGTTCCGCACCTCTCCCACACAGGTCAAGCCGGGCGCAGAGTCCACAAATTGTCTCAGCGCCTGACTCATGAACGGGTGGTCTTCTGCGACCAAAACTCGAACTTCCCCCATGACCGTTACTGTAGCCCTACTCCGCGAACAGGCCCGCCAGGTCCTCCGCAGTCAGGGCACCACCGGACAAGGCGTCGCCTTCCATGACATCCGCGAACAGTTGCGACTTCTTGGTCTTGAGCGCCATGACCTTTTCCTCGATGGTGTCCTTGGCCACGAGGCGGTAGACCATAACGTTCCTCGCCTGCCCGATCCTGTGGGTGCGGTCCACGGCCTGTGCTTCTGACGCCGGGTTCCACCAAGGATCAAGCAGGAACACGTAGTCGGCCTCGGTCAGGTTCAGGCCGAAGCCGCCCGCTTTCAACGAAATGAGGAACACGGGTGCCGCGCCGTTCTTGAACTCGCTCACGACGTCGGCCCGGTTCCGGGTGCTGCCGTCGAGATAGCAGAACTCGGTGCCCTCCTCCTCAAGGCGCTGACGGACCTTGCCCAGGAACCCCGTGAACTGGCTGAAAATGAGCGCCCGGTGCCCTTCGGCAACAATGTCCTCGAGCTGCTCAAACAGCACATCCAGCTTGGACGAGCGCACGGCGGACAGGGACTCATCCACCAGGGAAACGTCCAGGCTCAGCTGCCGGAGCAGAGTGAGCGATTGGAAAATGGTGAAGCGGTTCTTATTGACGTCGTCAATGAGCCCAAGGATCTTTTGCCGTTCGCGCTGCAAGTGCGTCTGATACACCTTCTGGTGACGTGGGTTCAGCACCACTTCCAGAATCTGCTCCTGCTTGGGCGGCAGGTCCTTGATGACCTGTTCTTTGGTGCGGCGCATCATGAGCGGACGGACCCGACGGCGGAGCTTGGCGAGCTGGGCCTTGTCGCCGTTCTTCTCGACCGGCTTCTGGTAGTACTCCGCAAAGCGGCGCGGGCTGGAGAAGAGCCCCGGGGCCACGATTGAGGTCAACGCCCAGAACTCCATGAGGTTGTTTTCCAACGGTGTGCCCGTGATGGCCAGCTTGAATGACGCCGGGAGTTTGCGGGCGCATTGGTAGGCCTTGGACTGGTGGTTCTTCACGAACTGGGCTTCGTCCAACATCAGGCCGGCCCATTCCTTGGAGGCATAGGCCTCGTAGTCGATCCGGAACAGCGCATAGGAGGTGATGACGACGTCGGTCTCCGCCATGGCTTCCAACGGATCCGCGCCGCTCTTGGCAAAGGTTTCCCCGACGGTCTTCATGCTGAGCCCGGGCGCGAAGCGTTCCACCTCTGCGGCCCAGTTGCCGACGACGCTGGTGGGAGCGACTACCAAGAAGGGGGCGCGCCGCGCAGCGCTGCCGTCACTGTTTCCAGGGACGGATTCAGCCTGCACCTTCGCCGCGCACATCAACGCAATCGCCTGCACGGTCTTGCCGAGACCCATATCGTCTGCCAACACCCCGCCCAGGCTGTGCCGGTACAGGAAACTCAACCAGTTGAAACCCTCCAGCTGGTACGGACGTAGCTCAGCGTCAAGTGTGGCCGGCAGTGGCAGTCCGGTCACGCCGTCGTCGAGCAATCCGCCGACGGCCTCGCGCCATGCGGCCGCCTGCTCGTCCACGATCCCCAACTGCGCGAGCTCGTCCCAGAGCCCGGCCTGGAAACGGCTGATTTGCAGGGGGCCGTGCCGGTCCGGGTTGTCCTGCAAGGACCTGGCTTCGTCGATGAGTGCCCGGAGTTGGTGCAGCTCTGGCAGGTCGAGCGAGAAGTAGGCGCCGCTGGGTAGCAGCATGCGGCTCTGGCCTGCCGCGAGGGCCGAAAACACGGCGGCGAAGGACACGGGTTCGCCCTCGAGGGTGATGACGATACCGAGATCGAACCAGTCGCGGCTGTCCGTGGCCTTGGTCGAGATAGAGACCACCGGGGCCTCGGTGGCCTCGCGGTAGTCGGCGATGTCGCCGGAAGTCTCCACCACGACGTCGGACAGCTCGCTGAGCCGGGGGAGCACCTCTTCGGTGAAGGCAAGGGTGTCCAGGCCATCAAGTTCCACCGATGCCGCCAACCGCGGAGCTCCCCATCCGCCGCTCGAGGATTCGCCCATCGCGGCGACCACCTCCCAGGGGCGGCTCACCGTCTCCAGGATCCGGGATTCCTCAGCGTCGTCGCGGTAGCCGTGATCGTCCGGGTGCCGCCAAAGGGGCTGGGCTGTGACGAGCTTTCCGGCTTTGTAGTGCCACTCCCAGTGCAGTCGCACCCGGTGGTCGGCGCCATAGTTGGCCAGCAATGACAGCGTGGGCACGGCAAGGACCGGCAGCTCCACGGAGTGGTCCACCGCCGTGACCCGGGTGGATTGCTTGAGCTTCGGATAGTACGACGTAAGGAACCGTTCCTCGTCCCTGGCCGGGATCTGGAGACGGGACGCGCCCATGACGAAATCCAGGAGTTCCTGGGACTCGCCACCTTCCAGCGGGGCCAGGGTAATGAGGTTCTCGGGGGCCGAAACACCGGGCAGGTGCCCCTCGCCGGGGCCTGTGAAGAATAGACCATGCGCGGGCCGGCCGATCAAGCCCAAGGTGACCGGATCAATGGCGTCCCCGCCCAGGGTCACCGACGATGCCAACTGGAGTCCGTCGTCGGGCCGGGCGTTGCCTGAGCCGTTTCCGCCCACGCGGCTAAGGTCAAGCCCGACGACGGCGGGCTCCGCGGCGATGCGGAGCGGCTCGGTTCCGCCGGAGTGAATGAGCGCGACGCCGATCGCCTCGGCCTCGGCCAACAAGTTCCACAGGTTCTTGCCGGCGAATTCATTCAACAGAAGCCACATGCTGGAGGTGAGCTGCCGGTAGTCCGAAGTGGAATGCGCGGCCAGGAAACTCTGCATCCACTCGATATGCGCGTCGTTGAACTCGCGCTTGTAGCCGAGGTAGTTCAGGTTGGTCCAGGAGACGTCGCCGCGGATCCACTTGCCCTTCGCGCCCATCATCACGGGGCGGGCCTTGAGTTGGCGGATGCTGCGGAGGGGATCCCGACGGCCTGTGTAGGAGAAGTGCGGAGCGGGCTCTTCGACCTCGAACGCCAGTGCCAAGGGGAGCCCCTGGCTCCGGCTTGCGGTTCCCGGGGTGGCAATGAGCTTGCTGAGCGCCTGCTCCCACGCTGGGCGCTGAACGCTTCCACCGTGCTGGGCGGACTGGGCGGTCTGCCCGAAGGCCGGGGCGCTGAGCAGCTGCGCGCGCACGGCCGGATGGTCCTCGGCCGCGAAGAGGAGGGCCGCCACGTGCTTGCAGTCCTTTCGGACGGGGCAGCTGCACACGCCTACAGTGCAGCTCCAGCCGCCGGGCTTACGGACCAGCTTGGCCGACGTCGAATATGGCGAGGGGCCGCTGCCCCGGACCTTGCCCATCATCAACCCCGTGGCGGAGTCGAACGTGATGCTGCTGACCCGGCTTCCCATGGCATAAGCGAGGCCGGCCGCCAAGGAGCGGTCGTTGATGGCGGGTGTCTGAATCGCCAGTTCCCAGGAGTCGTCTGAGCGGGAAGGCATTCGTTGAGGCTACTTTCGGCAGGAGGCTATCTATGAATCCTAGCCAGCCGCGCGCGGCCCTGAAACTTTGCCGGACGTTCACCTCTGCCTAGCTTGCCGGGCCGTCGGTGCCGCGTACGTTGAAAGGGTCCGGAGCAGCACAAGCTTTTTAGCAGTGAGGAAATCCCATGACCATCAACGAGAACCCCGTCATTCTGACGAAGGACAGCATCGAGGCCGCTGACGCTGACGTTGTGGACGCGAACGTCACCGTGGTCAACGAGATGTACGAGGAGCTCCTCAACCATGAGGAAATCGCTACTGACGCGCTGCGCAGCTACTTTGTGGACTACTACCTGACGCAAGCACTCGCCGGCGGTTTCGCCCAGTACGTGTTCACCGTCCCCGAGCGGGACGAGGTGGATACCTTTGTCCGCGAAGGCCTCGAAGCCATGGGCGCCACCGGCCACCTTGAGCTTTTCAACCGCACCGCCGCAGCATTTGATTCCCTCTCCGAGGACGACGCCGAGGCTTACTTGGACGGCGACCTTGACGAGTCCGAGGACGCCCCGGAAGCCGTGGCCGAACTCGAGGCGCTCGACGGCGAATTCGAATCCCTCGTGGAAACCGAAGACATCATCGCCCTCAACGCAGCATGGCTCCGCAGCCAGGACGGCCTCCTTTACCTGGACGAGGAGCAGCTGAAGGCCCACATCGCCGAGCGCGTTGCCCTGATCCCCAACCTCGAAGAGCGCCAGGCCGAGGCTGCAGAAGCCGAACTCGAGAACGCGCCTGAATTCGAGCTCATCATCCGTGAACTGTGCGACGTTGCCGGCTACAAGCTGGAGAAGATCACCATGGGCGATCCCAACTACGAGCACGACGGTGAGACGATCCTCGCGTGGCACTTCACCACGGACCACGGGAATTACATCATGATCGAAGAGGACGACGAAGCTTTCATGATCCACCCCGAGACGAAGGAAATCATCGCCGCGGTTGAGTTCGAAGACGCCGACGAATTCGAAGACGCCTAAGGCGCTCGCTCACCTTTAGCCCCTTGAGAGCAAACGCTCCTTCAGATTGATCTGAAGGAGCGTTTGCCGTTTGAGCCGTACAAGTGAGCGAGCGTCAGTAGGTTGAGCCGCTGGGGGTCATCATGGAGCCGGAGGGGCTGACCAGGTACCAGACACCGCCGACGCCCTGGCCGTAGGTGTCACTGGAGTCTTCGTCCTTGGAGTAGAAGTAAATGGGCATGCCGTTGATGGTGATCTGCATCTTGCCGTCCGCCGTCGGGATGGTGCCGATGGTTCCGCCCACGCCCTCAACCGCAGGAGTGGCCGCCGTCGTCGTCACGGCTGGCCAGGTCGTCGCGCATCCTCCTGTGCAGGCGCTCTTCCCGGAACCCTTGACGTCCTTGGTGAAGAAGTAGACACTCTTGCCGTTGGCGGCCACCACTCTCTGGCCGGCACCCGACGTCGCCGTCTTCAGCTCTGCCGGGGCAGCGGCAGCGCTCGACGCCGAGGGGCTAGGCGCGCTTGAACTCGACGAACTGGACGCCGAGGGGCTGGGCGCCGCAGCGCTTGAAGAAGTGGATGTCCCGGCGCTACCTCCACACGCAGTGAGGGCAAATGCCAGAGCAAGGACGCTGAGACCGGTGCTGAGTGGTTTCTTCATGGTTTGCTCCTGTAGTTGGACCGGCCGTGGGGGCGCCGGAGCCTAACCCCTACGACGCCGCCGGGTGAAGAATGGTTCACAGGGCTGAACCATTCTGCCTGCGGGCACGTCGTGTTGCCCGAGAAGGGGAAGCCGCAAAAGACAGGAGGCGCCGATGCCGCTCGATGAGGACGTGGTGGCCGCGATTTATCGCGACCACGGCACAGCCCTGCGCCGCTTCGTACTGAGTTGCATGCCGGACGCGCACCTGGCCGAAGATGTGGTGCAGGAAACCATCCTTCGCGTGTGGCAGCGTGCCCCGCAGATCACAGGAAGCCTCCGCAGCTATCTGTTCCGCACAGCCCGCAACGTCATCATCGACAACTATCGCAAGGCCCAACGGCGCCCGGCCGAGGCAGCCGAGCGCGACATGGAGGATCCCGCAGAAGCAACGGAGCGCGTGGACGAGCTCCTCAACCGGGTCCTCATGGAGGAAGCGCTCCTGCGGCTCAGCACTGAACACAGAGAGGTGCTGGTAGCCCTGCATTACGAACGTTTCACGGTGAACGAGGCCGCGTTGAGGCTCAACATCCCCAGCGGCACCGTGAAATCCCGGGCCTTCTACGCCGTCAGGGCGCTTCGTACGATTCTGGATGAAATGGGGGTGCAGCGGTGAACGAAACCGGACTTCACCAATTGCTGGGCGCCTACCTGCTTGGCGGTTTGGAGCCTGCCGAGACCCGTGCTTTCGAGGAGCACCTGGAGAGCTGCGCTGACTGCCGCCGCGAGCTGGGCGAGTTGGAGAGCCTGCCGGCCCTGCTCGACGCCGTCCCCGTGCCCGACGCCGTCGCGCTCACCGCCGGGCGCCCCGCCGTCGAGCCTTCCGCGTCCTCCCGGGCGGCACTGCCCGCCCCCTCGGACGCTCACCCACCGTTGGAGGCCTTTCCTGAAACGCTCCCGCAGCCAATCCTCCTGAAAATGGCCGCTCGGCGCCGGAAATCCCGACGCCGGTGGGTGGCCCTGGTGGGGGCCGTGGCCGCGGCATGCCTGGGGTTGGGAGTGCTCGCGGGACCGCTGCTCAACCAGCCGCCTAAGCCTGACGCAAGCTACTCGGTGCAGACGGACAACGGTCTGCAGCTCACGGTAGGGATGGTCAAGAAAACGTGGGGAACCGAGCTCCAACTGGAAGGCCGCAGCATGCCTCCGCAAGGCACGATGTACCTGTGGGTCAAGGGCCGCGACGGCAAGGAAGAATTGGCTTGCGGTTGGACGGCGACGTCCAGCGGGCACATCAAAGTGACGGGCGCGACGCCGGTCCAGCTCGGCGGGATTTCGGGCGTGGAACTGCGAGACGACAACCAAAAGACAGTCGCGGTCATTTCGGTCCCGGGGAGCTAGGGGTCTCCCGGATCCATTTGGTCAAGCGGTTGAATAACCAACCGGTGATTACGCGGATACGGGTCCGCTGGCCGCTGGATCGGTGAGATCGCCCTGTGCCCACGTGGGCGCTTCGAGCCTGTTGAAGCTGTATAGGTGTATTCCGGAAACGAGATCCGGGTGCGCCGTCAGCTCAGAAACAAGGCTGTCCGGTGAGTATTTTTCCCCGCCCAGAAGGTGGCGCGCGAGAGTTCCTTTGCCGTTGAGGAATTTGAGGGACGTTCCAACGCCGATCTGCGTTGCCAAAGCCAGCAGTTTGGTGCGGGGAACCGCGCCGGCCACCCCGGCCCACACCGGCAGTTCGAAGCCCTCCCGGCGCAGGAGCGCAGCGTAATCGAAGACCTTCGGGGCGGAAAAGCACATCTGCGTGACGACGTGCGTCGCCAAATGCTGTTTGGCCAACAGGGCATCCAGCAGATCCAGCCCGCTGACGGAAGGATGGCCCTCGGGGTATCCGGCGATACCTGCCGAGATCCTGCCGCCGGTGTATTCGGCGATGTCCTCCAAGAGGGGCAGGCTCGATCCGTAGGGCCCAGTGCCCTGCGGTCCGTCTCCACCCACGGCGAAGACGTCGGTGATTCCTGCGACCTCACAGTCCCGGAGGATGCCGGAGAGCTGCGCCCGGTCCTTGATCCCGCGGGCGGCGAGGTGCGGAATCACGTTGTAGCCGAGGAGACTCAGCTTGACGGAAGCCTCCATGGTCCGCGCGATGCCGTGATGGGGCAAGCAGGTAACCGTGAGCGTTGTGGAAAGCGGCACTGCGGCCTGGACTTTCTCGACGATTCCGTCTGAGGGGATGATTTCAATCCGGGTGGGGAACATGTGTGAGCCCATTCGGATCAGGCCGTCGTCTGGTTTGCGAGGAGGGTGCGGGCTTCCTGGCGGGTGGTGCCGGAGTCATGGATGCCGTCGGCGATGTGCTCTAAGTGCACGGGGATTTCGCGGCCTTTTTTGCGCATCGCGGTGGCCCAGAGGCGTCCGGCGCGGTAGGAGGAGCGGACCAGGGGTCCGGACATGACGCCGAGGAAGCCGATTTCCTCGGCTTCGGTGGCGAGGTCCACGAATTCCTGGGGTTTGACCCAGCGGTCCACGGGCAGGTGCCGTTCGGAGGGGCGCAGGTACTGGGTGATGGTGATCAGGTCACAGCCGGCGGCGTGCAGGTCGGCCAGGGCTTCGGAGATTTCTTCCCGGGTTTCGCCCATGCCCAGGATGAGGTTGGATTTGGTGACCATGCCGTGGGCCCGGCCCTGGGTGATGACGTCCAGGGAGCGGTCGTAGCGGAACGCGGGGCGGATGCGCTTGAAGATCCTGGGCACGGTCTCGACGTTGTGCGCGAAGACTTCCGGGTTGGAGTCGCAGATAGCCGCGATGTGTTCGGGTTTGCCGGAGAAGTCCGGGATGAGCAGTTCCACGCCGGTGCCGGGGTTCAGTTCGTGGATCTTGCGGACAGTTTCGGCGTAGAGCCAGACGCCTTCGTCGGCCAGGTCATCGCGGGCGACGCCGGTGACGGTGGCGTAGCGCAGGTTCATGGCCTGGACGGAGCGGGCCACCTTGGTGGGTTCGAACATGTCCACGGGGGAGGGTTTGCCTGTGTCGATCTGGCAGAAGTCACAGCGGCGGGTGCATTCGGAACCGCCGATCAGGAAGGTCGCTTCCTTGTCTTCCCAGCATTCGAAGATGTTCGGGCAGCCGGCTTCCTCGCAGACGGTGTGCAGGCCTTCTTTTTTCACGAGGTTCTTCAGGCCCACGAATTCCGGGCCCATCTGGACCTTGGCCTTGATCCACTCGGGCTTGCGTTCGACCGGGACGGCTTTATTGCGCTGTTCAACGCGCAGCAGCTTACGGCCTTCAGGTGCCAGGGTCATGAGGAACTCCATAATTCAGGTGGCACGGACGCACCACGATGATTCGGTTCCTCCCCGCTCTGTATTGGACCTGAGAGTTTCCGCGTCTCCTGCTTTCGCAGATTCCGCTTGCACCGTCGGTGAGTCCGGTTGCCCGGGCTGCTTTCCAGAGTTGCCTTGCCGCGGCGGTACATGGGCCTGAGAGATTCCTGGGGAGGATTTGCTCCTACGGCGCCTGCTGAACGTACCGGCAGGACTCTCCCGCCGCGGATCATAAGCACGAGCCACCCTGCGGTGACACGTCTCACATGCTATCCGGTGCTTGTTCGGCACGCAAAGAATATGTCCCTTTGGCCCGGCTCCCGGGATCTGGCTGGATGAAGGCTGAAGACCCGCACCTTCGTCCTGCGCGCTTGTGGCAGGTCTGATCGTCTAGAGATAACCCAGGAACCTTGCAACCATGAACGCGGTTCCGACGATATTCAAGGCCATGATGCTCAGGCCGACGATGCCTGTAATGCGACCGGCATTCATTCGCCTCGACCGTATGATCGCGACGATCCCAGTGACCACGGCCAGCATGCCCAATAGGCCCGGTATGCCGCCCATGATCAGGGCAACTATCCAATAGCGATCACTGGTTCCGCCGTAGGGGCTGAGCATCATCAGAGCGCTTAATAACCCGATAGGGACCGTGACTGCGGCGGCGCCCGGCGCGAGCAAACTGGCGGTGAGGCTCGTGAGTCCTGCACCCAGGCCACGGCCATCCGTGGTCTGGCCTTGAGGGTGGAAGACGTGTGTCGGCTGCTGGCTCATGCTCCCCCCAATATTCGGCTAGTTAGATCCTGCGATAGCTGAGGTCGAAGATCATGCGTCCAGCCTCGTGGGCCTTGTTTTCGAAGCTCGTCCGGATCCGGCCATCGAAGCGTGGAGCCCATCCACCCAGATGATCCACTCCCTCATTCGGACCCGTGTGCTCGGTGCTGACCGGTGCTCGGCCTTCCTTGACGGGTGCGCCGCCCACCATGGATTCGACACCGGATTCCCACACTTGCGTGAGGGGGCTGCCGGCGCCGGCCCGTTCGCCGTCGTGCACGTTTTCAAACTCGGTGGAGCCGGCGAGGACTTCGCGCACGTGAACCGCGTAGTTGGACCAGTCGGTGGCAATCCGCCAGAGACCACCCTTTATCAGGGACCGTGCCGCGAGTTCGGCGAACGCCGGCTGGATGAGGCGGCGTTTGTGGTGCCGGGATTTGTGCCAAGGGTCGGGGAAGAAGACCCAGAGCTCGTTCACTGAACCCGCTGGGAGCATCGTGGCCAGGACCTCAGGGGCGTTGGCTTCCACCACGCGGACGTTGCTTAGGCCGCGGCTGTTGATCTTGATCATGGTGTTGGCCAGGCCCGGCGTGTAGACCTCGACGGCGAGGAAGTTCTTGTCCGGGTTCTCCTCCGCCGCGTGGCATACGGCATCGCCAAGTCCCGAACCGATTTCGACGATCAATGGTGCCCTGCGCCCGAACTCCGCTTCGGCGTCGAACACGTAGTCCGGGTGCACGGACGTGTTGGCGACATGCCGCGGAAGCCTGGATGGCCCAGCGGTCCGAGTGCTCTTCCCACGCGGCTTGGCGGCGGCCCTGAAGGCGCGTCCCGCGGCGCACGAAACTGACCGGCCGGCCGCCATAGGTGCCGAAGGATGCTTGGCTGCCTGGGGTCACGGGGCGCGAAGACTGCGGTGTTTCCGGGGAATCTGGGGTTTCACTCATCCCCTCCAGAATAGCGTCGCAGGACCAAACGCCCGTGGCGGAACCTGCTTATGTGGATAACTTCGGGGCCGCCATCGGCGGAACGTGGCGTTATGGAACGCCGCAGGGGTTCCCCTTCTCGCCCCGAAGCCACGAGGCGCTGGCGGGAACGTAGCTCGGGCAGATCGAGCCACCCAAGTACACGTGCTGCCAAGCTGTCCGGCCAAGTTCGGCGGTGACCCGGAACGGTGCTCCGTGGTTATCGACCTTCTGCACCACGGTCTTGCCGGAATCTAGGACGGACAGCTCAAGGCCTACTGAACACAACGACTTCTTGGTCTCGATCTGGACGACCATCACCTGCTGCTGGTCCTTCTGCAGAAAAATGGAGTTGTCGAGGAAATACGGACGTTCCCCCGAGGCACCGGATGGGAAATACATGGCTGAAGGATCGGGATCGTCCAAGTGCAGGGAAACCAACAGGGAAACTTCGAGGAAAGCGGGGGGCGACTCAAACACTGTTCCCGAGTAGGGCGGCTGGGAACATTCGGACACCGGCTTGAGGTTTAGGATCCGGACACCTTCGCTGCGATTCCCGGACAACGTCAGCTGTATGTACATGATGCCGGGACTCACGCCGCCCTTCGACTCCAACCATCCATGCTGGGCCTCGGGAGACTGGGAGTTGAGCTGGTCCACCTGTTGGCCCGTGAACTGCACCGTCCCGGGGAACGCATAGGAGCGGCCACCCACGTCGGAAATCTGCACGAAGTCCACGCGGACAGGGTCGCCTGTTTGGGTGAGATTGCCCAGGACATTGCCGAAAATCGGTACCAACATGTTGGTGATGGCGATGCCCAGGGCAGCAACCACCACGCCTGCGAGCCACACCAAGGGGCGGGCCCACAGGGGTTTGGGCTTGACGGCCGTGCTTGCGTCGGTGGTGCTTCCCTCGCTGGCGCTTGTTCTGGCTGCCCGGGCCTTGCGCGACTTTGCAGATTTCCTGAGAGCTTTCATCGCACCTCCCGCGCGCATGACAGCCTAATGCCCGTTTCCTAGCATCATGGTGCGCTTCCGAGACGGCGATGGAAAGAGGAATCCCTGCAAAGTGCCGGAGCGCTCCATGGACTGGACACCCCTCGCACCGCGTGACTGCCAGAATGGGTTGGTGACCCCCGCTTCAAGTACACCCAGGAACAGCAGCACGCATTCCCGCGTCCCGGAAATCCCGGAAACCCCGGAAACCCCTGTCGACGCCGAGATCGGCGAGCTTCCCGCCGCTGAGCCCACTCAGGTCACTACCCGCCGTGGACCCGTCTTCCTGGGGATCTGCCTGGTGCTCATCGGCTTGAACCTGCGGACGGTGTTCTCCAGCTTTTCGGCAGTCCTTCCGGAAGTCACCGCCGACGCCGGACTGCCGGGCTGGGCGGTGGTGGTCCTCACCACTGCGCCGGTGACTTTGCTGGGTGTTTTCGCTCCCCTGGCTCCCATCTTGGCCCGCCGCTTCGGGCCTGAGCGGGTATTGCTGGGCGCGATGGCCGTGCTGACGGCCGGGCTGCTGCTGCGTCCCGTGGACCTCGCCGGAGCCGGGCACCTCCCCGCACTCCTCGCCGGAACTGCCGCATGCGGCGCAGCAATCGCACTTTGCAACGTGCTGCTGCCCGGTGTGGTCAAGCGCGATTTCCCGCACCGCCTCGGACTCATGGGCGGCCTTTATACGACGGCGATCTGCGCTTCCGCCGCGCTGGGTGCGGGATTCACCTACCCGGTGTTCGCGGCTACCGGGCACTGGACCTCGGCGCTGTGGTTCTGGGCGCTGCCGGCCGCCGTCGTACTCTTGCTTTTCCTGCCGCTGGCGATCCGCCAGCGTCCCGTCCGACACAACGCCGCCGACGGCGGTGCGAACGTCTGGCGTTCCGCCGTCGCCTGGCAGGTCACCATCTTCATGGTGCTGCAGGCCATGATGTCCTTCAGCGTGTTCGCGTGGCTGGCGCCGATTCTGCGTGAACGCGGGATCGACGGCGGCACGGCTGGCTTGATCGTGTCCGTGTCGATTGTGCTGCAGATGCTTGGTTCGTTCATTGCTCCGGGGCTCGCCGCACGTTTCAAGGATCAGCGAGTCATCAACGCAGTGGTGGCACTCATGACCGGCGGAGGCTTCGCCTTGAGCATCTTCGGCCCGCCGCAACTGATCTGGCTCTGGACCGGATTGTTGGGCCTGGGCAGGGGAGCCTCACGGCCGTCGCGTTGACCATGATCATGCTGCGTACCCGCGATTCCCACACCGCGGCGCACCTTTCCGGCATGATGCAGGGCGTCGGCTATGGCTTGGGATCCACGGGAACCCTGATGGTTGGCCAACTGCACCAAGCTACTGGCGGTTTCGCGGCGGCTGGCATCCTGTTCCTCGTGGTGGGCTCCCTGGCTGCCTTCTTCGGTTTCCGGGCCGGACGAAACCGCTACGTGGGCGGTCCAAACGAGGGAGCCTAGACCGTCAGGTCCTTGCCCTTCGTCTCGGGGATCGTGAACGTGAACGCGATGCTGATCGCCAGCAGAATCACCGCGTACACGTTGAACATGTTCGCCTGGCCGATGCTTCCGAGCCAGGTCTGCAGGTACGGGGCCGTACCGCCGAAGACCGCTACGCAAATGGAGTAAGGGACGCCGACACCCACGGTGCGGATCTTGGTCGGGAAGAGCTCCGCGTAAACAGCCGGGACAATCGAGGCACTGCCGGCAATGAAGAACAACATGACCGACATCGAAACGGCCAGCTGCCACGGGGAGTCCTTGAGGAGCCACGTCATGGGGAAGTGCAACAGCGCCGCACCAGCGGCACTCACGATCAGTACCGGCTTGCGGCCAATGCGATCGGACAGCTTGCCCCAGAACGGGAGTGCGGCGATGAAGGCGATGTTGCCGATGACGCCGGCCCACAGCGCTGCTCCGCGGTCCATCTTGAGCGTGGTTGCCGCGTAGCTCGGCGCCACGACGCCCCAGATGTAGTAGACAACGGTGAGTCCGACCGTCAAGCCGATAACCTGCAGGGCCTGCTTGCGGTACTTGACGATCTGCGGCCACATCGGCTCTCGGTTTTCCTTCGGAGCTTCGGCTTCGAACGCCGCGGTCTCCTTCATCTTGGCCCGCATGACCAGGGCGTAGATGCCCAGCGCGCCGCCCACAAGGAACGGGACGCGCCAACCCCAGGCGTTCATGTCGGCCTTGCTGAGGACTCCGGTCATGATGGCACCCAGCAGGGTTCCGGCCAGGATGCCGGCGGTGCCGGAGGTGTAGATCAGGGTGGACCAGAAGCCGCGCTTTTCCTTCGGCGCCATTTCGGACAAGTACGTCTGCGACGACGGCAGCTCGCCACCATGGGCGAGGCCCTGAATGAGGCGGGCCACCAGCAGCATGACCGAGGCGAAGGCCCCGACTGCCTGGAACGTCGGCGCGATGCCGATCAGCAGGCTGCCGACGGCGGCGAGGCCGACCGCGAATGTCATGGACGTCTTGCGGCCGATCCTGTCGCCGATCCAGCCGAAGACGAAACCACCGAACGGCCGCGCCACGAACCCGACGGCGAAGATAGCCAAGGTGGAGAGGATCGCGGACGTCTGGTCGGCATTGCTGAAGAGGGCGCTGGCGATGAAGGGTGAGAACGTGGCGTAGATGGCCCAGTCGTACCATTCGACGGCGTTGCCGATGCCGGTGCCGATGAGGGTCCGCAGGTGGGACTTGTGAACCTGAACTGTGGCTGATGCGCCTACGGTAGCGGTCATGTCTTGCTCCAAGTAGCTGGGGGTTGGTTAGTTGTGGGAAGCGACGGCGGCGAGGGTGGCGATGCGGGAGACCGCGAGCTCTGCGTAGAGCGCCGCACCGTCTGACAGCACGCCGTCGTCGAAGGTGGCGTAGGGGGAGTGGTTGAACGGCGAGGTGGTGTGGTCCACGCCCCGCGGCACGGCCCCCAGGCCTACGAAGGTTCCCGGCACTTCAGCCAGGACCCGCGAGAAATCCTCCGAGCCGCTGATGGGGGTGGCCCAGCGGGAGAGCCGGGATTCGCCGAACATGCCCGAAATGACGTTTTCGGCAGTGCGCGTCTCGTCCTCGTCAGTGATCGTCATCGGGTATTCGCCGCGGTAGTCGACGTCCACCTCCAAGCCGTGTGCGGAGGCGATGCCTTTGAGGAGCTGGGGGATGGCGGTCATCATCCGGTCGCGCGAGGCTTCCGAGAAGGTACGGATGGTGGCTTCGAACCGTGCGGATTCGGGAATCACGTTGCGTTTGGTGCCGGCCTGAAGCACACCCACGGTCAGGACTACGGGATCGAACATATTGAACTGCCGCGTGATCATGACCTGCAACGCCGTCACCATTTCGGCGGCCGCCGTGACGGGGTCCTTGGCCGAATAGGGTGCCGAACCGTGGCCACCAGCGCCCAGGACCATGACGAAGAGCCCGTCGGACGCACTCATCATCACGCCTGACTTCGTGCAGAACTGGCCGTACGGTTCCAGGGAGGAGAACACGTGCATGCCATAAGCGGCGTCAACGCGGCGGCCTGCAGCGTCCAGGACGCCTTCGCGGATCATGTGGCCGGCCCCGTCGAAGCCTTCTTCGCCGGGCTGGAACATCAGGACTACGTCGCCGGCCAACTGATCGCGTCGCTCGGCCAGCAGGGTGGCGGCTCCGGCGAGCATGGACGTGTGGAGGTCGTGGCCGCAGGCGTGCATGGCACCGTCGATCTTCGAGGAGAACTCGACGCCGGTGCGCTCCTGGACGGGGAGGCCGTCCATGTCCGCGCGGAGCAACACGGTTGGCTTCCGGGCAGGTTCCGTGGCAAGCGCACCGGGCGCGCCGCCCCGCAGAACCGCCGTGACCGACGTCGTGCTCTGGCCGAGGGTGATTTCGTACGGGAGTCCGTCGAGTGCCTTGAGTACCTTTTCCTGGGTGCGCGGGAGGTCCAGTCCGATTTCAGGTTCCTGGTGGAGCTCGTGACGGAACCGGGCGATTTCTCCCTGCAGCTCTTTGGCATCTGCGGCGATCGACATGTGTTCTCCTGTTTCCTGAACGTTTGGTAAGTATCCATAACCATTCTGTAGTGACTAGGCTCACAAATTTCAGAACACCTGAAAAAATTCAACCGCATGCCACAATTAACAGGATTCGCGCACTGTCCGAGAGAGGAACGCTGATGGAACTCAGTGAAGAGGACCTCCGGCTGATCAATGCCCTGCAGATCTCACCCCGGATCAGCTGGTCCGACGCCGCCGATGTCCTGGATGTCCATGCCACCACGTTGGCCTCCCGCTGGGAGCGGCTGCGCGAGTCCGGGGCGGCCTGGACCACGGCGCACCTCATGGGTGATCCAAAAAATGCCTGCCTTGCGCTACTGGACGTTGATTGCGAAATGCACCTCAGGCCCGGGGTCACGGCCGCGCTAGCGGCGATTCCGGAGGTCATCACAGTAGAGGAAGCCGCCAGTAACCGGGACCTCATGTTGACCGTGATCACCCAGGACCTGGGCGAGTTCAGCAACCGGCTATTGCCGCAGCTCAAGGAAATCCGGGGCCTCACCAAGTACCGGACCTCGCTCTGCACACGGATCCATACCAGTGGCTATGCGTGGCGGCTCAATGTGCTGAGCCGGGCGGAGCAGCAGGCCTTGCGAGCCCTTGCGGGGCCGGAGGCAGTCAATCCTTCCGCTCCCAATGAGATTGTTACACCGCTACCGGAGAGTCATCTGGCACTGCTGCCTTTCCTCGCCCGGGACGGAAGGGCCACCGCCGCGGACATCGCGCGCGCCCTGGGGCGTCACCCGGCCACGGTGCAGCGGCAGCTCGGACGGGTGCTCGCGAGCAGGATGCTGTCCTTCCGCTGCGAAATCGCCCAGCAATACTCCGGTTTTCCCATCACGTGCCAGTGGTTCGCGAACGTTCCTGCGGGGCAGCATGAAGCCGCGGCCGCCGAGCTACGGGCCGTCCGGAACGTCAGGTTCACGGCTTCCACCACGGGGAGCACCAATTTTGTGATCATCATGTGGCTACGTTCGCTGGCCGAGGTCATGGAGATGGAACTCGCCATTCAGCAGCGCATTCCCCGAATTGAACTGGTCGAAAGCGTCGTGATGCTGAGCACGGCGAAGCGAGTCGGCTGGATGCTGAACCCGGACTCGACGGCGACTGGCGCCGTCGTGCCCACCGCCGCCGGGGAACTGGCCCCGGCGATCGAGTGGACGACGACGGCGTGACTCACCTGGGTGTGTAGCCCGCTGGCGGCTGCTCTTCCGGAAGCCTAGACGCCGGCGTTGTAGACGTCGAGTCCGAAGCGGTTCAGTCCGGGGGTGCCGGCGTAGCCGAGGTAGGGGAGGCCGAAGGTGTCTTCGATGCTGGCGAGGAGGCTGTAGTGGTTGTAGGGGGTGGTGGACCAGGTGCCGCCCTTGGTGAAGGGGGAGATGACCAAGGCGCCGACGCGGCCGCCGCCCATCCCGACGATCCCGGGCAGTGGGGAGTTCGGTCCCGGGCCTTCGCCGCAGCAGGCGGTGGCGTCGGATTGCGGGCTGTCGGATTCGTCGAAGGTGATGACCAGGACACCGTTCTGGCGGAATGCCGGTGAGGAGGTGATCATCGGAACGTATTGTTTCAGCCATGCATCCGCGCTGGTCAGGCCGCCGGGTTGGCCGTCCACGCAGGGGGAGTCGTGTCCGTCGTGGCAGAGGTTCGGTGTGATCATGGACAGGTTGGGGGTGGTGGAGACCGAAGCAAGATCGGTCTTCAGGGCCCCGAGGTCCACATTGTTCTTGGCGCAGTCCGGTGATCCGGTGATCCCGGCGAAGTAGACAAACGGGTTGTGGCGGGCGGCGTATTGGTCCCCGGCCTTCGCTTTCTGCGTGTCATCCACCGCCCCGAGGGCCGGGTGGCGGCACGCGGTGCCCATGTCTTCCATGTAGCCTTTCCAGGTTTTCCCGGCTGCCGTGAGTTGGCCGGCCACGGTGGGAACGTCTGCGGGGAAGACGCAGCCGTCCCCGACGGCCTGGCCCGGAGCTGCTGTTCCGGTTTTCACGAACGGGGAGTACGTCTGGCAGTCGGCCTGCATTT
Source organism: Arthrobacter sp. NA-172 (assembly GCF_043952055.1). NCBI lineage: Bacteria > Bacillati > Actinomycetota > Actinomycetes > Micrococcales > Micrococcaceae > Arthrobacter > Arthrobacter sp. NA-172. Next base: position 1,980,295 of record NZ_JBINOT010000001.1, on the reverse strand, counting down.
GGGGGTTGGGGCCTTGCCCGGAAATCTGGGCGACGTAGTTGGGCTGTGAGTTGTGTGCCGTGCCGAAGTACTGGTTCAGCAGCACGCCTTGGTTGCGCAGCGTGGTGGAAAGGTATGGGGCTGCCGAGCCTGGTCCCCATGTGGTGTTGTAGCCCTTGTTTTCGAGATTGATCACAAACACGTGTTGGGCTCCCGGGAGGTAACCGGCGCTCTTGGCCGCCTGCGGCACGCTCGCCTCTGCCTGCGTCTGCTGCATCCCGAAGACAATGGATGAGGCGCCCAAGAGGACCACCAGGATGGCTGCAAATCCGAGACGCAGCCTGGAAATGGTGAGGTTCTTGAATGTCATGGCAGGGTCCATCCGTCCGCGAGTGCTTTTTGTTTCAGGCCCGACCACTCTTCTTCCGCGGGTGGTCCGACAGGGGAGCACGCCGGTCCGGCCGCGTACGGCGGCACGATGTAGGCCGGGGCTGTCAGATTGGGTGCTGATTGGAAATCGAGCACCTCGGCGATGTTCCGTGCCGCCTTGTCCCGGGGCGTGAGCGGCTGGAGGCCCCAACGCCACTCGATGGCCTTCAAGACCGAGGTGTGGTCATACGTATCGTGTGCCACGTAACGCCTGCGGGCCTTCGGCGAGACGACCAAGGACGGGACGCGGAAGCCGCGCATGGCGGTATCCGGGCTGCTGTCCGGTGCCGCTTGCGGTACAACGTGGTCGTAGAACCCGCCCCACTCGTCGTAGTTGACCACCAGCATGGTGTTGGCCCAGTTGGGGCTTTTGGTCACGGCGTTGTAGACCTCGGCCAGGAAAAGTTCGCCGGAGCGGATATCGGCGTGCGGGTGGTCGTCGCCGGACGTGCCGCTGGATTCATCGGTGAAGCGGGGATCCACGAAGGAAACTGACGGGAGTTTGCCGGAGCTGCAGTCGGTCAGGAATTCCGAATAATGGTGCGAGATGCCCAGATACTTGGTGCCCCATAGGGCGGTGAACGGAATGTCGCCGTAGTAGTACTTTCCGGACACTCCGGTAGCCGCCAATCGGTCCCAAATGGTGGGCAGCGTGCTGGTCACGGTCGAGTTATGGAGCCTGTCCGTGGCCGCCGAGTGCTGATAGAAGCGGTTTGGATAGGTTTCGGCCAGGGTGGCGGCGAAATAGCGGTCGCAGACGGTCCAGTCGGGGCCGGCCTGGCGCCAGAAGTCGACGTCGCTCGAGTCGTAGTAGCCGATAGCGAACTCATCGTTCTCGCCGGCCCGCAGCCAACCGTCGTTCTTACCGTTGTTGTACTGGATCCGGCCGCCCTCGTAAGAATGGTCCGGGTCGGGATGGCCGCATCCTTGGTAATCCGTCAGGTGGTGCGTTGTGTGTGGAATGCCGTAGCGGTCAACGTAGCTCAGGCCGGACTGCTTTCCATCGGCACCAGGCATCCAGCCAACGAAGTGATCAAAGGAGCGGTTTTCCATCATCACCACAATGATGTGGTCGATGCCCGAAGCGGCGGGTTGTGGGAGCGCGGTCGTTGCAGGAGCGGTCCTCACGGTTGCTCCGCTGACAAGCGTCGCGGCCGTGGCAGATCCTGCAACTGACAGGAAGTTCCGTCTTGTGAAGTTCACGCCAAAGAGTGCATCACGAAATGATTACGGAAACAATCGATAGTTGGCTATTTAATACACTGTTTGCCAACAGTTAATTACCAGTGAACACTAATCATTTGGATGGATTTTGACTGAATCTCGGGGCAAATGCTGTATTCACGCCGTCTTTTGGGATCCGCTGGACGGGTTTCGGACAGCCGTTTCCGTGGTCCGTGGCCCCAAGCTCGTCCGGCATCCTAGGCTGGGGTGATGACTAGCGACGACGCCACGGCCGGCATACTGCAACGCCCTTACCTCTTGGCCACGGTGGGTTCCTGCGCGCTGGTTTTCCTTGCAGCTTTCGAATCGATGGCCGTCACCACCATCATGCCGATCGTGAGCCGCGAGCTGAACGGTGCCGGACTCTATGCCCTGGCGTTTGCCGGGCCTCTCGCAACAGGCGTTATCGGGATGGTGGCCGCAGGGAATTGGGCCGACCGGCGTGGCCCGGCCGCTCCGCTCTATGCTTCCGTGGCATTGTTCGCGGCTGGCCTGCTCATCGCGGGAACCGCGGTTTCCATGCCGATGCTTGTGGCTGGACGGCTCGTCCAAGGCCTCGGTGGCGGCGCCATGACCGTAGCGCTCTATGTGGTGATCGCCCGCGTCTATCCCGGCAGGTTGCACGCACAGGTCTTTGCTGCGTTCTCAGCGGCGTGGGTCATTCCCTCGATGATCGGCCCTTTTGCAGCCGGCGTTGTCGCCCAGATGAGCAGTTGGCATTGGGTATTCCTTGGCGTCGTAGGGCTGGTGGTTCCGGCCTTGGCGATGATCCTCCCCGTCATGCGGGGCATGAGTTCCGCGCCCGGCTCCCGGTCCGGAGGCCCCGGGGCGGGACGGCTGGCCGGGGGAAAGCCTGAAGCTGCAATCGTTCCTTGGGCATTCGGCCGCATGGGATGGGCCGCGCTCGCCGCCGTTGCTGTCCTCGGCCTGAACCTGTCCGGGCAGGTGCCCGCCGTCGGTTGGGTGATTGCCGCCGTCGCGCTTGTCCTTGCTTTGCTGGCCGTACGGCCATTGGTTCCGCGCGGTACGCTCGGCGCGCACCGCGGACTGCCGAGCGTCATCCTCATGCGCGGGATCGCTTCCGCCGCTTTCTTCGGTGCCGAGGTCTACGTTCCGTACCTTCTCACGGTGCGCTACTCCTTCAGCCCGGCATTCGCCGGGCTCGCCTTGACGGGATCGGCGCTGGCGTGGGCAGGGGCTTCCGCCGTGCAAGGGCGGCTGGGTTCCAAGCTCGGCAATGCCCCGGCGGTCCGGATCGGTTCAGTGCTGGTGCTCGGTGCTGTGGCCGTGCTCCTTGTGACCACAGTGTTCTCTTGGCCCGCCGGCGTGGCGATCGTGGGATGGCTGTTCGCGGGCGCCGGTATGGGCCTGATGTACCCGCGGCTGAGCGTCATGACCCTGGCGCTCTCCCGTCCAGAGGACCAGGGCTTCAACAGTTCGGCAATGTCTATCTCCGATTCCCTCGGCGGCGCTCTCTCGCTCGCGGTGACCGGGCTTGTCTTCGGAGCCCTCACGACGACGGCGGCCTCTTTCGCGGGCGTCTTCGCACTGACGGTGTGCCTCGCCGTCGTAGGACTCATCATTGCGCCGCGGGTTGGCGGCGGGCGGCCGGCGCGTGTTGGACGTGCGGGGGACGCAGAGGCGCACCGCGCCGCGGACGACATCCGGGCCTAAGTCGTGGTGGCGGTGGGGATTACTTGGGGGAGGAGCTTCGCGTGGCCCGGAGCACGCTGTCGATGGTGGTGGCGTGTTGGCCGTCCGGGCTCGTCACCGCGCGCTCCCGGGAATCGGCCACATTGATCCTCCACGTCCCCGGGCCGCTGGTGAGCGCGTCGATCAAGTCCTCGGGCGTGAAGAACTTGTCCTTCATATCCGCATGCCCACTCCACGGGGTCAGGCCTTCCGGATGATGCCCCACCACCAGCAAAGCGCCGCCGGGAGCCACGGCTGCCGCGGCCGAGGCAAGGGAATCGCGCCACGGAAGGAGCGGAGAGTGAAGGAATTGGGAGGACACCAGGTCGAAGCCCTTTTCGGGGTGCCACGAGCCGAAGTTCCTTTGCAGCCAGACGATCCGCTCCTGTAGCCCGGCGTCGGCGGCATGGGCTTCAGCCCGTTCAAGAGCGACGGCGGAGACGTCCACCGCGGTCACCGTCCAACCATGCTGGGCGAGCCAGATCGCGTCCGCGCCCTCCCCGCAGCCCAGGTGCACGGGCCGTACCGGGAGCCAGGCCCTTGGCTTCGGCGATCAGCTGCGGATTGGGATTGCCGCTCCACCTCTTTGGCTTTTCCCGGTACACCTCGTCCCAAAACTGCGACGGGTCGGCGTCGCGGTCGGTTTCGCTGTGAAGGTGGGCTCCGCCATCGTGCTGGTGCGTCATGGCTCAAGCCTGCCTTGACGTGCCCCGCGAGGCAACGCCCGTCCGCACCCAACTGCGAGTCGGTTTGGCGCGCTCGACGGCGGAACTGGTCGGCTGTGCGAAGGCGAGCGGCTCGCGGATGCTAGAATGGACTTACTTGATGTGCAGTGATGCCCGCCTGTTCCCGTTTTTGCCTCTGTCCAGAGGACGGGGAGTGGGCTTTTTTCATGTGAGAGGCACATCCTGCGTCGATGAACGCGTTCTCTTTGGTCCCGGCCACGGCTAAATGCCTACCGGTCGATCACTGACTTTTTCCTCGGCGAACCCTTGGCCCAACCGGCGTCGGGGGACGATGTCCATTGGACACCGCCAGAAAGACCCTAGAAACACATGACAACTTTTGCTGCCCTTGGCACCCCCAAGGCCATCGCCGAGTCCCTTGCCGCAGATGGCATCGAAGAAGCATTCCCCATCCAGGTCAAGACCCTCCCGGATACGCTCGCTGGCCGCGACGTGCTGGGCCGCGGCCGCACGGGCTCCGGCAAGACCATCGCTTTCGCTATCCCGCTCGTGGCACGTCTCGCCGAGCGCGAAGCCAAGCACTTCCGCAAGCCCGGCCGCCCCATGGGACTGGTCCTCGCACCGACCCGCGAGCTGGCCACCCAGATCAACGCCACCATCGAGCCGCTGGCCAAGGCCATGGGCCTGAACACCACGGTCATCTACGGCGGCATCTCCCAGGCCCGCCAGGAAAAGGCGCTGCGCGCCGGCGTCGACATTGTTATCGCCTGCCCCGGCCGCCTTGAGGACCTCATCCGCCAGCGCATCCTGACCCTCGAAGCTGTCGAGGTCACCGTGCTGGACGAGGCAGACCACATGGCAGATCTCGGGTTCCTCCCGGTGGTCAAGAAGCTCATGGACATGACCCCCACCCAGGGCCAGCGACTGCTCTTCTCCGCGACGTTGGACAACGGTGTTGACAAGCTGGTCAACCGTTACCTGTCCAACCCGCTGACCCACTCCGTGGATGACCCGCAGGCCGCGGTCACCACCATGGAGCACCACGTCCTGGTGGTCAACGACCAGACCGTCAAGAAGCAGCTGATCGTTGAGCTCGCTTCCGGCGCCGGCCGCCGTGTCCTGTTCATGCGGACCAAGCACCACGCCCGCAAGCTTGCCAAGACCCTGACCGACTGCGGCATCCCCGCCGTCGATCTCCACGGCAACCTTTCGCAGAACGCCCGTGACCGCAACCTCGCCGAGTTCTCCAGCGGCGAGGTCCGGGTCCTGGTGGCCACGGACGTCGCGGCCCGCGGCGTGCACGTCGACGACGTCGAACTCGTCATCCACGTCGACCCGCCCACAGAGCACAAGGCTTACCTGCACCGCTCCGGCCGTACGGCCCGCGCAGGTTCCGACGGAACCGTGGTCACGCTGACGCTTCCCGAGCAGCAGTCCGACGTCAAGAAGCTCATGAAGGCTGCCGGCGTCGACGTTTCGTTCGAGCGCGTCACGGCCAACTCCCCGCTGGTTGCCGAGCTCGTGGGCGCGGTTGCCGACAAGGTTGACCCGCGTACCCGTGCGGCACTGCTCGCAGCGAAGACCCAGCAGCCAGGCGGCGGCTCCTCTACCGGAGCGAACGCCCAGCGCAAGCGCAATCGCCGCACTACCCAGGCTGCACCCACTGCGGGTGGCCGTGGTGGTCGTGGTGGACGCGGCAAGGTTTCCGCCGAACCCGTTCGCACGGACGTCAACCGCGCCGACCGTCGTGCGGCCGCGAACGACGACGTCGCCCGCAACCCGCGCGGTCGCGGCAACGCAGCTTCCGCTCACCGCAACGACGTTCCGGGTGCACGCGGTCAAGGCGCGGGTCAGGGCGGCCAGGGTGGTCGCAGCGGCCGTCCGGCGACAGGTCAGCGTGCTGCCGCGGGCAACCGCTCGGCGTCTGCACCGCGCACGGAATCCGCAACATCCACACGCAGCAGCGGCAACTCAGGGGGCAACAAGGCTGTGTGGTCCTCGAACACCGGCGGCAACTCCGGTGGCTCGTACGGCTCAGGTTCCGGCAACTCGGGTTCCGGCCGTCCGGCCCGCAGCGGCCCGCGCCGTGCGTCGGCTCCGGCGTCGAACGAGCGCCGCAGCCGCTAAAGCCATTACCAGCCCCGCTCGCGCCATGCTGCCAAATGCGGCCGCTCGGCACCGAGTGTGGTCGGATCCCCATGGCCCGGATGCACCACGGTGTCGTCCGGGTATGCCCCGAACAGCCGTTCCGTCACATCGTTCAACAGCGACGTAAAGCGGGCGGCATCGTTCTGGGTGTTGCCAACACCTCCGGGGAACAGCGAGTCGCCGCTGAAAATGTGTGCCGGCCCTTCCGGGTCCTGGTACACGTAGGCGATTGAACCCGGAGTGTGGCCGCGCAAATGCACCGCGGCGATGTCGAAACCGTCGAAGTTTCCCACATCGCCATGGCGCAACGGCACGTCCACCGGCACCGGCAGCGCGTCGGCGTCGTCCACTCCGGCCGAGGTCTTCGCGCCCGTGGCTTCCACCAACCCTGGAAGCGCGCGGACGTGGTCCCAGTGCTGGTGCGTCGTGGCGATCAGGGCCAGCTTGGGCACAGAGTCGGTGTCCGCGGCCGACTCAGCCAGCATTGTTTGGATAGCCGGAAGGTCGTCCGCGGCGTCGATCAACAGCTGCGCACCTGAGGCCTTCGAGGTCAGCAGATACACGTTGTTGTTCATCTCGCTGACCGAGATTCGCCGGATGGTGATGTCGCGGAGTGAATGAATGAGTGAGTCCATTCGTCCACTCTACGGAAGCGGCGCGAGGCCGTCCGACTACTCTCGTCCTTCCGAAACCCAGGTGGGATCCGCGGACCGGGAGCCGACGACGTCGTCCGCGGCGCCGTCGAGCACGTCCAGTTGGGCGGCACTCAGCTCGAGGGACAGGGCACCCAGGTTCTCATCGATCCTGTGCGCCTTGCGCGTGCCGGGGATGGGGACGACGCTGAGCTGGAGGCGGCGGCCCTGGGCGAAAGCCAGGCCAGGGCAACCTGCGCCGGGGTCACGGGACGGCCGGTGCTCCCGGATAGCTCGGCGGCCACCGAGCGCACAGCCGCAACAACCGCTTGGTTGGCGTCCAGGGCGCCGTCGGCAAATCGGGGGATGCGGTGCCGGAAGTCGTTATCGCCGAGTTGCTCGGCGTTGACGGTCCCGGTCAGGAACCCCCGGCCAAGCGGCGAGTAGGGTACGAAGCCCACGCCCAGCTCGGCCGCAGCCGGGACGACGTTGCGTTCAACGTCCCGGCTCCAGATGGACCATTCGCTTTGCACCGCGGTGATCGGGTGCACTGCGTTGGCTTCCCTCAGCTCCTCGGCTGTCACTTCAGACAGGCCAAGGTGCCGGACTTTGCCAGCCCGGACAAGCTCTGCCATGGCCTCCACGGTTTCCACAATCGGAACGCGGAGGTCGCGGCGGTGCATGTAGTAGAGGTCGATGACGTCGGTGCCCAGGCGGCGGAGGCTTGCTTCCGCCGCCCGGGCCACGTACGCGGTATCTCCCCGGACATCGGTGTAGCCCTCGCGCGGGTTGCCCACGATGCCGAACTTGGTGGCCAACTGGACCTCGTCGCGGCGATCGCTCAGCAGCTTCGCGATGAGTTCCTCGTTGTCGCCCGCGCCGTAAACGTCCGCGGTGTCAATGAAGCTGATGCCGGCGTCCACGGCATGGTGCAGTGTCTTGAGGGATTCGGCGGGATCCACTTCGCCGTATACGGGCGTCAGTGCCATCCCGCCGAAACCGAGGGGGCTTACAGTCAAATTGCCGAGTTGTGCATTCGTGATTGCCGGGCTCATGATGCTTCTCCTTCGCCGTTTGTTCGTCTCATTGCTGGCAACTCCGCAAGGCGGGGGAGTATTCCGGGAATCCTCCCAAAGCTGCTCAGGCGCGCTTCTCCGTCGGAAGGGCCTTCAGCCCAGCGGCGCAGCCCACGATTCCTGCAATGAACAGCAGCTTGAGCGGGCTGGCCGGTTCGACGCCGGTGGCCATTGCCCAGCCGACCGTCAGTGCCGCGCCGACCCCCACCCAGACGGCGTAGGCCGTGCCAAGGGGAATGCGCTTCACAGCGATGCCGAGGCCGATCATGCTCAATGTTGCTGTTACGGCGAAGACCACGGTGGGGATGGTCTGGCTGAATCCGTCGGACAGGCCAAGGGCTGTAGCCCACACCGCTTCGAGCACGGCGGAACCCAGGAGAACGGTCCATGCAAACTTGGCGGCCATCGCTACGCCACCACCTTTAAGCCGACCACGCACACACCGATCCCTGCGAGCAGCAACAGACGGGCCGCCGTCGGGCGCTCAACTTTGGTGATCATTGCGTAAGCAGCTGTGAGAACGACGCCGACACCCACCCACACCGCGTAGGCGGTGCCCGTCGGGATGGATTGCATCGCGAAGGCCAGGCCTGCGGTGCTCGCAACAACTGCGACGACGAAAATGGCGGAGGGAAGCGGTTTGCTGAAGCCTTTGGAACGGTGGAGTGCTGCGGCCCAGACGGCTTCAAGTGCACCCGACAAGATGAGGATTAACCACGACATGACAGATCCTTTGGCCAGTCTTGTCTCATGCCGGGTACTGAACCGTCGTCCGGAGGTCCCTCTGCGGGCCTTCCTTCGAGGCTAGCAAGCCCGACGCCGGGAGGCCAGTTTGGTGGCGGATCTCACCGGGGGACATGCCAGCGGCTAGGAGTGCGCATGCTCCACGCGATCAATGGAGATGACGGCGAGGAAACCGCGGCCCAGGATCTCCGGGCTCCGGGTGTCGGAACCTACTACTGCGTCGTAGCGGGCGAGTTCGACGGACTCGGCGCGTTCGACTGGCTCCGCAGGCGCGGCGGCGGTTCCATCCTCAGAGCCGTCCGCAGACACAGCCACTTCCGACGGCTCCGCGCCGGGAGTAACAGAAGCCTTGCCCTCCAAAAGGACTGCCAGCTGGCCCTCGAACACCGGGTGCGCGCGCTTCTTCGAGAGTTCGATGATGGACGTGTAGCCCTTGAACTCGCCTGTCCGCGCGATCACGTTGAGGTCCCGGATATCGCCGGTGGGGAGTGCGCTGGCCGAGGCCGCCTCGCCGGAAAACCGGAACGGCCGGTACTTTTCGAGCGGGTGCTCCTCGCCGCTAACGGTAAGGAGCAGCAATTCGCCGTCGATCACCGTGATGACGCGTTCCATGCCGGGGAACGTCGAGAAATCGCCGGCCGTTCCGACGTCGGCGATACTGACGCGCCAGTCCCACGCCCCGTCCTGTGCCGACGCCGCTTTCGGGTGGCTCGCGATTTCACGGGTCACCCCGCCGCCGTTGCGCCACGGTTCAGGTTTGAGCTCGGCAAAGCGGATGATGTCCATGCGCTCCAGCCTAGCCCGAGCCCACCTTTGGCCGGCGCGCGGCCCGCGTAACATCCGCGCGGTTCTCCAATCCCGGAGGCCCTTGCTAACGTCGTATAGAGATAAACGGTTGGAGGCACGGAATGTTCGTCAAAGTGTGCGGCTTGAGCACGCCGGAATCCGTGCAGGCCGCCGTTGAATCCGGCGCAGACGCGGTGGGCTTCGTGCTGACGAAAAGCCCGCGCGAGATATCGACCGAACGAGCCCGAGGCCTCTTGATCCATGTGCCCGAAGGCGTCGCCGCCGTCGGAGTCTTCCGTCACGAAGCCGCCGCCGACGCCGTCGCAACCGCCCGCGAGGCCGGCCTGGAATGGATCCAGCTGCACGGCCGCCGCACGCCCGAAGACGTTAAGGCCGTGCACGACGCCGGCATGCGGCTGATCAGGGCCGTTACCATGGGTGCCCCTCCGGAGGAGTTCGACGAGTGGGGCGAGGAATTGCTCTTGATCGACGCCGCAGTGCCGGGTTCGGGGGAGGCTTGGGACTATTCCACGGTTCGGAAGTTGGGCCTGAGTGGGCGTAACTGGCTATTGGCCGGAGGGCTGACCCCGTCCAATGTCGGAGATGCAGCGCATGAAGCCGAAGCCTGGGGCGTAGACGTGTCCAGCGGCGTCGAGTCGTCCCGCGGAGTGAAGGATCTCGGCCTCGTTCGTGCGTTCGTCCGGGCGGCAAAGGCCGTCAAGGCCGTCAAGGCCTGACCACATCCCCCGACGCTCGCTCAGATGAAGTGAACCCCTAGACCACAACAATGCCAGACAGGAGACAATGGGAAATATGAAAACGCTGCTCAACATCATCTGGCTCGTCTTCGGTGGCTTCGTCCTGGCCTTGGGCTATTTCATGGCCGGAATAGTGTGCTGCTTGCTGATCGTCACCATCCCGTGGGGCATCGCCTCGTTCCGTATTGCCTCGTACACGCTGTGGCCGTTTGGCCGCATGATCATCGAGAAACCCGGCGGCGGGGGCATCTTCCCGCTCCTCGGCAACGTCATCTGGTTACTGGTAGCGGGCATCTGGATTGCGATCGGCCACGTGGTGACCGCCTTTGCCATGGCCGTGACCATCGTCGGGATCCCCTTGGCCATTGCCAACCTGAAGCTGATCCCCGTATCGCTCATGCCCCTGGGCAAGCAGATCGTGCCCAGCAACCGCCCGTTTGTCAGCACCTACCGCTAACTTTCCGCGCGCCGGGCATCGGGCACCATGGACTGTTCCGGAGTAGCGTAGGCCGTGTCTGCACTGCCTCCCCTCGAAAGGAACAGTCCATGTCCGCCGCTAGGAACACCGTTGCCAAAAACATCGTCGCCACCCTCAAAGCCAACAATGTCCAACGGGTCTACGGGATCCCCGGCGATTCGCTGAATGGATTCACGGACGCGCTGAGGGAGGAAGACAGCATCAGCTGGGTCCACGTCAGGCACGAGGAAGCCGCTGCGCTGGCTGCCGCGGCCGAGGCCGGACTCACAGATGAACTGGCGGTGTGCGCCGGATCCTGCGGGCCCGGTAACCTGCATCTGATCAACGGCCTTTACGACGCCAACAAGTCCAGGGTTCCCGTCCTGGCCATCGCCGCCCACATTCCCAGCGAGGAAATCGGCAGCCAGTACTTCCAGGAGACGCACCCCCAGGAGTTGTTCCGGGAGTGCAGCGTCTACGTCGAGCACGTCGCCCACCCTTCCCAGATGCCCAGGGTCTTGGAAATCGCCATGCGTACGGCAGTCGAAAAGCGGGGGGTCGCCGTCGTCGTGATTCCTGGCGATGTTGCCCTCGCGGAGGCGCAAAGCAACCGGACCGCGGTGATCCGCGCTGCCCGGCCGGAGATCCGGCCCAACGTCCGGGAACTCGCAGAGGCAGCGGACATCCTCAACGCGGCCGGCAAAATCACCATCCTCGCCGGCGCCGGCACCGCGGGCGCACATGACGAAGTCATGGCGCTCGCGGACGCGCTGGGGGCGCCGATCGTCCACGCGATGCGCGGCAAGGAGCACATCGAATACGACAACCCGTTCGACGTCGGCATGACCGGCCTTTTGGGGTTCAGTTCCGGCTACCGTGCGATGGAGAGCTGCGAGGCCTTGCTCATGCTGGGCACCGATTTTCCGTACCAGCAGTTCTACCCGGAGAACGCGAAGATCATCCAGGTGGATGTCAGGGGCGAGCAGCTTGGCCGGCGCACGCCCGTTGACCTCGGGCTCGTGGGCACGGTTAAGGACACGGCGGCCTCGCTGCTGCCGTTGATCGAGCGCAAGACCAAGCGCACGCACCTGAGTGCTTCGCTCAAGCACTACGCGAAGTCGCGCGCCAAACTCGATGACCTGGCTTCGCCCGCGAAGGACGGCCAGCCCATCCACCCCCAGTATGTAGGCAGGCTGGTGGATGAGTTGGCGGCCCCGGATGCCGTTTTCACGTGCGACGTCGGGTCCCCGACGGTGTGGGCCGCCCGCTACCTGAGCATGAATGGCCGACGCCGCCTCCTAGGCTCGTTCAACCACGGAACCATGGCTAATGCCCTGTCGCACGGCATCGGAGCTGCCGCCGCGTACCCGGGCCGGCAGGTGGTGGCCCTCGCCGGCGACGGCGGCCTGACAATGCTTCTCGGTGAGCTGATCACCTTGGTGCAGAACAAGCTCCCTGTCAAAGTGGTGGTCTTCAACAATTCCTCCCTGAACTTCGTGGAACTCGAAATGAAGGCTGCGGGATTCGTCAACTTCGGCACGGAGTTGGAGAATCCGGACTTCGCCAAACTGGCAGAAGCTGTGGGCATCCGCGGAATCCGGGTGGACAACTCGTCCGGGTTGAAGGACGGACTGGCTGAAGCCTTTGCGCACGACGGTCCGGCCCTGATCGATGTCCGCACGGCCCGGCAGGAACTATCCATTCCTCCGGCCGTCAACGCTGAACAGGTCAAGGGATTCACCCTCTACGCCATCCGGACGGTCCTGTCCGGCCGCGGCGACGAGCTCATCGATCTCGCGAAGACCAACATCCGCCAGATTTTCTAGCCGGCGCCTCAGCGCAGCTAGCTGACCGTGACGGCTCCGGTGCGCAGATCGAAACTGAAGCCGCGCTCCACAGCCCGCTTGCCGCCGTCGTACGCCACCGCCAAAGTCAGCTCCAGCGGGTCCCGCGCCAGATCCGCCTCGGTGACGGTATACACCGGAGTGAAGTAGGGCGCTTCCGCTTTGGGTGAGTCAGGCGCTCAAGGCTGCCGGAAGGCACCATCCCTCAACAGGGCCACAGCGGATCCGGCGTCGAGTTCGGCGGCGATCTCGACGTCGTCGGCGTATCCAGCGCCGATCAGCTCCCGGCCGCTGGAACAGCCGCGGAGAACTTCATGAAGGTGGGGTTCGGCAGCGTTGAAAACCGCCATCGCGGCCTGGGCTTCCGGCGCAAAGCCCTCCATGCCGTCTTCCGGTGTGAAACCGCCCCGTCCTGCCGCCGCGAGCCCGGCAATGAAGGCGCCGGCTCCGATCTGATCCTCCACAGCGGGACGGAGCGAGCCTCCGGGCCATCGTTCACCGGCCGCGATCACGGCCACCACCGCATCGGAAGATAGTTCGGCCGCTACCCAATCCGCGGTAGCGGCCGCGTTGCGCAGCGACACCGCCGCGATGAGCGGCACCTCCCGGGCGAGCTCGTAGGCAAGGGCGGAGCCGTTGGGCGAAGGCAGTACCACGCGACTCAGGGACCGCGCAGTCCGAAGGCTCGACGGCGAGAGGCTCAGGCCGCCTGCTCCCCGTGGGACGGCGAGTTGGGCGGCATGGTGGGCTGCGAAATCCTCCGCAGTTGCGTCCTTCCAAGGGTAGGGAAACACCGTGGCGCCACGATCGACGGCGACGCTCACGCACGTGGTGAAGGAGAGGACGTCAACCACAATCGCGAGGTCCGCGCCCGACGCAACTGAGCGGGCGCCGTCGAGCCCCCACTCAAACCTCACTGCGAACGGGAAGCTGCCGGTGCACCATCCACGGCCCGGTCATGAGAGCTCGGCCCCCAGGTTGCGGCGGGCGGCATCCAGCCACAGGCTCTTCGCGCGTTCGCTGTGGAAAAGCGGATCCAATGCGAGCAGTTGGCGGACCACAGTGGCCCGACCGGCGGCGAAATCGGCATCACTGACGTGGGCGTAGTCCTCGCGGACAGCAGCCAGGTAGCGGGCATAGGCCGTGGGCTCGGCGCCGAGTATGGAGAGATCGGCGTCGCACAGGAGCGCGCCCGTGGCGTCTCCCATGTCGGGGCTGTGCGTCGAGGTCAGCCTGACGAGCCGGGCGACCTCGGCAACCACTGCGGTGGGAAGTCCTGCGGTGGCGAGCCGGTCCTCGGCCAACTTGGCCGATTCCTCTTCGTCCTGCCCCGCAATTCCTTCGTAGACGGCGTCGTGGAACCATGCGGCCAAGGTCACCGATGGTGCGGGAAGTGCGGGTTCCGTGAGGACATCCAAGGCCTCAAGAACCGCCAATAGATGCGTCCGGCTGTGATACTTTCGGTGCTCTTCGCCCCAGCGTTCCAGGAGTTCGAAACCCAGTTCTTCATGTCCCGGAAGCGTCGAATTCCAGCGCACCAGCAGCGGCAGTGTGAGCGCTTTGCTGCGCTCGCGGGCGGGAATCCGCAAGCCGCTCGCGATCAGTTTGCGCACCAGGATGCGGGCCTCCACAGGGATGGCTCCCGCGGACAGGAGATCGTTGTAGCGGCGCTCCGGGACGTCATAGTGGTCGCCGTCGAAAGCTCGCTCGGGGATCCCTGCGGCCTCGGCAAAGGCATGCAGTTCCTCGAGCGATGTGTCTGAGACGAGGTGGGAATAAACCGTCCCGTGCGCGGGCCACAGAGGAGGATCGACATACACGGCCATGGCGACAGCTTAGTCCTTGGCCGAAATCCTGGGTGCGGGCCGTGCGCTGCGTTCGGTGGCGCAAACGGCGAGGGGTTTTTCCACATAAGCGTGATGGGCTATGGACAGTAGTTTCGCCGTCGGCAAACATGGATCGGGAGAGCCCGTTTGCCAAAGTTGAGCATAATAGACTCAACTTTGAAACAGTCATTTCCCGAAAGGAGCTCTTCCATGGACGTCAAATTCACCACCAAGAGCCAGGAGGCTCTTTCCGCGGCGGCTATGAACGCCTCCACTGCCGGAAATCCGCAGTTGGAGCCTGCGCACCTCCTCAAAGCGCTCATGGACCAGCGCGAGGGAGTCGCTGTCGCGCTTTTGCGCGCCGCCGGAGCGGATCCGGATGCCGTGAGCGTGCAAGCGAGTTCAGCGATTAAAGCACTGCCGTCGTCGTCGGGCAGCTCCGTCCAACAAGCACAGCTCTCCCGTCCCGCCATGCAGGCAATCCAAACTGCCCAGAACGAGGCCGAGAAACTCGGCGATTCCTATGTGTCCACTGAGCACCTCCTTTTGGGGCTCTCTGCTGGAAGTGACCCTGTCGGAAAGCTATTGCGCGACGCTGGTGCCTCCCATGAGGCGCTTCTCGCCGCTTTGCCGGGTGTCCGGGGAGACCGGAAAGTCACTTCGCAGGACCCGGAAAACACCTTCCAGGCGTTGGAAAAGTACGGTACCGATCTCACCGCCGTGGCACGCTCCGGCAAGCTGGATCCCGTGATTGGGCGAGACAGCGAGATCCGGCGGGTAGTCCAGGTCTTGAGCCGCCGGACCAAGAACAACCCCGTGCTGATCGGTGAACCCGGTGTCGGCAAGACCGCCGTCGTCGAAGGCCTCGCCCAGCGCATGGTGGCCGGAGATGTCCCGGAAAGCCTGCGGGGCAAGACCTTGATCGCGCTGGACCTCGCCTCGATGGTTGCCGGGGCCAAGTACCGTGGCGAATTCGAGGAGCGCCTCAAGGCCGTTTTGGAGGAGATCAAGAATTCCGATGGCCAGGTAGTCACGTTCATCGACGAGATACACACGGTTGTGGGAGCTGGTGCTACGGGTGAAAGCGCCATGGACGCGGGCAACATGCTCAAGCCCATGCTGGCCCGTGGCGAGTTGCGGCTCATAGGTGCCACCACGCTGGACGAGTACCGCGAGAATGTCGAGAAAGATCCTGCCCTGGAGCGCCGATTCCAGCAGGTCTACGTGGGTGAGCCCAGCGTCGAGGACACCATCGGGATCCTCCGCGGCCTTAAGGAACGCTACGAGGCCCACCACAAGGTAGCCATCGCAGACTCAGCCCTGGTTGCTGCCGCCACGCTTTCCAACCGTTATATCTCGGGCCGACAGTTGCCGGATAAGGCGATCGACCTCGTGGACGAGGCCGCGTCCCGGCTGCGCATGGAGATTGATTCCGCACCGGAGGAAATCGATCAGCTTCGCCGGTCCGTGGACCGTCTCACCATGGAAGAACTTGCCCTCGCGCGCGAGACGGACGCAGCTTCGGTGGAGCGCCTCGCCGCGCTCCGGGCAGACAAAGCGGACAAGAATGAAGCTCTGGCGGCCCTGAATGCGCGGTGGGAAGCCGAAAAGGCCGGACTCAACCGCGTTGGTGACCTCAAAGCGAAAATCGACGAATTGCGTTCCGCTGCCGAAAAATACCAGCGCGAAGGCGATCTTGAGGCTGCCTCACGCATTCTCTACGGTGAGCTTCCCGCGTTGGAGCGGGAGCTCAGTGCGGCAGCAGAGGAAGAATCGGCCCGGGATGCCCGGGGTGAAGCGAAACCCGCCCTCATGGTCGCCGACGAAGTCACTGCGGACGATATCGCTGAGGTTATTTCGGCCTGGACCGGGATCCCTGCCGGCCGGATGTTGCAGGGCGAATCCGAGAAGCTGCTGCACATGGAAGAGGAGCTCGGAAAGCGGCTGATCGGCCAGTCCAAGGCTGTGGCCGCCGTTTCCGACGCCGTCCGCCGCGCACGCGCAGGCATCAGCGACCCCAACCGCCCCACGGGTTCCTTTCTGTTCCTTGGCCCTACCGGCGTTGGCAAGACGGAGTTGGCCAAGGCACTGGCCGACTTCCTGTTCGACGACGAGCGTGCCATGGTGCGGATCGACATGTCCGAATACGGGGAGAAACACTCCGTGGCGCGGCTGGTCGGTGCGCCTCCGGGATACGTGGGCTACGAGGAAGGTGGCCAACTCACTGAAGCGGTCCGCCGTCGTCCGTATTCCGTCATCCTTCTCGACGAAGTGGAGAAGGCGCACCCGGAGGTGTTCGACATCCTCCTGCAAGTGCTCGACGACGGCCGCCTCACCGATGGGCAAGGCCGCACCGTGGACTTCCGGAACACCATCCTGGTGCTGACGTCGAACTCGGGCAGCCAGTTCCTCGTGGATCCAACGTTGGACCCGGCGGCTAAACGGAATGCGGTCATGGCCGTGGTCAATGCCTCCTTCAAGCCCGAGTTCCTCAACCGGCTCGATGAGATTGTGCTGTTCGATCCGCTCAGTGTGGAGGAGCTCGCCAGGATCGTCGAGCTGCACGTGGATGAGCTGACCAAACGGCTGCGCGACCGCCGGCTCACCCTTGAGGTCAGTGACGGCGCCCGGGCCTGGCTCGCCATGTCCGGCTACGATCCCGCCTACGGCGCGCGTCCGCTGCGCCGCTTGGTTCAACGCGAAATCGGGGACCGCCTCGCCAAGGAGATCCTCGCCGGACAGATCGCGGATGGCGACACTGTGGCGGTGGACACCGCGGCCGACGTCGACGAGCTCACCATCGAGGGGCTGGAAGCCTTGTCAGGTCCCGACGGCGGCGCCCCCGCCGGTAGCGGTCTCACGGTGCGGCGGAAGGTCTAGCCCTCCACCCAAACTGCGAGTCAGGCGGGGTTACTTCTGGAGGATGGATTCCTTTAGTGAGTTGCCCGAATCCACCACGATGAAGCAGTCCACGCGGCGATCCCCGTTACCCCAGCTCGTGGAGCTGGGGTACACGTTCTGCTGCAGGAGCACGTACTTGCTGGAGGCTTCGTTCAGCATCACAGTGCGGCAGACATCGCGACCCTTGGTCTGCAGCGCGGTGGCGCCCGGGAAGGAGTCCTCTGCCTTGTAACGGTAGATTGCGCCCAGTTGTGCCGAATGGTCGGTGTTGCACTCCACCACACGGGATTTAGTTGCGTTGGAGTTGAAGTCGGCGAAGCAATCGCCTAGCTGGTAATCCTTGGCCTCGACATCTGCCGGGAGCGGGCCACGGCTGGAGGACGTGGCGGGTTCGGGTGTGGCATCGGCCGCCGGGCGGTTGGCCAGGGCTCCAACCAGGATCCAGATCACGACGCCGATGAGTACTAATACACCCAGCACAATGCCACCAATGATGAGCCATTGCCGCCTCATAACGTCACGGGCGGACCGCCGTCGGGGCCTTTTTCCGTCGGGTTTTTCGACGGGAACAGTGTCCTCAGGCTCACTTTGGTCAGGCACGCCATCCTCCGGCTTGAAGCCCGAAGTTCCCGGATGCTCGGCCCCTGAATAAGGGTCCACGGGCGGCTGATCGTCGCCCGTGCTGCTGTTGCCCGGGAAGGTGTTGTCCTGGCCCATGTCTGAGTTATTGCCTTTCATGCGTGTGGCCCGATATTAGGGCGACTCTACCCAAGTTTTTCATGCCGATGAATGGTGATGACGCCAGGTGGGACTGCGAGGCTGCTTTCGCGAACGTCATGGCAAGCAGTTGCTCCAGAAAGCATGTAACCTAGACATACGACAAATTGACCAAACATTCCGGGGCCTCACCGATCGCCAAGGTGACCACCTCCGGTCCAAGTACAAAAGGGGGTCACGCCATGGGGCGCGGCCGTCAAAAGGCAAAAGCTACCAAGCAGGCTCGGGACATCAAGTACTACTCCCCGAACACTGACTATTCGGCCCTTCAGCGGGAGCTAACGGGTCCATCAAGTCGTGGGACGAGCCGATTCGCGGACGATCCACCGGAGCCGGACTACTCGGCTTACGAGGACAAGTACGCACAGGATTTGGAAGACGATGACGACGAGGTAGACACCCGCCGTATCGGATAGCTGTCGCAACAATCAGGTGCCGTTGGTATCGAGTTGCGTGCCGCCGTCGTACACGAGGTCATGTGGCATCCCTGGATGTCGCTCAAACGATTGAGCCCGTAGGGCGCGTCATTAACGACGCACCCTACGGGCCTTTTTCGTCTACTTTCCGGGGTCAGTCCTTCTCGTGGCACAGATCCAGCAAAGGGATCAGTGTTTCGAGGTCGTTGGCGCGCGCCGCGGACAGGATCTTCCTGTGAGCGTCGGCCACGCGCTCCAGCTTGGCGTCGTCCAGGGGATACGAGCGGCTGATGAGGCGCTGAACAGGGTTGTCCCAGACGGATTCGAGCGTTTTCAGCAGGAATCCATTGGGCGCGGGTGCCGCGAGGCCCAAGTGGAACGCATGCGTGGCAGTAAACAGCGCCTCCGGGTCCGCGCTTGCGGCACCTTCAGCGATGAGCAGTTCAAGCCGCGCAAGCTGGAGGTTTGTGTATTTGGCCCCGCATTGCCTGATGGCCATGACCTCGAGGGCCTTTCGCACCTCATAGACTTCCTCGACAGCTGAGCGGGTCAGCGGCGTCGGAGTAGGCGGATGCCTATCCGCGGCATCTCTCGGGCGGACAGCAGCAGCGGGTGGCGATCGCCCGGGCGCTGTGCATGCAGCCGAAGCTGATGCTGTTCGACGAGCCGACGTCGGCTTTGGATCCGGAGCTGGTGGGCGAAGTCCTCAGGGCAATGAAGGATTTGGCTCGCACGGGGATGACCATGATTGTGGTGACGCACGAAATGGCCTTCGCCCGCGACGTGGCGGACCGCGTGGTGTTCATGCACGGCGGCCGGATCGTTGAACAAGGTCCCGCCGAAGAGGTCATTGGCAACCCGCAGCATGAGCGGACCCGGGCCTTTTTGTCGGCCGTGCTGTAGTTCGTTGGTAGTGCGCTCTCGAGAGCTGTTGACAGAATGCGTTAGTGACGGCTAACGTATTAATCATGCTCGACCCACTGGAAGTTGCCGCGGAGCCGAATAGGCGGCGCCTGCTGCAAATGCTTGCGGCGGGAGAGCGCACCGTGACGGAGATGGCCGCCGAATTCACGGTGAGCAGATCCGCGGTATCGCAACACTTGTTGCTTCTGGAGCAGGTAGGCCTCGTTGCCGCCCGCAAAGAGGGACGCAACCGCTTCTACCGCTTGGACAGCGATGGCATGAGAGAACTCCGGATGCTTTTTGAGCAGTTCTGGACTGCAGAGCTGGACATGCTCGTTGCTGACGCTCATAACTTCACCACCGACCGCCTTCCCACAACCGAGGATTCACCATGATTTACGACAAGACCGTTCTTCTTCCCCTCAACGTCGACCAGGCGTTCGAACTCATCACGCAGCCCGCACGGCTCCGCCGCTGGCAGACTGTTGCCGCCCGCGTCGACCTGACGGTGGGCGGCGAGTATCGCTGGACCATCACGCCGGGCCATCACGCCGCCGGGACCTTCACCGAAATCGAGCCCGGCAAGCGCGTCGTGTTCACTTGGGGTTGGGAGCAGCCTGAGGCCCCTGCTGACAATGTCTCCACCGTGGCCATCACCCTTGAGCCGGCCGACGGCGGCACCTCGGTGCGCCTGGTACACGAAGGACTTCCGACGCCGGAAGCCGTCGCCGCACACGCCGAGGGCTGGAACCACTACCTCGACCGTCTCCTTGCCGAGGCATCCACTGGCGACGCCGGAGCCGACGAATGGTCGGCTGCCCCGGCCGATCTCAACGAACTCAGCGCTGCGGACGCCACTCTTGCGATCGTGCAGCGCGTGCTGTCCCAGATCACCGAAGCAGACGCACAGACCCAGACTCCGTGCGCCGACTTTACTGTGACGCAGCTGGTCGACCACCTCGCCGGGTCCGTCTCCGGTATCGCCAAGGCTTTGGGCGCGGAAGTTGCGGACGACGCCGGGAAGTCGCCCGAGGTGCGCATCGCCGACCTCGCCCAGCCTGCGCTGGAAGCCTTCTACCGTCGCGGCCTCGAGGGCACCATCGACATGGGCTTCGCTGAACTGCCGGCCCCTATGGTCGCCTCCATCCTGAACCTCGAGTTTCTGGTTCACGCTTGGGACTTCTCCAAGGCGCTGGGCCTCGAGCTGTCGGTGGCTGACGAGCTCACCGACTATGTAGAGGTCCTCGCCCAGCACACCATTAGCGATCAGGTCCGCGCCGGCGGCAGCTTCGCTCCCGCGCAGGAGGTCAATGAGACGGCGTCCAGCCTGGAGCGTTTGGTCGCCTTTACGGGCCGCGCGGTTCACGCGTAGATCTGCTTCGACGGGGTTCGACTGTTGTTTGTGTCGGACCCCCGTACTAGTTTGAACGTGGTATCCGCTGGCGCACGCCGGCATCTTCAACGAAGGGATAGCAATGCCGCAGGTTGATAGCTACAAGCAGGGAACTCCATGTTGGGTTGACCTGTCGTCGTCGAACATCGAGGCCTCCAAGGCATTTTACGGTGACCTGTTCGGCTGGGAATTGGATGCGATGGATGCCGGCAATGGCATGACCTACTACATGGCCAAGCTGCAGGACCGCTACGTTGCGGGCATGATGGAGCAGATGCCGGACATGGCTGCCTCGGGTGTTCCGTCCTACTGGGCCAACTACCTCGCTGTTGATTCCGTGACCGAGGCCGCCGAGCGCGCGGCTGCAGCCGGTGGAAACATCGTTTTCCCGCCGGACGAGGTGCCCAACGGAAGTGGCCGTATGTTCTTCGCTGCTGACCCAACTGGCGCAACGGTTGGTTTCTGGGAGGCCGGAAGCCATCACGGCGCCGGACTCGTCAACGAACCCGGCACCGTGGTCTGGAGTGAACTGCAGACGAACGACGTCGCCAAGGCTGTCGCTTTCTACGAAGCCGTGACGGGATGCTCCAGCGAGACGGCCGCAGCCGGCGATCTGCAGGAGTACACGCAGTTTGTGGTGGACGGAAAGTCCGTGGCAGGCGCAATGAAGCAGCCCATGGAAGGCATGCCGCCGTTCTGGATGACGTACTTCAATGTTGCCAACGTGGACGAATCCGTTGCAAAGGCAGTGGAGCTCGGCGCGCAGATCTTCGCGCCCGGGTTCGATGTGCCCGGCATCGGCCGCATGGCAGTGCTTGGCGATCCTTCCGGAGCGGCCTTCAGCCTGATGGCTGGGGAGAGTAACTAGCCACCCGCGCTCAGCTCATAGGCAAGAGAAAGCCCCGGCAGCCCCAGTTATCCACTGGGCGGCCGGGGCTTTCTGCCGAAAGACCTCTATGCGTAGGCGTTCACCAAGCGGACTGCGCCGCCGTCGACGCCCTTGGCGCCCTGGACGTAGTCCGGGCCGCTCTTGTCCACGGACGCGGAGTCCGCCGCCACGGCACCCATGATCCACGAAGGCAGTCCGCGCTCATTGAGTCGGGCCACCGCCGCGTCGGCAATCTCCTGGGACACAATGGCCACCATGCCGACGCCCAGGTTAAGCGTGCGCTCAAGGTCGGCGAGCGGCACGTTGCCGAGTTCGGAAACCAGCTTGAAGATGGCCGGCAGTTCCCAAGTGGCGCGGTCAACCGTGGCTACAAGGCCCTGCGGCAGGACGCGGGCCAAGTTCAGCGGCCAGGCCGCCACCGGTGACGTGGCTGAAACCATGCACGGCGCCAGCACCAAGAGTTGTTACCGGGAAGGCACGGGCCAGGTCCAGGCAGTCCGCGGCGTAGACGCGGGTGGGCTCCAGCAGTTCCTCGCCCAGCGTGCGGCCGAGTTCGGAGACCTGGCGGTCCAGGGCCCAACCGGCGTGGTTGATCACGCGGCGGACCAGGGAGTAGCCGTTGGAGTGCAGGCCGGAGGACGCCATGCCGATGACGACGTCGCCAGCGCGGACACGGTCCGGGCCGAGCAGTGCGTCAGCTTCGACAACACCGGTAGCTGCACCGGCGACGTCGTACTCGTGTTCACCCAGCAGGCCGGGGTGCTCAGCGGTTTCGCCGCCCACCAAGGCAGTGCCTGCCACGGAGCAAGCGGCCGCGATGCCGCGGACGATGTCCGCGATGCGCTCGGGAACAACCTTGCCGCACGCGATGTAGTCGGTCATGAAGAGCGGCTCGGCTCCCACCACCACGATGTCATCCACCACCATGCCGACGAGGTCGAATCCGATGGTGTCGTGAATGTCCATGGCCTGCGCGATGGCAACCTTGGTACCGACGCCATCCGTGGACGTGGCCAGCAGGGGTTTCTTGAACGTGAGCAGCTTGGAGACGTCGTACAAGCCGGCGAAACCGCCGACTCCGCCGAGGACCGAGCTGTTGTGAGTCGCCTTGACGGCGTCCTTCATAAGTTCGACGGCGCGGTCGCCCGCTTCAACGTCGACGCCGGCGGACGCGTAAGTGATGCCGCTCGGGTTCTCAGCGGCGGAGGATGCGGAGGTCATACAGACTCTTTCTTATCGGCGTCAGTCAGCAGGTTCTCAAACTCGGCGTCGGGACCAGGATCGCAACCCGTTGCACCAGGCTTGTTGGCGGGGTCGTCCGAGTCTGCGGTTTCGGCTTCGGCGGACGTGCCCGACGTCGGCAGCCCACCGAGGTCGGTCCGCTCGAGGAGGTTTTTGCCCAGTTTGTCCGAACCCGGAAGTTCGATGGGGTACCGGCCCGTAAAGCAGGCGGTGCAGAGGCGTTCGCGGGGCTGCATGGTGGCGCCGATCATGCCGTCTTCGGAGATGTAGGCCAGCGAATCAGCGCCGATGGCCTGCGAGATCTCTTCCACGGTGGCACCGTTGGCGATGAGTTCCGCGCGGGAAGCGAAGTCGATTCCGTAGAAGCATGGCCACTGCACGGGCGGTGAAGAGATCTTTACGTGCACGCTGGCGGCGCCGGCTTCGCGGAGCATCCGGACAATGGCGCGCTGCGTGTTGCCGCGGACGATCGAATCGTCCACCACTACCACCCGCTTGCCGCGGATCACCGACTCGAGGGCGTTGAGCTTGAGGCGGATACCGAGCTGGCGCAGCGTTTGCGAAGGCTGGATGAAGGTACGGCCCACATAGGCATTCTTGACGAAGCCATGTGCGAACGGAATACCGGATTCCTCGGCGTAACCAACTGCGGCGGGAGTGCCGGACTCGGGGACGGGGATGACGATGTCCGCATCGTGGGTGTTCTCGCGGGCCAGCTGGCGGCCCATTTCCACGCGGGACTCATACACGGAGCGGCCACCGATGGCTGCGTCCGGACGCGCAAGGTAAACGTATTCGAAAACGCAACCGGCCGGCGTCGCTTCCGCGAATCGCTGGGAACGGACGCCGTTCTCGTCGATGGCGATGAACTCGCCCGGTTCGATCTCGCGGATGAAGCTCGCGCCGACGGTGGCAAGGGCGGACTGCTCGGAGGCGACAACCCAGCCGCGCTCGAGGCGGCCCAGGCACAGAGGCCGGATTCCGTAAGTATCGCGGGCGGCGTAAAGGGTGCCTTCATCCATGAAAACGAAGCAGAAGCCGCCGCGGATCTTAGGCAGCAACTCCATGGCGGTCTCTTCGAGGGTCTTGCCCTCTTCGCCCTCCAGAAGGGCCGTGACCAAGGCGGTGTCCGAGGTGTTGCCCTGCTTCATTTCGCCGGTCAGCTGGCCGCCGTTGCGCTCGAGGATCATGTCCCGGAGTTCAGTGGTGTTGGTCAGGTTGCCGTTATGGGCAAGGGCGACGGTACCCGTAGCGGTTGCGCCGAGGGTGGGCTGCGCGTTGGCCCAGTGGCTTGCTCCGGTGGTGGAGTAGCGGCAATGGCCGACGGCAAGGTGGCCGGTGAGGGTGTTCAGGGTTGTCTCGTCGAAGGCCTGGGACACGAGGCCCATGTCCTTGTAGACATTGATGCGCTTGCCGTCACTGGTAGCAATACCAGCCGATTCTTGTCCGCGGTGCTGCAGCGCATACAGCCCGTAATAGGTAAGTTTTGCTACTTCTTCGCCCGGCGCCCAGACCCCGAAGACGCCGCAAGCGTCCTGAGGTCCTTTTTCGTCGGGGAGAAGATCATGAGAAAGTTTTCCGTCGCCACGTGCCACTGGTCAATTGTCGCATGATGTTGGCGTGGTACTTTCCCTCGCTCACCTTTGTGACCGGGATCCTACGCTTCGGCGTCGTCTTCTGTTGAGTTAGGCACGGACTCGACGATGGCGCGCTGGGAACGCCGCACGCTCACCCTGTCCAGGATCAGTGCAGCCATGGCACCCAGCAGCACGCCACCGGCGGCAAACGCCACGAGGAAGAACCCGAAGACCGCTCCTATGTCGAAACTCGCGTCGCCGGGGATCCCGTAGGCCACGAAAGCCGCGGCGATGATGCCCACTACCCCGCCCAAAACCAGGAACGGAACGAACTTCGGAGCACGGCGGACCGTGATCCCACGGCGCTCCGGCATGCCGCTTTGTGCCGCATCGTGGTGCGTGCTGTTTCGCGACGTGCTGTTTTGTGACGTGCTGTTCGATGCGCCGTTTTGTGACGTGCCGTCCGTGTTCGAGTCCTCAGAAACCATGCCTTCCAGCCTACCGTTTCGAGTTTGTGTACAGATCATGCCCCCTAAAGAGGCTCTTAAGGGGCGTTAGGTGTACACAAACTCGGAAGGTAATTAAATTGGCCTGAAGTCAGACCATTGACATATTGATGTGAAGTGGGTCACTATCAATGCGAGCGGTGTCGGCCCGCTCCCCCCTTCCGTTTAGAAAGAGAATAATCATGAGTGATCGTTCTACGGCAGCGAAGGTGCAGGCTGTGCAAGACGCAGATGCTGCGGCCCTCGCCGAGCTTGGCTACAAGCAAGAGCTACATCGCGGCATGTCCGGCTTCTCCAATTTCGCAGTCTCGTTTTCCATCATCTCGATCCTGGCTGGCTGCATTACCTCATTCAGCATCGCCCTCAAGTCCGGCGGCCCGGCTGCCATCAACCTGGGGTGGCCAATCGTTGGCATCTTGGTCCTGTGTGTAGCGCTTTCCATGGCCG
Source organism: Arthrobacter sp. NA-172 (assembly GCF_043952055.1). Lineage (NCBI taxonomy): Bacteria > Bacillati > Actinomycetota > Actinomycetes > Micrococcales > Micrococcaceae > Arthrobacter > Arthrobacter sp. NA-172. Next base: position 1,954,963 of record NZ_JBINOT010000001.1, on the reverse strand, counting down.
AGGTCTGTTCCCGGTACCCCACGGCCGGTGGCCTGTATTTCTGGGCAGGCAGGCTCGCCAAGCGCAACAAACGGGCCTGGCCTGGTACGTCGGCTGGTTCAACTTCCTCGGTGAAGTGGCAGTCACAGCCGCCATCGACTTCGGCTGCGCCACTACGATGATGGCCTTTGCGGCGCTGACTTTCGGCGTCGAACCCACCGCCATCGGTACTTTCGTCCTGTTCGTCGTCCTGATGATCATCCACGCCCTGCTCAACAGTTTCGGAGTCAAGATCGTCAGCTTCTTGTCCAATGTCTCTGCTTGGTGGCACATTGTGGGCGTGGCAATCATTGTGGCGGCGCTGTGGATCATGCCAACCAGCCACCAGTCGTTTGACTGGACCATGACCGCGTGGCACAACGAAACCGGCTTTACCTTCGGTCCGTATGTCTTCCTGATGGGCCTGCTCATGTCGCAGTACACCTACACGGGCTACGATGCTTCGGCGCACGTCGCCGAAGAGACTAAGAACGCCGCGATCGCAGCGCCCAAGGGCATCGTGATGAGTGTCATCGTCTCCATCATTGGTGGTTGGATCCTGCTCTACTCGCTTGTCGCAGCGATTCCCAACGGTTCGGAAGACGGCCTCACCGCCCTCGGAGCTACGGCAACCGGCCTTCCGCCGGCGCAGATTTTCCTTGACGCACTGGGCAACCCGACCATGGCGAAGTTCCTGCTCGCCATTGTGGTGGGTGCACAGTTCTTCTGCGGCATGGCCTCGGTGACCGCGAACTCGCGGATGACCTACGCTTTCTCCCGCGACAACGCCCTGCCCGGTTCCCGCATCTGGGCCAAAGTCAACGCCCGCAGCGGCACGCCTACAAATTCGATCTGGCTCTGCGTAGGCTGCGCGATTGTGCTCGCTTCACCTGCACTGTTCAATACCACCGCGTATTTCGCAGTCACGAGTGTCGCCGTCATCGGCCTCTACATCGCGTACATCACCCCAGTGTTGCTCCGGAGGCTCAATAAGAATTTCGTCCCCGGCCCGTGGCACCTGGGCAAGTGGAGTCCCGTCATCAACTGGGTAGCGATCGTATGGGTCGCCGTCATCGTGATTCTCTTCGTTCTTCCTCCGGTCGCCGAGATCACTGTGGACACCTTCAACTACGCGCCAATCGCCGTCGTGGTGGTCTTCCTCCTCGCAACCGTGCTCTGGTACACCACGGGGCGCCGGACCTTCATGACGAGTGCGGAGCAGGAACACCTGACCATCGACGCCGATAAGCTGCTGAACTAGAACACCCGCGGGCCGCCGGCGGTACTCCGCCGGCGGCCACCACGCCAGAAAGGTCGCCATGTTGTTCGCCGAACCGATTGAATCCCCCCTGTTGGAGACGGTCTTGCTTCCCGTGCGTGGACACATGGCCTTCGAATCGTGTGTGGAGCACTTGGGGTCTGCTATTCAGCTGGGTATCTTCAAAACCGGCGAGCGTCTGCCGCCCGAGCGTGAGTTGGCGGAGCGGATGCAAGTCTCCCGGGCGACGCTGCGGGAAGCCATTAGCGCATTGCGCGCCGCCGGCTTCGTCACAACCGTCCGGGGGAGGGGCGGTGGCACCATCGTCGAACCGGTCGGCAACGCCCGGCCACCGGAGCGTCTGGACAACAAGGACCGGCAGGAAGAGATCGGCGACATCCTGATCTTCCGTTCGGTGATTGAACCCGGGGCCTGCCAGCGTGCGGCCTCCATGAGGCTGAGCGAGGATCAACGCCGGCTCCTCACAGATTCTCTGGCCGAGGTTGAAAACGCAGGTTCCCCGGTGGAATACAGGCAAGCCGATGCCCGCCTTCACCTGGCCTTTTCCGCAGTTGCGGGCTCGGCCGAACTCAATAAGGCCAGCACCACCATCCAGACGAAGATCCACGAATTCCTAGCGGAAATCCCCTTTCTGCAACGGAACATCGAACATTCAAACCAAGAACATCGATTGATAGTGCAGGCCATCCTCGACGGCGAGCCTGCAGCGGCCCGAAGCGTCATGGAATTGCACTGCGAGTCCACTGCCGCACTACTCAAGGGACTACTGAAATGACCAGCACCACGAACAACAGTTCCACCTCCAGCCACCCTCGCAATGACCGAATGCTCACCGTTGAGCAACTCAAAGCGCAGATCGGCGAAGGCGCCATAGACACCGTCATTCTCGGCTTCACCGACATGCAGGGCAGGCTTCAAGGCAAGCTCCTTCACGCGCAATTCTTCTTGGATTCCGTCCTGGCGCACGGCACCGAAGGCTGTAACTACCTCCTCGCCGTAGACACCGAAATGAACACCGTGGACGGCTACGACATTTCCTCTTGGGAGAAGGGCTATGGCGACATGCTCTTCGACATGGATTTGGACACCATCCGCCTCCTTCCGTACCGCGAAGGGAGCGCCCTGATCCAGTGCGATCTGTCGATGACAGATGGCAGCCCGGTCTCCGTCTCGCCGCGCGCGATGCTCAAGCGTCAAACTGCCAAAGCGGCGGAGCATGGTTGGAAGGCACTTGCCGGAACCGAGCTTGAGTTCGTGGTCTACAACGACTCCTTCGAGGAGGCGTGGGACCGGGATTACAAGCACCTGACCCCTGCAAACCAATACAACGTGGATTACTCGCTGTTGGGGTCCGGCCGTGTGGAACCGCTGTTGCGCCGGATCCGGAATGACATGTACGCCGCCGGCATGACTGTGGAATCTGCCAAGGGCGAATGCAACTTCGGCCAGCATGAGATCGCTTTCAAGTACGACGCGGTGGTCACGACGGCGGACAACCATTCCGTCTACAAGACCGCGGCCAAGGACATTGCCCACGACATGGGCCAATCCATGACCTTCATGGCCAAGCCCAACGAGCGCGAGGGCAATTCCTGCCACATCCACCTGTCGCTCCGCGGACTCGACGATGAGCTGGTTTTCTGGGACAAGGCAACCGGAACCCGGACCAAAACCTACGATCACTTCATTGCCGGTGTGCTTGCCACGATGCGTGAATTCACGCTCTTCTACGCCCCCAACATCAACTCCTACAAGCGGTTCGTCAAAGGCTCTTTCGCCCCGACGGCGGTGGCCTGGGGCCTCGACAACCGCACCTGTTCGGTGCGTTTGGTAGGGCATGGACAAAGCGCGCGGCTCGAAAACCGGCTGCCGGGCGGCGACGTGAACCCGTACCTGGCACTGTCGGCCATGCTGGCCGGCGGGCTCTACGGAATCGAGAATGAGCTCGAACTCGAACCTGCAACCGTTGGCAATGCCTACACATCGGGTGCTCCCACCGTGCCGACGACAATGCGCGAAGCGCGGGACCTGTTCGCCAACTCCGTGATCGCAAAGGAAGTCTTCGGCGAGGAAGTGGTGCGGCACTACGTGAACTACGCCGACGTCGAACTGGCAGCTTTTGAGTCCGCCGTCACGGACTGGGAGCTTCGCCGCGGCTTTGAAAGGCTCTAGGGCTCATGACTCACACTGCGCGAGATTCAGCACAGCCACCCCGCATCGCCCTGACCACCTACCTTCAAGACGCGAAATGGGGAGTTTGGGATGCCAAGGCAGCGATCCTGCCTGCAACATACTTGGAAGCCGTCGTTGCGGCTGGCGGAACCCCACTCCTGCTGCCGCCTCTCGGCACCGATACCTCCGTCCTTGACCTCGTAGACGGCCTCATCGTGGTGGGAGGAACCGACGTCGACCCCGGAAACTACGACGCCGAACCCCACCCGAGCACTCGCAGCCAGCCAGCGCGGGACGATCATGACATTGCGCTGACGCTGGCCGCGTTGGAGAAGGGTGTTCCGCTCTTTGCGATCTGCCGCGGAGCCCAAATCCTGAACGTGGCACTGGGCGGAAACCTCATCCAGCATGTGCCGGACGTGTTGCCTGACTCGAACTACCAGCCCGCCCCAGGGGTCTATGGAGAGGTGGAGTTCCGTTCCGTGCCGGGAAGTATCAGCGCGGAACTCTTGGGGGAGGAAGCATCGGCGCCCGTCTACCATCACCAAGTCTTGGACCAAGTGGTAGAGGGCCTTTGCGTCACCGCGCGTGCAGCGGACGGCACCATCGAGGCGGTTGAATCGACCCGGGGAGGTTGGGCGTTGGGCGTTCAGTATCACCCTGAACAGAACCCTTCGGACCTTCGGCTTTTTGAAGGCTTCATTGAAGCCGCCAGAAGGTACCGGGACGGCGAGCCGCACCTTCCGTCTACACCGTCAGCATCAACAGAAAGGAGCTGGGCGTGACTGCCACAACGTTCGACATCATCAATCCGGCCACCGAAGAATTCCTCCAGACCGTTGAACTGGCATCCCTCGCCGAAACCGACGCACTCATTGCCCGCGCGGCGGCCGCCTTCGAGTCCTGGCGGAAAGTGTCGCCGTCGGATAGGGCGCTGCTGTTGCGCCGGTTCGCGGCCGCCGTCGACGCCGATCTCGAGAACCTCGCGCAACTCGAAGTCCGCAATGCGGGCCATACGATTGGCAACGCCCGCTGGGAAGCCGGCAACGCGCGGGACGTGATCAACTATTACTCAGCGGCTCCTGAACGTCATTTCGGGCGCCAGATCCCGGTTGCCGGGGGTCTCGATGTGACGTTCCACGAGCCACTCGGTGTGGTCGGGATCATTGTGCCGTGGAACTTTCCCATGCCGATCGCGGCCTGGGGCTTCGCACCGGCGCTCGCGGCGGGCAACACCGTGGTCCTCAAGCCCGCGGAGCTGACGCCTTTGACGGCCAGGAGGCTGGGGGAGTTGGCGCGCGAGGCTGGACTACCCGACGGCGTGCTGACCATCATCCCGGGGAAAGGCTCCGTGGTGGGGGCCCGTTTCGTGAGCCACCCCGCCGTGCGGAAGGTGGTCTTTACCGGGTCTACCGGGGTTGGCAAACAGATCATGGCAGGTTGTGCCGATCAGGTGAAGCGGGTCACGCTGGAGCTGGGTGGCAAGAGCGCGAACATCGTGTTCGCCGACGCCGACCTTCCGGCCGCCGCTGCGGCCGCACCCGGTGGCGCGTTCGACAACGCTGGCCAGGACTGCTGTGCCCGGTCCCGGATTCTGGTGGAAAAGTCTGCCTACGAAGCCTTTTTGGAACTCCTGGAACCCGCCGTTCGCGCTGTCAAAGTCGGTGACCCGGCGGATGAAAGTACCGTCATGGGGCCCCTGATTTCCGCCCGGCAACGCGACACGGTCTCGGGTTTTGTACCTACGGGAGCGCCGATCGCCTTTCAGGGCGAGGTGCCCGAAGGGCCGGGTTTCTGGTTCCCGCCCACTGTGCTGGTTCCGGGCTCCTTTGACGACCCGGCGGTGCGCGAGGAGATCTTCGGACCGGTGGTCGTCGTCGTGCCCTTCAACGATGAGGCGGACGCCATACGGATTGCCAATGACACCGAATACGGGCTCTCAGGTTCTATTTGGACCCGCGACGTCGGCCGGGCCTTGCGTGTTGCCCGTGGCGTGGACGCCGGAAACCTCTCGGTGAATTCGCACTCTTCGGTGCGGTATTCGACGCCGTTCGGCGGCTTCAAGCAGTCGGGCCTGGGCCGCGAACTGGGTCCCGACGCGCTCGATTCCTTCAGCGAAGTCAAGAACGTTTTCATCGCACACTGACCCCCCAACTTTGGAAGCTCGATCATTCAAGGAGAGATCACCATGACCGAATTCATCTCAAACCGACTCAAGGACCGCACGGCCGTCATCACCGGCGGTGGCAGCGGAATCGGCCTGGCCACAGCAAAGCGTTTCGCCTCTGAGGGGGCCAATGTGGTCATTGCGGATATTGATCCGGTGGCTGGCGAGGCTGCCGCGGCTGCTGTCGATGGCATTTTCGTGAAGGTCAATGTCACGGACGAACAGGAAGTCATCGACCTTTTCGCCGCCGCCAAGAGCCACTACGGCAGCGTGGACATCGCGTTCAACAATGCAGGCATTTCGCCGCCGGACGATGCTTCGATCCTCGACACCGGAATTGATGCTTGGCGCCGGGTCCAGGAGGTCAATCTGACGAGCGTCTATTACTGCTGCAAATACGCGCTGCCGTACATGCTGGAGCAAGGCAAGGGCTCCATCATTAACACAGCGTCCTTCGTGGCCGTGATGGGCGCGGCGACTTCGCAGATTTCCTACAGTGCTTCCAAGGGCGGGGTGCTGGCGATGACACGGGAGCTCGGTGTCGAATTCGCGCGCAAGGGTGTCCGAATCAACGCACTGTGCCCCGGGCCGGTCAACACTCCGTTGCTGAAGGAACTTTTCGCTTCCGATCCCGAACGTGCAGCGCGACGCCTGGTCCACGTACCCCTGGGCCGTTTCGCCGAGCCGGAGGAACTCGCCGCAGCGGTCGCCTTCCTCGCGAGCGACGATGCATCGTTTATTACTGCGTCTACCTTCATGGTTGACGGCGGCATCTCGGGCGCGTACGTCACGCCGATCGACTAGGACTCAGCAGGTCCCTGAACAAGTCTGGCCGGGGTCCCGAAGGGCCCCGGCCAGAGTCTTGTCTTAGCTTCCGCGGTACGTCGAGAACGCGAAGGGGCTGAGGAGGAGCGGCACATGGTAGTGCTCACCGGCGTCGGACACCGTGAAGGTCAGGTCCACCTCCGGGAAAAAGGTGTCCACGCCCTGAGCCTGGTAGTACGGACCCGTCGCGAAGTTCAGCCGGTAACTGCCGCCGTCGACCCTTTCGGGACCGAGATCCTTGATCCGGCCGTCCGCGTCGGTGGCTCCGCTCGCTAGGGGAGTCCAGTGGTCGCCGTCGCGCACGGAGAGAATGACGGCGACGCCGGCCGCCGGGCGTCCGGAACCGGTGTCCAGGATGTGGGTGGTTATCTGGGAAACGCTCATTTGTTGGTGGCTCCTTCGCTGTTCGCGCTGGCTTCGCTGATCACGCCGGCAAGGCGGAGCAGTGCGATTTCGCGCAGCTGCCCGGCCACAATGACGTCCTCTTCTTCCGCGGTGTGGCTCAGGCGCTCTTGGAGGGAGGCAAGGATTTCCGCAGCGGTCCGGCCCGCGGCGCGGATCAGGAAGACGCGGCCAAACTTGGCCTCGTACTCAAGGTTGCCTTCGGCGAGGGCGGTCACGACGCCGTCGTCGCTGGGGTCGACGCCGGCCTGTTCGGAGCGGGACATCGCAGCCTCGGTGGTCTGGGCCTTCGGACGTTCGCCGATCCGGGGGTGGTGCGCCAATGCGGCGGCGACTTCGCCGGATGAGAACGGCTCGGCGGTTTCCCGGGCGAAGTCAGTCAGGGCGTCAAGGCTGCTGAACGGGCGCGCATCTGCGATGTGCTCCACCCAGCGTTGGATGTCGAGGCATGGGCGGAGGACGTCGACGGCGTCCGCACGGTCCACGCTGTTGAATACTTCAAGCTGCATGCTTGTTCATTCCTCGTGCGAGTGCTGGCATCCATGGTGTTGGCTATGCGGAACTCCGGCGGTTTCTGCCGGATGGGCCCATGCGCCGAGCGCCAAAGCCTTCCACATCATGGAACTGTTATTTCAGCATACGTAATAGTCAAGCCAAAGACCGACGTGGTGTCAAGAGAATACCGCAGTGTAGGCAGAATCCTCGCTCACGTTTGGCGTCTGGTGGACAATGTCTGCAACGAGCCAAAGGAGTTCCGCCATGCCAGAGGTCCTGACTTCCCGGTTTCTTTTCGGACCGGGTCCCAGCAATTGCTATCCGGAAGTCACAGCGGCGTTGGCGCATCCTGTGATCGGGCACCTTGACCCGGTCTTCATCGAGCGGCTCGACCGGACATGCGCAGGGCTTCGGAAGGTGTGGGGGACCAGCAACGCCCGCACGCTGCCGCTTAGCGCCACCGGTTCCGGCGGTATGGAAGCGGCTTTCGTGAACACGGTGTCCGACGGCGATGTGGCAGTGATCGCGGTTAACGGACTGTTCGGCGAGCGTATGTGTGAGGTGGCCCGGCGCTGTGGCGCGACGGTGGTGCGCGTCGATCATGAATGGGGTCAACCCGTGGACGCCGAACGTGTCCTCGCCGCGCACCCGCATCCCAAGGTGATTGCCGCCGTCCATGCCGAAACCTCCACAGGTGTCCTGTCCGACGTCGAGCCCTTGGGTGCTGGCAAGGGGGATGCCTTGCTGATCGTCGATGCGGTGACGTCCTTCGGCGGGCTGGAGCTGTTGGCCGATGAGTGGGGCATCGACGTCGGATACGCCGGCACGCAGAAATGCTTGGGCGTGCCCCCGGGATTGTCACCTTTCACAGTGTCCGAGCGTGCGTTCGAGCGGCGTATCAAGGATCCGCGCTCTTGGTACCTGGATATCGGCCTCCTCGGCGGATATGTGGGGGCGGCGAGTGGTAGCCGGACGTATCACCACACGGCGCCGGTGACCATGATCGCCGGGCTCGAGGCCGGATTGGACCGCATCTTGGCCGAGGGGCTGGCGAACGTTCAGGCGCGGCACCGCGCGGCCGGGGCGGAACTGAGGGACGGACTTGAGGCGATGGGCCTGGAGCTGTTTGCCGCGGAGGGTTCGCGATTACCGAGCCTCACCACGGTTAGAGTGCCCGACGGCGTGGACTCGGCGGCGGTCCGCGCTTACCTTCTGGACAACTTCAGCATGGAAATCGGATCTGGCGCGGGTGAGTTCCCATCGACCGTTTGGCGGATCGGCATGATGGGTCCGAATGCAAACAAGGCCTCGGTGATGCTTGTCCTCGGCGCGCTCGAAGAGGCAATCTCGAAAGCCTGACGCTCGCTCACGTTTGCGCGAGCATCTTGTCGAGCGGCTTGGCGTAGCGCTCTTGGACAATTTTCACGTGCAGCCAGCGATTCCACGTTCACTACCGACTCCATGGCGCGTGCCTTGTCCAGGACCTCGTACATTTCGTCCAACGAACTCACGCCCACGGTAGCCACAAGATCGTGCCTGCCGAGGCAGCTGGCGATGAACTCCACGCCGGGAGTTCCGGAGAAGAAGGCCACGGCCTCCTCGGTGCCGGCCGCCGTCGAGATCCCGAAGCCAAACGCCATGGATTGCGAGGAACCGGAACGGCTCCGAATGGGTCCGATCTGCATGACGCGGGCTTCCAGCAGGCGGAGGACCCGGATCCTGGCGGCGCTCGCCGAAAGGCCGATCCGCTCCCCGAGGGCTTCGAAGCCGAGGCGTCCGTCCACCTGGAGCTCGCTCATGATCAGCAGGTCCGTCGGGTCAAGTTCCAGCCGGGGATCCGGTGGCTCCTTGCCCAGGAAGAGGCTCCGGACCACTTCTTTGTACATCAGGACATCCACACCGGACACGCCCTCGCAGAGCCGGATGGCCTCCACGTCTTCGTAAAGCCTTTCAACTGTAGGCAAGCGCAGCTCGGCGATGATGCCGTACCGGCCCGTGGTGAGGGAAGCGAAGACGGCGCCGTCGAGTTGACCCAACGTGTCCAGGGCTGCGCGTGCGGAGCCGTTGAGCTGGATCGAGACGTGCGCGACGGCGGTCAGGCCCAGCAGGCGCGGATGGACTGCCGCGACAATTCGCAGCTCTCCTGAGGACGTGAGCTCATTGACCTTGGCCGTGACGGCAGAGCGCGTCACGCCCAGTTGCTTGGACAGCTCGCTGAACGAGGCGCGGCCGTCGGCCTGCAGCAGGCGGATCAGCCTGTCGTCCAGATCATGCATGGTCTTCACAATAACCGCCTTGTCTTCGGGGCCGCAGCAAGGGGTGCCCAGCAAGTGGGCGGCGCCCTGCAGCGCCAACCAACGCCGTGGTGATCAATACTTTCACGATCCGAGATCGGCGCAAGTGATTTGTGGCGAAGTATCGTAATAGTCGCGCAAAAGAGGCGTATAAACCAATATAGACAACTGATTCGCTTGTTTAAACCGACATTTTCGCTAGCATTGTGATCAACGCCACATCGGCGCACTCCGAATCCGCGCTCCGGCGCGGCCCCAACAGTTCAATTGGAGATCTGCACATGCTCAAGTTCACGAAGCCCGCTCTGGCGGCCGCTGCGCTGGCCCTGTTGTTGAGCGGCTGCTCCGCCGCAGCTTCCCCCAGCTCAACGGGGCAAGCCTCGGCCAACGCGCCGAAAGGACTCACCACAAGCGGCAAGCTCACCCTGTGCATCGACCCCGAATACGCACCGCTGGAGTACTACGCCAACGGCTCCAACGGTGACATCGCAGGGTTCGACGCCGACGCCGCCCGTGCGCTCGCCAAGCACTGGGGCGTGGATGCCAAGTTCGACGTAACCACGTTCGATGGCCTCATGCCCGGGCTCCAGACCCGCCGCTGCGACGCCATCTTCGGCGGCCTGTACATGAGCAAGGCCAGGCTCGACGTCGCAGACGCTTCAGCAGTGATGAATGCCGGTCCCGCAATCCTCTCGGCGCCGGCGAGTGCCGACAAATACAAGACCGCCCTGGACCTGTGCGGGCACTCCGTGGCAGCCCAGAGCGCTTCAGCCAACGCCGCCCGGATCACCGCGCTCAAAGACGAGTGCAAGAAAGCCGGCAAGGACGAGCCCAAGCTCACCGAATACCCCAAGACCGCCGAAACCGTGCTTGCTGTCCTCAACGGCAAGTCCGAAGCGCTCATCGAGACCAATGTCGCGGCCGCCTACATGGCCTCCCAGAATGAGGGCAAGCTCGCCATTGCCCTGGAGTCTTCCCCGCGGACACCACCTTCGGCGTGTTCACCCGTAAGGGCGACCAGCTGTCTCCCGCCATTGCGCAGGGACTGAAGGAACTGCGCCAGGACGGCACTCTGGCCAAGATCGCCAAGGACAACAAGCTCGACGCCACGATAGTCGACGTCCCCTAGCCCTCCCGCGGGTGCCGCAGAGCTGCGGCACCCGCTCCTAACACGAAAGGAGTTGGTGATGGAGTTCGACGTCAATATCTTCGTCCAGCAACTCGTGAACCCGAGCTACATGTCCGGGGCCTTCCTCTCGGTCGCCGTCGCGGTGCTTTCACTAATCCTGGCCACGGCGATCGGCTTCGTGGTCGCACTGGGCCGCACCTCCCGCAGCCGGATCGGTCAAGGCGTGGCAAGCCTATACACCTGGTTCTTCCGGGCCATTCCGGCGCTGCTGGTGCTGCTCATCATCTGGAACGCGTTGCCGCAGCTGTTCCCCGTCCTCCGCCAGGACTGGTTCTCGCCGTTCATTGCCGCGTTCATCGGCCTGGGCATTGTTGAAGCCGCGTTCATGGCAGAAATCATCCGTTCGGCGCTGCTCAGCATCGACGAGGGCCAGGCGCTCGCCGGCCGCGCACTCGGCATGTCGCCGGTCAAGGTCATGCTTAAGGTTGTCCTGCCGCAGGCTATCCGTACGGCGCTGCCTCCCACCGGCAACGAGTTCATTGGACTGGTGAAATTCTCCTCGCTGGCCTCGGTGATTTCCCTCCAGGAACTGCTCACGACCGCCCAAGTAGGCGTGAACATCACCTTCCGCTATGCGGAGTACTATGCCGCGGCAATCGTCTACTACCTCATCATCGTCAGCCTTCTGACAGTTCTCCAGAGCTACGTGGAGAAGAAATTCGTCTGGACGTCACGGTCCAAATCCAAGAAACTTTCCACCCTGGAACCAGTCGGCCTAACAGTCGGCCAAGGAGTGCAGTCATGACCCAGAGCGGCCCGGAATTCATCCCGGAAACCCTGGTCCACCAGCGACCCCGTGCTGAGCGTGCGGAATCTCCACAAGAGCTACCAGGACCAGCATGTCCTGAGTGGAGTCGAATTCGATATCCATCAGGGACAGGTCAAGGCGGTGCTGGGACCCTCCGGGTCCGGCAAGTCGACCATGTTGCGCCTCATGGCGCTCCTCGAGCCAGCCGACGACGGCGAGATCCGGCTCCGCGGGCGACGCATCGGAGTCCGCGAGAAACCAAGCGGCCCGGTAGTCCTGCCGGAGCGCGAGCTCGCCAAGGAACGCCGGAACATCGGAATGGTCTTCCAGAAATTCAACCTGTTCCCGCACCTGACGGCGTGCCGAAACGTGATGCTCGGCCTGACTTCGGTCAAGGGAATCCATCACAAGGAAGCCGAAGAACAGGCCATGGCCATGCTCCAGCGCGTAGGCCTTTCGCACCGCGCCGGGCACTACCCCTCGGAACTCTCCGGTGGACAACAACAGCGTGTGGCCATTGCGCGCGCGTTGGTGATGAATCCCGACGTCCTCCTCTTCGACGAACCAACGTCTGCCCTGGACCCCGAACTGGTGGGCGAAGTCCTGGACGTCATGGAAAGTCTTGCCAACGACGGCATGACCATGATCGTGGTCACCCACGAGGTCCGCTTCGCGCGCCGGGTGGCCGATGAAGTGACCCTGTTCGACAGCGGCGTGATTGTGGAACAGGCCACGCCGGACGAGTTCTTCGACAATCCCCAGCACCAACGCACCCGGAAGTTCTTGAGCCATGTCCATTAAGGTACTGTCCACTGAGGTACTGTCCACTGAGCATGTCCGCCCCGTGGCCGTCTACACCGACATGGAAGACCTCGACCACACAGCGGGCGTCGCGTTGCTCGAGGAGAACGGTTACGAGGTGCGTTACCTCGGCACCCAGGACCCGGTGGTCATCGCCTCACAAGCCAAGGACGCAGAAGCATTGCTGGTCGGTTACGCCCCCGTGACCGCTGAGGTCATGGATGCCATTCCGGGCCTGAAAATCATCGCGCTGGTCTCCATGGGCTACGACAACATCGACCTCGAGGCCGCCAAAGAGCGCGGCATTTGGGTCAGTAACCTCCCCGGCGTCGCCACCGAAGAAGTTGCCTCGCACGCACTTGCCCTTGCGCTCGCCGTCACACGCGAAATCCCGTTTTTCCAAGGGCGCGTGGCCGAAGGCGATTGGAACGCCCGTCCGGAGGGCACCGTATTCCGGCTCAGCGAGGAGCGGCTGGGACTCATCGGCCTCGGCGGATCGGTAGCCGTTTCGGGGAGCTGGCATCCGGTGTCTTCGGCGAAGTCATCGGCTTTGACCCGTATCTCCCGGACACTCTGGCTACCCGGGCGATGCTGGCGAAGGCGGGCATCCGCAGAGCCAGCCTGGAAGAAGTGCTGGCGGAGTCCGCCGTCGTGTCCTTGCACGTGCCGCTCACCGACGAAACCCGGCACATCATCAACGCTGAAACCCTTGCGACTATGCGGCCGGGCAGCTATTTGGTAAACGTCAGCCGCGGTCAGCTGATCGACAACGGGGCCCTCCGCGCCGCCGTCGACTCTGGACATGTCCGTGCGGCGGCACTGGACGTGCTCGACGTCGAACCGGCCCCAGCCGACCACCCGCTCATGGGTCACCCGAGAATCCTGGTGACCCCGCACGTCGGCTTCCTCTCGAACCGCACCCTGGCCGAATATGTCCGGATCCAGGCCCAAAACGTCATATCCCATGCCCGCACCGGCGCCCCGGACACCCCGTTGTTCGAGCTCGAACCTGCCGGCTGAGCACCGGCCGTCCGAACTATTTCTACCCGCAAAGGCCCTTTCCATGTCATTCCTGGCTTCCCATGAAACTTCTCCCATCGCCCCCGCCGCAACGCTGTTCTTCGGCGGCCGCATCCGCACCGTTGACGCCCTGAACTCCGTTGCCGAGGCGATGCTTATTATCGGCAACCGGGTTGCCGCCGTCGGGACTCCCCAGGAGTGCCGCGCTGAGGCGATCAAGCTCACGACGGCGGTGCCAGACGTCGTCGACCTCCGGGGCCGCACGCTGGTCCCCGGCTTCATCGACCCGCACGCGCACCCGTTGATGTACGGGCAGCTGCTGAGCTGGGTGGACTGCGGGCCGGAAGCGGCGCCGGACATTCCCACCATGCTGGCACTGCTGGCGAAGGCTGCTGCCGACAACCCGGGAGACATGCCCATTCGTGGCTATGGCTACGAGCACCGCAACCTGGCTGAGCAGCGCCACCCCACCCGGCAGGAATTCGACACCGTCTCCACCACGCGCGAGGTGTATGTCATGAACGCGAGCGGCCACGGCGGAGTGGTGAATTCGTACGTGCTCGACAACGCGGGGGTGGACGGCAACACGCCCAACCCGCCGGGCGGAACGTTCTTCCGGGACGCCCAAGGCGAGCTGACGGGCGAACTTTCCGACGCTGCCTGCGACATCCTCACCGGAGACGAAGGCGTGAAGCTGGGGCATCACGGCCCCAACTTCCACCTTGGCGACAGCAAGGAACACCACCGCGCCCAGCTCCTGCACGCCCAGCGGGAGTTCCTCAGCCACGGCGTGACCACCATTGGGGATGCCCAGGTCACCAAGCGCGAGTTCGGCGCCTACCTGGATCTTGTGGAGCGGGGCGAACTGGTGACCCGCATCAACGCCTACTTCCTTTCGAGCCTCCTGGACGAGGTGCTGGAGCTTGGCCTCGTGGACAAGTTCGGCGACTCCCTTCTGTCCTTCGCGGGCATCAAGCTCTACGCAGACGGCACGTTGGGCGGCTGGACGGCGTACTTCCCGGAGGGCTACCGCGACGATCCCTGCCGCACCGGCTCGCTCTACCACGAGCCAGCAGAGTACCGGGCTTTGGTGGCAAAGGCGCACGGCGCGGGATTGCAGACAGCGACTCACGCGCAGTCGCCCACGGCCATCCAACTGGTGCTCGACGCCGTCAGCGAGGCGCTCGCGGAGAGCCCGCGAGCGGACCACCGGCACCGGATCGAGCACTGCGGGCTGCCCACGCTGGAGCAGATCGACAAGATGGCCGAGCTGGGGATCATGCCCGTCAACCAGCCCCAGCACTACTACAACTGGGGCCCCGGCGTGACCGACGCCATCGGATCCCCGGGCGAGCGCTTCAACCCGCTCGGCGAATTCGTGGCCGCGGCGGTGCCCGTGACGATGAGCTCGGATGCCCCCGTGGCCGATCCGCGTCCGCTGGAAGCCATCCAGACGTCCGTGACCCGCAGGACCCGCTCCGGCGTCCAGCTGGGTTCGGACGATCTCAAGATCGACGTCGTCGAGGCACTCCGTGCCCACACCATCAACGGAGCACGGGCAATGGGACGCGAGAAGGACCTGGGTTCCCTCGAGCCGGAGAAGCTGGCCGACTTCGTGATCCTGGCCGCGGACCCGCTGGAAGCTCCCGAGGCCGCCATCAGCGGCATCGAGGTGGTGGAGACCTGGGTCAACGGGGTGCGGGTGTACGCGGGCTAAGGTTTGGGCGGGGCAGCGTCTTCGATGCCCCCAGCCAGCGACGCCACACATCGGGACAACAGGCTCGCCAGTTGAGTTTGCTCATTGCCGCTGAGGCCGGATTTCATCTGGTCCTCGACGGCTTTAACAGCGGCGCTGGCAGCGGAGAGCTGCTTTCGCCCGCTGGGAGTGAGTTCCGTGGGCAGCACACGGCCTGCTGGTGCTTGCTCCGGGCGGCTGACGAGGCCGTCTCGCTCAAGAGCCTGCAGCAGGACGTTCATCGACTGCCGCGAGACGAAAGTACCGCGGGCCAGATCGGAATTGGAGAGTCCCGGTCGCTGCGAGAGCAATTCGAGACAGGAATAGTGGGTGATGCTCATGCCGAGGGGGCGCAGTACGGCCTCCATCGCGGTACGCAGTGCGCTGGAGGCCTCCTTGAGCAGATAACCCAACGACGTTTCCAAATCGATTCCCGACACCCTTTGACTCATGTCAATATTCTGACATACAGTGTGTATGTCAGGTTTCTGACAAGGAAAAGGAGAAGCATCATGACAGCATCCGGCCCCGATTTCATCTCCCTGCAGTCCCGTGACGTGCCGCGCTCGGCGGCGTTTTACGAGAAGTACCTCGGTTTCACACGGCAAGACGGCCCTCCGCACGCGATCGTCTTCGACACCACTCCGGCGCCCTTCGCCATCCGTGAACCCCTACCTGGCGTCGACCTCGACTCGGCCCTTCCCCTGGGTCTTGGCATAGGGGTGTGGATGCACGCGTCCAATGCGCAGGAAATCCACGACGCCCTGGCCGCCGACGGCATCACCATCACCAGTCCCCCGATCGACGGCCCATTCGGCCGGACCTTCACTTTCGCCGATCTTGACGGCTACCAGATCACCCTCCACGGCCGGGCATAGCTGCGGCTCCCACGAACCCCTCCACGCTCACGCTCGGTTGGCGCCGCGCCGTCCTGACCTTGTTTGCGCTCCGTTCCCTCGGCAACACACCCCCCTTCCGGCGTGGCGAGGCCTTTTGAGAATCAAAGAGGGTCAGGACGGACCGAGATAAAGCTAAACCCCGACGGTGGCACTCAGGTGAGTGCCGCCGTCGGGGTTTCGTGCTGCCTGACCAAGGCCTAAACCCGGCGGATGGCCTCCGCCAGGCGCTTGACTCCTTCGGTGAGCTGGTCTTCCGGGGCGTAAGAGAAGGCGACGCGGAGTTGGTTGCTGCCGCCGCCGTCGGCGTAGAAGGCGCTGCCGGGCACGAACACGACTCCCGCCTGGATGGCCGCGGCTAGCACGCGCTCGGTGTCGATGCCCTCGGGCAGGGTGACCCAGGTGAAGAATCCGCCGGTCGGTGTGGTCCACCGGGTTCCCTCGGGCATGTAGGCAGCCAGGGCGTCCAGGGTGGCCTTGCAGCGCGCAGCGTAGACGGCACTGTACGCGGCAATCTGGTCCCGCCAATCAAAGCTACTGATGTACTGCTCCACCACCAACTGGCTCAAAACGGAGGGGCAGATGGTGGTTGCTTCGGAGGCGATCTGGAGGCGTCCCCGAACATCCCGGGGTGCCACCACCCACCCGACGCGCAGCCCGGGGGCAAAGATCTTGGAGAACGAACCCAGGTAAAACACGTTGTCCGGGTCGAGCGTGTGCATGGCTGGTTTGAGCGTGCCGTCGAAGCTCAACAGGCCGTAGGGGTTGTCCTCGACGATCAACACGCCTTCGGCCCGGCAGATTTCCACCACCCGCTGGCGCCGCTCCAAGGAAAGGCTGATCCCGGAGGGGTTGTTGAAGTTGGGGATCGTATAGAAGAACTTGATGGTCTTGCCGGCCGCTTTGAGCCCGGAAATGACGTCCTGGAGGCGGTCTGGATCGACGCCGTCGCTGTCCATGGCCACGTGGGCCACTTCGGCCTGGAAGCCTTCGAACACGCCGAGGGCGCCAACGTAGGTTGGCCCTTCCGCGATCACCACGTCACCTGGATCGCAGAACAGCTTGGTCACGAGTTCCAGCGCCATCTGCGAGCCGGCCGTGATCTGCACGTTTTCCGGAGAGGACTTGATGCCCTCGAGCTCCATGACTTGGCAGATCAGGGCCTGCAGTTCCTCTGTTCCCGCACCGGAGCCGTACTGCAGTGCCTCCAGTCCGCGGCGAACGACGACGTCGCTCGCCATTGCCGCGATACGCTCCATCGGCAGGACGGGCAGGTAAGGGTTCCCGCCGGCCAGGGAGATCATCCCCGGCTGCATGGAGACATCGAAAGCGGCTCGGACGGGGGAGGGCTGGAATCCGGCCGCACGCTTGGCCATTCGGCCAGTGTGGGAAAGCTCTGGAGCGAGGGTCATGGTGGTCCTTCGGTGATCGTTTGCTGGCGGCCGCTTCGATGCGGCCCCGGGCGTCTTAGTGCGCGTCCACGAGTTTGGAGCGCTTCGTGAGGATGAATTCTTCGGCGTCGATGCCGAACTCCCGGGCCGCGAAGCGGTGCAACGTCTCGATCATGGCCGCGGGTGAGAGGCTGTGGACTCCGTTCAAAGACTGGATCGCGAGGCCGTCGATAGTGGCCAGGAGCAACGTGGCCACCTCGTTGATATCGATGGCCGGCTGGAGCAGTTTCTCTTCCACTCCCTCCTCGAGCGCCCGGACGAACAACCCGCGCCATGAGGTCCAGACCGCAGCGACGCTTTCCCGGATTTCCGAATTCTTGTGAGCAGCGGAGTAAATCTGCAGCCAGAAACCCCAGGCCTCTTCGAAGGGGGTGTCGCCCTGGATGGAGAAGGTCAGGAGGTCGTGGAGCCGTTCCATCGCATTGCTGCCTTGATCATAGATCCGCTGCCACTCGGCGAGGGATTCCTCGATCTGATACTCGACTGCGGCGCCGATCAGCCGTTCCCGGTGCCGGAAGTAGTGCTGGATCATGCCGATGCTGAAACCTGATGCCTCGGACAGCTCGGCGAAGGAGCAGCCTTCCACTCCTTGGCGGGAGATCACTTGCAAGGTGTGCTGCAGGATGCTCTGGCGGCGTTCAGCCATTGCTTCGGCTGTGACGCTTCGCGTGCGGCGTCCCGTGTTTGTCTCGCTCATGCCGTTGCTCCTTTATTTGTCTGGTCGCAGTGGTCCAGATGGTCGCGTTGGTCCAGGTGGGCGCCTTGTGGGTGCCCCTTAGTCATCTCTCCATGATGTTGCCATGGTCCCTTGACACGCGTTGTTACTCATCTCACAATAAGTTGAACATATTGTTATTTCAACCCTACTCGAACCGGAGATTCACAAATGATGCGCAAAGGCGTGAAAGGCTCGATCGTGGCAGCGGCAGCCGTCAGTTTCATGGTGTTGACAACGGCGTGCTCCAATGTCGAAGGTGCAGCCGCTACTGCATCCGGCAACGCATCGGGAGGCTCGAGCAAAGGCGCTCAGAGCGGACAGGAACTCGCGCTGGCTGTGACACCCGATTCCAAGGTTCAGGCGCTGTTACCGTCCGCCATCAAGAGCAAGGGTTCGTTGACCCTCGTGACGGACCCGACTTATGCGCCGATCGACTTCACCGACGAACAGGGCAAGATTGTCGGTCTCGAACCGGACATGGCATTGGCTGTCGCGAAAAAGATGGGGGTCACCATCAACATCGAAAAGGCCGACTTCAACGGCATCCTGGCGGGCATCGAGGCCCGCCGCTACGACGCGTCCTGGGCCGCCTTCTCCATCACGGAGGAGCGCAAGGACAAGGTCAACATGGTCAGCTACATGCGGGGTGGAACCTCCGTGATGGTCAAGAAGGGCAACCCTTTGGGAATCAATTCCGAAATGGACCTCTGCGGTAAGACCGTCGCCGCCCAGACCGGAACCACCCAAGCGCTGAGCGTGCTTCCAGGAATTCGAGAAAAAGTGCGCCGACGCCGGCAAGGACAAGCCTGTTTCGCTCCTGCTGCCCCAGCAAGACAACGTCAACCAGGCTGTGGCATCGGGACGCGCCCAAGCACTCGTGGCGGACAACGCACTGACGGGCTACTACGCACAGCTGCAGCCGGACGCCTTCACCGCCGTCGACTCGATCCTTGTTGAACCATCCCTCTCCGGTGTGGTCAGCCCGAAGGACGACGGCGGCCTGTCGAAGGCGTTCCAGGCGGCTGTCCAGTCCCTCATGGACGATGGAACGTACGTCAAGATCATGGAGGCCTGGAACCTCAAGACAGGCATCATCACCAAGTCTGAAATCAACCCGACGGTGGGGTCATGACCGTGACTTCGCAGCAAGTCTCCGCGGAGGCGAGGCCTGATTTCGCGGAGCTGGCTTCCCGGCCGGTGCTCAGGCGCAAACGGCCGGGACAACTGACCGCCATGGTTGTGGTGGGGGTGTTCGCGGTGATGGGCGCCTACGTCATCGTTACCAACCCCGGCTTCGGGTGGCCCATCGTGGCCAAGTACTTGTTCGATATCCGCATCATCAACGGGCTGCTGACCACCATCGAGCTCACGGTCATTGCCATGGTCCTGGGATTGGTGATCGGCCTGGTGATCGCAGTCATGAGGATGTCGGACAATCCGCTCCTCCGCGGCGTCGCCGGCGCCTACATCTGGTTCTTCCGAGGCACTCCGTTGCTGGTCCAGATGCTCTTTTGGGGCTTCGCCGCCGTGCTGTTCCCTACTATCGGCATCGGCATACCTGGCGGTCCGATGCTGGTCGAGTGGAACACCAACGATGTCCTGCCGCTCTTCGTTGCCGGCATCCTTGGATTGGGCCTGAACGAAGGCGCCTACATGGCTGAAATCGTGCGTGCAGGCCTGATGGGCGTTCCCGCGGGACAGTCCGAGGCCTCCCACGCCATGGGCTTCAGCCGGATGGAAACACTGCGCCACGTCGTCATCCCGCAAGCCATGAAGATCATCCTTCCGCCGGTGGGCAACGAGACCATCTCGATGCTCAAGACCACCTCGCTGGTGATCGTGATCGGCGTCGGGGACCTGCTCTACAACACCCAGCAGATCTACGCGCGCAACCTCCAGCAGATCCCGCTCCTCATCGTCGCAAGCCTTTGGTACATCCTGCTCACCACCATCCTCTCGCTCGTCCAAGCGCGCATTGAGAAGCGGTACTCCCGCGGCAACACCATCCAGGCACGAAAGGCGTAGCGGAAATGTCTGAAGTCCAGTTTCTCAACGTGCATAAGGATTTCTCCGGCATGGAGGTCCTCAAAGGCATCAACTTCACGGTCGAATCCGGACAAGTGGCCTGTCTGATAGGACCCTCCGGCTCCGGCAAATCCACCCTGCTCCGGTGCGTCAACCACCTCGAAACCACCAGCTCAGGAACCAT
This sequence comes from Arthrobacter sp. NA-172, assembly GCF_043952055.1. Taxonomy (NCBI): domain Bacteria; kingdom Bacillati; phylum Actinomycetota; class Actinomycetes; order Micrococcales; family Micrococcaceae; genus Arthrobacter; species Arthrobacter sp. NA-172. The sequence continues at coordinate 1,934,544 of NZ_JBINOT010000001.1, read as the reverse complement.
CCTGGTGGGTGGCCGCATGATCGGTTACGAAGTCCACGGCGACCGGCTGATCGAGGCACACCAGAAGGACATCAACAAGCGCCGCTCCCGCATCGGCATGGTGTTCCAGTCCTTCAACCTCTTCGGCCACATGACAGCCCTCGAAAACGTGATGATGGGGCCCGTCAAACTCCTCAAAGTTCCCAAGGCCCAGGCCGAGGTTGAAGCGCGCGAACTCCTGGCCAAGGTAGGCCTCGGGGACCGTACAGGCCACTATCCGGCCCAGCTCTCGGGCGGACAGCAACAGCGAGTCGCGATAGCCCGGGCGCTGTCCATGAAACCCGATCTCATGCTCTTCGACGAACCAACCTCCGCATTGGATCCGGAACTCGTGGGCGAAGTCCTGGACGTCATGAAAGCCCTGGCCCGCGATGGCATGACCATGATCGTGGTGACCCATGAAATGGGTTTTGCGCGCGAAGTGGCGGACGTCGTGGCGTTCATGGACGGCGGCGTCATTGTGGAAGCCGGCGATCCCAACGAGATCATCTCCCGCCCCCAGCATGAGCGAACAAAGGCGTTCCTCTCCAAAGTTCTCTAAGCCTCGATTTAAGGACTCAATCTTGACCAGCTCCATACAGTCCAGTTCCATCCCCACCAACAACGTCGGCCTCGCCGTCATGACCACGCTGCGGAACTACGGGATCGACGCGATCTTCGGGATCCCCGGCACCCACAACCTCGAGTTCTACCGGCACCTTGAACCGCTCGGCATCCGCCCGGTCACCACCCGCCACGAGCAGGGAGCCGGGTACGGCTCCGACGGTTGGAGCCAGATCAAGGGGCTTCCCGGCGTCGTGATCACCACGTCCGGACCCGGCCTGCTGAACGCGATGTCCGCCGCGGCGACGTCGTACTGCGAGTCCCGGCCGATGATTATCCTGTCCCCGGGCGCTCCGCGCGGCAGCGAGTTCTCGGACATCGGGCTGCTGCACGAAACGAAGGATCCCACCGGCGCAGTGCGTGCCTTGATCGGGCGCAGTACGAGGGTGTCCAGCGGCAGCGAGGCTGTGGAGCTGATCCACGAGGCCTTCGCCTTCTTCGCGCACGGGCGGCCGCGTCCGGTCCACATCGAGGTCCCGCTGGACGTGCTGGAAGCCGCGTCCGACGTCGAGCCTTCCGCTCTGGAGGCCCGCCCCTTGGGTGCGCCGAAAGGAGCAGCCGACGACGCCGTCGCCACCGCTGCGGACATCCTCCGCCGGGCGTCCAATCCGGTCATCCTGGCCGGCGGCGGCTCACTGGGAACCGGCGGTACACTGCTGGAACTCGCGGAGCTCTTGCGAGCCCCGGTGGTGACCACAATCAACGGCAAAGGTGCCATTCCGGAGACGCACCCGCTTTCCATCGGCTCCGAAATCCGGCTGGCCGCGGCCCAAGACCTATGCAACTCGTCTGATGCCTTGCTGGTCATTGGATCCAAGGTGGGTGAATCGGAGCTGTGGGGTGGCAAGATTGTGCCGCAAGGCAACTGCATCCGGATCGACATCGATCACTCGCAGCTTGAATGCAATCTTTCGCCGGATGTCGAGCTCCTCGGCAACGCGGCCGCCGTCGTGCCCCAACTGCTCGTGGCGCTCGCCGGGCACGTTCCGGCCGTGACGCCGGACCTCGCTCCGCTGCGACTTGAACTGCGGGAAGAAGCGCGCTCCATGGCGCCCGTGCTGGCACAGATCAACGAGATCCTTGCTGGCGTGTTGCCGGCGGACACCGTCATTGCAGGTGATTCCTCGCAGATCACCTATTTCGGGACTACGTCCTTCTTCCCCATGCAGCAGCCGCACCAGCTCCTGTACACGCCCGCGTACGCCACGCTCGGTTACGGACTGCCGGCCGCGATCGGCGCGAAGGTGGCCGATCCCGATCGTCCTGTGGTGGGCCTGATCGGCGACGGTGCCCTCATGTTTGCCGTCCAGGAGTTCATCACCGCCGTGGAGCAGGGCGTGGACTTGCCAATCATCTGCATCAACAACGGCGGCTATGGCGAAATCCGGCAGAACATGGAAGACCGGGACTTGGTCCCGGTCGGCGTGAACCTGACCCAACCGGACTGGGTTCGCCTGGCCGAGGGCTTCGGACTGACGGCGTTCAACGTGGAGTCGTTGGACAAGCTCGCCGGGGTAGTCACCGAAGCCCTCGCCGTGAAGGGCCCGAGCCTCATCCACGTGAGCATCTAGGAAGGAACGCGATGAGCGCGACAGTGAAGTCAACCGCAGTCAAGAACGCCGAGCTGAAGGCCACGGCATGGGACTGGGTGGAGCAGCAGAAGGAGCAGCTTTCTGCCTGGCACACGAATATTTGGGAACTGGCCGAACCTGCGTGGCGCGAGTATGAGTCCTGCGCCTGGTACGTCAGAACGCTGCGAGAACATGGCTTCACCGTGGAGGAAGGCAGCGGGGGCATGCCCACTGCCTTCGCCGCCGAATGGACAAGTCCCGCCGGTCCCGGCGCGCGGATCCTCGGCTACGCCGAATTCGATGCCATCCCGGGTAATTGCCAGGCGGCATCCACCAAGCGGGAACCCCGTACCGGCATGTCACGTTTCGCGCCGGGCCACACGGATCCGCATTCAGCTCTTGGTATCTCGACGCTCGCAGGCTTCCTCGCTGCAAAAGATGCCATGGAGCGGCACAACATACCGGGCACCTTGGTCTACACCGGCGAGCCAGCCGAAAAAGTCCAGGGATCCAAAGTTGTCCACGGTCTTCGGGGCTACTACGACAATCTGGACGCGATCATCTCGTACCACCCCTTCTACATGATGCCGCTGTGCAACACCGCTCGGTGGGACACTCACTGCGGTTCGTACTACAGCAAGATCTACACCTTCACTTGCGACAGTCCGGAGGGCTGGAACAACACCTACGGCGACAGTCCCATCCCGTCGTCGCACTCTGCCGCCCGGGCGCCCGGAGCGGATGCCGCGCTGTTCACCATGTTTTCGCTGACCAAGACCACGCAGGATTCCATGCTCCCGCAGGCGGGCGGCTGGTCATTGTCCGAGGCGATCCTCACCGCCGGGCAGGCGACGGCGGACAACCAACCCGCGGGATTGGCCCAAATCCAGTATTCCTGGCGCTGTCCGAGTCTCGCCGAAGCTGATTCCGTGCTTGCGGTACTGGATCGCAACGCCGAACTCGCCGCGGCGGCTTCGCACTGCAGCGTCAGCTCGCGTTGGGTGGCGCGCAACCGGCCGGGCATCGCGAACCATACCGTCGCGCAGGTGGCCTGGGAGAACATCGCCGCTGTTGGAGCGCCGGTTTTGGATGAGCGGGCACGTGAGATCGGACGCGAAATCCAGGCGTCGTGCGGGGTGGAGCCCATGGAGAATCCGTTCCACCCGGCAACGGCCGGGCTCATCACCCCGCAGGACGCCGAAGCAGAACTGCGCCGGCACATCCCGGCAACTCAACAGAACTGGACCAGCGACGACTATGTGGAGATGACCTGGTACGCGCCCACCATCCGCTTCTACACAGCGCGGCCCACGTTGGCGCCGGATCCCAACGGGGCTGCGTACCCCGGCTGGGCTATGACCGCGCTCGGCGGAATTCCCGAGACGATCGACCCCACCATCACGGCGACAGGCAAGATGATTGCCGGCATGGTGCTTGACTTGCTGACCTCCCCAGACGTGCTGGCGGAGGCCAAGGCAGAGTTCGACGCCGAGAAGCGCCGCCGCGGTTCCCTGGCGGCGCTGCTTCCCGCCGATTTCAGCGCGCCGACGGATTTCCGCTGGCCTGAATACATCGGCCAAGGTAAGTCCCGGGAGTGGTGGATCCCTGTCTCCGAAGAGTCATGGAACACCGCCGGCGGCAGCTTGGCTCCTAGAGCCCGAGTTCGGTCTTCAGGGCTGCTACGTGGCCCTGGGCTTTCACCTGGTACTGGGTGAGGATGACTTTGCCTTCGCCGTCGAGCACCACCGTGGAGCGGACCAGGCCGTCCACCACTTCGCCGTCCACCAGCTTCTCGCCCCAGGCACCATAGGCCAGGGCGACCGCGTGGTCTTCGTCGGAGAGGAGCGGGAAGGTCAGGGAGAAGTCGCCGGCGAAGCGTGCGATCTTTTCCGGGGCGTCCGGGGAGATGCCCAGGACTTCGTAGCCGGAGCCCTGGAGGCTTGCGAGGCTGTCGCGGAAGTCGCAGGCTTCGGTGGTGCAGCCGGGGGTGGCAGCTTCTGGGTAGAAGTACACGATGACGTTGCGTCCGCGGTAATCGGACAGGGAAACCTTCTGTCCTTCGGAGTTAAGCAGAGCGAAATCGGGGGCCTGGGTTCCGGCGAGGAGTTTCTGGGTCATGTTGCGATCCTTGACTTGTGTCGGGCAACCGCCGTGGCCGGCGATCAATCTATAGGTGTAACGGACTGCTTAGATGCAGTATTCCGCGGGTCCGCGGACTGTGGAGGCCTGGTCCGGGCACGAATTGGTACCCGCCTCCACGCACTGTGGCGATGACATGGCGGGCGGAGCCCAGCTTGCGCCGGACGCGTCCAACATACACGTCGATCGACCGGAACGCCGCGCCGGGGCAGTCAAGTGACTCCAAAAAGCGTTGCAATTCTTCACGTGAGATGGGGCGGGACAGGTTTTCAACGAGGTAGCGCAGGAGGCTGTGCTCCATCGCTGTGAAGCTGACCGCGACACCGTCCAGGAGGACGGTGTCGGCGGCCAGGGTCCACTGCTACGCTGCTGCGCCGGCCGGCCAGAGGGACAGGCGGCTTGGCAGCAGCGGGGCGGCTTCCGGCGTCGGGATCATCGGAACCAGAAATATCAGGGCCGGAAGAAGCGCCTGAAGTTGCAGCTCCGGCAGCAGGCCAAAGGAGGACTTCCGCCCCCGGAGCAAGTTTGCGGGCTCGCGCCAGGACCGCTTCGGCGGCCCGGGCCCAAATCTCGGGGTCGATCTCCCGGCCTTCGCCGGGCTGCACCCACACGGCCAGACCGCGCGGATGCAGGCCGGGCCGGGCGGCAGGCTGGTGCCGCGAGGCGTTGAGCCGTGCGGGAAGATTCCCGTACGGGGCATGGACGTTGACAGCCATGGCTGAAGCCCTACACGCCGCCGCGGCGAATCAGCTTGCCGCTGGGGGTCCGGCCGTCGATCTCGTTGCCGCGCAGGTACGTTTTGCGTACGACGCCGGAAAGCGCCTTGCCGTCGTACGGCGTGATCGGGTTCTTGTGCTTGAGTTTGGTGACGTCAACGACGAACGCATCGTCCGGTGCGAAGATCGAGAAATCGGCGTCGTAACCTAGCGCCAGCTGCCCCTTGTTATGCAGGCGGGCCAGGTCAGCGGGCTTCTCGGACATCCAGGACACCACTTGTTCCAGAGAGATTCCGCGGTGGCGGGCCTCGGTCCAGATCAGCGAAAGTCCCAGCTGCAGCGAAGAAACGCCGCCCCAGGCCACGGCAAAGTCGCCGTTTTCCAGATCCTTCAGGTCGAGTGTGGAGGGGGAGTGGTCCGAGACGATGCAGTCGATGGTGCCGTCCTGCAGGCCCTTCCACAGGAGCTCGCGGTTGGAGGCTTCGCGGATGGGAGGGCAGCACTTGTAGGCCGTCGCACCGTCGGGGATTTCCTCGGCCATGAGCGTCAGGTAGTGCGGGCACGTCTCTACGGTGAGGTGCACGCCGTCGCGCTTTGCCGAGGCGATCATGGGCAGCGCGTCCGACGACGAGAGGTGCAGGATGTGCGCACGCGCGCCGGTCCAGCGGGCGCGTTCGATGACCTCGGCGATGGCTTTGTTCTCGGCGCCGCGGGGGCGGGAGGCGAGGAACGTGGAGTAGTGTGCGCCGCCGGGGTGGGGTGCGTGGTCGATCGCGTGGGAGTCCTCTGCGTGGACGATCATGAGCGAGTCGAAGGACTTGAGCTCGGCCATGTCCTCTTCCATCTCGTCCGCTTCCAGGTGGGGGAATTCGTCCACGCCGGAGTGGAGCAGGAAGCACTTGAACCCGAAGACGCCCTCGTCGTGCAGCGGGCGGAGGTCCTTTTTGTTGCCCGGGATGGCGCCGCCCCAGAATCCGACGTCCACGAATGCCTGGTCCTCGGCCACTTCGCGCTTGAGCTTGAGGCCGTCCACGTTGGTGGTGGGCGGGATGGAGTTCAGGGGCATGTCGATGATGGTGGTGACGCCGCCGGCTGCGGCAGCACGGGTGGCGGAGGCAAAGCCTTCCCACTCGGTGCGGCCGGGCTCGTTGACGTGAACGTGGGTGTCCACGAGACCTGGGATGAGGGTTTCATCGTCGGCGAGCTCAATGACCTCGGTGCCTTGCAAGCCGTTGCCGAGCGGTTCGATGGCGACAATCACGCCGTTCCGAACGCCAACTTCGCGGGCAGTGATGCCGGCGGTGGTGAGGATGCGCTGGCCGCGGATGACCAGGTCGAAACGGGCCGTGTGCCGTGGTGGTTTCTTCAGACATTGAGGTGCTCCTTGGTCTCGGTTTGCGCCGCGTCTTGGGTGAGTGCCGCTTTTTCAGAAAGGCGCACGCCGATGTGCTTAGCTAATTCTTCAAGCAGCGGCCCTGCTTCAGCTATACATTTCTCTACATTGGCTTCCAGCTCGGTCAACGCGTGGACCGACTCGAAACCGGACTCAGTCAGTTGCTCCGGGCTCAGCGTACTGCGGCCGCAGACCGCAATAACAGGGATCCCCGAACGCGCTGCCGCCCGCGCCACGCCCATGGGCGTTTTGCCCAGCAGGCTCTGCTCGTCGAGGCTGCCTTCGCCGGTAATCACCAGGTCCGCGCCGGCCAGCCGTTGCTCCAGTTCAGTGAATTCGAGTACAACGTCGATGCCCGGCCTGCGTGCCGCGTTCAGTGCCGCGATGGCGATGTAGCCGACGCCTCCGGCCGCGCCAGCGCCCGGAGCCTGTGCGGCGTCCCGGGCTTCGGGGCCAAGCTCCTCTGCAAGGACCTGCACGAAGTGGGCCAGCGCCGCGTCGAGCGAGGCGACGTCGTCCGGCGTCGAGCCCTTCTGCGGCCCGAAGATCGCGGCGGCGCCGGTGCGGCCCAGAAGGGGATTGTCGACGTCGGACGCCAGGACAAATTCGGTGGCCTCCAAACGCACGTCGAAACCGGAGAAGTCGATCCGGTCCAGCCGGGCCAGTGCTGCGCCGCCGCCGGGGAGTTCCCGGCCGTCGGCGTCGAGGAGGACCGCGCCCAGGCCCTGCAGGACGCCGGCGCCACCGTCGGTGTTGGCGCTGCCGCCGACGCCGAGGATGATGTGCCGGCAGCCGAGGTCCAGGGCGGCGCGGATGAGTTCGCCGGTGCCCAGGCTTGTGGAGCTCTTGGCCGTTTCGGTGTTCGGGGCGCTGCCGTCGCCAAAGCCTGGCAGTACCGCGAGTCCGGAGGCCGCAGCCATTTCAATGACGGCTTCCTCGCCGCGGACGGCAAAATCGGCCTTGACCGGTTGGCCAGTAGGTCCGGTGACCGTGGCGGTCCGGCGGGTGAAGCCGGAGCCGACGGCGGCGTCGAGAGTCCCTTCGCCGCCGTCGGCCACTGGAATGAGCGTGGTCTCAAAGCCCTCGCCGGGGCGGCCGGCCGCGAAGCCGGCTTTCAGTCCCGCGCTCAAGCGGCTGGCGACCTCAGGAGCCGACAGCGATCCCTTGAACTTGTCCGGGGCTATGACCACACGCATTCCGTACCTCCTTTTCGTTTCTTGTTGAGGACTAGTCCAGCAGGGCGATGATCGCCGTGGGGGCGTCCTCGCCGCGCTCGGCCAGTTCTTCGAATTCGTTCACTCCGTTGATTTCAACGCCCATGGAGATGTTGGTGACCTTTTCCAAGATCACTTCAACCACTACGGGAACCTTGAACTCGTCCATGAGTGCCTTGGCCTTGTCGAACGCGGCGGGCAGATCGGACGGGTTTTCCACGCGGATGGCCTTGCAGCCCAAGCCCTCGGTGACCTTGACGTGGTCAACGCCGTAGCCCTTTGTTTCCGGGGAGTTGATGTTCTCGAACGCCAGGGACACGTTCTGTTCCATGTTGAAGCCGCGCTGCGACTGGCGGATCAGGCCCAGGTACGAGTTGTTCACCACCACGTGGATGTACGGCAGGTTGAACTGTGCGCCCACGGCCAGCTCTTCGATCATGAACTGGAAGTCGTAGTCACCGGACAGGGCAACAACTGTCTCATCGGGCTTGCCGCGAACGACGCCGAGGGCGGCCGGGGCGGTCCAGCCCAGCGGGCCCGCCTGGCCGGCGTTGATCCACTTGCGCGGGCCGAAGACGTGCAGCAACTGCGCGCCGGCGATCTGCGACAGGCCGATGGTGGACACATAGGTGGTGTCCTTGCCGAAGGACTTGTTCATCTCTTCGTACACGCGCTGCGGCTTGATCGGCACGTTCTCGAAGTGGGTCTTGCGCTGCAGGGAACCCTTGCGTGCGGTGCACTCGGCAACCCAAGCGGAGTAGTCCGGCAGGGACTTGGCTGCCTGGCGCTCGCGTGCCAGCTCGATCAGCCCGTCCAGCGCCGCACCGGCGTCGGACGCGATGCCGAAGTCCGGCGAGAACACGCGACCGATCTGCGTGGGCTCGATGTCGATATGCACGAACTTGCGGCCGGCCGTGTAGGTGTCCAGACCACCGGTGTGGCGGTTGGCCCAGCGGTTGCCGATGCCGATCACGAAGTCCGAGGCCAGCATGGTCTCGTTGCCGTAGCGGTGCGAGGTCTGCAGGCCCACCATGCCCGCCATCAGCTCGTGGTCATCCGGGATGGTTCCCCAGCCCATCAGGGTGGGGATGACCGGAACGTTCAGCAGTTCAGCCAGTTCAACCAGCTGCGCGGAAGCGCCGGCGTTGATGATGCCGCCACCGGCAACGATCAGCGGGCGCTCGGCTGCGGTGAGCATGTCCAGCGCCTTTTCCAGCTGCTTGCGGCTGGCCTTCGGCTTCTCGACGGCGATGGGCTCGTAAGCGTCGATGTCGAATTCGATCTCAGCCATCTGCACGTCGAACGGCAGGTCCAGCAGGACCGGTCCCGGACGGCCGGAGCGCATCAGCTGGAAGGCCTTCTGGAAGGCACCCGGGACCTGACCCGGTTCCAGGATGGTCATGGCCATCTTGGTGACCGGCTTGGCGATGGATTCGATGTCCACGGCCTGGAAGTCTTCCTTGTGCAGCTTGGCAACGGGGGCCTGGCCGGTGATGCAGAGCATGGGGATGGAGTCCGCCCAGGCTGCGTAGAGGCCGGTGATCATGTCGGTGCCGGCAGGGCCCGAGGTGCCGATACAGATACCGATGTTGCCGTCGGCCGCACGGCTGTAACCGTCAGCCATGTGGCTGGCGCCTTCAACGTGGCGGGCCAGGGTGTGGCGGATGCCGCCGTGGGCCCGCATGGCCGAGTAGAAGGGGTTGATTGCCGCGCCTGGCAGGCCGAACGCCTCGGTGGCGCCTTCCTTTTCCAGAATGGCGACGGCTGCGTCTACAGTGCGCATCTTCGTCATGGTGTGCTCCTTGAAAGTCTGTTTTTGGGTGTGCTGAAGCGAGTTTGTGTACAGATAACGCCCTCATACGGGGTGTTTCCGGGCGTTACGTGTACACAAACTCTCGAGTGCGGGGTGGCTTAGCTGTTAGCTGCTTACTTTCGGCCGCTGAGCTGGAGGACCTGCTTGAAGAGTCCCGAGTGGTCGAGTCCGCCGTCGCCCTGGTTGACAGTGGCGGCGACGAGCTGTGCGACGACTGCGCCGAGCGGGACTGCGACGTTGGCTTCGCGGGCGGCCGAGGTGACGATGCCGAGGTCCTTGTGGTGAAGGGCGAGGCGGAATCCGGGGTCGAAGTTGCGGTCGAGCATCTTCTGGCCCTTCTGTTCGAGGACCTTCGAGCCGGCCAAGCCGCCGCCGAGAACCTTGAGGGCTGCGTCGGTGTCCACGCCGTAGGCCTCAAGGAAGGCGATTGCCTCGCCAAGGACCTCAATGTTGACTGCCACGATCAGCTGGTTGGCTGCCTTGACGGTCTGGCCCGAGCCGGAGGGGCCGACGTGGACGATCGTCTTACCGACCGCGTTGAGGACGTCCTGTGCTGCCTCGAAATCGGCCTTCTCGCCGCCGACCATGATGGAGAGGACGGCGTCGATGGCGCCTTGCTCGCCGCCGGATACCGGGGCGTCGAGAGGACGGATGCCTGCTGCGGTTGCTTCGTCCGAGAGGCGCTTGGCGACGTCCGGGCGGATGCTGCTCGCGTCGATCCAGAGGGTGCCCTTCTTCGCGTTGGCGAAGACACCGTCCGGTCCGCTGACTACGCCTTCGACGTCGGGGGAGTCCGGCACCATGGTGATGACGACGTCGGCGTCTTTGACGGCGTCGGCGATGCTGGTGGCACCCTTGCCGCCTTCGGAGACGAGCTTGTCGATCTTGTCCTGGCTGCGGTTGAAACCGGTGACAGTGTGGCCGGCCTTAACCAGGTTGATGGCCATGGGGAGGCCCATGATTCCGAGTCCGATAACTGCAACGTTGCTCATGATTTTCCTTACTGAAGTCTTTGTTTTAGCGCGGGTGGGCTAGTTGGCTGGGGCTAGTGGCTGGCAGCGCGCTGGCGGATGGCCCAGCTGAAGGCCGATTCCTGCGGTTCCTTGTATTCGAGGCCGATGTAACCGCTGTAGCCGAGTTCGCGGCTGCGGGCGATCCATTCGCCGAGGGGAAGCTCGCCGGTTCCGGGAGCGCCGCGGCCGGGGTTGTCGGCGATCTGGATGTGGCCGAAGTCCTTGGCGTGGTTCTCGATGACGGATTCGACGTCGTCTCCGTTGACTGCCAGGTGGTAGAAGTCGGCGAGGAGCTTGACGTTATCGACGCCGGACTCTGCCTTGACTCGGGCGATCACCTTCAGCGCATCTTCAGCCGTGAGGAGGGGGTACTTGGGGGCGCCGCTGACTGGTTCCAGGAGGACGGTACCGCCGATGTGGGCGACACCTCGCGCGGCGCTGGCCAGGTTTTCGGCGCCGATGGCATCCTGCTTCTCGGCCGATTCGCCGTCCACGCGGTTGCCGTAGAGGGCGTTGAACGCCTTGCAGCCGAGGCGCTCGCCGATGCCTGCGACAACGTCGATGTTGTCGAGGAACTCGGAGGAGCGGGCCGGCCAGGAGACCAGGCCGCGATCGCCGCCCGGCATGTTGCCGGCGTTGAAGTTCAGGCCGGTGAGCTGCACGCCAGCGTCTTTGATGGCGTTCTCGAACTCGCTTACCTGGGCGTCCGACGGGACGGAAGTCTCGAAAGGCCACCAGAATTCGACGGCGTCAAAGCCGGCAGCCTTCGCGGCGGCGGGGCGCTCGAGCAGGGGCAGCTCCGTCAGCAGGATGGAGCAATTCACTGTGTACGTCATCGTAGGTCCTTCCGGGGAGGGGCTTTGATCTATCTTCCGAGTGGTCTCTGAAGTGGCTGGCCCGCCTCAATCAGTTTCCGCTGTGTGGAATTTAGATTCTGCTTTATGAAAAGTTTAGGGAAGGAGGGGGTGGGAGTCAAGGGGGCGGTCGGCAGGGGAGGGGGTTTGAGATACCAAGTGGGGCTGAGCGGCGCTGCGAAGGGGCCGGGTGGGCTACGAAGTCCGATACGCCACTCTGGCGGGATCGCGGTCTGATGGTGACACGCTCTACGTGCTCACCCCCGATTTACACGGAGACGCGCCACCGACCACACGGAGATTGGGCGATTCCACACTGAAATTCGGGTCTCCCAGCACTGAGTTTCCACTTTTCTACACTGAGACGGCTTTTGTGGCATTAGCCTCCTTCACAAGGACGGTCAACCCAGCAACTCGGGGGCCGTTTTCGGGATCCACCGGCTGAGGAGTTCACCATGAAACACAACTCGATCATTTGGCTTCTCCTTTCGCTCGTTTTTGGCTTCTACTCGGCATACATCTGTTCCGCCGTTCGCGGCGACCCACCGTGGAGCATCGTTTCCGGAGTAGTCCTCGTAGCGGCTTCTCTTATGTCGTTTTGGAAGTTCGTGCGTGAAGCCAGAGCATCAAAGATCGAAAGAAACGGGCAGTGACACTCGTGCCCCGATTGGTTCTCCGGCCCTCCGCTATACCGGCGGATACTGCCGGTGAGTTACTGGCGAGCGGAATCAGGATCGAAATGATCCCCTACTCACCCGAACTTCACGCAGCTTGACGGGCGATTCCGGGTGAGCATCGATACAAGTTGATCAGTGGACTCCTCGTCCTCGTGATTGGGGGCGCTCTCTTCGTCTCTGTTGCCTTCTTTGCGCTTCTCTCGACCTCGATGTCGCCCTGGTCTGTCACATGGGCACGCGTAGCTGACTCCATTGCGGCGGCCGCTCGGGCCCCCATCCCACAAGAAGGGTACGAAAGTGATCTTTTCACCAACTATCCGCAGGACGGCCACTGTTTTGGTGCTCGCGTGCGTCGCTGGCAGCACCATTGTCGGGCTCCTTCACCAACCGAAGACACCACCGCTTGCGTGGACCTCCTTGGCTGTTGGCGCGGTTGCCCTGGTCCTAGTGCTCACAACAAAGCGAAGTCCGAAGCGCGATGCTGGTCTGTTCGCCATCAGCGGTATGGGTAGTGGCGTTTTCATCGCAGCGTCGACCGTTGGCTTTCCAGGGTCGCTTCCGATATGGCTTTGGGCGATCGGCGCGATCTGTCTTGGAACCATGACCCTCGTCGTCGATGCGGACGCGACCCAAGACAAATCCTTCAGTCGTCCCTAGGCATCGGCGATGGGAAGGCTATTTGTTCTCGCGCTGGCGCTGGAGGTGGTCCTGTTTGTGCAGTGCCTGATCTGGGTCCGAAAGCGGGCTCCCCCGTACTTGCTCTTGCCGACTCGCGAGCCGCATTCCCGGGCTAGTTCCATGCGATCGGCACGAGGTCGAGAACGCGTTCAATATTCATGTCTGACTAGAGATGCGGTCGGAATTCCAAGGCCGACCGGCAATTGAGAATAGGGAATCAAATGAAAATGGTTAGGAATGTAAGGAAGGCAATTGCGGCAGGAGCGCTGACAGCACTCATGGCAATTGGGGCAGCGTCGGGAGCGCAGGCCACTAGCGCGTCGGGCACCGCGTATTTCGATAACGGGCAGCCCATCACGGCAAATATGTGGATCCAGCCGGTTTCAAATGGCGGTTGTGGGAGTTTTTCCTCGTCGGCGGTGATGAACGTATCACCCAACTGGATCCGCAACACGACATCGTTCTACCAGTACGGAGTTGGGTCCATCAGCATCAAGGGTGTCAATGTATCGGGATCCGGAACCAGCAATCCGGCGACACTTCAGTGGACCAACAGTAACGGCGCCCGCGGATCCTATCTGAGCGGCACCGTCTGCATGGGTTGGGGAGCATTCTACCTAGGTGCGGATGTGGCGGCCACTGGTTTCTACTACGGCAATTTGCGCACTGCTTCCGCACGCGTATAGCGAAGAGATCGGCACTGCAGTAGTGAAAAGAAGCCCAAGCACATGCCTTCGAAAGTTGCAGCACACACGAAACGCCAAACTATCGGCGGCGCTAACCATAGCTTTGCTTTGGCTGTCTGCCTGCAGTGCCGGTCCCTCCGCGCCGACTAACGATGTTTCCGCCATACAAGAAGACTTGAAGAAGCTCCAGGGAATCAACGGCCTCATAAGGATGCCCGAAGGGGAGGGCCAAGAGCGTGGGGACCTGTACACCACCGCGTTGTACTCCGCGGACCTTGGTTCTTACCTGCTGGCCGCAGACAACGCCAATAAGACCGTCCGCGAGGCACTCCGAGAGCAGCCCGCGACCGACCTGCCGACGCTCTGGTCGGCGCTTAAGTTGATTCAGGCTGCCGGCTCAACTTTGCCTGACGAATTGGATGCGAAATTGGCTAATTCCACGATTCCTCCGAGGCAACAGGACCTAGGCGCCGAGATCGCCGCGCTCTGGTTTTGGATCGATATCGGGAGGATGCAAGGCTGGTCCGGGAACGCTGGAAAGTCCTTTGGGGAAGAAGTGCTCCTGCGGCTTGGGGAAATTGACGTTAACTTGATCAAGAACAAACCCTATCTTCCGTGGCGTCTCTTCGATTCCTATTCGGCTCTGCAAAAGCCGAAACCCGGCGACCTGGAACGAGCGTTGAAAAACGTGGATTCCAAAAAGCTCCCTGGTGACTATGAATCGACCCTTGACTTTCAAGCCGCTCTTGAAGCGAGAGCAACTCTTAGAAAGGATCTCGTGGTTCCAAACGATGCTAAAGAACATATCGTTGGGCTTCTGGACTCAAGGCAGGTGCATGATGACGCGCTGATCGCCTCAATGCTGCGCTCCCTGGAATTGCTGGACGCGCAGACCGAGGCAAAGCGGCTTGTCCGGGACCGGATTGCACCCCGTGTCGACCAGAAGACCGGACTTATCCGTTCAGCGTCTCTCGCCAAAGGGTCGGTCCATGGGACGTATCTTGCCGCGAGACTCCTCGACACGAGTTTTCCAGAGGTCGCAAGCGAGCGAACCCGAGACGAACTGGAAAGGGTGCTAAAGGCAGCCGAAACCGATCTGATCACTCAGCTGAAGGCGCTTGTGGCGCTTAAGCGTTCTGGATCTTCATCCTGGGGGAGCTACAGTTCGGTCATCGAGCGGGGCCGGGCAGCTCTTCCGGTCGCCCTGACATTCGCGAATCTCGGTGGATACATCGAGTTGGTCGATGTCCTGGTGCAGCTCGAGCCGGGTGCCACGCTGGGGCGACTCGAAGCGTTTGATGCAGACCCCGGGGTCGAAGACCGACTCTCCGGCGCCCTGATGGCGCTCTCTAACTCCATGTATTTCTCAAACAGCGAGGACGTGAGATCAATGTTTCCGCGTGTCCAGTCGGCTCTCCCGCAGCTCATCGGTTCACCCGAAGGAAATGGCCTGAACTATTTTCGGGCGTTGACCGCCATGACCAACGCAAGTCGCTCCGGACTTGGGTCAAACGACTTCGACAAGGCCGCCGAGGAACTCCGGACTCTGAAGGGGTGCAAAGAATTTCCGTCTTTGTATCGGATGGAAGTGGGCACGGCGTCACCGTGTAGCCTCTCGATTTCAGCCGCCATGATCGCGGTCCCGGGCGCCTACGACTTCGGGGTGAACAAGTGACCTCGGTGCTGAGTCTTGAAAACATCGCCAAGTCTTTTTCGGATGAACGCGGGAATCGACAATCTGTCCTTCCTGGAAGCCAGCCTCGCCGTCGAGGCTGGTGAAATCGTTTGGCTGCGAGGTGAGTCAGGTTCGGGGAAGTCAACGATTCTGAATATCTCCGGGCTTCTGTCAACCCCCGATGCCGGCAAAGTGTGGATTAACGGTGACGACAGAACCAATGCGTCGTCGCGGACGGCGAGTCTCGTCCGCTCGAACGAAATTGGAATGGTGTTTCAGAGCAGCAACCTACTGCCCGAACTTACGGCGCTGGAAAATGTTCTCCTTGCCGGCAGCCAGGCCATGACACGCGCAATGATTATGGAACAGTTGGAACGCTTCGGCCTGGCAGCGGTCGCTGACCGGCAAGCGAAGAGGCTTTCAGGCGGGCAGCAGCAGAGAGTCGCGTTTTGCCGCGCACTGATCAACGAACCTTCACTGCTACTGGCAGATGAACCAAGTTCGGGTCTTGACGCGACAAACACTGAAGCCATCTTGGACGCCATGCGACGGGGCGCCGACAGCGGGTGCGGCGTCCTGGTCGCTTCCCATGACGAAGTCTTTCAGCAGGTTGCTCACCGTCAGCTGCCTATGAAGGAGTTGCTCCTTGAACAGATATAGAGTCTTTGCTGCGAGGTCTGTGCGGCTTTCTCTCTCGAAATTGAGGCCACTCGCGGTCCTCATGAGTCTTGGCATTGCGGTATTCATTTTCGCCGACAGCGTTGTGGGGGCCGGCATTAGTTCATACTCGAACAAGATCACCACCAACTCCGCCCTGAATTATGTTGAGGTAACTTCCGTTGGTCCGGATTCAGCCCGCGAAATCACGGACGAATCGCTTTCCGCGTTTGACCAAATCGATCATGTGGTGGGATCCTCCGGCTGGGCACAAATTGACCTCGCAATAGAGGATCCCGCGAACTGGCCGTCGCCGAACAACCCTGGTGCGTTCATGGGGACGCCATTTATCAGCGGAATTGCCCCGAAGGTACTGCTCGGAGACGTCTCCGTAGACGGCCCTGGGGACGGCCAGATTTTCCTCCCCGACAGGGGCCAAGGCCAGGACTACGCCCAACTGCTCGGCAAGGAATTGAGCTTCGTGTACACGAAGGAGATCGGCCCAAGCAACGGGGAACCCGTTTCCGTATCTCTCCGCGTGTCAGGCATTTACGACAACTCGTCGCCGGGGACGGACGGCGCCCAGGCTGGCATACGTATCCAGCAAGTTACTCAAATCAACCCGCGCCAATGCCCGGCCGGATACCAAATCAACAACCTACCCCCGGGCATATGTTCGCGCTGACTCAGCAGACGAAGTGGTCAACGTACAAAACCAAGTCCGAACCCTCGGATACTCAGTGAACAGCGTTGCGGGCCAAATCCGCTCCCTGTCAGGCCTGTTTGCGCTTCTTGCCCTTGTCAGCTGGGTGATCGGTGGCTTCCTGATCATTTTCTGCCTCGGGGTTGGAGTGTCGGTCGGTGGCAGCTGGATCAAGCAAAGAGCCCGCGAAGTGGGTCTCCTCAAAGCCATCGGCTGGTCCGGGGCCTCGATAGCAGGGGTCTACATGGTCGAGTTGGCGGCGGTGGGCCTCATCATTGGCGCGGTGGGAGCGCTCCTGGGAACACTTTGCTCCATTGTAGGAACGGCGGTCTTCAGCGGCCTGCAGCTCGATCTCCTGCCGGTGGCTGCTTGGGCAATGCCGAACTGGCTGCTCGTGCTGGGAGCCCTCTTCTGCGTGCCTTTGTTCTTGTGCCTTGGAGCCGTTGGCCACGTCGCAAGACTCGCACGGCTCGACGCGGATTCCTCGCTGAGGGACCTGTAGCTCCCCCTAGTGCCCCAGACTCCGAGCAAAGCGCGCGACGGCGTTTTCCGCCGTCGGGACCGGTCCGAATACTTCGGCTTGGCGCGAAGTGTCCGAGACGTATTTGCCGGTCTCGAACCAGGCGAGCATGGAACTCATGTCCTTGACCATAGGGACGAACGGGCCCAGTACGGCGCCGAGGACATTGAGGACGGGAGCCGGCACCGAGCGGACGCGGACCTGTTCACCCGCAAAAGTCGAAGCGATGTCCGCGATATCCTGCATGCTGACAGCCCGGTCCCATCCGATGTCGATCCGCTCGCCGTCGGCGACATCCGCGTCGACCGCGGCTGCGAGGTACCCGGCGAGATCGGAAGTGAGGACGAAGGTCAGCGGGACGGTCTTGGTGCCGAACCACGTGAGGCGCTTCTTCTCGAACGGGTCTCCTCCCATCTGGGTGATCTGGTCGAGAAACGCGCCGGGGCGAAGGGCGACAAACGGGACACCCAGTTCCTCCAGCTTGTCTTCCGTGAGCTTCTTGTGCCAGAAGTGCGGGACGTCCGGTGTCTGGTCCGAGGTGAGGATGCTGACCAGAATGAATCGCCTGACCCCCGTCCGGCTCGCAGCGACGGCGAGGTTGGTGTTGCCGGTAGTGTCGATTTCCAAAGCCTGTTTATCGCGGCGGGTGTACCCGGCCGCGGAGGTGATAACGGCGTCGGCCCCTGTCATTGCGGCGATGAGGGAGTCAAGGTCGAGCATGTCGCCACGCGCAATCTCAACACCTTTGGCCTCGAGCTTGCTCGCGTCCGATTCTGGCCGGACCAAGGCCCGGACGCTCTTTCCCTTTGCGAGCAGTTCATCGATCACTTGGCCGCCGACATGGCCGGTGCCGCCGACGACGACGACCGGTTTGGTTTCAGTCATGGGTGCTCCTCCGTGAGTGGCTGGTTGGCCACTCGTGGCCATCGCGGGTAACGATCAACATCTCGCCCCGAGCGACTCGCTCAAGGACTTCGCCGCCTTGGTTCCTTAGCTCGCGTACTGTCACAGTCCGCATGCATCAAGTGTGTCACTGCTGATACGGAGGTGAAACTGGGTTGGAGTGCGCCGCAAACGCCGAGCAGGAGCGGTCACCCATAGCCAATGGATCCTTCGACGCAATTTCGCCCCGCCAATTGGTCCGGCATTTCTTTCGAAAACCCTAGTTGAAAACGTATTCATCCGAGTCGGCGTCGCCACTCAGCCGACAGCAACTACAGATAGCCCTTCACACTGGCGCGAAGAGCGTCAGCGTGTTCGTAAATGTCCTCTAGGGAGTCAACGGGAACACGCCGTTCCTCTTTGTGTTCGTCGAAGAGTCCGATGTACTTCTGGGCTCGGTTGAAATGCAGGCGCGCTATGGGCCTGCGGTTGTTGTCATCTAGAAGTACGGCGAAGTACGACTTGGCATCGCGCTGGAACACCCTAGAGGGCTTTACATCGCTGCAAACGATCGCCCGGACAATCTGGTAACCCTCGATTTCTTCGGCCGTGGGCACAACACGATCGGCTTCGATGAGGGCGGCTTCAACGGCCGGCTGACTAACCACCTTCGGAAGAGTTGTCGAATCATCGACCTGGGTAAAGGTCTGAGAGCCGAGGGCTTTCTTAAGACGATCATTTGCCTGGTCATTGAGGAACTGCTTCGATGCCTTTCTGACGAGCGAAGTGAACTGTTCGCGCACACGCTGCGTATACGCGCCTGTGTATACACGTGTGGTCAAGAACTTGACCCACTCGTCTTCAGGCTCGCGGAACTGTGCAGCCAAGGTTCGTTTAAGCTCGCCGATGTATTTCAGTTCGCCAGCCGCGTTGATGATTGAGTCCAGATCGAAGACGTCTTTTGAGAGTTTCCGGAGTTCCGGAAGGAGCGAATCATCGATCTCATTGAGATCCAACACCAGGAAAGGCTTTTCATCCATACGGTTAGGAGCATCGAGATCAGTAAAAAACTGATACACCTCGCCGTTGGTGAGTATGGCGATCCGCGCATTTGTGACTGCAAAATAGCGGAACAGCTGAGACGCGTGTTCGATCCTTACTGGTCCGATGGACTTCTTGCACTCGATGAGGATCTGTATCTCGCCATCCTTCACGATGGCGTAGTCAATCTTCTCCCCCTTCTTGATGCTTACATCCGCTGTGAACTCCGGCACGACCTCAAGTGGGTTAAAAACGTCGTAGCCGAGGATCGTTGAGATGAACGGCATGACGAATGCGTTCTTTGTTGCTTCCTCGGTCTGAATAGCCTCGCGCTGCTGACGCACCTTTGCGGCAAGCGCCGAGAGCCGTTCGTCGAATTCCATGCGTCCCCCTTGAACAAACCCGATATTGAGCCAACCGTAGACCAGTGGCACTGAGAGATCACGGAAGTCGAGCGTGTCTATTTACACGCCACTTAATAGGAGCAGCCCTTCCCCAATATCCCGCCCGATCCGCCGCAACAGCTTCGCCGCCAGCACAGGATCCTTCGACGAATCCCGGTCCGTGTAGTCCGCTAGCGCGTAGACACGCGAGAGCCGCATCTCGGACCACCGTTCCCGAGGCAGCATGGAGCGGCCCGCGAGGGCGGCCGGCGTCGAAGTCCAGGGGGTCAAGGAAGTAGTCCACTCCAGATACTTGGGAAGCGCCCAGCATCAGGCACGCGAAGCCGGAATGATCGATAGCCTGCGCCTCTCAATGCCACGAGCGATGGCTGGGTTGGGGGAGTTCGAATTCCTGGCCGCCCAAAAAAGTCCGGATTATTCTCAAGAATTTTCGCCCGTGTGCAGTTCTCCGACCTAATAATGTCGTACCCCTCTGGAAGGCTTTGGTTATGGCCGGAATACGGGGAACACAGCGATTCGGATCAGGCGCGCCATTCGGCGACGCGATCCCGGATGCCACGGTTCAAGATGACGCGGTCCTGCGCGTCCGGGTGCGGGGCCTGATCGATGCCGTGAACTCGCTTCGGCCAGGCTCCGACAGTGCTGAACTGATAAACGAGTTGCGTGCTCTTGAGGACCTGAAGTCCGCGGCCGCCGGCGCCCAGGCACGGATTGCTGTCGCGTTCGACGCCGCCCAGCGGAGCAGCGACGCGGCGGCGGGCATCCCTAACGAGGAGCAGGGCCGCGGCGTCGGAGCGCAGATCGCGTTGGCCAGGCGGGAGTCCCCGGCCCGCGGATCCCGGCTCCTCGGACTCGCCAACGCCCTCGTCACCGAAATGCCGCACACCCTCGCGGCTTTGGACACCGGTCAGCTGAACGAATGGCGGGCGACGCTGTTGGTGAAGGAAACAGCCTGCCTGGCCGCTGCGGACCGCTGCGCCGTGGACGAGGAACTCTGCGCCGACACCGGAGTCTTCGACGGCGCCGGAGACAAGGCGATCATCGCCGCGGCCCGGACCGCGGCCTACCGGCGGGACCCGCGCTCCGTCACGCAACGAGCAAGCCACGCCGCCACCGAGCGGCACGTCAGCCTCCGCCCGGCACCGGACACCATGACCTACCTGACCGCCCTGCTCCCCGTCGCCCAGGGCGTCGCCGTGCACGCGGCCCTGTCCCGGCACGCAGACTCGCTGCGCTCCGACGGGGATACCCGGTCCCGGGGCCAGGTCATGGCTGATGCATTAGTGGAGCGGACCACCGGAACGCCTGGGGGGATCACCGGCGTCGAGGTCCAGCTCGTCATGACCGACCGCACCCTCTTCCAGGGCGACAGCGAGCCGGCCCGCCTGCCCGGCTACGGCATCGTCCCCGCGGGCTGGGCGAGGGAACTCCTGGCGGGGACAAGCGGCAACACCAAACGCGGCCAGCCCGCAGTCGCCGAACCCGGCCAGGCCGCAGTCGCCGAACCCGGCCAGCGCGGCCAGCGCGGGCAGCGCGGGCCGGGCGGACAGTCCCAAGCCGAAGAGGACCCGGCCTTCAAGGTCTGGCTCCGGCGCCTGTTCACGGCTCCCCGGACCGGGGAGCTTGTCGGCGTGGATTCGCGGGCGCGGCTCTTCCCGGCAGGTCTGCGGCGCTTCATCCAGGCCCGCGACGACACCTGCCGCACCCCCTACTGCGACGCGCCCATCCGGCATTTCGACCACATCGTCCCCTGGCACGACGGCGGACCCACCAGCCTGGCCAACGGGGCGGGACTGTGCGAAGCATGCAACCACACCAAAGAACTGACCGGCTGGACAGCACAAACCGGGTCAACACGCCCCGGGACAAGGCATGTCCTCGAAATCCGCACCCCCACCGGACACACCTACCGCTCAACAGCCCCGCCCCTGCCAGGAACGCACGTGAATGGAGACCCGCCCGTCATGGCTGCGCACTATTTCGGGGACCTGTTTCGCAGCCGTCACCGACGCGGTCTACGCCAACCTGCCTAGGCATGCTCAAACACGCCCACTTCGCGGGGGTATGCGCCGCCTCAGCAGTGAACGGCCCGTTTGGCGCTGATCTCGCGGACGGTTCCGAGCAGTCAGAACGTCCCGCCTCCAGTTCCGCCTACCGGGTACTGGCGCTGGAGGTCGGCAACCTTGGGGTCGTCCTCGTCTGCTCCGTAGTCCGAGGTGCGGGTGATGTCCTTTCCGTCGGGGAGCTTCATCGCGCGGAAGATCAGCGACAGGACTGCGGCAACGATCAGGTTGATAGCGAATGCCACCACAGCGATGTACACCTGTACATTGGTGCCCGGGATGGCAGCGATAGATCCACCGAAGTTGGCCTTCGTCACCGGGTTGATCACGTTGTACGCCGCCACCGTCCCGTAGATGATTCCGACGGCCCAGCCGGCGAAGAGCGCCCATCGGTGGAACCAACGGGTGTAGAGCCCAGCAACGATCGCCGGGAAGGTCTGCAGAATCCAGATGCCACCGAGGAGCTGCATATTGATCGCGGCCGACTGGTCCATTGCAATGACGAAGATCAGCGCACCGAACTTCACCACGAGCGAGGCGATCTTGGAGACCTTGGCTTCCTGGCGAGGGTCGGCGTCGGGCCGGATCAGGTCGCGGTAGATATTGCGCGTGAACAGGTTCGCCGCGGCGATCGACATGATGGCGGCCGGGACCAAGGCGCCGATGGCGATTGCCGCCAGCGCGATCCCGGCGAACCACGCGGGGAAGTTGTCCAAGAACAGTTGCGGAACCACGAGCTGCGGGTTGACGGCACCGTTCAGGTCAGTCGGCTTGGTACCCGCCGAGATGGCTGCGTAGCCCAGAAGAGCAAGGAATCCCAACATCAGCGAGTACAGCGGAAGCACTGCGGCGTTCTTGCGAATCGTGTTCCTGCTCTTGGTCGCCAGGACCCCGGTCACCGAGTGCGGATACATGAACAACGCCAGGGCGGAGCCGAGAGCCAGCGTCCAATAGGCCGAGTAGCTGGCCGCGCCAGGAATAAAGACGCCGGCCGCCTTGCCCGTGGCCGGGTTGATGGCGTCCAGTTTTGTCTGTGCGGCACCAAAGATGTTGTCCCAGCCTCCGAATTTGATGGGCAGATAGATCACCGCGACGATCACCGCGAGATAAATCAGGAGATCCTTCACCACCGCGATAAGCGCCGGAGCACGTAGACCCGACGTGTACGTGTACGCGGCCAGGACAACGAATGCGATGATCAAGGGCAGGTCGGTCAACAGCGCATTCTGGGCGCTGCCGAGCCCCAGCACCGTCAGCACGGCCTTGATGCCGACGAGTTGCAGCGCGATGTAGGGCATGGTCGCGACGATGCCCGTGACCGCCACCGCCACCGTGAGCGCCCTGCTGCCATAGCGGCCGCCCACGAAGTCCGCCGGCGTCACGAACCCGTGCCGGTGCGAGACGGACCACAAGCGGCTCATCAAAAGGAACACAATCGGATACAGCACGATCGTGTACGGCACAGCGAAGAAACCGCTGACAGCGCCAGTAGCCCACATTGCGGCCGGTACCGCCACGAACGTGTAGGCGGTGTAGAGGTCCCCACCAAGAAGGAACCACGTCACCCATGTCCCAAAACCGCGGCCGCCAAGGCCCCACTCATCAAGGCTGTGCAGTCCGGTTTCCTTACCCGAACGCCACCGTGCGGCGAAGAAGCCCAAGACCGCCACCAGAACAAAGAGGACGACGACGACGGTGAGCGCTACGCCGTTGACGGGCCGATCCGCTGTGGTCGCCAATGGAACAGTGAAGGCCCTCATGGCTGTTGCTCCTCGTTGCGTCCGCTCCGCACTGCCTTACGGCGGCGGCGGTCCTCCTTGGAAACCAAGCGATAGGCGATGCCAATCAGGCCGGCGGTAATAGGAACCCAAAGCATTTGGTACCAATAGAAGAACGGAATACCTGCAAATCGCGGTTTATCAATTGAATATGCCGGAACGAACAATGGCACCAAAATGGCGATGGCCAGCAGAATTCCCGAAACAATGTATGGACCCGGCCTGGCAGGTCCCCGAGTTGGCAGATCGGGAGTTGACATAGCGCCTCCTCATCGAGACGGCCCCGGAGCGGGAAGGGCTTCCCCGGACGTGCCGGCGGCCTTTACGGACCGGGCATTTACCCGTCCATCATCAGAATAGATTCTGAAGTTATTCTTCGACAGGGGAAGTGCGACACACTTTTTTGCCACGATTACGGTGCGTTTCGCCAGCGCCTGGAGGGCCGCCGTCGTCGTCGGTCCTCTTTGCCTAACGCGCCCGACGCCGAACAGAGGCCCGGCGCGCCACCATGGCTGCCAGGGCGATCGCCAATGCGAGCAATACCCCGACGCCGGCCCCGCCGTCGGGTCCTAACGCGTTCGAAAGGACCTGATGGCCCATCACAGCCATCTCCTGCAGGTTCCCCAGGATGCTGCGCGTACCCAAGGCGGAATTCACCGACCTGAAAACTGCCGGCACCACCCATAAGACGGCAAGACTCGCCAGCCATACGAGCGCGTGGCGGGCTGGTCTCAACCCGTACCATGCCAGTGTCACCCCTACCAGCGCGGCGGGCAGCAACTGTACGATCACGGGCATGGCGGGAGAGGCATAGGGTACCCCGGCCAGGTTTGCCAACCACTCGGCGGACCAATAGCCGAAGGGGACGGCGATGAGTGCTACGCCCAGGGCGGCCAGGGATCTGGACCTTGAGGCGATGAGCAGAAGGGCAATGAGGCTTGCTGCGGTGGCGCCAAGGACTCCTGCCAGCAGCCCGGCCAGGTAGAGGCTTGATCTGGATCCCGGCACCAGGCCGGCGTTGACCACGACGAATGCCTGAATTGTCGCCGCGATGTGGACTGCCAGAACACCCGCAGCGGCACACCACGTCACCAGCCGGCGTCGGGCTGGATACCAGATCCGCACGGCCAGGCCGGCGACCGCCCCGCCCACGGTCAAGAGCGCAACGAGATTTGTGAGCTGGTATTGGCTGAGCGGGAGGAGCACCAAAGGTATCTGCTGAGACGGCGCATCCGAGCCCCACAGGTTCTGCAATGGCAGCCGGGCGCCGGTGATCAGCCATGGGGCCAAGCCAAGCACCCCGGCCAGAAGCCCGATCACCAATGCGGGGGCTATGTTCTTGGCAGAGGTGCGCGGGGGAACTTCGGCGCTGGAAATGGTCCGTTTCACGGGCTTGCCCAGACCCCTCTCTGGCTGGTGTGCCTCACGCATGCTCCTTCAATACCTATCGTTCAGGGCTGGGACACTCATTATCGGCTGAAAAGGCGAGGGCGGCCACCGTTTCCGGTGACCGCCCTCCCAACGTGGACTTGCCTAGCCGTCAGCATCCTTCGCCACGGGCTGGCTGCCGGTGGTCGGGGCCGAACCGGAACCCGAACCGGGACCCGAACCGGACCCCGAACTTGAACCCGGGACTGACCCGATTACGCTGTGCTTGGGATCAGGCATGGTCGAGCCGGAACCGTTCACTGATTGCCAGATGGCCTTGTTGTAGAGCTGTTCGTCGATCTTGTCTTCAGTAGCTGTGTCCTGCGCGGCTACTTGTGGGGCCATCGGAGCATTGGCCCCGTTGACAGTGGTCATGTCGTAGCTGGGCTTAAGGGCGGTGTACGACGTGTTGTCCGGCTTGGCCGTGAAGGACGCGTTCATCGGAGTCGCGAAGGCATCAAACTGGGTCAGCGGACCGATGCCGGCAATGAGCCCGATAGTGCGGACCATCGATGCCGTGCTGTAGAAGGTTGAGTCGACTTTCCCGGTCTGCGTGTAAGGGCTGATGGCCAGTGCGAGGGTGCGGTGCGCGTCCACGTGATCAGGCCCATTCTGGGCATCGTCCTCCGTGACGAAGATGGCAGTGTCTTTCCAAGCGGAGGAATGCGACACGGTGTCCACCAGCTTGCCCAGCGCGTAGTCGTTGTCCGCCACGTAGGCCTTCGGTGTGGGCGCGCCGGTCTTGGTGGCCTGGGTGTGGTCATTGGGAAGCCGCACGAATTGGACCGTGGGAACCGTTTCCGCGGTTACCTGGGACTGAAAATCCTTGGCCCACTCGTCAACACGCGGGGTTCCGCAGTTGGTCTTCAACGCCGCAAACGTTCCGGCGGAGTCCGGGCAGTTCAGGTCGTATCCGCGGTAGTTGTGGTCCGTCTGGGCATCCAGGACAGGGTCCGCGGCCGTGGTGGTACCGGTGGCATTGTTGGAAACATAGAAGCCGTAGTTGCGGAAGCTGACGCCTGCCTTGGCGAGGCGCTGCCAGACGTACGTGTTGTCCGGCTGTTGCGCCGCGATTTCCGGGGCGTTTCCTTCGCTGGGATATTGTCCCTTGCGGCCCGAGTAGTTGGCAGGCCACATTTGTTCTGCGTACGGGTTCGAGTTGGCCGAGGCCACCCAGTTCCAGCCGTTGGCGCTGACTTCCGCGTCGGCATAGAAGTTGTCAAGGGTGGTGAACTTCTTGGACAAGGCCCGCATGTTTGGCGCCGACTCGTCGCCGAAGAGGTTCAGCGAAGGATCGCCGTTGCCCTTGCCGAGGCTACCCAGCACCTGGTCGTAGGTGCGGTTTTCCTTGACCACGTAGATCACATGTTTGATGGGGCTCTGTTGGCCGGGTTGACGCGGGATGATGTTGCCTCCGGCGGTGTCCGGGCGGTTGTTGTTTTTGACCTGTTCGGTGGCCTTCTGCAGCTGCCCTCCTTGGGGCACCTCGAAACTGCTCAGCGTGCCAACGATCATCGATCCGCTGTACTGGTTTTCGGCTGCCGGGGCGGTTGACTCGGGGTTCGGGTGGCCGGGTCCGTTGTTAGGTCCGGCGCCCAGCCCTTTCGCGTTGGTGACATGCAGTGTCCCGCCGCTGAAGACCATCGAACTCGGGTACCAGCCGACCGGCACTACGCCGCTCACCGTACTGCTGCCAAGATCGACGACGGCGACGTCGTTGTTCCCCGAGTTGCTCACGAAGAGGCGGTGCCCGGCTTCGTCCAAGGCCAGCCCTGTTGGATTGGTTCCCACCGGTGCACCCTTTTCGGGCGCAACGCTGATGCTGGTGGCCGTACCCGAGGTGGTGTCGACGGCTGAGACAGTGTCGTCGTCGCCGTTGGCGACGTACAGCTTGCGTCCATCCTTGGACAGGACGGACTTGTTGGGGTGGAGCCCCGCCGCAAAGGTGCGGGAAACCTTCGGCTCGGCACCGCTAATATCCACCACGGAGACGTCGGATGCGCCCTGATTGGTGACATACGCCGTCGTGCCCTCTGGAGAAACGGTCACCGAAAGCGGCCGGTGTCCGGCCGGAGTAGTCGAGACCTTCCCGGTGGCGAGATCGACGACGGACACGGCGTCGGCCAGTTGGTCCGCCACTATCAGGCGCTTTCCGTCGGGTGTGAGTGCCAAACCTGCGGGGAAGAGGTTGAGGGCATTGCCGGAAGGTGTAGTGGTGGGCAACTGCAGAGGAGCGCCCTCGGTGAGTCGTCCGCCGGAGAAGCTGTAGGTGCGGATTTTGGAGTTGGCAGCGGCGCTGGCGTACAGCTTGGTGCCGTCCGGGCTCCAGGCCAAGCCCATGTAGAGCGATTCGGGAGACTTGTACGGGATGGTCTGGTCTACCTCGTGGTCTGCGAGATCGACGAGTTGCAGGGACTGAGTGCCTTGACCATTGTTGGTGACGGCCAGCTTCTTGCCGTCGGGGGAGATAGCGGAGTTCAACGGAAGGTCGCCGAGTGCGGTCTGCTGTCCAGCCGGCGTGACGCGCATGCCGATCGACGTGACAGCAGTTCCATCTTCGTGAGGGCCGGCGAAGTTCGAGACAGCCGCAAAGGCGGCCCCGCCCACCAGGACACTGGACAATGTTCCGATGATGATGACCGGAGTTGTTTTGATCTTCATGGCCCTCAAGCTAGGGGCCCGGGAACACGCTGGACGGAATCACAGGGAACTGTCAGCTAAATCATCAGTGAACTGATGAGGCGGGAGGTATCCGCGGGGTCGCTCGAAGTGAACAATGCCTTAAATACCGTTCGCGACGATGGTGCCAAAGACAGTGCGGCGGCATAATCGCTCCCATGGGCCTTCTGAGCCCGGAACTGCAGGCCGACGAGGGGTACTTTCATGGCGAACAGCAGGGTCAAGCGCGTGGTGGTTATGGTGCAGGAGAACCACACGGTGGACAACTATTTCCGGGGCCTTGCCCCCTACGGGGCGAACGTGGCCACCGACTGGCCCATCCAAGCCAATCCGCCGGCCTCGGACCAGCCCCACGACCGGCACGCCTATTTCAATTGGCTGACAGGCCAGCACAAGGCGACCCGCACCCAGTTCGATACCTCCGTGGTCCTGCCGTTCTACG
Organism: Arthrobacter sp. NA-172; assembly: GCF_043952055.1. Classification (NCBI taxonomy): domain Bacteria; kingdom Bacillati; phylum Actinomycetota; class Actinomycetes; order Micrococcales; family Micrococcaceae; genus Arthrobacter; species Arthrobacter sp. NA-172. Next base: position 1,906,876 of record NZ_JBINOT010000001.1, on the reverse strand, counting down.
AATACCTTGCTGTGACCGGTGCTTTCATGGAAAACCACTGCAGCGGTTTCGGGACAAACTCCACGCCTAATCACCTGCTGATCGTCGGAGGCCAGTCCCCGACCCTGCGCAACCCCTCCCGGACTCAACCTCCGCCGCTTTGGGACATGCCCTCCGTTCCCGGGCTGGCCCAGGACGCGGGGATCGGATGGCGGTGCTACACAGGCAGCAACAATTACCCGGTCGGGTTTTACACGCAGCTCAATGGCTCGCCGAACCTGGTCCCGAATTCCCACTTTGTGGCCGAGGCAGCCGCCGGGAAACTGCCTGAGCTGAGCTACCTGTGGCACAACTCGCCGGAGGACGAGCACCCGGTAGCGGATGTCACCATCGGTATGAACAAGATCTGGCAAAGCGTTGACGCCGTGGTCAAGGCCGGCGGATGGGACGAAACCGTGTTCCTGCTGACCTGGGATGACTGGGGAGGGTGGGATGACCACGTCGCCACCCCGAACCTTGAACATACGCCCGACGGCGTGCAACTCGCCTATGGTCCAAGGGTTCCGCTGATTCTCTTCGGGGGACCAGTCAAACAAGGAATCGACAGCCGTTGGTCAAATCACGCGGGGATCCCGAAAACTGTGATGGAGTTGCTCGGACTTCCCAAGCTTGGCGTAGACAGGGTGGACAATGACCCTGGGCTCGCGGACCTGATCGACCCGTCATTGCACCAGCCAGCGCCGCCTGCGTTCGGATCAAAAATCACCCTCCCGGCCCCGCCGCAACCGGTACCCGCACCCAAACCACTGCCCGCCCCACCGGCGTCGACGTCGGCCCCCGTCGGGCCGGTGGTCTTGCGCGGCGGTGGAACTCTCCCGCCACCGAACGACGTGCCGCTCAAAACCGGCCATCCCTGAGCCGGCAGGACAGTTCGACGGCGGTTCGCACCGCCGTCGAACACTTCTCAGCCTTCCAGCTCTCCGCGCCGGAATCGCAACTCCCGCAGGGCGCCCCGGAGCGGTGACCCCGTAAACGGAAGGTCTTCCAACCTGACTTTCCCGGAAGCTGATAGGGCCAATGCGTTGGCGGCGACCGCCGCGCGTTGCGGTAAGCCAATGGACGCCGCGAATTCCGCCCAGTGCTTCGCCTTGAGATTCTTCGTTTTACCGGAAACCGACAATGCTAGTGAGTTGTCTCCGTAGAGCAGGGTGCAAGGAATGTCGTAGATCGGTGCCATGGCAAAGCCGCTTCCGTTACCGCCGCCGAGGATCGAGAGATTTTTCGCATGGAGATCGCCGTTCCCGGTGAGCCACGCGAGCCACGCAAAAACAAACTGAAGGTACAGATTGCGGCTTGCCACGAGCGGGGCTTTACACCTTCCGGCCAGTGCAGAGGCTACGTCTTCCGACGCCACGGAGTACTTCGAGGCTGGTGGCATGCCCATGACTTGGGCTCCGTCCTCCATGGGCAGGCGCACCCAGGCCCGGTCATTGTTTCGTACGCGGTCGAAGCGTTCCACCAACAACCCTGCCAACCCATTCCTGTCGGTGATGACTTGGCTCTTGGCTACCGGGATCTTGAGCGCTTTGGCTGCGGAGAGATGCGCCGCTTCGTTCGCCAGCAGATGGGCATGATTGGGTGGGTCCAGCTTGAGAAGATACCGCTGCCCACTGAGCGACAATGGCGTGGTCAGCATGGACGCGCTTACCTTGTCTTGGACGCCCGGGATGGCATGGCGGTCCACTGCGTTGGCAAGGGCGGCGAAGTCCAGCTCTTCGGGTTTTGAGGCGTCCGCCAAGGGTGCCGGTTCCGCCGGGACTTCACCGGCGGGAACCACTTGGACGTCCCCAGGCGCGTCGGCTCCCACTGCAAGCAGGAGCGTGAGTTCGTCGTCGAGGCTGGTTTTGGTGGCGTCCCTGAGTACGCTGAGCCGGTGCCCTTCCGGAAGAAGCCCGGCGAAGAACGGCGGGAGAGCTCCTGCTGGAGTCTCGACCGGCGCCTCCATCAAGGGCAACGAACTGGCCACCGCGGGCCTCCCTGCGGCCAAGTACTCCGCTGCGTAGGAAAAGGTCATTCCACCATGGCGCGTGCGGACTATATGGCCGGCCAGGATGCCGCCCTTGTAAACGTCCGCAGCGCGGATGAACCTCAGGTCTTGGAGATCATCCGGCATCAGCTGGCCACCAGATGCAGGCCGACGGCGTTCGCGACGGCCACGACGGCAGTTAGCGAAGGATTCCCGGTGGCCGTTTCGATCGCTCGAACGGTTCTTTCGGAGGTTCCCCCAAGGTCGGCAAGATCAGCTTGCGTGATTCCGGCTTCCTTGCGCGCCTTTCGTATGGCCGCAGCTATGGCCGCTAGGTCTTCCACGATCCTCCAATTAACCGGCACGATACTGCCGTTTTGCTTGTTCTATTGCCTCATTCTCACCTATTTAGCCTAAATCGGCAAGATGTTGCCGAAAGCCGATGCTAGAGGGTCTTGAAAGACCGTGAAGACTATGTTTCGGCAAGATCCTGCCGATCAGCTATATCCCCGTCAGCCATTTCGGTTCAAAATCCGGATGGTCCGAATAGGGCAGCGCGAGGGCGTTTAGCGACTTGGTGGTCCATTCGATCGACTCTGGAATCCACTGCGGGGTGTCGGCTAACGCGTTGCGGACCATCGTGGCCAAGGCCGTCTGCCGTGCGGATTCCACGATGGCGAGCAGTCTCCGCTTCGACTCGCATTCAAGGAGAAGGCGGCGTTCGTACCATTTGCCCGCTTCGGAAACAGAGCGATCGCCGAGGAGTTTCCGTGCCGCGGCCTCATCCTCATTCAAACGCTCCGACAGGAAATCGACGATATCCACAAATTGAGCGTACGCGCCCCGTGCGGTGGCGGAAATGCTGGCGCCGGTTAGACGGATTTGCCGCCTTCGCTTGAACGCCCGACGGCGGGACCGGCCGGGGCTGAAACCGTGGCGGCAACGGGGATATGGACGTGGGGGAGGGCATTGAAGTGGCTCCGCGACATACCGCCGAACTCGTAGGCGGTCTCCGCGTGCTCTGACAGATCCACGCCGTCGAGCTCAGCCTCGTGGCTGACACGGAAGCCAACTGTCTTGTGGATGACCAAGGCAATGATGGTCGTCATGATTCCGGACACGGCCAAGGTGACAAGAACGGCGACAATCTGCGCCACCAGCTGCTGGAGACCGCCACCGTAGAACAATCCTCCGCCCTTACCGTTGACCGGCAGTGCGATGAAACCGAGCGCGAGGGTGCCCACCAGTCCACCACCGAGGTGGACGCCCACGACGTCGAGCGAATCGTCGAAGCCGAACTTGTGTTTCAGATCGACAAACACGGCGCAGGCCGCGCCAGCCAGGAGCCCCAGGCCGAGGGCAGCGGCAGGAGCCACATTGGCACATGCCGGAGTAATGGCTACGAGGCCGGCAACCACGCCGGATGCGGCGCCCAGGGAGGTGGGGTGGCCGTGCCGGATCTTCTCGGTCAGGAGCCAGCTGAGCATTGCCCCGGCGGGGGCAACAAGGGTGTTGACCCAGATCAAACCGGCCTGCTCTGCCGTTGTGGCAGCACCGGCGTTGAAGCCGAACCAGCCGAACCACAGGAGGCCGGCGCCAAGCATGATGAAGGGAAGGTTGTGCGGGCGGTGATTCGGGTCTTTTCCGAAGCCGTGGCGTTTGCCCAGGATCAAGGCCAGGACAAATGCGGCTGCGCCGGAGCTGATTTCCACTACTGTGCCGCCAGCGAAGTCAATCACCTGGCCGAAGACCGAGCTGATGGCTCCGCCCGGGCTCAGGAGGCCGCCACCCCAGACCATGAAAGCCAGGGGGCAGTAGACCAGTGTGATCCAGATGGGAACGAAGATGACCCAGGACGTGAACTTGGCCCGGTCAGCAATAGCGCCGCTGATGAGGGCCACGGTGACCATGGCGAAGGTGGCGCTGAAACCCAACTTGATGAGATCGGTGGAGCCCACCAGGTCAGCCGAACCGAAGCTGCTGAACGGGTTGCCGAAAATCCCCAGGACGCTCTTGCCGCTGATCATCGAGTAGCCCCAAAGGATCCACACGGCACCGACGATGCCTGCGGAGATGAAGCTCATCATGATCATGTTGAGGGAGGCCTTGGCCCGGGTCATGCCACTGTAGAAGAGGCCGAGTGCTGGAGTCATGAGCAGTGCAAGTGCCGCTGACACCATCACCCAAACGTTTTCCGCAGTGATATGCATGTGCAAGTCCCTTCTCATCGAAGTGTCGTAGGAGGGCCGCCGTCACTCCCCGCGTTCTTTCCTCCCATCAATGTTTGCGGGTCAGTGTTTCAGGGAATGCGAGGAAAAATTGCGGGGACGTTACATAAACCGTCCTGGCGTGAAGAACACATGACGGGCATGTTTCCGGAATGTAAACCGGATTTCCCCGCTCGTGTCCAGACCGGTGACGGGTACCACTCAGATCGTTGTGATTCCGCGGATTCAGCAAGGACGAGCGGTGAAATCCTGCCATCACGGCAGGATTCCGGACATTTCTTCTGCGTGAACGGCGCCTCACCCACGCAAACGGCGCCTCACCCAGGCGCCTTCGACCACGCCGCGCCTCGCCACGCTGCGCCCCGCCACGCCCGTGGTGCGCTGGCGCACGACCGCCGCCGCGCGCACAATTAGCCTGTGAAGCCGTTTCTCCTGCTCGCATCTCGTGCCGAAGACGCCGCCGCCGAGGAAGAGTACCTGGCGTATCTCCGTTTTGGTGGACTGCTTCCGCAGCAGCTGAAACGCATCAGGATGGAACAGGGGCCTTTGCCGGAACTCCATCTCACGGACTATTCCGGCGTGATCGTAGGCGGCAGCCCCTTCACCTCGAGCGACCCGCAAGAGCACAAAAGCCCAGTTCAGCAGCGGGTGGAGAAGGAACTCGCGCAGTTGCTGGACAGGATTGTCGCTGCGGACTTTCCTTTTCTCGGCGCCTGCTATGGGGTCGGAACTCTCGGCCTTCACCAAGGTGCGGTGATTGACCGCACCTACGGCGAGGGGCTCGGCGGGGTAACCATCAAGCTCACCGCGGAAGGGCTCCAGGACCCGCTCCTTGAAGGCATGTCCGAACGGTTCGTCGCATTCACTGGCCACAAGGAAGGATGCACCGTCCTGCCCGCGCACGCCGTATTGCTTGCCGGCTCCGCCGCCTGCCCGGTCCAGATGTTCCGCATCAAGAGGAATCTTTACGCCACGCAGTTCCATCCCGAACTCGACGCCGAGGGGCTCGTCACCCGGATCGGCACTTATCGCCACGCCGGATACTTCCCATCCGACGCCGCAGAGCAGTTGATGGCCGATGCCCGGAAGATCACGGCGACCGAACCAATGAAGATCCTCAGCAACTTTGTCCGTCGATACTCGGATTCCCTATAACTCCCGCGGAATGACGCACAATGGGCGCATGACCTTTGCGAATGTGGGAACTCTCGGCACGAAACCCGGGCAACGCGACGCCGTCGTGTCCATCCTGCTCCGGCCCAAGCCGGAGCTGCGGGACGCTGGCTGCCTGCTTTACGAGGTGGGCGTGAACGACGAAGCGCCGGACACGGTCTTTGTCTGCGAATTGTGGGAATCCGCTGAGGCACACCAGGGCTCCTTGCAACTTAGCAGCGTCCGGGCCGCCATTGGCGAAGCCATGCCATTGCTGTCCGGGGAGATGGGCGGTACCAGATTCACCGTATTGGGCTCACCGATCCGCGACGCTTCCTGATCCGCATCCTGAGTATGGACTCAGAGTTTCAATTGGGCACTAGACACCAGATATTCACCCAGGCGACACGTTGCTGACAGACAGGGTTTTCATAGCTCTTACATAGCTGCCGTAGCTACGGTTGGCTCACTATGGAAAAGCAAGAGCCCCCGCGCTCCGGTCTCAGGCCCGGACAAGAGAGAAATCGGCGGAACCTTTGGAGTTCCTTCCGATATCGATGGGTCTTGCTGGCAGCCTGCGCGGTCGTCTTGGCGCTGGCTCTCTCCGCCACGATCTTCTCGGCAGCGCACGCCCGCTCAGTCTCCCCCCGTTCCGCTTCAGCGATAGCGAGCGCCACACCGTCGGCGGCTGTTCCGGCCAACGCGACGCCGTCGGCAGTTGCGACGGCGGCAGCGGCCCCCGCCGCGGTCGCACCGGCCGCAACCCAAACCCCGACGGCGGCAGCGGCTCCCGCAGCGGTCGCACCGGCCGCTCCGGTTACCGGGGTGACCCCCGCATTGGACTCGGAAATCAACGGGATCATCAACGCAAACAGTCAGTACCAGATCGGTGTCACCCTGATTGATCTGTCCAACGGTTCAAATCACCAATACGGTGTTCAGGCGCCGTTCGAGGCCGCCAGCACGGCCAAGGTCCTGGCCGCCGCGGCTTACTACCACCTTGTGGAGACCGGTGCCGCGTCGCTTGACGATCCCTTGGGGCAATACACCGCCGGATTCCAGATCCGTGAGATGATCCAAGACAGTGACAACGACTCCTGGTCCTTGATCATGGAAGCGGAGGGTTATTCGGAACTGCAGGCCTACGCCGAGTCGATCGGCGTTAGCTATGACCCCATGAACAACACTCTGACTCCCGGCGAGATGGCCAGCGTCCTCGCCCAGCTCTACACCGGAAAGCTTCTGAACCAGCAGGATACGGCGCAGCTGTTGTCATATATGCAGAACACGAACTACGAGACCCTCATCCCTGCCGCGGTACCGGCCGGGATCAACGTTTACCACAAGTACGGACTGCTCGACGACGAACTCCACGACGCCAGCATCCTCACTAAGGGCACCAGTTCCTACGTGTTCGTGGTTTACACCAAGGGCCAGGACGGGAGCGATATCCCGGCCCGCACCGATGTCATCCACCAACTGACCCAAGCCGTGGTGAACGGGCTGTTCTAGCTTTTCGATGCTTTGACCCCGGCAACACGACGCCGGCAGTGCAGTCAGCGTGACTGCACTGCCGGCGTCGTTGTCTCAAGACGGGCGCCAGGACGCCCGTCGCGGCGTTACCTCCTTCCTTTACGCATTGGATCGGGCCAATTACCGATGAATCGGCCGACGGATGTCTTCTCGGTTTGGGTGCAGTTCTTCATGGTTTCTTCTCCTGACTGAGACTTGACCGTGCGCGATGTGTGGCGCAGGTGTCCGTGCCTGCCGCAAGGGCAGGGGCGGTCTGGTCAGTCGGGGGAGGACCCTGGATCGAACGTGGGGTCGGCTGCGGCTCTTCGATCGCCGTCGGGGAGGGGGCCGCTGCCAGACGGCGGTGCAAGCGCGCGTTGTTCCGGAAGGTCCGCGGCGCCTTGGGCCGAGCCCCCTTGAGATTCCGACGTCGGGCCGGACTCGCGTGGGGACGCGGCCGGTGGGAGCGGTTTGCGAGCCGGAGGATCCCCGGCTCCGATCGGTTGACCCGTCACTGCCAAAACCGCAGCGGGAACCGGGACTGGCGCGTCCGGCACGAAACCGACGTTCCTTCCTGCCCCTACCGGTGTGCCTGCTATAGATCGGGCTCGGACGGTAGGGGCAATCGCGGGTTCGGATGGCGCTGCAAGAAGGATTCCGCTGACAGTCGACGGTGTTGCTGGGAGCGCTGGTGACGGGGGTAGTGCTGGCAAAGCCGGTAGTACTGGCAAAGCCGGTAGTGCCGGTAGCGACGATGCTACTGGCAGTGCGGGCAGCTCCGTGACCGTCTTCTCGAGAACCGGAGCCACTGCGTTGATGATTCCAACTACCGGCACTTGGGTGTCTCCAGGCAGATTGACGGGGGCTGGGGGGATCACGGCCGGTTGGCTCGGACTGGGAATTGCCGGCGGGATACGGAGGATGAGCTGTCCTCCGGAACCAAGTACAGAGCCAGGTACGGGAAGGTGCACCGGAACCGGGCTCAGCGAAAGCGTTTGCGGCACGGTTGGACCGCTTGGCTCGAGGTCACTCGCTTCCGAGGGGCCGGCGAGCCACGCCAACCACGCAATCGCTCCCAAGAGGGCGAAAAGAACAGGGCGCATCGATGAAATGCTACGGGGCCCCAGATACCCGGCCAAAACACGCCACCTCCCCAGTGCGGTGTTTGGACCTTAAGGTACGCCAGTCGTCGGCAGCAGTCCATAGCTTGCGAGCCAATCCTGGGCTTTTTGGCGTTTCAGGTACGCGCGGCCTGCTTTACACCTAGTCCACATCGCGTCGGTTGCTCAGCGGCCGAACTCTGGGATTAACACCAGCTGGACCGCGGCGTCCACATCCGGGCGGAGGTCCCGGTCCTGGACGTCGGCGGGCAATGAAAGGCCGGCGTCGAAGGCTCTTCGGAACCGCAAGCTCGCGAACTCTTCCGGGGTGCGGTCTTGCATCCTCAGGGCTCTGGCGGCACAGACGAGTTCGACGCCCACCACTGTGGACAGAGCGCGAACCGTGGAATCCATGCGGGAAGTGGCCACACTCGCGAAACTGGCATCTTCTTCAGCGCCGAGGGAGAGGACCACGGTTTGCAAGCTCACCGGCTGTGCGTTGGCCCGAATGTGGCCCACCGCTGCGGCCGCCACGTATTCCAGCATCATGACGCCGGACTGCCCGGCGTCGTCGGCCGCCAGGAACCGGTGGAGGCCAGTGTAGGCGGGGTCGCACAGCAGGCTGATCCTCCGAAGGTTAGTTGCGCACGCCGCGCCGACGGCGAGTTGCAGGGCATCGACGCGGCGGGCCAGGCCGGTCATCTGGAACAGGCCGTGGTGGGCTACTCCATTACTGCCGTCCTCCGCGGAGCCGAATACCAACGGATTCTCATTGCCTGCAACAACCAGTCGTTCCAAGAGGCCTTTGAGGGAATCGAGTTCCTCCGCCACTGAGCCAAGAGCCTGAGGCAAAGTGCGCAGGCTGTAAGGGTCCTGGATCCTCGACGGAGCGCCGCTGCCTTCCACGAGACCGCGGAGCAGCCCCGCCATCTCGGTGACAGCGGGCGAATCCGCCGCCCGAGCGACTTCAGCGCTGAGCGCCTCGGGATTCCCGGACATTGCCGTGAAGGACAGCGCGCTGACCGTGGTCAGGTTATGCAGCAGAGTCGATAGTTTCTGGTGAGCCAGGACGGCCTGCGCGATGGTGAGTGCGCTGGAACTGATGAATGGCAAAGCATCCGCGGTGGCCCAAGTATCCAGTGGCGCCGGAATCGCCTCGCCGTCCATCGTCCGGCGCTCGCCGAGGAGGGTGAGGGCCGTTCCCGCCAGCGCATTGAGGTCCGCGGTGCCGATTCCGCCGAATTCCCGCACCTCCGGCAAGGCATCGGCGTTGAGCATGTCCAAGACGGCATCCGCCACAGCTGGGTTGATGCCGGATGAACCTGCGGCAAGCTGGGAAAGCCGGATGACCAGCATCGCCCGGACGGTTTCCCGGTCAAGGACTCCTCCGGTATCCACGGCGTGGCTGCGCAGGAGATTCAACCCGTGCACATTTGCTTCATTGTCCCCGGCGTCCAGGGAGACCGAGCGATTAGCCCCGACCCCGGTGGACCGTCCGTAGACGGGCCGCGTCAGCGCCGTTGCGCGCGCCGACCGTTGGGACGCCGCCATCCGTTCAACGGCCGACGGCGCCAAGCTCACCTTTGTTCCACCTGCGGCCACTGTGGCGATATCGGCCAAGCGCAGCCGTCGGCCGTCGATTTCGATCATGGAAGTGATTCTTTCAATATTGGGCCCCGGGTGGTGTTTAGCGGGTTTCGTTCATGGGGATGCGGACGCCGCGTTCTTTGGCGATTTCGACGGCGCGGTCGTAGCCGGCGTCGACGTGGCGGATGACGCCCATGCCGGGGTCGTTGGTCAGGAGGCGTTCGAGTTTCTGCGCGGCGAGGTCGGTGCCGTCGGCGACGGAGACCTGGCCGGCGTGGATGGAGCGGCCGATGCCGACTCCGCCGCCGTGGTGGATGGAGACCCAGGTGGCGCCGGAGGCGGTGTTGAGCAGGGCGTTCAGGAGGGGCCAGTCGGCGATCGCGTCCGATCCGTCGGCCATGGCCTCGGTTTCCCGGTAGGGGGAGGCCACGGAGCCTGAGTCCAGGTGGTCACGGCCGATCACGATGGGGGCCTTGACCTTGCCTTCGGCCACGAGCTGGTTGAACAACAGGCCGGCCTTGGCGCGTTCGCCGTAGCCGAGCCAGCAGATCCGGGCGGGCAGGCCTTCGAACTCGACCCGTTCGGCCGCGGCGTCGAGCCATTTGTGCAGGTGCGTGTTTTCCGGGAACAGTTCCTTGATCGCTTTGTCGGTCACGGCGATGTCTTCGGGGTCACCGGAGAGCGCGACCCAGCGGAACGGGCCCAGGCCCTCGCAGAACAGCGGACGGATGTAGGCCGGCACGAAGCCGGGGAACTCGAACGCCCGGGTGTAGCCGCCCTTGCGGGCCTCGTCGCGGATCGAGTTGCCGTAATCGAAGACCTCGGCCCCGGCGTCCTGGAATTCGACCATGGCCTGGACCTGGCGGGCCATGGAGGCCTGGGCTTTCTTCGTGAACCCTTCCGGGTCCGCGGCGGCCTCGGTGTGCCATTCGGCCACGGTCATGCCCTCGGGCAGGTAGGACAACGGATCATGGGCACTGGTCTGGTCGGTCACGACGTCGATGCTCAGCTCGCCGGCTTTGTGGCGGGCCAGCAGTTCCGGGAAGACCTCCGCGGCGTTGCCGACATACCCGACGGACCAGCCGCGGCGCTCGTCCTTGGCCTTCTTCACCTTGGCGATCGCGGCGTCCAAATCGGTTTCGACCTCGTCCAGGTAGCGTTTGCCGGCGCGGCGGCGCAACCGGGTCTCGTCGACATCGATGATCAGGCACGCGCCATCGTTCAGGGTCACCGCCAGCGGCTGGGCGCCGCCCATCCCACCGCACCCACCGGTCAGGGTCAGCGTCCCCGCCAAAGGACCCTCAACCGAACCGGCAACAGCGGAACCTTCGACGGCGGAGGCACCCGCGGGGATGCGTGCGGTGTCTTGCCTGGCGGCAGCGAGTTTGTTCCCGACGGCGGCGAACGTTTCGTACGTGCCCTGCAGGATGCCCTGGGTGCCGATATAGATCCATGGACCCGGCCGTCATCTGCCCGTACATCATCAGACCCTCGGCCTCCAGGCGCCGGAACTCGGGCCACGTCGCCCAGTCCCCCACCAGGTTCGAGTTCGCCAGCAACACCCGGGGCGCCCACTCGTTGGTGCGGAACACACCCACCGGCTTGCCGGACTGCACCAGCAGGGTCTCGTCCTTCTCCATGGTCTCCAGGGTCCGGGTGATCGCATCGAACGCGGCCCAGGACCGCACCGCACGTCCCGTGCCGCCGTAGACCACCAGGTCATCCGGACGCTCGGCGACCTCCGGGTCAAGATTGTTCATCAACATGCGCAACGGCGCCTCGGTCTGCCAGCTCTTCGCGGTCAGCTCCGTACCCCGGGCGGCCTTGACCGGACGAGCTCCGGTAGTGAAATCAGCGGGCATGGGTTCGTACTCCTTCGGTGTTGCTCGAACTAGGACAGGTTCTTGGACTTGAGCCAGTCCTTGGCGATCTGTCCCATGTCCTCGAACTTGGCGACGCGGCCGTTCATCTGGATCAGGTCATCGGTGGTCAGCGCCGCAGAAACCTTGTTCAGGACGTTCTTGACGGTGTCCGTGGACTTCTTCTGGTTGATGATGGGGACGATGTTCTCGGACAGGAACAGGTTCTTGCTGTCTTCGAGGGCAACCAGGTTGTTGTCCTTCAGGGCGGGGTCGGTGCTGAAGAGGTCGGCCACCTGTACCTGACCGGAAAGGAGCGCGTTCAGCGTCAGCGGACCGCCGGCGTCGAGCGCTGAGAATTCCTTGAAGTCGAGGCTGTAGACGGACTTCAGGCCGGCAACGCCGTTGACGCGGGTTTTCCACTCCGGCGGCCCGCCCAGGACGAGGTCCTTGGCAACGGGCTGCAGATCGTTGATGGACTTGAGGTTGTATTTGTCGGCTGTCTCCTTCTTGACCGCCAGGACGTCCTTGTCTTGGGCGTTGGAAGCCGTGAGCAGGCCAAGACCGGCAGGGATCTTCGCGGTGAGTTCCTTGGTGACGTCATCAGGCGAGGATGCCTTGGTGGCGGCGTCGAAGTACTGCAGAAGGGCCCCGCCGTACTCGGGCATGAGGTCGATCGAGCCGTCTTTGAGGGCCGGGAGGGTGACTTCGCGGCTGCCGATACTGGGCTTCTCAGTGACCTGGACGCCCTTGGTCTTCAGAGCCTCGGCATAGATCTTGGCGATCAGTTGGCTCTCAGGGAAATCGGCGGAGCCCACGATGATGCTGTCCGTGGATCCGGCGGCCTGGGAGTTGTTGTTGGAGGCACTCATGGGATCCCCGCCGCCACAGGCGCTCAGGGTGATGGCGGCCGCTGCCGCCAGGGCGAAACCGGTCAAGTACTTTTTCATGTCAATTCTCTCTGGGGAGGGCCGTCGCAGGGCATGCGGTGGCCGGGTGGGGGTGGATTGAACGGTGTTGCCGCCGTCGGGCAGGGCGCTCGACGGCGATGAAGCGGGGGAGTTGCTTAGACCGTGGCGGGGGTTTTCACGGTCTCGACCGTATCGGCCGTAACGGTCGACTTGACCGTGCGCCGGGTCAGTCCGGGTGAGACGACCCTGCGGGTGATGAAGGCGAGCAATTGGTCGAAAAACAAGGCCAGCAACGCCACGAGCACGGCGCCGGCAACCATTTGGCCGTAATCGTTTTGGGCTTTGCCGTCGATGAGGAGCCGTCCGAGTCCGCCGAGCGAGATGTAGGCGGCGATGGTCGCCGTCGAGATGATCTGCAGCAGTGCGCTGCGGACGCCGGACAGCATGAGCGGGAGCGAGCAGGGAAGCTGGATGTCCGTGAGGATCTTCATGGTGCGGAAGCCCATGCCCTTGGCGGCGTCGACGGCGGCAGCATCCACAGCGCGGACTCCGGCGTAGGTGTTGGTCAGGATGGGCGGGACCGCGAGGAGCACCATGGACGATGAGGCTGGGCAGGATGTAACCCATTTTGGACGGGAAAGCAGGCGATATCAGCAGGACCAGCAGGATCAGCAGACCAACGCTGGGGAGGGCGCGGAGCGCGTTGGCCAGGCCGGCGATCATGAAGACGCCCTTGCCGGTGACCCCGATGTAGATGCCGAGGGGAACTGCGATGATGGCTGCGACTACGAGGGCGATGAGGGAGTAGAGCAGGTGCTCCCCGATCAGTGTGGGGATCCCGTCGGCGCCGGCCCAGTGTGCGGGGTTGAACAAGTAGTTCATTACGATGCCACCACCTTGGGGGTCCACGGTGTCAGCCACCGGTTGAGGAGGATGATCAGTCCGTCGAGGACCATGGCCAGGACCACGCAAAGGATGATGCCGGCGATGATCGGGGTGAAGAATCGGAGCTGGAAACCCTGGGTGAAGAGCGAGCCGAGCTGCGGGATGCCCAGCAAGGCGGCCACGGAAACGAGGCTCACGTTGGAGACCGCAGCGACGCGTAGGCCTGCGCTGATGACCGGCACGCCCACGGGAAGCTCGACTTTGACGAGGCTTTGGTACCCGCGGTATCCCATGGCCTTGGCAGCTTGGACGGTGTCTTCGGGAACGGAATCCAAGGCATCAGCGACCACGCGTACCAGCAGCGCCACGGTGTAGACGGTCAGGGCTGCCACGATATTGAGCGGGTCCAGGATTTTGGTGCCGAGGACCAGCGGCAACAGGACGAACAGTGCCAGGGACGGGACAGTGTAAAGGAGTCCCGCGATGCCCACTAGAAGGGGATAGATCCGGCGGCTGCGATGCGCCCACCAGCCAAGGGGCAGTGCGATCAGAAGGCCCAGGATCAGGGGAGTGACCGCGAGCAGGACGTGCCAGCCGAGGAGGAAGACGATGTTGTCGGACTGACGGCCTAGCCATTCAAAATTCATCGCGCCGTCTCCAGGTGGGGTTCGGCCTCGATGGCTTTGATGACCTCGGTGGCCGTCACCGTGCCGATAAGCTCGCCGTGTTCGTTGACGACGACGCCGCGGCGGCTGGGTGAGGAGAGAGCGGCATCGAGCAACTGGCGCATAGTCCCGGACGACGATGCGGAGGTGCCGCTGAGGTTCAGGTGCTCCCGCTTGAGCTCGCCATCGATGAGGTCCGGTTGCGCCCAGCCGAGCGGCTTCCGGTTCCCGTCAACCACCAGGACCCAGGCACCCGAGGCCTTTGCACGGGTTTCAGCGCCGGAGGCGCCGAGCGTGACCACGGATTCCTCAGTAACAGCTACTGTGCCGGCCGCGTTGGTGAAGCCGAGGGAGCGGTAACCGCGGTCGCGGCCCACGAAGTCGGCTACGAATTCGTCCGCAGGGGAGGTCAGGAGCTCCGACGGCGTGGCCATCTGGGCGAGATGTCCGCCGACCCGCATGACAGCAACCTCGTCACCGAGCTTGAGGGCTTCGTCGATGTCGTGGGTGACCATGATGATGGTCTTGCCGATCTCGCGCTGCAGCCGGAGGAACTCGTCCTGGAGCTGCGCGCGGACCACGGGGTCAACGGCGCTGAAGGGTTCGTCCATGAGCATGAAGGCCGGGTCCGATGCCAGGGCGCGGGCCACGCCTACGCGCTGCTGCTGTCCACCGGACAACTGCCACGGGTAGCGCTTGGCGAAGCTCGCCGGAAGCCCTACGCGTTCCATGAGCTCGAGGGCCTTCATACGGGCCTTTTGCCGGCTCTCGCCAAGCAGCAAGGGCATAGTGGACACGTTGTCCACGATGGTGCGGTGCGGGAAGAGTCCGGCGTGTTGGATGACGTAGCCGATCCGGCGGCGCAGCAACGCTGCGTCCATGCCCGACGTCGGCTGGTCATCGAGATATATGGTGCCGCTGGTGGGCTCAATGAGGCGGTTGATCATCCTCAGAGAGGTGGTCTTGCCACAACCGGACGGGCCAACCAGGATGGTCAGCTTGCCGGTGGGTGCCTCTAGGTTCAGGCCGTCGACGGCGACGGTCCCGTCCGGGTACGCCTTGGTGACATTTTCAAACTTGATCATTTTTCTTCCATGCTTTCCTGGGGCATTTCATGGTTTCCGGCGGGTTCAATGAGGATGTTGTCCGCCACCCTCACCAGTTCCTCGCCAAATGTCTGGGCCTTCGCTTCGTCCAAGCGGTAGCTGGGTACGACGATGCTGAGTGCTCCAACGGTCCGGCCACCGATCACAATGGGTGCGGCGACGGCCGTGATGTCGTCTTCCACGCCGCTCCGCACGATGGCGTAGCCGCGGCCGTTCTGCCCGCCTGTCAGGACCGTGCCAGCGGCGGATCCTTCCAGCGGAATGCTCCTGCCGACCCAGCTGGTGTGCCTTACGGAGCGTGTGCCTTCGACGATGGCAATGTAGATTCCGGTTTCCCCAGGACCGGGAATGCTCAGATAGCAGGACTCGCCTGTCTCCGCCACCAACCGTTTCATGTGCGGCGTGCAGAGCGATACGAGGGATTCCTGTCCCAACGCGAGGGCTCCCAGTTGAATGACGCTGGCACCGGGACGGAAGTTGCCGCCCGGATCCCGTGTCACGAATCCGCTGCCTTCCAAGGTGCGGAGGAGGCGGAGCGCGGTGCTGGCCGACAAGTCGACAACGCGAGCGGCGTCGCTCAGGCTGATGGAGCCATCGGTGCAGACCGCGCTCAGGAGGGCCAACGCCCTTTCGACCGTCCGGGTGGAAGAGTCTGCTGCCACTGACTGACCTGCTTTCAAGTGGTCTGAATCACCATGTCTTGCCACTTAGTAAAAATCAACTTTCATCGAATGGCAATAGCTTTCGTGAAATTACCTGAGATTCCGGGATTTGAGACATTCCATGACGCCAAGGCGTATCGGCCCTGTTTCGTGCCTGTTAATTGTTGCGGATCTAGGCCCAAGGTCTTGTCATGGAGTGGTATCTGGTTTTTACTTGGTGGCAGTCTTCATACATCGGAGGAACACGTGGAAACCGTCAATCAGCTCCTTGACTCAATCAAGGATGTGGGCCGTGATGCGGTGCGCGGAGGATACTCCAGGGCCGTCTACTCGACTCCGGAGCTCGACCTCAGGCACTGGTTCATCGAGCAAGCCCAACAGCGAGGCCTCGGTGTTGAGACCGACCGCAACGGCATCATCTGGGCATGGTGGGGAAAGCCCCAGGACCGGCGCGCTTGTCACCGGTAGCCACCTCGATTCGGTCCCGGGCGGAGGGGCATTCGACGGCCCGCTCGGCGTCGCGTCGGCGCTCGCCGCCGTCGACATCCTTCAGACGCGGGGACTGACCCCGTCCCGTTCCTTGGGCATCACGGTTTTCCCTGAAGAGGAAGGATCCCGCTTTGGCGTGGCTTGCCTGGGCTCGCGGCTGCTGACCGGCGCGATCGACGTCCACAAGGCGCTGAACCTGCGCGACGCCGACGGCAACACTTTCGCTGACGTCGCGCGCGGCAACGGATTGGATCCGCGGCACGTCGGTCCCGATCACGGGGCCCTTGCGCGAATCGGCGACTTCGTTGAACTGCATGTGGAACAAGGCAAGGGACTGGGCCAGGGCGGCCCGGCCATCGCCGTCGGAAGCTCGATCCTGGGCCACGGCCGCTGGAAGTTGAGCGTCAGCGGCCAAGGCAACCACGCCGGCACCACACTCATGGCCGACCGCGCGGATCCGATGGTCGCCGCAGCACAGATCGTCGTCGCGGTCCGCGACACCGCGGCGAAGCAGCGCGATGCCCGCGCCACGGTAGGCCGCTTGACGCCGGTTCCGGGTGGCACCAATGTGATTGCGTCGCGCGTGGATTTGTGGCTTGACGCCCGCCACCCTGACGACGCCGTGACGGCACAACTGATCGAATCGATCTACCGGGCGGCCCAGGAAATCGCGGCCGTTGAGGGTTGTAGTGTGACTCTCACCGAGGAGTCCTACAGCGACACCGTGCATTTCGACGCGGGCCTGAGCCAACGCATCGAGGACCTCCTCCCGGGAGCGCCCGTGCTGGCAACCGGCGCGGGCCACGACGCCGGGGTTCTGGCTGGACATGTCCCCTCGGCGATGCTTTTCGTCCGCAACCCCAGTGGAATCTCGCACTCCCCGGAGGAATACGTCGCTGACGAGGACGCCTCGGCCGGCGCCGTTGCCCTCGCCGACGTTCTGGAGGGACTCTTGTGAGCGCGTTCTGGTGCGAGGCGGCGCTCATCGACGGCGGTGCTGTCGCAGGCGGTGCTGGTGCAGGCAGTTCGGGCGCGGGCGGCTCGACGGCGGCCTCCGGAGTGCGGTTGGACGTCCAGGATGGCGGGATCTCCAACATCACCGCTGGTGTCCAAGCGCAACCGGGAGATCAGATCCTGAAGGGCGTTGTCTTCCCGGCCGCAGCCAACGCGCATTCGCATGCGTTCCATAGGATCCTCCGCGGACGGACACACGACGGGCGCGGCGACTTCTGGGTATGGCGGGAGCAGATGTACCGAAGCGCCGCGGAGCTCACACCGGAGAAATACGAGAAGCTCGCCACCGCCGTCTTCACAGAGATGGTGGTGTCCGGCTTCAGCAGCGTGGCCGAGTTCCATTACGTCCACCACCAGCCGGAAGGAACGCCGTACGCTGAGCCGCACGCGATGGAACTGGCACTGGCCAGAGCAGCCCTGGCCGCTGGAATTCGCCTGACCTTGCTGGACACCTTGTACCTTGCAGGAGGCATCGGGACGCCGCTCAGCCCGGAACAGGTGCGGTTCGGCGACGCCGACGCGCAAGCCTGGTTGGACCGGCTCGCATCCTTGCGGGCAGAGGTAGCGCGCAGCTTTCCGCCGGAACTGGTTGGCGTGGGAGCCGCACTGCACTCCGTCCGTGGCGTTCCTGAGGAGGCCCTCAAGACAGTCGCACGGCAACTCCCTTCTGACATCCCGCTCCACATCCACCTCAGCGAACAACCGGCTGAGAACGAGGCTTGCCTCCAGGCATATGGCGTCACTCCCACGGGCTTGCTTGACCGGCATGGGTTGTTGTCCGCGCGGCTCTCGGCCGTCCACGCCACGCACCTGACTGCCGAGGACATCCAGCATCTTGGGGAAGCAGGTGTCACCGTGGTGATGTGTCCAAGCACCGAAGCCGATCTCGCCGATGGGATCGGCCCGGCCCGCGCATTGTCCGACGCCGGCGCCACCATCGCGCTGGGCACGGACCAACACGCGCTGATCGACCCGTGGGTCGAAATGCGCGCCTTGGAACACGGAGAACGCCTCGGTTCCGGTCAGCGCGGCCGGTTCTCGCCGCAGGAACTGCTCGACGCAGCCACCACGGGCGCTGCGAGATCCATGACTACCCCGGTCATGCCGGCCGCTTTGGGGGTCGGCGCGGCGTGCGATCTGATGGCGGTGGCACCGGATTCCGTGCGGACCGCCGGTTCCATGCCACAGCAGTTCGCGTTCAGCGCGACCGCGGCCGACGTCACCGACGTCGTGATTGCAGGCGAACTGGTGGCTTCAGGTGGAGTCCATGTACGGCTCGGGAACCCGGGAAGCTTGCTCACCGAGGCGCTGAGGGAGTTCTCCTAGTTTCCGGGGCCGGGGGCCAAGCTCGGGGCTCGCCCGCGGGTTCGTCCGTGGGCGCCGGCACAGCAACCCCGCCGAGCAGCCGGGCGACATCGCTCGCATCGTTGTAAGGCGCCCGGGTTGCCTGCACGGCGCCGCTGTCATGCCTGATGCCCAGAGCCTGGTTGATGTCCCACGCATAGGCATGCCAGCGCCATGCGTTCACCGTACGGGCCGCGAGAGATGCGCCGCTCCCTGTGGGGGCGCGCTCACGGCCAAACGGAAGTACGACAACGGCGAGCGCGACGCCGGGCTGTCGAACAAGCGTGCGTGCGGCATGGTCGCAAGGACTTAATTTCAGCGCGGTGGGGGCAACGCGACGGATTCGATGAATGTGTCGGCGAGCCAGACGGGGGAGCTAGGTTCAGCCCCCAGATGTCGTCCGTCACCCGTCCAGATGTGATTCATCCCAAACCGATCACCGAATTGTGGGTGCGGTCGAGGGGTGGTGGAAGCACTGGTACCGTGACCCTTTTCTCAACCTCTTCCCTATAGGCATCGGGAAAACGACCGGCTTCGCACGTCCACGTTCCCGGGGGACCGGCCACGAAGCTATGCGATGTCCTATGCGTCATGAGGCGTCATTTCGAAGCGCTCCGTCGCCATGACGGCCGCTCTCTCCGTTCCTTTGCCAAATTCCTCTGGCACTCTTCAACTCAACACCTGTTCTTATGGAACATTTAACAGTTAGGATACGCAATGTGTGGTTAAAGGGTTCGCCGCCTAAGGGCGCCTGCATGGTTCTGTTCCGATGGACTGATTTTGCCTCACTGGTAAAAGTCATGGGCCCAGTAAGGCGGCCATTGTTTCTCTCCGATAACCAGAGGGAAGGCGATAACCGTTCTAACGCAAATGCGATTCAACTTGCGTGGGGACTATCGATAATACGAAGGACCGGCCGATTAAGTGACTGATCTAAAGATGCCATTTTTCAGCCGGCCCGAAACTCAGGAGTCTATTGAGGACTTAGTCTCCGGGAAGTCCTTGACTTTATTCTGTGGAGCTGGCGTCACAATTGGAAATACCGGTCTCGGTTGGAAAAAACTGGTGGCAGAACTCATTCTGTCCGATGGTCGCTCTCGCAAAACCCCGCGAGCGATTCGACGTCAGGTTGCTTTGGAGAGAATGTACTCCTCTGATGGAATTACACCCGACCAATTTGCGTCGATCGTGATCGAAAGCCTTCAAACATGACAATTCTCTGGACGATGACAAGTTGCAAGGTTTTCTTGGTGATAAGCTATCTCAGATTCTGTATCGCGAAGATCAGTGGAACAGGGGGCTAATTACTGGAAATATTGCCCAACTCGCTGTCTACGCTGCCATGAGCGGACGGCCGGTTAAGATCCTAACAACGAACTATGATACTCATATTGAGAACGCTTTCCATGACCTCATAAAGAGGCTTAGAGCCGAGACTAGCGATGGAATTCCAACTCCCAACTGGCCAGGCCTCCGTTGGAGAACAGTGTGCGCTCCAAATGTCACCGAGGAAGTCGTGGAAGAAGCCCCGCCGACCGGAGAGGCGATAGAAATCGTCTATCTCCACGGGCGAGTGTCCAAAGACGGGCGGGCTGACGGCTTGGTGGTTCTCACTGAGTCGGACTACGCCTGCTCGCTCGAACCCGTCCTCGCGGAACTGACGGCGTCTTTTTGTCTTCCGGAGACAAGGGTGTTGATCATAGGCTCCAGCTTGACCGATCCGCCTCTGGTGAAGGCGCTCGCTTTGACGAAGCACCCATCCAGGCTGCGTGTCGCGCTTCAAACCTTGCCGGATGATCTTGAAACGCTCTCGGCCCGCGATGCTGCGCCGGCTGTTGATCTCCTAGACAAACGCAGTCAGCATCTTGGTATTCGGATGCTCCACCCGTTGAACTATGGACAAATAGCCCAATTTCCCGAAGAGACTTCAATCTGTCTCGTGCACCGTGCTCTCGGGGCAAAAGTAGGAAGCTATCGCGCAAAGAAAACAGGAGTTCGTTACGGTCAGCGCCTTAACTACTGGTGGCCGCAGTGGCAGAAAAGGTTGCCGCCAGACCATACTCAGTCAGATTTTGACACGCTTCGCGATGTACTTGCGGCTGCCCCAAAGTTCCTGCGGAATGGAAAATCTGATGAATCATTTCGGCTGGAATTGTGGGTACGCCGCGATGTCGATCTGGAAAGACGGAGCGTTACTCTCTGGGCGAATAGCGTCGGGCCCATAGTGGAGCGGGGCTTCCTTCGTACGGAGCTAATAGTACATAATTCCGCCAATTCATCGGTGCGGGCGCTCATGGCGGGGAAGCCCACTCGCAATCACATCGCGGGACTGAACCTTTCGTCTGAGTCCTCCCGTTGGAAGTCATTTCTGTCCGTGCCAATATATGTTCAGGTTCACCCCAATCTGATGCTTGGTGGGGGAGTGCCCGTCGGCGTTATTACACTCGCCGGTTCGGGCGATAAAGAAACTGGCATGCTTTATCAAGCGAGCGATGGACATCTTCAGGAGCTCATATATTTTTTAATTGCAGGAGGCCGAAGAATACTCTCAATTAGAGAATAGCCTGCTCAAGCGCCTATTTTTTGGTGCTCGAATTCTGTTGGATCTTGTTGATGTCCCGCAAGAATATTCGCGCGCCATTTCGATGCTCTTCTTGATTGATCTGCGAAGCTTCTTTTGTGGCCTGCGAGATTAGACGCTCGCGATCACGCTCAGCCAAAGACTTACTGCCACGCGTGAACGCGCGATTAATTTGCACAGATTTGTCCTTCCTTCGGTTTCTCCACAGACTACACCTCGCGATGGGATGGTGCACCGCTTCGTCGTCGGCGTGCGTGCATAGTCATCGTGACCGACTGCCTTTGCCATCAGACCTCCAAGGATCGCGGTTGGTGGTCTCGAAGATTGGCCTGAAGGGGGCTCATTACGGATAAGGTGCCCTGTTTACGAAGGGACATCTGGGCATCATGCATTGACTGCGTATAAGCGGCTATTTCAACCCGGATCGGACGAACGCATCCACCACATAGCGCTGCAGGAAGATGTAGATCAGGAAGATCGGCAGGCATGCGAGCGAGGACGCTGCCATGATGGCGCCCCAGTTGTTGCCCTCTGCGCCAAGGAAGCCTCGGATGCCTACCTGAATGAGGGCGTCGGACTTCTGCATGATCAGCGAAGGCCACAGGTATTCGTTCCAGGCGCTGATGAAGAGCATGATTCCCAGGGCTGCCAGCGCTGGCCGCAGGTTCGGAACCACCACCTCCCAGAGCGTCCTCCACGAGGAACGGCCGTCCATCTGGCTGGCGTCCAGGAGGTCCTTCGGGAAGGCTTCGAGGTGCTGACGGAGCATCATGACGGCGAAGGCCGAGCACAGTTGGGGGAGCACCACGCCGGTGATGGTGTTCAGTAGCCCCATCTGGGAGACCAGCAGGTAGTTGGGAATCATGGTGACCTGGAAGGGCACCAGCCAAGACCCCACGAACAGCAGGTACAGGGCCTTCTTCCCGGCAAAATCCCAACGCGCGAAACCGTAAGAAGCCAAGATAGCCACGAGCAACTGGGACGCCGCCAATGTCAGCGCCATGCCGAAGGTATTCCCCAGCATGCCTGCGATCGGGATGGTCTTGAGGACGTACTGGAAGTTTTCCAGGCTCAGGGGCCCCGGCAGCGGGTTGATGGACAAAGCGTCCGACGGCGGTCGGAACGCCGTGACGAACATCCAGTAGATGGGGAAGATCGAGATGACCGCGAGGGCAATCAGCAAAACGTGGCTGGGCGCAGTCCGCAAAAACGCAAAGCGCACGCGCCCTGGCTTGGCGAGCGGCGCCGTCGTCGGAGTTTTCCTTGCCGTCAGGGCTGTCGAAGCATCCAAGGAACCAGGCTGGGCCGGCGGGGCGATGGTGATGAAGGCCATGGTGGTTCTTTCTAGTTGTCGTAGAAGCTAAGTCGTTCGGAGAGTTCCACGAAGACCAGGGCGATCAGCCCGAATCCGAGGAAAAAGAGCGTTCCCGCAGCGGAAGACAGGCCGGCGTCGAAATTCCTGAAGCCGAATTGGTACAGGAGGTAGTAGATGTTGGTCGACGAGTTCCCCGGGCCGCCCTGCGTCACGAGGTCGATGATGGGATATGTCCACTGCGCAGACAAAAGGATGGTCATGAGCGAAAGGAAAACCAGGCTTGGCGACAGCAGCGGAATGATGATCCGCCAGGTGATCTGCCTGCCGCTGGCGCCGTCGATCGATGCGGCTGCTGCGTAGTCGGGGCTGATGCCGGCCAGCCCGGCGGAAACCACCAGCACTCCGAAGCCCAGCATCTGCCAACCGACGATCACGATCACCGCGATCATCGATCCGTCGGGATCACGGAAAACGTCACCCATCGGGGCGCCAAGGGCAGCGGCGATCGCGGGAATCGTGCCGCCATCGGGGGCGAAGAGCCACCGCCAGATGGCGCTGCTGGCCACGGGAGTAATGAGGAAGGGGACGAAAATAAGTGCCTGGTAGGCGGTGCGGGCCTTGCCTTGGACCTTGCGGGAGAGCAGCGCGAATACGAGCGGCAGCGCAACGGAAATGGCCAGGAACGCCAGGATGTACAAGCCGGTGTTGATGAGGGCCTGGTGCAGTTCGGGCAGGCTCAGGACCTTCGCGTACTTCTGCACGTCAACGTACTGCTTGGGCCTGGTGGGGATCAGGTTCCAGTCCTGGAAGGACAGGTTGACCGTCTGGCCCAGCGGCCAGTACGTCCAGACGAGCAGCAGGACGACGGCGGGCAGGATGTAAAGGTAGGGGCTCAGGGCGCGGCGCTTGGGGCGTCGGTTAGCCGGGCGCCCGGCCGGGCCGGCAGGAGCAATGCCCGCTGCTGGCCCGGCGGTCTCGATGAACATTCTTTCGGTTTCCTCTCGGAACTCTTGCCGCGGTCAGCGGTTGCTGCCGGCGAGCTCGCCGTCGGATGCTTCGGCGGTGGAGGGCTCGACGTCGGACTCCTCACCGGAAGCACCCATCACGGCGGTGGCCTCTTCGAGCGTCATCTTCTCGAAAGCTGCCATCTGTTCGGCCGTGACCGTGTACACGGTGGAGAATTCGCCGATCGGCACAACGGAGCTGAGCATCTTGTCCTGGTAGAGGTGGATCAGGTTGAACGCCTGGGCGCCGTTCTGGCCGCGCATTGAGCCCTGGGCGACGTTTAGGTCCTGGGTGTAGCACGTGGCCGAGGCAACCGTCACGGGAGCACCGCCGAAGCTGCTGAAGGTGGAATAGTGCAGGTGGCCGGCCAGGATGCCGCGGACATCGGTGCCTTCGATGACCTTTTCGAATCGGCTCTGCTCACGCAGTTCGAACTTGGCCATGATGGGCAGCGGGCTAGGGACCGGCGGGTGGTGCAGGGCGATGAGGGTGCCGTGCGGTGCCGGGGTGGCCAGGACCTCTTCGAGCCACGTCAGCTGCTCGTCGGAGATTTCGCCGTGGTGCTTTCCCGGAACCGTGGAGTCCAGGGCGATGATCCGGAGGCCGTTGACGTCGTGGACCATGTCAACGGACTCCTGGCCGGCGTCGGAGTCCAAGAGGCCGGTGCGGAAGGCTGTGCGCTCGTCGTGGTTGCCCATGACCCAGATGATCTTGGCGCCGAGTTCCTCGGCCACCGGCTCCACCATGTTGCGGAGGCGGACGTAGGCATCGGGGCGGCCGGTATCGGCGAGGTCGCCGGTGAAGACGATTGCTTCGGGCTTGACCTGTGCCTTGACGAAGTCGCGGAACAGCTGGCGGAGGTTCTCGTCGCTGTCCACGCTGCCGTGCAGGAGCTCGTTGTCGGCCACGAAGTGCGTGTCGCTGATGTGCAGGATGAAGTGCTCGGGGGCGGGGTGCTGAAGTTCGGTGCTCATGGTTCTTCTCCTTGTAAGTAGGGGTTCTTAGCGGGTGGAGCTGATGGTCAGGACGTCCCTGAGCCGTTCGATATCGGCGTCGCTGAAAGCGTGCGCCTGAAGCAGGCCTGTGGCGCTGCCGTACATTTCGTCTATGAGGTCCAGCGTGGTTGCCAGGACGGCGGCGGGGCTCGCGGAGATGATTTCCCGGAGTTCCTCGCCGATTCCCGCCAGCCCGGGGTGATCGGAAACGGCGGCCATCATGGCTTCGCTCCATTCGCCCCGCAGGTTCCCTTCGCTGGCCGCGTAGTCGAGGATGACTTGCTTGCGGTCCACCCCTGCTGCCAGGAAGCGCCAGGGCAATCACGACGCCGGTGCGGTCCTTGCCCGCGGTGCAGTGGACCAGCACGGGGTCGGTCCCGGAGTTCGCGATGAGGCGAACGGCGTCGGCGACGCGCTGGGCGTGGTTGCGGATCATGAGCCGGTAGATGTCCACCAAAGTGGTGATCTCCGCGGTACCCGGCACGTTGCCCTCTTCGAAGATCGGGTTGTGCCTGGTGTCCACGGCGAGACCGTCGAGTTTGCTGGGTGATTTTTCCAACTCGGTGCGGTCACGCAAGTCGATGACCAAACGGATGCCAAGCTCCGAGAACTGGCGGCGTCCGGCGTCGGTCAATCCGTGTAGTGCATCGGAGCGGAAGAGCTTGCCTTCGCGGACCGTCCGAGCGGCGGCAGCGCCTGCGGCGCTCGCGACATCGCCCGCTGTGCTCGCGGCGGCGTAGCCCGCCGTGCTTCGGAAGTTGTAGGTGCCCTCCACGGGGTAGGGACGGTTGCGGGTTCCGAAGATTGCGTCCTCGGTTGTGGCTGTCACGGTTGGTGTCCTTCTGGATCGGAGGGAGAGCTTAGGGGATCAGGTCCTGGGCGCGCTTCTGGGCGTCGGCCATGGTGGTTTTTGCGTCCTTGCCGTAGTAGACGACGTTCTCCACGGCCTTGCCGAGGATGTCGTCGATCTGCACGTAGCTGTTGCCCGGGTAGGAAACCCACGGCTGGAGGCGGTCAAGCTGGGCGAGGTTCGGCGCCAGGAGGGGGTTCTTCTGGGCCCAGTCGTAGAGGGAGCCGCCGGCAGCCGTCAGCGAGGTGCGCAGTGGCAGGTAACCGATCTTGGTGGAGATCTGCTCGTAGGCGTGGTCGCTGGTCATGAACTTGATCAATTCCCAGCCGGCGCGCTGCTTCGCGGGATCCTGCGAGAGGACGAACAGGGCCGAGCCGGAGTTGGTGGGGACAGCCGGCTTGGATCCGAAGGAGGGCATGCCGGCTGCTTTAAGTTCCCAGCCGCCCTTCGTGGCAGCGGACATGAACGATCCCTGCAGCGCCGAAGTGGTCAGGATGAAGGCGGTGTCGCCCTTCGGGAGGCCTTCGGACTGGGCGCTGCTGTTTGCGTTGCGCAGCACGCCGTCCTTCGTCAGCTGAGCGAGCTTCGTAACGGTGTCAACGGCCGCGTCTGAGCCGAATCCGATGGTCTTGCGGTCATCGGAGAGGACCTGTGCCCCGTTCGACTTGAACATGCCCTGCATGCACCAGTTGCCGCCGATGCTCGCGCACGAGATATCCAGGGACGGCTTTCCTGTTTTAGCGGAAACGGCCTTGGCGGCCGCCTCGACCTTGTCCCAGGTGGAGAGGTCCGGGTTGGTCACTCCGGCTTCGGCGAGCTTGGTGGCGTTGTAGAAGAGGACGGGCGTAGAGAAAACGTACGGGATGCCGTAGGTTTTGCCGTTCCAATCGGCCAGGTGCTTCGCGTTGGGGGCGAAGGGGTGGGCGCCTCCGAGGGCATCGTCCACGGCCTTCTGGCCTACGAGGTCACTGATCGGCTGGGCACCGAGCTGGGTGGCGGCGAAGTCCAACGAATCGAAAGTGAGTTGCGCGACGTCGGGCGCGTGGCCGGCGAGGAGCTGGGTCTGGACGCTGCTGACCGTGTTGGACCCGACGTTGCCGCCGCCCTGCGGTGCTTGGGCTGTGACGTGGATGTTCGGGTGGGCCTTCTCGAAATCTGCGACGAGGCCTTTGACGGTGTCTGTCCAGACGCCGGCTTGGGCCAGGTGCTGTAGCTTTCGAACGTGATGTTTACCTGCTGATCGGATTTCAGTTCCGGGATCTGGTTGGCCGCGGTGCTGGCTTGCGACGTGCCGGAGCAGCCCGCGAGTGCCAAGGCGGCCGTGCCTGCGGCGATGGTCAGTGCAATTGAACGGAGAGGGCGCACAATACTTCCTTGACTGGGTTGGGTTGGGTGGGGGTGTTGATTCCGGGTTGGGGTCCGAAAAAGGGGGAGAAAGCCGGAGCTAGATTGAGGCTGCTGGCTGCGCAGAGCTGGCGGCCGACGCGTGCTGTGCGTCTGCCTGCCATTCGAGGCGGCGGCCGCTTGCACGGTCGAAGAGGTGGAGGTTCTTGGCGTCGGCACCGAGCACGACGGCGTTGCCCGGTTCCCAGTGCTGGCCGCGCGGGGTGCGGACGGCCACGCGGTTCTCGCCGACCCGGCAGTAGACGACTTGTTCGCTGCCGAGGTTTTCCGACAGGTCAACCACACCCCGCAGGGCTGCTCCGGAGCTCGGCGCGGCTGCGGCAGAACCGGGTGCATGGATGCTCAGGTGCTCGGGGCGGATGCCGAGCACCACGTCCCGCGGCGGTGTTTCGCCGTCCCACAGCACGGCCTCCATGGACGGTGCCATGACCGTGATGGAGCCGTTGCTGGTGGAAAGTTCGGCATTGATCAGGTTGGTGGCGGGGGAGCCCAGGAAGCCTGCGGCGAAGACAGATGCGGGCCTGTCATAGAGTTCTTCCGGCGTGCCGAGTTGCTCGAGTTGGCCGCCGTTGAGGAGCGCGATCTTGGTGGCCATGGTCATGGCTTCCACCTGATCGTGCGTGACGTAGATGAAGGTCGCACCGAGCCTCTTGTGCAGCCCGGCGAGTTCCTGCCGGGTCGCGGTGCGGAGCTTGGCATCCAGGTTGGATAGCGGTTCATCCATGAGGAAGGCCTTGGGCTCGCGCACCAGGGCCCTTGCCACGGCGACGCGTTGGCGCTGGCCGCCGGATAGTTCCTTGGGTTTGCGGTCCAGCAGGTGGCCTATTTCCACCATCTCGGCCACGGCTTCCACGCGTTTCTTGACTTCCTGTTTGTCGGTGCGACGCACGTGGAGCGGAAAGGCCAGATTCTTGGCAACGCTCAGGTGCGGGTACAGGGCGTAGCTCTGGAACACCATGGCCAAGTCGCGCTTTTTGGACGGAGCGGCAGTGATGTCCGTTCCGTCCAGTTCGAGCGAGCCAGACGTCGGTTCGAGCAGTCCCGCGATCATGCGGAGCAGCGTGGTCTTGCCGCAGCCGCTGGGGCCGAGCAGGACCAGGAAATCACCGTCTTCGACGGTGAGCGATACGTTCTTTACCGCCGACACGTTCTTGAATGAACGCGACAGCTGGTTGAGCACAAGTCGGCCCACGAGCACCTCCGGGGAAACGATGTTTCCTAAATCGAATTATTTAGGAAACGTCTTACCCTTGAAGGGTGAGGCTCGATTATTAACAGTCGGTGCGGAGTTGATGAACTCCCCATACGCAGACAGGAAACAGTTGAAACTGCCCGCGTTTCGCGCCGAAAGCTATTCCGGGTCTTCCACGATGTGGAGGACTTCCTCGAAGACCGCCGAGCGAGCACGTTCGACGTCGGGAGAGCCGGCCGTCACGGCAGCATGCAGGGCCGACAGCACCAGCATCTGGACGATATTCCCAATGGGCAGCTGGTCGTTCCAGGAATGGAATTCCGCTCCGGCCACAAGTGTGTGGGTCGAGAGATCGGCGAGTTCGGACTTCGCGTAACTGGTTACGCCGATCACCGTGGCCTTGCGTTCGGCCGCTATCCGGGCTGAGCCGATCGTGAAGGAGTTCATTCCGCTGTCACTCACGGCGATGCAGACATCCCCCTCGGAAAGAAGTTTGGCCGAGATGTGCTGGGAAACAATGTCGGAGGGTGCTTCGCACCGGACTCCGGCCGTGAGGAACCGCAGGGCGAGGGACTGGGCAGGAGTCAGGGAGGCGCCGTTGGCCACCACCAGCAGGCGTCCGCCCTGCCGGATCGCCTCCACCGCGGCGTCGAAGGCTCCGAAATCCAGTGAGCCCAACGCGCCGCGGATATCGTGGGCCGCCCGGGAAAAGATTCCTGAGACCAGGTGTTCCGAGGATCCGGGATCGCCTGTTGCCCCCGACTCCACCTGTTCGAGGCTGTCCCGCGCCGCAGCGCCCAAGTCACGCAGCAGCACCTGCCGCAAGTGCTGGAACCCGTCAAAGCCCATGCTCTTACACGCCCGCACGATCGTGGCCGGAGATGTCCCCGTCCGGGTGACCAGGTCCGCCACCGACATCCTTGCAACGGTCTCCGGGGAATCAAGGCACAGTTGGGCCACCCGCTGTTCGCTGCGGGCCAAGGACGGGAAAATCGATTTGATGTGGGCGCGGGAACCGCCCACGGGTGGCTCGGACTTGTACGGGTTCATGGGCCTTTCATACCAGACTCACTTGAATAGCGAACCAGCAGCGCCCAAACCGGAGGCGGCAGGAACGGTTCAGTCGAGCGCCACGGTTCAGTCGAGCGGCAGCGTGACCGTTACACAAGTACCGGTGCCGGGTGTGGAAACGACCGAGACTTCGCCACCTACTTCGTGAACAGCAATGGACATCAAGCGGAGTCCGAAGCCGTGATTCCCGCCGATGGGCGTGGCCTTGCTGTCGAAACCGGAGCCGTTGTCCGTGACAGTCAGCCGGATCCCGTGGAAGACGGCGGCGAGCCGGACCGTGACGTCGTGGGCTTGCGCGTACTTGTAAGCGTTGCTGAGGGCTTCCTTGGCTACGTGGTAGAGCAGGGAAGCGGAGCCGGACGAGATTTCGATGCCATGGTGGGGAGTCTCCCAGTGGATTTCAGTGCCCTGGCGGCGGAGCGGTGCGGCCAACCGATCGATGCAGCCGGCGAGCCCCAACGCGTGGAAGTCAAGGGGTTGCTGATCGGTGATAACGCCGTTGATGGCGGTTACCTCGTCCCGAGCTGTTTGTGCCTTCATCGCCGGTCCTGCTCCCCTTGCAGCTTTGGTGCTTTCGCCGGCGAATGGGTTCCGCCTTTGCTTGCATTAAGACTGGACCCCGAGGCTCAAGAAACCCGCGATATTTTGTGAGTTTCGTCCTAATTTTTATCAGAAAACTGCAAGGGTGCGCCCAGACGAAAGGAAACCGACGACGGCGGGTGGAGCCGGCCAATCCCGGCGAGCACCGCACACGCGAGATAGACGACCGTCACCACACACCATCCCGCCACGAATCCGCTGAACGCGGACAGCAGTCCACCCATCGCCAGCGGCCCTGCGGCGAAGCCTAGATACAGCCCCAGGGCCACTCGGCCCGACGCTGCGCCGACCTTGTTGGAAGGGATTTCGCGCAGCATTCCGGCCATGACCACCACGTTGATCGCCAGGCCCATCGCGCCGTGGAGGAGCACCCCGCACCAAAGGAGGATGCCCGAATGCGCCAGCCCTGCGCTGAGCAGGAGGGCAGAGCCCGTGGCAGCGCCCAGGCCCAGGACTATTAAAAGGGTGAACGGGTTGCCTTTTCCGACGATCCGCTGCCCCCACACAATGCGCGAGGCTACGCCGACGGCGCCGGCGGCGGCCGCCGTCAGTCCTGCGGTAACAAGGGACAACCCGACGTCGTGCTGGGAGAAGAGCGGTAGGTAGACGTTGGTCGCCTGGATGCCGAACCCTGAGAGCAGGGCATAGACGGTGTACACCCACACAATTCCCGGAAGACGGACCGGTCCAGCCTTCGGTCCAGTCTTCCGTCCGGTGTCCGGGGACAGCCGGACACCGGACGGAATCAGCCTCCACGACACGATGAGCAGGACCAAGGCAAGGGCGCAACTGAGGCCGGCAATTCCCCGCCACCCCGCTACCAACGCCACGGCGGGGAAAGCGACTCCGGCGAAAAATTGGCTGCCCTGCACGCCGGATTGCTTTACGCCGATCCATCCGGCGCGCTTTTGCGCCGGTACGTGGTCCATCACCAAGCGGTTGGTGGCCGGGTTGGAGATGGCCTGTGCGGCACCTGAAAGAACCGCAGCGGCCACGAGCCAAAAGATGTTTCCCGCCAATGCGGCCAACGCCATCGAGGCGGCAGCGCCGCCGAAGATCAGGCAGATCTGGGTCCTTCCCCGCATCTGGTCGCTGAACCGGCCGAGCACTCCCGAGCTGAGCCCGGCGGACAGGAAACAGACCGCTGCCAGCAGTCCGAACTGCCCGGGAGTGATCTGCAGGCTGTCGATGACGAGGCTGCTGGTTGCGCTCAGGCCGTACATCAGAAGCGGTCCCACGCCCATGGCGCAACTGAGCACAAACAGCAGTCCTGCGCCTGCGGGCTTCTGCTGGAGCCGCAAACTGCTATGCCTCAGTCTTGACGATGACTTTGACCTCGTCGGGGCGTTCATTGACGAAGAACATCGCAACCATTCCGATCAGCGGTCCGACGGCGAGGGCGCCAAGGGCGGCCATGAATGAGTTGTTGCTTGCTGCAAAGACGCCGCCAACGGCGATTGGCACCAGGACACTTCCGAGCTGCCAGATTGCGTTGGTCAGGCCAGCTGCGGTTCCGACCATGTCGCTGCTCACGAGCCTCGGGATCAGGGCAACGATCATAGGCAGGTAGCAGTAAGCGGTGAGGCCCAGCAGGGGAGCGGCGATGAGGAAAGCTGGAACGCTGTCAAGCGTGCCGAAGATAATAAGCATGACCGCGAAGCCGCCCAGAACGATGATCGAAGGCACGCGGCGGGCGCCGTTGAACCTGTCCGCGACGAACCCGATGATCGGTTTGCCGAAGACGCCCAGCGCGGCGAACACTGCCACAATGATGCCCGCGGTGGCGGGGGCCACGCCGTGGCCTTTGATCATGAGCGCATTGGACCAGATCACGAAGCCGTACGTACCCCAGAATCCGCCGAATCCTGCCAAACCGACGAGCAGCAGGTTGCGGTTCCCGGAAAGGATGCGCCAAGCAGACGGGCGCTTGGCGCTGCCGGCGGCGTTGGCTGCGATGGCAGCCACAGGTCCGGGGCGCAGGATGATCCAGCAAAGAATGCCGGATACGACGGATGCGGCGCCGAAGAGGTGGTATGACGCGCCCCAGCCGGAGTGTGCGATGAGGAACGGAACGGCGAAGTTGGCGATGACCACTCCGAGCGATGTAGCGGAAGTGAAGATACCCATCACCTTCCCGAGTTCCTCCGGGCGGAACCAGCTGGAGAGCAGTTTGATACCGGCGGCGTAGTCGGCGCCGGCGAAGAAGCCGACGACGCCCTGTATGGCGATGCCGACAACTGCGGAGGTGGTCGATCCGAAGACCATCATGAAGATGCCTGCGCCGATCATCGAGACCGTGATCAAGAGACGGCCACCGATCTTGTCGGTGAGGAAGCCGCCGGCCGCGTTGGACACGACATACCCGATGTAGTAGGTGGTGGCGAAAATACCCAGGCTGGCGAGTGGGATGGCCAGGCTTTCGCCGACAAAGACTGACGACGGGCCCCATGTAGAGCGGTCCACGGACGTCATGGTGAAGGAAAACCAACAGAGGAGCAGGACCATCCAACGGTAGGCGTTACGGATTTCCGGCTGGGATGAGGTGGACGGGGTCAGGGCTGTTGTCACGGCGGGACTTCCTGTTTGCTGTGTGGCACAAGCGTTGAACTGCAGCTCTGTGCGGAGATTGGTGCGGCGCTTCCGGGCAGGCTCCGACGTTGGAGGTTACTTCCGGGCTTCGTCGGCCGGTGCTCCCAGGCGGGCGCCGCACTGGCGAATCTAGCAATCGTGATGGGGATCACGCAAGAAAAATGTCCATTAGGAGATCAAATGCGCGCAAAGCGGACGCTTTGGGGACACTAGGACTCGATGCCACTCCGAAGCTCCAAGGAGATGCGCGCCGCGCATTCCTGTAGGCGTGGCAAGAACTCGGCGATCATGGCCTTCTCCGGTATGGCTGCACTGTGGAGGGATGCGCTCAATGCCGCGATGACCGAGCCGTCCCGGGAGTGGAGAGGAACGGCGACGGCGCGGACGCCGACGTCGAGCAATTGGTCAACATAACCCCAGCCCTGCTTCCGTGTGGCGTCCAGGACATGCGTGAGTTGCTCCCGTTCCGCGGGGCCGAGGTGGTGGGCTCCCGATGCGTGCCTTGAGTCCTCCAGGTAGACGGCCAGCTTCTCCGGCGGCAATGACGCGAGCAGTACCTGGCCCAGCCCGGTCCGGTGGGCGGCAATGCGCGATCCCACCCTGATGGAGACCGCCAGGGCGCTGGGCGCGTTGACCCGATGGACGTATCGCACGTCCGCGCCGTCGAGCACGGCCACGGAGACAGAGGCCCCCAGTGCGCGGGCGAGCTGCTCGGTGTGGGGGCGCGCGACGTCGGCAAGCGACAGCTTGGGCAGGTAGGAATACCCCAATTCAAGGACCTGCGGGGTGAGTTCATACTGCCGCCCGTGGCTGGTGACATAGCCAAGATCGGCCAGCGTGTGCAGGAAGCGGCGGGTAGCGGACCGGGGGAGGCCGCAGCGTTTGGCTACCTCGGTCAGGTTCATCGTCGGGTGCCCGGCGTCGAAGGCGGTGAGTACCGCAATGCCCCGTTCGAGCGACTGGACCAGGTCCTTCGGGCGGTCGGCCCGTAACCGGTCTCCGGAGGTGTCTTTTGAGGCGGCGGAGCCTTCGTGGCGCATGCTTTTGCACTCTTTCGGTTCAGGGATTGCTGCGTTGAGTGTACCGGGGCGTTGAGTGTACCGGGGTGGGGCTTGACCCTCCGGGGTAAGGCGTGTCACAGTGCTACATAGCGCGCAAGTGCGCGGTATGCGGACGAAATAAACTTCAGATCCGATTTTCCCACTGCGCTCGTCGTTCTACCGATCCTCCTGAAAGGGCCATCATGCTGACCGAAGAACAGAACACCCTCCTGACCCAGACCGGAGCCGATACCCCGATGGGCCGGCTCTTCCGTCGCTACTGGATCCCCGCGCTCCTGGCAGAAGAGCTACCGGAGCCCGATTGCGCGCCGGTGCGCGTGAAGCTGCTCGGGGAACAGCTGATCGCCTTCCGCGACACCCAGGGCCGTCTGGGCCTCCTCGACGAGTTCTGTGCCCACCGCACCGCGTCTCTTTTCTTCGGTCGA
The DNA here is from genome assembly GCF_043952055.1 of Arthrobacter sp. NA-172. Taxonomy (NCBI): domain Bacteria; kingdom Bacillati; phylum Actinomycetota; class Actinomycetes; order Micrococcales; family Micrococcaceae; genus Arthrobacter; species Arthrobacter sp. NA-172. Next base: position 1,873,269 of record NZ_JBINOT010000001.1, on the reverse strand, counting down.
AACGAGGAATGCGGACTGCGCTGCGCCTACCACGGCTGGAAGTACGACGTCGAGGGCAACCTCGTGGACATGCCCTCCGAACCCGAGGACTCCAAGTTCAAAACCCGCATCAAGCAGAAGGCCTACCCCTGCGTGGAGCGCGGCGGCGTCATCTGGACCTACATGGGCCCGGCTGAGCTGCAGCCCGAACTGCCTGAATTGGAATGGGCCATGCTTGGCGAAGGCCAGCGGTTCATCTCCAAGCGGCTGCAGGAGACCAACCATATGCAGGCCATGGAAGGCGGCATCGACTCCAGCCACGTGTCCTTCGCGCACCGCTTCAACCTCGACGATGATCCGATGCACTCGGGTACGGAGGGCAACAAATACCTCAAGGCGGACACCCGCCCGAAGTTCGAGGTGGTCGAGAGCGACGGCGGACTGCTGATTGGCGCGCGCCGCAACGCCAACGATGACGAGTACTACTGGCGCATCACCCAGTGGATCATGCCCTTCTACACGATCATTCCTCCGTTTGGCACGCATAACCCGCTTGGCGGCCACGCCTGGATCCCGATCGATGATGAAAACTGCTGGGCCTGGAGCTGGAACTACCACCCCACCCGCGACCTCACTGAGGCGGAGCTGGAATCCATGCGTAACGGCGACGGCATCCATGCCAAGTACATCCCGGGTACCTACCGGACGCTCGCGAACAAAAACAACGACTACCTGATGGACCGCGAGGCCCAGCGCCAGAAGAAGTCCTTCTCCGGCATCGAAGGCATCGCCGCTCAGGACTTCTCGCTGCAGGAAAGCATGGGAAGTATCGCGGATCGCACCAAGGAACGCCTGGGCACCTCCGACGCGGCGATCATCCTCGCCCGCCGCCGCCTCCTCGCCGTCCTCGACCTCCTCGACGAACCGATCCTGCCGGGCATGGCGGTGGAAGACCAGAGGGTCCGCTCTACTTCTGTCCTCCTTCCGAAGGAGACTCCGTTCCACGAGGGTGCCCGGGACGCGCTCGTTGTGGTCGAGGGCGAAAACTTCGTCTCCATCTAGTCCGTCACCAGCTCGCAGCGCCTACTGGAAGAGGCTGTACTTTCCGTGAATTACCAATACTCCACCTCGGTTGCCATGGCCGAGAACAAGATCGAAACCGATGCCAGACTCAAGGCGGGACGTCCGGACCGCGTCCGCGCGGCTGTTTCGACGCCGGATGTCACTACCGAGGTCCGGCACCTGGACGCCACGAGCGCCATCGGCGCCGTCGGTTGGCTGCGGGTCGAATCCTCCGCCGTGTGCGGCACGGATGTCAGCCTTTACCAGGCCGGGCTGGATTGGCCCACCGTGATGGGACACCACGTGGTGGGACGGATCACTGCCCTTGATCCGTCCCGGGCGCTGGCCTGGGGTGTGGAGGTCGGTGACCTGGTGGCATTGGAGGAATACCTGCCGTGCCTGCGCCCGGATTGCGAGGAATGCTCTACCCGGGGCCGCTACCGCATGTGTCCGCAGACCGATTTGTGGAAAGGGCGGCGCAGGGTTGGACTCATCTCTGCAGAGGAAGGCTCCGGACTCTACGGCGGAAATGCCGAGTACATGCAACTGAATGCCAACAGCATTGTGCACAAGCTGCCCGGCGACTTGGATCCGGACCTCGCGTCCTGAACCCAGCCTTTTGCCAATGCCGTGGACTGGACGGTTAACATCGGCGGGGTCCGCGAAGGCTCCACCGTCGTCGTTGTCGGTCCTGGCTATCACGGTGTCGCAGCCGTCGCCGCGGCCCGGGCAGCAGGGGCGAAGCGGATCATCGCAGTCGGACGATCTTCCGAGCGACTGGAGATTGCCGAAGCCCTAGGCGCCGTGCCGGTGGTCAATGATGACGGCACGGATCTTGGCACCCTGATCGACAGCGCCACCGCCGGACGCGGAACGGACCTCATCCTGGACACCGTCGGGCTCGGCCGGGCCGTGACCTCAGCCGCGGCAGGGACGCTGCGTAAACTCGGCCGGTTGGTCCTTGCCGGCTTGGGACCGGTGCCGGTTTCGGAGGTTGACCTCAAGGCCCTTGTCCGCGGCGCCAACACCATTACCGGTGTCCGTGGACGCTCTCCCGAGGCCGTGCGGCAGAGCATCGACATCCTCGCCTCCGGAACGTCAGGGCTGGAACTGGTCCCCACCACCCATGTGCCCCTTGAGGAAGTGGGCGAGATGCTCCACCGGCTTGCACGCGGCAAGGGTCCGGCCAGCCCTCACGTGGTCATCCGTCCACAGCCTGCCGGCGCATCTTCTTAGACGGCGCCCTCATAGACAAGGAAAACAAGCAATGACCTCCACACCCACGCGTCTCTCCTACGAGGCACGGATCCTGGTGGTGCCGCTCGGCGCTTCCGGCCACGCCCTGGTGCAGTCCATGGCCGGCAGTGGTCTCACCAATGTCCGGATTGTCATGGACGCCGGCCGGTCCGCCGCTTCCGTCCGGGACATCCATGCCGCTGCGGGCACCGCAGTCAAGGAAACGGTGGCGGACCTGGCATCATCCGCGGACATGATGATCCTGCTGGGCTCCGAACTGCTCGAGGTGCCCGGCGACTTCGTCGCGACGGTGGCCGGGGCCGCGCGTGCCAACGGCGTCCTCCTCGCCGGCGTCTTGGTGGATCAGCAGAACTGGGAGTCCGCCCAGGGCGCGGAGTCCATGGCGGTGCTGCGCCGCGAACTGGACATGCTCGTCTCCGTCCGGGACGTCAGCCTGGCCACAGCATTCATCGACGTCCTCAAAGGCGGACGCCGCAAAGCCGAGGCTGCCGGCGTCACCGCGCCAACCCACACGCCGGCCACAGAGAGCACCCCAAGGAGTGCATCATGAGCACCGAGACCACTGAACTGATGGTCCGTCAGCAGCGTTTGGAATCCGACGGCGTTCTTTCCCTGGTCCTGGAACATCCGGATGGCAGCGAGCTTCCGGCGTGGACACCCGGGGCGCACATCGACGTAGTACTCCCGTCGGGCACTGTGCGGCAGTACAGCCTCTGCTCTGATCCCACCGAGAAGACCCAGTACCGGATCGCCGTTCTCAACGATCCCAACAGCCGGGGTGGATCCCGTGAAATCCATGAAACCGTGCGGACCGGCAGCCTGCTGCCCTACCGCGGCCCGCGCAATCATTTTGAACTCCAACCGGCGCAGAATTATCTGCTCATCGCCGGTGGCATCGGGATCACGCCCATCTTGGCCATGGCCCGGCAAATCGCGCAGGGCGACGCCGGTTTGACCCTGATCTACGGCGGCAGGACCCGGGCCTCGATGGCTTTCCTGGACGAGCTGGCCGTTCTCGGTGGAACGGTGGAGATCGTTCCGCAGGATGAATACGGATACCCGGACCTGGAGGGAGCGATGGCAGCCGCACCGGCTGGCACCGCCGTGTATTGCTGTGGACCGGAACCACTGATCCGTGCCGTTGAACAGCTATGCGAGCGCCTCCTGGGTGCGGATGCCATGCACTTCGAACGCTTCGGAGCCCCTGCCGCGCCCACGCCCGGCGCCGGCAAGGCGGAGTCAGAGGACTCCGGAAGCAACGGAGGCCTGGCTGAGTTCGAGGTCGAACTCAAGAGGAGCAACTGCACACTGAAAGTGCCCGCGGACCGCACCCTTCTCGACGTCGTCCGCGACGTCAACCCCTCGATCCTTTTCTCCTGCGAGGAAGGCTTTTGCGGATCGTGTGAAACGAAAGTATTGGCCGGAATCCCTGACCACCACGACACGATCCTCAGCAAAGCGGACCGAGAGAAGAACGAGACGATGATGCTCTGCGTCGGCCGTTCGAAGACACCGTTGCTGGTCTTGGACGCCTGAGAGACGCCTGAGAAGGCGTACTCCAGCCAATCGCCGTCGTCGGAGTTATCCGGCGGCGGCGATGTCGTCGGCGATGCCTGCCGCAGCCCGTTCCACCTGGGGCAGCACGGTGGTGCGCAGGGCCTCGGTGCTCATCCGCGTGGCGTGTGCGGAGACGTTGACGGCTGCGAGGATGCCACCGGCGGCATTCCGCACGGGAACGGCGATGGACCGCAGTCCCTCGGTCAATTCCTGATCGGCGAGCGACCAGCCGTGCTCACCTGCCGCGGCGATACGCTTCCGGATTTCCCCGATGTTCATCGTGGTGTTTTCGGTGAGGCTTTCGGGGACCAGCGACTCCAGGTAGTCATTCAACTGCGCGTCGGGCAGGCCGGAGAGCAGGACGCGGCCTGTGGCTGTGGCATAGGCGGGCAGGCTGGTGCCGATGATGATGTTGACAGTCAGGACACGGTCCGCGTGGACCCGGTCCACGTAGATCACCCGGCCCTGATGCAGCACTGTCAACGATGCCGTCTCGCCCACCGCTTGAACCAGCGAGGCGAGGTGCGGGTGTGCAATGGTCGGCAGTTTGTGGCTGAGCAGATAAGCGTCCCCGAGCTCCAGGACGGCCGGCCGCAGGGAGTAGCCGCTGGCGTCAAAGGACAGATACCCCAGGTACTCCAGCGTGAGGACGAAACGCCGCGCCGCCGTCCGGGTGATACCGACGAGCTCGGCGACATCCGTGACGGACAATGGCCTGTCCTGATTGCTGAATGCCTTCAGCACGGACAAACCCCGCGCCAGTGCCTCTACATGGTCGGGGTCATTCCTCGTTGAATTTGGGGCAGTTTCCGGGTGGCTTGGCACTGTTCGAATCTATCCCATCGGGCGGCTGTCTAAAGGAATGACCCTTCAGGTTTGGCCCGTCGACGACGGCGGGTGGCAGCCGCCGTCGTCGTCGGGTACTGCTATTTCCGGAGGAAGCTCAGCAGGGCTTCGTTGATCTCGGCGCCGTGCGTCCATAGCATGCCGTGCGGGGCGCCGTCGATCTCCATGTACTCGGCGCTGGGCAGCGCCTCGGTGAATCTCCTGCCGGTGACGTCGATCGGGAGGATGTTGTCCGCGGTGCCATGCACGATGAGGGCGGGAACGTCGATCTTGGGGATGTCGGCGCGGAAGTCGGTGAGCCATGTCGGTTGCGCGGCTACCGAGGCGTGGGCGCCTGATTGGGCGGCGAGGTTCCAGCTGTTGCGCACGGATTCCTCGCTGAGGCGGGGCGTGCCGAGGAAGGTGTCGCTGTTGTAGAAGTTCTTGAAGAACTCAGTGAAGAAGGCGTAGCGATCTGCCGTGACGGCTTCGGCGAGGCCGTCGAACACGGACTGCGGGACGCCGGCCGGGTTGTCCTCCGTCTGCAGGAGGAACGGTTCCAAAGAGCCGAGGAACACCGCTTTTGCCACCCGGCCCGAGCCGTAGTTGCCGATGTAACGGGCCACTTCACCGGTGCCCATCGAGAAGCCCACCAGCACGGCGTCGTTGACGTTGAGCGTCTCCAGAAGGGTGTTCAGGTTTGCGGCGAAGGTGTCGTAGTCGTAGCCGATGGTTGGCTTGCTGGACTTGCCGAAGCCGCGGCGGTCGTAGGTGATGACGCGGTAGCCGGCGTTGAGCAGCGCGGCGGTCTGCTTTTCCCAGGACGAACCATCCAGGGGATAGCCGTGGATGAGGACCACTGCCTGGCCGGTCCCGTGGTCCTCGTAGTAGATCTCGATTTCGGTGCTGTTTTCATTTCCGACGGTGACGTAAGCCATGACCCCGGTCCTTTCGTAGCGGTTCTTCTCGAGCGTTCCCAGCCTACTGTTCAAGAGGGTTTCAGGGGGACTCTTTCGCGGCCCGGTTAGCCGCGAGGATCTCCGTCAGTTCCTCGGTGGGGCCGCCTGATCTGACCGACCATCCGAAGGATGCGAGGCCGACAACGGCCATGAGGAGGACGTCAGTCTGGTACCCCAATACCGCCTGATCCAGAGGGCCGAACTGTCCGATGTAGGAGACAAAAAGGGTGGTGAGGAAAGTGGCTACCATCCACGTTCCGCCGCGGATGTGTCGGCGGCCCGCGGAAGTGCTCACGGAATATAGGCCAGCCATGAAGACTGCCACGCTCAGCACCAAGCCAGCGAAGTACACCGGGAAAGCCCAGCCGCCGGGTGCCTGCTTCTGGTTCTGCGGGAAGAGCCAGCCGCCGCCCTCGGCGAGGACGATCCATGCGGCAGTGAACAACCCGGAGATGAACCAGCTCGGAATCGGACGGCTCCAGCCCCTCTGGACGCTGGTGTAAGCGCCGTAGAGAGGCAGCGCGAGGAAGACTACGGTGAAGAGGTTGATCAGGGAGATCCATCCGGCGAAGTAGATCAGGAGCAAGCTGGCGACGTACCCAAGGGCGGCCCAGAAGCCCAGGGCCTTGATCCGCACCGGACGGGGCAGGCTAGGGGCTGTCCGCCGGAGAACTACGGCCACTGGACCGCCCATGAGATAGCTGAGCGTGAGAGCGATCGAGACTTGGCCCACGAAGGAGTACCAGCTGGGGGCGGGAAAAAAGAAGAAGAAACCCAGAACAGTGCAGCTCGCCAGCGCGATAACCGGGGTCCCGAACTTATTGATCCGCTGGAACCGTTGGGGCAACTCGCCGTTGACGGACATCGAGTACACCGACCTGGAGCCAATGCCCAGCCACACCCATCCAGTAGCAGCCGGTGAGAGCACGGCATCGGTGAGGAGGATCACCGAGAACCATGCAAAACCGGCCGCGGAGACCGCGTTCAGCAAGGGCGCCGAAGCCCAGTTGCTCCCGAGTAGGCCGTGCCAATCACCAGCGGCGATCTTGGCCGAGTCCCAGTTGACTGCGCCGATGAATCCGAACTGCAGTAGCACGTAGATGACAAGCGGAATCAGGAGACCGCCAACGACGATCGCGATGGGGATGTTCCGTTGGGGGTCGAGCGCCTCACCACCGAAGTCGAGGATCTGGCGCAAGCCTGAATATGCGAAGACGATGCCGCCGCTTGCGAGGGCGCCGAAGATCGCCCCGGCCCCCTGGGGCGCGAAGCCGCCGCCGATCGTGAAGTTCGCCGAGGAGAACGCAACGAACATGAGCGCGGCCGTGACGAGCGGGACGACGAGTTTCCAAATGGTGACGTACTTGTTCGACTCGCTGAGTACTTTGGCGCCCAGCGAGTTGAGGCCGAAGAATACGACGAGCAGTACGAAACCGGCGACGATGCCCCCAGGCCAGGAGAGGACCGTGGAACCTCCGCTCTTGGATAGTAGTCCGAGTTCGGGCCAGTGGCCGCCGACGTAGGTGATGACGGCCTGGACCTCGATAACCGGCAGCGACAGTGCGGCGATGAGATATCCCCAGCCATTGATCCAGCTAAGGAAGGCTCCATGGGTGAGCCGCGGGTACCGCACGCCCGCGCCCGAGCGCGGAAGCATTGTCCCGAGCTCCATCCACGTGACACCGATAATGCCGAAGAAGACGGCGCCGAGCACCCACGTCACGATTGACGCCGGACCTGCAATGCTGGCTGCCGCGAGCGTCGCGAGCAGCCATCCCGAGCCGATCTGCACGCTGACGGCGAGAGCAATAAGGCCGAACAGTCCGATCTCTTTTTTCAGATGGGCGTCGCTACCCTCGAAGGCTCCCTCCGTGGGAAGCCGAGACGCATTGTCATTCATGTCTGCTCCTTGGCCGGGCTACGTGGCTTCAGCTCCAGGCGCCGTCGACGGTAAGCGCCCCTCCGAACGCTTCTACCCCTCGTCGGTCTTCGCGATGTACACGGCGCATGGAGCGTTGTGCGCAACGCTGTTTGCCACGCTTCCAAGCACCCGGCCGAGACCACGCATCCTCCGGTTTCCGACGACGATCATTCGGGCGTTGTGGGTTTCCGCTTGCTGGATGAGGGCTTGGGCAGGCGTGCCGCGGATGGCGAAGTATGAGACGTCCAGCCCAGCTGACCTGAGACTGCGGGCGACGTCCCGGGCCACTCTTTCAGCAGATGCTGCGTCGCCGAGGTCGAATTGGTCGCTGCCGCTTCCGACCACCTCCGTGCGGTCGCGCTCGAAGGCGGTGACCACGTGGAGTTCACAGCCAAGCGCAACGGCCAAGTCCCGGGCAGATTCCGCGGCCTTCATGGCCGTTTCGCTACCGTCTACTCCTACAACAATGATTCCGCTCAATGTTCACTTCCTAGCGTTTGACTCGACCGTATAGTCTTAGTGTAACTTCGTCTGACAATCAGCGGAGCGTCTTGATGAATTGCGATGAATTGCTAGGCGGACGATGATGAAAGATGCGAGCCCATCCGGCACCTTGAACGGTTTGGGGACCTCGACAGGCGGAGTGGGCGGCCTGTCGCCCGTGGCCTCGGTCTCGCGGCGAGATGCTGTCATGAACGAGATCCGCAGGGGCATCGTCTCAGGATCCATCAAACCAGGTGACAAGCTGACCGAAGTGAAGCTTTCTGCCATGTTGAATGTCAGCCGCCCCACCATCCGGGAAGCGCTGACGCAACTCGCCCAGGAGGGCCTGCTGGTGCAGGAGCCCTACCGGGGCTTGAGGGTCGCGATGCTGGATGCGGCGGCGGTCCTCGACATCGCCCGGACACGCATGGCACTGGACATGCTCGCCGTTGCTTCCATCCTGGAGGATACCTCCGGGCGGCGCATGGGGATCGTCGAAGCCAGCTGGTCAGAGTATGACAAGGTAGCATTCCACCCGGACCCGGTAGTGCTGCACGAAGCTCATATCGCCTTCCACCGAAGCATTTGGGCGGCATCGGAAAACGCCCTGCTTTTGCGGCTGTGGCCCGTGACGGAAGCCCACCTGACCATAGCCTTGGCACAGGACCAAGCCACGCGCGCCGACCCCGTGCGCGCCCACGCCGTCCACGAACAGCTCGTCAAAACCATGAAGACCGGTGACATGGCGGCCATCGAAGAAGCATTCAGGATCCATACCATCGGCAGCGCCAAGGAGTTCATCGCGCTCACGAACACCGAAGAGCAAACTGCATGAAGATTCTTGTCATTGGCGCCAGCGGCCGTCTGGGCGCGGCCGCGGCAGATGCATTGTCGCAACGCCACGACGTGGTTGAGGCATCGCGATCTGGAGCGGTCGCCGTCGACCTTAGGGACGCCGCTTCGGTTGCGCGCCTGTTCGAGCAAGTAGGCAAGCTGGACGCCATTGTCGCGTGCACCGGCGTCGTACCCTTCAAACCCTTGGAGGAACTCACGGAAGACGACTTCCGGGAGGGAATCATGGACAAGGTCCTCGGTCAGGTCAACCTGGTGCGCCTTGGCACGCCGTACTTGAATGACGGCGGTTCGTTCACCCTGACCAGCGGCGTGCTCGCCCGCGAGCCGATCAACACAGGCGTGGTCGCCTCTCTGGCGAACGGCGCCTTGGAATCATTCGTGATGGCCGCCGCGGCTGAGCTTCCGCGGGGGCTGCGCATCAATGTTGTCAGCCCGTCGGTCCTTGAAGAAGCCACCGACTACCACAACTACTTTCCGGGCTTCCCCCGCATCCCGGCGGAAGCAGTGGGGCAGGCCTACGTGAAATCGGTTGAGGGCGTCCAGACGGGACGCGTGTTTGCGCTGGGCTGATTCGTCTTCAAAGTGATCCAAGAAAGGAGGCGGCCGCTTCGGTTTGAAGTGGCCGCCTCCTTTTTGTGATCCAGCTTTGTGATCCAGCGCCTAGCCGCGCGCCGCCGTGAGGGCTTCGTCGTAAATGGCTAAGGCTTTCGCGACTTCCTGTGGCGTCACGACCGCCGGAGGCACAACGTGGATCCGGTTGTCGGCGATGAAGGGCAGGAGTCCCCGGCCCAGGAGCTCGGACTTGACCCTTCCCATGAATGCCGGGGTGACCGGGGTGCGGGTTGCGCGGTCTTCGACCAGTTCCATTGCCCAGAACACACCGCGGCCGCGGACCTCGCCAATGACGTCGTGGCGCTCTGCGAGCTTGTTCAGGCCGGGCTCGAGGTGGTCCCGCCCGATGCGAGCGGCATTTCCGACGATGTCTTCTGCCTCGAATGCGTCAATCGACGCGACGATGGAAGCCGCAGCCAGCGGGTGGCCCGAGTAGGTGAGGCCTCCCGGGAATACCTGCTCGTCGAAGGTCGCCGCGATCTCCTCGGAGATGATCACCCCGCCCACCGGAACGTAGCCGGAGTTCACGCCCTTGGCGAAGGTGATGAGGTCCGGCTTGACATTGTAGGCGTCGAGGGCGAACCAGTCGCCGGTGCGGCCGAAACCGCACATGACCTCGTCGAGGATGAGCATGATTCCGTGCTGGTCACACAGTGCGCGCACGCCCTCAAGGTAGCCGGGGGGAGGAAGGAGGATCCCGGCCGTACCAGGAATGGTCTCCAGGAGGACGGCCGCAATCGACTGCGGCCCCTCCAGTTCGATCACCCGCCGGAGGTGGGTCAGGGAGCGTTCCGCTTCCTGTTCCGGAGTCTCGGCCCAGAATTCCGACCTATAAAGGTAGGGGCCGAAGACGTGGACGTGGGCGCGGGAGTATTCGTTGGGGATGCGACGCCAGTCGCCGGTGGCCGCGATCGCCGCACCAGTGTTGCCGTGGTACGAGCGGTAGCGGGAAATAACCTTGTCACGTCCGGTGTGCAGCCGGGCCATGCGAATGGCGTTCTCGTTGGCGTCAGCGCCGCCGTTGGTGAAGAAGACCTTGGCCATGCCCTCGGGAGCGTGCTCCAGGATGCGCTGCGCGGCCAGTCCACGGATGTGGCTGGCATGGGCGGGAGCCAGGGTGGCCAGAGAGTCCACCTGCTGCTTGATGGCTTCGATCATGGCCGGGTGCTGGTGGCCGATGTTGGTGTTCACGAGCTGGCTGGAGAAGTCCAGGTAAGTGTTGCCATCGTGATCCCAGATGGTGCTCCCTGATCCACCGGCAATGACAAGGGGATTCAGGGCCTTCTGCGCGGACCAGGAATGGAAGACGTAGGCGCGGTCCAAGGCGACGGCGTCCGCGTTGCTGATGTTTTGTTCCAGGAGGGTCTGGCCGGCCATGGAAATCCTCTCTTAGGGCTCTTCGGGGATCGGGTGGTGAATTCATCATGGCTGGAGTGCACCCCAAGAATCTCTGGACGTTTGTATAATCGGATCCATCTGATTCGACACTTTTCCAAAGGGGCTCAACGTGCCGCCAAGCATCAATTTCCTGTTGCGGAGCAGTTCGCTCAGGCTCAGGCTCATCACGCCGGAATCTGGTGCGCCCGCTTTGGATGAGCCGGTCTCTTGGGTACACAGCTCGGACCTGGCCGATCCCACCCCGTTCCTCGACTCCGGGCAGCTCCTCCTGACGGACGGGACCCAGTTTCCACTCGAATCCCGTGACACAGAGATCTTTGACGATTACGTCTCCCGCCTTGTGTCGCATGGCATCAAAGGGCTTGGTTTCGCGACCCAGGTCATCCACGGCGGTTTGCCGGAGGGACTCGTCTCGGCCTCGCGCGAGCAGGGGCTGCCATTGTTCGAAGTCCCCGACCGGACTCCTTTTATCGCCATCATCCGGCTGGTGGCGGACTTTTTGGCGAAGGAGCAAAACGCGCGGTCGGAGTGGTCGTTGCAGGCGCAGCGCGCCATCGCCCGGGCGGCACTGCGCCCTGACGGGCTCACGGCCATCATGGGTGAGCTGGAACGTCAGCTTCAATGTTGGGTGGCACTGTTCGACGCCGCAGGCCACCAAGTCCGGATGCCCGGCAACCGCCCGGTACCGTCAGCCCTCGTTTCTTCGGTTGAAGGCGCTGTCCGGGGCGCCCTCGACCAGCGCTACCGACTGGCTTCGCAGCTTGAGATTGAGGGGCAACAGGTCACGTTGCAGACCTTGGGCCGGCGCAACAGGCTTCGTGGCGTACTGGCCTTGGGGGGCATGGAGCCCATGGACCCGGCCCGGACGGACATCATCAACAGCGTCATTGCCCTGGCCAGCCTGGCCCTCGAACAGGCCCGCACCCTTGATACGGCCCGCCGACACCTGCGTGCCGGCGTGTTTGAGCAGCTGCTTTCCGGAAACATCGACGTGGCAGCGCGCACTGCCAGCCAGGTGTGGGGAAGGCTTCCTGCCGAGCCGATCACCCTCACGCTCACCCAGCCTTCGGACCATGGCTCCGATCTGCTGGAAGCCCTCGAACTGCTCGCCGACGATTTCCGCGGCGCAGTGTTCTACGCGCAGCGCGGGGAACGGGTAGTCGTTCTTGCTGGTGAGGCGCAGCAGAAAAAGGTGACCGCGCTCCTGCAGGAAAATTCCGCGATAGCCGGGACGTCTGCCCCGGGTGCCTTGGCGTCCCTTCAGCGCGGCCTCCAGGAAGCGGAACTCGCTCTCCAGCGCGCTGTGGAAATTTCGCAACCCCTGGTGCACTTCACGGAAGTGTCCGGTTCCGGAATGATGGGGCTCTTACGGCGCGAGAAGGCAGGCGTGGTGGCGCAGCGGATGCTGTTGCCGCTGCTCAGCCACGACGCCGAGCAGCACACTGAACTGGTTTCCACAGTCCGCTCCTGGATAGAGAACAACTGCACCTGGGACCTCACCGCCAGGCAACTCGGAATCCACCGGCACACCCTGAGAAGCCGAATCGACACGGCCGGGAGCATTCTCGGCTTGAACCTTGACCTGTTGCGGGACCGGCTTGAGCTGATGGCAGCCCTGGACTTTCTGGAAGAGGGCTAGGCGCCCGCCGTCGAAAGTAGGCAGGGCCTCCGGCGATCTGCGCCGAAGGCCCTGCCACTGGTTCCGCGGAAACTTATCCTGCCGTTACTAGTTCTGCGGGAAGCCTAGGTTGATTCCTCCATGGCTGGGATCGAGCCAGCGTGAGGTGATCGCCTTTTCCTGGGTGAAGAACTGGAATCCCTGGAGTCCATAGGCCTTGGCGCTGCCGAAGATGGAGCTCTTGAATCCGCCAAAGGAGTAGTAGGCCACGGGAACGGGAATGGGCACATTGATACCCACCATGCCGACTTCCACTTCGTTCTGGAAACGCCGTGCTGCGCCACCGTCGTTGGTGAAGATGGCCGTTCCGTTGCCGAATGCCCCGGAGTTGATCAGGTTCAGGCCTTCTTCGTAGCTGTTGACCCGGACCACCGACAGGACAGGTCCGAAGATTTCCTCGGTGTAGACGCGCGAGGACACCGGAACGTCATCGATCAACGTGGGGCCGAGCCAGAAGCCCTTCTCGTCGCCGTCCACCTCGATACCGCGGCCGTCCACTACAACGGTTGCGCCGTCGGCAGCCGCGACGTCGATGTAGGACGCCACCTTGTCCCGGTGTTCCTTGGTCACCAGTGGGCCCATGTCGCAGTTGCGGCGGCCGTCGCCGATCTTCAGCGTGGACATGCGCGAGGTGATCTTTTCGATCAGCTCGTCCGCCACGGGCTCGACGGCGACGACGACGCTGATCGCCATGCAGCGTTCGCCGGCCGAACCAAAGCCCGCGTTGATGGCGGCATCCGCGGTCAGGTCGAGGTCGGCGTCGGGCAGTACGAGCATGTGGTTCTTCGCGCCGCCCAAGGCCTGGACGCGCTTGCCCTGGCGGGCTGCGTTCTCGTAAATGTACTGCGCGATGGGGGTGGAGCCAACGAACGAGATGGCCCGCACATCGGGGTGTTCGAGAAGCCCGTCCACAGCCTCCTTGTCCCCGTGGAGCACGTTGAAGACGCCGTCCGGCAGGCCGGCTTCCGAGAAGAGCGCGGCCAGCCAGTTCGCGGCGGTGGGGTCCTTTTCACTCGGCTTCAGGACCACCGTATTGCCTGCGGCAATGGCGATGGGGAAGAACCACAGGGGAACCATTGCGGGGAAGTTGAACGGGCTGATGATCCCGACGACGCCGATGGGCGCCTTTGTTGAATAGACATCAACGCCGCTGGAGACGTTCTCCGAGTGCTCACCCTTGATCAAGTGCGGGAAGCCCGTGGCGAGCTCGACGACCTCAAGGCCGCGGGTAATCTCCCCGAGGGCGTCCGAAACCACCTTGCCGTGTTCGGAGGTGATGATCTCCGCCAGTTCGCCCTTGCGTTCGTTGAGCAATTCCCGGAAGCGGAAAATGATCTGCTGCCGCTTGGTGATCGAGAGGTCCCGCCAGGCAGGGAAGGCCTTGGAAGCGGAAGAGATCGCGGACTCGATGTCCTCGGCCGTGGCCAGGCCGACGCGCTTGGTTTCCAGGCCGCGGGCAGGATCAAAGACCGGCGCCGTGCGGCTGCCGGAGGAGAATACGGATTCCCCGCCGATCCAGTGCGGAATCACCGGGAGGTCATTTGGCTGTGACACAGGACGTCTCTCTTTCTGTTGGAGGGTCGATGGAGACCATCTGTTGAAAAGAGTAGGCCGCGCAACCGACAGGCGGTGTTGGACGCATGTCGAAATGCGGTGGCTTCAAGCGCCGGATGTCCATGCCCGTCTCAAGGGGGCCGAGCCCTGCCGCGGCGCCTCGTGATCACCGGCCGCCCGTCGAGGCGGGGCGGCCGCCGAGCCCGGGGCAATAAATTTTCAGATTGTCTGACAAGGGTCTGGACGTGAGGACGATCACAAGTTAGGCTGTGACAAGCAGCCAAATTGCCTGACAATAAAACAACTTAGGCGAATCGGCTTCATCGGCCGCAGCCCCGCGGCCGTCCCGGTGTCCTTTCCTCAGAAGAGAGTGCAACATGTCCAAAGCAAGCAAAATCATCCTGGCGGTGCTCGGCGTCATCGTGGTCGCCATAGCTGCGGGATACTTCGGTTCCGGCTTCAGGGGAAGCCCAGCCTCGGCTTCCTCCTCCAGTTCAGCCCAGGGAAGCTTCATTGATGAAATCAAGAAGCGCGGCGAGCTGCGGGTCGGCGTCGCGATTGCTCCGCCGATGACCGTCCAGCAAGCCGACGGGACGCTCGGTGGGCCGAACCTTATCCCGTTGAAGACCCTCGCCGATCAGTTGGGAGTCAAACTGGTACCGGTTGCGGCTGAATGGAAGAACATTGTGGCTGGTCTCCAAGCCAACCGTTACGACTTTGCCGCCAACCTTGACTACACGGTGGAGCGCTCTCTGGCGATTGGCTTCACCGACCCCGTCTACCAGTACCAGGGCGTCTTCGTGGTGAAATCCGATTCACCGCTCAAAACCACTGACCAGCTCATCGCGAATGGCGGCCAGATCACCACCGCCCAGGGTTCCGCTCCGGAGAAGGCCCTCCAAGGCCACACCTCAAAGATCATGTCCGTGGACAGCTACTCCAACGCGATCACCTCAGTCAACGCCGGACGTGCTATCGCCGAATTCACTGACCTGCCCACGGCCGAATCCCAGGCCCAGGCGGACAAGTCCCTGAAGATCGTCGTCCCGAGCCCCGAGATCTACTCCGCCTCCGCCGCGTACGGCGTGCCGGCCACCATTGATTCCCGGTCTCTTCAGATCGTCAACATTGCGATCGAACGTGCACAGAAGAGCGGCGAACTGAAGCAGGCCTACGCCAAGGTCAACTACGTCGAAATCGACAACCTCGGCGACCTTGAAAAGAAATAGCCTCCCTTAGGAGAACGACATGAATGGATACACCTTCGACTGGGGCGTGGTTGCACAAGCCTTGCCCAGCATGATCCAAGGCCTGGGACTGACGCTCCAGATCACCGTCATCACGATCGTGATCAGCATGATCCTCGCCATTCCCGTTGCCGTAGGGCGCATGTCCACGATCGAAGTGATCCGCTGGGCCGCCCAGGGCTACATCGAAATCTTCCGTTGCACGCCCTTGCTGGTACAGCTTTTCTGGATCTTCTACGCATTGCCCGCCCTGACGGGAGTGACGCTTCCCGGGTACGCCTCCGCAGTCATCGCCCTGACCGCGAACCTCACGGCTTTCATGGCAGAAACCTACCGTAGCGGCTTCCAGTCCGTCCCGGTGGAGCAGGTTGAAGCCGGCCGGATGCTCCAGCTCAGCCGCTTCCAGCAGCTCCGCTACATCATCGTCCCGCAGGCCATGCGCCAGCAGCTGCCCGTCATCCTGTCGCTGAACATCTCCCTGTTCAAGGACACGGCACTGGTCTCCACCATCGCCGTCTCCGACCTGATGTTCGTCTCGAACACGATTTCGGCCCAGAGCTACCGGGCCCTGGAAATCTTCACCCTCGCCGCGATGATTTACTTTGCCATCGCTTTCCCGGTCTCCCTGATCACCAGTGCCATCGAGCGGCGGATGCAAAACACCTCCGGGCCAGGGTTCAAACCCGGCCCCAGCCTGCTGGCCCGCATGATGCCCGGCACGAAGGTTGCGGGCACCAAGTTGGCCCGGACGCACGCGCCCGTTACCAAGGCGGTGGCAGCATGATCCAGGACAACGCCATCACCCCCAGTGCGCCAGTCAATCTCGAGCAGAAAAGGACTCGCGTGACTACACCGGCACACTCGGTGGCAACGCCTGACACCAGTCAGGCACTGGTGTCAGCCCGCGGCCTGCAAAAGAGCTTCTACGACCGGACCATCCTCAACAATGTCGACTTCGACATGCGCGCCGGAGACATCACCGTGATCATCGGCAAGAGTGGATCAGGCAAGTCCACACTCCTCCGCGCTTTGGCGGGACTGACGGAACCGGATGAGGGTGAGATCACCTTTGACGGAGCCACGGTTTTCGCCGAGAAGAAGCGGACCAAGGAATGGGACGCAGTGCGCTCGGAGGTGGGCATGGTGTTCCAGGCCTACACGCTGTGGCCGCACATGAACGTGTTGGATAACATGACGCTGGCTCCCCGTAAGACCCGCGGCATGGCAGCATCCGAGGCACGCGACCGGGCAGAGGCGGCACTGGACGAGGTGGGCATGAAGCACCACATCCTCAGCCGTTCCACCCAGCTCTCGGGCGGCGAGCGCCAAAGGGTTGCCATCGCCCGCGCACTGATGATGAAACCGAAACTGCTGCTTTGCGACGAAATCACCTCGGCGCTCGACCCACCCGTTGCGGCAGAAGTGCTCGACGTCCTGCGGCGCCTGAAGGAAGAGGACGGGATCGCCGTCGCGCTCGTCACGCACGACATGGCCTTCGCATCCAAAGCGGCAGACCGCGTGGTGTTCTTCCACAACGGTGAAATCGCCGTCAACACCACGCCCGAACTGGCCTTTGAGAAGTGCGACAACCCGGACCTGCAAAAGTTCGTGGACGCCGTCCGCTTCTGAGCCGGATCCTTTGGGCCGGATCCGGCCTAGCCTAGAAACGGATCCGGCCCAGCGTAGAAACCCTGAGAAAGGAAACACATTGCACACCGTTGTGATTGGCGGAGGCGTCATTGGCCTGACCCAGGCCTACCACCTCGCCCGTGAGGGCGAATCCGTCACCGTTGTCGATGCCAGGCACACGGGCCTGGGCGCGTCGGAAGTCAATGCCGGGTGGGTCGTCCCGGCTGAGGCCGCGCCCGTGCCGGGACCCGGCGTCATCTTCCAATCGATGAAGTGGATGCTTCGGCCGGACAGCCCGCTTTACATCCGCCCTTCCGTGCAGCCGGACTTCCTGAAGTTCATGTTCAACATGTGGCGCCGTTCCAATTTCCAGGACCAGCGGGCGGGCTTCGAAGGCCATTTGCGCCTGGCGCAGAACACGATTGAAACCTTCGATGAGTACCGCGCCGACGGCATGGATTTCGAGATGCACAACGAAGGCCTGCTGATGGCCTTCACGCAGAAGGAAAACCTGGAGCACCACCTGGACAACCTCGACCTGCCGAAGTCGTTCGAGCTGGACCCGCAGGTCCTGTTGGGCGACGATGTCCGGACACGCGAGCCGCTGCTCAGCGATGCTGTGTATGGCGGCATCTACTTCCCGCTGGAGCGCCACCTCGATCCCGGGGCTATGGTCCAGTCGCTGCACAAGAGGCTGGTTGAGCTGGGCGTCAAAATCGTGGAAAACAGCCCGGTTGACCGGGTCACCATCCGGGGCAACAAGGTCAGCTCGGTGCACAGCGGCGAGCAAACGTTCGACGGCGACCGCTTCGTCCTCGCGGCCGGCGCCTGGACGGGGCCACTGTCCAAGTTGTTCAAGGAGCCGCTGCCGGTCCGGCCCGGCAAGGGTTACAGCGTGGAAGTGCCGGCCTACGGGCTGCGCGGTGCGGTGAACCTCTCCGATGCGAAGGTGGCAGTAACCCCCTTCAACGCCCGGCTCCGCCTGGCCGGAACCATGGAGTTCGGCGGCCTGGACGAGAAGATCAACCAGGTCAGGATCGACGCGATCCTGAGGGCGCCGCGCACCTATTTCAAGGGCTGGGAGCCGCCCACGGAGCCGGTCATCCCGCGGGCAGGCATCCGCCCGATGACCCCGGACGGCATGCCGGTGATCGGTGCATTGGGCAGCCTCGGCAACACGTTCGTCTCCACGGGACACGGCATGCTGGGCGTCACCCTGGCTCCGGGGAGTGCCTCGGCCCTGACCGACCTCATCTTGCGGGACAAGAAGACGCCGGCCTTGCTGCCCTTCACCTCCGCCCGCTTCCTCAGCCGCAACCACGCGGCCTAAAACTTTTACCAACGAAAGGACTTTCACATGTCATCCCGTACTAAGAAGGATCTTCGCGGCATCCTGGTCGCCGTCACCACCCCGTTCACCGAGGACGGCAGCGCCGTTGACGAACCCGCCCTGCAGCGCCAGGTGGAGCGGCTCGTCTCGGCAGGCGTCCACGGCCTGGTCCCCACCGGCACCACCGGGGAATTCACCACGCTCTCCCCCGAGGAGTACCGCCGCGTCATCGAGCTCTATGTCAAGGGCGCCGATGGCCGCATCCCGGTGGTGGCCGGCATCGGTGCACTCTCCACCCAGGGCGCGATCGACCTGGCACAGCACGCCGAGAACGTCGGAGCCGACGCCGTCATGCTGGTTCCGCCGTTCTACGACCCTCTCGACTTCACCACTCTGAAGTCCTTTCTGGGAGCGGTCGCCGCTTCCATCACCATCCCGATCGTCTACTACAACGTTCCCGGTGCCACGGGCGTGAAGCTCGGCGCCGCGGAGATCGCCGAGCTGGGCGACATTGAAGGCGTGGACTACCTGAAGGACACCTCCGGCGACGCCGTGACCCTGGCCGATCTGCTGGCCTCCCGCACCGACCGCATCAAGGCCTTCAACGGCTGGGACACCCTGACGTTCTTCGGCATCGCGTCCGGCGCCGAAGCCTCCGTCTGGGGAACCGCCGGCGTGGTGCCAGAACTCGCCGTCGAATTCTGGAATGCCTTGGCCGAAGAAAAGGACCTGGAGCGGGCCCGCGAGCTGTGGAAGCACCTTTGGGCCATTAGCGACTTCCTGGAGTCCGTCAACTACGTGGCCGGCATCAAGGCGGGGCTGGAACTCATCGGCGAACCCGCCGGCCCGCCGCGCCTGCCCATCCTGCCCCTGCCCGCCGAAGAGCGTGAACGCTTCGCCGGCATCCTGCGTGAAGCCGGAGTCCTCCCGGCAGTAGCAGCATGAGTAACCGGCTCGTCCTCGACGCCATCGAGGTGCACGCAGAGGGCGAGCCGGGGCGGATCCTGACCTCCGCCGCCGGTCTCGTCAAAGGCGACACCATGGCGGAGCGACTGCAGTACTGCAAGGAAAACCTGGACTGGCTGCGCCGGCTCATGCTGCACGAGCCGCGCGGCTACCCGGGACTGTGTTCGGTGATCATCCTTCCACCCGTGAACGAGGGCTCCGATTTCGGCATAGTGGTCCTCGAACAGGGCGGCTTCACGCCCATGTCTGGGTCCAACACCATCTGCGCCGTGACGGCGGTGCTGGAGGAAGGCATCGTGCCCATCCAGGGCCCGAAGACGCACGGCGCGGAAACCACCGTCACCATCGACACCGCCGTCGGCGTCGTGACTGCGGTGGCCAAAGTTGCCGACGGCAAGGTGCTGTCGGTGACGGTCGTGAACGTCCCGGCGTTCGTCGTCGAGCTCGACTTCCCGCTCCAGGTGCCCGAACTCGGCACGGTGCCGGTCGACGTCGTCTTCGGGGGGCAGTTCTTCGCCCAAGCCCGTGTGGCCGACGTCGGGCTGGACCTGAACCCGGACAAAGGCAAGGAGTTGGCGCGCGCCGGTGCCCTCGTCAAACTGGCCGCGCTGGAGCAGATCCACGTCAGCCACCCTGAGAACCCGCTGGTTTCCGGGGTGAACCTGGTCATGCTGCATACCGGCGACAGGGTCGCGGGGCGGCAGGACCGTAACACGGTGGTCCTAAGTAACGGCAAACTGCTTCCGGACGATCCGTCCACCTGGACGGGCGCGCTGGACCGATCACCGTGCGGAACCGGGACCAGCGCGCGGATGGCGGCGCTGCACGCCCGCGGCCAACTCGCGATCGGCGAGGACTTCTCGCACCACAGCATCATCGGCAGCGAATTCATCGGCCGCCTGACGGGTACGACGACGGTCGGCGGCCGGGAGGCTGTCCTTCCGACGATCACGGGTCGGGGCTGGGTCACCGGCCGGAGCCAGTGGGTCCTGGACCCCACCGACCCGTTCCCGTCCGGGTACACCGTGGGCGATATCTGGGCACCGGGCGCCTGACAGGCGACCCCACCCACCCGCGCCTCAAGAATCTTCCAACCAACTGAAAGCAGGAGTTGTGAGCCAGTTCATTAACGGCAAGCTCGTCGACGGCACCACCGGTGAGACCGTGGATGTCATTGATCCGTCCAACGGAAGCGTCGTGGACACCATCACCCTGGCCGGCAGCGACGACGTGAGCCGCGCCGTCCAGGCCGCCCGGGACGCGTTCCCCGGCTGGTCCCGGGCGACCCCCGCCGAGCGCTCGGCCGTGCTCACCAAATTCGCAGCACTTATGGAGGAACGCGCCGAGGAATTCGCGCAACTCGAGTCCCGTCAAGCGGGTAAGCCCATCCGGCTGACCCGCGAGTTCGACGTCCCCGGCACCATCGACAACATCGCCTTCTTCGCAGGTGCCGCCCGCAACCTCGAAGGCAAAGCCACCGGTGAGTACTCGCCCGACCACACCTCCTCGATCCGCCGCGAGGCGATCGGCGTCATCGGCTCCATCTCCCCGTGGAACTACCCGCTGCAGATGGCCGCCTGGAAGATCCTGCCCGCCATCGCCGCCGGCAACACCATCGTCCTCAAGCCCGCCGAGATCACCCCGCTGACAACGCTGCTCTTCGCCCAAGTCGCCACAGAAGCCGGGGTCCCGGACGGCGTCATCAACGTCATCACCGGCCGCGGCTCCACCGTCGGCGCGGAATTGCTGCGCCACCCGGACGTGGACATGCTCTCCTTCACTGGCTCCACCGGTGTCGGACGCACCGTCCTGGAAGCCGCCGCTACCACCGCCAAACGCGTCCATCTCGAACTCGGCGGCAAGGCCCCGTTCGTGGTGTTCGACGACGCCGACCTCGAAGCCGCCATCCACGGCGCGGTGGCCGGCAGCCTCATCAACACCGGCCAGGACTGCACCGCCGCCACCCGCGCGATCGTCCACCGCTCCATCTACGAAGACTTCATCACCGGCGTCGCCGACCTCTACGCCAAGGTGAAGCTCGGCCCCACCCAGGACCCGGCAACCGACCTCGGCCCGCTCGTCTCACGGAAGCACCAGGAGACCGTGGCTGGTATGGTCGAACGCGCCCGCGGCTACGCCCGCGTCTTCGGCGGCGGCATCCCTAACAGCGAGCAAGACAGTGAGCTCGCCAACGGCTCCTATTACCGCCCGACCTTGGTGGCCGACGCGACCCCGGACAGCGAAATCTTCCGCGATGAAGTCTTCGGCCCCGTCCTGGCCGTCACGCCGTTCGACACCGACGACGAAGCAATCGCCCTCGCCAACGACACCCCCTACGGCCTGGCCGCCTCGGCATGGACCAAGGACGTTTATCGCGCCCTGCGCGCCACCCGAGAAATCCGCGCAGGCGCAGTCTGGGTCAACGACCACATCCCGATCATCAGCGAAATGCCCCACGGCGGCATGAAGGAATCCGGCTTCGGCAAGGACATGTCCACCTACTCCCTGGACGAATACACCGTCGTCAAACACGTCATGTTCGACCTCACCGGCGAGAAGGCCAAGGCCTGGCACCGGACCGTTTTCTCCCTCGCGGGTTCCTCCCCGGACGGACAGGAATGACGACGGCGGGACTTGCCGGCCGCTTTGAGGGCAAGACCGCTGTGGTCACCGGCGCTGGCGGCGGCATCGGCTCAGCGATCAGCCGCCGCCTGGCCGCCGAAGGTGCGCATGTCTTCGTGGCAGACGCCAACGAGCCTGCCGCGAAGGACGTTTCCGCGGGCCTCATAGCGGACGGCCTCAGTGCCGAGCCGCTGGTCTTCGACCTGCTGGAACCCGCGGCCTGCGCGGCTGCGGTCTCGGCCGTGGTGGAAAGCCGCGGGCGACTCGATGTCCTTGTCAACAACGCGGGCGTCAACCGGCGTGGAGACCTGCTCTCGCTCACGGAGCACGATTGGGACCTGTCCTTCGCGGTCAATGTTGGCTCGCTCTTCCACCTCTGCCGCGCAGTGCTTCCGCACATGATCCAAGCCGGCGGCGGTTCCATCGTGAATACGGCATCGCAGTGGGGCCTCTACCCCGCACCGGCGCACATCGCCTACAACGTGTCCAAGGCCGCCGTCGTCGCTTTCACAAAGAACCTGGCCCGCGACTACGCTCCGGACAACATCCGGGTCAACGCCGTGGCGCCTGGCGAGGTCCACACGCCCATGCTCGAAGCAGGACTCGCGAAATCAGGCCGCACCGTTGCAGACCTCGATGCGCTAGTCCCGTTCGGCCGCATCGGAAAACCAGAGGAAGTGGCCGCGTTGGTGGCGTTCCTCGCCTCGGACGAGGCACCGTACCTCTGTGGATCCGTGGTCGAAATCACCGGCGGGCAGGCCGTGGCATGAGCGCCGGCGTTAGCACCGGCGTCGGGATGCTGGCCGGAAAGACAGTTCCTGGTCACGGGTGCGTCGCGCGGGATTGGCCGCGCGACCGCCGTCGCGCTCCACCGGGAGGGCGCGCACGTAGCGCTGCACTACGGAAACGGCAAGGACTCCGCCCAAGCAACGGCGGACCAACTCGGCGAGCGCGTCAAGCTGGTCCAGGGCGACCTCAGGGACCCGGCCGAACGCCGTCGGGTCTGGGCCGAAGCCGCCGGCTGGCGCGACGGCGTCGACGTCCTGGTCAATAACGCGGGCGCCTGGCTACCGTCCGAAATCGACGACGCCGATGCATGGCGCCAGGGCTGGGAGGCGAACCTCGAGCTGAACCTGCTCGCTCCCGCAGAGCTTTGCCGTGAAGCCATCCTCGGCTTCCGGGCACGCGGCGGCGGGATCATTGTCAACGTCACCAGCCGCTCGGCCCACAGAGGGGACGACGCCGAACACCTCGCCTACGGTGCCGCGAAAGGCGGGCTCTTGGCCCTGACCAAGGGGATAGCACGCAGTTACGGCAAGGAGAACATCCTGGCCTACGCCGTCGCGCCGGGTTGGGTGGCCACGGATATCGCCGCGCACCTGGCTCCCAGCGATGAAATGCTCCACAGCCTGCCGCTGGGCGAGCTCACACCACCGGAGGACGTCGCCGAAGTCATCACGTTCCTGGCCTCCGGCCGCTCGCGCCACAGCACCGGCGCGACCATCGACATCACCGGCGCGGACTACGTCCGCTGAACTGGCTCCACAATTGCCGAAGAAAGGGAACCCAGGCATGCGTCCCAGGCCCATCAACGACTGGACCACCTTGGTGGGCGCGAGCGTCGAGATCCGTTTGCAGGGACGCCCGGTATGCAGCGGACGCGTCGATGCCGTCACGGAGGATGGCTCCATCCTCTGGCTCCAAGCGCCGGCCGAGAACAGAAAGCTCTACGAAAAGGCTGAGTTCTACGAAGCCTGGGCAAATGAAGACCGGACCGGCTTCCATTACCGGGTATCGAGAAGTTCCTTGACCATTTTCCACGCCACGCTTCGCCCTAAGGAGAAGCTCTAGTTGCCCTCAGCAACCAGTCGTAGACTGGCCTTCGAATCACAATATGAGTTGGAGACCGGATGCTCTGGAAGCTTCTCGTTCAGTACCTGCGGCCACATCGGCGGCTGCTGATCGCCGTCGTTATCTTCCAGTTGGCGCAGTCCATTGCGTCGCTGTACCTGCCGACACTCAACGCCGACATCATTGACGAGGGCGTGGCCAAGGGGGACACCGGGTACATCCTGGGCACGGGCAGCGTCATGTTGCTCATCACCCTCTTGCAGATCGCCTGCTCCATAACGGCTGTGTACTTCGGTGCCAAGGCGGCCATGGGGCTGGGGCGGGATCTGCGCGGTGCCATTTTCACCAGAGTGGGGGAGTTCTCCGAGCGGGAGGTCACCCGCTTTGGTGCGCCGTCCCTGATCACGCGTTCCACCAACGACGTCCAGCAAGTGCAGCAGCTGGTGCTGATGTCCTGCACGCTCATGGTCGCGGCACCCATGCTGAGCATCGGCGGGGTGATCATGGCCGTGCGGCAAGACGCGCAGTTGTCCTGGCTGATCGCCGTGAGCGTTCCCGTGCTACTGGTGGCGGTGGGCCTCATTGTTGTCCGGATGGTGCCGTTGTTCCGCAAAATGCAGGTCCGGATCGACACCGTGAACAGGGTCCTCCGCGAACAGCTGGCAGGCATCCGGGTGGTGCGCGCGTTCGTGCGCGAAGACATGGAGACGGAACGCTTCGCCTCGGCGAGCCAGGACGTCACCGAGATGGCGTTGCGCGCCGGGCGGCTCATGGCCCTCATGTTCCCGGTAGTGATGCTGGTGCTCAACGTCTCAAGCGTGGCAGTGATCTGGTTTGGCTCGTTCAGGATCGACGACGGATCCATGCAAGTCGGGACACTGATCGCCTTCCTGAGCTACCTCATGCAGATCCTCATGTCCGTCATGATGGCTACGTTCATGGCCGTCATGATTCCCCGCGCCGCTGTTTCGGCCGACCGCATCGGGGAGGTGCTGGAGACCGAATCGAGCGTGCGGCCTCCTGAGAACCCGGTGACGGAGACCGCCGGCCGCGGCGAGCTTGAATTGCTCGACGTCGGATTCGCCTACCCGGGTGCCGAGCAGCCGGTCCTCAACGGGATCAGCTTCCAGGCGCGCGCGGGCCAGACGACGGCGATCATCGGCAGCACCGGCGCGGGCAAGACCACCCTGGTAAACCTGATGCCGAGGCTCTTCGACGCGAGCAGCGGCTCGGTGAGGATCGACGGCGTCGACGTCCGTGAACTGCACCCGGACCTCCTGTGGGGGCATATCGGGCTGGTCCCGCAAAAGCCCTACCTGTTCTCGGGCACCGTGCGAAGCAACCTTCTCTATGGCAAGCCCGACGCCACGGAGGAAGAACTCTGGCGGGCACTCTCGATTGCACAGGCGCAGGACTTCGTCGAGGAAATGGAGGGTGGGCTGGATGCTCCGATCTCGCAGGGCGGCACCAACGTGTCCGGTGGCCAGCGCCAGCGCCTCGCGATCGCGCGGGCACTCGTGAAGCAACCCGAGCTCTACATCTTCGACGACTCCTTCTCATCCCTGGACACTGCCACGGACGCCAGGGCTCCGCCAGGCCCTCAAGCGCCACACTTCCGGAGCCACCATGGTCATCATTGCGCAGCGGGTGTCCAGCATCGCTGATGCCGAACAGATCCTGGTGCTCGACGACGGGCGCCTGGTGGGCCGCGGAACCCACGACGAGCTGTTGGAAACCTCCGAAACATACCGCGAGATCGTTTCCTCGCAACTCGCAGCGGAGGAGGCGGCATGAGCAACGCAGCCAGCACCACCAACCGGCCGCAGCGTCCTCAGATGGGACCCGGCCGCGGCGGGCCCTTCGCCGGCATGAATGTCCCGGCCGAAAAGGCCATGAACTTCCTGCCCTCCGCGAAGCGGCTTCTTGGCACCCTCCGGCCCGAGCGCATGTGGCTGGTCACTGGTTCTCTTCCTGGCAGTCGCGAGCGTGACCTTGTCCGTGATCGGTCCCCGGTTGCTCGGCCAAGGAACCAACCTGATCTTTTCCGGCGTCGTCTCCAAGCAACTTCCCGCAGGGGTGAGCAAGGACCAGCTCATTGCGGGGCTGCGCGCCTCCGGCCAGAACTCCAAAGCGGACATGCTCAAAGGCATGGACCTGACTCCCGGCGTCGGAATCGACTTCGGTGCGCTGTCCTCGATCTTGCTTTGGGTGCTGGTCCTGTATGTCCTGGCCTCAGCGTTCGGCTGGATCCAGGCTTACGTGCTCAACGGCGTCGTGCAGCGGACGGTGTACCGGCTCCGCGAGCAGATCGAAGCGAAAATCAATCGTCTCCCGCTGCGTTATTTCGATTCGGTGCAACGCGGCGAGTTGCTCAGCCGCGTGACCAACGACGTCGACAACATCTCGCAAAGCCTCCAACAGTCCATCAGCCAGGCCGTGACTTCCCTGCTCACGGTGGTGGGCGTCATCTTCATGATGTTCCTGCTCTCGCCGATCTTGGCGCTCCTTACCTTGGTCACCGTCCCCTTGACGCTCGTGACCACCATGCTGATCGCCAAGCGCTCGCAGAAGTTGTTCGTCGCCCAGTGGAAGAACACCGGGGAGCTGAACGGACAGATCGAAGAAACCTACACGGGCCACGCGTTGGTGAAGGTGTTCGGGCGGCAGCGGGAAGTGGAGCAGCGCTTCCGCGAGAAGAACGACGAACTTTTTACGGCCAGTTTTGGTGCCCAGTTCATCAGTGGCTTGATCATGCCGGCGCTGACCTTCATCGGCAACCTGGTCTATGTGGGCATCGCGGTGGTGGGCGGGCTGCAAGTCGCCTCCGGTGCCATGCAACTGGGCGATGTCCAGGCCTTCATCCAGTATTCGCGCCAGTTCACCCAACCGCTGGCCCAGCTCGGCTCCATGGCCAACCTGCTCCAGTCCGGCGTCGCATCTGCTGAGCGCGTCTTCGCGCTGCTCGATACCGAGGAACAGAGCGCTGACCCCGAGCCTTCGCGGGTTCCGGACGTGACGCGAGGGCGCTTGGTGTTCGAGAACATTTCGTTTTCCTATTCGGCGGACAAGCCGCTGATTACGGATTTGAGTCTCGTGGCCGAGCCCGGGCAGTCAGTGGCCATTGTGGGTCCCACCGGGGCGGGCAAGACCACCCTCGTGAACCTGATGATGCGGTTCTACGAGCTCGACGCCGGGCGGATAACGCTCGACGGCGTCGACGTCGCCTCGATGTCGCGGTACGAGCTGCGCTCGCGGATGGGCATGGTTCTGCAGGATACCTGGCTGTTTGGCGGGACCATCCGGGACAACATCGCGTACGGCCGCCCGGATGCCACCGAAGCCGAAATTTTGGAAGCCGCCCAGGCGACGTACGTGGACCGCTTTGTGCACTCCCTCCCCGAAGGGTACGACACCGTGCTCGACGACGAAGGCAGCAACGTATCCGCAGGTGAGAAGCAGTTGCTCACGATCGCCCGGGCATTCGCTGGCCCGTCCATCAGTCTTGATTTTGGACGAGGCCACGAGCTCCGTGGATACCCGGACCGAGGTGCTCGTGCAGAAGGCCATGAGTGCTTTGCGTTCGGACCGCACGAGTTTTGTGATCGCGCACCGCCTGTCCACCATCCGCGACGCCGATCTCATCTTGGTGATGGAAGCCGGACAGATCGTGGAGCAAGGCACACATGCGGAACTGCTGGCTTCCGGAGGCGCTTACGCGAGGTTGTATGAGGCCCAGTTCGCGGCTCCAGTCGCGGAGGTCTGAGGCCGTCCGGGGTCAAACGCTGCTAAGGGAGCCGTGATGCCCGCAGCAGAGTAGGTACGCCCGCCCGTTCTGCGTCCAGGGGCACGGGGCTGATCAGCACCGCCGGACCACGGTGCAGGATGCCGTCGCCGAGAACTTGGCAACGCACTCCTCCCCGACCGCGCATGGCCTTGTGCGCGCCGGGAGCGAGCATTTGGTCCATCCAGGCGCAGGGGTGGGCGGGGCGCCCGGCCCTAAGCAGCACCACGTCCCCGCGTGATTCGAGTGCGAAATCGTGGCCTAGCAGAGGGTTTAGCTCGGCCCCTCTGATGGCCACGTTCCGCCGGGTCAAGAGCGGATCAAAAGTTGCCGCTCCCAACTCGGCGGCCATGGCCTCGAGGGCCTCGATCGCAAGCAGGGTGACCGCCGCATCCATATGGGCTGCCTTGCCGAAGAACCGATCGCCGACAATGCCCTTGCCTGCCACGAGCTGAACCTGCTCGGCATCCGTGGTTGGCACGTCCGCAGCACCTTCGCGGGCGCGGCCAAAGTACGCGTGCGCCGGCGACACCAAAAGATGCAGGATCTCGACGTCGTACCTGTAGCTAGCGGTCATGTCACCAAACTATCCGTCTTGGCCCGATTCCATTCGGCTGGACCCCTCTGAAGTTTGGTTGACCGCCATAAGACCCTGAGCCGCCCAGGATTTCAAGCAATAGCGGTGTCGTTATTTAGATTTAGGCTATAAAATCTAAATAACGACAGCGTTTTTTAGACTTCCGGAGGATTCGTGACCGCCTGGCCTGTGCACGGCAGCAAAACGATGCCCTGGAAGTCTTCGGGGCGGCCGCCGCGCGAAGACCGGCAATTCTCCGAGGTGGTCGTTTCGCTGCCGCCCAAGATTGCCGAGTGTTGGTTCGGTGCGGGGCGCGAAACTATTGTCGCTCTGGAGGAGGCCGCTGTTGCCGTGGCGTCTCTCGACGTCACTGCCGGCACGCGGATGGCCGCCATCAGCGGTTTCCTCCTCCGCAGTGAGGCCGTCTCCTCGTCCAAAATTGAGCACGTCAACGCCAATCGCGACGACTACGCCAGGGCGATGATCGGCCTCAAGGCCAGCGATGACGCACGCTCCATGGTGGCCGCAGCCGACGCCGTACAAGGGATGATCGACGACGCAGGGCGAACCGGGAAGATCCGGCTGGAAGCAATGCTGAGCGCCCATCGCGCCCTCATGAAGGACGACCCAATGGACGGCCCAAACGCCGGGAAATTCAGGGTTGTGCAGAACTGGATCGGTGGCAGCGATTATTCACCCCGCGGCGCTATCCACGTTCCGCCCCCGCCGGAGCTCGTGCCGGACTTGATGGACGACCTGATGGTCTTCTGCAACCGCCGCGACGTGCCCATCATGGCGCAGGCGGCGATCGCGCACGCCCATTTCGAATCGATCCACCCGTTCACAGACGGCAACGGCCGTATCGGGCGGGCCTTGATCGGTGCAATCTCCCGGCGTCGGGGACTCACCAAGAATACGGTCACGCCGATCGCGTCGGCGATGGTCGCCGACGTCGGCACGTATTTCAATCTGGTCAACAACTACCGCTCGGGTGACGCTGATCCGTTCGTCCTATATCTTGCCCGTTCTGCGGTCCGCGCCTCGGATGCCGCCCGGGAGTCCGTGGCAGCACTCGATGGTCTACCGGCTATGTGGCTGGAGTTGGCCAGGCCGACGCAAAGGATCCGCGGACGAGAAGATCATCCCGTGGCTGCTGGAGCGGCCCGTGTTCGAGGCCCACAGCGCGGCGCACATTGCCGGCGTCGCCGAAACCTCCGTCTATGCCGCTCTGGAGCGGCTCTCTGACGTAGGGGTCATCACCCCGATCACCCAGTCAAAGCGCAGCCGTGCCTGGGCAGCAACCGAAGTCCTTGACGAGGTGGACAGGCTCAACAACCGACTGGCCGACGCCGCAGAGGCCGGCTGATTCTCCGGGCTGACGCCTACCGGAAATCCACGAGTGAGATCTCGGCTCATTGAGTACGCGAAACGGGCTGTGGAGTCTCATGACTTAATGGACACTTCTGTCTCAGGACATCGTGGACAGTGTGTCTCAGGACTTCGTGGACACTATGGCGGGATTTGCTCTGGTCATGAGCAATTTCACTCCGGATATCAAGATCCGGCTTTTGGTGGCGACATGGCCCGAGGACGCTCCGAGGGGTGCAGTGGCGCGGTTCTGCCGGCAGCACAAAGTGTCCCGGTCTTGGTTCTATAAAGTCAGGGCCGCGGCCGAGGCTTCCGGATCGATCAGGGCCATGGAATTGGGGTCCACGAAACCGAAAAGCAGCCCGGCGCAAATCGGCTCGGGAATGGTTGAAGTGGCGCTGTTGACGAGGGATTCCCTGGAGCAGGCCGGTTATGACCACGGGCCTTTGAGTGTGGCCGCGAAAATGCGCCGGCAAGGCTTCGAGCCGCCCTCCCGCGCGACTCTGGCCCGGATCTTCACCAGGGCCGGGGTCGTGGTCCCGGAACCACGGAAGAAGCCCCGCAGCGCTCTTCGCAGGTTCGTTTATCCGGAGCCCAACGGGTGCTGGCAGATCGACTCGACCGAGTGGATGCTTGCCAAGGGAACGAAGGTTGCAATCTTTCAGATCGTCGATGACCACTCCCGTTTGGCGCTGGCCTCGCTCGTGGCGAGCGGAGAGACCAGCGAAGCGGCCATCCGGGTCGTAAAAACAGCGATCGAACGCCACGGAGTACCGCGGAAGTTCCTCTCGGACAACGGATCCGCGTTCAACCCCACCCGGATGGGACGGACCGGGGCCCTGGTGGACTACCTGAAATCCCTAGGCGTGGAACCGATCACCGGCAAACCATACAAACCCACCACACAGGGCAAGAACGAACGCTTCCACCGGACGCTGCACAGATTCCTGAACAAGCAACCGCCGGCTGCCACGATGGAAGAGCTCCAGGCCCACATCGACACGTTCGACCAGTACTACAACACCGAGCGCGAACACCAGTCGCTCCCGCCCGGAACAACGCCGATCGAGGCATGGAACACCACCCCGAAGGCCATGCCCCCGCAGCCGCCCACCCCGGAAACCACCAAAGCGAACGCACGCCGCAGCGTCCGGCGAACCGCCAATCTACACGGCGAGGCCACCGTCGTCGGCACCCGCTTCAAACTCGGCAAGGAATACATCGGCCACGAAATTCACGTCCTCTACGACGATGAAACGATCATGTTTTTCGACACCCGCGGAACGGAAATCATCAGCCACCAGCGCCCTCCGAAAGGCACGAACTACGTCGGCAACAACAAACCCCGCGGATTCATGGCCAACCAACTGTCCACAATGTCCTGAGACATGAACCGTCCACGATGTCCCGAGACATGAAGTGTCCACGATGTGCCGAGACATCACAGTACGCGAAACGGGCGAGATCTCACCTCTCAATCCGTGAGCTCCCCGACGCAACATCGTCTCCGGACGCGAACGACGGCGGGAGGTGCCTCCCGCCGTCGTCGTGCGTTGCTACTGAAGTTGCTTACAGGGAGTGTGCGTCGAAGGCGACGGCCTTTGCCGCACTGTCCAGGCTGACAGTGAAGATGTTGGGCCCGCTGCAGGTCACAGCAATGCTCGCCTTGGAGGTGTTGTGGCGCACCGAGAAGTCATGCACGAGTGCGTCCAGCGTGTGGTGGGTAGTTGACCGGTCCCAAATCTTCAGGGTTACAGAGTCGGCAGTTTCAAACGTCATTGTTCAGTGCTTCCATTCATGAATCCGGATATCCGGCTATCGCGCCAATGCGAAAGCCGCCGTACAGCCATTCCATAGTGCACAGTGAGGCGCAAGCCGCTCAAGTCAAGATCCCATTTGTTGAGGGTGAGTCTCATCACAACCCGATGGTGCTAGCTCGCCGCCAACTGCAAGGCGCCGAAGACCGGATCCTGGGTGAGGACCTGCAAATTGTCGAGTCCCCGGGAGGAAAGGGCGATCCTCATCGCCGTCTGCAAAGTGGGCTGGTTCATGCCCAGCCCACCGCCAAGCACGATGGGCCCCTCGATGTTCAACTGCTCAGAGCACCTGGCCGCCAACGAGGCAAGATCCGTCCCTGCCTGGAGGATCATGTCCAATGAGGCTGTATGCCCGGAGGCCGCGCAGTCAAAGACCACGCGCGATTTGGAAGCCCAGTACTCGCGTCCGGCGTCGCCATGGAAAAGGGCAATCAACCCCTCGGGACCCTCAAGTTCGCAAGCGTCCAGAAGTGCTCGTGTGAGCTCATCGGAGGGATGCCCAAGGTTCATGCGCTCAAGGCTGTATCTCACCGCTTCGCGGCCAAACCAGTAACCGCTGCCTTCGTCGCCGAGCAAATAGCCCCAGCCTCCCGCGCGCGCTTCCTTCTCGCCTGTGGTGCCCCACGCGGCGGATCCCGTGCCGGCGATCACCGCGATTCCGGTGCTGTATCCAGCGGCGGCCAGCAGAAGGCGAGTGTCATGGACAACGGACACGACGGCGCTGGGAGCCAGGGGCTGGATCAGTTCAGCCAGTGCGTTCGCGTCGTCGGCGGTGTCGATGCCTCCGGAACCAACCACCACCCGCGTAACGGACTCGCCGCGGAGGCCATCAAAAACGACCCTTAGGTTGCTGCGTGCTTCCGCCCGGCTGACGTTCTGGACATTGGCGCTGCCGCCGGAAGTATCGGCAACGGCGGTGCCATCCAACCATTTGATGCCGCGCGTCTTTGAACCTCCGATGTCCAAACCTACGACTGAGCCGATGGCCGAGGGGTTCATCGAATTGTTTCCTGGTCCGCGCGGTAGAAGTACATCTCCCGTGATCCCTTGGGAGCGTCCCAGCCCTGGGCGAACATCCAGTTGCCGCCGAACTTGAGCAGTCCTCCCCATGCCAGGGACCCTCCCCGGTTGACAGCTTTCTGGGTAAACGGTTGGTCGACGTCGTACAGCGCTTGTGCCGCGGAGAAGTGGCCGCTGGCGTCGCCATAGAAGAAGTCCAGCACCAGCTTGGTGCCCGGGCCGGCCTCCACAACCGCGCCTGCCCCGCCGTCGTCGACAATCGCGCAAGCGACCTCATGCAGTGAGCCGCCCAGCGGCCCAAGGTCCAGGTATTCCTGCGGCTCGAACGTCCAGTTCACCATGTCCGTGGACCGTCCCACGTGGGTGGTTCCACCGCAGCCCTCGGACAGGTACATCAGATAGTGCCTGCCGATCTTGACGGCCTCACCCTGGGCGTTCCGGGGGATGACGGCTCCCTTGGCCCAATACCGCGAAACCTCGTAGGGGACAGCCAATCCGAGCTTTTCCCAGTGGATCAGGTCATCGGACACCGCAACATTGATGTCACAGCCAACATCGCCAAGGGGATAAACATCAGGATCCTGGCCGGCCTGCTCGTCGCTGCGGTCGATCGTCCAAATCCCGTTGTAGAACATGTAGTATCGGCCATTGGCCTGGTACACCTTGGGATCTTCGCAGCCGAGGATCTCGTTGTCCTGGGTGGGGTAGATTGCCGGATTCGAGGGGCTGTCCTGCCAGCCGGTTTCGGGATCGTAGACGGCGACGCCGATACGGCTGGAGACCGACTCCTTGCGGGGAGAGGCGCGGTAGAAAAGGTAGAGCTTGCCATCGCGCTCCATGATGGACGGATTGAAGATCGAATCCGCGGTCCAACCAATCCCCGTGGGATCGCTCCAGTCGTGGACTTGCCGGAAGGTCAGGGAATCGTCCTTGCGGAACGGGCCTACGGCCCATTCAGGCTGCTCAGGGTACTCGGAGGAAAACTGATCGGTGGAAATGGTGTCGGTCAGTGGATTGCTGAACTTGAGCGCTCCCTCGTAGCTGGTGAGCAACGCTTCCGTGGTGATCTTCTGCATGTGGGTTCTTCCTGTGTTGATAGCGTGGGCCCACGCCGCCAGGGTTCCCTGGCCGGTGGGGACTTGCGAGGCGAGGGTGGCGGTGGGGATTAGTTGCGGACCAGGGTTACCCAGGTGAAGCCGCCCGGGGCCACAGTGACGCGGCCTGAATGGTCTGCCCCGTTCTGGTCCGGACGTGCCTTGACGGACTGGCCGGAAGCATCAAACGCCTGCTGGCTCAGATGGAAGCCTTGGGGGAGGCTCACTTTTCGTTCGATGCTTCCCGGGGCGGCGCTGATGTACAGCGTTGAATCGCCGCCGGAGCCGGACACGGAAACCGATGAAATCTGTGGCTGGAGCAGGACGGCGTCGATGGACACGTCGCTTCCGGCCTTGGCTGTCACACTGTTTCCGCCAGCCGGTAAGGGCCGGTCAAGGGAGAACGGGAAAAGTTTGCCGGGAGCCGCCGTGATGCCTTGCTCGCCTGCTCCACCGTTAGGCGTGGTGCCCAGCAAAGCGCTCCCGGAGGTCCACGACGTCGTTCCAGCGGGTTCGGGGCGCTGGTTGACGA
Source organism: Arthrobacter sp. NA-172 (assembly GCF_043952055.1). Lineage (NCBI taxonomy): Bacteria > Bacillati > Actinomycetota > Actinomycetes > Micrococcales > Micrococcaceae > Arthrobacter > Arthrobacter sp. NA-172. The sequence continues at coordinate 1,839,295 of NZ_JBINOT010000001.1, read as the reverse complement.
TCGGGTACACATTCCGTGCCTGGTCCGAGACCGGCACGGGGATTGCCACAGTGCCGCCAGCGTTCAGGGCGACGTATGCGCCGCCGGACCAGTTCGCTTCGCCAGTCCATGCGGAGGATGGTTTGACCACGGCGCCGCCGGTGATGGTTCCGGATTCGGCTTCGGCCACCTTGAGTCCATCTGTGCCTGCGGTTTTGCTGATTCCCACGGCCTTGGCCTTGAGATCCGGGTTGGCGTCAAGAGTGAGCATCGAGAGCAGGGTGTGGATAGTGGATTCGGCCCCCGAGTTGGGGTTGACGCGTCCATCGGTTTCTATGCCGTCGATCGCGGTACCGGTTGCCGGGTTGTAGGCGGGCTTTCCGCTGCGGTTGGCGCCGAAGTACCAGCCAGCCGCCACGGCAGCAACGTCCAGGAGGCCGGGAGCATTCGCAGCCTTGGCGGTGGCCACGAGGCCCTCCACCCGCGAGTCCACGCCGTACGCGATCTGAGCCTCACCCGGGGTGGGGCTCCAGGCATTGTCGGGTCCGCCTGCTGCGAGGAGTTGTGGAGTGAATTGCGCTGAATCCTTGACTGCCGCGGTCAGCAGGTCCGGGCGATGCAACAACGCGGACGCGTTGGCAACGGCAGCCGGTGCCATGCCACCCCATGCGTGCCACAGGGTCCGGGACTGGTTCCACGGAAGAATCGCCCCGAAGGGCCACTGCTGGACCGAGCCGGAGGACATGTCAGCGATCCCCTCGGTGAGCTGGCTCAGCGCGGTGGCGGCGGGGCCGTCGTCGGGCGCTGCTTTCGAGTACGCCGTGAGCCCGAGCACTGCCTCGGCCGAAGCATCCGCGCCTCCGGTGATCAGCCAGGGCAGGGGCCTTGGCGCCATCGGCGACGTCATACTTTCCGTACCCTGGAAAGGGACTGCTTGTTCAGGGAGGCGACGGCGAGGTCCAGCCGGGACTGCAGGAAGGATGCAAACTGGGGGTCGGCAGACTTGAACGCGGCATAGCCTTCCCCTAGCGCCCACACGGTCCGGGCCAGCCAGTAGGACTCCGCTGAATCGCTGGGGTCGGGCAGTTCCACGGGCTTGGCACTCGGTGTCAAGGTGCCATCAGCCTGCTGCCACAGAACCACGTTCCCGGCTTTTGGACCCGTGGTGGTTTGCAAATACGTCAGCTCGCGCAACACGTCGAAGGCACGGGTCCGGCTTGACGCGTCACCCGTCTGCTGCCAGTGCCTCAAGTAGACGACGGCGGTGCGCGCAATGTCGTCCGCGTTGAAGGCGCCTTGGCTCCAGTAACCCGTGGTTGCGTCTTTGGATCCGCCTCCAACCCGGGTATAGCTGCCGTCGGCATTCTTGTTGGCGTATGTCCACGGTGCTTGTGCTGTGGGATGTTCACCGATCTGGTACGTCGTGTGGCCATCCACGGCGTGAAGGGGAACGGTGTCCAGCAGGAAATTCAGGTGGGACAGATTGGTCAGCGGTGCCCGTGACGCGGGCGCCTGTGACGCGAGCGCCTGCGACGCGGCGGCCTGGACCGGTTGGGCCGCGGTGGCGACCCCTGCCCCGGTCAGGAGCATCGACAACGTTGCGACGACTGCGACCGGGGCGGATTTCAGCCGTGCTTGAACAGTGAGACGGGGCATGTCTAACTCCTGGGGTGGGGAAGTGGGGCAGGGGTGCCGAGGCGCGGCGCCGTTTGAGGCGCCGGGCTGCATCAGGCGCGGCGATAGATCAGGCGCGGTCCAGCCGGGCCACGCCGATTTTCGAATCAGCCATCCCGTAGAAGACGAACAGCTGCTCGCCGATCTTCTCTATTGCCGTGGGAAAAACTACGTTGGGGACAATGCCCGAAATCTCGTCTTGCGTTTCCGGTGCCAGGAGGGGCTTGTCGCTGCGGGCGATCACAATGGAGGGATCTTCACTGTCCAGAATCATCGCAGCGGCTGTGTAGTTGACGTTTTGCTGGTGGTCGAAGGCGGACTTTTCCATCGACCCGGAGACGCCGTGGTAGATCAGGAGCCAGCCCTCGTCTACGCGGATCGGAGCCGGCCCGCCACCGATCTTGAGCTCTTCGAAGGGGAACTCGCTCAGGGCTACCAGCTTGTGCTTGCGCATGTGGACGAGGTTGCGGATGTCCTTCTCGACGTCGGCAACGGCGACGTAGGAAATCCAGATGCCCGGCCGGTTGTCATCAAGGCCGGCCGGCAGGTGCTCGCCTTCACCCTCGCGGATCCAGCCGAGGTCCCACATGGGGCGGTGAAGCAAAGCATAGGAGGGAACGCCGTCGGGGTCGTTGATCGGTTCCGGGAAGAACACGGCGTCCTTGTTGGCGAACAAGTTCAAGTCCATGGACAAGTCCGCCTGGTACTCGAAATGGCAGGGCCCCAGGCGGTCCCACGTGCGCAGGTCTTCGGAATGGGCGAAGGCAAGGCGGGGACCAAGCGGTCCGTACGCAACATAGGTCATGAGGTGGTGGCCGAGCGACGGTACCCAGGTGACGCGGGGGTCTTCCGTTCCCGCGTTGTTGAGGCCGCGTTCCCACCCTTCATCCGGGGCCAGTACGACGCCCTGGCGTTCGACGCCGGACGGAACACCGTCGTTGCCGATGATCACCTTAGCGAGCCCGACGCGGGAGACGTTACCCTTCGCGACGAGGCGCGGCAGGAGGTACAGCTCGCCGTCCGGTCCGCGGCCGCTGGCCGGGTTGAGGACGCCTTCGGCTTCGAACTCGTTCCCGTCCTCCGGGGTCATGATGACGCCGGCGCGGGTGAGGGTGAATGGGACTGTGGGGAGTGCTGAAGTTGAGGAAGTCATAGAGCTTAGCCCTTTACGCTGGATCCGATATTGGTGGAAATGAACTGGCGTTGGAAGAAGATGAACAGCGCGACGGCGGGAGCTGCCAGAACGCAGGCCCCGGCAAGGATGGCTCCGAACGGGTTGGATGCCGTGGCGGCAATGTTCGAGATGTAGTTCGCCAGGGAGACGGCGAGCGGCTGGATGGCCTGGTCCTTGGTGACGAGGAACGGCCAGAGGAACTCGTTCCATGGACCGATGAAGGTCAACAAAACGGCCGTGACAATGGCGGGCCGGACCAGGGGATCGCGATCTGCCACAAAATTCTCAGCTCGCTGGCTCCATCAATGCGGGCCGCCTCGAACAGGGTGGAGGGCAACTGCATGAAGTACTGGCGGAAGACGAAGACGGCCGTGGAGTTGATCGCGAACGGCAGGATCATGCCGAGATATGTGTCAGCGAGTCCATAGTCCCGGACGATCATCACGTACAGCGGAATGAGCAGCAGTTGGAAGGGAATCATCTGCACCAGCAGCATCATTCCGAAGACCACACCTTTGCCCCGGAATTGCATCTGTGCGAGCGCATAGCCAACCAAAAGCCCGAACACCACGGTGAAGAGGATGACACCGCCGGTGAAAATCCCCGAGTTGACCAGGCCCTTCAGCAGATCGATGGAATTGTTGATGTTGCTGTAGTTCTCGCCGGTGATGTTTGCCGGGCTAGGGAACGCGCCGGCCACTGAGGTGTCAGGGTTGGTCTGCAGCGAGCCGATGAACATGTAGTAGAACGGGAAGAGGAAGACAAACGCTCCCAGCGCCAGCAGCAGGAAGCTGCCAACGCCCAGATTCCTGCGCTTCGCCACAGACCCGCCCCTGCGGGAATCATCCGAGCCGTGAGCGGATGCTTCGGAAGCAGCGTTTTCGGGACCGGTGGCACCCGGCCGGCGGGCGCCGTCGTCGTCGTCGTTCTTGAGGGTTGCTTTATCGGAAATCGACACGTCAATCCTCCTTCCCGCCCACAAGGCGTTTCTGGATCAAGGCGATCAGCATCACGCCGATCACGAGCACCACGCCCAACGCGGCTGCAACGTCGGGATTCCCCTGGAGGATTCCCTTTTGGTACATCAGGAAGACCGGCGACGTCGATGCCCCGTCCGGTCCGCCTCCGCCAGTGAGCAAATAGGGCTCAGTGAAGAGGTTCGCTCCGGTGATGGTTGCAAGCAGGGTCACCAAAACGCTTGCAGAGCGCACGCCCGGAACGGTGATGTTCCAGAACTGGACCCATTTGTTCCCGCCGTCCACCGATGCGGATTCGTAGAGCTCGTCCGGGATGTTCTGAAGCGCGGCCAAGTAGAGCAGGATGAAGAATCCCAGCTGCTTCCACGTGACGTAGAGCGCCACGGTTGGCATCGCCAGCCAGGAGTTCGTCAGCCACGAGGGGTTCGGGGCCAGCGGCCCCAGCAGGGAGTTGACCAGGCCGTTCTGTTGGAAAAGGAACAGCCAGACTCCGACGACGGCGACGCTCGCCGTGACGTACGGGACGTAGTAGCTGACCCGGAAGAACGTCTTGAGCAAGGTCACGCGGTTCAAGGCGTTGGCCAGGACCAAGGACAGCCCGACTGTCAGCGGCACATTGATGATCAGGAAGATGCCGATGTTTGCGAAGGAACGCTGCACTTCCGGATCGGACAGGACGGTGACGTAGTTGTCCAGGCCCACGAAGGGCCGGTCAACCTGGACACCCGGAGCGGTGAAGAAGAACTGATGAAAGGAGATGTAGACGGCGTATCCAAGCGGAAATGCCAGCACTCCAAGGACATAGATGACATAGGGGGCGCTGAACAGCAGTCCCAGCGGCTGGCGGCCCAGGACGTTCTTGCGTTTCCTGGGCGCCTGCCGCTGCTCCACTGCCCGCCCGGCGGCGTCCCCCGTGGCGGGGGCGCCATCGCTTGAGCGAAGTGACATGGGGATTCGCCTGCTACTTCTGGGCTGCCAGCTGGTTGATCTTGTCAGAAGCACCCTTGAAGGCGTCATCGATGCTCTGGTTGCCGAAGATTACGGACTTGCTCCATGCGTCCCGGAAGGTCTGCCAGATCTGTACGGAGTTGGTGACGTTGGGAACTTCCACGGTGCGTCCGGCCTGATCAGCGAACTGCTTGTAGGCCGGGTTCTGGCTGAAGTAGTCCGAGTAAGCGGTGGTCAGGTCCTTGCGCATGGGCATCTGTCCGGTTGCGGAGAGGAGCTTGCCGTCCTGTTCCTTGCTGGTGGCGAACTTCATGACCTCCCAAGCGGTGCCTTGGTTTTTGCACGAGGAGTACATGGCGACGTTCTTGGCGTCAGAGAAGGTGGAGCCGTTGGTCTGGGGTTGGGTACCCGGGACCGGGACCGTGCCCCAGTTCACCTTGCCCTTGTATGCGGCGACAGCCCAAGGGCCAGCCAAGGACATGGCGGCCTTGCCATCGGCAAAGGAATCACCCTTGTATGCTTCCTTGGAAGCCAGGTTCTCCTTGTAGAGGGTCTGGAACATCGTGGCTACTTGCTTGCCCTTATCGCTGTCAAAGGTGGCTTTGCCATCTTTGAGCATCGTGGTCCCGCCCGAATTGGCCGCATAGAACGGGTAGAAGTCGAACCAAGGCTGGTAGAAGTCGCTCGACGGCGAGGGCCAAACGGCGTTCGCAACGGCGCCGGACTTCACGAGCGCGCGGGAGGTGTCCAGGAATTCAGACTCCGTGGCCAGCTTGGGCTTCGCCGCGTCCAGGCCGGCCTTCGCGAACAGATCCTTGTTATAGAAGAGGACCACCGGGTTGGACTTCCACGGCAATTGGTACATTTTGCCGTCGGACGACTTGTACTGGTTGGCAAGATCGCCGGTGCGGTCATGGATGTACTGTGCGCCGTCCGGGAAGGAATCCAGCGGAAGACAGGCCGCCCTGCTTCTGGAACTGCGGAACAGCTACCGGAGCGGTGTTGAAGACCAGGCAAGGAGCGTTGCCGGCGGTGATTGCTGCCCCGATGACTTCTTCGGAGCTCTTGCCTGCCGGGATTTCCTGCGCGTCGACCTGCTGATCCGGGTGGGCCGCGTTCCATGCTGCCACCATGTCTTTGCCCCACTTCACCTCGAACTCGTTGTTGGAGTACCAGATCTTGATAGGACCCTTGGCCGTAGTGGCAGCGCTCGCCCCCGAGCCGGAGCTGCTTGAGGCGCCTCCGCCGCAGGCGGCCAAGCCAGCTCCGATAACCGCGATCGCGGTCAGTGAGAGAATCCTCGAACTAATTTTTCCGTGCTTCATTGCAACTCCTTTTCGGGGTAAAGCTTTGACGTGCGGTGGCGACATTGCCTTCAAACGGGAATGGCAAATAAACCCCACCCAATTGCGGGTAAATCGGTATTCGTAAGGTCTAGTTGTGCGGCATTGCTAGTTGTGCGGCATTGCTAGTTGTGTGGCATTGCGGGAGCCGGGCCGGTGGAGGCTCGGACCACCAGCTTGGGAGACGGAAGGAAAACGTCCTCCGCCGGTGCTCCGCTGAGAAGGCTGAGCAACTGTTGGGCAGCCACACGCCCCCAAAGCAACGGATCGGCCGGGATCGTGGTCAGTGGAGGGTTGAGATACGTTGCGAGCTCGGTGTCGTCGTAGCCGGTGATGGACAGATCATCGGGGACCCTCAACCCCAGTGACTGCGCGTAGGACTGTCCGGCTGTGGCCATGAGATCGTTCGCGTAGATGATCGCGGTGGGACGGCTTGCCGAGCGAAGCAGTTCCGCGGTTGCCGCCAAACCGCCGGCTGCGGTGAAGTCCGCCTCGATGAAGAGGCCGGCTTCCAGCCCGGCCTTCGAGAGGGCGTTTTGCCACGCCAGCCGCCGGCTTCGGCCATGGATGTAGGTCTGCGGTCCGCCCACGTGGGCAATCCTGGTGTGCCCAAGTGAAACAAGGTGCTCGACGGCGGCAGTGATGCCGTCGGTGTCGTCCATGCAGACCGCAGGGAACGAAGAAGACGTTTCGGGGCGGTTCAGCGTGACGGCCGGAATCTTGAGGCTCTTCAACAAAGCGATCCGGGAGTCGTCCACCCTCATATCCGTAAGGATGACTCCGTCCACACGACCGTCGGCGGCCAGCTTCCGGTAGCCCAGCTCTTCCGCGTCAGCACTGGCGGCAACAGTGAGGACCAGCGCGTATTCGTGCTCCACCAAGGTGGTCTCGATCCCGGCGATGAACGCGGGGAAGAAGGGGTCCGTTCCCAAAAGTTTGGGATCTCTCGCTACCACGAGTCCCACCGCGAAGGCCTTCGCTGACGACAAGCCCTTGGCGCGCAGGCTCGGCTTCCAGCCGAGATCCCGCGCAACCCTCAGGATGCGCTCCCGGGTGTCATCGCTGACGCCGGGCTGCCCGTTCAACGCGTACGAGACGGCACCCTTGCTCACGCCAGCCGCCTGCGCGACGTCGTTGATGGTCACTGTCATGTCTGCCTCATTGCCACTTGGTGATTGCGATCACTTAACCGGTTTTGTTATCTCTACTGAACCGGTTCAGGAATGGCTTGTCAAGGGCAGGCAATAAAAAAGGTTTATTTGCAAGGGGTTCGGGGTGGTCTGATGGAGTACGACGGCGGATGGCTGCGCAACGCGCTTACCGCGCTTACCGCGCTTACCGCGCCCTTGTTGGGGGTCACTGCTGGTACCCCTCAAGACAGAAACTCCCTCATTTTCTCCGTGGGCAGTTTCCTTAAACCATGCCGCCTCGCGAAACGACTTTCCCCGCACCGCTTCCCCCTTCGGCCATTGCTGATGCGCCACGAGCGCGGGTCACTTTGGTGCTGGCGTCGATGGGCTTCTTCCTGATCACCCTCGACATTCTGATCGTCAATGTCGCGCTCACCAGCATTGGCAGGGAGCTCGGGGGCGGAACAGCCAGCCTCCAATGGGTGATCGACGGCTACACACTGATGTTCGCCGTGTTGCTGCTCTTCGCGGGAAACTTGTCCGATCGCATCGGCGCGAAAAGGGCCCTGGGATGGGGCATTGCATTGTTCCTGGTGGCATCGGTTGCCTGCGCCCTGGCGCCGACATCGGGGATCCTTATTGCCGCCCGCATCGTGCAAGGGGGTGCGGCGTCGGTCATGCTGCCGGCGTCGATGGCGCTGATCCGGCAGGCTTTCCCCGATCCCCGCCGTCGCGCGCATGCCCTCGGGATCTGGGCAGTCGGAGGGGCGGTCGCGGGGGCCGTGGGTCCGCTGGTCGGGGGCCTGCTCACCACGCTGGACTGGAGGCTCGTCTTCGGCATCAACCTTCCCGTCTGCGTCGCGATGCTCGTACTCCTGAGGTCCGTCGCCTCCTCGCCGCGACGGCCAACCCCTTTCGACTGGGCGGGACAGGCTGCGGCAATTGTCGCCCTGACGGGATTAATGTACGGCCTCATCACGGGAGGAACCGAGGGCTTCGGCACGGTGCCAGTGGTCGTGAGCCTGGCTCTCGCCGTCGTCAGCCTTGCAGCCTTCCTCTTGATCCAGGCGCGCGGCCGGCACCCCATGATGCCCTTGGAGCTGTTTCGCGCCGTGGGAATGCGAATCTCCCTCTCGGTGGGGTTCGCGTTCATGGTGGGCCACTTCGGCACCGTCTTTGTGGTCAGCCTCTTCCTCCAACAACACCTAGGACTGACACCACTTCAAGCCGGCCTCACGTTCCTTCCCTCGGCCGCTTTCAGCATCGTTGGCAACATCGTCAGCGGAACTCTCTCGAACCGCTTCGGGACGAGAGTGCCGGTGGTTGTCGGACTGTCGCTCATGGTCATCGGGCTCACCGCAATGCTTCTCACTGCACCGCTGGGGTCCCCGTTGCTCGTGGCAATCTTCTTGATTTTCACAGGCTCCGGCGGATCAATCGCGATGCCGCAGGTCACCGCCGTCGTGCTTGCGAGCGTGCCCAGCGAAAAGGCGGGCACGGCAAGCGCAGTCTTCAACACCTTCCGTCAGGTTGGCGGCGCCGTCGCCATTGCTGTGTTCGGCGCCCTCATCGCCGACCGCAGCAACTTCGTCAACGGAATGCAGACCAGCTTCATCATCGCGGCGTCTCTGCTCTTGGCCACCGCACTCGCTAGCCTGTTCATCCACCCGCCCGGCGCCGCCAAGAGCCAGACAAGTTAGCCGCATCCTGGGTTCACTGCCGACAGAAGGGCAAACGCAGGATTTGCGCAGGATTTCCCTAAGACGTACCCACTGAGGTGGAATCCGCTCCGGCGGCGTCTGTGGGTGGGGCAAGATGGTCCCTGTACGTTTTCCATGCAGGTTCGTCGGGGGCTTTCGCTTTGATACGAGAGAAGGAACGCAACGAGTTGGTGCTGCAGCACTTGCCGCTCGTTGGCTATTTGGTGTCGGAGCTGTGCGCGAGCGCTTTTCATTTGTCGCGCGACGATTTCGCATCGGTAGGGTCCGTGGCGTTGATAACGTCAGCCGATTCCTTCGATCCGGACCTCGGGGTCCCTTTCGGCGTGTTTGCGCGCCGCCGGATCGTTGGAGCCTTTGCCGACGAGATGCGGGCCAGTGACTGGGCCACGCGATCTGCGCGCAAACGCATCAAAAAAACCATGTCGGTCCAGGAAACGCTCTCCGGCGTCCTTGGCCGCACGCCTTCGATCGCCGAAACCGCCTCAGCCCTGGGTGTCGAACGCAGCGTGGTGGAAGCCGCCCTGGCCGATACCGCACGGACGCTGTTGCCGGTGGACGACGTCGTCGTGGACACCATCTCGCCGGAGCACTCGGTCCTGGCCGATGAGCGGCTCAAGCACCTTCGCTCCGCCGTCGAGGCCCTGCCGGAAAAGATGCGTTACGTCGTGGAGGAGATCTACTTCGCGGGGCGGACCGTCAAGGAACTCGCCGAGGAACTTGGTTCCACGCACGCAGCGGTCTTGCAACAGCGCGCCGAGGGGATCCGCCTCATGCGCGATGGACTCTCCGCGCATTACGCTGACGATCCCGAACAATCCTTCGAGCCCCAACCGCGCATTACCGCCCGACGCCGGCACGACTACCTCTCGACCGTCGCCACAGCTACTAGGCGGAATTACCCGCAGCTTTGCCCGTGACAGGCGTCCCGCCAGCTCATCCGCCGACGTAAGCCGCCAGATGCTCGCCGGTCAGGGTGGATCGGGCCGCCACGAGGTCCGCGGGAGTGCCCTCGAAAACCACCAGGCCGCCGTCGTGCCCTGCGCCAGGGCCGAGGTCGATGATCCAGTCGGCATGCGCCATGACCGCTTGGTGGTGCTCGATGACGATGACAGACTTCCCGGATTCGACCAGACGGTCCAGCAGGCCGAGCAGCTGTTCGACGTCGGCGAGGTGTAAGCCCGAGGTGGGCTCGTCGAGAACGAGCATGCCGCCCTTCTCGCCCATGTGGGTGGCCAGTTTGATTCGCTGCCGCTCGCCGCCGGAAAGCGTCGTGAGAGGCTGGCCGAGGCTGAGGTAACCGAGTCCGACGTCGGTGAGCCGCTGTAGGATCGCATGGGCTGCCGGAATCCGCTGGATTCGCCGGCGGAGAAGAACTCCTCGGCCTCCTTCACCGACATCCCCAGCACTTCCGCGATGTTCCGGCCGCCGAGCCGGTACTCGAGCACCGCTGCCTGGAACCTCTTCCCTTCGCACTCCTCGCATGGGGTAGCTACGGTGTCCATGAATCCGAGGTCCGTGTAGATGACGCCCGCGCCGTTGCAGGTGGGGCACGCACCTTCGGAGTTCGCGCTGAACAGCGCCGGCTTCACTCCATTCGCCTTCGCGAACGCCTTGCGGATCGGCTCGAGCAGCCCGGTGTAGGTTGCGGGGTTGCTCCGCCGCGAGCCCTTGATCCCTGCTTGGTCGATCGAGACGACGCCGTCCCTCCCGGACAGCGAGCCGTGGATCAGGGAGCTTTTGCCAGAGCCGGCGACGCCCGTAACGACGACGAGCACGCCCAGCGGAATGTCGACGTCGACGTCGCGCAGGTTGTTCGCGGCGGCACCGCGTATTTCCAGCGCTTCAGCGGATGTCCGCACAGTCTTCTTGAGGGCGGAGCGATCCTCGAGATGGCGTCCTGTGAGGGTGCCGCTGGATCGCAGTCCTTCGAGGGTGCCCTCGAAGACCACTTCGCCACCGGCAGATCCCGCTCCGGGACCGAGATCAACCACGTGGTCGGCAATCGCGATCGCCTCGGGTTTGTGTTCCACGACGAGCACAGTGTTGCCCTTGTCCCGAAGTTGCAGCAGGAGCTTGTTCATGCGCTGGATGTCATGTGGGTGCAAGCCGATGGTGGGTTCATCGAAGACATACGTGACGTCGGTAAGCGAGGAGCCAAGGTGCCGGATCATCTTGGTGCGCTGCGCCTCACCGCCGGACAGCGTACCTGCGGGCCGATCGAGCGAGAGATAGCCAAGGCCGATCTCCGCGAACGAGTCGAGCAGGTGCCGCAGCCCAGCGAGCAGCGGCGTCACGGACGGTTCGTCGAGGCCCCGCACCCATTCAGCGAGGTCGCTGATCTGCATTGCACACGCGTCGGCGATGCTGATGCCGTTGATCTTTGACGAACGGGCCGCTGCGGTGAGCCGCGTGCCCTCGCATTCGGGACATGTAGTGAAGGTGATCGCACGCTCCACGAAGGCGCGGATATGCGGCTGCATTCCCTCCGGATCCTTGGAGAGCATGGATTTCTGGATCTTCGGGATCAGGCCTTCGTAGGTCAGGTTGATTCCCTCGACCTTGATCTTGGTGGGCTCCCTGTGAAGAAGGTCGTGGAGTTCCTTCTTGGTGTACTTGCTGATCGGCTTGTCCATGTCGAAGAAGCCTGACCCGCCGAAGATGCGGCCGAACCAGCCGTCCATGCTGTAACCGGGAATGGTGAGCGCGCCCCCGGCAAGGGATTTGCTGCTGTCATAAAGCGCCGTCAGGTCAAAGTCGGTGACCGAGCCCCGCCCTTCGCAGCGCGGGCACATGCCGCCGGTAATGCTGAAGCTGCGGCGCTCCTTCGTGGTCTCGCCTCCGCGCTCGATGGTGACTGCACCCGCACCGGAAATCGAGGCGACGTTGAACGAGAACAGTCTGGGGAGATCCGATGTGCGGCTTGCCGAGTCTGCTGAAGAGCATCCGCAGCATCGCATTCGCGTCCGTGGCGGTCCCCACCGTGGAACGGGGATTTGCGCCCATCCGCTCTTGGTCGACGATGATCGCCGTCGTGAGTCCTTCGAGCAGGTCCACATCCGGCCGCGCCATGGTGGCCATGAACCCCTGCACGAACGTGCTGTAGGTTTCGTTGATCATCCGCTGCGACTCCGCGGCGATCGTAGCGAAAACGAGGGAGCTCTTGCCCGAGCCTGAGACACCAGTGAATACCGTCAGCCGGCGCTTCGGGAGATCGATGCTGATGTCCTTGAGGTTGTTCTCGCGCGCGCCCTGCACCCGGATCAGATCGTGGGTGTCGGCAATGTGCAGCTCAGACGACTGTGTTTCCGTCCTCGTGGCCATGCTCATCATGTCTCCATCTATTGCGCGGGGCCGTCTATGCGGCCGCCGTCGGCGTCGTTTTGGCTCTATCTAAACAGCATCATGCGGCACGTTTTGCGGACTGCGGACACGGGCCTCCGCGTGCGCAGTTGGCTTAGGGGTCCTGAAGCAGTCCGAGGACGTTGCCGTCAGGGTCGGTGACGGTGGCTACCAGACGGCCGCCGCCGACGTCGCGGGCTGGCTCTTTGAGGGTGGCGCCCGCGGCGGTCATCTCGGCCAGCTTCGCCTCAATGTCCGAAACGTGCCAGTAGGCCACGGGCGAAGTCATCGCCTGCGGGCCGCCGCTTGGCACCAGCCCGATGTGCTGGCCTGCGGCATCGTAACCGACGTAATAGGGTCCGTCGGCCTGGGGTTGTATCCCGAGCAGCGCGGAATACACGGCTTTCGCCGCGGCGAGATCGGACACGGGATGCAGCACGGTCTTGATTCCCTCGGTGGAAGAGCCGCTCATGATCACTCCTGAAATCATTGTGGGACGAAGCTGACGCGGACGATGTTGTCCATGACGGCAATTCTAGGCGCGGCCTCTGAGCGGCGCTTCTTCAATCCTGATCGGTCTTGGCGACGGTTTTTCGGCACGCAAAGTAAGCAAGTCACAAGCCCTCCCTGGAAAGCCGGAATCCTTGTCCTCAGCGAATCATGTCAAGATACCCGTCGGGTGAGGGCCATGGATGTGCGGCCGTGAATGATGCCCATTCGGGGAAGGGGTCCGCGGGCAGGTCCGGATGTGCTGGCAGGTCTTGGTCGCCGGGTGTGTCCGTGATCGCGAAATGCTCTGGCCAATCCGGTGGCCAATGCGGTGGCCAGTGGGGTGGTTCCCAGTCTTGGTGTTCGCCGGGGTAGTGCCGTTGTGCCGGTGATGTCCACCCCGGGGGGTTGTCTTTGCCGGCTGGGGTGGGTGTCCATCCGGTCCGGTGTTTGAGGCGGTGGTGTTTGGGGCAGAGCTGGCCGAGGTTGTTGATGCCGGTGGTGCCTCTGTCGGCCAGGCCAGGAGGTGGTCTGCTTCGTTGTTCAGGGAGTGGTTGTTGCAACCGGGGAAGGAGCATTTGCCGTCCCGGAGCCGGAGCCATTGCCGCATGGCCTTCGTGACACGGTAGCTGGTCCGTCCGATTTCCAGCGGGGCCCCGTCCCGGGGGTCCGTCAGGACACGGTGAAAGGAATCGGCGCCGTCGGCGATCAGGGCCCGGGCCGCCGAGGGCGGGATCGGCCCGTACCCGTCCAGCATGGCCGGTTCCTCCGTGACGCCCAGCAGCGCCAGGACCGGGACGGTGATCAGGACCTGCGCCCGCGGAGACGGAACACCCCCGGCCACGCCCGCGCCGGTGCAGTCGGGCGAGCCACCGTCGCCGTGGGGCAGGTCGCCGTCGCCGTCGGGCATGGCGCCGGTGGTGTGGCTGGCCACGTGGTTGGTGAGGAGCCAGGTGGCGGTGATGTCGGCGCGGAGCTGGGCCAGGGTGCGGGGCTCGTCCGGGCGTTGCAGGGCGCGGGCGGCCGCGGTGGCCCGGTTCCAGATCCCCGTCGCGGTGGCTGCCGGGAGGTAGATGGAGAGCCATGCCATGGCGTCCCGGTCCGGGACGCACTCGACCCGCCGGTCCGCGGCGCTTTTGGTGTGGCGTTCTTCGATGCTGAGCCGGTGGTGGCGTTCGCGCCACGTGCGTGCCTTGGCCCGGAACCGGGACGGGACCAGGTCCCCGGCGTGGCAGCCGCGGGCCGGGTCCGGGGCGCCCGGGTCCAGGAAGTGCGATTCCAGGGCGGCTGCCCCGGCCGGATCCAGGCTGCCGGTTTCGTCCACGATGATCCGGGCGTGCTGCCAGGAGATCCTCCCGGATTGAAGGGCGGCCAGGGTCAACGGCAGGACCGTGCTCAGTGTCCGGGCTTCGGAGAGGAAGGCCCCGGCGGTCCGTTCGCTGACGGTCAGGACACAGGCGACCTCGGCAGACCAGGGCAAGTTCCCGGGCGGTGCTTTCCTGCGGTGAGGTTGCCGGGGAGGCCAGGGCTGTGGCGGCCTGAACGTATTCCGCGGCGAGCCTCGCCTTCAGTGCCGCGGTCCGGGCCTCCAGCCGGGCGACTTCGGCGAGGCCGTCCAGGCAATCATCGGCCAGACGCCGCAACGGATCGGACTCCTGGAAAGAACCTGACTCCTCGAAGGAACCTGAATCTTGGACGGAATCTGTCGCTTCGAAGGAACCGGTCTCTTGCACCGAATCCATGCCCGGCAGATCACCGCGGTCCGCGCCGGCGCCTGGGAACGCGGCAAGCACAGAAACGGACGCGGCAACGGTCTCCACGGCCGCGCTGATCTCCGTACTCCACCCCGCGCTCCACGCTGTCCTTCGATCCATACCCACAGCATCGCAGGAGGCACCGACATTATTAGGTCCAAGGGTCATTTGGGTCCAAAAGCGTTCACTACGCGGGCCGTCGATGCGTTCGTCAGGGGAGACCCGGAGCTTCAGAAGAAGCAGTTTTCGAGGCGGGAAGACGTCCCACTCGGCCAATGATCGTCCAACTTCACAGACGTCGATCCCATTCAGCCGCCCCTCCCCGAGGTGCTCGATCAGCGCGTCGAGGATCGGGACCTGGCCGCTCACAAGCTTGGTGCGGGCAACGGTTTCTGTGGCCCAGACAGCGTTGTCGATCTCCGGGAAGCTCCGGACCGCGCCGGAACCTTTCGGCCACTCGAGGTCAAAGGTGTTGCTCACGATTTGTTCGGGGTCGAAGTCCGATTCCGCCGCGAAGACCGTGATCAGCTTGCCCGACGGCTGCCGGAAAGTGCCCAGCTTGAGGTAGTCGACGGCAGGTGCGGGGGTCCCTATTTCCTCTGCGAATTCACGCTTGGCGGCCACCAACGGATCCTCGTCTTCGGGGTATTCGCCTTTGGGGATGGGCAGGCGCGGGAGTTCTTATGGGCCCAGAACGGGCCGCCCATGTGGGCTATCCACACTTCCACTTCCGCAGCAGAATCTCGACGGTACAGCAGAATTCCTGCGCTTCGAACGGTCACTTGCCCTCCCATGCCAAGGCTATCCGCGTGGTCCGGCGGCTGGAACCCGCAGCACACCGATCGCTTCCACCAAATACGGCACTGGATCCGCAGCGTTCCCCGCAGCCCATTGCATCCACGCCTCGAACGTCGCGCCGAGATAGGCCGCGCAGAGGTAACCGGCGGCACTTTCACTGACGCCGAGTGCAACGAGGTAAAGCCGTGCCCGCTCGCGTTGGGATGCGAGGGCGTCGTGGCTTCTGCTGGCGAGTTCGGGGTGTTCGGCGATCAGGCGTAGGCGCCCGCGCGTTACGGAAAGGTCCGGGAGTGCCGAAACCCCGGCGACGGCGGCGGCCCGCAGTCCCGCCAGGATGCCGCCGCCGGAATCGCCCGCCGTGCGTGCCGCATCCAGGGTCCGGCCCGATGCCTCGACCGCTGGTTCCATGCCGCCCCAGACAAGGTCGGCCTTGCTGGGGAAATAGCGGTAGAGGCTCTTCCGCCCGATTCCCGCCTCGCGTGCGATGTCTTCCATTGACGTCTGTTCGTAGCCGTTCTCGGCAAAAAGCCGGAGCGCGACGCCGGCGATCGCGTCCGGATCGATCGTCGCCGGCCGTCCCGCAGATCGCGCGACGGGGGTCTTCGCATCGTCTGAGAACATCTCACCAGTATTCACCCTTACATAATGACACGTAGTGTCATAAAGTGAATTTGGGAAGCACCAACAACGTCCAGGAGGTCATGATGAGCAACGAAGGTACATGGCAGGAAACCGTAACCAGAGGCCGTTTTGCCGGTAAGACAGTCATCGTCACAGGCGCTGGCTCAGGCATCGGGCAGGCTACGGCGCTGCGTGTCGCCAGGGAAGGCGGCAGGGTTATCGCCGCCGACATCAGCAAGGAACGCCTGGATGACCTGGTTGCCGAAAACGGGAACTTGGACTTGGTGCCCGTTGCGGGTGACATTTCCACCGAGGAAACCGTCGCCGCCGTCGTCGTTGCCGCAGGCGGCCGCGTGGATGCGCTGGCAAACATTGCGGGCATCATGGACAATTTCGCGCCGATCCACGAGGTGGACGACGCCATGTGGGACCGCGTTTTCAGGATCAACGTCACGGCCCTGATGCGCCTGACCCGCGCCGTAGTGCCGCTCATGCTTGAGGCAGGCGCCGGATCCGTGGTCAACGTCGCCTCCGAAGCAGGGCTGCGGGATCCGCGGCCGGTGCCACGTACACCGCCTCCAAGCATGCCGTCGTCGGCCTCACCAAGAACTCGGCAGTGATGTACGGACCGAAGGGGCTGCGCTTCAACGCCGTCGCCCCCGGCCCCACGATCACGAACATCGAGGCCAGTTGGGGGTCCCAGTTGGCTGCCGAGCGCCTCGGCCCGCTGATGGGCGCCACCATTCCCACCCCTGCGACTGCCGCGCAGTTGGCAGCGTCCATCACGTTCCTGCTGAGCGAGGACGGCACCAACGTCAACGGTGCCATCCTCGCGTCCGACGGCGGTTGGTCGGCACTGTAAGTGCGCCTCGCCGACGCGACGGTCCACCAAGGGAAGAGGACGACGGCGGGAGCTTCCCGCCGTCGTCCTCTTCCTTAGGAGGTGCGTTCCAAATCCCTTAGCTGTTCCGTCCGCGGGCTGCGACCGCCCACCGGTCCACCACGGAGCCGTCCTTGACAATCGTGACCTCGTCAACGAGGTTCATGGCCAGGCAGACATGGTTGGGCACAAGCCTCAGGCGCTGTCCCAACGCGGGCAGCTCGGTGTCTTGCGGCCATTCGATGGTCGCGTGATGTTCTGACAGGGCCGTGATCCTGGCATCGGGGTAGTCGGGCAGCCTGCCAAACCCGGTGGCCCAAGCCGGACGGTCGCTCCCCATGATCTTGCTGCCGGCGTCGACAATTACGCGCCGCAAGTTACCGCCACGGGCCTCATGGCGGCTGGTGACAGTCGCCGCGACCGTCAAGGCGATGTCGTCCCAAGTGCACCTTTCGAGTTCGAGCTGCTGGGCGTCACCTAGGACGTAGACCCCGGGGCGGAGTTCCGTCGCCGCTGTTTCGCCCGCCAGGAGGGCTGTCGGCGTGGAACCGCCGCTAATCTCGTTGACTTCAAAGCCCGCGGCCTCCAGCTCAGCTGTTGCTTGGCCCAGGGCCTCATTCTCGTTCTGGGCCGCGCCTACTGGCATCCCGGGCTTGTAGCTGTGCCCTGGAAAGGTGAAAACGCCAGTGACGTTCAACCCGGCGGCCGCCGCCGCCCGGGCGACATCGCCGACCTCACCTGGCAGTACGCCGCTGCGATGGTGTCCGCTGTCGACCTCGATGAGTACGTTGATGCTGCCGGCGTCGGCTCCGAGCTGGCTGCCCATGGCCGCAGCGCCCTCAACAGAGTCAAGTCCGACGCCGATGGTGCATTTCGCGGCCAGCGTCCGGAGGCGATCGGCATGGTGTGCGGTTATCCAGAGCGGATAGGCGATGAAGATGTCGCTGGCCTCGCCTGCGGCGAAGACTTCTGCCTCCCCGATCGTCGCGACGGTCAGTCCGTGGGCGCCGGCAGCGAGCTGCTTGGACGCGATTTCGAGGGTCTTGTGGGTCTTAACGTGAGGCCGCAGCTTGAGTCCCCTGTTGCGCATGCTCGATGCCATCCGTTCGATGTTCCGCTCGAGCACATCAATGTCAATCATGATCTCGGGAGTCACGATTTCGGCGGGGACTACTCGGTTCACGTAGAGATCTCACTTCCGGGCTTGGCCCGTGGGCGCCCTTGGCTGGTCCTGAAACGGAATGCGGATCGCATCCAAGAAAAGGCTAACGTGCTTGGTTGTCGTCCCGCATTTGCTCTCCGGTTCAGCCGTTGTAATCCTCCACCTGCTTGACCGGCCGCGGTTTGGCTTCGTTCGGGTTCTCCCCGTACTGCCTCTTGGCCCGCCGTTGCCTCAGCAGGTCCCAGCACTGATCCAGATCCTGTTCAAGGCGCTCCAGCCTTACGCGGTCAGGGGTGTGCTCTGGACCAGGCGGGGAAGTTTCGGCTTTTTCCCGGAGCTCCCGTTCCTCGTCAACGAGCGAGTGAATTCGCTGGAGAATGCCCTGTTCGTCCATGGTGTGCCTCTTCCTGAAGTAGCCGTTACCAGTCAGGGTAATGAGATGCGCGGGTAGTGGCCAGAGGCAGGGAACGCAGGGCGGTGCCGGTGGCCTTCGTCCCTATAACCCCCCGGAACCTCGCGACGCGCAAATACTTGCGGGTGCGCTCAATCCCTGTCGACACCGGAATTCACGCGTCGAAATGCATTTGCCGTGTCGCTCAGCTCTTGCGCGGGGTCATAGGCCGGGTGAACCCCGCGCCCCGACCGGGAAGCACGCCCCTCCCATACACACGTTTTGTCCTATAACGCTGGGGAACAGCGCAAATTTGAGTGCCTCACGGGGCCAATAGCTAGCGCGAACTGTTTGCGGAATACTAGGGTGCACATCCAGCGATTCCCGCAAGCGAAGGCGGTGCTCAATCGTGACCGGTGAAAATGGTGCGTTCAGGCGCAGGTTGGAGCGTGGCATGGAGCTGCGAACTGTCCGCGCCACCGGCATGAGCGCCCAGGAAGAAGCCGAGCTCGCGGCCGCGGAGGACGCGGAGCGGCAGAAGCGCAAGAAAGTGGACGACGCCGCGCGAGTGGAATATCTGATCCGCGACGCCATGGCACAGGGGAAGTTCGACAACCTGAAGTACTCAGGCAAGCCGATCCCGGGTCTGGGGGAGCGTTACGATCCCGACTGGTGGGTCAAAGGCCTCATTCAGCGCGAGCAGCTCAGCGGCTTGGGACCGAAGGCCATTCTGCTCCGCACTGAGGATGCCGAATTGGATGCGAAACTCGATGCCTTGCACTCAGAGAAGCAGGTGCGGGAGCTGGTGGAGGATTTCAACGCCAGCGTCATCGACGCCCGGCGCCAGCTTCAGGGCGGACCCCCAGTGGTCACGAAGACCCGCGACGTCGGCGTCGAGCTGGAACGTTGGCAAGGGCGCCGGGCTGCAGCTGCGGAGGCAGCGGTACAGGCAGCGGCGGCGCAGGAAGCGGTGAACCACAAAGGGATAAACCACAAGCACGAATCGGCACCAAGAAGCCCGTGGTGGCGGAGGGTGTGGAACCGGTCCTCCTAAGTGGAACCGGTCCCCCTAAGCCGGAGATCAGCGATTCCGGCCCATGTTGAACGCGGGCGTTCCAGCGAGACGGCCGCCGTCGACCGCGAGGACGGTTCCGGTGACGAACGACGACTGGTCCGAGCACAGCCAGAGGGGAGCCTCGGCAATGTCCGCCAAGGAGCCGAATCGGCCGAGCGGTACGGCGGCGGCGACGCGATCCTGGGCGGCCTGGCCCGCAGCGGCGAGCCGCTCAGTGAGGATGGGGCCAAGCGCGATCGCGTTGACCCGGATGCCTTGGGCAGCGTAGTCGAGTGCGGCCACGCGCGTGAGGCCGCCGACGCCGAACTTGCTCGCCACGTAGCCACTCAAGCCAGCTACACCTTGTTCGCCAGCCGTGGAGGACATGTTGACGATCGCCCCGCCGCTCCCGCTGGCCAGCATGAGTTCGATCTCGTACTTCAGGCAGAGGAAGACTCCGCGCAGGCTGACCGAGACTGCACTGTCAAACTCCTCGCTCGCCCACTCGGCAAGAGGCGCCGGGATCCGTCCGCCGCCTGCTGCGTTGTTGACCGCCGCGTCGAGCCGTCCGAAGCGGTCCCGGATCTGGGCCAGCAGTGCCTTGACCGAGTCTTCGTTGGCCACATCCACGGACATGGCCACGGCTTTCCCGCCGTCCGCGGTGATGGCGGCGACGCGTTGGCTGAGGGCTGCGCTGTCGCGTGAAGCGAGGACGACGTGTGCCCCGGCGCGAGCCAGTGCCGCTGCGATCTCTGCGCCGATTCCGCGGCTGGCCCCGGTGACCAGCGCGATCTGGCCGGACATCGGCAGGGTGGGATCCGCCGTCGTCATGGCGTTACATGGCTTGAGTGAGACGCGCGGGGCTCTTGGTTGGCCGCCGCCCGGTTGCGCGGGAGTAAGAAGCCAGCGGCCACCAACCACACTAGCCCGCCGAAGCGCCCGATCGGGAGCAGGAACTGGAGCGGCTCGATCGCCATCGACAGGAAGCTCAGCTCGGACAACGCGGCAATCACCAGGCCGGTCCAGGCCAGCCAGCGGGGAACGAAGCGCAGGATCAGGGCAGGAACGGCGATACCCGCCACGAGAAGGCCGATTCCGACGACGAACCCTACTCCGCCGGTGATGAACGCGAGAAACGCGAGTGCGTGCGTGAGAGTGACATCCGTGGTGATCTCGGGCCGGCTGAGCAGCCAAGTGACGGAGGCGGAGAGCATGAGGAAGAAAGCTGCGCTGGCGCCGCCAAAGAGGCCGATGGCCGGTCCCGGAACGCGGACGCCGAGCCGAAGTTGCCGCGCGTAGACAGTGGCTGCATAGATCCCCAACGGCACCGCGGAGCCGAACTGAAGCATTGCGGTGACGCGAATTGCGTTGACGTTCTGCTGGAAGAACGCGGCCACTTGCCCGGTCGGGGAAAACGGCGAGACGAACGTCTGGCCGCCGGTAAGGACTGCGGACGTGATGAGGCTGACGAGAAAAATGCCAAAACTGACGGTGGCAAGAATTCCTGGGTGCGGGCCGCCCGAGCGGGCGGGTCGGCCTTCAGCGGGAATCGAATGGGTACTCATGGCTGAGCCTTTCTCGTAGTGGCGGAAGATTCTTAATTGAATCACTACTCAAATGATTCATCTGTAGAATTATTCTGTCAAGCATGTATCCTGAATCCATGGACTTAGCCACGCCGGGCCGGCCGAAACGGACCGCCTTCCTCTTGTCACAGCTTGGCGCCGTGGCGTCCTCCCGCTTTGCCGACCGCGCACGGGAGATCGGCCTCACGCCCAGCGACGCCGGCGTCATCCGTCTGCTCGGGCGCGCCCCGGGGTTAAGCCAGCGGTCCTTGGCGAACCGGCTGGGTGCAGTCCCCAGCCGAGTGGTTACCCTCATTGACTCATTGGAGGAACGCGGACTCGTGGAGAGGATGCGCAGCAGCACGGACCGGCGGCACTACGAGCTCCACCTCACGGAGGCGGGCGAACGCGTGCTGAGTGAACTGCGCGGGATTGCCGAACAGCACGAAGCGGAGCTTTTGGCACCGCTGACTAGCGAGCAGATCGCGCAACTTGACGGCCTGCTCGCGCAACTCGCCAACGGCCACGGGCTCGACCAGGATCTCCATCGCGACGTCGGACGCCAACCCCGCGAGGCCGGTCCCGCCGTCGGGCGCGAATAGGACGATGACGGCACAATGAACGCCACATTGTGGGGAATAGCAGCCGCATGGTGTATGTTGCACATTCGCCAGTCAATACTTAAGAGAAGAGAAAACCCCAGGTGGCAACCGATTACGACGAACTCCGCTCCGACGTCGCGGAATCCCAAAGCACGTCACTTCAGGCACTCCAGTCTGCCAATGCCCCTGACGCCCGCAGCGTAGTCCGGGAGCTCGATGAAGCCGATGCTTTTGAAGGCAGCGAGGTGCCCGGCGGCGAATTCGTTGCCGAGGAACTGATCATTGCGGTTGTGCCGCAGAAGGAAGACGAGTTCACCTGTTACTCGTGTTTCCTTGTCCGTCACCGCTCGCAGATCGCCCGTGAGAAGAATGGCCACGCCTACTGCGTGGAGTGCGAAGGCTAAGCCTCTACCGTGTAGCCCCAGCCGTCACAGGGGATTCAAGCGATTCTTCTTGGCGAGCTTTACATAACGGGCTTCGGAGTCTGTTGCTCGCTGCTCTTCGGCAGCGAGCAAACGGCCGAAAGCAGGTTTGTCCCGGTCGGTGTCAGTTGCAAGGCGAAGCAGCACCGACCGGGCTATTGCGCTGTCCTGGTGCTCCCCGAGGATCTTTTGGATCTTCTGGGCGTCCTTGGCCAGCCGAACAGCGGGTTTCCCATGGACATCCTGGAGTGCTTCGGCTGCGTGCCGCAGCCGTTTGGCGTCTTTGCGGACCTGATGCAGCGCTGTGTCATGTTCGACGCCGGTGCTCCCCGCCGCCGCTTTCTGCGAGCGGCGCAACCGCTTGATCGCTTTGGCCGCGAGCTTGGCCGTGACGGGACGGGCCTTCTTTCCGGCACGGGGTTTTGCGGGAGGCTCGTCGCGGAATTTATCAAGCGCGTCCATGAGCCGGAAATAGCGCGCGGTTCCCAGGGAATGGAGCATCTCGCGGTACCCCAAGTTGAAGGCGTCTTCGAGGTCCTCGGTGATCTTGGTGGCCGCCGGACCGGACAGGAGGCCATCGGGCTGCTCATTCAGCAGGTCTCCGATCCGGTCCCGCAAGACCTCGGCATCCCGGGCCTTGCCCAGGGCTTCAGTCAGCCATTTGAGCTCAACCTTAAGATTTGTTACGGCCTCGGCGTCGAATAGCTTTCCGAAGGTGGCCAATGCTGAGCGGAGCCGTCGGGTTGCCGACCGCATGTGGTGCACGGCGTCGTCGGCGCCTTGGCGGACCTTGTAGTCAAGAGCGGTGAGTTCAGCGATTTGCGAGGCCACATAGGCAACCACAGCGTCTCCCGCAGGACCTTTCGGGCGCGCCTTGGGCGACGCCGGTACCGCGGCCGGCCACGCAGAGCCGAACGCGCGGGCCAACTTGGAGGCGTGCCCCGAACGGGTTGCACCGGTCTCGGACAAGACGCGTTCCGCATCCTGAAACAGGGCTTCGTCGCCATGGACCAGCTCGATTTCCCATTCCCGCCATGGCTTCTCCGGCTGCGCGGGATGCAAGGTTTCGGCTGTCACATGGTCATCCACGAATTCGGCCAGAGTCACG
This sequence comes from Arthrobacter sp. NA-172, assembly GCF_043952055.1. Classification (NCBI taxonomy): domain Bacteria; kingdom Bacillati; phylum Actinomycetota; class Actinomycetes; order Micrococcales; family Micrococcaceae; genus Arthrobacter; species Arthrobacter sp. NA-172. Next base: position 1,816,164 of record NZ_JBINOT010000001.1, on the reverse strand, counting down.
CCTTCGCTTCCCTGAAGCCGATGGGTAGTGCGGTGAGTGTGGATCCGCGCCACGGGCCTGAGCACGGCCTGGCGGGTGAACGCGAGAAGCCTTTCTTCCAGCTCCTCGGGAACGGTTTCCGGCTGGCCCAAGGGGGCATGGATCTCCTCCCGGCTGTCCCCGGCAGCCGGGAGTTTCAGGTGCCAGCCTGAATCGGAGCCCCCTGTTCGGCGACGCAGAGTCATGCGGTGCCGCGCGAGGACGAGGCCGTCCGTATCGAAGTAGACGGCTTCAAGTTGATGCTCAGCAGGGTCTGCCACGTGTTCGACGCCGGCGATGTCACCGAGCGCGGGAAGGGGCGTCTCGAGGGTGGCTTCGTATTTGCGTTCTGTTTCCACGGATTCCTGGGCGGACATGTCACTCACGCCTTTCTCGTCGCTGATATAGGCATCGTCCCACCTTGGCCTCCTCCCGGAAAAGACCGCTGTGGCATCTCAGGCGGGATTCTTGCGGGCGGCAGCCTTGCTAGACCGGAATCCGCTGAGGCCATAAGATCGCACTGACGGCACCAGCCTTGTGCTGAGCGATGTCCGTCACGGTCTCACATCAAGTGTGAGCGCCGGGTCCGTTCTGCGACTCTCAAGGTTCCGAACGGACCCGGTCGACCTCCGCCTCGTCCAACCATCCCGGGGAACCGGCGATAGTTTGCGCCCACTTACCCGGAAAAGGTGACGGGGGCTCCGCAACGGAGGATGGTTGAATGTTGGGAGGGAAAATCATGCCACGAGATGTGAGTCATTTCGAGCGCCTTTCGGCGTGGACTGAAAACGACATGGAGCCGGCCGCCGGCAAGCTGTTGCGCGGCGACGGTGTGCTTTCGAACGGCCGTGAAGGCAGCAGTCCCTCACCCTTGGATTTCAAGATCCCCGAGGAACTGGACCGCGCATTGGAGTCGGCTTCCCAGACGCTCAGCCTCACGCCCAGCGAGATCTTGCGTGAGGCCCTCGCCGAATGGCTGGGTCACCACGGGCAGCCGGCAACAGGCCATCACCCGTTCGGGAAACATACGGCGCTTTAGCGCGTGTACGGGCCGCTGGCCACCCGGGGGCTGGGCATCCATGGCCAGCCCCCGGGTACGGGGTTCAAAGTGCCCTTAGGCGCCGCAGTACTTGCTGTAATCGGTGCCCGCGTTCTGGTAACCGGCCTTCAGCGAATCGACCTTCGCGGAATCCGGGTTATCCTTCGCGGATTCGTCGAGATAGTCCACGATTGCCTTCAGGGTGGGCTTCAGCTCATCCGAGGAGACGGCCAAGATAGGGCGGATCGCGTTGGCGAACCGGATCATTCCGGTCTTGTCGGTGCTGTTCGTGGGGTTCGAGATGACGGTCTTGACCCGGCTGCAGGTGTCCGCGGTGCTCAGCTGCTGGGGTGCGGAGCAGGCTGAAGCGGAGACGAGGAGCCCGGCCGCGAGCAGGGTGGTGGTGATTTTCTTCATGGTTCCCTCAGTAGTTGCTGACGTTTGATTGTAAGCAGACGTCGAGCAGTGCCCAAGGCAAGCCGGGCCCGCGCAACAATCCGTTGCTTGCAGCTTGGGCTTGGATAACGACGGCGGAGGGGTCCCCCGGCCGTCTGGCCGCGGGACCCCTCGAGTGTTGGCTGTGCGCCGGATCAGCCCTGGATGAGGCGGAGATCAGCGGGGGATCAGCGCTGGGGGAGGGCCTTGGTTCCTTCGATCTGAACAGCCTGCAGCTTGTTCGGATCCAGGCCAAGCGTCTTCAAGATGGTCGGCGCAATCTGCGTCGTCTCCACAGCGCTGGTTACGGTCCGGGCGTGCTCGTCATTGGCGCCGGAGATCACGAGCGGCACATCGCGGTCGTCCGCGCTGGCTCCGCCGTGTTCGGCGATCTTGGCCTTGCCGCCGGTGTAAACCACGCCGGTCTGGGCGATTCCGAGGATGTCCGGGTAGCGGGCATCGCTGGTTTTGGTGCCGAAGTAGTTCGCAACTTCGCTGCCGGCATAGACCTTGCTCAGCCCTGATGCGGTCACAGTCTTGGCTGCGCCGTTGATGTCATTGCCCGCTGCCGAGTGCGCCGCCAAGTAGTCCTTGGCGAACTGTGCGGCTGCCTGCGAGTGGTCCGAGAGCCACAGCTGCATGATGTCGTCGTCGGTTGAGAATGCCACAAGGTCCGCGGTGCCGGGGTGGGCCGACTTCCAGGCAGCGTTCAGGCCGTTGATGATTGCGCTGTCAGGCACCCTTGTGAGTGCTGCCGGGTCCGTGGGGGACTGTCCGTGCTTGGCGGAAAGGATCACGGTGGTGTCCTTTGCGTGGCCGGAAGTGGCCAGCGAGGCCTGGAACTTGCCCACGGAGGCGTTGATGAAATCCAAAGCCTTGCTGAGGAGCGGTCCCGGAACGGTGCCGCCCTGAAGGTAGCCACCGGTGAGGCCGTCCGACGTCGGGAGCTTCTGCGCGGTGGAGACGGACTGGAAGTTCATCCCGAAGATCGCCGGTACGGCGGCCGTCTTGGTGCCGGAGTGGTCCTTGCCGTCGATTTCGTTGACCACTGCCTGGACCTTATAGCCGTCGTACTGCTGCGTTGCGGCGTTGTCTTGCGTCCAGTCGCCGGTGAACGGAGCGGCCGCCTTGCTGTTGATCTCGGGGGTGAACAGGTCATCCAGGCCCTTGCCGGACGGGCCGTTCAGGATCTCGTAGGCCGGGTGCTTGTCCGACCATGCGGTGGTCATTCCGGCGCTCTTCGCCACTTCGAAAACCGTGTTGACCTTCAAATACTGGTGTGGGTAGACCGGCTTGCAAGTCGCCGGGTCAACCGGGAGGGCGGCCGGGTCAAGGAGTGCGCCGGGCTGGCCAGTCATGTTCAGGATGCTGGCCGGAAGCCCGGGCAGGCCCTGGCCGGCGTCGAGGGCCTGCTGGTTCTTGTCGGCTGCTTCGGTGAAGGCCACCTCTGCGCCGGGTGCAGTGTTCTTGCAGTCCGTTGTGCCTGCGGGCAGGAGTGCCCTGTTGAAGGTGTCGTCATAGTAGACGCCGGTGGTCCCGGGATTGCCGCCGGTCAGCTGGCCGACCATGCCCGGGAAGGAATCCGACGGCACGGGAGTCTGGGCGTGCGTGTAGCTGGTGCCGTGGTTGACCAACGATGCCAGGGCCGACGTCGGGTGGTCCTTCACATACAGGTCCAGATCCTTCTGGTGGAGGCCGTCCACCGAAAGAAGCAGGACATGCTTCGAGGTTTCGCCCTGGCCACCTTGGGCGCCCTGGTCCTGGCTGTTGTCTGAGCCCTGCTGACCTTGGGCACCCTGGCCGCCACGTGAAGCGTCGTCGGCCATCGCAGGCGCTATGGCGGATCCGGCCATCAGCACGGCGCCGAGAACCGCCGCTGCGGCAAGCCCGTTTTTCTTAGCTGTCTTCATCAAAATAAGACCCTTCGCTATTGCATTGCTTATCGACTGGAGGTGTTACCCGGGTCGATTCTTGCGCCTGGAGAAGGGTCCTGTCCCGCGGATTTGCCCCCACCGCTAAAACGTTCATGACAGGTTCAATCAGGAGTAGCCGAATTCTTCCGCAACTCACAGGGAAAATCGCGTAACCCCCGGGTGGCGGGGAGTACGCGATTTTGTGGCGGAGGAGTTCTACCGTCGTTTCAGGACGTTGTCTTTGGCTGCTTACCCGACGGGCGCGCCCAATGACGCCGAAAACTCAATTGCCACTTTCGCCGCGAGGGCGCCGGCTTGCTCCAAGTGGCGGCCGAACCGCTGTTTCGGTGCACTGACGTTGAATGCTGCGACGATCCGCTTCTTGAAGTCGTACACGGGGGCCGATACACCCACCACCCCGGGTTCGAACTCTTCATCGACCACCGCGTAGCCGCGGCGGCGGATCAGGGAAATCTCGGCGCAAAGATCCTCGAAGGTCTGGATTTTGTTGGGCCGGGGACCGGTTTGGCCCTGTCCCGCCTCAAGCGCAAAAGGAGAGGGGTCCTTCAACTCGGAGGCCTTGGCGGCATTAGTGTCGTACCAATCGCGCAGGGCTGTGGTGTCCCAGTCGCTGACCAGCACGCGGCCGGAGGACGTGCCCCAGGCGTCTGCGCTTACGCCTTCCCAGCCAAGTGCTCTGTAGGTGTGGTTGGACATCTCGCTCTTCAGCGTGAGAACTGTGCCGCCACGTAGAACGCACAGGTGCGTGGTCTCATGGGTGGCCGCGGAAACCCGTTTGAGGAAGGGCGCCGAGGCGCTGACCATCCTCGCCTCCGCCGTCCGGGCGGCCAAGGCGTAAAGGCCGTAACCGAGGCTGTAGAGCAGGCTATCCGGATCCCTGTCCACCAGGCCCGCTTCGGCCAGGGTGGCAAGCGTCCGTGACACCTGCGCTTTGTCCCGGCCTGCGATCTCGGCAACCTTGCTGACGCCCAGTCCCGAGGAGGCGACGGCCTCCGGGGATCCCAGAATCTCCAGGAGTTCCAGATCGCGCCGCAGGCCCGAAGAATTGCGCCGCGGGGAACGGGCTGCTGCGGACACTTTTGAGTCACTCATAGGATGACGATAGCAATGTCGAGTTGACATATCAACAACTCGCATTGCGCAAAAGGGAACTCTCCCCATAACGTTGTGGCATGGCTCACGCAGTTCTGAGTCCTCATCCTTGACCCGACGAAGTGAAAAGGAGGATCACGTTGAACGACTCGTTCTTCTCGGACTTCGGTTTGTTCCTCACGAAGAGATCGGCAGAAATCGCCGAATCCGCCACTCAGCACCTTGTGGTTGTTTTGGTTTCCCTGCTGATCGCCACGGTAGTCGGCGTCGGCATCGGAGTGCTTGTGTGGAATAAGCCGATCAGCCGCTCAGTGGCGATCGCCGGCGCCGGCGTCGGCCTGACCATTCCGTCCATGGCCCTGCTGGCACTGCTGATCCCGGTGCTGGGCCTCGGCTGGACCCCCACCATCGTGGGACTGGCCTTCTACGCACTCCTTCCCATCATCCGCAATACGGTGGTGGGACTGCGCGAAGTTCCGCCAGCCGTCTCCGAATCCGCCCTGGGCATGGGCATGGGAACAGTAAGGACGCTGTTCCGTGTACAGCTACCCATGGCGTGGCCTGTGGTCCTCACCGGCGTGAGAGTTTCAGCCCAACTCTCCATGGGTATCGCCGCGATCGCCGCCTACGTGGGCGGACCCGGCCTTGGCGGAATGATCTTCAAAGGCCTCTCCAGCCTCGGTTCCAAAAACGCCCTGAACTTTGCCCTCGTCGGAACCGTCGGCGTCATCATTCTTGCCCTATTGCTGGATGCGGCGTTCGTCCTCATCCGCCGCCTCACTACTTCAAGGGGACTTCGTGCCTGAAACAATCTCCCGTCCGGCCGCCGGCGCCCGGATCGTCCTCAAGGACGTCACCAAGACCTACCCCGGCCAGACCGGACCCGCCGTTGAATCCTTCTCCATGGACATCGCTCCCGGCGAGTTGATCATGTTCGTGGGACCCTCCGGCTGTGGCAAGACCACCACCATGAAGATGATCAACCGAATCATCGAGCCGACGTCGGGATCCATCACCATTGACGGCGAGGACATCCTCTCCCTGAACCCCAACGAGCTCCGCCGCCGGATCGGCTACGTGATCCAGCAGATCGGCCTCTTCCCGCACATGACCATCGCCGAGAACATTTCCGTGGTCCCCAAACTCCTCGGCTGGGACAAAAACAAGACCCAAGCCCGCGTCGATGAGCTGCTGTCCGTCGTCGAACTCGACCCCAAGGTCTTCGCTTCCCGCTACCCGCGGCAGCTTTCCGGCGGCCAGCAGCAGCGCGTCGGCATGGCCAGGGCGTTGGCGGCGGATCCGCCAGTCATGCTCATGGACGAGCCTTTCGGTGCCACGGACCCCATCACCCGCGAAAAGCTGCAGAGCGAATTCCTCCGGCTACAGGAAAAGCTGAGCAAGACGATCGTCTTCGTCACCCACGACTTCGACGAGGCGGTCCGGCTCGGCGACCGTATAGCAGTACTGTCCGAACGCTCGCAGATCGAGCAGTTCGACACTCCGGCAAATATCCTGGCCAATCCCGCCAACGACTACGTCTCTCAGTTTGTGGGACACGGCGCAGCCCTGAAGCGCTTGGGCCTGATTCCGGTGAACCAAGCCACGCTCGGCCCCGGCGTGGCGATCCGCGGCGCCATAGAGGTTCGCATCAATGATTCCCTCCGCGATGCGCTTGATGCGCTGGTCCTCTCCGGGGGGAGGCCGGTAGCCGTGGTCAGCGAACACGGCAGGGTGGTCGGATCGATCGACATCGAGAAGATTTCTGCTGTCCTGGGTACCGAAATCCTTCCCGACGCGTTGAGCAGCGCGGGAGCCGCCGGTGGAGTCCAGCCATGACAGCCCAAGCCACTTTGGATCTTGCCACGGCCTTCGGAACAGCATCTAACCGGCGGGGGAAGTACTTCTCCGTCAAGCGGTTCGGGACCCCGGTAGTCATCGTCCTCGGGCTGCTGGCGCTCTTCCTTTGGTTGAGTTCCCTGTCCCTGGACTCGATCGAACAACGGACCTTGAACTGGCAATATCTGCAGGACCGGACTTTGGAGCATGTACGGCTGACCGTGGTCGCATCCGCGATCGTCGCTGTGATCGCCGTCCCGGCCGGCATCGCCCTTAGCCGCATTCGGTCCAAGGCCGTCCACGCAGTGGTGTTCGGCATCGCCAACGTTGGCCAGTCCACCCCCGCGATCGGCCTTGTCATTCTCCTCGCCATCGTGTGGAAGCTCGGCTTCGAAGTGGCTCTCGTGGGCTTGGTGGCCTATTCCGTCCTGCCGGTCCTCCGGAACACCCTGGTGGGCTTGGAACAGGTGGACAAGAGCCTCACCGAAGCCGCACGCGGGATGGGCATGCACCCGTTGCAGGTGCTCACCCGGATTGAACTTCCCTTGGCTATCCCGGTGATCGTGGCCGGTCTCCGTACCGCCTTGGTGTTCTGCGTCGGTGTGGCCACGGTTGCGACGTTCATCAACGCCGGAGGCCTGGGCGACATGATCATCAACGGCCTCAAACTCCAGCGCTGGCCCGTGCTTATCACTGGAGCCGTGGTGGTTTCCTGCATTGCCCTGACCATCGACTGGCTCGCTGGACTGGCCGAAGACCTACTCAAGCCCAAAGGCCTCTAGGCCCACCTCCTCCACCGCCCGAAATCCTCAAAGTGTTCCCCTCAGTGGCGCCTGTCCACTTCAGCAAAGGATCCAACATGAAGAAACCACTTCTCGCACTTCCTGGCCACCGGCGTCGTTGCCGCCCTGAGCCTCACCGCATGTGGTGGCTCCGCGAGCTCGTCCACAGACACAGCCAAGGGCAAAGAGCTCGACGGATTGACCGGCGTATTCGGCGCCAAGGACTTCTCCGAACAATTCATCCTGACCAACATCACAAGCCAGGTACTGAACGCCCACGGCGCCAAGACCACCACCAACACCAAAGTGGTTGGCTCGGCCAACGTCCGTACTGCCTTCGAAACCGGACAGTTCGCCGGCTACTGGGAATACACGGGCACCTCGTGGATCACTTACAACAAGCAGACCACGCCAATCAAGGACAAGAAGCAAATGTTCGATTCCGTGAAGGCCGCCGATGCCAAGAAAGGCATCGCGTGGCTGGATCCGGCCCCGCTCAACAACACCTACGCCTTCGCTATCCGTGAGGACAAGGCGAAGGAACTGAACATTAAGTCCCTTTCCGACATCGCGAAGCTCCCGGCAAAAGACCAGACCTTCTGTATGGAAAGCGAATTCTCCACCCGGGACGACGGTTGGCCCGGGCTGAAGAAGGCCTACGGACTGAGCCCCGACGCCAAGGTCTCCATGCTGGACACCGGGGTCATCTACACCGCCACCCAGAAGGGCCAGGACTGCAACTTCGGCGAAGTCTTCGAAACGGACGGCCGGATCTCGGCGCTGAAGCTCCAGGTCATGCAGGACGACAAGCAGTTCTTCCCCATCTACCAGGGAGCCCTCACCATCAAGGCGGACATGTTGGCCAAGTACCCGGCCATCGCAGACATCATGGCAAAGGTCTCTCCGAAGCTCACCACCGAGGTCATGCAGAAGCTCAATGCCAAGGCCGACGTCGATGGTGACGATCCGGCCCAGATCGCCAAGGACTGGCTCACCTCCGAAGGACTGATCTAGGGATGACTGCTGAACAGTTTGCCGTTCAAGACACGCCGGCGCGGGCGGCGCGGACCACCGCTGTACAGATTGGCGAATCGTTCATAGGCGACGGCGTCAATGCGGCCCACGTGAACACGGTCCTCGGTCACCGGGACGGCCCTGCCGGCATTGCTTGGGCTACGGCCTTGGCGACGCCGAGCAGTGGGCATGTCCCCTTTGTCGCTGTCCTCCGGCCTTCCCTTCCGGTCAAGCCGCTGACCTTGTTTGTCACCAAGGCCGCCCCGGCCAATGATCAGCACGGCAACCTCATCTGGGGTGCAGCGCAGGCCGGCATCGCAGCCGGTGTCGCGGATGCACTGGCCAACGGGACAGTCACGGGAGAGCAGGCCGACTCGCACGTGGTGATCGCCGCCGTCTGGGTCAATCCCGCCGCCGATGACGAAGACGCCGTCTACCGCAATAACCGCGAATCTGTCCGCACCGCCCTGGAAAACGGCGCACAGCATCTGCCTTCCTCTTCCGCGGTGATCGAGGCACGCAACTCACCGTCCAATCCCTTCTTCACCCCGCGAGGCTGAAAACAATGAAGATCACCGCAATCCGGCTGACCCGCATGGTCCTGCCTCTCGACCCGCCCTTCAATGCCGCCTGGGACCCCGTACCCCGCACTTCCTTCCCGGCCACCCTCGTAGAAGTGGAAACCGACGAGGGCATCACCGGCGTCGGTTCGGGCGACACCATGGACGGTTTCGAAGCCTATGAGCACCTGTTCATCGGCACCGATCCGCTGGCCATTCTCAACCAGGTCCGCCGGATCGAGACCATCAACTTCCACGGCGGCCGCTACTGGCCCTGGAAGCGGCGCTCTGGGACATTATCGGCAAAGTCGCCGGGCTGCCGGTTGCCACTTTGTTCGGCGGGGCCCGGGACAGACTGCTTGCCTACGCCTCCTCCGGAGAGCTGAAATCGCCCACCGCCCGGGCCGAGTCAGCGCTCGCAGCCAAGGACCGCGGTTTCAAGGCCATGAAGATCCGTATCTCCCGGGATCGCCTCGAAGAGGGCGTCGAATCCGTCCGTGCTGCCCGCGAGGCCGTGGGCAGCGATTTCGACCTCATGGTGGACCTTAACCAGATGTGGCGCATGAGCGGGGACATTGAACCGGCCCTGGAACTGGCCAAGGTCCACAAGCTCGCTGCACAGCTGGCCGAACTGGGCGTCCGCTGGCTTGAGGAACCCCTTCCACAGGCTGACATCAAGGGTGCGCAGCGCGTCCGCGAACAGACCGGAATCCAAGTCTCGGGCGGCGAAATGGTCCGCAGCATGTCCGAGATGATGGCTCTCATCGAAGCCGACGCCTACGACATCTACCAGCCGGACGTATCCCTTGCCGTGGGTATGTACAGGGCGCGCCAGGTGGCCGAAACCGCCAACCTTAAGCACCGCTTCTTCACCCCACACACCTGGAGCAACGGCCTCGGGCTGTTGGCCAACCTGCACGTGGCGGCGGGCGTGGATGCGGGGCCATACTTGGAATTCCCCTATGATCCGCCGGGCTGGACGCCGGAACGCCGCGACTTCTTCATGGAGCCGCTGGAGATCGACGACGACGGCGCACTCCGGGTGCCCGACCTCCCGGGCCTGGGAGCTGTTATCGACTACGACGCCGTCAAGAAGTACTCGGTCTAAGGAACCACGCGATGACTGCAACTAAGAACGACTGGATCCGTCGGGCCGCTGCCCAGCAACCAGCCACCGGACTCTACATCGACGGCGGCTTCCGGGACGCCCGCAACGGCGAAACGTTCCCCACCGTCTCGCCCCGCGACGGCTCGGTCACCGCCCACATTGCGGCCGCGGGGGAGCAAGACGTGGACGACGCCGTCGGGGTCGCCCACCGCGCCTTCGAATCCGGCGTGTGGTCCCGCACCGACCGCCGCCACCGCCAACAGGTCCTCACACGGCTCTCCGAACTCATCGTGGAAAACCTTGAGGAACTGGCGCTGTTGGAATCAACGGACAGCGGCCACCCGATCAGTGATGCGCTCGCCGTCGATGTCCCGAGCTGCGCCCGCACGTTCCGTTGGTACGCGGAAGCGCTGGACAAGGTCTACGACGACGTCGCACCCACTCCTCGAAACGCCCTGGCCATCATCTCGCGGGAGCCGCTCGGAGTGATCGGCGCGGTGGTTCCCTGGAACTACCCGCTGATTATCTCCGCCTGGAAGGTGGCGCCGGCCTTGGCCGCCGGCAACTCGGTGGTCCTGAAGCCGTCGGAGCAGACCAGCCTCAGTGCCCTTCGCTTGGCCGAGCTGGCCACGGAGGCAGGCGTGCCGGACGGCGTCTTCAACGTCATCCCGGGCCTGGGCCACGTGGCCGGAGCAGCATTGGGCCGCCACCAGCTCGTGGACAAGATCACCTTCACCGGTTCTCCGGAAGTGGGCCGCTACTTCCAGCGCTATGCGTCCGAGTCCAACGGCAAGCAGGTGGCGCTGGAGCTGGGCGGAAAGTCCCCGCAGGTAGTACTGCACGACGTCGGCGACATCGCCGCGTGTGCGTCCGCCGTTGCATGGGGCATCTTCTACAACGCCGGCCAGACCTGCCACGGCGGATCCCGGTTGCTGGTGGACGAACGTATCCACGATGAACTGCTTGAAGAGGTCATCAAGGTAGGCCGCTCCCTGCAACTCGGCGACCCTCTGGACCCTGCCACCCAGATCGGCACCATCATCGATGACCGGCAGCTGCAGAGCATCCAGGGCTACTACGACATCGCTGAATCCGAGGGCGTCACCGTCGCCAGCGGCGGGAACCGGATCCACCCGGCCGGAGTCGAAAACGGCTACTACCTGGAGCCCACGGTCCTTGACAGGGTCAACAACGCCGGGCGCATCGGCCAAGAGGAAATCTTCGGGCCGGTCCTGGCCGTCAGCACCTTTCGGGGTGCTGCCGAGGGCGTCCGGATGGCCAACGACAGCAAGTACGGGCTCGCCGCCAGCGTCTGGACGCAGGACATCACCAAGGCGCACACCGTTGCCCGCGAATTGCGCGCCGGCACTGTCTGGGTGAATACCTTCGACGTCGCGGACATCATCACTCCCTTCGGTGGATTCAAGGAGTCCGGCTTCGGCAGGGACCGCTCCCTGCATGCCCTGGACGCCTACTCCGCCCTGAAAACCACGTGGATCAACCTGGGCGATGAAGCCCTGAATGACTGAGCCATTGAACATCGAAAACTCGAAACGAGACTTGATATGACAACCACAGCGCACGACGCTGCCGCGACCGCGCTTATGCTCCCCGGAACTGCCCGCATCGGATTCATCGGGCTGGGCAATATGGGCTCCGGAATGACCCGTAACCTGCAGGCTGCCGGCTTCCAACTGATCGTCAATGACGTCCGCAAGGAATCCGCCGCGGATCTCCTGGCCAACGGCGCCGAATGGGCGGACTCCGCCGCGGCAGTCGCCGCCGGCTCCGACGTCGTGATCACCATGCTTCCCACACCCAAGCATGTGGAAAGCGTCGCAATGGCTCCCGGCGGGATCCTCGCTGGACTGCCCGACGGCGGCACGTGGGTGGACATGTCCACTTCTGTCCCCGAGGTGGCCAACCGGGTCCGGGAGGCCGGCGCTGCCCGCGGCATCCGCGTCCTTGACGCGCCGGTCAGCGGAATGTCCGTGGGCGCAGCGAATGGCATGCTGCAGATCTTCGTCGGCGGCGACGCTGCCGACGTCGAGCGCCTTCGCCCGGTGTTCGAAGCGATGGGCGATCCGGAGCGGATCCTGCACGTAGGCGGCCACGGAGCCGGTTACGCCGTAAAACTTATGATCAACCAGCTGTGGTTCTCCCACTTGGTGGCCACCGCCGAAGTCCTCAGTACCGGCGTCAAGGCCGGCGTGGACCTGGAAGTCCTGCGGCAGGCCCTCATCGCCAGCCCGGCCAACTCCAATTTCGTCCAGAACGACGTCCTGTCCATCCTCAACCACGGCGACTACGACGAAGGCTTCGCCATCGCCCTGGCGTGCAAGGACCTTGGCTTATCCGTGGACCTCGCCCGGTCTGTGGGAGTTCCAGTGGAGTTGTCCTCGCTCGTGGAGCAGCTCTACCGCCGGGCCAAGGCCCTCTACGGCGACAAAGCCGGTGAAATGACCCCCGTGAAACTCTACGAAGACGCCATCGGCGTGCAACTGCGGACCGTTCCCGCAAATGACCCTGCGCCGGCAGCAGAAGGAGCCTGACATGCACACCCAAATGCAGATCCACGCGGAGCTGGCCTCCACTGAACTGACCCTGGACCCCAAGCCGACGGCCTACTTTGGCCGCGGCAAGGTGGCCGAGGTCGGCGGGATCGTGGCCGCGCTCGGCGGGAAGAACGTGCTGATCGTCACGGACCCGTTCCTCGCCACTACCGACGTCGTGGCCGCCGTCCGCGCCTCGCTCGAGGCCGCGGGGCTGCGGGTCACTGTGTTCGACGGCGTCACCCCCAACCCGACTACCACCTGCGTCGATGCGGGCTCCGACCTGGCCGCATCCTCCAACGTTGACGTCCTCGTCGCCGTGGGCGGCGGCTCGTCCATGGACGCGGCCAAGGGGATCTCGCTGGGAGCCGTGAACCCGGCCCGCGGCGCAGGGCTGGACTACAGCAACCATTTCGCCAACCCGGCGCTGCCCATCGTGGCGGTCCCGACGACGGCAGGCACCGGCGCGGAGGTCAACGCTTTCGGTGTGGTCACCGACGTCGAGGCCCACCGCAAGTTCTACGTCGGCCACGAGTCCGCGCTCCCCAAAGCCGCCGTGCTGGACCCCGAGCTGACTCTCGCCCTCCCGCCGAAGGCCACGGCAGCCACCGGAATGGACGCCCTTACCCACGCGATCGAGTCCTACTCCTCCATCCGCCAGAACCCGTATTCGGACGGCATCGCCCTCCAGGTGGTGTCCATGGTGGCCGAGTTCCTGCCGCGCGCAGTGGCGGACGGATCGGACCTGGAGGCGCGCTCGCAGCTGCTCCTGGCCTCGCACATTGCCGGCGTCGGTTTCTCGCACACCGGCCTCGGTCTAGTGCATGCCATTGCGCACCCGCTAGGCGGCCGCTTCAACATCCCGCACGGCCTGGCCCTGTGTCTCGTGATCGAGGATGTGCTCCTGCTGAACCTCCGCAACCGCCTGGACCGGACTGCCCGGCTGGCTTTCGCCTTGGGCGTGGGGGATACCGCGGCCTCCGTGGAGGCCAACGCTGAGGCTGCGATCACTGCTGTTGCTGCCTTGGCCCGCGACGTCGGCATGACTGCGCGCCTCGCTGATTTTGGTGTCACCGCAGCTGACCTCGACTCCCTCGTGGAAGACACACTGGCCGACTCCGTCATCAACAACACCCCCGTGGCGCCCACCGCCGTCGAAATCCGCACGATCCTCGAGAAAGCGCTCTAAGTGGAAAACATCCTGGCCCCCACGCTGACAGACTCCGAACTGGAGTTCGTAGCAACGCTGCCGAAGCAGCTGTTCATCGACGGCGAATGGAGAGATGCGTCCGACGGCGCCACCTCCGCCGTCGAGGATCCCTCCACCGGTGCCACGCTGGCTTGGATCGCGGATGCATCGCCGTCCGACGGCGATCAGGCGCTTGCCGCCGCGGCCCGCGTCCAGGACAGCTGGGCTGCGACTCCGCCACGCGAACGCGGGGAAATCCTGCGCCGCGCCTTCGAACTGGTCACCGCCCATGCCGGCGATTTCGCCCTGGCCATGACCTTGGAAATGGGCAAGCCGCTGGCCGAATCGCGCGGTGAAGTGGCCTACGGTGCTGAGTTCCTGCGCTGGTTCTCCGAGGAAGCCGTGCGTATATCCGGCCGCTATTCCACGGCTCCGGACGGCAAGTCGCGGCTGCTGGTTACCAAGCGTCCCGTGGGTCCGTGCCTGTTCATCACGCCGTGGAACTTCCCGTTGGCTATGGCTACCCGCAAGATTGCGCCGGCGATTGCTGCCGGTTGCACCATGGTGCTCAAACCCGCAAACCTCACGCCTCTGACGGCGCTGCTCCTCACTGAGGTGTTCCGGGAAGCCGGACTGCCCGCTGGTGTCTTGAACGTCATTCCTACCACTCGCCCGGGCGAGGTGACGGGTCCGCTGATCCGGGACAGCCGCTTGCGGAAATTGTCCTTTACCGGATCCACCGGAGTGGGCCGGCAGCTCCTCGCCGATTCGGCCCACCAGGTGTTGCGGACCTCCATGGAACTTGGCGGCAACGCCCCGTTCCTGGTCTTTGAGGACGCGGACCTCGACGCCGCCCTGGATGGCGCCATGCTGGCCAAGCTGCGGAATATGGGTGAAGCATGCACCGCGGCCAACCGCTTCATCGTGCATGAATCGCTCGCCACGGAATTCAGCCGCGGCCTCGCGGAGCGCATGGGCGCCCTCAAGCTCGGCCGCGGATCAGCGGAGGGGACCAACATCGGGCCCCTCATTGACGCCAAGAGCCGCGCCAAAGTGGATGAGCTGGTCCAGGACGCCATTGCCGGGGGAGCGACGGCCCTGACCGGCGGGTCGCCGTCGGACGGCGACGGTTACTTTTACCCGCCCACGGTACTGACCAATGTGCCCGCCACCGCGCGGATCCTGCAGGAGGAAGTCTTCGGGCCGGTGGCACCCGTGGTGAGCTTCCGCACGGAGGCCGAAGCCATCGAGGTGGCCAACGACACTGAATTCGGCTTGGTGGCATACGCCTTCACCCGGGACCTGAACCGCGGGATCCGGCTTTCGGAGCGTCTGGACGTGGGAATGTTCGGGCTGAACACCGGCATCGTGTCCAATCCCGCAGCACCGTTCGGCGGCGTCAAGCAGTCCGGTATGGGACGGGAGGGCGGCACGGAAGGCATCGAGGAGTACCTGGAAACCCGCTACATCGGCATCGCGGACCCCATGGTTGGCGTTTAGTGCGGATTATCGTGACGGGCGGCACCAGCGGGATCGGTGCCGCCCTGGTCCGCGAATCCCTCCGCGCTGGCCATGACGTGTTTGCAACAGGACGCGACGCCGGCCGGCTGACAGCATTTCTTGAGTCATGTTCCGGACCGGGCACCGGCGGTGGCCGCGCTTACGGCGCCATCGCCGACGCCGCGAATTGGGATCAAACGCGCGACGCCGTGGCTGCCGCCGTCGAGGCCATGGGAGGACTCGACGTCGCGGTGGCCAACGCAGGATTCTCAGCATCAGGGGACCTTGCCGACGGCGACCCCGAAGTTTGGCGGGACATGGTACTCACCAATGTCTATGGCCCCGCGATCCTGGCCAAGGCAGCATTGCCGCATCTAACGGCCAATCGCGGGCACATGGTCCTCATGGGCAGCACCGCCGGACGCAAGGTGTATCCCGGGAACCTGTATACGGCCACCAAATGGGCAGTGACGGGCTACGCCGAATCCCTCCGGCAACAGCTTGTCGGCAGCGGTGTCCGGGTGCTTCACATCGCCCCCGGTCATGTGGACACACCTCTGTGGAAGGAAGCGCCCGACGCCGCGATCGCTCCGGAATCCGTGGCAGAAGCCATGCTCTGGGCGCTCGCCCAACCGCCCGGCGTCGACGTATCGGAAGTGACGATCCGGGCTACTGGGCAGGAGTTCTGAACCTTAGGGCGCCGGCACCTGCCCCGGCGCCGGTGTCGGCGTGCCTGTCATCGATGCGGGTGGCGCGGGGAAGGCGGCCGCGGGGTAGAGCCCGGCGATCCGGGTCATGTAATTTGCCCACTGGGGTCCGGCCAGCATGTAGCCATCGATGGCGGTATAGAACTTGCCGTTGATAGTCACGTTCTGGCCCGCTCGGCTCTGTCCTGCCAGGGTGTCGCCGAAGAAGGACGCCGTGGCGAGTCCCGTGGTATATCCCACCACCCACGTCGAGCCGTTGCTGTTGCTGGTTCCCGTTTTTGCTGCGGTCGGGAACAGGTCCTGGACTTTGGGATTGATGTAGATCCCGGAGCCACGCTTGAGGACGTCTTGGAGTACAGAGTTGATGCCACGGGCAACTTCCGGTTTGACGGCGTCCCGGCAGGAGCTGGATTGGGCCGGCAGCCTTGCTCCGGCCGGGTCCGTCACGCCCACAACAGCGATTGGGGCGCAGTACCTGCCGTCGTTGGCGAAAGTCGCGAAGGCATTGGCGAGCACAAGCGGGGCAACTTCGGTGCCGCCGAGGAGGTTGCCGAGCTGGTGCATGTTCACGAGGGAGTTGTCCACGCCGCTGTGGAGGCCCACGGCATTCACTACTTTCTGGATGCCACAAAAGTCCAGCTGCGTAGCTTCGGCGAAGGTGGCGGTGTTGATGGAGTTGTAAAGCCCGTAGTTGACGGGCATCGGGCGGTAGTAACCGGCGTCGTTGTTGCGCAGATCGTCCGCTGTGCCGAGTCCGGCGATCTTCTGGGCCGTGCTGTAGCCGCCCAGCACCCTTCCGCAGCTGGATTTCCAGGGGAATCCGAGAGGATAGGTTCTCCGCGATGCGTCCACGATGGTCGTCATGGATTTGCCCTCGTTGAGCCACTCCGTGAAGGTGAACGGCTTCATGGTGGAACCCGGTTGGAACCCTCCGGCTCCGTTCAGGTCATTACCGTTGGCGTCCATGGAATCAACGTTGAAGTTGAGCTGGGTATCGAATTTTCCGGGTTCGGGCAGGAACACGGTGTTCTGCGCCATTGCCAGGATCTTGCCCGTCCCCGGCTGCACCGTGACCAAGGAAGCGCCCCATTTGTCCGGGTTGGCGCCTGCCGTGGCGTCGACCTGCTCCTGCGCCACAGCCTGCAAGCGGCTGTCCAGCGTGGTGGTGATGGTCAAGCCGCCGCGGTAGAGGAGCTGTTCCCTGTCCGCGACGGTGCCACCGTACGCCGCGTCGTTGAGGATGAGGTGGGAGATGTAGTCGCAGAAATACACAGCTATGTCCGCGGCGGCGCAGCCTTGCTTCCCGGGGGTGATGGCGAGCTTGATGGGAGTTGCGACGGCGGCCGCGAATGCCGCCTGCTTGATCTTGCCCTGAGCCAGCATGTCGCCCAGCACCTGGTTGCGTCGCTTGATGGAGTTGTCCGGGTAAATGGACGGGTCATAATAGCCGGGACTGTTGACCAAGCCCGCCAAAAGGGCAGCCTGGGGGAGGGTGAGGTCCTTGGCCGAAACGCTGAAGAAATGCCGTGCCGCGGCTTCGATGCCGTACGCGTCCCGGTTGAAGAACACGATGTTGAGGTAGCCCTCCAGAATTTGGTCCTTGCTGAACCGCTTTTCCAGTTCAACGGCTAGTTTCATTTCCCGCAGCTTGTCGCCGAGGTTCTTCTGTCCGCTGAGCACCACGTCCCCGCTCCGGCCAGCCGCCAGGCGGGACTCGTTGAGCACGTTGGTGACGTACTGCTGCGTCAGGGTCGATGCGCCCTCCCGGGTCCCCTTGGTGAGGTTGGACGCTACTGCCCGGAGAATCCCCTGGGGATCGATGCCGCCATGCTGGTAAAAGCGGTTGTCCTCGACGGCGACAATCGCGTCCTTGATGTAAGGAGACATCTGGTCCAGGCTGACCCGCACGCGGTTCTCGGCATAGAAGGTGGCGATTGTCTTTCCGTCGGAGCTGAGCACCCTGGTGGACTGCGACGGCGGGTCTACCGCCAGATCACCTGGCAGGTTGTCGAAGAAAGTGACTGAACCACTGACGGCCATTCCCGCCGAAGCCACGCCGGGAACCACCAACCCCGCGGCCAGTACGCCACAAACGGCACTCACCACAAAGAATCCGAGGACCCTCCAAAGGGTCGCGGCCACACCAGTCTTTGGGTTGTTCTTCAACGCCATGTTTCCAGCTATCAACCGGGAGTATTTCAAGACTACGCCGCCGTTCCACCCGTTCAACCAGGCGCCAAAATCCGTGGCGACACGGACATTGTGGTTATGTTCATCACTTCGCCCGCGTGCTGACCTGAATCGATGTTTTGCCGGATGCATACTGAAGTTGTTCGGGTGCGGAAGCGGAAGGCAGGTGGGCAGCCGGTGGAGACTTTGATGGCTGTTTTGAGGAGCGAGTATTTTCCCGCGGCAGCGGTGCTCGTGGGCGTGATCTTGTTCTGGACAATCGGCTTGCTTGGCGGGTTGTCCTGGCTGAGCGGAGGGCAGCCGCCCTTGGCCATCTTGACGTGGATGATCTTCATCTATGGCGTCGTTGTGCTTTCTCCGCTCGCCGGAATCATTGCCGCAGTGGATCTTGTCCGCCGCTGGTTGCGGAACCGCCAGGTGCGCCGGCAGCAGCTGGGAACGGCCGACGTCGAATCCCGCTAGTATCCCAAGTACTCCCCACCGCCACCCTCGCCTCGCAAGCTCGGCCAGGGAACCCTGGCGGCGTGGGCCCCCGCATTTGTTGTCGTTTTCAGCCCTCATAACGACGTCTACTGCGAGCTAGTTTGGGTGGCACAAACGGAACGAGGACTCACCATGATCACACGCGCCGACGTCGACGAAGCAGCCGTCCGGATTGCGGGGAAAGTACGCCGCACCCCAGTCATCGAAGCTGATCCGGGAACCGTGGCCGGGCAGCTGTGGTTCAAATGCGAATACATGCAACACACGGGCACGTTCAAGGCGAGAGGCGCTTTCAACCGCGTCTTGGCAAGCCGGGAGCGCGGCGAGTTGAAGGACGATGTTGGAATTGTCGTCGCCTCAGGCGGGAACGCCGGGCTCGCGAATGCTTACGCCGCTGGGCAACTCGGGGTGCCGGCAACCGTGTTTGTTCCTGAAACCGCCCCTGCCGTGAAGGTCCAGAAGCTCAAGGCGAGCGGGGCCACGGTGGTTCAGCACGGAACCGAGTACGCCGAAGCGTTTGAAGCCGCACTGGCGTACGCCGAGGAAACCGGCGCCGTCTACTGCCATGCATACGACCAGGCCGAAATCGCCGCTGGCGCCGGCACGGTCGGCTCGGAACTCCTCGAACAGCTAGGCGACGTCGACACCGTGATGGTCGCCGTCGGAGGCGGCGGCCTCATGGCGGGAATCGCGACGGCTGTCGAAGGACGTGCGCGGGTTGTTGGCGTTGAGCCGGACAACGCGCCCACCCTCTACTCTGCGCTCGCCGCCGGGGCTCCGGTTGACGTTGCGGTCTCCGGGATTGCTGCGGACTCGCTGGGCGCCCGCCAGATCGGCCGGATCGGTTTCGAAGTGGCGGTCCGCACGGGCGTCCGTACCGTTCTGGTGTCCGACGACGACATCGCCGCCGCGCGCTCGCTGCTGTGGGAGCAATACAGGATAGTCGTGGAGCACGGCGCAGCAACCGCGTTCGCAGCGTTGAACTCGGGGGCCTACGTTCCCGCAGAAGGAGAACGGGTGGCAGTGATCCTTTGCGGCGCCAACACAGACCCGGCCACCGTCTAAAGCGACAAGGAAAAACGGCACGCCTTGAGGCGCGGTGGCGCATCGTGCCGCACGCGCACTCCGGAGTTGCTAAGCTCTAGCCCAAATGCCGGGGCAGGCAAAACCGCTTCAGGAACGGACAAGTGACATGACGCGATTGATCATCATGGGCCCTCCTGGCTCGGGCAAAGGCACCCAAGCTGAATACATCGCCCGGCATTTCGGGATCCCTGCCATTTCCACCGGAGACATTTTCCGCGCGCACGTCGGCGGCAACACGGCACTCGGCGTCGAAGCCAGCAAATTCATGGACAGCGGCGAATTCGTGCCGGATCACGTCACCAATGCCATGATCCGGCAGCGGCTCGGCAATACCGACGTCGGAGCCGGGTTCCTCTTGGACGGCTACCCCCGCACGACGTCCCAGATTGACGCCCTGGATGGCATTTTGTCCGGCAACCAGCAGCAGCTTGATGCGGTTGTCGCGCTGACCGTCGGCGACGACGAACTGGTGGACCGAATGCTTCGAAGGGCGCAGGAGCAAGGCCGCAGCGACGACACGGCGCCGGTGATCCGCCGTCGCCTGGAGCTTTATCGCGATGAGACCCAAGCCGTGGTTGCGCGGTACTCGGAGCGCGGAATCGTACTCGCCGTGGATGGTGCCGGCCAACGGGAAAACATCACGGCCAAAGCCATATCCGCCATTGAATCAGCACTAGGGAAGGGACTGTGAACGGTCAACCGAACAAGGGCCAAAGGATCGAAGACTATGCGATGATCGGGGACCTGCATACAGCAGCCCTGGTCAGCACCGCGGGTTCGATTGATTGGCTCTGTCTTCCACGTTTCGATTCGCCCGCCTGCTTCGCTGCTCTCCTGGATTCTCCCAGGGCGGGGCGCTGGCTCCTGGCCCCCGAATCCGGGGGGATTTGCACGCGCCGCCAGTACCGGGAGGGGACGCTCATCCTGGAAACGGAGTGGGAAACCGAGGAAGGGCATGTGCGGGTCATCGATTTCATGCCGCCGCGTGATGAAGTCGCGGATATCGTCCGGGTGGTTCAGGGAATCCGCGGCACGGTCAAGATGCGTGGAGAGCTGGTCCTGAGGTTCGACTACGGGCAGGTGGTGCCATGGGTACGCCGCGACAGGCACGGCGTCCGCGCGGTTGCCGGCCCGGACTCTGTGTACCTCAAGACCACGGCGCCTGTGAAAGGCGAGGATTTCAAGACCGTCAGCGAGTTTACGGTGAACGCGGGCGACCACGTCCCGTTCGTCCTGACCTGGGCACCCAGCCACGAACGGCGTCCACGAACGGTCGAGGCGGATATCGCTTTGGAGGACACTGAAGCCTTCTGGACGGAATGGTCGAAGCGGTGCACCGTACGGGGGCGATACCGAAGCACCGTTCTGCGTTCCCTGATCACCCTCAAAGCACTTACCTATGCGCCCACTGGAGGCATCGTCGCCGCTGCCACCACCTCGCTTCCCGAGCAGATCGGCGGGCCGCGGAACTGGGACTACCGCTATTGCTGGCTGCGTGATGCCACGTTGACTCTCCAAGCTTTTCTGGCGGCCGGCTACACCGAAGAAGCCACCGCATGGCGGGACTGGCTGCTGCGCGCGGTGGCCGGTGACCCTGCCGACCTCCAGATCATGTACAGCTTGCACGGCCACCGGAGACTGCCGGAGACAGAATTGACCTGGCTCACGGGCTATCAAGGTTCGACGCCGGTGCGCATCGGGAATGCGGCGGCCGCGCAGCTCCAACTGGACGTGTGGGGAGAAGTCCTGGACTGCTTGTCCCTGACCCGGGCATCATTGATGGCCCACGGCGATGAATCATGGGACCTCCAGTTGGCGTTGATGCGGCATCTGGAGAGTTCTTGGGACCAGCCCGACAACGGGCTGTGGGAAGTGCGTGGTCCCAGGCGGCATTTTGTGCATTCGAAAGTGATGGCCTGGGTCGCCGCGGACCGGATGGTGAAGGGAGCCCGCGAGTCCGGCCTGCCCGGTCCGGTAGAGCAGTGGGAGGCCTTAAGGGACACCATCCACAACGAAATCATGACCCGCGGATTCGACGCCGAACGCAACACCTTCGTCCAGTCCTACGGGAGCAAGGAACTGGACGCGAGCCTTCTCCTGATTCCCAAGGTCGGCTTCCTGCCCCCCGACGATCCGCGCGTGATCGGCACCATTGACGCCATCCAGCGCGAGCTGACCGAGGACGGCTTTGTGCTGCGCTACCGGCCGGAAGACAGCGACGACGGCCTGCCGGGCCGTGAGGGAGTCTTTCTTGCGTGCTCCTTCTGGATGGTCGACGCCCTGCTGGGCGCCGGACGCCGAGCGGAGGCCACCGAGCTCTTCGAACGCCTTGTTGGCTTGAGCAATGATGTTGGACTGCTGAGCGAAGAGTGGGATCCGCGGGCGGGCCGCCAGCTGGGTAACATGCCGCAGGCCTTCAGCCATTTCGGCTTGGTGCTCAGCGCCTTGCAACTGCACCATGGCAAAGCGCATCGCAGCAATGCCCCGATCGGTGAGGCTCCGCCGTCGGACTCCTCGGTAATGTCATCAGAGGTGACCGCCTAAGGTTCGTCAGGGGCGCCGAGCTGGCTCGTCGGACCGTTTGGACCGGCGGAAGATCCGGCCCGCAAGGGCAAGTCCCGCTCCGAGGTTGAGCATCGGCAGGTAGGCCCGCGCGACGGCGGTTCCCACGGCTGGCAGGGAAGCGGCGTCGGGGTAGAGCATGTAGAGCGGTTCGTATCGCGGCCGGAATTTTGCTTTGAACGCCAGGAGGGACCTGAACCCGTATACCGGTTCCAAGGTTGCCCCCAGCCAATCGAGCAGCCGGTCAAGGTTCCCGGGAGGCCGGGATCGTGCTCTGGGCCGTGGCATCTCCTCAGGATCTTCGGCGATCCGGGCGAGCGGCGCTCCGGAGAGGCTGATGAATTCGCATCCCTCATCCTTGAGGCTGAGCGCCGCCGAAGCGAGGAGGAATTCGATGCTCGCGCGGAAGCCGTTGCTGCGCCGCCGCATGAAATCCAGGGTCCAGCCGACGATATGTCCGTTGCGGTACACGGGCAACCAGGACGTGACAGCGTGGACCGTGTGGCGCCGGTCGATCGCAAGGAGGCAGCGCACGTCGGGGTCGTCGAGTTCGTCCAGGCTGCCCAGGGTGAAGCCCATCTCGGGCATGTTCTTGTCGGCTACCCATTCTTCGGAGATCTCCTCGATCTGGACCAACACGGAGAACGGAGCCTTGGCGTAACTCGTCCATTCGTAGCGGATACCCGCCTTCGCGGCGTTGTTCAGCGCGGTGCGGATGTCCTGGAATTTCTTTCCTTTGAAGGAGACCGAGTGCAATGGCAGGACTGTTTCCTGGGCTACTTGGGCAGAACTCCAGCCGAAGGAGTCCGCGTGGTCCCGCAAATCCTGGGGAACAGAGTAGAAACAGGGTGTCCACCCATTGCCCCTGCAATAGTCGGCAAATTCCTCGAAGACAGCGTTCATCTCGGCTTTGGGTCCCACCGGGCCACCGAGGGTGAGCGCAACCCCCGTGTTGACCCGGTACGCGACAAACGACCTTCCTGAAGCCGAGAACCAGTACATATTTCCCGGCCAGGTGGTCATCCAGGACAGCGAGCTGCCTTCCGACGTCTTGATGACCTTGCGGGCACGCTCCGTACTGGCATCGTGCCGGCTGTGGGCCTGGTGAAGGAAAGTCCTGAATATCAGGAAACCCGTGATCGCCCAAAACACGACGCCGACCCCCTCGTAAACCAGAACAGCAGCCGTGCTCTCAGGGAAGAAGGCGGGGGGCGCGTCCAGCACGAAGCCCAACGGAAGGAAACGGTCAGGGACATCCGCCAGCAGTTCCGGCAAGCCTGGAGCAGGAGAGAAGCCCTGGGCGAGGAAGAACCCCGCGGTGACGTAGACAACGCTGAGAACACCGGCGATGAGAAGAATCCGCACAACAAGGCGCCTGTAGGTTCCATCCGGCGCCTTGACATGGAACAGCTTCCGGGTGGAGAGCAGGACGATGGTCAGTGCGACAGGCAGAAGAAGCGGGATGGCGAGGGTGAACGGCTGCGAGGAGGCGGATCCTTCGATCGCGGCGATTCCTTCGCTTGCCCCGGTGCCCGAGCCCGTCAGCTGCAGGACTCCAGCAAGGGCAATGCCGGCCAGGACGGAAAGGCCCACTTGGATGACCACTGTGCATACCCAGGCGAAGCGCCGTCCACGGCGAAGGCCATCGGCGAGCAAAAGGAGGAGGAACGACGGCAGTATGGCCATGAAGATTCCGCCTGCTCCGGCACGCAACTGGAGTTGGGCGACAGCACAGTCCTTCGCCTGGGATGGATCCGAGCAGAGGGCCTGGAGCGTTTGAGCATCAATGGGCTGGATGTTGGTAAACAGGAAGCGCAGGATGGACAACGGTCCCACGGCATGGGGGATGAGGCCGGCCACCACGGGGCCGATCGCCGAGGCAGCAATGAGCAGGGAGAGCAGCACGCGGCCTTCGTGCCGGGAACTGACGGGGCGCCCGAAACGTGGCCGTCGGCCCATCAGCAAAGGCCCGAGCACCGTGCCCACTCCCGCGGCGCCCAGCCTCACCAGGTCCGCAAAGCCTCCGCTGTAGAGGGCAAGGAGCAGCAACAACGCGAAGCCTGCAAGGCGGGTGCGGCGCCTCCACAGGGTTGGCATGGACGCGGTCCCCGCCATGGCCGTGCCGATGATGAAGGCACTCGGACCCATGAAAAGGTGGCTGCCGATCTCCGCAATCCAGCTCCCCAGCAAGCCCTGTGCGGCGGCCAGGAATCCAAGGGAAACGCCAACGCCCAGAATCTGGCTGGACACGGCAGCGATGGCGAACGCACGCCGTCCCATGCGCCGTTCCAGAGGCACGCCGAGCAGCAATACCAAGACAGTTCCCAGCACATAGTCCGGCAGGTCCCTGGCCCACAGAGCCGAGGCCCCGATGGCCCACCAATGATCCGGGACGGAATGGGGCGTTGCTGCAACGCTGAGTCGCAATTGAGCGTCCGGTCCGGCCGAAAGGCTCGAGGTCAGCGCACCCAGGCCCCAGAAAAGGACCACAAAGCCAAGGGTGAGTTGTGCTGAGCGCAGTCTTTCGGCCCACGACCGCCGGGATCGAGGGTCGGGGACGGGCAGTGTTCCCGGCTCGGGTGCCGGCAGGTGCACGGTGTTCCTTTCAAGGTGCCAGAAGGACTGGGCACGCAATGGAATTCTTCCACACCGGACGCCCGCCGAAGGTAGTTCCCACGTCGCCGTGACCTTCCCTCTCCTGATCCAATAGACTCCGACGTAGGCACGCTGTCCAGATCAATCCGTCGCCGGGAGAACTGGCCACTGGCAGCGCCTTTTCCACGTTCACTATCAAAGAAAGCAAGCTCGGGACAGGACGATGCACAAACCTCGCATATTCGGCTTCGCGGCCTCCTTGATCGCCGCAGGCATAGTCCTCGCGGGCTGCGGCCTGGCACCCACCGGGCAAACTCCGTCCGACGACGGGAGCCGGTCGGTGGCGCCGGCCGCGCCCTCCGGGAGCCCGCAGGCCGCAGGCCAAAGTGCCAAGAAGCCTGAGTCCGGGCAGGATCCGTCAAAGCTTCCCGTTGGTTCCCTGTACAAGAACCCAAGCAACAACCGGAACGAAATCATCCTCGCCGATGTCCGGCACACCGCTGTCCTCATTGGCGACTCCCAGTCCCAGCCCGAGGGATCGTGGCCCCGGACTGCCCTCGGCTCGATCGGTTACAAGGTGTACACCGTAGGCCGTGGTGGAACGGGGTTCGTTGCTGCCACGAGTACCACTGGCAACTACATCGACGCACTTCAGCGCGGAGACTGGGTCCTGCCCTACGGCGCACCTCCGCTGATCGTGCTCCAAGGCGGAGGCAACGACGCATCCCACAACGCGAGTGATGAGCAAATCACTGTCAACGCCGACAGGCTCATCGCGGCCGTCAGGAAACGGTATCCCTTAGCGAAGATCGTGATGATTGGAACTCTCGCCAGAGGCGCCGCCGCTGGCGGGGGCCGCCGGACGCAGGTTGACACGCTGCTCGGCACCATCGCGGCCAAGGCCGGAGCGCCGTTCTTCAGCGTTGGCGATTGGATCAGCAGATATCACGTTGAAAGTGACCTCGTGGATGGGGTGCACCTGAACGCTGCCGGGCATGCCAAGCTCGGGGGTGTCCTGGCCGCGGACATGGCCGCAGCCGGACTTCGTCTGCCGGCAAACCCTGCCAGTTGACGGGGCACAACACCCTTTTCGCCTCACCGAGACCCATCCAGAGGAGTGCTTCATGAGAATTGCAGTGACCGGAGGAAGCGGGAAACTGGGCCGGAGCGTGGTCCGGAGGCTGAGGGCTGATGGTCATGAGCTCATGAACCTGGACAGGGCAGACGGGAGGGAACGCGGAACTGTCACGGTGGACCTTCGCAACTACGGGCAGGTCCTGGACGTGCTCCTTGGCCTGGATGACCGCCACGATGGTTTCGACGCGATCGTCCACCTCGGCGCCATCCCGGCTCCGGGACTGCTTCCGGACGCTGCAACGTTCGAGAACAACATGCTTTCGAGCTACAACGTCTTCCAAGCGTCGAGGCGGGCCGGGATCAAGAAGATCGTGTACGCCTCCAGCGAGACAGTGCTGGGACTGCCATTCGACATCGATCCTCCCTACATTCCCGTGGATGAGGAATACCCGGCACGGCCGGAAAGCACCTATTCCCTGGTGAAGCATCTCGAAGAACAAATGGCCATCGAACTCACCCGCTGGGATCCCCAGTTGAGCGTTGTGGCGTTGCGGTTCTCCAACGTCATGGATCCCGAAGACTACGAAGCCTTCCCGTCCTTTGACGCTGATGCCAAACTCCGCAAATGGAACCTCTGGGCGTATATCGATGGGCGCGACGGCGCACAAGCCGTGGCACGGGCTTTGGAAAACGGCCAGCCCGGCTTCGAAACGTTCATCATCGCGGCTGCCGACTCGGTCATGGGCCGATCAAGCGCCAGCCTCGCCGCCGAGGTCTTCCCGGGGGTCAACGTGACCAAGGATCTGGGCGAGCACGAAACCATGCTGTCCATCGACAAGGCCAAGCGCCTTCTGGGCTTCTCGCCGGAGCACAGCTGGCGGGACTACCACTCGAACCGCACCACTCCCACCGAGGACTGATACCGGACTCTTCCGGCCGCAGGTCTGGCAGAACTCCGCCCACAAGGGAACAATTGATTCATGGTTAGCTATTCAGCCCTTGAAGAAGCGTCCAGCAAGAATCCGCATGACTGGGGCCGGGCGATGGCAACGGCGATGACAAAGCTCCTGGATGCGGCTCGCATTGATGGACGGCATTTTGAACACGAGTTCCTCTACGGTGAGGAACTGAGCTTGAGGATCGACGAGAACAACGGCGGAGCCACGGTCAAGCTCACGTGGACGCCCACGGACCAGGAGCCCGCACAGGGGGAGCCTGACTGATTCCTGAGTTCGGGTACTCAGCACAGCCCGTTCATGGTGGTGATGGCCAGATCCCGGAGATGCTCGAACTCCGGCTGACCGTTGCCGTCCATGGATTCGATGTGCCTGTTCGTATCGGATGGATAGGCGAGGCTCATGGCTATTTGGCGGGTCCCGTCGGTGGTTGTCAGCGCAATGGTGGCAAACCAAGTGCTGCCACCGTGGCCGTAATAGAAACCGTTGGTGCATTCGTCATTCCAGCGTTGCAGGCCGAGTCCGTAGTTCAGCTGCCAAATGGTCTGCATTTCCCCGAGTGTGCCCGCAGCGAAGAGCCGGCCCTGCATGAGTCCCGCATAGAACGTGTTGATGTCGCCCACTGTGGAGATGACCCCCTCGGCCGGGGAACCGACCAGGTACTCGGGCTGCGAGGCGTTGATGCGCTCGCCGTCGATGAATTCGTAGCTCTGGATCATGTCACGCGCATCCCGGTCCGGACCTGCCAGTGAAGTGTGGCTCATTCCAAGGGGGACAAAGATGTCTGAATTCAGGATTTCGCCGATCGGACGGCCGCGGAGTTTCTCCAGCATCCCGGCCAGGGCGTAGTAGCTGGCGTCGGAATAGCGGAACGGCTGGAAGTTTGCGTGTTCCCACGGCACGGTTCCGGCCATCCGGAGGTAGTCCTCGGTGCTGAACCCTGTGTCGATGGCCTGCTTGGGAGTCATGGCCTGCAGGATGGCTTCCGGTGCATCAGGCAGGCCGGAACTGTGGTTCAGCAGGGAACGGACTGTAATAGGGCCCGGGGGATGGACCAGTTTTTCGAACTCCGGGAAGTAGTCCGTGACGGAGTCGTCAAGGCCAAGCTTGCCTTCCTGCACCAGCTTGAGCACCGAGACCGCCACCATGGATTGGGTGATGCCGCCTGCCTGGATCCGGTCAGTCACGGCAACCGGCTCTCCGGTCTCTACATCCAGGGTTCCGTAGGCTTGGGACCACTCGCGTCCCCGGACTTTGATCTGGACCACTACGGCCGGCGCGCCCCGGCTGAGCATTTCATGCGCGAAGTAATCCACAGCGGCAGATTCAGGGAATGCCGCTTGTGATGCGGGAGAAGAGCTGGCGAGGGATTCGGGTGTAAGGGGGTAGGTGCACCCCCCACAGGCCAAGGTCAGGGCAATACTTGCAGCTACCAGGCGTCCCGCCACCGAAGGATGGGGTTTCGTGTGGGGTACCAGGGAAGCCCGAAATACCCGGTATGCCCGCGCAGCCTGCATGACTGCCTCCTGAAGCAACGCTCAGGGCAACGGCCGGGCGCCCTTGCCCCCGTAGTTTCGATCGTCCTCTTCGGGGGCCCGGGGGTCAACGCCGCAAACGTAGGTGCGCCCCAGACCCAACTCACTCGCAGTTAATGTCGTTATGAGCGCTCATAACGACATCAACTGCGGGGGTCAGTTGGGGAGGACGGAAGGACTAGGTCAGCTTGATCTGGCGGTTGACGTCCTTGTACAGCAGGTAACGGAACGGTCCTGGGCCGCCGGCGTAGCAGGCCTGCGGGCAGAACGCACGCAGCCACATGAAGTCGCCTGCCTCCACCTCGACCCAGTCGTTGTTGAGCAGGTACATGCCCTTACCCTCCAGAACGTACAGGCCGTGCTCCATGACATGGGTCTCCGGGAAGGGGATCACTCCGCCAGGCTGGAACGTCACGATGTTCACGTGCATATCGTGCGCCAGGTCATTCGGGTCCGCGAAGCGCGTGGTGGCCCAGACGCCGTTGACGTCCGGCATGACCCCGGCTTCGACCTCGGCGTCGCTCGTGACGAAGGACTTGGCCTCGTAGCCTTCGAGCCGCTCGTAGGCCTTGCGGATCCAGTGGAAGGAGACGATGTCCTCCGAAACGTTTTCAACGCCCCAGTTGGAACCGGCGGCCAGGTAGGCGTAGCCACCTTCCTCAAGCTGGTGCAGTTCGCCGTCAAGGGTCAGGTTGACCTTGCCCTTGGTGACGAAGATGACGCCTTCGACGCCGGCCTCGAACTCGGCCTTGGGAGCGCCGCCACCCGGGCCGATCTCTACGATCAGCTGGGAGAACGTGGTGGCGAAGCCGGAGATCGGGCGGGCAATGATCCAGGAACGCGTGTTGGCGAAGCCGGGCAGGTTGCTGGTCACAATATCGGTCAGAACGCCCTTGGGGATGACCGTGTAGGCCTCGGTGACGATTGCGCGTTCCGTGGTGAGGTGCGTCTGCGGCGGCAGCCCGCCCTGGGGATAGTAGTACTTGCCCATCATTGGATCCTTACTTGGAGGTGGTGTGTGCGAGCCGGGGATGCGCCAGTGCAGTCAGCCGGGGGAGCTCGACGCCGGCACGCGCCAGGACTTCTTCGGAACCTACCGCTCCGCACTGAACGCCGCGCAGGACGAAGGCCGCCAAGGCGCGGGCGGTGGCGGGTTCGTCCATGACGCCGCCCTCGGTGCGCTCCACGTAGTTGCGGAGGCGGGCCGCGGCGGCCGGCAGGCCCTCGCGGTAGAAGGCATACGTTGCCGCGAAACGGCTGGGCAGTTGGGCGGCGTGCAGGTCCCAGCCCTGGTAGTAGCCGCGTTCGAGGGAGCGGCGGACCAAACGGCCGTGCAGCTTCCACGCATTTTCAACGTTGTCGCCCACCGGGATGATGTTGGTGGAACCGTCGGAGAGGCGGATACCCGTTCCCGCAACGGCCAGCTGCATGACTTCCTTGGCGAAATCCGCCACTGGGTGCTCCATGGACTGGTACTCCGCCGAGATCTGAAGCGAAGCGGAGTAGTCGTAGGTGCCGTAGTGAAGTGCGCTGATCCGGCCCGGAACTGCATGCGGCAGCTGTGCCACGGGCGAGGTCCCCTCGGGGCCTAGGATGAGCTGCGGTGTTTCCACCTGAACCTCAAAACGCAGTCGCCCGGCTGGAAGGGAGTGGACCTCTTCCAAACGGGAGACGGCGAAGTCCATTGCCTTCACCTGGGCCACCGTGGTGACCTTCGGCAGTGTCAGGATGAGTCCCTCGGGCAGCTCTCCGGCCGAAGCCAAAGTGGAAACGAACAAATCAAGCGTACGGAGGCCACGTGCCCGGGTGGGGGCCTCGAAGCACTTGAACCTGATGCCGATGAAGGGCGGCGCCGAACCCGCGGCAACGGCTTCGCTGACAGCCTGGGCCGCCGCGACCGCTGCTACGTCTTCTGCCTCGTCGCCGCGGTCTCCGTAGCCGTCCTCGAAGTCGAGGCGCAGGTCCTCGATCGGTTCGCTACGCAGCTTGGCCGCCACACGGGTGGCGACGGCGGCAGCCAGTTCGGGCTCCTGGCCCAGCAGCGCGCCGAGCCTTTCGAGACCGCCGTGGGCCTCCGCCGTCGTGATTGCCTGGGCGCCCCATTCAGCGGAGAACGACGGCGTAAAACGGTCCGCCGGGACGTACACGGTGTGCACGGGCTGGCGGGTGCCGTCGTCGCCGGGGTAGTTGCGCTCCAGAAGCCGGTCGGTGTCGGCGAGCTGGGAGTCGATCGCGGCGAGATCCGCCGGAGTCAAAGAGGAAGCGGCCATTCCTACACCAGCTCATAGGCGGGAGTGGTCAGGAAGTCCGTGTAGTCCTCGGAGAGACAGATGTCCGCGATCAGGCGGCTGGCCGGCTCATAGAACTTCTCGAAGGTTTCGGCATCCACTTCGCTGCGGAGGCGTTCGGTTTCTTCGCCGAGGATCCGGGTGACCAGTTCGCGGGTGACAGTGTTGCCGGTGTCGGCCAGGACGGATTTGTTGCGGATCTGCTGCCAAACCTGCGAGCGGGAGATCTCCGCCGTCGCGGCATCTTCCATGAGGTTGTGGATCGCGACCGCGCCGCTGCCCGAGAGCCACACGGCCGTGTACGCAACGGCGACGTAGAGGTTCAGGCGCAGGCCGGCCTCGGTCACGTGGCCACCGGCGGAGGAGATGTCCAGCAGCTGCTCAGCGGTCACGGAGACCTCCGGTCGCTGCTTGTCGAGCTGGTTTGGTTTGTCGCCCAGGACCGAGTCGAATACTTCTCGGCACGTGGAGACGAGGTCCGGGTGGGCCACCCATGAACCGTCGAAACCGTCGTTGGCCTCGCGGGTCTTGTCCGCGCGGACCTTCTCGAAGGCCTGGGCCGTGACTTCGGGTTCGCGGCGATTCGGGATAACGGCGGCCATACCGCCCATGGCGAAGGCGCCGCGCTGGTGGCAGGTCTTGACTAGCAGCTCGGTGTAGGCGCGCATGAACGGAGCGGTCATCACGACGGACGCGCGGTCCGGGAGGATGAAGGACTCGCCGGCGTCGCGGAAGTACTTCACGATGCTGAACAAGTAGTCCCAACGGCCGGCGTTGAGGCCGGAGGCGTGGTCACGCAGTTCGTAGAGGAATTCGTCCATTTCGAACGCGGCTGGGATGGTCTCAATCAGCATGGTGGCGCGGATGCTGCCCTGCGGGATGCCGAGGAACTCCTGGGCGTAGACGAAGACATCGTTCCAGAGGCGCGCCTCGAGGTGGCTTTCCATCTTGGGCAGGTAGTAGTACGGGCCCTGGCCGTTGAGCAGGAGTTGCTTGGCGACGTGGAAGAAGTGCAGGCCGAAGTCCACCAGCGCGCCCACCGTCGGTTCGCCGTCGAGCAGCAGGTGCCGCTCCTCCATGTGCCAGCCGCGGGGGCGGGCGACGACGACGGCGAGCGGTGCGTCCGTGCGGAGCCGGTATTCCTTGCCTTCGGGGGAGGTGTAGCTCAGGGTGCCCTGGGCAGCGTCGCGGAGGTTGAGGATGGCGTCGATGACGTTTGCCCAGGTGGGTGTGCTGGCGTCTTCGAGGTCCGCGAGCCATACCTTGGCGCCGGAGTTCAAGGCGTTGATGGCCATCTTGGCGGGGGAAGCGGGGCCGGTCATCTCCACCCGGCGGTCCTGCAGGGCCGCGGGTGCCTCAGCGACCTTCCAGTCGCCGTCGCGGATGTGCTGGGTTTCGGGCAGGAAGTCGAGCCGGCCGGTGCGGGCCACTTCTTCGCGCTTGGCGACCCGGGCCGCGAGGAGCTCAGTGCGGGTGCCTGCGAACCGCTTGTGCAGTTCTTCCACGAAGGCCAGTGCCTTGGGAGTCAGGATCTCCTCGGCGCGTTCGATCGGCTGGGGGTCTGTGACTGTGAGAGCCATGGGTGGTCCTTTCCTAGAGAGCGCTAGCGGACTGCGCAGCCGCAGAAGAGCGCGCAGCGGACGCTGCGTTGACCGCGGCCTGTGCTACCGCGCTGGCCACGTCGGCGGCAACGTGCGGATCGAAGACGCTGGGGATAATGTAGCTCGCATTCAGTTCATCATCTGCAACCCGGTTGGCGATAGCCTCCGCCGCGGCCACGAGCATTTCCGGGATGATGTCCGATGCTCCGGCGTCGAGCAGTCCGCGGAAGAAGCCCGGGAAGGCCAGCACGTTGTTGATCTGGTTGGGGAAGTCGCTACGGCCGGTGGCGACGACGGCGGCGTGCTTGGACGCGATGACCGGGTCGATTTCCGGGGTGGGGTTGGCCATGGCGAAGACGATCGCGTTCTCGGCCATGGAAGCCACCTGCTCTTCGCCGATCACGTGGGGAGCGCTGACGCCGATAAACACGTCCGCACCCTTGAGCGCTTCGTGCAGGGTGCCCGAGAATCCGGCCTCGTTGGTGTTCGCGGCAATCCAGGCGCGGTGTTCGTCGTCGTAATCCGCGCCCGAGTGGATGGCACCGGAACGGCCGGCCGCGACGATGTGCTGCGCGCCCTGGGCCTTGAGGAGCTGGATGATGGCGGAGCCCGCAGCGCCCACGCCGGAGACGACGATCTTGACCTCGGAGAGCTTCTTGTCCACCACGCGCAGTGCGTTGACGAGGGCCGCGAGGGTGACAATCGCGGTGCCGTGCTGGTCGTCATGGAAGACCGGGATGTCCAGCTCGTCACGCAGGCGCTTCTCGATCTCGAAGCAGCGCGGAGCCGCGATGTCTTCGAGGTTGACGCCACCGTAGACCGGGGCCAGCGCCTTGACGATCATGATGATTTCCTCGGTGTCCTGGGTGTCCAGGCAGACCGGCCAGGCGTCAACGTTGGCGAACTGCTTGAACAGCGCGGCCTTGCCTTCCATGACGGGCAGGGCGGCGGCGGGACCGATGTTCCCGAGGCCCAGGACTGCGGAACCGTCCGTGACCACCGCGATCGTGTTGCGCTTGACGGTCAGGTTGCGCGCTGCGGCAGGGTCTTCCGCGATGGCGAGGCAGACGCGTGCGACGCCGGGGGTGTAGGCGCGCGAGAGGTCGTCGCGGTTGCGCAGGGCTACCTTGGGGACCACCTCGAGCTTGCCGCCCAGGTGCATGAGGAAGGTGCGGTCCGAGACGTGCTGGACCGTGACGCCGTCGAGCGCGTTGAGGGCGTCCTTGACGCGGTTGGCGTGCTCTTCATCCGTGGTGTTGCAGGTGACGTCGACAACCAGGGTGTCGTGGTGGGACTCAGTCACATCCAGTGCGGTGACGGCTGCGCCGGCGGCGGCGACAGCAGCTGCCAGCTCACTGGTGGCAGTGAAGCTCGACGGCGCGGCGACGCGCAGGGTGATCGAATTTCCGGGGCTCGGGTTCGCCATTGAATTTCCTCCTCGTGCAGGCCCGCGGGTGGGCCTCGCTCAAACCGAATGTTTTCGTATTATGGATATTATTATCTACAAAGTGGAAACACAAGCCCCGGTTGTTAGGAGCGGTTGGTTCAAGCGCGGCGGCTTCAGGTGCTGTATCTTGAAGATCTAAGCAATTCTTTTCACGATGTGGATAAGAGTTGTCGGATTCCGAGCCATAGGAGACAACGGAATGGCTGAAAAGCCCTCGGGAGGCGTGCAGTCCGTCGAGCGCGTCTTCGAACTGCTGGAACTCATCACTGACGCCGGCGGAGACGTCACTTTGAGCGAGCTGTCGTCGTCGACGGACCTGCCGCTGCCCACTATCCACCGCCTGCTGCGCACCTTGGTGTACCTCGGCTACATCCGGCAACTCCCCAATCGCCGCTACGCGCTGGGCCCCCGGCTCATCCGGCTCGGCGAAGGCGCGAACAAGCAACTCGGAGCCCTGGCCCGTCCCCAGTTGAAATCGCTGGTTGACAGGCTCGGCGAGACGTCCAACATGGCAGTCCTGGATTCCGACATGGTCATCTACGTTGCCCAGGTTCCGTCCCTGCACTCCATGCGCATGTTCACCGAGGTGGGGCGCCGCGCGCATATGCATGACACAGGCGTGGGAAAGGCCATCCTGGCCCAGCTGGATGACGAAGTGGTCCGCGGCATCGTTGCCCGCACCGGCATGCCCACGCCCACGGCAAAGAGCATCGGCGACATCGAATCCCTGCTTTTGGACCTCAAAAACATCCGCGAACGTGGCTACTCGATTGACGAGGAAGAGCAGGAAATCGGCGTTCGTTGTTTCGCGATGGCCGTTCCCAACGCTCCCACCCCGACCGCCATCTCCGTCTCCGGGCCCGTGTCCCGCGTGGATCAGCACTTTGCCGACCGCGCCGTCCCGCTCCTGCGGGAAGCCGCCCAGGCCATCTCGGCCGAGCTCAACCAAAACTAGCCTCTCCCCTTTCTCCCGAGTTTGTGTACAGCTCGTGTCCCTTAAGACGTTCTTAAGGGACACGAGCTGTACACAAACTCCCGGACGCGAAATGCCGCCCGACACATGTGTCGGGCGGCATTCACGTTTCATAGGACCGTCAGTGCTCGGCGACGGTATTCGACTTGAGCGGGACTTCCTTGCCGTCTGCGTCGATGAGTTTGCCGTCTTCGAAACGGTCGCCATTCGCGAGGCAGGCGACGTCCGCTTCGTTGACCACGCGGCCCGTACCCGCCACGAATACCGATTGGTTGTCCGAGTTGCCGGCCTTGAAGTGGTTGAAGAGCACGTTCAACAGGATCGCCATCAGGGCGGCCGAGCTGATCCCCGAGTGGAAGATCGTGGAGAACCAGGACGGGAATTGGTCGTAGAACTTCGGCGCGGCAATCGGAATCATGCCGAAGCCGATTGAGGCCGCCACGATGATCAGGTTCATGTTGTTCCGGTACTCCACCTTGGAAAGCGTCCGGATGCCGCTCGCGGCCACCGTTCCGAAGAGTACGACGCCGGCGCCGCCCAGGACGGGCGTCGGAACCGCGGCGACAACTCGGCCAAGGACCGGCAGGATGCCAAGGACCACCAAGATGACTCCGCCCGCGCTGACCACGAAGCGGCTCTTGATGCCGGTGATGGCCACGAGGCCGACGTTCTGCGCGAAGGCGCTCTGGGTGAAGGAGTTGAAGAGCGGCGAGACGGCGCTTGAGAGCATGTCCGCACGCAGGCCGTTGCCGATGCGCTTGGAGTCAACCTTGGTGCCTACAATCTCGCCGACGGCGATGATGTCCGCCGAGGTCTCGGTCAGGGTCACCAGGATGACAATGAGCATCGAAACGATTGCTGCGAGATTGAACGTGGGCGGCCCGAACGCGAACGGCGTGGGGAAGGCAATCAGGGGGCCCTGGCCCACCTTGGAGAAATCGGCCATTCCCGTGACCAGCGCGATCACTGTGCCGATGACCATGGCAAGCAGGATGGACAGGCGCGAGATAGCCGCGTTCCCCACCTTGCTCAGCAGCAGGACAATGCCCATGGTGGCGGCGGCGAGACCGATATTCGCCACGCTGCCGTAATTGGGCGCAGCGCTATTGCCGCCCATGGCCCAGTTGGCTGCGACGGGCATGAGGGTCAGCCCGATGGTGGTGATCACAGTTCCCGTGACAACAGGTGGGAAGAACTTGATGATCTTGGAGAAGAGCGGCGTGATCGCCAGTCCTATCAGGGACGCCACGATGACCGAGCCGAACACCGCCTGGATCCCGCCGCCGCCGTTGACGATTGCCACCATGGTGGAAACGCCGGCGAAGGATACGCCTTGGACCAGCGGCAGTTGCGATCCGAAGAACGGGATGCCGATGGTCTGCAGAATCGTGGCGAGGCCACCGACAAACAAGCAGGCCGCGATCAGGAGACCGATGTCCTGCGAGGACATGCCCGCGGCAGCTCCAATGATGAGCGGCGGGGCGATGATTCCCCCGTACATGGTCAAGACGTGCTGGAAGCCGTAGGCGAACGTGCTCCCGATCGAGAGGCGTTTGTCCTCGGGCCTTGTATGGGCGGTGTCCGCGGTATTCGCGGGACGGGTTTTCTTCTTGGTGTTCATGGCAGACTTTCTTGGTTCATGGCAGACGTCTTTGTCTGGCTAACAATGTCTGGCTAACAAAGTGGGTTTTTGGGGTCGGGTTTGTGTACAGATCATGACCCTTAAGACGAGTCAAATGGGGCATGATCTGTACACAAACTCGAGGGGAGTGCGGTTTAGCAGAAACCGGCGATGCCGCTCCAGGCGATGGCGGCCGGGGTGGTGTTGTCGCGCTGCACGGTGGCTTCGATCAAGCCGTACGGGCGGTCGGCGGCGAAGAAGACCTCGTTGGGGTTGTCGAGGCCGAACGGGCTGAGGTCCACCAGGAAGTGGTGCTTGTTGGGCATGGAGAACTTGATCTCGTCCACTTCGCTGTGCGCCTCGAGGACCTTTTTGCCCATGTCGAACAAGGTCTGCTGCAGGGCGTGGGAGTAGTTCTCCGTGAAGCCCTCCAGGAGCAAAGCCTTGATGTCCTCGTAGCTCTTGTTGAAATCGGTGCCGGCAAAGTCAAGGCCGGTGCTGTAGCGCCAGCGGGCCGAGACGTCGGTGGCGAGAATGCGGTCCGTTGTCTCGGGCAGCGTGGTGTACCGGTCGCGGGGGTAGCCCACAAAGCCGGATTCGGTGGTCTTGAGGACGGTCAGGTCCTTGAGGCCGGAGATGACGTGCGTGGTGTTGCCATCGCGGACGACGACGGCGGTGCGGACTTCCTGCCCCTTGCGGACAAAGCTGTGGTCATGTTCGGAGCCGTGTGCCTGGATGCGATCCCAGGTGTAGGACTCGGCTTCCCAGCGTCCGCCCGTGACCCACTCGAAGCTTGAGGTGAAGTGCTCGCTCAAGCGCAGAAGGAAGGCTTCAGGGGAGCCGATGCCATCGCGTGCAAAGGCGTAAACGGTGTTTTTCTGGGTGTCCGTGGCGACGACGTGTGCGTTGTCGCCCTGGAGGTGCGCAGGCCTGGAAGTCGCCGCGCAACTGCGAGGTGACGTTCAGGTCTTCGATCTGGTGGCGGTCGGTATCGCGGGTGACTTTGACGACGCGGACTTCTGCCTTGCCGTACTGGTTGTCGCCGAGGACGATGTTGTTGCTCATGGTCATATCCCAACTTCTTTGAGGTGGAACTCTTAAGGTCCACCAATGAAATTAAGCGCGTGTTTCAAACGCGTTTCTGGTGGAGCCGACCCCAACAAAAAAGAGCCGGCATCCATTGATGCCAGCTCATTACGACCCTGCCTGCTGCTCCCAGGTTACGTGACCTGCGCCACGAATTGAAGAAAGCGTAGCCTACGTTTGCCAGTGGTGTACATCACCTCCGGAGAATCGTTACCTACTTTTCGATTGTGACCGGCGCCGGCCGACGGCGGGAGTGCGGTCCCGCGGGCGCCCCTTGACGCGATTCCCCAGCCACTCTAGTATTTTCCGTATAACAATAAATGTTTTCCAAGATGTGGAAACTTCGGAAACCCCACGAGGGCTGGAGCGCATCCAACGGAGAACTTGAGCGCATGAAATAGGAGGACAGATGGACTCGCAGGATAAGAACAAAGTCGTGGAATTCCCGGCGCCCGGCCAGGAGCTGTACCTGCCATTCGGCGCCACGGATCCTGACTTCTACATTCCGGCCGACTGTGACCGCACGCCCGGGACGTTCTCCCGTTGGTTGCGTGCCCTTCCGGTATTCGGCCGGCAGCGTTCCTAGGGCTCCTGCCCTGGGGATGAGGGACTCTGCGCAACAGAGCCAAAAGGCGGGCGGCACTGAACCCCTCCCTACGGGGTGTGCCGCCCGCCGAACTCTTTTCTGGTGAAAACGTGCCACCTCGAATCGCGCGAGGCTCTACATCGGTATTACATCGGTATGGCTTTGGCAACGCTCGAAGCGATGATGCCCACTTTGATGCCCACGAGGATGACGGTCAACGCGATTACCCCGATCAGCGCCCAAATCGGCGCGAGTCCGCGCTCGCGAGCCACCTTGTGGACTATGACTGAGCGGCCCACCACATAAACTGCGCCGCCAAGGAATGCCCATGCCCAGTGGAACGGCCGGACCACCCCGTCCCTCTGCAGCTTCTGCCAGTCCAGGTAGGCCAAGAGGACGGTGACACCGTAAATGAGCCAACCAGTGGTGACAAGCAGGAAGTACGGGGCGGTGAGCGAGCTGGGATCGAGGACAGGCACGCGCCTCGCGCCCGAGTACCGCACGTGGAAGACAGGGTTCCAGATCAGCAGCATGATCAGCGTGATCACTGGCAAGAGGGTGACGAGCCAGATGAACGGGTTGTAGACCGGGGTCTGCCGGTTGATTTCCGGACGCCTGATTTCCGGACGCGCAGTGGGCTGTCCTGGCCGTGCAAATTGCCCGTACTGACCCTGCGCACCGTACTGACCCTGCGCGCCGTACTGACCCTGCGCGCCGTACTGACCCTGCGCGCCGTACTGACCCTGCGCGCCGTACTGACCCTGCCCCGCAGCTCCCGGTTGGGCCGGCGGTGTCCACGCGGTTCCAGTCCATGCGTTGCCGTCCCACCACCGCAACTGCCCGGAACCTGACGGATCGGGATACCAGCCTGGCGGAATCGGAGTGCTGTGCTGGGGGACGGTCATGATATGCCTCCTGAATCTACGAGCTAATCGAGAGGCTACTCCTAACCCCTGATGATTTTCTGTGCGGCGGCTGAGTGTTTGGCAATAAGTTCCGGTACGTCCAAGCCCGGGATCTGGCCGTCCACCACGCGCCACCTACCACCCACCATGACGCGGTCGGCGCGATCCGCGGCGCAGAGCAACAGGGCCGCAATGGGGTCATGGCTGCCGGAGAAACGCAGCTCGTCGAGCTTGAACATGGCAAGGTCGGCCTGCATCCCGGGAGCGATCTGGCCGATGTCGGAGCGGCCCAATACCGCTGCGGACCCGCGCGTCGCCCATCCCAGTGCGCGCTCCACGGGGACGTCGGCGCCATAGCGCAGCCGCTGCAGGTACAACGCCTGCCGCGCCTCAAGGATCATGTTGGAGGCATCGTTCGACGCCGATCCGTCCACTCCCAGCCCCACCGGAACTCCGGCGGCCTCGAGTTCCAGGACCCGCGCGGTGCCGGACGCAAGCCGCATGTTCGACGTCGGGCAGTGCGCGACGGCGGTGCCCGCGGCACCCAGCCGGGCGATCTCGTCGTCGTCGAAATGGATGCCGTGGCCCAGCCAAGTGCGCTTGCCGAGCCAGCCGACGCTGTCCAGGTAGTCCACTGTGCGCAAGCCGAACATCTCGCGGCAGAAATCTTCCTCGTCGATGGTTTCCGCGAGGTGGGTGTGAAGCCGGACGTCCAGCCGTTCGGCCATGGCGGCGCTCTCGGCCATGATTTCCTTGGTGACCGAGAATGGCGAGCAGGGGGCCAACGCGATCTGGATGACGGCGCCGTCGCCGCGCTCGTGGTACTTGCCGATCAGCCGTTCACTGTCTGCGAGGATGACCTCCGGGCGCTGCACGGTGGACCGTGGCGGTAGGCCGCCGTCGTCCTCTCCCAGGGTCATGGAACCCCGGGTGAGGGTGGCGCGCATGCCGAGTTCACGCACGACGCCGACCTCGACGTCGATCGCGTCCTCGAGCCCGGCGGGGAAGAGGTAGTGGTGGTCGGCCGCCGTGGTGCAGCCGGAGAGCAGGAGTTCCGCGAGCGCCACCTTGACCGCGAGTTCCAGGCTGTCCGGGGTCAACCGCGCCCACACCGGATACAGGTTCTGTAGCCATGGGAACAGGGGAGCGTTGGCCACCGGACCCCAGGCACGCGTGAGCGTTTGGTAGAAGTGGTGGTGCGTGTTGATGAGCCCGGGCATCAGGACGTGGCTGCCGGCGTCGTAGATTTCATCGCAGGGTGCAGAAGGTTGGGCGCCCGAGGGAATGAGTTCGGAGATCTTACCCTCGCTAATCACGATGCCGCCGCCGACGTCGAGCCCATTGGCGGTGAACACGGCGAGGGGATTCTTGATCCAAAGCCTGGACGGTGAGGGGTTTGCTGCAGGGGACATGGAAATCCTTGTCTGGTCGGCGTAGTTGCGTTCCAGCTCAGTTAGCCCTGTCTGCTGATCCAGGATGCCGGCTTGAACCATCCTGCCGGTGACACCCAGCGTAGGACCGGCCCTGAACTGCGTCAATGTGACCGGGGCTGGACGCCCGTTCTAGCCGCTAATTTCACATGTTGAAAACTTTTTTCCAGAAACTATGGCGCCGCTCACATCCCCGATGCTAATCTCATTTTGCCAAAGGCGGGCACCCGGACTCCGGGGAAGCTATCTACCAGGCGCAACCTTCAAAAGCACATGCTGAAGCCTGGTAATCGCAGCACTCGTCTGTTTTGTTCAGATGCCTCCCTGGTTACAGGCTTCCTCAGCACTAAGGAAGTCGCACATGAGTACCACCGTCACGGCCGAACAGTTCTTGGCCACCTCCATTGAGCTGGCAACAGCCAATGTCCTCAACAGCGGCGGGCCGTTCGGCGCCGTCATTGTCACCGCGGATGGCCGCGCCTTCGAAGGCGTCAACCGGGTCACCGCCACCAACGACCCCACGGCACACGCCGAGGTCACCGCCATCCGCAACGCCTGCCGCGAGTTGGGCACCTTCGATCTCAGCGGAGCAACCCTCTACACGAGCTGCGAGCCATGCCCCATGTGCCTGGCTTCGGCTCTCTGGGCCCGCGTCGGCAGCGTGGTCTTCGCAGCAGACCGGCACGACGCCGCCTCCGTGGGCTTCGACGACGCCGTCTTCTACGAATACTTCGAGAACGAGGACCGGGACAAGCTCATGCCGGTCGCCAAGCTGGAACTGGGCGATCCCCAGGCCCGGCCATCCTGGCACCGTTCAACACATGGAACACGCTTGACTCCAGGAATTGACTACTAGGGCCCGGTGGCTGAAATGACAATCCTGGACCCCGCAGAAATGCAAACGGCCGCTGAAAAGCAGGCTGCGCTCTCCGGCACAAACCAGACGAGCGCAGGGCAGACAGCGGCACGCGAAAAGCA
This sequence comes from Arthrobacter sp. NA-172, assembly GCF_043952055.1. NCBI lineage: Bacteria > Bacillati > Actinomycetota > Actinomycetes > Micrococcales > Micrococcaceae > Arthrobacter > Arthrobacter sp. NA-172. The sequence continues at coordinate 1,774,999 of NZ_JBINOT010000001.1, read as the reverse complement.
CACGGCAACCGGCCTGGCGCGACGCAGCAACAGCCCCGAGTCCCCGGAGCCGAACTCCTTCCTGGACCGTTTCTTCCAGATCACCAAGCGTGGCTCCACGCTGGCCCGCGAATTCCGCGGCGGCATCGTCACGTTCTTCACGATGGCTTACATCGTCATCCTCAACCCCCTGATCCTGGGCGGATTCTCTGCCCAGAACGCTCCTACGGACGTGGCAGGCGGCTGGCTGTCGGCAGCGCAGGTGGGGGCCGTGACGGGCCTGACCGCCGGTGTCATGACGGTACTCTTCGGCCTTATCGCGAACCTGCCGTTCGGGCTCGCTGCCGGCCTGGGAATCAACTCGTTCCTGGCCGTCGCCGTGATCCACGAGGTCACGTGGCCAGAAGCCATGGGCCTGGTAGTCATCAACGGCATCCTGATTGTCCTGTTCGGCGTCACAGGCGCCCGGACTGCGATCTTCAAGGCCGTCCCCAAGGAACTCAAGGCCGCCATCACCGTTGGCATCGGCCTGTTCATCGCCTTTATCGGCTTCGTCGACTCCGGTTTCGTCCGCGCCACGAAAGGCGGACCCCCGGTACAACTCGGCACGGATGGTTCCATCACGTCCATCCCCACCCTCGTTTTCATTGTCGGTCTGCTGGTCATGGGAATCCTCGTGGCCCGTAAGATCCAAGGTGGCCTCCTGATCGGAATCGTCGCCACCACAATCCTCGCCGCCGTCGTCGAGGCCGTCATGCACATCGGATCTGGCAGCGCCGCCAATCCCGGTGGCTGGCACCTCAACACCCCGGTCCTGTCCGGCCAGCTGGTTTCCGCACCGGACTTCAGCTTGGTGGGCCACTTCGACCTCTTCGGTTCGTTCTCGAGAATCGGTGGCCTGGCCGCCACGATGCTGGTGTTCACCTTGGTGTTCACCAACTTCTTCGACGCCATGGGCACCATGACCGGCCTCGCCAAGAGCGCCGGCGTGGCCCACAAGGACGGCACGTTCCCCAAGCTGAAGTCGGCGTTCATCGTCGAAGGCCTGGGCGCTGTAGCCGGCGGCGCGACGTCGGGCTCGTCCAACACCGTGTACATCGACTCCGCAGCCGGCATTGGCGAAGGTGCCCGCACCGGCCTCGCTTCGGTGGTCACCGGACTGCTCTTCCTGGGCTCGATGTTCCTGACCCCGCTCACCAGCGTTGTTCCGCTCGAGGTCGCAGCTGCGGCCCTGGTGGTGGTGGGCGCCATGATGATGGCACAGGTCCGCGAGATCAAGTTCTCCAAGTTCTCCGTGGCCCTGCCGGCCTTCCTCACGATCGTCACCATGCCGTTGACCTACTCGATCGCCAACGGCATCGGCGTCGGATTCATCTCCTGGACGGTCATCAGTGCGGCATCAGGGAAGAGCAAGAAGGTCCATCCGCTCATGTGGGTGGTGACCGCGGGCTTCCTGATCTACTTCGCCCGCGGGCCGATCAGCGCACTCTTGGGATCATGACCTAGCGTAGCCGGCCAATAAGACGGCGGTCCGGCCGCATGTCACCGCAATGAATAGGCGTCCGCCTCCGTCCTCCCTTCGCATAGCCGGGACGACGACGCCGGCGGGCGGCGGTGAAGTGCGGCCGCTCCGCTAAGGACCGGGGTGGGCTGAGAGTCCCGCCCCGGTCCTCTTTAAGCAACGGGCGATGACCGAATCACCGAAGCTTCCCTCAACACACGCAAGGAATGAGAATATGAGGCAAGATCGCACACTGCCCCGGGAAGGTCTCCGGTCCGGGACCTCGGCAAAGGAAGTGTCGCCATGCTGGATTTGATGCCATCGCTGGGAGCTTGGCGGCCCGCGGTCTCTGGCCAGCGCTGCGCCGTGGCCACTATCGTGGCCGCCGGCGGCTCGGTTCCCCGGCCTCTCGGCACGTCCATGGTGGTCTCCGAACAGGGCGACGTCCTCGGCAGCCTCTCCGGAGGCTGCGTGGAAGGTGCGGTAGTGCAAGCGGCGCTCGAGGTAATGCGCGACGGCGGCAGCCGCCTTGAGTCGTTCGGCTACAGCGCCGAGGACGCGTTCGCCGTCGGGCTCACCTGCGGTGGCGAGCTGGAAGTCCACATCCAACCATTCCAATCGACCAGTACCGCCGGCCTCGACTTGGCATTGTTGAACACAGTGGGCAGCCTTCCGTCTTCCATGGCACTTCTCCGCAGGCTCGACGCCGCGGGAGGCGCCATGGTGGTCCCCGATCCTGCTGGTTTTTCCGTGCTGGATTCGCCGGAACTTTTAGGCCTTCTGGGTGGGGATGCAGCCGTGATCCGTGCGGCCGCAGCGCAGGTTGAACCTCTCTTGCGCGGTGGCCGTACCGGACTGGTGCGTCTGGCGGCGGTCGAAGGCTGCTCCACGCCCGGACCCGAACCGATCACCCTCTTCGTGGAAAGCCGTTTGCCCGCAGCCCGCATGCTCATCTTTGGTGCCAATGATTTCGGGGCAGCATTGCTCCCGGCAGGAAAACTACTCGGCTACGACGTCACCCTGTGCGATGCCCGGCCCGCGTTTTCGAGCCAGGGCCGGTTCCTCGCTGCCGACCAGACTGTCACCGACTGGCCGCACCGCTATCTTGCCGCCGAAGCAGCCGCCGGCCGGATCGATTCCCGCGCCGTGGTGTGCGTGTTGACCCACGATCCCAAGTTCGACATTCCCCTGCTGGAAACTGCTCTCTCTTTGGATCTCGCCTATGTGGGCGCCATGGGTTCACGGCGAAGCCACCGGCAGCGGATCGATGGACTGCTTGAAGGCGGCACGCCGGCCGAGGCCCTCGAACGGCTTCATTCGCCCATCGGGCTGGACCTTGGTGCGATCACACCTGCAGAAGTGGCCGTCTCCATCACGGCCGAGATCCTCGCCACCCGCGCCTCCCATGGTGGTCCCGGCGTCGCTTCGCTCAAGGACGGAACCGGCCCCATCCACCGCGCGGACCCACGCAGCAACAACGAAACACCCCAGGAGAACCCATGGACATGAACACCATCGAGTCCGTGGTGGTCACCACGGATCCAGCCGAGTGGCGTCAGGGCGATGCCTGGCTGGCTGGCGGGACGGTCTTGTTCTCCTACGGGAGCCCCGTGTCCACCGAAGAACCATTGAAGCGGTTGCTCGATCTTGGCTACGCAGGGTGGCCGGCCGTGACAGTGAGCGACGCCGGGATTGAACTTGCCGCTACTTGCACTGTTGCCGAGCTTTATGCGCTCCCGGTTTCGGATGCCATCGCGGGACGGGCATGGCCAGCGCTGGACATGTTCCGCCCGTGCTGCGACTCGTTCGTGGCGTCCTTCAAGATTTGGAACATGTCCACTGTTGGCGGCAATATCTGCACCTCGCTCCCGGCCGGGCCCATGATTTCGCTCTGCGCCGGCTTGGATGCCACGGCCACCCTTCTCGCTCCGGGAGGCGGCAGCCGCACGGTTCCGGTGGCCGAGTTCATCACCGGGGACGGGAAAAACTGCCTGGCACCCGGCGAGCTTCTCCGCGGCATCCAGCTGCCGGCGTCGTCGTTGGCCGCGAAAGTCGCCTTCCGCCGCCTCTCGCTCAGCAACCTCGGGCGATCCGGCGCACTGCTGATCGGAAGACTCGACGCCGACGGCAGTTTCGTCCTCACCGTCACCGCTGCCACCAAGAGGCCGGTACAACTGCGGTTCGCCGCCGCGGAGTTGCCCGACGCCGATCAGCTGGCTGCCGCCGTCGGGCGTTCGATCCCCACGGAGTTGTACCACGACGATATCCACGGGCTCCCCGAATGGCGCCGGGACATGACTTTCCGCCTTGCCGAGGAGATTCGCGCGGAGCTGCTCCAAGCTTCTGGGCTCGGCGGGCCACTCACGGTGTCCGGCGATTTCTGGCCACCGCATGCAACCTCGGCGCAACCGTCGGCGCAACCAACCGCGCAAGCTAAAGAGAAGGAGGCCTGAGCATGGCAATTGAGATCAACGGAACCGCCACCGAGGCCACACCCCGGCCAGGCCAGTGCCTGCGGACATTCCTGCGGGAACAAGGCAACTTCGGCGTCAAGAAAGGGTGCGACGGCGGCGACTGCGGCGCCTGCACCGTCCACGTCGACGGCAAACCCGTGCACAGCTGCATCTACCCTGCGGTCCGCGCCGAGGGGCACTCGGTGACGACAATCGAAGGCCTGTCCAGTGTCGAAGGCCTCTCCAGCGGAGGAGAACTCCATCCGGTGCAGCAGCAGTTCCTGAAACACCAGGGTTTCCAATGCGGCTTCTGCACGGCAGGCATGATGATGACCGCCGCCACCTTCGACGAGGAACAGAAAGCCAACCTGCCCCGTAACCTCAAAGGGAACCTGTGCCGCTGCACAGGCTACCGGTCCATTGCGGACGCTGTGTGCGGGAGCCACGAACATGGGCCCGGGTCTTCAGACGCCGGTGTTGCAGCCAACGGATCGGCAGCCAACGGCGTGGCAGTAGGGTCCAACGCGGGCCAGCTCGGTGACAACGTCCCGGCCCCGGCGGGCCACGCCGTCGTGACCGGGACTGCCCGCTACACCCTCGACGTACCTGCGGAGCAGCTCCCAGCGACTGCTGCACTTGAAGCTGTTGCGCTCGCCGCATGCGCACGCCCGGATTGTCTCGATTGATACGAGCGCGGCCTTCGAGGTACCTGGCGTCGTCGCCGTCTTCACGCACGAGGACGCCCCGGCCCAGCTGTTCTCCACGGCCCAGCACGAGCTTTATACCGATGACCCCGACGACACCCGGGTCCTCGACGACGTGGTGCGTTTCATCGGCCAGCGGGTTGCCGCCGTCGTCGCCGAATCGGTGGGCGCTGCGGAAGCCGGGGCCCGCGCGCTCGAGGTGGAGTACCAGCTTCTTGACGCGGTCTTTTCGCCGCAGGACGCGTTGCTGCCCGGCGCGCCCGCGATCCACGGTGAGAAAGACGGGGAAATTGCCCGGATTTCCCGTCCGGAGAACAACGTCGTGGCGGAGCTTCACTCCGAGCTAGGGAGCGTGGAGACCGGTTTCGCGGCAGCTGATTTCATCCATGAGAACACGTACCAAACCCAGCGGGTCCAGCACGTCGCGATGGAAACGCATGCTTCCATCGCGTGGTTGGAGCCGTCCGAGAAGCCGGGGGAGGACCGCTTGGTGGTTCGCTCCTCGAGCCAAGTTCCGTTCCTGGCACGCCGCACCCTGGCACGTGTCTTTGACCTTCCCGAAGAGCGCGTCCGCGTGGTGGCCGGCCGGGTGGGAGGCGGCTTCGGCGGCAAACAGGAAGTGCTCACCGAGGACCTCGTGGCCATGGCGGCCCTCAAGCTGCGGAGGCCGGTGCAGCTTGAATTCACCCGCACCGAGCAGTTCACGGCAACCACCACCCGCCATCCGTTCACCATCAAGATCAAGGCCGGGGCCAGCCGCGACGGTCACCTGACCGCGTTGCACCTGGACGTCGTCACCAACACGGGAGCATACGGAAACCACGCGCCCGGGGTGATGTTCCATGGTTGTGGCGAATCCTTGGCCGTCTACAAATGCGACAACAAAAAGGTGGACGCCCAGGCCGTCTACACCAACACGGTTCCCGCAGGTGCCTTCCGCGGCTACGGGCTGAGCCAGATGATCTTCGCTATTGAATCCGCGGTGGACGAGCTCGCCATCGGAATCGGCATGGATCCCCTGGAGTTCCGCCTCAAGAACATGGTCCGGCCGGGTGACCACATGCTCTCGACGAACCCTGAACCGGAAGAGGACGTTTTCTACGGAAGCTACGGCCTGGACCAGTGTGTCGTTTTGGTCAGGGATGCCCTGGACCGGGGTGGGGAACGGTACCGGAACGCCGGTCTCGACGATCTGGGCCCGGAGTGGGTCACCGGCGTCGGCGCCGCGCTGTCCATGATCGACACCGTCCCGCCGCGCGGTCACTTCGCCCACACGCGCCTGAGGCTCCTTCCGGACGGCACGTTCGACGCCGCCGTCGGGACCGCCGAATTCGGCAACGGCACCACTACGGTGCACGCCCAACTGGCCGCTACCGCCCTCTCCACGACGGCTTCGCGGGTGGCGGTGCGCCAATCCGACACGGACCTCGTGGAGCACGATACCGGCGCGTTCGGCTCCGCAGGCACAGTGGTGGCCGGGCAAGCTACCTTGCTCGCGGCGCAGGATCTCGCGCTCCGGATCCTTGGTGTGGCTGCAGCGTACGCCGGCGTGCCGGAGGCAGATTGCGTGCTCGAAGCCGCTGCGGTGCGCTGCAGCTTTGGCGGAACAGACCGGCTGATTACGCTCAGCGAGGTGTACGACGCCGCGCAGCAGCAGGGCGTGGACCTCGCCACCGAGGGGCGTTGGGGCGGGACCCCGCGTTCGGTCGCCTTCAACGTTCACGGTTTCCGGGTGGCCGTGAATACCGGTACGGGGGAGCTGCGGATCCTGCAGAGCGTCCAGGCCGCGGATGCCGGCGTCGTGGTCAATCCCCGGCAGTGCCGCGGGCAGGTGGAAGGCGGAATTGCCCAGGCGCTGGGTGTCGCGCTGTATGAGGAAGTCCGCGTGAACGACGCCGGCAAGGTCACCACCGACATCCTCCGGCAGTACCACATCCCTTCCTTCGCAGACGTGCCCCGCAGCGAGGTGTACTTCGCGAAAACGAACGACCAAATGGGGCCGCTCGGTGCGAAGTCCATGAGCGAGAGCCCGTTCAACCCAGTGGCGCCCGCCCTGGCCAACGCCATCCGGAACGCTACCGGCGTGCGGTTCCCGGCGCTCCCCATCTCGCGGGACAAGATCTACTTGGCGCTGAAGGACGCCGCCAAGGTTCCCGTGTCCCCCTAATGCCCGGGTGGCTGGTCCCTCAGAAGGTGCAGTTGCTCCTTGGTGTCCAGATCTGATCCGGCGGCCAGGTCGCTGCAGTCGATGACATCCACCAGCCCGGGGTGCGCTTTGAGGAAGCGGCGCGCTCCGGCGTCGCCCGCGGCGGACTCGGCGACGTCGGCACGGAGCGTAGCGTCGATGATCAAGGGGTGGCCGCGCCGGCGTTTTGTTGTGTGGCCACCCTCGACGACGGCCTCCAATAGCCCGGCTTCCGGGTATCCCGCTGCCGTCACACGGCCGGCTTGGTGCGCGGCAAGGAGCCTGGCGACGACGCCGGGGGTCAACCCGGGCTGGTCCACCAATGCCATCAAAACGTTGTGCCCGGGTGCAGCCGCAGCGACCCCTGTCCGGAACGAACTGGCCATACCCGATGCCCACTCCGGGTTGTCCACCACAAGATAGTCGTCCAAGTCCGTCGCGCCGCGGACATCCCCGGCGCCGGCACCGAGCACCACCACCACCTCGCGGCATCCGCCGTCGAGCAGTGTCTTGGCGAGCACTTCCACCAAGGTGCGGCCGCGGAACGGCAACAGGGCCTTGGGCCCGAGGCCCAGGCGAGTCCCTGCGCCGCCGGCCAACAGCACGCCAGTGGTGGGAACTGGGCTGGAAGTTTTCATGCATTCACCATATCCACTGGTTTTTCCAAGCTTTCCTTGTAGGTCTTGCACTATTTTTAGGTCTACCGAAAAAGGTTGAATATTACCCACGGGTAGGCCTTCTGGCAGGCTCCCATGGCCGATATTCTCTTAGGGACTTCACGAGAGTCAGTGGTCATCGAAGAGGGTGCAAAGACGCATCCGCGGTGGAAAGAGGTTTTATGTCTGGCATTTTCGAAATCCTGACAGCAGGGGAGCAATCCTTTCGATTCCGATTGAAGGCCGATGATGGAACCGTCGTGGCGGTGTCGCCCAAGTTCCCGGATATTGCGGCCCTCGTGGCCGGAATCAACGCAGTCAGGGAGAATGCCGCCACAGGATTCGTGGTGGATCACCGCTCGCTAGGAGCGCAATAACAAATCGGCGGTAGTGCTCATGGAGCACTACCGCCGATTGTTTTTTGCGGAGACCTGCCGGGCTTAGCGGCTCTCCGTGGTTCGTGGTGAAACGGATTCCGTGTCTTGAAAGCTGAAGGGCTCGTAGCCCTGCTGTGATGGATGTTCTCTACGCATTCATCAAGAGTCAGGAGCTACGAGCCTTGATCGAGCCTACTTCCCCGCGCCCCGATGCTGCCACCGCCCTCTTCAATCTGCCCGACTACCGCGTCACCGATACCGAGATCCTCGCATTCGGACAGCGACGGGTCCGCATCGAAGCCACCGCCGAGGCCGGCTGCCCGTCTTGTGGCGTCATCAGCACCCGCGTGCATTCACGCCGGCCCCAACGTGTGCGCGACATCCCTGTCGCCGGCCCGGTCGAAGTGATCTGGTCCAAGCGGAGATTCTTCTGCGATGAGTATCTGTGCCCGCGCAGGACATTCGCCGAGGAGACCGCCCAGGTGCCGCGCCGCGCACGGTCCACCCGCCGGCTTCGCGACGCCCTCGTGGCCGCCGTCATCGGATCCGGAAGGGCCGCCGCGGAAGCGGCCTCCTCGTTCGGCGTCTCATGGTGGCTGGTCCAGCGAGCCCTGGACTCCGCGGCGCTGACACTGCCTGACGTGGATGTCCTCGCGCCACGAATGCTCGGCATCGATGAACACCGCTACCGGTCGGTGCGGTTCTTCCGCGATCCCGAAACGAACGCCTGGAAACGGTACGAACCCTGGATGACCACCATTGTCGATCTGGACACCGGACAAGTGCTCGGGATCGTGGACGGCCGCGACAGCGAAGGCGTCGGAGACTGGCTGTTCGCCCGGCCGCTTCAGTGGCGCATGGGCGTGCAGGTCGTCGCGATCGACCCGTCGGCGGCATTCCGCAAGGCCCTACGGATGTGGCTCCCGCGCACCGCCGTCTCGGTCGACGCGTTCCACCTGGTCAAGCTCGGCAACGACATGCTCACCGAAGTCCGGCAACGACTCACCCAGCAGGTCCGTGGCCGGCGGGGACGCTCCATCGATCCGGTCTGGGCCAACCGGCGGCTGCTCCTGCGCGGCGGCGACACGCTCTCAGACCGGGCACGGAACAAGCTCAGCACCGTGTTCGCCACCGACGACGCCACCGGGAAGCTACAGGCTGCCTGGCTGGTCAAAGAGCAGCTCCGGACGCTGCTCGCCACCGGGTCTCTTGCCGACGCGGCCACCGCGAAAGCCCACCTGCAGAATCTGGTCGAACGAGCCGCGCAGCCGGAAACGAACCGGCTCTGGCGCACGATCTGCCGATGGTGGAAAGAAATCGAAGTCCTCATCGTCACCGGTGCGACCACGGCGAAAGTAGAAGCAAACAACACAGCCATCAAACACATCAAACGGACAGGCCGGGGATTCACCAACCCACGCAACTACAAAACGCGTATCCTGTTGCGCAGTGCCGCCAGAACAGCGGCATGAACATCCATCACGGCAGAACAATCACCACGAACCGTGAAGAGCCGGCTTAGCTGTCGCCTCCAGCCCCGCCGGTGGTGCCGGCGGTAACGTCCAGCAGCTTGTAGCGGTCAATGGCGTACGACGGCGCACTCGGGTCTACCTCGCCCCTCGCCGCGAGGAGTTGGAGGGCTTTCGCGACGACGGAGTGGGTGTCGTTTTTGAAGAAGCGCCGTGCGGCTTGGCGGGTGTCGGAGAATCCGAAGCCGTCGGCGCCGAGGGAGGCGAATTCGTTGGGGATGAATTGGCGGATCTGGTCCGGGACGGCCTTCATGTAGTCGGTGACGGCGATGACCGGTCCGGTGGCGCCGGCGAGTTGCCGGGCGACGAAGGGGGTCCGGGGTTCTTCGCCGGGGTTCAGGAAGGCGTGTTCTTCGGCGGCGAGTCCGTCGCGTCGGAGTTCGTTCCAGGAAGTCACGGACCAGACGTCGGCGGAGACGCCCCAGTCCTGGGCCAGGATGCGCTGGGCTTCCAGTGCCCAGGGGACGGAGACGCCGGAGGCGAGGATCTGAGCCCGTGGTCGCTTATCGTCCAGGCCAGCTGGCTCGGCCGGGTTCAGCAGGTAGATGCCCTTCAGCACCCCGTTGACATCGAGGTTCTCCGGTTCCGCGGGCTGGGTGATGGGTTCGTTGTAGACCGTGAGGTAGTACATGAGGTTGCGGTCTTCGGAGTCCGGCCCGTACATGCGCTCGATGCCGTCGCGCATGATGTGGCCCATTTCGTAGCCGTAGGCGGGGTCGTAGGTGCGGACCGCGGGGTTGGTGGAGGCGAGCAGGGGGGAGTGGCCGTCGGCGTGTTGGAGCCCTTCGCCGGTGAGGGTGGTCCGTCCTGCGGTGGCTCCGATGATGAAGCCGCGGGTCATCTGGTCCGCGGCGGCCCAGAAGGAGTCTCCGGTGCGTTGGAAGCCGAACATGGAGTAGAACACGTAGATCGGCACGAGGGGTTCGCCGTGGGTGGCGTAGGCGGTGCCGGCGGCGGTGAAGGCCGCGACGGCGCCGGCTTCGTTGATGCCGGGGTGGATGAGTTGTCCCAGGGGGGATTCCTTGTAGGCCAGGACGAGGTCCCGGTCCACGGAGAGGTAGTTCTGGCCCTTGGGGTTGTAGATCTTCGCGGTGGGGAAGAACGCGTCCATGCCGAAGGTGCGGGATTCATCCGGCACGATGGGAACAATCCGGTGGCCGAACTTCTTGTCGCGGAGCAGGTCCTTCAGGAGTCTCACGAAGGCCATGGTGGTGGCGGCCTGCTGCTTGCCCGTACCCCGCTTGGCGACGTCAAAGGTCTTTGCTTCGGGAAGCTCAACCGGGGCGTGGTTGGCACGCCGCTCGGGGACCGATCCTCCCAACGCCGCCCGGCGTTCAAGGAGATAGGCGATCTCGGGTGCGTCGGTGCCGGGGTGGTAGTACGGAGGGCTGTAAAGATCCTCCTCCAGGCGGGCGTCAGAAATAGGAATCCTGAGGTAATCCCTGAATTCCTTGAGGTCTGCCATGGTGAGTTTCTTCATCTGGTGGGTCGCGTTGCGGCCCTCGAAGTGGGGTCCGAGTCCGTAGCCCTTGACGGTCTTGGCCAGGATCACGGTGGGTTTGCCCTTGAACTCGGTCGCTGCCTTGTACGCGGCGTAGACCTTGCGGTAGTCGTGTCCGCCGCGTTTGAGGCCCCAGATCTGGTCATCGGAGAGGTCCGCGACCATGTCCTTGGTGGCCGGGGTCTTCCCGAAGAAGTGTTCGCGGACGAACCCGCCGGATTCGGCCTTGTAGGTCTGGTAGTCGCCGTCGACGGTTTCGTTCATGATGTTCACCAGGGACCCGTCGGTGTCCTTGGCCAGGAGGTCATCCCATTCCCGGCCCCAGACGACCTTGATCACGTTCCAGCCCGCGCCGCGGAAGAACGCTTCGAGTTCCTGCATGATCTTCCCGTTGCCCCGGACCGGGCCGTCCAGGCGCTGGAGGTTGCAGTTGATCACGAAGTTCAGGTTGTCCAGGTTCTCGTTCGCGGCGAGCTGGAGCAGGCCGCGGGACTCGGGCTCGTCCATTTCCCCGTCGCCCAGGAACGCCCAGACCTGCTGGCCCGAGGTGTCTTTCAGGCCCCGGTCCTGCAGGTAGCGGTTGGACTGGGCCTGGTAGATCGCGTTCATCGGCCCGATGCCCATGGACACGGTCGGGAATTCCCAGAACGAGGGCATCAGGCGCGGGTGCGGGTAGGACGAGAGCGCGTGGCCTTCCTTGGACTTTTCCTGCCGGAACCCGTCCAGGTCCTCCTCGGACAGCCGGCCTTCCATGAACGCCCTGGCGTACATGCCCGGGGACGCGTGTCCCTGGAAGAACACCTGGTCCCCGCCCGTGGGGTGGTCCTTGCCGCGGAAGAAGTGGTTGAAGCCGACCTCGTACAGGGTCGCGGCCCCGGCATAGGTCGAGATGTGCCCGCCCACCCCGATATCGGACCGCTGCGCCCGGTGGACCATCACGGCCGCGTTCCAGCGCATGTACGCCCGGTACCGGCGCTCGAACTCCTCGTTGCCAGGGAACTCCGGTTCCTGGTCCGCCGGGATCGTGTTCACGTAATCGGTGGTCGTCACCATCGGCACCCCCACCGACTGGGACCCCGCCCGCTGAAGCAGGCTGCGCATGATGAACTGCGCCCGCTCCGTGCCCTGCTCCCTGATCAACGCATCCAAAGACTCAACCCACTCGGCAGTCTCTTCCGGATCACGATCAGGCAGCTGGGAAGTCAACCCGCTAAGGATGTGTGAGGTCTCTTCTCCTGCAGCCACGTCCAACCTCTCTTCATTGAATGTCTGGGCGCTTGCACTGTAGTGCGCGCTGAAACGTGTATAGAAATTTCGTATTGTGAGAATAAAATTCTGTAATTCGAGATTAGCTACACGTTCGCTGAGCGTCAATCCGACGCCGCAGAGGCTAGTGCCACGCAGGGCCGCAGAGCCCCAGCGTGCCGATTGTGACCCTGGTCGAGGGGTGCGCCCTTGACGCAAAGGTGACGTAGCTCATACAGTTATTTCACTATTCAATAACTAGATTCCGCGATGTGAAAATACTTCACAACCTCTCAATCGTATGGAGCCTAGTTGAGCCCCACAAAGAAGTGGAGATCCACGATGCAATCGACTCCCCCAGTCGGCGTCACCACGGCTCCGGAGCAGACCACGCTGCCACACAGTTCGGTACATCCGTCAGCGGGAAATGAAACCCTCTGCGATGTAGCGTCCCAGGCAGCAGGACGCACCATCAGCCCCAGCCTCTACAACCTGGACCTCGCGCCCACCAAGAAAGAGGGAAGGCGCTGGACCAGTTACAGCATCTTCACCCTCTGGGCCAACGACGTTCACAGCCTTGGCAACTACGCGTTCGCCATTGGCCTCTTCTCGCTTGGCCTGGGCGGGTGGCAAATCCTCGTGGCCCTTGGCATCGGCGCGGTCTTGCTGTTCACGCTCTTGACCTTCTCCGGATTCATGGGCCAGAAGACCGGCGTCCCTTTCCCCGTGATGAGCCGGATCAGTTTCGGCATCCGCGGCGCCCAGTTGGCCAGCCTGATCCGCGGGGCTGTAGCCGTTGCCTGGTTCGGGATCCAGACCTACCTCGCCTCCGTGGTACTTCGCGTCATGCTGGTCGCGATGGTCCCCGGGCTGAAGGATATGGATTCCAACTCGATCCTTGGCCTGTCCACCCTTGGCTGGATCGCCTTCGTTTCGCTCTGGATTATCCAGCTGGTCATTGTCAGCTTCGGCATGGAAATGATCCGCAAGTACGAGGCCTTCGCGGGCCCCATCATTCTCGCCACCATGCTTGCCCTCGCAATCTGGGTTTTCACGGAGGCTGGCGGAGCCATTCAGTGGTCCGGCATCAAGGGCCTCGAAGGAGGGGAAATGTGGCGCACCATCTTTGCAGGCGGCGCGCTTTGGGTCTCCATCTACGGCACCTTCGTGCTGAACTTCTGCGACTTCACCCGTTCCTCAGTGACCAAGAAGTCGATTGTTCGCGGCAACTTCTGGGGCATCCCCATCAACATGCTGATGTTCGGCGCAATCGTGGTTATTCTGGCCGGCGGACAGTACAAGATCAACGGCAAGATCATCGAAAGCCCCTCGGACATCGTGCAGAGCATCCCCAACACGCTCTTCCTCGTCTTGGCTTGCCTTGCACTGCTGATCCTGACCATCGCTGTGAACCTCATGGCCAACTTCGTCGCACCGGTCTATGCCCTGACCAACCTCTTCCCCAAGCACCTGAACTTCCGCAAGGCAGCCTGGGTCAGCGGAACCATCGGCCTCATCATCCTGCCGTGGAACCTCTACAACAACCCCTTGGTGATCGAGTACTTCCTGGGCGGACTCGGCGCGCTGCTTGGCCCGCTGTTCGGCGTCGTGATGGCCGATTACTGGCTCCTGCGCCGCGGCAAAGTCAACGTCCTTGACCTTTATACGGACAATCCCTCAGGAACCTACTTCTACAAGCGCGGCGTCAACCCCCGGGCGATCACCGCCCTGGTTCCTGCCGCCGTCGTCGCTATCCTGATCGCGTTCATTCCCGCACTGGGGGCCGTGGCGCCGTTCGCCTGGTTCTTTGGTGCCGGCCTCGGAGCGCTGTGCTACTACCTCCTTGCAGACAAGAAGCAGCAGCACAGCGACGTCTCCGGCGAGCCGATCGCCGTCGTCAGCAACCACTAACACCCAGGAAGAACCCATGCGCATCCTTGTCGCAAACGTCAACACCACCCAATCCATGACGGATTCCATCGCAGCCCAGGCGCGAAGCATTGCCGCTCCCGGCACCGAAATCATCGGCATCACCCCGCGGTTCGGCGCCGATTCCTGCGAAGGGAACTTTGAAAGCTACCTTGCCGCCATCGCCGTCATGGACGCCGTGGTCAACTATCCCGAACCGTTCGACGCCGTCATCCAGGCCGGCTACGGCGAGCACGGCCGCGAAGGCCTCCAGGAACTCCTCGACGTCCCGGTGGTGGACATCACCGAGGCCGCAGCCAGCACCGCGATGTTCCTCGGCCACAAATACTCGGTGGTCACCACCTTGGATCGCGCCGTTCCGCTCATCGAGGACCGCCTCAAGCTCGCCGGTCTGGACGAGCGATGCGCTTCCGTCCGCGCGAGCGGCATGGCCGTCCTGGAACTGGAGGAATACCCGGACCGGGCGGTCGAAGCCATTGTGGAACAGGCCGAACGCGCCGTTCGCGACGACAAAGCCGAAGTGATCGTCCTCGGCTGCGGCGGCATGGCAGGACTCGACGAACAAATCCGCCAACGCTGCGGGGTCCCCGTGGTGGATGGAGTGGCGGCCGCTGTGACAATCGCCGAGTCGCTCGTCCGTATGGGCCTGTCCACGTCCAAAGTTCGAACCTATGCCGCGCCGCGTCCCAAGACCGTCATAGGCTGGCCCCTGACCATGAAGGACTCGACCACAGCGGCCGCGCCCACAGCGGACGTTGCACACTAACCAGCAGGAGAACCGCGTGAGCGAACCCATCCCCACCCAGCTTCGGGTCGCCGTCGTCACCGGAGCTGGTTCCGGGATTGGGCGGGCAGTTGCCCGGCTTCTCCTGCAGGACGGTTACCGCGTTGCCCTCGCCGGACGGCGGGAAGCGCAGCTTCTGGAAACCGCTGATGGTCACCCCGAGGCGCTTGTGGTGCCGTGCGATGTAACAGCGCCCGACGACGTCGCGCGCCTTTTCGCGGCGGCCCGCCAGCGCTGGGGGAGAGTTGATGTCCTGTTCAACAATGCGGGGATCTTCGGTCCTTCCGGCGGCGTGGACGAAATCAGTGTGGCCGATTGGAATGCCACGCTGGAGGTGAACGTGACCGGCTCCATGCTGTGCGCGGCCGAGGCTGTGCGGACCATGAAGGCGCAGGAACCGAAAGGTGGGCGCATCATCAACAACGGCTCCATTTCGGCACATTCGCCGCGGCCATTGTCCGTTGCGTACACCGTGAGCAAGCACGCCATGAGCGGCCTGACTAAGAGCATTGAGTTGGACGGGCGTCCGTTTGGCATCACCTGCGGGCAGATCGACATTGGAAATACCCGCACGGAGATCATGGACACCATCGGCGTGGGCTCCGGCGCGCTCCAGGCCGATGGCAGCCGGCGTGTGGAACCCATGTTTCCCGTTGAGGACGCCGCCCGCGCCGTGCTCATGATGGCCAACATGCCGGCGTCGGCGAATGTCGGTTCCGTGGTGGTGACTGCGGCCGGGATGCCGTTCGTAGGCCGCGGCTAGCCCCCGGAGTTTGTGTACAGCTCGTGTCCCTTAAAACCCTTCTTAAGGGACACAAGCTGTACACAAACTTGGCCCCGGAGAAGCCAGCCTGTGGATAACCGATTTTGGGATCTGGATTTGTGCCTCAATAGGGCATGCGCAAAATGTCCGAACTTCCCAGGGGGCTGTCCAAGCATGCGTTCGAGGTTGAGGCGGCGGTGGAGCTCGGTGTGCCTGCAAAGCGGCTGCGCGCCCGTGACCTGGTATGTCCAAGCCGGGGGCTTCGTGTCCCCAGCGGACGGGTCCAGTCCATCCTGGATCTGGCGCGCCCCCATCTTTCGCTCCATGAGGGTGACTTTGTGAGCCATGTCAGTTCGGCCGAGATCCACGGCGTTCCCCTGCCGCCGTGGGCGGAGTTCAGGCCCGACGACGGCGGCCCGGTGACCGCCGTCGTCGAACCCGTCCCGTGGGGACCCAAAAGCGGTCCGCATTTCCGCGAACCTGGGCGGTTCCTGCACCTTTCCCGGCACCGACACCTCTCCCTCCCGCGTCGCAAAGGCGTGGCGGGGCATCGGCTCAAGATCCGCGATGGTGACCTGATGGAGTTGCATGGCGTGGTGCTGACATCGGTGGCGCGGACGTGGGTGGACTTGGCCACGATGCTGCCGATGGACGACCTCATCGTGGCTGGTGACGCGATTGTCAGCGAGCATGCCCGCACCTTTGGACCGCCTCGGATTGCCATGGTGACGCTGGCGGAGCTGCACGAGTTCGTGGCCAAGGCCAATGGTGTCCACGGCGTGCGCAAGGCTCGTCTCGCCTTGGAGCGTTTACGTGTGGGCGTCGACTCGCCGCCCGAGACCACGCTCCGGTTGGTCCTTGACGACGCCGGGTTGCCTGAGTTCACGCCGAATTTCCCTGTACCCGACGTCCTGGGCAAGCCGGTTTGGACGGATCTGGGATGCCCCGCGTACCGGACCTGCCTGGAATACGAAGGGCTTCATCACCTTTCACCGGAGCAGCAGGCCTTGGATGCGTACCGGGACCAGCGCATCTCCGAAGCAGGTTGGCGGCAAGTCAAGATCAACAAGCTCGATATGAAGCGCGGGCCGGACTGGGTTGTTGCCCGGGTATCGCAGGCGCTGCGGAAGCAGGGTTGGTTCCGTTGATTTTGTGTACACCTCATGTCCCTTATGGCGGCCCTAAGGGGACACAAGCTGTACACAAACTCAGAGGGGCTGGCGAAGGATTCTCAAAAGTTCCACATTGTGAAATTTGAATCTCCCCTTGTGGAATCGTGTGAGCGGGATTACATTGAATTCATCCCCGAAATCAGGGGCAGTTCCCAAATGATTGGTTCAGATCAATGAAGATCCCAGACTCTGCGGCGCTGAAGGCGAGTTCGGCCCCGCGGAAGAAGAAGCCTCTGTACAGGTCGCTCTTCTTCCAAATTCTGATCGCCGTCGTCGCAGGTGTACTCATCGGCCATTTTTGGCCGAATATCGGGTCCGCCCTCCGGCCACTGGGCGATGGTTTTATTCAACTCATCAAGATGATCATCGCTCCGCTGATCTTCCTCGTGATCGTCACGGGAATCTCGGCAGTGGGCGACGTCAAGGCGGTCGGAAGGGTCGGGGTCAAGGCACTCTTGTACTTCACCGGCGCCACTCTTTTCGCCCTGGTTTTCGGCCTGATCGTCGGAAACCTGGTCCAGCCCGGTGCCGGACTGCATATCGATCCCAGCACGCTGTCTCAGGACGCGTTGAATGCCAAGACAGGGACCACGCCGCCTAAGGACGCAGCTTCCTTCCTTTTGGACATCATCCCGACGTCGGTGATCGGGGCGTTCGCGAACAACAGCCTGCTCCAGGTGCTCTTCTTCTCGGTGTTCTTTGGTGCGGCTATCGTCGTCATCGGGCGTCAACGTTGCCTCCCGGTGATCAACCTCATGGAAACCGTCCTGGAACTGATCTTCAAGATCATGTCCTGGATCATGAAGGTGGCGCCCATCGGTGCGTTTGGCGCCATGGCGTTCATCATCGGCCAATATGGACTCGACACGCTGGGCACTTATGCGCTTCTGATCGCGTGCTGCTACGGGGCAGCCATCGTCTTTATCGGCCTGCTGTTCGTGGTGGCCTGGAGCTTCGCACGGGTGCCGCTCTGGCAGTTCCTGAAGTACACCCGTGAGGAATTCCTCCTGGCGCTAGGCACGGCCTCCACCGAGGCGGTCATGCCACGCATCATGACCAAGCTGACCAACGCAGGCTGCTCGCGCGCCACCACCGGACTGGTGGTCCCCACGGGCTACTCCTTCAACCTCGACGGCGCCGCGATCTACCTTTCGATCTCGCTGCTGTTCCTGTCCCAAGCCTTCGGCCACCACCTTGATCTCGGCCAGCAGCTCGCGGCTCTCGGTGTCCTGCTCCTGACCTCCAAGGGCATGGCCGGCGTCCCGGGTTCCTCGTTCCTTGCGCTCTCCGCCACCGCGGCTGCCCTGGGGATCTTCCCTGTTGCCGGCGTCGCCCTGCTGCTGGGCGCCGACCGCTTGATGGACTCCATGCGTGTTGTGGTCAACCTTCTCGGCAACTGCGTGGCGACCTTCATCGTCGCAAAGTGGGAAGGCCAGTTCGATCGGGACGTCATGGTTCGCGCCTTCAATGGCGAAATTACCAACGAGGACTCCGCGATCATGCTCGGGGCCGAGGAAGCCTTCGAAGAGCAGGAAATCGAGCGACTCAGCGAAGGCCGTGAGCCATCGCCCAAGTTCCGCGGCGGCCCGACGTCGGATGAGATCCCGCAGTTCGAGATGAGCAAGCCGGGCCAACATAGGAGCCCGTCGGTCAGTCCCGACTAAGCGCCCTTCGTAGTTTGTGTACAGCTGATGCCCCTTAAGACGACTCTTAAGGGGCATCAGCTGTACACAAACTCGTTAAGCGGGAGTAGCTCCGACAAGTCGGCGCGGAGTCCCGAGGCGGCTACCCGGCCTGCGTCGACGGCGGCTGTCCACGTCAAGCGGCCGGTCACCATCTCGAGCCAGGTGGCGGCGTCGCACTCGACGACGTTAGGCGGCGTGCCGCGCGTGTGGCGGGGGCCCTCGACGCACTGGGTGACGCCGAAGGGCGGCACCCGAACCTCCACGGAGTTGCCGGGGGCGCGGGCAGTGAGCTCCTCGAGCGAGTAGCGCACCGCGGTTGCCAACATAGTGCGCGACGGCGGTGTCCCCGGCCCGGCTTCCTGCCCGGTTTTCTGCCCATTGGCATCCTGCCACGCTGCGAGTGCCGCACGGCCTTCTGCGACGTCGATCCGGCGTCGTGCTACTGCCATTCCCGGCGCCCCGTCAGTCCAGCATTGCTGAGACGGCGTGGCCAAGGCGGATCCTGCCGACGGCGTGGCCGCCGCCGAGGACGGGTTCCACGACCTTTTCGAGCACGCTGGAGACACCGGGAATATCCACCGCGCCTGCAACAGCGAGAAGCGTCAGCCCGACGAGGGTTGCCGCGCGGGGGTTCCCGTCCAGGATCTTCACCGCGACCGAGGCGCCCGCGGGGGTCGCCAGGACAAGGACACCTTCCGCGCCACCCTTGGCAAGCACTTCGAGTTCGTCCATGACAATGGTGTTCGCTTCCCCGCGACCCTGCACTGCCCACGGGTAGTCCAGCATGGACGTGGCGATGGTTGCTGCGCGGGCGTTCGAGCTCTGGTCCCGGGGTGCTTGGGCCAAACGCGAATAAGCCCGCGCCAAACCAGTGAGGGAAAGCGCTGCCACCGGCGCACCGCAGCCGTCAATGCCCAGGTGGGCGATCTGCTCGCCGCTGTATTCTTCGATCACTGACCGCACGCGCTGCTGCAGGGGATGGTTCGGTTCCAGGTAACTGTGCGTGTCCCAACCGTTTTCGGTGCAGGCCCAAAGAAACGCAGCGTGCTTTCCTGAACAGGTGAAGGCGAGCTTGGACTTGCCGTGCTCCGAGCGGATCAACCAATTGCGGGCAACTTCGTCTTGTGGCCACGCCGCCGGGCATTGCAGCTGATCTTCCCTGACGCCAGCTGCCTTGAGCATGCCTTCCACCACGTCCATGTGGTCAAGCGAGCCCACATGGCTGGCGCAGGCCAAGGCTACCTGGGCGCCACGCAGGGGAACGCCGGACTGCATCGACGCCAGGGCTTGGAAAGGCTTGAGCGCCGAGCGGGCATAGATGGGGGTGGTGATGTCGCCGAGCTGGGTCACCACGGAGCCGTCGCTGGAGAGGACGACGGCGGATCCGATATGTCTCGATTCGATGAATCCGCTGCGTTCAATCACTGCCAATTCGACGGCGGACTCAACGCTGAAGGTTTCATGCGAACTCAAGGGCATGATTCAAGTCTAGGGTGCATGAACCGTCTTCCCCGGCTACTCCACGGTCACCATGACGGACTGCCATCCCGCGGCGCCATCCGGGACAGGATCCGCCCGCTTGTCGGTCTGAAGCGCGCCGGTTCCGTCGGTGGCGCGGACCTTGATGTAGTGCGGTCCCGGGGTGGCGTCCCAATTGAAGGACCACTGCCGCCATGTGATCACGGAGGCCTCTGCAGCAAGGGTTGCTTCGGCCCACGCATTATTGTCGATCTGGACTTCAACCTTGGTGATGCCGCGGGTCTGGGCCCACGCCGTGCCACCCAAGGCGACCCGTCCAGCAGGAACTTTCGCGAAGGACTTGGGAACTTCCAGGCGCGCCATGGTCTTGATGGGACCCCGCTCGGACCAGCCTCGGGTGGTCCAATATGCCTTGTTGTCCGCGAACCGCGTGACTTCCAGGTCCACTACCCACTTGGTTGCGGAGACGAAACCGTAGAGCCCGGGAACCACCATGCGCACCGGGTAACCGTGTTCCAGCGGCAGGGGTTCGCCATTCATGCCGATTGCAAGGATGGCATCCCGGCCATCCTGGAGAACCTCCAACGGGGTAGAAGCGCTGAAACCGTCGATCGAAGTGGACAGGACCATGTCCGCTCCGGGTTTCGGACGGGCTTGTTTGAGTGCGTCGCGGAGGGGCATTCCCAGCCATTTGGCGTTGCCGGCCAGGTTTCCGCCCACGGGGTTGGACACGCAGGTGAGCGACACATGGGTTTCGATCAATTGGGCGTCGAGCAGGTCTTGGAACGTCAGCCGGACCTCTTGTTCCACCATCCCGTGGATCCGCAGTTCCCAATCTTGAGCGTTGATCTCGGGAACACTGAGTGCAGTGTCAATCCTGTAGAAGTCCTTGGTCGGAGTGAGCCAAGGAGTGACGCCCGGCGTCGGGGACTGGACTCCGGCTGGAATCGGAGCTGCCGCCCGGGCCGGAGCGGGGAGTTTCAAAGAATCCCGCGCCTTGGCCACATTGCTGCGTGCGGCGCTCAGGAACCGACCGCCGCCGGCTGCAATGGCCGCCGCGGCAAGGGAGATGCCTGTAGCGGCGAAGAATGTCCGGCGGGTGGTCGCGGGACGCTCGAGGCCTTTGGCGGCGGTGTCGGTAGGGGCGTCAGGGAAGGACTTGAGCCGCCACAACTTTTTGACCAGAAAGCGCAGCACCACCAGGCCCGCCAACGTGCCGATCAGGCTCGGTATCGCGTCGAACGGCTTGACGCTGGCCCTGGTCACCACTGCTGCCACGATCACCGCGCCCATGGCGAGAACGCCCAAGACGCCCAGCGCCCACTTGCGGTAGGCCACAATGCCCAGCACGCAGGCGAGCAAGAAGATGGTCAGTCCCATGCCCACGAACAGCGCGGCCTTGTCATTGGTGCCGAACGTCTCTACAGCGAAGTTCTTCATCCACAGCGGCGTGAAGTCGATGAACGTGGACCCCAGCGCAATCACCGGAGTGGCTCGGGCCGTAAAAAAGGCGCCGATCAGTTCCGCAACGGAAAGTACGACGCCGGCCGCGGCCACCCCGGCCAGTGCAGCCAATGCGGTGGGCCCCTTGAGCCAGTTCATGAGCTTCTTCATGCAGGTTGTTCGTAGCGGCAGCACCCCGGGATGGGTTGGACATGCCCCTCGTTGGTGCTCAGGAGTGGGCATATGGCTGTTATGTCCGGTGCTCGGGGTCAGCAGGGAGCATGCTCCTGGGTGGGGGCGTAACGAAGGGTGGGGGCGTAACGAAGGGTGGGCATGTCCAGTGGAGGACACAGCTTAGGAGTCCGGCACCCGCACAAAGTACCCTTGAAGACTGTGAAGGTACTCGTCATTGGCCCCGGCGGCCGCGAACACGCCATTGTCCGCTCATTGCTTAAAGATCCCAACGTTTCCGAGGTCCATTCGGCTCCGGGAAACGCCGGCATCGCCAAGCTGGTCCCCACGTACGCGATTGACGGCAACGACCCCGCCGCCGTCGCAGCGCTTGCGACAAAGTTGGCGGTCGACCTGGTTGTGGTCGGCCCTGAGGCCCCCCTCGCGGCGGGCGTTTCCGACGCCGTCCGGGAAACCGGCATTCCAGTCTTTGGTCCCAGCAAGGCCGCCGCGCAGCTCGAAGCTTCCAAGGCATTCGCCAAGGAAGTCATGGCCGAGGCCGGTGTCCCCACTGCGATGGCCCGTGTCGCAACAAACGCAGCCGAAGCCGCTGACGCGCTGGACACTTTCGGCGCCCCGCACGTCGTCAAGGATGACGGACTGGCCGCCGGCAAGGGTGTGGTTGTCACCAACGATCGCGACGAAGCCCTCGCCCATGCACAGACGTGCTTCGACGCCGGCGGAACGGTAGTGATCGAGGAGTTCCTTGACGGACCCGAGGTCTCCCTGTTTGTCCTGTGCGACGGCCGCACCACTGTACCGCTGTCCCCGGCACAGGACTTCAAGCGCATTTTCGACAACGATGAAGGCCCCAACACCGGCGGCATGGGCGCATACACTCCGCTCGACTGGGCACCCGAGGGTCTGGTCCAGGAAGTCATCGACCGGGTGGCCCAGCCCACCGTGGACGAGATGGCTAGCCGTGGCACCCCGTTCGTCGGTGTCCTGTACTGCGGCTTGGCCTTGACCTCCCGTGGCACGCGCGTCATCGAATTCAACGCCCGCTTCGGCGATCCCGAAACCCAGGCCGTCCTGGCCCGCCTCAAGACCCCGCTCGGAGCCCTCATGCTGGCAGCTGCCAAGGGCGAACTGGACCAGGCCGAAGAGCTGCGCTGGTCCAGGGAGTCGGCTGTCGCCGTCGTCGTTGCCGCCGAAAACTACCCGGACACGCCCCGCCAGGGGACCGCATCCGCGGCCTGAACAAGGTGGACGCCCTCGAAGGCGTCCACGTCATTCATGCCGGCACCAAACTGGACGACGAGGGCAGGATTATTTCCGCCGGCGGCCGGGTGCTGGCCGTTGTGGCGCTGGGGACCGACCTCGTGGAGGCGCGCGAGCGCGCTTACGACGGCGTTGAGCTGGTCCAGCTCGACGGCGGACAGTTCCGTACCGATATCGCCGGCAAAGCTGCGCGCGGGGAGATCCACGTGGTTTCCCCAGCCACCGGTGCCATCCCGAATGTGAAGGCTTGAACCATGCCTGAAAGCAACGCAAACGGCCTGCAGACCGAAACCCTCGACCTTCCGGGGTGGAAGCACATCTACTCCGGCAAGGTTCGCGATCTCTACGTTCCCGCCGATGATTTCACCGGCGATGAAGCCGCCCAGGACCGCGTCCTAGTGGTGGCCAGCGATCGCATCAGCGCCTACGACCAGGTCCTGAGCAGCGAGATTCCCGACAAGGGCCGGGTCCTCACGCAGCTCAGCCTGTGGTGGTTCGAGCAGCTTGGCGTGGAACACCACGTCCTGGCTTCCACCGCAGCCACGGGAGTGCCGGCCGAAGTCGAAGGCCGCGCGATGATCTGCAAGAGGCTGGAGATGTTCCCCGTGGAATGCATCGCCCGCGGGTATCTCACGGGTTCCGGCCTGGCCGAGTACCGCCAATCAGGCACCGTCTGCGACATTCCGCTGCCCGAGGGGTTGGTGGACGGCTCCCGCCTTGAGCACGCCATCTTCACGCCTTCTGCCAAGGCTGAAGTGGGCGAGCACGACGAGAACATCACCTACGACGACGTCGTAGCTATGGTGGGCGACGATATCGCCGCCCGCTTGAGTGAACTCACGTTGAAGATCTACACGCGCGCGGAAGAGATCGCCCGCGCCCGTGGAATCATCCTTGCCGACACGAAGGTGGAGTTCGGCATCGATACTGCCACCGGTGTCATCACTTTGGGCGACGAGGTCCTGACGCCGGATTCCTCTCGGTTCTGGGACGCTTCCACCTACGAGCCGGGCAAGGCACAGCCCTCGTACGACAAGCAGTTTGTGCGTGACTGGCTGACCTCTGCGGAATCGGGCTGGGACCGCTCAAGCGACACCCCGCCCCCCGCGTTGCCGGCCGACGTCGTCGAGAAGACGCGTTCCCGCTACGTGGAAGCTTACGAGAAGCTGACCGGCCGGACTTTTGTCTAGCTGCAGCGCCTAGGCTGTCCCTCGCGAGTTCTAGCTCGCTCGGGACGACTGCGCACTGCCGCCTGAGCCCGCCGCCGCGCGGCGCTCTGCCAGCCGGATTTCGAGCACGGAGTCCATGGCTTGCTGGACGCGGTCTGCCGCTCCGGCAGCGGTGAAATCGCGTTGCGCTTCTTCGAGATGGATCAAGGCGTCGGAGTTTTCACCGGCGGCTTTGAGCGCCTTGCCAAGGAGGAATGCGACTTCGCCGGCCGTGTGACGGGCCAGGACGTCGCGGTCGGCGTGGATTTCGCGCAACTTGGTAATGGCTGCGGGGATGTCGCCCGTCAGGTAGAGCCAGCGGGCGCGGATGAAGGCAACCTCCAGCTGGTCCGTCCTGTTTCCGCCCACAATGGACAAAGCGAGTTCGGCCCTTTCGATGGCCGAGAGCGTCTCCGGCTCCACGATTCCCGAGGAGAGCCGGACGGCGGCCGATGCCTTGTTGAAGCGGGCCCACAGTTCAATGTCGTTGGCGGGGAGAGCAACTTGGCCGCACGTTCGTGATGCTTGATCCCCTCGATGTAGTCGTGTCGCATGAAGGCTACGTTTCCCACCACCCAGGGCAACCTCGCCTGCGAGCTGGGACATGGAGTGATCGTCCATCTGATCGTTCATGGCCTGGCAGTACTTCCAGGCTTCGTCCAATCTGCCGCTCTCGGCCAGTGCCCCGATGAGCGCCCGGTGTGCACCGATGATCAGGGTGGACCCCTTCGGCAACTGCGCGGAAAGCCTGACGGCTTCCGTGGCATGTTCGACGGCGGTGGCCAACTGGCCCTGGCCGTGGCACACCGCGGCAAGCATCTGCCGCGCGCGGACTCCGAGGCCTGCGGATTCGGTTGCCATGGGATGTTCCAGGAGATGCTGGATGATCTGTTGGCATTCCTTCAAGTGCCCTTGCTTCATGACGCATTCGGCTTGCATGTACGTCATGTTCCACCAGGCGCTGGTGTTCTTTGCTTCAAGTGCGATTTGGGCGGCAGCTGATGCGTGGCTCGCGGCAAGAGGGTAGTCTCTAAGGTCCCAAGCTTGCCGGGCGTACAACCCGGCGAGCACGTATTCGGCGTCACTGACGGACACCGGCTGGCTCCAGGCCTCCAGGGCCTTCGGTGCAAGCTCCAGACGACGGGCGAGCTCCTCAATGACCTCGGCCGTTGGTTCCCGGCGGCCAGTTTCAAGAAGCGAAATGTAGCTGGGTGAGTAAAGGTCCCTGCCTAATTCGGCTTGGGTCAGTCCGCGGTCGAGTCTTTCGGCGCGCAGCTTTTCCCCGAATCCGTTCCCCACGGGTTCCTCCTAGAGGCTGGTCTTTGCGCTGTCTTTAGACCTAAACCTTGACAGCAGCTGTGGAAAACATTTTACAATGAATGTCAACAGGGACCGCGAAATTTCCGTAACGAATCCGACTCGCATTGAGGAAAAAATATGTTGAAGAAGATTGCTGCAGCAGTCGCCTTGGCAGGCGCTCTTGCATTCTCCGCCGCGGCGCCAGCCGTAGTTTCCGCATCCCCTGTGGCAGACACCGTCAGCACGGTGCTCAGCATTGGTAATTGGCCTGACCCGATGAGGGTCTCGCAGGCAATCGGCAACTGGCCGGATCCCATGAGCGTCTCACAGGCAATCGGCAACTGGCCCGACCCGATGAGGGTCTCGCAGGCGATCGGCAACTGGCCTGACCCGGTGTAAGAGGCTCGAAGGCTGCTTCGGAAGGACCGGGAGCTGCCTGATAATTCAAATGAAGTGAAGAATCCCCGGGTGTCCGATATCGACACGCCGGGGATTTCTTTGCCCTGCGATCCGCTTGTGCCGTGATATAGCGTGAATCATTGCACCGGTTGTTAACAACACTTGTCTCTAAACCCTGGGCGAGGCGAGGAAAACCGGGCAATGGAACGTTTTTGCGCTTTTCGGAGATCTTCCAAAAAGTCAGTGTATAAAAATAGAAGACCTTCCGACTGGAAGGCCTTCCATTTTTGGTCGGGATGACAGGATTTGAACCTGCGACCTCTTCGTCCCGAACGAAGCGCGCTACCAAGCTGCGCTACATCCCGATCCGCTGCGAAAGCAACTGTTCAAGAATAGCCGATGGCCGCCCGGATGCGAAATCGAACGCGGGCTCCAGCATCAGACCAGCGAGTCCTTCCAAGCGCCGTGCAAGCTGGCAAAGCGCCCTCCTGCGCTGATGAGTTCAGCCGGCGTGCCGTCCTCCACAATGAGCCCGTCATGCACCACGAGGACACGGTCTGCTGTCTCCACGGTAGAGAGCCTGTGGGCGATGATGATCGCCGTCCGCCCGGAATCCGAACCCGACAAGAGCCTGGACAAGCCAGCTTGGACCAGGCGTTCGGAGGGAATGTCCAATGAAGACGTCGCTTCGTCAAGGATGAGTACTGCAGGGGCCGCGATGAACGCCCGGGCGAATCCGATCAGCTGCCGTTGCCCC
The DNA here is from genome assembly GCF_043952055.1 of Arthrobacter sp. NA-172. Classification (NCBI taxonomy): domain Bacteria; kingdom Bacillati; phylum Actinomycetota; class Actinomycetes; order Micrococcales; family Micrococcaceae; genus Arthrobacter; species Arthrobacter sp. NA-172. Next base: position 1,748,499 of record NZ_JBINOT010000001.1, on the reverse strand, counting down.
GCGGAGACGCGTCCGCCCCGCTTGTTGACGTCGGTATCGTAGCCGTCAGGCAACGCCGAGATGAAGTCGTGTGCACCCACCGCCCTGGCCGCGGTTTCGATCTCAGCACGGGAAGCCTCCGGCCGCCCCAGCGCGATGTTGTCCGCAACCGAGCCGCTGAAGAGGAAGGCCTCCTGGGTGACCATCACGACGGCGCGGCGCAGGTCCTCCGTCGAGAGCTCCCGCAAGTCAACGCCGTCGAGCGTCAAGGACCCTTCGGTGACATCGTAGAAGCGGGCGATCAGCTTGGCGAAGGTTGACTTGCCGGCGCCCGTCTGTCCGACCAGCGCAACCGTCTGCCCGGCAGGAATGTGCAGGTCCAGCTCGGGGACCACCACTTTGCCGTTCCCGTAGCCGAACTCCACACCCCGGAAGTCGATTTCGCCGCGGGCATGGGGCAAAGGCACGGGGTTCTTGGGAGGCCGGACCGTGGGGACTTCTTCGAGCAGGCCGGATACCTTCTCCAGCGCGGCTTGCGCGCTCTGGAACGAGTTGTAGAACATGGCCATCTGGTCGACGGGTTGAAAGAAGCGTTTGGTGGACAGAATCAACGCGAGGAGGACGCCCACTGCCAGGTCTCCCGAGAGCACCCGGAAGCCGCCGAACAGCAGGACCACAGCCACGCACACGTTGCCGATCAGGACCAGGCCCGGTTGGAAGACACCGTTGAGGTTGATGGAGCGAACGGTGACCTTGCGGTAGTCCTCGGACAACCCGGCAAAGTGCTGGGCGTTCTCCGGCTCCTTACGGAATGCCTTGATGGCCCGGATGCCGGTCATGGTTTCCACGAAATGCACGATCAGCCTCGCGGAAACCACCCTGGATTCACGGAAGGCGATCTGGGAGTGCTTCTGGTACCAGCGCGCCAGGAAGTACGCGGGAACGCCTGTGGCGAGCATGAGGAGGCCGCTGCGCCAGTCGAGGGCGAACACAGTAAATGCCGTGAAGAGCATGAACAGGATCCCGGAAGCCAGCGAGCTGACGCCCGAATCGAGCAGTTCGCGCAGCGCCTCAAGGTCCGAGGTTTGCCGGGCAATGATGCGTCCGGACGTGTACTTCTCGTGGAACTCCAGGCTAAGCCGCTGGGTGTGCCTGAAGACCCTCAGCCTTAGGTCAAGGAGCATGGCTTGGCTCAGCTTCGCGGTGGAGGTGACATAGAGGGCCGTCAGCACCGCAGTGGCGATGGCCGCCGTTACATACAGGGCGCCGGCCATGATGACCTGCATGTTGTTCCCGGCCAGCAGTGAGGGAAGCGCGTGGTCGATGCCGAAGGCAATGATCGCGGGCCCAGCCACCCGCGTTGCCTGTGAGAGCACCACCATGCCCAGCGTCAGCCAGAACCTCAGCCGCACGGGGCGGATGAGGGATCCCAGCAACGCGACCGACCGCCGTCGTACTGCTTTGCTGTCGCTCCGGCTCAGGTGGGCATTGTCTTCATTGGCTGTTCCGAAGGTGCTCATCGGCGGCCCTCCCCGGCTTGGTCCATGTGTTGTTCGGAGTCCAGCTCGTGTTCGAGCTCGTCGAGCTCGCGGTCCAGGTCCTTCGGACCGGCGTCGAGGCTGGCGATCACGTAGCGGTAGTGCGCGTTGTTGGCGAGGAGTTCCGTATGGGTCCCGACGGCGGTGATGCGGCCGTTCTGGAGCAGCGCCACGCGGTCTGCCAAGGCCACGGTGGACGGCCGGTGCGCGACGATGAGCGTGGTGGTGTCACGGAGGACTTCGCGCAGCCTGGCCTCGACGAGTTCCTCGGTGTTGACGTCCAGGGCCGAGAGTGGATCGTCGAGGACCAGGACCTTCGGTTTGGCCGCGATGGCCCGGGCAAGCGCGATCCGCTGCCGCTGGCCGCCGGAGAGACTCAGTCCTTCCTCTCCGATGAGGGTCTCGACGCCGTCGGGCAGCGAATACGCGAAGTGCGCCTGCGCGACGTCGAGCGCTTCCTCCAGCGCTTCCTCGGAAGTCTCTGGCGCGCCGAGCAGCACGTTGTCCCGGACCGAGCTGGAGAACAGGGTGGTGTCTTCGAAGGCCACCGCCACAACGGTCCGCAGTTGCTCGACGCTGAAGTCGCGAATATCCACGCCGTCGATGCGCACGGATCCTTCGGTCACGTCGTAGAGGCGGGGGACCAGTTGAAGCAAGGCGCTCTTGCCGCTGCCCGTAATGCCCACGAGGGCCATGGTTTCGCCAGGATTGATGTCCAGGGTGATGTCGTGCAGGAGCCGGGCGCCGTCGTCGAACGCGAAAGCGGCGCCGTTGAAGCTCAAGGCGCCATGCACTTCAGCGGGCGACTTCGGTTCTGCCGGGTCCGTGATGGTATTCGGCGTATCCATGACCTCGAAATGGCGGTCCAGGGCTGTCTTGGCGGTGAGCGCCATGGCTAGGAGCATCCCCGAGAATTCAACCGGTGATGCCACTACCGCCGCGGTCGCGAAGAAGGCCACCAGGGAGCCGATGCTGAGTTCGCCTGTGGACACCAGCAGGATGCCAGCCACGAGGCCGAAGCCCAGCGCCAGCTCCGGCAGCAGCGTGACCACGAGCGTGAACGTGGCCTGGCGCTTGGCCTTGGCAATCTCGGTCTGCCTCAGTTCCTCGGCCTGCTCGTTGAAGTTCTCCAGCGCTTCACGGCTGCGGCCAAACGCCTTGAGCACGCGGATGCCGTGGACTGATTCCTCGACCGTGGTGGCGAGATCGCCGGCTTGGTCCTGGCTGAGCCGCGTGACCAGGCCGAACCGGCGGCGGAAGCGGAACGAATTGACCATGATGGGTACCGCGGCGGCCAGGAAGATCAGGGCCAGTTGCCAGCTCATGGTGAACATTGCGACGACTCCGATCACCACGGTCAGTGTGGTCACCACCAGCATGATGGCGCCGAAGGCCATCCAGCGGCGCAGGAAGTTCAAGTCCGTCATCGCACGGGACAGGAGCTGACCTGAGCCCCAGCGGTCGTGGAATGAGACGGTGAGGTCCTGGAGGTGCCCATAGAGGGAGACCCGCATTTTGGCTTCGACGGTGGTTGCGGGATTGATGACGAACTGGCGCCGCAGCGCCACCAGCCCGGCTTCGGCGACGCCCATGGCCAGAACGACGACGGCGGCAATCCAGACGTCGTTGCTGGCGCCGCCCGGGTGGAGGGAACCGTTGACCAAAACCCGCAGCACCTGTGGAATGGCCAGCGCCATGATGCTCGCCAGCAGTGCGCTGATCAGCCCCATGAAGAGGCGGGGGAGGATCGGTTTAACGTGCGGATAGAGACGTTTGATGGAGGTGAAGAATGAAGTCTGTTTGGCCATGCCCGCTTCTCAACAGCTTTGTCCCGGCGTTCTACTATTTCGGCGTGACGCGCGGAGGTAGTTTCCTATAGCAACTACCCTATGCCATCCCGTGACCGGTTTCACAGCAGCATTGCGATGCGTGATGGGAGGTATTGGGAACCGGGACATGCTGAACCTTGGCCCGCGCCGATGAGCATGCTCAGTGGAGTGGAGTACCTAGGAGCGAGCGGTCAGGGTGAGGAGTACCGCTTCGGGTTTGCACGCGATCCGTACTGGGGCGAAGCGGGAGGTGCCGATGCCGCCGGAGACGTTGACCGGCGTCGTACGTCCGTTGTTTTCCCAGCCGTGGAGGCCCTTGGCGCGCCACGTGGGAAGGTCGCAATTGGAGACAAGGGCGCCGTAGCCGGGGATGCAGATCTGGCCACCGTGGGTGTGTCCGGCGAGGATGAGGTCCGCGGAGTCGTCCGTGAAATGGTCCAGGACCCGTTGGTAGGGAGCATGGATGACGGCAACGCGCAGGTGTGGGCGGGAGTCCTGTCCCACGGTTCCGCGTGGCCAGCCGGCGTAGCGCTCGCGTTTCAGATGAGGGTCATCGACGCCGGAAAAGTCGAAGCGGATCCCGTTGATGGGCAGGGACTGGTGCCTATTGGTGAGATCGATCCAGCCGGACATCCCGAAGCCCGAACGCAGGCGCGGCCAATCGAGCTCCACCGGATTGCTCTTGACCCGCGATGGCCCAAGGAAGTACGTGGCCGGATTCTTGAATCGAGGGGCGTAGTAGTCGTTGGAACCGGGGACGAAGACGCCCGGGAACTTCAACAGTGGCTGCAGCGCATCCAGCAGGGGAACGACGGCGTGGGGGTGGCTCAGGTTGTCGCCGGTGTTCACCACGAGGTCGGGTTGGAGCGACGCAAGTGAACGCAGCCAGTCGGCCTTCTTGTTTTGGCCGGGGACATAATGGATGTCGCTTATGTGCAGCACCCGGACGGGAGCCGAACCTTCGGGGAGGATAGGCAAAGTCTCTTCGCGAAGCACGAATTGGTTCTTTTCCCAAAGGCCGTAGGCAACTCCGGCGGCGCCTGCGGCAGCACCGGCACTTGCAGCTACGGCAAAGCCGCGTCCGATGCTTCGGACGCGGCTTGCCAACGATGCAATGGCGGGCTTGGAGCCGCTAGCCATTCTTGTTTCCGTTTCCGTTTCCGTTCCCGTTGCTGCTCGGCTGGGTACTCGGAGAAGTGTTGCCCGGGGTGGTGTTGTTCGGCGTCGAAGGCTTGTACGCCGGGGGATCGAGCAGGTTCGACGGCGGTGCCGGGAACGGGTTGGTCCCATAGGCAGGAGCAATCTGGGACATGTAGTTGGAGAACTGCGGACCCGCGATCATGTAACCGTCAATGCTCGGATAGAACTTTCCGTTGACCGTGATGTTTCGGCCCTGGCGAAGCTGGCTGCCGAGGGGATCGCCAAACCAGCTCGCGGTGGCGAGGCCCGAGGTGTAGCCGACCACCCAAGTGGAACCGTTGGAGTCGTTCGTGCCGGTCTTGGCGGCGATCGGGAAGCTGGTCTTGGTGGAGATGCGGGGCTGGATCAGCGAGCCGGAGCCCTGATTCAGGACCTCCTGCATGGCATAGGCAACGCCGTGTGCGACCTCGGGAGTAACAGCGTCCCGGCAATTGGGCGACTGGGCGGGCAGCTTGGCACCTGTCTGGTCCGTCACCGCGGTAATCGCGATGGGCTCACAGTATTTGCCGTTGTTGGAGAAGGTTGCCATGGCGCTGGCCATGGTAAGCGGCGAAGTCTGTGTGGAACCGATCAAGTTACCCAGTGTGGTCATGGGAACCTTCGGATTGGCATCGGTGACTGCCCCGGACTTGTCGCGAACAGGGTTTCCGCCGTGGATGCCCACAGCGTCGACGATCTTCTGAATGCCGCAAAGGTCCAGTTGCGATGCAGAGGCAAAGGTCGCGGTGTTGATCGAGTTCATCAGACCATAAAGCACCGTCATGGAGCGGTAGTGGGTCTCGTCCGAGTTTTGGAGGTCATAACTACCAGCGACGTTGCCGTCGTAGAAACCACTTTCGGGGGTGGGACAGGTGTTCCGCCAAGGGAAACCTTGCGGGTACTTGCGGACCGTTGCGTTGATGGTGGTATTCATCGACTTGCCCTCATTGAGCCACTCGGCAAACGTGAAGGGCTTCATCGTGGAGCCGGGCTGGAATCCACCCAAACCGTTAAGGTCGTTGCCTTGTGGATCGACCACGTCGACATTGAAGTTCTGTGTCTGATCGAACTTCCCGGCGGCGGGCAGCCACACGGTGTTCTGGGCCATGGAAACAATCTTTCCGCTGCCCGGTTGGACCGAGACGATGGTGGCGCCCCACTTATCCGGGTTGGCGCCGGTAGTGGCATCGACCTGGGCTTGGGCCGCGTTCTGGGCCTTGGGATCAAGAGTGGTCTGGATGGTCAGGCCACCGCGGGAGACGCGATTGTTGCGTTCTGCGGCCGTAGCACCGTAGGCCGGGTTGTTCAAGAGCAAGTGCAGTACGTAGTCACAGAAGTACGGAGCCGTAGCTGCATACGCACAACCTTGGCGAGGCTGCGTGACCTTGGTGGTTACCGGCGTCGCGATGGCTGCGTCGTAGTCAGCCTTCTTGATCTTTCCCTGGTCCAGCATGAGGCCGAGTACCAGGTCGCGACGCTGTTTCGCGTGGTCCGGGTTCGCCACCGGGTCGTAGTAGGACGGGCTGTTCACGACGCCCGCGAGCAAGGCGGCCTGCGGCAAGGTGAGGTCCTTGGCGCTGGTGCTGAAGAAGAGCCGCGAGGCGGCCTCGATGCCGTAGGCGTCCTTGTTGAAGAAGACGATGTTGAGGTAACCCTCAAGGATCTGCTGCTTGGAGAACTTCTTCTCCAGCGCGATGGCCAGCTTCATTTCGCGGAGCTTGTCGCCCACGCCTTTGTTGACGCCGTTGAGCTTGACGTCGGAAGCCTTGTTCTGGGAAACGAGGGACTCGTTGATGACGTTGTTGACGTACTGCTGGGTGATGGTGGACGCACCCTGCTGCTTTCCGCTCGCTGTGCTCACGATGGCGCGCATGATGCCGGTGGCGTCGATGCCCCCGTGCTGATAGAAGCGGCTATCCTCGACCGCGACGATCGCGTCCTTGATGAACGGGCTCATCTGGTCGAGTGAGACCCGCGTGCGGTTCTCAGAGTAGATGGAGGCGATCTGGCTGCCGTCCGCGGCCAGGATGGTGGTCGCCTGGCTGGGCGGATTCACCTGAAGCTCCGCCGGCAGCGTGTCAAAGAATTGAATGGACCCGCTGGCTGCACTGCCTGAAACGGCGGCCGCTGGGACGAGCAAGCCCGCCACCAGGTACACCGCAAACTGCGGCCACACCAAGGAATCCGAGGATCTTTCCGAGGGTGGTGGCAGTGTCGAATAGAGGGTTCCTACGAGTCACCATGTTCTCCACTTTACCGGCAAGGGCTAGTCTTTCTTTCATGACCAAATGGGAGTACGCAACGATTCCGCTCATCATCCACGCCACAAAGCAGATTCTGGACCAGTGGGGAGAGGATGGCTGGGAGCTCGTCCAGGCTGTCCCGGGACCCGATGGCAACGGACTTGTCGCATACTTGAAGAGGGAGAAGCAGTAACCATGACAACCCCCGCAGAAGCCACCATTGGCGCGGATTCCACAGCTCCGGCATCCGCCGTCGAGCAGCGCCTCGCAGAGCTGGGACTGACCCTTCCCGCTGTTGCCGCTCCGGTGGCCGCCTACGTGCCGGCTGTGGTGTCAGGCAACCACGTCTACACCTCCGGGCAACTGCCCTTTATTAACGGCAAACTTGAAGCTACGGGCAAAGTTTCCAGCGGCGACGAGGGCCTTTCGGACGAGCCCACCGTGTCGCCGGAAGATGCCCAGAGGTACGCAGCCGTCTGTGCGGTCAATGCTTTGGCCGCGGTCAAGAGCGTCATTGGAGACCTCGACCGCATCACCCGCATCGTGAAGGTGGTCGGCTTCGTTGCCTCGGACGTTTCATTCACCGGCCAGCCTGGTGTCATCAATGGTGCCTCGGAACTCCTCGGGCGTGTCTTCGGCGATAAAGGGCAGCACGCGCGTTCCGCCGTCGGCGTTGCGGTCCTTCCGCTCGACTCACCCGTTGAGGTCGAGTTGATCGCTGAATTCAGCTAAGGAACCGGTTCACTCAATTGTCACAACTATCCCGACGCTTGTTTGCGTTGCCCCCCGAACTTGAAGGGGCTGCACGGAACTGGCTTCAGCTCGGCGAACCGACACCCCGCGCCGCGCGTTTTGCATCATCTGTTGTTCTGCTCCGTGATTCGCCCACCGGTGTGGAGACTTGGCTGGGTTACCGCCCGGGGTCCTCGCCGTTGGGTGTGGTCGCGTTTCCGGGCGGGTCGTTGGAAACCGCCGACGACGACGCTCTCGGCTGGCTCGGCCCCTCGCCTCAGCATTGGGCTGAGACGCTAGGGACCGCCGACGTCGGACTTGCCCGCCGCCACGTGGTGGGCGCAATCCGCGAACTGTTCGAGGAAACCGGCGTTTTGTTGGCTGGTCCGGACTTGGCCTCCACAGTGGAGGCAACGTCTTCGCCCGAGTGGATGAAGGCCCGCGAGGCCGTAGCTGCACAGGACAAGTCGTTCGCGGATGTGCTGGCCAAACGTGGCTTGTCGCTACGCACGGACCTGCTCAAGCCCCTCGTGAACTGGCTCAGCCCGGACTTTGCGCACCGGCGGTTCAACACCCGCTACTTCGCAGCAACGCTTCCCGTGAATCAGCAACCGTCATTGCTCGCGAGCAAGGGCGTCTGGGGCCGCTGGGTGTGTGTTCCGAAACTCATGGCGGAGCGCGGGACCGCGGTCCTTGGCGACGAAATAGGCCAGGAAAACACGGTTGGCTTGACGCTGGGCCAATTGCTGGTGCCTGGTTCGGAGATCATTCTCGAAAAGATGGCCGCGGCACAGGGCTGCATCGCGTACCTCAGTTACAAGCGAAAGCCGCACGTGTATCAACCGCGGCTGGTTGAAGAGGACGGCATGCTCATGCTCGAAGTCGAAGCAGCCCGGACGGTTTCAGGCGAGCCGCAGCGGGAGCGCTGAGTCGGCCCCAAAATACCTGGCGACACGAAAAATGCCTGGCGCCACGAAAAATGCCTGGCGACACCGGAATTCCGGGGGCGCCAGGCATTTTCTGTGTCGCAGGAAATTAACGGGAGCGCTGGCGGAGGCGCTGCATGTCCAGGATGACCACTGCACGGGCCTCGAGGCGGAGCCAGCCGCGCTGGACGAATTCAGCGAGGGCCTTGTTGACGGTCTCACGGGAAGCGCCGACCAGCTGGGCCAGTTCTTCCTGAGTGAGCTCGTGGGCGACCAGGACGCCGTCGGTCGCGGGACGGCCGAAGCGGTCCGCGAGGTCAAGCAGCGCTTTGGCGACACGGCCCGGGACATCCGAGAACACGAGGTCGGACAGGGAGTCGTTGGTGCGGCGCAAGCGGCGGGCAAGTGCCTGCAGCAGCTGTGCGGACACCTCGGGGCGGGTGCGCAGCAGGGCGTTGAGGCTATCGTTCTTGAGGCCGGCCAGCCGGGTCTCGGAAACGGCCGTCGCCGTCGCGGTGCGCGGGCTGGGGTCGAACAGGGCCATTTCGCCGAAGAGCTCGCCCGGGCCGAGGATGGCCAACAGGGATTCACGACCGTCCGGAGAAGTGCGGCCGAGCTTTACCTTGCCTGACACGATGAAGTAGAGCTGGTCACCCTGATCGCCCTCGCGGAAAACAGACGCTCCGCGGGAAAGGTCCACCTCTGTGAGTTCGTCTGTCAGCAGACGGAAAGCGTCGTCGTCAAGGGTGGCGAAGAGGGGTGCGCGGCGCAATACCTCGATGTCCATGAAATCTCCTGAGTAAAAGTTCGGCTGTGGCGCTTCAGCCATTGTTTCAGAATTTTGTCGCGTCTGTGACGTACTTGGCAGCTGAAACGCCCTAAATCACGCGGAAGAGGCCCAAACTCGGGCCTCAATCGGCCGGGATTGCTCCATTGGGAGACCGCTCTGCGATGCGGTTGGTAGCTGCTTCTCGATGGCATTGTGAGGGGAAGCTGTCACTCTGTGCATCTACAATTGGGGCTTACCCGGCTGTGAGGAGCTTTGGTGTTCGGCTTGACCATATTGGACCTGGCGTTGATTCTGACGCTGCTTTCCTACCTGATCTATGGCCTGCGCAACGGCTTCTTTGTGACGCTCGGCGGAATCGCCGGCTTCGCTGCAGGAGCCGCGGCTGCCTTCATTGCTGTGCCGCTCGTCGGCGACTGGGTGAAGGACAGTGACTGGCGGCTGACGGCGATCATAGGCTCGGCGGTGGTACTCATCGTCCTTGGGCACGGACTCGGCACCTGGATCGGGCAGAAAGTCCGCAAAGCCGTGCGCATCCAGCCATTGCATGCTTTGGACCGCGTGGTGGGTGGTGTGGTCAGCCTGGTTGTCGCGGCACTGGTCATGTCCATGTTGGCGTTCAGCATCGGCTCCCTGGGTGTGCCGTTCGTCTCGCAGCAACTGGCCGATTCCAAGGTGATCCGCTTCATCGACACCATGACGCCAACACCCGTCAAAGCCGGCGTGGCGCAACTGCGTTCGACAGTCATGGGCAATGGCATTCCACAGCTCATCGAGGGCATCGGGCCCGTGGCCCCTATCGCGGTCCCGAACACGAGCACCGACACTCCTGCGCTCAACAACGCGGCCCATTCCGTGCTGAAGATTGCGGGCACGGCGTACCAGTGCGGGCAGAACCAGACCGGCTCGGGCTTCGTCGTCTCGCCCGGCCGGGTGGTCACTAATGCGCACGTCGTGGCCGGCGTGTCGCAACCCGTCGTCGAAGTTCCCGACGGCGGTGCGTTACCCGGCCGAGTGGTCTACTTCGACAGCCAACGCGACCTCGCGGTGCTCGCCGTCGACGGCCTTCAGACGGCTCCGCTGCCGTTGAACGCCGATCTTCCCGCCGGCTCCGCCGCAGCTTTTGCGGGCTACCCCCACGGCGGTCCTTTCCAGTCCAAACCGGCTGCGGTGGAGGGCATCTCCACCCTGTTGGTGCCCGATATTTACGGCAATAACCCCGCACCGGAGCAGGTCTACAAGATTGCCGGCGACGTACAGCCGGGCAACTCGGGTGGTCCGCTGCTGACGACCGAGGGCAAGGTTGCCGGGGTGGTCTTCGCCAAGACCACTTCGGACGTGGCCGTGGGGTACGCCCTCACCATGGACGAGCTCTCGCCGGTGGCCGCGCAGGCAGGATCCTTGAACACTGCCGTGTCGTCGGGCCAGTGCACCAAGAAGTAGCCCCACCCACCTAGGGACATGCTCAGCGTTGGGTCTGAGCAGTGGACATAGTGGGTTTATGTCCAGTGCTGGCCGCGAACAGGGGGCATGTCCCCGGGGGAGGGGCGGGTTGGGCGCTAGAGCGCGGTGGCGAGGTAGTCGATGGCCAGTTTGTAGCCCTGGACTCCTGCGCCGATGATCACTGCGGAGCACACCGGTGAGAGGTACGAGTGGTGCCGGAATTCCTCGCGCTGGTGGACATTGGTGATGTGGACCTCGACGGCGGGGAGCTGCACCGCGGCGAGGGCGTCCCGCAGTCCCACGGAAGTGTGCGTGTATGCGCCCGCATTGATGACGATCCCGACGGCGGTCCCGCGCGCGCCGTGGATGGCGTCGATGAGGTCACCCTCGTGGTTGGACTGGACGCAGTCCACTGTGAAGCCGTGGGCCTCGGCGGCCGCCATGGCGAGCTGTTCGACGTCGGCCAGGGTGGACGTGCCGTACTTTTCCGGCTCGCGCGTCCCCAGAAGGTTAAGGTTGGGGCCGTTGAGGACGAGGATGGTGCCGCGACCGGCTTCGGCGGCGGTGGGAGCTTCAGTCATGACTCCCAATCTATAGGGGTGCGAGGCTTGCCCGGCGTTTCTTACGCTTCCGGGCAAGCGTAAGAAACACCGGGCACAACCCCCTTAGACCGCGCTGACGCGCACGTTAGACCGCGCTCACCCGAAGCAATACCGCGTGCTCCGGGTTCAGGACCGGCAAGGGAAGCCCGACCTCTGCCAGGAACCGGCCGGTTGCCTCAGCCCCGGCAGGCAACCAAGCTGGCGGCTGCACCTGGGTGAAAGTACGGGCATAATCGGCGTCGCCGGGGGTCGGGAAAATAGCCTCCACCTTGTAGGTACGCTCGGGATCGAGGCCCGGAATGGCCACCCGCCCGGGTTGTTCGGTAAACGACGTGCGCGTGCTGACGACGGCGAACAGAGCCGACCCGCCGTCGTCGGACACTACGCCGTGAAGCATCAGCGAGTCGTCGGGGACGTCCGCACGGACCATTCGTCCGCTGTGGATGAGTCCCCGGTGTTCCTTGTAAAGGGCAATGAAGCGCTTGAGTTCCTCGCGTTCCGCCCCCTGCACCTGGCGGACGTCCCACTCCATGCCGAAATGTCCGAAGAGCGCAGTGATGGCGCGGAAGGAGAGATCGTGGGTGCGGCCCGTGGTGTGCGAAGTGGTGGGGCCAATGTGGCCGCCAACGAGTTCCGGCGGAACCACAACGCCCGTCCAGCGCTGGATGGTTTGCCTCTCCAAGGCGTCGTTGCAGTCCGATCCCCAGATCCGGTCGGTCCGTTCGAGGATGCCGAGGTCCACCCGGGCACCGCCTGAGGAGCAGCTTTCAATCTCGACGCCGGGGTGGGCCTTGCGGAGCTCGTCGAAGAGCCGGTAGGCAGCCAGGGTCTGCTCGTGCACGGAGGCGCGGCCGGCGTGCCCGTGTTCGGTCAGATCCCGGTTTTGGTCCCATTTGAGGTAGCGGATGTTGTTTTCCCGCAGCAGGGTGTCGATCCGATCGAAGATGTACTGCCAGGGCAGCCGGGTTGACGAGGTCGATGATGTGCTGATGGCGCCACTCCAGGGGAATCCGGCCGCCGTCTTTGTGGGACAGTGCCGCGGGGCCTACCACCCAGTCAGGATGGGCGCGGGCAACATCGGAGTCCAGGTTGATCATTTCGGGCTCCACCCAGAGCCCGAATTCCATGCCGTGGGAATTGACGGCCTCGATCAGGGGAGTCAGGCCTTCCGGCCAGAGGGTTTCGTCCACGTACCAATCACCCAGCCCGGCGTGATCGTCGCGGCGCCCGCGGAACCAGCCGTCGTCGAGCACGAAGCGCTCGACCCCCAGATCGGCAGCAGACTCCGCGAGTTCAATCAAGGTGTCCAGTTTGTGGTCGAAATACACCGCCTCCCAGGTGTTCAGGACCACCGGGCGGGGCTTACCCGCGGGAAGTCCCGTGGAAGCCGCGGGAAGGACGTGGTGCGGACGTGACCGGAACCAGCTGTAGAAGGCTTCGCTGATGCCGTCGAGTCCTCGGCCGGAATACGCGGCAAACAGAGCAGGGGTCGTGTAGCTTTCGCCCGGCTGGAGGACCACTTCGGCCGGCCCTAGGAGCTCAGAGCCGCCGATCATGGTGCGGCCATCGGCTACGGTGTCGGCGAATTGTTCGTGGTTGCCACTCCAGGCCAGATGGGTGGCCCAGACCTTCCCGTGGCGATTGCCGAATCCGGCGGTGCCCGCGGCGAAAAGCAGCGAGGAATCGTGGCCCGTGCGGCCGTGGCGTCCCGTGCGCACCCAGGTGCCCTGTTGGACGGGACGGCGCTGGGGGTGGCGTTCGCGGCACCAACGCCCAGTGAGGTCAAGGAGTTCGACGGCGTCCGGCCCTACCGGGAGGACCGTGGCCAATTCATCGAGCTGGAACGGGGTCGTGCCGTCGTTGACGGCCGTGTGGCGCAGTTCGAGAAGGCCGCCAGGGTGCAACGCGAGGGTGGACGTTACGGTGATTCCGGCGTCGGGATCCTTCTGGAGGACGACGGCGGAACTGCCGTCCGCTTGGACGTCCACCACGCGGAGGCGGACCGAAAAGTCCAGGCCCGGGACGCCGTCGGCGACTCTGTGGCCGCGCAGGCCTGGGCGGCCTTGCCATGCAGAGGAGCCTTGGGGGAGCAGCGCTGCCGGTACCGTGACGTCGGCCGCGGAGTGCGGGATGGGATCTCCCAGGACTGGCGAGGTCCGGAAGGACCTCGCCTAAATCGGCTCCCCAATGGATGACCTCGGCCTCTCCGTTGTTGAAGCTGACCACCAGGCTTGTGCCGGCGGAACGGAGGTGGAGCGGTTCCATGGGCTGTTCTCTTTCAGGAGTAGTTGCGATGCAGAGGTGTTGCGTGGAGGGAAGAGTCCGGATGCCACCGTCAAAGGAGTGAAGCGGCGGCGCCCGGACTGGTATGGGATCTGGTGCTACTTGAAGAGGCTATTGACCTGGTTGTTGGCATCAGACAAGGAGCTGGCTGGCTTCTTGCCGCTGAGCACTGCGTCCCTTGCGGGCTTCATGATGCCGTCAACTTTGGCAGCCTTGTCCGCGATGGGGAAGAGGAACGTGGTGCCATCTTTGACCTGGGTGGTGAAAGCCGAGACATCAACACCCTTGGCCGCGAATGCCTTAGCTGCCAGGTCGGAGGACGTGGAAATGGCGGGGAACACCACTGCCTTACTGGCTACGACATCCTGGCAGGCAGAGGAAGCGAGGTATTCGACCCACTTTGTGGCTCCTGCGGGGTTCTTGGTGCCGGCCCAGATGGAGTCGGCCAGGCCGTTGAACATGCTGGCACGCTTGCCGCTGGGACCAACCGGGGTGGGTGCGAACGAAGTCTGGATGCCCTTGTAGCCGGTGTACTGGCCGATCAACCAGTCACCGGTGGTGTTGATGGCGGCTTTGCCGGCGCCGAAGTTGTCGGCCATGCTGGCGCCTACTGTGGTTTCAAGCTTGGGCATGTACCCCTTGTCCACCAGTCCGGCCCACCAGGCAATGGTGCTCTGGAACTTGGGGTCATCGTAGTTGAACGTGGTACCCCATGGATTCTTGTCCGTGGCGGTCCAGCCAGTAGTTGCTGCGAGGAAGCTCCACTCGGTCTGACCTTGGCCGGAACCGCTGGCCGCAAGGCCCAGGCCGTAGACGGCCACGTTGTTCTTGTCGAAGCCGGCTTCGTCACCGCGCTTGCCGTTCTTGTCCACCGTCAGGTGGGCGATTGCCTTCTCGTAGGTTCCGCCGTCCTGGGGGTTCCAGGTCAGGGTGGCCATCTGCTCGGCGGTGATGCCCGCGGCGTCGGTCATCGCTTTGTTGTAGAAGAGCCCAACGGTGTCCCAGTCCTTGGGAAGACCGTAGCGCTTGCCGTCCTGGCCCACCCAGAGATCGGCAAGGCCCTTGTTGTAGCTGTCCAGCTTGACGCCGTCCTTGGCTACCGCGTCGTCGAGGGCCAGCAGTTGCTTCTTGGAGGCGAACTCCGGGTACTTGGACACGTGGTCCGTGAACACGTCCGGGGCCGTTCCGGCGACGAAGCCGTTGGTTAGCGTGGTCCAGTAATCGTCCCAGCCCCGTTGAGCGATTTTGATGTTGATGCCCGGGTTGGCCTTGGTGAAGTCGGACGCGCACTGCTGGTATGCGGGCAGCTGGTTGGCATCCCAGAGCCAATAGCTGACGTCGCCCTTGCCATCGCTGGAAGCAGAGGTCGAGCCGCCGCAGGCGGTGAGTGATAGCGCGGCGGCTGCAGCGACTGCGACGGCAGCTGCAACGGTGCGGGTGGATTTCTTCATGGTGGACCTTTCGAGGGTTGCGATAGTGCGGGGGCGTGTTTTGGTGAGGGTGTTTGGCGGAGCTATTTGATGCCGGAGCTACTTGATGCCGGAGAAGCCGATGGAGTTGACCACCTTTTTGCCGAATGCGATGAAGAGGATCAGGACAGGCAGCGCCGCGACCAGCGTGGCTGCCATGAGCCCACTCCAGTCCGGTGCGCCTTGCGGGGACTGGGACTTGAAGACACCCAGGCCGACGGTGAGGACGCGGACGTTCTCGTCCTGGCCCACCAGGAGCGGCCAAAAGTACTCGTTCCACTGGCCGATGAACGTCAGCAGCGCCAGGGTTGCGAGAGGGGCGGCGGCGTTGGGGATCACGATCTGGAAGAAGATCCGGAGGTGCTTGGCGCCGTCGAGCATTGCTGCCTCTTCTACTTCGCGGGACATGCTCAGGAAGAACTGGCGCAGGAAGAAGATGGCGAAGGGCGTCATGAACATGAAGGGCAAAGCCAGCCCGGCGAAGGTGTTGAGCAGGCCCAGGTTCTTGATCATCAGGAAGTTGGGCAGTGCCGTGAAGATCGGCGGGACCATCATGGTGGCCAGGAACACGGCGAAGACCTTGTTCCGGCCCGGCCAGCGCAGCCTGGAGAACGCGTAGGCGGCCATTGCGCTGAAGAACACTTGGCCGGCGGTGGTCAGGGTGGCGAAGATGATCGAGTTGCGCAGGTAGAGCCAGAAGTTGATGTCGGCTCCGGATCCGCCTTCGGCTATTGCCTGCTCCGGGCTTTGGAGCCCGAAGACGCGCTGGAATGCACCCCAGCTGAAGTCCGCAGGGAGGAGATTGCCGGCGTTAGCGGCGAGCGAGTGGTTGCTGGACAAGGCCGTCCGAAGCATCCAGTAGAACGGCGCGATGGTGACGCCGACGGCGATCACCACGAGGACCCAGGCGCCTGTGCGGCGCCAGTTGATGGGTTTGCGGGGACTGCGTGATTGCTGGGAGCCGACGACGGCGGGAGCGGACTCGAGCGAGCGGCGGGAATTGGTGGAGGTACTCATGGCGGGGTTCCTTAGTCCAGGTCCGTCTCGTTGCCCTTGAGGAACTTCATCTGGATGAAGGCCACCAGGGCGAGAATGATGAAGAGAATCACGGACAGCGCCGAGGCATAGCCGAAGTCGGACTCGCCGAAGGCTCTCTGGTAGATGTACATCTGGATGACACGGGAGGCGTTGACGGGTCCGCCGCCCGTGGTGACGGCCACGGTGTCGAAGACTTGGAATGAACCGATGACGGTGACCACCAAGACCAGGACCAGCACTGGGCGAAGGAGCGGCATGGTGATGCTCCAGAACGTCCGGGTGGGGGATGCGCCGTCGAGGTTGGCAACCTCGTAGACGTGGTGGGGAATCGATTGCAGGCCGGCGAAGACCAGCAGGGCCGTGTAGCCCATGTGCCGCCAGACGTTGACGAAGGCGATGGTGGGAATGGCCCACTGCTCGCTTCCAAAGAAGGCGATGCGGGGCAGGCCCAACCAATTGATGATCTCGTTGACGATGCCCAGCTGGTAGTCGAGCATCCAGAACCAGAGCAGCGCGACGATGACGTTGGCTACCAGGAACGGGAGAAGCAGCGCGCCGCGGATGAACGTCGATTTGGCCACGCGGTGCATGAGGAGTGCCAGTCCGATGGCGATGACGGTCTGGAACCCGATGTTCAGTGCCACGTACTGGACGGTGACGCCCATGGCGTTCCAGAACAGATCATCAGTGAAGATCGCAGTGTAGTTCTTGAGGCCGATCCATGTGGGATCGCCCAGGATGCTGTACTCCGTGAAGCTGAGGTAGATTCCCCGGATGGTGGGGACCAAGAAGAAGAGAACGAAGCCGATCATCGCGGGGAAGATGAAGAGCAGTGCGATCTTCAGGTCACCGATCCGGCGGATGCCGAACCTGGATTTTTTGCCCGAGTCGGGCGGTGCGGCTTGCGCCGCGGGTTTGGTAAGGGTGGTCATCTTCGACCCTTTCCTGACTGTGATGTGGGTTACAACTGCATGAAATCTACACGAGTAGATCTGAAAGGGTCAAGTAGTTCTGTTAAGTTTTGTTCGCTTTTTTTGGATTTATTGCGTTTTGTTGACTCGAGTAGATCGCAGTGATTCACTGGTCTGGATCGCTCGTCGGGCCTCTTTCGGCGCTACGGGAAGCCACCAACACATCATCGAAGGGCTAACAATGACGTTTTCAATGGGAGTAGTAGGTCTGGGCCAGTTCGGGGGCCAATTCGCCCACCTCTTCAAGCTCCATCCCGGAGTCTCTGCGGTCTACGCCGTGGACGAGCGCCCCGAAAGGGCGGCCAAAGCCGTTGAGCAACTGGGCCTGGACGGAACACTGGATAGCTTCGACGCGTTGCTGGCCTCCGACGTCGACGCTGTCGCGATCTTCACACAGCGCTGGACCCACGGTCCCTTGGTGATCAAGGCGCTTCGCGCCGGAAAGCATGTCTACTCCGCCGTTCCCATGGCAATTTCCGAGGACGAGATCGCAGGAATCATCGAGGCCGTGCGTGAGACCGGGCTCGTCTACGCCATGGGCGAGACCAGCTACTACAACCCTGCCACCGTGTATGCCCGCGATCAGCACGCCGCCGGCAAGTTCGGCCGCATCTTCTACACCGAAGG
The DNA here is from genome assembly GCF_043952055.1 of Arthrobacter sp. NA-172. Taxonomy (NCBI): domain Bacteria; kingdom Bacillati; phylum Actinomycetota; class Actinomycetes; order Micrococcales; family Micrococcaceae; genus Arthrobacter; species Arthrobacter sp. NA-172. The sequence continues at coordinate 1,730,853 of NZ_JBINOT010000001.1, read as the reverse complement.
TGACTACGTCCACGACATGGACCTGGGCTTCTACGATGCTTACCAGTACAGCGGCGGGGACCGCTGGAAGGAAACTGCCAGCTATCCGCCCATGCTGTACCCCACCCACGCCATCGGTGGCGTGCTGGGAGCCGTGCCGGCCCACGCAGTGAGCGTCAGCTGCATCGGAGTGAAGGACGATCGCGGCGACGGCGTCTTCGACAAGGACGTCAGCATGTTCAACAACGACTTCTCCAACGCCACCGCGCTCTTTGAAATGAACGACGGCGGCGTGATGCGGACCAACGAAATGCGCCGCGTGGGCTATCCCTCGCACATTCGCGAGTCCCGGTTCCGCTTCTTCGGCACCGAGGCAAGCTTCGAACAGCTGGCCACCACCACGTTGTGGCAGGACAAAAAGGGAGTGGAGGACGTCTCGGAACAAGTGGAAACCAAGCCGAGCATGTCCCCTGATGACCCGTCGCTGGCGGACGTCGCCCCCGAGCTTCGGGGTGCCTTCATCTCCGGCCTGGCTCCCGTGCACGACGCCGGGCGCCTGCCGGTCGAATTCCACGGCGCTCCCACTGGTCACGAAGGCAGCCACCAGTTCCTGGTGGACGACTTCGTCACGGCCGTCAACCAGGGAAGCCTCCCGCCGGTCAACGCGTGGGTGGCAGCCCGCTTCACGCTCCCGGGCGTCGTGGCACACGAGTCTGCCCTCCGCGCAGGCGAGCGGCTCCCCATCCGCGATTTCGGCGATGCTCCGGAGTCTTTGTAGCTAGCATGATCGAATGAGTACTTCGGCAGTGCACACCCCGGGCGGACCTGTGACGCGCAAAGACGTGGCCCGGTACGCCGGGGTGAGCACCGCCGTCGTAAGTTATGTGGTCAATGGGGGTCCCAAGAGGGTGGCGCCGGCCACCGAAGCCAAGGTGCAGGAAGCCATCCGGATCCTCGGTTATCGGCCCAACGCCACCGCCCGTGCGCTCAAAATGGGATCCAACCAAACCGTTGGCTTGGTGATTCCGGACTCCAGCAACCCATTCTGGGCGCTGCTGGGGCATGCAGTGGAATTGGCCGCCGCCGAGCGGGGATATGCCCTGCTGCTGACCAATTCGGACAACAAACTGGACACGGAACGCCAACACATCCGCAACCTCGCTGCCCGGCAAGTGGACGGTGTGGTCCTTGCAAGCGTCATGTTTGAACCCGATTTGATGGAACTAGTGGGGGCCGGAATCCCTTCGGTCCTGCTTAACCATGCCTTGGCAGCTCCCGGCTTCAACAGCGTGGGCGTGGACCTTGAAGCCGGTGCCCGCCTGGCCGTGGAACATTTGATCAGCCACGGCCACACGAACATCGGGCTTGCCATGGGAACTACGGCGGACAACGCGGCCGACGGAAGGGAAAGGGGTTGGCTGCTTGCGCTCCAGGCCGCCGGCTTGCCGGAAGGTCCCCTGGCCCGGAACCGGTTCGACCGCCCCGGTGGGTACGCCGCGGGGCAGCGGCTTCTTGCGTCAGAGAACCGTCCGACGGCGATCTTCGCCAGCTCCGATATGCAGGCAATCGGGGTTCTGCGGGCCATCCGCGAGGCGGGGCTCTCCGTGCCGGAGGATATCGCCGTCGCGTCCTTCGACGGATCGGTTGAGGCCGAATACAGCTGGCCGGCGCTGACCACCGTAGAGCAGCCGGTGTGGGAGATGGCCGAGGCCGCCGTCTCCGCGTTGGTAGGTGAGGCCCGCGACGAGCCCCCGCAGCACAGGCTCTTCCCGACCCAGCTGCGCATCCGGCAGTCGTGCGGGTGCCCCTAGAGCCCGCCCGCCTAGCCGCCGCCCGCCGAGCCGCCAGCCCTGGTTAGGGAGCGGGTTGGGGTGTTGCGATCCTGAGCTTGCCGACCCCTTCCGCGAGGATGCGCCGGGCATCCTCGCCGAGGTGGGAGTCCGTCACAAGTACGTCGGCTTCTTCCAGTCCGGCAATCGAAGCAATGCCCACCGTGCCCCACTTGCTGTTGTCCGCCAACACCACCACGTTGCGGGCCGCACTGATGAATGCCCGGTTGGTTTCGGCTTCCTGCAGGTTCGGCGTGGTGAATCCGGCGTCTGCGTCCATGCCGTGGACGCCAAGGAAGAGCATGTCCAGATGCAGCTGTTTAAGGGCGGCCGTGGCAATGGGACCCACTAAAGCGTCCGACGGCGTGCGCTCGCCGCCCGTCACGATGACCGGGAACCCTTGGCGGGAACCGGTGGCATTGTGGAAGAGATCCGCGATCCTGATCGAGTTCGTCACCACCGTGATCCGCGGGCCGTCCAGGAGTTCCTTGGCGAGCTCGTACGTGGTGGTCCCGGCGCTCAGGCCCACCGCCATTCCCTCGTGGACGAGGGTGGCGGCGTCAACGGCGATTGCATGCTTCTCGTCGATCAGTTGGGTGGACTTCAGCTCGAATCCGGGCTCGTGGGTCCTCGCATCGCCGGGTATCTTGGCCCCGCCATGGATGCGCTCGACGAGTCCGGACTCCTCCAGCGACTCAATGTCGCGCCGGACAGTCATGGCGGAGACACCCAGCTGTTGAGCGAGGTCCGAGACACGGACAACCCGCTCCCGCTGGACGGCGTCGACAATGGCGGTGTGGCGGGCTGCCTGAAGCATCGGGGCCTTTCTGGATTGTTTGCGGTTGGCTAGCGGGAAGACTCGACGACGGCGACGCCTCCGGCAGTAAGGTTCAGCGTACCTCCGGTGGGTGTCCCGCTCAGGAGCTCGACGCCGTCGAGCGGCATCTCCACGTCCTGGCCGCTGTGGTTGATGACGAAAGTCCAATCCTTGGCGCCGTTGCTCCTGCGGACAATTTCGACGTCTTCCGGCGGCTGGACGCCGAGGACCGGCTCCACGCCGGCATCTGCGCAGATGGTTTGAACAAGCTCGCCCAGACCGGCAACGCCCAGGCTGGTGGCGACGTAGTAGGCGGCCCCACGGCCGCCCGATCCACCCCGCCGCGTCACCGCGGGAGATCCGCCGACGACGCCCCCGAACGTCGCGAGAACCTCGGCGCCGGTCGCCTTTCCCAGTTCGCTCCACAGCGTTCCGGAACCGAACTTGCTCAACTCCACGGTGTCCCCGGAACGCAAGGGGAAGAATTCCTCCATACTCACACCGAGCAGCTCGGAGAACGCCCCGGGATAGCCGCCGCCGTTGACGGGGTCCATCCGGATGTGGTCGTTCTGGTCCACGATGCCGGAGAAATACGTGAGCACCAAGGTTCCACCGGACTCCACGAAACGGTGGAGGTTGGCGGCTCCCTCATCCGTGACGAGATACAGCATGGGCGCGATCACCAGCTTGTAGCCGGAAAGATCGTCGGTGCTTTGCCGGATGTCCGTGGTGACGCCTGCCCGGTAGAGGGCGTCGTGCCAGCGCCGCGTTTCCGGGATGCTCCGGGCGTCCTCGCTGGGGTGCGAGTCCAGCTCGGTGCCCCAGCGGGCATCGGTGTCGTGGATGATGCAGGCTTCCGCCTGGACCATGGAGCCGGCCACGTCCGAAATGCTCTCGAGGACATGGCCAAGCTGCACCACTTCGCGCCACACTTTGCTGTCCCGGCCAGCGTGTGGCACCAGTCCGGAATGGTACTTTTCAGCCCCAGCCCGGGAAGCGCGCCACTGGAAGAACAGCACGCCATCGGTTCCGCGGGCTACGTGCTGCAGCGAGTTGCGCAGCATTTCACCCGGCACTTTGGCGACGTTGCGGGGTTGCCAGTTCACTGCCGACGTCGAGTGTTCCATCAGCAGCCACGGTTTGCCCTGTGCCCAGCCGCGGGTGAGGTCCGCCGTCATGGCCAGTTCCTGGAAGTTCCGTTCGTCGGCAGCAATCAGGTAGTGGTCATTGGAGACGACGTCCATGTGTCCGGACCAACGCCAGTAGTCCACAGGAGCGTTCAAGCCCATGTTGAAGCCCATGAAATTGGTGGTCACGGGGTGCTTCGAATGCGCCCTGATGATGTCCGCCTCCGCGGTGAAGCACTCGAGGAGCGCATCGGAGGAGAACCGCGCGAAATCCAGTTGTTGCGTGGGGTTCACCCAGGTTCCGGAGCGGCGCGGCGGCAGGATCTCGGCCCAGTCGTAGTAGTGCTGCGACCAGAACGCCGTGCCCCACGCTTCATTGAGGGCGTCCAGGCTGCCGTACCTATCCTGGAGCCATTCCTGGAAGCCACGCTCAGCGTGGGGACCGAAGTCCGGTTGATTGTGGCAGCCGTACTCGTTGTGGACATGCCACATTACGACGGCGGGGTGGCCCTCGTAACGCTGCACGATCGCCGTCGTGAGGGCTGCTGCCGCCCGGCGATAGTCCGGCGAGCACGCTGCGAAGGCTTGCCGCGAACCGTAGCTTTGCCGCACGCCGTCGGCATCGACAGGGAGCGAATCGGGGTACTTGCGGCTGAACCACGCCGGGGGAGAGGCGCTCGCATTCGCGAGGTCCACGCTGACGCCATTGGCGTGAAGCAGCTCAAGGACTTTGTCCAGCCAGCCGAACTCGTAACGGCCTTCCTCCGGCTCGAGCAGAGCCCAGCTGAAGATGCCGACGCTCACCAGGTTCACCCCGGCTTCTTTCATGAGCGCGACGTCGTGTTTCCAGACCTCCTCGGGCCATTGCTCAGGGTTGTAGTCCCCGCCGAAGGCGATCCGCCCGCCCAACTTGTCGACAATGTAATCCATGGCCATGCGTCTTTATCCTTTGCTGGAACCGAGCGTGAGACCGGCCACGAATTGGCGCTGCAGCACGAGGTAGATGATCAGGGTGGGTATCACGGTGATGGTGGCACCCGCCGCGAGCAGGTTGTAGTTGCTGAGGAACTCGCCCTGCAGGTTGTTGATGGCAGTGGTGACGGGCAACCGGTCACCGCTTTGAATGAAGAGCAACGGCCAGAAGAAATCGTTGTAAATGAAGATGACTTCCAAGGTGCCCAGCGCGGCGAGGGCTGGCCGGCACAGCGGCAGGATGATGTTCCAGTACTGCCGCCAGATCCCCGCGCCGTCCACCAGCGCGGCTTCCGTCAGGTCAGGCGAAAGGGCCTTCATATAGTTGGACAAGACAAACGTGCAGAAGCCGATCTGGAACGCGGTGTCCACGGCGATCACCGAAATGTAGGTGTTGAGCAGGTTGCCCGAATCGCTGAAGGAGTAGGGCAGCGTGAGGTGCTTGAACATCTCGAACAACGGCGCTGCAAGAACCTGCGGGGGGAGCAGGTTTCCTGCCGTGAACATGATCAGCAGGGTGATGTTGAACTTCCAGCTCACCCGGGAGACGGCGAACGCCATCATGGAGGCGAAGAGCAAAGTCAGCAGCACTGCGGGGACGGTGATGATGACGGAGTTCACGAGGTACTTCGAGAATCCGCCCTGGGTCGCACCTGGACAAAATTGTCGAAGTTGAAGGTGCCGCCAAAGCTGAAGTAGCCGAATTTGTCCGTATCAGCCTTGGGGCGCAACGCCGTGAAAAGGGCCCATCCAAGGGGGATAAGCCACATGACGGCCATGACCGTCAGGAAGATGTGGGTCCCGTAGTGCCGTTTGCCGACGTTCCGGGACTCTTTAGCGGCCGGTGTTGTGCGCGGAACCCGGTTGGCGAGGGTGCTCATGCCTTGTTCTCCTTTCCGAAAGTGCGGCTGAGGTAGAAGACGATCGGGATCAGCGAGATGACCAGAAGGATCACCGCGAGGGCGGACCCGACGCCGATCACTTGGCCTTCGCCCACCAGGTTCTGGATCACAAGGGCGCTGATCAGTTCAAGGCCGTTGGTGCCGCGGTTGATGATGTACACGATGTCGAAGGCACGCAGCGACTCGATGATGGTGATCACCACAATCACGATGTTCACCGGGCGCATGGCCGGGAAGACCACGCGGAAGAACGTCTGCGCGGCGTTGGCGCCGTCGATCGACGCCGCTTCCCTCAACGAGGGGTCCACGCCTTTGAGCCCGGCTAAGTACAGGATCATGACGTAGCCTGCGTGCCGCCATGTGGCTGCAACCAGGGCTGCCCAGATGTTGACGTTTGAATCCCCGAACCAGTCAACGGCCTGCGGCGTACCCGCGGTGCCGAGGAGGTAGTTCAGGAGTCCGCTGTCGCGGTTGTAGAACAGCTGCCAGATGATGCCGATCAGGGCGAGGGACAGCATGACGGGGGTGAAGAAGACGCTCTGGTAGATCTTGGTGCCGCGGATTTTCTGGTCAAGCAGCACAGCGAGCAGCAGGCCGAGGGGCGTGGCGATCAGGGCCAGGAAGACGAGCCACAGGATGTTGTGCTGCATGGCCGGCCAGAACGGGGGATAGTCCTGGACCACGAAGCGGTAGTTGTCCGTTCCGGCGGATCTGAGGTCCTTCAGGTCCAGGCCGTTCCAGCGGGTGAAGCTCAGGGCAATCGAGAAGAGCGTGGGCAGCCAGACCAGCAGCAGCTGGATCAGGGTGGGAATGCCCACCATGATCGAGAGGACGATTTTGTCGCGCCGGGTGAGGCGTCGGACTTTTCCTCCCCTGCCGGCTCGCCTGCCGGTGCCGGGGCGACCCTTGCCGGCCGTGGTTCGCCCGCCTGCGCCGGGTTCGCTGTCCGGTGCGGCCGGTTTTTCGGCGGTAGTACTCATGGGGTTTCCTTCAGTTTGCAATAAGGCGGCCCGACGACGGCGGGCGGTGCCGCCGTCGTCGTACCTGTCCTTGGGGTGCCGGTACGGAGTGCGGCGACCGACGGGGTCGCGTTACCGTTGCGGCAGCTACTGGGCGGCGTAAAGGGTCTTTGCCTGCGCTTCGAGGTTCTTGACGTCCACGTTGCCGTCCTTGATGAAGGACTGCAGCGCAGGGATCATCACGTTGTTGGCCATGGCGGGGAGAGCATCGCGGGTCCAGGAACTGGCTGATGTACTTGGCATTGGCGATGGTGTCCGCGCACTTTTTGTTCAGCGGGCTGAACTTCGAAGTGTCGGCACCCTTGGCGGTAGCGATGTTGGATGTGTCGACGGCCGCGTAGGCGTTCTGGCCTTCGGCGGATCCCATGAACGCCAGGAAGTCGTGAGCAGCCTTGTTGTCGCCGCCCTTCTTGGACAGGAGCAGGCCGTCGATCGGGGCCTCCACTGCGTCGGTCCCTTCCATGGCGATTTCAGGGAACGGGAAGAAGTCGATGTCTGCGAGCACCGCGGGATCCGTGAACTGCTGGGTCACGAAGGAGCCCAGCAGGTACATGCCGGTCTTCTTGGCTTCGAGGGCCTTGGCGGCGTCCTGCCAGGTCTGGCCGAGCGCTGCGGGGTCTTGGAAGGGCAGAAGGGCCTTCCACGTATCGAAGACGTTGCTGACTTTCTTTTGGTCCCAGCTTTCTTTGTGGGCGGTCAGATCAATGTGGAATTGGTAGCCGTTGAGGCGCATGTTGATGTAGTCGAACGTGCCCATGGCGGGCCAGCCGTCCTTGTCCGCGAAGCCGATGGGGATGATGCCGTCGGACTTCATCTTGGTGGCGAGGGTCTTCAGTTCATCGAAGGTCTTGGGGACTGCGTAGCCCTTTTCGGCCCAGAAGCTCTTCCGGTAGAAGAAGCCCCAAGGGTAGTTGTAGTTGAGGACCAGGTACATTTTGCCGTCCGGCCCGGTGGAGGCCTTCTTCATGGCGTCGGAGAAGTTGCTGCCGATCGTAGACCACACGTCGTCCACCGAGAGCCAGGAGTCCCTTGCCCGCGTAGTACTGCATGCGGTAGCCGGCGAGCCAGGTGAAGGCATCGTCCGGGCTGCCCTGGAGATAGGAGTTGATTTTGTTCTGGAAGTCGTTGTGCGGAACGACGTTGGTGGCCACGGTGATGCCGGACTTCTTTGTGAACGCATCGGTGACCGCTTTGTAGGCGTTCTTGGGGACATCGTCCGAGGAACCCGAGCCGAAGGTCAGGCTATTCGAAGAGGTTCCGGAAGCCGGTCCGGAACTGCCGGTGCAAGCAGCCAGCAGCGGGATGCCGGCCAGCCCGGCAGCACCGATACCGAGCGTTTTCAGGATGGTGCGGCGTCCAGGGCCAACGTTGTTGCCCGATTGGAACGCGTCAAGATTCGCTGCCATGTTCTCTCCCTTGAAAAGCGTGGTGCCTGTGAGTTATCTCACGTAGAACTTGACTATAACCGCTCAAAAGAGAACATGAAAGAACTAAATATAACATTCTTGCGACGGCGCGTTTCATGACAAAGGCGGCGGCCCTCTTGGGAGGGAGCCGCCGCCCTTGCTTGCGTGGCTTGGTGACTGTGGTGCCGCCGGGGCCGCCTACTTCTTCAGTGACTCCGCGATCTGGGCCATGATGGTGGGGTCGGAGAGGGTGGTAGCGTCGCCTACTTCGCGGCCTTCTGCGACGTCCTTCAGGAGGCGGCGCATGATTTTCCCGGACCGGGTTTTGGGCAGTTCGGGGACCACGAGGATGTGTTTGGGTTTGGCGATGGGGCCGATTTCCTTGCCCACGTGGTTGCGCAGTTCGGTGACGGTTGAGTCGCCGCTGTTGACGGCGTCCCCGCGCAGGATCACGAACGCGACCACGGCCTGGCCGGTGGTTTCGTCGGAGGCTCCGACGACGGCGGCCTCGGCCACCCAGGGGTGGCTGACCAGGGCGGATTCGATTTCGGTAGTGGAGAGCCGGTGCCCGGAGATGTTCATGACGTCATCCACCCGGCCCAGGAGCCACACGTCGCCGTCCTCGTCTTTCTTGGCGCCGTCGCCGGCGAAGTACATGCCCTCGAAGCGGGACCAGTAGGTTTCCTTGAACCGTTCGGGGTCCCCCCAGATGCCGCGGAGCATGGCGGGCCAGGGCTCGCGGACCACGAGGTAGCCGCCGTGCCCGTCCGGGACGGACTCGCCTGCCTCGTCGACGACGTCGATTGCGATACCCGGCAGCGGGGCCTGGGCGGATCCGGGCTTGGTGGCAGTGACGCCGGGCAGCGGGGCGATCATCTGGGCGCCGGTTTCGGTCTGCCACCAGGTGTCCACGATGGGGGCAGGGTTCTCCTTCTTTTCCCCGTTCTTGCCGGCGTTGCCGCCGATGACCTCCCGGTACCACATCCAGGGCTTCGGGGTTGATGGGTTCGCCCACGGAGCCCAGGACGCGGATGGAGGACAGATCGTACTTGGCCGGGATGTCCCGGCCCCACTTCATGAAGGTCCGGATCGCGGTGGGGGCCGTGTAGAGGATGGAGACCTTGTACTTTTCGATGATTTCCCACCAGCGGCCCTGGTGGGGGGAGTCCGGGGTGCCTTCGTACATGACTTGGGTGGCGCCGTTGACCAGCGGGGCGTAGGCGACGTAGGAGTGGCCGGTGACCCATCCGACGTCGGCGGTGCACCAGAACACGTCCGTTTCCGGGTGCAGGTCGAAGACGGCCTTGTGGGTGTAGGCGGTCTGGGTGAGGTAGCCGCCGGTGGTGTGCAGGATGCCCTTGGGCTTGCCGGTGGTTCCGGAGGTGTAGAGGATGAAGAGCGGGTGCTCGGAGTCATGCCCAACCGCGGTGTGCTCGGTTGAGGCCTTGCCGACCGTTTCGTCCCACCACTGGTCCCGGCCCTCGTGCCAGTCCACTGGTTCGCCGTTGCGCTTGACCACCACGACGTTCCGGACGGTGTGGCCGGGCTTGGCGAGGGCTTGGTCCACGGCGGGCTTGAGCGGGCTGGGCTTGCCGCGGCGGTAGGTACCGTCCGCGGTCACCACCAGCTTGGCCTCGGCGTCGTCGATCCTGGAGCGCAAGGCGTCGGCCGAGAAGCCGCCGAATACCACCGAGTGCACGGCGCCGATCCGGGCGCAGGCCAGCATGGTGATGACGGCCTCGGGGATCATGGGCAGGTACACGGCCACGCGGTCGCCCTTGGCCACGCCGAGGGACTCGAAAGCGTTCGCGGCTTTCTTGACCTCCTCGGTCAGCTGCGCGTAGGTGTAGGTGCGGGTATCGCCGGGTTCGCCTTCGAAGTGGATCGCCACCCGGTCCCCGAGGCCGTTTTCGACGTGCCGGTCCAGGGCGTTGTACGCGGCGTTGACCTGCCCGCCGACGAACCACTTCGCGAACGGCGGGTTGGACCAGTCAAGGGCCTCGGTGAAGTCCTGGTCCCAGGTCAGCAGCTCCCGGGCCTGCTTCGCCCAAAACGCGGGACGGTCCGCCGCTGCTTCTTTGTATGCCTCGGCCGTCACCACCGCGTTCGCCGCAAAATCCTCGGTGGGCGCGAACTTCCGGTTTTCGTGGAGAAGATTTTCGAGGGCGTCGCCGTTGCCCGCGCCGTCAGGCCCGGTTACAGCGGTTGTCGTCGATCCATTGGCGTCCTGGGACATGTGAACCTCTTCATTCATCGATCTCTGCCGCGCGGGATTCCGCAAAGAGCTTTTCCGGAACCCACCTTAGCGTTTTGAGTCGACAAGAGGTGTCTGCGATCACAATCTGGACTGTCAGCTGGGGGGAGACGCCGCGCAACTAGTGGACTCTCAGACGGGTGGCATAGGCTGAAGAGGTCTCGAGACGCGGAAATTTGGCGCCCCTGCCTGGCCCGGAAAAAACCGGATCCAGCTTGGGGTGCCGGCGTCCGGGCACCGCCGTACAAAGGAGATTTGCACATGAACCAGACGAGCCTAGGCCCGACAAACGGCGCTCAGAAGCCCGGATCGGTCCCCGAAGCAGCAGCTGGAACCGGGGTACCGGAGCCCGGCGGCAAGACCTCCATGAAGTACCAAGCTGTGCTGGGTCCATTCACCAGCCGGGACCTGACCGTTTTTGGCTCCACCTTGCTGATGTTTGTGGCTTCCCTTTTGCCGATGTTTGGTGGGCGCTACAACCTATGGAACCTGGACAACCTTTTCTTCCTGGCCCTGGGGATCATCCTTCCCGTGGTTGTGACTGCCCTGTTCGTCAACCGGCGCCTGCAGCCGCGAAACGTCGTGAGAATCGGTTCGCTCTCAATTGACCAGTTCGCTTCCGTCGTGGCGTCGTTCGCCGTGGCGCTGTTCTTCCTGTCTGCCGCAAGCGCGTTTACCGCATACGTGCTGGTGGGCCTGATCGGTTCCGTAGGACTTCTGGGCGCGACCGTTCGCTGGCTCCGCACCTGCCGATTCTGCGCGACGACTTCAAGGATCGGGCCGAGCGGCCCGCGCACGTTGTTGCCCGGGAAGCGGTCATTCCCACCCGCAAGCCCGCCGTACCCAAACCGCCGAAGCCGGAAGCCGCGCCTGAGTCGCCTTCGGCCGCCGTATCCGACACGTCCGCACCTGCGGAGCCCACCATCGCCCCTACGCCGAAGTGGTCTCCGGCATCCGCTGCACCAGCCGCTGCACCAGCCGCTGCACCAGCCGCTGCACCAGCCGCAGCGACGGCGGCCGAGGGCGCCGTCGTCGAGCCTTTTGTACCTGCTGAGCCCGTTGCGACCGGTTCACCCGCTGAGCCGGCTGCCCCCGCTGCGCCCGCTGAGGTTTCTGCGGTCGACGTCGGGTCGCCCCACTTTGCGGCCACCGTGGCCACCCCCGTGGTGGCAGGCCCGAACCCGGCAAGCGGACCCGCGACACAGCACATCGGGGCAGCCAGCCAGTTCGCGCAGCCGAAGGTGCATCAGTCCATTGGTGCCACTGTTGATCCAGCCTCGCGACGGGATGAGGACGAGCACGGCACCCAATACGAGGCCTTCTGGTTCGCCGTGGCCCATCCCCGCACGGTGGTCGACGAGCACACAGGGATGACCGCTTTCACGATCGAACCGGGGACGTGGGTCCTGGCCCTCGAGGACCGCGGCAACGAATTCCTCGTGCAGGATGCTGACGGCAAAACGGGCGTCCTGCACGATCTCAGCAACATCGAACGCGGCTAGCCAGATAAGCCGTGGACACCGTCGTCGAAACCCCGCTGGCTTTGAAGCGGCGGGCGCGCAAGATCAACAAGGCACTTTCCGAGCTCTACCCCTATGCCCACGCCGAGCTTGATTTCCGGAACCCTTTCGAGCTTGTGGTGGCCACGGTGCTGTCCGCACAGACCACCGATGTGCTGGTCAACCAAGTCACCAAGATCCTGTTCGCCCGCTATCCGGATGCCCGGAGCATGGCTGAAGCCGAGGTTGCCGAGCTGGAGGCGATCCTGCAGCCGACAGGTTTTTTCCGTGCCAAAGCGAAGAACGTCCTGGCGCTCAGCACCCGCTTGGTGGACGAGTACGACGGCGAGGTCCCGGGCCGTCTGGAAGATCTGGTGACGCTTCCCGGCGTCGGGCGCAAAACGGCCAATGTGGTGCTGGGGAACGCTTTCGGTGTTCCGGGAATCACAGTGGACACACATTTCGGCAGGTTGGCACGCAGGTTTGGATGGACGACGTCCGAGGACCCGGTGAAGATCGAGTTCGACGTCGCTGAGCTGTTCGAGCCCAAGGATTGGACCATGTTGTCCCACCGCGTGGTTTTTCACGGACGGAGGGTCTGTCATGCTCGCCGGCCGGCGTGCGGAGCGTGCGCAGTGGCCAATTGGTGTCCGAGCTATGGCGACGGTGAGACCGATCCCGTCAAGGCTGCCAAGTTGCTCAAGTACGAGTTGGCGCCCGGCAACGAAGCGCTTCTGGGAAAGCTGCTTGCCGAAACGCACCGCGCGGCGGAGATTCGGATGGAATCGCAAAGGAGGCCGGCATGACCGCGCTCGAGGATCTCGTCAGCCTCATCACTAGGATCGATTCGGGCCTGCATCCCGGCCCTGATCCGCGGATTGCCGCTGCCACGGTGGATCCGGACAAAGCGCGAAAAGCCGCTGTGCTTATGCTCTTCGGTGTCTTGGACGACGTTCCTGCCCAATCCGGCAAGCCGGTGGCCCCCGCGGATCTTGACGTGTTGCTTCTGGAACGCGCCCACACCCTGGATGACCATCCGGGACAGGTGGCGTTCCCCGGCGGCAGTATCGATCCCGGGGATGAGTCAGCCGTTGCGGCAGCGCTCAGGGAGGCGGTGGAGGAGACCGGCCTGGACAGCGGTGGCGTGCAGGTGCTGGGTGTCATGCCGGAACTCGGCCTGATCCGCAGCAATTTTGTGGTCACTCCGGTCCTGGCGTGGTGGGCGTCGCCCTCGCCCGTGAGGGTGGTGGACTACGCCGAGTCCGCGCAGGTCTTCCGTGTTCCGGTGCGGGACCTCCTGGACCCCGACAACCGATACACAGGGACACTTTCCCGATTCGGCAGAACCTTCTCAAGCCCCGTCTTCATGGTGAACGGGCTCATGGTTTGGGGTTTCACCGGGATGGTGCTGAGCGGCCTCTTTGACGCCCTAGGGTGGACGGTTCAATGGGACGTGGAGCGCGAGCTCGAGATTGAGATTTAGCGCTGCGCGGGCCTAGCGACGTACAACCCGGAAACCGGCTGCGGGACGCTGCGGAACCATCACGGCATCCCTGATTTTCAGACGCCGCAGGATGTCGAGTATCAGCTCATCGACGAGCGGTCGCGGCAGCTCTTGGAGGGTTTGGTGCGGATCCCGTTGGAGCCGCACGAGGTGGACTGCAACCAGGTCACCCCGGCCGTGCGGAACGGCATGGCGAAAGTGACCATGCCCACCCCGGGATGGATCATGCCGCGCGCGGAAGCAGCCATGCCCGTCTTCAAACCGTCGCGGTTAGATGGATTACGCCCGGGTACGCACGTTAGTTCGGCATGAGACGTGTCCACTACCTGTGTGTCTCAGCACTTGAACAACGGCGCCTATGTGGCACGACGTCCGTTTATGGATCCTCCACCGGACAGAAGCATGCCGGACGTCCGCGCAGCTCCGAGACACACCAAAATTGCCTCAAGTCCCAACTCGCGACGTTATGGGAACACAACTTAGGGACGATGCAGCGGCATTCACGAAGTGCCGGCGGAGCGATCGAAGAACTCGGTCGGGACTCGCAGTGAATCCACGCTGCGCCCATTGATCAGGTCGACGAGCCCCGCGACTCCGAGCCGTCCGATGGTTGCCGCATCGTTTCGAACCGCGCTGATCGCCGGCGACGCGAATTCGAACCAGTCGAGGTCATCGAAGGAAACGATTGCGATGTTCGCTGCCCAGTCAGTACCGAGGCGTTGTCGAAGCGCGCGAACTACTCCCAAAGTCGTTGGGCCGTTCGCGCCGAACACCGCGGTTGGGCGCATGCCACGGTCGAGAATTCGGTGCATCGCCTTTGCCGCGCCGCCGGGCAGGAAGTCGCCGGTGTCGATGAGTGCGTCGTCCATGCTGATTCCATGGGATTCGCGTCCCGCCCGGTATGCGGCGAGGCGCTCGGCACCGGTGGAAATAGTCGACGGGCCGCCGACGAATGCGACCTCTCGGTGCCCCCGCCGCTGCAGCCAGTCGAGCACACTCGCGACGCCCCCGGCGTTGTCGGTTCCGAACATCGGCGCGTCCAGACCGTTCAGGGTGCGGTTTCAAGAGCACCAGCGGTAGCCCCGTCGCGCGCAGCAATTCAAGTTGCGGTGAGTGCCCGCCTTGTGGAGACAGCAGAAGTCCATCGATGCGCTGCGAAGCGAAAATGCGCAAGTACTCATCAACCTTCGCCTGGTCTTCGTTGGCGTTCGCAAGGAGCACGGTGTACCCGTGCCTTCCGGCCTCTTGCTCAGCGGCATGGGCAAGGTCCGAAAAGAAGGGATTCCGGATGTCTGACACCAGCAGGCCGAGCACGTCGGTCTTGGAGCGCCGCAGCGAGCGTGCCGGCCCGTTGGCGATGTAATTCAGCTCCGCGGCGGCCGCCAGCACACGTGAGCGAGAATCGGCCGAGGTCTGGCTGCTTCCCGAGAGCACGCGTGACGCCGTTCCGAGCGCGACTCCGGCCCGGGCTGCAACATCTTTGATCGTTGCCACTTACCTACTTCCTCATGGAAACGTTCCCGAGTATACCTCCCTTTGGGAGGTGCGATAGCGCGCGGCCGCACCCATTGGACGACTGAAAGCGCGCTGGCGCCCCTTGCACGAACCCGTCCCGTCATGCACTATTGAACTCATCACATCCATGGAAACGATTCCATGGAGCTTTTACGAGGAGGTGAAATGATGAACGGAACGGTTATGGTCTTCGGCAGCATCAATGCCGACATCAGCTACGGAATGACAGCGCTCCCGACTCCCGGCGAAACAGTCATCGCCTCGACCGGGAGTGCGTCACCGGGCGGCAAAGGGGCCAATCAGGCGATCGCCGCCGCGGCCGCCGGCGCAGTGACTCGCATGATCGGACTGGTCGGTGATGATTCCGAAGCGGTCGCTCAGCTCGCGGCACTCCTCTTGCGCGGCGTCGACACCGACTCGGTCGCGACGCGCCGCGGAGTCGCGACCGGCCGCGCGGTCGTCTTCGTCGAGGACTCGGGTGAGAACTCCATCGTCGTACTCTCGGGCGCCAATGACCTGCTCGATGAGGACGTGGCCGCGACCGGCCTCGCTTCGATCTCGACCGGTGATGTCCTCGTGCTGCAGAACGAAGTTCCGGCCGACGCAAACCGTGCCGCTGCTCGCCTGGCACAGTCCCTTGGCGCTACGGTCATTTGGAATGCGGCACCTGCACCCACCGCGGCCACGGATCTCGTGCACGACATCGATCTCCTCGTCGTCAATGAACACGAGCTCAAGCAGATCAGTGGAATCCTCGGAATCGAGGCCATCGGGGAGGGCCCGGGCAGCTCCGCCCTTAGTGTTCTCCTGGCCGAATGCGCACGCGCGCTGGACGCCGACGCCATCTGCACGCTCGGCTCTGACGGGGCGATCTTCTTCGCGGACGGACTGT
This sequence comes from Arthrobacter sp. NA-172, assembly GCF_043952055.1. Taxonomy (NCBI): domain Bacteria; kingdom Bacillati; phylum Actinomycetota; class Actinomycetes; order Micrococcales; family Micrococcaceae; genus Arthrobacter; species Arthrobacter sp. NA-172. The sequence goes on along the minus strand of NZ_JBINOT010000001.1, from coordinate 1,715,138 downwards.
CGGGCAGCGTCCCTGCCCCGAAGGTCCGTGCGGTCGATTCGACTGCTGCAGGTGACACCGTGGTCGGCTATCTTGCCGCGCACGCCGGACTCCCCATGAAGGAGCGGCTGAGCCTCGCGTCCGCCGCGGGGGCCCTCGCCGTCACCCTTGTGGGAGCATCCTCATCCATCCCGCACCTCGGCGACGTCGAGCTCATGCTCCTCGCCCTCACCGAAAGGACATCAGCATGATCGTTGCCGTAGGAGCAGACCACGCCGGATTTCCTGTCAAACAGCGCGTGATCAACGCCGTTGAGCGACTCGGCCACACCGTGATCGAGCGAGGCGCCATCAGCACGGAGCCCGTTGATTTCCCCGATGTGACTCAGGAGACCTGCGCGCTCGTGCTTGATGGCAGCGCGGACCGCGCCGTGCTGGTGTGCGGAACGGGTGCCGGCGCCATCATGGCAGCCAACAAGATTCCCGGCATCCGGTGTGGTCTTGCCAACGAGGCATACTCCGCCCATCAAATGGTCGAACACGACGATGCCAATGCCCTTGCGTTCGGCGCCCTGGCTGGTTCCGCCCGCCTTCATCGACGACATCGTGGAACAGTTCCTCGCCGCAACGTTCGATGACGACGACGATACGCGCCGCCGCGTTGAGAAGTTGAACGCCCTCGACAATCTCCGGCCAGCATTCGCCGGCTAAAAACAGGCTCCCCCCACCACCACAGATCAAAGGAGATCCACCCGTGACGACAACGACCTCGATTCCGCAGAAATCTGCGCTCGGATCGAAAGACCGTAACAAGACGGCATTCGCCGCCGCAATGGGGACGAGCGTAGAGAACTACGACTTCATTGCCTATGGCACCGCTTCCGCACTGTATTTCAGCGCGGTCTTCTTTCCCCAGAGTGACCGTTTCATCGGCACGCTCCTCTCCTTCGCCACACTCGCGGTGGGCTTCCTCATGCGCCCCCTTGGCGGCGCGGTCGGCGGTTACCTCGCCGACAAGTTCGGCCGGAAGCCGGTTCTCGTCGGCGCGATGCTGGTGATGGGAGGCGCAACCTGCCTCATCGGGCTCCTGCCTACCTACGCCCAGGTCGGTGCCATTGCACCGGTGCTCTTGGTCATCATCCGGATGATCCAGGGTCTCGCGTTTGGAGCCGAATGGGGCGGTGCCATCACGATGACATATGAGCATGCGCCATGGAACCGCCGTGGCATGTACGCCGCTATTCCTCAGGCCGGAAACCCGCTCGGCATCGCACTCGCCAGCGCGATGTTCCTCATCTGCGCCCACCTTGAAGGCGACTGGGCTTGGCGTGTGCCGTTCCTCTTCAGCGCCGTCCTCGTCGTCGTTGCCCTGGTTGTGCGGTCACGGTTGTCGGAGTCGCCCGAGTTCGAAGCGGCCAAGGCTGAGGGGAAAATCGAAAAGAACCCGTTCCTCACCACCGTTCGTCGGGACTGGCACAGCATCCTCCGCGTGATCGCCCTGCGTATGGTGGAGTCGTTTGCCTATTACTCGACGGCCACCTTCCTGCTCAGCTACCTTTCCCAGCGCTTCCCCGACATTCGCCCCACAGCACTCGGCTCCATCACGGCGGCCAGCATCGTGGCGATCGTCGTCACATTCGCCATGGGGGCGCTTACTGACAAGGTGGGCCGTCGGCCGATCTACATCGTGGCTTGCCTCGCGGCAATCCTGTTCGCGTTCCCGATGTACCTGCTCACCAATGACGGCACACCGGCACTTGTCATCGCGGTGTTCATCTTCGGCATCGGTGTCGTGCACGCTTCTCTCACCGGCGTGCAGGGCTCGCTCCTCACCGAACAGTTCGGCACCTCGACGCGCACGTCCGGTGCTTCGCTCGGCTATCAGATCGCCGCTGCGATCGGCGGGTTCGCGCCACTTCTTGCTGTTCTGCTCGTCGGCTGGATTGGCTGGCCCGGGGCTTCACTGCTCTACATGCTGGCAGCCATCATCGGTTTGATCGGCATTCTGGTCACCAAAGAAACATACGGCCGCGCAGAGCGCGCCCGCGTCACCGCCCTTGTCGGCGCGGAGAAACGACAGGGAGCCTGACCCCAATTCGACAAAGCGAGTTGCACCGCTAGGGGGGGGTCCAGTACGTGACCTTCCCGGCGGCGACTTCTCCGGTCAAGACTGAGCAGCTCCCTGTCAGAGCTGACGTGGTGAGGGAGCTGCTCAGTTGTGCACTGGCTGTCATTTTTCAAAGTCGTCTGCACGGAATGTCCGAAGCCCGTCTGCACGGCCAATGGCGGTGGGTACGGGGAATCCTCAGCGGACCTCATCAAGGATCAAGTGGGCCCTGCCCGGGCCATGCCGCTGAGTCCGGCGTACCAACTGCGTTCTCCAGCCCGATGCTCAGCAGTGAAAGTGATAGTGCCGTCCTGCTCGAAGGTGATTTCCGCGCGCGGGCTGTCACCCCCAGCAGGAATTGCGTCGATGAAAGTGCCGACCGGAGCTTGATCGGACGTTCAGTACGATCACTTGGGGATTCCGACTGGTAGACACCCCGCGAGCCTAATACGGAATGAACGATTAGGGCACGCCCGCAAGCCGATCCCTCACCGGGCTAGCGTCGGGTGGCCCCACGGAGTGTGGTGACGCTGGTCGGACTGAGGGAAAGTGCCGCTCAGGACGCAGGAAGTCGGCGATCGGTTGCTACATACCCGCGGTGTTTTCCCACAGGCAGTCTGTGAGGCTGCGGTTGGCTCCGAGTACCTCGCCGAGAGCCTCCAAGTCTCGGATGCGTTCTGGAGGGAGCGCGATGTCGAATTCAAAGATTTGCGTGCAGAGGGTCTCGAATGCCACGAGCCGTTTGCCGGCGTCGATCAGCAATTGGACGTTGGCTATGTCGGCGACAGGGAGACCGACAGCTGCGTTCATTGCTCGGTGGAGTCGGACTGCGATCTCTTCTGGTGGCGGATTCGTCGTGGGATGCGGAACCTCAAGGTCGTCCATGCCCTCTAGTTAACAGCCTAGGAGTGGCGGTGTCCGTTAGGCGATCCTTTACCGGACGCAACCAAATTTTGCTGAGGTTAGTCCCTTGTGATCTCGGCCGTAGCCGGCCCCCAACTAGAGTGTTGAAATGGCATATGTGTTCAAGGGCGGCCTGACAAGACCTGGCGTGATGACTGGAATTCTTGGGCCTTGGGTCGTTCTGACTCTTGACACTGCGCATCTCGAATTTAGGATGAGGTTTCGCTGGCTGGCGCGCCTCTTCGGCCCCTGGCGGCTGGAGCGTTCCGCAATCCGTGAGGTTTATGTAGACCGCCCGGGTGCCCTCGACCCTTGGGTAAAGGTGAACTTCCTTGGCGAGGAAAATATGCCTTGGTCGTTTCTGGCTCAATGGCCACAGGACGTTATCGAAGCAGCGGAAAAGCTTGGCTATCCCGTCCGGCATTAGACGTGATCGACCTGTTCTGTGACTTTCGGCAGTAAATGGCCACGTCTTCACATCGCTCTTTGGCGCCTGGCGTAACCCGGAAGGGGACCCCTCAGCGGGCAACGGTCGCGAGATAAGCTACGAAAAGCCATCGTGTGGGGGCTCGTGCGGCTCGCCGGAAGGTAGGTACAGGCCGAGGGCGCACATCATTTCGGTGAGGAGCGCTCTGAGCTGCCCCTGCTGTGCCGCACTGAGGCCGGCGTCATATCGGTTGCTATCGCGCGTGGCCCGCTGCACAAGCTCGAGAACATCGGCGCCCGCATCTGTGATCCGGCACTCCAGGACCCGCCCGTGTGTCGGGTGCGGTGAACGCTCGACAAAACCTCGCTCCGCCAGGCCGACGATCGCCGCGGACATTGACTGAGGTGTCACTCCCGACCGCGCGCTGAGCCTCGCTCCGGACAATCCGTCAGGGTGAACTATATGGAGGATTGCGAGAGCCGAGAGCTGCGATTGCGTGAACTTGAACTCCCGCAGATCCTCGTCGAGGCGCTGCGAGAGCGCGGCGTTGACCCGTCGGAGCAGGTACGGCAGGCGTTGCCCAAAGTCTTCAGCCATCACTCTCCTCGTCGTCGACTGTCTGATAATATCAGGCACCTTACATTGTTTGAGCGGTGGCACCCAGAGTCACCTTTATGATCGGACACTTATGAAATTAGCCTCCATCCGCCTCCTCACCAGCCGCCTGGACGATCTGGTGGACTTCTACGAGCTCGTCACCGGCGCAATATTCGAACGCCCCAGTCCCGTGTTCGCCGAGCTCGTCACAGCCGGTGGGACTCTCGCCATCGGCGGCGACGCCACCCTCCCTCTCTTCCCCGGCACAGGGCTGACGGTCGCGTCGAACACCAGTGCCATCATTGAATTCCAAGTCAACGATGTCGATCAGGAACGAGAGCGACTCAGGGACCGGACTCGGGTCCTGCAGGAGCCGACCACGATGCCGTGGGGAAACCGGGCCATGATGCTCGCAGACCCCGACGGCAACCGCGTCAACCTCTACACCCCCTACAGCGAGGAAGCCCAGGCACGTTTCGCTGGCAGGTGACCTGCCCCAGTTCGTCCAGGAGCTGCAAGTCGCTGCGTTATGGCAGGGGCAGGTTCCCGAGCTTTTTTCACCTCTGCCTTCCGTAAGCCGGTCGATCACCGTGCTGCGGAAGCCCGTCACCACATTCCGCGCAGTTGCAGACCCTGGTCCATGTACGTAAGAACCGCACGATGGTAGGCACGATGACGAGGGGGAATTACTGCAACCTTGTTACTTATGACCGGAATGAAGATTGGCTATGCCCGTTAGTTCGGCATGAGACGTGTCCAGTACCTTTGTGTCTCAGCACTTGAACCATGGCGCCTATGTGGCACGACGTCCGTTTAGGGATCAGTTGCCTGACGGGCTGACTCGTTGAAGGATATCGTCGACGACTACGGCCAGGGGTGCTGTGGCATCTATGGCCGTACCCACAGGAGTGTCCGACCCAGTGGCGTGCAGACGTTCGACCAGCGCCCGCTCGTCACTCCTCCCTTGTCCGCCCCACTCGTCGCCGGGACGCTTCTCAAGTCGCTGCCTGAGCGTTGGAGCGTCAATTGTCAGAACGAACACCTCGTCGAACAGCTCCAGAAACTTCTCGACGTTTCTTGAGCCGCCGCAGAAGAACGTCGCCGGTTCGCTGTAGTCGGCCACGATGGTGTTGACCAGATCCACGCGCCAGATGTGATGGGCGTGTACCGCGAGCCCCGTCACGCCGTCCACCGCCACACCAGACGCGGGGTCACCTTGATAGGCGAGCTCTCGATCCCCGTTGACAGCGTGGTACCCGCGGCGCCGAAGTTCGTTGCAGACGGAGGTCTTTCCGCTACCGGAGACACCTTCGACCAAGTAGTTCTTCTTGCCCATGCTCGATTTTACCGAGGCGGCCGGAGCTAGCGGGTCGAATGCAAGCGCTCGACCCTGGTGTCCGGTAGACGATCCCTCACCGGACACCTGGAAGAGGTCGCCCCGGAGCCACGACTCAATATTGAATCGAAGCTGAGATCGGCAGGGAAACTATGGTTTTGTGTTGGGTCCTGCCGGGCCGTGCGAGAGCCGGAACGGACTAACTCCTTGCCGACCTGGGGCGATGTTGAAGACGGGAAGCGTTTGTCCGTTGCAGCCGGCCGTTTTGTCGGTGCGGGTGCCTGTGATGAGCGGTTGTGGCTGGCCGTCGTAGGTGTAGACGATTCCCCATTCGTTGAGGACGACTGCGCGGTTGGAGGCGCTGGTTCCGTCGATTCTGAATTCACCGTCGGCCGATTGCGGAAGCAGCCTCGTGGTGGCCGTGTATCCGGCGGGCCACTGGAGAACTACTTTCTCGGCGCTGGTCTCGAAGGTGAAGCAGGCCCCGGTTGCCGTGACATGGCCGCGAATGGTTCCTTGCGATGTGCCGTCCGCGCTCTTTTTCCGCTCCATGAGGACGTCCGGCGGTGATGCCGCAACCTGTGTTGCCGGGTAGTTGGCCAAGGGGACGTCTCCGGTCGGGCCGATGGAAATTCTTGAAGAAAGGTCCGTTCCAAGGGCCACCGGGTGCTGGAAAACAGGGTCCCCGAAGGTTGCAGAGCGCAGGTTCAGAATTTCCAGAAGGGCGAGCGGCCCGTTCATCAGGTGGCCGACACCGGCCGCGTCCTTCTTGATGAATGCGAGGTAGGTCAGCGGCGCAACTACGTTCGTGTTCTTCCACGACTCCGGGGCAGGCATGGCGGAGACGTCGATGGTTGCCTTCCCGATGGGCCGTGATCCTTTCAGAACCTGGATCACGTTCACCGGTTCGTCCCCGAGCTTCGGGACGCCTGATTCCCGGTACCCCTGATTCCACTCTGCAGGGTTCGGCAACGCCTGCAGGACCAGGACTTCATCTGCTGCGATGAAGAGGTCCCGGGCCGGGCCGGCAGGGGGCGGCTGCATCGCGGTGACCTGTGAGACTGTCGGAGCGGCAGCCATGTCGACCGGCCCCGTTGCCCAACTCGAGGCAACGAGAACGCTGGCTGCGACGGCTGCCGTCGCAAGCCCGGCAGCGGCGAAGCGCCCCCAATGACGCTTGGCCGGTGCGCGGTGGAAGTCGTGGACGGATCCGCCGACGGCTATCTGGGTGGCCTCGGAGTTCATGAACGACAGCGACCGTTGTCGGCTGCGGATCAGTTCCTCGTCGGTGATCAAGAGCGCAGGATCGGAGGCTGCGAGCCGGTCGGCGGCGGTTGGGTCTTGGCTCATTCTGTTGCTCCTTCTGACACTGTCTGCTCCTGAAGTATTCGGCTTAGTTCCTTACGGGCACGGTGCAACCGCATGCGCACTGCTGTGGATGAGGTGTTGAGGAGATTGGAAACTTGGGCGGCGGTGAGTCCATCCCAGTACGTCAGCAGCAACACCTCCTTTTCCTTCGGGGCCAGACGGTCGATGCCATCCAGGACGGCGGATCCGTCTGCGGGTGTTTCTGGCACGCGCTCCAGCCGCAAGGCATCGATGAGTCCGGTCGATCGGAGCGCGGACCTGTCGTAGTTCCGAAGGACATTCTTGGCCACGCCAAAAAGGACAATCACCGAGAGGTCATCGCCGTGCGCGGATTTCTCCCATGCGATCCTGAAGACCTCGGCGCACAGGTCCTCCGCGGTGGCGGCGCCGTCCGTCCTGCGCCGAAAATAGCGGTAGATACGGTCGTGGGCCGCCGCGTGGGCAGCCAGGAATCGTTTTTCTCTCTCCAGATCCAGCCGTTCCCCCATGGTTTGCAAGCTCATGCCCTGTTAATGTCCGGCAGCCAACAAACTGTAACGAGAATCTTGGAAAAACTTTTGTCCATGCGAAACCCCAGCGAGCGGAGACCTCCGACGCGTCCGTTAGACGGTCGTCCACCGGACACATCGGCGCTACCCGCAGAGCTGTTCAATAGTGGCGAAATCCCGGGCCTGCCAAATTCCCATATGACCCGCCCCCAAAATTGCCCGGATCCCGCGTGCCCCAAACGCTACAGTTCTGAGCATGTTCATCGGTTACGTGAGATGCTCCACCAATTCTCAGGATCTCACCGCGCAGCGGAACGCACTTCCGGCCGCTGGCGTCGACCCCGACGCGGTCTACGTCGACCACGGTCTCACCGGGAGGAAGCGCGACCGTCCCGGCTTGGGAGAGGCACTAGCCGCGTGCCGGGGCGGGGACACCCTCGTAGTCACCAAGCTCGACCGGCTGGCACGTTCGCTGCCGGATGCGAGGGACATCGCCGATGAACTCACCCGCAAGGGAGTGAGCCTTAACCTCGGTGGAAGCATCTATGATCCCAACGACCCGGTGGGCAAGCTCCTGTTCAACGTCCTGGGCATGGTCGCCGAGTTCGAAGCCGACCTCATCCGGGCCCGAACCCGCGAGGGCATGGCCGTTGCGAAGGCAAAAGGCAAGCTCCGGGGCAAGAAGCCCAAGCTCTCCTAATCCCAGGAGGCCCATCTAGTCGCCCTCCATCGGGCTGGAGAGCACACCACAACCGAGATCGCCGAGATTTTTAAAGTCGCCCGCTCCACGGTTTACCGGGCCATCCAGCGTGCGACGCCGATCGCGTGATCAGGGAGTGCGTGAGACACGCGCAAACCGCAAAACTAACGCCCACGTCTCAACGAACGATCAGGACCTCACTTTCCAACGAAACGCTCCGCTTGCCGCTTGCCCTGGGCGTGGAAGAGAAGAAAATCTTCGTCGACCAAGGACTGACGGGAGCAAATCGGGTGCGCCCAGGCTTCGTGAAGCAATGGCAGCGTGCCGGGCCGGCGATACGCTTGTGGTGACCCAAACTTGACCGTTAGGCACGCTCACTTTCCGACGCCAGAGATATGGCCGACGAGCTGACAGCCAAAGGGGTAGTGCTTAGTCTCGGCGGCAGCACCCATGATCGAACTGATCCGGTAGGCAAGCTGCTCTTCAACGTCTAGCCGATTCCGATGACGCTGCCGAAAAGCGTTCGACCTTCCCGCGCCCCGGGGCCCGGCGATGGTGGAGTAGACGATTTCGAAGTGGAGGTCCTTCGCGGTCCGGGTCAGGTGGTTGCTCGTGAAGTCCCGACCCGGCCTTGAGCCACATGGACTGACGCAATGCCAAAGCGGTGTTCATGGCCGACGGTGCCGGGCGTTCAGCCGATGAGGCGGGAGTCGGGCAGAACCGTGGAGGAACGGATGTGCTCGTAGACGATTGAAGTCCGTACGTCGGCGACCTCGGGCTTCTCTGTCAGGCGATCGATCACGAAGGCGTAGAGGTGGTCGTTGTCGGGCACGGCGACGTGTATCAGGAAGTCTTCACTGCCGCTGGTAACGAACACCCCCAGTACTTCGGGCAGGCCGGCTGCCCATTCGCGGAAGCCCGCGATGTTGGCCCGCGTTGGGGGACGGACCCTTACCGCGACGAGGGCCTGGACGGGCCTGCCGATCTTGCCGAGGTCCACCTCAAGTCGCGCGCCGGTGATGATCCCGCGTTCGCGCAACGAGCGGGTCCGATCCAGCGATGTCGTCGGTGCCACCCCGACTGCGGCGGCCACATCACGGTTGGTGCGCCGTGCATCGAGCTGCAATTCCCGGAGGATCGCCGTATCAAGTTCATCCAGATCGGTCATTTCACGAACTTAGTCGGATTATATACGGATTGCAACATAGGACGCGGATTTACAAATAAACTTGTTCGAAATCAACGGTATTAATACGCAATATGGGGACGATTTCTGAATGATTGAACAGATTATTGACTTCGCCGCAGACGAAGTCCGGACGAGCGAGTCCACCCGAGAGGCACGACTGGATTGGGTCATCGTTGTGGACAGCACGCTGCCGCCGGGCCGGATCGTGAAGGCGGCCGCCTCCGTCGCCGCTCCCACCGGGCCCGCAGTCCCGGGGCTGCGGGCCCAAGGGGGCACCGATGCGGACGGCGGAGATCACACGGGCCTGCCCCGGTCGGGATGCGCGATCCTTGCCGCCGAGCCCGGGAAGCTCCGTCAGGTGCGTGTGCAAGCAGCCAGACGTGACGACTCGCTCGTCGTCGACATGCCGCACGCGGCGCACGTGACCCGCGACCGCATCGTCGGCGGCATGGGAATGTTGCCATGACCGCCACGGTCACCGTCAACCCTCGCGCACGTTCCCGGGCCGTCGGACCGGCAGGTATTCTGGTTGCCGCGCTTCTCTGGGGCACCGTCGGCCCTGCCCAGGTACTTGCCTCGTCAGCCGCGGACCCCGGCGCCGTGGGTGTGGCGCGCTTGCTTGTCGGCGGACTCGTTCTGGCCGCGTTCCGCCCTAGGCTCGCGGCGTGGCGACAAGTCCTCCGCCGAGGCGTGATCGGCTGGGTACTGCTCGCGGCCCTGGCCACCGGGGTCTACCAGATCACGTTCATGCACGCCATCGACCAGCTCGGCGCTGCCTTGGGCACCACGTTCGCGCTCGGCGTCGCGCCGGTCGCTACGGGTTTGTGCGCACGCTGGTGGACCAGCGAACAGCTCGCCCTTGGCTGGGTGGTCGGTACCCTCGCCGCGGTGATCGGATGCGCGGTACTCCTCAATCCCTGGGCAGCGGCACAGCCCAGCATCGCCGGTATCGGGATCGCTCTGGTGTCCGGCAGTTGCTACGGCGTCTACACTGTCGCCGCCAAACGCTTCCTCCAGGCCGGCGTCCCGGCGCTGCCTGCCACCACGATCACCCTGGTCATCGCCGGAGTCGCACTCTCCCCACTTTTGGCCCTCCACCCCGACCCACCTGGCCGACCCCAATACACTCCTGCTGATCGCCTGGACCGGGCTGGCCGGGAGCGCCGCCGCCTACGCCGTATTCATCTACGGGTTGAACCGCACCACCGCCCCGACGGCCGGCACCCTGAGCTTGGCTGAACCACTCCTGGCCGCAGCCCTCGGAGTCCTCGTCCTCCACGAGCGCCTCACGGCCTCCGCACTTATCGGCTGTGCCATCCTCATCGCTGGGCTGGGAACCGTCACCGCCATCGACGCCCTACGCCAGCCTCCACCCGCGCCGAGCCCAGCGTTGATCCCAGCACCAGGGCCTTCAGGTGTTTGTCCGGGCCTCAATGAGAACGCAAATTAGAAGGCGAGCGCGCGCCTCGGAGCCGGAACGGGGTATTCGGCAATGGCCATTCGGAACTCTTCCTCCGCACTGAGCCGTCGCCGGACCTCCATCGACTCCAGTCTTTGGGCATCTTCTGCGTCAACTCCGGGAGTGTTGGCCAGTTCCCTGATCCACTCTCCAGCCACCACTGCATCGTGTTGCTCACCCAACAGCCGCTGCAGGCCAATCGCCGGTTGGATCACTCCGGAAGCCCGGTGGCTGAAGGCGTCCGCGACCGCCTCCACTGAGTACCGGAGGCATTTGACGTCCTTGCGAGCCTGATGGAGCGCCGCATTGCGCACCTCTGGGTCACCGCTGCCCGCCTCCTCGGCGAGGCTGTGCTGCAGCCGCTCCCACCGGGCCTGAAGGCGCTCCGCAAGGTCCGCCGTCGGGTGCTTGTATTCCTTGTCGTCAGAGGCATCCAAGAGCGCAGCCCTCGCCGCCCGCACCGCTCTCCTGCTGCGTTTATGTCCACCCAGTGCAGCCGCCAAGCGAGCACTTGACGCTTCCAGTTGATCGACGGCCGCGCGCAGGGCCTCGGGCGTATTCCAGGAGTCCTTTGTATCAAGGGAGAGCCGAATTCTCTGGGACAGAACATACGCATCCCGTGATTCGCCGAGCGAAGATGCCAGCCAAGCGATTTCCTCGCGGGCGTGCCGGGGGAGTTTTGGGGTCATGCCGCGAAAGCAGCTGAGAACTGAACGGAGACGGCGGAGGGCGAGCCTGGCGTTGTGCACGGCTTCCGGGTCGGCCGCTGCAATCAGGGGCAATTGGCCTTCCAGCTCCGTCAGCTGGAAGGCGATGTACACGGCCAATGACGCCCGGCCTTTGTTTCCCACGGGGCAATCGTCCTCTGCTGCTGAGCCTTGGGCAAGTGGGCGCCTACTTCGCTTTGTCGTAAGAATCGACGACGGCGATGCTCACCGGAAATTCCACCGGAATCCGCCCGAACAGCAGCTCCTTAGCGGCGGACGCGGCCTCCTCGATCGCCGCGATGCAGACTTCTACGGACTCGGCCGGCGCGTGGATCATGACTTCATCGTGAAGGAAGAACACGAGTTCCCCGCCCGGCACAGTGCCGCCATCCATCGCCCGCAGCCGCCGTCGAAGTTCAGCCAGCCAGCATGACGCCCAGTCCGCAGCGGAACCTTGCACCACAAAGTTCCGCGTGAAACGTCCGCGCGAGCGGGCGATGCTGTCCGCGCGCCGCTGTTCTTCCGCCGTCGTGGACTGCTGGCTGCGGAGCCAACGTTCCGACGGCGGCGGGCTGCTGCGGCCTAGCCTTGAGGTCACGGTGCGGCCGGCTTCGCCGTCGCGGGCCGCTTGTTCAACAAACCCGACTGCCCGGGGGTAAGTGCGGGTGAGCTGCGGCATGAGCCGCCCCGATTCGCCCGTTGTGGCGCCGTAAATTGCACCCAACAAAGCAATCTTCGCCTTGGACCGATCGCCGCCGAAGCCTTGTGCGGCGATGCCGGCGTATAGGTCCTTATCGCGCGCGGCTTCGGCCATCTTGGAGTCCTGCGCGAGTGCCACCAGGACGCGCGGTTCCAGTTGCGACGCGTCCGCGACGATCAGTTTGTGCCCTGGATCGGCATGTACCGCGCCCCGGATTTGGCGGGGGATCTGCAACGCCCCGCCTCCCCTCGACGCCCAGCGACCGGAAACCACACCTCCCACCACGTACTCGGGACGGAATCGCCCTTCGCTCACCCATGCGTCGAGCCAGGCCCAGCCGTTCGCCGAGAACAAACGGGAGAGTTTCTTGTATTCCAGCAGCGGCTCGATGGCCGGATGCTTCGATTCCTTGAGCTCCCACTGCCGGGTTGTCTTCACCTCGATGCCGTTCCTGTGCAGGGCGCGCATGAGGTCTAGTCGGGGTGAGTCAGGGTTCAGCTTCGGGGTCTGGAGAATCTTCCGAAGCTCGACGCAGAGAGCCTCGAGCCGGGCTGGCCGGTGGCCGAGGAGCGGCCGGGGACCCAGGTGGCCTTCCAGGATTTCCTCGTGCAAGGTCTCTCGCCACGGCACGCCGGTGAATTGCATTTCCGTGGCGATCATGGCTCCGGCGGATTCCGCTGCCAGCAGCAGCCGCAGGCGGTGTTGCCGGCCTTCCTCGGTGGATGCCTGGCTCAGCGCGTGTTGTTGGGCTGCGAACTCGGCGCGGATCTCTTGCAGGCCGGGCTCGGTACTGCGCGGGACCAGGTCCTCGAACAGCGCGTCCTGATCGGCCGGCGGCGGTGGAGGCTGGAGGACCCGCGGCGGAACCGTCATCTCGTCGTCTTGCGTGAGCTTTTCCGCGCTGCGGGCATAGTCCGTGTGAGCCGTGAACTCCGAATGAACCAGGATGGCGCGGCAAAGCGTGAGGTCGTGGCAACGTTCGAGCTCCACTCCGGCCTGCAGCATCGCCGGGTACCAATCTTGCGTCCGGCTCCAGACCCAGCGCGGCCGCCTCGCTTCCAACCCGCGTACGACGCCGGGAAGGTCGCCTTTTTCTACGATGCGCGGCTCTGCTGCGGCTGCTCCAGCCGCAGTGGTTTCCTGAATGGCTGCGCCGTCTGGATGGGCGGCGAGCAGCAGGTACATAAAGACAATTCTGCCTTGTGGTTTCGTGGAATCCCGCACTTTGCGGACTGCTGCCGTCCGCAAAGCGGACTCGCCCTCCACCGGAGTTCTTTGGATTACTTATCCACATACGCGAATTCGGTTCTTCAAGGCTCGCTGCGAACCGGAGAGAGTGGATTCATGAGCGGGCAACATCTCCAACAGGACAAAGGTAGTGGTGGCGGACGCCACGGGCCGGGACGCGGCAGGCCTGCGGCTGGACAATGTCCCGCCCCGGCACCGGATCGGTCCATGGCTTCCGGTCGATTCCGGCGAAATCCTGCTGGTGACGGGAAACGCGCGGTTACGGGCAGAAACGGAAAGGATCGCGGCTGCTGTTGGCGCGAGCCTCCGGACGGCCGTCGATTCGTCCGAGGCCTTGGCCGTGTGGGACACCGTGGGGATGGTGCTTCTCGGCAGTGATATCCGCGAACTCCCGCCCCGCCGTCGTGCCCCTTCCGTCTTGCTTGGCCTCAATGGTGAAGGGAACACTCTGTGGCAATTAGGGGCTGCATTGGGCGCCGAACGCGTGGCCGTATTACCGGAGGCTGCGGCCTGGCTTGCGGAGCATCTCAGCAGATCCCAAGCCCCGGACCCTGGAGGCCCTGGTGCTCGGAGTGACCGGCGGGTGCGGCGGGGCTGGTGCATCCACTGCTGCTGTTTGGTTGGCGCAGGAAGCGGCGGCGCAAGGGGTGCGCACGTTGTTGGTCGACGGCGATCGCAGGGGCGGCGGCCTGGAGCTTTGCCTCGCCGCTGAAGACGCGCCCGGACTGCGCTGGCCCGATCTTGCAGGCGCTAGCGGCAGCATCGGACCTGGGCAGTTAGGCGACTCGCTGCCCATAGCTGGCGGCTTCTCCTTCCTGTCTTGGCCGGGAAGCCGCGACCGCCCGCTGGACGTGGAGCCAGGGGCGGTTGCGGCTGTTCTGGATGCCGCGAGGCGGAGCTTTGAGCTGGTGGTAGTCGACATCGGCCGGGGAACGGAATCCCTTGTCAGCTTCGCTTGGGACTGCGACAGGATCCTGCTGGTAGCCCCGGCTCAGCTCCGCGCGGCAGTCGCCTCCGCGGGGTTGTTGCATGAGCTGCCTCCTGTGGATACAGCTCTGGTGATCCGCGGGAACACCGCTTCTGCAGTGGACGGACCCCTCATTGCCGAATCTCTTGGACTGCCCCTCCACGGTGTCCTGCCCGAGCTTCGAGGAACAGCCGGCGCGGCCGAGCTCGGACGGCTTCTGGAATTCGGCAGGCGCAAGGCTGTGCGCCGCTTTGCCGCGTCCGTCCTTCACCTCATCGACGACGCAGCATGAGTACTTCTGGATTCCCACGCGATGGGCGGCGACGCTCGACTCAACGCCTGGATGCTGCCCTGCTTGAGACCGTCCGGGACACCGTGATGTCCGACGCCGGACCGGTCACTCCGTCGCGCGTTGCCGCTGCCGTCCATGCAACGGGCCGGCTGCTCGGAGCCGCCGGGGCGCTAGCGGCCGTCGATTCGATCAGTGCCGAACTTAGCGGGCTGGGACCTCTCCAGCAGCTTGCCCGGGATGCTGCGGTGACGGACATTTTCGTGAATGGCCCGGACTCTGTTTGGTTCGACCGCGGCAAAGGGCTGGAAAGAGCGCAGCTGCACTTCGACGGCGAACCACAAATTCGTGCCCTGGCCTCCCGGCTCGTCGCTGCTGGTGGACGCCGTTTGGATGACGGTTCGCCATGCGTCGACGTCCGTCTGGATGGCGGGTACCGTGTCCACGCTGTGCTGCCGCCGATCTCCGCGGCGGGAACCTTGCTGTCAGTGCGGATCCGGCGCGAAGAGGTGTTCTCCATGGACGAGCTCTCCTCGGGAGGGATGTTTGGAGCACCCGTTCAACAGGTGCTGCAGGCCATCGTTCAAAGGAGGCTGAGCTTCCTGATCAGCGGCGCCACCGGATCCGGGAAAACCACGCTGCTGTCAACAATGCTCGGGCTGAGCGATCCCAAGGAGCGGCTTGTCCTGATTGAAGACGCCGCGGAGCTGAACCCGGTGCACCCGCACGTCGTATCCCTTGAGTCCAGGCACGGAAACCTTGAAGGCGGCGGCGCCCTCGATCTCGGCGAGCTCGTCCGGCAAGCGCTGCGAATGCGCCCGGACCGGCTGGTGGTGGGCGAATGCCGCGGGGCAGAGGTCCGTGAGCTATTGACCGCCCTCAATACCGGCCACACCGGCGGCGGCGGAACGATTCACGCAAACACTGCGGCTGCTGTTCCGGCCAGGCTTGTGGCTCTGGGCGCGCTCGCAGGCTTGAGCCAGGAAGCCGTTCAGCTTCAGATCTCGACGGCCGTGGACGCCGTGGTCCACCTCGAACGAACGGCTGCCGGCCGAAGAGTCTCGTGCATCGGATTGCTGGCGGACCGCCTTTCGGGCCAATTCGTGGTTCCTGCTGTTGAGCTTCGGGCAGGGGCCGCCGTCGCCGGTCCTGCTTGGACTGATCTCGCAGAGCGCCTTCAGCTGGACCCATGGCTCCTGCCAGGGACACAAGAACCAATGGCCAGCTCCGATCACCGTCGAGTTGCCGCATGACCGGATTCTTGGCATTCGTGCTCGCCACCGCTGTATGGGTGACATTCCAACCGTCCAGGCGACGTGCCAAACGGGTACTGCGCGCATTGACGCCCGCCTTAACTGCCGCGCCCGTAGCGCGAATGTCCTGGAGACGCGCACCCGTCGACGCTTTGCCGCTCACGGTGCTCGTACAGCAGCTTGCCGCGCTCCTTCGGGGTGGCCGATCGCCGTCGAGGCTTTGGGAAGAGCTGTGGATGGTACATGGCGATGCGGGCCACGGCGTTCGTCCTGGCGGTTCCGGAGTGGGCAGGGCACGAAGCAATGCCTCGGGGGTGCCCAAGCTGCCGTCAGGATCCGTTCGTGTTCTGGCGGCCGCGCGGGCGGCCTCGATCATCGGGACTTCGGTAGCCGCAGCCATCAGAACGTCCGTGGCGAAGGATTTAGGGGGCGGGAATTCCCTGGAACAGCGGATCTGGGGAGAACTCGCCGCCTGCCTGGACGTTGCCGAGGCGAGTGGATGTCCGTTGGCGGACGTGCTGACGCGGTTCGCCTCCCAGCTTGAGGCAGAGGACGACGCCGGAGACGCTCGGCAGACCGCACTGGCGGGGCCGAAAGCCACCGTTCGCCTCCTGACATGGCTGCCCCTTTTTGGGCTAGGGCTTGGCGTGGTGCTTGGGGTGGACCCATTGCGGATCCTGCTGGGCAACGGCATCGGAATCGCGGCGCTCGTGGCCGGGGTTTTGCTGACGGTAGCCGGTAGGATCTGGTCGTCGCGATTGGTGCACGCAGCGGCGGGTGTTGACTAATGGACCCGACCTTCCCTGCGGTTGCGGTGTCCATGGTGCTGATTTCCGCAGTAGTCCTGGAGGTGGCGCTTCCGGGAACAGTACGCCGGCGCACGCTCTTGCGGACTCTCCACGGCGCGCCTGGCAGCACTGCTCCACTGAAGGAGGCTCGACAGGCCCCGGACCTTGGCACGGCTCCGAGTTTCCAAGGGCACGGAGGCCTGGGGAATGTGCCCATGATGCTTGAATTGGTGGCTGCGATGCTCGATTCCGGAGCCGGACTCGGACGGTCCCTCGAACTGATTGCCAGCTGCGCGTCCCGGCAGCTCAGCCGCTCCCTGCGCATTGTGGTGGCCGGACTTGACGTCGGAACGGATTGGGAGACGGCGTGGCGGAGTTCAGGCGAGCAATGCGCTGAGGCGCGAAAACTGAAGGATGCCCTTTCCTTCGCAGCCCTGACGGGCGCGCCATCTGCGGCCATACTTTATGCCCAGGCAGCCCGCCTCCGGCGAGAACAGTTCAGGGCTGCGGAAAAGCGCGCCGCGGCCCTCGGCGTGAAACTCGTGATCCCTCTGGGCTTGTGTTCCTTGCCTGCCTTTATCTGTCTTGGCGTCGTGCCGGTGCTTCTGGCCATGCTTCCTTCAGCGGAGTAACAGTTCACGAAGACCGCTCTAGACGCTTGAGTTTCCCTCCACACGGCCCTCCGAAGGAAAGTTTTCCACTTACGGGACTTGGGCTCTTTTGAAGGCCGGATCCCGGCGGGAGAGTCGAAGTAGAGCTGGCAGCATGCCGGTCCAAGCGAAAGGAATTAAAATGAATGCAACCGCAGATACGTTGATCCGAGCCGCTTCTCGGCAGGAGGCCCAGGTTCTTGAGTTGTTCCCGGGCTCTCTAGGAAGGGAGCCGGTTCGGAGTCCCGCCGAAACGCATTCCGCTGGGGAATCAAGCCAAGATTGGTCCCGCGATGACTCTTCTGCAACGAAGCACTCGAAGAAAACGGAACGGTCGAAAAAGCGGTCCATGGGCTCGGAACTTGGCATGGCCACGGCGGAGTATGCCATTGCCACGCTTGCCGCGGTGGGCTTCGCCGGACTCCTTGTGGTCATCCTACGCAGCGAGGAAGTACGCGGCTTCCTCCTCAACCTCATTCGCAGCGCGCTCTCCCTGCCATGAAAAAGCAGGAGAGTTCCAAGCGCTCCGCTGGCGGGGCGGTCACTGCGGAGTTCGCCGTGGCATTGCCCGCCGTCCTACTTCTTTTGGCGCTGCTCACTGGCCGGATCGGCCGCGGGGATCACCCAGCTCCGTCTCGAAGAAGCAGCCAGGGCAGCGGCCCGGGCTCTGGCCCGTGGCGACGGCAACGCGGCCGTGGACGGGATCGTTCGGAAAATGGCCGGCGATGCCGCCTCGGCCGCCGTTTCGGAGGACGGGGAATGGATCAGAGTGACGGTCTCAGCCAGGGTTGTTGGCCCAATGGGCTCCCTTATCCCGTGGAGCCTTTCAGCCGCGGCGTCGGCCAGGGGAGAGACGCCTCGCGCGTCGGCAGCCACCTTGCCCGTCCTCGATGTCGGAGACGGTGGTGTCGACTTCAAGGGCGCAGTGCCCGCTGAAGGGACGAGGGGCCGTAAGGAAAGGGTCGCGGTGTGAGCGCCGGGCCCGCAAGCGCAGTTGCCAGCCGCGACGGGGCGAAGTATGGCGTGGGGGTCGGACTAGCCCGCGCAGTTGCCAGCCGCGACGGGGCGAAGCGTGGCGTGGGGGTCGGAATAGCCCGCGCCGGAACATGGTGTAGCGATCCGGGCCGTGGCTCCGGAACCATCCTGGCCGTCGCCCTGGGTCTTGTCGTCATGATCCTTATGGCAGCAGTCCTCACGTTCGCCCAAGCCGCAGCGATGGCGCATCGTGCAGCTGCTGCCGCGGACTTGGCTGCGCTCGCGGGCGCCGACGCCGCCCGTGGCTTGACCACCGGAGACCCCTGCGTCGTCGCCGGCGAAATCGCCGCACGGAATGGAGCGTCGTTGTCGGCCTGCACGGTGCGCGGAGGTGAGATCGTGGAGATTCACACAGAGTCGGTTCGGGGCATGGTTTTCGGGACGGCGACCGGCCGCTCACGGGCCGGTCCGCCGCCGTAGGCCGGACGGCTCCCTCGTCGTCAGACGGCGTCGCGCAGCAGTACGTCGATCAGGGTGACTGCGGCACCCTTGTCCAATGGGTTGTTCTTGTTGCCACACTTGGGGGACTGGACACAGGAAGGGCAGCCGTTCTCGCACTCGCACGCCTTGATGGCGTCCCTTGTAGCGGTCAACCACACCTTGGCTTTCTCGAATCCGCGTTCGGCAAATCCTGCCCCGCCCGGATGGCCGTCGTAGACAAAGATTGTGGGTACTCCGGTATCGGCGTGAAGAGCTGTTGAGACACCGCCGATGTCCCAACGGTCGCTTGAAGCCACCAGCGGGAGAAGCCCGATCGCTGCGTGCTCGGCGGCGTGGAGCGCACCCGGGAACTGTGCCTCGATAAGGCCTGCACCCGTCAGTGAACGGTTGTGGACCAGAAACCAGACTGCCTTGGTGAAGAGATCCCTGGCCCCGAGTTCCAAGGGTTCTTCCCCCAAGACCTCATTGGATATCAATGCCTTACGTTGGAAGGAGACCACCTGTGTTGTTACTTTCACTTCCCCGAAGTGAACTGAGACGTCCCCCCATTCCATGGTCCGGAGAGTCTCCATGGACCTCGATCTGCGTCACGTCCCGGGCTGTCGTGTAGTAGTCCGGGTTGGCTCGGCGGACCATTACGCAATGGTCCTCCTCGTTCAGTTCCTCGACCAGATAACTGTCCCCTTGATGCACGTAGATGGCACCCGTATGAGCCTGGTAGTGCGTCTGCGGCGAATCCATGGTGCCCAGGAGGGAGCCAGTCTCCGAGTCCACGATGCTCACGGGACCGCCACCGTCGGCGCGAAGGTTCACCATGGCCGCGGCGCTCTCGGGATGGGTCCAGAACCAGCCAGCGGGCCGCTTCCGGAGGTACCCCTGATCCACCAATTGATTCAGCAGAGGCTCGGATGTTGGTCCGAACAAGCCCAGCTCGGCCGGCGCGATCGGAAGCTCGGCAGCCGCCGCGCACAGGTGGGGGCCCAATACGTAGGGATTCCCGGGGTCGAAAACCGTGGCCTCGACCGACACATCAAAGATTGCCTCCGGATGGTTGACGAGGTAAGTGTCAAGGGGATCGTCGCTGGCGACGAATGCGGCAATGGCGTTTTGGCCCGCGCGGCCAGCCCGCCCGATCTGTTGGAACAGGGATGCCCTGCGTCCAGGCCAGCCCGCGACCAACACAGCGTCCAGCCCGGAAATGTCGATACCCAACTCCAACGCCGACGTACTGGAGATCCCCAGCAGTTCACCGGAGCGGAGTGCCTTCTCCAAGGCGCGTCTCTCTTCGGGGAGATAGCCGGAGCGGTACGCGGCCACCCGCTGGGGCAGGCTGGGATCGACCTCGTCGAGTAGACGCTTGGTGATGGACGAAATCGTCTCCGCACCGCGCCTGGACTTGATGAAGGCGATGGTCCGGACACGTGAGGAGACCAGATTGGCCAGCATGTCCGCGGTTTCGGCGACGGCAGTCCTGCGGGTCTTGGCTCCGTTTTCTCCCTTCAGCTCGGTGAGGGCAGGTTCCCAGAAGGCGACAGTTGTGGAGCCGTGTGGCGAACAGTCCTCCGAAACCTCGCGCACGGGAGTCCCGATGAGACGGGCAAAGGAATTTCCGGGGTCCGCGGCAGTAGCGGATGCCGCAATGAACACAGGTTCAGGAAAGGAGGTGCCGGCACCGTAGTAGGCGCAGATTCTCCGAAGCCGGCGCATCAGATTGGCGACGTGGGATCCGAACACTCCGCGGTAGCTGTGGGCTTCGTCCACGATGACGTAGCGCAGCCGTCGGAAGAAGCGGGCCCACCAAGTGTGGTTGGGCAGAATCCCGAAATGCAGCATGTCGGGATTGGCGAGGATGAAGTTGGCATGGTCTCTGATCCAGCGGCGCTGGGACTGCTCGGTATCGCCGTCGTACGTTTCGGCCCTGACCGTGGGGAGCTTGAGCGAGCGGATCGCTGCCAGCTGGTCCGCTGCAAGCGCTTTGGTGGGGGAGAGATACAAGGTGACCGCACCGTCGTCGTGGATCTTGCCCGGTTCGGACAGCACCCGCAACTCGGACCGGTGGATCGCGTCGAGGGCAGGCAACTGGTACGCAAGCGATTTACCGGAGGCAGTGCCCGTGGCAATGACTACGTGTTGGCCCGAGTGGGCGAGCTCGGCTGCTTCGATTTGGTGCCGGTACGGTTCATGGATCCCCAAGGTTCCGTAGGCGGCAACGATATCGGGGTGGGCCCAGCCCGGCCACGCCTCATGGACTGCCTTGCGTGCCGGAATAATGCGGACATGTCGCAACTGCTCCGGGTCCGGGCTCCTGCCCAGCAGGGAGATCATCGATTCAGTTGCATCCACCTGAACATTCTGTCATCGCACCGGAAACCGACGCGTATCATCGCGGCCGCTGACGCTGTGGGCGCCGGACTGTTCATGCAGGAGTATTCGTGCCGAGGCTTCGGGTTCTTGGACTACGCCACAGACAAGTCGACTTCGTCGACCCGTTTTGTGGACAACATAAGTACTTGGCTCACGTTCTTCCAGCCAAGGTGCGAATAGAGGTGCTGACCGTCCAGAGAAGCAAGGAGAAGGCCCCTTTCGACGTCGTGCTCAAACGCCTGCGCAGCGAGGGCTTTCATGATGAAGCTGCCCAGGCCCCGGCGCTGGAAGTCGGGTTCGGTGACAATCTTGTCGAACACGGCCACCTGCCTGACCACGAAAACCTGGCCGCTGGCTGCCACCTTGTCATCGGCATGGACCACCGCGAAATGGACGCCGTTGCTCTCGGAAGTCGCAAGTTCCAAGTCGTCATCCGAGAGCCACGGGTCTTCCGCGTCCTGGGTTCCCATATCGACGATCATCATGGTCTGGGAATCGGACGTAACGTTCAGACCGTGCTCTTGTGCCAGTTGGGTGTAGCGCGCAACGTCGTTGGTGAGGATCGTCAGGATGCGGGTGTCCGCTTCGCGGGTCCTGGCGGCCAGATCGGAGAACTCCGCCTCCGAGGGATCGTGCGCAAAGTATTCCCAGTCGCCGGTTATATCCGCACGCAGTGCTGCCGGGAAGCGGCCTTCCTTGCGTGTCTCGTAACTCCGGGAGCCCGACCAGCCGGCTACCCAGACTTCCAACAGATCAGCGATGTCTCCAACCAAGGCGTCGTGACTCATGTAGAGAGACTATGCTAGCCGTCTGCGAATCAACAGGGGACGTCAGTAACAGCTCCGTTAACACTTTGGGTGGCTGGAAGGGGTGCTCGACACGCAGGTTTGGGGCCACCAAGTACCCTTAAATACGTGGCTTTGAACAGAATTGTGCTCTTCTATGGCTTTACCCCGATCGCGGACCCGGACGCCGTGCGTCTCTGGCAGCGTGCCCTGTGCGAGAAGCTCGGCTTGACCGGTCGCATCCTCATCTCACGGGACGGCATCAACGCCACTGTCGGCGGGGAGTTGAACAACGTCAAGCAATACGTGAAGACCACCAAGGAGTACAAGGGTTTCCACGGCATCGACTTTAAATGGTCCGAAGGCGGAGCCGCAGATTTTCCCCGGTTGAGCGTCAAAGTTCGCGACGAGATCGTGTCCTTCGGTGCCCCCGGGGAACTGAAGGTGGACGAGAAGGGCGTTGTCGGCGGCGGAACCCACCTTGAGCCCGAAGAACTCCACGCGCTGTTGGAGGAGAAGAAGGCGGCCGGGCAGGAAGTGAAGTTCTTTGACGGCCGCAATGCGTTCGAAGCGCAGATCGGCAAGTTCAAGGACGCGATCGTTCCCGACGTTGCCACGACCCACGACTTCATCAAGGAACTCGACTCGGGGAAATACGACGACCTCAAAGACCAGCCCGTGGTCACCTATTGCACCGGCGGGATTCGGTGCGAAGTCCTGTCCAGCCTCATGGTGAACCGCGGATTCAAAGAGGTCTACCAGCTCGACGGCGGGATTGTCCGCTACGGCGAAACGTACAAGGACCAGGGCCTGTGGGAAGGATCCCTCTACGTCTTTGACAAGCGTATGCACGTGGAATTCAGCGAGGACGCCAAAACCATCGGTCAGTGCGTCCGCTGCCAGGCGCCTACCAATAAGTTCGAGAATTGCTCCAATCTGAGTTGCCGCAACCTGACACTTTATTGCGCCGAGTGCGCTTCAAGCCCGGAGACCCTTCGCTGCCCGGAAGGCTGTGCGGCCTAGACCCAAGCGGCCTAGATCCCAGCGGCCTAGACCCCAGCGTCTAGATCCGGCTCACACGGTACGCGAAGTTCGCCGGAGCGTCGGCCGTTATGGTCATGCCGAGGACTGCGTCCTTGTCCAGTTGCAGCACGTTGATCCGCGTCGTTCCACATTGCAACGTGCGCTCAACAAGCACATCGCCCCCGTTTCGCACAGTGAATTCGACGCTGCGGGTACCTCGGCAAGCCAGCGTCACCGCATACGAACCGCCGGGAAGCTGCGTTGTCTCTTCGATGTGGGATTCTCCGGGGGAAAGTAATCCGTAGCTGCTATAGAAGGACTGTCCCGTCACGTCCGGGAGCACGTCCTGCGCCCAGGCCGTCAGTGCGTCGCCGGTGACAGTCTCAGTCAACGACGGGTCGTTGGGAAGTACCGGATCCGTGAAAGCTGCCGACGGCGGACTGCTCGCTTGGGCGCGCCCGTCGTCGTACGTGTATTCGCAAGACGTCAGCGTGCCGCACGCAAGCGCGCCACACAGTGCGACGGCGGAAATCGCCACGCGCGTCGCCGGTACCTTGAGGGCGAGTACCCACCCCATGGTCCGACTCTACGCCGGGCCGCAGCCGTGATCGAGACGAAAGTTACGAAGCTCGCACTAGCTGGTACGCGTAGATCACGGGCGCATCCACGCTGCTAGCGCTGATGCTCAAGGGTCCTGCGGCGGGCACTTTGATGCTGGAGGTTTCGCGGCTGCCATTGCATGCCGCCCCGGCTTCCGTGATCTGCTTCCCGCCTGAGGAAACATCGAAGAATGCCTTGCCGCCGCCGTCGCAAGCCACAGTCAAGGTGTAGGTTCCCGCCGCGATACCGGGGAAGCTCTTGACCAGCGGGTCACGGTTCGGAATCTTCCCGGAGTCTTCCAGGACCACCCCCGTGGCGGAGGGCATGGTTGTCGCCTTCCACGCAGAGATGTCGGCGTTTGCGACGGAACCCCCGGAGGAGCACGCCGTCACGGCCAGGGTGCCTGCGCCGATGACCAACAATGCTGCGCGTCGCCAAGCGGACGGGTGAAATGCCATGACTCAACGCTACCCGCTGGGGCACCGGCCCGCGGACGCCGGGAGAATCCGGCCCGCTGACGCCGGCGCCGGCCCCTGATGCAGCCGCCGGCCCTGGAAGGCGGCCGCCTAAAGACGCCAATAGACTTGCACGGTGACTGATCCCGCAACGCCCGCCGCCTTTGGAAACACACCCGACGCTCCCCGCAGCGACCTCCCGGAGATGCTCGTAGCGCTCGCCGGCGACTTGCGAAACGTCGGCTACACCGTGGATGGAGTGGCGGAACTCCTGGGAGAGTCCGCCCACGCGGCCCTCGCCCGGGACCAGCTCATCCCCGCGCTGATCGTCACCGAACCGGCTGACCTGACCGGAGATCCGGCGACGGTCCGCGCGAAAGCAGCGCTCGCCGTCGTCATCCGTTTGTGGCTCCTCGCGGTTCCGCAAAAGGCGGAGGACATCGACGCCGCGTTGCCGCGGATCCGCACCGCCGGCCTGGTGGAGCTTGGTCTGGTGGAGAAGAACGACGCCGGTGCTGTCGCGGCCAAAGTGGATCTGCGGCCGTATGGCTGGGAGGGCGACTCCGGAGCAGACAGCAGCGGAAACGGCGGCGCCGAACTGTGGGTTTCCAGTGATCTCGCGGCCCATCAGCAGCCTGGCGTGCTCCGGCATGATCACGTGTTGGGCATCGGGCAGGCCTCCACGACGCTCGTCCAGACCACTATCCGGCGGCATTCTAAGCGCGCCTTGGATCTTGGCACGGGCTGTGGAATCCAGACCTTCCACCTTCTCCACCACAGCGAGCATGTCACCGCAACGGACATCTCCGAGCGGGCCCTCGCGTTCACCCGTTTTAACCTGATGCTCAATGCGGAGGCCTTGCACCTCGACCCCGCTGACCTTGAATCGCGCGTGAGCTTGCGCCTTGGGTCCCTGCTGGAGCCTGTGGAGGGCGAGTCTTTCGATGTGGTGGTGTCGAACCCGCCGTTCGTCATTACTCCGCGAAGTGCCGACGAACACGCTTCGGATCAGTTCACGTACCGCGACGGCGGCCTGCCGGGCGACGATATCGTCGCCAACCTCGTCCGCACGTTGCCGGACATCCTGGCGCCCGGCGGGACCGCGCAAATGCTCGGCAACTGGGAAACCCCCGCGGGCACCGGATGGAGCGAGCGGCCGGCGTCCTGGCTTGACGGTTCAGGCACCGAGGCCTGGTTCATCCAGCGCGAGCAAGTTGGCCCCGAGCTGTACGCGGAGACGTGGCTGCAGGACGCCTCCGAGGGCCGCGACCGCGGGCTTTATCGGGATGCCTACGCCGCCTACCTCGAGGACTTCGCTTCCCGCAACGTGGAGGCCATCGGCTTCGGGATGATCTGGTTGCGCCGGCCGCAGCAGGCTGGAAACACGGTCGCCAAGCGCTTCGAGGAGATCACCTATCCCATCGAGCAACCGATCGGTCCGCACCTTGCTGCGGCCATCGAACGCGCCGATTGGCTGGAAGCCCACGAGCTCGCCGATGCCCACTTGGTGGTGGCGGACGACGTGACGGAGGAACGTCACCAGCGGCCCGGTGCCGAACACCCCGGAGTCATCCTGTTGCGCCAAGGTGCCGGGTTGCGGCGGACGAATCTGCTGAGCACTGAGCTGGCCGGTTTTGTTTCCGCGTGCGACGGCGAGCTCTCCGTCCGACAGTTGATCGGCGCCTTGTCTGCCTTGCTGGGTGGAGGGGACGGGTTCGACGACGGCGCTTTCCGCGCCGGGTTGCTCTCCGACGTCGGGAACCTGGTTCGCGACGGGTTCCTCCTGCCTGTGGCGCCGGACGGGGTTGCCTAGACAATTTCAGCGAAAGCGCCGGATAAACTGTTGCGGTGAATGAAGACAATGGGGTATCAACCGGGCTGGCCTCTCCGAAACGCCGGAAACGGCCCGGGAAAACGGTGGAGATCACCGACCCCAAAGCCATCCGTGCGCTGGCCCACGCCGCACGGCTCGAGGTCATCTCGGAGCTGTACTCCACGCAACTGAGCCGTACTGCAACGGAGCTCGCCGTGCAGACCGGGCTGACGCCCAGCGCCATGAGCTACCACCTGCGAGCCCTCGAGAAGTGGGGGATCGTGACCGCCGCGGACAACGAAGGCGATGCGCGCGAACGCCGGTGGAAGGCCGCCGGTTCGGACTTCACCATCAAATCGGGCGGCAACGCGCCCAGCCCGGAGATCGCCGTCGTCGAACTCGAACTGGACGCATTCCGGCGTCGGGCGACTGCCTTCACCCGGGCCCGCGGAGAGCGGCGCCAGCGCGGCGAGGCCGCGAACGAGGCGGCCGCCATGGTGCTGTCCAGCGATCTGCTTTACTTGACTCCAGAGCAGCGGACGGATCTCAAGTCCAAATTCCACGAACTTATCAGGTCATATGAGCTCGAAGATCCCACGCAGATTCCGGAAAACGCGGTGCGGATCGCTACGATGTGGTCGATGATTCCGGATGATCGGACGCCTTCCGCCAGCTAGCCCAGAGCACTGTTCCTCCACAGCACTTGTGCACATAGAAACGCACGATTCTGCAAAATATGGTGAACTAGGCCAATATGGGCACCAGCCCAAGCAATTCATTTTTCTGTAGGAGAACCGTGCCCAGCAAGGCAAAAACCGGCAAGAAACTCGTGATCGTGGAGTCTCCGGCCAAAAGCAAGACCATCGCCAAGTACTTGGGCGAGGGCTTCATTGTCGAGGCCTCGATCGGCCACATCCGCGACCTCCCGCAGCCATCGGACCTCCCTGCTGAACTGAAGAAGACCTCGGTCGGCAAGTTCGCCGTCGACATCGAAAACGACTTCAAGCCGTACTACGTGGTGTCTCCGGACAAGAGGAAAAAGGTTGCCGAGCTCAAGGCCCAGCTGAAAGACGCTGACGAGCTTTACCTCGCAACCGATGGGGACCGCGAGGGCGAGGCCATCGCGTGGCACCTCCTGGAGGTCCTGAAACCCAAGGTTCCCGTCTACCGCATGACCTTTGGTGAAATCACCAAGGAAGCCATCCACCGCGCCATGGGCAACCTGCGCGACGTCGATAGCGCCCTGGTGGATGCCCAGGAAACCCGGCGCATCCTGGACCGCCTGTACGGCTACGAAATTTCCCCGGTGCTGTGGCGCAAGGTGGCCCGCGGTCTGTCAGCCGGCCGCGTGCAGTCGGTGGTCACCCGCATGGTGGTGGACCGCGAACGCGAACGCATGGCCTTCAAGTCCGCGTCCTACTGGGACCTGACTGGCCAGTTCGGCACCGGCTCCGCGTCCTTCAAAGCGAAGCTCGCTGCTGTGGACGGCGCCAAGGTAGCCAGCGGCCGTGACTTCAACGACGAGGGCGTCCTCACCTCCGCGAACGCGGTGCACCTCAACGAGGAACTCGCGACGTCGTTGGCGGCCGGCCTGGAGACCGCGGACTTCCGCGTCCGCTCGGTGGACACCAAGCCGTACACCCGCCGCCCTGCCGCGCCGTTCACGACGTCGACGCTTCAGCAGGAGGCCGGCCGCAAGCTGCGCTTCACCTCGAAGAGCACCATGCAGATCGCCCAGCGACTGTATGAAAACGGCTACATCACTTATATGCGTACCGACTCGTCTGCGCTGAGCGACGAAGCCCTGACGGCCGCCCGTCGTCAGGCTGCCGAGCTGTATGGCCCCGAGTACGTACCCCAGTCTCCCCGCCTGTACGCCAACAAGGCGGCAAACGCGCAGGAAGCCCACGAAGCCATCCGTCCTGCGGGCGACTCGTTCCGCACGCCGGCCCAGGTTGCCAACCAGTTGACCGGCGACGCTTTCCGGCTCTACGAACTCATCTGGAAGCGCACCATCGCCTCCCAGATGGGCGACGCCAAGGGCTCAACTGCCACCATCCGCCTGGGTGCCGTTGCTGCTGACGGGCGCGACGCCGAGTTCTCGGCTTCAGGCACGGTCATCACCTTCCCCGGCTTCCTCGCGGCCTACGAAGAGGGCAAGGACGAGAGTCGCGGAGACGACGATTCGGATGAAGCCCGCCGCCTGCCCAACGTGGCGAAGGGCGATGCACTCACGGCCTCGGACATCGTTGCCGTGGGCCACGAGACCTCGCCGCCGCCGCGATACACCGAAGCTTCGTTGACGGCAGAGTTGGAAAAGCGCGGCATCGGCCGCCCGTCCACCTATGCGTCCACGATTTCCACCATCCAGGACCGCGGATATGTCCGGAAGCAGGGCTCCGCGCTGGTCCCCAGCTGGATCGCTTTCTCCGTGATCCGCCTCCTGGAGCAGCATTTCCATGACTACGTGGACTACGAATTCACCGCAGACATGGAAGGCGACCTGGACAAGATCGCCAACGGCCAAGCCGTTGGTGCCGCTTGGCTCAAGCACTTCTACTACGGCGAAGACGCCGATCCCGGCCTGCTGAGCATCGTCAACAACCTCGGTGAAATCGATGCCCGGGAGATCAACTCCGTGCCGATTGCAGAGGGGATTACCTTGCGCGTCGGCAAGTTCGGCCCATACTTGGAGAGCTCGATCCCCACGGTCGACCCCAAAACCGGCGAGGTAGTTGAGTCGGCGCGGGCGAACGTCCCGGAGGATCTTGCCCCGGATGAGCTCACTGCCGCCAAGGCCATGGAGCTGATGGAAACTGCCGCGCCGGAAGAACGCGTCCTGGGCGCGGACCCGCATACGGGCCACACGGTGGTTGCCAAGAACGGCCGCTACGGCGCCTATGTCACTGAGATCATCCCCGAGATGACCGAGGAGCAGCTGGCAAACCAGCCTGTGGAGTACTACAAGAACGGCAAACCCAAGCCGCCGAAGAAGCCCGTCAAGGCCAAGCCGCGAACGGGTTCGCTGTTCAAGTCCATGACTGTTGATTCTGTGAGCCTGGAAGAAGCCATGCAGCTGATGAGCCTGCCCCGCGTCCTCGGCGAGGACGCCGAAGGCAACCCCATCACGGTTCAGAATGGCCGCTTCGGTCCGTACCTGAAGAAGGGCACGGATTCGCGTTCCATCGGGACAGAAGAAGAGATCTTCACCTTCACGCTGGAACAGGCATTGGAAATTTACTCCCAGCCGAAGCAGCGCGGCGCGCGTGCCGCCGTCCCGCCCCTGGCGGAGTTCGGCCCGGACCCGGTTTCAGAGAAGAACATTGTGGTGAAAGAAGGCCGCTTCGGCCCGTACATCACCGACGGCGTCACCAACATCACCGTCCCCCGGGCCACGTCCCTCGAGGAGCTGACCCGGGAGCAAGCCATCGAGCTCCTTGCCGAGAAGCGCGCCAAGGGTCCGGTCAAGCGGACCCTCACGGCCCGCAAGGCACCGGCGAAGAAGGCTGCCGCGAAGAAGTAGGGGTTGCCGCAGTCCGAACGGGGGCAATCCTCTGCGTCCTCGCTCGTTCCTCGCTTAGACGCACGCTGCCGGATCACTCCCGTTCGGACTGCTGGTTGGATGGATAGGGAAGCGTCGGGAGTCCCAGATTGCGTCCCGGCGTGGTCTCGTGATCGAGTGGAACTATGACTGATCAGCCAGCAGCCCCGGAATCCCTGCCCCTGAACGACCTTGAGTCCAAGCTCGCGAAGGCCGGACAAGCAGACGCGAACCCTGTGGACGTGATCCTGTCCTTCCTGAACAACGAGGTCTACATCCTGAGCGCCGACCTCCTGGATGCGCCCGACGCCGCGGTGGAGCCGCTGGTTCTCTCCAACGCCGAGGGCCAGCCTGTCCTGGCAGTGTTCAGCCACCCCAACCGAGTGGAATCGCAGTTCCTGGAGGCTGCGCCCAACGTTCTAGGAACCAATGGTGCCGCGATTCTGGACAGCATCGGTGACGAGCTTGGCCTGGTTATCAACCCTGGAAGCGAGCACGGCTTCGAGATGGGCCCGGAAGGCATCGCCAATGTTCGCCGGGACTTCACCCGGGTGGACCCGGCCGACGATGACCCGGCCGACGTCGCTACCGGTGACCCAGCTGCCGCCGGCCAAACCACTACAGCCCCAACCACAACAGCCGAGCCTCAGCAGTAAGTGACCGCCCACCAGCACGAATCAGCCGTCGAACTTGCTTCACACACTTCGAATCGGGGAATAATGGCAGAATGCGTCTTGGCGTCCTAGACATCGGTTCCAACACCGTCCATTTGCTTTTGGTGGACGCGCACCCGGGCGCACGCCCGGTGGCGTTTGCCTCTCATAAGCGACCCCTGTCGCTGGTTCAATTCTTGGACGCCGACGGGAACATCAACGATGCCGGACAGCACGAGCTGATCGAGTTTGTCCTCGAAGCATGGGAGTTTGCGGCCCGGCACAAGGCCGAGGATCTCCTGGCATTTTGTACCTCGGCCATTCGCGAGGCCACCAACGGTGCCGAAGTCCTGGCCCGGGTCAAGCACGAGACCACAGTGACGCTGCAGGAACTCACGGGCAGGGAAGAGGCCTCCATGACCTTCTTCGCAGTTCGACGCTGGTATGGCTGGGGAGCTGGTCCCATCCTGGATCTCGACATTGGCGGCGGCTCCTTCGAGATGGCGTTTGGCCAGGACGAACTGCCCGAATATGCGGTTTCCGTGCCGCTGGGCGCCAGTCGCCTGACCCGGGACTGGCTGCACAACGATCCGCCATCGGCCAAGAGCGTCAAGGAATTGCGCAAGTACATCCGCCACACGCTCAAGCCCGTGGTGCGTGAATTCAAACATTTGGGCCGCGCAAATCTTGTGGCAGGAACATCGAAGACTTTCCGTTCGCTCGCACGCATCGCGGGGGCGGCGCCCAGCGGCGCAGGACCATACGTCAAACGCGAACTCCACGCAACAGACCTTGGGCTCTGGGCGCAGCGCATCTCGGCCATGACGGTCGAGGACAGGCTCTACCTCCCCGGCGTTTCGGACGCGCGTGCCAGGCAGATCCTCGCCGGTGCCCTCGTGGCCGAGGCCGCATTGGAAATGTTCGAGTTTCCCAGCATGGAGATCTGCCCCTGGGCCCTGCGCGAGGGGCTCATCCTGCGCCGCCTCGACCAACTGATCTTCGACGGCCCGCTCGACCCCGCACCCCATGTGGGGCTCGGCAGCGCCGTACCAGTGCCCGGCGTGGGCGCTAGCACCGGAGCGTCCGTCCCTGCGGCGGTGTCCATTCCCATTCCAACCGCGGGCAGGCAGGTCAACTGACATGAGTACCGACGTCGAGCACTCCGAAGAAGATACCCCGAGGATTCCGGTGGCGCTTTCCAGCGCTTCCGTCTATCCGCTCAGCGTTCACGACGCCTTCGCTGTGGCGCAGGACCTCGGGTACGACGGCGTCGAGGTGATGGTGACCAACAACGCCACCAGTCAAAACCCGGATGCGCTTATTCAGCTCAGCCACCGCTACGAGCAGCAGATTGTCTCCATCCACGCGCCAACTTTGTTGCTGACCCAGCAGGTCTGGGGTCCGGCATGGAACAAGATTGAGATGTCCTGCCAGATGGCGCGGGAAGTCGGCTGCAACACTGTGGTGGTTCACCCGCCGTTCCGCTGGCAGTCGAACTACGCCGAGAACTTCGCTGCCGGTGTGCGCGAGATCGCGGCGATGTACCAGGTGCATATCGCCGTCGAGAACATGTACCCGTGGCGCGTGCGTGGCCGCGAGGCGCTGGCCTACCTTCCGCACTGGGATCCGTTGGGCCAGGATCTACGACGACGTCACCTGGGAC
Source organism: Arthrobacter sp. NA-172 (assembly GCF_043952055.1). Taxonomy (NCBI): domain Bacteria; kingdom Bacillati; phylum Actinomycetota; class Actinomycetes; order Micrococcales; family Micrococcaceae; genus Arthrobacter; species Arthrobacter sp. NA-172. Next base: position 1,683,611 of record NZ_JBINOT010000001.1, on the reverse strand, counting down.
TTCTCGCACGCCGCCACCGCCGGGGCCAACAGCCTTGAGGCGGTGCGGGCGCTCGGAAGCAAGCTGCGCCACGTCCATCTGACGGACGGTTCGGGCTCGGGCAAGGACGAACACCTGATCCCCGGCTACGGCACCCAGCAATGTGCCGAGGTGCTGCAGCATCTGGCATCCAACGGGTTCGAGGGCACTGTGGTTGCCGAGATCTCCACGCGCAAGGCCAAAGCTGCCGGAGAGCGCGAGGAATGGCTCGCCGAAACGCTGCGCTTCGCGCGCCAGCATTTGGGGGCGCCGCTCGTGGGGGCCTTCGAGATTTAGGTTCCCCGGGATTCAGGGCCCGACGACGTCGGGCGGCCAAGTGCCGCTCGGCGCGCCTAAACGATCACGATGCTTAAACGAGAAAGCACCGGCGGTCGAATCGGGAAAATGGGGGGAAACCCGTTCGACCACCGGTGCTTGTGGCGGACATCCCCATGCCCGCCTCATCACTCGCACCCTCAATGAGGTAATTACTAACTTACGGACCGATATTGAGTAGAGCCTGCAATAAGGTTGGGAGCAAGCTGGGAATCCAAATCTCTCTCTGTCCTGAGCGCGAGCTGGCATCAAATGCCCTCAAAAATCCCTCCTGCGGGCATCTGCTGCTAGTTCGCGCAAGCGTTCGGCAGCGACGGGGCCTAACTGGCATCATGGAGCCATGAGCAACCGAATCGCATTCCTTGGCTGTGGGTCCATGAACGAGGCCATTCTGGGCGGCCTGCTGGCTGCCGGAACAGATCCGTCGGACATTGTGGCCACCGTCCGCCGCGCAGAACGTGCCGCCGAACTGGCCGAGCGTCACGGAGTCATGACTATTGCAGGTGCCGAGGAACCAGACAACAACAAGCTGGCAACCAAGGGCGCTTCGGTGGTCATTCTGGGCGTCAAGCCGGTGGGCATTGCCGACCTTGCTCGCGAGATCTCACCCGCACTGGGCAAGAACACCATCGTGATCAGCGTTGCGGCTGCCGTGTCCATCGCCCAGCTTGAGGCAGCGCTGCCAGCAGGCCAGCCGGTCATCCGCACCATGCCGAATACCCCTGCCAAGCTCGGCCGAGGCGTAGTGTCCGTTTCGGCCGGAACCAACTGCAGCCCCGCTCAACTCCAGCAGGCCAAGGAGATCCTCGCCGCTGCTGGCACCGTGGTGGAAATTCCGGAGGAACAGGTGGATGCCCTCTCGGCTATTAGCGGCTCCGGCCCGGCCTACGCGTTCTACCTCGCCGAAGCCATGGCTGCTGCCGGCGTCGAACTTGGTTTGGACCCCGAACTCTCCCTCATGATTTCGCGTGAAACCGTGGCCGGTGCCGGTTTCATGCTCGCGGAGCCGGGAGCAGACCCCACCGCACTGCGCATCGCCGTGACGAGCCCCAACGGAACCACAGAGCGCGCCATCGCTGCATTCAACGACGGCGGAATCCCCGCGATCATCGCCGACGGAGCCCGCGCCGCGGCCGCCCGCGCCGCGGAAATAACGCAGCAGCTCGCCTAGCTCCGGCCGGAGTTTGTGTACAGATCAGGTCCCCTAAACGCGCGTTTAAGGGACCTGATCTGTACACAAACTCGAAGAGAAGTTACGGGCGGGCCGCGAAGCGCTCCAGCAGATCCACGTGCCCGGACACAATCAGCATGTCGCGGCCGGAAACCTTCGTATCCGGGCGGGCGTAGGTGAAGTCTTCGCCCGGGGATTTCACGCCGACAATGGTCACGCCGTACTTCGAGCGGACCTTGGACTCGTCCAGCGTGAAGCCCACGGTTTCCTTGGGCGGGTACATTTTCACGATGGCGAAATCGTCGTCGAACTCGATGAAGTCCAGCATGCGGCCCGAGACCAGGTGGGCCGCGCGGACGCCGGCGTCGGCTTCGGGGTAGATGACGTGGTTGGCGCCGATGCGGGTGAGGATCTTGCCGTGCGAGGCAGTGATCGCTTTCACCCAGAGGTGTTCGATTCCAAGGTCCACGAGGTTTACGGTGATGAGCACCGAGGACTCGATTGACGTTCCCACGCCCACTACCGCGGAGCTGAATTCCTGCGCGCCGAGCTGGCGGAGGGCATCGATGTTGGTGGCATCCGCTTCGACTACGTGGGTTAGCACGGAAGCCCAATTCTGCACGAGCGTGCGGTCCCGCTCGATAGCCAGGACTTCGCGTCCCTGCTTGACGAGTTGTTCGGCGGTGGCTGCACCGAAGCGGCCCAAGCCGATCACCAGCACGGGCGCGTTGTGCGCCGGCCGGTTGGGGGCGCCTGTTGAATTAGCCAATGATCGGCCTCTCTTCCGGATAATGGAATAGTTGCCTGCGTTGGCGGAGGGCCAGGGCGGAGGCAAGGGTTATAGTGCCGATGCGGCCCGCGAACATGAGCGCGGCGAGAACGTAGACCCCCGACGGCGGTAGCTCGGCGCTGAGGTTCGTGCTGAGTCCCACGGTGGCAAAGGCTGAAATGGTTTCGAAGAGTACGCGGTCCAGGCTGGCGCCGCTGATGGCCAAAAGCAAGAATGCGGATACGCATACCAAGGTGGCGCCGGCGACGATCACCGAGATGGCTACCCGCATAGTGCCTTCGGGGATCGTGCGGCCGTAGACCTTGACGTCGTCGTCGCCCCGGGCTTCAGCCACGATGGCGAGGAACATCACCGCGATGGTGGTCACCTTGATGCCGCCCGCCGTCGACGCCGAACCGCCGCCGGCGAACATGAGCGCGTCTGACAGCAGCCTGGTGGTGGAATCCATATGGCCTTGGTCGACCAGGTTGAAGCCACCGGAGCGCGTCATGATCGAGGCGAAAATGGAATGCGTGATCTTGTCGCTAACGCTCATGTTGGCGATGGTGTTGGTGTTGTCCCACTCCATCAAGGCCCAAAGGACTGCTCCGGCAATGAGGAGGATCAGGGAGACCTGGATGGTGAGCTTGGTGTGGAGGTTCCATTTCTTCCAATTGAAACCATGCCGTCGGAGCACCAGCATCACCGGGAATCCGAGGCTGCCGAGGAACACGCCAAGCATGAGCGGCACAAGAATCCACAGGTCGGTCTCGTACGGCACGATTCCGTCGGAATGGGGTGTGAAGCCGGCATTGTTGAAGGAAGAGATCGAGTAGAAGACTCCGTGCCAGACGGCCTGCCAGAAGCCCTCTCCCAGCGTGATGAACCGCGGAATCAGGGACAGCGCCAGAACGGCTTCAATCACAACAGACGTAGTGATGACGATTCGCAACAGGGTGCCCACTTCGCCCAAGCGGCCGGCGTTCATGGCCTCTTGGGCGATGAGCTTGCCGCGGACGCCAAGCCGCTTGCTGACCATCAGCGCGAGCAAGGAAGCGAGGGTCAGAGTACCCAGGCCGCCCACGAAAATGCCCACCAGAATCACGAGCTGGCCGAAGAAGGTCCAGTGCGTTGCCGTCGAAACAACGGTCAAACCGGTGACGCAAACGCTGGAAACAGCGGTGAACAAGGCCTGGTGGATGGGGGTGACCGTACCGTCAGCCGATGCCGCTGGCAGGGAAAGCAGACCGGTGAACAAGAGAATCGCGACGACGTACGCCGTCAGCGCCAATCGCGCCGGTGAGGTGTTGGCGATGTCGTCGAGGAAGTCGCGGATACCCGTGAAAATCCACAGGCCTCCCCGCTCCGGCTGGACGGTTTGCCAGCTGGCCGGGTCCCGGGACCTCGACTGGCTCTGAGTCATGGCAGTGCTGTTCGCTTCTGGTCGATTGATTCTGCTTTCCTGAGTAGTAAACCACTAATCGCCCGCTCTAACGGGGCAGTGGCGCTCCCGCCGCTCGGGTAGCCTGTCATTGATGACTTCCTGGGCAGGCCTCCGTCCGTCCGCGCTCCCAACGACGGTAGCGTGGGATCCCGCCATGACCGCATACAATTTCGGCCCCTCGCACCCGATGGCGCCGGCGCGGCTTGAACTGACTGCCCGGCTCGCCGCGGCGCTTGGACTCTTCGATTTGGAGCACGTGTCCGTCCAGGCGCCCGAGGTCGCGTCCGACGTGGAACTCCTGGCCGTCCACAGCGCCGAATACGTCGCCGCTGTGCGGCGTGCGAGTGAAGACCCGACGACGCCGGACCCGGATCGCGGGCTCGGGACCGAAGACGATCCGGCGTTTGCGGGGATGCACGAAGCCAGCGCCCGGCTTGCCGGCGGTTCGCTGCTCGCGGCCGCATCCATCCTGTCCGAATCCGCGGTCCGGGCGGTCAACTTCGGCGGCGGCATGCATCACGCCTCCCGTGAGCGTGCCAGCGGCTTCTGCATCTATAACGACGCCGCCCTTGCCGTGCAGAGGCTGCTCGACGGCGGTGTCACGAAAGTTGCGTACATTGACGTCGATGCGCACCACGGCGACGGCACCCAGAGCATTTTCTGGAACGACCCCAGGGTCCTGACGATTTCCCTGCATGAAAGCGGCCTCTCGCTGTTCCCCGGAACCGGTTTCGCCAATGAAATCGGCGGCCGGGATGCCTTGGGCGCCGCCGTCAACGTTGCGTTGCCTGCGTGGACCGGCGACGCCGGGTGGTTGCGCGCCTTCCATGCCGTGGTGCCGCAACTCGTGCGGGCTTTTGAACCGGAAGTCATTGTGAGCCAGCACGGCTGCGATTCCCACAAACTCGATCCCCTAACGCACCTCAATCTCAGTGTGGATGGCCAGCGGGAGGCGGCCAACGCCGTCGCGGGCCTCGCCGCCAGGTTCTGCGAGAATCGTTGGATCGCCACCGGGGGAGGCGGCTACGATATTACCGGCGTCGTGCCCAGGACATGGAGCCACTTGATAGGGATCGTGGCCCAGAATCCCGTGCAGTTGACGGCTCCCGTCCCGGTTGAGTTCCGGAGCTATGTCAAAGAGAAATACGGCGAAGATGTTCCGGAACTCATGGGCGACGGAGTCGATACCTGGTGGCGTTCATGGGAGGTCGGGTATGACCCTGCCGACGCGGTTGACCGGACCATCATTGCCACCCGCAAGGAAATCTTTCCGCTCTACGGGCTGGATCCCTGGTTCGACTAGTGAGACCGGCCGCCGTTTCGGCCCACGCTGCGCGGGGTTGGACCCGCGCGGCGCGCACAGGCGAAATAGTTGATGCCTTTTGGCGTATATGTCGCTAGGGTGGGAGGCATGGTGACTGACGACGTATTTGCCGTCATTGCTGAGGCAACCCGGCGTGACATTCTGGTTTCCCTCCGCTCTGGGGATAAGGCTGTGGGGGAACTGGTGGAGGAGCTCGCAGCGAGCCAGCCCACCATTTCTAAGCATTTGAAGGTGCTCCGGGAGGCAGATCTCGTCAGCATGCGTGCCCAGGGTCAGAAACGCTTCTATGCGTTGAACCCGAAGCCGCTCGTCGGGGTTGCCAACTGGCTGGAGACGTTCGACGTCGGACCCGCCAAGCCCGCAGCCGAAGCCGCCACGCCGGCCCGCAGCCCCCGTTCACGGTCGGTTGGCCAGCCGGGCCAGGACGCTACGAAGAAGCAGCCCGACGGCGAGCCGCTCGTCGCTTCTCCGGCGAGCACCGACGTCGAGCGCTCGGCTGAAACCGTTCCCGACTCCGGAGCTGCTGCCTCTGTCCCAGGCCTCGACGACACCAGGCCGCAGCAGATCGGACGCACGGTTGGCCGTGCCGCCACCAAGGCTGCGGACCTTTTGGCCAACTTGCCTAACCTGCCGAAGTTCGGGCGGAAGAAGTAGCGGCACCTTCGGAGTGGTCTCATGGGTGATTTCCTCGAATCTCCACTCTTTCACTGGCTTTGCCGTTTTGCCGTGGGTGCTGCTGGAGTCGTAAACGGTTCGAATGGAGACTGCCGCGCGCCTGATGGGAGCATGGGAGGGCTTGTACTCAGACCCGCCGCTCGGCGCAGAAGTTGTAGGGAGTCACATGGATTCGAGGCTGGAAGCAGTCCGGGACACCGTCTTGGCGCGGAACCCGGGCGAGCTGGAATTTCACCAGGCCGTCACCGAGGTCTTTGAGAGCCTCGGCCCGGTGCATGACAGGCACCCGGAATTCCTCGAAGGTGCCGTGCTTGAGCGCCTGTGCGAGCCGGAGCGGCAGATCATTTTCCGGGTTCCGTGGACCGACGACAGTGGCCGGGTCCACGTCAACCGTGGCTTCCGCGTCGAGTTCAACTCGGCCTTGGGCCCCTACAAGGGCGGCCTGCGGTTCCATCCTTCGGTCTACCTGGGCATCGTCAAGTTCCTCGGATTCGAACAGATCTTCAAGAACGCCCTGACGGGCATGCCCATCGGTGGCGGCAAGGGCGGCTCGGACTTCGATCCCCGTGGCCGCTCTGACGCCGAAATCATGCGCTTTTGCCAGTCCTTCATGACCGAGTTGTACCGCCACATCGGCGAATACACGGACGTTCCCGCCGGCGACATCGGCGTGGGAGGCCGCGAGATCGGCTACCTGTTCGGCCAGTACAAGCGCATCACCAACCGCTACGAGTCGGGCGTGCTCACGGGCAAGGGAATGTCGTGGGGCGGCTCCCTGGTCCGTCCGGAAGCCACCGGTTTCGGCACAGTGATCTTCGCCCAGGAGATGCTCAAGACCCGCGGCCAGTCCTTCGACGGCCAGCGCGTCGTAGTCTCCGGCTCAGGCAATGTGGCCATCTACGCCATCGCCAAAGCCCAGTCCCTTGGTGCCACCGTGGTGGCCTGTTCCGACTCCGCCGGCTATGTGGTTGACGAGGCCGGCATCGACGTCGCGCTGCTCCGCCAGATCAAGGAGGTCGAGCGCGGCCGCCTCACCGACTATGCGGAACGCCGTCCGGGTGCCCGCTACGTTGCCGGCGGTTCTGTGTGGGACGTCAACGGTACCGTTGCGCTGCCGTGCGCAACGCAAAACGAGCTCGACGGCGAAGCCGCCGCCAAGCTCGTCAGCAACGGCCTGTTGGCAGTCGCCGAGGGGGCCAACATGCCGTCGACGCGTGCCGCCGTCGGGGTTTTCCAGGACGCGGGCATCCTGTTCGCCCCGGGCAAGGCAGCGAACGCGGGTGGCGTAGCAACCTCGGCGTTGGAGATGCAGCAAAACGCGAGCCGCGATTCCTGGACGTTTGAGCATACAGAAGCTCGCCTGACGGAAATCATGGTGGGTATCCACGATCGCTGCGCCGAGACCGCCGAGGAATACGGCGCCCCGGGCAACTATGTGCTGGGTGCCAACATCGGCGGCTTCGTGAAGGTCGCCGACGCCATGTTGGCGCAGGGCCTCATCTAGGGCGCCTGCCCCCGGCGCGCTAGCGCTGCAGCAGCCGCACGTGGTCCGGGGTGAGTTCCGAGATCTTAGTGACGCCAAGCAGTGCCATAGTGCGGGACATGTCCTTCTCCAGCGATCTGGATGGTGCGGTCCACCCCGGACCGGCCGCCGGCCATGAGCCCATACAGGTATGCCCGGCCGATCAGCGCGAAGTCGGCGCCGAGGGCCAGCGCTGCCACGATGTCCGCGCCGCTCATGATGCCAGTGTCCAGGATCACGGCCGCGCCGCTGTTGTCCGCTTTCAGCGCCGAGGCGACCTCCGGCACGAGGTGCAGCGGAATCGGTGCCCGGTCCAATTGGCGCCCGCCGTGGTTGGAGATCACGACGCCGTCCGCGCCGTGGTCCACTACCTTGCGGGCGTCGTCCACGGTCTGGATGCCCTTGACCACCAGCTTGCCCTTCCACGTTTCGCGCAGCCAGGCGAGGTCATCGAAGGTCAGGGTGGGATCAAACATGGAGTTGATGAGGTCGGCCACCGTGCCTGTGTAGCGCGAGAGCGAAGCGAAAGTCAGCGGCTCGTGCGTGAGGAAGTTGAACCACCAAGCGGGCCGGTAGGACGCATCCAGCACCGTCTTCACCGTGAGCGCCGGCGGAATGGTCATGCCGTTGCGGACGTCCCGCAAACGGGCGCCCGCGACGGCGGTGTCCACCGTGACCATGAGGGTGTCGTTTCCGGCTTTGGCGGCGCGCTCGATCAGTTCGAGGGAGCGGTCCCGGTCCGTCCAAAGGTACAGCTGGAACCAATTGCGGCCGTTCGGAGCGGCCGCGGCCACGGCTTCGATGGAAGCGGTCCCCATCGTAGACAACGTGTACGGAATGCCGGCCGCTTCGGCAGCCTGCGAGCCCGCGTATTCACCCTCTGACTGCATCATGCGCGTGAATCCCGTGGGCGCGATGCCGAACGGGAGCCGGGACTCTTTGCCCAGAATCGAGGTACGGAGGTCGATCTTGGAGACGTCGCGCAGAATCCCCGGCCGGAACTCGATGTCCGTGGAATGCCTGGCGCGCCCGGCGGAGGGTGATCTCGGCCTCGGCAGCTCCATCCGTGTAGTCGAAGGGTGCCTGGGGCGTGCGCCGCTTCGCCATGTCACGAAGTTCCCAAATGGTGGACGCGCGCCGCAGCTTCGCCCCGTTGCTGAACTCGGGCTTCTTGAATTTCATGAGGGGCGCCAGGTCCGCGTACTTGGGAACCCGCCTCTTGAGTGCAGCAGGGCGCCCGACGGCGGTGGGCGCCTTTGCGGGCACCTCGAGGGAAGGTGTGCTGCCCGGCTGGACGGTCTGCGTCATTGTGCTTTCTCCAGGATCGCGGTTGTGTGGTTGGACCACACTCTATGCGATGTGGTCCAACCACATCAACTACTATTTATCCATGCGCACGCACGAGCTCGTCCTGGGTTGGATAGAAAAGCAATTGTCCGACGGGCATTTGGTGCTGGGAGGGCGGCTTCCCGCGGAACGGGCATTGGCCGAGCAATTGGAAGTCTCGAGGACATCGGTCCGCGAAGCCATCCGGATCCTCGAAGCCATGGGCGTGGTGCGGGCAGGTGTCGGCTCCGGGAAGGACGCCGGGACGGTTGTCATCGCGGAACCGGCTGCGGCCCTCGGCTCCGCGCTCCGGCTCCATGTGGCGACGCAGCATTTGCCCGTCGCAGACATTGTCCAAACGCGCGTCCTGCTCGAATCATGGGCGGTGTCACGCGCCAAAGCAGACGCCCCTGAACTGATGGAAGCGGCCAGGCTGTTGGACCAAATGGAGGTGCGCCCCGCCGTCGACGACTTCCTCGCACTGGACGTCGCCTTTCACTTGGCGCTTGCGGAAGCCGCCGGAAACGCCGTGGTGAGCACCATTATGGGTTCGCTGCGGGAGGCGATTGAGGGTTATGCCGCCGCGTTGACCGCCAACCTGCCGAATTGGGAGAGCACCGCACAACGTTTGCGCTGCGAGCACCGCGCCATTTTGGCGGCCGTGAACGACGGCGACGGCGAGAGGGCGGCGACGCTCGTGGCCGCACATATCGAGGGATATTATCGCGAGGCCGGGCTGGGTCAGCCGCCCGCGGAAACTAGGCTTTGACGGGCCCGGTACTGCCCCTGAGCTCAATCCGAGGCGGGAAGTAATTCGTGGGGGAGGCGGCGTCGTGCGTCTGGATCTGCTCCCGCATGCGGCGCCACGCAAGGTCCCCGAGGTCCGAGATGGGCACGGCAGCGGTGGTCAGCGGAGGCATGGTGTATCGGGCGAACGGCATGTCGTCGAAGCCTGTGAGTGACAAGTCTTCCGGCACGCGGATCCCGCGCTGGCTCAGCCCGCTGAGCAAGCCCATGGCGGCCACATCGTTGAAGACAAGGATGCCGGTGGCGCCACATCCGGCGACGGCATCGCTCGACTCAAAACCGGCGTCGTACGTGTTGCCGCCGGGAATGTACTGCAATTCGATGTCCGCGAATTCCGCTTTGAATTTCTCGAGCCCCCTGAGCCGCTGCACGTTGGAGGCGCTGCGGTCCGGCCCCGTCAGATAGGCCAGTTTGCGATGGCCCAGGCTCACCAGATGCGCGGCGAGTTCCTGGATGCCTTGGCCGTAGTCCACTACCAGGCTGGGCGTCGGCACGGATTCGGTGGTCCGGTTGATCAGGACGAGTGGATAGAGCGTGGGGGCGAGCTCTTCCAATTCGGCGTCACTCATGCGGGGGGCGCAAAGGACGACGCCGTCGCATCGCCTCCGGGCTTCTCCGGCGAGGATTGCTTCTTCGCTCGAAACCTCGGAGGAGTCGGCAATCAGCACACGGTAGCCGTCGCGGGCAGCGGCGATGCTCAGCCCGCGAAGGATCGCCTGGAACGTGGGGTTGGACAGGTCCGGGACCACGATGCCGATGGTGTCAGTCTTTCCCAAGGCCAGGCTGCGGCCCACCGGGTTGGGCTTGTACTTCAGTTCGATTGCGGCTGCGCGCACGCGGGCGGCGATGACCACGTCCACGGTGGTGTTACCGTTCATGACCCGGGAAACCGTGGCATGCGAAACGCCGGCCATGGATGCCACATCTGCGATGCCCACCCGCCGGGTATTTGCTCTGCCTGCCATCGGTTCCTTTCTGGAAAGCCAACAGTTGCCTGCGCCATTGCGACGGCGACGTTGTTCTGAGGTGAAGTTTATAGTGCATGGGGAAACGGTTTCCCTTGATGTCGTCGCATTTCGGAGTCTTGCGATTTGCGGCATCCGGGGGCCGACGCTATGGTTTTGGCTATGACTAACCGTTGGTATGCGTATTTTTCGTTGGCTCTGGAGGGGCCCGCGTCTAACTGACACGCATCCAACTTTCCTTCAGAGCCAACAGGGCAGAGATCATTCTCTGCCCTTCGCCATTTCCAGGCGGGCTCTGAGCAGGGTCCGCTCCTCTCCGGAACAGGACCCCTTTCATGACCAGCATCGCCGCAGAGCCCACCGCACATCTTGTCGACGCCGAGACTGTAGACGCGCCGTCGGCGTCTGCCCTTTCGACATCCAACTTGCGCGTCAGCCGCTTCGAGCCTCTTCCCACCCCGCAGGAAGTCAGCGCGGAACTTCCGCTGAGTGCCAAGGAGTCCGCCGTCGTCGAGCGCGGCCGTGACGGAGTCCGCGCCATCATGGACGGTGTGGACGATCGCCTCTTGGTCATCGTAGGCCCGTGCTCCATCCACGATCCGAAGGCCGGGCTGGAGTACGCCCGCAGGCTGGTCAGCCAGGCCGAGAAGCACAAGGAAGACCTCTTGATCGTCATGCGGGCCTACTTCGAGAAGCCGCGCACCACAGTGGGCTGGAAGGGCCTCATCAACGATCCGCACTTGGACGGCAGCCATGACATCGCGGCCGGGCTCCGTGCGGCGCGCGGATTCCTGCAGCAAGTCACGGCGTTGGGCTTGCCCACTGCCACCGAGTTCCTGGAGCCGATCAGCCCCCAGTACATGGCCGACCTCGTCGCGTGGGGCGCCATTGGTGCCCGCACCACTGAAAGCCAGATCCACCGCCAGCTCGCTTCCGGGCTGTCCATGCCCATCGGCTTCAAGAATGGGACCGACGGCGACCTCCAAGTGGCGATCGATGCCTGCGGTGCGTCTGCCGCGGCCCAGGCGTTCCTGGGGATCGACGGCGATGGCCGCGCCGCCCTCGTGGCCACTTCAGGCAACCCGGACACCCACGTGATCCTGCGCGGCGGACGCAAGGGGCCCAACTACTCCGCCGCCGACGTCGCCGCTGCCTCCGGGAAGCTCTCGGCCAAGGGACTGAATCCGCGGCTGATCGTGGACGCGAGCCACGCCAACAGCGGAAAGAGCCACCACCGCCAAGCCGAAGTCGCACTGGAGATCGGCGCCCAACTGGAGGCTGAGCCGGCGTCGGCGATTGCCGGCGTCATGCTGGAAAGCTTCCTGGTTGGCGGGGCGCAGAACCTGGACGTGGAGCTCCAGCTGGCCGGGGAACTGGACTTGGTCTATGGCCAGAGTGTCACCGACGCTTGCATGGAATGGGACGTCACGGTGTCCGTCCTGGATCAGTTGGCGGCGTCGTCCCGCAAGCGCCGCGTGGCTGCTTCCAACTAAGTGAAACCTCGTCTCCACTTGGAGGAAAGACTTTCACTTTGGTACCAGCAGCCTCTAGAGTATCTAGCACATGGTTGTTTTGATGGCTCAGCATCGGCACACCAGGTAATGAACGCTGGGGTTCGCCGCTAACCGCTGAGAGCAAAGGAATATGGAGAAATGTCCGCAGAGACTAACTTCTCGAACGCGCGTTTCATGACAGTGGCTGAAGTTGCCGAAGTCCTCCGGGTTTCCAAAATGACCGTGTACCGTCTGGTCCACTCGGGAGATTTGCCGGCCGTCCGATTTGGACGATCATTCCGGGTCCCCGAAGAAGCCGTGAGCCAATACCTCAAGGGCGCGGTCGTCGACGGACACTCAGAGACGGCTTGAGTCTGGCTTGGTCCCCCTAAGGGCCGGCGGTCATTGGGTGCCCCCGATAGGCGGTACCCTGTTAAGGAACGTTTTACGTCATTGTAAGAATCTGTCAGTTGTAAAGTCTGTTGCTCAGTTCAAGGACCTCACCCAGCAGACAGAGTCTCAATCTAGTTTGGTAAGGAACTTACGTGGGTTCAGTTATTAACAAGCGCCGCAAGCGTATGGCCAAGAAGAAGCACCGCAAACTGCTTCGCAAGACCCGCCACCAGCGTCGCAATAAGAAGTAGAGATACTTCCAACAGCGTGAATGCCCGTTGCCTCTCGAGGCGGCGGGCATTTTTGCGTCTCGGACAGGTGCTGACGCTGCGGTTCAGGTCTGACGCTGCGCATATTGCCTGACGAGGCTGGAATTCGGGGTGCGCCGAGGAATATCCGTAGCGCTCGATTCTTTGGGTGTCGCGCTAGGCCCTCGGAGCGCGGAACTTTGAGAATCCCCGCCACAGGCCGTACACGGCGCCCCCGACTGTCGCAGCCTTGAGGCCGAGCGTGGCTGCCCGTCGGCCGGAACGGAAGTCATAAACGGGCCAGTTGTTCGCGCGGGCATGGCGGCGCAGCCCGGCATCCGGATTGATGCAGACGGGGTGGCCCACCACGGTGAGCAGGGGGATGTCGTTGTGTGAGTCGCTATAAGCCCAGCAGCGGGTCAGGTCCAAGCCTTCTTCGTCGGCTACCCGCTGCACGGCCACCGCCTTGGCAGCTCCGTGGAGGATTTCTCCGACGAGCCGGCCCGTGTAGGCGCCGTCTGCAACTTCGCCGACCGTGCCCAGGGCGCCGGTCAGCCCAAGCCGTGTGGAAATGACGGTTGCGACTTCGATGGGAGTGGCAGTGACCAGCCAGACCTTCCGGCCAACACGCAGGTGCTGTTCGGCCAAGGCCTTGGTACCAGGCCAGATCCGCGACTCGATCATCTCGTCGTAGACCTCTTCGCCCAGCTCCTTGATATCGGAAACCTTGATGCCGGCAGCGAGGATCAGCGCGGAATCCCGGACGGAATGGACGTCCTCCATTTTTTCGCCCCGCAGGACGAACTTGAACTGTTTCCAGGCGAATCCCGCGGCTTGGGTGAGGGTGAATGCTTTGCGTTCGTACATCTTCCGGGCGACGTGGAAGAGGCTGGCACCCTTCATCAGGGTGTTGTCGACGTCGAAGAATGCAGCTTCGCCGTGTTGCTGCGTTGCTGCCGGTGTGGTGGCCACAACGGTGTTCTTCTCGACGGGCATGTCACGAGTCTAGTCAATCGCCCGGGCCATCGCTGTCTGCGAGCGTGCCGCCGCATACCGCGTCGACGGTTCTCGGGGCTGTGCGGGCCGCGCTGTCGACGCTGTGTCGACGGCCGGGATACCGTTGAGCCATGCCAAATCCCGACGTCGTCCTCCTCACCAAAGCTGACTGTCACCTGTGCGCCGCGGCGCGTGACGCCGTCGAACGCGTGACCTCAAGCTTGGGTCTCGCCTGGACGGAAGAGTCGATCGATACCGACCCCATTTTGCGGGAACGCTACGCCGAAGAGATCCCGGTGGTTTTCGTGGACGGAATCCAGCGGGACTTCTGGAAAATTGACGAGGCGCGGCTAGCGCGGGTCTTGAAGAAGGTCCTCGCTGCCTGAACATGCGCGTCCGGTGCTTTGTTGGCAATAGAGTGGGAAAACAAAGCGACGCAATGGAGAAGAACGTGACTGCGCTGGAACCGTCCGCCGAAGCTGTACCAGGGGACAAGGACTCTGCCGCCAAGCAGATACCGCCCGCGGCCGTGGCCCGGATGACGCTTTACTTGCGCGCGTTGAACTCCCTGCTGGGCGAAGGCGTGGAGCGGGTTTCTTCCGAGGCGCTGGCCGAGGCGTCGGGCGTCAGTTCATCTACTCTCCGCAAGGACCTCTCCTATGTCGGCTCCTACGGAACACGTGGCGTGGGATACGAGGTCCAGTACCTGAGCCGGCACATTGCAGCGGCGCTCGGGCTGACCCACGACTGGAAAGTCGCAATTGTGGGCGCCGGCAATCTCGGCAAGGCTTTGGCACGGTACGGAGGATTCGAATCAAGGGGCTTCGATGTGGTCGCCATCCTCGACGCCGATCCCATGATCATCGGAAACGAAGTCGGCTGGCTGCGGGTGAGCGATGCCGCGAATCTTGAATTGGTCCTTCAGCGGACCGGTACCAACATGGTGGTTTTGGCACTCCCGGCGGCGGTGGCCCAGGACGTTTGCGATCGCGTGATCGGCGCGGGGATCCGCAGCATCCTCAGCTTCGCCCCCGTGCTGCTCCAGGTTCCGCCGCACGTGAATCTCCGCAAGGTGGACATGGCCACGGAGCTGCAGATCCTTGCCTACCACGCACAACGGGCGCAGACGCCCGGCCAGCCCTTTTAGGCCAAACCGGGCCTGCGCCCGTCAGCATGTGTTGATTCGGACCCGGGCCTAGCGCCCGTAGGGAGCCTGGTTGTACGGGTTGGCGAACGGCTGTGCCTTCCGGAAATACGGTGCCGAGGCTGGCAAGTACAACATCACCATGGCGGCGATGCCCAGGAGGATGGTGATGGTACCCATGCCGATCTGGGTCAGGCCCAGCAGCGAAATCGCGGCGAAAACCGTGCCGAGGATACGGGCCCAGTTCTTGCCCTTGCGTACTTTGAACGCAACCAATGCGTAAAGTCCGGCGAAGATCACCGAGAAAATAACCATGACGGTGACAATGACGCCGATAACGCTGGCAGTGTCCACGCCCGAAGTGTTGGCTCCCTGCGCTGCCAAGGCCTGATCGATCATGCCCTTGCCCGCCGCGGAATTCAGCGAAGCGATGCTGAAGGGAATTCCGATCAGGGTCAGTACGCCGGCCGCAATGATGAGCCAGAACGAGATGTTGACCAACTTTGGCACGCCCGACGTCGTTGTGGGCTGCTGGCTCGGCCAAGGGCCGCCCTGACCGTACTGCGGGACGGACGGCTGGCCGTACTGGGGCTGCTGGCCTGGAGCCTGCTGCCCGTACTGGGGTGCTTGCTGCCCGTACTGGGGTGCTTGCTGACCGTACTGGGGAGCTTGCGGCGCTTGCTGACCGTACTGCGGCGCTTGCGGCGGTGTCTGCTGGCCGTACTGCGGCGCTTGCTGCCCGTACTGCGGCGCTTGCGGCGGAGTCTGCTGGCCGTACTGGGGCGCCTGCTGCCCGAACTGGGGAGCCTTCTGACCATACTGAGGCGCGGAGGGCTGCCCATACTGCGGTGTCTGCTGGCCATACTGCGGCTGCTCAGGTGTGGGTTTTTCGTCCGGAGTCCCCGGAGAGGACGGCGGGTACGGAGGGTTGCTCATGGCATTCCTTTGCGTGTCGACTGCAGATACGGCTGCCGGGAGCAACGTGCCCTGCCCCCAGCTCGGCTTAATTCCACCGTACCCCGGCGGCCCAGGGCTGGGGATGATTCGCGGAAGAATTCTCCCCGATTGAGGTTCGGCTATTTCCCGCTGGGCGGTGCCAGGGCAAAGGGAAGGCCGCGGGGTCCCAGGAACCTGCCGCGGCCTTCAGCTTTTAACTACCGTGTTGCTACTCGAAGTGCTTCCTGGACTCCGGAAGCCACATCAGGATGGCGGCTGCGACCGCTGCCGCTGATCCGATGAAGTTGATATTGAGGGTGACTCCCTGGAACAGCAGGGATATTGCCGCTAGGGCTCCAAGGATGGTGAGGACCAGCCGTGCCCAGCGGGAGCCTTCTTTGAGCCGGATGGCAATAAAGATGTAGAGCGCCGCGAAGATCAGGCTGAAAATCAGGCCCACAATGCCTGCACCGACCATCATCTCTCCGAACAAGCCCCGGACGATGAAGATGTTCAGGAAGCTGGCAACCACGCCGATTGCTGCGGCCGCGACCCACAACCAGTAGGAGACCATCAGCCGCTGGGGCAGGCCTGTGGTGTCCCGGAAGCGCTGCGCGACGTTGTTGAAGTCGAGTCCAAAGGTGTTCCGGGCCGGGGCTGCGTAACCGAGTCCCGCGGGCGGGGCATTGTTGGGGCCCGCCATCGGCATGCCGTACGCTGGCTGGCCCTGCTGCTGATAGCCAGGAGCCGGCTGTTGGTAGGAAGGCGGTGCTTGGTAAGAAGGGGGCGCTTCGTAGGAAGGCGGTGCTTGGTACGAAGGCGGAGCCGGGGTTCCCTGCGGAGGCTGGTAACCCGCAGGAGGGACGTTGCCGGGCTGCGGTGGCTCAGAGCCGGGCTGCTGTGGCGGAGGAGCTTCGTTTGGGTTACTCATGGCATCACTGTAGACCGGAGGTTTAAGGATTCATAGGAAATTCCCGGCCAATTCGCTGCTAAATATCGGCTTTTGGCCGAACAATAGGCGGGTGATGCCGCAAGCAACGAAATGGCGCCTTCGGGGCTGCACGATGGATGTACGTGTGCAGCGCCGAAGGCGCCATTTGGTCCGGGATCCAGGGGGAACCCGGAAGTCGCGTGAACTAGGCGGCAGGTGCGATGAAAGCCAGTTCGAGGTTGATGGCAACCTTGTCGCTGACCAGCACGCCACCGGCTTCGAGCACTGCGTTCCAGGTCAGGCCGAAGTCCTTGCGGCTGATGGTGGTCTCACCGGAGACGCCTGCGCGGGTGTTGCCGAACGGGTCAACGGCGACGCCGTTGAACTCGGTTTCGATGGTTACCTCTTTGGTGACGCCCTTGATGGTCAGATCGCCCACGAGGTCGAAGCTGTCGCCGTTGGCCTGGACGTGGCGGGAAACGAAAGTGATTTCCGGGAACTTCTCCACATCGAAGAAGTCCTCGCCCTTGACGTGGCCGTCGCGGTTGGCGTCGCCCGAGTCGAAGCTGGGGGTCTTGATGGTGGCGCTGACCTTGGAGTCGTTCAATCCGTTGCCGACTTCAAGGGTGGCTTCGGCCTCGGCGAACTGGCCCCGGACCTTGCTGATGCCTGCGTGGCGGACGGTGAAGCCGATCTCGCTGTGGGAGTTGTCGAGGGTCCAGATGCCGGTGGTGACGTTGGCGGGAAGAGTCATGGGGTTCTCCTTGGGAAGGTGTGGTTGTAGCTTCATCGAACGTTCGATCACACTTAGTTGAAGTGTCAACCGAACCTTGTGTCAAGTATAAACATGCAAATGCATCTTTTATTCCTCCTTTCGGGAACATTTAGAAGAAACTTTCAGTTCTACGAAACGTAGAAGATTTCGGATCGCCCGCCTTCTTTGAGAAACTGGTAAACATGCCCCAAGCAACTGTCCATCTGCTCCGCCATGGCGAGGTCTACAATCCCGACGGAATTCTGTACGGCAGGCTGCCCGAATTCCACCTCTCCGAACGTGGCCGCGAGATGGCCCAGATGCTCGCGGACCACTTCGCAGCCCGCGTCTCGCAGGGGGCGAACATCGTCCACCTCGTCGCATCGCCACTGATCCGCGCGCAGGAAACTGCCCTGCCCACCTCCGAGGCGTTGGGGCTGGAGATCGTCACGGAGCCGCGGATCATCGAGGCGGAAAACCACTTCGAGGGACTCAAGGCCGGCATCTCCGAGTTCATCAAGCCGAAGCACTGGTTCCAGCTCCGCAATCCGCTGCGCCCTTCCTGGGGCGAGTCCTACCACGACCAGGTCACCCGCATGCGTGCCGCCGTCGAGGACGCCCGCCTGAAGGCTATTGAGCTCGGCGGCGACGGCGCGGAAGCCATCCTTGTCAGCCACCAGCTGCCCATCTATTCCACGCGCCTCAGCGCGGAAGGCCGGCGGCTGTGGCACGATCCCCGCAAACGCCAGTGCACTTTGACGTCCCTGACGTCCCTGGTGTTCGACGACGACGGCAAGGTTGCGCGGGTGGACTACAGCGAACCCGCCGCTGTGCTGCTGCCCGGTGCCGCGAAAACCCCCGGAGCATGACGATGGACCGCAACACTCGAAAATCCCTCGGATTAGCAGTCACGTCCCGGCGCAGCCTCCTTGCCGTGGGGGGAGTGGCCCTCACCGCGCTCACCATGGGCTTGTCCGCCTGCGCCCAGCAAGACGCACTCGCGCAGCAGGCTAAAGCCGGTGACAACAAGAACTATGTGGCTGGCGACGGCTCGGTGACCGAGTTCGCCAAAACGGACCGCAAGGCCGCCGTCGGGATCAAAGGCACGTTGTTTGACGGAACCGCGGTGAACCCGCAGGATCTGATCGGCAAGGTGACTGTCCTCAACTTCTGGTTCGCCGCGTGTGCGCCGTGCCGGGTCGAGGCGCCCATCCTCGAAGAACTGCACCAGGAGTTCAAGAGCAAGGGCGTCCAGTTCTACGGCGTGAATCTCCGGGACGAGAAGGCTACGGCCGATGCGTTCGACAAGACCTTCAACCTCACCTACCAAAGCTTCAACGATAAAGACGGTGCCGTTCTGCTGTCCGTCTCCGGCATCGTGCCTCCCGGCGCGGTCCCCACCACGCTGGTCCTGGATAAGGAAGGCAAAGTTGCCTCCCGCGTCCTGGGTGAGATCGAGAAGAGCACGCTCAAGGCGCTCATCACTTCCGCGGTAGCCGAGTAGGTGGCCCGGACAGCGTGAACAGCCCTTTCGCCGAGACCATCCTGAGTGGTTCCTTGTTGCTTGCCATTCCCGTGGCTTTGCTGGCCGGATTCGTGTCCTTCCTGTCGCCGTGCGTCCTGCCGCTTGTCCCGGGATACCTCGGCTACGTGACAGGGCTGACCGGCGTCGACCTCCAGAAGCAGAAGCGCGGGCGCATGCTCGCGGGAATCGGACTGTTCGTCCTTGGTTTTTCGCTGATTTTTGTCCTGCTCGGCGGCGCCTTCGGCCAATTGGGAACCCTCATTACCGGCCCGCAGAACGCGTGGATCACGCAAGTGCTTGGTGTGCTGGTGATCGTTATGGGCGTCGTCTTCCTGGGCGGCTTCGGCTGGTTGCAGCGTGACGCGAAAATCCACGCGAAGCCACCGGCCGGACTGTGGGGTGCGCCGTTGTTGGGCATCACCTTCGGGCTGGGTTGGGCGCCGTGCATCGGGCCCACGTATTCCGCCGTCCAGCTGCTGAGCCTTTCCGGGGGATCGTCCGCGGCGAAGGGGGCGCTCCTGGCGTTTGTCTATAGTCTTGGCCTGGGCATTCCCTTCCTCCTGATCGCCCTTGCGGTCCGGCGGGGAATCGGCGTGATGTCCTTCTTCCGGAAGCACCGCCTGGCCATCCAGCGGATTGGCGGGGGCATCCTGATCCTGCTGGGAATCCTGATGGCCACGGGAGTGTGGGGCGCCTGGGTTACCGGGCTGCAGTACTGGTTCCAAACCGATGTGAAGTTGCCGATCTGATGAGCGAGCCCGTGCAAGGTAAAAAGAAGTCCAACAAGTCCGCCAGCGAGCCCGCGGGAGCTGACAACGCCCCTGACAACGCCCCTGACAAGGCCGTTGACCGGGCCGTTGACAGGGCTAAAGCCGAGGCGGCCCTGCCGGTCCTGGGGATCATTGGCATGCTGCGCTGGGCCTGGACCCAGCTGACCAGCATGCGCACTGCGCTGTTCCTGCTGCTGCTCCTGGCCGTCGCGGCAGTTCCCGGCTCGCTGTTCCCGCAGCGCCCGGCGAACCCTTCGATCGTCACCCAGTACATCGCGGACCACCCGGACTACGGCAAGCTCCTCGACTCCGTGCAGCTGTACGACGTGTATTCCTCGGCCTGGTTCTCGGCCATCTACATTCTTTTGTTCATCTCCCTGATCGGTTGCGTCACGCCCCGGGCCATCGCTCACTACAAGGCCATGCGCTCCCAGCCGCCGCGGACCCCCAAACGGCTCTCCCGCCTCCCGGAGTACGGCACGCTGGTGCTGCCCGCCGACGCCGGGATCCCGGCGTCGAAGGCTATTACCGACGCCGCTGCGGTGCTGAAGAAGCGTGGTTACCGCGTGGAGGTGCGCGACGTCGACGGCGCTTTACCTTCCTTGGGTGCCGAGCGCGGCTTCCTCAAGGAAGTGGGCAACCTGTTGTTCCACGCCTCGCTGATCGGGGTGCTGGTTTCGGTGGCCGTCGGCGGCCTGTTCGGGTACAGCGGCCAGCGCATCTTGGTAGAAGGCGACACGTTCGTGAACACCTTGGTGGGTTATGACCAATTCAGCCCCGGAAGCAACTTCCAGAGCAGCTGGCTCCAGCCGTACTCCATCCAGCTGGATAAGTTCGACGTCCAGTTCGATCGCGAATCGCCGTCGCACTTCGGCCAGCCCATCGACTTCACGGCGGACGTCACCACCAAGGAAACCCCGGACGCGGCCGCCAAGAAGCAGGTTCTCAAGGTCAACGATCCTGTGATGCTCGGCGACACCAGCATTTACCTGACGGGCAACGGCTATGCCCCGGTGGTCACCGTTCGTGACGGTGCCGGCAACGTTGCGCTGCAGGGCCCGGTGGTGGCCAAGCTGCAAGGCGACAACTACTATTCCTCGTTGGTCATCAAGGTCCCCGACGCCAAGCCCGATCAGTTGGGCTTCGCAGGCTTTTTCCTGCCCACCGCGATGGTGACGGACAAGGGCGTCTCCTTCAGCGGGGATCCCTCGCTCATCAACCCGCAGCTGAGCCTCAACTCGTACTACGGCGATCTTGGGCTGAACAAGGGCACCCCGCAGAACGTCTTCGAACTCGATGTCGCCAAGCTGACCCCGCTCAATGGCCGTGGCATGGCCTCGAAGGCCATCTCGCTCGCACCGGGCGGCACCTACACCCTTCCGGAAGGCAAGGGCAGCATCACGTTCGACGGCGTCAAGAAGTACGTCGGCGTCGATATCCACCACAATCCCGGCCAGGCCACCGCGCTCGTGTTTGCCCTGCTGGCGGTTGCCGGACTGATTCTCTCCCTCTACCTGAACCGCCGCCGCGTCTGGGTCCGGACCGGAACCCATGACGACGGGCGCACAATGGTGGAGTACGGTCTCCTTGCCCGCGGCGAGGACCACAGACTGGCTGGCGAAGCTGCTGCGATCCGCGAACTGTTGCACCGCGAATGGCTGCTGTCCGCGGAGCAACCCACCGACACCGTTTCTTCCTCAACCTCGAAGGACCAGTAATGTTCCCCATCAACGAAACCATGGGCCAATACAGCGAGCTGTTCATGCTGCTCGCGGCCGGCACGTACACGGTGGCGTTCATCGCTTTCGCGTGGGACCTCGCCAAGAGCAGTAAGACGCTGCGGACCGTGGACCTGAAGGCGGCCTCGGCGGCTGTTTCTGTTGCAGCAGCGGTCAAGGTTCCGGTCGCCGCGGGCCGCGCTGGTGGGAACGACGTCGGTGGCCCCGCTGGCCGCGCTGAGCGCCCGACGTCGGCAGTCACCTCGGTCAGCCAGACCGCTGGCGGCGACATGAAGTACGCCACCGAGCGCCGTATTCCGGCCCGCGTGGCCGTGGCAGTCGCGATCATCGGCGTGGTGATCCATGGTGCCGGTGTGATCACCCGCGCGATCGGCGCGGGACGTGTGCCGTGGGGCAACATGTACGAGTTCCTCACCACTGGCGCGTTCCTGGTCGTTTTGGTGTTCCTGATTTCGATCATCCGCCGTGACCTGCGCTTCCTTGGCACCTTCGTCCTGGGCCTGGCCGTGATCATGATGGTGGCGGCGTCCGTGACCTACTGGACTCCGGTGGGTCACTTGGTGCCGGCCCTACAGAGCTACTGGCTGGTCATCCACGTCTCCATTGCCGTGATTTCCGCGTCCTTGTTCACGCTGACGTTTGCCATGTCTGCCCTGCAGTTGGTGCAGTCCCACCGGCAAAAGACCTTGGCTGCCGGCGGCGCCGACAAGCTGGGCTTCATGCGGCTGGTTCCTAACGCCCTGAGCCTGGAAAACCTGTCCTACCGCATCAATACCGTGGCATTCGTGGGCTGGACCTTCACCCTCATGTTCGGCGCCATCTGGGCAGAAAAGGCCTGGGCCGGTTCTGGGGCTGGGACACCAAGGAAGTCTGGACGTTCGTCATCTGGGTTGTCTACGCCGGTTACCTGCACGCCCGTGCTACCCGCGGCTGGACCGGTACCCGTGCTGCTTGGTTGTCGATTACGGGCTACCTGTGCGTGATCTTCAACTTCACCGTGGTCAACGTGTTCTTCAACGGCTTGCACTCTTACTCTGGGCTGCAGTAAGTCTGCTCCGGAAGGGCACCTTGCCTTCCTGACCCTTTCTGAATGAACGACGACGGCGACACACCGCACTTGCGGGCGTGTCGCCGTCGTTCGCGTTTCAAAGCAGGTCGGGAAGGGAGCACCCAGGGGTCAGGTGTTGACGTCGCCGCTGTCTTCGGCGTTGGAGTCGCCCTTGAGTTTGCGTTCCTTGGCGTCCAGCTCGGCCTTGAGCTTCTTCAGGCGTTCGGCTTCGGCCTGGTTGCGACGGCGGATCTCCAGGTTCCGGAGGAAGTCGGGGTCGTCGTCGGGTGCGGTGGGGTGACTCGCAGGTTGCGGAACGGCGCGGATGTTGTAGGGCCGGCCGATAAGGAACCAGAGAACGGCGCCCAGAATCGGAAGCAGGATCATCACCACAAGCCAGGCGGTCTTGGAGATTCCCCGGGTAGCGCGGCGGTCAGTGCGTATGACGTCCACCAGCCCATAGACGAACACGAGCAAGATCAGGACGACTGCAACAACGCGGAGCATACCGTCAAGTCTAGTCGCCGTCGGGCCCGGTGATAGCGGCGTGATCAGCGTGCAATCAGGCTGTGAGGCTAAACTTGATCCGTGGCTTTCCTCAAATACTCCCTGATCCGCCTGGCGCTCTTCGTGCCGCTCTTCATCGTCTTCGCCTTCCTTCAGACGGGGTTGTTGCTGGCGGCGATTTTCGCGGGTCTCATCGCGTTCGCCATCAGCTACCTGTTCTTCAAGAAGCAGCGTGACGACGCCACCGCATCGATGCACGAACGTTTCTCCGGCCGGGCCAAGCCCATCCGCTCTGCATTGGAGATCGAAGATGCCGATATCGAGGATCGACTGGTGGACGAAAACCCCGCAGTAACAGTCGAGAACGACCGGCGCCCCAAGGAATCCAAGGAATCCAAGGAATCCTAGAATCCTGGAAGCTCAAGCTGCAGGAGCGTCGGCGGAACCGGCGTATAGGTGAGCGAGCGTGCGAGCGTGCGGGTTAGAACCCGTGGCTCAGCACTAGGCCCAGCGCGAACAGAACGCTGTAGCCAAGGTTGATCATTCCGGTCTGCTTGAGCACGGGGATGAGGCTCTTGCGCTTCCTGCCATTGACCATGAGCCATGCCGGCATGAGGCAGGCCGGGATCAGCAGCAGCACGATCAGCATCCACGGCTTCGTGGGCGCCAGGACGATCACCAGCAAGATGGCGACGGCCAACATCAGGACATAGCTTTCGCGTGCGTGTCGGTCGCCTAGCCGCACTGCGAGAGTCCGCTTGCCCGCCACCATATCGGTCGGGATGTCCCGCACGTTGTTGGCCATCAGCAGCGCGCAGGCAATCAATCCGGTACCAATGGCGCCAATGACAGCCGGAAGACTCACCTGCCCGGCCTGCGTGTAGGTGGTGCCAAGGGTTGCCACCAGCCCGAAGAAGACAAACACGAAAAGATCGCCCAGGCCCATGTAGCCATACGGGTTCTTTCCGCCGGTGTACCCCCAAGCGGCCATGACGCAGCCGACGCCCACCAGGAGCAGCCACCAGCTCTGCGTGATGATCACCAAGACCAGCCCGAATGCCATTGCCAGGCCGAAGGCGCCGAAGGCAGCCCACTTCACGTGGTCAGGGCGTGCGGCGCCGGAGCCTACCAAGCGGAGGGGGCCCACGCGGTCCTCATCGGTGCCACGGATGCCGTCCGAGTAGTCGTTGGCGTAGTTGACCCCGACCTGCAGCAGCAATGCCACGAGGGCGGCAAGGATGGCATTCAAAAGCCGGAATGACTGCAGCTCATAGGCGGCCGCGGTGCCGATCAGCACCGGCGCGATCGCCGCCGGGAGCGTGCGCAGGCGGGCGCCTTGAATCCATTGTGCAGCTGTTGCCACGTTCAGTACCTCGTGTTGTTTCGCAGGGGTGTTCGCATTTGGGGCAGTCGAACGACGGTCAGGGAGGACTTGTCTATTCTCCCTGATGTGCCTCGGTGAGGAGGCCGATCATGGCCATCCGATCCGGTTTTCCGTTGGGGAGCATGATGAGCCCATCCGTGGTCAGCACGGTTTTAGGGGCGAGTGCCCCCAAGGCATTCTGGCTATGTGCGGTAAATTCCCGGATACCTTCGGGCGAAGTGTCGGCCACGGAAACGTAGGCCGCCACCGCCTGGCCCCATTCACGGGAAGGCACGCCGGACACGAAAGCCGCGGTCACGCCGTCGAACTTTTCCAGCTCAGCCTGGATGAACGCGGCCGAGGCTTTGACGCCGCCGGTGATGATGACGTCGTCGGCGCGCCCCAGCACGGTGAGCGTGCCGTCGTCGGCGAGTTCGCCGAGGTCGTTGGTGCGGTACCAGCGGGTGCCGTCTTTCTCGAAGAACGCCTCTGCGCTCGAATCGCTCGCGTCCAGGTAACCCGAAGCCACGGTGTCGCCGCCCAGAAGGATGCGACCGCCGTCGTCGAGCATGACCTGGACACCCTCCAGCGGCCTTCCGTCGTACACGCAACCGCCGCATGTCTCAGCAGAGCCATAGGTGGTCACGACGTTCAGCCCGGCCTCCTTGGCAGCATCCAGCAGCCCGACCCCCGAGGGCGCCCCGCCCAACAGGATGGCGTTGAAGCGTCGGAGGGCCGCAAGTGTGCGCGGCGAGGGCGAGTCCAGGAGCCGCTGGAGCTGTGTGGGCACCAACGAAGTGAAACGGATCTTGTCGGTCAGTTCTTCGGCGGCGGCGGTGAAGGCCTCCGGCGTGAAGCCGTTGGAGAGGTCCATGACCCACGGACGCGTGCCCGCGAAAAGCGATCGGGCCAGCACCTGCAGCCCGGCGACGTACTGCAGCGGAAGGGCCAGAAGCCACTGTCCCTCGCCACGGAGCGTCACGGCAGTGGCCATGGAGGATGCGGCAAGCTGATCGACTGTGAGCACCGTCGCCTTGGGTGTGCCGGTGGAACCGGAGGTGCGGACCACCACGGCGGCGTCCTCGAAACCGAGCGTTTCAACGGGCACGGCCACCGCGGTGCCGTCCTCCGAGACGACGATCTCGACGGCGGGACCCTCGTCGTGGAGGGCGGCGGCCAGGGCCTTGAGAACCGGATCGATGTCCACGGGCAGGCGTCCTAGAAGTAGTAGGGGAAAGTTGACCAGTCCGGATCGCGCTTCTCGAGGAAGGCTTCCTTGCCCTCGACTGCCTCGTCCGTCATATAAGCCAGGCGGGTGGCCTCGCCGGCGAAGACCTGCTGGCCGGCCAGGCCGTCGTCGGCCAGGTTGAAGGCGAACTTGAGCATGCGGATGGCCTGCGGGGACTGTCGCGCGATGTCCGCAGCGTACTCCAACGCAACTTCTTCGAGGCGCTCGTGGTCCACGGCTTCGTTGACGGCGCCCCTCCGCACCATGTCCTCGGCGGAATATTCGCGGGCCAGGAAGAAGATTTCGCGGGCGGCTTTCTGCCCGATCTGGCGGGCGAGCAGTGCTGAGCCGTAACCGGCGTCGAAACTTCCCACCGTGGCGTCGGTCTGCTTGAACTTGCCGTGCTCGCGGGACGCGATGGTGAGGTCGCTCACGACGTGAAGTGAGTGGCCGCCGCCTGCTGCCCAGCCGTTCACGACAGCGATGACCACCTTGGGCATGGTCCGCATCAGCCTCTGGACCTCCAGGATGTGCAGGCGGCCGGCGCGGGCGGGGTCGATGCTCTCCTGCGTCTCGCCGTCGGCATAGCGGTAGCCGTCCCGTCCACGGATCCGCTGGTCGCCGCCGGAACAGAACGAATGGCCGCCGTCCTTGGGGGAGGGGCCGTTGCCCGTGAGGAGCACCGTGGCGACGTCCGGGGTCATCCGGGCGTGGTCCATGGCACGGTAGAGCTCGTCCACCGTGCCGGGGCGGAAAGCGTTGCGGACCTCCGGACGGTTGAAGGCGATCCGGACCGTTGGAAGGTCTCGCGTGATGGAACCGTCGGCGTCCCGCTCCACTTGCCGGTGGTACGTCATGTCCTGGAAATCGTCGAAACCGGACACAGTGCGCCAGCGCGACGGGTCAAAGATGTCGGATACCTTGGCGGGGAAGTCGTTGCTCACCCTCCGAGTCTAGTAATCCGCTCAGCTGATGCAGAACTCGTTGCCTTCGGGATCGGCCATGGTGTGCCATTCGTGCGGACCCTGGCTCGCGGTCCACAGGTGTTTCGCACCCCGTGCTTCGAGTGCTGTGCGTGCGTCGTCCTTATCTCGGCCGTCGAGCCGCACATCCCAGTGGACGCGGTTTTTGACGGTCTTCTCGTCTGTGGATGTCTGGAAAAGGAACCTCCGCGGGGCTTCCTTCCCTGCGTCCTCGGCTGGTCCGATGGCGGCGCCGTCCTTCCAGACCAGCTTGCCGTTGTGGGTGGTGGTTTGGTTCTCGGTGGCGTAGCCCTGTTCAACCATGGAGCGGATGAAGGCCTCGTCCTGGGGCTCCACCACCCAGCCGAGCGTCTCGGCCCACCAATCGGCGAGGACATGCGGATTCTTGCAATCGACAACTACCTGAATGTTCAGTCCCATAGACCGAAACTACGACGACGGCGCGTGGCCGGGGAAGTGGGTTGCGGACAGTTTCCGTCCGGGTTGCCCAACTGAGCTAGCCACCGAGGAGTTGCGGCGGTATCGCGTAGATCAGTACGACAGCCAACAGGTTCTTCGAGGCGTGGACAAAATAGGAGAACATCACGTTCTTGCCTGTCCATACGTATGCGGCCACCAGGACCGCGCCCATTCCGAGGTAGGGCGCCAAGGCGGGAACCGCCAACCCTTCACGTCCCACCACATGGATGGCGGCGAAGCAGAGAGCGGACAAGACGCAGCAGATCCAAATATTGAGGTGACGGGACAGCTTGCCGATCAGAAGATGCCGGAACAGGTATTCCTCAACGAATGGACCTAACACCACCAATAAAGGCACCACAAACCAGGCCGGCAACTGTTGGACCAACGACTGGAGGCCCAGCTGGTTTTGCGATTCCTTGGCCGAACCGGTGGCTGTCACCAAAACGGCCGTGAGTACGAGCATCGCCACAATGGCCAACGGAATCATGGCTACCGTGAACCACGGCCTGGTGGCGAGAATCAGGAGGTCGCGGGCCAAGACGCGCCACGCTGCCGCCACCGCGAACAAACCGACCGAAACGTAGAAGGCAAGGTTGACCGCGAAGACAGCCGTGGTGGGATCCGGGAAAACCCGCTGCACGAGGGCAGCCACCGGGGCTGCAGCGAAACTCAGGGCTGCTGCCAACGACACATAGAGCCCGGCCGCCGCAGCATCCAGGCCTGTAAAACGGTATAGCCTGCCGGCCGGCGGAATGGTGCCCATGGGTCCAGCGTAGCGCCCGGCCGTAGGTGCGACTTGAGGCTGAGCCGCTCCAATTGTTGCCCCCGTCACGCTCCGCCGGAATCACCGGGTACGATGGTTTTGCCGGATTTACCTTCGACGCTTCCGTGTTTTCGCTACTGATTCGACTCGCCTAGCGACCAAAAGCTCGAATTACTTGTGCCGATACACGCGAAGCCAGGGCCGGCATATCTTCGACCCACAAGGAACCGCTGTGCCTCAAAACTCCACAACCGACCTTCAGCGTGAGCCGGGAACCCTGGCTGCGCCCAGCACCCCTACAACTTCCGAAAACCTCAGCGCCGAGGGCTACAAGAAGACCCTGAGCCGCCGGCACGTCACCATGATCGCGATGGGTGGCGCGATCGGCGTCGGCCTCTTCATGGGCGCCGGTGGACGCCTGGCCTCCACCGGCCCGGCCCTGATTTTCTCGTACGCCATCGCCGGCGTCATCGCCTACCTGCTGATGCGGGCACTCGGCGAATTGATCATGTACCGCCAGACCTCGGGCTCTTTTGTGAGCTACGCCGGCGAAATGTTCGGCAAGAAAGGCGCCTTCCTCTCTGGCTGGATGTATTTCATCAACTGGGCCATGACGGGCATTGCCGAACTCATTGCGATCGGCCTGTACTTCCAGTTCTTCTTCCCCAACGTCCCCGTTGAATTTTCCGCCATCGCCGCGCTTGTGCTTCTGGTGGCCGTGAACCTCTTTAGCGTCAAGGCCTTCGGCGAATTCGAATTCTGGGCCTCCTGCCTCAAGGTCGCCGCCATCCTGATCTTCCTGGCGGTGGGCGCCTTCATGGTGGTCACCAACGCGCAGGTCGGCACCGGCCACGCTTCGGTGAACAACCTCTTCGCGGCCGACGGCGGAATGTTCCCCAAGGGCGGCCTGGTGATGATCCTGGTCCTCAACGCCGTGATCTTCGCCTACAACGCCATTGAACTCGTCGGCATTACCGCTGGTGAGATGCAGGATCCGGAACGCGAAGTGCCCAAGGCGATCCGCGCCGTCGTGATCCGCATTGTGGTCTTTTACGTCGGTTCCGTGACTCTCCTGGCGATGCTCCTGCCCTCGGACCAGTACCACGCGGGCACCTCCCCGTTCGTGACGGTATTCGGGCAGATGGGCTTGCCGTGGATGGGCGACGTCATGAACATGATCGTCATCACCGCCGCGCTGTCCTCGTGCAACTCGGGCTTGTACTCGATCGGCCGCATCTTCCGCACCATGGCCAACAATGGACATGCTCCGAAGTGGCTTACGAAGATGTCCACCCGTTACGTGCCTTACGCCGCGATCCTGGCGATCGGCGCCGTCTACCTCGTAGGCATCCTGCTCAACATCTGGCTGGGCGGCTCGCACGCCTTCGACCTCGCGCTGAACACGGCATCGATCGGCGTCATCTTCACGTGGGGCTCCATCTTCGCCAGCCAGATCGCGCTGCGCAAGAAGAAGGGCAACGTGTCTAGCCTGCCGATGCCCGGCTCGCCATGGACCAGCTGGGTGGGCCTCATTGCCCTGTTGGCCATCACGGTGCTGATTGGCATGGACACCATGACGGACAAAGCTACCGGCGAAGTGTTCCCGTTGGGCCTTTGGACCCTGGCCACCATCCCGGTCTTCGCGCTGATCCTGTGGATTGGTTGGCAGAAGGTCAAGAACAACGAGCCCAAGAGCGAGCTCTTTAGCTAGGCATCCAAAAAGCTAGGCATCCAAAAAGCTAGGCATCCAAAACGTTCGACGGCGGTCGCCTCTTCAGCGGGGCGGCCGCCGTCGGGCATTTAATCCTTGAGGTACCTCGCGAAGTGCTCCTCAATGCGCTGCCACGCTTCCGGAGCGGCAGCGGGATCGGGTTTGATTCCCATCACCCGCATCAGCGGCCGCAGCGGCCGGGGTCCAACCGGGGCGTCGTTCATGAAGGCGTGACCCGCCGTCGGGAATTCCTTGACGTCGTGCTCGATCCCGAGGTTCGTGAGCGCGGCCTCCAACTTCGCGGCCGCTCCCGGCATGGTCCGATCCTTGGCTCCGTAGTTGGCCACCACCGGACATGCTCCTTCCAAAGCCTGTTCCAGGTTCCGCGGCAGCTGCCCGTAATTCACGGAAGCGGCGTCGAAGTCGTCATGGGCCGCGAGCAGGGCAAATGCGCCTCCCATGCAGAACCCGATGACCCCTATTTTTCCCGAACACCTGGCATCGTCGCGGAGCCATGGACCGCGCCGTCGAAAGATCCGTGAATGCCCGGCCCGCACCGGACATCAGCGAGCGCATGGTCGCCACGAGGCAGCGCCTCGCACCGCCGTCGCTGTAAAGGTCGACGGCGAGAGTCAAGTACCCCGCTGACGCGAGCCGGTCCGCGTGGCCGCGCATGACGTCGTCGAGCCCGAAGGCTTCATGAACGAGCACGACGCCGGGGAACGGCCCTGCGCCGGTGGACCCGCCGGTGGGTACGGCAAGGTAACCCTGCAAGGTGCGGGACCCTCCGGCCGCCGCGCTCTCCGCGCTCAAATCGATGTGCACCATGTGGGGAAGCCTACCTGTCGGCGCAAGGGCTGATGGGGGCTCAGCTGTTTTTGTCAGTGTCCGCAGATAGGCTCGATACATGGACCACAGCACCACTCTCAGCAAGCACATCAATGCCTCGCCGGAGAAAGTCTGGGCCGTCATCTCTGACATTCCGGGCTCGGCCAAGACTCTGTCCGGCGTCAAGGCCATTCAGATGCTCAGTGAGGGCCCCTACGGTGAGGGGACGCGTTGGAAGGAAACCCGCGCCATGATGGGTAGGGATGAAACGGTGGAAATGTACGTTTCCCAGAGCGATCCGCCGCGGGGTACCACCGTCACGGCCAGGCAGGGCGGCGCGGACTACACCACTCTCTTCACCTTGGAAGAGCGCGACGGCGGGACCGAAGTGACGCTGTTCTTCGGCGCCGAGATCCTCAAGCCGACCCTGCTCAGCCAAATCATGATGGCCGCCTTTGGCAAGATCGGGATGAGCGTCACGCGCAAGGCGCTCGCGAAGGATCTCGCGGAAATCGCTGCGAAAGCGGAGGCGAACTGATGGCGGTCTCGAAAGTCACAGCGCCCCGTATTTCGCCCATCAGCCTTGACGAGCTCCGCGACGATCCCGCCCCGGATTTCCAGCGCGGCGAACGGTACGACGGCGTCCGTTTCACCCGCGCAGTTGCTGACGGGACTGAATTAAGCGGAGCGGACTTCATCGAGTGCGAATTCAACGGAGTCTCCTTCAATGAGGCCCAGTTGCGGGGTGCGACCTTCCGGGACTGCATCCTGAATGAGCCGTACGCGCCGGTGTTTACCGCTGCACGCACCTCATGGCGTGAAGTGGAGATCAGCAACCCGCGCTGGGGTTCCGCGGAAATGTACGAGGGCACCTGGCACTCGGTGAAGATCGACGGCGGCAAGCTGGACTTCCTGAATCTGCGCGGGTCCAAGCTCATGGATGTGGCGATCACGGGCTGCATCATCAACGACCTTGACCTCGGTGCCTGTACTGCGACGCGCGTGGTGCTCAAGGACTGCACCATCGGCACGCTGGATGTGGCAGGAGCCAAGCTCAAGGATGTGGACCTGCGTGGCTCGGATTTCCGGATGATCAATGGACTTGGCGGCTTGTCCGGAGTGGTCATCGATGATTATCAGCTCAGCCTGATGGCGCCCCTTTTGGCAGGGCATCTGGGTATCAGGGTGATCTGAGTGGCGCCGCGGCGCCGTTGACCACAGGACAGTTGACCACGGGGCGGTGCCGTGTAATCTTTATAGAACGAACGGTCGGTAAATTATTCACCGGCCCCGCTCCCTTCGCGAAGGATGTTCTCATGGTCGAGGCTTTTCTTGTTGGCGGTGCCCGCACACCTGTAGGCCGTTACGGCGGCGCGCTCTCTGCGGTGCGGCCCGATGACTTGGCAGCCCTCGTGCTCCGCGAGGCCGTGGCCCGGGCCGGCGTCGACCCCGATGCCATCGATGAAGTCATCCTCGGCAACGCCAACGGCGCCGGCGAGGAAAACCGCAACGTGGCCCGCATGGCCACCATCCTCGCGGGACTGCCCCTCCACATCCCGGGCATTACCGTAAACCGCCTTTGTGCTTCGGGCATGAGCGCCATCATCATGGCCAGCCACATGATCAAGGCAGGCGCCGCGGACATCGTGGTGGCTGGCGGCGTCGAATCCATGAGCCGGGCCCCGTGGGTCCAGGAGAAGCCCTCCACAGCTTTCGCCAAGCCGGGCCAGATTTTCGATACCTCTATCGGCTGGCGCTTTGCCAACCCCCTTTTCACCAAGGGGGAGTTCTCCCGCGGCGGGAAGATGACCTATTCCATGCCGGAAACGGCTGAGGAAGTTGCCCGCGTGGACAGCATTTCCCGCGAAGACGCCGATGCCTTCGCCGTCCGCTCCCACGAACGCGCGCTGGCCGCGATCGCTGCCGGTCGTTTCAAAGACGAGATCGTCCCGGTCACTGTGAAGACCCGCAAGGGCGAAACCGTTGTTGACACCGACGAAGGCCCGCGTGAAGGAACCAGCATGGAGGTCCTCGCCGGCCTTCGTCCCGTGGTGGCGGGCGGCTCGGTTGTCACGGCCGGCAACTCGTCCACGCTCAACGACGGCGCGTCAGCCATCATTGTTGCTTCGGAAGCTGCCATTGCCAAGTACGGCCTCACTCCGCGGGCCCGCATCATCGACGGCGGCTCGGCCGGCTGCGAACCCGAAATCATGGGCATCGGCCCGGTTCCGGCCACACAAAAGATCATGGCCCGGTCCGGCATTACGGTCGGGGACCTTGGCGCCGTCGAACTTAATGAGGCTTTCGCGACGCAATCGCTCGCGAGCATGCGGCGTTTGGGCCTGGACCCGGACATGGTGAATAACGACGGCGGTGCCATTTCTTTGGGGCATCCGCTCGGTTCCAGCGGCTCGCGTATCGCCATTACGCTTCTTGGCCGCATGGAGCGCGAGCTGAGTGGCGCTGAGCGGAAGATCGGCCTCGCAACGATGTGCATCGGCGTCGGCCAGGGTGCCGCGATCCTCCTGGAAGGTGTGTAATGGCACTGAATCCCGAGGATTTCGCGACGCTGCTTATCGAGGAACGCGAGGACCGGGTCACCGTGCTCCTGAACCGGCCAGAGGTCCGCAACGCGATTGACCAGCAGATGGTGGATGAACTTCACCAGGTGTGCGAGTACCTTGAGCGCGAACCGAAAGTCCTGATCATTGCCGGCGTCGACGGCGTTTTTGCCTCGGGCGCCGACATCGGCCAGCTGAGGGAACGCCGCCGCGATGACGCCCTGCGCGGTATCAACTCCACCATTTTTGTGCGGATCGCGAAGCTGCCCATGCCCGTCATCGCGGCCCTGGACGGCTACTGCCTGGGCGGGGGTGCCGAACTCGCCTACGCGGCGGACTTCCGCATCGGGACGCCGGGCGTTCGGATCGGCAACCCCGAAACTGGCCTTGGCATCATGGCGGCCGCCGGGGCCACTTGGCGGCTCAAGGAACTCGTGGGGGAGCCGATCGCGAAGGAAATCCTCTTGGCCGGGGCCGTCCTCCGCGCCGACGAAGCCCTCCGGATCAACCTCATCACCCAGATCCACGAAGCTCCGGTGCTCATGGAAGCTGCCCACAACCTTGCTGACAGGATCGGCCGGCAGGACCCCCTCGCCGTCCGGATCACCAAGTCGGTCTTCCATGCTCCGGCCGAGGCGCACCCCGTCATCGACACGCTCGCACAAGGCATGCTCTTCGAATCGCAAGCCAAGTTCGACCGTATGCAGGCGTTCCTCGACAAGAAGAGCTCGAAGGCCGATACAGCCGAAACCGCCGATACCGCCGATACCTCAGACAGGACCCGTAAATGACAGCAATTCCCGCCATCCCACACGTTGTCGGAGTCCTCGGCGGCGGCCGCATGGGCGCCGGCATCGCCCATGCCTTCCTGATCAAGGGCGCTACCGTGGTTGTCGTGGAGCGCGACCATGAAGCTGCCGCTGGCGCGCAGGGACGTGTGGCTGAAGCCGTCGCCAAGTCCGCGGCCCGCGGCACACTGACGGGAACCGCCGACGAGGCCTTGTCCCGGTTCAGCACTTCCACCGACTACGATTCCTTTGTCCACTGCGGGCTCGTGGTGGAAGCAGTGCCCGAGGACTACGAGCTCAAGGTCGCAGCACTCAAGGCTGTGGAGGAACACCTCTCGGCGGACGCCTTCCTGGCCTCCAACACCTCGTCCCTCTCCGTGACCGGCCTCGCTTCGCAGCTTCGCAGGCCCGCCAATTTCGTGGGCCTGCACTTCTTCAACCCCGTCCCGGCGTCCACGCTCATCGAGGTGGTCCTGGCCAAGGAGACCTCGCCGGAGCTTGCTGCCACGGCGAAAAGCTGGACGGAGGCACTCGGCAAGACCGCCGTCGTCGTCAATGATGCGCCAGGCTTTGCGTCCTCGCGGCTGGGCGTCGCGATCGCGCTGGAGGCGATGCGCATGGTGGAAGAGGGCGTGGCCTCGGCCGAAGACATCGACGCCGCCATGGTGCTCGGCTACAAGCACCCCACGGGGCCGCTCAAGACCACGGATATCGTGGGCCTGGATGTGCGTCTGGGCATCGCGGAATACTTGGAATCGACGCTAGGGGAGCGCTTTGCGCCGCCGCAGATCCTGCGCGACAAGGTTGCCCGCGGCGAGCTCGGTCGGAAGACCGGCAAGGGATTCTTCGACTGGACTGACTAGTTTTCCTGCCGCGGCGCCGCCCCGCAACAGCTAGGCTAACCGGGTGACTTCAATCGAACCCGTGACCTTGGATGGGCGCTTCGTAACACTGGAACCGCTGAGCCGCGAGCACCACGACGGACTCGTGGATGCTGCGAGGGACGGCGAGTTGTGGAAGCTTTGGTACACCTCGGTGCCTTCGCCTGAGGGCATGGCCACCGAGATCGACCGTCGCCTCACGCTGCAGGAGCAGGGATCCATGCTGCCGTTTGCCACCCGGTTGAAGGCGGACGGCAAATTGATCGGCATGACCACCTACATGAACATCGACGCCGCCACCCCGCGCGTCGAGATCGGCTCCACGTGGAACGCCGCCTCCGCACACGGCAGCGGCAGCAACCCCGACTCCAAGCTGCTGCTCCTGCGCCACGCTTTCGAAACCGTCGGCTGCCCCGCCGTCGAATTCCGCACTCATTGGCTCAACCACCAGTCCCGTGAAGCCATTGCCCGGCTGGGCGCCAAGCAGGACGGCGTGCTGCGCAACCACTCGCGAACTTTGGACGGAGTGCTCCGCGACACCGTGGTGTTCTCCATCCTCGAACACGAATGGCCGGCCGTGCGCACGGGCCTCGAGTTCCGATTGGCGAAGCGCCAACCCAAGTAGCTGGCAAAAGGTTTCGTTCTGGGCGTTGACTCGATCCCCGCTCACATATATCGCCCTTCTTGGCAACCCTCGCTCACCCATCCCGCCGTGTGGTTAGCTGTCCGGTATGGATGGGATCTCAACCGCCGCCAAGCAGCGGGGCGTCCATTGGGACGGTGCGGTGAACGCCTGGCATATCGCCGGAAGCGTGTATCGGATGGGTCGTCGGGAATGGCTTACCGACGCCGGGTGGCAGCAAATGCACGACGCCGGTGTCCGCACCGTCATCGATCTGCGGACTCTGCGCGAGCAGCAGCCCAGGGAGGTCGATCCAGCGGTTTCAGCGGAGGCGACCGCACGATTCGACATCGTCCATTGCCCCACCGAAGACCCAGAGGACAAAGAGTTCACCGAGCGCTTTGGCCCGTATCTGAAAGACCCTGCGCACTACGCCGACTATGTGCGGCTCTTCCCGGACAAGCTCGCCAGGGTCTTCAAGACCATCGCCGTGGCACGTGGCGGGGTGGTGGTGCATTGTGCTGCTGGCCGGGACCGCAGTGGAATCATCGCCGTGATGTTGCAGGATCTCGTGGGCGCCAGTGACGAAGAAATCGTACTGGGCTACCAGCAGGGAATGCGTGGAATCAACGAACGCCACCGTCACCATCGCGCCCCGCACGCCCATGATCCCTTTCTCAAGGAAGACGCACTTGAAGCCATGCTGGCATCACGCAGCGTGAGCTTGTTGGAATTCGCGCATTCCTTAGACGCTAAGGAGTTCCTGGGGGCGAACGGCGTCTCGGCAGAGGAAATCGGTGCCGTCCGTGCCAAGCTCGAAACCCCGGCGAGGTAGACAGCGGCCCCGACCACGCGCCGTCGTGACCTTCTTTG
Organism: Arthrobacter sp. NA-172; assembly: GCF_043952055.1. Taxonomy (NCBI): domain Bacteria; kingdom Bacillati; phylum Actinomycetota; class Actinomycetes; order Micrococcales; family Micrococcaceae; genus Arthrobacter; species Arthrobacter sp. NA-172. The sequence continues at coordinate 1,647,707 of NZ_JBINOT010000001.1, read as the reverse complement.
ATGTCGGAAAGCGCTTACGACACGGCGAGTCGCACCATCCGGGCGATAAAACACGTCAAAGAAGGTCAGGAAGGGCGCAGCCCCAAGACGCATCTAGTGTGCACATCGGGGCTCTCATGTATTCTGGGATTATTACCGAACGGCCGGTCAGTAATTTGCGGTCGTTCATTCCCATTTCGCCCCGTGCCTTGGAAGGACCCGTCGACGATGACCAGTACCGCAGTCGCTCCGGAAGCCACAGCTGTTGAAACCGTGCCCAGTTTCGTCCAGGGCAAGTGGTGGACCCCCAGCGCCGACGCCTCAGCCGGCGTGCCCGTCCGCGACGCCAGCACCGGCGAAGTCCTTGCAACGGTCAGCACTGACGGAATGGACCTTGCCGGCGTCGTGAACTACGGCCGCACCGTCGGCCAGCAGGAACTCGGCAAGCTCACCTTCCACCAGCGTGCCCTCAAACTCAAGGAACTTGCCCAGTACCTCAACGGGCGGCGCGACGAGTTCTACGCTTCCTCCTTCAAAACCGGTGCCACCAAGATCGACTCCATGGTGGACATCGACGGCGGCATCGGCGTGCTCTTCACCTTCGGGTCCAAAGGCCGCCGCGAACTGCCGAACTCGCAGGTCGTGGTGGACGGCCCCATGGAAGTACTGTCCAGGGACGGATCCTTCGCCGGAGAGCACATCTACACCCGCATTCCGGGCGTCGCCGCGCAAATCAACGCGTTCAACTTCCCGGTCTGGGGCATGCTCGAGAAGTTCGCGCCCGCATTCATCGCCGGCGTCCCCACCATCGTCAAGCCAGCCACCCCCACCGGTTACGTTGCCGCCGTCGTGGTCAGGGCGATCGTCGAGTCGGGCATCCTTCCGGAAGGTTCGCTCCAGCTCATTTCGGGATCCGCGCGAAACCTCCTGGACCACCTCGATTACCGCGACCTCCTCGCGTTCACCGGCTCCGCTTCCACCGCCAACTCGCTGAAGTCCCACGTCAACGTGGTCCAGGGCGGCGTCCGCTTCACCTCCGAAACCGACTCGCTCAACGCCGCCATCCTGGGACCGGACGCCTTACCCGGCACCCCCGAGTTCGACGCGTTCATCAAGTCGGTCGTCACCGAAATGACCGTCAAAGCCGGCCAGAAGTGCACGTCGATCCGCCGCACCATCGTGCCTGAAAGCCTGGTGTCCGACGTCGTCTCCGCCATCGGCGCGCGGGTTGACGAGCGTGTCGTGCTGGGGGACCCCCGCGCCGAGGGCGTCACAATGGGTGCCCTCGCGTCCCTGGAGCAGCTCGCAGACGTCCGCGCCGCAGTTCAGTCCATGCTCGACGCCGGTGGGGAGCTCGCATACGGAACGCTCGATTCGCCGTCGGTCACCTCGCTGGACGGCACCGTGGGCGTCGTGGAGGGCGGTGCATTCATGTCGCCTGTCGTCCTGAGCTGGGACGACGTCGACGCCGAAGCTGTCCACTCGCTCGAGGCCTTCGGTCCCGTGTCTTCCGTGATCGGGTACAAGGACCTCGACGACGCCGTCCGCCTCGCCGCCCGCGGTGGCGGCTCCCTGGTGGCCTCCGTGTGCACCAACGACCCCGCCGTCGCACGCGAATTGGTGACCGGAATCGCGGCGCACCACGGCCGTGTCCTGATGCTCAACCGCGAGGACGCGCGTTCCTCAACCGGTCACGGTTCGCCCGTGCCGCACTTGGTCCACGGCGGACCCGGACGTGCCGGTGGCGGCGAAGAACTCGGCGGTATCCGCTCGGTCATGCACCACATGCAGCGCACGGCCATCCAGGGTTCGCCGAACATGCTGACGGCCGTGACCGGCGTCTGGCACACCGGCGCGGACCGTAATTTCACGGTGGAGACGGAGTCGACGCACCCGTTCCGGAAGTCGCTGGCTACGCTGCGGATCGGCGACGCCGTGCGGTCCGAACTGCGCCAAGTCACCCTGGAGGACATCACGGCCTTCGCCAACTCCACCGGCGACACCTTTTACGCCCACACCAACCAGGAAGCTGCCGAGGCAAACCCGTTCTTCCCGGGAATCGTGGCGCACGGGTATCTGCTGCTGAGCTGGGCCGCCGGGCTGTTCGTGGAGCCCGCACCGGGTCCCGTGCTGGCCAACTACGGCCTGGAAAACCTGCGCTTCATCACACCCGTGGCCGCCGGGGATTCGATCCGGGTCACCCTGACCGCAAAGAAGATCACCCCGCGTGAAACCGACGAATACGGCGAGGTTTCGTGGGACGCCGTGCTCACCAACCAGAACGACGAAATCGTAGCCACCTACGACGTCCTGACCCTCGTGGAGAAGTAACCCCGGACGCTCGTTCAAAAGTTCTTTACTGCCGCGCCCGGCGTAAGATTTTCAGCGTAGGAGGTGGCGAAGTGAACCTAGCACTCAGAACAGCCACAACCGTTTTGCCGGTCGATGATGTAGCCCGGGCCCGCAGCTTTTACGCGGAGAAACTCGGCCTCCCGCACCGCGGCATGACATGGGATGGAAACGATTTGTTTGGCAACGACGGCGGCCCCATGCTGCAGCTGATGCCTATCAAGGACGGCATGCACTCATCGCATACTGCCCTTTCTTTTGAAGTCAGCGATATTGAGCGGACCGTCGACGAAATGGAGGCGAACGGCGTCGAATTCCGAGACTACGACCTCCCGGACCTCAAGACCGAACACCACATTTGTACGACGGACGCTGATAGATGCGCCTGGTTTATGGACACCGAGAACAACGTTTTGTGTGTCCACGAGGGCTTGGGTACCCAGGCCGAGTACCAGCTCTGACCGGTTGAAAGAACGGAGAACGAGGACTAGGCCGAGGCGTGCAGGCCGTCGAACGCCATGGTGATGACGTCGTCGGCGAGCCGCTGCGGGGAGAGCGAGCCGCCAGGTTTGTACCACTCGACGATCGAGTTGATGGTGCCGAAAAGAAGCCGGGTCACGGTGCGGGGATCGATGTCCTGGCGCAGGGTACCTTCCTCGCGGGCGGCCGAGATCAGCGCTGCCACCTTGTGGTCAAAGGCTCGACGCCGTTCCAGCGCGTCCCGCTCGATGTCCGTATTGCCCCGGAGCCGCAGGAGCAGCGTGACGAACGGCAAGCGGTCCACCAGCACGGCGATGGTCTGCCGCAGAACGAATTCCAGCCGTGCATCCGCCGCCCCGGAAACAGCCTCGGGCTGTTCGAGGATGGCCTCGAGCCCACCAAGCGCATGCTCGAGGGCGAGCTTCAGGAGGTCGCCCTTGGACGGCACATGGTGGTAAATGGCCGACTTTGAGATTCCGAGGTTTTCGGCCAGAATGCCCATGGATGTGGCGTCGTAACCGTGGCGGTTGAAGACGTCGACGGCGATCAGCAGCACTGATTGCTGGTCGTATCCGGGGCGTCCCCGCTTGGTTGCTGTTTCACTAGGCATGCTGGTCATTTTCTCATGAACGGTCGGTAATCCCGGCCAAGTTACCCCTTAGGACGCATGTCGTAGACGCGGCGCAGCTTGCCATTGGAACGCTCAAGCGACCCGGGTTCGACGACGTCAACCACGCACGAAGAACCCACGTGGATCTTGATCTGCTCTCGCAAGGCGTGGGCCGCCGTCGTACTCGCTTCAGTGGAGACGTTCTCCCGCCGTTCGATGCGAACCGTCAGCGAATCCATGCGCCTGCCTTCGGGGCGGCTGATTTCGAGCTGGAAGTGCGGGCTGAGCTCCGGGATGCGCAGCGCGATTTCCTCGATTTGCGAGGGGAAGAGGTTAACGCCGCGGAGGATGATCATGTCGTCGCTGCGGCCGGTGATGCGGCCCATGCGGCGGTGCGCCGGGCGGGCGGTGCCGGGCAACAGGCGAGTGAGGTCCTTGGTGCGGTACCGGATGATCGGCAGCGCTTCCTTGGTGAGCGACGTGAAGACCAGCTCGCCCGGTTCGCCGTCGGCCAGCACGGCGTCCTTGCCCACCGTGGGGTTGAAGGCGTCGATGATCTCGGGCCGGAAGTGGTCCTCCCAGATGTGGCAACCGTCCTGCGTCTCCACCGCCTCGCCGGCAACGCCCGGGCCCATGACCTCTGACAGGCCATAAATGTCGCAGGCCTTGATGTTCATGGTGGTTTCGAGCTCGTGGCGCATTTCTTCGGTCCACGGTTCGGCGCCAAGCACGGCGTACTTGAGGGAGGTCGACGCCGGATCGATACCCATGTGCGCCATGGCGTCGGCGATGGTCAACAGGTACGTGGGTGTCGCCAGGATCGCGTCCGGCTTGAAGTCCTGGATCAGCTGGATCTGGCGTTCGGTCTGGCCGCCGGACATCGGGATGACGGTGCATCCGAGTGCTTCGGCACCCGCGTGGGCGCCCAAGCCGCCGGTAAACAGGCCGTAGCCGTAGGCGTTGTGGACCTTCATGCCCGGACGGACGCCGGAGGCCCTGAGTGACCGGGCAACCAGCGTGGCCCAGTTGGCGAGGTCGTTTTTGGTGTACCCGACCACGGTGGGGCGGCCGGTAGTGCCGGAGCTGGCGTGGACGCGGGCAACCTCGTTCTGCGGCACCGCGAACATGCCGAAGGGGTATTCCTGGCGGAGGTCTTCCTTAGTGGTGAAGGGGAAGCCGCCCAGGTCGGCGAGCTCGCGCAGGTCCGAAGGGTGGATGCCGGCGTCGTCGAACTTGCGCTTGTACAGCGGGACGCGATCATAAGCGTAGGCGAGGGTGTACTGGAGCCGGCTGAGCTGCAGCGCCTCGAGCTCGTCGCGGGAGATGGTTTCTTCGCGATCGAGCTTGGCTGGTGCGTCGGGAGCGGCGACGGTGTTCTGTGTCATGGTCTTCCTACTTCTTGGAGATGGTGCGGCTGCGGCCACGGAACTCGGCGATGAGCTCGCCGTAGCTGCTCGAGTCATCCGGGGACTCGGAGGCGGTCAATTCCGCGGCGTCGCGCGCGAAGATTTGGATGTCGTAAAGGCCGCTGCGCCCGTTCTTGGCGCGACGGTTCGCGACGGCGGTGATCACCTGCCCCTGATAGGCCGGCTTGAGGAAGTTGATGTCGACGCCGGCGGCCACAGTGATGGTGTCAGCGTCCGACGGCGATGGGGCGGCTGGGTTGCACGCGAGGGCAAACGCTGAATCCGCGAAGGCGAAAATCATGCCGCCGTGGGCCATTCCGAAGCCGTTGAGCATTTCCTGCCGAAGCTTCATGCGGACGGTGGCGTGGCCGTCGTCGACCTTGAGCACCTCAAGGCCCATCCATTCGGAGGCGTAGTCGTTCTTGAGGATCTGGTGCTGCGCTGCGCCAGAAAGGGTGGTCTCAACCATGCGTCATTGCCTCCAGCTTTATTTACCGAATGTTCATTAGGTAATCCCAGTTTGCTTGAACTGTCAAGGGGCGCCCGCGTGGCGGGACCGATTCTAGTGTTCCGCCAGCGTCGTTTTGACGGCACAAAATCGGCCCTCGGGAGCAATGGAGTAGCCTCGAGGCATGCCCCGCATCGAACTTCCCCTCCGCACGCCGAGGCTGGTGCTTCGGCGCTTTGAGGCCTCCGATCTGGAGCGATTCCACGCATACCAGTCCTTGCCGGAGACGGCGCGTTTCCTGCTCAGGCAGGAACTCACCCTGACGCAATCCATGGAGGCGCTGGGGCGCTACGCCAACTTCGCTTTCGAGCAGGAAGGCGACTGGCTGTGCCTGGCCATCGAGCGCGCGGATTCACCGGGACTTCCTGGGCGAAGTGGTGCTCAAATGGCTGCCGGGCACGGGGCAGGCGGAGATCGGCTGGATTTTGGCCCCCGAAAGCCGGGGCCATGGCTACGCCGCCGAGGCCGCCGAGTCCGTGCTCCGGTTGGGCTTCGAAACCTTGATGTTCCACCGCATCGACGCCAAGCTCGACGCACTGAACACCTCGTCGTCGGGCCTGTGCGAGCGGCTCGGGATGCGCCGCGAAGCCGAGCTCGTGGACAACTGGCACTACAAGGGCCAGTGGTCCACCGAAGTCATCTACGCGATGCTCGATTCCGAGTGGCGGACACGGAAGTAGGCATCCAAACGGCGCTGACGGAGCAACCGACGCAGGGGTCGCGCGTGACTTACCGTGAAGTGCGGGAGAATAGCAGGTACCGCTGATGTTAAGGTGGGCTGAGCATAAGAGATGGGGATCTTGACGTGGGCGCATCGGGCGTAGCTGTAGTAATCGAGGATGACGATGACATCCGCGAGGTGGTTCACGCTGTCCTCGAGGCGTCGGGCCTTGAGGTTTACGCGGCCGGAAACGGCATCGATGGGGTGGACGCGGTCCGCCGTCACAACCCGGACGTCATTACCTTGGACCTGGGCCTGCCGGACATTGACGGGATAGAGGTCACCCGCCGCGTCCGCGAATTCAGCGACGCGTACATCGTCATGCTGACGGCCCGTGCCCGCGAGGTGGACACCCTGCAGGGACTCGCCGTCGGCGCGGACGACTTTGTCACCAAACCCTTCCGCCCCCGCGAGCTCCTGGCCCGGGTTGAGACGCTCCTCCGCCGCCCCCGCGGCAGCAAACTCGAGAGCGGCACCTCCGGAAGGAGTACGACGGCGGAGCTGGCGCCAACCGCGGCGTTGGTAGCACCAGCGGCACTCCCAGAGTCGGCCGGAGAGAACGGGCACCAGGCAGGGGAATCAGCCGGGCTGGAGCATAACGGCCTCTACTTGGACGTAGCCACACGGACAACCCGCGTCGGTAATGCAGAGGTGCAGTTGACCCGCACCGAGTTCGACCTGCTCCAGGCAATCATGGAGGCCGGACGCGTCGTCCGGAGCACCACCGGCCTGGCTCGCTGGCTGCATGCCAGGGAGTACGAAACCGGGGGCTACGTCAGCGAGTCGGAAGAGCGCGCCATCCAGGTTCACATCGCCAACCTGCGGCGGAAACTCGGTGATTCAGCGCAGTCGCCACGCTGGGTGGAAACCGTGCGTGGCATTGGGTACCGCTTGGCCGCAAAGTCGTCGGAAAACTGAGCCGATCTTAAGCGAACCTTTAACAAGGCTCCGTACGCTGAGAAAGTCCCCTCCGGATTCTCAACGGCACAGGTTCTCAACGGCACACAGGAGCAATGAATGAAAAAATTCACCGCAACTCTTCTCATGACCGGTCTGCTGGCTATTGGCGGGTTTGTCACTCCTGCCAACGCTGCACCGAAGACGCCGCACGTCCCCATCAGCACCACGGTGACCACTGTTCCCGTGACAACTGACCCGGTGCACTACGCACAGATCGGCTGGTGGCCCAACTAACTTCGGGTCACTTTTCCAGCGGGAGTCGGACCGAAACCGTCGTTCCCACACCCAGTCCGGACTCGATATCAAGCCTGCCGGAATGCCGTTCCACAATGTCGTGGGCGATGGCCAGGCCGAGCCCACTGCCGGGGATAGCCGCAGTCGAAGCATTCGAAGCGCGGAAGAATCGCGTAAACACTTGATCGATTTCCGTTGCGGGGATCCCGACGCCGGTGTCCTCCACGCGCACCACCACGCTGGGATCCGTGTCTGGATCCGAGGTGATCCCGCTGCTCACGGCCACGTGACCGCCGTCGGGGGTGAACTTGATGGCGTTGCTGATGATGTTGGCGAAGACTTGCTCCAGCTTCGCCTCGTCGGCCTGGACAGTCACGGTCCCCGGGGCATGCATCACTGTGAGCGAGAGCGAGCGGGATTCGGCCAGGGGTTGCAGCGCGGAGACAACAAGCCTGAGCATGGTGCCCACATTGACGCGGCTCAACTGGAGCTCGCCCGCAGAGCCTTGATGCGAGACGGTGAGCATGTCCTCGATCAGCCGGCGGAGTCGCTCGGTATTTCGCGAAATGACCTCAAGCATCCGCTCGACACCCGCAGGAATTGATCCACCTGCACCGGTGCGGATCATGTCCAGATAAGCCGTGATCGACGTCAGCGGAGTTCGAAGTTCGTGGTTCACCGTGGTCAGGAAGTCGGTTTTGGCCTGGTCCAATTCCTGGAGCTTGTACATGACCTGCTGTTGCGCACCGATCAGGTGGCTTTGTATCAGGCCATACGCCAAGTTCCCGGAAACGTGCTGAATCAGCCCCGTTTCGGCCCGGGTCCAATCGTGGGCCGTGTCCCGGCGAGCGATCCAGATGACACCGAGGACGAGATCTCCCTCGCCCACGGGCACCACCACAGAGGTCGACGGCGCGCCCGCGCCACCCAGCCTGTCAGCAGACGGCGCGCCCGCACCGACCAGCAGCTGCACTTCCGCTTCGGCCCACAAGCGCCCAGCCAGCTCGAACGTCGCGATCTCATCCGTCAGTTCGCTAGGCAGGACTCCTCGTTCAAGCCCTGGGGCGTTCCACTCGGCGCTGACCTGTGGCACACGTGCATCCGGGAACGTGGTGAACCAGACGTGATCCGCACCGAGGGCCTCGCCGATTCCGTCCACCAAGTGCCGGGCAATCTGCCCCGCATCAATAGTTGACCGGATCGCGGAGGACACGTTCCGCAGGCGCTCCCGCAGGGACTCGGCCTCAGAACGACGCCGCTTCTGTTCGGCAGCGCGGGCGATCAGTATCAGTGCCCTGTGTGCCCGAAACTCGGCAGACTGGGCTTTGTAGACAAAGTCCGCGATTCTCCAGGCTTCCAGGACCGCAACATCAAGGTCGTCCTCGGGATCCAGCATGAGGAGGACAGGGGCGGCATACTTCGGGAGGTCGTCGCGAAGGTGGTTGTCCAACAACACCACATCGCTCTGCGCGTCTTCCAGCGCGGCCGCAAGCGAACCGGCGTCGGACGCTGTGCGGACCAGGAACCCTACAGAGGTGAGCGCCGCAACCGTCTCTGCGAGGCGGGCAGGGTCAGGATCGGCCACCAAAGCCCGGTTTGGCACCGACGCATCGATCTTGAGACCATTTTCCACTGCACTCCTACTGTCCGGTCCGGCCCCCAAAGAGAACGTTACTTCAGTCCGGCACCGGGCAGGAGTCCGACGGCGCCGAGCGAGTCCGCCACGAAGGCGTAGTCCCAAGCGCGCTCACGCCATTGCACGTACCGTCCGGAGGCTCCGCCGTGTCCGCCGTCCATCTCGATCTTCATCACGATGGGCGCCGCGCCGGTGGTCTCGGAGCGCAGCACCTGCACCCACTTGGCGGGCTCCACATAGAGCACGCGGGTGTCGTTGAAGGACGTGACAGCCGCGATTTTGGGGTACGGAACCGAGCGTACGTTCTCGTACGGAGTGTAGGACTTCATGTACCCGTACACTTCGGGATCGGTAATGGGGTTGCCCCACTCCTCCCACTCGAGCGCGGAAAGCGGCAATTCGGGATCCAGGATGGTGTTCAAGGCGTCCACGAACGGTACGGCAGCCACAATAGCGGCGTATTTTTCGGGCGCGAGGTTCGCGACGGCGCCCATCAGCAGGCCGCCCGCCGACCCGCCCATTGCTGCAATCCGGTCCGGGGCCACCCAGCCTGACGACGCCAACCAGTCCGTTGCTGCGACGAAGTCCGTGAAAGTGTTCTTTTTGTGGAGCTTCTTGCCGTCCTCGTACCAGTGCCGGCCGAGTTCGCCGCCGCCGCGGATGTGAGCGATTACCATGACGATTCCGCGGTCCAGGAGGGACAAACGCGCCACGCCGAAGCCCGGATCCATGCTGACTTCGTAGGAGCCGTAGCCATACACGAGGCCTGCGGCGGTTGAATCCTGCGCGACGGACGAGTGTCGGAGCACTGACAATGGCACCCGCGTGCCGTCCGCCGCCGTCGCCCATTCCCTCGTGGCCACGTAGTGGGACCCGTCGTACCCGCCCAGCACCGGGCTTTCCTTGCGAAGCAGCAGCTCACCGCTCGGGGACGAAGCCGTGGGCAGCACGAAGTCATACACCCGCGACGGTGTGAAGTAGGAGGTGTACCCGATCCGGATCACCGGCGCTTCGTAATCCGATCCGGCCACGCCGGCCGTGTACAGCTCCTCGTCGAAGGCAGGCTCCACGGCGGCACCCTGGGTGGAAGCTCCCAGTCCGGCGAGCGGCAGCACCTGGACACGTTCAATCGTGTCCTGCCGCACGGACACCACCAGATGCGTCGCGGTGACGCCCGCCCCGTTGACGCGAACGGCGTCGGAATGCTCGACGACGGTGCGCCACTGCTGCTCGACCAGCGGCTTCGTGAACTCAGCCGGGTCCGCGATGGAGACCATCGAGTTGATGGCGTCCTTGTTGTGGGTCAGGAGAATCGTCTCCGCTTTTTGTCCATCAGCACCCTCGAGGAGGAACGGTTCGGCCTCGTAGAGGATGTGCTCGTCGCGGGAGATCACGGTGGACAGTCCGGCGTCGTAGTCGTCAAAGCGCAGCAGCCGCGTCTCGCTGAATTCCGAGCAGCCGATGCCCAGCACAAGGTAGCGGCGGTCCGAGGAGAGCTCGAAGCCGAGCCACATGGCGACGTCGTCCTCTTGGTAGATGACCTCGTCCTCACTGACGGGCGTCCCCAAGACGTGCGACTTCACCTGGTACGGGCGCCACGCGTCGTCCACCACGGTGTAGAAGATCCGGGTGCCGTCGGGGGAGAAGGCCACGCCGTAGAAGATGTTTTCGATGGCGTCGGGCAGCAGTTCCCCGGTTCGCAGGTCTTTGATACGGAGCGTGAAGCGTTCCTCGCCGGAATTGTCCACGGCATAGGCATAAAGGTTGCCATCCGCCGTCACGGCGGTGCCGCCAATGGAGAAGAACGGTTTGCCTTCGGCCTCGATGTTGCCGTCAAGCAGGACTTCTTCGCCCTGGAGTGCGAGGCCGGGTTCCACCGCCGGAGGCGTCCAGTCCGCCACCGCATCGCCGGAGTGTGCGGCCCGGACACGGCAGTGGATGCCGTATTCCTTGCCTTCGACGGAGCGGGTGTAGTACCACCAGTCGTCTTTTCGGCTCGGGACGGAGAGGTCCGTCTCCTGGGTGCGGCCCTTGATTTCCTGGAAGATGGCCTCGCGCAGCGGTTCCTGGTGCGCGGTGACGGCCTCCTGGTAGGCGTTTTCAGCCTTCAAATGCTCAACGACCTCGGCGGATTCCTTGTCCCGTAGCCACTCGTAGTTGTCCACGAACACATCACCGTGGTGCTCGCGCGTAACGGGCACCTTCTTGGCGACGGGGGGAACGAAGGAAGTGGGAGTCTGGCTCATGGGGCAACTCTATAGAGGGCGGCTGACAGGCGACTACCGATTTCGCTCAGAGCGGCCGCCCGGTCAGCAGCCGATGATCTTTGTGTAAGGGGAACCCGTCCAGATGTTGCTGCTGGAGGGCACGTGGTACTGGCCGCGGATCTGGAAGGTGTAGTTTCCGTTTTGCCCGTTGTAGGTGTTGTTCAGCGTGTATGTCCAGTGGTTTGAAGTGTTGAGATCGCCCGTGTACACGACCGCGGAAGACTTGTCTTTGACGATCAGCTGATGGTAGTTGGCGCCGGTCACGGGTGTTTTGAGGGTGATGACGAGCGTGCTGTTGTTGCAGGTGGAGGTGACCTGAGAAGCGGTCGGCGTCGCGAGCTTCAGAGTTGATGCGCTGGTTGAGCCGCTCGTGGAGGATTTGAATGCGGCTTGGGCGATGCCGGGGGCGAAGATCAGGACCGCGGCGGCTGCCAGGACCGCGGCGACGCGCCCGATCGCGGGCGTCTTCGCGACGTCGGCGGTGCTGGGGCTTCTTCGCAAGGTCATCGGCTTTCTGTCAGGGCCTGTGGTCCGGTTCCATTCTTACTGGTTTTCGCGGTAGAGGCGGCGGACCCAGTTCAGTTCTCTGGGGACATTCTCACGCAGTATGCCGGGCGGTGGAACCACCCAGTGCTTTTTCCAGTTTCGGCTGGTGGTTGCGTACGTCTTCTCCGGCTTGGGCTGCGGCGGTGTGGTCGGTCGTGGCCAGGGCGCGTTCGAGGCGGACGCAGTGTTGTTCCATGGCGAGGGCCCCGATCATGGAGGAGCTGGTTTTCAGGCTGAGGACCGCGTCCATGGCCTGGTCGTTGTTTCCGGTGCTCAGGGCCTGGCTGATGCGCTCCACCCGCTGCGGGAGCATCCTCGTGTAGGAGGCGGCGAATTTCCTGGCGGCGTCCTTGCTGTTCATTTCCTTGGCCAGGAGCTTGAGGGGGCGCCGGTCCAGGGCCGGCAGGGGCCGTCCCGCGACGCCGGCGGCAGCAGCGGTGGCGGTCCCGGTGGCAGCGTCGCCGTCGCCGTCGCCGTCGGTGTCGGTGGTGTCGGCGGTGGTGGTGTCGGGTTTTTTCCGCCAGATGGAGACCAGGACCATGACCACGAGGGCGGCGGGGGCCCCGTACATCAGGACCTTCAGGACCACCGGGTCCCGCAGGGCCCGGATGGCGTTGCCCAGGTACGGGACGGTGAAGACCTGCCGGTCCACCTGGCCCGCTGCCAGGGTTGCCGTCCACGGGTCGGCGCCGTTGTTCGCGTCGCCCTTGGTGCGCACCGTCGCGGTGCCCTGGCTGTTCACGGCGAGCTCGATGATCCGGTGCGTCTCCACCCGCTGGTCATCCACCGGAATGTGGTAAGTGATGATGTCCCCGACCTTCAGGTCCGCGACCGGGACCGGAACGGTGATGACCACGTCCCCGGGGTTGATCAGCGGCGCCATCGAACCGGTCAGCATCGTGCTGGTCTGGTACCCCAGGATCCGGGGCCCGACGGCGAGGAACAGGAACGCCGCGACCGCCGCGACCATCAACGCCGTGGCACTCAGCCGCACGGCGGACTGCAGAACCCTCGCACCCAGGCCGGGCTTCCCGTCAGTCGTCGCCGTCACGGTTGTATCGGTGGTGGGGGTCCGGGAGGCCCGCGGGCGGCGGAGCAGTGATGCGGTCATGGCGGGTCTCCGTTCTTTGGTGCAGGCCCTCCGCCGTCGGTATTTCAGGGGGGCTCGACGGCGAAGGGCTGGCTTCGGGGGGTATTTTCGGGGGGTTACTTGCTGGTGGCGGTGCGCTGGGCGCCGGTGAAGTTGAACGCGACCGTGCTGGAAAGGTTCTGGAAGGTGTTGTCCGCGGCGGCCGGCAGGGTGAGGGTGACGCGCAGGTTGTCGGTCGCGTTCGGGGCGACCGAGGCCAGGTTGGCCAGGGCCAGGTTGGAACCGGTGACGGCGCGGCTGGCCAGGACCGAGGTCGTGGTGCCACCGGTGCAGGTGTACGTGTAGGCGGGGGCAGTGCCGGACTCGGTCCACGGCACGGAGCAGTTGTCGATGACCATCTGCAGGCCGTTGCTGGCGTCGGTGTCCAGCTTCGAGGTCGGCAGGGCCGAGGTGGTCAGCGTGATCGCCGAGAGCGACTGGTTGCCGGCGGCGTTGCTCAGGGTGGCCACGCGCTGCACGGTGTCTCCGGGGACCAGACCGGCCGCGGCGACGCTGAGCCGGTTCGTGGTCCCGGACGCGCCCAGGGCGATGTTCACGATGCCGGAGGCGACCGTGTTGCTGGCCGAGGTGCTGGAGGTGAACGCACCGTAGGTTCCCAGTCCCGCCACGCCGGCTGCGGTGCCGACCAGGGCCAGGGAAGCAATGACCTTGCCGGTGGTGGTTTTCAGGTTGAGACCCATGATCGTTTCCATTCCTTGAAGCCCGTGAGACCGGGTGTTCCACGGACTGTGCTGCCCGATAACCACTACTTTCCGGCAGGACTTTAAGGAAGCCGCAAGTATCCCTCAAGCTTTACTTCAAGATTAGTTAAATATCAGCTCAAGATCCCCACCCAGAAGCCAGCATCTCGACAAAGCCTGTTTCCGGGAGCACCATGGGACTTAAAATCTCTCCGCCTTCACATGGGCCGGCTTTGCCGTGTCCTATCCGTTCCGCAATGGGGGGCTCTTGGCCCACGGAACCGGACGTTATCCCTCCGAGCAAGGGAGGATCCCGCATGGCCCCAATGCCGCGGCGCCGCACCGTATGCGGGGGATGGTCAGTAGCTGCGAGCTGACGTTCAAAGGGAAGTTCAAGGAAACCGAGTCACCGTCAAGCGACGCCATGGTCTCCGGCGCCCCAATTTTCCAGGCTGGAAACAGCCAGTCAGCACACTGATTTCAAAGGAATGCGTCTTATGACTGCTCATCCAAAACCCCTCCTTTTGTCGCGCCTTCGGGCACTCCTCGTATTACTCCTAGCCCTCGTGTTGCCGCTCGCACTCAGTGGCGCCGCCGTTGCGGACGGCGGCAAATCTGCGCGGACCTGGACAGTTCAGGTCGGATCGGAATCGTCGGATCAGGCCATCCAGGGAATGTCCTTCCTGCCGAAGGACATCTTCATCAATGCTGGTGACAAGGTCACATGGGAAGCCAACGCTGCCGAAATCCATACCGTGAGTTTCTTGGCCGCGGGACAGACGATCGAGTCCACGCAACCATTTGATCCTGCCAACCCGCTCGACGTTTCTGCCCAGGGCGGCACGTCCTATGACGGGCACTCTTATTACAACTCCGGAGTCATGACCAACGTCTCGAACAGCGGCTTTCCTGCCGTGGAGTCCTACAGCCTCACATTCCCGAACACGGGCGACTTCACGTACTACTGCCTGGTGCATGGGATGGCCATGGTGGGTACAGTCCACGTGCGGGACAAGGGCACTGACTATCCGTACACCCAGGGACAGTACAACCGCGGTGTGAAGCGGTCTGAGCGAGCCATCCTCAGCGACGGTTATGACCAATGGAGCGCAGCCCGCGATCAGGCCGACAATCACACCGTTATTGCCGGGGCCGACGACGGCGTAGCTTCGGTCATGCGGTTCATCGAGGAGAAAGTTGTTATCCATGTTGGCGAGAGCGTGAGCTTCGTGAACAACGGCATGGGCGAGCCGCACACGGTGACCTTCGGTACCGAACCGGCAAACGTTTTCCCGCCGCTCGGTGACCCAACGAATTACACGGGAGGGCAGCTGAATTCCGGCCTCATGCCTCCGAACACCACATTCACCGTGACGTTCAACAAAGCAGGTGTCTACGACTACATCTGCGGACTGCACGACTACTTGGGAATGGTCGGCAAGGTGGTGGTGAAAGACTGATTCCGGCTAAGCGAGGGGTGGGAGCTTTGGCTCCCACCCCTCGTGTCGTAAGCTCACGCACACCACCGTTCCTGCAGAAAGAGCAGACCACATGACGCAACTTCCCCAGCCTCCCGAAAAGCGCTGGCCGTCCGAGGGCCCGCAGATACCTAATCCCCACGCGCCCGCCACGGCGCGCGCCCCGTTCAGCAAAGCCGCCATCGCGGGTTTCGTCATCAGCTGCGTCGGCCTCATCGTCTTTGCGGCGGCCGGCCTGCTCGGGGCCGTGATTTCGGTTGTGAGCCTGCGGCGCATCAGGGAACGCGGCTTGCGTGGGCGCGGGCTCGCGATCGCAGGCTTGATCATAGGTGTCCTGGATTTTGTGTTCTATCTAACCGCCCAGTTCCTCGTTCATCCGTAAGGAAAAAGGGCTCAGTAGCTGACGAGGCGAACCGACTGTTACGGCGTGCAAGGATCTGATCGGGGAGGCGTTGTATTCTGAACCCCACCCTGAATTAATAAGCACGCTTAGGAAACGAGTTTTTGCGTCATGCTGGACAGCCCTTATACGTACTCGAGTGCACTGGGCGCCCCCGGCTTTCTAGCTGGAACCTTCCTCTTCGACCCGCTCTCGGGGAAAGCGGAATGGTCGGACGGCCTCTTCAATCTCCACGGCTACCAGCGAGGTGAAGTGGTGCCCACGCTTGCGCTGCTGATGTCGCACAAACACCGCGACGACAGGCCGCGGACAATGGAGATCCTCACGGAGGTATTCCGTAAGGGCGGCCACTTCTGCATCTACCACCGGATCGTTGATGCACAAGGGCATACCCATCGCGTGCTGACGGCGGGGAATGCGAAACTGGGCCCATCGGGGACCGTCGCGGTAGAGGGGACCACGATCGACCTGACCTCCACTCTGCGTCGGGAAACCGAGCAGGCGGCGCGTGACGCCGTCGCGGGCGCAAACGCTACGCGCGGCGTCATCAATCAGGCGCGCGGGATCCTGATGGGGCGGTTGCTCCTCAGCTCCGAGGCTGCCTTCAAACTGCTGGCGAGTTGCAGCAGCATGACGAACGTCAAGGTCGCAGTCCTCGCCTCCCACCTTGTTCGCGTGGCTGACACCGATCAGGGGCCGGAAGCAATGGACGAGTTCATTCGTGTTCTCCAGGCTTGCGACCATCAGGGAGTCCAGCGCGCGTTGGACCCGCACTAAGGCGCGATCTCGCCGCTGTCCACACGCCTCCGTGCGCGAATCCTTGGCGGCCGACGGCGGCAGGGCCGTTGCGCTGTTTTCTCACCTTTGGTCGGGCTCGGCTCGGAAGCCCAAGATCGCAGGGTTTCCCTAGGTTTGACCCAAGAAATGCGCAGGATCGCGAGTCTTGACACAGGATGTCCCAAGGACTGCTCCACGGGGTATTGAGCGTTGCTAAGTTGCTAGAGAGCTGGTGCTGGACCAGCCCACATCCCCCAACTCGCTCAGGAGTTTCACATGTTTGCTTTCTTCTCCAACGCCGCATCCCGTATCCGTCGTGACGAAAAGGGCGCCACCGCCGTCGAATACGGCATCATGGTCGCCCTTATCGCCGTTGTCATCATCGCCGCAGTCTCCCTGCTGGGTGGGACGGTCAAGAACACGTTCGGCCAGGTCCAGTGCTCAGTGTCCGGTAAAACGTGGAACACCACCACGAACACCTGCCCCTAGGGCGTCCGGCCTCCTCCCGCCCGTTCGCACCAGACAACAAGGAGCCCAAATGCTTTCCGCTTTCCTAAAGTCGGCGTCTCACGTGCGGCGCGACGAATCCGGCGCTACCGCCGTCGAATACGGCATCATGGTCGCCCTCATCGCAGTGGTTATCATCGCCGCTGTGACGCTGTTGGGCAGCACGGTCAGGGAGACGTTTTCCCAGGTCCAGTGCTCCGTCAGCGGCAAGGCCTGGACGGCTGCCACCACTTCGGGTGGTACTGGCACCTGCGCCTAGAAGTCGTGCGGCGAGTGCCCGGGAGGGCAATGCCAGCACACCAAGCAAATCCGAGTGGCGGCAGCGTTCAGGCGGCCGCCACTTTGCTTGACTCGAACTATCCGTTCTCTGGGAGGGCAACATCATGCCGAGGGCTTCAGAGCGCGGTGCCGTGGCAGTCGAGTTCGCCATCCTGGCACCGCTCCTGATCATGCTGCTCCTGGGCATCATGGAATTCGGCAGGGCTTACAACGTTCAGGTGTCGCTGTCGAACGCGGCCCGTGAAGGCGTCCGCGTCATGGCAATCTCGAATGACCAAACGGCTGCCAAGACTGCGGCGAAGAACGCTGCCGTGTCGTTAAATCCACAGCTGGCAGACACGAACTTCACTTTCAGTCCGGCCAGCTGTACCTCCGGTGCCCAGATGTCCGTGACCATCAAGTACACCCTCAGCACCCTCACGGGAATCGCGGGGCCTTTCCCCATGCAAGGAGTAGGAGTCATGGTATGCGGCGGCTGATGATCCACGACGACGGCGAGCGCGGTGCGATTGCCGTTCTTGTCGCTCTCATGCTGGTGGTGCTGCTCGGTTTTGCCGCACTCGCAGTGGACGCGGGAATGCTGTACTCGGAAAGGGCGCAAGTACAGAACGGGTCCGACGCAGCCGCCCTCGCCGTGGCGCAGAAATGCGCAGCGAACACGAGCGATCCGAATTGTTCCGCCACGTCCCAGGTCGCGACAGACATGGCCAACAAGAACGCAAACGATGGCTTGGGCAACATCAAATCTGTCAGCTTGGATCTGAACAACCGGAAAGTCACGATGACCGCCGGAGCCCAGCAGGCCGGCGGTGCGCCGAACGCCGTTTCGCTCTTTTTCGCGCGTGTCCTGGGCTTCAGCACGAGCAACGTTGTGACCACCTCCAGCGTTCAGTGGGGGAGCGCCGTCGCCGGCACCACCCCATTTCCCCTCGCGTATTCCATCTGCCAGGTGCAGGGATATATCGGGGGAGCCTTGCAACTACTTCAGAATCACGGCTCCGGTGCCAATCCCAGCTGCAATTACGGCCCCTCCGGGGCTGCGGTGCCTGGGGGTTTCGGGTGGCTAGCCCAGGATGCCGGGTTGTGTGGCAGCACGATCAACCTCGCCACCAGCGAAGCCGGCAGTTCCTCGGGGAACAGTTTGCCGGGAAACTGTTTAGCCACGCTTCAAAAGTGGGGCGACACGCTCACCGCTGGTGGGGATGTCATCGTTCTGCTCCCGGTCTTCGACGTTGCAACAGGTACAGGAGCCGGGGCTATCTACCATCTCGTGTCCTTCGCCGCATTCAAAGTGACGGGGTGGAAGTTCAGCGGGGGCAACAACAGTCTTCCGGACAGTTTCCATAACAACAGTCCCTACGTGTCTCCAACGCTTTCCTGCACCGGAAGCTGCCGCGGAATCATCGGGAGTTTCGTCAAGTATGTCTCGCTGGCGGACGGCTACACTCTGGGGCCGGTAGACGCCTACGGGGCCACCATTGTCCGTCTCACCAACTAGTTTTCATCCATTTTTTGAGCACAGGAGTAGTAAGTGAAGTCACGCTTGTTGGCCGGATCGGCAGCGGCACTGCTGGCCGTCGTCGGGGTGATTCTCGTCTTCTCCTACGCGCAAGGCGCGGACCAACGGGCAGTCCAGAACCTGGCGCCTGTTGACGTGCTGGTGGTCAAGGCGGCCATTCCTGCCGGGACCTCGGTGGACGCCATGAAGGATTCCCTCGTTACCGAGCAACTCCCGCAATCGGCCGTCCCGCAGTCGGCCCTGCACACACTCGCCGACTCCACCGGCAAGGTGGCCGCCGTCGGCCTGGTCCTGGTGAGACGTTGGTGGCCGAACGTTTGGTGGCCCCGGATGCACTCAAAACTCCGGGGGACGTCAAGGTGCCGGTAGGGCTGCAGGAGGTCTCCTTTCAACTGGAACCCCAGCGGGTGGTCGGGGGACTGCTGGTTCCTGGCGACCACATTGGAATATTCATCTCCATGCCCAGCGGCGGAATCGAGGCGAAGCCGGACAAGCAAACTACCGAATTGGCGATTCACAAGGTTCTTGTGACCATGGTCCAACGCGCCCCCCAAGCAGCAGCGAGTGCACAGGCGACGCCGAATCCCAGTTCGGGTGCGGCCGGCTCCAAGGACAGCGCACTTCCCACAGGATCCCTCTTGCTGACCGTTGCTGTTAGCGATGTGGACGCATCCAAGATTGTCTTCGCCGCCGAGTTCGAAAAGATCTGGCTCAGCAAAGAGCCGTTGGATGCCAAAGACAGTGGCCCCACTGTCATGCAGCAGAGCGGGGTGTACAAGTGAGCCGATTTGTCCTGATTACACCCAGCACGGACTTTGACCAACGGTTGCGCCAAGCCGTCGCGGGTGGCCTGCCCGGAAGCGTGCAGACCTTCTTCACGAGCATTTTGCCGGCCGATCCAGCAGAACTCTTCGGCGCGCTCAACCAGGAACAACTCGAAGTGCTGATTCTGGGACCCGACGTGCCAGTGGAGGACGCACTGCGCCTTGCCAGGGTTTTCGATGTCCAGTTGCCGGAGCTGAGCGTCATCCTTGTCAGTGAACTGGATCCCGAATTCGTCCTCCAAGCCATGCGGTCCGGCATTCGCGACATCATGAGCCCGGCCGCGGATCTGGCCCAGATACGGGTGATGCTTGAGCGCGCGTGCCAGTCATTCGCCAGCCGGCAGCGCACCATGGAACCCAAGCAACCGGGCTCGCCGAAGGGCTTGGTGATCGGCGTCTTTTCCCCCAAGGGCGGTGTGGGCAAGACGACAATCGCCACCAACATCGCAGTGGGGTTAGGCAAGATCGCACCAATGAGCGTGGTGATCGTGGATCTGGACCTGCAATTCGGTGATGTTGCCTCCGGGCTCTACCTCAATCCGGAACACACTGTCACCGATGCCGTCACTCCTTCGGCCAGCCAGGATTCCCTGGTACTCAAGGCCTTTCTCACTGTCCACCCGGCAAGCATTTATGCCTTGTGCGCGCCGAAGGACCCCGTCGAAGCAGACGGGATCTCGCCGGAACAGGTGGGTCGGCTCCTCGAACAGCTGGCCCAAGAGTTCCAGTACGTCGTGGTGGATACGGCACCCGGACTACCCGAAATCGGACTCGCCGCCCTTGAACAATGCTCGGACGCTGTGTGGGTAACGGGCATGGACGTTCCAAGCGTCCGAGGCCTCCGTTCCGGCCTGGACATTCTCCGCAGGCTGAATCTGTTACCGGAAACCCGGCACGTGGTGCTTAACATGGCAGATTCCAAATCCGGGCTGTCGGTCCAGGACGTCGAATCGACCGTCGGCGCCCCGGTTGACGTCAGCATCCCTCGATCGAAGGCCGTGGCGTTCTCCACCAACCGCGGCATTCCCGTGCTGCAGGACGCGGTGAAGGATCCGGCCGTCAGGGGACTCAAGCAACTTGTAGAGCGCTTCAATCCCACGTGGCGTGCCACGGCACAGCGCAAACTGCACAGAAGGGTAGTGGTCTAATGAAGCTGTCCGAACGCCTCCATGCTTCCGAGGACAAGAGGGAAGCGCAGCTCGGCGCGGGGGTGGGCCTTGGCCCGAGCGCGCTCTCTACGCCTCAACCGACATTCGCTGAATCCACTCAGCAAGTCATGCAACATCCCGCGGGGAAGCCCGGCGGCGCCATAAATCCCCACACTTCAGTCAAGCTGTCAGACATCCCTGACTCGCCGAAGCCCAGGTCCCAGCAACCGGTGGATGCGTTCGCCGCCCTCAAGGTGCGCGCCGCCACGGCGTTGTTCGAGCGGCTAGGAGCGAGATTCAACGATTCGAGTGTCAGCGAACGTGAGTTGCGGTCCACTGCTCGGGAAGAACTCATCCGGATCATCGACGCCGAGCAGGTCCCGCTGTCCGCGGACGAGCGCAGTAGGCTCGTGGCGGACGTGGCGGACGACGTCCTTGGCTATGGGCCGCTCCAACGCCTGCTGGACGATCCAGAAGTCACCGAAATCATGGTCAACAGGATGGACCAGATCTACGTCGAACGAAACGGCAAGCTCACCCTGACGGATTCCGGATTCAGCTCCGAGGACCATCTCCGGAGGGTCATTGAACGCATCGTTTCGAAGGTGGGGCGCAGGATCGACGAGTCGTCCCCCCTTGTTGACGCGCGGCTTGAGGACGGGTCCCGAGTCAACGCAGTGATCCCTCCACTTGCAGTGGGCGGCTCGTCTCTGACCATCCGAAAATTCAGCAAAATACCGTTGACCATCAGAAACCTGATCGATTTCGGCACCCTGACACCCGAGATGGCTGAACTCCTCAATGCTTGCGTCAAAGCGAAACTGAACATCATTGTTTCCGGAGGCACCGGAACCGGCAAGACCACATTGTTGAATGTGCTCTCATCTTTCATCCCGGAAGACAACCGCATTGTCACCATTGAAGATGCCGTAGAACTGCAGATCCAGCAGCAACATGTGGTCAGGCTTGAGAGCAGGCCACCGAACACCGAGGGCAAGGGCGCAGTGACCATCAGGGAGCTGCTCAGGAACTCGCTTCGTATGCGTCCGGACAGGATCGTCGTCGGCGAGGTCCGCGGTGGAGAGTCCCTCGACATGCTGCAGGCCATGAACACCGGTCACGATGGTTCCCTCTCCACGGTGCACTCGAATTCCCCGCGCGACGCCGTGGCGCGTCTCGAAACCCTGGTGCTCATGGCAGGCATGGACCTGCCATTGCGGGCAATCCGTGAGCAAATAGCGTCCGCCGTGAATCTCATCATCCAGATCTCCCGGTTGCGGGACGGAACGCGCCGCATCACACACGTGACTGAGGTTCAGGGCATGGAAGGTGACATTGTCACCCTTCAAGACGCCTTTGTTTTTGACTACTCGGCCGGCGTCGACGCCCACGGAAGGTTTCTTGGACGGCCGGTCCCAACGGGTATCCGTCCGCGCTTCATCGACCGCTTCGATGACTTGGGCATTCATGTATCTCCCGGAGTATTCGCCGCTCCCCTGGCAACAGCAACAGCGGCAAGGACGTGAGCGGAAAATGATGCTCTTGACCGGAACGGCGTTGATGTTTTCAGCCATCCTGCTCATCGGGGTGGCCGTGATCTTGCCGAAAACCCCCGAAGTTCCGTTCGATCGAAGGCGGCCTCATCAAGTAGGCTCAGGCTCCCAACTGACGCGTTTTGCAGGTTCCGCCGCCGACGTGGTTGGTGGGGTCCTGACCAGGCGTAACGTTCGGCTCTTCAACCGTGAGCAACTGGAGAATGCCGGGCTGCGTATGCGCCAGGCGGATTTCTTCATCCTTGTGATTGCCGGTGCCTTCGTGGGTGCCTTGATCGGGCTGGTCGTCGGCGGCCCGTTCCTCGCCATCTTATTCTTCATTCCGGCGCCTTTCGTGGCACGGCTCATCCTCAGCTCCTTGGCCGGCAAGAGGCGGGCGAAATTCGATGCTCAGCTTGGGGACACCCTCCAACTACTGGCTGGTGGCTTGCGGGCCGGGCACAGCATACTTCGTGCCATCGACGCTGCGGCCACAGAATCTGCCAGCCCCACGTCCGAGGAAATGCGGCGGATCATTACAGAGACAAGCCTTGGCCGCGATCTTGAGGCATCGCTGAACGACACAGCGGTGCGAATGCGGAGCGAGGACTTTGTGTGGATTGCACAAGCCATCCAAATCAACCGCGAGGTGGGCGGAAACCTTGCGGAGGTCTTCGACCAGGTCAACGAGACCATACGCGAACGCAGCGAGATCAAGGGACATATCAAATCCTTGGCCGCGGAGGGAAAGTTCTCGGGATACATCCTGATGGCGCTTCCCTTCGGCATCGTCACAATGCTCTTGCTTGTCAACCCCGGCTACATGAACGTGATGTTCACTCAGCCGCTTGGTTGGGGAATGATCGGGTTGTCAGTCATTCTCATGACGATCGGCGGTCTCTGGATGCGCAAGATCATCGACTTGAAGTTTTGAGGTGACCCGTGAATCCCTCTCTCCTTCTTTCGCTGCTGTTAGTTCCCCTGCCTATCGCCTACCTCGCCTGGTCCTTCCTGTCGGTTGACCGCAAAGCCCAACGCGCCGTGCGAGTGCTTTTGACGAGGGGCGAAAACATTGCCGAGGCCGGTCCACAAAGTCGTGGCGGTGGACTCGAGCTCATTGGCTATCGCCTGACTCCCGGAAGCTACGTCCAGAAGCTGGACCGGCTGCTGGCATTGGCCGGTCGTCCGCCGTCGCTTCCTTTGGGACGCGTCCTCGCAGCCAAACCGCTGCTTGGATCGTCTGGCGCACTTTTTGGCTTTTTGATCAGTGCCAACAGCTCAAGCGGATTCCTTAAGCTCGTGGGGATATTTGTTGTATTGCTTGGATACTTTATCCCGGACTTGATGCTATACAGCAAAGGGCAAGAGCGCCAAAAGGCCATGCAATTGGAACTCGCAAATACCATGGACCAAATGCTGATATCGGTCGAAGCGGGACTCGGTTTTGAAGGAGCGATGGCCCGCGCCGGAGAAAACGGGAAAGGGCCGTTGGCTGAGGAGTTGGTGCGGACCCTGCAGGACATGCAGGTTGGACGGAGCCGCCGCGAGTCCTATCTGGCTCTCGCTGAACGTACCAACGTTCCGGAGCTCCGAAGCTTCGTACAGGCCGTGATTCAGGCGGATACTTACGGCATTGCCATCAGCCGGGTCTTGCGGGTCCAAGCGAAGGTGATGCGGGTGAAGCGCCGCCAACGTGCCGAAGAGAAGGCGATGAAGCTTCCGGTGATGGTCCTCTTCCCGCTTCTGCTCTTTATCTTCCCCGTGCTGTTCATCACCATCCTGGGGCCGGCTGTCATCAACGCTATAGCCACCTTCAGCGGCGGCTGAGCGGAATACCGCATTCTCCGAATTGGGCGAGCTGGATAAAAGGGTTTAAATCAAGAAAGGCCTAAGATTTCCTTAAGATAGGCATAAGTTCAGTTTTTTCCGGAATTCAGAAAGTAGCATTGGGCTATGTTCAGTTCAGGTTCCAGCGATGTCAACGAGGATTCAAATCCGAGCCATCCCGGCTCAGGTGACGCTTCCAATGAGCTGCCCATCGTCCCGCTTGCCGAACTTCCCGTACTGGACCTCGCGGAATTCCAACTCCTGGAAGATCAAGTGGACAATCCGCTGATCGCACGCACGTTTGCCGGCGACTTCACAAAACTCTGGGTGAAGCGATACGAAATCCTCGCGACCGCCGTCGAGCGCGGCGACGTTGCCGCGGCCCTGAACGCTGTCCTAAGCCTCAGAACCTCGTCCATCATGGTTGGCGGTGTTCGCCTTGCGGTACTTGCAGCGCAACTGGAGGAACGCATTCGAAATAGTGAACTGCGTGAGGCCCGGCCCCTGCTGAAGGAAGTGGCAGAATGCGGGCACCTAACGGTCCAGGAACTCAAGGACAGTTACGTCCTCCGGAACGATTGACGCTCGCCTAATTAATCTGGTCTTTTCGGCGTGAGCCGATACCCGACTCCTCGGACAGTCTGTAGAAAGCGTGGCGACTGTGGATCTTCACGAAGCTTTCGGCGGAGGTTCCCGATGTGGGTCTCAACAGCACGTTCGTCGGCGTCGCTGATGTACGCATCGTCGTCGTAGTAGTCACCGCGCGCTGCCCTCACAAGGTCAGCCCGGGTGCGCACCTCGCCTTTGGCGCGAAGCAGGTCGAAGAGGAGATCGAATTCGCTTCTCGTCAACGTCAGGGCTGAACCTTGAAGCGTCACCGTGCGTGATTTGTAGTTCAGGGCCAAGCCATTGTGCTTGATCACACCTTGCTCGGGCCCGGCTGAACCGGCCCAAGCTGAAACGCCGTCGGCCACTGTCGAACCGGCCGGGTAACCGGCCCCGACCGAACCGCCGCCGGGCCCCCCGTAACCGCGACCTTCCTCCGGCAACGCAAGCCTGCCTTCCGCGCGTGGCCGCCGCATCATGGCGGTGACCCGGGCCCTCAATTCACGCGGCAAGAACGGCTTTTTGACGTAGTCGTCCGCGCCAGTGAGGAAAGCCGTCAACGTGTCGGGCTCGTCGCGCCTGGCCGTCAGCATCACGACATACGCGTCGCTGAATTGCCGAATACGCCGCAGGACCTCGTGGCCGTCCATATCCGGAAGCCCGACGTCGAGCGTCACCACGGAGGCACGATGATCTCGCACCACTTCGACGCCTTCGCGTCCGGTGGCCGCAGAGTGCACCACAAATCCGGCTTCTTTGAGGATGGCGTCAACCAGATTTCGCACATCTTCGTCATCCTCAATGACTACAGCTACCCCAGGCTCGCTCATTGGACATCCTTGAGGGTGCTCATCGCCGCAAAGCCCAGCGCAATGCGGTAAATGCCACCCAAATACTCACGATACAAGCATTGAAGCCATCTGGCATCTAATATGTGGATTAAGCGCCGGTCCGAACCTCCAGTTTGATCGTTCGGACCGTCGTATTGTGGTTCCTTGGGGGAATAGGGGACTCCGGGCGCTTCCTTCGGGAATCGCGTGGGGCAGTAATTGGTTCGCGAATCTCCAACGAAGGGTCTCGACTTTGAGTGAGCAGCCGTTTTTCCGCGCGGCCGCGCGTTTCTTTAGAAAGCTCACGCCTCGCGCCCGGCTGGCTGTCTGTGAATTGCCACTAACGCTCATCATCGCGGGCTTGGCGATCGCGGCACCAACTCTTTGGCCGGGGTTAATTCAAAATTGGTTATTCGTTACGGGAGTCCTTCTCCATGGCGTCTTGTTCCTGAGCTGCCTGCTGGTCCCGTGGGAGCGATTGGCGCCGAGCGCAGGCCTGGCAATCCCTATTTTGGATCTTGTTGCCCTCTGGTTCACGCGAAACGGCGCTTTAAGCGCGATACCCGGCCTCATCACCTTGGCGATCTTTCCCCTGATCTGGCTGTCTGCCTCAGGCATGCTTTCAGGACAAGCCTGATCCTCAGTTTTGCGGGTCCTTTCATCATTGCGCTTCCGCCCGTGGTTTCGCACTTTCCCCGTCCCACCGCATCGGACATTTCTTCTGTGCTGCTTTTGCCCCTCATGATGTTCGCAATGGCAGTGTCTATTCGTTTGGCGGGCTCAAATGCTCGCCTCCAGCAACGGCGAGTAAGCCAGCGGGATCACGTCCTGCGGCAATTGTTGGCCGCCAGCAGGGAGCGGGAAACGCTGCTCAAGACAATCCTGGACACGATCGACGTCGGAATTGTCGCCGTCGATTCCAAGGGCGAAACCCTCCTGATCAACAACCAACAAAAGGCATTCCTCAAGATGGCAATGCCTGCCGAAGGCCCGCGGGGGCCCGCAGAGGAAGACTGGCTGGTTTTCGGCCAGGACAGGCGGACACCGATTCAACATGAAAAGGGCCCTGTTCGGAGGGCCGTTCAAGGGGAAACATTTTCCGATTATCTCCTTTGGTTCGGCGCCGGTTCCGACCAACGGGCTATCTCTACCGCCGCGCGGGGTATGAAGAGCGACGTCGAGGACGGATTTGGCGGCGCGGTGATCGTCTTCAAGGACGTGACTGATGTTTTCGATGCACTTGCGGCCAAGGATGAATTGGTTGCCAACGTCTCGCACGAGTTCGGTTCCCCGCTGACCTCGATCTTGGGCAACATCGATCTTGTGCTGCGCCGCGCCCAGGAGCTTCAGCCGGCAACAAGGCTTGGCTTGGAAATTGCGGAGCGGAATGCCGAGCGGCTCCGGGCATTGGTGGAGGACCTGCTCTCGTCAGCCGCGGCAGTAGAGAGCGTACATCTGCGGCGCACGGATTTGGCCGGTCTGGTCGAAAATAGCTTGGTTTCTGCACGGGCGCACGCTGACGCTGCCAACGTGGGCCTAGTCGCCGACGTTCCGGCACCCCTGTGGGCGAACGCAGACCCCTTGAGGCTGGGACAGGCCTTGGACAATTTGGTATCCAACGCCATCAAGTATTCCCCTGATGGCGGACTGGTGACGATACGGGCCGAGCGGAACGACGGATGGGTCCGGCTTGAAGTGAAGGACACGGGAATGGGGATGACCGTGGACGAGTCGGCCAGGATTTTCACCCGGTTCTTCCGGACAAACGCTGCCCGTCAGGCCGCGATTCCGGGCGTCGGGCTGGGACTGTCCATTACCAAGTCCATCGTGGAACGCCATGGGGGCAGCATCTCCTGCAGCAGTGAGCCCGGCAGCGGAAGCACCTTCACAGTGGCGCTGCCGGCCGGCGAGCCCCAGGAGCCTTCACGGACAGACGCGCCGGCACTGTATTAAGGATGGCACTGTACTAAGGATGGCACTGCATTAAGCCCGTTTCCGGACCGGGTGACTGCCCGCCGTGCAAGTAGTCGGCCGAGCAAAGTAGAGTACCCACTACTCGTGACCGGCCCCAGGGGCAGCCGATTGAATGGAACTCAGTTGGTCTCAAACGCAGTTCCCGGTCTCTGGGGGTTATCCGTATGTGTATTTCCTGCAATCCTGTTGTGTCCATTTCGCGTCCCGCAGCGACGGAGGGAGTCCGTTGAGCACGGGGATGGAATCGGCTTCCATGTTCGCGGGGTCGTTGCCCGGGCTGATCCTGATGGACCTAGGCCAGACAATGGTGGTGGTTTGCCTGTGTTTCGACATGGTGCGTGCCCTGTCCGTGCCGCGTTCGCATCGGCGCTACGTGGCCAGCACCATCTTCAGGACCCTGGCAGTGCCGTCGATTCTCGTCATGGGCGTCAGCGTGCTGGCTAAGGCGATCCAATGGTCTTGGATGGACGTGACCATGGGCGTTTTCGTTATGGTCATGATCATCTTCCGCTTGCACCACGACAAGGATGAGGACAACTGGTGGAAGGGCAAAGGCAAGAAGCTGGCCCGCTGGGCGCGGAAGCAACTGGCACCGCCGCCCGCCTTGGCCCCGGTGTCGTCCGCAGCCTGAGCGCCACCCTCCGTCCGACGCTCGCTGCCTGCCCAGAAGTGAGATCTCGCCCTTTTGTGCGCGTGTGATGTCTCGGCACATCGTGGACACTTCATGTCTCGGGACATCGTGGACGGTTCATGTCTCAGGACATTGTGGACAGTTGGTTGGCCATAAATCCGCGGGGTTTGTTGTTGCCGACGTAGTTCGTGCCTTTCGGAGGGCGCTGGTGGCTGATGATTTCCGTTCCGCGGGTGTCGAAAAACATGATCGTTTCATCGTCGTAGAGGACGTGAATTTCGTGGCCGATGTATTCCTTGCCGAGTTTGAAGCGGGTGCCGACGACGGTGGCCTCGCCGTGTAGATTGGCGGTTCGCCGGACGCTGCGGCGTGCGTTCGCTTTGGTGGTTTCCGGGGTGGGCGGCTGCGGGGGCATGGCCTTCGGGGTGGTGTTCCATGCCTCGATCGGCGTTGTTCCGGGCGGGAGCGACTGGTGTTCGCGCTCGGTGTTGTAGTACTGGTCGAACGTGTCGATGTGGGCCTGGAAGCTCTTCCATCGTGGCAGCCGGCGGTTGCTTGTTCAGGAATCTGTGCAGCGTCCGGTGGAAGCGTTCGTTCTTGCCCTGTGTGGTGGGTTTGTATGGTTTGCCGGTGATCGGTTCCACGCCTAGGGATTTCAGGTAGTCCACCAGGGCCCCGGTCCGTCCCATCCGGGTGGGGTTGAACGCGGATCCGTTGTCCGAGAGGAACTTCCGCGGTACTCCGTGGCGTTCGATCGCTGTTTTTACGACCCGGATGGCCGCTTCGCTGGTCTCTCCGCTCGCCACGAGCGAGGCCAGCGCCAAACGGGAGTGGTCATCGACGATCTGAAAGATTGCAACCTTCGTTCCCTTGGCAAGCATCCACTCGGTCGAGTCGATCTGCCAGCACCCGTTGGGCTCCGGATAAACGAACCTGCGAAGAGCGCTGCGGGGCTTCTTCCGTGGTTCCGGGACCACGACCCCGGCCCTGGTGAAGATCCGGGCCAGAGTCGCGCGGGAGGGCGGCTCGAAGCCTTGCCGGCGCATTTTCGCGGCCACACTCAAAGGCCCGTGGTCATAACCGGCCTGCTCCAGGGAATCCCTCGTCAACAGCGCCACTTCAACCATTCCCGAGCCGATTTGCGCCGGGCTGCTTTTCGGTTTCGTGGACCCCAATTCCATGGCCCTGATCGATCCGGAAGCCTCGGCCGCGGCCCTGACTTTATAGAACCAAGACCGGGACACTTTGTGCTGCCGGCAGAACCGCGCCACTGCACCCCTCGGAGCGTCCTCGGGCCATGTCGCCACCAAAAGCCGGATCTTGATATCCGGAGTGAAATTGCTCATGACCAGAGCAAATCCCGCCATAGTGTCCACGAAGTCCTGAGACACACTGTCCACGATGTCCTGAGACAGAAGTGTCCATTAAGTCATGAGACTCCACAGCCCTTTTGTGCGCGTGAAAACGCCGAGATCTCACGTCTGGATGACGGTCGACCTTTCTCGGACCCTTGCTTCCTTGATGTGAGTCTGGGCCGTTGTAGGTGGTCTTTTATGTGAGTCCGCGTCGGTCAAATCCCTGTGCCCCGCGCCGCCTCGCCGACGCCGAACGCTTGACGCATCTCGCGCCTTCCGCATATTCTGAACGAACGGTCGGTAAATATTTAGGAGCAACCATGGCATCGCAGAATCTGCAGTCTGTGCCCGCTGAGCTGTCCCCGGAAGAGCAAGAGCGGGAGGCTGCCGGTCAGGCGTACTTTAACCGCATCATCTCCGAGGACTCGCGCATCGAACCCCGCGACTGGATGCCGGAGGCCTACCGCAAGACCCTGCTCCGCCAGATCTCGCAGCACGCACACTCGGAGATCATCGGCATGCAGCCGGAAGCCAACTGGATCACCAGGGCTCCGAGCCTCAAGCGCAAGGCCATCCTCATGGCGAAGGTGCAGGACGAGGCAGGCCACGGACTGTATCTCTACTCGGCTGCGGAAACTCTCGGCCAGAGCAGAGACCAGATGATGAGCGATTTGATTGCGGGCAAGGCCCGGTACTCGTCCATCTTCAACTACCCCGCAGTTTCCTGGGCGGACATGGGTGCCATCGGCTGGCTGGTTGACGGCGCAGCCATCTGCAACCAGGTGCCGCTGTGCCGGGCGTCTTACGGCCCCTACGGACGCGCGATGGTGCGCGTCTGCAAGGAAGAGTCGTTCCACCAGCGCCAAGGCTTCGAGATCCTGCTTGAACTGTCCAACGGCACGCCTGCCCAGAAGCAGATGGCCCAGGAAGCAGTCAACCGCTGGTACGCCCCGGCGCTGATGATGTTCGGCCCGCCGGACGACGATTCCCCCAACTCCAAGCAGTCCATGGCCTGGAACATCAAGCGGTTCAGCAACGATGAGCTCCGCAACCGCTTCGTCGGCATGATGGTGGAGCAGATCAAGGTCCTGGGCCTGACGCTCCCGGACAAGGACGTCCGTTTCAACGAAGAAACCAAGAAGTGGGAGCACGGCCCCCTGGACTGGAACGAGTTCAAAGACGTTCTCGCCGGGCGGGGTCCCTGCAACGCGCAGCGGCTTGAGCGCCGCCGTGAAGCGCACGACGACGGCGCCTGGGTCCGCGAAGCGGCCGCCGAGTACGCCCGCAAGCAAGCAGAGAAGGAACACGCAGCATGAGCACCCCAGCGAACCGAGCCAACGAACCCCACGAAACCCCGTGGTCCCTCTGGGAAGTTTTCGTCCGCTCCAGCCGCGGCCTGTCCCACGTCCACGCGGGCTCCTTGCACGCACCTGACGCGGCGATGGCGCTGCGCAACGCCCGTGACCTGTACACGCGCCGCAACGAAGGCGTGTCCATCTGGGTTGTTCCCGCCGACGCCATTTCTTCCAGCGACCCGGACTCCAAGGGTTCCTTCTTCGAGTCCCCGCAGGGCAAGGACTACCGCCACGCGACGTATTACACAAAGAGCGAAGGCGTGAAGCACCTGTGACCGCGGAAAACACCGAAAACAACACAGACTTCGCCATCGACGGCCACGGGGACATTTCCGTAGGCGTCACTGGTGCCGGCGCGTCAGGCGACGGTTCCGCCAGTGCCACCCGCATTACCCCCGGCAACGCCCTGCGTCCGGAGGACATTGCGCTCGAGATCCGCAAGGGACAGGTCAAGCCCAGCGACGACGTCGCCGAGTATGCGCTGCGCATCGGCGACGACGGCCTGATCCTCGCTCAGCGACTCGGCCACTGGATCTCCCGTGCCCCCGAGCTCGAAGAAGACGTGGCCCTGGGCAACATCGCCCTGGATCAGCTCGGCCACGCCCGGTCCTTCCTCACCTACGCAGGTGCGGCCTGGGACAAGTCCGAGGACGATCTGGCGTACTTCCGCCGTGAGCCCGAGTTCCGTTCCGCCCACTTGTTCGAGCAGCCGAACGGGGACTTCGCCGTCACTATCGCACGGCAGTTCATTGTGAGCTTCTACCAGTTCGAGCTTTACAAGCGCCTGACCGGTTCCACGGATGCCACCATCGCTGCCATTGCGGCGAAGGCGCTCAAGGAAGTGGATTATCACCGTGACCACAGCGCCCAGTGGGTGTTACGGCTTGCCGGCGGAACGGAAGAGTCCCGCCGTCGTATGGTCCAGGCTTTCAAACTCGTGTGGCCGTACGTGGACGAACTCTTCGAAGACGACGAGCTCACCACACGCGTCTCCAATGACAAGACGGGCGTGCAGCCGTCCAGCCTCCGCGCGGACTTCGATCAGCTCACGGGCGAGATCCTGAGCGAAGCCGGTCTCGACGATGAACTCAACCTCGAACGCATCCCGCAGTCCTTGGGCGGCGGCCGCCAGGGCAAGCATTCCGAGCACCTGGGCTACGTGCTGGCCGAGATGCAGGTGCTGGCCCGCGAGCACCCCGGGGCGAGCTGGTAGCCGTCATGTTCCTTCAAGAGACGTCAACGCAAACCAAGGCAACAACCGCCGAGCAGAAGGCCTGGGGAATTGCGGCCACCGTCTGCGATCCGGAAATTCCCGTCCTCACTATTGAGGATCTGGGGATCCTCCGGAACGTCCGGGTGACGGAGGAACAGAACGCAGACGGCGGCCTGGTCCCCGCTGTCCAGGTCACCATTACGCCCACCTACTCGGGCTGCCCCGCGATGGACGCCATCCGTGACGACCTCAAGACCGCCTTCCACAAAGAGGGCTACCCGAGCGTCTACGTTGAGCTGGTCTTGGCTCCGGCCTGGACCACGGACTGGATGACCGACTCGGGAAAGGCAAAGCTCGAGGAGTACGGCATCGCGCCGCCGTCGGGTCACTCCAAAGCCGGGGGACATTCGGGCCCCGTAAGGCTCAGCCTCGCCGTGAAATGCCCTCAGTGTTCTTCGCTGAATACCAAGGAACTCACCCGCTTTGGTTCCACGTCCTGCAAGGCGCTCTTCGTCTGCCAGGACTGCAGGGAACCGTTCGACTACTTCAAAGTCCTGTAAGGAATCCGACATGCCCGTTGTCCGCCAGACTGCCGCCGAACAGGCGGAGGCCACCGGCCGCCGTCGTGCGTCCTTCCATTCCCTCACCGTTTCGGAAGTCCGCCGCCTGACTGAAGACGCCATTGAGGTCACGTTCGGTGTTCCGGCAGAGCTCGCCGGCCAGTACGACTACCTCCCTGGTCAGTACGTGGCACTTCGCACCACGCTTCCGGACGAGAGCGGCGAGCCGAAAGAGACCCGCCGCAGCTACTCGATCTGCACCGAGCCGCGCAGCTTCGCGGATGGCAGCAGCGAGATCCGGGTGGCCATCAAGAAGGACCTGGGCGGCATCTTCTCCACGTGGGCGAATGCGGAGCTCAAAGCCGGCGATGCGCTGGACGTCATGAGCCCCATGGGCGCGTTCGTTTCCAAGCACGGCAAGGACGGCAAAACCGTCCAGCAGAACGTCATGAACTCCATGAACAATCCGCAGGACATGGCAGGGGAGTTCGGCGATGCCGGGTCCTTCGTGGCCATCGCTGCCGGTTCCGGCATCACCCCGGTGATCGCGATCGCCCGCACGCTGCTGGCCGCCAACCCGGAGACGCGCTTCGACCTCATCTACGCCAACAAAGCCGCGATGGACGTCATGTTCCTCGAGGAATTGGCGGACCTGAAGGACAAGTACCCGTCGCGACTGGCGCTCCACCATGTGTTGTCGCGCGAGCAGCGCATTGCGCCGCTCATGACCGGGCGGATCGACGCCGAGAAGCTGCAGCAGCTGCTCGGCACCGCCATCCATGCCGAGGATGTGGACGAATGGTTCCTTTGCGGGCCGTTCGAGTTGGTCCAGCTGTGCCGGGACACCCTTGCTGCCCGCGGCGTGGCGCCCGAGCACGTACGCTTTGAGCTCTTCACCACCGGCCGCCCGGATCGCCCCGAGGGCAACGCCGGCCGGCCTGTTGTGGAGGACGAGTCGAAGGACACGTTCAAGATCACCTTCAAGCTGGATGGTTTGACCGGCGACGTCGCCAGCCCCACCCACGCACGGGAATCCATCCTCAACGCGGCGTTGCGCGTCCGCCCGGATGTACCGTTCGCGTGCGCCGGTGGCGTGTGCGGCACCTGCCGCGCCAAACTGGTCACGGGGACGGTCAGCATGGACGAGAACTACGCCTTGGAGCAGGATGAACTGGACAAGGGCTACGTGCTGACGTGCCAGGCCCACCCCACCAGTGAATCCGTCACGGTCGACTTCGACGTCTAAGGAAGAAACGAATGATTGAGCTCTCCATCGCCAACGGCATCGCCGAAGTTGTCCTCAATGCCCCGGAAAAGCTGAACTCGCTGGACGAGGCAGCGCTTGCGGAACTGGATAGAGCGTACGACGACGCCGCTGCCGCCGCCTCCCGCGGCATGGTGCGGGCGCTTCTCCTCCGGGGAGAGGGCCGCGCCTTTTGCGCGGGACGCGACATTGCTGGCGTGACGCCGGAGAGCGACGACGCGAAGGCCTACTTGAACGGGCTGGTGGAGCCACTGCTCAAGAAGATGGCAGCCTTCCCCGCCCCGACGTTCGCGGCAGCGCACGGTGCGTGCCTCGGCGTCGGGCTCGGCCTGTTGCTGGCCACGGACGTCGTATACGTGGCCGAGAACGCCAAGTTCGGTTCACCGTTCGCCAAGCTGGGCGCCACGTTGGACTCTGGCGGGCACTGGTACTTCACGGAACGCCTGGGTATGCACAGGACCCTGGACCTTATCTACACGGCTGACTTGATCAGTGGCGCTGAGGCTGTGGCGCAGGGGATGTTCAGCCGGGTCATGCCGGACGACGCCTTGCTGGAGGCCACACGGATCATCGTGGAGCGGGTGGCCGCGGGAGCAACCGGCGCATTTACGGCCAGCAAGGAGCTGGTGGCGCACATCCGCGATCAGCGCCTTGGGCTCTGGACGGCGATGGCCGAAGAGAACGACGAGCAGGCGCGGCTGTGCAAGACCGAAGACTACGCCGAAGGTTTCCGCGCGTTCCAGGAGAAGCGGGCACCGGTCTTCAAGGGTTAGGGCTGGGTGGCCCGGGTGCCTTATGCCCACATGTGGTTGAAGAAGATCACCCCCCACTATTGTCATGCGCCGTTACATGAAACAATAGGGGCATGAGTGTTAACGATCGCGTACGTGAGCACAGGCGCCGGATGCGGGAGGCGGGATTCCGGCCGATTCAGGTGTGGGTGCCGGACACCCGCTCCAAGACCTTTGCCGAGGAGGCAAAGCGGCAGAGCGCCATCGTGGCGGAGTCTGACCGGCACTCGGACATTCATGAGTGGATTGAGGCCGTGTCGGTGCCCTGGGGCGACGAGTGAGGGGTGAGATCTGGACGGTGGCCGGAGGCGGTTACGCTTCCAAGCCGCGCCCGGCCCTCGTCATCCAGGATGACCGGTTTGATGATGTGGACTCCCTGACGGTGATCCCGCTGACCTCTACCTTGAATGACACACCTCTGCTGCGGATCTCGGTGGAGCCGTCCCAACGGTCGGGCCTGACGCAAACGAGCCAGCTCATGATCGACAAGATGACCACGGTGCCCCGCGCCAATGCCCACAAACGGGTCGGCCACCTGACCTCAACAGAGATGGTCGAGGTCGAGCGGGCGCTGCTCGTCTTCCTCGGAATCGCCTGACGGAGATCTCCGCACACCCTCGTACTCACGATGGCAGTGCATTCCGATTCCTCGAAATATCTGTCCGATGGATCCAATGAAGGCGCGCCGGGCGAATTATCCGCGCCGTGTCAAGGGCCCGGGCGACGGGGCGGTAGTATAGGTCTTCTGTCTGCCATTTTCACTGGGGGTCCCATTTGGCTGTTCTCGTTGCGCGTCGTCGTGCTCTTCCCGTTTCCGCTCGTGTTCGAGCGGTCCGCTGGCGAACGCCTGTCATGTACGGCTTGATCGTCTTCATCTCGACTCTGGTCTCGCTGGCGAGGCTTCCGGGCCCGGCCATCGGCACGCTGTGGGCCGAGGACGGCGGGATCTTTGTCAACGACGTGCTCAAGAACGCCGGCCTGCGGAACATTTTCTCCCCCTACCAGGGGTACCTCCACGTTGTGCCACGCGGCGTTGCGTGGCTAGTCGTGAAGGTGATTCCGGTGGAGGGGTGGGCAATCGCCGTCTCAGTGGCGGCGTGCCTGATTGTTGGTGCCGTTGCGGCCCTTGTGTTCCACTGCTCGTCTGCGCTGTCCCAGAATGTTTGGGTCCGGCTAGGGTTCGCAGCCGTTCCCGTCTTGGTTGCCGTCAGCCCGGAGGAGGCGCTCGGAAACCTCGCGAACCTGCACTGGTACTTCCTGTATCTGGCGCCTTGGCTCTTACTGAAGCGGCCCCGAACCTGGGCCGAGGGCACCGTTCTGACAGTTGCCGCCCTGTTGGTGGGCCTGACCGAGATTCAGACGGCAATGTTCGTCCCTCTGTTCTTGTACCGGCTACGGGACAAGCGCATGTGGGGTCCGCGATTGGCCCTTCTCGTCGGTGTGGGCGCCCAGGCGTTCACCACACTGTCCTTCCCGCGCGAGAACCCTGCTGCGCCACCCGTGAACTGGCTGTCGGTGGTGTACGGATGGTTCATCGACGGTCCGTCCGCAGTCGTCTTCGGAACGGCCGGGCAGATATCCCGTGTTGTGGTCCGCTTCGGTTGGGTGCCCGTGGCATTGGCCGCGGCGCTTTTCCTTGCGGCGTTCGTGCTCATCCTTGTGCGCGGCGGGATCCGGGAGAGGGTGGCCGCATGCGCGCTGCTTGGCGGCTCGGTGATCACCGCGTGCGCTGCCGTGGCACTGAACTTCCGCGACTTCCTCGACTATGCGCACTTCGACGCCGCCGGGTGGGCCGGCTTGCACCTCGGCCGTTACGCGATGGCACCGTCCATGCTCCTGCTCGCCCTCATTCCGCTTCTGGGCGAGGTCCTCGGCCGCACCGCTAGAGCAGCTTCGATCAGTGTCTTGGCCGTGCTATTGCTGGTCTACTTTTTCCCCATGAGCGTTGGCCGCGAGTTCGGGCCGATCTGGGCGGACCACCTCGAGCAGGCTCGCACGGCATGCCAGGCGCAGGACGCCGGTCCGGTGGCCATGGTCCCGATTGCCCCGGTGGACTGGCCGATCAAGGGCGTCAATGTGCCCTGCCATATCCTCAAATGACCCGCAGACCCGCTCTGGAGTAGCGTCCGACGACGGCGCTGCCGCCACATTAGCCAGCCCGAATTCCAGCCGCAAATAGCCCGGTCGTTTGATCTTGTCAGCACCTTCCTTCCTACCTAGACTCTCTAGGTATGGGACGAAGTTCAGTGAACGGACAGCTTGACCTCCTACTGCTTGGCTCGCTCGGTGCGGGCGAGGCGCACGGCTACGCCCTCATCGCGCGCGTTCACGAACGCAGCGGCGCGCGGCTCGAGCTTCAGGAAGGTTCCGTCTACCCGGCATTGCACAAGCTCGAGGCGGCAGGGTGCGTCTCGAGCCGCTGGGCGGACGACTCCGGCGGCCGCAGGCGCGTCTATGCGCTCACCGGGGCCGGGCATGCCGAGTTTGCCCGCATGGTGGAGGAATGGAAAGGCTTCTCGGCCGCGGTGCAGGGCGTTCTTGGGGCGGCATCGTGAACGCGGGGAGCGGGGCCGGGGCCGAAGTGGGGCCCATCGACGCATACCTCGACGAGCTCTTCGTGGCTGCGCGTGACGGCGATCCCTCTGCCGCACGCAGGCTCCTCGCTGAGACCGAGGCGCATCTACGCGAATGCGCCGCACGGCTCCGTGGGCAGGGCCTGGACCCGGAGGATGCCGAGCGCGAGGCTGTCCGCCGGTTCGGACCGGTCGGCACTGTGACGCCGGTTCTGCGCCCGACCGTTCGCGACGTCGCCCGGCTGCCGTTGCGCGCGTTCGTGCGCCCCTTGATCGGCCTCGCGGCTGTTGGCGCGATCGCCGTCGGCATAAGCGGCGCCATGTCGGAGCTGTTCGGCCGGATCTGGGGTGCGGGCTTCGTGGCCGGCGATCTCCCCGGTGTCTCCTACACAGCCGCCAGGTGCGCAGTCCTGCAGGCCCCTTACGCTGGACTCGACTGTGCCCAGGCCGCCGCCGAGCACCACTGGGGCGAGGTGGTCGAATACCGTGTGATCCTCGGAGTGCTGGGCCTTGTCCTCCTGCTCGTATGGCGGCTCTTGCCCCGCGAAGCCGCGCTCCCGGCAGGCCTCGTACCGTCGCTCGCGGCCGCGGCTTTCCTGCTCGCCGCCGCGGCGACTAGCATTCAGGCCCTCAACGCCGCCGTCCAAGGCTGGCAGGGCACGGGGGCGTGGCTGAGCGCCGTCGTCGTTGCCTTGCCGCTCGCCGTCGTGTTCGCGGTAGCCGCCCTGCGCAGGATGCCCATGAAGCCCGTGGGTTCATAGCCGGCGGGTAGCGGTGATTCATGACGTCCGGACACTACTCACGCAGCCTGGGATTCCGTCACATGGGCGTACTTCAACGCCTTGGCTTGGTGGCGTAGTCGCCGCCGGTGGTGCCTGGAATGCGCACGTTTAATTTCTGGCTCGCGCGTCCCGGGCGGTGGTGGGGCTGTTGAGCGGTAGGTGTGTCCGGTGGGGGTGCGGATTTCGAGGACATGCCTTGTCCCGGGGCGTGTTGACCCGGTTTGTGCCGTCCAGCCGGTCAGTTCTTTGGTGTGGTTGCATGCTTCGCACAGTCCCGCCCCGTTGGCCAGGCTGGTGGGTCCGCCGTCGTGCCAGGGGACGATGTGGTCGAAATGCCGGATGGGCGCGTCGCAGTAGGGGGTGCGGCAGGTGTCGTCGCGGGCCTGGATGAAGCGCCGCAGACCTGCCGGGAAGAGCCGCGCCCGCGAATCCACGCCGACAAGCTCCCCGGTCCGGGGAGCCGTGAACAGGCGCCGGAGCCAGACCTTGAAGGCCGGGTCCTCTTCGGCTTGGGACTGTCCGCCCGGCCCGCGCTGCCCGCGCTGGCCGCGCTGGCCGGGTTCGGCGACTGCGGGCTGGCCGCGTTTGGTGTTGCCGCTTGTCCCCGCCAGGAGTTCCCTCGCCCAGCCCGCGGGGACGATGCCGTAGCCGGGCAGGCGGGCCGGCTCGCTGTCGCCCTGGAAGAGGGTGCGGTCGGTCATGACGAGCTGGACCTCGACACCGGCGATCCCCCAGGCGTTCCGGTGGTGCGTTCCACCAGGGCGTCGGCCATGACCTGGCCCCGGGACCGGGTATCCCCGTCGGAGCGCAGCGAGTCTGCGTGCCGGGACAGGGCCGCGTGCACGGCGACGCCCTGGGCGACGGGGAGCAGGGCGGTCAGGTAGGTCATGGTGTCCGGTGCCGGGCGGAGGCTGACGTGCCGCTCAGTGGCGGCGTGGCTGGCTCGTTGCATGACGGAGCGCGGGTCCCGCCGGTAGGCCGCGGTCCGGGCCGCGGCGATGATCGCCTTGTCTCCGGCGCCGTCGAAGACTCCGGTGTCGGCGCAGAGTTCCTCATCGACGGCGCAGCGGTCCGCAGCGGCCAGGCAGGCTGTTTCCTTCACCAGCAAGGTGGCGCGCCATTCGTTCAGTTGTCCGGTGTCCAAAGCCGCGAGGGTGTGCGGCATTTCGGTGACCAGGGCTTTGGCGAGTCCGAGGAGCCGGGATCCGCGGGCCGGGGACTCCCTCCGGGCCAACGCGATCTGCGCTCCGACGCCGCGGCCCTGCTCCTCGTTAGGGATGCCGGCCGCCGCGTCACTGCTGCGCTGGGCGGAGTCGAACGCGACAGTGATCCGGGCCTGCGCAGCCGCGGCCGCGGACTTCAGGTCCTCAAGAGCACGCAACTCGTTTATCAGTTCAGCACTGTCGGAGCCTGGCCGAAGCGAGTTCACGGCATCGATCAGGTGCCTCACCCGGACGCGCAGGACCGCGTCATCTTGAACCGTGGCATCCGGGATCGCGTCGCCGAATGGCGCGCCTGATCCGAATCGCTGTGTTCCCCGTATTACGGCCATAACCAAAGCCTTCCAGAGGGGTACGACATTATTAGGTCGGAGAATCTCTTCCCGCTCAAAAAGCAGGATAATCGGCAGGACTTTTCGAGCTAGCTCGCGTGCGGACGGCCTCAGTCGGCCGGCTGGGACGCAGGGGAGGGCTGCTGGATTCGCGCCTTGTGGATGCGATATTCCCGGGCGGTGATCCAGACAATGAAAATATCGAAAGCGGTCAGGAGAACCATGCCCCACGAGAAGGCCACGGCGATCTTGTAGCCCTGGTAAAGGATGAACACGAGCAGGAACGCGATCATCCACGGGTAGGCCCACAGCTTGTCCTTCAGGACGGCCCAGGCCAGGACGATTTTGACCAGGCCGTGGAGCAGAAGGTAAACGGCCCCGAACAGCGACGCGGACCCCGAGAGGTTGGACGTCGCGTGCAGCAGGCTATTGGCCACGAAATCGTGAGGGTCCTGGGCGAGTTCGTGCTGGGTGAGCGACCGGACTAGATCTCCGATTTGCTGCGGCGTCACCAAGAGAAGAAGTATGCCGCCGATCAGTTCCAGAACGCCATCCAGTCCCTTCAGGACAAGGCTGACGCGAAACGTCCTGTCGAGCAGGGTTGTTCCGGATTGATTCGTTCTCACTGTACTTCCCTAGCATTTCTATGGGCGTCGGCGGAGGTTAAGACCAATCAACTCAGAAAAATAACGGCGCCAGCAACAATCATCAACTGCTGACGCCCCGACTGCTGTCATTATTGGCTTCAGACATTGCCGCGAATCCCTGCACAAGTCAATGTCGGCTGTCAGGAGGATTTCATGGTCGATGGGCACCACCGCCCACCCGTCGCACCGCCGCGCGGAGAGGGAACTGCCGGAGGCCCACGGCACATGCGCCGAAAGTCGCGGCGCAAATCCATCATCATGCTCTCGGCGGTTGCCTGCGTTGCATTGGCCATCACCGTCCCCCTCGCCTATGTGGGCGCGACAGCGGTGAAAGTCAACAACAACGTCCAACGATCCGAGGTTCTCAAGGATCTGAAATCCCAGCCTCAGGCGGTGCCGAAGCTCAGCCAGGACACCAACATCCTGATCATGGGACTGGATACAAGAGTTGATGAGAAAGGCAAGCCTCTTCCCCCAGAGATGTATGACGCCCTCCACGCCGGGGACGAAAACATCGGAGGCTACAACTCCAACGTCCTGATGCTCATCCATATCCCCGCAGACGGGTCCAAAGCCACGGGGATATCCATTCCTCGTGATGATTATGTCCAGGTTGACGGGATACCGGGGAGCGGCCCGTTCAAAGCGAAAATCAAGGAGGCATACGGCTACGGTTTCGCGGCGGAGAAGACCTCCTTGATAAATGCGGGCAAACCCGACGACGACACGACATACCAAGCAGCCCGCGACGCCGGCCGAACGGCCGAGATCGCCACCGTGACGAAGTTCCTAGGCAGCGTGCACATCGACCACTTCCTCGAAGTCACCATGGCGGCGTTCTACCAGACAGCTCAGGCAATTGCGCCCATCACCGTGTGCATCAACCGGGCCACGCAGGACACTTTCTCCGGGGCGAACTTCAAGGGCGGCATGCAGCAGATCGATGCAAAACAGGCCATGGCCTTCGTCCGACAACGCAGGGACACCAGCGACCCGAATTACCTCTTCTCTGACCTGGACCGCGAACGCCGCCAACAAGCGTTCATCGCATCCGTCTCCCACCAACTCAAAGATGCAGGAACCTTCACCGACCTCGGGAAAATGCAAGGCGTCTTGGATGCCGTGAGCAAGAACATCGTGGTGGACTCGGAACTGAACCTCCTGGAACTCGCCCAGCAGGCGACTTCCCTGACCGGGGGAAACATCTCTTTCACCACCTTGCCGATCACAGGTTTCGGAACGTCCCCGGATGGCGCCTCCATCAACACCGTGGACATCAACCAGGTGCAGGCGACCGTCAAGGAACTCCTCACCCCGGTCCCACCCGCACCGACGACGACGGCGACCGCGACGGCGGCTGCCTCGCCTGCCGCGCCCGCACCCGAAGTGCCACCCGCCTCGGAAGCCGCAACTACCCCGTCAGCACCAGCAGCTACCCCGTCAGCACCCGCAAGCAACGTCTACGCGGATTCCACCGGGGCACTCCAAGGTGGTGCCATTCCCTGCGTCAAATAACGCAGCGGTCTGCAGGGACTGGGAAGGTTCCTCCGATAGGCTCTGCGAATGAGCGAAAATACACCGAGACTCGCTGGCTATCTGGACAAGCAACTGCCTGATCTTTACCAAGCGCTCTCAGGTTACGCCGAGCAGGTCACGGCCGAGGCGGACAGGACCGGGATCCCACGCACCACCTTGGAGTTGGTGAACTACCGGGCCTCGCAGATCAACGGCTGCGCCTTCTGTCTGGACCTCCACCACCGCCGCGCCATCGGCCTCGGAGAGACTGAGCAGCGGCTGGCTTTGGTTCCCGTCTATGGCGAAGTAGAGCTCTTCAACGAGGCCGAAAAGGTGGCGCTTGAGTTGGCCGAACAAATCACTCGAATGAGCACAGCGCGTCCCACGGCGGAGTTGTTTTCCCGCGCACGGCTTGTCTACTCCGAGGAGCAGATCAGCGTGCTGTGCATGGCGTGTATAGGCATCAATGCCTTCAATCGGCTCTCCATCCTGAGCGAACATCGGGTGCGCAAGGCGCGTTCGTCGCCCTAACGGCGCGCGAACACGCCAGCCCGTGAATCAGGGGCTGTGCACCTCACTTCAGGAAGGTTGCGTTGAAGGAGTCCAGGTCAACCACGACTCCGTTGAGGCTTTGGTTGAATTTCTGCTGGACGCCGACGCGCATCGTGGTTGGCGTATTCCAGCCTCCATATTGGACCGGCGTCGGGGATAGGTAGTTGGCCCTCCACGTGTTGTAGTTGATGTTGCGCGTGTCGGTGTCCCAGAGCGGTACGTCGGAGAACGCTGTGCTGTTGTTCATCAGCTGAGGCCACATCCCGGACCCGGAGTAGATCACGGGCCGGACACCCATTCCCTTAACACCGTCGACCATGGCGCGCGTGACTTGAGGGCCGCCAGTTTCGGCGTCAAGGGCGAAGAACTGGAGTTGCGACGCATAGGGACCGGCAGCGTTGATCCCGCCTTGCCAGCAGTTGGGGTCCCGCGTGTATACGGCGATTTTCAGGCCGGCGTCGAGGGCCATTTTCAGCTGGGGCTGGGTCTGGGACCAAGTGTTGCAGGTTCCCCATGCGGTGGAATGCATGACATACAGCCGGAATCCGGCCTGATAGGCCTTCACGAACCAATGGGGGTCCGTGATGGTGTTCGCAGAATCGAGGACTTTCACGGACGGGCTCGCCGCATTTGCGACGGGGGCGGAAGCAAGGCCGAAGACGATCAATAAGGCTGTTACAACGGCGATGGCGTTTCTGGCAGTCGTGTTGTTGTACAAGGGGTGCTCCTAGCGCAGGCATGGATGAGTCCAGCGCGATGATGTTGCGCAGGTCCCGGCCCCAGCCCGGTAGACGACGACGCGTCTTGCATCTGATGTGATGCGACACCTAGGCTATGCCGGGTTTCCTATGGTCGGCAAGCATCTGCGGAGATATTTCGCGGCGCCTATCCGGCCGCCGGAGACTTTCAGCGGTTGGTGAGGGTGACGTCGTCGAGGTACATCCAGGTGTCATCTGCCGGGCTGGACCCGTCGAGGTGGACGTTGAACCAGAGGGTGATGGTCTGGCCTTTGTAGGCGGTGAGGTCGGCGGTGAGTTGGGTCCAGGTGCCGTTGTCGTTGCAGAGTTTGAGCAGGCTGCTCAGGACCGTGCCGCTGGTGGAGCGGACTTGGGCTTCCATCCAGTCGTACTGGCAGGCAGCGCCGCTGCAGGGATCCTCCGCGGAGTGGGGCTGGTACCAGAAGGAGAGTGTGGTGGTTCCGGTGGCGGGGACGGTGATGGTCTGGGACAGGCTGCTGTCACCCAGAGGCTCAGCCCCCGAAGCCAGGCCCAGGAGTGCGGAGCCGGTG
Source organism: Arthrobacter sp. NA-172 (assembly GCF_043952055.1). Lineage (NCBI taxonomy): Bacteria > Bacillati > Actinomycetota > Actinomycetes > Micrococcales > Micrococcaceae > Arthrobacter > Arthrobacter sp. NA-172. Next base: position 1,604,402 of record NZ_JBINOT010000001.1, on the reverse strand, counting down.
CCGGTGTGGGCAACGTTGGAGGTCACGGGTGCCCTGACCCCGCCGGTGATCCAAGACGTGAGCCCGGATTCGAAGCCGCCGTTGGTGATGGTCGAGGTCGTTGTTCCCGTGGGAGTGACTGGTGCCGATGAGGCCGACGCCGGTGAGGTGCCGATCCCGTTGGTGGCCGTGACCGTGAAGGTGTAGGCGGTGCCGTTAGTCAGTCCGGTGATGCTCGCCGTCGTCACGGGCGGGTTCCCGGTCACGGTAACCGGGGTCAGGGCGGTGGCCCCGGCGTGCGGGGTGACGGCGTACGAGGTGATCGCTGAGCCGCCGTTGCTTGGCGCCGTCCAGGTCACGGTGGCGGAGGCGTTGCCCGCCGTCGCGCTTACACCTGTCGGGGCCGCGGGCGCCGTCGCTGTCGCGGTGGGTGTGACCGGCGCAGACGCCGCCGACGCCGGTGAGGTGCCGATGGCGTTGGTGGCCGTGACCGTGAACGTGTACGCGGTGCCGTTGGTGAGTCCGGTGATGTTCGCCGTTGTCGCGGGCGGGTTGCCCGTCACGGTGACCGGCGTCAGATTGGTGGCTCCTGCGTGCGGGGTGACGGCGTAGGAGGTGATCGCCGAGCCGCCGTTGGCCGGGGCGGACCAGGACACGGTGGCGGAGGCGCTTCCTGCGGTGGCGGTGACGCCTGTTGGTGCGGAAGGCGCCGTCGCCCCCGCGGTGGGGGTCACCGGTGCCGAGGCGGCCGACGCCGGTGAGGTGCCGATGGCGTTGGTGGCGGTGACGGTGAACGTGTAGGCGGTGCCGTTAGTCAGTCCGGTGATGTTCGCCGTCGTCGCGGGCGGGTTCCCGGTCACGGTGACCGGGGCCAGGGCGGTGGTTCCTGCGTGCGGGGTGACGGCGTAGGAGGTGATCGCGGAGCCGCCGTTTGCCGGCGCGGTCCAGGACACAGTGGCGGAGGCGTTGCCCGCCGTCGCCGTCACGGCGGTGGGGGCTGCGGGCGCCGTGGGCGTTGTCTGGTTGTTGGTGAGGGTGACGTCGTCGAGGTACATCCAGGTGTCGTCCGCGGGGCTGGAGCCGTCGAGGTGGACGTTGAACCAGAGCGTGATGGTTTGGCCTTTGTAGGCGGACAGATCGGCGCTGAGCTGAGTCCAGGTGCCGTTGTTGTTGCTGAGTTTGAACAGGCTGCCCAGGGTGGTGCCGCTGGTGGAGCGGACCTGTGCTTCCATCCAGTCGTACTGGCAGGTGGTGCCGCTGCAGGTGTCGTCGGCGGTGTGGGGCTGGTACCAGAAGGACAGCGTGGACGTCCCCGTGGCAGGAATAGTGATGGTCTGGGACAGGCTGCTGTCTCCCAAAGGCTCCGCACCTGACGCCAGGCCGAGGAGTGCCGAGCCGGTGCCGGTGTGGGCAACGGTGGAGGCCACGGGCGCTTTGACGCCGCCGGCGGCCCAGGCGGTGAGTCCGGATTCGAAGCCGCCGTTGGTGATGGTCGAGGTCGTCGTACCCGTCGGAGTGACCGGTGCCGAGGCGGCCGAGGCCGGTGAGGTACCGACCGCGTTCGTGGCCGTGACCGTGAAGGTGTAGGCCGTGCCGTTGGTGAGTCCGGTGATGGTTGCCGTTGTAGCGGGCGGGTTGCCTGTCACCGTGACCGGGGCCAGTGTCGTGCTGCCGGCGTGCGGGGTGACGGCGTAGGAGGTGATCGGTGACCCGCCGTTGGCCGGGACCGTCCACGACACCACCGCGGAAGCATTACCCGCCGTCGCGGTAACACCGGTCGGAGCCGAAGGCGCCGTCGCCGCCGCCGCCGGAGTGACCGGTGCCGAGGCGGCCGACGCCGGTGAGGTCCCGACGGCGTTCGTTGCCGTGACCGTGAACGTATAAGCCGTGCCGTTCGTCAGCCCGGTGACGGTTGCCGTCGTCGCGGGCGGGTTACCCGTCACCGTGACCGGGGCCAGGACGGTGTTGCCGGCGTGCGGGGTGACCGCATAGGACGTGATCGCGGACCCGCCGTTGGCCGGGGCCGTCCACGACACCACCGCGGAAGCATTACCCGCCGTGGCGCCTACACCTGTCGGAGCCGCGGGCGCCGTCGACGCGGCTGTGACATCGATCATCGAGTAATCGTCCGTGGTGATCGAACCGTTGGATTGGATGTTTAGTCCGTAGCTGACCCCGGAGGCGCCTGCAGGCAGAGCCGGCGTGGTCCAGGATACTTGCGACCAGTTGCTGCTGGCGTTGAACAACGGACTCGAGGTCCAGTAGGTCCAGTACCCGGTTCCCGTGCGGTAATAGAGCTCGAACTGGGTGATTACGTCGGATTTGTACCAAGCGCTGAGCTGATAGGCATGGCCGGGGGTGCCCGTGGGTGAGCAGCCGCCTAAGTCCAGGGCGGGCAGGAGCTTCGCGTCACCGCTGACGTAGCCGCTCATGGTCAGCTGTTCCGCGTTGTTGCCTGTGTGGCCTGGCGAGACCACGGCGTAGCTGGGCGTGTTGGTGCCGTACCCACCCGCAGCCCAGCACTGCGGAATTCCGCTGGTGAGCGTTTCGAGGCTCGGGTTTTGGATCATGTTGGTGCCCTGGGGAGGCGGCGGGGGCACGGCCGGCCCGGAGACGAGCGGCTGGACCGCGCCGCCGATTACTTGGTCGACGGTCTTCACGGCAACGCTGCCCGCCGTCTGTTGCTGCGCGAGCCAGGACGTGAATTGGCTGAACAAGTCGGGGCTGATGGTGAGGGTCGGATCGGTGCCTACGGCGATGTGGTGGAAGGTCAGCTGAACCCAGCCACCCCCAGCGGCCTGGGCCTTGGTCACGGAGTCTTCCAAGTTGGCCAGCGTCCACGTGCTGTCCACTTCCTCCGGCGCCGCGGTGTCATACGGGTTGGCCGGCGGGATGGTTTCCGCGGGCGGTAGCGAGGTGTCGTCTTTGCTGTAAAGGTCCCCGAGCCCGCGTGCACTGTTGAAGCCGCAGTTCTTCACGATGGCCTGCACCGCAGGATCCGTGGAAGCAAAGGGGTAGGCGAAGCTTGTGACCTTGAAACCCATGTTGGCCAGGGCGACCCTGCCGTTGCAGACTTGCCGCGTCACTTCGTCCGACGTTAGGGTAACCAAATCGGGGTGGGTGACCGTGTGCCCGGCGATTTCGTTGCCGTCTGTGAAGAGTTGGTGCAGGTTCGCCGAGGTGAAATAGCTCGGCTGATCCACCCACCCGGACGGGACGTAAAAAGTACCGTGCAATCCGACGCTCTTCATCGTGGCTGCGGCAGTCATCTGGTCGGCATTTCCGTCATCGAAAGTGAGCGTGATGACGGTGTTTGCGGCCGCATGGGCCGGCAAAGCAAAACCGCTCAGGAGTGCCAGTACCATCGCAGCGCACGATCCAACGGCCCCCCAAAGGGCTCCGAGGCGCCGCGCGGTCCTCTTTTGCGTCGAGAGTTCACTCACCACACTCACCGTCCAATCGAATCCGGATCATCCGGCCACAGATGGGAGTGCTCCCCCCCACAAGACCTGCGCTGACGTTACGGCGCCACATCCTGACAGGTCACGAGTGTGCTTCACCCGATTGAGCAACGACGGATGCCCGGGGGCACGCTAAAACTGGTTAACAACCGAAGCGCGTCACTTGCGTCCAAAGGCCATAACAAGGGCTACCAGGGCCGCGCTCATTAGCACCGCTGCCACCCAGATCCACTGTTGTCCGTCCACGTTCCCCCCCCGATCTCACGTCTTGGCTCAGCCTCGGGCCGTCCGGCCTCTGCTTCTCGGCTGGACGGGTGTGCGAAAGGCTACTCCAGGCGCCTTGCGACTGTCACCAGTTTTCCGTAATCGACTTCGGAAGGGTTGAGCGCCTGGTGACCATCCCGGGTCGAGGGAGCCCGAAATCCTGCATCAGGATTCGCGCTTTTGAAAATCCATTCGTATGATTTGCCCTATGTCTATGGGGAGATTAGTTCGTAAAGCAGTTATTCCGGCCGCCGGATTGGGCACGCGCTTCTTGCCTGCCACCAAGGCGATGCCGAAGGAAATGTTGCCGGTGGTAGATCAACCGGCCATCCAATATGTGGTTGAGGAGGCTGTGAAGGCGGGCCTCAGCGACGTGCTGATGATCACAGGTCGCAACAAGCGCACTCTTGAAGACCATTTCGACCGCGCACCTGATCTTGAACGCACTTTGGAGTTGAAGGGCGACGAAGCCCGTTTGGACGCCGTGCAGCATGCCTCCGGGCTTGGGCCTATCCATTATGTGCGGCAGGGGGAACCGAGGGGTCTGGGCCATGCCGTGCTCTGTGCCAAGCAGCACGTAGGTGATGAACCGTTTGCCGTGCTTTTGGGGGACGACCTGATTGACGAGCAAGATCAGCTCCTGTCAACCATGATCGACGTCCAAGCGAAGGCCGGCGGCTCGGTCATTGCGCTCATCGAAGTGGATCCGTCGCAAATCAGCGCATATGGCTGCGCCGACATTACGCCCATCGAGGGGGAAGATTACGTTCGGGTCAACAGCCTTGTGGAGAAGCCTTCTGTTGAGGAAGCGCCATCAAATTTGGCTGTCATTGGGCGCTATGTTCTGCACCCAGCTGTGTTCGATGTCCTCGAAGAGACCGGCCCCGGGCGTGGTGGCGAGATCCAGCTGACCGACGCCCTTCAGACCCTCGCAAAGGGCGAGGGGGAAGGCGCGGGCGTTTACGGGGTTGTCTTCCGCGGACGTCGCTACGACACCGGGGATAAGCTCAGCTACTTGAAGGCTGTTATCACCATGGCGTCGGAGCGCGCCGAATTCGGTGAAGACCTCAAAACCTGGATGAAGGGGTTCCTCGGCTAGGGCTGTTCCATGCTTAGTCGGGCGTAGCGCAGGATCCTGAGGACGGCTGGCGCCAGCTCGTCTTCCATTCGTAGATATGCCTCGGCGCCCTGCTTGTAAGGGTCAGCGACGTCGTTGTCCGAGCGCTGCGCCGCCAGGACGAGGTGGCGCACGGACGATGCCCTTGCCGGAAGTTCGCGCCAAAGTTGCGTGTAGTCAGCATCCGACGGCGACGCGTCGCCTCGTTCTTCCAGGGCGGTCAACATTCGAGCGAACTCCCGGATGGTGAAGGTCCGCTTGAGCAACGAGGCGTCCAGCTGTAGGACTTCCCCACGATGGGTTGACGCCATGGTGAGGACCAGATCCGATTGCCTCAGGATCTTAGGAGTGAGCTGGCGCGAGGCGAAGTCATCGGGCGTGCCGCCATACGTTCGGATGATATCGGCGGACAACGGCTGGATCGGGCTGCCCACCATGGCCCTGGTGCCGGCGCTGCGAACCTCGAAGCCGCCAGGGAGAATCCTGGTCCAGACCTGCCTGAAGCAAACGTTCGGCGACGGGGGAGCGGCAAATATTGCCGGTGCAAACGGTCAGAATCCGGACCGGGTGGAGCAATTCCAAAGGTATAGCTCTTTCACTAGCTGTCAGAGAGTCAATATCACGAGTGCCGCGTCAAAGCCAAAGCGGCCACGCTGAGGGAAGCCAGTGCCAGAAGAACCAGAAGTATGACCGACCAGGCTTGCTTTGAAATGGCCGGAATTCGTGAAATCGACGGCAATTCCACCCTGAAGCTCAGTCTCTTCCGTCTCCGCCAATGTCTCCCCATGGTCATAAAGTACCGTACATGCAAACAAGGAGGGGTTGTTTCCGGATCACCGGAAACAACCCCTCCTTTTGCTGAGCGTTTAGGCTGCAGCTACGGGTTCGTTCTTTGCGCGGCGGCGAACCACCACTACGGAAGCCGTGCCGGCAACGAGGGCGCCAGCGCCAACCAGGCCCCACAGAATCATGCTGGAGTCAACACCGGTGCTGGCGAGGCCTGTGCCGGTGTTGGCCAGAGCAGCGCCGCCCGTGTTTGCCAGGCCCGCTCCGCTGACTCCGGCGGCAACCACAGTTGCCGTCACGGAGTGGTGGGACGTTGCGCCTACTGCGGTCAGCTGGTAGGTGCCCGCCGCGTTCAGCGTGACGTCACTGGAGAAAGCGCCGGAACTGTTGGCAACAGCGGTCAGTGTAGTCGTCGTGGAAGCCAGCGGAAGGGCTCCAGGTACGGCCATGGCGATGCCATTGCTGGTGCCGGGTGCTGCCGCGCCCTGAGGAGCGGGAGTAAAGACGATCGTGATAGTGATGGTTTCGCCGGGCGTGAAGCCTGTTCCGGAAAATACGACGGTTCCGCCCACAGTTACGGTTGCACTGGAAACGGTGCCTGGGACGGGTGCCGGGTAATCAACTGCCATTGCTGGAGCCGAAGCGGCAAGTGCGATGGTGCTCGCAAGCGCGAGTACTGCAAGTGATTTCTTCAATTTTTGTCCCCCTGAGACCTTGATACGCATTTGAGATTGATACGTAGTTCTTTGTGATGGTGTGATTTCATTCACCACGAACACGTGAACTGAAATCTGAGTCCTACCCCAGAGAGAAGCTATCATCCTAAGACTACTTACTGCAAAGTTAATCCAAAGTCGTTACAAAGGGTTAACCTGATGGCTATCCTGTGGCTCCACAGCTTGCCGATTGAGTCGAGAGTATTACCTTGTCCATGGATTGGACAGTCGGTGTTACTACCACTTCGGGCTGGCTGTGCTGGACGATTTTCCCGAAAGTGAATTCCACGGTGCTGGTCTGTCCAGGCGCCAGACGTACCGAGAGTGTGCCAACTGGCCGGTTGTCGTGGCGCTGGGCACCGAAGGGGACCGCTTTCCCATCCTGCGATGCAGTTTCAACATTGGCCTGGGCGGGACCGTAGGCAATCACGTTGGTTTGGGCGGTACCGGGTGGCACCCCAAAGACTCCACCTCCGGTAACGTAAGCCGGCAATGATGTAGCCGCATCCGCGGGGGCCGTGTTGGTGCTCGTGATGCGCATCTTGACTGTCTCGTAACCGTCGGCAGCCGTGCATTGCTGGATGAGCTGAACAGTGCGTTTCACGTAGTAGTCCATTTTTGCCCCAGTACCGTCATTGAAATAGGCACCGAATTGGGCAGCTGGCACACTGGGCCCGGAAATGGACCCACTGAGCGTGTACTTCGCAAGAGTGGACTGTTCTGCAATGTCCGATGACCAAAGCAGCACCCTGTGCTCGGCCACGCCCTTCCCGACGCCAGCTAGGAGATTCTTGGCTTCGCCTTTCCCAGAGGAGAGCGCGCCGAAGATTTCCTTGGCCACCGCAGCGAAGTAGAGATCCTGGGCTTTAGGATCTTGGATTTGGGCGTAGACGTCGGAGAGCAGGGTCTTCACCACGTTTTTGCCGGAGAGCTGGGCCGGCAGCCTTCCTTCAGTCCGTGCAGGCGTCTGCGGATCCTCGAGGCTGACCGGTCCTGTTGCGTCCAGGATGTAGCCGAGAGCCACGGGGTCGATCGAGACTGCGCCGTCTAGTCGCTCGCCCTTCTTCTGCTCCCACATTCTTAGCGCTGTGGTCGCGGAAGTAGGGAAGTCCGGGGTGAAGTTGACATCCTGCATGAAGGTGCCGACGCGGTCGGTATAGATGCGTTGTTGCTCGACATCGACTGATACCGGGGGATTGAACACCCCAAGCTCAGCTGCGCTGGTCTCAGCGGAAAGACTGACTTTCCCTTTGTCCGCCGTAAGCACTGCCAGTGCTCCCGGGATGCCGCCGGTGGCCCGCGCCTCGGCGTTGTTCTGGACAAGCAGCAGGTAGTGCCGCGGCTTGTCAGAGCCCAACAGGCCCGGAGCCAGGCCCGCCGCGTCGGACGCCGTGTCCAACTCGTCCACGACAGAGCTAAGTTGTTGTCTGGCCTGTGTCAGAGGTCCAGCGATCTGGGGGAGCAGGCCGCCGGCATCGATACCGTTCAGGCGCTGCGCAGAGGCGCGCACGGCTTGAGCGGCGGAGGACACTGCGGGCGCTGCCTTGCGGATTGGTTCCAGGTCAGTGCCGCCTGCGCTCGGCATCAGCTTGTCCCATTTCAGGGAATCGAAAACATTTACTAGCGGCGTGACGCCCAGCGTGGCTACGTCGTCAGCTGAGCGGGCTATTTCGGCGGTGGCAGAAAAATTCGCGCCGAGCCACGGGGTGGCCGAGGCCAAGGACCAGAGCGGATCGGAGACGGCGTCCCGGGCCGACGCGGTGTGGCGTCGAAGCTCGTCGACAACGGCGGTAGCGTCCGCCGGGCGGTTCTGGAGGATGTCCTCCTTGAGCTTGGGGACCAGCTGCGTTGAAGCCTCAAGCTCTGTCTTGATGGTGGATGCTTTCGCGCCCAGCCATGCAGCAGCTACCCCCACGATGAGCACAAGAGCGGCAACGGACATGCCAGCGATGATCAAACGACGGCGGAGTCCGCCTGGGGCGGCCTTCCGGGAGCGCCGGCGCAGTTCCGGTTGGTCCGGGGCGCTCTTGTGTTGTTGAGTGTTGGTCACGTTCAGGGCCTTCCGAGTCCGCGATAGTGCCAACCAGCGGCACGCCATTTGTCAGCGTCTAGGACATTTCGTCCGTCCAGGATCCGTAACCCGGCAACGCCACTGCTCACATCAAAGGGGTCAAGCTCTCTGTACTGCTGCCATTCGGTGAGTAGGAGCAGTGCGTCCGCTCCGCCGATCGCTGAATCTAGATCCGGTTCGTACCGCAGCTCAGGAAAGCGTTTGGCGGCGTTTTTCAGGGCTTTTGGATCTGTGACAGTCACAACCGCGCCCTGGAGTTGGAGCTGGGCGGCGATGCTGAGCGCCGGCGAGTCCCGCACGTCATCGCTTTCGGGTTTGAACGCGGCACCGAGAACCGTGATGTGTTGTCCCAACAGGCTTCCCCCGCAGAGTTCGCGTGTGAGCTCAACAACGCGCGTCCGGCGCCGCATGTTGATCGCATCCACTTCTCGCAGGAAGGTCAGGGCCTGATCGGCGCCCAGTTCCCCTGCTCTGGCCATGAAGGCCCGGATGTCCTTGGGGAGGCATCCACCTCCAAAACCGATCCCAGCGTTGAGGAATTTGCGGCCGATCCTGTCATCCATGCCGATGGCATCTGCGAGCCGGGTGACGTCCGCGCCCGCGGCCTCGCAAACCTCGGCCATCGCGTTGATGAAAGAGATTTTGGTGGCGAGGAAGGAGTTGGCAGCCGCTTTGACCAGTTCGGCCGTTGGGAGATCGGTGACCAATCGAGGGGTTCCCGAGGAGAGGGGAGCCGCATAAACCTCATCCAGAACGGAAACCGCAGCGTGATCGTCGGAGCCGTCGGCGACGCCGTAGACCAGGCGATCGGGGGAAAGGGTATCCTTCACTGCGTGGCCTTCGCGCAGGAACTCGGGATTCCACACGAGGTGAGCTCTGGGTTCATGTTCGGCCAAGATGATGGACAGACGGGCGGCGGTTCCCACCGGGACGGTGGACTTGCCAACTATTATGTCGTCTGGCCTCACGTAAGGGAGAAGCGCCTCCATCGCTGCATTCACATGGCTGAGGTCGGCGCCGTTTTCCCCGTACTTCTGCGGTGTTCCCACGCAGATGAAGTGGACGCCGCTTCCCTCTGCCTCGGCCATGTCAAGAGTGAACGACAGCCGGCCTGTTTCCTGGACGTTCTTGAGTAGCTGATCCAAACCGGGCTCAAAGAACGGCGAGCGAGCCTCGGATAGGGCGCCAATTTTCTGCTCGTCTACGTCGATGCCGATGACCTCGTGACCGAGCTTCGCCATGCACGCCGCGTGCACAGCGCCGAGATAACCACAGCCGATGACAGAAATACGCATTTTTGTTGGCCTCCCCAAAACCCGGAATATGCGGCAAATGATCCGCGGAAATCGTGGCGGACCATTGTCAGACCGCTCCAGTGCTTGCAAATACTGCTTTGAATGTCTTGAAGAGTATTACGACATCACCCATAAGTGACCAGTTCTCGACGTAGTAGAGATCGAGCCTGATGCTCTCGTCCCAACTCAGGTTGGAGCGACCGCTGACCTGCCAGAGACCACTCATCCCTGGACTGACATAGAGGCGGCGATGGGCCGAATCATCGTACAGTGCTACTTCACCTTCGCGCTGTGGCCTTGGACCCACCAGACTCATGCTCCCCCTAGAACATTGAGTAACTGAGGAATTTCGTCAAGGGAATATTTTCGCAAAATCCTCCCAAGCGGTGTTACGCGTGGGTCATTCTCGATTTTGAATAGCGGTCTGTCACTCGACCCTTGTGCCTCGAGCAGCTTTGTCAGCTCGACATCAGCATTGACCTTCATGGAGCGGAACTTCAGCATTTGGAACGTACTCCCACGCAGCCCAACTCTCTCTTGCCGGTACAAGACGGGGCCAGAGTCAGTGAACCGAACAAGCAAGGCCAGCATCACGAAGAGAGGCGAAAGGCAGACTATGAGCATTCCTGCAATTGCGATATCAAATGCCCGCTTGGCTACCTTTTTCCCGCCCGTGAGTTTCGGTGTCGAGACATGGATAAGTGGCAGTCCGGCAACCGGTTGTGTGTGAATTCGTGGCCCGGCTATGTCGGTAAGGGCGGGTGCCAAGATCATACCTATGTCCCGAGCAGCCAATTCCCAGCCCAGCCTTCGAAGATCCCGCGGATGAATATTAACACCAGCCGAAACTGCAACGGCGTCTACGTTCGAAGCTAGAATTGCAGCAAGAATGCTATCAAAGTCCCCGTCCACGCCAGTGACTGGCACAGGCAGGCCCGAGAGCCGAGGCGTGTCAGAAACCGTGCTGGGTATGTGGGCAGCGACGGGCATATAACCTGCAGCCGGTGCACTCCTGAGTGACTCTATGAGATGAGCCGCGGAATCCGGCCCTCCGACTATTAGCACTCGGGAATTGCTCTTGCCGTGTTTACGGTCGAGGCTCAGATGTTGGCGGACCAGCCACCTCCCCACAAACAGGCCAAGCGCCCCTGCGGGGAAAGCCAAGCCTACAAATCCCCGGGCGGTATCGATTCTTAGTCCATATGACACGATGGCTACGAAACCAAACAACCAGGCGGAACTTGCGATGATCCGCTTATATTCTTCCGACCCTGAACCGAGTACCCTAGCCTCCCTAGAGCCCCATAACTCAAGCATAAGCCACCACGCGATTACGAGTGCGCTAGAGAGCAGCACATAGTCAACATCTCGCACCGTACCGCCACCCAAGAAACCGAAACGGACGCCAAAAGCGCCGGCGACCGCCCAGACGACGACTCCTGCATCGACTAAACGCAGTCGACCTGCATATTTTCGCCGCCAATTTTGCCCTGGTACAGCTTCCCCATGTCGTCCCCCTGTGCCGCGTACCAACTGTCGTGCCGGACCGTATACTACTTGATGCATGACGCCTTAAGCCCACACAAGGTACTTACTGGGTGGGACCAAAAGGCAGGATGATCAAGCAGATGGCGCGACTCTCGCTTACAAAACGGAGTCGTAGGCGAAAGAGGAGGACCGAAGCTGTCGAGACTTGAGACGCTAGATTTCTTCTAGCGTAACGCCCGACGGACAGGATACCTGAACGTTGTGGTAGTTCTAGTGGTGGCACTTGGAGTCAGGCGCCCGAACTCGCTAAAGTCAGGGGGAATATCGTGTCGAGTCAAGAGATGGCAATTCAGGCACCGCGCGTCATGGTTGTTCATGAGTGGTTCTCGGAGATTGGCGGGTCAGAAAACGTTGCCACGGCCATGATGCAGACCTTTCCCGGATCGTCAGTGTTCTGTCTGTGGCGCTCGTCTGGGGCAGCCGTGGGCGTCGAGGCGTCTGTAGTGGAAAGCGTGTTAGCCCTTCGTCCATTCCGGGGTCGGAAGATGCTGTCGCTTCCATTCATGCCGCTAGTGTGGCGAAATACCAGCGTCCGCTCAAGCGATGCGCAGGTTGCACTGGTTAGCTCTCATTTGTTCGCCCATCACGTCCGGCTTCCGCCCCAAACGCACAAACTCGTCTACGTTCACACGCCTGCGCGATACATATGGGAACCCGCCCTCGATGAACGCGGCAAATCGCCACTCGCAAGAGTCGCTTCAGCTGTACTCAAACCACTAGATCGACGTCGCGCGCAAGAAGCCACCGAGATTGCGGCGAATAGCCAATTTGTGAAGGAACGCGTACAGCGAGCCTGGGATCGAGATGCCCGGGTTATATATCCGCCGGTTGACGTAGCACAGATCCGAGCTAGGTCCGATTGGTCCTCAACTCTGACAGCTAGTGATCGAGCGATCCTCGACACGTTGCCCTCTGAATTCATCCTCGGCGCTTCACGTTTCGTCTCCTACAAACGCTTGGACGTCGTGATCAAGGCGGGAGAACTATCCGGAATTCCTGTCGTATTGGCCGGCGGCGGTCCAGATGAAAGTCGACTACGCGCCATCGCTGCGGTAGCCAACGTGCCTGTCACATTCGTAGCGAGACCTTCGACAGAACTATTACGCGCCATCTACCAGCGAACGCTCCTTTACATATTTCCACCAGTTGAGGATTTTGGAATCATGCCCGTCGAAGCCATGGCTGCAGGGGCACCGGTGCTTGCAAATCGATTAGGTGGGGCCAGCGAGTCGGTAATCGACGGAGTGACGGGTGCATTGTTTGATCCACTGGATCAGACGACGATGGCTTCCTCAATAGATCGGGCTCTGGCGGTGAATCGATCCCTAATTGCCGACCACACCGATCGTTTTTCTAAACAGCGATTTCAGGATGAGATACGAGAATGGGTGACCCATCACGCACAAACCTGAGCGCGCAAGTACGGAACTAATTTGTTGCGCGGTTGATAGTTCGTTCGACCTTTAGATTGTGAGTTTGATGAATACCGAAACGGTCGCCATTACGGTCACCTATGGTGATCGGTCTGACATGTGCATCGAGACAGTCCGCCGAGCTTTGGACTCCGGTGCCGCAAAAGTCATTGTTGTTGATAACGGCTCAACCGACAACAGCAGGGCGGCACTCGAGGCCTTCCAAATCGTTGCGGACGGCGCATTGGATATTCAAAAGTTCGAAGAAAACGCTGGAACAGCTATAGCCTTCGGGGCCGGGATCTTGGCGGCACTCGAACTCAAGGCAACGCATATCTGGATCCTCGATGATGATAATTGGCCCGAGCCAGGCTGCCTCGAGGCCTGCTTCGATTTCATGGATGCCCTCGGATCTCCCCCGCACTCAACGGCGCTCTCTTGTAACAGGAACACGGATGAACATCATGCGCTGCTGACCTCGGGAGAGGATTATGCAAGTGTGTTCGAACCGGACGGAGTTTTTTTTGGATTCGATCTATTCTCTCGTCTATTTGGAAAGAAAAATGGAACTCGAAGCGCGACCACATCAACGGTAGATCGGAAACTTCCCCAAGCCCCTTACGGTGGATTATTTGCTCCAAGCGTCGTATTTCAAAGGGTCGGATTGCCGCGGAAAGACTTTGTTCTCTATTTTGATGACGTGGAGTACACTCGGCGAATGAACGACATGGGTGTAAGCATCTTCCTGTGTTCGGATGCCAAAATCACGGATGCCGGCAGTAAATGGGTCGATTCGACCAAAAATAGATACTTGTCGGGAATGATAAAAGCCCAGAACGATGTTCGCACATACTATTCCTACAGAAATAGCATCGTTCTGGACATCGCCCGCGCGCGCCGCAATCGAGTGGTGCCGCGCTTCTTATCGAATTTTGTAATCTATTCTGCCTACGTAGTTGCAATGTGCTTGCGCCATCGCAGTCGATCGTTCCTTGTTGTCTATTTCAGTGCCTGTCGAGATGGGGTTCTTCGAAAAATGGGCAATCAACTATCACTGAAAGGTGTTGGGTGATATGCGGCCCGTATTGAAGTCGGGAACCGCCTCGATTTATGTTGATCAACGCTGGATCGGTCACCACGGCATTGCCAGATTTGGACGTGAGGTAATAGCTCGATTTCCGGTCCCTTTCAAGACACTTGAATCTCCCCTGAAACCGGCTTCACCATTCGACGCCTTCAACCTGGCAAGACTGAAATTGAGTCCCCACGATATCCTTTTCACCCCTGGGTTTAATGCTGGTATCTGTCGAGGAGCGCAAATATTGACAATTCACGATCTTATCCACCTGGATATTAGTGAAGAAAGTTCAGTCCTAAAGAAGGCCTATTATGATCTTGTTGTGAGGCCCACTGTAGCCAACGCACGTCTCGTTTTCACTGTCTCAGAAACATCACGAGAGAAGATCCGCTCTTGGCTTGATGACGATCGCATTAGGGTGGTCAACGTGGGCAATGGAGTCTCCGAAGATTTTTCAATAGTTCAAGAGTCTTCAACCGCATCCCCGACTAATTTTGTCTTTGTGGGAAATCTAAAGGCACATAAGAATCTCCGATCCATATTCCAAGCTCTCCGGTTGAGACCGAGTTTCTCTGTCGCCGTCGTTTCTTCTGATGAAGCAGGAATTAGGCTTCTCGCCCATGAGTTCGGTGTGGATTCGCAGATTCGCGTCTACAGCCATCTTTCAGACTCACAGCTGGCCGAGTTGTACCGGCAGTCCGCTGCCTTGCTATTTCCCTCGATTTTGGAGGGTTTCGGCCTGCCTGCGGTTGAAGCCATCCGTTGTGGGACGCGGGTTGCCTACTGGGCTGGATGTTCAACTGTCGCAGAAATTGCGCGCGATCATGGGATCGCCGTTGACGATGCACATGATCCGGAGGGTTGGGCGTTTGCCATGGATGCTTGCTCTCGGCTCAGCGAGGAGGGCCCGATTCGTCCCGACGATCATTGGAAGAGCCGGTATGATTGGCAGAACGTCGCGAGAAATGTCTCGGACGCGCTTCTCGCCTACCATCGGGCCTGAAGGCACCTCAAGAGATGGGCAGTGTCGTCCAAACGCTTAAGAGAATCCTGTTTGTAAGTCACTCGGCTGACGGCGGCGTGTTCAAAGTGGGCAGCCACCATCTAGCTCGCGAAATGGCTCTAACAGGGGCCAACGTAGCGCACGTTTCAACACCTTGGTCCTTGGTCCACCGGATTCTTGGGCGCGGTGATCGGATTCGCCGCGATTTGGCCACGGATGGCCCCAGGGTAGATGAACACGGCGTCGTGCATGCTTGCTGTCGAACTCTGTTGCCAAGTCGTCTGAGTCCGGGTGCTTATCTCGAACGGCTGTTGCTCCAGATCGGCTTCGAGGAGCCGGACCTGGTGCTGATTGACCAACCGCTAATGGACAGTCGCTATCTGCGTTCACTGGGTAGGACTCGTATTTATCGCCCAACAGACTTGTATACTGGCGGAGCTGCCGCGGCGCAACGAAGACTAGTTCGTCACGCTCACGGCGTCGTCGCGACCTCGCAACCGGTGCTAGACCGTTTACCAGACGTGCCACAACAGCCCCGGATTGTTGTGAGAAACGGAGTCGAATATGCCAGGTTCGCCTCGGAGCAGAACCAGCAGCGAAGCGGCGCTGTTTATGTTGGCGCCATCGATGGGCGCTTTGATTGGCAGGCGGTTGTCCATTTCGCCCTCGCCAGCCCAGCCGAGCCTTTCACGATTATTGGTCCTGTCGTGAACCCAGCGCCCGCGTGCCTGCCGCCCAATGTAATTGTCGCGGGTCCCGTGCCTTACCACGAGATTCCGGCTGTCCTAGCGCAAGCAAAAGTTGGACTGCTGCCGTTTACGGAAACTGAACTGAACGCTGGTCGGAGCCCCATGAAGCTTTTCGAGTACCTGGCAGCAGGACTGTTTGTCGTGGGTAGTCGGGGAGCAGGTGGAAACAACCCCAGTATTCCTGGGTTCAGTGCATACGCTTCATACGAGGAAGCCGACTGGCAGTTGTCTCGTTGGTTCAAAGAAACACAGCAAAACGTTCTCGGATCGCGGAGGGCATTTGGCGAGGATTGGGCATCGAAAGCTGCTGAGATACTCAAGTTTGCTGACCGGGTAGAATGGGGAAGATCTTAGCCGAGGAGCCACGGAAACTCGAATCTACTAATCGAGGATGCTCATACTCTGAAGGGCTTGCTCGAACCAAGCCGTTCCCCCTAGTTGTCGGCCGTCACGAAAGAACGGACACAAGAAATAGCATGAAGAGTCGATTAAAACGACTTCTTGGATTTTCGGCGCTGCCGTTCATCTCCGCGATGACACCACTCTTGCTCCTCCCGATTGTGGCCAGGCTGGGAGGACCTGAAGGGTGGGCAAGCGTTTCCATTGGTCAAGCAGTCGGCGCGTTTGGATCCGTGGCGATAGGATATGGAAGCATGATCTGGGGTCCGCCGGCCATCGCGAGCTCCAGTAGAGACGTAGATCGCCGCGCCATTTATGCGCGGGTGCTTTCATCCAAGGTTTTGATTTCATGCATCGTTTTCCCCTCCATTGTTCTCATAACAATGATGATGTCGCCGCCAAAACATTTGCTTGAAGGAATCGGCATGGCATTGTCCATGGCCCTTATTGGCTGGTCTCCGTCATGGTACTTAATAGGACTTGGCAAACCTGGACCAATCGCGATAGTTGAAACCATTCCGAAGCTCGTGGCCACAGCGCTCTCCGCATGTCTGCTTCTTTGGACAGGGATTATCTGGTTCTACCCACTTTGTCTGATCTTGGCCACCGGGTTGGGTTTGAGCCTTTTTCACCGTCAAGTTCTAGGTTCCATGTGGCCACGGATTAGACCGTTCAGCCTCGACACGCTGAGAATGTTACGGTTCCGATCAAATGCGGCCCTAATAGATGCATCAGGTGTTGCATACGTAGCTGCGCCGATTCCCGTTGTTTCAACTGGCGGCAACGTGAGTGAGATAAGCTCTGTTGCATCGGGGGACAAAATCTACAGATATGGCTTATTTGGGATAGTTGCTCTGGCTAATGCGGTTCAGGGATGGGTTTTAGAACCGAAGGCAAGCGACGCATTTCGTCGCCACATAGTTGCAATAGTTGCGCACATTACGCTCGGTCTCATCGGCCTCGTGTTCCTGTGTGTCGCGGGTCCTCTGGCAACGGAGATTCTCTTTGGATCCTCAGTTGCAGCAAAGAATCCAATGATGGCATTTTATGGTGTCGCTTATTTTTCGGTTTCCGCGTCTACGCCTTTTGTCCGAAATTTACTTATTCCAGCCGGTAAAACGCGCGTCGTCTTGTCTGCGACTATTATCGGTGCCGTTATAGGCCTCCCGTCCATGATGCTCTTTAAT
Organism: Arthrobacter sp. NA-172; assembly: GCF_043952055.1. Taxonomy (NCBI): domain Bacteria; kingdom Bacillati; phylum Actinomycetota; class Actinomycetes; order Micrococcales; family Micrococcaceae; genus Arthrobacter; species Arthrobacter sp. NA-172. Next base: position 1,587,337 of record NZ_JBINOT010000001.1, on the reverse strand, counting down.
TCGACGTCCGGCGCCTCTGGAGTCGCTCTCGGGCTCGCGATTAGTGAGGTTTTGGTTCTTGTGATAACAGTCTTTGCCGCGATACCCCTTATTGGGAACTTCAGGCATCTCGAAGATTCTGAAACGTCCGCTTTAATGCAGTTGGAGAATGGGACGAGCGAGCGGATTAATTGAATACGGTTCGCCCTTTTCGGATTTAGGCGGCCCAATACATTGACATGCTCTTACTGCTCACTACAAAGGAACCTATGTTGAAACTCGAATCCGCTGTGCGGCCCGGAGTTATTTTTGTCGTTCCGCTTTTAGTAAGTGCTGCGGCTTGGGCTGTTCCTGGTGAGTCGACATTTCTGCGCGGATTCTCTCAGCGTACTCAATTTACTGCTGGAGGCCTGATTATTCTAGTCGCCTGGTATTGTCTCTGTTTCATCGTATTCAGCACCGGAATGAAAGTGGGGAGATCCGTTACTCCACTTAAGTTGATTTCGTCGCTTGAATCGACGTCGCGCTATGAAGTAACATTTCTGCGAATTTTGACCATTCTCGCCACTGTAGGCGTGGCTTACTCTCTTTTCCTTGCGCAGCAGCAAGGATCCATATTGGCAGCATTGGCGCAGAATTCCGGAAACGATCTGTCCGAGCCACTAAAAGACGGTGCCGGACTCGCGACGACAAGGTACACCACTGTGATAGCCGCGCCTTTTGCTATTGCGCTTTGGCTTAGGAAACGCTCCCCTTTAGGGGTAGCCGTTTGGAACGTCGCACTGTTGTTCACGAGTTCGCTGTTTTCGTCGCGTATGTCGTTAGTCATGGCTGTTGTTCTGTTCGGATTCCTTTACAGTCATGATAATCCCGGCGCCCGTATAAAGCTGTCCCGCGTAGCAGGAGCTGGGCTTGTAGTCTTTTGCCTTTTAGGAGTTCTGAATTTCTTTCGAAACGCCAAATATTATGTGGTCTACGGCGTAGATAATCCGCTTCTTATGAATTGTTATCAGATACTTTCATATCTCGGTGCTCCTTTCCAAGTTTCGGAAGGAGTGGCTGGTTCGATCTTTCAGGGAACATTTCCTGATAGAGGAGACTTTGTGCGTTCTTTGCAGATACTCATTCCAACTTTCTTTCAGGACAAGAATGCCGGGTCCGTGATTGGTAGTGATTCGCTCTACGCCAATCAAGTGGACGTAGCTGGAAATTTGACGACAAACTCTGCTTTCGCCGATATGTACAATACGGTCGGCACGTGGGGTCTTCTCTGGAGCCTGATTGCGGTCTTAGTGGCGGGGATGATCTACGGCCATTGTAAACAATACAAGTCCGGGATGGTTCTCGGAGCTGGTCTTGCACTATATTTGTTGGCCGAGTACTGGAGAATATTTCTCTTTAATCAAGGCATCGTTGTGTATCTCTTTCTCATCATATTTATTTCAGCCTTCGTCTCGGTTTGGGCGACTTCGGCGAGACTCGAATACGAGACGCATTCCCAACCACGTCGAAAGAGCGTTCTTCTGCGGCGCTAAGGGATCTTCGTGGTTGGTAAAGAAATTGAGTCGGTGTCGTTGAAGATAAGAGGCTCATCGCATTTGAGGGTGTAGCTGCGGTCTGAATCCGCCGGTCTCGAGGAGTGATCGGGCGATGTAGTTGGCAAGGTTCCGGAAGCCGAGGGCGGAGCCGCGGAGGTGTTCGAGGCGGCCGTTGAGTGCTTCCGTGGGTCCGTTGCTGGTGCCGGGCCGGTCGAAGTATGCGAGCACGTCACCTGCACGGCGTTTCAGCGTCCGGCCAAGCGTGATGACTTCGGTTAGTGCAGCCGGAACGCGGGTACTGATTGCGTCGATCAGTGCCTGCATGAGCTGTTTCCCCCCGGGCGCCGTCAGGTTCGCGGTAGGCGGCGACGACGCGTTGATAGATGCCCCAGGTCGCTTCGACTTCGGCATGGTCATCCGCAACGAACAGGCCCTCGAGCCTGTCCTTCTGCTTGTCGGTGAGCAGATCGTGCCCGGTGTGCAGGGTCCGGCGGGCGGCGTAGAGCGGGTCCCCGGTCCGTCCGCGGTGCCGACGGGTCTGCTGCTGAACGCGCTGGCGGCACCTGTCCAGAGCGTCGCCGGCAAGCCGGACGACGTGAAACGGGTCCATGACCTCGACCGCGTCCGGAAGCTCCTCGGCGGCTGCGGTCTTGAACCCGGTGAACCCGTCCATCGCAACGACCTCTATCCCGTCCCGCCAGGGCTGCGGCCGCTCGGCCAGCCAGGCCTTGAACACCTGCTTCGAGCGGCCCTCGATCATGTCCAGCAACCGGGCTCTTCGTGGTTGGTGGGGAATTGAGTTCGTGTCGTTGAAGACAAAGGGGCCCGTGGCCCTGTTGGGATGAGTGTGTCTAAGCATTCAACCTGGAACAGGACCACGAGCCTTGAACGAGCCTACCGGGGTCGCAGCTGACGCTGCCACCAGCATCTTCAACCTGCCTGATTACCGTGTCATCGCCACCGGCGTGAGCGCCGATGGAGGTCGCCGGGTCATTGTCGAAACCGACCAGCCACCGGGCTGCCCGAGCTGCGGTGTCATTTCTTCTCGACGGAAGGAACGCCGCCTGCAGCGGCTGAGGGATATTCCTGTCGCCGGGCCCGTGGAGGTCCTCTGGTCCAAGTACCGCTGGTACTGCGAAGAAATAGCCTGCGACCGGCTGTCGTTCTTTGAATCCACGCCCCAGGTGCCGCGCCGTGCCCGCTCGACCGGACGGCTCCGGGATCAGCTCGTGGACGCGGTCATCCGTTCGGGCCGGGCCGTCTCGGAGACTGCTGCCGCGTTCGCGGTGTCCTGGTGGATGGTCCGTACCGCGCTGAACGAAGCCTGCTTCCTCGCCCTGCCCGATGTGGATCGGCTGAGCCCGAGGATGCTGGGCATCGATGAGCACCGGTTCCGGTCGGTGCGCTACTTCCAGGACCCCGAATCCAAGGTCTGGACGCGGTTCGAGCCGTGGATGACCACGATCGTGGACCTGGACAGCAGCCAGGTGCCCTTGGCGTGGTCGATGGCCGGGACCACAAGGGTGTCGGGGAGTGGCTGTTCGCCCGTCCCCTGGCATGGCGTCTGGCCGTACAAGTCGTGGCGATCGACCCGTCGGCGGCGTTCCGTAAGGCGCTGCGGATGTGGCTTCCGCGCACCGCCGTCGCGGTCGACCATTTCCATTTGGTTTCCTTGGCCAACCAGGCCGTGACCGAGACGCGGCAGGATCTCTCCCAGCAGGTCAAGGGCCGGCGCGGGCGGGCCGTCGACAAGGCCTGGGCGCACCGGATGCTGCTCCTGAGGGCCGGCGACTCACTCTCCGGGAAGGCAGCCCAGCGCCTGGCGGAAGTGTTCGCCGCGGACGATCCGACCGGCACTCTCCAGGCGGTGTGGAGGTCAAGGAACAGCTCCGGGTCTTGCTGCGCACCGGCGCCCTGTAGGACGCCGCGGCAGCAAAAGAACATCTGGAGGAACTAGTCAAGGCGGCCGGACGACCGGAAACGAACCGGCTCTACCGCACTGTCTGCAGGTGGTGGAAAGAGATCGAGGTGCTCATCGTCACCGGCGCCACAACGGGTAAGGTTGAGGCCAACAACACCGCCATAAAAAACATAAAGCGCACGGCCCGTGGCTACCGCAACCCGGTCAATTACAAATCGGTTATTCTCTTGAGAAGTGCCGTCCGGACGGCGGCATGACGCTCATCTCGGGAATCCCTTTCCCCACGAACCACCAAGAGCCAGCAACCGTGCCGGGCCGGTTCTGTCACGGACCGGGGTGAGGTCGATGATTACGGTGACGTATTTGTCCCCGCGCCGGGTGTGCCGCCAGACATGCTCATCGACCCCGATCACGGCCACCCCGTTGAACCGGGCAGGGTCCTCGATCAACAGCCGCTTGCCCTCCGCAAGGATCGTGGTTGGGTCCCCGTTAGCAGTCCAGCGTCTATGCGATAGCTGATTGGTTTTCTTGCGTCCAGGTTTCCCAGTATCGGTTCGGCGTCATGCCGTCCAGGGATCCGTGGGGCCGTTCATGATTGTAGATAGCTTTCCATTCCTCGGCCAAATACTTCGCTTCGGCCATGGTGTCCATGATTTCTCCGGAGAGTTGTTCCCTTCTGAACTGGGCGTTGAATGATTCGATGAAGCCGTTCTGCCACGGTGATCCCGGGTCGATGAAGGCTGTGTCCACGCCGGCGGTGCTGCACCAGTTGACCAGTGCCGCGGCGGTGAATTCCGGCCCGTTATCGCACCGGACGTAGGCCGGGGCGGTGCCGGTTTCGGCGATGATGTTCTCCAGCACCGCGATGACGTCGGCGGCCTTGAACGACCGGCGCGGGATGACGGCCAGCGCCGTGCGGGTGTATTCGTCGATAACGTTGAAGAACCGGATGTGCCGGCCGCAGGAGGTCACGTCGGACTGGAAGTCGAAGCTGACCACGTGCATCGGGTACTGGGCCGTGAGCCGCTTTTGTTCCCCGGCGCCGGGCCCGGTGCGCCGCTTCTTCCGCGCCTTCGGTTTGCAGGTCAGGCCTTCGTCGCGCCAGAGCCGGCGCACCCGCTTCCTGTTCAGCGCCACGGCAGCCCATGCTGGCTGGGCCAGCAGGTGCCAGCGGGCTTTCCGCCAGCCCCACGCCGGATGCTTGCCGGCAATCTCACGCAGGGCGGCACGAAGCCGCGCTTCCTCGACACCCATATCGGGTTTCTTCTTCCGGAAAGCGGACCGGTTCTGCCCGATGACCTTGCACGCGAAACGTTCGGACGCCCCGAACTTCTCCACCGCCATGCGCACGGCACGACGGCGGGGCTCGGGGCTCAGAATTTTCCCTTCGCCACCTCGTTCAGGATGTCGATGGCCAGTTCCTTCTCTGCCAGCAGCCGCTTGAGCCGGGCGTTCTCCTTCTCCAACTCCTTGGTACGCCTGGACGCCTCGGCGTTGTTCTCGGACCCGTACTCCTTCAGCCACCGATACCAGGTCGCCTCGGTAACCTGAAGCTCCTTGATGACCTCGACCATCGGGCGGCCGTCATTGAGCATCTTCTGGCCCTGACGGACCTTGGCAGTGACCTGCTCCGGGGTGTGTCTGCGTGCCATGATTCGTGAAATTCCTCCTGTGTCCATTCTCGGACACGAAACTCACACAAACACCGGACTCCTCAGCGGGGACCCAACCAATCGCGCTGTTCGCGGTATGCCAGGACACGCCCAGGCCTTCCGCGACGCGGGCGACCGTGAGGTGCTGGCACACAATGCCCTCCAGCGCCCAGCGCAGCCCGCGACGGGAGATCTTCGCCCGCGGCTGCGCGGCTTTCGAGATGTCCTGGCGCCACACGCGTCCGCAACCCGTGCACTTGTAACGGCGGACCCTCACCAGCAACGTCGTCGGCCGCCAGCCCAATGGTTCGTGCGCGAGCGGCCGTGTGACCGTGCCGCGCGCAAGGCCCTGCGCACCACAAGAACGGCACCAATCATCCGGATCAACGGCACGGCATTCCAACACCGCACGGCCAGGCCCCAGAAGCAGCCCGGCAGCTTCCAGCCCAAGCTCATCAAGCCGGCAGAACGTAGTCAGATCAGGAGGCAGGAAGGTAGCGTGAGACATGTCGAGGTCTTCCCGATGGGCAGTGTAGGAACTTCCACCATCGGAAGACCTCGACCTCTACCCGGCCACCGACGCGCCCACCCCGACTACACCCTCAAATGCGATGAGCCAGTTAATTACCTTTCAACGGCCCTGATCATGGATTTGCGGGACATAAGTCTTCCGGTTATTCCTTCGATTCTCCCGACGAATACCCACAATCCATCGATAGGTTTGTATGGATGGCCCTTCCGCAGTCCAAATGAAACCCCTCCAGCAACAGCTTTGAAACGATCGATCGCGACAAAATTTCCGGTGACCAACAGTCTCCCGTATCCCCGCGCATAAGCCCTTAATTTAACGCGCCGCTCACTATCGCTCAAGCCTTGCGGATCGGATATTCCGAGGACGTGAGGGCAATGGATCCATTCGAAGTATTCTTCTATTCTAGATTCCATCCATCGGAGAAGGAGTTCCGTCCCTTCTCCTGACTGCCAGGGAGTCGGTGCCCCGGTTCCAATAGATTCATCAAAGCCGCCCAGGCTTAGGAACGTTTGATGGTCCATGAATAGTCCAGGCTCGATCACGTTCCAGACGTTTTTTCGAGTCAACCCAGCCCCAGACTGTGCAAGGCGGAACTTCGGGCCGAACTCGTCCACAACAGTCAGAGCGCCAGCTGTGCCTCTAATGTCCTGGGACTTGAAAGTCTCGACAAAGTCAGAGGGGAACCATGAAGTATCGTTGGGGAACAAAATGAAGTCTGCCAGGTGTGGTGCACTGTGTACTGCAAAGTTCCTACCTGCAGCTGCGCCGCGCGGACCATCTACAACTGTTACACGGGCAGGACCGAAATCGAGTTCGTCGACAATTGTTCGGATCCGCTGTCCATCTCCGACGGCAGAAATTACAATCCAGTCGTTGTGGTCGAGCTGTCCCGCCAACGACTTGAGGAGCCTTTCGATAGGTCGATGGGAACCCAGCGTTGTAATAGCAAACCCAATGTTCACCGGTTACCTTCTTCTCGATAAATGTCGCGGCAATATATGACCTGTGGCCGTTGTCAACGTTGGGCACGGTCTATCGATTGGTGAGGGTTGGGTCAGAGGGGAAAGCGACTGGGCGCCCTAGTCTCTTGGGTGTCAGCCAACTCGCGTTCTACTTCAAAATCGTTGAACTCATGGGCATGAGCCTCTGAGAGTCGGTTTTGGCGGCGGGCTCGTGGCCCAACCACTTTCGCCGAGTGAACTTGGTTCTTGTTTTTGACATCGGACGAGTGTGAATCGTAGCTATAGTAGCCGTACGAGGAAGCCTCAGGCCCCTTCGTAGGGACGCGATTAAGAATGATGCCAACAATATCCGCGTCTACGAGTTCCAGCGACTGTAGTGACTTCTCGAGGTTTTTTTGGCGAATTCTGCCGCTGCCTACGACGACGGCAACGCCGCCGCTAATTTGTGCCAGCACCGTAGCATCCGTAACAGGAAGCAGCGGAGGGGCATCTATGATCACGGTATCGAATGCGCTTGCGAGTCGCTCGATAAGATCTTTCATTGCTGCAGAACCCAGAAGTTCACTGGGGTTCGGAGGGATTTGCCCAGACGTTAGAACGAAGAGATCGTGACTGCCCCATGGTTGCAGAAGGTCGTTGACATCGGCTTCAGCAACCAGCGCGGTCGTAAGGCCCGCATTGCCATCCAAACCGAGGTACTCTCCGACCATCGGCCGCCGAAGATCGGCCTCCACTAAAACGACTGACCGGCCGGTCTCAGCAATCGTTATGGCCAGATTGACAGCGGTGGTCGTCTTACCTTCGCCAGGTAGGGACGAGGTAATTAGAAGAGTCTTGCTTTTGTGGTCAACATGGGCAAATTGCAGGTTGGTTCTCAGTTGCCTGAAAGACTCTGCCCGCAGGCTTCGATCTCCTGTTGTTGTGACAAGAGGCTTCGATTCGGCTTCCGGATCGAATGGTATGCCCCCGAGAATTGAGGACGAGGTAATCGTCCTTACGTCGTCCTCTCCCCGCACCCGATTGTCTAACGTACTTTTCAAAAGGGCGCCCACGGCTCCGAGTACAAGGCCGCAGCCCATGCCCAAGATTAGGTACAGCTGGACATTTGGAGCCGACGGAGCTGAGGGAGCGGTGGCCGGCGTCACGATGGAGATACGAATGGGCGAAGACCCGCCTGTCGTAGGCTTCTCTAGAACTTCGACGGCTTTCACAAGACTAGACGCAACGCCCTGAGCGATCGCAGCGGACCGGACAGGCGACTCATCCACGACTGAGACTGTGATGAGAACGGTATTGAGATCTGTTGTGGCTTTGACTTTGCGTCCGAGCTCCGCTGCCGTTTCGCTCAATCCGAGGCTGTCAATGACTGGCTGCAGCACTGTCGGAGTGGTGACCGTCTTTACATAAGACTGCACTCGAGCCTGACCAAAGGAGTTGCCGGCTTGGAGTTCGTTGATTGATCCGGACCCTTGGGTCGCAACGAATAGCTGCGTTTCGGAGGTGTAGGTGGGCTTCGTAATGATCGACGCAGCGCTGCCGGCAAGTAGACCCAAAAGAGTTGCAGAAGCGATGAGTATCCAATTGCGGCGCAAGATGCGCAGGTAATCGCGTAGGTCCAAACCGAAGTCCCCCTGTGTTCATACTGGATGGAGCCAATTGGCATGCCACCAGAACGGCAATATTCATGCGGTTAATTGACATTCTACCGGCTCGGCTGCACATGACCGTTACATCGTCATTTTCGAGCCAGACTGCCCTAGTGCTCGGCGACGGACGCCCGACCCAGGGGAAGCGATGACCCACCCGTTTGACAGAAAACAAAGGGCACGGCCCGAGCCGGTGACGACTGATGCCGCCTGTGAATGCCGGTAGGAAGCTCGCAACTCTGGAATAATTGAATCGGAAGCCGTCGGCCGTCCCGCTGTCTTTTCCGGGAGGGTCCGCGCCACGTTCCTAGTCGGACTGCGAGGGCGCCCGCCAGTCTCCGATCGCGTTGAAGTCGGTTGGCTGTCTTCCAGGCGTTCTTACCTGAGTCCGTTTGTAGCCGATAATAATTCAGGGATCTCTCAGGAACATCAATTATGGAGGACGCTTTGCCGGGCTACGTGGACATTAACCCCTACCGAAAAACGCCGCGGAAGCGGTTCAAGATCGGTGGGCTGCTCGTCTTGTTGATTGTCACAGCAGGCGTGGTCTACTTGGCGCTGTCGCGCTAACCCCTACCGCGTATCCACATCCTCGAACACCAGGAACGTCTGCGTATCCTGCACGCCAGGCATTGACTGCAGCTGGTCGAAGATGACCCTACGCAGATGAATATTGTCGGTGGCACGGACCAGCAGGATGACGTCAAAGTCGCCGCCCACCAGCGCAATGTGCTGCACCTCGGGAATAAGCCGAAGCTCTTCCCGGAGTTCGCGCCAGGAAATGCTGCTGCACCTTGAGGGTGACGTAGGCCGATGATTTCAATCCGGCCTTGATGGGATCCACCAATGCCGTGAACTTAGTCAGCACACCTTCGCCCGTCAGCCGGGAGATTCTTGAGTACGCGTGCGCCCTGCTGATGTGGACGTTCTCCGCTACCTGGGTGACGGACATCCGGCCGTCCCGAGTCAGCTCGGCAATGATGTCCCGGTCCACTTGGTCAAGGGGCACCTCCGCCTGATCCATTTCCGCGTCCACCACCGCACCTCCAATTCGTCCACAGCCTGAGCCCGTTAGCAAGCTCACATTTGCAATTTGTCTTCCAGACTAGCCCTTTTCGGCAAGCTTTTCCATGATTCTGGCCAACGCTGGATACGAAACTTCTCCATGGAACATACTGAAGGCAAATAGTGGACAACGAAGGACGGACAATGACGATCTCCGCGGACCAGGAGGCCCAGGGTCTGGCCGACGCTCGCCCGGGCGACTCGGAAGTGAACGATCACGCTTCCGAAGTTCGGCGCAAGTTGGGAATCAGCGTGGAAGTTTACATGCTGCCGGCCCGCCACCAGATCCAGATGGTGGACCCTACAGGCACGCTGATGCCTGAAACTGAGCAGGGCACTGAACCCGGCCACGAATATCCCATCCCCGGTGACACCGAACTGATGGCAGCGTACGAACAGCTCGTAGTCGGGCGCCGCGTCAATGACCAGAACTCCGCCCTTGTCCGGCAGGGCCGCATGGCTGTGTACCCGTCCAGCCACGGCCAAGAGGCATGTCAGGTAGCGGCTGCTCTTTGTCTTCGCGAAGGCGACTGGCTGTTCCCCACCTACCGGGACGCCGTCGCCGTCATGGCCAAGGGCGTGGACCCTGTGGAGGCCATGACCATCTTCCGCGGTGACTGGCACGGCGGTTACGACCCCACCAAGCACAAGGTGGGCATCCAATGCACGCCGCTCACCACTCAGCTGCTCCACGCGGTCGGCGTTGCCCACGCCGCCAAGCTTCGCGGGGAAGACACCGTTGTACTTGCGATGTGTGGCGACGGTGCCACCAGCGAAGGGGACTTCCACGAGGCCCTTAACTTTGCGGCTGTCTTCCACCTGCCCGTCATCTTCTTCGTGCAGAACAACAAGTACGCCATCTCCGTTCCGCTGAGCCACCAGTCCGTGGCGCCGTCGCTGGCGCACAAGGCCGTGGGCTACGGCATGGCCGGTGAACGCGTTGATGGCAACGACCTGGTCGCGTTGCTCGCCGTGCTGGACCGGGCAGTGAAACTGGCCCGCGAAGGCTCGGGCCCGCTCTTGATCGAGGCCCACACCTACCGCATGCAGGCCCACACCAACGCCGACGACGCTACCCGCTACCGGGAGGACAGCGAAGTGGCCGAATGGACCGCCAAGGACCCGATCAGCCGCATGACCGCGTACCTCTCCGAACGCGGGCTGTTGGACGACGACGGTTCCACCCGGATTGCAGCGAAGGCCGAAGCCGTTGCTTCGCAGCTTCGCCAGGGCCTGGGGAGGACGTTCCGGTGGATCCGCAGAACCTCTTCCGCTACGTCTTCTCTACTCCCACTCCGCAGTTGAAAGAGCAGTCGGCCCTGCTCGCCGATGAACTCGCCCGTGAAGCATCCAGCCAGGAGGCAGGCAAATGAGCCCCGCCGTCACCGCATCCTCCGAGACGGCCGCGACAGGTGATGTCAGCTCCGCCACCGCCAGTGCGGCAGCTAGCGCAGCCGCCATCGCCGAAGCTTCGGGTCCCCAGACCATCACCATGGCCAAAGCGCTCAACACAGCTATGGCAGACGCCATGGCGGCGGATTCTTCGGTTCTCGTGTTCGGTGAAGACGTTGGCCGCCTCGGTGGCGTCTTCCGGATCACCGATGGCCTCATGGCCACGTTCGGAGAGCAACGCTGCTTCGACACCCCGTTGGCCGAGTCCGGCATCGTAGGCATGGCCGTGGGTATGGCCATGAACGGAATGCGACCCGTGATTGAGATGCAGTTCGACGCCTTCGCCTACCCGGCATTCGAGCAGATAGTCAGCCACGTTGCCAAGATGCACAACCGCACCAAAGGCGCCGTCAAACTGCCCATGGTCATCCGCGTGCCCTATGCAGGCGGGATCGGCGGCGTCGAGCACCATTGCGACTCGTCGGAGTCTTACTACGCCCACACGGCCGGCCTGAAGGTCTACACCCCGGCCACCGTGGCGGATGGCTATCGCATGCTCCGCGAGGCTATCGATTCCGACGATCCCGTCATGTTCATGGAGCCAAAGAAGCTCTACTGGTCCAAGGACCAGGTGGACTTGGGCGCTCTGCGTGCCGAGCACGCCGCGAACGTTTCGGCTGGATCCAGCAGCGAGGGACGGGCCGCCGTCGCACGCCCCGGTACTGATGCCACGCTCATTGCTTATGGACCTTCCGTCCCGACCGCGCTTGCCGCGGCGGCTGCGGCCGCCGAAGAGGGCCGCTCACTTGAAGTGATCGATGTCCGCTCGATCGTGCCCTTCGATGACGAGACCGTCTGCGCCTCCGTGCGCAAGACCGGCCGCGCCGTGGTGATTGCAGAAGCCCACGGATTCGCTTCGATTGCCTCCGAGATTGTGGCTCGCGTTCAGGAGCGTTGTTTCCACCACCTGGCTGCGCCCATCCGCCGCGTGACCGGCTTTGACGTCCCGTACCCGGCTCCGAAGCTGGAGCACTTCTACTTGCCAAGCGTCGACCGCATCCTCGACGCCGTTGACGACCTTCAATGGGAGAACTGACCATGAGCGCAGAAATGCAAGTGTTCCTCCTTCCGGACCTGGGAGAGGGCCTGACCGAGGCCGAACTCGTCAACTGGCTCGTGGCTGTCGGCGACGAGATCCGCGTTGACCAGCCGATCGCCGAAGTCGAGACCGCGAAGTCCATGGTCGAAGTGCCCTCGCCGTATGCGGGCATCGTTGCCGTGTTGCACGGCGAGGCCGGCCAAACGCTCGACGTCGGGAAGCCGCTGATCTCGGTGGCTCCGGTAGGTGCTTCGGTTGCCGAAGAGCCTGCAGCTGTGGAGGAACAGGTTGATGAGGCGCCCGCTGCTTCTGCAGCTGCCCAGGCATACCGGACTGAAGAGAAAGCCGGATCCGGGAACGTCCTCATTGGCTACGGCACATCCGGAGGTGGCGAGGCTCGCCGCACCCGGCCGAGGAGGGTGTCTGCTGGTTCTGCAGTCGCTTTCACCTCGGAGCCGGATTTCGCCGAACTCTCCTTGTCCCGTACTCGGATTCCCGGGAAGCTCTCTGCCGTTATTTCCCCCTTGGTGCGCAAGATGGCCCGGGACCATGGGGTCTCGCTGGATGCCGTGCCTGGTTCGGGGGATAGCGGGCTCATCCTGCGACGGGATGTTGAGGCCGCCATCGGTGGGGCCGTGCGTGAGGCCGCTCCCGCCGAGGCCCCAGCCGTTGCCCAGTCTTCCGCCGGGGTCCAGGATTCCCGTACCGGTTTGACCGTCGCTTCGCGCACCCCGGTCCGGGGGATACGGAAGGCTGTCGCGGCGAACATGACCCGGAGCCGGGCCGAGATCCCGGAGGCAACTGTCTGGGTGGACGTCGACGCCACCGCGCTGCTTGAGATGCGTGCTGAACTCAAGAGGCGTGACCCGCACGGCGCTCCGGGCCTGCTCGCGTTCATGGCTCGTTTTGTCACAGCTGGGCTAAAAAAATTCCCGGAGCTGAACACCCGGATCGTCACGGCTGAAGACGCTGCGGGCGGCGAGATGCAGGAGATCATCGCCTTCGACGGCATCAATCTTGGCTTTGCCGCGCAGACGGACCGCGGACTCGTGGTTCCGTCGGTCCGCAACGCCCACCTGCTGAGCGCTCGCGAACTCGATGCGGAGATCCGTCGTCTGACCGCCGTTGCCCGTGACGGCAAGGCAACACCGACGGAGTTGTCCAGCGGCACCTTTACTCTGAACAACTACGGCGTGTTCGGTGTCGACGGTTCCGCAGCGATCATCAACTACCCCGAGGTTGCCATGCTCGGCGTGGGCCGAATCATCGACAAGCCCTGGGTAGTGGACGGACAGCTGGCCGTCCGCAAGGTCACCGAACTGACGCTCGCATTCGATCACCGCGTGTGCGATGGCGAAACGGCTGCCGGGTTCCTGCGGTATGTTGCGGATGCGATCGAGAACCCGGGGACGGCGCTTGTGGATTTGTAGGGTCAACGCGGGGTTCCCGCTCCGAGGGTGTTGCTGGACCTCGGACGATGGGCCGCCTTCGTGGCAACGCTCAAGGTCCCCTGATGACTGGTTCAAAGAGCCGGCTCGGAGGTAAGCGCGAAAGAGACGGCCGGTCGTCGGTCGGCGCGTCCGACCGACGACCGGACTCGTCTGCAAACATTGACGACAAGCCATGCAAGGCGACTTACCCGGATGGGCCCGACCTGTAGACGCAGGCTCATGACATTGGGGGAAGCGGTTCCGGCGCGCCAGAATCTGAAATCACTGACGAGCATGAGGGCGTTCGCTGCGCTGCTTGTGTTCTCATACCACTTGGCAATCCCAGCGCTGGCGCCGGTTGCCAGTCAGGGGCGCGTTGGGGTCTCGTTCTTTTTCATCCTGTCGGGTTCTCTGTTGGCCTGGGCTTGGAAGCCTGGAGAAGCGCTCGGAGATTTTTATAGGCGCCGGGTCTCAAGGATATACCCAGCTTGTGTGGTGGCGCTGGGCGCCGGTGCCATCCTCAGTTACTCAACCGCGAACGGCGCAAGGGACCCTGGAAGCGGGGTCCTTGCTGTGTTACTCCTGCAGTCATGGGTTCCGGATAATGGGGTGATTTCGCGTGGAATGGCGTCAGTTGGTCGCTCAGCGTTGAGGCGTTCTTCTATCTGGTGTTTCCGCTTCTTGCGCCCGCAATCATGAATCTTTAGCGTCGGGGTTTGGTGGCTGTCCGTACCGTGGCGTTCGCGGCTGTCCTCGGATTCGGGATATATGCGGTGTTGGCACTTCCCAACACACCCTTTGATCAGGCGGCTTACTACGAGCCGAATACGGCGGCAGCTTGGCTGACCAACATCTTTTCGTTGTCGCGTGTGGCCGAGTTTGTTATCGGCATGACGCTGGTTTCTACTATCCGTGGCCCGCGCCTACGTGTGGGGAAGGTCGCGTCTGGCTCAATTCTTGCGGCATCCTACCTTTTGGCCGCAGTGAACCCCTCCGGTATCGGCTCGGCCGCTTTGACCCTTGTGCCGCTGTGCATCTTTATAGTGGTACTCGCCCAGAGTGATGCCGCCGGAGAGCCATCGATTGTTCACCACCCGATTCTCTTGCGCCTTGGTTCTGCCAGTTACTATTTCTACCTCGTGCATCAACTGGTTATCCGCCTGGAGAATGTCACCCTTGCGCGATTCGGGGGACTAATCCATGGCCTCGGCATGTTGACTGCCCTTGCCATTTCTTTGGGAGCTGCCGAGCTACTTCACAAGTATGTTGAAATCCCGGCCTATAGGAGGTTTAGTGGTCGCGCCTACGCCAGCACTTTGACGAAGAGCGGCGGAGCGGGCGTTTCCGCTAATCGCTAGGTGAGGGGTGAAGGACCCTTCGAGTGCGGCGTTTGCTGAGAGTCGGAAGCCGAGCAGGTTGCCGTCGAGGTAAGGGGCTAGGTCGAAGATCTGGGCCGTGTTTGCAGTGATGCTGATGGTCCCCACATCGCACATGTACAACTCGGGGTTCCGTGTTGTTGAGAATGGCAGTGTCGCGTCGATGTCACAGTAGATCCTGAGCTTCCCGCCCGTGTAGCCAAGCGTAGGTATGCCGCCGAGCAGCCCGTTCCCACCGGACGCAATTGCCGAGTATCTTCAAGTACTGGATTTATATGCCAGGTTTGGGCATGGCTTATCCGATGCAGTTTTCGGCGGCCGATTCGATGACTTTGGTGAAGGCTGAAGCGGCGTCGTGGCTGGTGTAGCCGGAGAGCTTTGCGTAGCCTGCTTCGGCCAAGCGGGTGCATTCGGCTTCGTCGGTGAGCAGCCGGACCACGTTGTCAGCGAGCGCTTCCGCGTCGCCGGTCGGGGAGAACAGGGCGCTCCCGTCTGCGTAAGCGCGGACCCCGCCGATATTCGTGGAAACCACAGCGGTCCCGCTCATCATGGCTTCAGCGGGCGGAAGATGCCATCCTTCGGCATCGCTGGCGCACAGGTAGACCCGTGCCCGCTGGTAGATGGCTGAGAGGTCCGCAGGGGCTGGCTGTTGGACATGCTGTACCCATGCGGGCAGGCCTTCGGGGCGGGGGCACACGCCGAACGTGGTCCCTTCCAGGTCAGGCACAGTGGCTTTCGCTAGGGCCAGCACCTCGCAAACCAGATCCGTCCGCTTCCATTCCTGCGGGGACACTATGGCGGTAACGCTGAGGGGGCGGGCGGGTATGGCGGGGCCCGGGGCGAAGCGGTCAGCATCGATGGCGTTAGGCACCAGCTCGGCGGCGACGCCGAGTTCAGAGGCTTTCTCTTGCAGCCAAGGGGCAATGACAACCTTGCGGAGTGGGAGCTTCCATGTCCGGTCCACGAAGGAGGCGTCTTTAGACCAGTCCTCGTAGTGCTGGATGAAATAGACGCCGGAGGACTTGCCCGCGAGGGAGTGTTCGTTGGTGATCGGTGCGCTCTGGCATGCGGTCGCCACGACAATATCAGAACCGTCGAGGTCGCGGCTGATGGTCAGGAACTTGTTGATGATCCGTACGTCGGAGTGGAAGTTGAACCACCCTGGCTTGGTGTTGCGCACCACCTCGGGCATGTACCGGACCCGCCTGAGGATGTCGATTGGCTTGTCAGCACCGCTTTCATCCATGCTGAACCGCCATGCGTGGATGATCTTTACGTCATTCCCGAGGCGGGCGAGGTGGTTAGCGTACTCGTATGCGACTTTGTATCCGCCGATGGGGTTGGGCGAGTAACCGGGAAGGAGGAAGGTGATGTTCAAGAGGTGACTCATCTCGCGAGGGAGGCATGGGCGGGTGAGAGCCATTTGCCCCCACCCGCCATAGTCTACCTAGATGCTCTCCGGTACGACGGCTACCCGTGATATGGTTGCGCCCCGGTTATCCGGAGCCTCGCTGCCGGTCCCTTACCTTGGGCACACCGCCTTCATAACTGGCGGCGTCGTCATAAGATATCCGGCATCGTTGGGATGGTACTCGTCGGGGTAGAGGTCGAATGTGTCGCCCAGAATCAACGGCACGCGTGCAGACAGGTCCATCAGGGCGACTTCAGAAATACCGCCGGGACCGTACGCGTCCGATGTTGCGATATCTCTAGCCGCATTCACATAATCAGACGACGGCGCAATGTTGGCACCGTCGGCGTTGGACTTGTAATTCATGACGATCGGGAAACATGACTGGCGGCCCGCTGCGCCGGCCGCCCTGTATCGCTGATGGGCTTTGAAATGATGCGGTGGTCTTGTTGTGGGGGTAGTCGTTTTCCCTTAGCGCAAGGATGATCGGCGATCGGGAGGCTCGCCACTCGTGCGACATGGCGGCTGGCCGACTCCCCGGAGCCCGACGCAACGATGAGGTAGTCGCCAGTTTCGTATCCGCCATGCCAAGCCGCCCACACGTGAACGCCATTGGTCTCATCCCCGTCGTAGCCGATCAGCCCCAACAGGCATGAGGCTTCACCCCTTGACCAAGTGAACACGTTCGTGTGCCTCCCTGGCGCGCCGAGGGTGCTTGACTTCAGGCCGGCACAGGAAGGGAGCCGGTGGTTCCTTGGGTGTCATAGGTCGTTGCAGCCCCACCGTCAGCTGTGTATGTGAATACCTTCGCCGTTTCCGACTGGCCCTTTCAGGCGCGGCAATTGGAGGGGAGGTTCCTTTGGCTGTGGCTGCAATGGTCTTCGTAGCCGTTTCGATCACGTGGGTTCGAGGCTGAGCCCGTTTTTGACGATTGTGGCGGGAGGGGCCGCCGATAGATGTCTATCGAACTTGCTGTATCTGCCGGCTGAACGGCAGGTTGATTGTAGGTGTACTCGCAGGTTCTCGTCAGCGAACTCTTAGAGCTCTCCCGTAAAGGAATCGTTAAGATCGCGGCGACACGTCCCTCAACCGCCATGTGTCAAGTTACCTTTGTCCACGTAGTCCCCATGTCGTTCTTCGACTGTCTTGGGGTAACAACCCACACCAGCCAACCGATGAAGGTTTCCATATGTTCGCAAAGCTCCGGCAGCTATTTATGCCAGATAGAAGCTGCCAGTTCTGCGGGAAACGCGTTCCCCGCAAATTGACTTCTGATTTCTGCTCAACCGAGTGTTGGGGAAACTGGGAGTATTATAGGATCTACTGAGGCCCGAATCTTGATGGAAAGCGGGCCTACCCCCACAGATTAGTGCGTACCATCTACACGGATTTGTGAGACGATTTTGCGGACGGAGTATTGATACTACCTCCTTCTCGAAGTCCGCAACCAGTGCACGGAAATCTGGTACCGCGAGCAGGACGAGACCCTTCGGGTGCAGCGACTCGTCCAACGCCACATTGAATTCGGCAACAGCCCGGCAGAAGCCGAGGCGTGGGTGAACACCGTCGGTGAAAAGAACGCGGAACTGATCCGCGCAACGGACCAACGCTGACCTGGTCGTCACCCTCGAAGAAATCGGCGCTGCGTAACTGCGCCGAACTCGGCTCTCAGCGTCATCCGGTAGTACGTCTCGATCTGGTGCGCCCGGACTAAGGGGATCAGCCGCGGACTTGACTGTGGAGATCTCCAAGCGCACCGCCGTCGAGGTAGCTGATCGATTGTGCGGGTGAAGCGAATAATCCGGGGCTCAACGACAAGTCGCCACTCTATTTCGACGGTCAGTCCGCCTGAAAGGCTCAGAGGCGTAGGCAAGCTGTGGGGTTTCAGCCAGGCGAGTCAATGGGGAGAACAGATGAACACTGAGGGCAACAGGCATGCGCGAACTGCAGCGCAGCGCGAGGCGACGCAGATGGCTATTGATGCAATATTGCAGTCTCGCGGTACTCGCTGCCGCAACCGCCGTCGTCGTATTTGTGGTGTTTGGGGGATTAGCGAATTGAGTTTCCTAGGTGCGGATCCTATCTGGGGTGCCCTGCCGACGCCCCGTTTTCCCTTCGCCAAAACGAATCGTCTGTCAATGGCCATTGGTTTCTGCCCATCGGCGGCCAGTAAAGGTGCCCGCTGGTGGCCAGTGAAACTGCCCGGTGATGGCCAATAGATCTGCCCACTGGTTGGTTCGGCGGGGTTGGCCATCGTGGGGTTTGGTTAGTTCAGTTGGGTGACTCCTTTCCCGGCGAGGGCCTGGGTGAGGCGGATGGAGTCGCCGCTGGTCTGGCAGACGTGGGCGTGGTGCAGGAGCCGGTCCACTGTGGCGGTGGCCAGGGTTTTGGGCATGAGCTCGTCGAACCCGGCTGGGTGCAGGTTTGAGGAGATCGCGACGGAGCGTTTTTCGTAGGCTGCGTCCACGACCCGGTAGAGTCCTTCGGCGGCGTCCGTGGCCACGGGCAGCAGGCCGATGTCATCGATCACGACGAGCTCGGCGCGCAGGATCCGGCTGACGGCGCGGGTGACGCTGTCGTCGGTGCGGTGGGCCCGGATCAGGGCGCCGAGGTCCTCGAGCCTGAACCAGGCGACGCGCATGCCGGCTTCGACGGCTTGCTGGCCCAGGGCCTCGAGGAAGAAGGTTTTCCCGGTGCCGGAGGGTCCGCAGACGACCAGGTTCTCCCGCCGGCCGATCCATTCCAGGGTGCGCAGGGCCTGCTGGGTCGGGGCGGGGATGGAGGAGACTGCGGGGTCCCAGACGTCGAAGGTTTTCCCGGTGGGGAATCCTGCTGCCTTCCGGCGGGTGGCGAGCATGGACCGGGCCCGGCCGGCGGTTTCTTCGGTGAAGAGGGCCTTGATGATTTCGGTTGGTTCCCAGCGCTGGGCGCGGGCGGTGGCGATAAGTTCCGGGGCCAGTGCCCGGGCGTGGGGCATTTTCAGTTGCCGCATCAGGGTTTCCAGTTCCGCCGGAAGTGCCGGGGCCGTGGTGTTCGTCGTGGTGACCGGGCTCATCGGTTCTGTTCCTTCGTCGCGGTGGTGGACGGTCCCGTGCCCAGGCCTGCCCAGGCGCCGGTGCCTTGGGTCAGGGAGCGGGTTTCGTCCGCGGAGTGGGCGGTGGTGCGTCTGATGTCGGCGTTCAGGATGGAGGCGAGGTCGCCGTGGGCGAACCGTCCGTGGAATGCCGCGTTGCCCAGGGCTTTGTCGACTTCGGCGGTGCCGGCGATTTTGGCGAGGGTGACGGCCTCTGCCATCTTCACGTTCATCCGGGCCGTGCCGGCCGCGGCGGCTTCGACCAGCCAGGGCCTGGCACCCTGGCCGATGGCCAGGAACTCGGCCTCGTCGGCGCTGCGGGGCCTGGGCGTGTAGTCGCCCGGGATCCTGGTTCTGGTGCCGGGGAAGTGTCCGTCGTTGATGGCTGGGCTGCCGGGCCGGGCCCGGCCGTGGCGTGCGACCTCCACGGGACCGCCGGGGCCGTGGTGGACGATGATGACCTGCTCGCCGGGTCCGGCGCCGTGGGCGCGGACGAAGACCCGGGCGCCGAGCAGATGCGCCGGGACAGAGTACTGGGCGTTTTCGAAGGTGACCATCGGGGTGTTCTCCGGCACGGTGCGGGCCGGGCCGAACGCGACGGTGTGAGCGGTCTCCGGGATCCGGTGCAGCCTGGGTGCCTCTTCGGCCAGCACGGCGGCGGGTTTGCGGCGGGTCGCGCGGTGCTCGCGATGGTTGACCTCGCCCATGAACGCCTCGCAGGCGGCTTCGAGTTCAGCGAAAGAGCCGTAGTCGGGGCGCAGGTTGGTGTCCGTGGGCACGAGATCGGCCTTGGCCAGCTTCACGGATGCTTCCACCCCTCCCTTCGAGGCCGGGTCCGCCGGCTGGCAGGTCAGCACGGTGATGCCGTAGTGGCGGGCGAAGTCCAGGGTCTGCTGGTTCCGCACCGGAACCCCGGCAACATGGGCGGTCGTGACGGTCTTCTCGTTGTCCGTGTTCTGTGGCCTGGCTGGTTATGTGGCCCGACCACCGGTACCCGGTTCTGGACGGCTGGTTTGGTAGATTCGGGGCCACATAACTATCAGAGGTTTGAGAGCCAGTTCAGCAGTGATTCATCGGAACGCCACACGGGCGTGGGGCGGCGTGCCGCCGAAGTGTCGGACGGCTCGGTGGCGCGCAGGGCTTCCATTTTTGTCCTCGTGTTGATTTCAGCGTAGCGATTCGTGGTGGTCAGGTCGGCGTGCCCAAGCCAGCCGCGGATGACGTTGATTTCGACTCCGGATTCCAAGAGGTGCATGGCCGCGGTGTGGCGGAAAACATGCGGGCTGACGGTGCGGTCGCTGCCGGGATCGTCGAGGTGCCCGGCGAGGCGCCGAACGGCCTTGTAGATGCCGAAGCGGGTAAGCGCTTCACCGGTTGAGTGCGTCTCGGCAGGTGTCGCCCGTTTTATGGGGATGGCCTGTATCCGTTGGCAGGTTTCGAGCATCGTCGGTTCCCGGGTGGCGATGTAGTCGAAAAGGGTGTGCAGGGCGGCCAGGCGTTGGTTGCGGGTCCGCACGTGGTTGTGGCGGTCGTATTCGAGGTAGCGCAGGAAGCCAAGGACGTGCTCGAAGCTCAGGTCCTCGAGGGTGAGTCTGGTGATCTTGGTTCCCTTTTGCTGGGCCACGAAGCACAACAGCAGCCGGATGGTGTCGCTGTAGCTTCGCACTGAAGCAGGGCGCAGGCCCTTGACCGTGACGAGGTGGTCTATGAAGAAGGAGTGGATCAGTGGCCCCAGCCGTTGTGTTCCAGTCATTGCTCCGCCTCCGACCAGGCGGGTTCGGCATAGGCTTCGAACCGGTGGCTTGCCTCGGAGAGAAGGTCCGGGGTGATAGTCAGGTAGACAGCGGTCGAGGATGGGTTCACGTGGCCCATGAACGTTGAGAGCTGGAAGAGCCTCGCCGATGGATCCACGCCTTCCCGGTACCAGCGCAGCAAGCATCCGACGGCGAAGGAATGACGCGGACAGTGCAAGCGGGGCGCCGTGGTGCCCTCGGGAACAGGGAACGCCAGGCCGGCGGCGAGGCGGCTGAACGTTTCGCTCGCACTGCCCGTGTGCACGCACCGCCGGCCGTCGAAAGTGAACAGCGGCGCACCCGGTTCGGCCCGATCTTCCTGGTGTCGGCGCTCGAGGTGGAGGGCCAGCAGCTCTCCGATGTGCGGTCCGAAGGGAACCAGGCGGCTCTTGCCGAACTTACCGCCATGGACGATGAGAAGCTGCCTGCCTGTATCAATATCGTCCAAGTGCAGGCCGCAGGCCTCCCCGACCCTGAGTCCGAGTCCGTAAAACAGGGCGAAAATGGCATGGTAGGTCGGGCCCCGGCCGGGGGCCCGGGGGTTGTCGGGAAGCGCAGCTGCCGCCTCGAGCAGCCGGCGCGCCTGGGCTGGATCGAACAGGAAGGGCAGCCGCCGGTCCGTGTCCCGGCGCCGGGTTCCGTGCCAGGGTGATGCAACCATACGTTGCTGGCTGACGGCCCAGTCAAGGAAACTTCCGAGTACTCCGATGAGGTGGTTGAAGCTCCGGGCCCGGGGCCTTGGCCTGAAGCCAACAAACTCATCGAGCACGCGCGGGGTGAGGTCCGCCAGATCGGTCACCGCGTGCTGTTCGGCGAAGCCAAGGAGCAAATGCAGAGTCGCTTCCTCGCTCAGGTATTTCCGGCCCAGCGCCCGCTTGTAGGCCAAAAAGTCGGCCACGGCGGCAGCAAGGTTCCCGTTCATCCCAGCACCGCCTCCCCGTCCCCCAGGGCGACCTCGCGCAGAGCCTCGACGGCGACCTTGGCATAGACCTCGGTGGAACGTGACGAGCGGTGCCCGACGAAGTCACCGATGGTCTTCAGGGTGAGGTTTGCATCAAGGAGGCGCTGCACCGCCGAGTGGCGTAACGTGTGTGAGCCCGGCCGGGGCACGTTGATGCCCGCCTTGAGCAGATAGAAGCGGGCGCAGGACGAAACCCCGGCGGCGCTGATCGGCTGGCGCGGAGCCACGGCACGAAAGAACACGTGGCGGTCGCTGCTTGGTGGGCGCCCATGCTGAAGGTAGTCAAGGACAGCCTCGCCGACCACAACAGACAGAGGAAATGCCGTGGAGTGCCCGGCCTTGCGCTCGGGGACCGCCAAACGCTCATGCTTCCAGTCGATGTCATCAAGGGTCAACGCGGCGACTTCCCGGCCACGCAGCCCCTAGGTGACCAGCAGGAGCAGAATGGCATAGTCGCGCCTGCCCGTCTCGGTCCGGCGGTCAACACTGGCCAAGACCTGATTGACGTCGGCCCAGGAAATGGAGCGGGGAATCTCCGATAGCCGGTAGGCCTGGGGCCATCCGACGGCCGAGCTCAGGTCTCTGGACAGGACGCCCTGGCGGTGGGCGTAACGCAGGAAGACCTTCAACGAACCCGCTTCATCACGCACCGTAGTCTTGGCCAGTCCGGCGCCGGCGCGCTCCACGAGGAAGGCACTGAGGATCGTCGGGGAGATCTCCCGAATCGACTCCACGCCGATCTTTCGCAGGTAGGTTTCGAAGTGATCGAGGTGGATGCGGTAGCGCCGCACCGTAAACGGACGGAGGCCTCGCTCCTGGACCAGATAGTCGAAGAAGCCCGGGGCAGTGTCGGCGAACGGATGAAGACCGCGCTTCCGTCCGGTCGGCGCGTACCCGTCCAGGACAACCGCGAGCATGTGCTCCACAGGGCCCCGGACTTCATTGGTCATCGGACGGGTCGAGCGCGTGTGCTCGTGGTGAAGTGCAACCCGGTGCTCAACGAACGCGTCCACGTGCGCCGGTAACTCCACAATGGTGGCGGCACCCCGCGCGCCGGCAAATTCGCCGAACGCAAAGACGACCGGGACCCGGGACCAGATGTACCGGTCCTTGTACTGGTGCGCGGCCAGCCAATCAACGTACGTCTCGATCTCCGCACCCATCCATGAGCCCCGGAGCCGATCGACAGTGGCCGGCTTGGCGAAATACTCCTCCAACATGGCAACTTCCTTTCTCATCGAAGAAATTGAAGTAACCACCATCGCCCCAGCCAACCGTTATGTGCCATGGAACACCGGCTCAGACTGAGAGCCCGCCGCCAACGCCCACCACGTCGCAGTTGAGGCCACATAACCAGACAGGCCACAGAACACGGATTATGTTCCGTGGAACATAATTCGAAGGCACATACGTCGGTGCCCCGCCCAGGACGCGGAAGCACCGGTCCAGCGCGGCGAACACGCTCGGCGCGGTCCGGTCCCGCAACGGGATCACGATCCGGAACCTGGAGAACGCCAGCCAGGCGACGAAAAGGATGGTCTTCACCCCCTCGATGCGTGGCCCGTCGCCGAAGTCGTACTGCACCACATTCCCGGCTCGGTGATCCAGGGCCGGTGCACGCGCACGTGTCCGAGCCGCCACGCGGCCTTGACCTGAGCGATCGCGCGGCGGGTGGACCGCTCGGAACCCTCATAGGCCAGACCGAGGAGCTTTTCGTGGGCCTTGTCAGCGCGGATCCGGCCCTTGGACGCTTCCACCCATTCCTCGATCTTGGGCAGGAACGCATCGGTGACCCTGCCCCTGGCCGCGGGCTCGGCGATCGGCCGGCCCGCATCACGGGCGGCGACATGCCTGGCAACGGTGTGGTGGGAACAGCCCGTGAGCTCGGCTGTTGAACGCAACGATCCGGTCAGATCGTAGGCAGCAAGAATTTCCATGATTTCTCCGTCATGCTTCATACAGGGCCTCTTCCTGGGCGACTTTGGTGCGTCTAGACACCGTCATCAAACCCCGGGGAGAGGCCCCCGCCGCTCAAGACGCGGCAGGTTCAGTAAGGAAGTGGGCAGATCTCATGGCCACCGGCGGGCAGTTCCACTGGCCGCCAGCGGGCATTTTCGTGGCCGCCTACGGGCAGTTTTTCATGGCCGCTAACAATCGTCGGCTCATCAATCCGGAACCGATCAGCACTCCGCGTGGAGCGGAACCTTAACGAAGGCCGCGGTTTGGTAGAGGTACTGGTAGGCCCAGGAGTAGGTTGGATCGGTCAGGGAGACCAGCGGCAGGCCGTTCCTGTATGCGAGCATGTGCGGCTCACCTTTGTAGCAGCGGTCCACGATAACGCGTGACCGGGTGACGTGGAACTGGGCCGTCAGAACGTCCGCGCTCTTCCAGCCATGTTGGCTCGATAGGTCCCTCAGGGCCCGCGCTTCGCCTTGAGTGGTGAAGGGGTCAGGCCTGAAACAGATGACCCGGTATGGGCGGCCGGTGTTGCAAATGTCCGCTTCGAATCTGCCGTCTTTTCCCGTGGGGCTTGAGAACGCGAGCGTGGGTGCATACCCCTGTTGCATCCGTTGTTCTGCGTAGCTGATGCGTTGATCGGGAGGCCCGAGCACGAACAGCACATCCGCGTGTGCGGGGTCGTCGGCAGGCGGCACCACATACAAAAAGATGCCTGCAATGGCCCAGGCGGTCGCCAAGGCGCCGATCACCGCACACGCCCGAAGGGTCAGCCGTTGGGCCCAGGAGAGCATCTCAAACGACCCAACCTATGGCAATGACGCTCGGCCACCCGATTGCCCAAAACCCGACCACCCCACAGCAACGCGCCGTCGGCTTCGGGTGGCCCCTCAGGGGAAAGGCAGTTTGCTCGGCGTAAGGCACGTTCCTCGGGGGGGACTCATCTCGCCCCGCAAGTCGCAGCGCGTCGGCAAATGAGTGCCCAACATTGCCATGCCCTGCCCGGCAACGAATTCGTTTCCCAAGAGCGGACACTTCCTAAGTTCGACCCCACCGATGCATCCAGGAGCCTCACCCGAAGAGAATTAATCGGAACTTCTTAATTTCGGTTCGAGTCAAACTGTGCGTCTTTGATCCGCCCGCCCCTATTTCACTGAGTGGTGGCCGTTCTACCACTCAATTTGGCTGCAATCACCACTCAATTTGGGCAAATCGCCACCTAGTCGTCTTTTTCGGCCATAGCGTTCTTCGTGGGGTTACGCCCCCGGATGGTGCGCCCGAAATGTCAGTCCCCCTGAGGTTCCGGGCGTTAGGTTTTGCTCGGGTCCCGCTTTGCAAAGCCTGTGGCCGGTCAATCCGACCTGGCCGGCCACACCATTCGCCTACCGGCAAGGACCCTCCCGACCCATACCGCGCGCTGAAGCCGTGTTTGACCAAGCGCGCGGTGTGTGGGTTGGGGGAGTCAGCCGCCAAGAGCCAGCTGGACGACGCGCACGATCACTAAGATCATCGCGATCAGGAGGTACGCACGCAAAACCGTGAGTCCTGCCCTGCGTACGGTGGAGAGCTTCGGTGCCTCTAGGAGCGCCAGCGGTGGCATCCTCCAGTCGCGGCGCTCAGCTTGGCTGACGGCTTCCTTCTCGGGGCCTGGCCGGAAGGCGCGGTAGATCACATAGGCGATGCAGCCAAGGAGGCACACGCCGGCCCCGATGAAGATGATCGCAACGATGGTATCGCCGGTCATGTCCGGGAACAGGACGCTTGAGGTCAAAACCAGGGACAGGATCACGAGCACACCGATGATGAACGCGGTGAAAATGTTCAGGAATTTGCCGTTGACCCATGGCCCGAGCACCTGCTTGTCATTGCACAAGAGCAGCAGGAACACGGTGGCCGAGGGCAGCAGAACCCCCGCAAGTACCTGGACGCCGACCGTGAGCAGGCCCAGGGGCGCTCCGGGAATGAGAACGACGATTGCCGAGATCAACAGGATGCCGGCAAAGGCCGTGTAGAAGCCCTTGGCATCGGAGAACTTGCGGTGCAGGGAGTGCTTCAAGCCCAGGACATCACCCAGAGCATACGAGGTGGACAGGCCTACGGCTGCGGCGCCGATGATCGAAGCGTCAATCAGCGCTACGGCGAAGAGCACGCCGGCAGTCTTTCCAACGTACTTTTCGAGCCCATCGGCGACACCTCCGGCGTCGGTGAAATTCCCGAATTCAGTCTTGCCCGCGAAAGCGGCCGCAGTGAATCCCATGATTGCGGCTGCTCCAACAACCACGATGGCGATACCGATCCAGAGGTCGGCCTTTTCGTAGTTGATGAAGCGCGGGGTGATGCGCTTGTCGATCAGGTAGGACTGTTGGAAGAAGAGCTGCCAGGGCGCAATGGTGGTTCCGACAATTCCGATTATGAGGAGCGTCACTGTTGATAGATCCGACCCAGCAGGAATGCCGGGAACAACAAAATCATGGGCCACTTGGCCCATGTCAGGGTGTGCCATCACGAAGACTGGAACCAGCAACAATGACCCCGCCACGAGGATCATGCAGACGCGCTCGAAACGCTTGAACGATCCCGTGGAGGCGGCGCCGATGATGATGAGGGCCGCGACCAGCACCCCGATGACCTTCGGGACGCCCAGATAGTCAAGGCCCAGACTGATGCCGATGAACTCCGTCACGATCGTCAGGGCATTGAGTATGAACAAGTCGATGACGCTGAACGCACCCCAGAATTTGCCGAACCGCTCCAGGATGAGGCGCGCGTGGCCAACGCCTGTGACGATGCCCAGCCTGAGTACCATTTCCTGGTTGACGTAGAGCACAGGAATCAGCAGCAGAAGGGTCCACAGCAGCGCCGTGCCGTAGTTCTGGCCGGCCTGCGTGTAGGTGCCGAACGCTCCGGCGTCGTTGTCTCCGACCATCACGATCAGGCCAGGCCCGACGACGGCCAAGAGGGTCTTCAGCTTGGCCTTCCAACCTTTGGTGGGAACCTCGCCATCGATTTTGATAGTGCCGAAAGCGCCCTTGATGTCACCGACGTGAGCGCTGTCGAGCGACGCCGATGCTTTGAGTGCCGCGGGCGTTGTGCCCTGCGGGCGCGTCTGAATGTTTGTAGGCATGGGATGTCCTTCCCGGGACATGAAGAGGTCCGCCCCGCAGACACGCAAAATCACGGCTGCCGTGGCAGCCAATGGGAAGCGCGGGGGTACTAGTTAAGGGGAACAGCCTGCAGGTTTGGACCTGCTCAAAAGCTGGAGTCAGTGCCGCGCAGAGGCGGCACCGCTGGATCGACTATGATCACCACTCATTGGTGACCACCTCCAATCGGCGCTCTGCACAGCCAGGGAGGAGGCCGGGCATCCCACCCGGCGGTTGCCCCTCCTCGTAAGACCTTTGGCACTTCGCGGCGTGAACCCGGCAATCCGGGAGCCAATCGGGGCAACCCCTTAATCCGGGGGAGCCTGTCCTGACCCGGGGCGTCTCTCGACGTTGGGGGTCGCTGGCATATATCCGCGAAGGAGCCTCAGCTAACGAATGGCACCTTACGGTCCGATGCTATGGCATCGAATCACGTTCGACAAAACCACCAGATTCCGGGGCTCTCGGCTGGCTGACCCCGTTGCTATGAAAATGGTCGCAAACGCCGGCTTGGCCCTCGCCACACGGAATCCGTCCGCGTCGGGTCTGCAATCCGGAGCTGATCAGCACTCCGGATGGACCGCCACCTTAACGAAGGCCGCGGTTTGGTAGAGGTACTGATAGGCCGATGAGTACGTTGGATCGGTCACGGAGACCAATGGCAGACCCCTCCTGTCCGCGACCATATGCAGCTCACCTTTGTAGCAACGGTCCACGATCACGCTGGCCCGGGTCACGTGGAACTGGGCCGTCAGGACATCCGCGCTCTGCCCAACGCCAAGCAATGGTTGGCGGCCCGGATTCCAGCCGCACTGAGCCAGACTCACCTTCATCTTTGGGAGAAGCTACCGTATGGACCGGTCGATGCGGAATGGAGCTGTGGCCAAGTCTGGCGCTGAAGCCACAGACAGCCGGGCTCCCGGGAAGCGACAGCGGGTAGACATTGCGGCACTCGTCACCATTTCTGGCCCTTCGCGTTTAAGCATGGTTGGCATGTTTGATCCGGTATGGGCGGTGGCCGCCGGCGGCGAGTAGGCATCGGAGTCTGTAGTTGGTGTAATTGCGGAAGCCGCGGGCGATGCGGCGGGTGGTTTCGATGACGCCGTTGATGGCTTCGGTGGGTCCATTGGATGCACCGCTGGTCTCGAAGTAGGCAAGGATGGCCTGTTTCCAGGCGCGCAGGGTCCGGCCGAGCCGTGCGACTTCCGGGATCGGGCAGGACGGGAACGATGAGATCACCTCGCTCACGAGCTCCCGTCCTCGCTCCGGCCGGGCGTGGTAGATGTTGCGGAGCTTCTGATAGCACTGCCAGGCCAAGGTGACTTCCTGGTCCGGGTCCCCGGCCGTGAGCTTGGCGTCCAGCCTGGCGGCTTGTTTGTCGGTGAGGTGTTCGGCGCCGATCTGCAGGGTCCGGCGGATCTCGTAGAGCGGATCGCCCTTTCGTCCGCGGTGTCCGAGCGTGTCCTGCTGGATGCGCCGGCGGACCTCATCGACCATGGCAGAACCGAGCTTGACGACGTGGAAAGCGTCCAGCACGGTGATGGCCTCGGGCAGTTCGTCGCGGATCGCGTTCGCGTAGCCGCGGAACGGGTCCAGCGCCGCAGTCTTGATTCCGGCGGTGAATTCATCGCCGCGTTCTTTGAGCCAGTCGGCGTAGGCCTTCCCGGACCGTCCCGGGACGAGGTCCAGGAGCCGGGCATGGACAATGCCTTTGGCGTCGCGGGTGTGGTCCACGATGCCGGTGACCATGCCTGTCCCGGGCGGGCCGGTGTGGGACCAGACATGCTCGTCGACGCCGAGAGCATTCACGCCTCTCAACCGTTCCTCGGCTCCGATCCGGCGGGTCGCCTCGGCGCGGACCGCGTCCCAGACGGTGTGCCAGGACACTCCGAGCTGGTGGGCCAAGGCCGAGACCGAGGTATCGAAGCGGGCCAGCGCGTCGGTCGCCCAGGCAGCGGCCCGGGCGGTCAGTTTCGCCCGGGAACCTGCCAGCGTGTGGTCTTCGGTGAACGTGGTTCTCAGGCAGTCCGGGTCAGGGCACCGCCAGATGCGCTTGGCCCATAGCAACCGCACCGGCTGGCCGAAACAAGGAATGTCATGGAGCCGGACCTGCCGGCGGCCATGACCCACGGCAACGACGCCGCAGTCAGGGCATCCGGTCATTGTTTCGCCGGTTTCAACGCGCAGGACCAGACCGGTCCCGGTTGCAGTAACGGAGCGGACATGGATTCCCTCGACACCGAGCAGCGCGTCCGCGCGTGTGCACCAGCGACCGCAGGAACAGGACATAAAGTTATTCATGTCAGGGTCTCTTTTGGGTATTGGTTGCTTGGTCGCTACCAATTCAAAGAGGCCCTGACCTCTTTCCCGCCGCACCACGCCGCAACGGCTACACAAGCCCCGCTGCCACCAGCCTCAGACGGCTCTAACCATGCTCATCTGCGAAGAGCCTCTTTTGGGTATTGGTTGCTTGGTCGCTACCAATTCAAAGAGGCCCTGACCTCTTTCCCGCCGCACCACGCCGCAACGGCTACACAAGCCCCGCTGCCACCAGCCTCAGACGGCTCTAACCATGCTCATCTGCGAAGAGCCCCATTTCTCAAGGTGCATTGTTTCGCAAGGTGCCGGCCATCTGATCCCCCAACCTCCCTCGCCTGAATCGGATGAGACCGAAGTTCCTTTCCGGTATTGCCATGGCAAAATACCAGAAAACGCCCATGGGAAGAAGGATAAGGCTCGCAAACAGTGTATAGAAGGGCATTAGCAGGAGCCATCTGTTTCGATGCTTCCAGTGAATAGAATAGACCATCGCGAAATACAGAATAGCTCCCACGAGCAGTGGCCAGCCGGGGTGAATGACGGCCGCCCAGCGCAAAATAAAGAAGGCGAAGAGCACGACCACTCCATAGATCCAGAAGTATGGATGCCAAATGCTGAAGCGAATATTTACAACGTAAAGTCGAAATTCCCCCCCAGTCCAGGCCAGCCGTTGCCTCCACCAGGCCCTGAAGGATGACGGAACGTCAGTGTGGACGGCAAATGGGATGTGTGTCACCCGGAATCCGAGCCGCTCGCCGATCAATCCGGTTTCAACGTCATTTCCCTGAAAGAACAAGGAATGCTGATTCATGATCATGCGCATTGCGGAAGTTGTCCCAACATGGCAGGCACCGCTGATTAGCCACGGCATGACGAACCTTAGACGCATCGCCAGTCGGTACTCGTGGCGTTGAAGCTGCACGAGTCCGGAGCGAGAGTCTTGGGGTACAAGCTCGACTGAAGCTAGGTCGGATCCCCGGCGGCTGAGTTCGTCCACCAGCTCGCCCAGGCCCCGGGAAGACGTCGTGTCGGCATCCATGCACACAACATACTCGGCGGTCACCACCGCCCGGAGCGCGTCCCTGATTATCCGGTCGCGTATCGTGCCGCCGGTTTTCCTGCGGCTGTTGGACTGGGCTGGAGCGTAGCTACTGAGAAAGATCCTGAACCCGTGAACGGCAGCTATCGTCCGCAGCGACTTCAGGAAACTTTCAGACTCGCTGGAAGTGGTACAGAGAATTACTCTTCCTCCGTACCGGCGAAGATAGTCGATGTTTGTCAGGTAACTAATATCACCGTATATCGGAACCAATATGTCAAACGGCTTATCAAGGGCCCTGAGCGCGGATTCTTGCGGAGTAAATCTGCCGCTTCGCACAGCGGCAATTGCGTCAACTAGGACGGCCAGCGCTGGTAACGCTAGAATCGCCAACAAGCCCCATGGACCAGTCCATTGTCTGCCTTTCGATCAGTATTGAATTCCAGTGCCGATCGGACGAGCGCCGGATGGGCTGAATGCGTAATAAGATGGCGAAGGAGGGCGAGGGTTTCCTCGATCGGATAGTAGCCCACGTCCGCCTTCAGGATGCGAGGATGAGCAGTGGAATAGTACGTCTCACGCCGATCGAAGAGCTCCTCTGATAGCTTTTCACCCGGACGTAGTCCTGTGTATTCGATCTCTGGCGGAAGGTGTCCGGACAATTCGACAAAGCGGTTGATGAGTGCCTGAATTCTCACCGGCGAACCCATATCAAGGACGTACGTCTCCCCTTGTTCAGCAAGACAAGCCGCTTCGATGACAAGACCTGCCGCTTCCGGGATGGTCATAAAGAAGCGCGAAACCTCCGGGTCCGTGAGTCGGACTGTCTGCCCATTTTCCATCTGCGTGATCAGTGTTGGAAGGAAGGAGCCGCGGCTGCCCAGGACATTTCCAAAACGGACGCTAACCACCTTTGTGGCGGAAGTGCCGGCGTACTTAGCCACTACGTGTTCAGCAAGGCGCTTGGACCAGCCCAAGGCAGAGGTTGGATTTGCGGCCTTGTCTGTGCTGATATTCACCACCCGATCAACATTGGCGGCAATAGCAGCTAGGATTACGGATTCGGTTCCGAAGACATTTGTCTTAACGGCAGCTTCCGGCGCTCGTTCCAAGAGCGGCAGATGTTTGTGCGCCGCAGCGTGGAAAACGATGTCCGGCTGTACCTCCTGCATGATTCGCCGCATTAACTGCTCATCTTTGACGTCTGCCAAACAATAGGCATCGTCGTCCAATAGGGCAACGCCTTCTGTCCCCATCTGGAGGTTGTAAAGGGCAAACTCGTCGTTGTCGACGTAATAGACTTTCCCGGCTTCGAGCAGTCGCATCTGCCGGACAATTTCGGAGCCTATGGAACCCCCAGCGCCCGTAACCAGGATGGTCTTACCCTCAATTAGTTCCCTTGCGCCGGGTCCATAGACGTGGATTGCTTCGCGACCCAGTAGTCTTTCCACGCAAAATTTTTCGATCACTATCTGTCGCCCCCAATATTTATTTCACGGAGCAGCGTCGAATTGCGCTGCCTAAACACAAAGCGGAGTCTTTGGGAAGCCGCTTTAGTGCGACGGTCCAACTCAGTGACTGACCGGGAAATCTAATGCGTACATCCAGAACCCGAGTACTTTCTTCTGATCTGAGACCTTCCGGCTATTCGACAGGACATTCCAATGCGACACACGAGTACTGTTTACTTGAGTGTTGAACAGAAGACACTCGAATTATCCGAGGGGATACTTGGAATTCTTTCGAATGGACCCTCCGGCGACACTCGCGGAAATACAAGTGGTCCCAAGCCTTTGAGGAGCCCTCGCGGAGGGTTAGGATGCCGGAATGAAAGTTACGTTGCTCCGCGGGGAGGGCGATGGCCGGCCTGACTGCCCACATCAATTCGTTGGTCGTTGCAGTGATTGTGACGATGCTGACCGAAGGTCGCGTGGAGAGTCGGGAAGCAATGAGCCGATAGGCCCTGGCGGCTAATCGTTCGATGGAATGAGATTGGCGCCTAGTAGTCCTCGGCGGCCCTCTGCACCCTGATAGTACTGTCGGGGGCAGCTGAGCAGTTCATTCACATGTACCTACGTCGACGGTGCGCTGCCACCGGCGTGCCACAAGCCGCTCACCGGAAGCAACTCCCCGCCGTCGGGCACGGGATAGTTTCTCAGCGGGCGTTCATCCAGGCAGGCCAGCACAGTCAACGATTCAAATGCCCCTTTTATGGGATGCGGATTAGAGGTTCGGGTAGTAGTAAGCACCCCAGCAGGGGCACGCCCTTTCTCTTCAACGACGAGCAGTCGACGCCCCTAGGACGCGATGAAGCGTGCGCTGGGCGTCCAACCTTCTATTGCAGCTTCATCAAATTGTGCGTTGCCGGGCCTTCCAGCAGTTTGCCGGCCGCAGTAAAGCGCGAGCCGTGCAGCGGGCAGTCCCAAGACTTCTCCGCGTCGTTCCAATGGAGGATCCCGCCGAGGTGGGCGCATTCAGCCGACACCCTGCACACCTCACCGTCCACCGTGCAAATAGCTGCCGGCTTCCCGTGGAAAAGCCCTGTGACGCCCGTTCCCTCGGCGGGACTGGTTTCCTCCGTGATGGCCGGCTTCTCCTTCAAGGCCGCCTTGTCCTGGAAATTCTGCCGTTGTGTCTCGACGTTGAGCGATACCGCAGACGCGGCGCCACGGGCAGACGTGAGCCGGTGGTGGATGGTCTTTGCCCACGGATACTGTGCGCTCCCGGTGATGTCCGAAACCACGTCCAGCGCGGCCGCAACCCCGTTGGTCATGCCCCACTTGTTGTAGCCGGTTCCGAACAGGATCTTGCCATGACCCCGCGGCAATCTGCCGAAGAACGGCATGAGATTGGTGGCCTGGGTAGTCCTGGGCAGACCAGGTGTGCGTGGCTTCAGCCCCGGGATAGTGCTGTTGGGCCCAAGCGAGCATCTCATCTAGGTGGACCTGCGGCGACGGCGCCCGGCCACCCGCATGCCCGAACCCGCCTACCAAGAGCAAGGCGCCGCCGTCGGGCACTGGATAGTCTCTCAGCGAGCGGGTGGGCGCCTCGGCGGAGAGGTACATTCCCGGCGGGGGGCTCATGCCGTCGGGTAGCCGCAGCGCGGCGGCATAAGAGCGATTGGGCCGCAGCTTGGCGAAGTAGAGGCCGCGGTTCAGGATGGGTGTCCCGGTGCCGAGAACCACGTTGCGGGCGCTGATCTCGCCGCGCCTGGTGACCACGGTCAACGGATCGCCGTTGCGGACGTTCATCACCCGGACGCCCTCCACGATGGTGCCGCCGGCAGCCCGAACATCCGCGGCCAGCGCATCCAAAACGTCCATCGGGTTGAACTGGGCCTGATCCGGAAGCCGCAAGGCGTCGTCGACGTCGAACGGCAGCCCCGTTTCCCGGGTGGACTTGACGTTGAGCCCGGCAGCCCGGGCGACGCCGGCCTCCGCACGGAGCCGTTCCGCGCCGGCTGGCGTCGTCGCGAAAGTGTACGCATCCCGGTACTGGAAAGGCACGCCGCGCCCCTCCAGGTAGTTGAGAAGCCACATCTGGCCCGCTCTGTTCGCGTCAACGTAGGCACGGACCACATTGACGGAGTACTGGTTGCGGAGCCGGGACAGTGTGGTGCCCTGCAACAGGCTCAACTTGGCCGTGGTGTTCCCGGTGTTGACCGCGCCCACATGCCGGGCTTCCAGGACCAGCACGCTGCTCCCGGTCCGCGCCAGCATGAGCGCTGTAGCCAAGCCCGTGATTCCGGCGCCGACTACTACGGTGTCGTAGCTGCTTCCCGGAGTGAATTCATCGGGACTGATGGCGCCGGCGGCGCCCCCGTCCGGTCCGCGCGTGTCTAGCCACAGAGAAGTCATAGCGGTCTCACGTCCCTTCAGCCGGGCACGGTCCACACCGGAATTAGCGCGGTGGCGGCCCGGTAGTGCCAGCGAAGCAGAAGGCCGGGAGAGAAGCAAGAGGGGAGCGGGCACGGGGGTCCCATCCGTGGACGGAAGATGTGAAACCCGAGGTGAACGCCCGAAAAAGAGTTTGAACAGACAGGTCTGTCTTTCGGGTTGGGTAGCTAAAATGGTAATCACCATGAGCTCGCCAGACGCCGCAGATGCCGCCAGCCCTGACCAGTTGCCGGCAGGGAAAACGGCCACCCGTGATGGTGCGGTGGACCGCATACTGGGCGCTGCCTACTATCTGTTCTCCCGGCGCGGCATCCGTGCCGTCGGGGTCAATGAGCTGATTGAGCGCTCGGGGGTTGCGAAGGCCACGTTCTACCGTCATTTCACGTCAAAAGACGATGTGGTTCTTGCTTTCCTCGCGCTCCGTGACCAGATCTGGACCGTGGACTTGATCGTCTCCGAAGCCAGACGCCGCGGAAACACCGCCGAAGACCAGCTCCTTGCGATTTTTGATGTGTTCGGCGAATGGTTCAGACGGGACGACTTCGAAGCGTGCACGTTCATTAACGTCCTGTTGGAGATGGGACGTGAACATCCACTGGGGAAAGCCAGCATCGGCTACCTCGCCAGGATCAGGGGACATATCCAGGCTTTTGGCAGAAGAAGCCGGACTGGACCATACCGAGGAGTTCGCGCGCTCCTGGCACATCCTGATGAAAGGCTGCATCATCTCGGCCACCGAAGGAGACTCCCTGGCGTCGACGCGGGCCCAGCAGATGGGCGCCTGGTTGATAGATCACCACCGCATCCCCGCGCACCCGGCGTCCGCACCACTTTCCTGAGGGGCCGCTTTCCGAGGGTTCAGCGCTTTCCGGACCGGATGGCACGGCCACGGCTGCCGGGGTGTGTCAGAGAGCCGGCGGCTTTGCCCCAAGCGGCCCAATCGCGGGGCTGAACCGAAGGGCGGCCCAAGTGATAGCCCTCCCCGACGGTAATTCCGAGTGCCTTTACGGCGGCGAGTTCGTCTGCGGTTTCGATGCGCTGAGCTGTCAAAGCCGCGCCGATCTGCCTGGCGAACTCGACTTCAGCCGCGACGAGTTCCTGCCGGAGGGTGTCCTGGTCAATCCCGGCGGTCAGGCTCCGGTCAAGCTTGATCATCTCCGGCCTGAGCCGGAGGATATGGCCAACGGACGCGAAGTAGGAACCCGTGTTCTCGATGGACAAGCGCATGCCTTCCGCACGGAGCGACGCCAGCACCGCGTCCAGGCAAACGTTCTGGTCCGCGGCAAAGTGCCCGGAGATCTCCAGGACGATGCGAACGGGCTCCACCGGGGACTGATCGAAAAGTGCCGGCAGGCGCGGGTCCAGGCAAGCGGCATGGGAAAGCTTCAACGCCACGAAGAGCTGGGGCGGTAGATCCAGTGCAGCCGTGAGTGCCGACTCAAGCGCCGCGAATTCAAGATCCGTCCGGAGCCCAATGTCCTCAGCTTCCGCGAACCAGTAGTCCGCTGGGTCTCCGCCGTCGCTGACGAAACGGGTCAAGGCCTCGGCACCGATGACGGTTCCCGTGACGAGATCGTAAATGGGCTGGAAGGCGGTCATCAGCATCCGGTCCCTGAGTACCGCCTCGAGCCGTGGGTGGCTAACGGGCTCCGGCGTCTCCGGGACAGGCGTCTCCGGGACAGGCATATCGGCGACACCGTCGACGGACTCTTCCGGCCTGAGGGAAGTCAGGTGTTCCAGCAAGGCTTTTTCCGGTTGATCTGGATGGGCGTCAACGTGCCGGCTCAGTTGTTCCCGCACTTCAGCACTTGCAGGAGAAGTGTCCGCCAGGACTTCATCGATGATTTCCTGCACTTGGCGACGCAGCACCGACAGGTCGCCGCCGACTGGCAGGCCTGAGGTTGCTGGCAGCCCTGAGGTTTCAGGGGCCGCCCGTCCTTGGGCGTCGGTCAATGCAAGAACAGAAGGTTTCTGCGTCGACATGAGCTATTCCTTTGTCATCGGCCCCGGCTGAGCCCGGAACCTATTTGCAGCCAATCCGTCCATGTCCGGAAGCCAAACGCCGCAAACTAAGGGAATTTTACCGCCAGACAAACTGGTCTGTCTGTATTGGCGGGAAATTGCTTGGCACGCCGTTTCTCCTGTGTGGACGCCCGGCGGGTTCACGATCCTCGCAGCAGCAGGTGGGTAGAATCGAGGCCAGAACACCGCGGGAACGCATCTGAAGACGGAGAAACAATGTCAGCATGGCTCGAAGTCGGCCCGGACAACTACGTGATGGAGACCGAGGGGTGCCTTCTCAACACGGGCCTCGTGGTGGGCACGGAACGAGCCATGGTGATCGATACCGGTTGCGGCCCCCGCCAGGGCAGGCAGATCCTCGCCGCCGTCCGCGAAAAGACCCAGTTGCCGCTGGTGGTCGTGAACACCCACGCTCACTATGACCACTACTTCGGCAACGCGGTTTTCGCGGACGACGGCGTCACGGAGTTTTGGGGCCACGTCAACTGTGCGGCAACAATCGACGACGACGGCGACCACCAGCGCCGCTTCGTCGCCGCCACGGAGCCGGAAATGGCGGCGGGCGACGGCGACGCCGTCGGGATCGTCATCCCCAACGCGATCGTCAAGGACCAACCCGTCCTGGTCGGCACCTGGGCGGCGTGACCGCCACCCTGTTCTACCTGGGCCGCGGCCACACCGACGGCGATCTTTTGGTGGGCACCCCCAGCACTCTTTTTGCCGGGGACCTCGTGGAACAGGGCGCACATCCCTCGTTCGAAGACTCTTACCCGGAGGACTGGGCAGACGCCCTGCGGCATATCTCCGCCCTGCGCCACCGCTATGAATTCCTGATCCCCGGCCACGGCAAGCCTTGCAGCGATCAATTCGTGAAGACCATGGCGAACACCATGTCCACAGCGGTACGGCAAGCTAGGCAGTCGATCCGGGACACGCCGTCGGACGCCACCAAAGCGATCCCTGTGCTTCCCTACGGCCCGGACCAGTCACGCTGGTTCATCAAGCGGCTCCAGGAAACCCAAGCCCACCACTAAGTTTTCGGGATCATCGCCCTTGGCATCAGGGCGCTGACGGCGCGGGGGATGGCGTCTGGAGTTGGGCGAGGCTCAACTTTGCCCAAGGGGAGTCCGCTGCGCCTTGGATTGCGGCTTCGGGGCTGTCTCCCCGGGTCCACCATTTGGCCTCGAACGCAGTTCCTTCAAACAGAACCCGATCGCCCTTGACGTAGACCGTCTCCGGAGCCCAACCCGGGAACGTGCCCGGGGGCACTGTTACTTTCGGAGTGGGCCTGTCCCCAGGCAGCACCGGACCCACGAGTTTCCACGGGGTGGCTCCGCCCTGCAATACCGGATTGTCAGGAGTGTCCGCACGGGTCCACCATTTGGCTTCGTAGACGCTGCCGTGCCAAACAATCCTGTCCGCGGCGGTGTAGGCGGCGTAGGGACTCCACACAGGGTAGGGGCTGGTTGACGGATCGTCAGTCACGGCCCGGGTAGCACTGGGCGTGGGCGATGGAACAGTGGCCTGCACGGGGAGCCCGACGTCGGTGGCCAGCGTGGTGGAGAACAACGTGGACCCTTGGTTGATCCCGCTACAGCTGTCCGAGACCTTGCTGACGTCCGGATAGTTGGGGCTGCAGGTCCTGTCCCTGTTCATGGACCACATCGACATCCTGCCGAGGCCCTTGGTTTTGACGAAGCTGTTCATGGTTGTGGCGTCGCTGAGGGTGAAGATCTCGCCGGCCGTATCGTTCTGGCCGATCATGACTGTCAGCCCAAGCTTGCGCCAAAGGGTTTCGCTGCCGATGTCCGTTCCTGCGCCTCGGTAGAGAGTGGCGAGCTGGTCATGTGCTGCTCCGGCGGCGGATTCCGCGGCCTGGGACATGCTCTGCCCAGCGGGCTTGCTGGCGCCGAAATCCATCGCCATGATATTCACGCCCTCCAGCTCCACCCCGCCGGCCAGTGTGTGGGACACGATCTCCTTGCCTTGATCCGTGAGGCCATTGGGGTCTGCCGCAAGTGTCAACCAGACGGCGAGCGGCTTGCCGCTGTTTTTGCGCTCCTTCTGGAGTGCGGAGATGGCCTGCGCCCGGCGGTCGGCAGCGGCCGTATCGCCCAAGGCGCTGCTCTCGATGTCGAGATCGATGGTGGTGAGATCGTACCGATCCACGATTTGCCGGTAGGCGCTGGTCAGTGACTGCGTGTCCTTGCAGGAAACCGCGAGTTCGGTATTGCTCAGGCCGCCGAACGAAACGGCGGTGGTTCCGCCCAGTTGGCGGAGGCGGGCGATCCGGCGGTCCAGATCGAGCTCGGTTCCCGCCAGGGCAGGGCTGTATGCCGCACCCCAGCGAACGGGGCACAATCCTGCTTCGGGTCGGCGACGACGAAGGACAGCACCACGGCTTTCGCGCTGGGTACGGCCGGGTCTTCGAACGCGAAACGCGGAGTGGCCGTCACGTCCACATAACCGGAAAATATGGACGGCATGGACGCGGCGGCGCTGACATCCTGGACGTTGCGGAGGCCGAGATAGCCTGCCGTGACCGCTCCGGCCACAATGACGCATAGGACGACCAGGCGCAGCACGGAAAGCCGCCGGCCAGGAAAGCGGTTCGACACAGAGATACCCCCATAGCTTCTGATTAGGACTTCGCGGATGTTCGGGAGGTTCTCACCAAGTGGCGCAGCTTGCGTAGCATTTCCCTGGTCCTGTCGGAACTCCGCGTTCTTCGCCTATCATAGGGGCGCACTGGAGTGCGGGCCGTCACATTACGCCCGCACAGTGCCGCGTGCCCGCTGGGGGTGCCCGGACAGCGAATGGGGATTCATGTCGGAACAGTTATTGCTGCGCCCTGATACACAGGAAACAGCGGAATCGCAGGCTACAAAAGGGCGAAAACGTCAGTGGGGCGCGGAAAAACGCTCCGAACCACTTTCAATCGTCCATCCGGCACCGTCACGGCGGAAAATCATCCTTGGCCGCATCGGCATTCTGGTCACCTTGATCGCTTGGGTTGGCTACGTAGTCACCACGGTCATCAAGCAACTGGTGGACAATCCCGGCGCAGGGTTCCGCTTCGGCGTCGAAACCCTCTCCTATCTGGTGGTGGTGACATTTCTGACGTTCTCCGCCCTGATGTATCTCACCGCCCGCCAGGGCGCCCTGACCCGATTCCGTGAGCACCGGCGGGTTCCGCGCGGGGAACTGGACCGGCATTTCTCCGATTACTCGGAGGGTGTCACGGTGCTCATTCCTTCATATGCGGAGGAGCCGAACGTTGTCCGGGGCACCATGTGGTCCGCGGTCCTGCAGGAATTCCCGAACCTGAACGTTGTGCTGCTCCTCGATGACCCACCCTTTCCGGAGGACCCCGAGGTGCTCCGGCGCCTTGAGGCCACCCGCGCGCTCGCAGGCCAGATCACGGAGACCCTCAGGGAACCGGCAGCCAGGGTCAACGCCGCATACGCAACCTTCCGGCGTCGTCATCTTGAAGGGAACACCCTGGACGCGGGGACCGAGGTGCAGCAGCTGATCGCCGAATACGAATACGCTGCCGGATGGCTTGAAGCGATGGCGGAAACGGAGAGCGTCGAGGACCACGTGGATGAGTTCTTCGTCGATCTGGTCCTCATGGGCCTGGCCCGGGAACTGCGCCTCGTGATGCTGGCCCTGACAGCCGCAAAGGCACAGTTGACCTCGCCCGGCGCGGAACGCATCTCCGAGCTGTACGCGCGCCTTACCTGGACTTTCAACGCCCGGGTGTCCACGTTCGAGCGCAAGCGGTTCGCCAGCCTCTCGCACGAGGCCAACAAGGCCATGAACCTGAACGCCTACCTCTCGCTCATGGGTGGGCGGTGGCGCCTGAAACACACCGCGGACGGAACCGTTTTGCGGCCCGCCGCCGGGGGTCTGGCGGGGCCGGGCGCGGTGGGGCCGGCCGCTTCGGCGGGGGCCGCCGTCGTCGAGGGGGCCGGGGCAGCGGCGATGCCCGCCGCCGTCGAGGGCGTTAACGAGCTGCTGGTCCCGGACACCACTTACGTTTTGACCCTGGATGCGGACTCACTGCTACTGCGCGACTACTGCCTGCGCCTGGTCCATCTCCTCGAATCCCCGGGCAACGAGCGAATCGCCGTCACGCAGACCCCGTACTCCTCGTTCCGCGGCGCGCCGACCCGGATCGAACGCATCGCGGGGGCTACCACTGACATCCAGCACATCCAGCACCAGGGCATGACCCGCTACGGCGCCACGTTCTGGGTGGGCGCGAACGCCGTGATCCGCAAACGCGCTCTGGAAGACATCGTGGAAGTCTCCACGATGGGCGGTTTTGAAGTCCGGACCTACATTCAGGACCGCACTGTCATCGAGGACACGGAGTCCAGCGTGGACCTCGGCAATCACGGCTGGACCCTCGCCAATTACCCCGAGAGGCTCAGCTACAGTGCCACCCCTCCGGACTTCGGCTCGCTGGTGGTGCAAAGGCGCCGCTGGGCCAACGGTGGCCTGCTGATCCTGCCGAAACTCTGGGAACAGATCCGCCGCCGTCGTGGCCCGGAACGGCCAATCCTCTTCCGCGAAATCCTCCTGCGCGTCAACTACATGGCCTCCATCACCTGGGCCAGCTTCGGGCTGATGTTCCTGCTGGCCTACCCCTATGACAGCCGTCTCCTGAGCCCGTTGGTCTTCTTCGCCGCGCTGCCCTACTTCCTGGCCATGGGCAGCGATCTGCGGGATTGCGGCCACCGGTTCAGCGACATCTTCAGGATCTACGGCTTCAACCTGGTCCTGCTGCCGGTCAACCTGGCAGGCGTCTTGAAATCCCTCGAGCAAGCGCTGACGGGGGACAAGATCCCGTTCGTCCGCACCCCGAAAGTCAAGGACCGCACCGCAGCCCCGGCCCTCTACGTCCTGGCTCCGTACCTGATTGTCGCCTTCTCCTTGTTGACCGTCTGGCGTAACTGGGAACTCGGAAACTGGGGCAACGCTGCATTCGCTGCCTTCAATGCCGTCATGGCCGCCGGAGCGATCCGGGCCTATATTGGCTTGGCCAACTCCGGGGTGGATCTATACCTGGGCGTGCTGAACTGGCTGTACGTCGCACCGAAGAAGCCTAAAGCGCAGCCACCGGCCATCATTCCCAAATCTCCAGAACAGACCGACTGGGAGTCCCTGCTCTACCATGGCGATCGCCGCCTGAACCGAGACCTCCGCGGGACCAACGACCGGCGGAAGCGGGCCGGAACCCGCTAGGTCTCTTCCGGGCCTGAACGGGGCCTGAACGGGGCCGGGAGCTCATTTCTTTCTAGCGATGGGATTGCTGGTTACGATGGCTAAATGAAGCCTCTGGCAGTGGTACTGGGATCCACCGGGTATATCGGCGGACGGCTGGTGCCTCGGCTGCTCGAGGCTGGCTACGACGTCCGTGTCCTGGTACGCCGTGCCAATAAACTCAGCGACGTTCCCTGGGTATCACGGGTAGACGTGGTGACTGGTGACCTTGAGGATGTGGAATCGCTGCGCTCGGCCTTTGCCGGTGCGGACGTGATCTACTACCTGGTGCATTCGATGGGTCCTTCCGGCCAACGCCGGTCCTTTGAACAGACGGAGAGGCTCTGCGCCGGCAATGTTGCGCGCGCCGCGGCGGACATAGGCGCCGGCCGAATCATTTACTTGGGCGGATTGCACCCGGAAGGAGCGGAGCTTAGCCGGCACCTGCGCTCCCGCAAGGAAGTAGGCGAGATACTCCTGAACTCGTCGGTGCCTACGGTAGTGCTTCAGGCCGGCGTCGTGATCGGTTCGGGTTCCGCCTCCTTCGAGATGATCCGGCAACTGACTGAAGTCCTGCCCGTCATGGTGGCTCCGCGGTGGGTGAAGAACAAGGTCCAACCGATCGCCGTCCGCGACGTGCTGTATTACCTTGTGGCGGCGGCTGGACTTCCGGATTCGCTCAATCGCGCCTTTGATCTGGG
The DNA here is from genome assembly GCF_043952055.1 of Arthrobacter sp. NA-172. Classification (NCBI taxonomy): domain Bacteria; kingdom Bacillati; phylum Actinomycetota; class Actinomycetes; order Micrococcales; family Micrococcaceae; genus Arthrobacter; species Arthrobacter sp. NA-172. The sequence goes on along the minus strand of NZ_JBINOT010000001.1, from coordinate 1,545,163 downwards.
TGGTCCGGACGTCCTCCGGTACGACCAGATGATGAACGGTTACGCCGCGGAAGCGGGACTCCGGCGCCGGCCGGTGATCTCACTGCCGGTCCTGACGCCGTGGCTGGCTTCCCAGTGGGTCAACCTCGTCACCCCCATACCCCGTTCGCTGGCGGTGCCGCTGATTGGGTCACTGCAGCAGAATTGCGTCGTGGGGGAGCAGGATATCCACGGCTTCATCGATCCTCCCGAAGCGGGGCTCCTCAGCTACCGGGAATCGCTCCGGTTGGCCTTGGCGCGGGAAGCCACCGGCGAAGTGGAAACGAGTTGGCTGAACTCCTCCGTCCACGGCGCACCGAGTGATCCGCTTCCCAGCGACCCTCAGTGGGCCGGGCACCTGGTGCTACCACGGAGCAATCAGGAGCAATCGACCACTGCCACTCGGCAACAGCTATGGCAGGTGATAGAAGGCATCGGAGGCGATAACGGCTGGTACTCGTTTCCCCTGGCCCGTGCGCGGTTGGATGGACAAGATTGCGGGAGGAGTGGGGCTCCGCCGTGGCCGGTTGAATCCGACCCGCCTGAATACCGGGGACGCCCTGGACTTCTGGCGCGTGGAGCAGATCGACCGGGGTTCGCTGCTGCGACTTCGGGCCGAAATGAAAGTCCCCGGCCGCGCGTGGCTGGAAATGCGGGCCGACGAAGCCGAAGGTGGCGGAGCGCTATACCGGCAGCGGGCAGTCTTCTTCCCCAAGGGGTTGGGAGGACGGCTGTATTGGCTGGCGGTCCTTCCCTTCCATGGTGTGGTTTTCAAGGGGATGGCCAACCGTATTACGGCCGCAGCGGCGTCGATTGTGGATGAACAACGGCAGTGACGCTCCGGATCTCCGGTAACCGCTGCATTCCTGCTTCGCCCCCGCTTCTCTCATGAGCTACAAGCCCTCCGTCCTGTTCGTCCGCGTGCACAACGCCGGACGTTCCCAGACGGCGGCGGCCTTGTTCGTCCGCGTGCACAACGCCGGACGTTCCCAGACGGCGGCGGCCTTGTTCGTCCGCGTGCACAACGCCGGACGTTCCCAGACGGCGGCGGCCCTCCTGCACATTCTGCTGGATCATCGCCGAGGCTCCGGAGCAAGACCCGCGTGTTTCCGGGGCATCAGCCGTGGGCTCCGCCGGATGATCCAGCAGAATGGTCCCCAGCCCCGCAGCCCCCGGATAAGGTCAATCCGGCTGCCGTCGAGGCCATGGCGGAGCTCGGCATCGAGTCGCTCACGCCTGCCGCAAGGTAACGTCTCGCTGCCGGTTGGGGACGTTGCGGGCACCCTTTTGTTGCGGGCGCCCTTTTGGCGGGGGGTGCCGCCTGCCGGGCCTCCCCGACCTAACAATCGCCGGGGTTCGCTGCACTTTCTGCTGGATCATCGCCGAGGCACCGGAGCAAGACCCGCGTGTTTCCGGGGCATCGGCCGTGGGCTCCGCCGGATGATCCAGCAGAATGGTCCGCGCCCCGTTCGCCGCAGCCGCAGCCGCAGCCGCAGCCGCAGCCGCAGCCGGATAAGGTCAATCCGGCTGCCGTCGAGGCCATCGCGGAGCTGGGCATCGAGTCGCTCACGCCTGCCGCAAGGTAACGCCTCCCTGCCGGTTGGGGACGTTGCGGGCGCCCTTTTTGCGGGGCGTGCCACCTGCCGGGCCACCCCGACCTAACAATCGCCGGGGTTCCGTGCACATTCTGCTGGATCATCGCCGAGGCACCGGAGCAAGACCCGCGTGTTTCCGGGCATCAGCCGTGGGCCCCTCCGGATGATCCAGCAGAATGGTCCGCAGCCGCAGCCGCAGCCGCAGCCGCAGCCGCAGCCGCAGCCGCCGTCACCGCCCCCGCCAAACCTGACGCACGGGCCCAAACGAGGCTCCGAAACCGCTGACAAAACTGCGCGGCACGGCCCATATGTCAGGTTTGGGGCCGCACCCACCTAGAATTGTTGGTTGAAGCAATCTAAACGAGAGCCGCGGCGCACAACGCCGCGAGTCCTAGGGGACAAGACCATGCCGGATTCTGCGAACAACGAAGCCAGCGCTGTTGCATCAAACGAAGGGCAGCCGGAACTTCGGCGACGCCGCGATCGCCGTCGTGCAGAGGGTGACGACGCTTGGACAGGAACTATGCCGATCATTACGCCCGACGATTCCAACGCGCCCGCAACAGCGCCTCCCCGGCTCCAAAGCAGGTCATGGGCTGAAGCGGCTGCGGCGGCCGATGCGTCGGTTGAAGCGTCTGTTGATCCGTCGGAACCGAGCGTTCCGCAACTCCCCGCTGAATCGGGCGTAGCGCAATCGGGCGTAGCTGAACCGGGCGTTCCGGAAACGGGCCGTGAGAGCTCGACGGACGCAGCACCGGCATCGGGCGCTGCTGTTTCAACCGCATCCCGGGCGGGACGTTCGGCGGCCGCCAGTGCTCCGATTTCCGACTTCATCTCTTCGCCGGGTTCCTTCGTGAAGGAACAGAAGCCCCGCCCGATCGGCGGCTTCCGCGGCATGCTGTACAACTTGACGGGCGGCGCCTGGAACCTCGGACCCAGCGCCAAGCAGCGCGAGGAAGACGAGCTGGCGCGGCGCATTTCCCGCCAGCTCCAGGGCAGCTACAACACTGCAGTCCTGAGCCTCAAGGGCGGGATCGGCAAGACCTCCACCACCGTTGGTGTGGGTCTGACCCTCGCAGAATTCCGCGGCGATCCGCCGTGTGCCATCGATGCCAACCCGGATTCCGGCGACCTCGTGGAGCGCGCCTTGGGCGAGGGCATCTACCAAAAAGCCACTCCGCGCACCATCATGGACCTGCTCAAGAACGTCGACAACGTCGATTCGCTCACGGCGCTTGCCCGTTACATGCACCATGCTGGCCGGCTGCACCTGATCGCCGGCGAACAGGATCCGGAGGTCTCGGATTCGCTGACCGCGGAGGAGTACCTGCGGATCCGGCAGCTGATCTCGGGCTACTACTCCATTGCGTTGACCGACTGCGGTACCGGCGTCACCCACAACGCGATGAGCGGCATCCTGCAGTCGGCGGACAACCTGATCATCGCCGCCGGCTATGCCGTGAGCGGCGCCAAGCGTGCGCGCAGCACCCTCCAGTGGCTCGCGAGCCACGGCTATGAGGAGCTGGCCCGCAACGCGATTGTGGTGATCACGGACAAGGACGAGGTGTCATCCCGCGTGGACAAGAACGCCATCGAGGAACACCTTTCCGGGATCTGCCGCCAGTTGATTGCCGTGCCGCATGACAGGGGAGTGGCCGACGGTGACCTGGTGACCCTGGATGTCCTGCGCCCCGAAACGCGCCGGGCCTACAAGGAGATCGCGGCTGCGATCGTGGACGGGTACGTGTAGCGCCTCCGTTTTGCTTGCGCACCCCACGTTGGGTGGGACTACTTAGCTGGGCCTTCGAGCGGTGGTGCGAACACTCTATTTACTACTTGGATTGCTCCGGCCCGGGCAGGTGTATACCCGAGTGCTACGTGGATAGCAAATTGTTGGTTCCCGCCAAATTTTCCTAAAATTGCTCCTGACGTCCTCTGACTGCTGGGCGTCCTCGCCATGACCGGGAACTGGGCCCGGGCATGGTGCACAGCCTTCACTCACTTCCATGACATTTCGCTGCGCCCGTTTCTGAACCCGAGGCCAGCGCCCAGGAGCCTCATTTTGATCGCTAAAAACTTTGCGTTCGTGTTCGCTGCATTGCTTCTGCTCGGGCTGTCCGGCGCGTCCGTCCCCCATTCCGGCCCGTCCGCTCGCGCTGCCACCCCAGCGCCCGACGCCGGCCCCGCACCGATCGCGAATGCCGCGCCCGTCGCTGAGGTAGCTCCCGTGCCCACGCCGGCGCCGGTTGCTGCACCCGCGGCCGCGCCCGCCTCGGCAGTGGCTCCAGCACCTCAGGCCGCTCCAGCGCCAGCCGCCGCACCTGCGGCCGCCGTCGTCGTGCCCCAAGCCGTCCCGAACGGCGCTGCTGTTTCGAACGGATCAGTGAAGGTGCTCGACACCACCGCGGCCATCACCGACCCCAACTGGTTTCGCCAGGCCTACGCCGAGGGTTTCCGCCTCTACGTGATGCACTCCACGGTCTGGGGCACCTGCACCCCTTGGCAGCGGACGCAGGAGCAACTGAAAATGGCGCTCGACGCCGGACTCAAGATCGCGGTCTACACCCGCGATGCCTCGTGCTGGGAAGGCGGCATCAAGGCAGCTGGCCCGTACATGTCCCAACTGCAGTTCTTCGCCTTGGACGTCGAGCCCGGGGGATCCTTGGTAACCCGGGCCATGGTGGATGGCGTGCGGACCCTGGGCGTGCGGCCCGTGATCTACAGCGGCAGCGGCATGTGGCCAGGGCTGATGAACAACAGCACCGCGTTCGCGGACGTACCACTGTGGGACACCGACACGAGCAACCTCAACTACGCCTCCTGGACCGCAGACTACCTGGCGCCGGCACCTGTGCAGTACGGCGGCTGGAACACGGCAGGCACCATGCGCGTGGGGATCCAGCAGAAGTTCGAGCACACCCTGAACGGCGTCAATGTAGACCTGAACTCGTTCAGCGCCGGCTTCCTGAAGTAGGCGGCGCTGGGGTTTTCGTTTGGCGCTGCGGTTTGTTCTGCGCGCTGCGCTGAATGCCTGACGCGCGTGGAATTCCACTAGCGCAGGGAATAAACGGGCGCGCGTGGCACGGGGCGCGTCGGCATTGTTTCGCCGAAGTTGTCCACATAGAGCAACTAGGCGCTCCCGCGGGGTGCAGTCCACGTGTCATCTTCTAATGCATGACCGATTTGCCCCGACTCATCCTCAGCCGAGATCAGCTGTACCACGGGCTCACCGCCAAGGAACTCGCCCGACGCGCCAAGGCGGGTACTCTACACAGGGTCCGGCAGGGGGTTTACGTCGACGGCGTTGCCTGGGCTGAGCTGAAACCGTGGGAACAATACCGTGTCCGGGTCAACGCCGCGGCAGAAACAGCTGAGGCCCGGTTGATCTTCGGAAGGCATTCGGCAGCATCGGTTTGGGGTATCCCTACCATCGGGGTGCACCATCCGGTCCAGGCCGTCACTTTGACGAACGACGGCGGCCGCTCGCGTGCCGGGATAGCGCGCCACTACGCCGATCCCGACGGCCTCAAAGTGTATCGCCGCGAGGGACTACTGGTGACGGACAGGGTGCGCACGGTACTGGATCTGGCTGCGTTCACGCCGTTCATCGAATCCGTCGCGCCCGTGGACCACGTGCTCAAAACCGACAGGAAGCGCAGGCTGCCGCCCGTCACGAAGGAAGCACTTCTGGCTGGTGCGGAGGGAAATTACACGGCCGCTGCCATCCGGAGGATCCAAGCCGCCGTGGATTTCGCGGATCCTCTCTCCGGATCTCCGGGGGAGTCATACAGCAGGGCATTGATGCGGACGATGGGGTTCGAGACCCCGGTTCTTCAGCAAGAATTCCGCGACGCAGCGGGCCTGGTGGGCTACTCGGACTTCTACTGGAAGGATGCGAACGTGGCGGGGGAGTTCGACGGCATTGATAAGTACCTGAAGCCCGAATATTTGAAGGGACGGACAGCTGCCCAAGCCGTGGTCGACGAGAAACGGCGTGAGGACCGGATCCGTGCCACGGGCTGCGGCGTTGTCCGCTGGGTGTGGTCAGAGCTCATGTCGCCCGGTGTCCTCGAATGGAAGCTGACGACGGCGGGTGTGCCCCGCCGTCGTCCGCGTTGTAGCTCATGACGCAGCGTGTATGGCCTGGCGCCGCGGGTATGGCTTGGCGCGACCCTGCGAGCCTTGCGCCACCCGAATTCCCTGGCGACGCGCAAATTCCTTGGCGCGACCCTGCGAGCCCTGCGCCACCCCGCGAGCCTTGCGCGACCCGAATTCCCTGGCGACGCGGGTATGGCTTGGCGCGACCCTGCGAGCCTTGCGCCACCCGAATTCCCTGGCGACGCGGGTATGGCTTGGCGCGACCCTGCGAGCCCTGCGCCACCGGAATTCCCCGTGCGACAGGTATTTCGCGCGTCGCAGGCACCGCGGCGTAGCAAAACCCGGTGTGTGAGCGCGGAGTCCTAGGATGAAGGTGATGACAACAACCCGCACTGAGCAGCCATTCAACCTGCGCAGCATCGCCCTGCCCGCGTTTGGGCCTGCCCTGCTGTTCTGTATCGGTGAGGGCGCGGTGTTGCCGGTGGTGGCATTGTCCGCCCGCGATCTTGGCGCTTCCGTGGCCGTCTCCGCGCTGGTGGTCACGTTGATCGGACTGGGGTCCTGGTTCTTCAACCTGCCCGCTTCGCTCATCACCATCAAGTTCGGCGAACGGTGGGCCATCGTCGCTGCGGGCGCCGCCGGAGCCTTGGCCCTGCTTGCTGCGGGATTCGCCCCGCTCCTTGCGCACAACGGAATCTGGTTGCTCGCCGCGGCGATGACTGTGGTCGGGATGTCCACGAGCGTGTTCAACCTGGCCCGCCAGAAGTACCTCACCGAGGCCGTCCCGGTCATTTACCGGGCGCGTGCCCTTTCGACCCTGGGTGGCGTCACCCGAATCGGCGTGTTCATCGGTCCGTTCTTGGGCGCGGCCGTGATGCAGTTCGCCGGGATCAGCGGTGCGTATTGGGTTGGCGTTGTGGGTATGGCCGCTGCTGCTGTGCTGTCCCTCACCATCCCGGATCTTGTGGTGCCGGACGACGTCGACGGCGGCCGCAAGGGTCCCGAGCCCACCCTCCGTGGCGTTGCGGTTTCGCACGCGGGGGTGTTCCTGACCGTCGGGACCGGAATCCTTTTGCTCAGCGCCCTTCGCGCCTCCCGCCAGGTGGTCATCCCGCTATGGGCGGACCACCTCGGACTCGATGCAACGCACGCGTCACTCATCTATGGCCTGTCCGGCGCCATCGACATGCTCGTGTTCTATCCGGCCGGCAAGCTCATGGACCGCAAGGGGCGAATGTGGGTCGCCGTTCCGTCCACCCTCATCATGGGAACTGCATTGTTCCTGATGCCCTTATCGGCCGAGTTTGTGGGCCTGCTGCTGGCTTCGTTGCTGATCGGCTTCGGCAACGGCATCAGCTCCGGACTCATCATGACTCTCGGCGCCGACTTCTCACCGAACAAGGGCAGGGGGCAATTCCTTGGCTTGTGGCGGTTCATCTCCGACGCCGGAGCCACAGGTGGACCCGTCCTGTTGTCCGCCCTCACCGCTGCGATATCGCTCGCGGCGGGCGTCTGGGCCACGGGCTTCCTGGGCGTAGCCGCCGCGGCGGTGTTCGCCGTCGCACTCCCGAAACTGAAGCATCGCAGGAACTACTGAGGCTCGGCTGAACAACGCGCGTCCGTCTGGATGCGGGCGCTAAACAACGCGTGTCCGGCACCCCGATCGCGCGCAGCACGCTCCCAGACTCCGGTCAGAAGCCTCCGGTATGGTGGATCGGATGGTTTCAGTCATCTCGCCTCCGCGCCGTGCCAGCCCCCGGAATGCGACCCTGGAAAATGCCACACCGGTCAGCCCCAGGGCGGATTCACAGAGGTCCCGGCCCGATCTCGGAACGCTGACCGCGTTGCGCTTCGTTGCTGCATTGTGGGTGGTTTTCTTCCATCTGCAGGCCATGCGGCAGACCTTCCTCGCGCCCATCTATGAACTGTTCCGTCCGGTCATTGCCAACGGCGATCTGGGCGTGGACGTCTTCTTTGTGCTCAGCGGCTTCATCATCACCTACACCTACTTGGACCGGCTCGGCCCACGGTTCCGGTGGCGCGCGGCCGGAGACTTTGTCTGGGCCCGATTCGCCCGGATGTGGCCGGCCTTCGCGCTGGTGGTGGGTGTGCTTGGCTTGTGGTTGGCGTATGGGGCCGCCCAGCAATCCGTCCAGAGCTGGTCGTTGCAGACTCAGGCTCCGGACCTGACGCCGTGGGGAATGCTCAAGCAGTTGCTGATGGTGCACCTTTGGTTCCAGCCCGGGACCGATGGAGCCAGCTGGTTCGGCCCAGGCTGGACCGTCAGTGCCGAGTGGCTGGCCTATCTGGCGTTCCCCCTGCTGGCTGTGGCCCTGTTCAGGCTGCGCCGGCTCCATCCGTTGGCGGCCCTGACGGCATCGGTGCTGGTTCTGTTGCCAACGGCTGTCTGGGGTCCGGACCTGCCAATCCCCACCAGTGAGCCCCAGCCGTACGAGTGGCTGTTACGGATTGCCTGCTGCTTCACCGCGGGCGCGTTCGCTTGTATCGCCGCCCGGAATGTAGACCGCACTAGCTTCAACCTTGGCTTGGCGGGGCCGGGTGCGCTGCTGGTCGGAACCGCCGTCGTCGTCTTCTTGACGGTGGCCGGTAAACCCGGACCGGGTCGGCTGGCCGTGCTGGCCTTGCCGCTCCTGATCGCCCTGCTCAGCCTGACCCGCGGCCGGCTCCGATCGGCACTGTCCGTGCGCTGGCTGCAGTATGGCGGGCACAGCTCCTACAGCCTGTACCTGGTCCACATGTTCTTCATCTACCTCTTCTACTGGGTGAACAGGGACTGGCTGCGCGGTGCGGGTCCGGTCCCGATGAACCTGCTCGCCGCGGCATGCCTTGCCGGTATTGCCTTGGCCACCCATCTGCTGTTCAAGTACGTCGAGGAACCTGCCCGGCTCCGGCTGCGTGCATTGGTGCCGCGGCCGGTTGCGTAAGCGCGTTTGTCAAACAGCCGCCGTCGGGCGCTCAGGGTGTAGGCCGCCGTCGGACGCTCAATCCGAAAAGCCAGGTAGCGGCGACCGTTGCCAGATAGCCGGTGATCACGATCAAGGAGACGCCGGCCCAGAAATAGTTGGTGGTGCTGGTTTCCTGGCCGAATCCCGGGTCGAGCTTGATCAGCGAGTACACCGCAACCGCGGCCGCAGCCACGCCTGCCAGCGCCGACAGCAAAACCCATAAACGCGACGACGCCCAGTGGTCGCCGCGGCCGTCCTGAACGTTCCAGATGTTTCCGGTGCGGAGCACCAGCCAGCCGGCCGGAAGCATGACCGCACCCACCAGGAGAAACGCGGCGACGACGTCGGCGGGCCGGTGCCACTGGTTGATCAGCGTGGAAACCCCGGCCGCCACCGCAAAGGTGCCGCCGAGGAAGCCGGCCACAGGGCGCCAGCGCGGCGACACCACCAGGAACACCGCCGCAGCCGCGGAGGCCGCCAGGGTAGTGTGGCCGGACGGCAGCGAGTTCAGTTCAATGGTCTGGACGCCACGGAACGGCCGGTCCGGGAACCAATCCTTCAGGACCTGCGCGGCCAGGTTGGCGGCCACACACGCGGCCACGGCGATGCCCGCCGCCTTCCAGCGCCGGCGCGCAATGGTGACGAAAAGAACCACGACGGCGGCGATCGCCAGCGAGGTGACCGGAAGCCAATCGAGGAACCGGGTGCTTGCGCGCTCGGCTGGGCCGTTGAGGGTCGTGGCCTCCACCAAAGCGGATTCATCGATGAATTGTCCCGTTGTGGTGCGCACGAAGAAATAGAACGTAGCCACGAATCCGGCCACGCACGCCAAGGTTGCGAGCACAAAAAGGAGCCCCGTTCCGGCGCCTGCCCAACGCTTGATCACGGTCCTCTGTATGGCCGGCAGCCGGCCTGGCTTAGGAAAAGTCATGATCTTCAGGGTGTCACACCTCGCTGGGAGGCTCACTTCGTGCGGCATTCACGGCGGTTGGGGCGATATGTGCGGGAGGATTGCGCCGAGAGGGCCGCGTAACACGCATGTGACACTTGACACGTGTTAGGTCATGGATTTACGCTACCTAACACGTGTTAGGAAGGAAAAGACATGGCAGGAAGCAATGGGAAGCTGCGTGAGATCTCACGCAGGACGGCCCTTGGTGCCTTGGGCGCGGGAATTGTGGGAGCAACTGTGGCGTCGTGGCCGCGGTTGACTGGCATGGACATCCCGGGCCGTGGGGACAACAGTCTCAGCATCGCCATCATGGGAACCGCAGCGGACGCCGCCGCCCGCCAGCGGGTCATTGATGCGTTCGCGAAGGTGCACCCGGACATCAAGGTTAAGGTCCAAGCTATCCAGGCAGCGGACTGGAAGGACTTCTTCACCAAGATCCTCACCATGGTGGCAGCGGGAACGCCACCGGATGTGGTCTACGTGGCCACCGAAGGTGCCCAGCTCTTCGCCGAGAAACTGGCGCACCCCTTGGACGAATACCTTCGCCGCGATGCCGCGGACATGAAGGAGTACTTCGCGGACGTCCACCCGAGCCTCGTGGAGGCGTTCATGTACAAGGGCAGCCTGTTCCAGCTTCCCATCGACTGGAACGCCGCCAACATGTACTACAACACCTCGGCCCTGCAGCAAGCCGGACTTGGACGTCCCGCGGATAACTGGACCCAGGCTGATTTCCGAAACACCCTCGCTGCCATGCGGAAAGCGAGGCCGCAGGACTTCACTCCGTACTACTGGACCAACAGGCTCTTCGGCGGCGTGGTGCCCTGGCTCTATGCCAACGACACCAGCTTCCTCAAGGAATCCAAATCCGGCGGCGGGGAATGGCTCTGGGACAGCTTCTATGCCAAGGACCCCTCACGCTCGCTGCGCTCCGGCGGATACGAATGGCTTGAGCCAAACGCGGATGACCCGCGGGTCTACGAGTCCTTCGACTACCTCCGTGGGCTCGTCAAGGATGGCTTGGGCGTCCGTCCCGAAGAAGGCGGCGGAAATTCACTCGTCGGGCTGTTCGCCTCCAACAGGATCGGCATGACACCGGCCGGCGGCTACTGGGTTGAGGGCCTCCACGAGGCCGGAATGAAGGAAGACGGCTTCGACGTCCAGTTCTTCCCGCGCTGGCGCACCCAGCGGCACCAGTTCGGCACCGCCGGCTACGCCATCATGAAGACCGCCAAGGACAAGGATGCGGCGTGGGAGTGGCTCAAGTTCGCTTCCAGCCTGGAAGCCATGCGCTTGGTCTTCCCGACGCCGAACACCACCCCGGCGCGCCGTTCCATGGTCAACGAGCAGTTGTACGCCGGCCGCGGACCCAAGCACTGGAAGGTCTTTTACGACACCCTCGACAAATTCCCCACTACAGGTCCCATTCCGGCACCGCCCCAGCAGGCCGCCGTCGAGACCGCATTGATGAAAAACGTATCCCTGGCCGTCAGCGGTGACGAGAACCAGCTCAAGCAGGCCCTCGCCTCCATGCAGCGCGACCTTGAGATTGCCTTGAGGAGGCAGGCATGATCATGGCTACGACGGACATGTCCACCAAACGCCGAAACGACGCGGGGTCCAAACGCCGAAAGGGTGCGGCGAAGAACGAGACAACCGGAAGGCAGCGCCAGCGCTGGCTGCCCTGGGCGTTCCTGGCTCCCACCATCCTTGGCATGGGGCTGTTCACGCTCGTGCCGATCGTCGCTTCCGTGGTCCTCGCGTTCTTCCGCTGGGACATTATTTCCGCGCCGAGCTTCGTCGGGTTTGACAACTTCGCCGAAGTGGTTCAGGACCCCACGGTGCGTGTCTCGTTCCTCAACACCATCATGTTCGTCGTGGTGGCGGTGGCATTGCAGTTGGGGATCGCGCTGGGCTTGGCCATCATGGTGCAGGAGAAGCTTCCGGCGTGGCTCAGGGTGTTCTTCAGGAGTGCCTTCTTCTTCCCTCTGATCCTGTCCGCGGCCTCGGTGTCGATCTTCATGCGCTACCTGTTCAACGAACAATTCGGCGTGGTCAACTGGCTCTTGTCTTTCATAGGCGTCCCCGCCGTCCCGTGGCTGACGACGCCGGCCGGTTCTGCCGCCGTCGTGATCCTCGTGTACGTGTGGCAGAACTTCGGGTTCTCGTTCCTGCTGTTTATCGGCGGCCTGGCCTCCATTCCGGTTGAAACGTACGAGGCAGCCTCGATCGACGGCGCCACCGGCTGGCGCAAACACCTCCACGTGACGCTGCCGCTCCTGAGCCCAACCACCTTGGTGGCGTCGGTCATGGCGATTATCAACGCCCTGCAAGTATTCGACCAGCCCTACGTCCTGACCCGCGGCGGCCCGGGCGACTCCACGCGCACCGCAGTGATGGTGATCTTCGAGTCCGCGTTCCAGCGCCTCGAGTTCGGCCAGGCCTCGGCGATCGGCGTCATCCTGACGCTGATCATCATGGCCATCACCGCCGCCCAGTTCCGGCTCAGCAAACGATTCGTCTTCTACCAGTAAGGCCCGCCATGACTACAACTTCAACCCAGCGCGCCGTCGTCGATCGCTTGGCTCCCCAGCGGCCCGCGCCCCGCAAGAAGCGGAACTGGAGCATGGCGGGACGAATCGTGCTGCTCCTGATCGCGTCCGTCTTCATCCCCGGTCCGGTGCTGTGGACTCTGTCCACCTCGCTGCGGCCACCGGCGGAATCGTTCCAGCTGCCGCCGTCGTTCCTTCCGCTCAACCCCGATTTCTCGTCCTACGACCAGGTCTTCAAGCAGCTCAACATCATGCTTCTGGTCCTCAACAGCGCCCTTGTGACGGGACTGATCGCCGTCGGGCAGATGTTCACGGCGGCGCTGGCCGGCTACGCATTCGCGAACCTCAAGTTCCGGGGGCGCGGGGCACTGTTCTCGATTGTGCTGGCCACAATGATGGTCCCGGCGCAGGTGACGATCGTTCCGGTCTTCATGCTGATCCGTGGCATCGGTTTGTCCGACACGCTCCTCGCGCTGATCCTTCCGGCGATCCCGACGGCGTTCGGCACCTTCCTGATGCGGCAGTACTTTCTCGGGCTACCAAGTGATTTGGGCGAGGCTGCCGCGATCGACGGAGCCTCGCCGTGGCGCACCTTCCGTTCCGTGTATGCGCCGCTGGCGATGCCGGGCATGGCGATCGTAGGCATCCTGGCTTTCAACTACCACTGGAATGAGTTCTTCCGACCACTCATCCTGACCATCTCCGAGCAGAACTTCACGCTCCCGCTGGGCCTGGTGTCGCTGCAGGGCAACCTCGGCACCGGCAGCATCTCCGTGGTGCTGGCAGGCGTGATCCTCTCCATGATTCCCGCCCTGGTGGTGTTCATGTTCGGTCAACGCGCCCTGCGTGACGGACTCACGGCGGGCACCGGTAAGTAAACCCCTTGGAAGGACACCAATGAAGGACCTCGCTTCACCCGCCGCTTCCCTGGCCGCGGCGGCCACCCATCCCGACACCGCATTCCCGCGGTTCCACCCCCGACCTGCCGAAGGCTGGATCAACGATCCCAACGGTGTCAGCTACATCAACGGCCGCTACCATGTGTTCTTCCAGTTCAATCCGGAGTCCGCGCGGCACCACCGCATCCAGTGGGGTCACGTCAGTTCCCCGGACCTGGTCCACTGGGAGGAACACCCCGTCGCGTTGCGCCCGCAGGACGGCGGGCCGGACGAGTTCGGCTGCTGGACCGGCGTTGTGACCGACGACAGCGGTGTCCCCACCGCTGCGTACTCGGGCGTACGGGGCGACGGGGGTCACTCGCAAGTGGTGATTTCCCGAGGCTCCGCGGACCTGGTGACCTGGGAACAGGATGGCCACCTTGCCGCGTCGATGCCGTGCGATGGCCTGGTCACCGCCGTGCGCGACCCCTTCATCTTCCACTTGAACGGCAAGCGCTACGCCATGCAGGGCGCCGGGCTGGCCAATGGACATGCTGCTTTGCTGCTATACACCGTGGAGGACATGTCCGACTGGAAGTACCAAGGTATTTGGCTGACCACCGAAAACCCTGTGGCTGCGGCTCATGCGCCCGCCGAGATCTGGGAGTGCCCGCAACTTGTCGAGGTGCCTTCGGACGGGTTGCCTTCCGACGGGGCCGACACCTGGGTCATGATGTTCTCCCTGTGGCTCTCCAGTGACGACCACGAGCACGCCAACGGGGTGGGCCACCTGATCGGCTCGCTGGACGAGGACCCGTCCACCGGGCTGCCCGTGTTCGTCCCGCGTTCCGGCGGCAGGTCCGACCTTGGCCGGGACTTTTATGCCCCGCAGATTGTTCAGCTGGATTCTGCATCTGGGCTGGGGACGGGATCGGGTCCGCGTGCCCTGCTGTGGGGATGGGCCAACGAAGGCCCCGGCCGTGATGGCCGACGGGGCCGTTCGCAAGACGACGTCGACGCCGCAGGCTGGGCGGGCGTCTTAACCCACCCGCGCTTCCTCTCGGTTGAGGACGGTGTATTGGTGGTTGCTCCTGCGCCGGAGATCGAGGCGTATCGTGGCACCCTGGCTGCGGGCGGGGCTTCCGGGACCGTTTCCTTGCCGGCGTTTGCCGAGGCTGTTGTAACGGCTCGAACTGTAGGGGGAGCGGGCGAGGTGCGTCTGGTCCTGGCCTCGGGTGCGGGCACGGGCACGGAACAGCAAGTCGTGTTTGCGGGGTCTTTGTCCGAGGGCGAAGAGCTGCGGATCTTCGTGGATGCTTCCTTGGTAGAGGTGTATCGGAAGGGTTCCGTCGCCACCACACTCCGTGCCTACCCTGCGGCCGGGGAAACGTGGATCCTTAAGCTTCCCGAAGGTGCCGCGGCGGACGTCTGGGAACTGAAGCTGCCGGAATAGGCGGCCGGCCGCCGTCGTGCGCTGGTCGAATCTAGCGGGCCGGAACGGGTCCCGTGGACTCACGGACCACCAAACGGCAGGGAACCATGGTTTCCAAGTCGGCGTTTGCCTGCAAACCGGTGCCGCCGCCCGACGTCGGCCGCTGGGCCGGATGCTCAATCTGCTCCAGCAACATGCTCATCGCGGCCGCGCCCATTTCCCGCAGCGGAAGCGCCATGGTGGTGAGCGCGGGGACCATCGTGGCCGCGATGCGTGACTCGTCGTCGTAACCCATGATCGAGAGGTCGCGCGGTACGGTCAGGCCCAGCCGCGCTGCAGCCAGGGCGACGCCGATGGCGAGTCGATCGTTGGCGCACACAATCGCCGTCGGACGCTCGGCGGCGGACACGCCGTCGAGCAATTTCATGGCGCCGCGGAATCCGTCGTTGATGTCCCAACCGGCCATGAACACGCGGTCTTCTCGAACGGGGATGGCGGCCTTGGCCATGGCTTCCCGATGCCCCACGATGCGCAATGGCACAGCCGGGGAGGTGGCGGCGCCGGCGAGGAAAGCGATGTCGCGATGGCCCAGCTGCAGCAAGTGCTCGGTGGCTTCCCGACCGCCCGAAACTTCGTCCGGGATCACATGGTGGAGCCGCGGGGTGGGGCTGCTGTCGAAGCAATTGGCGAGGACAGAGGGGACGCGAAGCATTCCTTGGGGTACGTCGAGCGGCTTCAAACCGACCGTGACATACATGAGTCCGTCCACTTGCCGGTCGAGCAAGGTCTCGACGGCGCTCTCGTCGCGGGAGGCGTCGCGCTCGGTGTCCATCACCAGGGTGACAAAGCCGTGGGCTCGGGCAACATCGTCGGCGCCGCCGATGATGTTGCCGTCGAACGGGCTCACCACCACCTCGTCCGACACGATGCCGATTACGCGTGTCCGTTGATTCCGCAGGCTCAGGGCGATGGGGTTGGGCGAGTAGTTGAGATCGGCCGCGGCTTCCCGGATTCGGTCCTGGCTCTCCTTGGCAACATTGCCGTCGCCCCGGCCGTTGAGCACCAGGGACACCGCACTTCGCGAGACACCCGCCCGTTTGGCGACGTCGAGTGCTGTGGCCTTGCGCTGCATGCTGGCTCCTCGGGCGGTGGTTCCGGTTCTTGCTGCATTCTACCTAACGCGTGTGAGGGGTGGCCGCTCGCCTTCCCTGCCGGTGGGGACTTGCGAGGCGAGGGTGGCGGTGGGGACTACTTGGGTGTGCGCAAGCGGTAAGGTTACGGCGTGTCCGCAACTGTCCCCACACTTGAAGAACTTCTTGCCACCGCGAAAGTGGTCAGCCTCCCGATGCGGGTCAGGTTCCGGGGGATCACCGAGCGCGAGACCCTGCTGTTCCGCGGCCCGGCGGGCTGGGGCGAGTTTTGCCCGTTCCCCGAGTACGGCGATACCGAGGCGTCCCGCTGGCTCGCCGCCGCCGTCGAAGCCGCATGGCAGGGTTTTCCGCCGCAGCTAAGGGACACCATTCCCGTCAACGCCACCGTCCCCGCCGTGCCTGCCGCCCGGGTACCCGAAATCCTGGAGCGCTTCGGCCGCGTGGACGCCGTCAAGGTCAAGGTGGCCGAGCGTGGTCAGGAACTAGCCGACGACGTCGCGCGCGTCACCGCGGTCCGGAACGCCCTGCCGGACGCCGCGATCCGGGTGGACGCGAACGCCGGTTGGGACGTACCGCAGGCGGTCGAGGCGCTCGGCCGGCTCTCCGCCGTCGGGCTCGAATACGCCGAGCAGCCCGTCGCTCAGATCGAAGGCCTCGCCGAAGTCCGCCGTCGGCTGGACCGGCAGGGAACCCCTGTGCTCATCGCCGCCGATGAATCCGTGCGCAAGGAAGACGATCCCCTCAAAGTGGCCCGGGCCGGGGCGGCCGATCTGATCGTGGTCAAGGTGGCGCCGCTCGGGGGAGTGCGGCGCGCGCTGGACATCGTCGCGCAGGCCGGGCTTCCCGCCGTCGTGAGCTCGGCGCTGGACACTTCGGTGGGGATCCGCGCGGGGCTGGCGCTCGCCGCCGCGCTGCCGGAACTGCCGTACGCGTGCGGGCTGGGGACCGTGCGGCTGTTCGCCTCGGACATTACCCGGGATCCGCTAGTGCCCGACGACGGCGCTATTCGCATTCGCGATGCTGTCGCCGACGAAGGGCTGCTGGAGCAGTATGCGGCGTCCGCTGAACGTCGCGATTGGTGGCTGGACCGGCTCCGCCGAGTGCATGCACTCCTGGGTGCATAGATTTCTGGGAAAAGCCTGGGATTTCACCGGGAATTTACCGAAGTTTCCTCTCGGATTCCGCTAGCGCTGTAAGGGTGGGGAAATCACTCAATCCCCGGAGGTATTTCCCATGTCTGAATCAACCAAGCGCAGGTTTGACTTGCTCCCCATGCTCGGCCATACGAAGGGCAAGCGCAGTCCTGTGACGTGCGCCCTGAAGTGCTACAACGCCTGCTCGGGCGAGGTGTGCAACACGAGCTCCAACGCCTACTTCCGCGACATCGCTTCCGCTGCGGTGTCCCGCCGTGCCGCCCTGGGCTTTGGCGCCGTGGGTGCGCTCGCCGTCGTACTGGGTGGGCTGGGTTCCGCTGAAAAGGCAGTGGCCGACGGCGGTCCCGGCCTTTCAACCGCGGCAAAGACGGGCTTCGACAAGGCCAAGCTTAAGTTCACGCCGATCAAGCCGGTGGACTATACGGTTGACGCCTTCACCGTGCCGGAAGGTTTCGCGTGGCAGCCGATCATCCGTTGGGGCGATCCGCTCTTTGCCGACTCACCGGCCTTCGAGTTGAACGGCCAGACTGCAGCGGCGCAGGCCCGCCAGTTCGGCTACAACAACGACTACACGGACATCCTGCCTATTCCGGATTCCAAGGACCGCCGTGCCGTGCTCTTCACCAACCACGAGTACACCAACGAGAACATCATGTTCCCGGCCACTTTGGCGGGTGCGGAGGCGCGCGCGATCGGGCGTGCCGCACACGGACTCACGGTTGTTGAACTCGAGCGCAAGAACAAGAACAAGCCGTGGAACTACGTCAAGGGCGCACCGCTCAACCGCCGCTTCCTGACCGACACGACGTATGAGCTCACCGGCCCTGCCGCTGGCACGGACCTGGTCAAGACCATCGACGATCCCTCAGGCCGGAAGATCAAAGGCACCTTGGGCAACTGTTCCGGCGGCACCACCCCGTGGGGAACCATCCTCTCCGGCGAGGAAAACTTCAACGGCTACTTCGTGGCTCCCGGGACCTCGGCGGGCGACAAGCGCTACGGCCTGTCGAACAAGCCAACTGCCCGCCAGTGGGAACTGGATGAGCCGCGTTTCAACACCAACAACGCCGGCTACGCGAACGAGAGCAACCGCTTTGGCTGGATCGTCGAGGTCGACCCGTTCGACCCCTCCTCCACACCTAAGAAGCACTCTGCCATGGGTCGCTTCAAGCACGAGGGCGCCAACGTGATTGTTGCCGCTTCTGGCCGTGTGGTGGCCTACATGGGCGACGACGAGCGCTTCGACTACCTCTACAAATTCGTCTCCAAGGGCAAGTACATGGCCGGCGACTCGGCCGCGGCCCGCCGGAACAACATGAACCTTCTCTCCGAAGGCGACCTCTACGTGGCCAAGTTCACCGGCGACTCCCCGGCGTCTGAAATCACCGGTACCGGTGCGCTGCCCTCCGACGGCGCGTTCGATGGTTCCGGCGAGTGGCTTCCCTTGGTGGTCGACGGCGTCTCCGCAGTTCCGGACATGTCCGTCCCCGAAGTCCTGGTCTACACCCGCCTCGCCGCGGACAAGGTCGGCCCCACGAAGATGGACCGCTGCGAAGACGTCGAACCGAACCTGGCGACCGGCAAGGTCTACGTGGTCTGCACCAACAACTCGGACCGCGGCAAGCCGGGCAAGGAAGGCGCCACTGAGGTCAACCCGCGCACGCTCAACCGGGACGGGCACATCGTCGAAATCACAGAAACCGGAGACCAGACGTCCACGCACTTCAACTGGACCCTTCTGATGGTTTGCGGAGATCCGGCCAAGAATTCCTCCGCCTACTTCTCCGGCTTCCCGGCCGACAAGGTTTCGCCCATTTCCTGCCCGGACAACGTGGCCTTCGACTCGGCGGGCAACATGTGGATCGCAACTGACGGCGCGCCGTCGTCCATCGGGTATGCGGACGGCCTCTTCAAGGTCACCTTGGCTGGCGGCGAACGCGGCAAGGTAGAACAGTTCCTGGCCGTCCCGCGCGACGCCGAGACCTGTGGGCCGATCGTGAACGACGACGAGCGGACCGTCTTCGTCGCCGTGCAACACCCGGGCGAGGAAGGAACGTTCGACGCGCCGCACTCGTACTTCCCGGACTACGTGGGCACCGGAACCGCACCGGCCTCCGGCAAGGTCCGCGCCCCGCGTCCGTCGATCGTGCAAGTGTTCCGCAAGGACGGCTAGCGCTTAGCGTCACCACCGACGCTCGCTCACTTCCTTGAGGGGAGTGAGCGGGCGTTTGGGTTTTGGGGGTTCGAGGTG
This sequence comes from Arthrobacter sp. NA-172, assembly GCF_043952055.1. Taxonomy (NCBI): domain Bacteria; kingdom Bacillati; phylum Actinomycetota; class Actinomycetes; order Micrococcales; family Micrococcaceae; genus Arthrobacter; species Arthrobacter sp. NA-172. Next base: position 1,526,116 of record NZ_JBINOT010000001.1, on the reverse strand, counting down.
AGTGAGCGTCGGGAGGGAGGCGGCCGCTAATAGACTGGTGCGGTGACTTCGCAAGGCTCCCTGAGCTCCCTCGCCGCTGCCCGGATCGCTGTCAAGGCGCTGCTCGACGGCGGTGTGCGGCACGTGGTGGTCGCTCCGGGTTCGCGCTCGGCACCCATGGCGTACGCATTGGCTGAGGCTGAAGCCGCCGGGAACGTCCGCCTCCACATCCGGATCGATGAACGCTCAGCCGGGTTCACTGCCCTCGGCTTGGCCTTGTCCACGGGCGCCCCGGCGGCTGTCCTGACCACCTCAGGCACCGCCGTCGGGAATCTCTTGCCCGCAGTCATGGAGGCCAACCACGCCGCTGTGCCGCTCGTGGTACTGTCTGCCGACCGCCCGGCTGAGCTTCACGGCACCGGGGCCAACCAAACCACCATCCAGCTGGACCTCTTCGGCGAGCACGTGCGCTTCGCCGTCGACGTTCCCGCGGGCACCAATCCCCAGAGGGCCGTCGAGACCGCCCTCTACGCAGCCACCGGCGCACTCGAGGACACTCCTCCCGGTCCGGTGCAGCTCAACCTGGCCTTCCGCGAGCCGTTGGTTCCGGAACCAGGCGAGGCACTCCCGGCCACCCAGGGCCATGGCGTTTTCCACTATGACTCCGGTCCCCAACCACTGAGCATGTCCCCTGCACCCGACGAGCTAACCGAGCGCCGGACGGTGGTTTTGGCCGGCCACGACGCCGGTCCGGTCGCCGAGGCTTTCGCCCGTGCCCACGGCCTTCCGCTCCTCGCCGAACCCTCGTCCAACGCGCGCTTCGGGCCGAACGCCGTGGGTCCGTACCGCCTCATGCTGGACAACTTCGGGCGTGGCTCTGCGCTGCCGATCGAGCGGGTGGTGGTCTTCGGGCGGCCTACGCTTTCCCGGCCGGTTGCCGCTTTGCTCGCCCGCGGCGACCTTCGCGCCGCCATGTATGAGCCCGTTCCGGTGGCCTGGTACGAGCACGGCCGGCGCAGCGAGGAACGCTTTGAGTCCTTGACCGAGTTGGCCGGGTTCGCTGGCCGTGGTTCGGCTGAGTGGCTCGACGCCTGGCTTCTGGCCGGTGCTGCAGCCCAACACGCGCTCGACGGCGTCCTCGAGGCAGAAGCTGCAGCCAACGGACCCGCCGTGGGAGCCACCGTCTGGAGACACGCCCGCGGACAGTTGGTCCTGGGCTCCTCGAACGGCATCCGCGACGTCGACCTCGCCGGACAGCCCAGCCCCGAGCCCCTCGCCGCAGTGTTCGCGAACCGCGGCCTCGCCGGCATCGACGGGACGATTTCCACGGCAACGGGGATCGCCCTCGGCGCCGGCCGCGAAACGACCCTTCTCCTCGGCGACGTCACCTTCCTGCACGACGTCGGCGGCCTCCTCCTCGGAGCAGGCGAGCCCGGCCCGGACCTGCGCATTGTGGTCCTCAACGACGCTGGCGGGGGCATCTTCGGACTCCTCGAACACGGCAAGGTGGAGGACGACGGCGGCTACGGCACCGCCGTCGAGCGACTCTTCGGTACCCCGCACACAGTGGACATTGCAGCGCTGGCCGCGGCATACGGCGTCGGGCACAGCGTTGTGCGTACGACGGCGGAGCTGGCCACCGCGCTGGCCGCACCTTTGAAGGGCCGCAGCATTGTCGAAGTACGCGCGGACCGCTCCGGGCTGCGTCCGTTGCACGCGCGCATCAAGGCCGCGGTGGGTGCGGCAGTGTCCCAAGTTCTGCTCGAGGCGTAGGCGCTCGGAGCTACCGGTAGTTCCCTGCGCGGCGCAAAATGCCCGGCGCGGCTGGAATTCCAGCTGCGCCGGGCATTTTGCGTGTCGACAGCCCGTTTGGGTGCCGCAGACGTTACAGCACGCGGCTGAGGAACTCCTTGGTGCGGGCGTGCTGGGGGTTCGCGATGATGTCGCGGGGGTCACCGGATTCCACCACGACGCCTCCGTCCATGAAGGTCAGGGTGTCGCCGACTTCGCGGGCAAAACCGATCTCGTGCGTCACCACGATCATGGTCATGCCGGACTTGGCCAAGTCCTTCATCACGTTGAGCACATCGCCCACGAGTTCGGGGTCAAGGGCAGAGGTGGGCTCGTCGAAGAGCATCAACTCAGGTTCCATGGCCAGGGCCCGGGCGATCGCGACACGTTGCTGCTGGCCGCCGGAGAGCTGCGCCGGGTAGTGGTTGGCTCGATCAGCGAGGCCCACCCGGTCCAACAGTTCGAGGGCGGCCTTCTTGGCTGTCGCCTTGCCGTTGCCCTTGACCTGCATGGGAGCTTCCATGACGTTGTACAGGGCGGTCTTGTGCGGGAACAGGTTGAAGCGCTGGAAAACCATGCCGATTTCGCGGCGCTGGGCGGCGATTTCCTTGACCTTCAGGTCATGGAGACGGCCGTTGACTTCGCGGTAGCCGATCAGCTGGTCGCCGACGGAGATGCGGCCAGCGCTAATGGTCTCCAGCAGGTTCACGCAGCGGAGCATGGTGGACTTGCCTGAGCCGGACGGACCAATGACAACGGACACTTCGCCCTGGTTGACCGTCAGGTCAATGCCGCGAAGCACATGGTGCTGCCCGAAGTACTTGTGGAGGCCTTCGATCCGCACCAGCGGTTTCTGGGTGGTGACGGTCATTTTGCCTCCTCCTCGGGGAAGTCCATCTTCAGCGCAGGCTCTGCTTCGGCGCTCGGCGCGACAGCTGATGCGGCCTTCGCGGCCGCCGGGTTGATGATGGCAGGGGCAAGGTTGGTGTCCACGCCCTTGCCGTAGTACGCCTCGATGTAGCGCTGGCCGACCATAAGAATGCTGGTGATGACCAGGTACCAGATGGCTGCCACGATCAGCAGCGGCACCGGAAGGTAGATGCGGTTGGCCAGGGCATTGGTAGCGAAGGTCAGGTCCAAGGTGAACGGAACGGCCAAAACCAGCGACGTGGTCTTGAGCATGCCGATCGTCTCGTTGCCCGTCGGCGGAACGATGATGCGCATCGCCTGGGGCAGGATGATCCGCCACATAATCTTGCCCTTGCTCATGCCCAAGGCTTCTGCGGCTTCGGTCTGGCCTTTGTCCACGGACTTCAGGCCAGCCCGGAAGATTTCGGCCAGGTACGCGGATTCGTTGAGGCCAAGGCCCAGGATCGCCGCAACAAGTGCCGTGATGACGGTGCTGGTATCAAGGCTGAACAGTTCGGGGCCGAACGGGACCCCTGCGCTGATCTTGGGATACAACACGGCGATCAGGCCCCAGAACACCAACTGGGTGTAAACCGGGGTGCCGCGGAAGAACCAGACCCAGACCCAGCTGGTGTAGCGAAGAACCGGGTTATCGGACTGGCGCATGACGGCCAGCAGGATGGCCAGGACAATCGCAATTACCATCGAAGCTACAGTCAGGAGCAGCGTCCAGCCCACACCCTGGACCACCTTCACATCAAGGATGTAGGTTCCCACAACATCCCAACGGAAATTGTGGTTGGTGATCACGCTCTGCACCATCAGTGCTAGTACGCCAACAATGATGATGGCGCTGATCCAACGGCCAGGGTGCCTGACCGGTACCGCATTGTTCAGCACCGGCGCGGCGTGGCCTGATTGATGATGATCCATCTGTGCACCTGATTTGTTATCGGTGGCGGGAATACTCAAGACTTGACCGCCGGGTTGACCTCAGACTTGGTGATGGCGCCTTCGGCGTTGCCCCAGCCAGTGAGGATCTTCTTGTAGGAACCGTCAGACATGAGCTTGGTCAGCGTCTTCTGGATGACATCGGCGAGGGCGGTGTCCGGCTTGGCAACGGCGATGCCCTGCGGAGCGGCGTCGTAAACGTCGCCGAGCTTCTCAAGCTGGCCGTTGGTCTGGGTCAGCGCGTAACCGATGATGGGCGAGTCGGCTGCCATGGCATCGATGCTGCCGTTGACGAGTCGCGTGGTGACGTCGGTCTGGTTCTTGAGGGTGACGATGTTGATCGGCTGCTTGCCGTCGGCGGCGCACTTCTTGTTGCGGCCGGAGAGGTCCGGGTCTTCCTGGACGGTGCCGGTCTGCACACCGATGGACTTGCCGCAGACGTCATCCAAGGAGAACTTCTTCGGGTTGCCCTTCTGCACGGCCCAAGCGGTGCCGGCGTTGAAGTAGCTGACCATGTTGACGGCGCCGAGTCGCTCAGGGTTGATCGTGAACGAGGAAATGCCGAGATCGTACTTGGGGCCCAGGGCCGGGAGGATGCCCGTGAATTCGGCGGTCTGCACCTGAACCTTCAGGCCGAGGGTGGCGCCGATTGCCTTGGCGATGTCCACGTCGTAGCCAACCGGGGTCTGGCCGTCGGTTCCGAGGAATTCCGCGGGCGCGTAGGTGGTGTCCGAGCCGACGGTCAGCGTGCCCTTGGACTTGATGGCTGCCGGGACCATTGCGGCCAGGGAGTCATCCTTCTGGATGGTGGTGGGGTCAAAGCTCGCGCTCGCGCTGCCCGAAGGTGCGGAGGTACCCGCCGTGCCTGACTGGGAGGCGTTGGTGCAGGCGGTGAGGGCCAGCGCTCCGATTGCGATGATAGTTGCAGCTTTGAGCGTTGAACTGACCGGAAGCGAACGGGATTTCTGCATTTTCTTACCTTTTGTTGCAGTGGATGCGAAACTTATCGGTTCATAGTGTAGCGCCGAACATGAGATGTGCGTCACAGAAAACTAAGTTTTACTATTGGATAACCTACCAAGCAAAAAATCAAGACCCCCAACAGGGCTATTGTCTCGCACCCCAGACATCCGCGGGCGTAGTTTTCGAACGAAATCCTCGGGTTGGACGCTTAGTTGCTGATGCCCAGCGACTCGAGCATTGGCCGGAATTTGGCCCAGCGCCTCCGCCAGTTCGGCGTCGGGAACGGAGCCTTCAACGATCCCGCAGCCCGCATAAAGGCGGACGGTGGTGGAACTTTCGATGATCGCGCCCCGAAGTGCGATGCCCCACTCACCATTGCCCGCGGCGTCGAGCCACCCGACCGGTCCGGCGTACGGCCCGCGATCCATGTGCTCAAGCTCCCGGATCAGCTCCCCGGCAACCAAGGTAGGTGTGCCACACACGGCGGCCGTGGGGTGAAGCGCATTGATCAGGGCAAGGCACGTAGGAACATGTCCCTCAATATCGGCGAGCTCGGCCTTCACATCCGATGCCAGGTGCCACACATTGGGGAGCTCGAGGATGAAGGGTTCGCTGTGCGCATTCATTGCCTCGGAGAACGGCGCCAGTTGCTTCGTCAGGGACTGGATAGCGATCTCGTGCTCGTGCCGCTGTTTCTCCGAACCGGCGAGCACGCGTTCGGCGTATTCCATGGGGGAGCCGTCCACGCCTTCGGCGTCGCGCCGGTCCAGCGTCCCGGCCAGGACCCGCGCCTGTGCAGTGCGGCCCTCTACCTGGATGAGCATTTCGGGCGTCGCCCCTACCAAACCGTCGACGCCGTATGTCCAGCATTCGCGGTATCGGCCGGCCAGCTGGCGGAGCACCTGGGCGGCGTTGACGCCGTCGGGCAACGTTGCCACGACATCGCGGGCGAGGACCAGCTTCTCAAGCTTTCCCGTCCGGATTTCCGCGACGCCATCCGCTACGGCCTGCTTCCAGGCGGTTTCGCTCAGCGAACCGCTCTCCAGTGTGACCTTCCCGTTGCCCGTGAAAGTTGGGTGCCCGACGGCGGAGCCTCCCGCCGCCGTGAGCTTACCGTTCGCCGGGCTAAGCCAGCGCGCCAGGGCGGCGAGGGCGCCCGCCTCGGTGAGTTCGACGTCGTCGAGCGTCAACTGGGTGAGCCACGACTGCCCATCCCGGATCCCGACAACAATTTCCGGAAGGACCAGACGGGATTCAAAGTCGGAGGTCTTGGAGAAGGCAAAGGAGCCGAAGGCGACAGGGCCGGTGCCGGGGATTTCAAGGGGATCCGTGATATCGGCCTCGATGACAAGGTGGCGCCACCAGATATCGGCCTCGAGAAAGCGATCCGGCCCGGAAGCGGTGAATCGCGCGAGTTCGCCAAAGCCCACCAGTCCGTTCTCTCGGCGGGACCAGCACAGGACGTCGTCCCGGACCAGAAACGGCGGCAGCCCCCCGGAGGATGGATCAACATCGAGGGGGACTGTCAAGGTGCGGAGCGTACTCGTCATGATGGAACAACATTACTCCCGCGGGCAACGGTAGCCGCGCGGACCGGAGTGCCCCGAAAGTTCTTCCCAATTTTGTCTGAGACAATTGCAGGGTGAACCGAGCATCCTTGGAAAAGCGTCCGGACGAAGTTGCGACGATGTTTGACGATGTCGCCCCCAAATACGACGTCGTGAACGATGTCCTGTCCATGGGACAGACCCGGCGTTGGCGCCGCGTGGTCGTCGACGCGATGGATGTTCGGGTAGGCCAAAAAGTCCTGGATCTAGCCGCCGGTACGGGCACCTCCAGCGAACCGTACGCCGACGCCGGAGTGGACGTTGTGGCCTGCGACTTCTCGCTGGGGATGCTGAAAGTTGGCAAACGCCGCCGTCCGGACATCGACTTCGTTGCCGGGGACGCCACCAAGCTCCCTTTCGCGGACAACTCCTTCGACGCGTCCACCATTTCCTTCGGCCTGCGCAACGTCAACGAACCGCACAAGGCCCTCGCGGAGATGTTCCGCGTCACCAAGCCGGGCGGACGCCTTGTGATCGCCGAATTCTCGGCCCCGGTAGTGCCCCTTTGGCGGACCATGTATACCGAATACCTCATGCGCGCACTGCCCGCGATCGCCACCAAAGTCTCCTCCAACCCGGACGCCTACGTGTACCTCGCCGAGTCCATCCGCGCGTGGCCGGACCAGGACCACCTGGCCGCGTGGCTGCAGGAAGCCGGCTGGACAGACGTCAACTACCGCAACCTGAGCGGCGGCATCGTGGCGGTGCATCGCGCCCAGAAGCCCGGCGCCGAACACCGGGAAAGCGTTCCCGTGGCAAAGCTACGCCGCCAGATCAAGCCACGCCACCAAACCGGCGACCAGTCCCGCTGACCGGCCTAGCAACCCTAGTAACAAGGACGCTGTGAACGTACTGATAGTCGGCGCAGGGCCAGCCGGATCCACCGCTGCGTACTACCTTGCCCAGGCCGGCATTGCCGTGACGGTGCTGGAAAAGACCAGCTTTCCGCGCGAGAAGGTCTGCGGCGATGGACTCACGCCCCGGGCGGTCCGGGAAATCCAGAAGCTTGGCCTCCCGCACGCCGAGGACGAGGGTTGGCGCCGCAATAAGGGTCTCCGGCTGATCGCCGGCGGCCGCACGATTGAGCTGCCGTGGCCGGAGGTTGCCGATTTTCCCACATATGGCCTCATCCGCACGCGCCTCGGCTTCGATGAGGAGCTGGCCCGGCACGCCCAGTCGGCGGGCGCCGTCGTCCTTGAACGCCACAGCGTTACCGAAGCCCTGCGGTCCGAGGACGGGCGCGTGATCGGCGCACGGGCCGCGATACTCGACGAGTCCGGACGCAAGACGGGCGAAACGCGTGACTTCCATGCCGACGTCGTGCTCGCCGCTGATGGCAATTCGACCCGCACGGCCGTTTCGCTCGGCATGCACAAACGCGATGACCGGCCGCTGGGCGTCGCGGTGCGAACCTACTTCACCTCGCCCCGGCACGACGACGACTGGATGGAAGGCTGGCTTGAGCTCCCGGGCAAGTCCGGCAAACCGCTGCCGGGTTACGGCTGGGTTTTCGGCGTCGGGGACGGCACCTCCAATGTGGGCCTGGGCATCCTGAACTCCTCCAAGGAATTCGGCAAGCTCGACTACAAACAGGTCCTGCGCGAATGGACCGCCGGAATGCCGTCCGAATGGGGCTTCACTCCGGAAAACCAGATGGGCGAAATCCGCGGCGCTGCGCTGCCCATGGGCTTCAACCGCACGCCGCACTATGCCCCGGGGATCATGCTTCTGGGCGATGCCGGCGGCATGGTTTCGCCGTTCAACGGCGAGGGCATTTCCTACGCCATGGAGTCGGCCCGCTTTGCCGCCGAGTTCATCATCGAGGGCGCCGCGCGTTCGCGTTCCGCGGGATGGGGGTCCGGGACGGAGGCTTCCAGGGCCGGCGATGCGCACCTTTCGCGGTACGCGGACTACGTGCGGGACCAGTGGGGTTCGCACTTCACGCTGGGGCGGATGTTTGCCACGCTCATCGGCAAGCCGGCCGTCATGAAACTCGCCCTGCGGACTGGCATGCCCATCCCGGTGCTGATGCGCTTTGTAGTGAGAATGCTCGCCAACCTCACGGATGCATCTGCAAAGGGTTTCGAAGACCGCGTCATCCGAGTCCTCGAGATGCTTGTCCCGGCCACATCCAACACCACGTCCCCCGTCGCTTCCACCCGCGCCGGCACCGAATCAACGCTTTCCACCGCGAAAAGTTAGGGTTAACCCGTGACTCACTCTGCCGACCACAGTTGGACGCACGCCGGGCACGGCCTGCCGAACACTGTTGAACCCGCTCCCACCACCACCGCGATAGCTACTGGCCTGCAGCTTCCTGCAGGTTTTGCGGCTATTGCCAAGGATGTGGAGCTGGGTCCTGCCATCACCACCAACCTTGCACGCGTGGAAAAGAAGCTTCGCGAAGCCATTGCCAACTCGGACCCCCTGGCTGACGCAACGTCGCGTCACTTGGTGGAAGCCGGCGGCAAGCGCATCCGCCCGCTGTTGACTCTTCTGTGTGCCCACCTTGGTGACGCATCCCGTCCCGAGGTGGTCCAGGCCGCCGTCGTCGTCGAATTGACGCACCTCGCCACGCTGTACCACGACGACGTGATGGACTCGGCTCCTTTCCGCCGCGGTGCCCCCACGGCCCACGAGGTCTGGGGCAACTCCGTAGCTATCCTCACGGGCGACCTGATCTTTGCCCGGGCCTCGATCCTGGTGTCCGAGCTCGGTTCGCGTGCCCTGGGAATCCAGGCCCGTACCTTCGAGCGCCTGTGCCTGGGCCAGTTGCACGAAACCGTTGGCCCGCGCGAGGGCGAAGACGCTGTGGAACACTACCTCTCCGTCATTGCAGACAAGACCGGTTCCCTGGTGGCAGCCTCCGGCCAGCTCGGCGCGATCTTCGCCGGCGCCGACGAAGCCTTCGAAGACGTGCTGGTGGAATACGGTGAGAAGGTTGGCGTGGCCTTCCAACTGGCAGACGACGTCATCGACGTCACGGGTGTCAAGGTCAAGTCCGGCAAATCCCCGGGCACGGACCTTCGCGAGGGCGTTCCCACTCTGCCCGTCCTGCTCCTCCGCAAGGCCGCCGACAACGGCGACCACTCCGCCGTCGAACTCTTGAAGCTGGTGGACGGTGACCTGTCCTCCGATGAGGCGCTGGCGCTGGCCGTCGCCGGACTTCGCGAGCACCCGGTGACCGCCGAATCCTGGGTCATTGCACGTCAGTGGTCTGCGGAAGCCATCGAAGCCTTGAAGTCGCTGCCCGAAGGCGTGGTCAAGGAATCGCTGACCAACTTTGCCCACGCCGTCGTGGAGCGCGCGAGCTAGCTACTTCGCCTCTCAATCCCCGCCGCCAGCGTCCCCTGGCGGTGGGGACTTGCGACGTGGGGTCGGGCTTAAATGCAATGGCCCCGGTTCCTTGCAACGCTACGAGTCACGCGCTGCAACGAACCGGGACCATAATCTCCGTTCGCATCAGACCCACCGGAGGCATTTAGTGAATCCGGTTACAGCTTATGACAACTTTGTCACGTACGCAACTTTCCCCGTCAATAGGTTTTCGGGGTTGCAGGGGCCTCGCGCGGCCTTCCTGACAGTCTTTAATTTCGCCGTGGCCTCGACACGCCTGCCAAGGGGTGTGTTGGGCGGATTCCGGTCTCAAAGAAGGTCAGGAAGGCGCGCAGAGAGTTGTCCACATATGAGGATTTGCGGCTACACACAAGCGGGCGGCCCTGCTGAAGTGGACTTATGGATGCGGTTCAATTCCTCCGGAACCGGGGTGGCGCAGCGAGGACCGCGCAGTTGCGGAGTGCTGGCTTTTCCAAATCAGCGTTGGCAAAAGCAGTTAACAACGGATCGCTGAGCTTGCTGCGCCGCGGCGTCTACACGGTTCAGGGTGCCGATCCGGACATCGTCTCTGCGTTTCGGGAGAATGGGGTGCTGACCTGTGTTTCCGCTTGTCGCTTCTACAACTTGTGGCAGCTACTTGAACCAAAGGCTGTTCAGGGTCCCTCGCCCCTCCACCTCAGCTGCGGTAGCGGACTGGCCCGGGCCGGAGTGGTGGACCACACGCCGTGCATCCACCCGCGGCATCCCTACCTTCCTGTGGCTGGCCTGGCCGACGTCCTCATCCATGCTCTGAGATGCCGGCCGGAACTTGAGGCCTTGGTGATGGTGCAGTCTGCAGTTGGCCACGGTTTGATCACCACGGACTTCCTCCGCAAGAAACTCCAAGGCAACCGCAATGGGGCAGCCAGGTCGGTGCTGAACCTCGTGCTGCCCAGGGCTGATTCTTTGCTCGAAGTGCTCGCGCACACGCACTTTGTCAGGGCCGGGCTCCGGGTCCGGATGCACGTGGAGTTGCCCGGAGTGGGTGAAGAGGACTGCCTCATCAATGAGTGCCTCGTGGTGGAACTCGACGGCGGTACCCACCTTGAAGGCAAGCAGGTCAAGAAAGACCAGTACCGGAACAACGCCACCATCAAAGGCGGGCTCCTCGCCCTGCATTACTACTACGTTGACGTCGTCCATCGCCCAGGGGACTGGTCATGGAGGTACTGGCGATCCTGAACGCGCGGGAGTCCGGCAGGTTCGCGCCCCCCAAGGTACGCGCCGGAGTGGGTTCCGCCGTCGTAATCCAGCAAGTGGCGCGCCGTCCTGACCCTCTTTGGCACGATAAAGGCCGCGACGCACCTTGAACAAGGCGTGTCGCGGCCCTTGGAAAATCAAACAGGGTCAGGAAGGCGTCGCCGTCGCCGCGAGCCGTCGCCGCGAGGCCGCCCCTACAGAAGTCCTCAGTCTTCGTCGCTGAAAGCCCAGTCGAACATGTCGAAGACGAACTCGGAGAAGGTGCCTTCCTCGGACTTCCACTGGCCACGGGCGTTGTTGCGGCGCCACACGATGGGATCCGGGACGCTGAGGTCCCCAATGCGGAAGCCCCACGTGAACTGTTCTTCCTCGTCCTCCAGGAACATGAGGAAGCCTTCATCATCTACTTCGAGCTCCTCGGGGTCCCAGAAGTAGTGGTATGCCTCCATGAGGTCCTCGCAGCCACCAATCGCAAGGTAGAACTCGCGCAGCACCATCGGAACAGTGAAGGAGTGGGCAGACAGGGCCTCGTCCAATTCAGCGGGAGTCAGTCCGTCTTCTTCCTGCCATTCGTCCTCGAGATACTTCGGTACAAGCGCGCGGAACTTCTCGAGGAACATGTCAGTCATGCTCCCATCCTAGCTAATCCCGGGACCGTGAATCGGCGCCCGAAGAGACCCCGGCGCGGTGCCATCCCCGGACCGCCAGGGGCGCCCGCCAGGCGCGACGCCAAGCCACCACCCGAAAGGCAAAAACCAGGGCCGCAATGAGTGCCGCTGTCAGCCCATTGAAGGCTCCGGTGTTCCAGAGCAAGGCCGTCAGGGCGGCTCCGCTGAAGGCCGGCAGCGCATACAAGTCGCGGGCATCGAAAAGGGTGGGAATCTCGTTGGCGGTGATGTCGCGCAGCAGCCCGCCGCCCACCGCCGTGGTGACGCCCAACAGGACCGCAGCCACCGGATTCATCCCGGCGGCCAGGGCCCTGAGAGTCCCCGTGATGCAGAACAGGGCCAGCCCGCCGGCGTCGAACAGGGTCAGCAGGGACGTGAAGCGCTGGATGCTCGAGAACAGGAAGTACACCAGTATCGCGGCCAGCAGGGGCGGCACGAGATAGACGGGGTTGGTGAACGCGGCGGGCGGGCCTGCGTTGATGATGATGTCGCGGATAACCCCGCCGCCGAGGGCCACGAGCGACGCCAAAAGAATCGAGCCGATGATGTCGAACTGCTTCTTTGCCGCCAACAATGATCCGGATACGGCGAAAAAGAAGACGCCGGCCAGATCCAGCCATACCAGCGCAAGGTCAAAAGTGAACAAATGCAGCTCCGTTCTTCGTTCACAGACGGGCGATCATGCTTGCCCAACGTTACGCTTGCACGCATGAACAGCCCCGTCTTGATCGCGTGCGCCCACGGAACCCGGAACGTCGAAGGGCAGGCGGCCATCCGCCAGGTCATGGCCGAGATTGAGGCCCTCCGGCCCGGGCTAAGGGTCGTCGAGGCCTACGTGGACGTCCAGGAACCCGAGCTGTCCGGAGTGGTGGCCGGCCTCCCGGAAGGCACGCCCGCCGTCGTCGTTCCCTTGCTGCTCAGCACCGGCTACCACGTCCAGGTGGACATCCCCAAGGCGATCAAGGCCCGGCCCGAGGTGTCCGCGGCACCTCCGCTGGGGCCGGATCCGCGGCTCGCGGAGCTGCTCGCCGCGCGGCTGCTGGACGCAGGCCTGGGCAAGAACGACGGCGTCCTGCTCGCCGCCGCGGGCTCGTCCCTGCCGGACGGATCCGTCGATTCGGAGGAGCAAGCGCGCCAGCTCGCCGCGCTGCTGCCCAACAAGGTGCGCGTCGTCTATGGCGCCAGTGCCGAACCGAACGTGCCCGACGGCGTCAGGGCACTGCGTGCGGAACTAACCGGTGCCGAACTCACCGCCGCGGAAGTCACTGGCGCCGAACTCACCGGCGCCGAAGGCGCCAAAGCGGGCGGCCGGGTGGTGGTGGCCTCCTACCTGCTGGCCACGGGCTACTTCCACGACCAGCTCGCCAAAGCCGGCGCCGACGTCGTGACCGCGCCCCTGCTGCCCTCTCCGGTCCTCGCGGAGATCGCCCTGGAGCGCTTCGACGCAGTCATCGCAGCGCAGTCCTGAAGAGTTCTTGAGGATGCACAGCGAGGCTGGCTGAACAAGGCCCAGCGGCGGTTCGTGACGAAATGTTTCCCTAGGTGACTTTCCGTTTCCCGACCCTTTGTTACGTAAATCCGGCCGCCTCTACAGTCGATGCATGACTGATACTGCTGTAGCTGGAGCCTCCGCGGACCAGGCCGCCCCCAAGCGCCCGGCGCGGACGTCCAACCGTCCTGCCGCAAAGCCCCATGGCCAGTGGAAAGTTGACGGCACCGCGCCGCTCAACGCCAACGAAACCTGGAAGCAGGAGGACAGCGGGCTCAACGTCCGTGAGCGTATCGAGTCGGTCTACTCCAAGCACGGCTTCGACTCGATCGATAGCACGGACCTGCACGGCCGCTTCCGCTGGTGGGGCCTCTACACCCAGCGCAAGCCCGGAATCGACGGCGGCAAGACCGCCACGCTTGAGCCGCACGAGCTCGAGGACAAGTACTTCATGCTGCGCGTGAGGATCGACGGCGGTGCGCTCACCACCGAGCAGCTCCGCGTGATCGGCCAGATTTCCGTGGATTTCGCGCGCGGAAGCGCCGACCTGACGGATCGCCAGAACATTCAGCTGCACTGGATCCGCGTCGAGGACGTCCCGGAGATCTGGCGCCGCCTCGAAGGCGCTGGACTCTCCACCACCGAAGCTTGCGGCGACGTCCCGCGCGTCATTCTCGGCTCGCCGGTTGCCGGCATCGCCAAGGACGAGATCATCGATCCCACGCCTCTGATTCACGAGCTTGCCGAGCGGTTCATCGGCGACCCGGAGCTCGCCAACCTGCCGCGCAAGTACAAGACCGCCATCACCGGCCACCCCTCGCAGGACGTTGTCCACGAGATCAACGACTTCGGCCTGGTGGGCATGGTCCACCCGGAACTTGGCGCAGGCTACGACCTCTGGGTGGGCGGCGCACTTTCCACGAACCCCATGCTGGCCAAGCGTCTCGGAGCGTTCGTCAAGCCTGAGGAAGCCGCCGAGGTATGGCTCGGCGTCACGAGCATTTTCCGCGACTACGGCTACCGCCGCATGCGCACCAAGGCCCGCTTGAAGTTCCTCCTGGCCGATTGGGGTCCGGAGAAGTTCCGTCAGATCCTTGAAGACGAATACCTCGGTTTCAAGCTAGCCGACGGTCCCGCAGCGCCCAAGCCTTCAACGCCCGGCGATCACGTCGGCGTCCACGAGCAGAAGGACGGCAAGTTCTTCATCGGCGCCACTCCCTTGGCCGGACGCCTCTCCGGCGGCCAGCTCGTGAAGCTCGCCGACACCCTCGAGGCCCGCGGCTCCTTCCGCCTGCGCACCACGCCGCACCAGAAGATCGTTGTGCTGGACGTTGCCAAGGAGCAGGTGGAGCCCCTGCTTGCCGAGCTCGACACCTTGGGCCTCTCGGCCCGGCCCTCCGTGTTCCGCCGTGGCACCATCGCCTGCACGGGCATTGAATACTGCAAGCTTGCCATCGTGGAAACCAAGGTCACGGCAGCCACCGCTGTCGCCGAATTGGAGAAGCGCCTGCGCTGACCTCGCGGACAGCGGGCAGCTGCCGCAGGCATTGTCCCTGCACATCAACGGTTGCCCCAACTCCTGCGCCCGCATCCAGACCGCGGACATCGGGCTTAAGGGCATGATGCTGCCAACGCCCGACGGCGACCCCACCCCGGGCTTCCAGGTTCACCTGGGCGGCGGGCTGGCTTCCTCCGAGCGTGACGAGGCAGGCCTCGGACGCACCGTTCGTGGCCTCAAGGTTTACGTGGAAGACCTGCCCGATTACGTCGAGCGCGTGGTCCGGAAGTTCGTGGCCGACCGGGCCGAGGGCCAGACCTTCGCCGAATGGGCACACGCAGCCGATGAAGGAGACCTCCAATGACACCGGTTGAGACCAAGCGCTCCCACGACGAACTCAAGGCGCTGGCCGAAGCCGGTGCTGCCGAGCTCGGCTGGAACGCACCCGCCCGCGATGTCATTGCCTGGGTGACCCGCAACTTCGAGCTGCCGACGGTCGCCGTCGCCTGCTCCATGGCCGACGCCGTACTGCCGGCCTTGGTCGCCGACCAGTTGCCCGGCGTCGACGTTCTCTTCCTGGAGACCGGCTACCACTTCCCGGAAACGCACGCCACACGCGATGAGGTCGCCGCGAACCTGCGCGTGAACATCGTGGACGTGCTCCCGGAAAACACTGTGGAGCAGCAGGACCGGCTTCTCGGCAAGGACCTCTTCGCCCGCGACGCAGCCCAATGCTGCGCACTGCGGAAGGTTCAGCCGCTTCGCCGGACGCTCGCCGGCTACGAAGTGTGGTTCACCGGCGTCCGCCGCGACGAAGCCCCCACACGTACAAATACCCCGTTGATCACGTGGGACGAGACCAACGGATTGGTCAAAGTCAATCCCATGGCGGACTGGAGCTTCGATCAGCTCGTCCAGTACTCCGAAGACAACATCCTCCCTGTCAACCCCCTCCTGAGCCAGGGCTACCCGTCCATCGGATGCCAGCCCTGCACCAGGAAAGTGGCCCCGGGGGCTGACCCCCGCTCCGGCCGCTGGGCAGGAACCGACAAGACAGAATGCGGACTACACGTATGAGCACCCAAATCACCAACGAGGACCTGGAGCTGTCAGTGCTGGAAACCGACGGCGTCGAACCAGCCGAGCGTCTCAGCTCACTCGACACCCTCGAGTCCGAGGCTATCCACATCATCCGTGAGGTTGTTGCCGAGTTCGAGAAGCCTGCGCTGCTGTTCTCCGGCGGCAAGGACTCCGTGGTCATGCTGCACCTTGCCACCAAGGCGTTCTGGCCGGGCAAGGTTCCGTTCCCCGTGCTGCACGTGGACACCGGCCACAACTTCCCCGAGGTCATCGATTTCCGTGACCGCACGGTGGAACGCCTGGGCCTGAAACTGGTGGTGGGCTCCGTGCAGGAGTTCATCGACCGCGGCGAACTCACCGAGCGCGCCGACGGCACCCGCAACCCGTTGCAGACCGTTCCGCTGCTGGACGCCATTCAGCGCAACAAGTTCGACGCCGTTTTCGGCGGCGGACGCCGCGATGAGGACAAGGCCCGTGCGAAGGAACGCATCCTGAGCCTGCGCGACGAATTCGGCCAGTGGGATCCGCGGAACCAGCGCCCCGAACTGTGGAACCTGTACAACGGCCGCCACACCGTGGGCCAACACGTCCGGGCGTTCCCCATCAGCAACTGGACCGAACTGGACGTCTGGCGGTACATCGAACGCGAAGGCATTGAGCTTCCCGGTTTGTACTACGCCCACGAGCGCGAGGTTTACGAACGCGACGGCATGTGGCGTGCGGTGGGTGAGGTTTCCATGCCGCTCCCGCACGAGGAAGTCATCACCAAGACCGTCCGTTACCGCACTGTTGGGGACATGTCCTGCACTGGCGCCGTCGTCTCCGACGCCCGCACTGTTGCCGAGGTTGTTGTCGAAGTTGCCGCATCCACACTCACCGAACGTGGCGCCACCCGCGCAGATGACCGCATCTCCGAGGCAGCCATGGAAGACCGCAAGAAGGACGGCTACTTCTAATGAGCACTGAGACTTCACTTCTGGAGACCGGCCTGCGCGAATCCACGCTGTTCCGCTTCGCCACGGCCGGATCCGTCGACGACGGCAAGTCCACCCTGGTGGGCCGCCTCCTGCATGACTCCAAGGCGATCCTCGCCGACCAGCTCGACGCCGTGGCCCGCACCTCCGCCGACCGTGGCTTTGGTGGAGCCGGCGCCACTGGCACCCAGGCGATTGACCTCGCCCTCCTGACCGACGGCCTCCGTGCCGAGCGCGAACAGGGCATCACCATCGACGTCGCGTACCGCTACTTCGCCACCGACCGCCGCAGCTTCATCCTCGCGGACTGCCCCGGCCACGTGCAGTACACCAAGAACACGGTGACGGGCGCGTCCACTGCGGATGCCGTCGTCGTACTCATTGACGCCCGCAAGGGAGTCCTGGAGCAGACCCGCCGGCACTTGTCCGTGCTGCAGTTGCTTCGCGTGGCCCATGTGATTGTGGCCGTGAACAAGATCGACCTCGTGGACTTCAGCGAGTCGGTCTTCCGCGAAATCGAAGCGGACGTGCAGAAGGTTGCCCGGGAGCTTGGCCTCGGTGCTGATGGAATCTCTGATCTCCTCGTCATCCCTGTGTCAGCGCTCGACGGCGACAACATCGTGGACCGGTCTGAGCGCACCCCTTGGTACTCCGGCCCGGCCCTGCTCGAGGTCCTGGAAACACTTCCGGCCGCAGATGAGCTCGAAAGCCACTTGGAAAGCTTCCGCTTCCCGGTCCAACTCGTCATCCGGCCGCAGGGCGCGTTGGCTCCCGACGCCGTCGCCGCAGGGCTCGACGTCGAGGCGTACCGCGACTATCGCGCCTATGCCGGACAGATCACCGAAGGCACTGTGAGGCTCGGCGACAAGGTCACCGTCCTGAGCCCGGGCGCGGAACCCCGCATCACCACCGTGACCGGGATCGATTTCGCCGGCGGCGAGCTGACTGAAGCGACGGCACCGCAGTCCGTGGCAATCCGCCTTGCGGATGAGATCGACGTCGCCCGTGGTGACACCATTGCCGCGGCAGGGACGGTGCGCGAGAGCTCGGCCGACCTGTACGCCGCGCTGTGCTGGCTTTCGCCCAAGCCGTTGCGCGAAGGTGCCAAGGTGCTCGTGAAGCACGGGACGCGTACAGTCCAGGCTCTGGTTCGCAATGTGACGGGCAAGCTCGACCTGGCCACGTTCAACGTGGAGGGTGCTTCCAGCCTTGAGTTGAACGACATCGGCAACGCCCAGCTTCGACTGGCCGCGCCGTTGCCGCTGGAGAACTACTTGCACCACCGCCGTACCGGCGCGTTCCTGGTGATCGATCCCGTGGATGGCAACACCTTGGCTGCCGGTCTCGTGAAAGACCACCCGGGCGACCACGAGGACGAACGCTACGTCATCTGACGCCCGTAAGGTGTCAGGCCACGCGGTGCTTTCGCAGCGCCTTGCGGGCGGCGACCGCGAGTGCGCCGGCCGCCAGTGCCCAAGGGGCGCCAGCGATGATGGGATCAATCCACTGATGGCTCAGGTCGGCGCGCTTTTTCCCGAACCGGGAGCTCACGCCATGGCGGGAAAACTCGCTGAGCACCCCGGTCTCGGTGATCGGGTTGTCCGGGCGCAGGGTGGCAAATGAGCGAAGGTGATGTTCCCACGCATCGACCCGGTCTGCGGCGATGAGCAGCAGCCAGTGGGCGGCGCGTCCTTCGCTGTACTTGTAGGCGTACTTTCGAATTGCGCCCGAGGCACCTTTGGGAGGGGTAGAGGTGCCAAAAACGGGCGTTACGAAAGCGTGCTCGATGGACCGCTCCCGGGGCCACTTCTCTTCTTGGCGCTCAGGGAAGTCCCAGTGCGCACCAGTCTCGATGCCGGGCTGCTCCCGGGGGTAGGAGGGCCTGTCCGCCGGATCGAGGTCGGCTCCCCATCCTGGAATTCGGACCCGCAGGTCCTCCAAGGACTCCTTCAGAGCAGGCTTGCCGGCGGTGTACGGCGTTGGTATCTCAGCCACAATTCTCTTCCTTTCAGGCAGTGGTGGGAACGATGAGGGGCTTGATGCAATCATCGAGCTTCGCAGAGAAGATGTGGTATCCCTCGGCGATGTGCTCAAGTGGGATGCGGTGCGTGACGATCTCGCTGGGCTTCAGGTAACCGTTCTGGATGTGTTCGAACAACCGGGGCCACTGCCTTTTGACCGGACACTGGTTCATCCGCAGAGTCAGGCCCTTATTCATGGCATCGCCGAACTTCACGGCACTGAAAATCGGCCCATACGCGCCCACCACCGACACCGTGCCACCTTTGCGGACGGAGTCGATGGCCCAGTTAAGGGCGATAGGGGATCCGCCCTGCAGCTTCAGCTTTGCGGAGGTAAGGTGCTGGAGGAAGTTGCCATCCGCCTCGGCCCCCACGGCGTCGATGACGACGTCGGCACCCAGGTGGTCGGTGGCTTTCTTCAGGAGCACCACAATGTCGTCGTACTCCGCAAAGTTGTACGTCTCGGCGTGCGCAAAGGTCCGCGCCTTCTCCAGCCGGTACTCCAGGTGGTCGATGACGATCACCCGTCCGGCACCCATCAGCCAGGCGGACTTGGCCGCGAACAGACCCACAGGCCCGGCACCGAACACCACCACGGTGTCGCCCTCAACGATGTCGCCCAGCTGCGCACCGAAATAGCCCGTGGGAAGCGCATCGGTGAGCAGCAGTGCGTCCTCCTCGTCCATCCAGTCCGGAATCAAGCCTGGCCCGACGTCGGCGAAGGGGACCCGCACATACTCGGCCTGGCCGCCGTCGTATCCGCCACACGTGTGCGAGTAGCCGTAGATCCCGCCGACGGCGGTGGCGTTGGGGTTGACGTTGTGGCAGTTGGAGTAGAGGCCGCGGGCGCAGAAGTAGCAGGACCCGCAGTAGACATTAAACGGCACCATCACCCGGTCCCCGGGCTTGAGCCGCTCCACCGACGGGCCGACCTGCTCCACCACGCCGA
Source organism: Arthrobacter sp. NA-172 (assembly GCF_043952055.1). NCBI lineage: Bacteria > Bacillati > Actinomycetota > Actinomycetes > Micrococcales > Micrococcaceae > Arthrobacter > Arthrobacter sp. NA-172. The sequence goes on along the minus strand of NZ_JBINOT010000001.1, from coordinate 1,506,662 downwards.
TGAATTCGTGACCGAACGTCATGCCCACCCTGGTGTCCGGCATCATGCCGTGGTACAAGTGCAGGTCAGATCCGCAGATCGCGGCCAACGTCACCCGCACGATCGCATCATTCGGATGCTCGATGGGCGGCATCTCCTTTTCTTCCACGCGCACCTTGTAGGGCCCGCGATACACCATTGACCGCATTAGTACCACCTCCGGAAATTGCTCATTGTGACATCAAAAATGTCCGGTCCGGGCTCTCTCAGGCCCCGGCCGGGTGGAGGACGACTTTGGTCCAGCCGTCTTCGCGGCTGTCGAAGTTCCTGTAGCCCTCGGGAGCTTGATCCAGCTGCAACTCGTGGCTGACGATGAAGGATGGGCTCGCTTTTCCGCCGGCGATGAGGTCGCGCAAGGCCCGGTTGTACTTCTTGACTGGGCACTGGCCAGAGCCCATCGTCTGTCCCTTGAGCCAGTAGTTGCCATAGTCGAAGGCCACCTGTCCCTGTTGGGCGAGTTTGTCGGAGGCCCCGGGGTCCTGGGGCAGGAACACACCGACCACGCCCAGGCCACCGACGAACCGCACGGAGTCCACGAGCCGGTTCAGGGTCAGGTTGGGTTGTTCGTTTCCAGCCGGGTCGTGCGCCTGGTAGCCAACGCATTCGCAGCCCCGGTCTGCCCCGAATCCCATGGTCTGGTCCTTGACGAACTCGACGGGGTCCGTTGCCGAATCGTCCACGGGTATGGCGCCGATCTGTTCCGCCAGCTTCAGGCGGTCGCTTTGGCGGTCCACGACCATCACTTTGCCGGCGCCTTTGATGATGGCTGAGTAGGCTGCCATGAGTCCGACCGGACCGGCACCATAAATGACCACCGAGTCCCCCGGGTATACCCCGGCCAGTTCCGTGGCGTGCCAGCCGGTGGGGAAAATGTCGGCGAGCATGACGTAGTCGAGTTCTTTCTCCACGGAGTCCTCGCCCAGGCGCAGGCAGTTGAAGTCCCCGTACGGTACGCGCAGGTACTCGGCAGCTGGCCGCCCTGGTACGGGCCCATGTCGGCGAACCCGTAGGCCGCGCCGGCGAGCTTGGGTTCAGGCTGCATGGTGAGGCAGTAGTTGGTGAAGCCACGCTCGCAGTTTTTACAGAATCCGCAGGCGATGTTGAACGGGATCACGACCCGGTCGCCCACCTTCACCTTGCTCACTGCGGGGCCGGTCTCAATCACTTCTCCAAGATTCTCGTGTCCGAATGCACGCCCGGGTTCAAAGCTGGTGCGGCCCTCGTACATGTGCAGGTCCGAACCGCAGATATTCGCCGACGTGATCCGCACCAGCACGTCGGCAGGGTGCTCGATTTTGGCATCCGGTACATCCTCGACACTGACGTCGTTGGGTCCTTTGTAAACTACTGCCTTCACTTTTCCGCTCTTTTCTTTGTTGCCCGTCTTGATCGTGGCCAAGTAGTCGTAGCTTCCGGGGGTGTAGGCGTTGCAGGGCCGGTGGCCGCAAGTCAGCGCGGAAATCACCCGAATACACGTATTGGGCCAGCGAGGAAGCGGGGGAATAAGGATTCTGGCCTGTGAGTCCAGCCGAAGGGGGTGGCAGGCCGAAGGCTGCCGGACGGCAGGCTGTCCGCGAAACGCGCTTGCCGGTCCGTACGCAAAAGAGAAACTAATCGAGCCTTAATGCTAAGCACACTTAGTAATTGTGTCGAGGGGCAATTCAAAAAAGGGATCGACGCGCGGCGATCCACACTCAACCCTGTCTGCGAGAGCGTAGGCGCCTCGGCGTCAGACCTCGGCGGCACCGCATTTGGAATTGTGACGCCGCATGAACCTGCGTGACCCCGGGTTTCCGGGTCATTGAACGGCAAATATGACAGTCCCTATGGTGAATCCATGACCTCATCGGATTGGTCCTTGCCTGCCCTTTCGGGGCGATGTCGCAGGGCCTGATAAACGCCCTGTCCCTTCCGCAACGCATCCCAAGGATTCCCCCATGTCAAACACCCCAGAACCCACGCCGCCCGCCTCGAACCCGGGAACCACCCGCATCGTCGCCGGTGAGAGCAACAAGCCCAAGCGACGCCGCACGCTCGAGATCGGCATCGCCGTCGGACTCGTCCTGCTGATTGGCGCTGGCGCGGCAGTCGCGTCGGTTGTTGCGAAGAACAACGAAACGACAGCTGCGGCGTCCACGAGTCCCGCCGCCGAACTACGGCTCGGCTACTTCGGCAACGTCACCCACGCTCCCGCTTTGGTGGGCGTCAGCAAGGGCATCATCGCCAGCAAGCTGGGTAGCACCAAGCTCAGCACCCAGATTTTCAATGCCGGTCCCGCAGCGATCGAGGCCCTTAACGCCGGCGCTATTGATGCCGCATACCTCGGCCCGAATCCGGCCATCAACTCCTTCGTCCAGAGCAAAGGCGAATCCATCAGCATCATCGCCGGTGCAGCGGCTGGCGGCGCACAGCTGGTGGTCAAACCCGGCATCAATTCCGCGGCAGACCTCAAGGGCAAGACCCTCGCCTCACCACAACTCGGCGGCACCCAGGACGTGGCACTGCGCGCCTGGTTGGGCAAGCAGGGCCTGAAGACCAACGCGAACGGCGGTGGCGACGTCGCCATCAACCCGACGGAAAACGCGCAGACCCTCAAGCTCTTCCAAGACGGAAAGCTCGACGGCGCGTGGGTACCCGAGCCCTGGGCCTCCCGGCTGGTGCTCCAGGGCGGTGGAAAAGTTCTGGTGGACGAGAAGGATTTGTGGGACGGCTCCCAGACCGGCAAACCCGGCCAGTTCCCCACCACCATCCTGATCGTGAGCAAGAAGTTCGCCGCAGAACACCCGGAGACGGTGACGGCCCTGCTCCAGGGCAATGACGCCTCCATCAAGTGGCTCAACACCGCTTCAGCTGCTGACAAGGCCAGCGCCATCAACGCTGCCCTCAAGGCGACCGCGGGCAGCACCCTCCCGGCTGACGTCATCGACCGTTCCCTGAAGAACATCACCTTCACCGTGGACCCTCTCGCCGGAACCTACAAGAAACTCCTTCAGGATGGCGTGGACGCCGGTATCACCAAACCGGCCGACATCAACGGGATCTTCGACCTCCGCGCCCTCAACAGCGTGACCGGGCAGAAGACCTCGGCCGCAGGACTGGGCCAAGACTAAGCCTCAGGACATTCAAACAACGAAGCAACAAGCGAAGGACGGGACCATGCCAGTCGTACTGGAACACTTGGGTAAACGCTTCGGCGACGGCGCCCCGGTGCTCGACGACGTCAATGCCACCATCGAGCAGGGCGAGTTCGTCGCGCTCCTCGGTGCGTCCGGCTGCGGCAAATCCACCCTGCTGAACATTCTCGCGGGGCTGGACCAGCCGACGTCGGGCGCTCTGGAGGTTCCCAGCGACGGCGCGGCCTTCATGTTCCAGGATTCGGCGCTGTTTCCGTGGCTCACCGCCCGCGGGAACATCGAACTCGCGCTGAAGCTCGCCGACAAATCCGGCCGCACCAGCAAGGTTTCGCGTGCTGCCCGTGCGGGCGAGCTGTTGGACCTCGTCCATTTGGGTGGTGCCGGAGATAAGCGGCCGCATGAGCTCTCCGGCGGCATGAGGCAACGCGTCGCACTGGCGAGGGCTTTGGCACAGGACCGGCAACTGCTGCTCATGGACGAACCGTTTGCAGCCCTCGATGCCATCACTCGCGACCTTTTGCACGACGAGCTCGAACGGATCTGGAAGGAAACCGGCCGCACTATCGTTTTCGTGACCCACAACGTGCGCGAAGCCGTGCGGCTGGGACAGCGGGTCCTGCTGCTGTCCTCCCGTCCGGGACGGGTGGTGGCCGAGTGGAACGTGGGCGAGGAACACCGGACCGACGCCGGCCGCGCTGGTGAATTGACTGGAACCATTACCCGCCGCCTGCGCGAGGAGATCCGCCGCCATGCCAATTGAACAGGACACGTTCAGCCCGCGGGAGAGCACGGCCGAGTCCGGCCGCATCACCTCGCCGTCCCTGAAGGGAAACCCGGACGAACTCCGGGACCTCGAAGCCGGCCTGGACAAACTGCAGTCGGATGCGCACCGCAAGACGCGCATCGACTGGACCCGGATCATTCTCCCGATTGCGGCACTCCTGGTGCTCATCCTGGCGTGGCAGTTCTACGTTTCCCTCGGCTTCAAGCGCCGTGGCCAGGGTTCCCGGACCGCTTGATGTCCTGAGCCAGTTCGGTTCTCTATGGGCCGAGGGGAAAGCCCAGGAAGCCATCCTGACTTCGCTGCAGCGCGGCGTGATCGGGTTCCTCATCAGTGTCGCCGTGGCTACTCCTGTGGGCCTGCTGCTGGCGCAGGTGCAGCCCCTGCGCCGCGCCTTCGGACCGCTCATCTCCGGGCTTCAGGTGCTGCCGTCCGTGGCGTGGGTTCCCGCTGCCATCATCTGGTTCGGGCTCTCGGACGGCACCGTGTACTTCGTGGTGCTCATGGGTGCCATCCCGTCCATCATCAACGGGCTGATTTCCGGCGTCGACCAGATCCCGCCGCAATACCGAAGCGTTGGCAAGGTTCTCGGTGCATCCCGCCTCCAGATGGCCCTGCAGATTGTCCTGCCGGCGGCTCTTCCCGGCTACTTGGGCGGACTCAAGCAGGGTTGGGCCTTCTCTTGGCGCTCACTCATGGCCGCTGAAATCATTGCTGTCGGTGGCACTATCGGATTCGGACTCGGCTCGCTCCTGGACCAAGGCCGCACACTGTCGGACATGTCCACTGTTATGGCCGCAATCCTGGCAATCCTGTTCGTGGGCATCCTCATCGAGTTGCTCGTGTTCGCACCGATCGAGCGCCGCCTCCTGCTGCGCCGTGGCCTCCTGGCGGGCAGCACCCGCTAGCCTCCGGAGTTTGTGTACAGGTGATGCCCTCATAGACGCGTCTTAGGGGCATCATCTGTACACAAACTCGCGTGAGTGGAATGACTCGGCCCACCCCGTGGTTGACGCGGGCATGAAACGAATCGGTTTTCTCTCATTCGGCCATTGGGGACATGTCCAGGGCTCGCAGACTCCTTCGGCCGGCGACGCACTGCTGCAGGGGATCGACCTGGCCGTTGCAGCGGAAGAGCTTGGCATCAACGGAGCCTTCTTCCGCGTGCACCACTTTGCCCGACAGCAGGCCTCGCCGTTCCCCTTGCTGGCGGCCATCGCGGCCCGGACGAACCGGATCGAAATGGGCACCGGCGTGATCGACATGCGCTATGAAAACCCGCTCTACATGGCCGAGGAAGCCGCGGCCACGGACCTCATCAGCCGGGGCAGGCTCCAGCTCGGCATCAGCCGTGGTTCACCCGAGCCGGCGCTGCATGGCGCACGGTACTTCGGCTATGCGCCTGCCGAGGGTGAGGACGACGCTGCCATGGCCCGCCGCCATACAGCCGTGTTCCGGCACGCCATCGCAGGCCATGGAGTAGCCGAAGCCGATCCCTCCTTCATGGGCGGAGGCCGTGGGCTCCTGCCGATCCAACCGACGTCGCCCGGGCTTCCGCAGCGCATTTGGTGGGGCGCAGGCACCCGAAAGACTGCCGTGTGGTCCGCGGAACAAGGCATGAACCTCATGAGCTCCACCCTGCTCACCGAGGACACCGGAGTTCCCTTCGACCAGCTCCAGGCCGAACAGATCAGCATGTTCCGGGAGGCATGGGCAACAGCTGGACACGATTTTGAGCCGCGCGTTTCAGTCAGTCGCAGCATCATTCCCGTGGTGGACGCCGAGGATGAACACTATTTCGGGCTCCGCGCGCAGGTGGAGAACCGCGATCAAGTGGGCATGCTCGACGGTGCGTTGTCGCGATTCGGCAAAAGTTACGTCGGCGAGCCCGATGCGCTGGCCGAAGAACTCGCCAAGGACGCGGCGGTGCAGGCTGCGGACACGGTGCTGATTACTGTGCCCAACCAACTCGGGGTGGACTACAACATCAAGATGCTCGGCAACATTGCCAAACACGTCGCTCCGGCAATTGGCTGGGAACCGCCTGGAGCGAAAGTGTAATGTGACGCAGCGTTACCTAGCGTGAACTGGTGTTTCCGGACCTTTGAAGCATGTTACGGCCCGGCTCTACAGTTTTTTCATGGCAATACAGGACATCTACCCCACAGCCCTGCGGCTGCTCGGCCGCCCGGTGCTGGTGGTGGGCGGCGGACCCGTGGCTGCGCGACGCGCCAAGGGACTGCTCGACGCCGGCGCCCGGGTGACCGTGGTGGCTCCCGTTGCCTCCGACGCGCTTCGCGAACTCGCTGCCTCCGGCCTGCTCACCTGGGAGCCGCGCACTTACCTGTCATCCGACGTCGACGGCGTCTGGTTCGTCCAGACCGCCACTGGCGTTGCCGCTGTGGACGCCCAAGTAGCGGCCGACGCCGAGGCGCAGCGGATCTGGTGCGTCAACGCCTCTACCCACGAATCCTCCGCGGCCTGGACGCCGGCCGTGGCCGTTGTGGACGATGTCAAAATCGCGATCAACGCCGGGGGAGACCCTCGCCGTGCCATGGCGTTGCGCGACGCTGTTGCCACCGCCCTCGAGACGGGCGACTTGCCGCTCCGCCGTCGTCGGGCCTCAGCCGGAAGCGTTGCCCTCGTGGGTGGTGGTCCCGGTGATACCGGACTCATCACGGTCCGCGGCCGCCGCCTGCTGGGCCAGGCCGACGTCGTCGTGGCAGACCGCCTCGGCCCGCGCGACTTGCTGAAGGAACTCGCTCCGGACGTCCGCGTCATCGAGGTCGGCAAGACTCCCGGCAACCACCCTGTGCCGCAGCTCGAGATCAATCGGATCCTGGTCGAGGAAGCGCTCGCAGGGAACCGGGTAGTCCGGCTCAAGGGCGGCGACCCCTATGTCCTGGGACGTGGTGGCGAGGAAGTGGAATTCTGCCGCCAGAACGGCGTCGAGGTTGAAGTGGTTCCCGGCGTTACGTCGGCGATCTCGGTGCCCGCGGCCGCAGGCATCCCCGTCACGCACCGCGGACTCGCGAAGGGCTTCAGCGTGGTGACCGGCCACGAGGAACTGTCCGAGGTCCCGGCCCGCCCCGACCACACCGTGATTCTGCTCATGGGTGTTGCCAAGCTCCGCGAATCCGCGGCTGCCCTCGCTGGCTCCGGAATGCCCTTGGACACGCCGGTGGGTATCGTAGAGAACGGCTACATGCCCGAACAGCGCGTCACGATCGGCACCTTGGCAACCATCGCCGACCAAGCCGAGGCCGCCGGCGTCGCGAATCCCGCAGTGATTGTGATTGGCGACGTGGTGCGTGTGAGCCCGTTTGCACCTGAGCATTTCAAGACCGCTGATTACAGCACCCTGACCCCGAACCAGCCCCGCGTCTCCACCCTGTAGCCCCCGGGAAGCACCGAAGAATAGGAACACAGCCGTGTCATCTAGCACCACCGTAGGAACCGCCGCACGTCCGCTGCGCGTCGCCGTCGTCGGCTCCGGCCCGGCCGGCGTCTACGCGGCGGACATCCTCACCAAGAGCGAGGCCGTCAAGAGCGGCGAGCTGACCGTCAGTATCGACCTCTTCGACCGCTACCCGGCCCCCTACGGCCTGATCCGCTACGGCGTTGCCCCGGACCACCCGCGCATCAAGGGCATCGTGAACGCCCTGCACAAGGTCCTGGACCGCGGCGACATCCGCTTCTTCGGCAACGTCGACTACGGCACGGACATCTCCATCGAGGACCTGCGCACGCACTACGACGCCGTCATCTTCGCCACCGGCGCCATCAAGGACGCGGACCTGAACATCCCGGGCATCGAACTCGAGGGTTCGTTCGGCGGCGCCGACTTCGTCTCGTGGTACGACGGCCACCCGGACGTTTCGCGCGAATGGCCGCTCGAAGCCACTTCTGTTGCCATACTCGGCAACGGCAACGTGGCTTTGGACGTGGCCCGTGTCCTCTCCAAGCACGCTGATGATCTGCTGGTCACCGAAATCCCGGACAACGTCTACGCCGGCCTCAAGGCCTCACCCGTCACCGATGTTCACGTCTTCGGCCGCCGCGGTCCGGCCCAGGTGAAGTTCACCCCGCTGGAACTCCGCGAACTGTCGCACTCCAAGGACGTTGACATCATCCTCTACGCCGAGGACTTCGAGTTCGACGAAGAATCGGATCGTCAGATCCAGACGAACAACCAGACCAAGACCATGGTGGGCACGCTCACCAACTGGATCGCCGAGCAACCCGAGGACCTCTCCGAGCTCAAGGCCTCCCGTCGCCTGCACCTGCACTTCCTGCACAGCCCGGTGGAGATCGTGGATTCCGCGGAAACTCCGGGCAAGGTTGCCGCGATCAAGTTCGAGCGCACCGAGCTGGATGGCACAGGCAACGCGCGCGGTACCGGCGAGTTCGTCGACTACCCCGTTCAGGCGGTGTACCGCGCCATCGGCTACTTCGGTTCTGCCCTGCCGGACGTTGAGTTCGACCACAAGAAGGGCGTTGTAACGAACGACGGCGGCCGTGTACTGGACGCTTCGGGCGAGCACGTCCCCGGGCTGTATGCAACGGGTTGGATCAAGCGCGGCCCCATCGGCCTGATCGGCCACACCAAGGGCGACGCCCTGGAGACCGTCACGTACCTCTTGGAAGACCGCGAAAACCTGCCGTTCGCCACCGTTCCCGCGGCAGACGCCGTCGTCGAGCTCCTTGACGCCCGCGGCGTGAAGTTCACCAGCTGGGAAGGTTGGCTGGCACTGGACGCCCACGAGCTTGCCCTGGGCGCGGCCGCTTCCGAAGCAGGTACGTCCCACGGCGTCGAGGTCAAGCGCGAACGCATCAAGGTTGTGCCGCGTGCGGACATGGTGGACATCTCCCGCGACGGCGTGACGGCGGACGTTTAAGGACTTCAACGGGGGCCCACATCCGCAGGGTTCCCTGGCCGAGCTTGCGAGGCTAGGGGGCGGGTGGGGAGGGTCACTTAGCGCCCATTCCGAGGCTCCGGATGGGCGCTAAGTGACCCCGCGTTGCCTTAAATGGGGTCATGGACGTTGTCGTCGTCGAAACAACCCAACTGGGGGACCGCACCTACCTCGTTCATGACGGCGCGGCGGCGCTGGTGATCGACCCGCAGCGCGACACAGACCGCGTCGAAGAAGCCGCCCGTGCAGCCGGTGTGACCATCACGCACGTCGCTGAAACCCACCTCCACAACGACTACCTCACCGGCGGGTTGGTCCTTTCCCGGGCGCACAACGCCGTCTACTTGGTGAACGCCGCAGACAAAGTGGCGTTTGAGCGCGAGCCCGTGGTTGACGGCCAGATGTTTCGCGTGGGCCGGCTCATGGTCAAGGCGCTGGCGACTCCTGGGCATACGCACACGCACCTGGCGTATGTGGTGGACGACGACGATCCCGGTGCCGGCGTCCGTCAAGCGGTGTTCTCCGGCGGCAGCCTGCTCTACGGTTCGGTAGGACGGACCGATTTGATTGCGCCGGAAGATACTTCTGAGCTGGCCCACGACCAATACGCCTCGGTTCGGCGGCTCGTGGCTGAGGCAGCACCGGACGCCGGCCTGTATCCCACCCATGGCTTCGGTTCCTTCTGCTCCATCGGCCCGGCAAGCAAAATCCCCGCCTCTACCGTTGGTGAGCAAGCCGCCACTAACCACGCGCTCACGGACCCGGACGAGGACCACTTTGTCAGGCATCTCCTAGCCAATGTCAGCGCGTACCCGAGTTACTACGCGCACATGAGTCCGCTCAATGCCCTCGGCCCGGACGCGGCGGCGCTTGACGTGCCGGAATCAGTGAATACTTCGGAGCTCGAGCGCAGGCTTGAGGACGGCGAATGGGTGGTGGACCTGCGCAACCGCGTGGCGTTTGCTGCCAACCATTTGCTCGGCAGCGTCAGCTTCGAGTACGGCACCGGATCCAGCTTCACCAGCTACCTCGGCTGGGTGCTGCCGTGGAACCAGCCGTTGACCTTGCTGGGGCCCTTGGACGAGGTGGAGAAAGCGATCCGGGACCTCGCAAGGATCGGAATCGACTTGCCTGACGCCGCCGTCGGTGCGGATCCGCGGGCGCTGGCACCGCACACGCCGTTGGTACATTTCCCGGTTGCCGGCTGGACGGGGTTGGTGCAAGAACGAGTTCCGGGCGAAACCGTGCTGGACGTTCGCCGCAGCGACGAATTTGCCGCGTCCCATGTGTCCGGGGCACTGAATGTTCCGCTGCATGAGCTTTTGCTTCGGATGGGCGAGCTTCCGGGCGGTCGGATCTGGGTGCACTGCAACTCCGGCTACCGGGCGGGTGTCGCCGCGAGCCTCCTCCACCGGGCCAGCCGAGAGGTAGTCCTCATTGACGCTCACTTCCACGACGCAGCCGATGCCGGTGTCGAACTGACGAGCGCCGCTCCGGCCTAAGACCTACAACGGGGGCCCCAACAACGCGGGGTCACTTAGCGCCCATTCCGAGGCTCCGGATGGGCCCTAAGTGACCCCGCGTTGCTTTATTCACTCGGCGGCGAAGTCCAGGTTGCGGTAGACGCTCGCGACGGCGGCGGCTTCGTCGCGTGCCTCGATGGCGTCGGCGAGCTCGTCGTGGCCTTCGTGGGGGACGCCGTTGAACCCGGCCTTGCGCTGCTGGCGCAGGAGATCGTCGTGGAAGACCCCGCCGAAGGAAACGTACAGCTGGTGCAGCAACGGGTTGCCCGAAGCCAGCGCCACCCGTTCATGGAAATCCCAATCCGCTCGGGCCCAGGCGGGGTAGTCGGCCGCGAACCAGGCGTCGTGCCGCACCTGGAGCAGGCCCCGCATGGCGGCGATGTCGTCTGCCGTGGCATATTTCGTGGCCAGCCGAGCAGCCTGGGTGTCGAGCCCCACCCGGACCTCGATCACGTGCTCCTGCGTATGTTCCCTATACATCCGCTGGGCCGCACCCGAAATTTCGCTGGTGGCCCGCACATACGTGCCGTCACCGCGTCGGACCTCCAGCATGCCGCTGTGCGCCAGGGCCTTGATGGCTTCGCGGAGCGTGCCGCGGGAGACTCCCAGCGAGGCCATGAGTTCAGGTTCGGTTAACGTCTCCCGGGCGCTTGGGTAAGCCGGGAGAGTTGCTACCGCGGGTTGCGGGCTCCCAGCCGCTGCACCGCCAGGGCCAGCCACAACTGCACCCGGTCCTGGGTCTGGGCGGGATCGTAGCCCGTGAGATCCGTGATTTGCGCCAGCCGGTACCGGACCGTGTTCCGGTGCAGGGTCAGGGCTTCGGCGACGGCGGCCACCGAACCGTTGTGGTTGAGGTAGCTTTCCAGCGTCGAAACGAGTTCGGAGCCATGCACGGCGTCGAACTTGCGCAGGGGAGTGAGGGCCTCACTGGCCATGTCGGCCAGCGGAACGTCCTCGCTCGCCAGCAGCAGCGAGGTCAGGCTGAGCCGCTCGGGTTCGTTGACCGGCAGGCCGTGCGCCACGGCGTCGCGCGCTTCAAAATAGCTCCAACGCACGCCGTTCGGTTTCGTGTAGGCGCCGCCGATTCCGATCACCGCATGGATCCCCGCTTCCAAAAGATGGTCGCTGAGGTCCTTGGCCAGCGCGCTCGCGGAACTACCGTCGTCGGGCACTACCGTCACGAGGTCCTTCCCGACGACGGCGGTCACCCCGCCGTCGAGCGACTGCGGCAGCGAGGTGCTGCTGAGTTGTTTGTGGTGGGCGGCGGAGACCACCAGCAGCACGACGTTTTTGCGGGTGCTGTTGATTCCGACGCCGGCCAAGCGGCGCGCTGACTCGATCGTGTCCAACGTTCCATGAATGACGTCGTCAAGCACTTGGCCCGCCAAAGCCCGCTGGCTCTGGCGTTGCTTGACCATGTTGTTGAGTTCCACGCTGATCAGGTTCTGGGCGTAGCCCACAATCCCTGTGTCGCCGAAGGGCTGTTTGATCCATAGGGTGCAGGCGTCGCGGCGGCCGGTGGGAATGGGGAAGGACGCCCATTCGTCGGCGGTCGGTGCGGGGTTGCCGGCCGCGCTGTTGTAGAGCTGGGCGCTGAACTGCGTGAGTGCGATGTCGGTCCGCAGCATGCTGCCCAGTTGCTTGAGCAGTTCGCCGAGGCCGCCACCGGTCAGCAAGGCCCGGGCAAGGATCTGGTGGCCGGCGATCAGGCGCTCCAGCTTGGAGTAGTGGTCCGCGGACTGGGAATCGGCCACCAGCTTGCCGATGGCGATGAAAGGGGTTTCGTACGGGACCTCCACGAGGGGTAGGCCCCAGCGGTTCGCCTCGGCAATGAGGGCCGACGGTACTGCCTCGTGAGTCAGCCCGGTACCGAAACCGATGCCGACGGCGCCCGCTCGTTGGACCTGGCGCACAAAGCGGCGCTGTTCCGCGGCTCCGTTGAGCCTGAGTCCCGTCGTCAGGATCAGCTCGCCGCCGTTGAGGAAGCGCTGCGGATCCTCCTGCTCGGTCACGGCCACCCAGCGGATATCGTCGGTCCAGGTGGTTTCGGCGAGGCCGGCTTTCCGGAGCTGAAGAGAGGGGACGGCGACTAGCGCGGCGAGAGACATTGCCATGCAAAAAAGGATATCCCGGCACTGGTCATTCGCACTAAGCCGGGGTATTCAAGGTGTGCACCTGACTATTCCGCCCTGCCGGGTGCTGGCATAGGCTCGGAGCAGCTGCAACCAATGCCTAGACACCGAAAGAGGTTGTACACCGTGGTCCAAACCTTGCAGAACTTCATCAATGGCGAGTTCGTCACGCCGGCCGGCACCGAACTGCTCGACATCGTGAACCCCACTAACGGGGACGTCGTCGCGAAGTCGCCGGTTTCCGTCCAGGCCGACGTCGATGCTGCCATGAATGCGGCGAAGGAAGCCTTCAAGTCCTGGAAGCAAGTCACGCCGGGCCAGCGCCAGCTCATGCTGCTCAAGCTCGCAGACGCCATCGAAGCCAACAGCGACGAGCTCGTTGAGGCACAGCACCGCAACACCGGCCAGGTCCGCGCCCTCATCGCGTCCGAGGAAGTCGCCGCGGGTGCAGACCAGCTCCGCTTCTTCGCAGGCGCCGCGCGCATCATGGAAGGCAAGTCCGCCGGCGAGTACTTCGAGGGCCACACCTCGTACGTCCGCCGCGAACCGATCGGCGTCGTGGCCCAGGTTGCACCGTGGAACTACCCGTTCCTCATGGGTATCTGGAAGATCGGCCCCGCCCTCGCCGCGGGCAACACAATTGTGCTCAAGCCCTCCGACACCACCCCGGAATCCACGTTGGTCCTGGCCCGGTTGGCAGGGGAGATCTTCCCGGCCGGCGTCCTCAACGTGGTCCTCGGCAACGCGGCCACCGGCTCCATGATGGTGGAACACAAGGTCCCTGGCCTTGTCTCGATCACCGGTTCCGTCCGTGCCGGCATCGCCGTAGCCAGCGGAGCGGCCAAGGGACTCAAGCGTGCCCACCTGGAGCTCGGCGGCAAGGCGCCGGCCATCGTCTTCAAGGACGCCGACATCAAGAAAAGCGCAGCGGCCATCGCCGAATTCGCTTTCTTCAACGCCGGCCAGGACTGCACGGCCATCACCCGCGTGCTCATTGAAGATTCCATCCACGACGACATGGTTACCGCCATGGTGGAGCACACCAAGACGCTGCATACCGGTTCGCAGAACGACGACGAGAACTACTTCGGCCCGCTCAACAACGTGAACCACTTCAACGCCGTGAACTCGGTGGTGGAGCACCTGCCGGCCAACTGCAAGATCGAAACCGGTGGACACCGTGCGGGTGAGAAGGGCTTCTTCTTCGAACCCACCATCATCACTGGTGCAAAGCAGAGCGACGACATCGTCCAGAAGGAAACCTTCGGACCCGTCATCACGGTCCAGAAGTTCACCACTGAGGCCGAAGCACTCGAGCTGGCCAACGACGTCGAATACGCCCTGGCCTCCAGCGTCTGGACCACGGACCACGGCACCGCGATGCGGATGAGCCGCGACCTGGACTTCGGCGCAGTCTGGATCAACACCCACATCCTGCTGACCGCTGAGATGCCGCACGGCGGCTTCAAGCAGTCCGGTTACGGCAAGGACCTGTCCATGTACGGCGTCGAGGACTACACGCGCATCAAGCACGTGATGTCTGCACTGGACGCATAAGAAAGAAAGAATCACCATGACCGCAACAGCACATGAACTCTCCTACCGCCTGGACCAGAAGCGCAGCATCAACGGCGCCTTCCCCGGCCCTAAGTCGCAGGCCCTCAACGAGCGCCGCGCCGCCGTCGTCGCTGCCGGCGTCTCCTCGGGCGTTCCCGTCTACGTAGAGGACGCCGACGGCGGCATCGTCCGCGACGTCGACGGCAACTCCTTCATCGATCTCGGCTCGGGCATCGCCGTGACCAGCGTGGGCGCCTCGGACCCCGCCGTCGTCGCCGCCGTCCAGGACGCAGCTGCGCACTTCACCCACACCTGCTTCATGGTTACGCCCTACGAGGGCTACATAGCCGTCGCCGAGCAGCTGAACCGCCTCACCCCGGGCGACCACGAGAAGCGCACCGTGCTCTTCAACTCCGGTGCCGAGGCAGTTGAGAACGCCGTCAAGGTGGCACGCTTGGCAACCGGCCGTGACGCCGTTGTCGCGTTCGACCATGCCTACCACGGCCGCACCAACCTGACCATGGCACTGACCGCCAAGGCCATGCCGTACAAGTCTGGCCCTTCTGGTGGCTTCGGCCCCTTCGCGCCCGAGGTCTACCGCATGCCCATGAGCTACCCGTTCCGCGAGGAAAACCCGGAGATCACCGGTGCCGAGGCCGCAAAGCGCGCCATCACCATGATCGAGAAGCAGATCGGCGGCGACCAAGTTGCCGCGATCATCATCGAGCCGATCCAGGGCGAGGGCGGCTTCATCGTCCCGGCCGAAGGCTTCCTGCCGGCACTGTCCGCATGGGCCAAGGAAAAGGGCATCGTCTTCATCGCCGACGAGGTTCAGTCAGGCTTCTGCCGCACCGGCGAATGGTTCGCCGTCAACCACGAGGGTGTTGTCCCGGACATCATCACCATGGCCAAGGGCATTGCCGGCGGCCTCCCGCTGTCCGCCATCACCGGCCGCGCAGACCTGCTCGACGCCGTCCACCCGGGCGGCCTCGGCGGAACCTACGGTGGCAACCCGGTTGCTTGTGCTGCAGCTCTGGCTGCAATCGGCACCATGGAGCAGCACGACCTCAACGCCCGCGCTCGCCACATCGAGGAGATCGCGCTCGGCCGTCTGAACGAGCTCGCGGCTGAAGTTTCCGCTATCGGCGACGTTCGCGGCCGCGGCGCCATGCTCGCGATCGAACTGGTCCAGGCCGGCTCGAAGGAACCGAACGCGGAACTGACCAAGGCTGTTGCCGCCGCCTGCCTCCAGGAAGGCGTCATCATCCTGACCTGCGGTACCTACGGCAACGTGATCCGCTTGCTGCCCCCGCTGGTCATCAGCGACGAGCTGCTCATCGACGGCCTCGACGTACTCGCAGCGGCCATCAAGGCCAACGCTTAGCCACAACGCCCAGGTGGACATGCCCACCTCTGCGCGCAAAGGATGGACATAGTGCTGCTATGTCCATCCTTTGCGTTTAACGGGGGGCATGTCCCATGTGTTCAGCTGGCCTTCGCCGAGGCGGGTGCTACTCCGCGTTGTTTCGTGCGCTGCTCATGGCCCGGTTGAGTTGGGTTGCCAGGGTTCGCCATTCCCAGAGTTCGTAGGAGACGACGACGGCGGCAGGCGAGGCGAGCACCACCAGCAGGCAGGCCCAAAGCGGCCAGCCCGCGGCTGCGAGGGCAATCGCGGCGAGGGGCGCGAGGAAAGTGACGATGTGGAGGGCGTTGCGTGACGGCGCGGAGACGAGCCAGGCGTGCAGCGCGTAGACGCAGCCCATGAAGAGGAGCACCGGAAGGGCGATGGCCGAGATCGCGGTGAGGACGCTCGCCGGGGCGTGGGCGTCGTAGACGTATCCGATGACATGGAGTCCGGCGCCCACCGCCGCGATGCTGCCGAAGAGCACCAAGTGGCCGTAAGCCCAGGGAATGACCTTGTCGCGTCGGATGGCCAGCATTGGGGCGGACGGGAGGAGGAAGTACGCCCACCACAGCGCGAAGGAGACGACAATACCCGTAGCGATGACCACCACTGCGTCGAGCGTCCAACCTTGCGCTGCAGAAATCTGTTGGGCGGCGGAGAGCGTTCCGGTCACGGTCTCACCAAGCGCGATGATCGCCATGAGGCTGTAGCGCTCGGCAATGTGGTGCGGATGCCACGGCGAACCCGCTCCCCTCCGCCTGCTCCAGAGCTCGACGACGAGGGGGCCGCCCAGATCAAACAGCCATAAGAGCACCAGCAGCCACAATGAGAAGAACAGGGCAACCGGGAGCACGATGAAGACCACCCAGCCCACTTGCGCGACGCCGACCGTGACCACGTTGGAAATGGCAAGTCCGCGGAAGCGGGGGTCTCCCGTCGCGACGCGCAGCCACTGGGCGATGACCGCGAGCCTCATGATCACGTAACCGGCCACCATCACCGCGCCGACGAAGTGCTGCCCTTCGGCCACGGATTCGAAGAGCGCTGGTATCCCTATCGCCACGACGATCACCCCGGCCATCTGGACGAGCGTGAGCACCCTGAAGAGCCAGTCGTCGTTATCGAACGCGGAAGCGAACCACGAGTAGCTCGTCCAGGCCCAGACGATTGCGAGCATCGCGATGAAGAACGCGATCGACGCGGGGCCGGCGTGCCCGACGGCGATGCCATGCGCGAACTCGGCGCCCGCGACCCCAAACGCAGTCACGAAGGTCAGGTCGAAAAACAGTTCAAGGGTACTCGCGGCCCGGTGGCGCTCGTTGATGTCCCGCCCCGTCATGCGCCGCAGCCCGTGACGGTAGAAGCGCTCGCCGTCGGTTGTCATGGCCGTCCTCCGTCCAGACCCATGGCCAACCCCGCGCAGGCACATGCCCATCTTTGCAGTTCAGGGATGGACATAGTGTGACTATGCCCATCCTTTGCGTTTAACGCGGGGCATGTCCCCCGTGGAGGCGGGACATGGAGGCTGTTTAGGCCGCGCTGAGCCGTGCCTTCTTCCGGATAACCGAGTTCTTGCGTGCCGTTCGCAGCATGTCGAGGGTCAGGAGCAGCAACGCCAGCCATACGATTCCGAAGCCCACCCAGCGGTCCGGCGTCATGGCCTCGTGGAAGACGGCCAGCGCCACGATGAACTGAAGGACCGGCGCGAAGTATTGCAGCAGGCCGATGGTGGTCATGGGCAGTCGGCGTGCGGAGGCACCGAAGAAGAGGAGCGGCACGGCGGTGATGATGCCCGAAGCCGCCAGCAGCCAGAAATGGCCAGGACCATTGCTGCCCAAAGTTCCGGCACCCGTGAGGCCGAGGACAATCATGGTGGCGCCGGCGATCGGAGCGAGGACCACGGTTTCCACAGTGAGGCTCGTGGCGGCATTGACCTTAGGCCCAACGCGCTTCTTCACGAAACCGTAGAGTCCGAAGCTGAACGCCAGGACCAGGGCGATCCACGGCAGCTTGCCATAAGAAACCGTCAGGACCCCGACGGCGATGAAGCCGATCCCGACGGCGGCCCACTGGAGCGGGCGGAGCTTTTCCTTCAGGACGAAGACCCCAAGGAGCACCGACACGAGCGGGTTGATGAAGTAGCCGAGCGAAGCTTCGACCGCGTGCCCCGTGGTGACGCCGAAGGTGTAGGTCAGCCAGTTGATGGCAATCAGCCCGGCAGCGATCGCGAGCGGTCCCAGGACGGCCCGGTCCCTGAAAGCATTGCCGAGGAGGCGCCAAGTCCGTGTGACGGTGATGAGCAGGGCGCAAAAGATGAGCGACCACACGACTCGGTTCGCAACGATTTCCACAGCTCCGGCTGGGTGCAGCACCAGGAAGTAGAGCGGAAGCAGCCCCCACAGGCCGTACGCCCCGATACCGAATACGACCCCCGCCGTCGTCTCCTTCTTAGCCATGGCAGCGGCAGCCGAAGCTGCTGGTGCAGTCGCGGCGCTGGAAGCACTGGTGGCGGACAGGGCGGGCGCGGTTTGCTCTGGCGTAGACACAAAATCAAGAACATCACATGGCGCGAAGGTATTCCTGACCGTACGGCCGGAAAGTTGGTGTGAGTTTCCTCGCCCCGTTGTGTCACCTCCCGCCACGTACTGACACCCTCACGGCAACTGAGAACTAGAATTGGAAACTGCGCGCCCCACCACGCGGGGCGGATTCCTGTCTCAGAAGGGTTCACGGTGTCCAACTCGGCCGAAACCACCTCACAACGTCCACTGCGCGTCGCCATCGTCGGCGCAGGACCGGCCGGCGTGTACGCCGCGGATATCCTGACCAAATCGAACGAGGTCAAGGATGGCGACGTCGAGGTCAGCATCGACCTTTTTGAGGCATATCCCGCGCCGTATGGACTGATCCGCTACGGCGTGGCCCCGGACCATCCCCGCATCAAGGGCATCGTCAACGCGCTCCACAAGGTCCTTGATCGTGGCGATATCCGTTTCCTTGGCAACGTCACGTACGGCCGCGACCTCACGCTGCATGACTTCCGTTCCTTCTACGACGCCGTGATCTTCTCCACGGGGGCCATCAAGGACGCGGAATTGAACATCCCTGGGATCGAGCTGGAAGGTTCGTTCGGAGGCGCCGACTTCGTGTCCTGGTATGACGGACACCCGGACGTGCCCCGTGAATGGCCGCTGGATGCGAAGGAAGTTGCCGTCATCGGCAACGGCAACGTGGCGCTGGACGTGGCCCGCATGCTTTCCAAGCATGCCGATGACCTATTGGTCACCGAAATTCCGGACAACGTCTATGCCGGCCTCAAGAGCTCGCCCGTCACGGATGTCCACGTCTTCGGCCGCCGCGGCCCGGCACAGATCAAGTTCACTCCCTTGGAACTGCGCGAACTCTCGCACTGCAACGACGTAGACATTGTGCTGTACCCGGAGGATTTCGAGTTCGACGAGGCCTCAGACGAGGCCATCCGCAACAACAACCAGATCAAGACCATGGTCAACACGCTGACCAACTGGCTCGTCGAGGAACACGCCGAAGCCGAGCAGCCCTCATCCCGTCGCTTGCACCTGCATTTCCTGCATAGCCCTGTGGAGATCGTTTCCGAAGACGGCACCGGAAAGGTCTCCGGCATCAAGTTCGAACGCATGCAGCTGGACGGCACCGGCAACGCAAAGGGCACCGGCGAGTTTGTGGACTATCCCATTCAGGCCGTCTACCGCGCCATCGGCTATCACGGTTCCCCGCTGGACGAGCTTGAGTACGACGCCCGCCGGGGCGTCATACCGAACGACGGCGGACGGGTCCTGAACGCCGACGGCAAGCCGGTACCCGGTATCTACGCCACCGGCTGGATCAAGCGCGGGCCGGTGGGCCTGATCGGGCACACGAAGGGCGATGCGTTGGAGACCATCGGTTGCCTTTTGGAGGACCGTCTCACCCTGCCCCCGGCCGAGAACCCGAACCCCCAGGCCATCATTGACCTCCTGGAGGAGCGCGGGATCGCGTACACCACCTGGGAAGGCTGGAACAAGCTCGATGCGCACGAAGTAGCTCTTGGCGCCGCATGGACCGCCGAAAACCCGGACGCCGGCGTCGTCCGCGAACGCATCAAAGTAGTCCCGCGCGAGGACATGATCGGGATCTCCCGCGACTAACCCACCCGAGTTTGTGTACAGATCGTGCCCCTTAAACCGCACGCTTAAGGGGCACGATCTGTACACAAACTCCGACGGCGCAACTAGACTGGCCCGTACTGTGCCGTGTCCGGTTTGGGAGTTGTCCGGTTTTGGGAGTTCGATGAGGAATCCGATCCATCCGGCAGCGTCGGTCAACGATCCCGCCGAGCTGCTTCAGCGCCATGCCCGCGACGGGCACGAACAATTGGATTCGTGGCGCTACGGGCTTCCCGAGGCAGGCGAACTTCCCGGCCTGCGCGGAATGGTCCGCGAATCCTGGCAGCGATCCGCGCGCCTCAATGCGAATCCGGACCAGCCTGAGGCCCCGCTGGTCATGGGCCTCGATGAGCTTGAGGAATACCGCCGCCAACACCCGCTGGCCACCATCATGCCCGTCATCCAGAAGCTCCTCATCCAGCCCAGCTCTGACAGCGGACTGCTGGTGGCTGTCGGGGACGCGCTCGGCCGCTTGCTGTGGGTCGAGGGGAACCCCTCGATGCGTCGTCGCGCCGAGGGCATGATGTTCGTAGCCGGCGCGGATTGGTCTGAAGCAGCAGTGGGCACGAGCGCCCCCGGCACGGCCCTCGCCTTGGGCCGGGGCGTCCAGATTTCCGGTGCTGAACACTACAAACGCTCGGTCCATCCGTGGAGCTGCACCGCCGTGCCGTTCAACGACCCCGACTCCGGAGCGCTGCTCGGCGTCGTCGACATCACCGGCACGGAAGCTGCCGTCGCGCCCCACACGCTTTCACTCGTCGAAGCGACGGTTGCGGCGGCACAGGCCCAATTGCGCGTCGAAAGGCTGCAGCTCGCGGCGAGCAAGCGAACGGCGCCAGCCCGACATCGGAACTCGCCTCCCGCCGCCGGCTCGCCGCAGGGCCCCGGACTGTACCGCAACAGCCTTCAGTTGTTGGGCCGGGATCAGGCGCTGCTGAGCATGGGCGGGCGCAGCATTCCACTTTCCGCGCGGCACAGCGAGATCTTGGCTTTGCTGGGTACATGTCCCGAAGGACTCAGCGCCGAGGAGCTCGCCCTGGCCCTGTATCCGGGGGAGGGCTTCACGGTCACCCTTCGCGCCGAAATGGTGCGCCTTCGCAAGGTGCTTCACGGGCTTGACCCCGCGGCGGTCCCGAAATCCCGGCCGTACCGGCTCCCCACGGACCTCGGCCAGGGATGCTGCCCAGGTTCTCTCGTGCCTT
Organism: Arthrobacter sp. NA-172; assembly: GCF_043952055.1. Taxonomy (NCBI): domain Bacteria; kingdom Bacillati; phylum Actinomycetota; class Actinomycetes; order Micrococcales; family Micrococcaceae; genus Arthrobacter; species Arthrobacter sp. NA-172. Next base: position 1,485,789 of record NZ_JBINOT010000001.1, on the reverse strand, counting down.
CAACGAGGTGCCCACCGTATCGCCTTGGAGATCTACAAGGGCGCCGTCCTGCCGCACTCGGAAGCACCCGGCATCGTGGAGCTCCGGCAAAAGGTCTCGGCGCTCCTTCGCGAAGCGGTCCTCACGGACGGCAGTGCCGAGGCGCTGCTCAAGTATGCGGCCCTTCCCGAGGCAAAGAACGACGTCGATGTCCGGCTTGTCGCCCTTAAGCTCCTGCCGCCGCGCTCGCCCAAGCGGGCCGCCGTCGTCGCGGAGCTTGAACGCCTGGAAAGTGAACTTTCGGCCTGACGCGGTCCCTCGTGTGGCAGTCGCGTCATGGGGGACTTCTTTCGTCTGGCCCGTATCGTAGAAGCGAGCCAAACGAAAGAAGCTTCCTCCGTGTTGAACAAACGCCTCGCCGTTGCCCTGACCGTGTCCGGACTCCTTGCCGGAGCCACAGCCTGCGGGGCACCCGGCCAGACAGCGCCCACATCGGTAACGCCGTCGCCGTCGGCCACTACGGCTTCCGCCGGCACTTGGGAACTCGATCCAGGTGCGGGGCACCGAGAATCAAGGCCGCAGGTCTGGATATCCTCACCGCCGAAGGCACCGCCGAGCACTATCACGCCCATCTGGACGTCCTCGTTGATGGCAAAGCCGTCACGGTCCCCGCTGAGATTGGCTTCAGTTTCGGGGCTGACGGGCGGCCCAATGGGATCTCGGCACTTCACACACACGACACGTCCGGCGTCATCCATATCGAAGCGCCCACACCCGGACTGAAGTACACCCTCGGCCAGGTCCTCACCGAATGGGGAGTCCTGGACGGCAAAGACGCCACTGGTGCTCCGCACGGCGGAACCGGCGGCTGGACCGCTTACGTGAACGGCACAAAGCAGGATGCGGCGGTGACAGGCGTCGTCCTCAAGGCCCACGACGAGGTTGTGCTCTCGTACGGCACGGCGCCCTCGCCGGTACCGAGCTCCTACAATTTCCCTGCGGGTCTCTAGGCCCCTGACCTCCGAAGGATCCCGGGCCTCAGCTGGGCCGTGAAAGTGATCCAACCCACAAGGTTGCAACCTGCTTGCAACCTTCCCGCTCCTACGCTCGACGCAATGGCGAAAGCCACCACCATGCGCAGCAAAGGAGCTACAAATGACCGTTTACGCACAGCCAGGCGCCGAGGGTTCGAAGGTTACCTTCAAGGACCGTTATGAGAACTGGATCGGTGGCGAGTGGGTTGCGCCGGTCAAGGGGCAGTACTTCGAGAACATCACTCCGGTGACCGGGAAGGCTTTTTGCGAGGTTGCGCGTGGCACGGCTGAGGACATCGAGCTGGCGCTGGACGCCGCCCACAAGGTCGCTCCGTCCTGGGCAAGACGTCCGCGGCCGAGCGCGCCGCGATCCTGAACAAGATCGCGGACCGCATTGACGAAAACGTCGAACTGCTGGCCGTCGCCGAGACCTGGGACAACGGCAAGCCCATCAGAGAAACCCTGAACGCGGACATCCCCCTGGCAGCAGACCACTTCCGCTACTTCGCCTCGGCCATCCGCGCGCAGGAAGGTCACCTCTCGCAGCTGGACGACGACACCACGGCGTATCACTTCCACGAACCCTTGGGCGTGGTGGGCCAGATCATCCCGTGGAACTTCCCCATCCTTATGGCTGTGTGGAAGCTCGCCCCGGCACTGGCCGCGGGCAACGCCGTCGTCCTCAAGCCCGCTGAGCAGACCCCGTCCTCCATCCTGGTCCTGATGGAACTGATCTCCGACCTGCTCCCCGCCGGCGTCGTGAACGTCGTCAACGGATTCGGCGTCGAGGCAGGCAAGCCGCTCGCATCCAGCCCGCGGATCCGTAAGATCGCTTTCACCGGCGAGACCACCACGGGCCGGCTGATCAGCCAGTACGCCAGCCAGAATCTGATCCCGGTGACCCTTGAACTGGGTGGCAAGAGCCCGAACATCTTCTTCGACGACGTCGCCGCGCAGAACGACGCTTTCTACGACAAGGCACAGGAAGGCTTCACGCTCTTCGCTTTCAACCAGGGCGAGGTCTGCACTTGCCCGTCCCGCGCCCTCGTTCAGGATGGCATCTACGATTCATTCATGGCCGACGCCGTGGCCCGCACCAACAAGATCATCCAGGGCAACCCGTTGGACACCGAAACGCAGCTGGGTGCCCAGGCCTCCAACGACCAGCTCGAGAAGATCCTTTCCTACATCGACATTGGAAAGCAGGAAGGCGCCAAGGTCCTCACCGGCGGCGCCCGCGCAGAACTCACGGGAGACCTCGCCGGGGGCTACTACGTCCAGCCGACCATCTTCGAGGGCCACAACCGGATGCGGATCTTCCAGGAAGAGATCTTCGGGCCGGTGGTTTCCGTGACGAAATTCAGCGACTACAACGACGCCATCGGCATCGCCAACGACACTCTTTACGGTTTGGGCGCCGGCGTGTGGTCCCGCAACGGCAACGTCGCGTACCGGGCCGGCCGGGAAATCCAAGCCGGCCGCGTCTGGGTCAACAACTACCACGCCTACCCGGCCGGTGCGGCGTTCGGCGGGTACAAGTCCTCGGGCATCGGCCGGGAGAACCACGCCATGATGCTGGACCACTACCAGCAGACCAAGAACCTCCTGGTCAGCTACAACGAGAACAAGCTCGGTTTCTTCTAAACCGTGTCAACTGACCAGCTCGACGCCGCAGTGACGCTGCCCGGGGAAACCTTTTCCCGGGTGGCGCTCACCGCCGCTTCAATCGGCCTGCTGAAGAAACTATGGGAGCAGCACGGTCCGCTCATGTTCCACCAGTCGGGCGGCTGCTGCGATGGTTCTTCGCCCATGTGTTACCCGGCTGGCGAATTCATCACCGGGGACTCGGACGTTTTGCTGGGTCTTTTCGACATCGGCGACCACGAGCAGCCGCAGCCGTTGGAGTTCTGGATGTCCCGGGAACAGTTCAATTACTGGTCCCACACCCATCTGACGGTGGACGTGGTGAGCGGCCGGGGGAGTGGCTTCTCCGTGGAGTCGCCTGAGGGGAAACGCTTCCTGATCCGCTCCACTTTGATGGACTGGAACGTCCCCAAACTTGAGGGATAACTGCCCCCGCGTCTCACGATCCGAGACAAATATGAGAGTCCATTGCCCGGACACTACGGTTGATGAGTCTGTTTTTCCCGCCCATCAAGATTGTGGACTCTCCTATGAACCTCTTCCGGACCAAGTCGATCGAGCAGTCCATTGCGGACGCCGATGAACCCGGACGCAAGCTCAAACGTTCCCTCAGCACCTGGGATTTGATGATCATGGGTGTCGCCGTTGCGGTGGGCGCCGGCATTTTCTCCGTCGGCGCCAAGGCAGCCGCAAACTTTGCCGGCCCCGCAGTGACGATCTCTTTCGCAGTCGCAGCCGTCACGTGTGCGTTGGCGATCATGTGTTACGCCGAGTTCGCCACGGCGATCCCGGTGGCCGGGTCCGCCTACGTCTTTACTTACGCCACCATGGGTGAAGTGCTCGCCTGGATCATTGGCTGGAACCTCATTCTTGAGCTCTTCACGGCTGCTGCTGTGATCGCCAAGTACTGGGGTATCTACCTCAGCAAGGTGTTCGGACTCATGGGCGTGGACATGCCCCCGGCCCTGAACATTGCAGGAGTGGATCTCTATTGGGGTGCGTTCCTGATTGTCGCTATCTTCACGGTTCTCCTGGTACTCGGCACCAAGCTCTCCGCCCGTGTAGGCAACATCTTCACGCTGATCAAGATCGCGGTGGTGCTGTTCGTGATTGTGGTGGGCTTCACCTATGTGAAGTTCTCCAACTACACCCCCTTTGTCCCGGCCTCGCAGCCGACCGGCGGCAGCGACGGCGCGGATGTCATGAAGCAGTCCTTCTTTGGTTTCCTCACTGGAGCGGTTCCAGCGCAGTACGGAACCTTGGGCATTTTTGCCGGCGCTGCTTTGGTGTTCTTTGCCTTCATCGGATTCGACGTGGTGGCTACCTCCGCCGAAGAGGTCAAGAACCCGCAGAAGACCTTGCCCCGTGGCATCTTTGGCGGACTGGCCCTTGTGACGCTGCTGTACATCCTGGTCTTCCTGGCCTTGACCGGCATGGTGTCCTACACGCAGCTGGCCGAAGCCAAGAGCCCCACCTTGACCACGGCGTTTGAAGCCGTCGGCAACACCGACGCGGCAAAGGTCATCGCCTTCGGCTCCCTGATCGGTCTAACCACCGTCATCATGGTGCTGCTCATGGGCCTCGCCCGAGTGGTTCTGGCCATGAGCCGCGATGGTTTGCTCCCTCGCGCGCTGTCCAAGACGAGCGAAAAGCGTTCGACGCCGGTCCGTCTCCAGATCATCTGCGGCGCCGCGGTGGCAATCGTGGCTGGCCTGACCAATGTGGATCTCCTCGAAGAAATGATCAACATCGGGACGCTCTCGGCCTTCGTCATGGTGAGCCTGGGCATTTTGGTCCTTCGCAAGAAGCGTCCGGACCTGAAGCCGGCTTTCCAGGTTCCGTTCGGTAAAGTGCTTCCCGTGGTCTCGGCTGTGCTGTGTCTCTACCTCATGACCAACCTGGCCGTGGAGACCTGGATCTTCTTCGCGATCTGGCTGGCAATCGGACTTGCCATCTACTTTGCGTACGGTCAACGCCACTCCCGCCTGAACGAGAAATTCGCCGCGGCGAGGGCGGCTGTTACTGCTCCTGACGCCGACCGTGAAGACCTCACGATGGTCTAGCTCTCCCTCGTGGCGCGGAAGGCACCAGGAAGCTTGGTGCGGAAGGTACCAGGGAGCGGAGCATCAGGGCGCTGCATGCTCGCTCATCCACTCCACCAACGGCCGCAACTGCTCCCACCGCGCAGCGATTTCCTTTCTTGCTGCGGCGGTGGACAACCAGGCAGGTTGGCCTAGCTCCACACCGGCGGACAAGGACTTGTGCTTAAGTAGCTCCGCCCGGGGGTGTTCCTTGTCGAATCCACGGGGCACGGTCTTCAGTTTTTCGCCTTCGACGACGAAGCCGGCTGCAGCTACTGCGTCCACAATCTGCTGCAGGGCCTCGCCGGTGACGGGAGCATCTACGGCCGCCCGGAAACGGGTGATTTGCTCGGGCGAATGCGAGTGGCAACCGCCGCCGACAAGCAGGCCTTCGGCGCTCAACTGGACGTAGAAGCCGGTGCCTTCCTTGGTGGCGGCGAAAGCACCCTGGGCGGTCTTGTACGGCGATTTGTCAGGCGAAAACGGACGTCCCTATTCGGGCGGAAGATCTTGGCCGGCCCGAATTCGTCCTCCAGTTCGGCAAGCAGGAGCGAGAGGGGCTCTTTGATCGACGTGTCGTAGACGTCTTTGTGCGCCAGCCACCATTCCCGGTTGTTGTTCTCTTCAAGCTCGGCATAGAAAGCGGCGGCTTCGGCGGGGATCCCGGTAAATGTACTCATAAAAAGATCCTAGGGATGCCCCGCGAGCTGTGGCCATAGCCCGATTCCCGTATGTGGATAAATCCTTAACGAAGCAACCCCGCCGCGGAATCCGCAGCGGGGTTGCTTCGTTGATGCAGGCTATTTACAGCTTGTTGGCCGCTTCGGCGTCGGAAGCACCTTGACCCGCGCCGAGGTTGGCGCGCAGCTTCGCACCGAGTTCGACGTCGACGTTGGTCCAGTACTGGATGGCGCGTTCCTTGATGCCGGGGCTCTTGACGCCGCCCACGGCACCCGTGATGGTTTCCAGCAGACGGGCCTTGGCGCCGTCGTCGTACACCTCGCGGTACAGCGCGCCGGCCTGGACGAAGTCGCCGTCCTCGGCGTGCAGGGAGTGTGCGGAGAGCGTCAGCTCGCCGTCGTTCTCCCAGCCGCCGGCCGGGTTCTGCGGCTCAACAGCAGCCGGACCACCCACGGAGTTCGGTGCGTAGACCGGAACCGAAGGAGCGTTGAACAGGTAGCGTCCGGCGCCATCCTGGCTGTAGTTGTTGACCTGGCTCTTCGGCTGGTTCACCGGGATCTGGGCGTGGTTGGTGCCCACACGGTAGCGGTGTGCATCAGCGTAGGAGAAGATGCGGGCCTGCAGCATCTTGTCCGGGAAGCCTCAATACCCGGAACGAAGTTCGACGGCGCGAAGGTGGCCTGCTCGATCTGCGCGAAGTAGTTCTCCGGGTTCTTGTTCAGCTCCATGGTGCCCACGTGGATCAGCGGGTAGTCAGCGTGCGGCCACACCTTGGTGAGGTCGAACGGGTTGAAGCGGTACGTCTTGGCGTCCTCGTAAGGCATGACCTGAACGTGCAGTTCCCACGACGGGAAGTTGCCGTCGGCAATGTTCTCCTGGAGATCGCGGATGTAGAAGTCTGCGTCTGAGCCAGCCAGTTCAGCGGCTTCGTCACCCGTGATGGACTTGACGCCCTGGTTGGACTTGAAGTGGTACTTCACCCAGAAGCGCTCGCCCTCGGCGTTGATCCATTGGTAGGTGTGCGAGCCGTAGCCCTGCATTTCACGCCAGGAAGCCGGCAGCCCACGGTCGCCCATGAGCCAGGTGACCTGGCGTGCGGACTCGGGGGAGAGAGTCCAGAAGTCCCACTGCATGTCGGCGTCGCGCAGGTGGGTGCCCGGGAGGCGCTTCTGCGAGTGGATGAAGTCCGGGAACTTGATGCCGTCGCGGATGAAGAACACCGGAGTGTCGTTGCCCACGAGGTCGTAGTTGCCCTCGGAGGTGTAGAACTTGACGGCGAAACCGCGGGGGTCGCGCCAGGTGTCAGGGGAGCCGCTCTCGCCTGCAACGGAGGAGAAACGAATGAGCATGTCCGTCTCGACGCCGGGCTGGAACAGTGCAGCCTTGGTGTACTGGGAAACGTCCGAGGAAGTCTTGAAGGTACCGAAAGCGCCGCCGCCCTTGGCGTGGACAACACGCTCCGGGACGCGCTCGCGGTTGAACTGGGCGAGCTTTTCCACCAGGTAGTGGTCGGTCAGGATGATGGCACCATCGGCACCAACGGACTTGGAATGCGCGTCTGACGTGACAGGCGCGCCCGACTGGGTAGTTGAGATGTTCGCGGTCATCGTTCTCCTATTTCGTGGTTACTTGCGTTTGAGTAGGAAGCTGTTGTTTGGCCTGCAGTCCTGGCAGATACCTTGGTACAAGACATCTGCGATCTGGATGGTCATGGGTTTGGAGTGTTCGTCCCAATGCGGGGTGAGGCAGGGGGCATGGCCCACGGCGCAGTCCACGTCCTCCACCCGGCCGCAACTGATGCAGACGGCGTGATGGTGGTTGTCACCCACGCGCGTCTCGTACAGTGCCGGGGAGTGGGGCGGTTCGAAACGTCGCAGCATCTGCAGGTCCGTGAGGTCGCTCAGCACCACATAAACAGACTGCGCTGTCAGTTCGGGAAGATCCTTGCGCGCTGCAGCCAGAATGCCTTCAGCGGGGGAATGTGGATTGTGCTGAACGGCGGCGAGGACCGCCAAACGCTGTTTGGTCACGCGGCGTCCGTGGGAATGCAGGGCGGAAGCCCACGCTTCCTGCCTGCCGTGTGATCTGCCATACGCCCATTGAAGCACTTATTATGAGTGCTTCACAATAAGGTGAGGCTAACTTCCGATGAACCCCGCACGGAACAGCAGACGTCGCCTAAAACCCAAGCCCTCGGAAGATCCTGGACGGCAATACCGGAATCGTTGGCCACATACCAGGGAGGCACAGGGAAAGGCCCGCAAAGGATGGGGTTTCCTTCACGGGCCATTCGATCTACTTCAGAAGACACCCGAGGGGTGCTTCCTCTGCCCTGGTTCCCATGGGCGACTCCTCGTGGTTCGGGGTGTGCGGTGTCCGGTTCGGCTAAGGGGAGCCAGGCAGGTCACCGGGGTCCGTGTGGTCACCGGTCTGCTGGACATCGGGACCGGTGTCGCCAGGGTTTCGGGCGCCCCCGGCGTCGAAATGTCCGTTGTTGCCGGGGCCGTAGAGGACGGTGGTGCCGGTGCCGGTGCCGGGGTAGCGGCACTGGCCGCGCCGGCACCGAGGCCCGCCAAGGCCATCACACCGACGGCACCTATGAGCACCCTCTTCTTTATGTCCATCTTCGCGATGGTCTCCTTGATGGTCGTATCTTTCCTGCCAGTCATGGCTGGTTCCTTTCATCGTGGGCACCTGCTGTGTCCGCTGCTGCCATCCGGAGCGGGTGGCGATGAATCCAGTCTGTTCCGGGACCGCTGAGAAGAACCTAAGTGTCCTTGTGATGAGCCTGAGGAGCGGCGGCCATGATTAGGCAATCCGCTTCGGTGCGGCCATTGTTGAACCATGAAACCCGGTGAACCATGAAACCCGGTGAACCATGACGCGAACACGCCCGTGGCCCCGCTCCCTGCTTCGGGCGGACCGACCGGTCTGGGGCGTCCGTAAAAGGGCGACGGCGACGGCCGTCGTTGTTGTAACTGCCGCGCTGCTGGTTGGTGGCCTGCTGTTGCTAGTCCTGTTGCAGAGCTCACTGATTGCCGCCACCGAGACAGCCGCGAAGCGCAAGGCCATCGACGTGGCAGCGCAAATCACCAGCCAAGATGTCTCCGAGGCTGGCCGATCTCTGGCCACCACGGCGCACAGCGGCCAGTATGTGCAGATCATCAGCCCCGGCGGAGCGGTCGTGGCATCATCGGAAACCGCCGCCAGTGTAAGGCCGCTGTCCGAGCTTCGTCCCGGCGCCGGGCAGACACTGGTCCAGCGACTGTGTCCAGCCTGCACAGCATCGGCGACAACGACTCCTTCCTCATCGTCGCCACCGGAGTCCCCAGCGCTGACGGCGTCTACACGGTGGTGGTTGCCGCCACGGCGCAAGTGCAGGCTGACACTGTGTCCACGGTGGCTTGGTTCATGCTCGGGGCCACGCCAGTGCTGCAGGGGGTGGTTGGGATCTCGGTGTGGGTTCTGGTGGGCCGATCGCTGCGCCAGGTCGAGAAGATCCGCGGACAGGTTGCCCGCATCAACTCCTCCCGTCTAGATGAGAGGGTGGACATTCCAGCAACCAACGATGAGATCCATGAACTGGCGCTGACAATGAACACGATGCTGGACCGGTTGCAGGCCTCCGACAAGGACCAGCGCCGGTTCGTCTCCGACGCCAGCCATGAACTGCGCAGCCCTCTGGCCACCCTGAGCGCAGGGGTGGAGATCGCATCGACAGACCCCTCCGGGGAGACTTGGCGGCAGATGCAGGATGTCTTGGGCGAAGAAACGGCCCGAATGCGCTCTCTGGTCGAGGATCTGTTGACTCTTGCCAAAACCAACGACAGCGGCATCGACGTCCTCGCCGAGGACGTCGACCTCGACGACGTCCTCGAGGCGGAGATCCGCCGGCTGAGCTCCACGAGCGGACATCACATCACGGCAGAGCTCGTCCCGGTCCGCGTCATGGGAGATGCCCGGCGGCTGGGACAGGTTCTGCGGAACGTGCTGGACAACGCGAACCGGCACGCCCGCACTAGGATCGACGTGCGTCTGGCAACCGGACAGACCGGCGTCGTGCTGGACATAGACAACGACGGCGATCCGGTCCCCGAGGCGGACCGGGACCGGATCTTTGAACGCTTTGTTCGCCTGGATGACAGCCGGTCACGTGAAAGCGGGGGCAGCGGCCTAGGCCTGGCGATCGCGGCGGGGATCATGGCTGCTCATCACGGCACGATCAGCGCAGCTCAAACCGCCGAAGGGCACTGCCGGTTTGAGCTGCGCCTGCCGCTGGATTTTCATAACCGGGAAATCCCGCATTCCTGAACATGCTCCAAAGTAAGGTGCCTCCGGGGGCCCGAACCTAGGTTTCGGATTCCCGGTCGGCGCCGAGCCGGTATCCCATGCCGCGCACTGTGGTGAGGGTGCTGAGGGCGAACGGGGCGTCGATTTTGCGGCGCAAGTAGCCGATGTAGACTTCCACCACATTGTCCCCGCCCTCAAATGCGGGATCCCAGACGTTTTCCAGGATTTCGGCTTTGGAAACCACCTGGTCGTGACGGCGCATCAAGTATTGCAGGAGCCCGTACTCGCGGGCTGTGAGCGAAATGGGTGTATTTCTCCGGTGGACGCTGCGGTTGGTCGGATCGAGGATCAGGGTTCCGAGCGAGAGCACTACCGGCCGTTCCGGGGCGCCGCGGCGGATCAGTGCCCTGAGCCGGGCAACCAGGACAAGGAAGCTGAAGGGTTTGGTCAAGTAGTCATCGGCCCCCAGATCAAAAGCATCGGTCTGGTCGTACTCACCGTCCTTCGCGGTCAGCATCAGAACCGGGGTCCAGATCTTGCGTTCCCGCACTTCCCTCAGTACGTCGTACCCGTTTTTCAGCGGCAGCATCAGATCCAGCGATGATCGCGTCATACGGGTTCTCCGTGGCTGCCCACAGCCCGCTGACCCCGTCGTGGGTCACATCCACCATGAAGCCCTCATTAGCCAGTCCGCGGCGGAGGGTTTCGGCCAACCTCTTCTCGTCCTCGACCATCAGAATCCGCATTGTGGTTGTCCTCTCCCTAGGTCTATGCAGTATGACGGGCCTTCCTTGAACGGAACCTGAGAACCCAGCCCGTCCTCAGCCCTCTTCTCCACCACGGCGGCCGCCAAATTCTCAGGGACCACGGCACTCAAGCGACGCCTCCTTCGGGCTGACCGGGTCAGGCGAAATGCTGGATAGGGTTGGACGGTGGCAAAACTCCTGGCTGACATGACCCCGCTTCGCGAAAGCCCTGCGTTCCGCCGTCTGTGGCTGGGGTCTTCCGTGTCGATGGTCGGATCCCAGCTGACGCTGGTTGCGGTGAGCCTTGAGGTCTACAGCATCACCCAGCAGAGCCTCTATGTGGGCCTGCTCAGCATTTTTGCTTTGGTTCCGCTGGTGATAGCGGGTTTGTTCGGCGGCGCGATTTCCGATGCCTATGACAGGCGGAAGGTCGCGATCGTTTCGTCCCTCGTTTTGTGGGGCTGCACCGTAGGTCTCGCACTCCAAGCCTGGTTCCAGTTGAACAATGTCTGGATCCTGTTTGTGCTCGTCGCGATCCAAAGCGGGGCGCAAGGCATCAACGGGCCTGCCCGCAGCGCTATCATGCCCCTGCTGGTCCGCAAGGAGCTGCTGCCCGCCGCCAACGCTCTGAGCATGCTCAATATGGGCATTTCCATGACAGCGGGTCCCTTGCTTGCAGGTGTGCTCGTTGCTTCGAGCGGTTTTGGCTGGACTTACACGATCGATGCCTTGAGCTTTGCTTTCGCACTGTGGAGCCTGTTTAAGCTCCCGTCCCTCCCGCCAGCCGAGAATGCGTCGGCGCCGGGCCTGCGCTCAGTCGTCGAGGGATTCCGTTTCCTGGGCACGCGGCCCAATCTGCGCATGACCTTCATCATTGACCTCATCGCGATGATCTGCGCCCAGCCGCGCGCCCTCATGCCGGCGATCGCCGCCACCATGATCGGCGGAGGGGACACTACGGTCGGAGTGCTGCTGGCCGCGACAGCTGTTGGGGCTTTCCTGGCGGGGCTGTTCTCCGGACCCCTGGGGCGGGTGCGGCGCCAAGGCTACGCGGTGGTGTGGGCCGTCGCGGGATGGGGTTTCTCCATTGCCGCCTTCGGCCTGGTGGTGGTCCTGGCCGGTGATGGGGGACGCGGCGGTGTGACACTCTGGATTATCCCGGCTGCGCTCTGTTGCGCCCTCGCTGGAATCTCGGACTCCGTCAGTGCCGTCTTCCGCACCACCATCCTGCAGTCGGCCACTCCTGACCACATGCGCGGACGGTTGCAAGGGGTGTTCATCGTGGTGGTTGCCGGTGGCCCAAGAGTGGGGGACATGCTCGCTGGTGGCGTTACCAAAGCACTCAGTGAAGGCTGGGTATTGCTGCTGGGCGGAGTGCTGTGCGCCGTGTTGGCGTGGCTCGTGGCCCGTTGGCAGGGCGGCTTCCTGCGGTACGACTCCGTACACCCCGTGCCCTAGTGTGGCGACCCGGAACGTCCGGGCCGCCGTCGGCGTTAACCGGAACATAACCACGTGCATCCCAAGAAAATCGCGAGAAAACTGCAAGAAAGTAGTGAAGTGCATAATCATCACAATGGCCTGAAGACCACAGCGCTGTTCGGTGTGCTCTGGGCGGTGCTCCTCGGACTTGGCGCCGTGATTGGCGTGGGTACCCGCAGCGCGGCGCCCCTTTGGATCATGGCCCTGATCGGCGTGGCCACAACGGCGTATGGATATTGGAACAGCGACAAGATCGCCATCCGCTCCATGGCCGCCTACCCGGTCTCCGAAGCGCAGGCTCCCCAGCTGTACCAGATTGTCCGCGAGCTCTCCGTGCGGGCGAACCAACCCATGCCCCGCATCTACGTTTCTCCGACCATGACGCCCAACGCCTTCGCCACCGGACGTAATCCGAAGAACGCCGCTGTGTGCTGCACGCAAGGCATCCTGAACTTGCTCGATGCCCGTGAACTCCGCGGCGTCCTCGGCCACGAACTCATGCACGTCTACAACCGTGACATCCTCACCTCGTCCATTGCGGCCGCCGTCGCCGGCGTCATTACTTCGGTGGGCCAGATGCTGCTGTTCTTCGGCGGGGACCGGCGGAACGCGAATCCGATCGCGATGATCGCCATGGCGCTCCTTGCACCGTTTGCGGCCTCACTGATCCAGCTCGCCATTTCCCGCACCCGGGAGTACGACGCCGACCACGACGGCGCGGAGCTCACCGGCGATCCGCTGGCTCTCGCCTCAGCCCTGCGCAGGATCGAAGCCGGCGTCAAGCAGGTGCCCCTGCCGCAGGATCAGCGCCTCGTGAACACGTCGCACCTCATGATTGCCAACCCGTTCCGCGGCGGCGTCGTGACCAAACTCTTCGCCACCCACCCACCCATGCGCGAGCGCATCGAGCGGCTCGAACGGATGGCCGGGCGGCCGCTTTCCTAGCCCCTCCCTGCGCGCCCTTCCCTCCCGGCGCCCTTCCCCCGGCGCGCACTTCCGAGAGCGCGAACTGGCAGCTTATGACCTCAAAACGCGGATTTGGGGGCAACAGCTGCCAGTTCGCGCCAGCGTTCGACGGCGGCCAGCGTTCGACGGCGGGTGGCTTCACGCGAACAAGCCCTCACCAACGAAGCCACCCGGCTTGATGCCCGGGGGAACCGCGAACAAGCCGGAGCCGGTGTGCTTGAGGTACTCCAGGGCCAGCTTGTCGCTCTTTGCCATGGCCATTTGCATGGGTACATAGTGCGTCCGAGGGTCTTTGACGAAGGCGATGAAGAACAGTCCTGCGTCGAGGTGGCCGAGCCCGTCTGAGCCATCGGTGTAGTTGTATCCGCGGCGGAGCATCTTCACGCCGTTGTTCTGGGTCGCGTGGGCCAGACGGACGTGGGAATCGACCGCGATCAGAGGGCCGCCGTCGTTGCCCTTGAGCCCGAAGTCCGGCGCCGTGAACTCCTCTCCTCCGGACAAGGGCGCTCCTGTGCCCTTGGTGCGGCCGATCAGCCCTTCCTGTTCGCGCAGCGACGTCCGGTCCCAGATCTCGATGTGCATGCGGATCCGCCGGGAGACGAGATAGCTTCCGCCAGCCATCCACGCTTCGTCCGCACGGCTGCCGGCAGTGGCCCAGACATGTTCGTCCAAGAGTCCGGCGTCCTCTGCCTTGAGGTTGGCGGTGCCGTCCTTGAAACCGAAGAGGTTGCGCGCCGTGGTCTGCGCACGTGAGGTGGACGAGGTCCGACCAAAACCCAGCTGCGACCAGCGGACGCGCACCTTTCCAAAGCCGATCCGGGCGAGGTTCCGGATGGCGTGCACGGCAACCTGGGGATCATCGGCGCAAGCCTGGACCACGATGTCGCCCCCGGTTCGTTCCGCTTCGAGGGCATCGCCGGGGAAGCGTGGAAGGTCGATCAAAGCGTCCGGGCGGCGGCCGTCCAGAGCGAAGCGGGGCTTGCCGTCCTTTTCGAAAAGACCCGGGCCGAAGCCAAAAGTCAGTGTCAGCTTGCCGGCGTCGAGGTCCAAGGCCTCGCCAGTGTCTTCCGGCGGTGCGTAGTAAGGGCCGTCGACGGCGCCGGTCCCGCCCGTTGTGCGGCCGGCGGTCAGTGCTTCGGCGGCGGCAGTCCAATCCTTCAGGAGCTGGATCACTGCGGCCCGGTCTTCGACCGTGACGTCGAAGGCCGCCATATGGAGGCGGTCCTGGGCCGGAGTGACGATGCCTGCCTGCCGCTCGTCGTAGAACGGAACCGCATTGCCTGCAGGGCTGGCCGGGGCGGCCACTGCGGCCACCGCGTCATGGCTCAGGAAGCCGGCGGCAATCCCTGCGATGGCACCGGCCCCGCCCACACCGGCGAGGGAGAACAGTCCCCTCCGGGACATGCCCCTCTTGACGGATACGACGCGGGGCGGGACGCCGGGCGCGGTGGCCGGCGGGGACCCGACGGCGGCCCCGGACTCCGGCGCGGTGGCCGGCTCGACGGCGGCAGGCGGGGTGCCGCCGTCGGGCCCTTCACCAAGCTCGTGGTTGAAGGGGCAGCCGCTCACAGGACCACGGCCGAGGTGAGCTTGGACAGCGGTTCTCCCAAGGCGTCGACCAGCGTAGCGAGCTGCTGGACCTGGGCGGGACTGAGCTCGTTGTAATAGGCGAAGCCCGTGCCCTTGGCGTGTTTTGTCAGTCCGGCTTGCAGGGCCGTGAACTTCTCATCCAGGCTCGTGGCCAAGGCCGGATCTTTTTGCGCGAGAGCCGGCTTGAGGTTTTCGAAGGCGATCCGGGCGCCGTCGACGTTGGCCTGGAAATCCCAAAGGTCCGTGTGGGACCAAATTTCTTCCTCGCCGGTGACCTTGCCACGTGCTACCTCGTCCAGGAAGCTCCTTGGCGCCGTTGCCGAGCTTGTCCGCGGACAGTTGCACTGTCCGGGTGCGCTTGCCGAGCTCTTCGGTGTCGGCCACGAGTTGGGTGGCGATCTTGGCTCGCTCGGCGGCGGTCAGGGCTGTGTAGCCGGCCGGCGGAAACAGGTCCTTCTCCGCGCGGTGCCAGCCGGTCCATTCCTGGCCAGGCTCAAGGTCGGCCTCACGGGCGTCGAGCTTGGGGTCAAGGTCCCCGAAGGATTCCGCGACAGGTTCGATCCGTTCCCAATGCATGCGTGTCGCGGCATATAGCTCGCGCGCCTTGGTGGCATCCCCCGCGGCATAGGCGTCGGCGAAGTCTTTGGTGCCTGTGACGAGCTGTTCCGTCTGGTCATTGACATACGACGTGTACTGCTGCACCCCCGTATCCACGAGCTTCTGGAAATCGGCATCGACCACCTTGTTCCCGGACTCGGTCACCTCGAAAGCCGCGCGGATCCCGTCTCCCTGCATGCCAGGCTTGCACGCGGTGGTGTACTTGCCCGCTGGGGCAGTGACAACCAGGTTGCGGGTCAATCCCGGACCGATGTTCTCCACTTCGCCGACGATCCTCAAGCCGTCTTCAGCGAGGAGGTAGAACTCAGTGATTTCCGTGCCCTCGTTCTTGACCGCAAAGCTCAGGTTGCCGCTTGGAACGCTTCCGGTGGAAACCTTGCACTCGGTTTTGGTGCTCGTGACCTGGATCGCTCCGGCCGACGCGCTGGAGCCGGGAGTCGTCCCGTTGTCCGTGCAGCCGGACAACGCCAGCGGAACCGCGGTGGCTGCCGCGACGAGGGCGAGCGACTTCCGCAACCGCGAGGTGGTTTTGGGCAGCGCGGTTTTGGGCAGGATCGTTTTGCGCGGGGTCATTTTGGGCAGGGGAGTGCCAGGCATGGGGTTTCCTTCTGTTTTGGGAGTGCGGTGAAAGCGTTTAGGACGCTGTAACGGTGTGGGAAGCGCGCCCGCTGTCCGTGCCGGCTTCCTCGCCGGATCTTGCCGGTGTTGACCCGTTGGCGCGGATGTAGAAGTAGAGAACCGGAACCACGTACAGCAGCCAGACTCCCGCTTCGAGCCAGGTGGTGGCCGGGGACAGATTGAGGGTGCCCTTCAAAAGGGTGCCGTACCAGGATGACGGCGGGATGGCGGCGGAAACGTCAAAAGCCAGGTTGTGGAGCCCCGGCAGGATTCCGGCTTCCTGCAGGTCATGGATCCCATAGGCGAGCACGCCACCAGCGATCACGATAAGCCCGACGCCAGTCCACGTGAAGAAGCGCGAGAGGTTGACCTTCAGGACTCCGCGGTGAAGCAGGTATCCGAGCCCGGCCGCGACAGTCAGGCCGAGCAGGGCGCCGATCAGCGGCTGCGTCGACTCGCCGGCGGCTTGGGCCGCAGCCCAGAGGAACAGCGCTGTTTCCAGCCCTTCCCGGCCCACTGCGAGGGCTGCCACGACGACGAGCCCCCAAGCGGCGCCGTCGGCCATTTTGTCCACCTGCGACTTGAGTTCGCCACCGAGGCTGCGGGCGGCGCGGGCCATCCAAAAAACCATCCAGGTGACGAGCGCGACGGCGACAATGGACAGTCCGCCTCCGATCGCCTCTTGCGCCGCGAAAGTCAGTCCCTGTGGGCCGAAAGTCAGCAGTGCACCGAAAGCGATGGATACGGCCACGGCGATGCCTACCCCAACCCACAGCCGGGGGAGCAGGGAGCGGCGGCCGGTCTTGACCAGATAGGCCATGAGCAGGACCACGACGAGTGTGGCTTCAAGGCCCTCGCGCAGGCCGATCAGGAAGTTGGCAGTCATGGGATTCTTTCGTTAGGGGAGCCACACTTAGGCTTGCCTAATGAAGAACAGTACCTGTCCGGAGCGATTGCGCAAAAGAAACGTGCCGTAATTATTTAGGGTGAGGTCATTGAGGGCCGCGCAACGAGCTGCTTAAACGACGACGACTTAAACGACGACGACGGCGCGCTGCCGCTTTCGCTGCAACGCGCCGTCGTCGGACTTCCGGGCTTGGAGGCCCGGGCCTCTCTTAGCTACGGAAGTTCACAAACTGGAGATCGGCCTCGTCGAACTTCTTCAGGATGTTCATGGTTTCCTGCAGGTCATCGCGGGACTTCGAGGTGACGCGGAGCTCGTCGCCCTGGATCTGGGACTTGACGGACTTCGGAGCCTCGTCGCGGATGATCTTGTTGATCTTCTTGGCGATGTCCTGGGCAATGCCCTCCTTGATGGAGCATTCCAGGCGGAACTCCTTGCCTGAAGGATAAGGCTCGCCCTGGTCGAGGGACTTCAGGGAGATTCCACGCTTGATGAGCTTGGACTGGAAGACGTCCAGAACTGCCAAGACGCGGTCCTCGGAGTTGGCCTTCATGAGGATCTTTTCGCCGCTGAAGTCGATCTCCGCGCCCACGCCCTTGAAGTCGTAGCGCTGCACGATTTCCTTCTGGGACTGGTTGAGCGCGTTGGCGACTTCCTGCTTGTCTACCTTGCTGACGACGTCGAATGTGGATTCGCCTGCCATGACTCTCCTATTGATCGGCTTGTTGCGGCCCGGAAGCGGGCGGCTTTGTCTGCCATCCAGCCTAATACGGAAGCGGCCGTGCGTCCCGGGTTCAGCGCGGGCTGTACGTTCACAGTTCGCTCACAGCACACACATGGCCGGAACCGAGGCTGCCCGGTCAGAGTTGTATCAGTTGGAACAGCCCATCCTGAAAGGGAGCACTATGAGTCACCAGGCCATCCGATACGTCACCAAGTCAGCGGCTGCCGCCGCCGGCTCAATCGGAGTCGCTGCTGCCACCGCCGCGAGTGCGGTTGCAGCTGCCGCCCTTGCCGCTTCGGTGGTCTTGAGTCCGGTCCCGGACGCGGCATCCAGGATGGACGGCATCCATGCTGATCTGCAACGGGCTGTGCAGCTCAACCAGATCACGCTGGAGCAAGCAGTCAGTTTCGAGGCCAAGCTAGCGGGACGTATCTTTGGTGGCGCCTGATCTTTTCGATGATTTTGGGGCTCCGTTGCCTCGATTCGATTCTTCGGCGGAAGTTCTGTAAGGTTGTCTTGCTCGCGCTTACCGGATCGGAAACGGAACGGTGATTGAGAGTGATCTTCTTTTGAAGTTCGGCAGATTACCCGAGCGGCCAAAGGGGGCTGACTGTAAATCAGCTGGCAACGCCTACGGGGGTTCGAATCCCTCATCTGCCACCAAATTAAATCCCCGGAACCATATGGTTCCGGGGATTTTTTTAGTTTCTCCTACCGGTGCGCCCCTGGCTATCGCTCCAACCTGCGCCGTCCTGACCTTGTTTGGCGCGTCACGCCGTCGAAATGACCCGACTCGCCGTGTCACAAGCGCTTTCCCGGTTTAAAGAGGGTCAGGACGGCGCGCGCGTACTGGCGAGCGTGCAGGGTCACGACGGCGCGCGTACCGGCGAGCGTGCAGGTGGTTGGGCCCCCGTTAGCAGTCCAGCGTCTATGCGATAGCTGATTGGTTTTCTTGCGTCCAGTTTTCCCAGTAGTGTTTTGGCGTCATGCCGTCCAGGGATCCGTGGGGCCGTTCATGATTGTAGATAGCTTTCCATTCCTCGGCCAAATACTTCGCTTCGGCCATGGTGTCCATGATTTCTCCGGAGAGTTGTTCCCTTCTGAATTGGGCGTTGAAGGATTCGATGAAGCCGTTCTGCCAGGGTGATCCCGGGTCGATGAAGGCCGTGTCGACGCCGGCGGTGTTGCACCACTCGATCAGTGCGGCGGCGGTGAACTCCGGCCCGTTGTCACACCTGAGGTAGGTCGGGACGGTGCCGGTTTCGGCGATGATGTTCTCGAGGACTGCGACCACGTCGGTGGCTTTGAAGGAGCGGCGCGGGATGATGGCCAGCGCGGTGCGGGTGTATTCGTCGATGACGTTGAAGAAGCGGATGTGCCGTCCGCAGGAGGTCACGTCGGACTGGAAGTCGAAGCTGACCACGTGCATCGGGTACTGGGCTGTGAGGCGCTTCTGTTCACCGGCGCCGGGCCCGGTGCGGCGCTTCTTCCTCGCCCTGGGTTTACAGACAAGGCCTTCGTCGCGCCAGAGCCGCCGCACCCGCTTCCTGTTCAGCGCCACGCCGTCCCACTCAGGCTGGGCCAGCAGGTGCCAGCGCGCTTTCCGCCAGCCCCAGGCGGGGTGCTGCCCGGCAACGGTGCGCAGGGCTGCCCGGAGCCGGGCTTCCTCAAATCCCATCTCGGGCTTCTTCTTGCGGAACGCAGACCGGTTTTGCCCCAGGACCGCGCACGCGAAGCGTTCGGACGCCCCGAACTTTTCCAGCGCCATGCGCACGGCACGGCGGCGGGGTTCGGGGCTCAGAATTTTCCCTTCGCCACCTCGTTGAGGATGTCGATGGCCAGTTCCTTCTCCGCCAGCAGGCGCTTGAGGCGGGCATTTTCCTTCTCCAGCTCCTTGGTCCGTTTGGACGCCTCGGCGTTCTTCTCGGACCCGTACTGGTTCAACCAGCGGTACCAGCGTCGCCTCGGTGACCTGGAGCGCCTTGATGACCTCGACCATCGGGCGGCCGTCGTTGAGCATCTTCTGGCCCTGCCGGACCTTGGCGATGACCTGCTCAGGGGTGTGTCTGCGTGCCATGATTCGTGAATTTCCTCCTGTGTCCATTCTCGGACACGAAACTCACACAAACACTGGACTCCTACTCGGGGACCCAACCACAGGGTCACGACGGCGCGCGTACCGGCGCGCGTACCGGCGAGCGTGCAGGGTCACGACGGCACGCGCACCGGCGAGCGTGCAGCCGGGTTAGCGGGACTCCAGCCAGTAACCGTCCTGGTGGTGCACCAGTTGGCGGCCGAGTCCGCCGGCAAGTTGAATCCAGAGCGTGCTGCGATCGTTGGTCATGCCGTCCAGGGTGCCCACGATCCTGTTGCCGCGGGTGTCCTGCAGGACCAGCTCCTGATGGAGCGGAAGTTCGGGCCACATACCGATATGTGCCCTGGCCGTTTGGGTGGCGCTCACTGGATCTCCTTGATGCCTTCTACTTTTGTTTTCAGACATTCTGCCCACGGCATGTGAACCGGCGGTAAACGACATGCCTTGCGGTGACACACAAAACAAAGCTATCGCCGAATGTTACTCGGGAGTAACATGGTGTGCATGCACCTGCTTCTCCGAACCCTCTTGCTCTTGTTCACTTCGTCCAAGCGGAGCCGGCTCAGCGTTTGGGAGACCTCGTCGCTGCCCATGCGTGTCCTCCCCACGGACATTGACATCGCAATGCATGTCAATAACGGAATGTATTTCTCCCTGATGGACCTCGGACGCTTCGATCTCATGGTCCGCGCAGGAATCTGGCAGAAGATGCGTCGCCGCGGCTGGAGCCCGGTTGCTGCGGGGGAAACCATCGCCTTCCGGAAGTCCCTTCAGCTGTGGCAGGAGTACACCATCGAGTCGAAAATCATCGGGCTCGATTCCAAGGCCATCTACTTTGAGCAACGCATGGTGGTTGACGGTGAGATTTACGCGCGGGCGCACATCGCCACGCGGCTTGTGGCCAAGGGCCGGCCTGTGAGCCAAGAGGAAATCCTTGCCGAGTTCGGCGAACCGCCCGCAGATCTGGAACTTCCGGAATGGATCCACGAGTGGCGCGAGAACAACTCGTTGCCCGGCGCCCGAAAAGCCGCCCCGCACCTCTGGCACTGAAACGTCTCTGGCACTGAAACGTCTCTGGCGCTGAAACCCCCGGACCCAACCGCCGCCGTCGTGCTTTATTCCCGGTTTGCCGGGTAGCGAACAAGGGGGACTTCGACGGCGCCGTCGCGTACCGTGGAAGCATGGCTACAGTTGACATCACCGGCGAACAGTTCGCAACGACTATCGAGGGCAACGACATTGTCCTGGTGGATTTCTGGGCTGCGTGGTGCGGCCCGTGCAGGCAGTTTGCGCCCACATATCAAGCCGCTTCCGAGAAGCATGACGATGTGGTTTTCGCCAAGGTGGACACCGAGGCCGAGCAGCAGCTCGCCGCCGAAGCCGGCATTTCCTCCATCCCCACGCTGATGGCGTTCCGCGAAAAGGTCCTCGTGTTCTCCCAGCCGGGCGCACTGAACGGACCCCAGCTGGAGCAGGTCATCGAGGCTGTCAAGGGCCTGGACATGGATGAGGTCCACGCCCACGTCGCGAAGCAGCAGGCCGAAAACCCCTAGAGGCGCTCGAGCTTCGCCGGTTCCGCCAGCAGTGCACTGAGGGATTCATTGAGGTCCTGGACGGCAATGCCCTTGGAGTGCTTGTCGAGGTGTTCTTCGGAGGCCCACTGCTCGGTCAAGATCAGCTTGTCCTCGTTGGCTTCCGTGAGCTCGTAACGGATGCAGCCGGGCTCGTTCACCACCTCTTCGATCGCAATTTCCAAGGCGAGCTTAACGCGGAAGAATTCGCCGTCGTTGGGAATGAACGTGGCCTGCAGGTCAATGGGTGCACTCATGGGATTCACTTTACCGGCCGACCCGGCAAGCCCCTGAAATATTTTGTAGGACTTCCAAGCAAAAGACTTCTCTTGGACGGGCGTAGTTGGTAGCGTGCCTTCATGCTTTCCTACACAGCCGGGGACACTGACGTCCCGCTGCTTGAAGAGACTATCGGCGCCAACTTCGAACGCGTCGCGGCGCGGTTCCCGCTCCGGGATGCGCTTATCGAAGCCGCCCCGGTGCCCGGCGGGGAGGCCCGGCGCTGGAGCTACGAAAAACTGAACGACGACGTCGATCGGCTCGCCCGCGCGCTGCTCGCCCTGAACGTCGCCAAGGGGGACCGGATAGGCATCTGGAGCCCGAACTGCGCCGAGTGGACCATCTTGCAGTACGCCACGGCGAAGGTCGGCGCAATCCTGGTCAACGTCAACCCGGCATACCGCAGCCACGAGCTCGAATTCGTGGTCCGGCAGAACGGCATGCGGATGCTGGTGGCCGCGCCGTCGGACAAGAACAGCGACTATGTGGACATGTCCAGGCTGGTACTCGCGGACTGCCCAGAGCTGCAAGAGCTGGTCTTCCTCTCCGATCTCGGATCGGACATGCTCGACGGCGGCGTCCCGCAAAGCGACGCCGAGCTGACCTTCGCTGAGCTGCTCAAGCGGGCAGACGACGTCGTACCCTCAACGCTCAAGGCGCGAATGGCGGAACTGGATCCGCACGATCCCATCAATCTGCAATACACCTCCGGAACCACCGGATTCCCCAAAGGCGCTACGCTCACGCACCACAACATCCTCAACAACGGCAACCAGATCGGCAGGCTGCTGGGCTACACGGAACGCGACCGGGTGGTCCTTCCCGTGCCGTTCTACCACTGCTTCGGCATGGTCATCGGAAACCTGAACGCCCTCAGCTTCGGTGCGGCCACCATCATTCCAGTGCCGCGGATTCACCCCTTCTTCTGCCCTCGAAGCCGTGCAGGATTTCGGCGGGACCTCGCTGTACGGCGTGCCCACCATGTTCATTGCCGAGCTGGCGTTGCCTGATTTCGCCTCCTATGACCTTTCGACGCTCCGCACCGGTGTGATGGCCGGCTCCCTGTGCCCCATCGAGGTCATGGAGCGCGTCATCGCGGAAATGAACATGCGGGATGTGGCCATTTGCTACGGCATGACCGAGACCTCGCCAGTGTCCACCATGACCCTTGCCACGGACACCATGGAGCAGCGAACCACGACCGTGGGGCGCACCATGCCGAGGCTCGAGTCCAAGATTGTGGATCCCGGAACCGGCGAAACCTTGGAACGCGGAGAGATCGGCGAACTCTGCACGCGTGGCTACGCCGTGATGGCGGGATATTGGGGCCAGCCGGAGAAGACAGCCGAGGCAATCGACGACGGGTGGATGCACACCGGTGACCTCGCCCGGATGGACGAGAACGGCTTTATCGTGATCGAAGGCCGCATGAAGGACATGGTCATTCGCGGAGGTGAGAACGTCTATCCGCGTGAAATCGAGGAGTTCCTCTACCGGCATCCCGCTATCCAGGATGTGCAGGTGATCGGTGTCCCGGATGCTAAGTACGGCGAAGAACTCATGGCTTGCATCATCCTCAAGCCAGGGGCCACGCCTCTGGATTTGGCCGGAGTGCAGGAGTTCTGCCGCGGCAAACTGGCCCACTACAAGATTCCAAGGTACGTGGACATCCGGGAGACCTTCCCCATGACGGTATCGGGCAAAGTGCGCAAAATTGACATGCGCGAAGAGGCGATCGCCCGCTTGGGACTCTGATCCAACGCGGGGTCACTTACGGCCCATGATGGGCAGCAACATGGGCCGTAAGTGACCCCGCGTTGCTGTGTATGGAAGTGTGCCTGTGGATAACTCCTTGCCGGCGTCGTTTTGCGGACAAACTAGACCGTATGGTCCGCATCATTCCGCTGCCCGAGGAACTCGGTGACCGTCCTTTCACGGTCTTTGAATCCCGTGCCCTTGGCGTCGCACCGAAGTGGCTCCGGGCCGGGGACGTGTCCGACGGCGGGCGGCTGATTCACCTGCCTGCGGGCCGTGAGTTTGGGCTTGCCGAACGGGCGCGGGCCCTCGTAGCGGCAACTCCGGGTGGCTGGGTGTCCCACGAGAGCGCCGCGATACTCACCCGGCTCGGCCTTCCTCCGTGGCTGGGCGGCGGTGAGACGGTCCACCTCAGCAAGCCCCATGAGCTTCCCCGGGTACGCCGCACCGGAGTGACGGGACACCGAGTGCGCGTCCTCCCTGGCGAAGTCACGGAAATAGACGGAATCCCGGTGTCTTCCCCGTCCCGGACGTGGCTTGATCTGGCGCATCAGTTACCGCTGCCGTACGTGATTGCCATGGGCGACCAGCTGATCCGTATTCCCCGTCCGGGCTTTGAAGGAAGGACCGAGCCATACGCGAACAAGGAAGGGCTGCGCTTGCTTGTCCGGCAGCATCCGAACATGAACGGCGTGGAGAAGGCCCGGCTTGCCCTTGAAGACATGCGGGTCGGCGCCGACTCGTTTCCGGAAACATTCCTGCGGATGGCCGTGTTGGAAGCAGGGCTGCCTGAACCGGAGTTGCAGCTCCGCCTCGATCCGGACGATCCGTGGTCGCCGTCTGCGGACCTGGGGTACCGGCGGTTCCGGATCGCCGTGCAGTATGACGGTGCCCCGCATCTCGGCGCGGGAACAGCAGACCCGGGACTACCGGAGGGACGAGGCTTTCACCAGCGCCGGCTGGTCATACTTCAAGGCCAACGCCCATGACCTGGCCGAAAGGTTCACCGGCCTTATTGCCCGGGTCAAACGGTCTCATCCAAGGCGGGGTCACTTACGACCCATGTCAGGCAGCAACATGGGCCGTAAGTGACCCCGCGTTGCTAGTTAAGAGGAGGCTAGTGCCTTCGGTGGTCCTGGATGGTCATGCGGGGCCCGAACGTGGGCTTGCGGAAGCCGCTGAGCCCCAGCATCCGGACCACCCGCTGCCGGTGCCCACGCCAGGGTTCCAGAAGGGCGATCATTCCGGCGTCGTCCGTCTTCCTGCCCGTCAGCGCGTAGCCGACATACGAGGCCAAGTGGTAGTCGCCCACTGCGATCGAGTCCGGGCAGCCATGGGTCCGCTGGACAACTTCGGCGGCGGTCCAGACGCCGATACCCGGAATGGTCTGCAACTTGGCCCCGGCTTCACGTGCGCTCAGTGAGGCAAGCCGTTCAAGCGCGACGGCGGATCGCAGCGCCCGCATCACGGTCGCCGAGCGCTGGGGACCCACGCCGGCCTTGTGCCATTCCCAGCGAGGGGAACCGCAAGCCAATTTGCTGGTGACGGTGCAACCAGCAGGCCCGACGGGGGGCCCGACGTCGAAAGTCGGCCGGCGCTTGGCGCTGCGGTCCCGTGACGGTACATCAGGTAGCGGTAGCCCCGCCGGGCTTCGATTATGGTGACCTTTTGCTCAAGGATGGTGGGCACGAGTGAGTCCACCACCCGCCCCGTGGTGGGTAAGCGGACGGCGGGGTTCCGGCGTCGGGCCTCCCTGACCATCCGGGGGAGGGTGGCATGGAAGCCGGCCTCGTCAAAGCCGGACCAATCGTCGCCGCTCCCCAACAGGGCAGGCACCGAGCTGATGGCAGAATCGGCGCCGGGCCCCCACGCCTCAGGCATCGACATGCGTGTCCGGGCCGGTTCCAGCGGCAGTGAGGCGAAGGGTGACTGGACCGTCCGGCGTCGTGAAGGCCATCCACACGCCGTCTTGCCGCGCCGAGAAGGTGGGATCGCCGTTGCCGCGCATGATGATTCCCACGGTTTGAAGAAGATCGAGGGGGCCGCCTGGATGCCAGCGCGCCGACGCGTCTGCCGCAGCAGCTGCGGCAGGAGGGGCGTCGACGAGGGTCACCCAATCATGGTCGCATGCTCGTCTGACAAGTTCCGAAAACCCGAACCGGTCCGGCCCTGATCCAGGACAGGTCAGCCCACGTGGACCCAGGGGCGTCGGGTGACCTCTGGTTCGGCCTCGCGCAACACTTCCCTGGTGACGGGGGCGATTTCGCCTTCGCCGAGGAAGAGGAATTTGAGGAGGTTGATGACTGGATTGCCCTCCGTCCAACGGAAGTAGATATGGGGCATCAGGCCGGTTACGTCCCGGATGTGGAGGAGCACCGAGGCAATGGTGTTGGGCACGACCGGCCCATGCACTTCCAGAATGCGGTAGCCGTGCCTGTTCACGCCGCGCACCTCAAGCTCCGTCTCGAAGTCGGACGAATCGTCGACAATCACCTCCAGGAACAGCGCCTCCTGGATCCAAAGGCAGGTGGCTGACCTCGATCGCGGAATTGAGCTTGTCGCGGTAGGCCTCCCTGCTGATTCGCAGCGGTTCGTGGGAAATGACCGCGAGGGGTCCGTCCTGTGCATCGGACAGGAATTCAAGCGCCTGCCGATCCAGACGAACATGCGTGGCGTGCAGCTCAAAGGAGCGCATGATACGGGAAAGCAGGGAGATCAAGACGATGCCCGCAATGAAGATCGCGGCGATCCGGATGCCTTCGGGACGCTCGAACATGTTCGCGATGGTGGTGTAGATGAACACGACTGCAATGATTCCGAAGCCCACGGTGCGCTTGCGTTGCCGCGCTCGCCGGGCTGAGAGGGTGACGGCGACGGCGGCGGAGGTCATCAGGACCAGGACGCCGGTTGCGTAGGCGCCGCCCTGGGCGTCGACGTCGGCGTTGAACAGAAAGGTAATCAGGAACCCGACGAGGGTGAACACCAAGACCAGAGGACGCACTGCTTTGGCCCACTCGGGAGCCATGCCGTAGCGGGGCAGGTAGCGGGGCACCAGGTTGAGCAGGCCAGCCATGGCCGAGGCGCCGGCGAACCAGAGGATGCTGATGGTGCTCAAGTCGTAAACGGTGCCGAAGCCCACCCCCAGATACTGGTGCGCAAGGAAGGCCAAAGCGCGGCCGTTGGCTTGGCCACCGGGCTGGAATTCCTGCTGCGGGATCAGAACCACAGTGATGAAGCTGGTGGAAAGAAGGAAGGAACTCATGATGACTGCGGCCGAGGTGAGCAGCCGCCGGGCGCCTCTGATACGGACCACCGGATTTTCCTCGGTGTCGCTGGGGCCGCCCTTGATCTGCGGCATGACCGCGACGCCGGTCTCGAAGCCGGACATGCCCAGCGCAAGTTTGGGGAAAACCACCAGGGCAATACCGATCACCATGAGCGGACTGCCGTGCGAGGTGGACAACGCCGTCCACCAGTCAGTCACGTTCGCCGGATGGGAAATCACCGCAGCCATCGTCACCACTACCAGCACGACGTTAAGCCCTAGATACAGGACCACAAGGGTAACGGCCACCCCGATCGCTTCCTTGAATCCCCGCAGGAACACGGCAGCGAGCAGTGCCAGCAGGAATAACGTGACGGTGACATTTTGTCCCTGCAGCCAGCCGGGCGCGATCGGATTCTGGATCAAGTGGGCGGTGGCATCCGCGGCGGAGAGGGTCATGGTAATCATGAAGTCGGTCGCGGCGAAGCCCAGCAGCGCCAGGACGAAGAATTTGCCGGTCCAACGCGGCATCAGGCGCTCCAACATGGCGATCGACCCCTCGCCGCGGTGGCTTTCGCCTGCCACTCTGCGGTACACCGGCAGGGCGCCGAGCAAGGTGAGGGCAACCAGCACCAAGGTGGCGATCGGGGAAATCACCCCGGCGGCAAGTGCCGCGATGGCGGGCGCGTAGCCCAGGCTGGAGAAGTAGTCCACACCGGTCAGGCACATGACCTGCCACCATGAGTGCTTCTTCAAATGGGAGTCGCCGACGGCGCCGGGCCCCTGATGGGTCCCTTTACTGTCCTGCAAGCCGAACAGCAGCCAGGTGCGGAGGGAGGCTCCGGCCCCGGGTTTCGGCGCCGACGGGTCCGCTGGCGGCCTACTTAACGTTGTCAACTCTGCCTCTCCTCGTGGCGCAACGCACCCCGATTACGGCCCGAACATATCACTGGCACCGAAACTCTTGGCCCCGCCGAGGCCAATCTTGACGGATTCTTTACGGTGCCGGTCCGGAGCCGAGAAGCCCCTTATGCCGCGAAACCCGGGCGACTAGACTCCACGTGTGGCGCGGGGCGTCCGCGCCCTTCAAGAACGAACCCAGCGAGAATGAAATGGCCGGAATTGTGCATTTTGAGATACCCGCGGATGACCAGGAACGGGCCAACAGTTTCTACCAGGGCGCTTTCGGCTGGATGCTCAATCCCATGCAGGGGATGGACTACACGCTAGCTATTACCACGCCGTCAGACGAGAAGACCGGCATGCCGAGCGCGCCCGGGGCGATCAACGGTGCATTGTTCCCGCGCACCGAAGATTTGAAGACCCCCATCATTACGGTGGACGTGGAGAGCATCGACTCAGCCCTGGCGGAGATCGAACGTCTGGGCGGCTCCGTGGTCAAACCGAAGGATGCCATCCCGGGAATGGGTTTTTATGCCTATTTCAAGGACACCGAGGGCAACGTGCTGGGCCTGTGGGAGAACCTCCCGGCCGGTGGACCAGCCGAATAGGACCGGAATTGCGGTTCAGGTTGTTCCCGACGCCAGCCAGAGGACGAGGACGGAAAGCGGTAGAAGCAGCACCACGCAACAGAGTCCCGCCGCGGCAAATCCACCCCAGCGGACTTGAACGTTGAGGGCTTTCAACCGTTCGTGCCAGAGCAGCGTGGCCAGTGAAGCCCACGGGGAGATGAGCGGACCCAAATTGACGCCGATGAGCAATGCCGCCAGCCGGACAGGCGAGCCTGCTTCGGGTTCGAGTGCGAGGTAGGCCGGTAGGTTGTTGGCGATGTTGGCTGTTGCGGCGCCAAGTCCGGCGAGCCGCAGGAGGGATGGAAGGCCGTCCCCGGAGCCGGAAACGCCGCCCAGCAAAGGTGTCAGGCCAATTGCGTGCAGCGACTCCACCACCATGAACAGGCCGATCGTCAGCATGAGCGGGCGCCAAGGAACCATGGACCAGCGCAAGGAACCCGGACGCCGTCGCGCGAAAACGCCGAGGAGGATGAGTGCTGCGGCCATAGCCGGGATTTGCACGGGTACCCCGGACACCAGTGCGGGCAGGAGGACCGCCAAGGTTGCCGCGCACGTGAGAAGCAGAGGCCTGTCCTGAACCTTATGGGGCGGCTGGGGGCCATACTGTCCGCCCAACTGCTTCCGGAAAGCGATGCCCAACATGGCCACGGGCAACACGATCCCGGCGAGCGCGGGCGCCCACACGAGTCCGGCAAAGGCTGCGGGCGACAGGCCGAGGCGGCTCTGGGCGAGCAGATTCGTCAGGTTGGATACGGGCAGCAGGAGGGACGCCGTATTGGCGAGCCAGACGGCGGTCAGGGCGAAGGGCAAAGCCGGGATCCGCGCGTGCATGGCAAGGAGCACGACCACGGGAGTAACCAAAACCGCCGTCGTGTCCAAGGACAGGAAGACGGTGGAAACGGTCGCGAGCGCAATCACCAGAAGCCACAGGAGCCAGACGCGCCCACGGCCGAAGACGGCGATTCTGTCCGTCAATACTTGGAACAGGCCCGCGTCCGCCACCAGTTCAGTGACCACGGTCATTGCCAACACGAAGGCAAGTATGGGCACGGTCCGCGCCGTCAACTCCCCGAAAGCGGGGAGGGGTAGGACCCCGAAGGCCAGGCACAAGATACCGGCCACGAGCATGCCGACGGGAAGGAAGTAGCTGCGATGCCTTCCTAACCATTTTCTGGCCCTCACAGCGGATGTCCCCCGGGTTGCTTTACTCTGCTCCGAAACGCCCTCGCGTTTCCACGGGAATCAGTGGCTTCTCGGCACGGACCTTGAGTTCCTGAACCGCCCAGGTGTTGCCGTCCGGATCGCTGAAACCGAAGAACGTGCCGCCGTCGCGCTCGTCAAAGACGGTGATTTCGCTGGCCTCGACGCCGCGGCTGAGCAATTCTTCGCGCGCAGCCCGCGCATCAGCGACCACAAGTTGCAGTCCCCGCATGGAGCCCGGCGCCATTTCATTCTGCGCCGGGAGGGTTCCGACGACGATCGAGCATCCGGAACCCGGGGGAGTCAGTTGCGCTATGTGCATGTGCTCGTTGGTGGTGTTGTGGTCAAGGTTGAAGCCCACTTTGTCGCGGTAGAACTCGATAGCACGGTCGATGTCACTCACGGGGAGTACTACAACTTCGAGGGTCCAATCCATGGTGCGTGTCCTTTCCTTGGAAGGTGTCCCGGTTAGCTTGCCCTGCGAAGCGTCCTTTGGCCAGCCGGAGGCGCCCGACACCCGGCCCGACAGGCGCCCGACACCCGGCCTCGCGCCGGGCCCGATACCGGCCCAACACCCGGCCCGATACCGGGCCCGGCGCCGAAGCAGTCCCGGCCAAGCGGTAACTTGGTACCTATGAAGTACGCCCAGTCCGTTCTGGACCTCATTGGCAATACACCGCTCATCAAGCTCAACCACGTGACCGGGGACATCAAAGCCACCATTCTGGTGAAGCTGGAATACGTGAACCCCGGCGGGTCCATCAAGGACCGCATCGCGGTGAAGATGATCGAGGAAGCAGAGCGCGACGGGAAGCTCAAGCCCGGCGGAACCATCGTTGAACCCACTTCGGGCAACACCGGCGTCGGACTCGCACTTGTTGCCCAGCAAAAGGGATACAAGTGCATCTTTGTTGTCCCGGACAAAGTGGGCGAGGACAAACGCGCCGTGCTCCAGGCTTACGGCGCCGAAGTGGTGGTCACGCCCACCTCTGTGGCCCCGGACAGCCCCCAAAGCTATTACAGCGTCTCCGACCGGCTCGTTTCCGAAATCCCCGGAGCCTACAAACCGGACCAGTTTTCCAACCCTGCCGCTCCCGGCAGCCACTACGAGAGCACCGGGCCCGAGATCTGGAGCGACACCGACGGCAAGATCACCCATGTGGTGATCGGTGCCGGCACGGGCGGCACCATCACCGGCACCGGCCGGTACCTCAAGGAGGTCTCTGCCAACCGGCCGGAGTCCGACGGCGGCCGGGTCAAGGTGATCGGCGCAGACCCCGCGGGCTCGGTCTACTCCGGCGGTACCGGGCGCCCGTATTTCGTGGAGGGCGTCGGCGAGGACATGTGGCCGGTCAACTATGACAAGACCGTCCCAGACGACGTCATCGCTGTCAGCGACGCGGACTCCTTCGAGATGACCCGGCGCCTTGCCCGCGAGGAAGGCCTCCTGGTGGGTGGCTCTTCCGGCATGGCCGTTGTGGCCGCGCTCCAGGTGGCCAAAGACCTGGGCGAGGAAGCCGTCGTCGTCGTGATCCTGCCGGACTCCGGCCGCGGCTACCTGGCGAAGATCTTCAACGACAAGTGGATGCGCTCCTACGGTTTCCTTTCCGGCGGCGAGGAAGCCTCGGTGGGCGAGGTCCTGAAGTCCAAGACCGGCGAGATGCCGGACCTCGTCCATATCCACCCCAACGAGACCGTCCGCGATGTCATCAACATCATGAATGAGTTCGGGGTCTCGAACATCCCGGTCCTCTCGCAGGAACCGCCCGTGGTCATGGGGGAGGTTCTGGGGGCCGTGGATGAGCGCACCCTGACCTCCAAGCTGTTCCGCGGCGAGGCGAAACTGACTGACAAGATTTCCGAGCACATGGGGGCACGGATGCCCGTGATCGGCTCATTGGAAACCATCTCGGCCGCACGGGAGCTGTTGTCCGACGTCGACACCGTCATGGTGACGTTCGTCGGAGCGCCCGTGGGCATCCTGACCCGCCACGACCTACTTGCCTACCTGAGCAACTAACCCTAGGAGTTCACATGTCTGCCAACCAAGCAGGATTCAACACCCGTGCCGTCCACGCCGGCCAGGCCTTCGAACCGCGCACCGGCGCGGTGGTTCCGCCAGTGCACTTCAGCTCAACGTATGCCCAGGACGGCATAGGCGGTCTGCGCGACGGCTACGAATACGGCCGTGGCACCAACCCCACCCGCGATGCGCTCCAAGAGCAGCTTGCCGCGCTCGAAGGCGGGACCCACGCGTTCAGCTTCAGCTCGGGCCTGGCCGCCGAAGACTCCCTGATCCGCGCCATTTCCCGCCCGGGCGACCACATCGTCCTTGGCAACGACGCCTATGGCGGAACGTACCGGCTGATCAACCGCGTGCTCGGTGAGTGGGGCGTCGGGAACACACCAGTGGACATGTCCAACCTTGACGCCGTTGCGGCGGCCGTCGCCGCGAACAAAACCCGCATTGTCTGGGTTGAGACACCGTCCAACCCGATGATGAAGATCACCGATATCGAAGCGCTCGCCACAGTAGCGCACGACGCCGGTGCCCTCCTGGTGGTGGACAACACCTTCGCATCGCCCTACTTGCAGAACCCGCTCGCCCTGGGTGCCGACGTCGTGGTCCACTCCACCACCAAGTACATCGGCGGCCACTCGGATGTGGTGGGCGGTGCCATCGTGGTGAAGGACGCCGAGCTGGCCGAGAAGATCGGCTTTGTGCAGTTCGCCGTCGGGGCCGTGTCCGGTCCCATGGATGCATTCCTGACCACCCGCGGCCTCAAGACCCTCGGCGTGCGCATGGACCGCCACAGCGAGAACGCCCAGGCCGTCGCCGAATGGTTGCTTGAGTGCCCCGAAGTTGAAGCCGTTCTCTACCCGGGCTTGCCTTCCCACCCGGGCCACGAGCTCGCCGCGAAGCAGATGAGGAAGTTTGGCGGCATGATTTCGGTGCAGTTCAAGGGCGGCGAAGCGGCGGCCCGCAAGGTTGCAGAGTCCACGTCCGTTTTCACTTTGGCGGAGTCCTTGGGCGGCATCGAGTCGCTCATGAACTACCCCTCGGAGATGACCCATGCCTCGGTCAAGGGCACCGAGCTGGCTGTTCCGGTCAACCTGATCAGGCTTTCCTGCGGCATCGAGGACGTCGAGGACCTCATTGCGGACCTCGAGCAGGCGATTGGCAACATCACGGCCTGAGAGGCCCTCCCTTCCTGACCTTCTTTGATTGTCGGATCGGCCGGGACACGCCATAACAGCGGCGTGTCCCGGCCGACTTGCGTTCAAAAAGGGTCAGGAACGGAGCGCCTCCCGAAAGAGGCCTAGCTTTCTTTAGAAAAGCCAGCTACCCTCAATCCATGCCCTTACGATCCGATTGGTCCGAGCGCACGTGCAGCTTGGCGCGGGGCCTCGATATCCTCGGCGACCCTTGGGGAAGCCTCGTGCTGCGGGAAGTCTTTTTCGGCAATGGACGTTTCGATGCCATGAAGACGCGGCTGGGAGCGGCGGACAATGTCCTCAGCAAACGGCTGGGCTGGCTGCTCGAGGCCGGCCTCCTTGCCCGGCGGCCTTATCTGGACGGCGCGCGAGAGCGCCAGGAGTACGTCCTCACGCCCAAAGGCGAAGACGCTTTGCCTGTCTTGAACGCCATCATCCTGTGGTCGGAGAAGCATCTCGATGCGCCGGCCGACAACGCCCACATGCGCGTGATCCACAACGGCTGCGGACTTCCGACTGCCTCGGCAGATACGTGTTCCCACTGCGGGTCCCGGCTCACCGCCGCCAACACCAGCTGGCATAGCCTGACGCGCTCGGAACAGCCGTTGGCTTTGGCTACTGCCCCCCAGCAGACAGCAGTCCGCCCGCACGAATCGGAGCCCGCCGCATGACCGCGCCCGAACTCACAGATCTTTCCGCCGGCAAGTCTCCGCGAAAGCGCCGGATTCACCCCGCTTGGATGGTGGCCGCCGTCGCATTCTTGGCGCTGGTGGGCGCGGCCGGGTTCCGTGCGGCTCCCGGTGTACTCATGGTGCCGCTGCAGCAGGAATTCGGCTGGTCCACCACTGTCCTGTCGCTTGCCGTCAGCATCAACCTGGTGTTGTTCGGACTCACGGCGCCGTTCGCAGCGGCGCTCATGGAACGCTTCGGCATCCGCGCCGTCACCTCGATTGCCCTCTGCCTGATCGGCCTTGGCTCCGCATTGACCGTTTTCGTGAGCCAGTCCTGGCAGATCCTGCTCACGTGGGGCGTGCTGATCGGCTTGGGCACCGGATCCATGGCCTTGGTGTTCGCCGCGACCATCGCCAACACCTGGTTCTCGAAGGGCCGGGGCCTCGTGATCGGCATCCTGACGGCAGGCAGCGCCGCCGGGCAGCTGGTCTTCCTGCCGTTCATGGCCGCGCTCGCGCAAAACCCGGGCTGGCGAGGAGCCTCCCTGCTGATAGCGGCCGGGGCGCTTGCCGTGGTGCCGCTCGTGCTGCGCTGGCTCAAGAACTCACCGGCCGACGTCGGGGTCCGGCCCTACGGCGCTGAGGAACATGGCGGCGGGGAATACAGTGCCGAAGAAGAGCCGACGACGACGGCGGAAGTCGCCGCTGATGACGACGGCACCAAGACGCCCAACGCCGCAGTCCGGGCACTTCAAGTCCTCAAACGTGCCAGTAAAGTACGCACCTTCTGGGCCCTCGTTGCTGGTTTCGCGATTTGCGGTGCCACCACCAACGGACTCATCGGCACCCACTTCATCCCCTCTGCGCACGACCACGGAATGCCGGAAACCACAGCGGCGGGCTTGCTGGCTGTCGTCGGGGTCTTCGACATTGTGGGCACCATCGCCTCCGGCTGGCTGACGGACCGATTCAATCCGAAGGTGCTCCTGGCGGTGTATTACCAGTTCCGCGGCGTCGGGCTACTGGTGTTGCCCGTGCTGTTGAGCTCTACCGTGGAACCCAGCATGATCCTGTTCGTGGTGGTCTATGGCCTTGACTGGGTGGCCACAGTGCCTCCGACGGCGGCCATCTGCCGCAAGGTCTTCGGTGCGGACGGTTCAGTAGTGTTCGGCTGGGTATTCGCCGCACACCAGCTCGGCGCCGCCGCGGCCGCGTTGCTCGCGGGTTACATCCGCGACGCCACAGGCCACTACACCTATGCATGGATCGGTGCAGCCGCGATGTGCACCGTGGCCGCGATCATCAGCGCAACCATCCGTAAGGACGCGGGGAAAAAGGAACCACTTCCGGTCGCAGCCTGATCCCTTGTCATGGAGCCGCCGGTGAATCAGCGGAAAGCCGGAACTCCTGTGATGTGGTTGCCCAGGATCAACGTGTGGACCTCGTCCGTTCCTTCATAAGTTCGTACCGATTCCAGATTGTTGGCATGCCGCAAGGGCGGGTAGTCC
Organism: Arthrobacter sp. NA-172; assembly: GCF_043952055.1. Lineage (NCBI taxonomy): Bacteria > Bacillati > Actinomycetota > Actinomycetes > Micrococcales > Micrococcaceae > Arthrobacter > Arthrobacter sp. NA-172. The sequence continues at coordinate 1,451,343 of NZ_JBINOT010000001.1, read as the reverse complement.
AGGGTGATGCCGTTGCCACCCAAGATGGTGCGGGCTTCGCGGGCGACCTTGATGGCCTCGCGCACATTGTTCAGTTTGCCCAGGGAGATCTGTTCCGGCCGTAGGTGGCCGGCATCCTTGAGTCGTCCAAGATGCAGGGCCAGCATGGTTCCCTTTTGGATTTCCACGAGCATGTTGACGAGTTTCTCCTGGGTCAGCTGGTAACTGCTCAGGGGCTTGCCGAATTGCATGCGGGTTCCGGCATATTCGAGGGCAGCTTCGAAGGAGTCGCGGGCCGCACCCATGGCGCCCCAGGCAATGCCGTAGCGCGCTTCATTGAGGCAAGTAAACGGCCCGCGGAGTCCCTGGGCACCCGGGAGCAGGGCCTCCGGACCCAGCTGGACGCCGTCGAACGCCACATCGCACTGGATCGAGGCACGCATCGAGAGTTTCGCGTCGATGGGAGTCGCGGTGACTCCCGGTGTGCCGGCGGGAACCAGGAAGCCCCGGATGCCGTCGTCCGTGTTCGCCCACACCACCATGACGTCCGCGATCGAGGCCAAACCGATCCAGCGCTTGGAACCATTCAGCACCCAACCGGCGTCGTTGCCTGTGCCGTCGCGGTGCGCAAAGGTGGCCATGGCCGACGGGTCCGAACCCGCCGTCGGCTCCGTCAACGCAAAACAGCCGATCAGTTCACCCGCTGCCATTCGCGGCAGCCACTGTTCCTTCTGGTCTTCGTCGCCCCACTTGTGGATCGCCGTCATGGCCAGCGAGCCCTGGACGGACACGAACGTGCGAATGCCGGAATCGCCGGCCTCCAGTTCCATCGCGGCTAGGCCGTATTCGACGGCGGTGCGGCCCGGGCAGCCGTAACCCTCCAAGTGCATGCCCAGGACGCCGAGTTCGCCAAGTTCCGCCGGGATTTCCCGGGGGAAGACCGCGTCCTCGTACCAGCGCGCGATGTTGGGCCGGATGCGCTGGTCCGTGAAATCCCGCACCTTCTCTCGAAGCTCCAGTTCCTCAACGCTCAGGAGGGAATCGAGGTCGAGGACATCGGAGGTATTCGTCGCTGAATGGCTCATTCCAGCATCCTAAGGCCGGACATGTCCCCAAGAGCCTGTCTCCCCGGCCGCGGACATCTGCGCGGCCGGCTTCTACCCCGTGCCAGAATTGAGCCATGGCCTCGGCGGAAGTGAACGGAACTGTACTGCCGCTAAGGGCAGTCCGGGGGATCGGGCGACGCCGCATACTGGCTGGTTTGGTCCTGGCCCTGCTGTTTCCCATCGCCATCGAAGTCCTGGTTTCCGTGCTGAACTACCGGAACTTCGCAATGATCATGCTCTTCCAGTTGGCCGTTGCTGCTGCCGTTGCGGCTATCGGGGGCTTGTGGCCGGCAGTAGTGTCCGCCGTGTTGGGCAGCCTGCTCCTGAACTATTTTTCGGCCGAGCCCGTGGGTTCCCTGTCCATCGCCGATCCCGCCACGCTCTTCACTCTGGTCATCTTTCTTGCGGTGGCGTGCGGCGTTGCGCTCGCAGTGGGCTTGGCAACCCGGCGAGCTCAGGAAGCCGCGTATTCAGGAGCGGAGGCCCGGGCGCTGAGCGAATTGGCCCTCCGCATCCTGCGCTCGGACGGCAGCCTGGAGTCTTTCCTGGACAAAATCCGGGTCAACCTGGGCATGGAGGCGGTGACGCTGTTATCCACGTTTGAATCGCCGGGCGCAACCGGGCCAAGCTGGCGGGTCCTCGCGAGTTCCGGGCTTCAGCCGCCGGTGACCCATGCGGCCGCGGACCATGCCGCCGTCGTCGATCCCAACTACACACTCCTGCTCCGCGGCGGACCGCTTTCGGAGCAGCACCGCCGCATGCTCGCCGCGTTCGGCGCCTTCGTCGTGGCGGTCCGGGAGCGGCAGCAACTGGTCAAAAGCAGGCAGGACAACGTGCGCCTGGCTGAAGGCAACAAAATGCGCACGTCCATCCTCCGCGCGGTTTCCCACGACCTACGTACACCCTGGCCGGGATCAAGCTTGCCGTCAGCAGCCTGCGCCAGGATGACGTGACGTTTGCTCCCGAGGACGAGCGTGAATTGTTGGCCACCATCGAGGACTATGCCGACCGCTTGGATCACTTGGTGAACAACCTGCTGGACATGTCCCGTATTACGGCGGACGCCGTGAACCCCCTGCTGCGCGGCCTGGGCTGGCACCAGATCCTGCAGGAGGCTTTGCGCGGTGTGCCGGGGGAGCGCATCCGCAACGAGCTTGCCGCCAACCTTCCCTATATAGAGGCCGACGCCGGGATGCTGGAACGCGTCGTGGCGAACCTTGTGGAGAACGCCGTGAAATACGCTCCGGACTCGGACGTTGTGCTGGTGGCGCGCACCGGCGCCGGCATAACAGTCGGTGGACGGCCCGCCAGCGAACTGCTGGTGATGGATCACGGAAGAGGCATAGCACCCGCTGACGTATTGGACCTGTTCCGCGCTTTCCAACGCCTCGATGATTCCGCGTCAAGCCGGGAAGACCGCAGCGGAATCGGTCTGGGACTCGCCGTCGCCAAGGGGTTCACCGAAGCCATGGGCGGGACGCTCATGGCGGAGGCGACGCCCGGAGGCGGGCTGACCATGGTGGTCACACTCCCTCTGTGGACAGGCGGGCAGGCATGAACCTGGTCCTTATCGTGGAAGATGAAGCCCAGATCGCCCGGGCCATGCAGATCAACCTCCATGCCCACGGGTACCGCGCCATCAGCGTCGGCAACGGCACGGATGCCCTCAAAGCCGTGGCGCAGCAGCCCGTTGACATCGTGGTCCTCGATCTTGGCCTGCCGGATATGGATGGCGTGGATGTCATCCGGGGGATCCGTGGCTGGAGCACCATGCCCATCATCGTGTTGTCCGCCCGGCACGGTTCGGAAGACAAAGTAGAAGCCCTCGACGCTGGGGCGGACGACTATGTGACCAAGCCTTTCGGCCTCGACGAACTCCTGGCGAGGCTCCGGGCGGCCTCGCGGCGGGCGGCCCCCAGGCATGAAATGCCCACTCTCCAGACCGCAGACTTCCTGGTCGACCTGGCGGGAAAGAAGATCACCAGGGACGGCGCCGAAGTGCGGTTGACGCCCACTGAATGGAACATCCTGGAACTGCTGGTGCGAAACGCGGGCCGGCTGGTCAGCCAGCAGCAGATCCTCACGCAGGTGTGGGGGCAGGCCTATGCCAAGGAGACCCAGTACCTCCGCGTGTACATCGCCCAGCTTCGGCGCAAGCTCGAGCGTGACCCCGCTCAGCCCCGCCACCTGCACACGGAAGCCGGCATGGGCTACCGCTTCGATCCGTAGCTGCGTACGTAGACTGTAATCATGGATACCGCATCGTTGCTTGCTGTTTGCCGGGTACACGGGCTCCTGCCTGACCTGGAAGGGTCGGTCGGAGTGACGGCCATCGACAAGCGCCCCGTCGACGGTCCGGTGAAAGTCCACAAGCTGGGGATCCACGGAGACATCCAGGCCAGCCGGATCCATCACGGCGGTGAGGACCAAGCGCTCTATGCCTACTCCCAAGCCGATGCCGATTACTGGGTGAATGAGCTCCAGAGGGACATGCCCGCTGGTATCTTCGGGGAGAACCTCCGCGTCGCCGGGATCGAGACAACCGGCGCGGTGATTGGCGAACGCTGGAAGATCGGCCTGGACGTCGAGGTTGAAGTCACCTCGCCGCGTGTGCCCTGCGCAACCTTCCAGCGCCGCATGAACGAGACGCAGTGGGTCAAGCGTTTCACTGAGGCCGGGAGGGTCGGCACTTACCTGCGCGTCGTGAAAACCGGCACCATCTCGGCTGGCGACTACATCCACAAACTGTTCGTGCCGAAACATGGCATCACGGTGGGGCAATGGTTCAGCAACCCCAACCTCGAAGACATGCAAGTGCTGCTCGACGCAGAGGCAGACGGGGAAGTTCTCCTGCAGTCCGACTATCACGACACCTTCGAAAAACTGCTGCGCCGCAACGGTGTAGACGCCTGAAAGCTGCCCTTTTAGGAGGAAGGCCCGACGCCGGTGAGGGGCCAATGTGCGCAAGCTCACCGCCGTCGTCGACAGCTAAGTGGCGAGGGGACTATTCTGTGCCCTACAATTGAAGTATCCCCCACTCCGGAAATCCCTTTTTCCTGCCCAATTCTTGAGGCAGGACTGGTCAGTGTTGGGGCCCGCAAATGTGAGCGGGCATTTTCATAGGGAGAGCCGGGCGAAGAAAACGCTGTACAGACTGCTGGGATAGCAGTCGATAGATGCAGCGGGAAGTCCTGCCATGGGATTGCGACAGCGCCGGACTTCTTGCGAGCACCAGAGCCTTTGGTTCTTCTGCGCGCAACGTGTACTGCGGCCAAGCCCAACCGGGCCGCGCCGACTGGCCCCCTATGGATGAGGAACATTTCTCCTATGCCTGAAAACCTGAACGACCCCTTCGCCGCCGAGTCTGCTGACATCGCAGAGACCGCCGTCGAGACTACCCCCGAGGCTGAGGTCGCCGAGGCTGTAGCGCCCGTTGAGGCCGCAGCTCCGGTTGAAACCGAAGCACCGGTTGAAGCGTCAGCGCCTGCCGAGGCTGCAGCTCCGGTTGAAGCCTCAGCGCCTGCCTCCGCCGAAGACGAGGAAGACGGCGTTCGTTTCGTCGACCTCGGAATCGACCCCCGCGTCCTGGCCGCCCTGCAGGACGTTGGCTACGAGAAGCCGTCTCCGATCCAGGCCGCAACCATTCCGCTGCTGCTCGAAGGCCGCGACGTCGTGGGCCTCGCCCAGACCGGTACCGGTAAGACTGCAGCATTCGCAGTACCGGCGCTGTCCCGTTTGGCTGAACTCCACGACCTCAACGGCCCGTCCCGCAAGACCCAGGCCTTGGTTCTCGCTCCGACCCGCGAGCTTGCGCTCCAGGTTGCCGAGGCCTTCACCTCGTACGCCAAGCACATTGATGACTTCACGGTTCTCCCCGTGTACGGTGGCTCCGCCTATGGCCCGCAGCTTGCCGGCCTGCGCCGCGGTGCACAGGTTGTTGTCGGTACCCCGGGCCGCGTCATCGACCACATCTCCAAGGGTTCCTTGGACCTGTCCGAGCTGCAGTACCTCGTACTGGACGAAGCCGACGAAATGCTCCGCATGGGCTTCGCCGAGGACGTCGAGCAGATCTTCCAGCAGACCCCGGAAGACCGCCAGGTTGCCTTGTTCTCTGCCACCATGCCGAGCCAGATCCGCCGCATGTCCAAGCAGTACCTGAACGACCCCGCCGAAATCTCCGTGAAGTCCAAGACCACCACGGGTGCCAACACCAAGCAGCGCTACCTGCAGGTCATGGGCCCGCACAAGCTCGATGCCCTGACCCGCATCCTTGAGGTTGAAGACTTCGACGGCGTTATCGCCTTCGTGCGCACCAAGATGGCTACCGAAGACCTCGCTGACAAGCTGAAGTCCCGCGGCTTCCAGGCTGCAGCCATCAACGGCGACATCCCGCAGCAGCAGCGCGAGCGCACTGTGGACGCGCTGAAGGAAGGCCGCATCGACATCCTGGTGGCCACCGACGTCGCAGCCCGTGGCCTTGACGTGGAGCGCATCAGCCACGTCATCAACTACGACATTCCTCACGACACTGAGTCCTACGTGCACCGCATCGGCCGCACCGGCCGTGCAGGACGTTCCGGCGACGCCATCTTGTTCATGACGCCGCGGGAGAAGTACTTGCTGCGTTCCATCGAGAAGGCCACCCGCCAGCCGGTGGAACAGATGCACCTGCCCACCGCCGAGACGGTCAACTCGCTGCGCCTTGGCAAGTTCGCCGAGCGCATCACCGAGACCCTCGAATCCGAAGATGTTTCGCTGTTCCGCGACCTGATCGCTTCCTACGAGGAAGAGCACAGCGTTCCGGCCGCCGAGATTGCTGCCGCACTGGCTGTCATGGCCCAGGGCGGACAGCCTCTGCTGGTCAAGGAACTGCCGGCCGCGCCGGAATTCCAGAAGCGTGAGCGTTCCAAGGACGGCTTCGGTTCCCGTGGCCCGACCCGCACACTGACCGAGGGCAACGCCACCTACCGGATCGCCGTCGGACGCCGCCAGCGCGTCATGCCGGGTTCCATCGTGGGTGCCATTGCCAACGAAGGCGGGATCTCCTCCGCACAGATCGGCGGCATCGACATCCGCTCGGACCACTCCCTCGTGGAGCTCCCGGCGGACCTGAGCGCCGATCAGCTGAAGGCCCTGTCCCGCACCCGGATCGGCGGCGAGCTGATCCACCTCGAGCTGGACAACGGCCGCAAGCCCTCCGGTGACCGTGGCAGCTACTCCGGTGGCAGCCGTGGCGGCGAGCGCGGCGGATACTCCGGTGGCGAGCGTGGCGGAAACTTCAAGGGCAACGGTGGCTTCAAGAAGGAGTTCCGTAAGTCTGAAGGCGATCGTGGCGGTTACGCCGGCGGCGAGCGTTCCTCCGCAGACCGTGGCGGCCGTTCTTACAGCGACCGCAGCAGCGCAGGCGCCGGTAGCTATGGCGACCGCGACCGTGGCCAGTCGAGCGATTCCCGCCTCGGCGGACACGGCAACGGTGCGCGCAAGCCCCGCAGTGGCGGCGACGCTGGCCACCGCGATTTCAACCGCAAGGGCAAGTGGTAAACAGGACTAGTTCCTGGGTTCTCGTCAGAGGCCGGCTTTCGAGCCGGCCTCTGGCTGTTTAAGCTGCGCTGTACGCCGCCGGAATCCAAAAGTGAGATCTCGACTCTTTGGCCGTGCGAAAAGGTTTGTGGAGTCTCATGACTTAATGGACACTTCTGTCTCAGGACATCGTGGACAGTGTGTCTCAGGACTTCGTGGACACTATGGCGGGATTTGCTCTGGTCATGAGCAATTTCACTCCGGATATCAAGATCCGGCTTTTGGTGGCGACATGGCCCGAGGACGCTCCGAGGGGTGCAGTGGCGCGGTTCTGCCGGCAGCACAAAGTGTCCCGGTCTTGGTTCTATAAAGTCAGGGCCGCGGCCGAGGCTTCCGGATCGATCAGGGCCATGGAATTGGGGTCCACGAAACCGAAAAGCAGCCCGGCGCAAATCGGCTCGGGAATGGTTGAAGTGGCGCTGTTGACGAGGGATTCCCTGGAGCAGGCCGGTTATGACCACGGGCCTTTGAGTGTGGCCGCGAAAATGCGCCGGCAAGGCTTCGAGCCGCCCTCCCGCGCGACTCTGGCCCGGATCTTCACCAGGGCCGGGGTCGTGGTCCCGGAACCACGGAAGAAGCCCCGCAGCGCTCTTCGCAGGTTCGTTTATCCGGAGCCCAACGGGTGCTGGCAGATCGACTCGACCGAGTGGATGCTTGCCAAGGGAACGAAGGTTGCAATCTTTCAGATCGTCGATGACCACTCCCGTTTGGCGCTGGCCTCGCTCGTGGCGAGCGGAGAGACCAGCGAAGCGGCCATCCGGGTCGTAAAAACAGCGATCGAACGCCACGGAGTACCGCGGAAGTTCCTCTCGGACAACGGATCCGCGTTCAACCCCACCCGGATGGGACGGACCGGGGCCCTGGTGGACTACCTGAAATCCCTAGGCGTGGAACCGATCACCGGCAAACCATACAAACCCACCACACAGGGCAAGAACGAACGCTTCCACCGGACGCTGCACAGATTCCTGAACAAGCAACCGCCGGCTGCCACGATGGAAGAGCTCCAGGCCCACATCGACACGTTCGACCAGTACTACAACACCGAGCGCGAACACCAGTCGCTCCCGCCCGGAACAACGCCGATCGAGGCATGGAACACCACCCCGAAGGCCATGCCCCCGCAGCCGCCCACCCCGGAAACCACCAAAGCGAACGCACGCCGCAGCGTCCGGCGAACCGCCAATCTACACGGCGAGGCCACCGTCGTCGGCACCCGCTTCAAACTCGGCAAGGAATACATCGGCCACGAAATTCACGTCCTCTACGACGATGAAACGATCATGTTTTTCGACACCCGCGGAACGGAAATCATCAGCCACCAGCGCCCTCCGAAAGGGGCTCTCCGCGGTTCGTGGTGATTTCCACTGTGCGGTGAATGTTCAGGCCGCTGTTCGGGCGGCGCTTCTGAGCATAATGCGCGTGGTGTAGTTCCGGCTATTGACGAATCCGCGGCCGGTCCGTTTTAGGTGTTTGATGGCGGTGTTGTTCGCTTCCACTTTCGCTGTGGTTGCGCCCGTGACGATGAGGACTTCGATTTCTTTCCACCAGCGGCAGACGGTGCGCCAGAGCCTGGTCGTCTCGGGCTGGGCGGCGTGTTCGACGAGCTCCTGGAGCCGGTTCTTCGCCGCGGCGGCGTCTTCGAGTGAGCCGGTGCGCAGCAGCGCGCGGAGCTGCTCTTTGACGTTCCACGCCGCCTGCAGCTTGCCGGTCGGATCGTCAATGTCGAAGACGTTCTTGAGGCGGTCGCTGCCCCGGTCTGAGAGTGTCTCACCGGCCCGGAGCAGCAGCCGGCGGTTGACCCAGACCGGGTCGGCGGTGCGTCCGCGCCGGCCCTTGGTTTCCTGGGTCAGTCGCTGGCGGACTTCGGTGAGCATGTTGTTGCCGAGCAGGACCAGGTGGAAGGCGTCGACCGAGACGGCGGTGCGTGGCAGCCACATCCGCAGGGCCTTGCGGAACGCAGCCGACGGGTCGATCGCGACGACCTGCACGCCGAGGCGCCATTCAAGCGGGCGTTTGAACAGCCACTCGCCGACGCCCTTGTGATCGCGGCCGTCGACCACACCGAGGACCTGCCCGGTGTCCAGATCGACGATCGTGCTCATCCAGGGTTCGAAGCGTGTCCAGGCGCCGGTGGCGGGGTCCCTGAAGAACCGGACGGAACGGAACCGGTGCTCGTCGATGCCCAGCATCCTGGGCCGCAGCTGGTCCACGTCAGGAAGCCTGGTGGCCGCCATGTTCAGGGCCCGCTGGACCAGCCACCATGAAACCCCGTGCGCGGCAGCGGTCTCGGTAGCGGCTCGGCCGGAATCAATGACTGCAGAGACGAGCATGTCCCGCAGCCGGCGCGTGGAACGGGCCAGGCGCGGGACCTCGAGGGTGGCTTCGAAGAACGTCCCGCGGGGGCATTCGGATTCATCACAAAAGAACCGATACTTGGACCAGATGACCTCCACCGGTCCGGCGACGGGAATGTCGCGGATCCGCTGATGGCGCCGGGAGTGCCGCCGGACACCGATCACACCGCAGTCCGGACATCCGGACTCGACGGTGCTCTCGACGTGGATTCTGCGCTGGCCGAAGCCCAGGATCTCGGTTGAAAGAACGCGGTAGTCAGGCAAGTTGAAGATGGCGGTGGCAGCGTCAGGGCACCGGGAAGTAAGCTCGGTCAAGGCTCGTAGTCCTGTCATCGATGAATGCGTCAAGAACATCCATCACAACAGGGCTACGGGCCCCTCACGTCTAAGGACACGAGCCCGAATTCACCACCAACCACGGAGAGCCCCGAAAGGCACGAACTACGTCGGCAACAACAAACCCCGCGAATTTATGGCCAACCAACTGTCCACAATGTCCTGAGACATGAACCGTCCACGATGTCCCGAGACATGAAGTGTCCACGATGTGCCGAGACATCACACCGTGCGAAAAGGTTGAGATCTCACGCCTCAACGAGCTGTGCACGGGGTGCGTCGACGGTTTGACGAAACCTTGGCTTTGACACCGCACAGCAGAAGCCCGATGTGCGGGGCGCGGAGCCACCGCAGACGGCGGAGGAGCCCCTGCCGGAAGCGGGGTCCGGAATGACGACGTTGAGACCTCACAGGGCGCCGGAGCAGTCGCGCGCTGAACGCGGTACCTTCAGTGCCAAATCCGAACCACATACCCGGGCCAAGTGGTCCGGCAGGCTCAGTTTCAGTGCTGTTCTGGATCAAAAATCCACAGCTGATGCAAATTGTGTCGATGCCGTTTTTCCCTGTCCCGCAGCCGATTTGTTGACTGAGAAGTCGTCCGGTAGAGTATTTACTCGTTGCCCCCCTAGCTCAGTGGTAGAGCGCGTTCTTGGTAAGAACGAGGTCACCGGATCGATTCCGGTGGGGGGCTCGGAATGAGGGCCTGTGTCAAGGCGGTTTTTGACCGGCTTGACGCAGGTTTTTCTCATTCGTGGCGGTGTAGCTCAGTTGGTTAGAGCGCACGACTCATAATCGTGAGGTCGGGAGATCGAGCCTCCCCACCGCTACAGACAGCAGGCCAGAAGCGTTCAGCTTCTGGTCTGCTTCTGTTTTAAGTACCTGACCCAACGTCCGGTTATGGGTTATAGGACAAAACGTGTGTAAGTCCCGGGTGTGTCACGTCCTCGTCCGGCCAGAGGTGGGAGCCTTCCTGACCTTCTTTGGAGGAGCACCTAGCGCAACACGCCGCCGACACGCCCTTCGGAGGACCACTTCGCGGCCAAAGAGGGTCAGGACGGGATTGACGTCAACTTGAATCATCAGCAGCCTGTCCCCTTAGTTAAGCGCGATTAGTTAAGCGCGATCACCAGCATCTGGCTGGTGCCTGGGACACAGGTCTGCAACACCGCCCGCGGAAAGCCGCCGAATACCGCAGCCACGTCGTTGGTGGTCCCGCCCTGGGGTACCTGACCGCGCGCCGACACTTTGTAGGTGCCGTAACCGGGGATGCTTACCGTCTCGCCGACGCCGATGCCCGAGAATTGTGCCCATCCTCCGCAGAAATCATGCTCGGTGATAAACAGCGAGTAGGCATCCGTCGGAGTGAAATGGATTGGCCCGATGCAACTGTCCACTGCGGCCTGGCCGCCTGAACCTGCAACATAGATGGTCCGCACAGCCGCGGCCGGAGCCGGTGCAGGTGCCGCGGCTGGAGCTGCGGCCGCGGGGACGGCCGGCGCCACCGCTGCGACCGGCGGTCCTGTCAGCTTCAATACCTGGCCCGGGACAATGATGGAAGAAGCGCTCAACCCGTTGGCTGCCAGCATTGCGTTGACGTCGACTCCGAACCTCGCGGCTATCTGGCCCACGGTGTCGCCGCTGGCGACTGTATACGCGTTAGTGTCGGCTGCGGGCGCTGCCACCACTGCTGCAGGTGGCGCAACGGGCGCCGCTGCGGGGGCTGGTGGCACGACGACGGCGGCCGGCGCCGGTGCCTGTACCGCGGGAGCCGCCGTGGCCGGGGCGCGACTCTCGGCCGGCGTCGGACTAGCCATGGCTGGTGACGGGGCGGCAATCGCGGTTCCTGAGCCAACGGTGCCCGTGCTGGCCGGCGCCAGGGCGTGTACGTAGTTCTGCGTGATCACGGCCCCCAGGACTACCGCGGCCACAATTGCCCAAGTGACCATTGACGCCTTGTATCGGGCGAGTGTTCTTACGGCGGTGGATATCAGGACGAAGACGCTGCCTCCGCCGAGCCCGGTGTGCCTGTACTCCTGCTGATACATCTCGAATCCCCTGCTTTGTCGTTTCTGGACTAGCCGGATGGCTGGCCCGGGACGTGATACGCAGGCGCAGGGGATGGCGCTTGGTGAGGCCCTTTTGCTTAAATGCGCAGCACTGAGGAAGCCCTCAACTTCGTCAAATTGGACAGATCCATCAGGGGGATGTGTAAATCCTCCTATTTGAATAAATCCATCAATGCGATTTATAAAAGAGGTATTCCTTTCCCTGCTGCAGGTAATTTGAGTGTAGGAACGCAGAATTCATCCCACACGAGTAAATGCCACTCGCTTTTATTTCGACTTTCCGCCGGGCACTCGCAGAGGCCTTATTGGTAGTAGGTGCTGATGGCTTGCGGTTCTCATGACGACAGCACGGGCGCCCAGACGCTCGTGTAGCGAAAAAAATACCTGAATCTAAAGCCATTGCTTTATTTCCAGAGAACTGGCAAAGTCACGCATTCTTTCCGCAAATGAGGAGTTGCATTTTTTGGGCTATTTAACCATCGTTTGGTGGCGGGCTTGACGGCTGCGACAGAATAGGTCCATGAGTCGAATCGCAATCATCGGCGGCCATGGCAAAGTGGCCTTGCACCTGTCCCGCCTCCTGAGCAACGAAGGTCACATGGTCACGTCCTTCATCCGCAATCCGGAACACGTCGCGGACGTCGCTGCGACCGGCGCGGCGCCGGTGATTCTCGATATCGAGAACTCGCCGACGTCGGAGATCGCCTCAGCGCTTGACGGCCACGACGCCGTGGTGTGGTCTGCCGGAGCGGGCGGGGGTAGTCCGGAGCGGACGTACGCGGTGGACAGGGACGCCGCCATCCGATCCATGGATGCCGCTAGCCAGGCAGGGCGTTTCGCGGTATGTGATGGTGTCCTACTTCGGCGCGGGGCCTGCGCACGGCATCCCGGAAGACAACAGCTTCTTTGCCTACGCGGAGGCCAAGGCGGCGGCTGACGAATACCTTCGCGGTACTGATCTCGACTGGACGATTCTGGGTCCGGGGGCGCTGACCGCCATTCCGGGATCGGCGCTCATCGAGGTGGATCCCTCGGATCCCGGCACCGGGACGTCGACGTCGAGGGCCAATGTTGCGTTGGTTGCTGCCGCCGTCTTGGAATTGCCGGAAACTATTCGCCGCACCATTGAGTTCAGAGATGGCTCGGTCCCTGTGGTGGAGGCCCTGACGTCGTCCTAGCTGTGACAGGCCACACCAGGCCGGCCAGCGTCCACACCAAGCCGGCCACCGGCAACACCTAGCCGAGCCCGCCCGGGATAAAGTTGGTAGGGCAAATCCCCGGCACGCGCGGGGGATGCCGCCGCTACGACGTCTGGGGAAATCGGGAACATGGACCAGTTGGCACTGATTGTCGGATTGCTGCTCGCCACGGTCTTGGCTGTGGGTCTGGGGGACCGTCTGCGGCTCCCTTACCCCGTCCTGATGTTGCTGCTGGCTGTGGCAATGACTTTCATTCCGGGCTTCCCGGACTTTGAGCTTTCACCCGAGCTCATCCTGCCGATCTTCCTTCCGCCCCTCCTGTTCGCCACTGCCCAGAAGAGTTCTTGGGCGGTGTTCCGGGTTCGCTGGCGGACCCTGCTCCTCATGGCAGTGGCACTTGTGGTGGTTTCGACGGCGGTGGTCGCTGGAGCTGCGTGGCTCATGATTCCAGGGATCGGGATTCCTGCGGCAATCGCACTGGGTGCCATGGTGGCTCCGCCGGACCCTGTGGCTGTGGAATCAGTCGCCGGCCGTGTCCACATGCCGCGAAGGCTCATCACCGTGCTGCAAAGCGAGGGCTTGTTCAACGACGCAGCCGCCATCGTCATCTTCCAAGCCGCAGTGGCGGCAACCGTCTCGGGCAGCAGGATGGGGCCCGACGTCGTGCTCCAATTTGTGATCGGCGCGGCCCTGGCCGTCTTGGTCGGCATCGCGATGGGCTGGTTGACGAGGCTGATCACCAAGCTGGTCACCTCCATGGTGGCCCGAAGCGCTGTGACCCTGGTCATTCCGTTTGCGGCTTACATCCTGGCGGAAGAGCTCCACGCCTCGGGGGTGATCGCCGTCGTCGTCACCGCCCTTGAGACGCAACGGCACGCGCGGCCCCAAGACGCCGCCGAGCGGGTCACGCGCAGGGCCTTCTGGGACGTGGTTGAACTCCTTGCCACCGGCCTGGCGTTCGGGCTGGTGGGATTGGAGATTCGCCATGTGGTCCGGGACGAAGGCGCCGCTATTTTCGGAATGATCGGCACGGCTGTGGTGGTGTGCCTGCTGGTTTTCGCGGTCCGCTTCGCCTGGTTGGGGCTCTTGGCGATCTCGGCGCCCAAGCGGAGGGACCTCCTGCAGCCGGTTTCGGCCAAAGAAGTGCTGATTCTTACGTGGTGCGGCATGCGTGGCCTTGCTACCTTGGCCCTCGCGCTGGCACTTCCGCTGACGATTGCCGACGGGAGCGACTTCCCTGCCCGGCACGAGATCCTGGTCATCGCGTGTGCGGTATTGCTGGCCACGTTGGTGCTGCCGGGACTCACCCTTCCGTGGCTCATGCGCGTGCTCAAAGCTTCCGAAGACGGTTCGCAGGAAAAGGATGCCGCACGCCTCTTGGCAAAACGAGCCCAGACCGCTGCCATCTCGGCGCTCAAAGATCATGAGCTGATGAGGGAGTTGCCCGCGGACAAGGTGGCCCTCGTCAAGGAAAAGATGACCCGCCTGCACTCAGAGCTGCTCGATGGGACCTTGAAAAACGAGTCAGAGGCGGAAAAGCGCCAACGTGGCCGGGAGTTGGCCATCGCGGTCCAGACCATCGCGCTTGACGCCGCACGCCAGGAAGTGGTCGCCGCACGAAGCGAGCCCGGCATGGATCCCGAAGTGGCCGACCGTGTGCTGCGCCAGCTGGACCTCCGCACCATGGCCATGCCGGAGTAGCCGGCCTCGCTGAGAACGCAAGCGCAGCAAAAGCGCTTAAGCGCGCCGTAGCTGCAGGTCCAGGGAGTTCTTCTCCACGTGGTCCAAGGCGTGCCGCACCGCGCCGATGCTGACGATTGCATCACCCAGCGGCGATGCCGCGAGCCGCGGGGGAGTGGCGGTGTATTTGGCCATTTTCCGAACCGTCGGCTCAAGAAGGACCGACGCCGAATCCGCCACTGCGCCGCCAATCACCACGAGTGCCGGGTTGAGCATGATGGCCATGGTTGACACCACCCGGGCCAGCCTGTCCGAAAGCCTGTCCAGGATGCCCAGCGCCACCTTGTCGCCGCGGCTGGCGGCGGCGAAGACGTGTTGTGCGGTGACTTCGTGGCCACGGCCGGCTGCAGTCCGCAGAGTGGTTGCGGCCTTTCCTGCCAGCGCTTCGGCTGCCCACCAACCTGGCCAGCGCCGCGAGGCCCTCGGGGGAGCCTACGCCTTCCACCATGTCCAGGTAGGCCATTTCACCGGCACCTCCGCGGCTGCCGTGGAGTAGCCGGCCGGATTCCACCAGGCCCGCACCAAAGCGCTCGCCGGCCAGGAAGTACAGCCAGGTCCTGGACGCCGCTGCCGGCTCCGCGCCAACATTCGCCCAAGGCCGCCAGGTTGGCATCGTTCTCCAGCAGCACCGCCCAACCGTGCAGATCGAACAAGGCTTTCTTCAGGCCGACGTCGAATAGGCTCCAGAAAGGTTGGCTGACGAGGATATTCCCGTCCCGGTCCACGGGTGCAGCGAGCCCAACGGTCACGGCGAGAACTTTCTCGGGCGCGATTCCAGCGGCCTCCAAGGCCAGCAATGCCGTCTCGCTGATGACCCCGATTCGTTCTTGCGCGTCAATCTCCTTGGTCCTGAAAGGCTTGCTGGACCGGCCCACGGCGTTGCCGCGAAGATCGGCGACCACCACGGTGGTCTTGAGGACGCCGACGTCGATACCCAAGACACAGCCGGCGCTTTCGTCGAGTTCGAAGCGCCGCGCGGGGCGCCCCTTCTGGTACGTGCCGAAATCGCGCTGGTTTTCCAGCTCGCGGATCCAACCCCGGGCCATGAGGTCCTCGCACACGGAGATGGTGGTTGCCCGGGTCAAGCCGGTGGCGTCCATCAGCTCCGAGACGGTCACGACGTTCGAGGAACGGATGACTCCAAGCACGCTGGCAGCGTTGACCCGCCGGAGCATCTGCGGCGTGGCGGTGGCAATATCGGGCATCCCTTGACCTCCTGTCGGTATGCGTAACATAATACTTGAGGCACTAAATTTAGATTCTATATAAATGTGCCACCCATCGCCGCGTCGACACAGAAAAGGAATCCCTTTGTCCTCCACCGCCACCACGGCAACTCTCCTCGACTCAAACAGCTCCGAGCGCATGGCCGATCCCAATTGGTGGCGCCAAGCCGCCGTCTACCAGATCTACCCACGCAGTTTCTCCGATGCGAACGGCGACGGACTGGGCGACATCAAGGGCATCACCGCCAAGGTCCCGTACCTGAAGGCTCTGGGGATCGACGCCGTCTGGCTGAGCCCGTTCTACCCTTCCGCGCTCGCCGACGGCGGTTACGACGTCGACGATTACCGCAACGTGGACCCGAAGCTGGGTACGCTGGCCGACTTCGATAAGATGGCCGCCGCCCTGCATGCCGCGGGCATCAAGTTGATCGCGGACATCGTTCCGAACCACTCTTCGGACCAGCACGAATGGTTCAAGGAGGCGCTGGCTTCTCCGAAGGGCTCGGCGGCGCGTGAACGCTACATCTTCCGCGACGGCTTGGGCGAGAACGGCGAACTGCCCCCTGCAGACTGGGACTCGGTCTTCGGCGGCCCGGCCTGGGAGCGCATCACTGAGCCGGACGGCACTCCGGGACAGTGGTACATGCACATCTTCACCAAGGAGCAGCCGGACTTCAACTGGGACAACCCCGAGGTTCGCGAGGACTTCCTGAAGACCCTGCGCTTCTGGTCCGATCGTGGCGTGGACGGCTTCCGCATTGACGTCGCCCATGCACTGACGAAGGACCTGCCGGAGGTGCTGCCCTCGAAGGCCGAGCTGCCCAAGGAAGGCGACAACGCCCTGGGAGCCCACCCGTTCTGGGACCGCGACGAGGTGCACGAGATCTATTCCGAGTGGCGCAAGGTCTTCAACGAGTACAACCCGCCCCGGACCGCCGTTGCCGAGGCCTGGGTGCACGCGGACCGCCGGGCCCGCTACGCCAGCCCCGACGGCTTGGGCCAGGCATTCAACTTCGACCTCCTCAAGGCCGATTTCGATGCCGAGCAGTTCCGCACCATCATCACCAAGAACCTGGCCGAGGCTGCAGCATCCGGCGCGTCCTCCACGTGGGTCTTCTCCAACCACGATGTGGTCCGCCACGCCACCCGTTACGGCCTGCCGCAGGGTGGTGGCCAGGACGATGCCGGCCAGGATGGCAAGGCGTGGCTGCTCGACGGCGGTTTGACCGCCGACGTCGACGCCGAGCTCGGCTTGCGCCGTGCCCGCGCAGCGTCGTTGCTGATGTTCGCCCTGCCCGGCTCCGCGTACCTGTACCAGGGCGAAGAACTCGGCCTGCAGGAAGTCGGCGACATCGTGGACAGCGAGCGCCAGGACCCGGCGTTCTTCCGGAACCCGGGTGTCGACGTCGGACGTGACGGGTGCCGTGTGCCGCTGCCGTGGAAGAGCGAAGGTTCCTCCTTCGGCTTCGGCGATGGACATGCCCACCTGCCGCAGCCGGAATGGTTCTCCGGTTACGCCGTGGAGGCGCAGGACAACCTTCCCGGCTCCACGCTGGAGCTGTACCGCAAGGCCCTGAAGCTGCGTGCGGAGCTGCAGGCTGCCGAGGATCTTGTGTGGATCCCCTCCAGCAACCAGTCCGTGCTGCACTTCGCGCGGCCCAACGGCTGGCAGTCGGTGACGAACTTCGGCACTGAGCCCGTGGCACTTCCGGAAGGCACCGTCGTCGTGAGCAGTGCACCGCTCGACGGCGGCAAGCTCCCGGCGAACACGACCGCCTGGCTCGTCTGACCTCATCCCCAAACCGCTGACCCCTGACTCAACTGGTCCCCACCGCCACCCTCGCCTCGCAAGCTCGGCCAGGGAACCCTGGCGGCGTGGGCCCACGCAGTTGTTGTCGTTTTGAACCCTCATCACGACAACAACTGCGAGTCAGTTGTGTTGTGAAAGAGTTGGAAAATGACCGCAAAGAGTGAAACCGCGTCCGGCCGGCTCATCTATGGGTGCATGGGCCTCGGAGGTCCTTGGGAAGGCAGCGAATACGGGGCTGCTGAGATTGACCAGACCGCGGCGGCGATCGAAGCCGCCATGGGCATCGGCATTACCCTGTTCGACCACGCCGACATCTACCGCAACGGCAAGTCCGAGGCTGTGTTCGGCGAAGTCCTGGCCCGGGCGCCGGGGCTGCGTGAAAGAATCCAGCTCCAGACCAAGTGCGGGATCCGGCTTGCCCAACCCGGAGTCGGCGGTCACTACGACCTGAGCAAGGCCGCCATCCTTGAGCGGGTCAACGGAAGCCTGCAACGGCTCAGGACCGACTACGTCGACGTGCTGTTGCTCCACCGCCCCGACCCCTTGATGGAACCCGCAGAGGTGGCGGCCGCCGTCGGGCAGCTGATGGCGGAGGGCAAAGTGCGGCAACTGGGCGTGTCCAACATGTCCGGCGCGCAGATTGCGTTCCTTCAGGACCAGCTGGAGGTGCCGATTGTGGCTAACCAGCTGGAAATGAGCCTGCACCGGCGTGCCTGGCTCGAGAGCACCGTCTTGGTCAACCACGACGACGCCCTCGGCTACAGTTTCCCGCACGGCACCGTTGAACATTGCGTCAGCCAGGGGATTGAGCTTCAGGCCTACGGTTCCCTCACCCGGGGCCGGTTCACGGGCTCGACGCCGGAGGAAGCCACGCCTGCCGATACGGCGACTGCCGCGCTCGTTGCGGAGCTCGCGGAGGAGAAGGGCGTCACGCCCGAGGCCGTGGTGTTGGGGTGGCTCATGAAGCACCCGGCGCGTATTTCCCCGGTGGTCGGCAGTTCCAACCCGGCCCGGATCGCGGCCTGCGCGGACGCGGCTGCCGTTGCCGCGGCCATGACGCGGACCGAGTGGTACGGCCTGTGGGTGGCCGCCCGGGGTAGCAACCTTCCCTAGGCCCGTTGGGCGCTGTCACAATCGTTTTGTTCGTATTGATGCTCACACCAGCGTCCGATTCTTGGCGTTTCCTGGTGGCTGGACGGATACGGTAGATACATGACGTCTAGCACCGCCGCCGAGTCCATTCGGTCCACCCGCAGCATTCCCGCCGACATTGCCCGCTTCCTGGCTCCTCGTGAACGCCATGAAAACGGAACTTTTTGACCAGTCGGCCTCATCGCGCGCGGACGCCATCATCCTTGACATCGAAGATGCCGTGGACCCGTCCCAGAAGGACATTGCCCGCGAAAACGTCATTAATTGGCTGGCTGCCGGCGGCGCAGGCGCGGTCCGCGTCAATGACGCCACGAGCCCCTTCTGGGCAGATGACCTCGCTGGGCTCCGTGGCACCTCCGGACTGCTCGGCGTGATGCTGGCTAAGACGGAGTCTGCTGACCAAGTCACCGAATCCTTCCACCGCATGGATGGGAAGACTCCGGTCATCGCCCTCGTGGAGTCGGCCCTCGGCATCGAGGAAGCCAACCACATCGCACGTGCCCAGGGCGCCTTCCGCCTTGCATTCGGTTCGGGCGACTTCCGCCGGGACACCGGAATGGCCGCCACGCCCGAGGCAATGGCCTACCCGCGTGCCAAGCTGGTGGTCGCGAGCCGCGTGGGTAACCTGCCGGGCCCTATCGACGGCCCCACCGTCGGCACCAACCACCCGATCCTGCGCGAGCAGACCGGCATCACGGTGACCATGGGCATGACGGGCAAGCTCTGCCTGGCCATCGACCAGACCACCGTCATCAACGAGGTCATCAGCCCCACGCCGTCCGACGTTGCCTGGGCCACCGACTTCATGAACGACTTCGAAGCCAACGGCCGGGTCATCCGCGACGGCTCCGACCTCCCGCGCCTGGGCCGCGCCGAGAAGATCATGAAGCTCGCGGTGGCTTTCGGAGTCCAGCCCTCGCTGTAGCCGTGTTGGTCCACGGCGTCTCGCTGGGACGGCCCGCATACCCAGGAGGAAAGAGCGCACGACGCCGGGTCCCCGGCCTTGCGGCTCCAGTTGCCCTCCGGTGCGTTCGGCTCCGTTGGGCTCGCCGGCGGTGCCTCGCTCAGCTTCCGTGTTCTGGACGGGCTCTGGTGCCTTGGCCACACAAAAATCCAGGGCCCAGGCGAACGCACCCACTTGGTTTGCCCCGATGGCGCGTTTGCTGAACGGGGCAAGCAATGTGGCCGGTGTTTTGCCCGCGAAGACTCGCGGCTCATGCATGATTTCCATCGCGGCGGCGCCGTGCCCCCGGGGCTGCGCGCCTACCTGATGCAACCGCACTGGCTCTACGTCGCCACGTTCGCCAACGGCGCCACCAAGATCGGCACAGCGTCGGCCCCGCGGAAATGGAACCGGCTCGCTGAGCAAGGTGCCGTTCACGCGTCCTACGTTGCCCATGCCGGCGACGGTCGTGTTGTCCGCGTGCTGGAGGACCTCGTGACAAGTGAACTTGGGATCGTCCAGCTCATCCGTGCCTCCGCGAAGGCCGCCGCGCTGCTGGAGCCGCGCCCCGACGTCGAGCTTTCCGGCATCAACAAGCAAGCCGCGGCGCGGACGCGGGAGCTCTTGGACGGTATCGCGATGAGCGGCTATTCGACTGTGGAGGAAGAGTGGCAGCGCCCCGCGTTCGCGGATGGGCTCTGTGGCTCCGGCCGTCGCCATCCTTACCCGGTGGCTTTCGACGGCGGCGCCCACGGGCTTGCCGTGAAGTCGCTCTCCGGCGGCATTGCCCTGGCATCGTTGCCCGGAGACAGTGGCGAATTCGTGGCAGACTTAGGCAGCCTGAAAGGGCGTCGGATCGAATTCGGGGACTACCGGACGGAGATTCCTGCGCTGCAGGACTCGTTGTTCTGACGAGTGCCCTAAACTTGGGTGGTGCTGAACGAATTCTGGGCCACGGCCTCCACCACATACAAGACGCTGGTTTTCAGCGCGATGGGGCTTGTCGCCGTCGGGATCATCCTCACGATCATCGGCAATACCTCGCATAACCAAGGCCTCGCGGTCATGTCCTTGTTCGTGATCGGGCTCGGCCTGGTCTTGCACGTTGCCGGCAGGGTTGTCCGTGGACAGCAGATCCGCAAGAGCTTGAAGAAGTAACGCCTTCCCCCGGCCCACTCGCGGGCCGATAGGGTTGGAACATGACTATTAACCCGGACCTCCAGGGCCGCAGTTACCCTGCCGCAGAGGTGTACGACGTAGGCCGCGAAAAGATCCGGGAGTTCGCCCGGGCCGTGAAAGCTACCCACCCCGCCCACTTCGACGTCGACGCCGCCAAAGCCCTCGGGCACAGCGACCTGGTCGCCCCGCCGACCTTTGCCATCATCGTGGCGCAGCGGGCCGATGCCCAGCTTGTTGAGGACCCCGACTCGGGGATTGATTTCAGCCGCGTGGTCCACGCCGACCAGCGGTTCACGCACCACCGCGCCATCGTTGCCGGGGATCGGTTGCGGGCCGAACTGCACGTCGACGGCGTCCGCGCCATGGGCGGCGGGGCCATGATCACCACGCGATCGGAAATCACTGATGCCGACGGCGGGCGGGTCGCCACCACGACGTCGTCCATTCTGGTCCGGGGAGAGGGACAGTAGCCATGAGCTTGAAACTTGAAGAACTCACCGTCGGGCAGGAAATCGGCACCCGCAGCATCGAGGTCACCCGCCAGGACCTCGTCAAGTACGCCGGCGCGTCGGGCGACTTCAACCCGATTCACTGGAACGAATCCTTTGCCACCAGTGTCGAACTTCCGGGGGTCATTGCCCACGGTATGTTCACCATGGGTTCCGCCGTGCAATTGGTGAGCGACTGGGCGGGCGACCCTGCCGCCGTCGTCGACTACCAGACGCGCTTCACCAAGCCGGTGCTGGTTACCGACACCACCGGTACCAGCGAGCCTGGCGCGGTGATCGAGGTTGCCGGAGTGGTGGGAGCGCTCGACGCCGAGGCCCGCACCGCGCGTATCGACCTGACTGTCACCTTTGGCGGCCAGAAAGTCCTGATGAAGTCCCAGGCCGTTGTGAAGCTCGCTTGAGCCAGCTGCAAAAATCTGCCCCACGCGCCACCGCGGCGGAATTGTCGCGGTGGCGCAATGCTGTGGTGGTCGCGTATGGCGCCAGCGGCATCGCCTTTGCGTCCTGGGTCTCCCGGCTGCCCGCCATCCGAGATGGACTGAATCTCACCCCGGGCACAGTTGGCCTTCTGTTGATGTGCATGACGGTGGCATCGTTCGTGTCCGTTTCCGCGTCCGGGGTGATCGTCATCCGGCTCGGATCGCGCTTGACCACCCGGATCGGCGGCACCATGGTGGGCATCGGCCTGGCTCTCGCGGGTTTTGGCACATCCGTGCTAGTCAGCCCGGTGGCCGTGGCGGCGGGCCTCATGGTGATCGGCCTCGGGACGGCCAGCTGGAACACGGCATCCAATGTTGAGGGTGCGTCATTGGAACGCGCCCTTGAACGGCACATCATGCCCCGCCTCCATGGATCCTTCAGCCTCGGGACCGTGGCGGGTGCAGGACTCGGCGCGTGGGCTGCTGCCGCCGGCTTGCCGGTTTTTTGGCATCTGGCCGCCGCAGGCTTGGTGGTCGCCGTCTCAGTGGTAACGGCGGCTGCCTGGTTCCGCGCGGACTCCACCCGCCATCCCGCCGCGAGCGGCCCGGCAAAGGCGTTTAAGCCCGAAAAACCGGACACCTTCGAGGATCCTTCAACCGGACCTTTGCCCATCATCCAGCCCGGGCAGGAGGCAGCCCCGGCAAGCACGGAGCCGTTGGACAGCAAACGCATGGTGGCCCGGGCCTGGCGCGAACGGCGGACCCTGCTGCTCGGCATGCTGGTCCTGGGGCTCGCTTTGGCGGAAGGCGCCGCGGGGGACTGGGTGGCCCTGGCGTTGGCCGACGGCCACGGCCAATCCGAGGCCGCGGGAGCCGTGGGCTACGGAATCTTCGTGACCTTCATGACGGTGGGCCGCTTTGCCGGGACTGTTGTCCTGGACCGCTTCGGCCGGGTGCCGGTGATGCGTTGGTGTTCAGCCACCGCTGTGCTTGGCCTGGCCCTGTTTGTCTTCGCCCCTGCGCCGTGGCTTGCCTTCGCTGCCTTGGCCGTCTGGGGGCTTGGCGCCTCGCTGGGCTTCCCGGTGGGCATGTCCGCCGCCGCGGACGATCCAGCACATGCCGCAGCCCGGGTTTCGGTGGTCTCCACGATCGGTTACGGGGCGTTCCTTTGCGGCCCACCACTGTTGGGGCTGCTGGCGGAGCACTTCGGCATACTGCATTCCTTGCTCGCCGTTCGCTGGTCCTGCTGGTTGCGAGCTTCTTCCTTGCGCCCGTCTCCCGGAAGCGTGCCCCGGAGTCGGTCGCCGCCAGCAATCCCCGCTAGGCTTGTTTGGTGACCCAGACGATGATCTCCGAACTGACCACGGCCGCCGTCGGTGGCCCTGCCGGCACTTTCGTGGAGGCCCGCACCGAGTCGGAGATCATCGACGCCGTCCGTTCGGCGGACGCTGCAGGCGAGAAGCTGCTTATCATCGGCGGCGGATCCAACCTGCTGATCTCCGACGCCGGGTACCCCGGTACCGTGCTCAGGATCGCCTCGCAAGGATTCACCGTCAATTCGGAGGACAGCTGCGGCGGAGTCTCGGTAGTGGTGCAAGCGGGACACAACTGGGATGCCCTCGTGGAGCATTCCGTCCTGCACGCGTGGTCCGGGCTGGAAGCCCTTTCCGGCATTCCCGGGGCCACGGGTGCCACTCCGGTGCAGAACGTGGGCGCCTACGGGGCCGATGTCTCCCAGACCATCGCCGCCGTCCGCACCTGGGACCGTCAACGCAACGCAGTCCAGACTTTCACCAACTCCGAGCTCAAGTTCGGTTACCGGGACTCCGTCCTCAAGCAGACCACCGTTGAGGGCTCCCCCCGCTATGTGGTGTTGACGGTTGAGTTCCAGCTGCCGCTTGGACGCATGAGCGCCCCCGTCCGGTACGCGGAACTCGCCCGGACCTTGGGAGTCGAGGCCGGGAAGCGCGCCTACTCCAACGACGTTCGCCGCGAAGTCCTGCGGCTCCGGGCCTCCAAAGGCATGGTGCTGGACCCGTCCGACAGGGACACGTACTCGACCGGTTCTTTCTTCACCAACCCGATTGTTCCGGCCGCCGCGGCTGCTTCACTCCCGGCGGGCGCGCCCCAGTACCCGGCCGGAAGCGATGGCCTGGTGAAGCTTTCTGCAGCTTGGCTGATTGACCAGGCAGGATTCGGCAAGGGCTTCGGACTCGATCCCTCGAGCGTGTCCCGGGGCCGCGCCTCCCTGTCTACCAAGCACACCTTGGCGATCACCAACAGGGGAGCGGCCCGCGCGGAGGACATGGTGGCAATCGCACGCGAGGTGCGCCGCGGCGTCGTCGAGCGCTTTGGCATTGAACTCCACCCGGAGCCGCTGCTTATCGGTTTGGCGTTATAGGGGAGCCTTGTGGTGCCGGTGGGGGTTCTCGATCTTGCCGATGTTATTTGTCACGTGTGGTGGTTACCACTGGGTTCGGATGCCGCCCGAGTGGCCCTACCTCCCACCGATCTTTCACCCAGCTCAGCCAGATTGGGATCGTGGTTGCTGAGCCATTAGCCGACTTTGCATGGATAGTCGCGTCATAGATTGTTGTGCCCCCAGGGGCCCTATATGAGACCTCGTAGTCGGTGGCGCTGACTCCGCCCCACTTCCTGAGCCAGTCATCCGCGGCCTGCTCGACCTCAATGAATTCCGCGGGTGCCATGGTTTTTAGACCGGCGGCGTCCTTGGCGTGTAGGTAGGACATGACTTTTCTGACCGTTTCATCCCGTAACTCAGGTTTGGGGAGGGTCCCGGGCCCACTGAGGGGTCCACAACCCGAGAGGGTCACAAACAGCAGGACGGCGCCGATGAACTGGAATAGTCGTTTGCCAACAAGGGCAATTCCGATTGCGATGACTGCTGAACTGACTTTTCTTCTCACGGCGAAGTCCACCTTTCAAACGCCTGGGTCGGCGTCTGAGCAGACTATGAGCGGAATCGACCACTGAGTGGTGAAAATAGCGAATTAGGTGGTCGATTGGCCCGAATTAGGTGGTGGATTGGCGACGATTAGGTGTAAATGCCTGCCGAGAGAGCTCTCGCACTGAGTGGCTGACCGCAAAAGAAGCGCTTTAGCGCTTTCCCGTCGGAAGGACTTTGTTGAGCAGCAGGAACGTCAGCCCGCAGCTCGAGGCCCCCAAAAGGAAGATTTGGCTGAACGCAAGGCTCTGCGGTGAGGGTCCGCCGGGCGAAATCCAGCCAACGGTGGCGAAACCTGCCACACCGATCAGCATGACCACAGCGGCGAACAGGAAGCTGCGCACTTGATCGGTAGCACCGATTTGGAACCCTGACTCGGGATCGTTTGGCTGCCGTTCGGATGACGGCTGGCACGCAGCAGCGAGCCCGAGCAGAAGGGCCGCGGCGCCTGTAGCGGCCAGTCCCACCTCTTGGACGGTCTGCATGGAGGAGGACAACCGGACTCCCGCACCAACCGCTATCGACAGGCCGCAAACAAGGCCGACGGCGGCAGCGCACCAGCCGGCGGCTGCTAACCGCCGGCAGAGCGGCCGCAGTAGCGAACCCAACTCACCAAACAGCATCCCTTTACCCTAGGAGGGCCTGCTGGAAGGCCCCTGTGAGCACCATGGGAGTTGATCTTGTACGTCGAATTGAGGACTGAAGCTGTCCGCTGCCCGGCCTATGATGAGGCCATGGCAGCTTCGACGAAGATCCGGGTCACTCCCAAAGTCATGGGAAGGTTGCGCATGGTCAGTCAAGGATTGCTCGGCGGATTCGGCAGCGTGGACGAATGCGTGTCCCGGATGGGTGCCATGCAGGCCCAAGACCTCGCCTCGGCGTTCTGGGCCGTAGGGCAACGGGTAGCCGGTGCCGGACTCTCGGACGTCCTTGAATCGCTCGAGAACGGCACGGTGGTCCGGTCGTGGCCCATGAGAGGCACACTGCATCTGGTTCCGCCGCAGGACTTGCGTTGGATCCTGGCCATCACCACGGAACGGTCCATGCGCTCGGCGGCTACGCGGCACCGGGAGCTGGACATCGGGGAATCCGACATCGTTGTCTGCCGGGACCTTGCCCTCGAGCGGGTGGCTGGCAGATCCAGGCGCCACACGTGAGGAGCTATTCAAGATCTTCGAATCCGCGGGACAAGTAACCACGGCCCAGCGTGGCATCCATTTGCTGTGGATACTATGCCAGAACGCTTGGCTGGTTCAGGGGCCTCCGGCCGGCACCGCCGGGAAGGCGCTTGGGCAGCAACTTTTCGTGGCCTTCGATGAATGGATTCCCCAATCCAGGGCATTGGGCCGTGAAGAGGGGATTGCCGAATTCCTGCTTAGGTACCTGCGCAGCCACGGGCCGGCCACCCTCCACGACTTCGCTTGGTGGAGCAATATCCCCAAAGCCGAGGTGCGGGCAGCCCACGAGGCTATCCGCGGAGAACTCGTTGAGCTCGACTTCCAGGGAACCTCGTATTGGCTCTCGCCCGAAACCGCTTCACTGCTCGACGACGGCGTTCCGGGCTCGCGGACGGTCCTCGCCTTGCCGGGGTTCGACGAATTCCTGCTCGGATACACGGACCGCAGCCTCGTCTTGCCTCCGGAGCATGCTGACAAGGTAGTCCCAGGTGGCAACGGCGTTTTCAAGCGAATGATCGTGTCCGGCGGCGAGGTGATTGGCACCTGGTCCCGCATCGGCACGGGCCGGAGCGCCGTCGTCGTGCCGGAACCGTTTAGCCCGGAGGCCCCGGCCCCGGCCGCCCACCGTTCCTTCGAAGTCCAGGCATCCAAGTACCAAAAGTTCCTCGCAGGCTGAGCGCATCCAGCTGACTCAACTGCGAGCCAGTTGAGTCAGCTGATGAAACTAGAGGTTCCCGGTAGCGATCTTCAGCATGCGGCGCAGCGGCTCGGCCGCACCCCAGAGGAGCTGGTCACCCACGGTGAACGCGCTGATGTATTCCGGACCCATGTCGAGCTTGCGGATCCGGCCCACAGGGATCTCCAAGGTGCCGGAAGCAGCCACAGGGGTGAGGTCCGACATGGACGCTTCCTTGGTGTTGGGCACCACCTTGGCCCACTCGTTGTCAGCGTCCAGGAGCTTCTCGATCTCTGCGACGGACAGGTCCTCGCGCAGCTTGAGCGTCAGCGCCTGGGAGTGGGAGCGCATGGCGCCGATGCGGATGCAAAGGCCATCCATGACCACGTGGTCCCTGCCGTCGCCGTTGCCCGTGCCGAGGATCTTGTTGGTTTCCACCCCGGCCTTCCATTCTTCTTTGGACTGCCCGTTGCCGAGGTCGGCGTCGATCCACGGGATCAGCGAGCCGGCCAGCGGAACGCCGAACTGGGAGGCATCGACGCCGGAGCGTTGGGTCGCCAGCACCTTGCGGTCGATTTCCAGGATGGCCGAGGCGGGATCGTCCAATTCGCTGCGGACTTCGTTGTTGAGGGTGCCGAACTGGTTGAGCAGTTCGCGCATGTGGCGGGCACCGCCGCCGGAAGCAGCCTGGTAGGTCATGGAGGTACCCCACTCGACCAGGTTGTTCTTGAACAGCCCGCCGAGCCCCATGAGCATGCAGGAGACCGTGCAGTTGCCGCCGATGAAGTCCTTCACGCCGCCGGAAAGGCCGGCGTCGATGACGTCGCGGTTGATGGGGTCCAGCACGATGATGGAATCGTCGTTCATGCGCAGGGTGGACGCGGCATCGATCCAGAGCCCGTCCCAGCCGCGGCTGCGGAGCTCGCCGTGGACCTGCTTGGTGTAGTCGCCGCCTTGCGCGGTGACAATAATCGGCAGCTTGGCAAGCGTCTCGATATCGAACGCGTCTTCGAGCTTGCCAGCGCTGCCCTCTGCTGTACCAGCAAGAGTCGGGGGGGCACCTCCCGCGTTCGAGGTGGAGAAAAATACCGGGTTGATGTTGGCGAAGTCGCCCTCTTCCTGCATGCGGTGCATCAGGACGGAGCCGACCATGCCACGCCAACCGACCAGTCCTACGGACGGATTAGCTGCTGTAGTCATTGGACCAGTCTAGACTTTTGCGGCCGCCGGACGCTGTCCGTTACGTCACGCAGCAATCCACGACGACGGCGCCCAGCCGCGCCAGTGGAGCCGGGCGCGATACTACTTGCCGGCGTCGGGCTCTTCCTGCAGGGCCGCTTTACGGGCGCGCAAGGCGTAGAACGCACCGAAGGTGAAAATCTGGGTCACCACCACCAGGACGATGATCCCCAGGATCTTGTTACCGCCCAGGATCATCGTGAGTCCAATGACCGCGGACAGCAGCGCGAACAACGGCAGCAGCATATAGCCGAGCACGAACAGGGTCTCAGGTTTCTTCAGCATTCTCAGTCTTCCGTCCGGCGCCACGTGGCGATCCGGTAGTTGGTGCCGTTCCTGGAGGTCAGCCAGCCTTCTGCGGGCTGTGTCGCCTCAAGGTTCCAGGCCTCGCCGAACTCGGGCGCGAAAGTGTCCCCGTCGGTGTCGGAATCGATCACCGTGACGACGGCGACATTCGCAATGTCGATCGACTGCCGGTAGATCTCGCCGCCCCCGATGATCCAAACGTTCTGGCCGCCGGGCGCGAACTGGGACTCCAGGAGCGCCGCATCAAGGGACGGGACGACGACGGCGCCGCTCGCGACGGGCGAGTCCGCCCAGCCCTGCTGGCGGGTCACCACAATATTGGTGCGACCGGGCAAGGGGCGGTATTTTTCCGGAAACGACTCCCAAGTCTTGCGACCCATGATGACAGGGTGCCCTGTTGTCAGATTGCTGAAGTGTTTCAAATCTTCGGGGACGTGCCAGGGCATGGTGCCGCCCTTACCGATCACTCCGCTGCCGGTCTGCGCCCAGGCCAGGCCGATGCCGTCCGTCGCCTCTGCGGGCTCCCCTGAGGAAGGCGACCCCGAGGAAGGCGACGCTGCCGGTGAGGTTTCGTGGGTGTTCATACCGCCACTGGAGCCTTGATGGAGGGGTGGTGGCGATAGCCCACTACCTCGAAGTCCTCGAAGGTGTAGTCGAAGATCGAGTCCGGCTTACGGGCGAAGCGCAGCTGCGGGTACTCGTAGGGTTCCCGGGAGAGCTGCTCCGTCACTTGCTCCACGTGGTTGTCGTAAACGTGGACATCCCCGCCGGTCCAGACGAAGTCGCCCAGTTCCAGATCCAGTTGCTGGGCCACCATGCAGGTCAGCAGAGCGTAGGAGGCAATGTTGAATGGCACGCCCAGGAACATGTCGGCCGAACGCTGGTACAACTGGCAGGACAACTTGCCGTCAGCCACGTAGAACTGGAAGAACGCGTGGCACGGCGGCAAAGCCATGTCTTTGATCTCGGACACGTTCCATGCCGAAACGATGTGCCGGCGCGAATCCGGGTTGGCGGCCAGGCCCTTCATGAGCCCGGCGATCTGGTCAATGTGTCCGCCGTCGGGGGTCGGCCAGCTGCGCCATTGCACGCCGTAGACAGGACCGAGTTCGCCGTCGGCATCCGCCCATTCATCCCAAATGGTGACGCCCTGTTCCTGAAGCCACTTCACGTTGGACTCGCCGCGGAGGAACCACAGAAGTTCCAGCGCCAGCGACTTGAAGTGCACCCGCTTAGTGGTCATGAGCGGGAAACCCTGGCTCAGGTCGAAGCGCAACTGACGGCCGAAAACGCTCCGCGTGCCGGTACCCGTGCGGTCCGACTTGTGGGTGCCGTTGGCCATGACGTCGCGCAGGAGGTCTTCATATGGGGTGGGGATGCTCACGCACCCAGCTTACTGGAGTCAGTCGTCGAAGGGCTTGATCCGTTCCACGGCAACTACGCGCTGGCCGTTTCCACGGGCCACGTGGCACACGATCATTTCGCCGGGCGCCAAGTACGGGTCCTGGGCAGGCAGCATCCCGTGAAGCTCGGGGCCCATGCGCTCGCCAAGAGTCTTCAAGACGGTAGGGAGTGCCGGCCTGTGGGTGCACACCGCAACCCCCCGCTGCTTGTCGAACAAGCCCTCGACGACGGCGGACGTCTTCTTCGGGCTCCGCTGGTGATGGTGTTCCGTCAGGGCCTCCACAAGTTTCACCTTGGCTCCGGCTGACTTTGCGTACGGCGCGATGGTGGACACGCACCTGACCCAGGGACTGCTCACGATCCGCAGGGGCTTCCACACGCCCAGGAGCCGTTCCACGGCCAGCGCCTGCCGCAGACCGGTCACGGCCAGCGGCCGGCTGCCTTCGGCCTTGGACCACGAGGATCGTGGCTTGGCCTTGGCGTGGCGCACCAGGATCAGCGGCCACGTCTCCAACTCCTCGTTGAGGTGTGCCTTCGCCAGTGCCTGGAGAGGGCCCACATCTGTCGGGTTGCTCAGGAAACGTGCCGCCTTGTCCGGTGCTGCCCACATGTAGGCGTCCACTTCCTCGCCGTCAGGCTTGATGATGGACCCTTTGACGTGCATCGCCCAGTAGTGCACCACCTTCAGCCCGGCCGCCACATGGTAGTGCGTCGGAGGAAGCGGGATCCCAAGGGCAGCCTCGAGGCCGATTTCTTCCCTGACCTCGCGGACGGCGCACTCCGGGATGGTTTCCCCGGCGTCGAGCTTGCCCTTGGGCCAGGACCAGTCGTCGTACTTAGGCCGATGAATCAGCAGGACCTCAAGGGCACCCTTGTTGACGCGCCAAGGAATGGCGCCGGCCGCCGTGACGGCAATCAGCTCCCCGGGATGGTCCGTCTGGTCTTCAACAGGTGTATCGCTCTTCAACTTTTCGCTGCCTACCGCCGGGCGACTGCACGTTGGCGTGACCGGGAGGCGAGCAGCCAGGACTGGATGTCCAACAGTGGCGTGCCGTCTTCGGTCTGGTGGAACCGGGTCCAGTGGCCCTCGTTGTCGAGATGCCAGCTTGCAGTGCCTGGGTCCATGTAGCGGCGCAGCAAGTCCATGACCTCGGCTGTGTCCTCGCGACTGGAGAGCTGCACCAAGGCTTCGACCCGTCGGTCGAGGTTGCGGTGCATCATGTCAGCGGAGCCGATGTAAACCACTGGATCGTTGGTATTTGCAAAGGCAAACACACGCGAGTGCTCCAGGAAGCGGCCGAGAACCGAACGAACGGTGATGTTCTCGCTCAATCCAGGCACGCTCGGACGCAACGAGCAGATGCCGCGCACAATGACGTCCACCTTGACGCCCGCCTGGGACGCGCGGTAGAGGGCGTCGATGATGGCTTCGTCCACCATGGAATTGACCTTGATCTGGACCCGGGCGGCGATTCCGGCACGCGCGTTACGGATCTCGGTCTCAATCCTGTCAATCAACCCGGAGCGCACCGAGCGCGGCGCCACGAGGAGCCGCTTGAAGGTGGACTTGGGGGCGTAACCGGAAAGCTGGTTAAGAGCTTGGACAGGTCCTCGCCTACCTGCTCATTGGAGGTCAGCAGGCCCAGGTCCTCGTAGTAGCGGGCAGTCCGCGGGTGGTAGTTGCCTGTACCGATATGGCAGTAACGGCGAAGGCCATCCACTTCCTGACGGACCACCAGGGACAGCTTGCAGTGCGTCTTGAGTCCTACGATGCCGTACACCACATGCACGCCGGCCTGCTCCAGCTTGCGGGCCCAGGAGATGTTGGCCTGCTCGTCGAACCGGGCCTTGATTTCCACAAGGGCCAGGACCTGCTTGCCGGCCTCGGCCGCGTCGATCAAGGCGTCCACAATCGGGGAATCCCCGGAAGTGCGGTACAGGGTCTGCTTGATGGCCTGGACCTTGGGATCAGCGGCTGCCTGCTCCAGGAATGCCTGCACCGACGTCGAGAACGAGTCATACGGGTGGTGCAGCAGGATGTCGCGCCGGCGCATCGCTGCGAAGACGTTAGCGGCCTTGGACGTCTCGGATTCGTTCAAATACCGGGAGGTGTGCGGCACGTGCTTCGGGTAGTGAAGATCGGCGCGGTCAATTCCACCAATGACAGACAAGCCGCGGAGGTCCAGCGGCGCCGGAACGGAGTAGACCTCGGATTCCTCGACGCCGAGTTCCCGGACCAGGAGCGCACGGATATTCGGGTTGATGTCCGTGGTGACCTCGAGACGGACGGGCGGCCCGAACCGGCGGCGCAACAGTTCCTTCTCGAGCGCCTGCAGGAGGTTTTCGGCGTCGTCCTCTTCAACCTCGACGTCCTCATTGCGGGTGACCCGGAAGCTGTGGTGCTCCATGACTTCCATGCCCGGGAACAGCTTGTCCAGATGAACCGCAATGACTTCTTCGAGTGCGATGAAGCGTGCTACCCGGCCCGGAACGGCGCCGGCACGCGGGCCGTCGATCGAGACAAGCCGGGGCAACTGGTCCGGGACCTTGACCCGGGCGAAGAGTTCCTTGTCACTTACGGGGTTGCGGACAATCACGGCCAAGTTCAGGGAAAGGCCGGAAATGTAGGGGAACGGGTGGGCGGGATCAACCGCGAGGGGAGTAAGGATCGGGAAGACCTTCTCGCCGAACATCACGCTCAAGCGGTGCTGTGCATCGTCGTCGAGCTCGTCCCAACGCATGAGGTGGATGTGTTCGTAGGCCAGCGCGGGGCGGATCTGCTCAGCAAACACTCGGGCATGGCGTTCCTGCAGCTTTCGGGCCGCATCGCCGATCTGCTCCAGGACTTCGATGGGGCTCAGCCCGGCGGGGGAGGGCACCGCGAGTCCGGTGGCGATGCGGCGCTTCAACCCGGCAACGCGCACCATGAAGAATTCGTCCAGGTTGGAGGCAAAGATCGAGAGGAAATTGACCCTCTCCAGCAGGAAAAGGTCCGGATCCTCCGCGAGTTCGAGAACGCGGGAGTTGAAGGCAAGCCAGCTCAGTTCACGGTTCAGGAAACGGTCAGGCGTAATGTCGCCTTCCGGCTCTGGCGAAGGCGCGAACTCAGGAATGTCGATGCGGTCCTGAGTGGCCCGCGCAGCCGGGACTTCGGAAGAACCGAAGCGCGGAGGCAAGGTTGCGCCCTTGACCTCGGTTTTGGTGGTTCCGACCGGGTCCGGATTCATCGGACTCTCCTTCGTTCAGAGCGGGTTTGCTTCAACCCTACAAGGATTCCGCGTTCCGGAATCCTAGATGTCCTAGCCTTTCAGATGCGCTTTGTCTCGGGTTACGAGCGGTTTAGTGGTGCATACATGACATCTACGTCCCAGCGGACGAAACCCAGTTTGTGGTAAAGCGCGACAGCGGCGGTGTTGTCGGCATCCACGTACAACATCACCGAATGCAATTCGTGGCTCTGGAGATACCTGATCCCGGCAACCGTGAGCGCTTTGCCGAGTCCCAGGCCTTGGGCCGCAGGGGTCACCCCGACCACGTAGACCTCGCCGATGGCCGGATGGGGCCCTTGCCGGGGGTGCACCTTGGTCCAGTGGAAGCCGAGCAGTTCCCCGGCCGGGTTCACGGCCAGCAGGAATCCTTCGGGATCAAACCAGTCCTCGGCCATTCGGGCGTCCAAGTCCGCGCGGGTGAGTGACCCCTGCTCGGGATGATGCGCAAACGCGGCCCTGTTGGCGGCTAGCCACGCGGACTCGTCCTGTCCCGGTACGAAGGCGCGCAGCGAGACTCCCTCAGGCAGGGCGGCGTCGGGCAGTTCCGCGGCGGATGTCATGAGACGCATCTTCCACAATTCACGCACCGCGCCATAGCCATAACGGGCGGCGAGGTCCGTGGCGGCCTCGTGATTCCCATGGGACCAGGCGTTCAGCCCGGCGAGCCCGCGGCCGTCCTGAAGGGAGTCCAACAGCCTGCCCGCGACTCCCTGGTTGCGGTAGCTCGGGTGGACCGCCATTTCCAGCACCCCGGTCCCGTCATCCGCTTCGACGACGACGGCGATTCCCGCCAAATCCTGGCCGCTCCCGGGATCGGATTCCTCGTCGGGGGCGTACAGCGCGAGCGTGAGCACTGAGTGATCGCCGGCATCGGCTCCGCGCAGCATGACCAAGGTCTGTTCGGACAGCGGGGGATTGCCGTCAGACTCCTCGGCAGCCGCGGCGAGGGCCTTGATGTCTCTCAACAACTCGCGATCCGAGGCGCCTTTGACGACGAGGACGGGCCAGTTCTCCGGGTGCGCAGGACTCATGTTGCAAGGCTATACGTCCGGGGCCGGTTTGGCGGGATGGATTTTGCGGGGATGCGTTTGGGCGTGTATGGTCGATATCTCGTCCGGCTTTGCGAAGCAGGAAACGAGGGGGATCCACCAGTGGGGTGGCCGCGATACGTTCGACCCGTATGTCCTCCACTCAAGCCGTTACGCGGCGTAAGCCGGTATCAACCGGCATAAGGAAGGCCTGGACTCAGCGAGTCCAGGCCTTTCCTTGTTTCGGAAGCTCAGGCCTCCGTGAGCTCATCTTCGGGCAAACGGACCAGCGTCAGCCGGTAGCCAACGTTGCGCACAGTACTGATCAGGTTTTCGTGGTCCACGCCCAGCTTGGCACGCAGGCGCCGGACATGGACGTCAACCGTTCGGGTGCCGCCGTAGTAGTCGTAGCCCCACACCTCGGTGAGTAGCTGCTGACGCGTGAAGACCCTGCCCGGGTGCTGGGCCAGGTACTTCAAGAGCTCGAATTCCTTGAAAGTCAGGTTGAGCGGCTGCCCGTTCACTCGGGCCGTATAGCTTGCCTCGTCAATCACGACGCCGGCAGCGCGGATTTCGGTGTTGGGCTCCTCATCGCCGGGTACAGCGCGGGCCACCGCCAGGCGGATCCGGGCTTCGACTTCGGCCGGTCCCGCGGAATCAAGGACGATGTCATCCACAGACCATGCCGAGGAGACGGCGGCCATGCCGCCCTCAGTGAGGATCAGGATGAGCGGGGCGCTCAGGCCGGTGGCCTTGAGCAATTGAGTCAGGGAACGGGCTCCCACAAGATCCTTGCGGGCATCGAGGAAGACGACGTCGGTGGGGTCGGTTTCGAGCAAGGCAGTCGGCTCTGCAGGAAGGATATGGACCCGGTGGTTCAGTAGCTCCAAAGCAGGCAGGATGTCTACCGACGATCCGGTGCTGTTCGTCAGGAGCAGGATGTGCGACATAGTTCCTCCAAGGGGCGGTCCGCGCATCATCGGGCGTCTGAACCGGGTTTCCACCGGCCTGCAGCTGCTCATGGGGCAAGCTTCCGTTGTAACGGAGGCCTTGCAACAAGAAGCGCTGTTGACAACCGAGTATACCCAAAGGCCCCTGCCACGTCAGGGATTCGTGACACCTTCCCTCCCTGTTTGCGACATATTTCGGCCGTATAAGGCAGGATTGGCAAGAGGCTGGACGCAGCTTGGATCGAAACGAGGCCCGGAGGGGCCCGGGTCAGGGGCACAGTGAAGTCTTGGAGTATCGGGGTGGTTGGCCTCGTCGCGCTCGCCGTTGTCGTGGCCAGCTCGTACGGCCCCCCGGAAGGGTTGGTGGCCGTAGGCGTTCTGGCGGCAGCCGCCGTCGGAATCGGATGGCCCCACTTCCTCGCGGTTCCCGCAAAGAAAACCCTTGCCTCGGTGATCGGGCTAAGCGGCGCCGGTTCGGCCGTTGCCGCCGGGTTCATTCCAGCGCCCGGCTTTCTTGACGCCACGCCGGCGTTTATCGCCGCCGGAGTGATCGCGGTGTTCGTCGTGCAGTTGATCCGCGGAACGGGCCAGGCCCAGCGGCTCGAATCCACCCTTGGTAGCTGTGCCGGCGTGTTATTGAGCTGCCTTGGCGCTGGCTGGATCGCGGGTGCAAGGTTCAACGGCATCAAGGAAATGCTGCTGGTTGCCGGTCTTAGCGCCGCCGTCGCCCTCCTCGCGGGATTGTTGCGGTGGCCGGACAGGGTGGTGGCCCCTTTGGGGATCGTTGCAGCCGGACTGGTGGCACCGCTGGCTGGGCTGGTGTTCTCCAATATCTCGATCCTGCCCGCGATTGTTGTGGGCGTCGTTATCGGCTCGGTCCTGGTGAGTTTCCGCAGGATGGTGACGCTACGGCTCGGCCGCCTGAACTTCCCGGCGGTCCTTGGAATGGGTGTCGCCCCCGTCTGGGCGGTTGGTGCCCTGTGCTACTTCATCGACAAATTACTCATCTACTAACAGTTAGGATGGCATCATGTCCGTACTTGCATTTGAAATCTTCTTCCTTGTCCTCCTCGGCTTGGCCAGCCTCTCGATGGCGTGGTTTGCTGGCTTTGTCGTTTACCGCCTGTTCAAGGGCCAGAAGTAAAGCTTCTGTACAAACTGGTTCACTGAGGTAATTGCTGTGCCTATCGAAATTCCTACAGACCTGACACCTGAACTGGTGCCTCTTTCCTGGCTCATTGGTGAGTGGGAAGGCCGGGGACGGCTCGGAAACGGCGACGAAGACTCGGATCACTTCATCCAGCACGTCTCCTTTACGCATCACGGCCTGCCGTATCTTGAGTACCGCGCGGAAAGCTGGCTCAGCGATGAGGACGGCATCAAGCTGCGGCCCCTGACGGTGGAGACCGGATTCTGGGCCCTGGAGCGGAAAATGCTCGACGCCGACGGTGGCCCGGGCCTGATCCCCGCGGAGATAGTCCCGGTTTTGAAGACGGCCGACGACGTCGAGGCGCACCGCAACGCGGACGGCGGGTTCGACATCTCGGTGTCGATCGCCCACCCCGGAGGCATCAACGAGCTCTACTACGGGCAGATCAAGGGACCGCAGATCCACATCAGCACCGACATGGTGATGCGCGGCGGCCACTCCAAGGAATACACTGCGGCCACACGCATCTTCGGCCTCGTGGACGGCAATCTATTGTGGCGCTGGGATGTGTCCATGCCGGGTAAGTCGCTCGAGGCCCACGCTTCGGCTTTCCTGAACAAGCTCTCCTGAATAAGCTCTCCCCGGAAAGCCAGTTCCCTAGCTCCAAGGTCTCGCTGACAAGGTATCGCTAATATCCCGTTTCGCCACACGAACCCAAGGGAGCAGCAAGTGAACGAAGCAGCAAAACCTGCCAGCTATGACGATCTCAAGGCCGTGTTCTTCAACGGGACGCTCAAGCCGTCCCCGCAGGTGAGCAACACTGACGGGCTGATTGCGATCAGCCGACGCATCATGGAGAAGCAGGGCGTCAGTACCCAGCTCATTCGTACCGTTGACCACCACGTGGCTCCCGGGGTGTACCCGGACATGCGCGAACACGGGTGGGCCACGGATGAATGGCCGGAACTGTATCCGGCGGTCCTTGAGGCCGACATCGTGGTGGTGGCGGGTCCTATCTGGCTGGGCGACAATTCCTCCGAAACCAAGAAGCTCATCGAGCGCCTTTATGCCCATTCCGGCCAGCTCAACAGCAAAGGCCAGTGGGCCTACTATCCAAAAGTGGGCGGCTGCCTTATCACCGGCAACGAGGACGGCATCAAGCACTGCGCCATGAATGTCCTGTACAGCCTGCAGCATGTCGGGTTCACCATTCCTCCACAGGCCGATGCCGGCTGGATCGGCGCGGTCGGCCCCGGGCCAAGCTACCTCGACCAAGGTTCCGGTGGCCCCGAGAGCGACTTCACCAACAGGAACACCACCTTCATGACGTGGAACCTGCTCCATTACGCCCGGATGCTCAAGGACGCTGGCGGCATCCCCGCCTACGGCAACCTCCCGGAGGAATGGAAAGCCGGCACACGCTTCGATTTTGAAAACCCGGAATACCGCTAAGCCTCAAGGACTTCTACTACATATGACTTACAAGAGCCCCTTATTGTCGCGCCCCGGAGCTGTCGAAGGCGGCGGCGAGGACTCCGGCGTCGCGGCCCACTACGGCGAGCCCCTGCGGGAGCAGCGTGCGCTGGCCTCCGGTACCGCCGTCGTCGATCTGTCCTACCGCGGCGTTGTTACCGTTACGGGACCGGACCGGCTCAGCTGGCTCAACACCCTTTCCTCGCAGCAGCTGACCAACCTCCAGCCGCGCGTCTCAAGCGAGCTATTGCTCCTCACCATCCAGGGCCGCATCGAGTTTGATGCCCGCGTGGTGGACGACGGCGGGACCACCTGGCTGCTGGTCGAAGCCGCCGAGGCTGCCCCGCTGGCGGAGTGGCTTAACAAAATGCGCTTCATGTTGCGCGTCGAGGTGGCGGACGTATCGGCCGATTGGGCCGTCGTCGGCTCAACGAAGCCCGTTGATACCTTGTCCGGGCGGCTCGTCTGGGAGGATCCGTGGCCGCATATCGGCGTCGGCGGCTACTCCTACAGCGTGGTGGAAGAGGGGTCCCATCCCGGCCTCGAGCGGCCGTGGTTCGAGTACCTCATTCCCGCGTCCGAGCTTGAAGCGGCCGTTGACGGCATGGCCCTCGCCGGCTCGCTGGCCGCAGAGGCACTCCGCATTGCCGCTTGGCGTCCCCGCCTCGGCGCCGAGACGGACGAGAAAACCATTCCGCACGAGCTCGACCTCCTGCGGACCTCGGTCCATCTGTCCAAGGGCTGTTACAAGGGCCAGGAAACCATCGCCCGCGTCCACAACCTGGGACACCCGCCGCGGCGGCTCGTCTTCCTTCAACTAGACGGCTCGCAGCATACCCTCCCGGCGGCGGGCAGCGTCGTCTTTGCCGGGGAGCGCAAGGTGGGTACGCTGACATCCGTGGGCCAGCATTTCGAAATGGGAGCGGTAGGACTGGCACTCATCAAGCGGTCCGTGGATCCCCAGGAAGTGCTGACCGTGCTGGACGGTGAGGAGCCTTATCCGGCCGCTCAGGAAGTAATCGTTGCGCCCGACGCCGGACAAGTGGTGGGGCGTCAGGCCGGATTCCTGAAGGGACCCCACCGATGAGCGAAACGGCCAGTGCCTCGGAGCAACCGACGGGTGCCGATGACGAGGCAATCGCCTTGGCGCATACTCTGTTCGATGCTGCCCGGGAGGGAAATTCGGAGCTCCTGCGCAGTTACCTCAACGCCGGTGCACCGGCCGGAATGAGCAACGCCGCGGGTGATTCGCTCCTGATGCTGGCCGCGTACCATGGCCACGCTGACACCGTCCAACTGCTGCTCCACCACGGCGCCCAGCCAACACCGCCAACGATCGTGGCCAGACTCCGCTGGCCGGCGCAGTCTTCAAGGGGTACGCCGAGGTGGCCAGGGTGCTGATCGACGCCGGGGCCGATCCCGACGCCGGATCGCCCACGGCGCGCGACGCCGCCCGGATGTTCGCCCGCACTGAGATTCTCGAACTGCTCGGGTAGTCCGGGTTGTTAAGGAGGCCGGGATTTCCCGGTCTGCCGGGCCTTGAGCGGGGGTCGCTTGCACTCGATTATTCCATGTGGAATAGTTGTTGTGGAATAGTTCTCATGGAGGATAGAAAATGGCACGAGCCGCACTGACTCCGCTGGGCGTCGCCGCACTTGCCCTCCTCGTTGAGGCGCCAATGCATCCTTACGAGATGTACCAGCTCTTGATGGCCCGCCACGAGGACCGCTTGATCAAGGTGCGGCCGGGTACGCTCTACCACGCAGTGGGTCGCCTCGAAGATGGCGGCTTGGTGGAGGCCGCGGGTATTGACCGCGCGGGCAACCGGCCCGAGCGCACCACATACCGAATCACGGGGGCCGGCAGGGAAGCCCTGACCGAGCGCCTCCAGAACATGCTCGCGGAACCCGTGAACGAATACCCGAGCTTCCCCCATGCGATAGCGGAGGCTCACAACCTGCCCTCCGGCGTCGTACTGGAACTCCTGGACCGTCGGGTAGCGAGCCTCGAGGACCAACTCGACTTCCTTCTTCGCGGCGAAGAATCGGTCACCGCCAAAGGTGTGGAGCGGAAGTTCTGGACAGACATCAAGTACCAGCAGTCCATGCTGCGAACGGAAATCGACTGGATCCGTAGCTTCCAAAGCGATCTCCGCAGCGGGGAGTTGCCGTGGTAACCGTCCATCCGTCTCTTACTCGCCCAAAAAAACTTGCAAGAAATTCAACACAGCCTAAGGAATCCCATGGAAAACGTCACTAAACCGTGGCCCGCACTGTGGTCCCTCGTGGTCGGGTTCTTCATGATCCTGATCGACACCACCATCGTTTCCGTGGCGAACCCGCGGATCATGCAGGGCCTGCACACCGATATCAACGCCGTCATCTGGGTGACGAGCGCCTACCTTCTCGCCTACGCCGTTCCTCTGCTGATCACCGGGAGGCTTGGTGACCGCTTCGGACCCAAGAACCTCTACCTGATCGGCTTGGTGGTGTTCACCCTTGCGTCGCTGTGGTGCGGACTCTCAAGCGATATT
Organism: Arthrobacter sp. NA-172; assembly: GCF_043952055.1. NCBI lineage: Bacteria > Bacillati > Actinomycetota > Actinomycetes > Micrococcales > Micrococcaceae > Arthrobacter > Arthrobacter sp. NA-172. The sequence continues at coordinate 1,411,571 of NZ_JBINOT010000001.1, read as the reverse complement.
GGCATGCTGATCTCGGCCCGCGTGGTCCAGGGCATCGGCGCAGCCATGATGACGCCCCAAACCATGGCCGTCATCACCCGGATCTTCCCGCCGGACCGCCGTGGCGCAGCCATGGGCCTCTGGGGAGCCACCGCAGGCATGGCTATCCTCGTCGGCCCGATCCTCGGCGGCGTGTTGGTTGACGGTCTTGGCTGGGAATGGATCTTCTTCGTCAACGTCCCCATCGGCATTGTCGCTTTCGTCCTGGTGACCCGGCTGGTACCGAAGCTGACCACGCACAGCCACAAGTTCGACGTCCCGGGTGTGCTGTTGTCCGCGGCCGGCATGTTCTTGCTGGTGTTCGGCATCCAGGAAGGCCAGAGCTACAAGTGGGGCACCGTTACCGGACCCATTACTGTGTGGGGCCTGATTATCACGGGCATCGTTGTCCTGGCCCTCTTTGTCTTGTGGCAGTGGGTGCTGGAGCGCCGCGGCGGCGAACCTCTCTTGCCCCTGGGCCTGTTCAAGGACCGAAACTTCTCCTTGGGCAACACCACCATCATGGCTGTCGGCTTCACCATCACCGCATTCCCGCTGCCCACCATCTTCTACTACCAGGTAGTCCGCGGACTGAGCCCCACACAGTCGGCGCTGCTCATGATCCCCATGGCCGTGATCTCCGGTGCGTTGGCGCCTTTCGTTGGCAAACTGATCGACCGCATCAACCCGCGATGGTTCGCCGCGTTCGGCCTCGTCTGCCTCTCCGGCGCACTGTTCTGGACCTCGGGCCTCCTGAAGCCGGACACTCCCATCTGGATGTTCCTTCTGCCCAGCGCCCTTCAGGGTGTGGCCAACGGTTTCATTTGGGGTCCGGTTTCGAACGCCACCACACGCAACCTCCCGCCGCGTCAGGCGGGGGCCGGTTCCGGTGTTTTCAACACGACACGCCAGATCGGTGCAGTGCTCGGTTCGGCCGCGATTGCCGCCTTGATCCAGTCCCGGCTCGCCGCTGAACTGCCGGCAGCACCGGGCGGTGCCCCGGCCGGCGAAGGTGGGTTCACGGGCAACCTCCCCGAATTCCTGCACGCAGGCTTCTCGACGGCCATGAGCCAGTCGGTCCTCTTGCCGGCGTTTGCGATCCTGATCGGAGCTGCCGTGGCGTTGTTCTTCGGCAAGCCCAAGGCCGTCCAAGGCTGGAGTTCCCCGGTCGCTGCCCCAGAGACGGTCTCCCAAACGGAGAACTGAGACACCCCCACCTCCACCTCACCTCACCCCCCCGCGCGAACTGGCAGCAGATGCCCGCAAAATCCGATTTTGCGGGCATCTGCTGCCAACTCGCGGGGTTAGCGAAGGCGGGGTTAGCGAAGAAGCACGGACGTTTGGATGCCGCCGTCGACGAATCCCAGCCTCCGGGCCAAGGCCAGCGAACCCCGGTTGTCGAGCGCCGTCCGCCATTGCAGGGTCAGCCCGGAGGCGAGTGCCTCGTGCGCCGCAATCGAGGAGGCCAAGGTCCCGAGGCCTTGCCTGCGCGATTCCGGTGGCACCAGGACGCCGATATCCGCGAGGATTCCCTGCCATTCGGCATACGCACCGCAAGCCACCGGTTTGCGTCCCGGATCGTTGCCATCCATCACCGTAAAACAGTGGTCCATCCTTGAGAGGTGGACTTCGTTGACGTCGTCCGGGGGACATCTGCCCTCTAACTCGATCGCCTCGGGATGGCCGTGGGAGATGGTGACCTCGCCACCAGGCTGGAAGACGGGAAGGTCGTCGGCGAAGAGCAGCGCGGACGTCCCCAGGCCGTGGCCGCCGTGCTCGCGGCTAAGTCGCAAGAGCGCGGAATGCTCGCTCAGTTGATCGTCTGAGAGTTCGACGGCGGCCGTCACCGCCCACTCCGGGCCCACCAAGGCGGAGCGGCCAAAGAGCCTGACGAACGTGATGGATTCGGCGTCGGCGTCCTCCCGGACCAGCCGTTCTCCGGTGCGGGCCGCTGGTGACCCTGAAGTGAGACTGAACGCTTCGTCGTCGAACCCTAAGTGACGGGCCCAAGCCAGCAGCACGATTTCGGCCGATCCCGCATCAAGTTCCATGAGGTCGAGTCTATGCAGTCCGTCGAAGGGAAAAAGCAGGCAGGCCCCGAAGGCGCCCGCCTGCTCTTTTGGGCATACTAATTTAGCCGAACAGCACTGCGGCCTCGTCGTAGCGGTTCTGCGGGACAACCTTGAGCTTGCCGAGGGCAGCCTCGAAGCCCACGTGTTCGATGTCCGTTCCCTTGAGCGCCACCATGGTTCCCCAGCGGCCTTCCACCACGGAATCGATGGCGGCCATGCCCAAACGGGTGGCGAGCACTCGGTCAAACGCCGAAGGCACACCGCCGCGCTGGATGTGGCCAAGGATCGTGGCGCGGGTCTCGATGCCGGTGCGGGCTTCGATTTCCGGGGCGAGTTGATCCGCGATGCCGCCTAGGCGGGGGCGGCCGAACGTGTCCAATCCGCGCTCGGAGTGCGGGGCTTCCATGTGGTCGGGAACAAAGCCTTCGGCAACCACAATCAGGGGCGCGCGGCCACGGTCGTGGGCTTCCTGGACCCACTCGGTGATCTGTTCGATGCTGACCTTCTGCTCGGGGATCAGGATGGCGTGAGCGCCCGCAGCCATGCCAGCATGCAGCGCGATCCAACCCACGTGACGGCCCATAACCTCGGCAATCATGCAGCGGTGGTGCGATTCCCCGGTGGTGCGCAGCCGGTCGATGGCCTCAGTGGCGATCTGGACGGCTGTGTCGAAACCGAAGGTGTAGTCGGTGGCGTCGAGATCGTTGTCAACGGTCTTGGGAACACCCACGATCTTCAACCCGGCATCGGTGAGGCGCTTCGCGGCGGCCAAGGTCCCTTCGCCGCCGATCGCGATGATGGCGTCGATGCCGAGACGGTCCATGTGGGCCTTGATGACGTCCGGGCCGCCGCCGTTCTCGAAGGGGTTGGTGCGGGACGTACCCAGCGATGGTTCCACCCTGCTTGGCGATACCGCGGACCATGGTGCGGGGGATGTCGATGACGTCGCCCTCCACGACGCCGCGCCAACCATCGCGGAAACCGACGAATTCCTGGCCGTGAATGGCAATTCCCTTGAGGACGGCGCCACGGATAACCGCGTTGAGTCCGGGGCAGTCGCCACCGCTGGTAAGGATTCCAATTTTCATGAGGGCTCAGTTCCTGGCTAGGAGGTATACGTGCAGAGCGCCACGCTGAGCTCACAACGATTGTAGGCGGCAATGTGGGGCAGGACACAAACCATGACCACCGCAGGCAATGAGACTCTTGAAACAGTACTGAAATATCGCGCGAGTGCCGGCACGAAGACCCGATTTAGGGGAGCGGCGCTATTTCCTGCGGTTTTAGCTCTTGCCTTGCGAACGTTGGTTGAGGAAAGACTCAAGCGCAATGGCGTCGCTCTGGTTGGGAAGCAGCAGCCAGGCCACCACGTAGATCACGACGGCGGGTCCGGGCAGAAGGCAGAAGAGCAGGTAGCCAACGCGGACGTAGGCCACATCCACATTCAGTTTGGCGGCAATGCCACCGCAAACCCCCCCGACCCAACGCTGCGGTCCGCGCTTCAAGCCGATGCCCCGTACGATGCTGAAGAACTTGTTCATGGCTAGAGCCTTCCCTGTTGTGGTTGCTTTGTCACGTGCCGGTTGCCACAGCCGACTTTTTACAGCCGGTCGGACCCGGCGGGGCCGGTCCCAGAGTCCTGGCCGGACCCGTTGCCCACACCCGATCCGTTGCTCTTGCGGGAGCGGGCCGACAACAGGCCGCCGATCACCAGTGCCGCGCCGGCTCCGATCATGAGTCCGATCAGCACGTAATTGCCGTTGAGGGCAACGAGGCCCAGCTTGGAAATGACAATCAAGGCCGCGAGTGCCACGACAATCAGTCCCCAGACCACGGTGCCAATCCTCGGCCGCCCAGCCTGCCCGAGCGGTTCACGCACGGGCTGGCCCGCTTCAAACGCCGGTATTGGTTTCTGCGCGCTCATGTCAGTTTCCTTCCTGAACGGTGACGTTGCTGAAAGTTCCATCGAGCTTGATAAGCAGCTTGGCTCCGGGTTTGCCCGGGTTGTAGCTGGTCTGATTGCCGCCGGCGCTTTGGCTGGCCAAGCTGCCGTCCTGCTTGAGGTTCGCGAAAGTCATGTCGGTCTGGACCTCCACCGGCACATTCGCGGGGATCAGAAGTTTGATGTTGCTGGCGGTCACATCCATGGGAACCACGACGTCGGAGCTGAGAGGCGCAGCCAGGTTCAGCTTCGTCAGGTCAACGGTCCCGTTGCTCCCGGTAATGTTGAATCCCTTGCGCGCATCGTCGATGCTCACAGGATTCCATTGACCACTCCGCAGATGGAATTGGTCCGCGCTAGGCGCCACATTGAATATCCCGCCGATCGCCAGCGTCGCAACCGCCAGGAATCCCAACAACCCGGATGTACGGCCACGAAGTCCCGCAACCAGGATGCCGAGGCCGAGGACCGCTGCACCTGTTGCCCAGATGACTGCGTTGGCGGCGTCGCCGAGGTGAATGACGTTGCCGGCGTCGAGCAGCTTGAGCGTTCCGCCGGCCAGCAGGGCCGCCCCCGCTGAGACCGCGACGATTGCCGCGCCCGGTCCCTGCCGCTTCGGTCGCTGGGGCCGCTGGGGCCGCTGGTTTCCGCCTCCCGGCGGGTATGGCCCCGCCGGATTGGCCGGGCCAGACGGCGTAGCGGGTCCGCCGGCACCATAATGGCCGGAGCTGGGTGGGGCGGAGCTGTAAGGGCCGGGGTAGCCAGCGCCCGACGGCGGTGCCGCGCCGTAGCCGTACATCCCGCCTTCATAGGGGGTGCCCTGCGCCGGGCCGTAGGCTCCGCCCAAGGTGCCGGATGGGGAGCTGGGAGCAGCGTGATGATGCTGGGTGCCCACGGGTTGCCCTCCGTTGCGGGATTTGTTGCGCTGGACAAGGAAGTACACCAGATAGATCACCCCACCGATCCAGAAGAGTGTCCAGAAGAGCCCGGGAAGGCCCTTCCAACCCCATCCCCAGAATCCAGTGCCGAGGCTCGGCAGTCCGATGATGGTAGTGATGACAGCACCGGTCATGCCTGCGGACCAGCGGCCTGCCCCGGCCTCCTGGGCGTGGATACGGCCATCGGGTTCAGGCAGGAGCGCCCAGGCGATGCCGTAGAGCAGGACGCCGATTCCGGCAATGATAGTAAGAACGATGAAGATGCCGCGGACAATCAACGGGTCAATGCCGAATCGGTGTGCGATGCCGCTGGCCACGCCTCCGATCCACCGGTCCCGCCCCCGGCTGATGCCCCGACGTCGGATCCAGCTGAAAAGATTCTGCGAGGGAGCGGGTGCGGCGTAGTTCGGTGCGTTGTAGCTGCCGCCGTAGCCGGCGTTGCCACTGTAAGTGGAGTCGTTTCCGGCGTCTGGCTGGACAGGTTCCTGCGGCGAACCGGTTTCTTCGGTCCGTGTCGGTTCTTCGGGTTGCCCGGATTCGGCTTCTTGTCCGGATCCTCCAGGACGTCCGGACTCCCCTGGATTCACGCTGTTCGGATTCATACTTCGATCTTGCCGTCTGGTGGCCACTCCCTCTATTGGGGGATACCCTGAACGTTCCCTGAGCGGCCCCCTGAGATGCCGCCCTTTCCAGACCCTACGGCCCTGATTCGTGTTTGGATGGATTCATGACAACCGCGATGCAACGCCCGCCGCTGGTCCGCAGCAGCGACCGGATGATCGCGGGTGTGTGCAGCGGGCTGGCTGACCACTTGGGCTGGCCAGTGAAGTACTTACGGCTCGGGATGCTCCTCGCGTCATTCGCAGGCGGCGCCGGCCTGCTTTTCTACGCTTGGCTTTGGGTCATGGTGCCCACCGCGGACGAAAGCGCTCGCCGCAATGGCCGCCGCCCGGCGTCGCCCATTGCTCCCGCGGTGAGCATGCCCCTCGCCTTCCAAGGCGGCGCGTTCCAGGGCGGTGAGTTCCAGGGCAGCGCGCCCGACGTCGGCGCACAGCCTCTTGCCTCCCCTCCGGCGGAGCCCGTTCCTGGTCCCGCATCCGCCACTTGGTTCAGGATGCGCCCCATGCAATACGGGAAAGAGATTCTGCTCGGAGCCGGGCTCCTTCTCGTGGCCGCCATCCTCATCGCGCGGCAGTTCGGCGTCGAGCTTCCCCTCGGCACGCTGATCCCCGCGGCGGCCATTCTGGGTGGAGCGGCGATCGCGTGGATGCAACTGGACGAGACGCGGCGGGCCGGATTGGTGGACAAGACCAAGGCGGACCAAGCCGGGGGTGGGTCCGCCTGGCTGCGGGCCTGGCCCTCGTGGTTGCGGGGGTGCTGGTGATGGTGTCCGGTTCCGGATCCTGGGAGCAGACGTGGCTTGCGCTTCTGGCGTCGATCGCGGTTCTGGGTGGTGTCGCGCTGGTCCTGCTGCCATGGGGCCTGAAGTTCTGGAAGGACCTTGAAACGGAACGCGCAGGGCGAGTGCGTGAGACTGAGCGCGCTGAGATTGCCGCTCATTTGCACGACTCCGTTCTGCAGACTCTTGCTTTGATCCAGCGCCGTGCCGGTTCCGAGCAGGACGTGATCCGCCTCGCCCGTGCCCAGGAGCGGGAGCTGCGTGCCTGGCTTTACCGGGATGCTGCCAAGGACGCCGGGCTTCTGGCGGAGCGGATTGCCGCGGCAGCAGCCGAGGTGGAAGACGCCCACGGGCACGCAGTGGAAGTTGTCAACGTGGGTGACACGGCCATGACGGACCGGCACGAGGCCCTCGTCCAGGCGGCTCGCGAGGCAATGCACAATGCCGCCCGGCACAGCGGCGGAGCCGTGTCTGTCTACCTCGAGAGCTCGGACGCCGGCAGCGAAATATTCGTCCGCGACAGGGGGCCGGGCTTTGACCCTGACGCAGTCCCGGAAGACAGGCTTGGCGTCAAGGAATCGATCATTGGGCGGATGAAACGCCATGGCGGTTCGGCGGTCATCAGCAGCAGCTCAGAGGGCACTGAAGTCCGTTTGAAGCTGCCAGCCGAGAATGCCGAGAAGGCAGAGAACCGAAATGGAGAGGCCAGGGCATGACGGGGACACCGGAGCAAGCGCCGCGGACGGTCCGGGTGGTGATTGTGGATGATCACGCCATTTTCCGATCCGGACTCAAGGCCGATCTCGATTCCAGGATCCATGTGGTGGGTGAAGCCGGAACAGTCGAGCAAGCCGTTGCGGTGATTGCCGAGGCCCGGCCGGAAGTCGTGTTGCTTGATGTGCACTTGCCCGGTGGCCTTGGCGGCGGCGGCCGGGAGGTCATCAGCGCGTCCATACCTTTGCTCGGGAGCACGAGTTTCCTGGCGTTGAGCGTCTCCGACGCTGCCGAGGACGTCGTGGCCGTCATCCGGGCCGGGGCGCGCGGCTACGTCACCAAAACCATTTCAGGCCCCGAAATCTCCGATGCCGTGATCCGCGTGGCCGACGGTGACGCCGTCTTCTCGCCGAGGTTGGCCGGCTTCGTCCTGGACGCGTTTGGAACGTCTCCCGCCGAGATAGCAGATGACGAGCTGGACCGCCTTTCTGCCCGTGAACTCGAAGTCATGCGGCTCATTGCCCGCGGCTACAGCTACAAGGAGGTGGCCAAGGAGCTGTTCATTTCCATCAAGACAGTGGAAACCCACGTGTCCGCGGTACTCCGCAAACTCCAGCTCTCCAGCCGTCACGAACTGACAAAGTGGGCCGCCGAACGCCGCCTCCTCTGACGCCCGCTCACCTTTAGCGCCTTAAACCCAAACGCCCGCTCACCTATATCCCAAGGTGAGCGGGCGTTTGAGTTTCGGAAGGCTACTTCGGCCTGGCCGAGGAATTCCTGGAGGCGTCGAACACCCTCGGCGAGGTCTTCGTCACCCAAGGCGTAGGACAGGCGGAGGTAACCCGAGGGGCCGAACGCCTCACCAGGAACGACGGCGACCTCAACCTCGTCGAGAATCAGCGAGGCCAGCTCGGCAGACGTTGACGGACGGACGGGACCGTTCGACGTCGGGAATTCCTTGCCCAGCAGCCCGCGGACGTCCGCGTACACGTAGAAGGCGCCGGCCGGCGTCGGGCATTCCACGCCTTCGATCGCGTTGAGTCCGGCAACAATCGCCTTGCGGCGGCGGTCAAAGGCGACCTTCATCTCGTCGACGGCGGTCAGCGGGCCCGAGACTGCCGCGAGGGCTGCGATCTGCATGATGTTGGAAACGTTCGACGTCGCGTGCGACTGGAGGTTGGTGGCGGCCTTGATGACGTCGGCCGGGCCGATCATCCAGCCGACACGCCATCCGGTCATGGCGTAGGTCTTGGCCACGCCGTTGAGGATGACCACCTTGTCCCCCAGCTCAGGCGCTGCGGTGGCAATCGACGTGAAGGGCACGCCGTCGTAGGTGAGGTGCTCATAGATTTCGTCGGTGACGACCCAAAGGCCCTTCGCCGCGGCCCATTTTCCAATCTCGGCCACCTGTTCGGGGCTGTAGACGGCACCGGTCGGGTTGGACGGGGAAACGAACAGGAGGATCTTGGTCTTGCTGGTGACTGCGGCTTCGAGCTGCTCCACGGTGACCAGGTAACCCTGCTCCGGACCGGCGAAGACCTCAACGGGTACGCCACCGGCCAAACGGATTGCCTCCGGATACGTGGTCCAGAACGGTGTGGGGATGATGACCTCGTCGCCCGGGTCAACCAGGGTGGCGAAGGTGTTGTAGACAGCCTGCTTGCCGCCATTGGTAACCATTACCTGGGATGCTTCAACCCTGTAGCCGGAATCGCGGAACGTCTTGTCCGCAATGGCCTGCTTCAGCTCCGGCAGGCCGGCGGCGGGGGAGTAGCGGTGGTACTTCGGCTGGGCGGCGGCCTCGACGGCGGCCTTCACAATGTAGTCGGGTGTCGGGAAATCGGGCTCTCCGGCGCCAAAGCCAATCACGGGACGACCCGCCGCCTTGAGCGCCTTGGCCTTGGCGTCAACGGCAAGGGTGGCGGATTCGGCGATGGCGGAAATTCGCTGTGAAATGCGGGCGGCAGGTATTCCGGCAGACATTAAAGCACCGTTCTTCGCGGGCAGCTCATGAGCTGGATGGTGGGATTCGACGGAATCTACTTTATGCTGTTCTGCGGAGCTATCGGGCTATCGTCGTGAAAGTGACAGGGAGTGCTGATCAAACGAGTGCTGATCACACGAGCGGATCGGCCCGGACACTCCGGAATTGGCCCGGTTCGACTATCGCGACGTTGTTGCGTAGACTGGTTCACCGGTGTTGAAAAACATCACAATGGTTCGCGCCCCAGACTGGGCCCGGAATCACCTGTATCTTCGGGGTTTCTTGGCTTTGATGGAGTTCGGCCAAAACTTGGATTCATTCCATAGGGTAGTGGCGCAATTGGTAGCGCAGCGGTCTCCAAAACCGCAGGTTGCAGGTTCGAGTCCTGTCTGCCCTGCGCAAGCTGTTCCGGGGTTTTCTCCGGAACAAGCGCAGCAACCATGGCTCTGATCAGAGTCGGGTCAACGACGTTTGCATAGATGAGTGAGGATCAGGTGACCGAAACAGCTGCGAGCAGCTCGAAGGGCCGTCCTGCCAAGAAGTCCGATTCCGGCCTCTTCGCTCGAATTGCACTTTTTGTCCGCCAGGTGATTGGCGAACTGAAGAAGGTTGTGGCGCCCACCCGCAAGGAACTGATCAACTACACGCTCGTGGTGCTGGTGTTCGTGGTCATCATGATGCTCGTCGTCACACTCTTGGATCTGGCCTTCGGTACTGGAATCAAATGGGTTTTCGGCGGTACTGGCGTCACGAACCGCTAAGCGGATCTCTCCGTAAGCCGCGTGGAATTCTCGAGAATTCGGGGGATTTCACAGGGTTTGCGGAATTGAGCCATTTAAATAGGCATGTTAGGCAATGAGGAAGCAGGAGACCAAGTGTCTGAGCAGGAGCTCGAGGTAACTGAGACTGAGCTGGATGGGTCCGCGGAGAACACGGCTGACGCCGCGGAAGTGTCCGAGGTAGATTCTGCTGCGCCCGAAACTGCCGACGTCGACGACGCCGACAACGACGAGTCCGCTGAGGAAGCGTCCGACAACGACGAGTCCGCTGAGGAAGCGTCCGACGACGACGCCCTGGCCGCCGCTGCAGCCGTAGCGCCCGCCGATCCCGCCGAAGAGTTCAAGGGCAAGCTTCGCCGCCAGGAAGGTGACTGGTACGTCATCCACTCCTACGCCGGCTACGAAAACCGCGTCAAGGCCAACCTTGAGACCCGCATCCAGACCCTGGACATGGAAGATTACATCTTCGAGATCCAGGTGCCCATGGAGGAAGTCGTCGAGATCAAGAACGCCCAGCGCAAGATCATCAACCGCGTGCGCATCCCGGGTTACGTCCTGGTCCGCATGGACCTGACCGACGCATCCTGGGGCGCTGTCCGCCACACTCCCGGCGTCACCGGTTTCGTGGGTAACGCCCATAACCCGGTCCCGCTGCGCCTCGACGAGGTCTTCTCCATGCTGGCTCCGGTCTTCGAAGAGGAGCAGGCCGAGAAGGGCAAGCCGGTCAACAAGCAGCACCAGACGCCAGTCGACATCGACTTCGAGGTCGGCGAGTCCGTCATCGTCAAGGAAGGTCCGTTCGAGACCCTTCCCGCCACGATCTCCGAGATCAAGGTTGAATCCCAGACCCTCGTTGTGCTGGTGTCCATCTTCGAACGCGAAACCCCGGTTACGCTCGCCTTCAACCAGGTCACCAAGATCTAGTTGATCCCAGAATTTCGCCCCGCGGTTGCCCGCTTAGCAGCCACGGAGCGGCCGGTCGCCACGCCATGGCGGCCACAAACCTGAGGCACGCTCCTGTGTCCTAGGAAGTTATTGAGAGAAGGACCTACATTGGCTCCCAAGAAGAAGGTCACCGGCCTCATCAAGCTGCAGATCCAGGCAGGTGCCGCCAACCCGGCCCCGCCCATCGGTCCTGCGCTTGGCCAGCACGGTGTCAACATCATGGAATTCTGCAAGGCGTACAACGCTGCAACGGAATCCCAGCGCGGAAACGTTATCCCGGTTGAAATCACGGTCTACGAAGACCGTTCTTTCACCTTCATCACCAAGACCCCGCCGGCTGCAGAGCTCATCAAGAAGGCTGCAGGCGTTGCAAAGGGTTCGGCTACGCCGCACACCGTCAAGGTTGCCAAGCTGACCCAGGCACAGGTTAACGAGATCGCCACCACCAAGATGGAAGACCTCAACGCCACCAGCCTCGAGGGTGCTGCCAAGATCATCGCGGGCACCGCACGCTCCATGGGCATCACCGTCGAATAGTCGAGGAATGAACGGACGGTGAGGGCTGAGGAACGAAGCACTCGCCGGAAGTGAGTCCCCGGAGACTTTCGACAATCAGATACTGTCGAAGGCTAATTCCAGCCTTCAACCGCCGGGCGACCGGCACCATTGAAATATTGAAAATGTTGGAGATCCACGCCGGATGTCCAACTGTGGCAGGGCCCAGCGCGGTCCGCAGACCACAACTGCACAAGGAGAATAAGCAGCATGGCAAAGCGCAGCAAAGCATATGAGGCAGCCGTAGCCAAGATCGAGGCAGACAAGTTCTACGCCCCGTTCGAGGCCATCAAGCTCGCCAAGGACACCAACCCGTCCAAGTTCGACGCCACCGTTGAGGTCGCTTTCCGTCTGGGCGTTGACCCGCGTAAGGCCGACCAGATGGTCCGCGGCACCGTCAACCTGCCGCACGGCACGGGTAAGACTGCCCGCGTCCTCGTTTTCGCAACGGGCGACAAGGCCGAAGCAGCAATCGCTGCAGGCGCCGACTTCGTTGGTTCCGATGACCTGATCGAAAAGATCGCAGCCGGCTGGACCGACTTCGACGCCGCAGTGGCAACCCCTGACCTCATGGGCAAGGTTGGCCGTCTCGGTAAGGTCCTCGGCCCGCGTAACCTCATGCCGAACCCGAAGACCGGTACCGTGACCGCAGACGTCACCAAGGCCGTCAACGACATCAAGGGTGGCAAGATCGACTTCCGCGTCGACAAGCACTCGAACCTGCACTTCATCATCGGCAAGGTTTCCTTCGATGAACTGAAGCTGGCTGAGAACTACGCAGCTGCTCTGGAAGAGGTGCTTCGTCTGAAGCCGTCCGCTTCCAAGGGCCGCTACATCCAGAAGGCTACAGTCGCCACCACGTTCGGTCCGGGCATCTCCGTTGACCCGAACGTCACCAAGGTTCTCACCGAGGCGTAAGCCTCGACGAGTATCGAACTCTGAAAGGACCGTCCGGCACCATACCGGGCGGTCCTTTTGTTGCGTCCGGGACGCGGCCTTCTGAAGCCGTGGGAGGCGTTCGACGGCGGCCCGCACTTCGCGGAATCCGGCGTCGCGGTGTGCCAGACAAGTACCTATCGCGGCTGGCAGCCGCTGATTAGGCTGAGGGCATGACAGACCTGGCTGCGGATTTCCCCACGGAATATGCGGTCATCCAACGCGTCATGACCTATAACGCCGAGGAAAACGAACATATGCTGACCATCAACGTGAAACCCTGTTTCGGGCCGGTGGGACACGACGGCGAATGGCAAAAGAGGACCAAATGACCAGCACGGTGGAGATCGGCCAACTCTGGATTCCGGATTCCCTTGACGCCGGAGACGCGAAGGACTTTCTGGCCGCCGTCGAAGTCAGCCGCAAAGTCCGGATGCAGGTCTGGGGCAGCGACGATCTCGCCTACACTCCGCTGGAGAAGCTGCTCGAACTCGAAGACCCCTACGAACGCCAGGTTATCCTCGTGGCCCGCGTTGACGGGCGCATTGTCGGCACGGTAGACATCGCGCTGCCCCTTGCCGACAACATGGACCTCGCCGAGTTCACCCTCGACATCCTTCCGGAGTTCCAACGCAGGGGGTTGGTCGGCAGCTCTTGGAGGCAGCCGAACACTTCGCCAAGAGCGAGGGCCGGACAATGATCATGGTGGACACCAACCACCCCGCCTCGTCCCTGCACGGCGGAGCTGAGGAGCAACTGGTTCCCGGCAGTGGCCTGGGCTTTGTGCCCTTGGCCAGCCGCGAGGTCGATTTCGCCCGGCGTACCGGCTATACGCTCCAGCACATTGAACAGTTCAGTTCCTGTGCGCTGCCGCTGGATTCGAAACTGGTGGCAGAGCTTGAAGCCGAAGCGGAGGACGCCAACGCGGGCCGTTACAGTCTCCACCACTGGACAGACCGGTGCCCGGAGCAATGGCTTGAGGCCGTTGCCGCGTTGGAGAACGCTGCCGGAGAACTCGTCTCCGAGGGCGGCGAGAGCGCGGAGGCTGAACAACAGCAGTTAGTGTTCGACGCCGGTGTCCTCCGTCAGGCGGAAGACGCCGCCGTCGCGCAGGGTCGCCGCACGGTGGTCACCGCCGTCGAGCACGTCGCCAGCGGGCGAATCGTGGGGCTGACCACCATCGGTGTCCTGGCGCAACGTCAGGACGTTGTCTTCCAAGACGACACGACCGTGCTGCAGGAACACCGCGGAAACAAGCTCGGGCTCCTCATCAAGGTCGCCAATATGCAGCGCCTTAGCGAGCAGTTCCCTGACGCCCGGGTGATCTACACCTGGAATGCTCCTGAAAACCGGTACCTGCTGACGGTGAACAAACAATTGGGATTCACCACCGCCGGGGTGACGGGGCTGTGGCAGAAGGAACTGCCGGATATGGGCCCGAAGGTCACTTCTTCCGAGTGAGCCGGGCGATTTGGCGATGCGCTGGCCCGTCCCGTAAGCTTGAACTACCAAAGACCGTCGGTTGATGGGAATCCACTCCTCTGGGCGCAGCTCAACACTGTAGCCACGCGCGGAAGAACCAAGTGGTTTCCTAGACGAAGGACCCTGACAAAGGGCGGCCGGCGCAGGTGAACGAAGCAAGTCTCCATGGTCATTTGATCGTGTCGAGCCAAGCCCCGTGCATCTGCGCGGGGCGTTTTTTAGTTACAGCTCTTTTGAGCGGGGACCCGGAAAACCGGCTTTATTCCCCGGAAGGAGGGTTATGGCAACGCCTAGCAAGATCTCTGCAGTAGCTGAGATCACCAACGATTTCAAGGAATCGAACGCCGCTGTCCTGACCGAATACCGCGGGCTCTCTGTTGCACAGCTCAAGGAGCTGCGTGTTTCTCTCGGCCTGGACACCAAGTTCTCGGTCGTCAAGAACACCCTGACCGCTATTGCAGCCAAGGAAGCTGGTGTCGAAGCATTCGACGGTCAGCTCGCCGGCCCCACTGCAATCGCGTTCATCAAGGGTGACGCGGTTGCTGCCGCCAAGAGCCTGACGGACTTTGCCAAGGCCCACAAGCAGCTGGTCATCAAGACCGGTTACTTCGAAGGCAAGGCACTGAACGCAACAGAGGTTGCCGCTCTGGCAGCCCTCGAGTCCCGTGAGCTGCAGCTCGCCAAGGTCGCAGGTATCCTCAAGGCTCCTGCTGCCGCTGCTGCACGCATCATTGACGCTCTGCGCCTCAAGCTTGAAGAAGAGGGCGGCGCTGTGGCATCTGCCGAAGCACAGCCCGCTGAAGAAGCACCGGCTGCCGAAGAGGCTCCCGCCGAGGCTGCTGCAGAAGAGGCTGCTGCTCCGGCAGAAGCCGCTGAAGCAGCAACCGAAGAGAACTAAGTTCTCCCCAAATCAAAATGTGGTGCAGTAACGGACGATGTCCGTGGCGGCACCACCTAAAGGAAGGACGCCAAACATGGCGAAGCTCAGCAACGAAGAGCTCATTGAAGCTTTCAAGGAACTGACCATCATCGAGCTCTCCGAGTTCGTCAAGCTCTTCGAAGAGACCTTCGAAGTTACCGCTGCTGCTGTTGCAGTTGCCGGCCCGGCCGCTGGCGGCGCTGGCGAAGAAGCTGAGGAGCAGACGGAATTCGACGTCATCCTCGAAGCTGCTGGCGACAAGAAGATCGCAGTGATCAAGGAAGTTCGCGCTATCACCTCCCTCGGCCTCAAGGAAGCCAAGGGACCTGGTTGACAGTGCACCGAAGGCTGTTCTCGAGGGCGCCACCAAGGAAGCTGCAGAGAAGGCAAAGGGTCAGCTCGAAGAAGCTGGCGCTCGCGTTACTGTCAAGTAACTCGCCTTTTCAGGGAGCCCCGACCGGATTCGTCCGGGCGGGGCTTCCTGCATTTAAGGGCAACGCGGGGTCACTTACGGCCCATTAGGTGCTGCTGGATGGGCTGTAAGTGACCCCGCCTTGCTCTTTGGGTGGCTCAGGTGGGATCGCTGATGTCAGCCACCACCGCGCGCAGGGCTGCAGTGAGCTCGTCGGCGTTCACGAAGGCACTGTATCCGTGTTCGCCGGCGCCCATGTAAACCCTGCGTCCCACGATGCTGGCGTCCGCATAGACCGGCCAGGGCTTGGAGCTTCCCAGCGGAGTGATGGTGCCCCGCTCATAGCCAGTGGCCTCGAACGCGATGTCGGCGGACGGCATGGAGAGCTTATTGACGCCGAGGAGGCCGCGTAGCTTGGGCCAGGAGATCTGCCGATCACCCGGAACCAACGCGAACAGGAACGTTCCGTCCCGGTGCTTCACAACGAGCGATTTCACAATGTCCGACGGCGTGATCCCCATAATGCGGGCCGCCTCCTCGAGACTGCGGGCCGCCGCCCGTTCCACAAGTTGGACCTCAAGTCCACGTGCGGCCGCGTCAGTGAGGAATCGCTCAGTGCCCCGCATTAGTCACTCATTTCCGCTCGAAGGTCGGGTTTCTAGTCGCGGTACAGAAGCAGCGCTTCGCCTTGGCCGCCGCCACCGCACAGCGCGACCGCTGCCTTGCCTTTGCCGCGGCGCTTCAGCTCGTGGGCTGCATGCAGGGCGAGCCGAGCACCGGACGCTCCGATCGGGTGTCCGAGCGCGATGGCGCCACCGTGGATATTGCACTTTTCCAGCGGATAGTCCAGATCCTTCAAGGACTGCACGGCAACTGATCCGAAAGCTTCATTGATCTCGATGAAGTCCAGATCGGCCGTGGTCCACCCTGCGCGGTCCAAAGCGTGCCGGATGGCGTGGGACGGCTGCGAATGCAGGCTGTTGTCAGGTCCGGCCACCTGCCCGGGCTTGCCAAGAATTGCCAGATACTCAAGGCCATGGTCTTCCGCAAAACGGCGGCTGGTGAGCACGAGTGCGGAGGCGCCGTCGGACAGGGGAGAGGAGTTGCCGGCCGTGATGGTTCCGTCCGTGGCAAAAGCGCTCTTCAGCGGGGCCAAAGTCTCCAGCGTGGTCTGGGGGCGGATTCCTTCGTCGCTCGCCAGCACTATGGGCTCACCCTTGCGCTGTTTGACGCTCATGGGGGCGATCTCGCCGTCGAATACTCCTTGTTCGGCAGCTGCGGCGGCGCGGCGGTGCGACGCGGCGGCAACTTCATCCTGGGAGCGGCGATCGATGCGCAGTGCGAGGTTCTTGATCTCCGTGGACAGACCCATTGACTGTCCATCAAAGGCATCGGTGAGGCCGTCGTGGGCTGCGACGTCCAGAGCCTGAATCGCACCATAGCTCCACCCTTGCCGTGAACCTGGCAGCAGGTGGGGAGCGCGGCTCATCGATTCCTGGCCGCCTGCAACCACCACGGTGGCGTCCCCGCTGCGGATCATGCGCGCGGCGTCAATCACGGCAGTCAGGCCCGACAAGCAGACCTTGTTGATAGTGACCGCCGGGATGTTCCATCCGATGCCCGCGGCGATGGCACTTTGCCGGGCCGGGTTCTGGCCGGCACCGGCTTGCAGGACCTGTCCCATGATCACTGCATCCACGTTGTCGGCTGTGATTCCGCTCGCCGCGATGGCGGCTGAAATGGCGTGTGCACCGAGTTCGACGGCGGTGAATCCAGCCAGCTGACCGTTCAACCGACCCTGTGGGGTGCGGGTGGCGGAAAGGATGACAACGTCGTTGTTGTCGTTGTTGTCCGAGGGGCTGCTCATTTTCTCTCTTCCGATCAGGGTTGGTGAGCCAAGGCTACCGTGGCGCTCATCACCTCTCCATTCAACAATGGAGCCCGGAACAACATTCCGTCCGCGCAGCCTTCCAGCTGCCGCAGTTCCAGCTGCCGGCCGCATAGGTGCCTGCAGCAACCGTGCTTGCATTCGGGCGAAATGTGGGGTAGACAGGTGGGTTGATTTGCCGTATTATGGATATTTGCGTCTTCCCTGTTAACCTTCAGCCTTCATATAGCGGTGGGCTTTACCTCTCAGCTGCGTCATTGATGTGCCGTTTAGAACGAGCATAGTCTTGGCCAGCCGGGGTCCCGGGTCATATAGCGGAACCGGAAAGGTACCTTGCGGATTCAATCTGCAGGGTGCAAAGCGGGGGAGATCTGAAAACGCCTGAAGGTCTGTGGAAGGATCCCTCTTGGTCGCCTCGAGCACCTCTAATAACGAAACCGCTAATACGGCAAGCACCGATGGTGCAACTCGCCGGCTCTCATTCGCAAAGATTCACGAACCTCTGGACGTTCCGAATCTGCTCGCACTGCAGACGGACAGCTTTGATTGGCTGGTCGGAAACGAACGCTGGCAGTCGCGTGTTGCGAAGGCTGTCGAGGAAGGCGACCTGAGCGTCGCCACCACCTCTGGACTTGCTGACATCTTCGAAGAGATCTCCCCCATCGAGGACTTCCAGGGCACTATGTCCCTGAGCTTCTCCGAGCCGGAGTTCGCTGACCCGAAGTACACCATGGCCGAATGCAAGGACCGTGACGCCACGTACTCGGCACCGCTGTACGTCAAGGCCGAGTTCATGAACAACAACACGGGTGAAATCAAGCAGCAGACCGTGTTCATGGGCGACTTCCCTCTCATGACCGAGAAGGGAACGTTCGTTGTCAACGGCACCGAGCGTGTCGTCGTCTCGCAGCTGGTCCGTTCGCCGGGCGCTTACTTCGAGCGCACCGCTGACAAGACCAGTGACAAGGACATCTTCACTGCGAAGATCATCCCGTCGCGTGGTGCATGGTTCGAGCTTGAAATCGACAAGCGCGACCAGGTCGGCGTTCGCCTCGACCGCAAGCGCAAGCAGTCGGTCACCGTTCTGCTGAAGGCCCTCGGCTGGACCGAAGGCCAGATCCTCGAAGAGTTCGGCCAGTACGACTCCATGCGCGCAACGCTGGAGAAGGACGCCACCGAAACCCGCGAAGACGCCCTGCTGGACATCTACCGCAAGCTGCGTCCGGGCGAGCCGCCCACAGTCGAGGCTGCCCAGTCCCTGCTGGACAACCTGTACTTCAACGCCAAGCGCTACGATCTGGCCAAGGTTGGCCGTTACAAGATCAACCGCAAGCTCGGCATCGACCGCTCCCTTGGTGACAAGGAAGCTTCGGTCCTGCACGTTGAAGACATCGTCGCCATGATCAAGTTCCTCGTCGCGCTTCACGCCGGCGAGAAGACCCTCATGGGCAAGCGCGACGGCGAAGACCACGAGCTCCGCGTCGAGATCGATGACATCGACCACTTCGGCAACCGCCGCATCCGCGCCGTCGGCGAATTGATCGAAAACCAGGTCCGCACCGGCCTGTCCCGCATGGAGCGCGTCGTCCGCGAACGCATGACCACGCAGGACGTCGAAGCCATCACGCCGCAGACCCTGATCAACATCCGCCCTGTAGTGGCAGCCATCAAGGAGTTCTTCGGAACGTCCCAGCTGTCGCAGTTCATGGACCAGAACAACCCGCTGTCGGGTCTGACCCACAAGCGCCGCCTGTCGGCCCTTGGCCCGGGTGGTCTGTCCCGTGACCGCGCAGGCATGGAAGTTCGAGACGTTCACCCGTCCCACTACGGACGTATGTGCCCCATCGAAACTCCTGAAGGCCCGAACATTGGTCTGATCGGTTCGTTGGCTTCCTACGGCCGCATCAACCCGTTCGGTTTCATCGAGACTCCGTACCGCTTGGTCTCCGAGGGCGTCGTTTCCGACGAGGTACAGTACCTCACCGCTGACGACGAAGCCGAGGTCCTGATTGCTCAGGCCAACGCTCCTCTGGATGCTGACAAGAAGTTCGCGGAAGAGACCGTGCTTGTCCGTGCCCGTGGTGGTGGAGGCGAGCCTGTCCTGGTTCCGGCCGGAGAGGTCCAGTTCATGGACGTTTCCCGCGCCAGATGGTGTCCGTGGCTACGGCCCTGATTCCGTTCCTCGAGCATGACGATGCAAACCGCGCACTCATGGGTGCCAACATGCAGCGCCAGGCCGTGCCGCTGGTCCGTTCCGAGGCCCCGTTCGTGGGTACCGGCATGGAGCGCGCTGCCGCCGTCGACGCCGGTGACGTTGTCATCGCCAAGAAGGCCGGTGTTGTCAACGAAGTTTCCGCTGACCTCGTCACCATGCTTAACGACGACGGCACGGAAACCAGCTACCGCATCAACAAGTTCGCCCGTTCCAACCAGGGCAACTGCTACAACCACCGCGTCTTGGTCAACGAAGGCCAGCGCCTCGAGCTCGGCGGCATCATCGCCGACGGTCCCGCAACGGCACCAGGGTGAGCTCGCCCTCGGAAAGAACCTTCTTGTGGCATTCATGTCCTGGGAAGGCCACAACTTCGAGGACGCCATCATCCTGTCCCAGCGCATTGTCGCTGAGGATGTTCTCTCCTCCATTCACATCGAGGAGCACGAAATCGATGCCCGCGACACCAAGCTTGGTGCCGAGGAAATCACCCGTGACATCCCCAACGTGTCCGAGGAAGTCCTCGCAGGACTGGACGAGCGCGGCATCATCCACATCGGTGCCGAGGTTGAAGCCGGCGACATCCTGGTCGGAAAGGTCACCCCGAAGGGTGAAACCGAACTGACTCCGGAAGAGCGCCTGCTCCGTGCGATCTTCGGTGAGAAGTCCCGCGAAGTGCGTGACACCTCCCTGAAGGTTCCCCACGGTGAGTCCGGTACCGTCATCGGCGTCCGCGTCTTCGACCGGGACAACGACGACGAGCTGCCCCCGGGCGTGAACCAGCTCGTTCGCGTCTACGTTGCTGCCAAGCGCAAGATCACCGACGGCGACAAGCTTGCCGGCCGCCACGGCAACAAGGGCGTCATCTCCAAGATCCTCCCGATCGAAGACATGCCGTTCCTTGCCGACGGTACGCCGGTGGACATCGTCCTGAACCCGCTGGGTGTTCCGGGTCGAATGAACGTCGGCCAGGTGCTGGAAACGCACCTTGGCTGGGTTGCCAAGACCGGTTGGAAGATCGAAGGCGAGCCGGAGTGGGTCAAGAACCTCCCGAACCTGCCCCGTGAATCCGGCCAGACCACTGTCGCCACCCCGGTGTTCGACGGTGCACGCGAAGAGGAAATCACAGGTCTGCTGGATTCCACCAACGTGACCCGCGACGGCGATCGCCTGATCGACTCCTCCGGCAAGACGCGTCTGTTCGACGGCCGCTCCGGCGAGCCGTTCCCGGACCCGATTTCCGTGGGCTACATGTACATCCTGAAGCTCCACCACTTGGTGGACGACAAGATCCACGCGCGCTCCACCGGCCCGTACTCCATGATCACGCAGCAGCCGCTGGGTGGTAAGGCACAGTTCGGTGGCCAGCGCTTCGGTGAAATGGAAGTGTGGGCGCTCGAAGCATACGGCGCTGCCTACACTCTCCAGGAACTGCTCACGATCAAGTCGGATGACATCCACGGCCGCGTGAAGGTTTACGAAGCCATCGTCAAGGGCGAGAACATCCCCGAGCCTGGCGTTCCGGAATCTTTCAAGGTCTTGATCAAGGAAATGCAGTCGCTGTGCCTGAACGTGGAAGTTCTTTCCACCGACGGTACGACGATCGAAATGCGTGACTCTGATGACGCAGTCTTTACGGCTGCGGAAGAACTGGGCATTGATCTGTCTCGCGCAGAGCCCAGCTCCGTAGAAGAGGTCTAAACAGCCGCTCTTGGCTGGCGGTGCGAACCGTCAGCCAGGGCAGCTGCCTCTTTCCGTAAATCAAGACTTCAGAATTTAGAGAACAAGAGAGAACAGGGACCATATGTCCAGCGAATCCTCCTTCGGCCTCATGCAGATCGGCCTCGCCACCGCGGAAGACATCCGCGGCTGGTCGTACGGTGAGGTCAAGAAGCCGGAAACCATCAACTACCGCACGCTCAAGCCCGAGAAGGACGGCCTCTTCTGCGAGAAGATCTTCGGCCCGTCCCGGGACTGGGAATGCTACTGCGGTAAGTACAAGCGCGTGCGCTTCAAGGGCATCATCTGTGAGCGTTGTGGCGTTGAGGTCACGCGTGCCAAGGTGCGCCGCGAGCGCATGGGCCACATCGAACTGGCTGCTCCCGTCACGCACATCTGGTACTTCAAGGGTGTTCCCTCCCGTTTGGGCTACCTCCTTGACCTGGCGCCGAAGGACCTTGAAAAGGTCATCTACTTCGCTGCCTACATGATCACCAGCGTTGACACCGAAAGCCGTCACGCGGAACTGCCGAACCTCCAGGTCGAGCACGACCTCGAGAAGAAGCAGCTCGTCGACAACCGCGACAGCGACATCGCCACGATCGCCCGCGACCTTGAGGACGAGCTCGCTCGCCTCGAAGGCGAAGGCGCCAAGGCTGCCGATAAGAAGAAGGCCCGCGACTCCGCGGACCGTCAGATGGCCAACGTGCGTAAGCGTGCCGACGCCGAGATCGAGCGCCTTGAGCAGGTCTGGGACCGATTCAAGAACCTCAAGGTCGCAGACCTCGAAGGCGACGAAGGCCTGTACCGCGAACTGCGCGACCGCTACGGCATGTACTTCGAAGGCTCCATGGGTGCCGAAGCCATCAAGAAGCGTCTTGAGAACTTCGACATGCAGGCAGAATCGGAGTCCCTGCGCGACACCATCCAGAACGGCAAGGGCCAGCGCAAGACCCGTGCCCTCAAGCGCCTGAAGGTTGTCAACGCGTTCCTGACCACCAGCAACAGCCCGCTCGGCATGGTGTTGGACGCCGTCCCGGTGATCCCGCCGGAACTGCGCCCGATGGTCCAGCTGGACGGTGGCCGCTTCGCGACCTCCGACCTCAACGACCTCTACCGCCGCGTGATCAACCGAAACAACCGACTCAAGCGACTGCTTGACCTCGGTGCTCCGGAGATCATCGTCAACAACGAGAAGCGCATGCTTCAGGAAGCTGTTGACAGCCTCTTCGACAACGGCCGTCGTGGCCGTCCCGTCACGGGTCCGGGCAACCGTCCGCTGAAGTCCCTGAGCGACATGCTCAAGGGCAAGCAGGGTCGTTTCCGCCAGAACCTGCTCGGCAAGCGCGTCGACTACTCGGGCCGTTCGGTCATCGTCGTCGGTCCGCAGCTGAAGCTGCACCAGTGTGGTCTGCCGAAGCAGATGGCTCTGGAGCTCTTCAAGCCGTTCGTGATGAAGCGACTGGTTGACCTCAACCACGCGCAGAACATCAAGTCGGCAAAGCGCATGGTCGAGCGTTACCGTCCGCAGGTCTGGGACGTGCTGGAAGAGATCATCACCGAACACCCGGTGCTGCTCAACCGTGCACCTACCCTGCACCGCCTCGGTATCCAGGCGATTCGAGCCGCAGCTTGTTGAAGGCAAGGCCATCCAGCTTCACCCGCTGGTTTGTGGTGCCTTCAACGCCGACTTCGACGGCGACCAGATGGCAGTCCACCTGCCGCTGAGCCCCGAAGCCCAGGCTGAAGCCCGCATCCTGATGCTCTCGTCGAACAACATCCTGAAGCCGTCCGATGGCCGCCCGGTGACCCTGCCTTCGCAGGACATGATCATCGGTCTGTACCACCTGACCACCAAGCGTGTTGGTTCCGCAGGCGAAGGCCGTATCTTCTCCTCGGTTTCGGAAGCCATCATGGCCTACGACTCCCGCGAGCTGCACTTGAACTCGCAGGTCAAGATCCGTCTTGAGGGCTTTGTGCCCTACGCCGGCTGGGAAGCTCCGGAAGGCTGGGAGCCGGGTCAGACCGCGCTTGTCCAGACTTCCCTGGGCCAGGTCCTCTTCAACGAGACCCTGCCCGAGGACTACCCCTGGGTTGAGGCTGTTGCAGACAAGGGCGAGCTTTCCCGGATCGTCAACGACCTCGCAGAGCGCTACCCGAAGGTTGTCACGGCTGCAACGCTGGACAACCTGAAGGATGCCGGTTTCTACTGGGCCACCCGCTCGGGTGTCACCGTGGCAATCTCCGACATCGAGGTGCCTACCTCCAAGCCGGCCATCCTGGCCGGTTACGAGACCATGGCTGCCAAGATCCAGGGCCAGTACGACAAGGGCCTGATCGACGACGACGAGCGTCGCCAGGAACTGATCGAGATCTGGAACAAGGCCACCAACGAGATCGCCCAGGCGATGCGTGACAGCCTGTCCCCGATGAACACCATCAACCGCATGGTGTCCTCCGGTGCACGTGGTAACTGGATGCAGGTCCGCCAGATCGCGGGTATCCGTGGTCTTGTGGCCAACCCGAAGGGTGAGATCATCCCGCGTCCCATCAAGTCCTCGTACCGCGAGGGCCTGTCGGTGCTGGAATACTTCATCGCTACGCACGGTGCCCGTAAGGGTCTGGCCGATACCGCTCTGCGTACCGCCAACTCGGGTTACTTGACCCGTCGTCTGGTGGACGTTTCGCAGGACGTCATCGTCCGTGAAGAGGACTGCGGCACTGAGCGCGGCCTCATGACCGCAATCGCCGTGCCGGACTCCAACGGTGAGCTGATCCTGAACGAGAACGTCGAGAACAGCGCCTACGCACGTACCCTCGCCGTCGACGTCGTCGACTCCAAGGGTGCAGTACTGGCTGCTGCCGGCACCGACTGCGGCGACGTCGTCATTGCCGAGCTGCTCGCGGCCGGCATCACCGAGGTCAAGGTCCGCTCTGTACTCACCTGTGAGTCCAAGGTCGGCACCTGTGCGCTCTGCTACGGCCGTTCGCTGGCCACTGGCAAGACCGTGGACATCGGAGAGGCCGTCGGCATCATCGCCGCACAGTCGATCGGTGAGCCCGGTACCCAGCTGACCATGCGTACGTTCCACACCGGTGGTGCTGTTTCCGCCAGCGGTGGCGACGACATCACCCAGGGTCTGCCCCGTATCCAGGAGCTCTTCGAAGCCCGTACTCCGAAGGGTGTTGCACCGATTGCTGAAGCAGCCGGCCGCATCGCCATCGAAGAGTCCGAGCGCCAGATGCGCCTCATCATCACCCCGGACGATGGTTCCGAGGAGATTGCCTACCCGGTGCTGCGCCGTTCCCGCCTCCTCATCGAGGATGGCGAGCACGTCAGCGTCGGCCAGAAGCTGATCAACGGTCCGGTGGACCCGAAGCAGGTTCTGCGCATCATGGGTCCGCGTGCCGCCCAGAAGTTCCTGGTGGACGAGGTCCAGGGCGTTTACCGCAGCCAGGGCATTGGCATCCACGACAAGCACGTGGAAGTCATCGTCCGTCAGATGCTGCGCCGCGTGACCGTCATCGAATCCGGCGACTCCGATCTGCTTCCGGGCGAGCTCGCTGAGCGCAGCCGTTTCGAAGACGAGAACCGTCGCGTGGTGTCCGAGGGCCGTACCCCGGCTTCCGGTCGTCCGGAACTCATGGGTATCACCAAGGCATCTCTGGCAACCGAGTCCTGGCTGTCGGCCGCTTCCTTCCAGGAGACCACCCGCGTTCTGACGCAGGCGGCCATGGAAGGCAAGAGCGACCCGCTGCTCGGCCTCAAGGAGAACGTCATCATCGGTAAGCTCATCCCGGCCGGTACGGGCCTGCCCCGTTACACCGAGGTCACTGTGGAGCCGACTGAAGAAGCAAAGGCAAGCCTGTTCACGGGCCCCAGCGCCTTCACCGACTTCTCGTACGACGCCCTGGGCGGCGACGGAGCTCCCGAGTTCCACGCCATCCCGCTGGACGACTACGATCTCGGCAACGACTTCCGGTAAGAAGTCCGCAGCGCAAAGGAAGAACCCCGTACTCAGTGAGTGCGGGGTTCTTCCCGTTTGGGCCTAATTTTCCAGGGCCCGACGGCGGCGGCCGCGGCCGCCGCCGGGGGTTCTTGCCTTACACCCGATTAAGGCCTCAGATCAAGCCATGTTAGAATTTTCGTAATTGTTCTGTGTGGCAGTGGATGAAGGCCGCCGCAGCATCATTTCGGTTTTGTTCTCATGATGTTTTGGTGGAGCCTGTTTCCGGGTTGCGGGCTACGTGCGCAACGAATGCCGCACTTTTGCACGCCCATCGGGTCTTCGGGCCAGGGCCGCAGGGACAACGCCAAAGCTCTCACGCACACGCAGGCTCACGTCTGGGCGCGGGGGCAGAGATCAAACCAACGGAGAACACGAAAGTGCCTACGATTAACCAGCTGGTCCGCAAGGGCCGCACGCCTAAGGTCAAAAAGACCAAGGCTCCCGCTCTTAACGGCAGCCCGATGCGTCGCGGTGTTTGCACCCGCGTTTACACCACCACCCCGAAGAAGCCGAACTCGGCTCTGCGTAAGGTTGCACGTGTGCGCCTCAACGGTGGCGTTGAAGTTACCGCCTACATCCCCGGTGTTGGCCACAACCTCCAGGAGCACTCCATCGTGCTCGTCCGTGGTGGTCGTGTGAAGGACCTCCCCGGTGTCCGTTACAAGATCGTCCGTGGTGCCCTCGATACCCAGGGTGTCAAGAACCGCAAGCAGGCCCGCAGCCGCTACGGCGCAAAGATGGAGAAGAAGTAATATGCCTCGCAAGGGTCCGGCCCCGAAGCGGCCGCTAGTTTCCGATCCCGTTTACGGTTCCCCGTTGGTCACCCAGCTGATCAACAAGGTTCTGATTGACGGCAAGAAGTCCACCGCAGAGCGCATCGTTTACGGTGCCCTCGAAGGTGCACGTGCCAAGTCCGGTGGCGACCCCGTCGCCGCCCTCAAGAAGGCTATGGACAACGTCAAGCCTTCCCTCGAGGTCCGCTCCCGCCGTGTCGGTGGCGCCACCTACCAGGCTCCGGTTGAGGTCAAGCCGGGCCGCTCCACTGCCCTCGCTCTGCGTTGGCTGGTTGGCTACTCCAAGGCCCGCCGCGAAAAGACGATGACCGAACGCCTCCAGAACGAAATCCTGGATGCGTCCAACGGTCTCGGTGCCGCTGTGAAGCGTCGCGAAGACACCCACAAGATGGCCGAGTCGAACAAGGCCTTCGCACACTACCGCTGGTAAAACTTCCCGTACGCCGTCGGCTCCCTGAGCCGGCGGCGAACGTGTAGTCCATCCGAAAGGGAGACACCGTGGCACAGGACGTGCTTACCGACCTTAGCAAGGTCCGCAACATCGGCATCATGGCCCACATCGATGCCGGCAAGACCACCACCACCGAGCGCATCCTGTTCTACACGGGTGTGAACCACAAGATCGGCGAGACGCACGACGGCGCTTCGACGACCGACTGGATGGAACAGGAAAAGGAACGCGGCATCACCATCACGTCTGCCGCCGTGACTTGCTTCTGGGACAAGAACCAGATCAACATCATTGACACCCCGGGCCACGTGGACTTCACGGTTGAGGTTGAGCGCTCCTTGCGCGTCCTCGACGGTGCCGTTGCTGTCTTCGATGGCAAGGAAGGCGTTGAGCCGCAGTCCGAGACTGTTTGGCGCCAGGCCGACAAGTACAACGTGCCGCGTATCTGCTTCGTCAACAAGATGGACAAGCTCGGCGCTGACTTCTACTTCACCGTAGACACCATCATCAGCCGCCTCGGCGCCAAGCCGCTGGTTCTCCAGCTGCCGATCGGTTCCGAGAACGACTTCATCGGCGTCGTGGATCTCCTCGAGATGCGCGCACTGGTGTGGCCTGGCGATGCCAAGGGTGACGTCACCATGGGTGCCAAGTACGAGGTCCAGGAGATCCCCGCTGATCTCCAGGCCAAGGCTGAGGAATACCGCGCACAGCTCGTTGAGACTGTTGCCGAGGCTTCCGAAGAGCTCATGGAGAAGTACCTCGAAGGTGAAGAACTCACCGTTGAGGAACTCAAGGCCGGCATCCGCAAGATGACCATCAACTCCGAGCTCTACCCGGTTCTTTGTGGCTCTGCCTTCAAGAACCGTGGCGTACAGCCGATGCTGGATGCCGTGGTTGACTTCCTGCCGAACCCGCTTGACGTCCCGCCCATGGTCGGTCACGACCCGCGCGACG
The DNA here is from genome assembly GCF_043952055.1 of Arthrobacter sp. NA-172. Taxonomy (NCBI): domain Bacteria; kingdom Bacillati; phylum Actinomycetota; class Actinomycetes; order Micrococcales; family Micrococcaceae; genus Arthrobacter; species Arthrobacter sp. NA-172. The sequence goes on along the minus strand of NZ_JBINOT010000001.1, from coordinate 1,384,448 downwards.
AAGAGAAGGAACTCACCCGCAAGCCGTCTGCAGACGAGCCGTTCTCGGCCCTCGCCTTCAAGATTGCCGCGCACCCGTTCTTCGGCCAGCTGACCTTCATCCGCGTGTACTCCGGTCACGTGGAAGCAGGTGCCCAGGTGGTTAACTCCACGAAGGGCAAGAAGGAGCGCATCGGCAAGCTGTTCCAGATGCACGCCAACAAGGAAATGCCTGTTGATGGCGCTACCGCCGGCCACATCTATGCAGCCATCGGTCTCAAGGACACCACCACGGGCGACACCCTGTGCGATTCCAGCAACCAGATTGTGCTGGAGTCCATGAGCTTCCCGGAGCCCGTGATCTCTGTTGCCATCGAGCCGAACACCAAGGGTGACCAGGAGAAGCTTTCCACGGCCATCCAGAAGCTCTCCGCTGAGGACCCGACCTTCCAGGTTTCCCTCAACGAAGACACCGGCCAGACCATCATCGCCGGCATGGGCGAGCTCCACCTGGACATCCTGGTGGACCGCATGCGCCGCGAATTCAAGGTCGAGGCCAACGTTGGCAAGCCCCAGGTTGCGTACCGCGAAACCATCAAGCGCGCTGTAGAGCGTCACGACTACACGCACAAGAAGCAGACCGGTGGCTCCGGCCAGTTCGCAAAGATCCAGATCGCGATCGAACCGATGGACACCGCCGACGGCGAGCTTTACGCGTTCGAGAACAAGGTCACCGGTGGCCGCGTGCCCCGCGAGTACATCCCGTCCGTTGACGCGGGCATCCAGGATGCACTCAACGACGGCGTTCTGGCAGGCTACCCGGTTGTCGGCATCAAGGCTACGCTGATTGATGGCGCGTACCACGATGTTGACTCCTCGGAGATGGCGTTCAAGATCGCCGGCCGTATGGCTTTCAAGGAAGCCGCACGCAAGGCGAACCCGGTTCTGCTCGAACCGCTGATGGATGTTGAGGTCCGCACCCCTGAGGAATACATGGGTGAAGTTATCGGTGACCTGAACTCCCGTCGTGGCCAGATGCAGTCCATGGAAGATGCCGCTGGCGTCAAGGTGATCCGTGCGCACGTTCCGCTGTCCGGCATGTTCGGCTACATCGGTGACCTGCGTTCGAAGACCCAGGGCCGCGCTGTGTACTCCATGACGTTCAACAGCTACGCCGAGGTCCCGAAGGCAGTAGCCGACGAGATCATCCAGAAGAACCGCGGCGAGTAATCACCGACGGAAAAACCAGGATGCTGAGCCGGTTCCGGGGATAGCGTCCAGTGCAGGTGGCGGGGCTGTGGTCAAGGCCGCAGCCCGGCCGCTGTACGAACAGACTCCAGGCACTAGTATTGGTTCCTGAATCTGCAATTTCACCAAACCAAAGCCCCCAAGTAGACTTGCTGGAGTTTCTGCCGCGAAAAGCGCGGCCGAGAAGCAACTCACTTGAAATCGTTTCTAGGAGGAACCTGTGGCAAAGGCAAAGTTCGAGCGGACTAAGCCGCACGTCAACATCGGCACCATTGGTCACGTTGACCACGGTAAGACGACGCTGACTGCCGCCATTTCCAAGGTGCTGTACGACAAGTACCCGACTCTCAACGAGCAGCGCGACTTCGCGTCGATTGACTCTGCTCCGGAAGAGCGCCAGCGTGGTATCACGATCAACATCTCCCACGTGGAGTACCAGACCGAGAAGCGCCACTACGCACACGTAGACGCTCCGGGTCACGCTGACTACATCAAGAACATGATCACCGGTGCTGCACAGATGGACGGTGCAATCCTCGTGGTTGCCGCCACTGACGGCCCGATGGCTCAGACCCGCGAGCACGTTCTGCTCGCCCGCCAGGTTGGTGTTCCCTACCTGCTGGTCGCGCTGAACAAGTCGGACATGGTCGATGACGAAGAGCTCCTCGACCTCGTTGAAATGGAAGTTCGTGAGCTGCTCAGCGCACAGGGCTTCGATGGCGACGACGCTCCGGTTGTCCGCGTCTCCGGTCTGAAGGCACTCGAAGGCGACCCCATCTGGGTCAAGTCCGTCGAGGACCTCATGGAAGCTGTCGACGAGTCCGTTCCGGACCCCGTACGTGACCGTGACAAGCCGTTCCTGATGCCGATCGAAGACGTCTTCACGATCACCGGTCGTGGCACCGTTGTGACGGGTCGCGCCGAGCGCGGTACCCTCGCGATCAACTCTGAGGTTGAAATCGTTGGTATCCGTCCGGTCCAGAAGACCACGGTTACCGGTATCGAGATGTTCCACAAGCAGCTCGACGAAGCATGGGCCGGCGAGAACTGTGGCCTCCTGCTCCGCGGTCTGAAGCGCGACGACGTCGAGCGTGGCCAGGTTGTCGTCAAGCCGGGTTCCATCACCCCGCACACCGACTTCGAAGCCAACGTCTACATCCTTTCCAAGGACGAAGGCGGACGTCACAACCCGTTCTACTCGAACTACCGCCCGCAGTTCTACTTCCGTACCACGGACGTAACCGGCGTTATCACCCTGCCGGAAGGCACGGAAATGGTTATGCCCTGGCGACAACACTGAGATGACCGTTGAGCTCATCCAGCCGATCGCTATGGAAGAGGGCCTCGGCTTCGCAATCCGTGAAGGTGGCCGCACCGTTGGTTCGGGACGTGTCACCAAGATCATCAAGTAGTTTTCTGCTTGTAGATCGGTGAGGCACCGGTTGCCTGGCAACCGGTAACAAGCCAAAAGAAGAACCCCGTCACATCCGTGGCGGGGTTCTTCTTTGCAAGGGCCCTTGCTAGCGTTGGATCGAGAAGAAGGGTGCCGAAATGGGATGGTTCATAGTTCTGATCCTGGTTGTTGTGTTGACTGTCGGGGTTATGTGGGGCAGGAAGTTCTTCCGTCGCGAGATCGAGCGCGCCAAACGCATCAACCGGGCCAACCGGAAAGACTGATTTAGCACGATCGCACTAAAAAGCGGTCCGCATCAGCCCTCGCGTGCCTTGCTCAAGGATTGGTACCAATAGAACGAGTCCTTCGGGGTTCGCTCGAGGGTATCGAAGTCCACGTGCACCAGACCGAACCGTTGTGAGTACCCGGCGGCCCACTCGAAGTTGTCCAGCAGCGTCCAGACGTAATAGCCGAGAAGGTCCACGTCGTGGGCGATCCCGCCAGGGGCTGTGGCCCTCAACGCCTGGCCAAGGTGCGAAGCAAGATAATTGATGCGGTCGCCGTCGTGCACTGGGCCCGGGGTGTGGTCCGGTTCGGGGAAACTCGCACCGCTCTCCGTGATGAACAGGGGCGGCAATGCCGCCCCGTAGCGGTCTTTCAGCTCCCGCAGCAGGATCCCGAGGTGTTCGGGGGCTACGGGCCAGCCAAATCCCGTGGTTTGGTATTCGGGAAAGGCCGCGAGGTGGAAGGGCAGCTTGGCCATCATCTCCGAGTTGTTGACCGGAGTGCTCCCGTCCCCGCGACCGGACGCGACCTTGACGGGGTAGTAGTAGTTGACTCCGTAGAAATCCAGCGGCTGGTGAATGGTCTTGAGGTCCTCTTCCGGAACGTTGCCCAAGGACCGGAACCAAGGTTTCACCTGCAGCGGCGGCTTGGGATACCGTCCCAGGAGAATGGGATCCGCATACACCCTGTTGAAGACGAGATCGAAGGCCTTCGCCATCAACCCGTCCGTGAGCCGTTTGCTGGCCGGCCGGACCGGCGAATGCATATTGGCAACGCCAATGGCGCCCGCAACTCCGGCAGCGCGCAAGGCCTGGACAGCCAATCCGTGCCCCAGCAGCTGGTGGTGTGCCGCCGGGAGCGCATCGAAGAGCAGCCGTCTGCCGGGCGCATGGATGCCCAGCGCATAGCCTTGCAATGCGACCGAAACAGGCTCGTTCAAGGTCACCCATTGGGCTACGCGGTCCCCAAAGCGGCCCGCGGCAGCAGCGGAATATTCGGCGAACCGCTCCGCCGTCGCACGATTCAGCCAGCCGCCGTCGTGCTCCAACGGCAGGGGAGTGTCCCAATGGAAGAGGGTCACCATGGGAGAGATCCCCGCGGTCATGAGCTTGTCGATCAGGCGGTCGTAGAAGTCCAGGCCCTGCTGGTTGATGGGTCCCTTGCCGCCGGGTTGGATCCGTGGCCATGACAGGGAGAACCGGTAGGAGTCCACGCCCAGGTCCTGCATGAGGGCGATGTCCTGGTCGGTGCGGTTGTAGTGATCGCACGCAACTGCGGGGGAGTGCCCGTCGATGATCGCGCCGGGCTTCTCGGCGAACGCGTCCCAACTGGATGGCCCCCGTCCATCGGCTGTGAGCGAGCCCTCGATCTGGAAGGCCGCCGCAGCGACGCCCAAGGTGAAGCCCGGCCGGATATGGCTCGCAAGATCCTCCACCGTGGCAGCATCTTGGACAGTCATGCCCCTATCATCCTGACGGCAGAAGCCAATGGCAATGCTTCCGGCTGGGCAATGAGGGCCCAATTGGCGTATGCCGAGGATTTCCGGCATACTAGGTGAGTTGTTCAAGCGCTTCTTCGTGTCCCGATCCGGATAATGCCGGGTGTCAGGGTCCAAGCTGAAGACCAAACATAACCCAGATCCCCAAAGGAATACGGCCGCGTTTGCGTGGAAATCGCGACACGCCCGACCGCGGGGGTCGGTTACACCGGCAAGTTGAGGAACCCGGATCCCTCCGGATTCAGCTTGTGCGGCGGGTGGTAGTACTACTTCAAATGCTTCGGCAGCCACATACAACAGGTAAGTGAACAGGGCAGCCCTTATTCGAGGGCAGCACAGACTGAAAGAGAGTCAGGCGACATGGCGGGACAAAAAATCCGCATCCGGCTGAAGTCATATGACCACGAGGTCATTGATGTTTCAGCGCGGAAGATCGTTGAGACGGTCACGCGCGCAGGCGCAACGGTAGTTGGCCCCGTGCCGCTGCCGACGGAGAAGAACGTGTACTGCGTTATCCGCTCTCCCCACAAGTACAAGGACAGCCGTGAGCACTTTGAAATGCGTACTCACAAGCGTCTGATCGACATCATCGACCCCACGCCCAAGGCTGTCGACTCGCTTATGCGTCTCGACCTGCCGGCTGACGTGAACATCGAAATCAAGCTGTAGGAGGTGCTGAGAAAACTATGACCGCAACCCGTAACGTAAAGGGCCTGCTGGGCACGAAGCTCGGCATGACCCAGGCCTGGGACGAGAACAACAAGCTCATCCCGGTAACTGTCGTCCAGGGCTGACTCCAACGTCATCACCCAACTGCGCAACGCAGACACCGATGGCTACGTCGCCGTTCAGATCGGCTACGGCCAGATCGATCCCCGCAAGGTCACCAAGCCGCTGGCTGGTCACTTTGAAAAGGCTGGCGTAACTCCTCGCCGCCACGTCGTCGAATTGCGCACTGCAGACGCCGCGTCTTACGAGCTGGGCCATGAGCTTTCTGTTGAGCTCTTCGAAGCCGGCCAGAAGATCGACGTCGTCGGCACCAGCAAGGGTAAAGGCTTCGCCGGTGTTATGAAGCGTCACGGCTTCCACGGTGTTGGAGCCTCCCACGGTGCGCACAAGAACCACCGCAAGCCCGGTTCCATCGGTGGCGCATCCACCCCGAGCCGCGTCTTCAAGGGTCTGAAAATGGCCGGCCGCATGGGCGCAGAACGTCACACCACGCTGAACCTCACGGTTCACGCCGTTGACGTCGAGAAGTCGCTGCTCCTTATCAAGGGTGCCGTTCCCGGCGCCCGCGGCCAGGCCGTCCTCGTACGCACCGCCGTGAAGGGAGCCTAGTTCAATGACTAGCACTGTCAAGGTAGACCTGCCTGCAGAGATCTTCGACGTCCAGACCAACGTGCCGCTGCTGCACCAGGTCGTCGTCGCACAGCTCGCTGCTGCTCGCCAGGGTACCCACAAGACCAAGACCCGCGCTGAAGTTTCCGGTGCAGGCCGCAAGCCGTTCAAGCAGAAGGGCACCGGCCGCGCCCGTCAGGGTTCCATCCGTGCTCCTCACATGACCGGTGGTGGCGTCGTCCACGGCCCGACACCGCGTGACTACAGCCAGCGCACCCCCAAGAAGATGAAGGCTGCCGCACTCCGTGGCGCCCTGTCTGACCGCGCCCGCAACGGTCGCATCCACGTCATTGCAGATCTGGTCGCCGGCACCAAGCCGTCCTCCAAGGAAGCACTGGCCGCACTGCGCGCAGTCTCCGAGCGCAAGAACCTGCTCGTTGTTATCGAGCGCGCCAACGATGTTGCTGCACTGTCCGTGCGCAACCTCACAGATGTTCACGTTCTGTACGCAGACCAGCTGAACACCTACGACGTGCTGGTTTCCGACGACGTGGTCTTCACCAAGGCTGCTTTCGAGGCTTTCATCGCTGACAAGGCAAAGAACGAGGAGGATGCCAAGTGAGTGCAGCCACCATCAAAGACCCGCGCGACGTCGTCATTGCACCCGTCGTTTCGGAAAAGAGCTACGGCCTGATCGATGAGGGCAAGTACACCTTCCTGGTGGACCCCCGCTCGAACAAGACCGAGATCAAGCTGGCCGTGGAGAAAATTTTCTCCGTCAAGGTCGAATCGATCAACACCATCAACCGTGCCGGTAAGCGCAAGCGCACCAAATTCGGATGGGGACAGCGCAAGAGCACCAAGCGTGCAATTGTCACCCTCAAAGAAGGCACTATCGACATCTTCGGCGGTCCGCTCGCGTAGCGGAGACCACTTTAACGAGGAAATGAATTATGGGAATCCGTAAATACAAGCCGACTACCCCGGGCCGTCGCGGCTCGAGCGTAGCCGACTTCTCCGAAATCACGCGATCGACTCCGGAAAAGTCGTTGCTGCGTCCGCTGCACAAGACTGGCGGCCGTAACAACACCGGTAAGATCACTACCCGTCACAAGGGTGGTGGCCACAAGCGCCAGTACCGTCTGATCGACTTCCGTCGTCACGACAAGGACGGCGTCAACGCCCGCGTTGCCGAAATCGAGTACGATCCGAACCGCACGGCTCGCATCGCCCTCCTGCACTACGTTGATGGCACCAAGCGTTACATCATCGCCCCGAACAAGTTGTCCCAGGGTGACTTCGTCGAGGCTGGCCCCGACGCTGACATCAAGCCGGGTAACAACCTGCCGCTGCGCAACATCCCGGTTGGTACCACCATCCACGCTGTTGAACTGCGTCCGGGTGGCGGCGCCAAGATGGCCCGTTCCGCAGGTGCTTCGGTTCAGCTCGTCGCCAAGGAAGGCCGTTTCGCCCAGCTGCGTCTGCCCTCCGGTGAAATCCGCAACGTTGACGTGCGCTGCCGCGCAACCGTCGGCGAGGTCGGCAACGCCGAGCAGTCGAACATCAACTGGGGCAAGGCCGGCCGTATGCGCTGGAAGGGCGTTCGCCCGACCGTCCGTGGTGTCGCCATGAACCCGGTCGATCACCCGCACGGTGGTGGTGAAGGTAAGACTTCCGGTGGACGTCACCCGGTCAACCCGAACGGTAAGCGCGAAGGCCGCACCCGCCGCCCCAACAAAGAGAGCGACAAGCTTATTGTTCGTCGCCGCCGTACTGGCAAGAACAAGCGATAGGAGCCTGGACACATGCCACGCAGCCTGAAAAAAGGTCCTTTCGTTGACCAGCACCTCTTTGTAAAGGTCGCCAGGGAAAACGATAAGGGCACCAAGAACGTCATCAAGACCTGGTCCCGCCGTTCGATGATCATCCCGGACATGCTGGGTCACACGATCGCCGTTCACGACGGACGCAAGCACATCCCCGTGTTTGTCACTGAGTCGATGGTCGGGCACAAGCTCGGCGAATTCGCTCCTACGCGGACATTCCGCGGCCATGTCAAGGACGACCGTAAGGGCAAGCGCCGCTAAGGCGCTGGCTCTACGGCTTAGACGAGAGAAGGAAAGCAATGGAAGCCAAGGCTATTGCGCGTCACATCCGCGTAACGCCTATGAAGGCCCGGCGCGTCGTCAACCTTGTTCGTGGCAAGCAAGCGAATGAGGCTCTGGCAATTCTGAAGTTTGCCCAACAGGCAGCTTCGGAGCCGGTATTCAAGGTAGTTCAGTCGGCAATGGCAAACGCACGGGTCCTCGCGGACCGCGACGGCGTTGCCTTTGACGAAGGAGACCTCTACATCAGCGAAGCGTTTGTTGATGAAGGCCCGACCATGAAGCGGTTCCAGCCGCGTGCTCAGGGTCGCGCATTTCAGATCAAGAAGCGCACGAGCCACATCACCGTGGTAGTCGCTACCCCGGAGAAAGAGGAGGCTCGCTAAGTGGGACAGAAAGTAAACCCGCACGGGTTCCGACTCGGCATCACCACCGATCACGTATCGCACTGGTTTGCTGACAGCACCAAGGCCGGCCAGCGGTACAAGGACTTCGTTCGCGAAGACATCCGTATCCGCCAGCTCATGTCCACGGGCATGGAGCGCGCTGGTATCGCCAAGGTCGAAATCGAGCGCACCCGCGACCGTGTCCGCGTGGACATCCACACGGCTCGCCCGGGTATCGTCATCGGCCGCCGCGGTGCAGAAGCGGACCGCATTCGCGGCGAGCTCGAAAAGCTCACCGGTAAGCAGGTTCAGCTGAACATCCTCGAGGTCAAGAACCCCGAGATGGAAGCCCAGCTTGTTGCCCAGGGCGTTGCTGAGCAGCTGACTTCCCGCGTGGCTTTCCGCCGTGCGATGAAGAAGGCTATGCAGTCCGCACAGCGCGCGGGTGCCAAGGGTATCCGTATCGCTTGCTCGGGTCGACTGGGTGGCGCAGAAATGTCCCGCTCGGAGTTCTACCGCGAAGGCCGTGTGCCCCTGCACACCCTGCGTGCGAACATCGACTACGGCTTCTACGAGGCCAAGACCACCTTCGGCCGTATCGGCGTGAAGGTCTGGATCTACAAGGGCGACGTCACCGCCAAGGAACTGGCTCAGCAGGCAGCTGCTGCTCCGTCCCGCGGCCGCGGCCCCAGCGATCGTCCGGGCCGTCCGGGCGGCGCTGACCGTGGTGACCGCCGTCGTCGTACCGACCGTCCGGCAGCCGACGCAGCACCTGTAGCTGCAGAAGCTCCGGCAGCTGAAGCTGCTGCTCCTGCAGCAGCAGAAGGAGGACAGGCTTAAATGCTTATCCCACGTCGAGTCAAGCACCGTAAGCAGCACCACCCGGGTCGTTCCGGCGCTGCAACGGGTGGCACGAAGGTTAGCTTCGGCGAGTACGGCATCCAGGCTCTGAGCCCGGCTTACGTGACGAACCGCCAGATCGAATCTGCCCGTATTGCAATGACCCGCCACATCAAGCGTGGCGGTAAGGTCTGGATCAACATCTATCCGGACCGTCCGCTGACGAAGAAGCCGGCCGAAACCCGCATGGGTTCCGGTAAGGGTTCTCCGGAATGGTGGGTCGCAAACGTCAAGCCGGGCCGGGTTCTCTTTGAGATCTCCGGCGTCGAAGAATCGGTAGCTCGCGAGGCATTGCGCCTTGCCATTCACAAGCTCCCGTTGAAGGCACGCATTCTGCGTCGCGAAGGTGGTGAATAGAAATGGCAGTAGGATCCAAGGAACTTGCCTCCGCACAGCTGGACGGTTTCGATAACGAGCGTCTGGTTGAAGAACTCCGCAAGGCTAAGGAAGAGCTGTTCAACCTGCGTTTCCAGTCCGCCACCGGTCAGCTGGAGAACCACGGTCGTCTGCGCGCGGTAAAGAAGGACATCGCACGTATCTACACCGTTCTCCGTGAGCGCGAACTGGGCATTCGTGCCGAGGTTGCCGCACCGGTTGTGGAAGCCAAGGAAGAGAAGAAGTCCAAGAAGGCAGAAGCCAAGGCTGAGAAGGCCGAAGCCGAGGCTGGAGAGGACGCCAAGTGAGCGAACAGAAGGAAACTGTGACGGAAGCAGCAGCCAGCGCTGAACAGCGCGGTTACCGTAAGACGCGTCGCGGCTACGTTGTCTCTGACAAGATGGAAAAGACCATCGTTGTTCAGGTTGAAGACCGCGTGAAGCACGCTCTGTACGGCAAGGTCATTCGCCGCACCTCGAAGATCAAGGCTCACGACGAGCAGAACACCGCCGGCATCGGCGACCTCGTCCTGATCTCTGAGACCCGCCCGCTCTCCGCTACCAAGCGGTGGCGCCTGGTCGAGATCCTCGAAAAGGCTAAGTAATCCCGCGCCGGCTTTGTCCGGCAGCGAATTGGATTGGCAGGAAGGCCCGTGTTCCGAAAGGAATGCGGGCCTTCCCGCGTTTCGGTCCACAGCACAAAACGTGCTAGGATATTGAGTTTGTATGGCGCGAATTGTGCGTCAACAACCACCTCGTAAACAATCGTGCCGCGGCATACTGCCCCGCGCAGTTATTTCCGCAAGGGAAGCTGATGCTGGCGGCACGGGAGTTTAGGCCTTCTCTGGCAAAATCCAGGCAGGTCAAGAGACACCCCGATCAACCGTTCCGCAAGGCTCATTCCGTATGCTCCATTTCGGTCTGAGAACCGGCGCGACGCAAGGAGTAAAAATTGATTCAGCAGGAGTCGCGACTTAAGGTCGCCGACAACACGGGTGCTAAGGAAATCCTTACCATTCGCGTTCTCGGCGGATCCGGACGTCGCTACGCAGGCATTGGCGACGTCATCGTCGCAACCGTCAAGGACGCTATCCCGGGCGGCAACGTAAAGAAGGGTGACGTCGTCAAGGCTGTCATCGTTCGTACCAAGAAGGAACGCCGCCGTGCGGATGGTTCCTACATCAAGTTTGACGAGAACGCAGCTGTGATCCTGAAGAACGACGGTGACCCCCGCGGTACCCGTATCTTCGGCCCGGTTGGGCGTGAACTCCGTGACAAGAAGTTCATGAAGATCGTTTCGCTGGCTCCGGAGGTGCTGTAACCCATGGGTGCAAAGATCAAGAAGGGTGACCTCGTTCAGGTCATCACCGGCGCCAAGCAGGAACGTGGCGGCGACCGTGGCAAGCAGGGCAAGGTTCTGCGCGTTTTCACCGAGACCAACCGCGTCCTGGTAGAAGGCATCAACCGCGTCACCAAGCACACCAAGGTCGGTCAGTCGCAGCGCGGCACCAAGACTGGTGGCATCGAGGTCGTTGAGGCCCCGATCCACGTCTCCAACGTTGCTCTTGTTGACCCCTCGACCAAGAAGCCGACCCGCGTTGGTTTCCGTCTCGAGACCGTTGAGAAGGACGGCGTCTCCAAGACCGTCCGTATCCGCGTCTCCAAGGCATCCGGGAAGGACATCTAATGAGCGAAACTTCCGTTGCTACGAAGATCGTGCCGCGTCTGAAGACGAAGTACGCCGATTCCATCAAGCAGACCCTGGTTGAGGAATTCAAGTACCAGAACGTGAACCAGGCTCCCCGCCTGGTGAAGGTTGTTGTGAACATGGGTGTTGGAGATGCCGCCAAGGACTCCAAGCTGATCGACGGCGCTGTCCGCGACCTCACCCTGATCACCGGCCAGAAGCCGCAGGTAACCAAGGCCCGCAAGTCGATCGCCCAGTTCAAGCTGCGCGAAGGCATGCCCATCGGTGCACACGCAACTCTGCGTGGAGACCGCATGTGGGAATTCGTGGATCGCCTCGTGTCCCTCGCCCTGCCCCGTATCCGCGACTTCCGCGGCCTCAACGGCAAGCAGTTCGATGGCAATGGTAACTACACCTTCGGTCTGACCGAACAGGTTATGTTCCACGAAATCGACCAGGACTCCATCGACCGCGTTCGCGGTATGGACATCACGGTTGTCACCACTGCAAAGACCGATGACGAAGGCCGCGCGCTGCTCAAGGCGCTTGGCTTCCCGTTCAAATCCGAAGACTAACAACTACGTAGTAGGTCCGGCCGCGGCTGTTTGAACAGCCAACGCGGAAACCATTACGAGGAAGGGCAAGAGCCCAAATGACTATGACAGATCCTGTCGCAGACATGCTTACGCGTCTGCGCAACGCCAACTCGGCATACCACGACACCGTGAGCATGCCTTACAGCAAGCTCAAGGCACGCGTTGCCGACATCCTGAAGGCAGAAGGCTACATCGCTGCTTGGAAGGAAGAGGAAGCCGAAGTTGGCAAGAAGCTGACCATCGACCTCAAGTTCGGTCCGAACCGCGAGCGTTCGATTGCTGGTGTCCGCCGCATTTCCAAGCCTGGTCTCCGCGTTTACGCGAAGTCCACTAACCTGCCTCACGTGCTGGGTGGCCTCGGTATCGCAATCCTGTCCACCTCTTCCGGCCTCCTGACTGACAAGCAGGCCGGCAAGAAGGGCGTGGGCGGCGAAGTCCTCGCGTACGTCTGGTAACGGGAAAGGAAGAGAATAATGTCACGTATTGGACGTCTCCCCATCACCGTTCCTGCCGGCGTTGAAGTTAAGGTTGATGGCTCTGTCATCAACGTCAAGGGCACCAAGGGCGAGCTGAGCCACACTGTTGCCAGCCCGATCGAGGTCACCCTGGACGAGAGCACCTTGACTGTCACCCGGCCGAACGACGAGCGCACTTCGCGTTCCCTGCACGGCCTGACCCGCACCCTGATCGCCAACATGATCGAGGGCGTCACCAAGGGCTACGAGAAGAAGCTTGAAATCGTTGGTACTGGTTACCGCGTTCAGGCCAAGGGTTCTGACCTTGAGTTCGCTCTCGGCTTCAGCCACCCGGTGAATGTCTCCGCTCCCGAGGGCATCACTTTCACGGTGGAGGGGCCGACCAAGCTCTCCGTCGCTGGTATCTCCAAGCAGCAGGTCGGCGAGGTTGCTGCCAACATTCGCAAGCTGCGCAAGCCCGACCCCTACAAGGGCAAGGGTGTCCGTTACGCCGGCGAAGTTATCCGCCGCAAGGTCGGAAAGGCTGGTAAGTAAACCATGGCCATCGCAATTAACAAGAAGCGTACGAACAAGAGCAAGTCTGCTGCACGCAGCCGTCGCCAGCTTCGTATCCGCAAGCGCATCACCGGCACGGCTGTTCGTCCTCGTCTGGTCGTCAACCGCTCCGCACGCCACATCTTCGTCCAGGTTGTCGATGACAGCAAGGGTGTAACCGTGGCTTACGCTTCCACCCTGGAAGCTGACCTTCGCGCACTCGACGGCGACAAGACTGCCAAGGCCAAGCGCGTCGGCGAGCTCGTTGCCGAGCGTGCCAAGGCTGCAGGCATCGAAGCTGTTGTCTTCGACCGCGGTGGTAACAAGTACCACGGCCGTATCGCCGCCGTCGCTGACGGTGCACGTGAAGGTGGGCTGGCACTGTGACCGAAGTAAACAAGGAAAAGGACACTGTGTCTGCTGACCAGAATGTGACTGAAGCCGCAACTGCTGAGGCAACTGAGACCGCTGCTGCCACCGATGACCGCCGCGGCGGCCGTCGTGGCGAGCGTGGCGACCGTGGCCAGGGCCGCGGCGACCGTGGTGGCCGTGGTGGCCGCGACGGCGGTCGCGAGGCCGAGAAGAGCCAGTTCGTAGAGCGCGTTGTCACCATCAACCGCGTTGCCAAGGTCGTCAAGGGTGGTCGTCGCTTTAGCTTCACCGCCCTCGTCGTCGTCGGTGACGGTAACGGCATGGTTGGTGTCGGCTACGGCAAGGCGAAGGAAGTTCCTGCAGCTATCGCGAAGGGCGTTGAAGAGGCTAAGAAGTCCTTCTTCCGCGTTCCGCGCATTGGCAACACCATCCCGCACCGCGTGCAGGGTGAGGCCGCAGCAGGCGTTGTCATGCTGCGCCCGGCTTCCCCGGGTACCGGTGTTATCGCTGGTGGTCCGGTCCGCGCGGTACTGGAATGCGTCGGTATCCACGACGTTCTCTCCAAGTCGCTCGGTTCCTCGAACGCCATCAACATCGTTCACGCGACTGTTGACGCTCTCAAGCGTCTGGAAGAGCCCGCTTCCGTGGCAGCCCGCCGTGGCCTGCCGCTGGACGAGGTTGCTCCGGCTGCTCTGGTGCGCGCACTCCAGAACCAGAAGGCAGGTGTTTAGTCATGGCTAAGAACCTGACTCCCTCCGACGCCCAGTTGGAGATCACCCAGATCAAGGGCGTCGTCGGCGCCAAGCAGAACCAGCGTGACACCCTGCGGTCCCTCGGCCTCAAGCGCATCGGACACACCGTTGTCCGTACCGCTGATGCCGTAACCGTTGGAATGATCAACACGGTTCCGCACCTCGTGAATGTAGAGGAGGCGAAGTAATGGCTGAGAACAAGACTGCCGATAAGGCAGAGGCTGCTGACAAGCAGAACACTCTGAAGGTCCACCACCTGCGTCCCGCCCCGGGTGCCAAGACTACCAAGACCCGTGTTGGTCGTGGTGAAGGCTCTAAGGGTAAGACTGCTGGCCGTGGTACCAAGGGTACGAAGGCCCGCTACCAAGTCAAGGCTGGCTTTGCCGGCGGCCAGTTGCCGCTGCACATGCGCCTGCCGAAGCTTCGCGGCTTCAAGAACCCGTTCCGGGTTGAGTTCCAGGTTGTCAACCTGGACAAGCTCAACGAGCTGTTCCCGGAAGGTGGCGCTGTCACCGTCGAGTCCCTGGTTGAAAAGGGCGCCGTTCGCAAGAACCAGCCCGTCAAGGTGCTGGGCACCGGCGACATCACCGTCAAGGTTGACGTCACCGTCCACGCTTTTTCTTCCAGTGCAGCTGAAAAGATCGCAGCAGCAGGCGGAACCACCACTGCCCTCTAAGGGCTCTGGGGCAATCGCCCGCTGTGAAAAGACTCCCGGTGCGGAGGGCTTCGGCCCCCTGCATCGGGAGTTTTTTCGTGTAGCACGCACCCCCCGATTGTTCGCAAGGCGTGTCAAACCGTTAGACTCGGGTGTTGGGTTTCAATGACCCCTTCGACACCCTTGGACTTTAACTCAGGAGGACGCTTGCTAAGCGCATTCGGCCGGGCATTTCGGACGCCTGATCTGCGACGCAAGTTGTTGTTCACGCTGGGAATCATCGCCATTTTCCGCTTGGGGGCCTTTATCCCCTCGCCTGGTGTGAGCTACCACAATGTACAGCAATGTTTGTCAAGCAATCAGGACCAGGGCGGCCTCTACCAGCTCGTCAACCTGTTCAGCGGTGGTGCACTGCTGCAGGTTTCGATCTTTGCCCTGGGTATCATGCCGTACATCACGGCCAGCATTATCGTTCAGTTGCTGCGCGTGGTCATTCCGCGGTTCCAGCAGTTGTATGAGGAAGGTGCCTCGGGCCAGTCGAAGCTGACGCAGTACACGCGCTATCTGACGATCGCGCTTGGCCTGTTGAACGCCACCACCCTGGTATCGCTGGCGCGATCCGGGCAGTTGCTGCCCAACTGCCAGTTGCCGATCATCCCGGACACCAGCATCATCGCCACGATTCTTGTCGTCATCACGCTGACGGCCGGTACTGGCCTGATCATGTGGATGGGCGAACTGGTCACCGAGAAGGGCGTGGGCAACGGTATGTCCCTGCTCATCTTCACGTCCATCGCTGCGGGCTTCCCGACTTCCCTGGGCGCCATCTGGAACTCCCGGGGTCCGGGCACGTTCTTCCTGGCGTTGGCCATCGGCCTGGTGACAGTCGCGCTCGTCGTGTTCGTGGAACAGTCTCAGCGGCGAATTCCGGTCCAGTACGCCAAGCGCATGATCGGCCGGCGCACCGTGGGCGGTACCAGCACCTACATCCCCATCAAGGTGAACATGGCCGGCGTCGTTCCTGTCATCTTTGCGTCGTCAATGCTCTACCTGCCCGGTCTGATTGCTCAGTTCAATCAGCCGAAAGCCGGGGAGACTATTGCCCCGTGGGTTGAGTGGATCAACAACAACCTCACCAAGGGTGACCACCCCATCTACATGGCGTTGTACTTTGTCATGATCGTATTCTTCACGTACTTCTATGTCGCGATTACCTTCAACCCTGAAGAGGTATCGGACAACATGAAGAAGTACGGCGGGTTCATTCCGGGCATCCGGGCGGGTAAACCGACCGCGGACTACCTGCAGTACGTGCTTTCCAGGTATCACTCTCCCCGGCGCCTTTTATCTGGGCTTCGTGGCGTTGATTCCGTTGGTTGCACTCGTCCTGATCAGCGCCAACCAGAACTTCCCGTTCGGTGGCACATCAATTCTGATCATGGTGGGTGTAGGCCTGGAGACCGTCAAGCAGATTGATGCGCAGCTACAACAACGGCACTACGAAGGGCTTTTGCGATGACGAGAATGTTGATCATTGGACCTCCAGGTTCGGGCAAGGGAACCCAGGCTGAGCGGATTTCGGAGCGACTTGGCGTTGTCGCTATTTCCACCGGTGACATCTTCCGTGCAAACGTCAAGGGCGAGACACCCCTGGGCATCGAAGCGAAGAAGTACATGGACGCCGGAGATTTCGTTCCGGACAGCGTGACCAACAAGATGGTCCGTGATCGCCTGAGCGAGGCCGACGTCGAAAACGGCTTCCTGCTGGACGGATACCCGCGCACCACCGCCCAGGCGGAATACCTGGACCAGATCCTCGCCGACCAGGAAGAGAAGCTCGACGTCGTGCTTCAGCTGACGGCCGACGACGAGGAACTTGTTTCACGCCTGCTGGGCCGCGCCAAGGAAACCGGACGCTCGGACGATAACGAAGCTGTCATCCGCCACCGCCTGGATCTCTACCACGGCCAGACGGAGGCTGTGGTGGCCAAGTACGCCGAACGCGGCATCCTGACCCAAGTTGATGGCATTGGCGGCATCGATGAGGTCACCGACCGCGTGTTGTTGGCCATCGAGGCGGCCAAGGCGGTCTAGCCGCCATTTGACTGTTGAAAGGGTGTGTTCCGCGCCGTGAGCTACCTGCTCCTGGCGCGGAACACGCCCTTTTTTAGAAATCGATCTGTTCCGAGAGCACACCACAAGAGGAGACCATGGCGTTCGGCCAGCCCCGCATCGAATACAAAACCAACGAGCAAATGCGCAAGATGCAGGAGGCCGGTTTGGTTCTCAGCAGCGCCCTCGACGCAGCCGTTTCGGCTGCGAAACCGGGTGTGACCACTCGGGAGATCGACGCGGTCTTTGCGGCGGTCCTCAGCGGGGCTGGAGCGAAGTCGAACTTTCTCGGCTACCACGGCTTCCCGGCCACGATCTGTGCCTCGGTCAACGAAGAAGTAGTCCACGGCATCCCCGGCGACCGCGTGCTGCAGGATGGGGACATCATTTCCATCGACGGCGGAGCGATTGTTGATGGCTGGCACTCGGACTCCGCACGTACCGTCATAGTTGGCACCGCCGATCCCGAAGACCAACGGCTGTCGGATGTCACCCGGGCCGCAATGTGGCATGGAATCGCGGCTTTGGCCAAGGGTAAGTTCGTAGGCGATATCGGCAACGCCGTGGACGACTACGTCTCCTCCGTGCCGGGGAAGCCCCTTGGCATCCTGAAGGACTACGTAGGCCACGGAATCGGCTCGGAGATGCACATGGCCCCGGACGTGCTGAACTACCGCACTACGCACCGAGGCCCCAAGATCCGGCCGGGATTGTGCCTGGCCATCGAACCCATGCTTGTCCGTGGCGGCATCGAGACTGCAACCCTCGACGACGACTGGACCGTGGTGACCACGGACGGGAAGCGCTCATGCCAGTGGGAGCATTCTGTAGCCGTCCATGAAAACGGCATCTGGGTACTTTCCGCCCCCGACGGCGGCGCAGCGCAACTGGCGCCGCTCGGCGTCGTGCCCGTCCCGATTCCCTGACGACACGCAAAAGCGCCTGAGATACAGAAAATCCCTGGCGAGGCCGGTATTTCGGCCTTGCCAGGGATTTTGCGTGTCGGGAGCGTTGAAGCTAGCTCTTGAGCTTGGGCTTGACGTCCTTGGTGTAGATGCCATCCAGGGTTGACTTGAGCTCGGTCATGGTCGCCTTCACATCGCCCTGCTGGGTCATGATCTTGGCGGCAGCCTTGGCCATCTCCTGGTCCGCTCCGGGCAGGAACACGCGGGCGTTGTCCTGGACCTTGGTCACAGCGAGCTGGTCCATAGCGGTCTTGATCTGCGGAGTCTTGGCGAGGACCGCGGTCATGTCTGCGGAGACACGCGTGGGCATGTATCCGGTGGCAGCCGAGAATGCGGCGGTGTTCTCCGGTTCGGTCATGAACTTCAGGAAGGTAGCGGCGGCAAGCTGGACTTCCTTGCTGACCCCACTGGGAATGCCAAGACCGGCGCCGCCTGTGGGGCAGACGTTGCTCTGGGCCTTGGGACCGCCCGGGAGGAAGCCGACGCCGACATTGAACTTGGCCGACTTCAGCACACCCAGCAGGTCACCGGTGGAGGAAATCGTGGTTGACGCAATGCCCGCGGAGAAGTCGTCAGCGGCATTCTTGGAAGAAACGCCGGCCCACTTGTCCTTGTAGATGGTGTCCTGTACCCACTGCAGGGCCGTGACAGACTCAGCGGAGTCCGCGGTGACGTCCCAGCCGTTTGACCAGCCGCCGCCCCAGCCCCACAAGTTGTTCTGAAGCGTCCAACCGGCGTAACCAGCCAAGGCAGGGTACATGTAGGAGTACTTCGCGCCCGAGCTGGCCTGCAGCTTGGGTGCCCACTCGGCGAATTCCTGCCACGTGTTCGGTGCACGGTCCGGAAGGCCCGCTGCCTTGAAGTGGTCCTTGTTGTAGTAGAAGAGCGGGGTGGAGCGGCCGTAGGGGAGCGCCCACTGCTTGTCGGCGTACTTGTAGTCCGCCACCAGGGACTTCTGGAAGTCATCGATCTTGATGTCCAGCTGCTTGATGAGTCCGTCCAACGGGATGATGTTGCCGTTGGTGTAGTAGCGGAACCACCACACGTCGGAGAGCACCACGAGGCCGGGGAGGGCTGACTTCGCGGCCTGGGACGTCTGGAACTTCTGCGCGATTTCCTCGTAGTTGGCTCCGGCGGTCACCAGATTCACTTTGATGTCCGGGAACTTCGCCTGAAACTTGTCGATGATGGACTGCTCGACGCTCTGGGACTGGCCGGGGTGGCTGGTCCAGAAGTCGAATGTGCCAGCTGGCTTTACGCCAGTGAAATCGATGTCGGACGGAGCGGTGCTCGCTGCGCCGCCGCTGGTCGCCGGACCACCACAGGCTGCCAGGGCGGCTGCTCCGACTCCGAGTCCGGCGAGCCCTAGGAAGTTTCTACGATCAAGATTCATTGCCATGGTTTGGTCCTCTCAAGGATTCAAAGGGGGGGTGATGATTGTCGAGACATTGCGCCAGCCTGGCTTGACGGGCAGGCCGCTGGGATGGGGGGTGCTAGCCTGTGACGCTTCCCTGGGTGAGCCCTGCAACGATGTAGCGTTGCAACGCCGCGAAGACCAGGAGGATGGGGATGATCACCAAGACTGCCCCGGCCATCAAAATCCCCCAGCCGGCGCCATTTCCTTCAGAGTTCTGAAGGAGCGTCAGGCCGACGGGAAGGGTCATGGTTTCCGGGCGGTCCGTGATGATCAGCGGCCAGATGTAGTCGTTCCATTCGCTGACCACAGTGACCAGGGCCACGGTAGCGATCGACGGGAGTGACACCGGGGCCACCACCTGCCACAGCCTGCGCCAATGGCCTGCCCCGTCGATTTCCGCTGCTTCCAGGATGGACCCCGGAAGAGTCTTGAAGTGCTGCCGCAGGAGGAAGGTTCCGAAGGCCGTGCCGAGGCCGGGCAGAATGATGCCCCACAAGGTGTTCTTCCCGCCGATTCCCGCGATCAGGATGTAGTTCGGGAGGATCGAGACCTGCGGGGGCACCATCAGGGCCACGAGGATCACGACGAAAATGACGTTCTTGAAAGGGAAGCGGACGAACACCAGGGCATAGGCCGTCAGGATGGCCAGAATCACCTTTACCGTAGATCCCACCGTGGTGACGATCAGGCTGTTCAGGAAGAACTGTGCAAACGGCACGGTGGTCATGGCCGTGTGGTAGTTCTCCAGGTTCAGCCCCTGCGGCAGTACTTTGAGATCCGTTGTGACGATCTCGCCGGGCTGCTTGAAAGAGCTCAGCACCATCCACAACAAGGGTAGGACCACCACCAGGGTTGCCACGATCAGGGGGATGTAGCCTCCCACCAGGGTCTGGATGAGGTTCGAGCGGGAAAACGGGCGCTCGCGCCGCACAGGGAGCTCAGGACCGCCGTCGGGGGCGTTCAGGGTCCCGACGCCGGTGCCGGGGTTGGGGCTGACGGGAGAGAGCGTGCTCATGAGTAGTGCACCTTCCGTTCGACGAACCGCAGCTGGAGCACGGTGATGATGAGCAGGATGGCGAAGAGCACCACCGAGATGGAGGCGGAGTACCCGGCGCGGTTGTAGGCCCCGAAGGCCTGCAGATAAGCCTCATAGATCAGGGTGCTGGTGCCGTTGCCCAGGGGTGTCATGATCCGGATCAGGTCGAAGGCCTGCAGCGAGCTGATCATCGTGGTGATCAGCAGGAAGAAGGTGGTGGGGGACAACAGCGGAACAGAGATGCTCAAGAAGCGGCGGAATCCGCCGGCGCCATCCAAGGAGGCAGCCTCCATGACGTCCTTCGGCAGGGACTGCAGCCCTGCGAGATAGACCACGGCGCAGTAGCCCAGGTTCTTCCAGACGTAGACGATGATGACCATCACGAGGGAAAGCTGCGGATCGTTGATCCATTGCGGGCTTTGCTGGCCGATGCCCCGGAGTAGCCACGACAAGACGCCATAGCCGGGGTCGAAGATGAACAACCACACGAGTCCCACCCCTACGCCGCTGAGGACATAGGGAGCGAAGACCGCAGAACGGGCGAACGTGGTGCCGCGGACCTTGGAGTTCAACGCCAGGGCAGACCAGGAGCCCCAGCACCATGGAACCGCCGACCGTGACCACCGTGAAAATGGCTGTGGTGCCAAGTACTTGCGGAGCATCGGAGCTGGTGAAGAAGTTGATGTAGTTGTCGAACCCGACGACCGTGGCCGATGCGGAGCCCAAGGTCCAGTCGAGGGTCGAGTAGTACATGTTATTTATCAGGGGCAGGTAGGTGAAGACCGCAATCAGCGCCAGGTTCGGCAATGCCAATGCCAGGAACACAAAGAAGTCGCGTCGGCTTCGGCCGGACCATCGTCCCCGGCGCTGAACTGCCGGGGCAGTCTGTGCGGGGGCCGCGGTGCTGCCTATCAGTTGTCTTGTCATGGGGATCTCTAACGGTTTGCAGATATCGGGGCGCGCCGGACTCAAACAGTTGGGTCGAGGGGCGGCTAGATTTACCTCACCACACGGGAGTACCTGTCAAGTCAATAAATAGGCCTTTGCCGGGATTGTTGGACAAGCCTTCTGTGATCGTTTACTCGATGTTTCGTGGCGGGTGGGGCGATGTTTACATTCGAGGCATGACTACCGTTTGGTCGGGAGGGAGCACAATGGGCACATGACCTCCAAGATCACTGATGTGCCGGGAATCCGTGTGGGACATGTCCAGCGGATCGGCGATGGTTGGCTGAGCGGCGTGACGGTGATCCTCCCGCCGCGGGGGACAGCGGGGTCCGTCGACGTGCGCGGCGGCGGCCCCGGGACTCACGAGACGGACGCGCTTGACCCCACCACGCTGGTGCCCACAGTCGATGCAGTCGTCCTGACCGGCGGGAGCGCCTTCGGGTTGATTACGGCCCACGGTGTCCAACGTTGGTGTGAGGAACAAGGGCGCGGTTTCGCCGTGCCCGGGGGAGTGGTGCCGATCGTTCCCGCCGCGGCAATCTTCGATTTGGGTCGCGGTGGCGACGTGGCCGCCCGCCCGGACGAAGCTATGGGTTATGCAGCGGTGGCTGCGGCCGCCACCACAAGCGAGCACGCCGACGTCGGACGCGGCAACGTCGGTGCCGGCACGGGTGCGGTGATCGGTCGCGGGGCGTTCAAAGGGGGAGTGGGCACCTCATCCATCACGCTCGACAACGGTGTAGTGGTCGGTGCGATCGCGGTGGTGAACGCGTTGGGAATGCCTTTTGGCTCATCGCGGGACTCAGGGCTTCTTGGCGAACCCCCGGCGTTGAACACCACGCTCGCGGTGGTCGCGACGAATGCCGTCCTTGATCCTGCCGAATGCAAACGCACCGCCAGCGCGGCGCACGCCGGCCTCGCCAGGGCGCTCAACCCCTCCCATACCCTCGCCGACGGCGACACCGTGTTCGCGCTGGCGACCGGCGCCGTCGGGCTGGACCGCAGTTCCGAGCAGGCGAGGCAGGTTTCGCTCATTACCCTGCAGAGCGCGGCCGCAGACGCGGTGCGTCTGGCAGTCATCGACGGCATCGAGGCCGCGGAATCCATCACGACGGCGGCAGGCACCTTTCCGCGTTTTGGCGCCGTTTAGAGGGTTGTAACGTGACTCCTCGGTCCGCGGAAGAGTGACATCCCGACGCTGTCTGCGCTAGCATGGGCGGATTTAACTTTCGCGCCGCATTGGCGTAGAGTTGTCTGTTGGTTGTCTGCACAGCCACGCCCATTTTGCAGGTCGTACGACTTGCTGTGTGGAGTGGCAGGAGATGGACGGCCAAACAAACAAAAAACGTCCGCAGATTTTCCGGTGCCTAACCGGAGGGCTGCGGCAAACAACAGTTAGCGGAGGATATGGCCAAGAAGGACGGGGTCATTGAGATCGAGGGCGTTGTGACTGAGGCGCTGCCCAACGCGATGTTTCGCGTTGAGCTCACCAACAAGCACATCGTTCTTGCACATATCTCGGGGAAGATGCGACAGCACTACATCAGGATTCTCCCTGAGGACCGTGTAGTGGTAGAGCTGAGCCCTTACGACCTCACACGTGGTCGCATCGTCTACCGCTACAAGTAATTGCTGGGCGGCAGCCTTGTGAAACAAGGATGAGCCGCAACAGCTGACCAACTGCAACACGCAAAGGAACGCCATGAAGGTCAAGCCGAGCGTTAAGCAGATCTGCGACAAGTGCAAAGTGATCCGCCGTAATGGCCGGGTCATGGTGATCTGCGAGAACCCGCGCCACAAGCAGCGCCAGGGCTAATTCCCCGCAAGGGAACTAGCGCCCGCGAGGGCAACCTGGGTTGCTAACCCACGCAAGTAAATAAAGGCAGCACAAGCTGAATTGGGACGCTCAGAGCCCGGACAGCTAACCCCCGGTCGGAGGCTGGGGCCGCACTGAAAGTGCGGGTGTACTGCCTACGACCTCCGGTTTATTCAAGGAGTACTGCCACTATGGCTCGTCTCGCTGGCGTAGACATTCCCCGCGAAAAGCGGTTGGAAATTGCGCTTACTTACATCTACGGCGTGGGCAAGACCCGTGCACACGAAACCCTGGCTGCCACCGGCATCAGCGCTGACGTTCGGGTCAAGGACCTGACCGACGCCGAGCTGGTCCAGCTGCGTGATTACATTGAAGGCAACTACAAGGTTGAGGGTGACCTTCGCCGCGAAGTAGCAGCAGATATCCGCCGCAAGGTTGAAATCGGCAGCTACGAAGGCCTGCGTCACCGCAAGGGCCTGCCCGTACGCGGTCAGCGTACGAAGACCAACGCTCGTACCCGCAAGGGCCCGAAGCGCACCGTCGCCGGCAAGAAGAAGGCCGGCCGCTAAAAATAGCCGCCGACTTTCCCCCGATAACTTTCTGTAGGAGAAATAATGCCCCCGAAGACTCGTGGCGCGGTTCGCAAGCCGCGTAAGAAGGACAAGAAGAATATCGCGCTTGGCCAGGCGCACATCAAGAGCACCTTTAACAACACCATCGTGTCCATCACGGACCCGAACGGTGCTGTCATCTCCTGGGCTTCCGCCGGTGAGGTTGGATTCAAGGGCTCCCGCAAGTCCACCCCGTTCGCCGCCCAGATGGCTGCCGAGGCTGCTGCAAAGCGCGCCCAGGAGCACGGTCTGCGCAAGGTTGACGTGTTCGTCAAGGGACCGGGATCCGGACGCGAGACCGCGATCCGTTCGCTTCAGGCCGCTGGCCTCGAGGTTGGCTCCATCCAGGATGTCACCCCCAGCGCCCACAACGGTTGCCGCCCGCCGAAGCGCCGCCGCGTCTAATTGGCTTCTTGGCTTTTGCCGGCAAGGTCCCTTGCGGAACAGTTTGACTGTCCCGCGAATCCCGGCCGGCAAAGCCGGAACCAAGCCGATTTCCACCACCTGTGTTGCGTCATATAGCGGATGCTCGCCGAAAGGAAACCTAAGTGCTCATTGCACAGCGCCCCACTCTGTCTGAAGAAGTAGTCTCCGAGAACCGCTCGCGTTTCATCATTGAACCGTTGGAACCGGGCTTCGGCTACACCCTCGGAAACTCCCTCCGCCGTACCCTGCTCTCCTCCATCCCCGGTGCCGCTGTAACCAGCATCCGGATCGATGGCGTGCTGCACGAGTTCACCACGGTTCCGGGTGTCAAGGAAGATGTCACTGAGATCATCCTGAACATCAAGAGCCTTTCCGTGTCCTCCGAGCACGACGAGCCGGTTGTTGCATACCTGCGCAAGCAGGGCCCCGGAATCGTCACGGCTGCGGACATCGCTCCGCCGGCCGGCGTCGAATTCCACAACCCGGATCTGCACATTGCCACGCTGAACTCGAAGGGCAAGTTCGAACTCGAACTGACCATCGAACGCGGTCGCGGCTACGTTTCGGCAGCTCAGAACAAGTCCGGCGACTCCGAGATCGGCCGCATTCCGGTCGACTCGATCTACTCGCCGGTCTTGAAGGTGACCTTCCGCGTGGAAGCCACCCGTGTTGAGCAGCGCACTGACTTCGACAAGCTGATTGTCGACGTCGAGACCAAGCAGGCCATCGCCCCGCGCGATGCCGTTGCTTCGGCAGGTACCACCCTGGTGGAACTGTTCGGTCTGGCACGTGAGCTGAACACCGCAGCTGAAGGTATCGAGATTGGCCCGTCGCCGACGGATGCTGCCTTGGCAGCGGACATGGCACTGCCGATCGAGGATCTGGACCTCACCGTCCGGTCCTACAACTGCCTCAAGCGTGAGGGCATCCACACCGTGGGTGAACTCGTTGCCCGCTCCGAGGCTGACCTGATGGACATCCGTAACTTCGGTGCGAAGTCCATTGATGAGGTCAAGGCAAAGCTGGTTGAACTGGGTCTGTCCCTCAAGGACTCCCCTCCCGGTTTCGACCTGGCAGCCCGCGCCGCAGCCATCGAAGAGGACGACGCCGCGTTCAGCGACGACGAGCTCTAACAAGCAGATCTTGGCCACCGAGTCCACGTTCGGACCCGGACGGCCTTCATTACAGGAGAAATTACTATGCCTACCCCCACTAAGGGTCCGCGCCTCGGAGGCGGTCCGGCTCACGAGCGCCTGATGCTCGCGAACCTGGCAGCATCGCTGTTCGAGCACAAGCGCATCACCACCACGGTCACCAAGGCCAAGCGCCTGAAGCCGTACGCAGAGCGCCTCGTGACCTTCGCCAAGCGCGGCGACCTTTCCTCCCGCCGTCGCGTACTCGGCCTGATCAGCGACAAGGGCATCGTCCACGAGCTGTTCACCGACATCGCCGGCGCCGTTGCCAAGCGCGATGGTGGCTACACCCGCATCACCAAGATCGGCAACCGCAAGGGCGACAACGCTCCCATGGCTGTCATCGAGCTGGTTCTTGAGCCGGTTTCCCCGAAGCAGGCTGTAGTTGCCGAGGCAACTGCCGCTGCCGCCAAGGCTGCTCCGGCCGCCGAAGAAGCTGCTCCGGTTGCTGAGGAAGAGGTCGTTGAGACCGAAGCCGTTGAAGCTGAAGCTGCTGAGACCGAAGAAGCTGCTACCGAAGAGGCTCCGGCCGCTGAGGAAACGAAGTAATTCATTGAATTCTTCGCAGTAGACTTAAGTCTATGAACGAACAAAAACCCGCTGCCCCCGTTTTGGGGGGCGGCGGGTTTTTGCGTGTCCGGCTGGATCTTTCGTACGACGGCGGCCCTTTCAATGGATGGGCCATTCAGCCTGGTCTTCAGACCGTGCAGGGTTCACTGGAGGAGGGACTGGCGCTGATCATGCGGCGTCGGGTACGGGTGACCGTAGCCGGCCGGACCGACGCCGGTGTCCACGCCCGCGGACAAGTGGTACACATCGACCTGACCGAGGCCGAGTGGAGCGGACTGCCAAGGGGCCACGAGATTGACCCCGCCGCCGCGCTGCTGCGGAGGCTCCGCGGAGCCTTGAGCCGGGTCCTTCAGGATGACACCGGCGCCATTGAGGTGCACGACGTCGGACTGGCGCCTGACGGTTTTGACGCTCGCTTCTCAGCGTTGTGGCGCCGCTACAGTTACCGGATTGCCGACGGCCCGGAACGTTGGGATCCGGTTCTCCGCAGGCTGACCCTCTGGCACAAGTCGGCGCTGGATGAGGGAGCGATGAACGAGGGAGCCGCCGCATTGTTGGGGCTCCAGCGACTTCCGGGCGTACTGCAAGCCCCGTGAGGGTGCCACCACCATTCGTGAACTGCAGCGGTGTGAGTTCGTGCGCGGCAGTGATGGCGTCCTTGTGGCGAACGTCCAGGCCGACGCTTTCTGCCACAACATGGTGCGTGCCTTGGTCGGCTCGGCCCTCTGGGTCGGTGAAGGGCTGGAGGCGCCGGAATGGTTGCATGAACGCTTGCTCGCCGGAGTTCGGGACGCCAAATCGGTGCTGGCCGCGCCGCATCCCTTGGTCCTTGAGGAAGTGTCCTATCCCTCCGACGCCCAACTGTTTGCACGGGCTGAGCTGACGCGGGCGAGGCGGGAGTAGCGGGGGCCCCGGGCGCGCCTCGATGTTGGACGGCCGTGCACGGGACCACCACGTGTGTCAGTGACAGCCCGTCCGGACAGATCATCCCAGGGGGTTTTGGCTGGCTGCCAGCCGACAACTCGTCCGTGAGCGCATCAACAATGACCATTTCCAGCCCGGCGGTCTCGTCGGAGATCGGCGAGAGCATGCCGAACCAGCAGGTTTGTAGGTAGGACAGTTGGAGCCACCAGGGCATCGGTTCCAGCAGGGAACGCGAACCGGCCCAGACGCTGAAAGCCCCGGCCACCACAGCGCGTTCCGGAGCGGATCCGCCCGCACCTGGCTTGAGCGCGCTGCAGCAGGCCCTGATCAGGCGGCGTTGGGCGTTATTGGGTGAGTCGGTAGAAGGACGCCCCGTCGATGACTTCGGGGGAGAAGTTGCTTTCGACCCAGTGGACGATGCGCGCAGACTCTCCCTTCCCTTCAGAGGCCAAAGGTGGAAGATTCTGGACCACCAACGATCCCACATTGCCGCTGCGGACCATGCTCTGGAATTGCTCTAGCGTCGGGAAGGGGTCCGTGCCGTCGAATCCACCCAGCGGCAGAATGGCTTTGGAACTGTCCAGCTGATAGTTTGCGGCTGTCTCGGAGCCGACAACAGCAGCCGGCCAGCGTTGGGACACAGGGCTCGCTTTGATCCTCTCAAGGACGCCCGGGGAAGGGACGTCGCCGAACATGACGGCAATGAAGGCGGGCGGTGTGCTCGGAGGCAGCTGGGTTCGATCCGGGTGGTCGGTTCTTATGCCTTGGATGCTGGGCCCGGCGACCACTCCGGCTCCAATGTGCGGACTGAGGACCGTGTTTACGGACCAGATTGTGGGACCTAGGAGAATTGTGGCCCCGACGAGCAGAACGGCGCCGGCCCGAAGTCGCTTGTTGACAGGTGGGAGCAGTGTGATGGCAATTGCCACCCCACCTGTGATCAACAAAACCTGAGGTAGCCAGGGGAAATCCACCACGGACTGGGATGCGGAAACGTACCCCACCATCAGGCACAGTGCCAGAACAAGGCCAGACACGAGGCGGATCATCCGGCTTGTTAGCCGCCTGATCAGGTAGGTCACCGCGAACGCGGCCAGACAACTGAGCGCGGGCACGGTTGTGAGCGCGTAATAGGGGTGCACTATGCCTGACATCATGGCTAGGACCGTAGCCGAACAAACAAGCCACGCCGAGCACAGTATCAGGAAGGACCGCTGTTCGGAGGTGCCGTGACGGCGGATAAGGAACAGTATTGTTATGCCGAGTCCGGCAATGGCGAGCGGAAAGAACCAAGCGAACTGGCCGGAAAGTTCCGGGTTGAGGAAGCGCGTAATTCCAGGGTCAAGTGTGGTGACTAGTTCGGCCGAGGCACCTGAGATCGTGCGGCTCGCGTCCGCGCCGGTCAGCCGGTCCAGACCGTTGTATCCCAGGGTGAGTTCCCAGATGCTGTTGGATCTGGAGCCACCTACGAATGGCCTCGACCCGGGATCGGCCGTTTGGGCGATCACGAACCACCAGCCCGAGGCCACGAAAGCGGAAAGCAGTCCCGCACCTAGGTGAAGCAACCTGACATACATGGGGAACCGAGCGAAAAGAATGTACGCCAAGGCGATCGCTGGCAGGATGAGGGCGACTTGGAGCTGCTTCGTGAGGAATCCGGCACCGATCAGGGCCCCTGCGGCGAGTAGCCAACGCAATCTACTCCTGTCGATTGATTCGAGTGCGGCGTAGGCGGCCCCAATCATGAGCAATGTCAGCAGTGCGTCCGGATTGTTGTACCGGAACATAACGGTGGCAACGGGGGTGACTGCGAAGAAAAGCCCCGCGAGTAGTCCGGTTGCGGGGTTGGTCCGCTTACGCACCACTTTATAGATCAGATAGACGCTGAGAATTCCCATCACGGCCTGGGGAGCAGGATGCTCCATGGGTTGAGTCCGAAAATCCGCACGGAGAGGGACATGATCCACAACGACATCGGTGGTTTGTCTACGGTTATCGCATTGGCCGGATCCGAGGAGCCGAAGAAAAAGGCCGTCCAATCTTCCGAGCCGGCCATGACAGCCGCTGAGTAATATGAGTTGGCCCAGCCGTTACGGTCCAGTCCCCACATGTAGAGCACGGAGGTTAACGCCAGAAGGCTCAGAAGGGCCGGGCGTTCCCACGGAGGGGTCGAGGGATTCCCACGAAGCCACCTCGGGATGGGAAGCCATCTTGAAATTGCTTGAGAGCGGACCAGGACAGCGCCGGATGGGCGCGTTGGTCCGGGAAGCGAGCTGGATTTGTTGCTCATATTGCCAGCTGTGCAGAGGCCGTGCGTCGGCGCTCATCCGACCGTCGGGCCCGGAAGACCCAAATCCGGAGCAAGACAAAGCGGATTAGCGTGGCGAGTACGTTCGCGGAGGTCAGGACGATCAGCTCGGTCTTGGGGGATGCGTCCATGTGAACACTGTGTAGCAGCAGCAGGGCAGACGAGGTGATGCCCCACGCGACCATGAATACTACTAGCCCTTGAATCTGTTGGGTGAACAGCCGCTCCGGTCCGTGGATCCTGAACGTGAAGCGACGGTTGGCCGCGGTATTGGCGACTGTCGTGAGCAGCAGGGCAAGGAAGTTTCCTTGCTGAGCGCCGAAGGGTCCTTGGAAGATTAGATAGAGCAAAGCAAACGCGAGGGTCGAAAACGCGCCGACGATGCCGAATCGGACCACTTGGCCGAAGAAACTTGGCCGGGTGGGCGTGGCTATGGGGCCGCGGCCGAGCTCGGCATAGATCGCTTGCAGGGGAATCCTTCCCTTCACAATCGAACCAGCGACGCGCACGAGGCCCTTGATGTCGTCCATGGCGGTTTGACGGATATCCACCCGGCTGTCTGGATCGTCGATCCAGTCGACCGGGATTTCGTGGATGCGAAGCCCTGCACGCTCTGCCAGGATCAACAGTTCGGTATCGAAGAACCAGCGGTTGTCCTCGACGTAGGGAAGCAAACGATGAGCGACCTCTGCCCGAACGGCCTTGAATCCGCATTGGGCATCGGAAAACTGAACCTGCATGGTCCGTTTGAGGAGAAAGTTGTAGCAGCGGGAGATGATTTCCCGCTTGGGGCCCCTGACCACCCGGGAGGTCCGGCCAAGTCGGGTGCCGATGCTGACGTCGGAATGTCCGGAAAGCAGCGGCGCGATAAGCGGGGGAGGGCGGCCAGATCTGTCGAAAGGTCCACGTCTACATACGCGAGAACTTTTGCTTCAGAGGACATCCAAGCGTCGCGGAGCGCGAAGCCACGGCCTTTGGTCTCCAGGCGTCGATAGCCGACGTTGGGAAGTTCACTCGCGAGCTTCCGTGAAATTGCACCGGTTGCGTCAGTGCTGGCGTTATCTGCAATCGTGATTTTCCAGCTGTATAACAATTCCCGCGACAAATAGTCGGCGAGCCGGTGGATGCTTCTTTCGAGTATGGCGGACTCGTTGAAAACGGGGACAATTATTTCCAGCGCCAAGCCCCCAGAGCTAGGTTTCATGCGGCGATCCTAACTATCACAGTGAGGGATCCTGTAAGGATTCCATTAAGATTTGTTAAATATTCGATCACTGCTCTCGAGCTCCTTAATAAATGACAATCCCGCCTCTCAGGACCAGAAACCGCCCGTCTGCCGTGTCGGTAGGCCGGCCAGGATGCGGACGCCTTTCGCTCTCTTAGCGCTGGTGGTGAAGCAGGTACGGAACTGAAGGACAGTCCAAGCCGGGAGGCGCAGTTCAGAATGTCGGGTCTGGTCCGAAAAGGGTCCTCCTCGACTCTGGGTTTCGAGGAGGGCCGGTCTTTCGGGGAACTGAGCTGTCGCATGGACGAACGGTCAGCTCGGGATTTGGATCAGGTGGGAGTTGCCGCTGATGGCGTTGATCGCCGAGACAAAGATCGGGCCGAGGGCCGTCCCGCTCCCCGCGCAGAAGAAGTAGTCTCCATCAGAATTCTCCGCAGTGATGTCCGCAGAGGTGGTACAGCTATTCGCTGTGCTCGGGTTACCGAGGGAGTCCGGCGATGCCGCGGCGGCGAGGACGTCCCGGACGTACGGCCCGGTTCCTCCGCATCGTTCCGTGGCGAGGTTGTACCCGACGGTGACGACCACGGATGCCGCGGGCCTTGGCGTCGGCCGCGACTGCAATGAGATTGTTGCACGCTGTGATGCCGTTGGAGCTGCCGATGTCCCCGGGCGCCGAGATTGATGTGGAGCCGGAGACGTCGGGTTCGTTGGGCTGACCATCCGTCTCCAAAATGATGGCGTTGCGTGGGGTACCGGAACGGGCAGGCAGGCTCCCCAGATTGTTGGCGTCGAAGCCCAGCAGGTACCTGGCCGCGGCTTTCATCGGCGACGCAAGGCTCGTACCTGTGCCCGAGTGTGTCAGGCATTGCAATCCCTTGACGATGGGACTGCTGTTGTTGAGCGCGGGAGGCGAAGCAGCCGTGGTGTAGTCGTTGGAAAAGGGAACCGGAAGCCACGGACCACTTGTTTGCGAGCCGGAGGGGTTGGTGATGCAACCGGAGGTTGAGCTGCTTCTGCCGATGGTGCCGAGAGCCACGTATTGCTGGTCCTTCGTCATCGTCTGTAGTGTGCTCTGGATCCCCGATTTGAGTGACGATAGATCAGTGTCGCTCATGCTGCCCGTGCGGTCCGCGACAATGGCAACATTCATGGGGTTGGGGCTCTGGGCGCCGCAGGATCCCTTGCAGGCGTTGGAGGACAGCGAACCGGTATCGCCCGTGTTTATGCCGATAACAGGCGCGAACGCGAAAGCAACGTTTGTGGAGCCGGCGACGGTGATCGAGTTACAGGTGTGCCCGCTTCCGGTGATGCAGGGTATCGCGCAGATGGTGGTGTTACATTTTGCCCCGGCGGTGGTTCCCGGGTCGCAGACGGCAGGCACCTGGCCGCTGGCAACGGTCTTGCCGGCTCCTGTGGAGGCGACCACACACCAGAAGGTGACAGTAGGGACGGTACCGGGGTCGTTCCTGTCGGCATACGTGAGCGCAGTGCTCTGCGCCGTCGCCGGATCGTTCGGCAGGGAGGTCACGCCCGCCAAAGCGGCGGCATCCAGAGCGTTGCTCAGGTGCTGGCGCTCGAACAGCAGGTGACCGAAATCGATGGCCAACGCTACCGAGCCAAAGAGCACAGGGACCAGGAGGGCGAAGATGAGAATTGATGCGCCGCGTTCCCGGCCCGTCGGCTCCGGACGACTGGTGCCCGGAGTGATTCTTGGACGTACCGGGTTCTCACCTTCTCCGGCGCTACCCGCAGTATTACCGTTTCTATCCTTTAGAGAGTGCATGATCCTCCGCTCCAGCCCTGCGAACCTGAGGTCACAGCAGCTGTACCTTCCATTTTCATGACCGATTTGGCCTCGAAGTAGCCGTTGAGTGCCCAGGAGTAGAAACCTGACAAGGACGATTGCGGGTAGCGCAGGCAGACGACCATGACCCCGGGCGCGCCTCCGGAGGTGTCCACGACGAAATTCACCTGGAGTTTTGTGTTGTCCATCAGTCCCTTGGCTTGGTTGGCCGAGGCGATGACGTCGCCTTGCGTTACTCCTTGCCGTGCGGCCTCGCGTGCCGCTCCTTGCAGACTGATGCTTTGCGACAGGGCGTCGCCGAAGTCGATGATTCCAAGGACCAGGGACAGCAGCAGCGGCAGGATGAGGGCGAATTCAACGGCTGCCGCCCCGTGCTGGCGAACATCCCGATTCACTGCTCGTCGTGGCCGGAATCTAGACATCAGTTGCTCCTTACAAAGGTGTTGTGGGTATGTGAGGACCTCCGCAGGTTAAGTCGTCACCGGAGGTCCTAGAAGGTCCCTGCCATGCTGTCCATCACTTTGATGATGGCCGGGCCAATGATCACGATGAAAAGCGCCGGCATGATGCAGAACATCAGGGGGAACAGGACTTTCACTGGCAGTTTCATCGCTTGTTCTTCTGCGCGTTGCCGCCGCTTGATCCGCATTTGTTTGGCTTGGGAGCGCAGGACGTTCGCGATGGCGATCCCGTAGATGTCTGCTTGGACGATCGCCGAGACGAAACTGCGAAGGTCCGGGACAGCGGTGCGCTCGGCCATGGCGAGGTACGCGTCTTTGCGGGTCCGTCCGACTTGCATGTCCTGCAGCGTGCGGGCCAGTTCGGCGGCAAGGGGTCCCTTGCCGTTCTGGCTGGCCCGGGCCATGGCGGTTTCGAAGCCGAGTCCTGCTTCGACGGAGATCAGCATCTGGTCCAGGGTGTTGGGAAGTTCCAGTTCGATGGCCTTTTGACGCTGGGCCCCGCGGCCGTGGATCAGGATGTCCGGGACGAAATAGGCCAGGGCGGTGAGGATAATTGCCAGAAGCAGGGTCGCTCCGCTGGGTGTTTTCAGCAGGACCATGATCGTCAGGACCGCGGCAATAAGTGCGAGGGCCGGTTTGGCCATCAGCAGCCGGTCAAGGGGAAGCCCGACCGGCCGGCCGGCTTTGGCGAGAAGCTTATCGAGCCAGGCCGCGTAACCCTTGGGGGTAACGCGTACTCCCAGGGGTATGGATTGCTTGATCTCGTTCGTTGAAACGACCCCTGCGCCGGGGCCGGCAAGGATGCTTCGGCCGCGGTTGAGGTTGGAACGGACGGCTGCGGATCCCTTCCGGTCCACGGATACGACGGACCACACAAGGTACGTGGCCGGAACGATGATGAGTGCCACGATCACCCATGCCATTGAGTTCATGATTTCCCCTAGAACTTGATCTTGATGACCCGGCTGAGCCAGAAACTGCCGGTGATGAGCAGCAGCGTCCCGACGATGAGCATGATCCAACCCAAACCGGTGGTGTACAGAGGTCCGAGGTAGCTGGGATTTGCCACACTCAGCCACAGGAACACTCCGATGGGCAGGCCGATGAGGATGTACGCCGATAGCCGGCCCTCCGCGCTCAGGGATTTCACCTGTCCCTTGATCTGGGACCTTTCCCGGATGGTCTCGCCGACGTGGTCCAGGACTTCGGCCAGATCCCCGCCGACTTCCCGGTGGATTTCCACTGCCTGCCCCGTCCAGTCGAAGTCATCGCTGTCGAGCCGCTGCGCGGTATCCTGCATGGAGTCCCGGAGATCGCGGCCCAGCCGGGTTTCGTTGACGATTCGTGCCAGTTCTTCGGAGGTGGGGGCCTCGGTTTCCTTCGACACAGCATCGACCGAGCGCAGAAGACTGTGACCGGCCCGCAGACCGCCGGCGAGCATTTGGAGGGTGTCGCCCAGCTGCGCGTCGAATTTCGCCCGACGTCGGCCTGTCAGGAACTTCAGGACGATGATTGCCCCTATTGGCGTGGCCAAACAGAACATGATCCCGAACGCGATTCCATTGATGAAGAATCCGAGGAATCCCGCAGTGGCGGCAGTACATGCGACCAGCAGAATGAAGTCTGCCTGGCTCATCTTCACACCTGCCTGATCCAGGGAGGCGCGGCTGCCGAAGGTGGCGCCGCGGCCGAGACGGTGTTCGACGAACGTTGTTGCCTGGTCGGTGGCTTTGGTCAGCAGGGACCGTTTATCTACCTTCCCTGGGCGCCGGCGGGACAGGGCGATGTGGCCGCGGGCGGATCGCAGCGTGACGATCAGCAGGATGGACAGGGCGGCGAAGCACAGTCCGATGCCCAGGGCAAGAAAAACGGGGTTGGTGCTTGTCACCTGAACGCACCTCCGGTGCGTGCCGGGGCGAAAACGGCCGGGGAGAGGGCGATGCCGAGTTCGGCGAAGTGGTCCGCGAACCGGGGACGGACCCCGGTGGGAACCGGCTGTCCAAGGAACCGGCCGTTGGCATCGACCCCTGCTGTGTAGTCGAAGACAAACGCGTCCTGGAGCGTGACGGTGTCCCCTTCCATGCCTTGTACCTCTGTCACATGCGTGACCCGTCTTGTCCCGTCCCGGAGCCTGGAAATGTGGACGATCAGGTTGATCGCGGACGCGATTTGTTCGCGTATGGCGCGCAACGGCAGATCCATGCCTGCCATGAGTACGAGGGTTTCCAGGCGGGCGATCGCATCTCGCGGGGAGTTGGCGTGCACGGTGGAGATGGAGCCGTCGTGGCCGGTGTTCATCGCCTGGAGCATGTCCAGGGATTCGCCGCCGCGTACTTCGCCGATGACGATGCGGTCCGGGCGCATGCGGAGGGAATTCCGTACCAGGGTCCCGGATGCTTATTTCGCCCCTGCCTTCAATATTGCGCGGGCGGCTCTCCAGGCGGACGACGTGGTCTTGTTGTAGTTGAAGCTCGACGGCGTCTTCGATGGTGACGATTCTTTCGTCCTCGGGAAGGAAGCTGGAGAGGACGTTCAACAGCGTGGTCTTACCGGTGCCTGTTCCTCCGGAGACGAGGATGTTGAGCCGGGCCTGGACACAGGCGTGAAGCAGTTCGGCCATTTCCGGGGAAATCGTCCCGTAGGAGATCAGCTTCTCCACGCCCAGGGGCACTTGGCCGAATTTGCGGATGGTCAGGGCCGATCCGTTGACGGCAAGAGGCGGGATGATGGCATTGACGCGGGAACCGTCTGCAAGGCGGGCATCGAGCAGGGTGAGGACTCGTCGATGCGCCGGCCGACCCTGGTGACGATGCGTTCGATGATCCGCCGCAGGTGCTCTTCGTCGTTGAATTTTCCGCCGGTAAGATGCAGTCGCCCGGCGCGCTCCACGTAGACCTTGTCGGGTCCGTTGACCATGATTTCCGTGACAGATTCCTCGTCCAGGAATTTCTGCAGCGGACCCAGGCCAAGGACATCGTCGATGATTTCCTGTACGAGCCGCTGCCGTTCATGAAGGGTCAGCGGGATGTCATCTTTTTCGATAATGACGCGCAGTTCGTCTTTGACGTATTGGTGCAGTTCGGTCTCGTCCAGGGAGGCCTCCGTGATTCTGGACCCCATCCGCTCATACAGGGCGGTGCTGACGCGTTCCTTGACCGCGTTCAGGGCCTCGTTGGAGTCCGAAGCGTCCCTCGCCGCGGAATGATCAGGGGCCGGAGCTTGGCCGACGCTCAGCGGGGTGCCCCAGGGACCCGAGCCGCCGGTACCCGGGGAGGCCGCGAGGGCGGTATCTACTCCTTGCGCAGCCTGGACTCGTCTGCTCAGATTCATTGGACTACCACCCTTCTGTGAAGCTTCTTGTGGGATCGTTCTCCCCAGCCGGGTGTGAACCGCTCCACCAGCTGGGCCAGGCCCTTGCTCGCCGGGTCCCTCGTGCCGTCCTGTAAGAGCGGCACCCCCTTGTTGGTCGAGTACGGCAAGGTCCGGGACCGTGGAAGGACGACGTCAACAGAGCAGCCGATGGTGGCTTCGACATTCCTGGAGGGAGAGTCCACTGCGGCGATCGGCGAAGTTGAGGACGATGTGCCGGTGCTCGCTGAACAACCCGACCTCGTTGAGAACACCGAAACCTGCCCGCAGGCCCCTGATACTGGGGATGTCCATGCCGCACACCCAGACAGCATCCGTGGCGACGTCCAAGGTGGCCAGGACGTGTTCGCCCAAGCCCGGAGCCGTATCGACCACCACGAATTGAAATTCCGTGGAAAGCTGTTGGATCAAGTGGGCCACCTGGGCCCCGGAAATCTTGTCCGAATCTGCCGGATTTAGCGGGGCACACAGTGCGTAGATCCCGGCCGGATGGACAGAGAGATAGGACTTAAGCACCATGCTGTCTTGAACCGCCGCACCCTGCACGGCATCGGCCAGGGTGCGCTCCGGCTCCAGCATCAGTCCGGAGGCAACGTCACCGAACTGCAGGTCCAGGTCCAGGACCACAACCCCTAGGGGGGCGACTTTCCCGAGCCCCACCGCGAGGTTCGTGGTGACGGTTGTTTTACCGACCCCTCCCTTGGGCGACATGACCGAGATGATCCTGCCGGCGCCCGGGCGTGCCTCAACGATCGTGCCCAAACCTCGCCGCCGGCTTGCCGCTGCCAGGCTGGAGCGTTCCAGCATGGCCCGGATTTCCTCCGGTTGAGCCAGAGGCGGCAGGAGGTCACGGACGCCGGCGCGCATTGCCGGCAATGCGACGTCTGCTTCCTTTTCCGTCACAACCACGATGCTGATTTCCGGGTATTGGAGGTCGAAGAGACTGGCCAGCCGTATGGAGTCCTCCAGGGAAGGCCAGGGCCCAGAAGGATGACTTCCACAGGTTCGCCTGTCAGGACCCGCAGAATATCGTCAGGACTCGGTGGCAGATAATCGGCAGCGATGACGTGGATGGTGCCGTGGAGCCCCTGCGCGGCCTGCCGGCCGCGCCGGTCGAAATCCTGGTCCGGTGTGATTAGCAGGAAGCGGCTCATCGGAATACATCCGCCTTTTTGACGACGGTGGGTGCGCTTTCTGTCGTGGACGCCGGCTCCTTGGTCAACCAGATTGTCCCGAATTGCGCGGCCAAGGCTACTTTGGCCGAGTCCACGTCGTTACGGGCAAGCGTGACCAGCAGCGATCCGGAAGGAACCTGGGTGTTGGCTTGCGCCTGAGGGTCCTGGGCGGTGGTTGAAGGTTTGGACTCAGCGCGTTGGACGCTGGTGACGAGGACTTTATGGAAGACTTGTTGGGCTGTTTCTCCGGAGGCGTTCCCTGCCCCGTTCGCGAAGAGCACGATGACCCCGACGGTGTCTCCGGGTTGTAGCCGGCCTCCGATGACCCGCTGCGCGTCCAGTTGCACGGAGATTTCCTGCATCCCTGTTGGAACTGGAACCGAACCAGGAGCCGCCAAGGTGCTCGGATCCACCAGACGGGCACCAAGGAGCGCCTCACCG
Source organism: Arthrobacter sp. NA-172 (assembly GCF_043952055.1). Classification (NCBI taxonomy): domain Bacteria; kingdom Bacillati; phylum Actinomycetota; class Actinomycetes; order Micrococcales; family Micrococcaceae; genus Arthrobacter; species Arthrobacter sp. NA-172. Next base: position 1,347,070 of record NZ_JBINOT010000001.1, on the reverse strand, counting down.
GGGAGCAGGTCCGTTGAAGCGACCTTGCCGTCCAGACCGTCCAGGCTTTTCAATGCCCCGTTGGGCACCGAAGATTGCGGTAGCGAGACGAGTTTTACGGCGGCTTTGATCGTGTCAACGGTTGCCCCCGAAGGGATCTGGTTTTGCACCACCAAGACGTTGACGGGTTGAAGATCTTGTTGGGCCCGGGCTTCGGACCCTTGAACGTACGAGACCAGCAGCAATGTGCCAACAACGGCCAGCACAAGAGCAACAATGCCTCCCAGTAGGCGAGTTTTCACTTGTTCACCTCAGATAAATCTTGTCGGAAACTGAATCGCGGTCGCCCCAATTTGTCCGGGGACTGTTATGAAGTCCGCTTTTTGGGGTAGTGGCGGCGTCGGCCGATCGTTTAGGGATCAGAACATCGCGGCGGGAATCCAAGAATTAGATTGGTTCCAATAAGGCAGCATTTGCAAGAGAGAGTGATTGCAGGAAACAAAGAACCCAGGAGCGGAGTCAGGACCTACGGAGCAGATGCTCGAACTGTCCTGTCCCCGCCCCTGGGCTCATTGGTTTGATACGTTGCGCTGCAGCATGCCTGAAATACTGGCGAATGCCGGGCCAATCAGAATGCCGGGAGTTGTTACGACACCAACTATCCGAGCACCGGCAGCCTGCCTGAAATGGTCGTGAATGCCGCGTTGATCTGGCCGCCGAGGGTTGCCACGACGGTGATGATCACGGCGGCAATCAGTGCGACCAGGAGCCCGTATTCAACGGCGGTTGCGCCTTTTTCGGAGGAGAAGCGGTTCTTGACGCCGGCGATGAATGCGAGAGTGTGGACCATGAGAGATGACATTGGAAAACCTTCCCAGTTAGGTGAATTTGCTAACGAATACCGGCCGTTTACATTTCCCTTTGGCGGTTCGGATTTCGTTATGACAAGAATTGCCCAGGGTGGGGTTAACTAACAATGCGTAGTGGTACTCGACTTTTCACCCACATGCACCGTGGACTACTCGAAGGAGCGACGCGGGTACTCGGTTTTTCTGGCTAAGTACTACTTGATTTGCGTAACAGAAGTGGGTCGAGGGGCTGAAAGGGCGCCTGCGAGGATGACTACGACTCACCTGACGAGAAGGACCACTCCAATTGCTGCAGCGAACATGGCTGGGCCGTGAGCCACTTCCGCGGGCTTGATTCCGCGCTTCAGGCGCAACAACAGCACCGTTGTCACCCCGCCCACCACGAAACCCAACAGCCCCCCGTAGAACAGGTGACTCCAGCCCAAGTAGCCCAGATACATTCCGAGTGGTGCCGAGAGCTTCACGTCGCCCATTCCGAGGCCACCCGGAGAAATTAATCCAAGAATTAAGTACCCGAGGAACAAAATGACCCCGCCGGCAGCGGCGCGCACCAGTCCCGGCCAGTCCGGAGTCAGTGCCGCGGACGAAATTAATAGGGCAAGGCCGGCCCCAAGGAGAAACAATATGAGTGGGTTTGGAAGTAAATGGTGTGCCACATCCAGCCGCGACAACTGCACAGCCAGCACCGCCAGCACCAAGTAGGCGGGGAGCTCAGCGGAGAAACCGAACCGGAGCGTCAGGAGGACAAGCAGTGCAGCGGTGACCACCGCCGTCGTGATCCGGATAATTGGGGACGGGAGTCCGCCAAGCCGCGGCAGGGACCGGACTATCAGAAGCTCCGCAACCGGGCTCAAGTGCAGCCCGAGCAGTCCAACGGCGCCAACGAGCAAGGGCTGGGCGGCAGTTGCTGTCATGGCGTCTCCTGGGAGCTTAGAAAGGGTCTGAGGCGTTCACGCTGGTTGACAGCCTATTTTGACCCTGCAGCTCCTAGCCGCTATTGTTGATAGTCGTTGTGCGTGTCCTTTCTCGATGACACATGCCCGCTTGGGGATCCGGTTGCAGGATCATTAACTCGACAGGCATATCGAGACCTCGGGATGACTGGTACATAGAGTCCTCACCTCTGCTCCGGTAACGCATACCTAGTAGGCACACGTTTCAAGCGTGCCGCCTAAAACATGAACGCCAGAACAAGAACGAGGCAAAACCGTGCGTACGTACACCCCGAAGCCCGGCGATATCAACCGCCAGTGGCACGTCATTGACGCCACCGACGTTGTCCTTGGTCGTCTTGCCAGCCAGACCGCAACACTGCTGCGCGGAAAGCACAAGCCGACCTTTGCGTCCCACATGGACATGGGCGACTTCGTCATCATCATCAACGCTGAAAAGGTTGCCCTGACCGGCGCCAAGCTGGAGCAGAAGCGCGCATACCGCCACTCCGGCTACCCGGGCGGCCTGACTTCCGTCAACTACGCGGAGCTGCTGGAATCCAACCCGGTCCGCGCCGTGGAGAAGGCCATCAAGGGCATGCTCCCGAAGAACTCCCTCGCTGCACAGCAGCTGGGCAAGCTCAAGGTCTACCGTGGCGCTGAGCACCCCCACGCTGCACAGCAGCCGAAGACTTTCGAAATCACCCAGGTCGCCCAGTAGTCCTGGCCACCAAACAACTTTTAATACAAGGAGAATCGTGGCTCAGAACGAAGAACTGACCGCCGAAGCCGTCGAGGCTGAGGAAACCCTCACCAGCTATACCTCTGAAAGCGGTCCTGCGGAAGCAGAAGCGCCGAAGAAGGAACGCCCGGCACTGACCGTTCCCGGCGCTGCTGTTGGCCGCCGCAAAGAAGCTGTTGCACGTGTCCGCATTGTACCGGGTTCCGGCAAGTGGATCATCAACGGCCGCGAGCTGGCGAACTACTTCCCGAACAAGCTCCACCAGCAGGATGTCAAGGAGCCCTTCAAGATCCTTGACCTTGAAGACGCGTACGACGTCTTCGCACGCATCCACGGCGGCGGCATTTCCGGCCAGGCAGGTGCCCTGCGCCTCGGCATCGCCCGTTCACTGAACGAGATCGACACCGAGAACAACCGCGCCACGCTGAAGAAGGCTGGCTTCCTGCGCCGTGACGCACGCGTCATCGAGCGTAAGAAGGCTGGTCTCAAGAAGGCACGCAAGGCTCAGCAGTACTCCAAGCGCTAAACGCGCTTTCCCGGACCGTGGCCGCTGGCGCGACCGCAGTCCGGGGCCCACAGCGCGTTTTGCGCGCTCGGCTCCACAAGCGCAAAACGCGCTTGCACGAACGCCTGTTCCGCCATTTGGCGGGGCGGGCGTCCGTCGTTAAGAGGCGGCCGCACCAAATGGCGCCGAGGCTGCCAAACCGGAGCGGTTCGGCAGGAGGAAGCCGGCGGTCGTCTACACTTGGACGCGATGGCTAGATTATTTGGAACAGATGGCGTGCGTGGTCTCGCCAATGGATTGCTCACTGCAGAGCTTGCTCTCCAGTTGGCTCAAGCGGCGGCCGTGGTACTCGGCCATGAGCGCTCAGCCAACGGAACGCGGCCCCGCGCCGTCGTCGCCCGGGATCCCCGGGCCAGCGGTGAGTTTATTGCGGCGGCCGTGGAGGCCGGACTGTCAAGCTCCGGGATTGATGTGTACGACGCCGGTGTGCTGCCGACACCCGCGGCTGCCTACCTCATCGCGGATCTCGATGCCGACTTCGGCGTGATGATCTCCGCCTCGCACAACCCGGCGCCGGACAACGGCATCAAGTTCTTTGCCCGCGGTGGGCAGAAGCTCCCGGACGAGGTGGAGGACGCGATCGAAGCACAGCTCGGCAAGGAACCTTCCCGTCCTGTTGCGGGCGACGTCGGCCGGATCCAACGCTTCTCCGACGCAGAGGACCGCTACATCGTCCACCTGCTCGGCACCCTCCCGCACCGCCTTGAGGGCCTCAAAGTCGTTCTGGACTGCGCCCACGGGGCGGCCAGTGGCTGTTCCCCGCAGGTCTTCGCAAGTGCCGGCGCCGAAGTTGTGGTGATTGGCGCGGAACCTGATGGCCTGAATATCAACGACGGCGTCGGTTCCACCCACTTGGGTCCCCTGAAGGCTGCGGTGGTCGAGCACGGGGCGGACTTTGGCATAGCCCACGATGGCGACGCCGACCGCTGCCTGGCGGTGGACCATGAAGGCAACGAGGTTGACGGCGACCAAATCATGGCGGTCCTGGCCCTGGCGCTCAAGGAATCCGGGAAGCTGAAGGACGACGTCCTGGTGGCCACCGTGATGAGTAACCTTGGACTCAAGATTGCATTGCGCGAGGCCGGAATATCGGTTCGTGAAACCGCGGTGGGGGACCGCTACGTCCTGGAGGAAATGCGCGACGGGGGCTTCAGTCTTGGTGGTGAGCAGTCGGGCCACGTGATCTTCTCCGACTACGCCACCACCGGTGACGGGCTGCTGACAGGCTTGCAGATCGCTGCTCAGGTGGCCGGGACCGGCCGAACCCTCCAGCGATCTGGCCGCCGCCATGACCAAGCTGCCGCAGCTCATGATCAATGTGAAGGGCGTGGACAAGTCCCGTGCCGCCACGGATGAAGGCGTTGCTGCAGCGGTGGCTGCAGCCGAACTCGAACTTGGCGAGACGGGCCGGGTCCTCCTGCGGCCGTCGGGTACCGAGGCCTTGGTGCGCGTGATGGTCGAGGCGGCGGACATGGAGACAGCCACCCGCATCTGTACTGAACTGGCCGGCGTCGTCGAAAACCGCCTCGCGATACCGCGCGAACTGGCCGTCTAAGCCCCACTATCGCAAGGCCGCCTGGCGCCCAAAACCATTGTGGCCCGTCTCCCTGGGGAGGCGGGCCACAGGTTTGGAACTGTTTACCGTTGGGCCAGGCTGTCGCGGATCTCCGTGAGGAGCGTGACCGCGGGATCGGCGGCGGGTTCTGCCTCCGAGATGCCCAACTTCGCATTGCGGCGATCGATCATGTGGTTCATCGGGGCCACCACTACAAAGTAGATGGCAGCCGCAACTAGGACGAAGTTCACGATCGCAGTCAGCAGGACGCCGAACTGCAGATCGTTTCCGTTGATGGTTACCTTGGCAAAGCTGTCAAAGTTGGGTGAGCCAACCATGGCGGCGATCAGAGGCATGAGGACGTTCTTGACGAGTGCATCAACAACTGCACCGAAAGCTGCACCCATGACGACGGCTACGGCAAGGTCTACGACGTTGCCTTTCAGAATGAAGTTCTTAAATCCACTCAACATGGCACCAAGGTAGTGCATGCGTGTGGAATCAGGGAGAGCGTACGATCAATTCCGGCCCCACAGACGGGTACTTTCCGGGTTAATCAACCACTAAAGGTAGTCCGGTGCCGCTTCGAGGCCAAAATACTCTTCGAGGGTGCCGATGCCTCTTTTGGCCATATCGGTTGCCGCTTCAACGCCGATAAACCGCAAATGCCACGACTCGTAGTAATAGCCAGTGATTTCATTGAGCATCCACGGGTACCTGACAACAAAACCAAATTTGAATGCGTTGGCCTTGGCCCACACGGCGGCAGGCTGCTCGGCAAAGCACGGCTGGAAGCTGCACGCCCCGCCGCCGTCGCCAATGTCGAAAGCCCAGCCGGTCTGGTGCTCGGAGAAACCCGGACGGGCAGAGGCTGTGTCCGCCGAAGCCTGGCCGCGCGTGCTCGCGTATCCGTTGTATGTGACGGTTTGGGTTTGGAACGAACGGTAGCCGGAGGCCAAGGTCATGGTCACACCAGCCGAGGCGGCGCCGGCAAAGAGCTTTTCCGCCGCCGCGGCCGTCGTGCTGTTGAGGAAGGAAGCTTCACCGCTGACGGCGAGCTGGACGCGCGGTTGAACCAAGTCAGCGGGTACGAACTGCAAAGGCGTCAAGGGCCGGTGTTTGTTGACGATGATCCATTGGCTGGCAGGATCGCTCAGGGAATACTTTTGGGACAGACTCGCTGACGGCGGAGCGCTCGACGCCGGCGCGCCGCTCGCCGAAGGTGCCGGAACCGCCGTCGTGGTCGCTACTGCCGGAGTCGGCGTCGCCGTGGTGGGAACCGGGCCGGATGGGGCTGGAGCCGGAGTGCAGGCCGCCAAAGCTGTCATTCCCGCGCCTGCGGCCAGCAGCGCGGTGAAGGATCTTCTGCTCGGGCGGCAGTCGTAGCACATCTGTGCTAGACCTTTCGGAGCAGCATGCGCCGGATGGAATGGTCGGCGTCCTTGGTGAGGACCAGTTGCGCCCGGCCGCGGGTTGGAAGCACGTTTTCCTCTAGGTTGGGCTCGTTGATGCGCTTCCAAATACCCCGGGCAGTGGCTTCCGCTTCGACATCGGAGAGTGTCGCGTAACGGTGGAAATAGGATTCGGGTTGGGCGAAGGCAGTGCTTCGGAGCTTACGGAAACGGTCCACGTACCAGTCTTCGATGAACGAGGTCTTGGCGTCAACGTAAATGGAGAAATCAAAGAAGTCGCTCAGCGCCAGGCCCTGCCGGCCGTCCAGCCGCGGCCGCGCGGGCGCCAACACGTTGAGGCCTTCGACGATGAGGACGTCGGGGCGGCGGACTACCACTTCCCGGTCCGGGACGATGTCGTAGGTGACGTGCGAATACCAAGGAGCGCGAACTTCTTCCGCCCCGCCCTTGATGGCACTCACGAAACGAAGCAGGGCCCGGCGGTCGTAGGACTCTGGAAAGCCTTTGCGCTCAAGCAAATGCCTGCGCTTCAGCTCGGCGAGGGGATACAGGAACCCGTCGGTGGTGATGAGTTCAACGTTCGGAGTACCGGGCCAACGGCGGAGCATTTCGCGGAGCACGCGGGCGATAGTGGACTTTCCGACCGCCACCGAGCCTGCCACCCCGATCACGAAAGGCGTCCGTTGAGTTTGTTCGCCAAGGAACGTCGTGGTGGCCGCATGCAGCTGTTGCGACGCTTGGACATAGAGATGCAACAGGCGGGAGAGAGGCAGGTAGACCTCGCGGATTTCCTTCATGTCCAAGGGATCGCCAAGGCCGCGAAGCCGGATGATGTCCTCTTCGTTAAGCGGCTGCTCCATCTGTGCCGCCAGCCTGGACCACGTCTGCCTGTCCAGTTCCACGAACGGAGAGGAGCCGTCGCCGTTCGCTTCGTTGCGTTGCAAAGTCACCTAAGAGATTCTGCCCCTCACCGGGCTGATCCGGAAATATGGCATGAACGCCAGGAAGATTTTGAGTGAGGCTGCTCTCAGGGTGATGGCGCGCGATCCGGCAACTTACGAGGATGGACTTGCTGCGGGCGCTGGATATCCTACGTCCTTATCGCGGGGCACCAGCTAGTCTTGTACGCATGTGTGGAATCGTTGGATACGTTGGCAATTCATCCCGCCGGGCAGATGCAGGACACTCGGCACTTGACGTCGTACTAGAAGGACTCCGCCGGCTGGAGTACCGCGGCTATGATTCAGCTGGAGTCGCCGTGGTCGCCGATGGAACCATCGCCTCCAGGAAGAAGTCCGGAAAGCTCAGCAACCTGCTGAACGAGCTTGAGGGCAATCCGCTGCCGAGCTCCATGACCGGCATCGGCCACACCCGCTGGGCCACCCACGGTGGACCCACCGACCAGAACGCGCATCCGCATCTGGCCGATGGCGGGCGCCTCGCCATGATCCACAACGGAATCATCGAGAACTTCGCGGAGCTCAAGCAGGAGCTGACCGCCAAGGGTGTCACCTTCGCTTCCGAGACGGACACCGAAGTAGCAGCAGCTCTCCTTGCGGACATCTTCCGCAACCAACTCAACGGTGACGCATCCAACGGCAACCTCACCAAGGCCATGCAGCTTGCTTGCCAGCGGCTCGAAGGCGCATTCACTCTCCTCGCCGTCCACGCCGAGCAGCCCGACGTCGTCGTGGCCGCCCGCCGCAATTCCCCCCTTGTAGTAGGACTTGGCGATGGAGAGAACTTCCTCGGCTCGGACGTTTCGGGTTTCATTGACCACACCCGCCGCGCCGTCGAACTGGGCCAGGACCAAGTGGTCACCATTACGGCCGACTCCGTCGAAATCACCGATTTCTTCGGCGCTCCTGCCCAGGGCAAGGAATACCACGTGGACTGGGACCCCGCCTCCGCGGAAAAGGGCGGCTTCAGCTCCTTCATGGAGAAGGAAATCCACGACCAGCCCGACGCCGTCACCCAAACACTCCTCGGCCGTTCGGACATCAACGGCAAGCTGACCTTGAGCGAGCTCCGCATTGACCCGGAGCTGCTGAAGAAGGTCAACAAGATCATCGTGTTGGCTTGTGGCACGGCCGCCTACGCGGGAATGGTTGCCAAGTACGCCATTGAGAACTGGTGCCGCATTCCCACCGAGGTGGAACTCGCCCATGAGTTCCGCTACCGCGATCCGATCGTTGACGCCAACACCCTGGTGGTTTCCATCAGCCAGTCCGGCGAGACCATGGACACCCTGATGGCCGTCCGTTATGCCCGCGAGCAGGGCGCCAAGACGATCTCCATCTGCAACACCAACGGCTCCACGATTCCGCGCGAATCCGACGCCGTGCTTTACACGCACGCCGGGCCGGAGATCGCCGTCGCCTCGACCAAGGCCTTCCTCGCCCAAATCACTGCCGCCTACCTTCTCGGTCTCTACTTGGCCCAGTTGCGCGGAAACATCTTCTCCGGCCAGATCAAGGACGTCTTAGCGGACCTTGGCAAAGTGCCCGCCAACATCCAGAAGATCCTCGACGGCGCGGGTCCCCTCCGCGAGCTCGCCCGTAGCATGAAGGACGAGAAGTCGGTGCTTTTCCTGGGCCGCCACGTGGGCTTCCCGGTGGCGCTCGAGGGTGCTTTGAAGCTCAAGGAGATCGCCTATATCCACGCCGAAGGTTTCGCTGCCGGCGAACTCAAGCACGGCCCGATCGCGCTTATCGACGAAGGACAGCCTGTCTTCGTCGTGGTCCCTTCACCCCGCGGCCGCGACTCCCTCCACGCAAAAGTCGTCAGCAACATCCAGGAAATTCGCGCCCGTGGTGCGCGCACCCTGGTGATCGCCGAAGAGGGGGACGAAGCAGTGCGGGCCTATGCCGAGCACGTCTTCTACGTCCCGCAGACGCCCACTCTCCTGATGCCGCTGCTCACCACGGTTCCGCTGCAGATTTTCGCGGCAGAACTCGCCAAGGCCAAGGGTTATGACGTGGACCAGCCGCGTAACCTGGCCAAGAGCGTGACCGTAGAATAGCCGCATGATTGTTGGCATAGGCGTAGACGTCGTAGACATTGAGCGCTTCGGGCGCCAGCTCGAGAGGACCCCGGGTCTCCGTGACCGCTTGTTCGTTCCCGCGGAACGCGAGCTCAACACGCGATCCTTGGCAGCGCGTTTCGCGGCCAAGGAGGCCGTAGCCAAGGTATTGGGAGCTCCGGCGGGCATGAACTGGCAGGACTGCTGGATTGGCCTGGACCAGAACGGTCCCACTATCAAGGTCAAAGGCACAGTGCTGGCAGTCGCCGAGTCCAAAGGCGTCAAACACTGGCACGTGTCCATGAGCCACGATGGCGGAATCGCCACAGCCATGGTCATCGCCGAAGCCTAGCAGCACAAGCAACCATGATCAGCGCCTTCACCGGAACACAGATCAGGGCAGCGGAAAAACCGTTCCTTGACACCGGCGAAGGCGCTGTTCTCATGCAGCGGGCTGCCTACGGACTGGCGAACGCCGTCGTCGGTGAATTCCGCGCGGAGGGCCGCCGCGTCTACGGCTCAAGTGTCACCGTGCTCGCAGGCAAGGGAAACAACGGCGGGGACGGACTGTTCGCTGCCGCAATGCTTGCGCAGCGCGGCATGCGTACGACGGCGGTGCTCACCGCCGGGTCCGCCCATCCGGATGCTCTGGCAGCTTTTCGAGCCGCAGGCGGGCGCGTCCACGTCCTTGACGAAGGCAACGCCGAAGAACTTGCCGTGGTGGCCGCCGGTGACGATGCCGTCATAGATGCCGTCCTGGGAACGGGCGCTCGAGGCGGCCTGAGCGGACCTGCTGCGGAGTTGATTGCTGCTTTGCAGGAGCTACGGCCGGATTTGGTGGTGGCCTGCGATATTCCCAGCGGCGTGGACCCGGACACGGGCGAAGTCCACTGGCCCGTTCTGACGGCGCGGCTGACGGTCGCATTCGGCGGAGTCAAGGCGGGGTTGATGGCTGATCCCGGAGAGGGCTGTGCCGGCCGCGTCATCCTGGTACCTATCGGCGTCGAGGACCACCTTCCGGATCCAACCCTCCGCCGCTTCGCGCTCAAAGACCTGGCAGCTGTCCTGCCGGCCCCCGGGCGCCGGGCCCAGAAGTACACCAGGGAGTCCTGGGAATCGTTGCAGGTTCGGAGCGCTACACCGGGGCCGCGGCACTCTCTGTCTCGGCGGCATCGGCGGCCGGTGCGGGAATGGTGCGCTATCTCGGTCCGGAGGTAGTGGCGCGGCAGGTCCTGATAGGAACGCCTGAGGCAATCTGGGAGCCAGCCGAACCAGGGCAGAGTCCAGGCTGCCTGCTGGTCCGTGGCCTGGACGGGGCTGAACAACTCGGACGGGCCCGGCACACCCTTACCGCGGCGTTCGATGCCGGCCAGCCCGCCGTCGTCGACGCCGGAGCGCTTAAGCTGCTGCCGGAACGTTGCCCGCCCAACTGGATCCTGACCCCGCACGCGGGGGAACTCGCCGCCCTTCTCGGCCGAGGCGAAGTGCGCGTCACCCGTGAAGACGTGGAATCTAGGACAATGCATTTCGCCCGGCTCGCGGCCCAACATACTGGTGCCGTTGTCCTCCTTAAAGGGGCCACAACGTTGGTTGCTTCCCCTTCAGGGGCGGTCTTCAGCCAAGCGGAGGGGTGCCCATGGATGTCGACGGCGGGAAGCGGCGATGTTCTTGGCGGGGTACTTGGTGCCCTTGCCGCGGCGTACGCGGACTCCGGCCTGGACGACGACGGACCCTTCGCCGCGGTGGGAATCGCCCCTGATGAGCGCTGGGCCGCGGTAGCCGCCGTCGGCGCAAGCATCCACGGAATGGCGGGCAGCGCAGCCTCGGCGGGCGGACCTTTGACTGCGTCCGGCATCGCCCGGGCGGTCCCGGGCGTCTTCCGGACCCTTCAGGAGACTCGCGCCGGATAAATCCGGAAGTTCTTGATTGTCGCTCCCTGTCGTTAGGCTGTGAGCAAGTTATCCGGCACCTGAAGGAGAACACATGGACGTTTGGCCAGGAACCGCATACCCGTTGGGAGCCACTTTCGATGGCACCGGAACCAACTTCGCGCTGTTCAGCGGGAACGCGGAAAAGGTGGAATTGTGTCTCTTTGACGATGACGGGGAAGAAATTTCCTACACCGTCAGCGAGGTGGACGGTTATGTGTGGCATTGCTACCTGCCGCACGTCCAGCCCGGACAGAAGTATGGCTACCGCGTGCACGGTCCGTATGACCCCGCCGCCGGGCAGCGCTTCAATCCCAACAAGCTCCTCCTGGACCCTTACGCCAAGGCCATCCACCGGCAGATCGACTGGGACCCGGCGCTCTTCTCTTACAACATGGGCGATCCGGACTCCCGCAACGACAAGGACTCCGCGCCCCACATGATGATGGGCGTGGTCATCAACCCGTTCTTCGACTGGGACGGCGACCACCTCCCGCGGATCCCGTACCACCGGTCCGTGATTTACGAGGCGCACGTCAAGGGCCTGACCCAGCTCCACCCGGAGGTTCCGGAGGAGCAGCGCGGCACCTACGCCGGCGTCGCCCACCCGGCCGTGATTTCCCACCTGCAGAAGCTCGGGGTCACGGCGATCGAGCTCATGCCGGTGCACCAGTTCACGAACGACGGCATCCTGCAGGACAAGGGGCTGAACAACTACTGGGGCTACAACACCATCGGGTTCTTCGCCCCGCACAACAGCTACAGCTCCAAGGGCGATACCGGCCAGCAGGTCCAGGACTTCAAGGCCATGGTCCGTTCCCTCCACCGAGCCGGCATCGAGGTCATTCTTGACGTCGTGTACAACCACACCGCCGAGGGTAACCACCTTGGCCCGACCCTTTCCTTCAAAGGGATCGACAACTCCGCGTATTACCGCTTGGTGGAGGGCGACCTTAAGCACTACATGGACTACACGGGCACCGGCAACTCCCTGAACGTGCGCAGCCCGCACTCGCTTCAGCTGCTCATGGACTCCCTGCGCTATTGGATCACTGAAATGCACGTCGACGGTTTCCGTTTCGACCTCGCTTCGACGCTTGCCCGTGAGTTCTACGACGTGGACAAGCTGTCCACCTTCTTCGAACTCATCCAGCAGGACCCGGTGGTTTCGCAGGTCAAACTGATCGCCGAGCCCTGGGACGTCGGTCCGGGCGGGTACCAGGTCGGTAACTTTCCCCCGCAGTGGACGGAATGGAACGGCAAGTACCGGGACACCGTCCGTGACTTCTGGCGGGGTGAGCCTTCCACCCTGGGTGAATTCGCCTCACGACTCACCGGATCGGCGGACCTTTACGAACACTCCGGGCGCCGCCCGGTGGCCTCCATCAACTTCGTCACGGCCCACGACGGCTTCACCTTGGCTGACCTGGTGTCCTACAACGAGAAGCACAATGAGGCGAACGGCGAAGGCAACAACGACGGCGAATCGCACAACCGCTCTTGGAACTGCGGTATCGAGGGGCCAACGGAAGACCCGAAGGTCTTGGGCCTCCGTGCCCGCCAGCAGCGGAACTTCATCGCCTCCATGCTCCTGTCCCAGGGTGTCCCGATGCTGCTGCACGGTGACGAGCTCGGCCGGACACAGCGGGGCAACAACAACGGCTACTGCCAAGACTCCGAGCTGACGTGGATCAACTGGGACAGCGTGGACCAGCCGTTGGTGGAATTCACGGCCGCGGTCAGTGCTTTGCGCGCCAAGCATCCCACCTTCCGGCGCAGCCGGTTCTTCGATGGACGCCCGGTACTGCGAGGCGAAGGCGAAAGGCTTCCGGACATCGTGTGGCTCGACGTCGACGGAACCACCATGACGCCGTCGGACTGGGACAGCGGTTTCGGCCGCTCCGTGGGCGTGTTCCTCAACGGTGACGGGATCCGCGGCCGGGACAACCAAGGCCGGCGCATCACGGACGTCAACTTCCTGCTCTACTTCAACGCCCACGACGAAGAAGTCGGCTTCAAGGTGCCCTCCGACGAATACGCACCCGCGTGGGACATCATCATCGACACCGCCGGCGGCGGGGCCGACACCGAACCCGTGCAGGCCGAAACAGTCCTGGGTGTTGGGGCCAAATCACTCGTGGTGCTGAGGGCACACAGTGTTCCGGACACCGAGCCGGACCACTCCGTTGCGGCATCGCTGGCCGCGTTGACGCAGACAGCCACCACTGAGACGGCATCCCTGACTGCTCCGGCCACGCCAGCACCATCCACTCCGACGCTCGGGGCTGCACCGGAAGCAGCACCCGGCCCGGAAGCGCAACCTGCTCCGGACGAGGAACCTGCCCCGGAGACCCAGGCCGCCCCCGAAAAGCGGGCCGCTGACTCGAAACCGGCTGACTCCAAACCGGCCGACTCGAAGCCGGCCGCTGCGCCGAAGAAGCCCAGAAAGGCGCGCGCGCCGAAGAACGGAGGATCATGAGGACGCCCGTTTCAACGTACCGGCTCCAGATCCGTCCCTCGTTCACGCTTCAGGATGCGGCAGCCCTCACGGGCTATCTGCGTGACCTGGGGGTGGACTGGGTGTACTTGTCGCCCATCCTCACAGCAGAGGAAGGCTCGGACCACGGCTACGACGTCACCGACCCGTCCACGGTTGATGCTTCGCGCGGTGGTGCCGAAGGTCTCGCCGCTGTCTCCAAGGCGGCGCGGGAATCCGGGCTCGGAGTCTTGGTGGATATTGTCCCCAACCACATGGGTGTTGCGTCGCCTTCGCAAAATGCTTGGTGGTGGTCGCTTCTCAAAGAGGGCAAGTCCTCCCGCTACGCCGAAGCGTTCGATGTCGATTGGGATTTCGGCGGAGGCAAGCTACGGCTCCCGGTCCTCGGCAGCGATGAGGGTCTTGACCAACTGGAAGTTGTCGACGGCGAATTGCACTACTTCGACCACCGCTTCCCGCTCGCCGAAGGCAGCTACTCGGCCGGCGACAACCCCCGCGACGTCCATTCACGCCAGCACTACGAACTTGTCGATTGGCGCCGGGCTGACAACGAACTGAATTACCGCCGGTTCTTCGGGGTCAACACCCTGGCCGGGATTCGCGTCGAAGTACCGTGGGTCTTCGATGAGGATCACGCGGAGGTCACTCGTTGGTTCCGCGAGGGGCTGGTGGACGGATTGAGGATCGATCATCCGGATGGCCTAGCGGACCCTTCTGGCTACCTGGCGCGCTTGAAGGAGACCACAGGCGGTTCTTACGTGCTCGTCGAAAAGATCCTGGAGCCTGGCGAGGAACTTCCGGAGAGTTTCGACTGCGAGGGGACCACCGGCTACGACGCGCTCGCCGACGTCGACCGTCTTTTCGTTGATCCCGACGCCGAAGAGCAGCTGGACGCCCTGGACGCCAGGCTCCGGGGCACTGAAACACCGCCCGATTATGAGGCGATGATTCACGGCACTAAGCGAGGTATCACTGACGGCATCCTGCATTCGGAAATCCTGCGGCTCGCGCGGCTCGTCCCGGAGTCTCCCGAACTGCCCCGTGAAGAAGTGGCCGACGCTCTGGCCGAAATCATCGCCTCGTTTCACGTCTACCGGAGCTATCTCCCGTACGGCAAAGACGCCTTGATAGAGGCCGTCGAACGGGCCGCCCGCACCAGGCCGGAGTTGGCCCAGGTCCCTCAAGGCGCTCCTTCCTCTGCTGCTCGATGCCGGCAATGAACTGGGCCGCCGCTTCCAGCAGACCTCCGGCATGGTCATGGCGAAAGGCGTGGAGGACACCGCGTTCTTCCGCTACACGCGCCTTGGGACACTGACCGAGGTGGGTGCCGATCCCACCGAATTCTCGCTGTCCCCGGCTGGATTCCATGAGCGCATGGTGCGGCGCCAGGCACGGCTGCCACTTTCCATGACCACGTTGACCACGCATGACACTAAGCGCAGCGAAGACACCCGGGCGAGGATCTCGGCCATCTCCGAGGCTGCCCCCGAGTGGGAAGCTTTCGTGCAACAGATGCAGGAACTGGCGCCAATTCCCGACGGGCCCCTGGCAAGCCTCGTATGGCAGGCCGTTGCGGGTGCTTGGCCGGCCAGCCGGGAACGCCTTCAAGGATATGTAACCAAGGCAGCACGCGAGGCCGGCAACTCCACGAGCTGGACGGCGCCCGCTGAAGAGTTCGAAGCCAAGCTGGCAACCGCCGTCGACGCCGCCTTCGATGTGCCGGAGGTGACCGCTGCCCTGGAGAAGTTCGTGGCTCTTTTGGACCCCTACGGGGTGTCCAACTCGCTGTCGGCAAAGCTCGTTCAACTGACCATGCCCGGCGTGCCTGACGTCTATCAGGGCACCGAGTTTTGGGACCGGTCGCTGACCGATCCGGACAATCGCCGCACGGTGGACTTCGAACGGCGGAGGGCGGCACTCGCAGCCCTCGACTCCGGTGCCCAGACGGAGGCGCGGGACGAGTTGGCCAAGCTGCTGCTGACGTCCCGGGCACTACGCTTGCGTCGCGACCGGCCGGAGCTCTTTGGCGGTTACAGTCCCGTCCTTGCCGAAGGTCCTGCGGCCGAACACTTGCTTGCTTTCGACCGCAGAGCGCCCGGCACGGGTGGCGGCGCCATTACTTTGGCAACGCGCCTCCCTCGGAAACTCGAACGAGCCGGCGGGTGGCAAAACACATTCATCACCATTGATCGTGCGGTTCGGGACGAACTCACGGGCAACAGTTACCCAGCGGGACAGGCACACCTCGGGAGCCTTCTGTTGAGATACCCCGTGGCCCTGCTTGTACCGACGGCATAGTCACAGCACGAACAACGGCGGGCATCCCAGCCTAGACAAAAACGATTGAGGGGGAGCCATGGCGGCGAAGAAAAACGCAAGGCAACGATTCGACCTTTGGGCACCGTTTGCAGATTCTGTCACCCTGCTTGCAGCCGGTGAGCACCACGAAATGCGGCATGACGACGGCGGAGCCTCCGGCTGGTGGACGGCGGACCTTCCTCAGGTGGCTGGGACTGATTATGGGTACCTCGTGGACGGGGAGGGGCCCTTCCCCGACCCGAGGTCGCAGCGCCAGCCCGAGGGGGTCCACGGACTGTCCCGGACGTTTGACACGTCGTCGTATGCCTGGAGCGACTCTGATTGGACGGGGCGTGGCCTCGGTGGCGCCGTCATTTACGAGCTTCACCTGGGGACGTTCACGCCGGAAGGTACTCTCGACGCGGCGGCGGAAAAGCTCGACTACCTCGTTGAACTGGGCATCGACTTCGTGGAGCTTCTGCCGGTCAACGCCTTCAACGGCACCCACAACTGGGGGTACGACGGAGTGCTGTGGTTCGCTGTCCATGAACCATACGGGGGACCGGAGGCCTATCAGCGGTTTGTGGATGCCGCGCATGCGGCCGGGCTCGGCGTAATCCAGGATGTCGTCTACAACCACCTGGGGCCGAGCGGGAACTATCTGCCCAAGTTTGGCCCGTACCTGAAGTCCGGGGAAGGCAACACCTGGGGTGATTCGGTGAATCTGGATGGCCCCGGCTCGGACGAAGTTCGCCAGTACATTTTGGACAACGCCGCCATGTGGTTGAGTGATTTTCACGTGGACGGGCTGCGGCTTGACGCTGTGCATGCACTGCGCGATGAGCGTGCCGTGCATATCCTCGAGGATCTTGCCAGCCTCGCGGATGGCATCGAAGCTGAAACGGGCATCCCCAAGACCCTGATTGCGGAATCGGATCTGAACAATCCGCGCCTGATCTACCGCCGGGACACCAACGGCTACGGTCTGGAAGGGCAGTGGAGTGACGACTTCCACCATGCCGTGCACGTGAATCTCACCGGGGAGACGGCGGGCTACTATGCCGACTTCGATTCCTTGACTGCTTTGGCAAAAGTCCTTGAGCATGGCTTCTTCCACGACGGAAGCTATTCGAGTTTCCGCGGCAGGCACCACGGCCGGCCCATCCGCCCAGGGCTGGTCCATCCTGCCGCCTTGGTGGTCTGCAACCAAAACCACGATCAAATTGGCAATCGCGCCACCGGTGACCGCCTGAGTGCGAGCCTGTCTTACGGAAGGCTGGCGCTGGCCGCGGTGCTGACCATGACGTCGCCGTTCACCCCGATGTTGTTCATGGGGGAAGAATTCGCCGCCTCCACGCCCTGGCAGTTTTTCACCTCCCATCCTGAGGAATGGCTGGCTGAGGCCACAGCAAACGGCCGGCTCAAGGAATTCGAACGGATGGGTTGGGACCCTGCCTCGGTGCCTAACCCCCAGGATCCGGAGACGTTCACGCGTTCCAAGCTCCGATGGGAAGAAGCGCACGACGGCGATCACGGCCGGCTGCTCGAACTTTACCGAGCCTTGGCCAACCTCAGGCGCTCGACGCCGGAGCTAGCGGGCGGCGGATTCACCGATACCCACGTCGACTTCAGCGAAGAGGACAAATGGCTGGTCCTTAGCAGGGGCTCCGTGAGGGTTGCCTGCAACTTTGGGAACGAGCCCCTGAGTAGGCCCATGAGCGGCGAACTGCTGCTAGCCACGGACTCCACGGCCGCCATCGGGAACGGAAACCTGACAATCCCGGGGGAGAGCGCCGCCGTCGTGCGCCTTAAGTGACCGTGCACTTTACGTGACCGTTCACTTTAAGTGACCGTGCCCACATGACGGACATCACGCTTCGAGCATGGAAGGCGGTGGCAGGATGGTAGGTATGACTTATTCGGCCGCGGGAAACCGCTATGAAACCATGCCCTACCGCCGCGTCGGACGCAGCGGCCTCAAACTTCCCGCCATCTCGCTGGGACTTTGGCACAACTTCGGCGACGACAAGCGTTTCGAAGAGCAGCGCGCCATCCTCCGCCGGGCCTTCGATCTAGGGGTCAACCACTTCGACCTTGCCAACAACTACGGGCCGCCGGACGGTTCGGCTGAAACGAACTTCGGCCGCCACCTGAAGGACGACTTCAAGCCCTACCGCGATGAACTCGTCATCTCCACCAAGGCCGGTTACTACATGTGGCCCGGCCCCTACGGAGAATGGGGATCCCGCAAGTACCTGCTCTCCAGCCTCGACCAGTCGCTTCAGCGCATGGGACTGGATTACGTGGACATCTTCTACAGCCACCGTCCCGATCCGGAAACGCCCTGGAAGAAACCATGGGTGCCTTGGACTACGCAGTCCGGTCCGGTAAGGCGCTCTATGCCGGTATCTCCTCCTACACTCCGGAGCAGACTCTTGAGGCAGCCCGGATTCTCAAGGAGATGGGTACTCCGCTGCTCATCCACCAGCCCAGCTATTCCATGCTGAACCGCTGGACCGAGAACGGTTCGCCGAACCTCTACGAGGCGTTGGACCAGGTGGGTGCTGGATCCATCGCCTTCTCGCCGCTGGCCCAGGGGATGCTCACCAACCGGTACCTGAACGGAGTCCCCGCGGACTCGCGCGCCGCCAAGGAACGGTTCCTCTCCGAATCAGCACTGACCGAGGAAAAGCTGAACCGGGTGCGTGGTTTGAATGCCATCGCCGACGGGCGCGGC
Organism: Arthrobacter sp. NA-172; assembly: GCF_043952055.1. Lineage (NCBI taxonomy): Bacteria > Bacillati > Actinomycetota > Actinomycetes > Micrococcales > Micrococcaceae > Arthrobacter > Arthrobacter sp. NA-172. The sequence continues at coordinate 1,328,534 of NZ_JBINOT010000001.1, read as the reverse complement.
CAGACCCTCGCGCAGATGGCTATCGCCTGGATCCTGCGGGATCAGCCGAAGGGTTCACCTGTGACCTCGGCCTTGGTGGGCGCCTCGAGTGTCGCGCAGCTGGAGGACACGCTGTCCGCCATCAACAACCTCCACTTCACGTCGGAGGAACTGACAGCGATTGACGAGTTCGCCGTCGAATCCGACATCAATCTGTGGGCACAAAGGTAGTTTCGGATAAATTATCCACGTGCGGGGCCGGCTGGGAACAAAGCCGGCCCCGTTCAGGTTGGTTACAATGCAAAGAGCGCCGAATGGCGCTGTGCCTCTAAGACGCCGTCGTACACTCAGGTACGGACGCGCCTGGCACCTGAGGTTAGTTCTCAAAGGAGTTCCGTGTCTTCACATCCGATTCGTGTCGCCATTGTCGGCGTAGGTAACTGCGCCGCTTCGCTGGTCCAAGGTGTCCACTACTATCGCGACGCCGATCCCCAGGCCGACGATTCCAGGTCTGATGCACGTTGAGTTCGGCAAGTACCACGTCAACGACGTTCAGTTTGTTGCTGCTTTCGACGTTGACAGCAAGAAGGTCGGCCTGGACCTTGCAGACGCCATCGGCGCGAGCGAAAACAACACCATCAAGATCGCGGATGTTCCCTCCACAGGTGTGACCGTACAGCGCGGCCACACCCTGGACGGCCTGGGCAAGTACTACCGCGAGACCATCGTCGAGGCCCCGGAAGAGGCAGTGGACATCGTCGCCGCACTGCGCGAAGCCAAGGCCGACGTCCTGGTCTGCTACCTGCCCGTTGGTTCCGAGGACGCCGCACACTTCTACGCGCAGTGTGCCATTGACGCCGGTGTTGCCTTCGTCAACGCCCTGCCGGTCTTCATCGCGGGCACCAAGGAATGGGCCGACAAGTTCACCGCTGCGGGTGTGCCGATCGTCGGCGATGACATCAAGAGCCAGATCGGCGCCACCATCACGCACCGCGTCATGGCCAAGCTCTTCGAAGACCGCGGCGTCACGTTGGACCGCACGTACCAGCTGAACGTCGGCGGCAACATGGACTTCAAGAACATGCTGGAGCGTGACCGTCTGGAGTCCAAGAAGATCTCCAAGACCCAGGCAGTGACCTCCAACGTCGAGGCCAAGCTGCACGCCGACGACGTCCACATCGGCCCGTCCGACTACGTTGCCTGGCTCGACGACCGCAAGTGGGCGTTCGTCCGTCTCGAAGGCCGCAACTTCGGCGATGCCCCGGTTTCCCTGGAGTACAAGCTCGAGGTCTGGGACTCCCCGAACTCGGCAGGCGTGATCATCGATGCGATCCGTGCCGCCAAGATTGGCCTGGACCGTGGCATCGGCGGCCCGCTGCTCTCGGCGTCGAGCTACTTCATGAAGTCACCGCCGGAGCAGCTCAATGACGATCTCGGCCGCGATAAGGTCGAAGCCTTCATCCGCGGCGACGTCGAACGCTAACCCCGCTTTCCCGTCAACGCGGGGTCACTTACAGCCCATTAACCTCACCACCACCGGCCGTAAGTGACCCCGCGTTGTTTGAGAAGGGTCAGAAGAGGCCCACCGGGTTGCCGTGTTCATCGACGTCCATCCGCATCGCGGCAGGCTCCTTGGGTAAACCGGGCATCGTCATGACCGCACCGGTCAGCGCGACAATGAAGCCCGCCCCGGTCTTGGGAATCAGCTCTCGCACGTGCACCGTGAATCTCTTGGGGGCACCCAACTGGGAGGCGTCGTCGGTGAATGAATACTGCGTCTTGGCCATACAAACGGGCATCCCGCTCCAGCCATTTTTCCGGATGTCCGCGAGGCGCCTGAGCGCGGGAACGGAAAACTCCACACCGTCGGCGCCGTAGATTTCCTGGACTATCGTGCGGATCTTGTCCTCCACGGACAGGCTCAGAGGATACAAATGACGGAAGTCCGACGGCGTTGCTGCCGCCACCACTGCGGCGACCTTCGCCGCGAGCTCGTCGCCGCCGTCGCCCCCTCCACCTCTGCCCCAGACATCCGCCACCGCCGCCTGCACTCCCTCCTGGGCGCGCCAGGCCAGCAGCCAGTCGAGCTCTTCTGTTGTGTCCGTCGCGAACTTGTTAATGGCAACCACCGGGGTGACGCCAAACTTCTCGACATTGTGCACATGCCGCTTCAAGTTCTCGACGCCGGCAGCGAGCGCCTCGACGTTAGGCTCCTTGAGAAGCTCCTTCGGGATACCGCCCTGCATCTTCAGCGCCCGGATAGTCGCGACCACGACGACGGCGGACGGCGCCACGTCCGCGATGCGCGACTTGATGTCCATGTACTTTTCTGCGCCAAGGTCGGCGCCGAATCCCGCTTCCGTGACCACAATGTCGGCGAGCTGTTGGGCCGTTCGCGTGGCGATGAGCGAGTTGCAGCCGTGCGCGATGTTGGCGAACGGGCCGCCGTGCACCAGGGCCGGCGTTCCTGCGATGGTCTGAACGAGGTTCGGTTTGATGGCGTCCCTCAACAGCATTGTCAGTGCGCCCTGGACCCCGAGATCGGCCACGGTGACCGGCCGCCGGTCATAGCTGTATCCGAAAGTGATGCGGCCAAGGCGCTCGCGGAGATCATCCAGGTCCGTCGCGAGGCAGAAGACGGCCATGATTTCCGACGCGACGGTGATGTCGAAACCGTCCTGTCGCGGGACTCCTTGAGCTGGGCCGCCCAGGCCGATGATGACCTCGCGCAGCGAGCGGTCGTTCATATCGAGGACCCGTTTGAACGTCATGCGGCGGGGATCAATGTTGAGCTCGTTGCCTTGGAAAATGTGGTTGTCCACGAGGGCCATAAGGGCATTATTGGCAGAGGTGATTGCGTGGAAGTCGCCGGTGAAATGCAGGTTGATCTCGTCCATGGGAAGAACCTGGGAGTAGCCGCCACCGGTTGCTCCTCCCTTCATACCCAGAATCGGTCCAAGGGACGGTTCGCGCAGCGCGATCATCACGCGGTGACCAGCCCGTGCCAAGGAATCGGCAAGGCCCACCGTGGTTGTGGACTTTCCCTCACCCGCCGGCGTCGGGGACATGGCCGAGACGAGGACTATCTTGCCCGCGCGTTTGGCCTCCGGGAGACGGAGTTTGGCGGGATCGATCTTCGCCTTGAACCGGCCGTACAGTTCCAAAGCATCGACGTTGATCCCGGCACGCTCGGCGATTTCCTCGATGGGACGTATCGCCGCACTCTGGGCAATTTCGAGGTCGCTCAAGATCTTGTTTTCAGACATCCTTGTCCTCAACTCCTCGGGAACACTGTTCGCGACAATCTATCAGTCGTGTCCTCTTAGGTGAGCGGGCGTCGTCGGGATTGCCGCCGTAGGTTAGCGGGCATCTAGCTTGGGCGGACGAGGACGGCGCCGATGGCTGCGTGGTAGCTCTCGAGCGTGAGGGCTGCCGTCCTTTGCCAGCCGAAGGCCTCCGCATGGACGGCAGCGGCACGGCCCATGTCTTCGCGGGTGCGGGGATCGTCGTACAGGGCTTCGATGACGTCGGCCCAGCGGGAGGGATCGTGGCCGTCAACCAAAATGCCCGTGCGACCGTCGGCAACGGCGCGGGACAGGCCACCCACGTTGGTGGCCACCACCGGGGTGCCGCAAGCCTGCGCCTCGAGGGCAACGAGCCCGAACGATTCGCTGAAGGATGGCATCACCACGACGTCGGCTGAACGGAACCAGCCCGCCAGCTTGGGCGCCTTGACCGGCGCACGGTGGGTTACGACGTCGTCGAGCCCTGCGGCCGTGATGAAGGACTGCAGGTTGAAGTCCTTGGCACCGCTCAGGGCACCCAGGATGGTCAGCTCGAGGTCGATGTCCGGCCGCCTCTTGCGGAGGATGCCTGCAGCCTCGACGAAAACCTGCGGACCCTTGAGCCGCTGGATGCGCCCGGCGAAGAGCAGGTGGAAACTGTCGGGCCGCACGCCAAGCTCGGCCCGGGAGCGGGCCCGGAACGCGGGCGTGAACACAGTGAGGTCGACGCCGGGGGGAGCGATATCGATGTGGTCGAAGTCGGCGTTGTAGTGCGAGACGAGCTCCTGGGCTTCCGCGGGGGTGTTGGCCACGAGTCGAGTGGCTCCATCCACGATCCTCTGTTCGCCGTCCTCGCGAAGGCGCGGTTCGGGCCGCTCGCCGGATTCGAGCACCAAATTCTTGACCTTCGCCATCGTGTGCATCGTGTGGATCAGCGGCACGTTCCACAATGCGGACAGTTCAAGGCCGGCCACGCCGGATACCCAATAGTGCGAATGGATGGCGTCGTAACGGCCGTGCGGTTGCCGCTGCCGGATCCTCTCGATTTCGGTCACCATGGTGTGGAGGAGCTCGGGAAGTTCCTCTTTGGGCAGCTTCCGGGCCGGCCCTGCCAGGACGTTATGGACGCAAACGCCGGGACCGGGGTGTTCGACGGCGGGCTGCCCGACCGACGTCGAACGCGTAAAGATCTCTACCTCCACGCCAAGATCCGCCAATGCCATGGCCAGCGCCCTGACGTAGACATTCATCCCGCCGGCATCGCCCGAACCGGGCTGCTCCATGGGGGAAGTGTGGAGTGACAAGAAGGCCACGCGACGGATCAACGACACCGCTACCTCCTGTATCCAAAGCAACTCAACGAGCTCCGCAAAGTGAGAGATCCTCTGCGTCCCAGCGAAAACACTACTCCTGACCTCCACGGCATTGCAGCCGGCCTGCAGGGCCGACCGTGCATGGCGGGCTGATACCGTAACGGACGTGAGCCACTCAAACAGCGAAGCAGGAACGCCGGCGCCCGTTAGCTACGAGATCCGGGTCGCCGAGGCAAGCGACTGGCCCGGGATCTGGGCCGTCCCTGGAACCCGTGATCCGGGCTGGGGAGACCTTCACCTGGGACCGCGACACTAGCGAAGAAGCTGCCCGAAGCAAGTGGTTCAAGGAAGCGCCCGGCCTGACCTTTGTGGCAGTGCGCGACGGCGACGTGCTGGGTACCGGCGAACGGCACGCCAACCAGGGCGGCGGCGGAAGCCACGTGGCCAACGCCGGCTACATGGTCCATGCCGATCACGGCGGGCAGGGAATCGCGCGAGCACTTTGTGCCTATTCCTTGGTTGCCGCCAGGGATGCCGGGTTCAAGGCCATGCAGTTCAATGCCGTCGTCGAGAGCAACGTCCGCGCAGTGGGCCTGTGGCAGTCCATGGGCTTCCGCATCCTGGCGACGATCCCCCGGGCCTTCCAGCATCCAACCCTCGGCTACATGGGGCTGCACGTCATGTACCAGGAGCTCTAGTCCGTCCCGGGATTGGCGCGGTCCGCGCCGGGGAAAGCTATGCACGCAGGTGGCCACAGCGTAGTCTGCCGTGCATGGACGCAACGCCCAGGGCTGGATTCGATCCCCTCGCAGCCATCCGCCTAGACGCGAGCGACACCGGGGATGATTCGAGCTGCGATCTGCTCCTGACGGGCACGGTGTTCCAGGACATCATCTTCACCGGGCTGGACCACAGTCCTGAGCCAGGGACAGAGGTGTGGAGCCAAGGCATGGGCACATGCCCCGGCGGGGTGGCCAACCAGGCCATCGCAGCTGCACGGCTTGGGCTGCGGACCAGCCTGGCGGCGGCCTTCGGAGATGACGGGTACGGAGACTTCAACTGGCGGATCCTGGAGAGCCAAGAGCACGTGGATCTCTCCCTTTCCAGACGGTTCGATGGTTGGCACTCCCCGGTCACTGTCTCCCTGTGCGTCGATCACGACCGTTCAATGGTCACCCACGGACACCCCGCACCCATGAGCGCCTCGGAACTGATTGGCGAACCGCCCAAGGCGCTCGCCGCCGTCGCGGATCTCGGTGAGGAACCTGAGCCGTGGATGCTGGCGGCGAGAAAATCCGGGGTCAAGCTCTTCGGCGACGCCGGTTGGGACCCGACAGGGGAATGGTCGCCTAAGCGGCTGGACCAGCTCGAAAATTTTCATGCGTTTATGCCGAACCAGCGCGAGGCCATGGCCTTTACCGGCAAGGACAATCCCTGGTCTGCGCTCTACGCGCTCGCCGACAGGGTTCCGGTAGCTGTGGTGACTCTCGGAGCACAAGGGGCCATGGCGGTGGATTCCGAAACCGGTGAGGAGGAATGGGTGCCGTCCCTTCCCGTCACGTCCTATGATCCCACCGGGGCGGGCGACTGCTTTGGCGCGGCATTTGTTGTGGGCTGCCTGGCCGGCTGGCCTTTGGGAGATCGGCTCCGATTTGCCAATCTTTGTGCCTCGCTGGCCGTGCAGGAGGTGGGGGGCTCGCTGGCCGCGCCGGGCTGGGGCGACATCGCCGATTGGTGGCAGCGGGCCAACGCCCGCCGCGAGCGGCAGTCCAGCCAATGGCTCAAGCGGTTCGCTTTCCTCGAGGACATTGTCCGCAATGTTCCCCCGGGGGCCCAGCGGCGCGCATCGGCCACGATCGCCCACAATTCCGACGCCTGAACCCGGAACAGAAGCCCCAACGGGTGCTCCAAGCCAGACCAGGCCCGCCCGCTCAAGTCGGTCCCTGCCTCCTCGCGGCACTAGAATCGTGAGGTGACTTACGAAGCAGCTGCCAGTTTCGAACCCGTGGTGAAATCGGTTTCGGCAACGGTCTTGGAACGATCAGCCGTCATTGACTTGGATGCTATCCGGCACAATGTGCGCCAGTTCGTGGCCATCGCGTCGCCCGCGAAGGTCATGGCCGTGGTCAAGGCCGATGCCTATGGACACGGCGCAGTGCAGGTGGCGCGGGCGGCCCTCGATGCCGGTGCCCGGTGGCTCGGCGTCGCCCACATTTCGGAGGCGCTCGTCCTGCGCGCCGCCGGCATTGATGCCCCCATGCTGGCATGGCTGCACACCACGGAAAGCAACTTCCAAGCGGCTGTAGCGGCCGGCGTCGACGTCGGGATTTCCGGCTGGGAGCTCGACGCCGTTGTGGCAGCGGCCCGCGAACAGGAACGTCCGGCCCGTATCCACCTGAAAGTGGACACCGGCCTGGGCCGCAATGGCTCCACGATCGCCCAATGGGACAAGCTGGTGGGCAAAGCCATGGAGTGCCAGGAACGAGGGGCTCCTGCGCGTGGTGGGCATCTTCTCCCATTTGGCGGTGGCGGACGAACCGCACCGGCCTGAAACCGATGAGCAACTCGCTGCGTTCCGTGAGGCGATTGCCGTAGCGGAGGACGCCGGGGTGGACACCGAAGTGCGGCACCTTGCCAATACACCCGCCACGCTTTCCCGCCCGGACACCCACTTCAACCTCGTCCGCGTGGGGCTCGGGCTCTACGGACTGTCTCCGTTCGAGGGTCAAAGCTCCAAGGAACTCGGCCTCCGCCCCGCCATGACCGTGCGCACCCTGGTATCCAACTGCAAACGCGTGCCTGAGGGCCAAGGAGTGTCCTACGGACTCAACTACCGGACCTCTGCCGAGAGCACCTTGGGCCTGATTCCGCTCGGATATGCCGACGGCGTGCCGCGCATCGCCACGGGCGGGCCGGTGCGGGTCAACGGAGTCAACTATCCCGTGGTGGGACGGATTGCCATGGACCAGATGGTCATTGACCTCGGGAACGTGGGGACTGACGAGGGCGCCTTGCTTGGCGCTGAAGCCGTCATGTTTGGCGATGGCACCGACGGAGGCCCGACGGCGGACGATTGGGCCGCGGCCGCCGGCACCAACAACTATGAGATCGTCACCCGCATCAGCCCGCGGGTGCCGCGCATCTACATCAATGAGGCCCCGGGAACGGATGTCCTGTGAGCAGTAACGCTGTGCCGGGGGCACTGTGGGAGCGCACGGTCAAAGTCGCGACGGCGGAGCAGACGCATGCTTTGGGCTCGGCGTTGGGCGGGGTTCTTGTGCCCGGAGACCTGCTGGTCCTCACGGGGGAACTCGGCGCCGGCAAGACCACCTTCACCCAAGGACTCGGCGAAGGCCTGGGCGTCCGCGCCGGTGTCATCTCGCCCACGTTTGTCCTGGTGCGCATCCACCCGAACCTGCCCGAAGGCAGGCGGCCCGGCGGCCCCGATCTGGTCCACGTTGATGCTTACCGATTGGGTTCCGCGGCGGAGATCGACGACATTGACCTCGAAAACACCCTGGACAGCTCCGTGACGGTGGTGGAATGGGGACGCGAACGGGTAGAGCACCTTTCGGACAGTCGCCTGGACATCGAGCTGCACCGGACCGTCGGCGGCACGGATTCCGCGCTCGACTCCGCGGAAACGGGACAGGATGCGGTGTTGGACTTCGACCCCGAGGACGACGACGAGCCACGCACCATCGTTTTCCGTGGCTTCGGCCCACGCTGGAGCCACGTGCCCGAAATACTGGAAGAGAACGCCTGATGCTGATTCTGGCCATTGATACCTCGGCCGTGGCGAGTGCCGCGCTCATCTCTGACGATGCCATGGAAGGCGTGGTGGATTCCTTCGCTACCGAGGACACGCGCAGCCATGCCGAGGTCCTGGCACCCGGTATCGAGAAGCTCATGAACGACGCAGGGGTACGCGGAGCAGACATTGATCTGATCGTGACCGGCGTTGGCCCGGGGCCGTTCACCGGGCTTCGCTCAGGGATTGCGACTGCCCGGACTTTGGCATTCGCCTGGAACAAGCCCCTCTTCGGCCTCATGAGCTTGGACGCGATTGCCTTGGAAGTGGCCGAGTCCACCGAGGCGCAAACCGAGTTCCTGGTGGCCACGGATGCCCGCCGCAAGGAGGTCTACTGGGCGCGCTACACGCTCGACGAAGGCCAGCTTCCACAACTCGTGGACGGCCCGCACGTGGGTTTCGCCTCCGAGTTGCCTGCCCTTTCCGTCTTCGGGGCAGGCGGCGGCATCTACGCCGACGTCGTCAACGCGAACGAGGAATTCAGCACCACCCAGCCCGACGCCGCCTCGCTTGGCCAGTTCGCCATGGCCCGCATCGCCGCGGGCGAAACACTCCCGGACTCCACGCCCTTGTACCTGCGCGAATCTGACGCGCAGGTACCTGGCCCAGGAAGCGGGCACTGTGAATACCTCGCCCCTTTTCGCGCTCGACGGCGTGACGCTCCGGGACATGACGGCCGCCGACGTGACCGCCGTGGAAGCCCTCGAACGCCGGCTCTTCCCGGTAGACGCATGGCCGCTGCAAATGTTCTTCGATGAGCTCGCCCAGGTGGATACCCGCCGTTACGTGGTGGCCGAAGCCGGCGGTCAGATTGTGGCCTACGCCGGGCTGATGTGCATCGAGCCGATCGCGGATGTCCAGACGATCGCCGTCGTGCCCGAATTCGAAGGAAAGGGAATCGGTTCAGCCATCCTCACCGAACTTATCGATGAGGCCCGACGGCGTGGCGCGGCGGACGTGCTCCTGGAAGTCCGGGCGGACAACCCCCGCGCGCAGGCGCTGTACGTGCGGTTCGGCTTCGAGCAGATCCATGTCCGGCAGCGCTATTACCGCGACGGCACCGACGCCCTCATCATGAGGCTGACATTGACTGAAGGAAACCCGGCGTGAACCAGACAAGCCCAGCCCAGCCGAATCGAGCCCAGCCGCTCGTGCTGGGGATCGAGTCATCCTGCGACGAAACCGGCGTCGGGATTGTCCGCGGCACCAGCCTGCTGACCAACACGGTGTCCTCATCGATGGATGAGCATGTCCGTTTCGGCGGCGTTATTCCGGAGATCGCTTCGCGTGCGCACCTGGACGCCTTTGTGCCCACGCTGCAGGAGGCTTTGCACGAGGCAGGAGTGACACTGGACCAGATCGACGCCATCGCCGTGACCTCCGGGCCGGGCCTGGCAGGCGCACTGATGGTCGGCGTTTGTGCGGCCAAGGCCCTCTCTGTGGCCACCGGCAAACCGCTCTATGCGATCAACCACCTGGTGGCACACGTCGGCGTCGGGCTGCTTGATGGAAAGACGAACGATACTTCCAGACTCGGTACCGACGGACGGTTGCCGGAGAATCTGGGCGCGCTGCTGGTTTCCGGTGGACACACGGAAATCCTGCGCATCCGCAACATCACCCATGACGTCGAGATGCTCGGCTCCACCATCGACGACGCCGCGGGGGAGGCATACGACAAAGTGGCGAGGCTCCTGGGCCTTGGTTACCCCGGGGGCCCGGCCATCGACAAACTCGCGAAGCAAGGCAACCCCAAAGCCATCCGCTTTCCGCGTGGCCTGACGCAACCCAAGTACATGGGTACTGCGGAGGAGCCGGGACCTCATCGCTACGATTGGTCGTTCAGCGGTCTCAAGACCGCCGTCGCGCGCTGCGTGGAGCAGTTCGAAGCGCGGGGCGAGGACGTCCCCGTGGCCGATATTGCTGCGGCGTTCCAGGAAGCGGTGGTGGACGTCATCACGTCCAAGGCTGTGCTGGCCTGCAAGGAAAACGGCATCACGGACCTCTTGCTGGGCGGTGGCGTGGCCGCGAACTCCCGTCTCCGTGACCTGACGGGGCAGCGTTGCACCTCCGCGGGAATCACCTTGCACGTGCCGCCGCTGGCGCTGTGCACTGACAACGGCGCCATGGTCGCCGCCCTGGGGGCACAACTCATCATGGCTGGAATCGGTCCCAGCGGGGTCGCCTTTGCTCCTGACTCGTCCCTGCCGGTGACCACCGTTTCGGTTTAGGAGCAGCTAGGCGGTCGGAACGGACCGCATTTGCTGCACGAGATCCTGGACGACCGCATGAAGATCGCCGTCGTGCTGGGCCGCGACGCGGCGCTGGCGCTGGTAGCCGGCTCCGCGGGCGATGATCTTTTCGACGTCGGCCAGTTCCTCCGAGCACCCCAGCTTCTCAGCGACAGGCGCCAGGCGCAGCAGCGTTTCCTTCAGGTGCTCAGTCACGAGCTGCTCGTTGCCTTCGGCATCCAGGATGATGATCGCTTCCATCCCATAGCGGGCGGCGCGCCATTTGTTTTCCTGGATATGCCAGGGCGGCATGGTGGGAATGGTTCCGCCGTTGTCCAGGATGGTGGAGAACTCGTCCACGAGGCATTGGGTCAGGGCCGCAACAGCGCCGACTTCTTCCAGGGTTGCCAGGCCGTCGCAAATGCGCATTTCGATGGTGCCCAAGTTCGGCACGGGCCGGATGTCCCAGCGAATTTCGGACAGGGTGTCGATCACCCCGGTGGTGAACATGTCCTGCACATAGGACTCGTATTCGGCCCAGCTGGGGAACTGGAAGGGCAAACCGGCCGTGGGAAGCTGCTGGAACATGAGCGCTCGTTGCGAAGCGTAGCCCGTGTCTTCGCCGCCCCAGAACGGGCTCGAAGCGGACAATGCCTGGAAATGAGGGAAATAATTGACCAGCCCATCGAGGATGGGGAGGGCCTTGTCCCTCCGGTCCAGGCCGACGTGGACGTGGACTCCGTAAATGACCATTTGCCGCCCCCACCATTGGGTGCGGTCGATCAGTTTGGCGTAGCGCTCTTTGTCCGAGACCGGCTGAAGCTGAGGCGGGCTGAAAGGATGGCTTCCGGCGCAGAAAAGCTCGACACCCATGGGGTCTGTGACTTCCCTGACGGCCTGCAGCGAGCGGGCCAGGTCTTCCTTGGCTTCCTTGACGGTGTTGCACACGCCCGTGACGAGTTCCACGGTGTTCAGGAGCAATTCCCGCTTGATGTGCGGATGCTCGTCGTCTTCGGTCAGGCCCGGATGCCGGGAGGCGACACCTCGGAGGACTTCGTTGGCCACAGAGGCCAATTCGCCGGTGCGTGCGTTGACGAGCGCGAGCTCCCATTCCACCCCCAGGGTCGATTGCCTGGATGGAGCGAAATCAATCTGCACGTAGAGGTCCCCTCGATGATATGCCAAGATCCCTTGATCGACGCCGGTGTAGGCCCGTCAGAGGTTGGCTCAAGTCTAGTGCAGGGGCGATACGGCGCCGGGTGGAGGGGAAATCCAGCGCATTGCCCGTCTTGCTAATGAGAATGATTTGCATATAAAATGTTTGGCATGCATCTTTCTGTTGTCAGCTCACTGGACAGCCAATGCCGCGAAGCAGCCACCACCAGGCTTGGGCGGACCCATCGCGATTCGGTCGTGGTCCTGCACGACCTCCTGGACGGATCCATCGTTTTGCGAAGGATCTTCCGCAATGGGCAACTGGTGGAGCAGGCGCAAACCGCCTTGGAGCACGGCTGCCTCAGCTGCACGGTCCGCCTCGATGTTGTCCCGACGGCGGAACGCCTCGCGTCCTCGGGTCATGACCACATCGTCCTCGGCCTGCCTCCCGGCGTCTCCGTGGACATGGCGGTGGCGGAACTCAAGCGTGGACTGGAACGGCCCGCCGTCATCGACAATGCCGTGTTGGCGATCGATCCCTCCGGGCTGGAAGACCACATCTGGGACAAGCACACCCTGTATGAATCCGGCTTCACGGCCATGCCGGAGGATGAGCGCACCAGCGGAGAATTTCTCATCGGGGAATTGGGCCACGCGGATACCGTCATGGTGCACGCCGGACTTGGGGCGGAGTTGGCGGGCTTGCGCCCGGACGCAAGCGAGGCTTGGGCCCAAGGGCTGGAACTGCTTGGGCAGCTTGCGCCACACGCCGCCATTTCCGCGAGCGACGACGACTTCCGGCCCGGCTGCTATGACGGCGCCGAGGCTCTCGCCAGGGTTCGTCGCGGTTCCGTGAGGGTTCCCCTCGAGGAAGAGTCGGGGAGTTTCCGGACCGTACTCCACAAAGTGGAGCGACCCCTTCATCCAGGCCGATTCCAGGAGGCGCTGCCCAAGTTGGCCGAGGGGTGCCACTGGATGAGGGGCCGCTTGTGGATTGCCTCGGCTGCCAAAGTCCGGATCGCCGTTCAGGGAATCGGACCCCGGGTCTGGCTCGAGAGCACAGGCGAGTGGCTCGCGGACGCCGGCACCGGCCCTGTCCTCAGCGGCAAGGGCCTGCAGCACGGAAACGGACTCCACGACGTCGACGCCGTTCTCGACTGGCACCCCCGCTTCGGCGACCGGGGCACGGTACTGGCCGTGACCGGACGGGAGGAGGACCTCGACGCCGCCGAAATCCGGGCACTCCTGGACGGATGCGCGCTGAGCGAAGCGGAGATGCGGCTCGGCTTCGCCGGGCTCGAAGACCCTTTTGAACTCGAATCCGCCCTTTAGCCGAGATCCAGCATCGGTGGGACAAAGCCGCAATCCAACAAATCAAAACCCGAGAAGGAGAACCCCGTGAAAGTCAGGAATTCGTTGCGCGCGCTCAAGAAGGTCCCCGGGGCGCAGGTGGTTCGCCGGCGCGGACGCACCTATGTCATTAACAAGCTGAATCCGCGCTTCAAGGCGCGCCAAGGCTAGCTCCCCGTCTAGGCTGGGCAGAGAACCCGCTACGTGAAGGAAGTCCCGTTATGCCGATCCTCAATAAAGACATGACGCTCTGTATTTCTCTCTCTGCCCGGCCCAGCAATAACGGGACACGTTTCCACAACTTCCTCTACGAGGCGCTCGGCCTGAACTGGATCTACAAGGCCTTTGCCCCCACGGACTTGGCGAACGCGATCGCGGGCGTGCGCGGCCTGGGCATCCGCGGCTGCGCCGTTTCGATGCCGTACAAGGAAGACGTCATCGCCCTCGTGGACCGCATGGACGCCTCGGCGGCCGCAATCGACTCGGTCAACACGATCGTGAACGACGCCGGGGTGCTGACGGCCTATAACACGGACTACACGGCGATTGCCCAGTTGATCGAGCGCAATGCGATCGCCCCCGCGTCCTCCGTGCTGCTCCGAGGCTCCGGTGGGATGGCCAAGGCCACCGCGGCGGCCTTCCGCGACGCCGGATTCTCGCGGGTCACGGTTGTTGCAAGGAACGAAAAGCTCGGGAAATCCCTCGCGGGACTCTACGGCTTCGGCTGGCAGTCCGACGTAGGGGATTCGACGGCGGACGTTATCGTCAACGTCACGCCGATCGGCATGGCCGGTGGACCGGAGGCCGGCTCACTGTCCTTCCCCGAGGAAGCGGTGGCGGCGGCGCGCGTGGTGTTCGACGTCGTCGCGCTCCCTGCGGAGACGCCGCTCATCAAGGCCGGCCGCGCGGCGGGGAAGGCCGTGATCAGCGGCGCGGAAGTGGCCACCATCCAGGCGCTGGAACAGTTCGTGCTGTACACGGGGATCACGCCGACGCCGGAGCAAGTGGCGGCGGCCGAGGAATTCACTCGCGCCCAGTAGGGCGGGCTCAGGAAGCTACCGGCTCCACCACAACGGTCACCCGTTCTTCGCCGATCCTGGTGAGGACCAGGGTAGCTGTCTTGTTGCCATGCGCTTTCGACGAGCCTTTTCCTGCCGGCAGCAACTGTTTCCGCAGTTCCTCGGGAGTGACGGACGTGCCGCGTTTCTTGATGTCCAGGACACCGACGCCATTGGCCTTCACCCACGCCTTGAGGGTCTTGACGTTGTATGGCATGACTTCCAGGACCTTGTAGGCGCGGGCGAAGGGGGTCTCCGTCAGGACCGGCGCGCAGATGTACGCGATGTGCTCGTCCACCAGGTGTCCGCCCAACCGGAGCGCGATGTCGGCAACCAAACCTGCGCGGATCACCGCGCCGTCCGGTTCGTAGAGGTACCCCTCAACAGGCCCGACGTCGGGTACCGGGCCGCCGTCGAAGTCTTCGCCGCTGGTGATCTCGGCCGCGCCCTGCGACCCGAGGACCAAAGCGGCGCGGCGGATGCCGGGGCGCGCGACGTCGTTGAACCACAGTGTCACCTCGGTGACGTCTCCTCCCACCGAAACCCACTGTGCCTCGCAGCCGGCCGGAACTGATTCGTGCGGCATGCCCGGGCCCATCTTGACCCCGACAGACTTGCCCGTAGCGGCCAATGATTCAACGAAGGACAACGGCGGCGAGAAGGCCTCCGGATCCCAGATCCGCTTGGTTCCCGACGACGACGTCGTGCGGCGCGCAGGATCGAGCCACACACCGTCGATACCGTCGAGGGGAACCGACGCGGCATCGGCGTGCACCACCGTTGCGTGCGGGAAGGACATGAGGTTGATGGTGGCGCAGGCCGCGGTGGTCTCATCCATTTCCACGGCAGTGACCTTGATGTCCATGGAGGCTATGGCCATCGAGTCGGCTCCGAGTCCGCAGCCGAGGTCCGCTACGTGCTGCGTACCTGCCTTGGCGAAGCGTTCGGCGTGCCTGGCCGCCACATTGAGCCGCGTTGCCTGTTCCAGTCCGGCCTGGGTGAAGAGCATCTGGCGCGCAAATTCGCCGAACTTCGCTTCGGCCCGCGTGCGGAGCCTGAACTGGGTGAGTACGGCGGCCACCAGTCCGGGGGAGTGGCCGTCTTTACGGAGCTGCGCATTCAGGGCATACGCTTCGCTCTCCTTATACGGTCCCAAGGATGCCAGCAGTTCCCAACCCTCTGTTGTCAGCAAGGGGGCAATCTGGTCCGGGGGTGTGTCAGCCATGGGAACTAGCCTAGTGCTCGTCCGTCATACGCGGCGGAGAGGGAACTAAGCGCCTTCAGGTCCGCTCAGGCGGCTAGGGTTGATTCCATGGAAGACAACCCAGTACGCCAGCCTGACGACGCCAATGGTTCTCCCTCCGCCCCCGATCAACGTCCCTTCGCCGGAAAGCTTTCCAGGTACGCCCGTCCTGCGCTCATTGCAGGTGCCTCGATTGCGGTTGTCTGCATCGCGCTCCTGATCATCATTTTCATTCTTGACTCCTTCAACGCCGCTACTTATTCGATGACCGGAAAGAGCGTCCAGGACGCCACGGACGAGGCCCGCGACATCCGCGACACCTACGCGGGCGTCCGCATCGGGACGATCATCGGATTGGTGGTGTCCGGCGTCGTTGCCCTCGCCGGTGCGGTGGTGCTTTACCTGAACCGCGGGACTGCACCGAAGGAAGAGTACGACGACGGCGAGGACGTGGACTTCGACGACCTCGCCGGACAATGAACTGCTTGAGCCGGAAATGCGTCCTGCCGCCTTTCACCGAGGACGAAATTCTGGCACTCGCCTTGACCGAGTGCTAATGCTTACATAGAGTCTTGGTTAGCACTCTCCCTAGGCGGGTGCTAATCATGCCGCCAGGCACTTACCGGCACCGCGACGACGGTAAGCCCGCCTCGGCACCCCTGGTTCGATAGTCCATGTACTACCTCACGTAAAGGAGAGATCCGAGTGTCGGTCTCCATTAAGCCTCTCGAGGATCGCATTGTTGTCCGCCCGCTCGAAGCAGAGCAGACCACGGCTTCCGGCCTGGTCATCCCGGACACTGCACAGGAAAAGCCGCAGGAAGGCGAAGTTGTTGCAGTTGGCCCCGGCCGCTTCGATGACAACGGCAACCGCGTGCCCGTCGATGTAACCGTTGGTGACGTCGTCATCTACTCCAAGTACGGCGGAACTGAAGTCAAGACCGGTGGCAGCGAATACCTCGTTCTGTCCGCCCGCGACGTTCTGGCAATCGTCGTTAAGTAATCTCCTGGAATCCCGCACCGCAGATTGGGTTGGAACTCTTCCGACTGAATCAGCGGTGCGGGTTTTCCGTCTTGAAAGGACACAACCATGGCAAAGCAGCTTGCGTTTAACGACGCTGCCCGTCGCTCGCTCGAAGCAGGCATTGACAAGCTCGCCAACACCGTCAAGGTCACCCTTGGCCCGCGTGGCCGCAACGTCGTTCTGGACAAGAAGTGGGGAGCTCCCACCATCACCAACGACGGCGTGACCATCGCACGCGAAGTCGAACTCGACGACCCGTATGAGAACCTTGGCGCCCAGCTGGCCAAGGAAGTCGCCACCAAGACCAACGACGTCGCAGGCGACGGCACCACCACGGCTACCGTGCTCGCACAGGCGCTTGTCAAGGAAGGCCTGCGCAACGTTGCCGCAGGAGCCGCCCCCGGCGAAATCAAGCGCGGCATCGAGGTCTCTGTCGAGGCTGTTGCCGCTCGCCTCCTCGCCAACGCCCGCGAAGTAGAAGGCACCCAGGTTGCCAACGTTGCCGCGATCTCCGCCCAGAGCGATGAGGTTGGTGAGCTTCTGGCCGAGGCCTTCGGCAAGGTCGGCAAGGATGGTGTCATCACCATCGAAGAGTCCTCCACCACTCAGACCGAACTGGTCCTCACCGAGGGCATGCAGTTCGACAAGGGCTACCTGTCCCCGTACTTCGTCACTGACGCAGAACGCCAGGAAGCTGTCCTGGAAGACGCGCTCATCCTGATCAACCAGGGCAAGATCTCCTCGCTGCAGGAATTCCTGCCGCTCCTGGAGAAGGCCCTCCAGGCTGCCAAGCCGCTCTTCATCATTGCTGAGGACATCGACGGCGAAGCATTGTCCACGCTGATCGTGAACCGTATCCGCGGCACCCTGAACGTCGTTGCCGTCAAGGCCCCGGGCTTCGGTGACCGCCGGAAGGCCATGCTGCAGGACATCGCTACGCTGACCGGTGCACAGGTTGTCTCCCAGGAGCTCGGCTTGTCCCTGGACCAGGTTGGCCTCGAGGTCCTCGGTACTGCCCGCCGCATTACCGTCACCAAGGACAACACCACCATCGTTGACGGCGCCGGCACGGCTGAGGATGTCGCGGCACGCGTATCCCAGCTCCGCGCCGAGCTGACCCGCACCGATTCTGATTGGGACCGGGAAAAGCTGCAGGAACGGCTCGCCAAGCTGGCCGGTGGCATCGGCGTCATCAAGGTTGGCGCAGCCACTGAGGTTGAGCTCAAGGAAAAGAAGCACCGCATCGAGGACGCAGTGTCCTCCACGCGTGCTGCTCTTGAAGAAGGCATCGTCTCCGGCGGTGGCTCTGCCCTCATCCACGCCCTTAAGGCCCTGGACGAGGACAGCGCAGTCAAGGCCCTGGAAGGCGACGCGGCTGCCGCCGTCGGGATCGTCCGCCGCGCCCTGACCCAGCCGCTGCGCTGGATCGCCCAGAACGCCGGCTTCGACGGCTACGTCGTCGTCGCCAAGGTTGCCGAGCTCGAAGACAACCACGGTTTCAACGCCAAATCCGGTGTGTACGAGGACCTGATCGCCGCTGGCGTGATCGATCCCGTCAAGGTCACCCGTTCTGCGCTCCAGAACGCCGCATCCATCGCAGCCCTGGTTCTCACCACTGAGACCCTGGTTGTCGAGAAGCCGGCCGAGGAAGACGAGCACGCAGGTCACAGCCACTAACCCTGGCTACTGATTGAAGGAGGTCCGGTCCCCATTCGGGGGCCGGACCTCCTGCTTTTTACTGCCGAGCGCGGAGCTTTGGCCCAGCCAACGCCCCGGGAACTCTCAGCAGGGGGTGACCTAATGGAGTGAATGAAGTTGATTGAACACGGTCTCAAATTGAACACGGACTCAATTGGCGATGAAGATTACGAATCAGTAACATAGAGGGTTCGTGTGAGCACCCTGGAGGCAAGACTTTGACAACCACGCGCGCAATGGTGCCTTCCCGGCACCAAAGCGGGACGCCAAAATCGACGGCTAAATCTACGTTTCGGCCCGAAATCCAGGGACTTCGTTCTGTGGCCGTCCTCATGGTTGTCACGTACCACATATGGTTCGGCCGGGTTTCCGGCGGTGTCGACGTTTTCTTGCTTGTCTCGGCATTTCTCATGACCCTGCAATTCACCCGGCGTTACGCCAAGGGTCAGTCGACAGCGCTGCTTAAGCACTGGCTCCACCTTTTCCGGCGGCTTCTTCCGGCGGCGGTGACTGTCATCGTTGGAACCCTGGTGGCGACTTACTTCTTTATGCCGGCCACCCGGTGGATGGACACAATTCAGCAGGGCTGGGCTTCGCTCTTCTACGTCGAAAACTTCTTGCTCCAGTCACAAGCGGTTGACTACTACGCGGCTGACCACAGTTTGGCCAGTCCCCTCCAGCACTTCTGGTCGTTGTCCATCCAGGGGCAGGTCTTCATTCTTTGGCCACTCATCCTTGTTGGGGCAGGTTTGCTCGCAAAGCGGTTCAAGCTAGCCTATATTCCGTTGCTTCGCTACATTTTCGGTGCGATTTTCCTCGTTTCCCTGGCCTTTTCCGTCGTTTTCACGGCCACGGACCAAGCGCAGGCGTACTTCTCAACGCCGGCACGGTTGTGGGAATTTGCTTTGGGCACGCTTCTGGCCCTTTTCTTGCCGTCGCTGAAGATTCCGAGGAAGGCAGCGGTGGTCTTGGGCTGGCTCGGCATCATTGCCATGCTCAGTTGCGGAATCCTCCTTCAAGTCGAGGAAGCCTTTCCCGGCTTCACTGCCTTGTGGCCCACAATGGCAGCAGCAGCGGTCATCGCGGCTGGTCAGACCCAGAGTAAGTTCGGCGTCGACCGTATTCTCAGTTCCAAGCCGCTGGTTCGTATGGGTAACAACTCTTACGCGCTATATCTGTGGCACTGGCCCATGCTGGTTATTTACCTGGCTTGGTCGGGGAAGAGCCACGCTGGTTGGTTGTCCGGCACGGTCATCATTCTTGCGGCCATGATTCTGGCGATATTGACCACCAAGTTCATCGAGAAGCCCTGGCGCGAATGGAAGTGGCCTGAGGCCAACCGGCGCCGAAGCGTGATTGCCATGGTTGCCGCCCTGGCGGTTGCAGTGGTCCCCTTGGCCGGATGGCGCTTCCAGATCGACCAGACAAACAAGACTCTGATAGCAAACATGGACGCCCGCAACCCGGGTGCAGCTGCCGTTGGCGGGGCTTTCGTCTACACCCCCGATCCGAGTGTGCCCCTGGTGCCAACCATGACGGCCGTAGATGCTGACTGGCCCGTCTTCCCGAGCGCATGCAAGTCGGTCGGTGATCCGAATGACTTCGTCAACCGATGCACCAATGGGATTACGAACGGGACAAAGTCGGTGGTGGTCATTGGCAGTTCCCACGCCCATGTGCTGAACACTCCGCTTATCACCATGGCCAAGCAGAATAATTGGAGCCTTACCTCCATCACCAAGGGATACTGCCCGCTTGGCGAGGACACTGCGGCAGACATTACCCAGAGCTGTGTTGATTTCAACAAGGCCACGCTCGCAGAAGTCCTGAAGATGAAGCCGGACGTTGTGGTCACCACGAGCACGCGCACGAATGCGCAGAGCAACGTGCCCGAGCGGCTTGATCCTTCATGGGTTTCGGAAGTGAAGACCTTGAATGACGCGGGTATCCAGGTAGTTGCCTTCCGAGATACCCCGCGTCCGGCGCAACCAGTTCCCGCCTGCCTCGAGAAGACCCCCGGGGCATACGTTGCCTGTGGTTCACAACGTGACGCAATCTACTTGGAGGACTCTCCGACTGCCGCGGTGGCCGGAGAATTGCCTGACACGAAGTTCCTGGATCTCTCCAAATACTTCTGCCCGGATTCAAACTGTCCGGCCGTGATTGGCAACGTGATGGTCTACAAGGACGACAACCACGTGACCGGCACGTACATGAAGACGTTGACTCCTTACTTCGAGAAGGCGTTCATGGCCGCCACCGGGTGGAGCTAAAGTACTCGGGCCAAGCGTCCCGACGTCGGGACGCTGCAGGTGCCGTTGCTCACATTGCCTATGCGGAATATGGGGATCGGCGGCGAGGTTCTACTATTAATTCAGAATCTTTCTGCACAGGCCAGTCCCGTAATGACGGGCTGGTCATCAGCTGCAACCCCTACCAGAGCAACCCCAAGAACCAAGGTAAGAGGCGCACTCATGACCCAGCCCGAACACGATCCCTTTGGCTTTGTCGGCCTGACATATGACGACGTCCTGCTGTTGCCGGGCCACACCAACGTCATTCCGTCGGAGGCCGATACCTCTTCCCGGATCTCCAAGCGTATTTCGGTCCAGACGCCACTCCTGTCGGCGGCCATGGACACCGTGACCGAGTCCCGCATGGCCATCGCCATGGCCCGCCAGGGCGGTCTTGGCGTGATCCACCGCAACCTGTCAGTCGAAGACCAGGCGGACCACGTTGACCGCGTCAAGCGCTCCGAGTCAGGGATGATCACCAACCCCCTGACCATCCACCCGGAGGCTACCCTGCGGGAACTGGATGAACTGTGTTCGCGTTACCGGGTCTCCGGCCTGCCCGTCATCGACCCGGATGGCCGCCTGCTCGGCATCGTCACCAACCGGGACACCCGCTTTGTGCCGGAATCCGATTTCCCGCTGCGCCTTGTCAGCGATGTCATGACCAAGATGCCCCTCATCACCGGCCACGTCGGAATCAGCCGCGAAGAAGCCTCGCACAAGCTGGCCACCAACAAGATCGAGAAGCTGCCGCTAGTTGACGAGCAGGGACGCCTCAAGGGCCTTATCACCACCAAGGACTTCACCAAGGCCGAGCAGTACCCGCTCGCCACGAAGGACGAAGGAGGCCGCCTCCGCGTGGGCGCCGCCATCGGGTTCTTCGGCGATGGCTGGGAGCGCGCCATGACGCTGATCGACGCCGGCGTCGACGCATTGTTCGTCGACACCGCCAACGGCCACTCCCAAGGTGTGCTTGACATGATCACGCGCCTGAAGTCCGATCCCGTTGCCGCGCATGTGGACATCATCGGCGGCCAGGCCGCAACCCGTGAAGGCGCCCAGGCATTGATCGACGCGGGCGCCGACGGTATCAAGGTGGGCGTCGGCCCCGGCTCCATCTGCACCACGCGCGTTGTGGCCGGTGTGGGCGTCCCGCAGATCACGGCGATCTACGAGTCCTCCAAAGCGGCCATCCCCGCCGGTGTCCCGCTGATCGCCGACGGCGGCCTGCAGTACTCGGGCGATATCGGCAAGGCCCTCGTGGCAGGCGCCGACACTGTCATGCTCGGTTCTTTGCTGGCTGGTTGTGATGAATCGCCGGGAGAGCTGATCTTCGTCAATGGCAAGCAGTTCAAGAGCTACCGCGGAATGGGGTCGCTCGGTGCCATGCAGTCCCGCGGCAAGAACACGTCGTACTCCAAGGACCGTTATTTCCAGGCAGACGTTTCGGGCGATGACAAACTCATTCCCGAGGGCATCGAAGGCCGGGTCGCATACCGTGGCCCGCTGTCCTCGGTGGCATACCAATTGGTCGGCGGCTTGCGCCAGACCATGTTCTACACCGGTGCGCCCACCATCCCTGAGCTCAAGGCCCGCGGCAAGTTCGTCCGCATCACTGCCGCGGGGCTGAAGGAGTCCCACCCGCATGACATCCAAATGACCGTCGAGGCTCCGAACTACGGTTCCCGGTAGGCGGAACTCCTCCGAAGGTTGGTTTCAAGCGTTGCCCGTCACTTTCATCATGAAGGTGGCGGGCTCGTTTGTTGTTGGCGTGTGCCTCGCTTCACCGGCACTCCGCTAAACCGCTGCGGTCAGCGGCGGCCGGCCTTCGCGAAAGCCGACATCACGCCGCACTGGGATAACCTAGAGCAGTGACTTACGAGATTGAGATTGGCCGTGGCAAGCGTGGGCGTCGCGCCTACTCTCTGGATGACATCGCGATCGTCCCCAACCGCCGAACGCGCGACCCCAAGGACGTTTCCGTCTCCTGGCAGATTGATGCCTACAAGTTCGAGATGCCAGTGATCGCCGCACCCATGGACTCCGCCATGTCGCCTGAAACGGCCATCGCCCTTGGCCGGCTGGGCGGTCTGGGCGTGCTGGACCTGGAAGGTCTTTGGACGCGCTACGAGGACGCTCAGTCGGTCCTGGACGAGATCTCCGCCCTCGAGGATGAGACGGCCAGCCCCGCGGTCACGCGGCGCATGCAAGAGCTTTACAAGGCGCCCATCCAGCCCGAACTGATCACCAGCAGGCTCGCCGAGATCCGCGCCTCAGGCGTCACCGTGGCCGGCGCGCTGACCCCGCAGCGCACGCAGGAGCACTACAAGACCGTGGTTGCTGCCGGCGTCGACATTTTCGTCATCCGGGGCACCACAGTCTCGGCTGAGCACGTTTCCAAGAACCATGAGCCGCTGAACCTCAAGCAGTTCATCTACGAACTCGACGTTCCGGTGATCGTCGGCGGAGCCGCCGGCTACACCCCGGCACTGCACCTGATGCGCACTGGCGCGGCTGGCGTCCTGGTGGGCTTCGGCGGCGGTGCGACGACAACCACGCGCCGGGCACTTGGCATTCATTCGCCCATGGCCTCCTCGATTTCCGACGTCGCGGCTGCTCGTCGCGACTACATGGATGAGTCCGGCGGTCGTTACGTGCACGTGATCGCCGACGGCGGTATGGGCACTTCAGGTGACATCGTCAAGGCCATCGCGATGGGAGCTGACGCCGTCATGCTCGGCAGCGCGTTGGCGCGTGCTGAAGAAGCACCCGGCAAGGGCTGGCACTGGGGACAGGAGGCCCACCACCTTGAGCTGCCCCGAGGCGACAGGGTCAACGTCGGCACGGTCGGTCCACTGGAAGAAGTACTCTTCGGGCCTGGCCACCACACCAATGGCACCTCCAACCTGATCGGTGCGCTGCGCCGCTCCATGGCCACCACCGGGTATTCGGACCTGAAGGAGTTCCAGAGGGTCGACGTCGTCGTCTCGCCTTACTCGGGCCAGTAGCGGCCGCTCGGGCCGCGCTAGCCGCCGCACGAAAGCTCTGCCCAAGCCCGCGCACAAGAAGTAGTCTGGGGAACTAAGACTTTGTGCGAATGGGAGGCGTCCGATGAGCAGTGTTGCAGATGGTTCGCAAGCTAGCGATGCATCAGCCGGTGCATTGAGTCCACAGGCCCGTGGCAGGTCACTCGACGTTCTTCGCGGCACTGCGGAACCCGGCCAGGAGCTCGACATCCTCATTGTCGGGGGCGGCGTGGTGGGTGCCGGTGCGGCGTTGGACGCAGTCACGCGGGGGCTGTCGGTGGGCATTGTCGAGGCCCGGGACTGGGCTTCCGGCACGTCGTCGAGGTCATCGAAGCTGATCCACGGCGGCCTGCGCTACTTGGAGATGCTGGATTTCGCACTGGTCCAGGAAGCGTTGCAGGAACGTGGCCTGCTGATCCAGGTCATCGCTCCGCACCTTGTCCGGCCGGTCCCGTTCCTGTACCCGCTCACCCGGCGTTTTTGGGAGAGGCCGTATGTGGGTGCGGGCATTCTCCTTTACGACACGCTTGGCCTCACCTCTGGCCACAGCCGCGGCGTCCCCATGCACAAACACCTCTTCAGGCGCGGAACGCTGAGAGCAGCCCCGAGCCTGAAGAGCGACGCGTTCGTCGGTTCCATCCGGTACTACGATGCACAAGTTGACGACGCGAGGCTCGTCGTCAATCTCGTCCGTACGGCGGCGCACTACGGGGCGCATGCCGTGAACAGGATGCGTGTGGTTTCCTTTATCCGCGAAGGTGAACGCGTTGTGGGCGCGAAACTGGAAAACCAGGAAGACGGCAGCATTATCGAAGTCCGCGCCAAGCAAGTGGTGAATGCCACGGGCGTGTGGACCGACGAGACCCAGGCCATGGTGACGGATCGCGGCCAGCTCAAGGTCCGAGCTTCCAAGGGCATTCACCTTGTGGTCCCGCGCGACCGTTTCCAGTCCACGGTCGGCTTGATCCTGCGGACTGAGAAATCCGTGCTGTTCGTGATCCCGTGGGGGCGGCACTGGATCATCGGCACCACAGACACCGACTGGAAGCTGGACAAAGCACATCCTGCAGCGTCCACCAAGGACATCGACTACGTCCTGGAGCACGTCAACCGGGTCCTGAAACGGCCGCTGACCCGTGAAGACGTCGAGGGCGTGTACGCCGGACTCCGTCCGTTGCTGGCGGGGGAGAGTGACTCCACGGCCAAACTTTCACGTGAACACGTTGTGGCCCACCCCGTTCCGGGCTTGGTGGTGGTCGCCGGCGGCAAGTTCACCACGTACCGGGTCATGGCGAAGGATGCGGTGGACGAAGCAACCCGGGCCATGGACGAGCGTGTGCCCGCGAGTTGCACCGACACCATCCCGCTCCTTGGCGCGGAGGGGTTCAAGGCCGCGTGGAACCGCCGGGGCAGAGCCGCGGACGAGGCCGGAGTCCACGTCGCCAGGGTGGAACACCTGCTCAACCGCTACGGATCCATGACCCAGGAAGTCCTTGCCATCATCAAAGACAACCCGGCCATGGCTGAGCCACTGCCGGGTGCTGACGACTATCTTTCGGCAGAGGTTGTCTATGCCGCCACGCATGAAGGCGCCCGCCACGTCCACGATGTGTTGACCCGCCGCACCCGCATCTCGATCGAGTCGTGGGATAGAGGTGTTTCCGCGGTCCCTGTTGTCGCTAAGCTGATGGGAGAAATTCTTGGCTGGAGCGACGCGCAGCGGGAAAGCGAAATCAAGCACTACCTGGCCCGGGTGGAAGCTGAGCGGCTCAGCCAACAGCAGCCCGACGACGAATCGGCGGACGCCGCGCGCATGGGTGTCGATGACATCGTTCCCCTGCGCTGAGCGGCCCCGGTAGCTTGGCTGGGCACACTGGAGGGAAACAATCTTGGCGGAACCACTGGACCCTTATGATGCCGAACTGACGACGCCGGAAACAGTCATCCTTGAGATGGAAGCGGCAGACAAAACAGATGCTGCAGCCCAGCTCGCGGAGAAGCTCTACGCCGCGGGACGGATCACGGACCTTGAGGGTTTCCTTGAGCACGTCAACTCCCGGGAGCACCAACTGGCCACGGGGCTTCCCGGCGGCATCGGATTGCCGCACGCCCGCAGCGAGTTCGTTTCGCGCGTCTCGATTGCTGTTGGCGTCACGAAGTACGGCCACTCCTTGGACTTCGGCGCCAGCGACGGACCGGCCACCCTGGTACTGCTGATCGCCACACCGGCGAGCTCATTCTCGGACCACCTGGAAGTCCTTGCGACCCTGGCGCGTTCACTCTCCAAGGAATCATTCCGGGAATCCCTGCGACGTGCCCACGATCCGGAAGTCATCGCCGAACTGATCAACTCCAGCTTGGTGTTCTTCGACCACTGATTGGGGCAGGCCCTTTCGTGTCGCGTTCCGCGCCGCGTAGGAACCCTGCTGCCCCACTCTAATGGCGTTTAGCTGTTCTACAGCTTGACGAAGTACCTTTAAGGGTGTTAAAAACCGCTCTGAAGCCCCGCTGGATCGCAGGACTTGTGTTCGCGCTCCTGCTCTCCGGGGTGTTTGTGCTGCTCAGTCAGTGGCAGTTCGGCAGATCCACCCAGAGCGACGTCCCAGTTGACGACCCCGCGGTGGAGCAGGTCAAGCCGCTCACTGGTGTATTGCAGCCGGGGACGTTTTTCCCGGGTTCGGTCTCTGACCAAATGGTCAGCGCGAAAGGCAGTTACGACCCCACGAAGCAGGTTCTCGTGGAGGGTCGGCTCATGGCCGGGCAAAAAGGTTATTGGATAGTCAACGCATTTGCGGTCGACGGCGCCCCCGTCCTCCATGGCGTCGGCGCTTCACCGAAGACCTGGATCCCCGTGGCACGGGGCTGGATCGCCGATCCCGCCCAAGCCGGCCCGCCGCCGTCGGGGACTATCGAAGTGACCGGACGGCTCCTGCCGTCCGAGGCGCCAGTGCCAAACGTCGACGCCGGAGCGGGCCGCGCGTCCGCAGTTTCGGTCGCGGAACTCATCAACACGTGGGGAGTCTCAAGCTACCCCGGTTTCGTCGCCGCGACATCGGAAGTGTCAGCGGGCAAGACCATCGCACTTCCGGAGCAGCTGAAGCCCCTCGATATCCCGGCACAGCCGCCAAATCAACAGATCAACTGGCTCAACCTCTTTTACTCCGTGGAATGGGTGGTCTTTGCAGGATTTGCCCTCTACGTCTGGTGGCGCATGGTGGCCGATGACTACCGGCGCAGCCTCGAAGATGAGGACGACGAGCCTGACGACGACTTTCCATCAGAAGATTTGCCAGCAATTACCAAGCCAGAACAGGTAAAGCCATGATTGAGCCCAAACCGGCCATCCAGCCCGAACAGTCCGGAGAAACTGCCGCGAAGCCAAGTGCGGCAACGCAAGGATCCGCAAAGAGCGGTTCGTCCAAAAAGCGGCGATTCGGCGGAACCACCACCCAGATCCGCTCGGCACTGAAGTTCTACAAAGTCATGGCCTACCTCACCGGTACCATGCTCTTGCTTCTGTGTGCGGAACTCGTTGCGCGCTATGTGTTTGGCGTGTACCTGTTCGCCGGGGGCACGAACGCAGCCACCGGGCAGGCCTTCGGTTTCGGATTTGCGGACGCCGAGTCCAAAGCCGTCCTTGGCGGCGTCAATGTCTCCATCGCGGTGCTGATTGTCCACGGCTGGATGTACGTGCTCTACCTCATCTCCGACTTCCGGCTGTGGTCGCTCATGCGCTGGCAGTTCACCAAGCTGATCCTGCTTGCTTTGGGCGGCGTTGTCCCGCTGATGTCCTTCATTGTGGAGAAAAGATTCCACTCTGACGTAGAGGCAGAGCTCGCCGCTCATCCGCAGGCGTCCAAGCGCTACTGACGGGCCGGTCCGTCGGGCATTGTGAGATCGCTAACGTCGGACCGGTTTTGCTGCCTTCATGAGCCTCTTCAAGGTGCACCGGGGCATCCCGGCAAAGTAGGCTGTCATGGTGACTACTCCCACCGCACCCTTCAGTTCTGAAGCTCAGACTTCCCAGAAGCCGGTGCTGGTTGTTGACTACGGTGCCCAGTACGCGCAGCTGATTGCCCGCCGCGTCCGTGAAGCGAATGTGTACTCGGAGATTGTTCCGCACACTTTCACCACCGAGCAGCTTCTGGCCAAGAACCCGGCAGCGATCATCCTCTCTGGCGGACCTTCAAGCGTTTATGCCGAGGGTGCCCCGAGCGTTGGCGCAGACCTTTTCGAAGCAGGCGTGCCGGTCTTCGGTATTTGTTACGGCTTTCAGGCCATGGCCAACGCGCTCGGCGGCAAGGTCGCCCAGACGGGTATGCGCGAGTACGGTTCCACCGAGGCCACCACGGTCGGCGAGGCACGCTCCATCCTTGCGGGCGTGCCGGACTCCCAGAACACGTGGATGAGCCACGGAGATTCCGTTCATGAAGCCCCGGCGGGCTTCGAGGTCCTGGCGACCACCGCGGGTGCGCCCGTAGCTGCCTTTGCAAACGAGGAGAAGCACCTCTACGGCGTGCAATGGCACCCGGAGGTCAAGCACTCAGCACATGGCCAGCAGGTCCTGGAGAACTTCCTGTTCAACGGGGCGGGCCTGAAGCCGAACTGGACCACCGGAAACATCCTGGAAGAGCAGGTGGACCGGATCCGTCGGCAGATCGGCGATTCGAAGGTTATCTGCGGCCTCTCTGGCGGAGTCGACTCGGCCGTTGCCGCTGCCCTCGTCCAGCGTGCCGTGGGCGATCAGCTCACTTGCGTGTTCGTGGACCATGGCTTGCTGCGCGAAGGTGAGGCCGAACAGGTTGAGCGCGACTTCGTTGCCGCAACCGGCGTCAAGCTTTATGTCGCTAACGAGCAGGAGCGTTTCCTGTCCGCCCTGGCCGGTGTCAGCGATCCCGAGACCAAGCGCAAGATCATCGGCCGCGAGTTCATTCGTGCGTTCGAAGAAGCAGAGCGGGCCATCATCGCCGAAGCTGCCTCTGAAGGCGAGAGCATCAAGTTCCTCGTCCAGGGCACGCTGTACCCGGACGTCGTCGAATCCGGTGGTGGCGAAGGTGCCGCGAACATCAAGAGCCACCACAACGTCGGCGGCCTTCCCGAGGACCTGCAGTTCGAACTCGTTGAGCCGCTCCGCGCTCTGTTCAAGGATGAGGTCCGTGCAGTAGGCGCACAGCTCGGCCTGCCGCAGGAAATCGTTGGACGCCAGCCGTTCCCGGGCCCCGGCCTTGGTATTCGCATTGTCGGTGAAGTCAACAAAGAGCGGCTGGACCTCCTACGCAAGGCAGATGCCATCGCGCGCGCCGAACTCACGGCAGCCGGGCTCGATAATGACGTTTGGCAGATGCCGGTGGTACTGCTGGCAGACGTCCGAAGCGTCGGCGTACAGGGTGACGGACGCACCTACGGACATCCGATCGTGCTGCGTCCCGTGTCTTCCGAAGATGCCATGACGGCCGACTGGTCGAGGCTCCCTTACGACCTCCTCGCCAGGATCTCCAACAGGATTACCAACGAGGTGGACGGTGTCAACCGCGTGGTGCTGGACGTCACCAGCAAGCCACCGGGAACCATCGAGTGGGAATAGCATTCTGAGTGGCCGGTCTCTTTCCAGGGCCGGCCACTTTGTATTTCCCCTGAAATCAGGGGTAATTTGCCTTTCCACCAGTGTTGCGGATCGGACAGCAGGCCGATTCCCGCTACCCTCGAAAGTATGCCGATTTGGTCCAAGTCGTCTCGAGCTAGAACAGAAAAGAAGGCAGCGGTGTCAGTAGGTCAAACCCCCGAAGAGAGCTCAGCAGAGCTTCGGAAATGGCTGTCGGGGCTCAAACCTGTGACTGGCGCGGACACCATGCTGCGCTTCGTCAAGACGCCGGAAGGGTCCATTGACCTGAGCAGCGGCCACCCGTCAGGCCTTGCTCAGCTCCTTGCCGGACGTCGAACGCGCCTTTCCACCTTGATCAGGGACCGCCAGCAGTATCTTGTTGCCGCGCGTGCTGCCAGGAACCTTCGCTCGAAGATCTTCGAACTGGGTAACGAGCGGGGGATCGACGCCGGTTACCTGTCTTGCGGAACAGTCGTGTGGACCTCGGCAGTCGGAGGAAAGCCCCAGAGAGTCTCCGCTCCCGTCATGCTGGCAGCCATCTCGCTCACGGCCCGGCCCGGCGAAGATGACTATGAGCTGCAGCTCACGGAGCAAGCCGGCATCAACCCCGCGTTGGTCAGGCACTTGAAGACTGTCCATGGAATTGTTTTCGACGTCAATGCCGTGAGCCGCATGGCATACAACACCGCCAGGCTGGATCCACAGCCCGTGCTTGAACGTCTTGCCACCCTGATCCAGCCGATCCATGGTGCCGAGGTAACGCACAATCTCCTCGTAACAACCTTGGCGGATCTGTCCGGTAACCTGGACGACCCTTGGATCAACGAAAACAGCAGCGTTGTTGCATCCCTGTTTGATGTCGCCAATGGCGGGGACGTCGAACCCGAGCCCATCAAGTCCGGGCGGTTCGCGAACCTTGACGAACGCGACCCTGCCGAGGAGTCGCTGCTCCTGGATGCGGATACGGACCAGCAATACGTCGTCGATGCCGCCCGGGCAGGCGATTCGCTGGTGGTCAGCACTCCGCCAGGCAGCGGCCAGACCCAAACCGCCATCAACGTTATCGGCGCGCTTGTCAACGAGGGCAAGTCGGTTCTGGTGGTTGGCGACAGGAGAGCGAGCCTCAACGGCCTCGCCGGCAATTTCGAAGCATTGGGCCTCGAGTCGATGCTGTTCAGGCCGGGCAACGGCGCCACGCCGCAGCAGCTCAAGGGCCAGTTGGTCAGCGCGATCATCCGCAACGAGAAGTCCTTGGAGCCGCAGCTTGCGAACCTCCACAAGACTTTGACCGAGCACCGTCATGCGCTGATGGATCACGTCGCGTCCTTGCACAACGTTCGCCAGAGGTGGGGGTGCTCGCCGTATCAGGCAATGCAGTCGCTCGCGGAGCTGACCTCCATCCAGCCTGCCCCTGCCACGACTGTGCGCTTGAAACGCAGCGTGCTGGACAACATCAAAGATCGCGCGGAGCTGGCCGAAAGACTGCGCCGGGCCGCCGAACTCGGCAGCTTCAGCCGTGCGTCGACCTCTAGCCCTTGGTACGGGGCGCGTTTGGTCACCCGCAAGGAAACCGAGGAAGCCCAGCAACTGGCCAGGACAGCCGAGGAACAACTTCCGCAGCTGCGGGAACTCATGAACCAGGTCTGCGGAGCACTCCGAAATCCGGCTCGGGGCGAACTTTGCCGAATGGGGTGCGCAACTTGAGCTGTTGATGGCGGTGCGGGAAAGCCTGGACAAGTTCACCCCGGACATTTTTGACCGCCCTGTCCACGATTTGATTTCCGCTACTGCTACGTCCGCCTGGCGCCGTGAGCGGGGCGTTGAGATGCCGTCCATGCAGCGCTCGCGCCTGCGTCGCGTGGCCAAAGAATATGTCCGGCCCGGCGTCCATATTTTGGATCTGCACAGTTCCTTGGCACTTGTCCAGGAGCAGCGGGCGCTTTGGGCCGGGTACGCCACCACCCAGCGTCACCCCGCAGTACCTTCCGGACTCGCAGACTTGGGCGCGAGCTACCGCGAACTGGACCGCGTTCTCCGCCGTCTGGGCGACTGCCTGAAACACACGGCCGACGGCGGTGACCTCCACGCGGCCCGTTATGAAGGACTGATGGAGCGTCTTGAGCGTCTTGTGGCCGACACAGGAACCCTGGAGACGCTGCCGGAGCGAACCCTTCTGGTCGAGAACATGCGCGAGCACGGACTCGGTGAGCTTCTTGCGGATTTGGCTGAGCGTGAAGTCCCCGCCGAGGCCGTTGGCGCAGAACTGGATCTTGCGTGGTGGCAGTCCGCCCTTGAAGCGATGATCAGCGGTGACGACTACCTTGCGATGTCCGACGGTGATTCGCTCCGGCGGCTCGAAGCAGAGTACCGACTTGCGGACCACGCACACATTGCCAGCGGCGCCGCGCGGCTGCGGTGGAGGCTCGCTGAAATGTGGCGGGCTGGAATCACGGAGCATCCCCGCCAGGCCGAGCTCCTGCGAAACCTGATCAAGGATGGTCGCGTCACCCTCTCGGCCCTCAGCGCCCAGGGCTCCGGACTTGGTTTCCCGGCTGGTGCCGGTGTGGTCCATCAGCCCGTACCTGTTGACCGGGCTCTTGCCTGCGGAGCATAAATTCGATGCCGTCGTAATTCTTGACGCCGAGGCCACATCTTTGCAGGCTGTGCTGCCGGCTATCGCCCGGGCCAAACAAGTAATTGCCTTTGGTGACGCGAAGATCGCCAATGCCCGTACGTTCAGCGTGGCCGTGGAGCCTCCAATGGCGGGCGTCGCGAGCCACGACACAGTAGACAGCGCGTTCACTGCGTTGGCTCGGGTCTTGCCGACGTGGCAGCTGAACTGGGTGTACCGGGCAGTTGATGAAGATCTCGTGCTGCAGCTCAGCAAGAATTACTACGATGGCGGCCTGCGCCGGCTGCCTGACGGCCAATCCGTCACGGGGCTGGACCGCTCGGTAGTGGTCGAGTACATCCCGGATGGGACCGGTCTGCCGGGTTCGGACCACGAGGGCGTTGAATCGGTCGCCGCCGAAGTGAACCGCGTGGTTGACCTGCTTTTTGAACACGCCAAGCTTCGGCCCCGGACTTCGCTGGCCGTGGTCACGGCAAGCCTGCGACACGCGGCAAGGATCGGCGAAGCCATTAGGCTCCAACTGCCCAACTATCCGCTGATGTCCGGTTTTTTCAACGCCGGTGCCGAGTCCTTCCGCGTGGTGGATTTGGAACGCGCCCAGGGGCTGGTCCGGGACCACATCATCTTCTCGCTGGGTTTCGGGCGCACTCCGCATGGCCGGGCGCTGCACAGTTTCGGACCGCTGTCGGTCGAAGGTGGCCGCAACAAGTTTGCGTTGGCGATGACCCGTTCGCGGAGATCGCTGCACGTGCTGAGCTGCTTCCGTCCGGAGGACCTGGACCTCGACAGGCTGGCCCACGGGGCCGTTGATTTCCACGAACTCCTTGACCGCGAACTTTCGGGTAATTCGGACCTGGGACGCCGGCCACGAGGGCCGCGGCCAGCGAACAAGCTCTCGGCGAGGATCCGTTGGTGGCGGATTTGGGCGAGCGACTCCGTGCCCGCGGGGCCCGGGTGTGGCACCACTATGACGGAGCCTTGGACATCGCCGCCGCAGCTGACCCGGTGCACACCATTGGACGTGATGACACCGAAATGCCTACCCCGGTGGCCATCGAATCGGACGGCACAGAGCGATACCGCCGCATGAGCGTCAGGGAACGCAGCAGGCTGCGGCCCCAACTCTTGGAACGCCTCGGTTGGCGTTACATGTCCTTGTGGACCATCGAAGTGTTCACGGATCCATCGTCCTGCGCGGACCGCATTGGCTCCTATTTGGGGCTGGAGAAGCCGGTAGCGCCTTCGTATGGCGCCGTCCAGCATGGATTCCTGGACATGGATGTTGAACAATTGGAACTGGACAGTCAGCAGCCCGCTCCGGCAGAGCTCGACGGCACCCAAGGCCCCGGCACCCAAGGCCCTGGCACGGGACCAGCTGTTCCCTAAGGAAGCACCATGGCGGAAAACAAGAACACTTCGGCTACGCAGCCTGCGGACATCAGCCCAAACTCGACCTCGGCGGATGCGGAGCCTGCTGCCGGTGAGGACAAACCGGAGAAAACTGAAGTGGAGTCCGCAGCGGAGCGGAAGCCGGCGGGAGATGGCATCTTGCCCAAAAAGGCGTCCGAGGATGATCCACGCCGTTGGGGTGATGAGTCCGGTTACGATCACGACGCCTGGCTCAAGGAGCAAAGGCCTCCGCATTGGGGCTGAAGGTCCCACGATGATCCTGGCGATCCTGCAGGAGTTTCGAATTGTCGATTGCCGGCAGGACTGACCAAGACGAAGAACAATTTTCCGCGGGTGGAAGCTCCGGCGAGGAATTCGGCCTGTTGCGGATTCGCCGCAACCACCACGAGGCCGTCAGACTCGCCATTACCTAGCCACTGGCTGGCCTTGCCTCCCTGCGCGGACGTCCACAAGACGGGGACGGCTGCAGCCAGCGACTTCGGATTTCCTGCCGGTTGCTTCAAGCCCGTCTGCCGCCGTCAGTACAACATTGACCAATTGACCCGGCGAAACAAGCTGAATTGACGAGGGATCGGCCATTCGCAGCGGAACGGCCGCTGTGCCTGGCGCAGCGCCGGTGAGCAGGCCGGGACCCAAGAGCTGGGCGTCGGTGGGGATCTGTCCCTTCCGCAACGGTGAGGCAAGCTGTTTCCCCTGGTATCCAGTGCTGGAGGTGAGTGCTCCCGCGGGAGCCCCGTCGGGAAGCACTTCGAAAGGTTTGAGATCGGCATCAGCCAAACTGGACCCGGCCGGAAGATCCCGGGCAGCGGCGAGCACCGTCACCCGCTTTTCCGACGCCGGCGTCAGTTGATGGACCGCGATCCCGGCGGCCACGCACAGCAGGAGTGCAACCACAAGGCGGCGATGACGGTTCAGCCAACTGCCTAAGCGGTGGTGGCTGGAACGCGTTGGAGGCGCACCGATGCTCCAGGCCGGCCCGAAACGACCGAGGGGAGCCAAACCATTACGGCGGCGGGGCTTGGTGACCGGCGGGAGGTTTCTGGTGCCTGGAATCGACGGGGGCCTCGCTGGATGGACGCCTTGGGGTACACGCGGGGTCGCTGGCATGTTGCCACGCTAACCGTGCGTGAAGTCGCGGGGACAGACCTTTATTGCGCTATGTGGAAAACCGCACGCAAGTGAAACTGAACCCAGGTGGAAAGCCGAACTCGAATGAACAGCGAACTCAGCCGGAAGCCGCAATCAGTTGGCGGCTGCCGCCGGAACCGACGCTGGAGCCGGGGCCGCCGCCGGTGCGGCGGGCGCAGGAGAAACTGTGCTTCCCTTGGAGTCCCGTGAGTCTGTGCGGTAGAAGCCCGATCCCTTGAAAACAACCCCGACGCTGTTGAACTTCTTGCGCAACGATCCTTGGCATTCGGGGCAGTCGGACAGGGAGCTGTCTGTGAAAGCCTGAACAATGTCAAAGGCATGGCCGCAGTCTTTGCAGGCGTAGGCATATGTGGGCACGGGTGATCCTCCTCCGGGACGAACTGCAGGTCCTGCGCCGCCAAGATGGATTAGTCCGTCCTTAGCAGTCCCAGGGCCTGAGTGCCAATTCTATCATCCGGCGCAGGACCCATTACCAGAGAATGTGGTGGACGGAACAATCCGCCCAAAGCCCGGTTTATTCGGCCGCCGTGAGTCGAACGATGCGGGAGGGGGTAAGCGCCTCCGCAACGGGCCTATCGAATGGTTCGGCCGGGATAGTACTCGCGGGCAAGACTTCATGGTCGTAGACGACGGCGACTGTCGGCGGACGTTGCCCCCCGGCGTCGAGCCCGTCAAGGAGCCGGTCGTAGTACCCGCCGCCCTGGCCGATGCGGGTGCCACCGCCGTCCACCGCAGTAGCAGGAAGAAATATTCCTGCCGCGGCTTGGACGGCGTCGCCGCCGTGTCGTTCGCCGACAGGCTCATCAATCGGCGCATATTTTGAGCGAACAAAAGCTGTCTCCGGAGTCCAATACACCCAGCTCAGGCGCCGTTCCGGTTCGCAGACAGGAAGCAAAATCTTGTGCCCTGCCTCGTGGAGTGCCGCAAGCAAAGGCATGGTTGGCGGTTCGGCCGCTACACCGACGTACGCGGCAAAAGTTGCCGGCTTCCCTTGCGAAATCGCATTTGCCCAGGTGAGGCCGCGCCGGGCTATCCGGGCTCCGGCGTCGCTGCGCTCTTGCTCCGTCAAGGCGAGCCGGCGGTTGCGGTTCTCGCGACGGATGTCGTCTTTCAAAGTCATTTTCACTCCAGTTCTTGCTGCTGTCCGGTTGCGACGATGCGGAGGACCAGCAGGCTGTCTTCCATCGAGCAGCGTTCCTTTTGCCCAATGTCCAGTTCCTTCCGTTAGATTAGTCCGGTGACTTCCAATAACTGCACCGTCCGCAAGGCCGTGATCCCCGTTGCCGGGCTCGGCACCAGGTTCCTGCCCGCCACCAAGGCGATGCCCAAGGAGATGCTTCCGGTAGTCGACAAGCCGGCCATCCAGTACGTCGTCGAGGAAGCGGTAGGCGTTGGACTCAACGACATCCTCATGATCACGGGCCGTAACAAGCGCGCACTGGAGGACCACTTCGACCGGGTGCCGGCCCTGGAGGCGACCTTGGAGGCCAAGGGGGATACCACCAAGCTGGACTCGGTGCAGGCTACTAGCAATCTCGGTGACATCCACTACGTTCGTCAAGGCGACCCCAAGGGCCTGGGGCACGCAGTGTTGCGTGCCAAGCAGCACGTTGGGTACGAACCGTTCGCGGTTCTTCTCGGTGACGACCTCATCGACGCTCGGGACACCCTCCTCAGCGACATGATCGAGGTCCAGCACAAGACCGGTGGATCAGTTGTGGCCCTCATCGAAGTCGAGCCCTCCCAGATCAGCGCTTATGGCTGCGCGGACATCGAGGACATCGGCGAAGATGGCTACGTACGCATCAAGCAACTTGTGGAAAAGCCCGCTGTCGAGGAAGCTCCGTCCAACTTGGCCCTCATTGGCCGCTACGTACTTCACCCTTCGGTTTTCGATGTTCTGGAGAAAACCGAACCTGGCCGCGGAGGAGAGATCCAACTGACGGATGCCCTCCAGGTACTCGCCGCTGGAGAAGGCGAAGGTAGCGGTGTCTACGGAGTCGTTTTCCGCGGACGTCGGTACGACACCGGAGACAAGCTCAGCTATCTCAAGGCTTGCGTTCAGCTTGCGTGCGACAGTGAAGACCTTGGGCCCGGTCTGCGTGAGTGGCTGCCGGGCTTTGCCGCCGGCCTCAACAAGTAGCTCATTGTGTGGGGGCCGGCCATGTGGCCCGTAACGCTTGAATGCGGCGACCTCATCTTGCGCCCCATTCATTACCGGGACAAGAAGGAATGGACTGAAGTCCGCTCGCGGAACAGTGATTGGCTCGCGCCCTGGGAAGCCTCCAATCCGGCTCCGGGTGGGCGTCTGCCAAACTATCGGCAGATGGTCGCTTCCCTCAATTCCCAGGCACGGCAAGCGAGTGCCCTTCCGTTCGTGATTACCGAGCGGATCCCAGGATTCAGGGAGCCAAGAATCGTCGGGCAGTTGACCGTCTCCTCCATCATGTGGGGTTCGGCGATGATGGCCACGCTTGGCTATTGGGTGGACCAAGGGCGTGCCGGTCGCGGGATTGTTCCTACCGCGGTTGCCATGGCGACTGATCATTGCTTCACAGCGCTTGGCTTGCACCGTATGGAGATCAACATCAGGCCTGAAAACGGGCCCAGCCTACGCGTCGTTGAGAAGCTTGGATTCCGTGACGAAGGTCGCCGTGAGCGTTTCCTTCACATCAACGGAGAATGGGCCGACCATCGGAGCTTCGCGTTGACCTCGGAGGAAGTTCCCGGCGGTCTGCTGGCTGCCTGGCTCAGACGGGGAACCAGCTAGCCCATTCGGCGAATGACGGGCTTAAACCCAGTGATTTGCCGACAGTCCGGCGACACACCGACGGCAATGCGGTGGCCCCTACGTATTTGCTTCTACGGTTTTGATTGTGGACTTCCCTCTCAGCAGCTCAGTGATACTGGTGATTGCTGTCGCGCTGTGGATCGTTTGGGTTGCGCCATACATACTGCGGAATCGCCGCCAGCACGTCCAGTTAGCCGGGGACGTGCCAGCAGATCAAATTGACGAAGACGCTCAGGAACTGCAAGCCGGGGTGGTTCTGTCAATCACCCCTCGGCAGGAGAAAGCAATGGAGACCATGCAGAGCACCGCAACCGCATTGCCCAAGCAATCGGCCGACGCCGGCGAACGGCGTGATGCTGCAACGGAGCCGGTGGTCTTCAAAGTCAGATACGGGCGCTGTGCGCTTGCTCTTGCGGGCGTTGCGCTGCTGCTCACGGCGGCTGTTTCAGGCGTGCTGCGCCTTCTGGGCCTTGTTTCGGGCTGGCTGCCGCTGGTCTCCATCGTCGGTGTGGTGGGGACCGTGTTCCTGCTTCGCCGGCTGGCAATCAGGGATCGCAGGGCGAAGATGAACAGGGCCTTCCGCAATGCAATGGGTCCCACAGTTGAGAGTTCCCGCGTAAGTCCTCCAGTATCGGACCGCCCGGCCACTGAGATTTTCGACGCGGAAGCCCACGCCCGCGAGGCGACGCGCCTGACCGCCGTCGAACTTCGTCAGGCTGCCCTCAACGTTGCCGTCGCCGCTGGCGATAACACGGTCCGGTTCACGGCGGAATCCAAGGATTCTGAATGGCAGCCCGTGGACGTTCCCAAACCAACATACGTTGACGCCGCCAAGGCACCTCGACCGGCACCCGAACCCCTCGACTTGCCTGAGGCTCCCAAGCCCCTCGGCAAGCCGACCTTGAAGCCGGCTAGCGCGCCAGCCGCGGGAGTGGCGGTCCAGGAGCAGCACGGCAAGCCTCAGAGCGCCCTCAGCAACCTCGACGACGTTTTGCAGCGCCGCCGGGCATAGTCTCCTGTGACCACAGTCTGCGTAGCAGGCGGCACCGGACAGGTGGGCCGCGAAGTCGTCCGCCTGGCGCTCGACGCCGGACTTGACGTGGCGGTGCTAAGCCGCCGCCCGCCGTCGGGCACCTCACCTGCACACCACGACGGCGCCCGCTACTTCCAGGCTGATGTCACCACAGGCGCTGGGCTCGCGGAAGCTCTTCAGGGAGTCGACGTCGTGATCGATTGCTTGGAAGGGCAATTCGGGAAGGCGCGGAAAAAATTCTCCGACGGCGGCGCCCGACTGCTTGCCGTGGCCGCTGATGCCGGAGTCCGCAAGGCCGTTCTCCTCTCGATCATCAATTGCGACAGGAGCAAGGCGGCGTTTTACGTCTCCAAAGCAGACAAAGAGCGGGTCTACGCAACTTCTGCGCTTGAGACGGTTGTTGTGCGGGCCACGCAGTTCCACAGCCTCGCGGCGTCGGTCTTCCAAGCCGGAGCGAAAGTGCGCCTGATTCCGGTCTTCAAGGGCGCGCGCTTTCAAACGATTTCGCCGTCGGATGTGGCGTCCGAGTTGCTTGTAGAGGCCCTAAGTGAGGCTTCTGTTGAGCATCACCGGACACGAACCGTCGGCGGACCGGACATCCGGACTATGCGCGAACTCGCTGAGATCTGGCGGAAGGCTACTGGGCAGCGCGGACTGATGGTTGAGCTTCCGTTGCCCGGGGAGACGGGCAAGTATCTTCGCAGCGGGCTGAACCTGGTCCCGGACGAACGGACGGGGACGGACACGTTCGAGTCGTGGTTGGCCAAGCGGGGAGAAAGTTTGTAGCCTAGGGGAGTTGGCAACCCTCGGTTGACCAGGGGCTATAGCTCAGTTGGTAGAGCGCTTCGTTCGCATCGAAGAGGTCAGGAGTTCGAATCTCCTTAGCTCCACAGTGAAGGCCCTTTGACCTGCGGAAACGTTGGGGCGGAGGGCCTTTTTCGTCGCGAGTTTTGAACCCACCCCACGAAAGCCCCACGTTTTGGGACGAAGACGCGCGCCGGGCCGGACCACACCGCGACACTAGAACAACATCAATGAGTGCGTGAAAAGGCACCAGGCGGAAGGCATCGCCGCAGGTCGGAGCCCTACGCGATCGAAAACTAGGACCCGTGAGTCAAGGCAGGTGGGATGGGTCTTTTCGCGGCGAGATCTGAACCCACCCCACGTTTACCCCACGTATTGGATGAAAACGCTGCCAGCGCGGAGGATCTGGCCGTGTGTTGCGGCCCCTGCCGAATGGTCCGGGGCGCTCCCGAAGGCGACGGAGAGCGAATCTATGGAGCGTGGAGGATGCCAGGCGCAAGGGACGGAAGCTGGTCGAAATGATGACGGAGATCGACTCGGTCGGCCAGAGGCTCGCACTTCTTAACCGTGCCGCTGCCGTCGATCTCTCCGTAGTGCTCTAATGCTGTCAGCTCACGCGGCCGGGCAAATGAGTGCTAGGCCGCCGGCGCCTCGTGGGTCGGTAGGATCGAAGTCATGACGGACACCCGCGATCTTGCCCTCCCTACCGGCTACCCAGAGCTCCTCGTCGAGCTCAAGAACCGGGTCCGGGAAGCGCGCACCAAGGCGCTGCGAACAGTCAACACCCAGCTTGTCGAGTTGTACTGGTCCATCGGGCGGGCGATCGTGAGAGCGCCAGGAAATCGAAAGCTGGGGGAGCGGGGTCATTGGACGACTGGCAGCGGACCTACGGGTGGAGTTCCCGGAGATGAAGGGACTGTCGCACCGCAA
Source organism: Arthrobacter sp. NA-172 (assembly GCF_043952055.1). NCBI lineage: Bacteria > Bacillati > Actinomycetota > Actinomycetes > Micrococcales > Micrococcaceae > Arthrobacter > Arthrobacter sp. NA-172. The sequence continues at coordinate 1,288,718 of NZ_JBINOT010000001.1, read as the reverse complement.
TCTTTTCTACATGCGCGGATTCGCAGCCGCATGGCCGGATCCAATTGTGCAACAGCCTGTTGCACAATTGCCGTGGGGCCACGTCACCGTCTTGTTGGACAAAGCGGAAACCTCGGCGCAACGGGCCTGGTACGCGTCGGCGGCCGTCGAATACGGCTGGTCCAGGAACGTACTCCTGAACATGATGATGAGCAAATCCATGGAACGCACCGGGGCAGCTCCGTCGAACTTTGTGCAACAGCTTGTTGCACCAGATTCGGAGCTCGCCCAACAAGTCGCCAAAGACCCCTACAACTTCGAGTTCCTTGGCCTGTCCGGTGAAGTCGCCGAACGGGACCTCGAGAACGCCCTAACGAACAGAATCACCGAAACCCTGCGGGAGCTCGGGCCGGGCTTTTCCTTCGTCGGGCGGCAAGTACATTTTGACGTCGATGGCGACGACTACTACGTCGATTTGCTGTTCTTCCACATAGAACAGCTTCGGTACGTCGTCATCGAACTTAAAGCAGGTAAGTTTCAGCCGGAATGGGCCGGCAAGTTGAACTTCTACGTAGCCCTCGTCGACGACACGCTCCGCCGGGACCATCACAATGAAACAATCGGGATCCTGATTTGCGGTACGAAGAATGACCGCAGCGTCCGTTACAGCCTGGGCCGCTCCACCTCCCCCATGGCAGTCGCCGCCTGCACCTACGACAAACTCCCCGTTGCAGAAAGAGACGCTCTCCCGGCCGAAGACCACCTTGTCGCCGCACTCGAATGGGCCGAACCCAATGAGCACACGGACTTTGATTCGGAGGATGTCTAGGCAAACAGTTTCTGTTCGGGCGCCTGAAGGACGAGGTCTCGTGAAGCCGTCGGCTACAAAAACGCCATATGCGCTGTTATCGGCGATTGACCAACTCCTGCCCCGTTGAAGCGGCCTTGCCGAGCGTCGTAGGATTCTGGCGGTTCTAACGGTGGCTGAAGCGGCTGTCCCACATGTTCAGCAATGTGGAAGAGCTGGCCGTACCGCAAAGACGCAGTTTTCTTGGCACAGATATCTGGTTGCGTCATTACGTTGGGACCAAGGGCTCAACGTCTGGATGCTGACGTGGTTCACGTCGTCGTCCAGGTTTCACTTAGAAGTAGCCCTTTCTTTTACGGCTTCAGCAGCAAGCAGCACCCCCGCGAGGACACTCAGGTAGCCGACCGCGAACTGCTTCGGCTGAGTATCAAGCTCCTCCGCCAGGAGGGGAAGTGCCCGGCTATCCAGTTCGCCGCAACGCGCCGCGCGCGCACAGGAATCGAGTTCGGCTCCTGAGATTGCAAGGGATTCCGCAAGATGCACCCGTGTTTCCTGATCTGCTGCCAGATACCGTCCGCGCAATTGAATGGGAGCCCTGGCAGCTACTTCAAGTCCCGAAGTTTAACTGGCGATAATGGACCTTCCGTCAAGCTGCATTGTGTTGCTGCATCCGAATTTCAGGATCGCCGGCACGAGTGCTTTGGGAATCCGGCTAGGTGGCCGTTAGTCCGGCTCGACCGTGTCCTCGTGGGGGCGGTGCTGAAATCAGCGAAGACCGGGTCGGAAGCGCCCCGATTTCTGTCCAAGGTCCACCCCACGGAAACGATGAAAAACGTTGACATGCCATGCCTCTGAACTGACACCTGCCAAAGGGATTCCCGCGGTCGTGTTCTTGTCGACCGCTTTGGGTGGCGCTATTGCTGGGGCGGCGCCGGAACTCACCGGTGCTGATGTCGAGCATGATGACAATTCCCTGAAGGGATGAGTGGCCCCACTATGACTTGCTGAATTTGGCCACGATACGCAAAACGGCGGAGCTGACCCAGAACGATCTGGCGCAGAAGCTCGGGATAGATCAGAGCGTGGTCTCGAAGACGGAGCGACTGGAGGACATGCTTCTATCGACTCTCATGGATTATCTTTCCGCCGCTGGCGTGGTAGACGCAAAGATGGTCGTTCATGTGAATGGTCGTGAAATAGAACTGGACCTCCGCAGCCTTCACCGTCAGGCCCGGGACTAAAACTTTCCTGTTTTCAACAATGCAGCGACCCGAACTTTGCTTCCTGCTGTTCGGTGGGCATGTCGGGAAGGTCAATCAGCCCGACCCGGGTGCGTTTCATTGCCACGTAACTGGCCGGAGCCTGGCCCAGGTCCAGCAGTAGGAGGGGAATCCGTACGCCCACAGGGCTTCCGATTCCGGGGCCCAGCGCGGCCGGGGGAGCGGAGCTGACCCGCGACTGGAGCCAGTTCCTTCCCCAGGAACGCTGCAAAGCATTCTTGGGGAAGGAAGCGGCTCCAACCCAGCTGGAATCCGCCCCCTGCCAGGGCCCAAGCCCAGGCAGGGGGCGGCGCGGCGGTTAGATTCCTAAACGCGTGACCTGCCGCGGACGAAGTGGAAAATCAAAACGACCACGGCGACAACCAAGAGCAGGTGAATGAGCCCGCCGCCGATGCCGCCGAGCAAGCCGAGAAGCCAGAGAACGGCGATGATGATGGCTATCCAAAGCAACATGTGAGTCTCCCTTTTTTGTTTGCGTGCCCCGGCCGGCAGCCTAGGGCATTCGTTAGTAAGTATACTTATAAATGACACGGACTGGCCGAAGTACACCATGACATCGAGGACGGACTCTTTCTGTACAGGCGGCAAGACCCCCTGCTGGCACTGCCCGCGACCGGTGAATTGAGCAACCGATTTACCCTATAGCTGGGTGCCGTAGATGAATTCTTTCGCGTGGTTGACGGCTTTCCTGAAGGAGTCGTTGCGGAGGGTGATTTGTTCTTCGGTATTCGTTTTTCCTGCCTCCGTGTATGCGGTGTGTCCGGGTCGCAGTACCCAGATGTCTCCGGCGGGCGGGAGGTAGAAGACGCCGAAGGAACGGCGCCGGGGGTCTTCGGCCCAGATGGGCACCACTGCTACCGCAGCACCGGTGTCCGGGTTGATCCACTGGGCCCGGGGCAACGGTTCTTCGTGAATTTCCGGGTCCAGGAACGGTGCTGTGCCGTTGCCCCACCGTTCTTCGAACCGCTCGTAAAATGCGGGCATCAGCTGCTCGTCGTACGGGTGCCAGGGGCTCATGGCTGTTTCCTTTCCAGTCGGGGTGGTGGCCGGTGCGGCCGGGAGGCGCACTACGTGTCGGATTCATCGGTGTATCCACCAGAGAATCCGGTATCCCTCTGGTGCGGGTGGGGATTCAGTCTGTGCTGGCCGAATCAGGGTCCAGCAGGATGGGTCCGGCGGGCCGCCGGGACGTTGGCTGTGAGCGGGAGCGGCGCGGCTTTCCCATCGCACCGGGCCGATAATCAGGGCGGCGCCGGACGAGGCGTGGAGGCGGTGGTGTGGTGCCGGCTCCGGCAAGGGAGGGCTGTGCCGCTGCCGGTCATGGGCTGCCCGCTTGGCGGGGTCGCGCAGGAGCGCGTAGGCGTCCATGATGTCGGGCAGTTCCTGTGCCCTGGACTGCCGTTCTGCGGGCGTGGCTTCGGGCGGGGTGGCGTCGGGGTGGTGGGTGCGCATCAGCGCTCGGTAGGCGCGTGCTAGGTCACCGGCCGTCGCTGCGGGATCCAAATGGAGAATCTCGTAAGGGTCCGGGCTGTGTTCTGTCATGGTGCGGGCTTCCGCTGTTTTTGTCCTGTCCGTGCCCGGCAGCACGGCAGGGCAGGGGCGCCAAAGATGTTGGGATGGTCCCCGGCCCGTTTGGGCCGGGGACCATCGCTGCGGGAGGCATCGTCGGGGGCCGCTTTCTTCGGTGCGCAACTGGCGCGGTGGCGTGGCTACTCTGTGCATCGCCCTTTTACTCTTCCGGCGGCCGGTCCAATGCTCCCGGTCTTGCGGACCCTGGCGCTGGGCATCAGGCGTTGATTGCCTGGCGCTGGTTCTTCTCCGATGCGATCTCGATCCGGCGCGGCTTGGCCTTTTCGGCCACCGGTATCCGCAGTGTCAGCACTCCGGCGTCGTAGCTGGCCTTGACCGCGTCGGTATCCAAGGCATCGCCGAGGATGATCTGGCGGCTGAAAACGCCGCGGGGCCGTTCGGCGGCGATCAGCTCAGTATTTTCCCCCGCCGGGTCTTTGCGTTCGGCCTTCACGGTCAGGACGTTGCGTTCGATGTCGATGTCCACCGATTCGACGGCGACTCCGGGCAGGTCGAACGCGACGACGAATTCTTCCCCTTCCTGCCAGGCGTCCATGGGCATGGCCGCCGGCCGGGCAGTGGTGCCGAGAACCTGTTGGGCGAGCCTGTCGAGCTCGCGGAACGGGTCGGTGCGCATCAGCATGGTCTCCTCCTTGCAGATCATTTTTCGGTTCGGTCCAGCCCACTTATCTGTTGTGGCTGGTATAGATTTTTTATAGCACTGGGTGTGAAAGTGAAGCAAGGGGGTTTTTGAAATTTTTGATGCCCGCCGGGCCGGATTCGTGGCCAGGAGCGGATCCCGGGATCAAGGGGCCGGAACGGTTTGTGCCGTTTTCCGGTTTTCGAGGCGGAGTTCCAGGTCGTTCATGACCAGTCCCGCTAAGTCCTGGAGGGTGGTCGTGTCAGCCGGGGACATGGTCCGCGGGGCGACGTCGAGTATGCACAGGGTTCCGAGGTTGTGGCCTTGGCGGGTCCTGAGCGGGGCCCCTGCATAAAATTTGAGACCAAAATCCCCGGCGACGAGGGGATTGGAGAGTGTCCGGGGGTCAGCGGACGCGTTCTCTACGACCCAGACATCGCCGTGGAGGATGGCTGAGGCGCACAGACCCGGGTCCCGGTCGATCTGCTCGACGGTGGTCCCGTGGTGGGACTTGAACCAGATCCGGTCGTGGTCGACGATACTCACGATTGCTACGGGGACATTGAAGAGTCTGGCTGCCAAGGCAGTGATTTTGTCGTAGGTGCCATCAGGAGGGGTGTCCAGAACTTGGTACTCATGAACGGCGGCCATGCGTGCTGGTTCATCGCCGGGAATGATGGAGGGGTCCACTTTGTGTCTGCCCCGCCCTGCTGTGGCCTGGTCGTACAGCGCCAGCGACACTTCCCGTGCGGTCGGCCGGTTCTGCGGGTCCGCTGCGGTCATGGCGGCCAGAAGGGTCTTCCATTCCTGATCTATTTCCGCAGGGATGATAGGGTCCTGGAATCAGCCTGGCAACGGCGCTTTGCAGCGGATCCCCGGGGAAGGCTACTTTTCCGGTGAGACTCTCCAGGAGCACCAAGCCAAGAGAGTAGACGTCGCTGGCCGGAGTGACGGGTTCGGCGCGGGCCTGTTCCGGACTGAGATAGGCCGCTGTCCCCAGCAGGCCGCCGTCGACATCTTCCGGGGCTTCCGCGATGAGCGCGATGCCGAAATCGGTCAGTTTCGCGCGCATCCTCGTGGCGTCCTGATGGTAGTCAAAGATCATGATGTTGCTTGGTTTGACGTCCCGGTGGATCACGCCATTGCGGTGGATGTAGGCCAGAGCGTCGGCGAGGTCATGCCCAATCTGTGCTGTGTGGCGCGGGCCAAGGGGTCCCCGGGCCAGGTGCTGTTTCAGGTCCGGTCCCTCAATCAGCTCCATCACCAGGTAGACCCGGGGCTCACCGGGCTCGTTGCGGTCCACCCCGGCATCGAGCAGGGTGACCAGTCCGTGATGCTGCATGCGGGCAAGGATTTTCACTTCATCGTCATTCTCGCCGGCCGTGCCCCCGCGATGGGCTGGCCGCGTGAGGATTTTGACAGCTACATCCCGGCTGAGGAGCCGATCTGTTGCCCGGTATACGGTCGCCATTGCCCCGGAGCCGATGCGCTCGTGCACCTGGTATCTGCCGGCAAGGAAAGGAACTGTGTTGCCGCGGTCGGCTTGGATGTTCATTAATACCCTTACTTTCCCGGACCTGGGAGGCGGAGTCCGGGGCCGGACCTTGCCGGCAATCCCGTTCCGACGGCGGTCCCGCTCTCGGGGAGCGGCCGTCGGGAAGTAACTGGCTGTATCGGTTACCTGAGTAGCCCGGGGATCACGCAGGGTATGGGGACGGAGGAGGGGCACACCGTTGTGCGCCCCTCCTCCGTCAGCAGATAATGCGGGTGTTTATTTGAACGCGTCCTTGACGTGTTCCCCGGCCTGCTTGAGGTCAGCCTTGCCCTGGTCGGCCTTGCCCTCGGCCTTCAGGCCGTCGTCGTCCGTTGCTTCCCCGGCGCCCTCTTTGGCTTTACCGGTCAGTTTCTCGCCCGTGTTCTTGATCTTGTCGCCCAAACCCATGGTGTCCTCCTCGATAGGCTTCCGCCGGAATTCCGGCGGCCGAACAATACTAAGCAAACTTAGCATGATGAGGCTGCCGTGCGCCTCCCAAGAAACGGTCCGGATGGCGCCCGGCCGCTTCCGGGGTGCCCGTCACTGGATGATCGACCCAGCTACAGGACCGGGATTTGCTGTTCGCCCGGTCGCCAGGCCGGTCCCGGCCCCGTTCGAAGGAACTCCCTCGCTGTGGCGAGCCTCCACTTCATCTGCTCGCCGGCCCCGTCACAATCCTGTCCCGGACCGGCGTGCATGTGTGCCAGCCATCCTTCGATCAGGGTTGCCTCCAGCCGGTATTCCCCTAGCTCCCGGCATAGTTGGCAAGCGAGCCACGTGACCGAGGGTTGGGGAGGTCCCAGTGCCCCCTCATTCGCCGCGGTAGCGCCCATTCGCCGGGCCTCGAGATCTGATTCGGCGGCCGCAACACACTCCAATGCCAGGTCCAAGGCCGCGCGGAATTCACCCCGCGCTCTGAGCGCCTCGGCCTGCCGGATCTGCTTCGTGTAATGGAGACCCCGGACCAACAGTTCCTCGGGCTCGGTCCCGGACTCCGTCGCTGAAGACTTTTCGTTCCCGGCATGTGCCGCCCGACGCCCGGGTCTACGGGGCCGGAAGCCGCCCCGCGACGTCGTATTCGCCTGGAGCGGGCCCTGGGTCAGTGCCGATTCCTGTTTCAAACTCGTGATCCACCTCTTAATTCCGACGACTCCGGTGATCGAAACCGCCAATGATAAGCAAGCTTAGTTCTTTTGGCATGCCCACGCGATAGGTCGGTGGCTCTTGGGCCCGGGGAGTCGAAAGCCTCGGCAGGTCTGGTGGCAAAAATTCGACAGTACCCTTAGTATTTGTGCGGGGTGACCCTTGGGGTGGGGCGTTCCCGCCGCACGGTCGTTCCATTGACTGCCCGATGTAGCCGGGTTGCTGATGCAGCTCGGGCTGCTTGTTTAGTACTCGAAAGCGCGCTTGGAAGGTTTCTTGCGCCGGAAACGGAGTTGTCATGAACGAAGAGCAGGAACTTGGCCTGTCCGCGGATGAGCTCGCTGCGGAGGCAATTACGGCTCTGCCGGACAAGGAGGTGGCTTCCATCCTTGACCTTAATGCGGACTTGAATCTGGGCATTCAGGCCGCGGCCCCGATCGACTTGGGCGTTGCTGCCAATGCCAACGTTGCGGCGCCGATTGACGCGTCGGCGTCTGCGAATGTTCTGTCGTTCGGCTCGACTGCCGCCGGTGTGGCCCATCAGAGCGCCCTGATCGATCAGGGGATCAATGCTGACGCGACAGCGAATTCCACCCAGGACAGCACCATCGGCCATGCGGCGGCGCCGGCCAGCACTCCGCAAGCCGCTCCGGCCCCTCAGGCGGTGGCAAGTCCGGCCGCTGTGAACGGGAACCTACTGAACGTGGACGTGAAGCTGGATGCGAATGCCGGCATTGACGCCCCGATCAACGGTGCTGTTGCGGCGAACGCGAACGTCGCCGCCCCGATCGATGCCGGTGTGGCGGCCAACATTGGATCAATTGACAGCAACGCGGTTGCTGCCGCACAGCAGGACGCGGTCATCAACCAGCATGTCACGGGTGCGGCGACCGCTACGTCGAACCAGCACTCCGACCTGCAGCACTAAGCGACGATGACGGTGTCTCCCGGCGGGCCGGCGAACCAAGGCAGTTTGGCGGCGCCACCGGGGCAGCCAACGGATCAGATTCCCCCGGCACGGGCGCAAGGCGTAGACCTGATCGGGGAGATGCAGGGTTCCGGCTACCGCGAGCCGCCTGCCCTTGTCCGCCGTGCGGATGGTCAGACGCTGCAGCTGACCCGGCTGCTTTATCTTGTCTTGTCCGCGGTTGACGGCCGCAAGAGTTTGGAAGAGATTGCCCAAGGAGTAAGCGACGGGTTCGGTCGAAAAGTCAGCGTCGGTAACATCGCTAGTCTGATCGATTCCCAGCTTCGGCCTCTGGGGTTGCTGGAGTTGGCGGATGGATCACAACCGGAGGTCAAGCGCTCAAACCCTTTGCTGAGCCTGCGTTTCCGCTTTTCCATCACGAACCCAAACACCACCAGGCGCCTGACAGCGCCATTTGCTCCTCTATTCCACCCTGTGGTGGTGGTGCCAGTCTTGGCCGCCTTCTTTTTCGTGTGCTGGTGGGTGCTGGTGGACAAAGGCCTTGCCTCCGCTGCGTACGACGCTTTCGAGAATCCTGTTCTGCTTCTGCTCGTGGTTGCGGTAACAATCTTGTCTGCGGGATTCCACGAATTCGGCCACGCCGCCGCTGCCCGTTACGGGGGAGCCGCTCCCGGTGTGATGGGTGCCGGTCTATACCTGTTCTGGCCGGCTTTTTACACGGACGTGACAGACTCCTACCGGCTCGGGCGTGCCGGACGGGTCCGTACTGATCTCGGTGGCCTGTATTTCAATGCGATAGTTACCGTGCTCATCATGGGTATCTGGTGGGCTACAGCGTATGACGCGCTTCTCTTGGTGCTCTTGACCCAGATTCTGCAGATGGTCCGTCAGTTGCTGCCCATCGTCCGGTTCGATGGCTACCACGTGCTGGCCGATGTCACGGGGGTTCCGGATCTTTTTCAACGGATCCGGCCAACGCTCTTGGGCCTGCTGCCTTGGCGCTGGGGGCGCCCCGAGTCGAAGATCCTCAAGCCGTGGGCCCGTGCTGTGGTCAGCCTTTGGGTCCTCATCGTAGTTCCCATGCTGCTTTCCAGCCTCGTGATGATGGTGCTCACACTTCCGCGGGTCCTGGCCACTGCATGGGCGAGCATCAGCCGCAGACAGATAGCACTCGTGGACAGCTGGAACCGCGGGGACTTGGCATCCGTCGCAGCGCAAGTGCTCATGATCCTGGCTGTTGCGCTGCCCATTCTTGGTATCTTCTTCATCTTGTTCCGTATGCTGCGGCAGGGCGCCATGGCGCTGTGGCGCAAGACCCGGAACCGGCCTGGGCGGCGCGGTGCCGCAGTGATCGCCGGGGTTTTGATCGCGGCGTTGCTGGTGGCGGCTTGGTGGCCGAGCGGCCGTACTTACCGGCCGATCCAACCATACGAGCACGGCACCGTCATTGATGCCTTGTCCTCGGTGGCGGCGAAGCCGGGCGGCTTGGTACAGGGCGGACAAGGAGAATTGGCCGCGATCTGGCCTTCCGGTAGCTCGCGGCCGACGGCGGACCACCCGCAGCTTGCCATGGTGCTGGTTCCGAAAGTGCAACAGGGAGCCGGACCGGCGCCGGCACCGTCTTGGGTTTTCCCATTCGACAAGCCGCTTCCCCCAGGCGACGGCGGAACCAGGCCCTGCCGTGAATACCCGCGACGGGTCGGTGGTTTACGACGTCGCATTCGCCCTCGTTTGGGTGGAAGACGGTTCGGCACTCAACACGAATGAGGCCTACGCTTTCGCGAGTTGCAAGGACTGCGGGGCGGTCGCCGTCGCGTTCCAGGTAGTGCTGATCGCAGGGCAAACCAATGTCATCGTCCCTCAGAACTTGTCGGCAGCCGCAAATTACAACTGTGTTCAGTGCCTGAGCTATGCTCTGGCCAGCCAGCTTGTCCTGACCCTCGACGGGCCCTTGAGCCCCGCAGGAATGGACCAACTGGCGAAGGTGTGGGACGAAATCCGGCAGTTCAGCGCCAACATCCGTGATGTACCCCTTTCGGATCTTCAGGCACGTTTGTCCGATTATAAGAACCGGATCCAAAAGATCATTCAGGAAGATCCCTCCGCAACTCACGGAACAGCCACTCCCGCCACGCAGTCGCCCACCGGCATGCCCTCGTCAGCCCCCACGATTCCCGCCGGTGCAACGCCGGGCCCAGTGCCAAGTTCGACTCCGGGCCAGCTTGCCCCGGCCGGCCCAGCGGCAACCCCCTCGGCACCCGGGCCAGCCCCAACCCCGGTATCGCCTGCAGCCCTGCACCAGTACAGACCGCGCCACTTGTTACACAACCACCGACGCCCGCCCCCAGCCCCACCCCATAATGCGATGCGGGATTCCCGCCGTCGGCCGGCGCGCGTAGCAATTGAACGCCCGGCTAGGCTGGCTGACCGCGGAACCGGCCTGACCGGGCATTACGAACGAATATCTGGAGACGCAATGACTTCTGCAAGAACCTTCGAATCGATCGTTATCATTTTCAATCCCAACAGCACCGGGGATGCCCCAAGGTTGGCGGAGCGGCTCTGCCGCCAGTTGGAAGATAGCCTCACCTACGACGTCGACATCACGCTCCAGCCGACTAGCCATGCTGGCCATGCGGTGGAGCTGGCACGCGATGCTGCCCGCGGCGCCGGGCACGTATTGGTGGTGTCTGTCAGCGGTGACGGCGGGTACAACGAGGTGGTGAACGGCGTGATGCAGGCCGGCAACCCCAGAGCCGTATGCGCAGTGCTCGGGGCCGGGAACGCCAACGATCACCGGCGGACAACCCGCACCAGGCCGCTGGACGAAGCGATCGCGGAGGGCAGGGTGCGAAGCATCGACTTGTTGCGCGTCCATACGGGCCGGGGACGGGACTCGACCGCAGAATACGCACATTCCTACGTCGGATTCGGGCTGACACCGGTTATGGCTATGGACCTGGAAAAGGGCAGCAAAGGTGCCCTGAAGGAAATAGCCTCCGTGATGCGGACGTTCTCAAGACACCAGCCCTTCGAAATACGCAATGCGGACGGCAAGCATCGAAAATTCGACAGCCTCGTACTCGCGAACATCACCGAGATGGCGAAGTACGCCACACTCAGCGAGGCCGACGACAATCTCGCCGATGGAAGATTTGAAGTGATCAGCTTTCCCCATATGGCAAAGTGGCGGGTGCTTTTGCTGGCCATCCGGGCCGCAACTCGAGGCTTGGGGGAACAGCCCAGCGTGAAAAGCTATTCCTTCACTACACTCGAGCCCCTGCCTTATCAGCTTGATGGTGAAGTGAAATTCGTGGACGCGGAGGTTCCGGTCAGGATTGAGTGCGCCCCGGCCGCCCTCCCAACCCTGGGATAAGCGAAGGCTGAGTCGCGGAGATCAGCCGGGGCCCTCATTGCTCTATGCGCGGGACCGCAGGACAGTAACGGAACGGTCGCGCACGATCAGTGTGCTCAACGGCTGTTCCACCTGCTGATCCTGGTCGGTTGAGACTGCCAGCTCCCACTCCTGCAGCGGCGCTGCCGGAATGTTGAATTCGACGCCGTTTTCCGCGGCATTGAGCAATATGGCGAATGCGTCGGCGCCGTCGTGCTCCAGTACGAACGTGATGGCGCGGTGGTCCGCGGTCCAATCCTCTTCGCTGAAGCTCGCGGCGTCGGCCCGGAGCACCCGGACGGAGTCGGCACTGCCGGCTTCCGGTGCGTGGCGGAACCAGCTCGGGCGCAGTGACGGGCTATCCCGCCGGAGCGCGATCAGCTCCGTGGTGAACTCCAGGAGTCCGGTGTCGACCTTGTTCCAGTCAAACCAGGAGATTTCATCGTCCTGGCAGTAGGCGTTGTTGTTTCCGCCCTGGCTTCGGCCCATTTCGTCGCCGCCTAGAATCATTGGCACGCCGGTGGACAGGAGCAGGGTCGCCAGGAAGTTGCGGCGTTGGCGGTCGCGGAGCTCGGTGACGGCGGGATCATCGGTGGGGCCTTCAATGCCGTGGTTGGCCGAGCGGTTGTCGCTCTCGCCGTCGTTATTGTCTTCACCGTTCGCTTCGTTGTGCTTTTCGGCGTAGGCGGTGAGGTCAGCCAGTGTGAAACCGTCGTGCGCGGTGATGAAGTTGACGCTTGATACCGGAGCGCGGCGGCTGCCCTCGTACACGTCTGGGCTGCCTAGGAAGCGCTGGGCGAAGTCGCCGAGCACGTTCTCGCCGCCATGCCAGAAATCGCGTGCGTCATCGCGGAACTTGCCGTTCCACTCGGACCAGTCAGCCGGGAATCCGCCCACCTGGTAACCGGCGGTGTCCCAGGGCTCTGCGATCATCTTGACCGGTGCCAGGACCGGGTCCTGCTGGATCAGGGTGAGGAAGGCGCTGTGCAGCTCGGCGCTGCCGTCCTGCCTGGTCAGGGTGGTGGCCAGATCGAAGCGGAAGCCATCCACGTGCATTTCCGTGACCCAGTACCGCAGCGAGTCCATGATCAGACCCAGCGCCGCCGGATGGCCCACGTTGAGGCTGTTGCCCGTTCCGGTCGTGTCGAAGTAGGCGGACTCCTCGCCCTCGACCAGGCGGTAGTAGGCGGCGTTGTCGATGCCCTTGAAAGACAAAGTGGGGCCCAAGTGGTTGCCCTCGGCGGTGTGGTTGTAAACAACATCGAGGATGACTTCGAGCCCGGCGGCGTGGAGGGCCTTCACCATGGCTTTGAACTCCGCGACCTGACCGCCGCCGTCGCCGGCCGAGCTGTACTCGCCGTGCGGGGCGAAAAAGCCGATGCTGTTGTAACCCCAATAGTTACGAAGGCGCTTTTCCTCAAGGTGGCTATCCTGAACGAACTGGTGCACCGGAAGGAGTTCGACGGCGGTCACGCCCAGGTCCGTGAGGTGTTTGATCGCTGCCGGGTGCGCCAACCCGGCATAGGTGCCGCGGATGTCCTTGGGAATGTCCGGGTGTTGCGCGGTGAACCCCTTGACGTGGACCTCGTAGATCACTGTCTCGGCCAGGGGGATCCGCGGCGCAACGTCGGCGGAGCCGGCGTCCCAGTCGAAGGACGGGTCCGCGACCACGCAGCGGGGGGTTGATGCGGCTGAGTCCGTGTCGTCGAATTCGGTCGGGTTGTTCAGATCGTGGGAGAAGACAGCCTGGCCCCAGTCGTAACCGCCCTCGATCGCGGTCGCGTGCGGATCCAACAGCAACTTGTTGGGGTTGTGCCGCAGCCCGGCGTCGGGGTTCCAGGCCTCGTCGACACGGATGCCGTAGCGGGTACCGACCTCGATTCCGGGGACCACGCCGTGGAATACATGTCCGGTCCGTTCCGGCAAAGCGGTACGGGTCTCGACTCCATCGCCGTCGAAAGTGCAGATTTCCACCGCGTCGGCTGTCTGGGAGTAGATGGCGACATTCGCGCCGCCGTCTCTCAGTGTGACGCCCAGAGGATATGGAAGGGAACGCGTGGCAGCAGCCGAAGTCATGCGATTCTCGTTTCTGTACGAAGTTGTCCACTCAGTATAGTAAGCATGCTTACGAACTGTGGGAATGCCACCGTCGGTTGTCCATTCGAGCAAAGATCTTCCACGCCACTTTCCACGAAGGCCAGCTCCCGGACGGCCGCCCCCAGTTCTTAACCGGGATCGCCTGGCTGCCCCACATCAAGAAGGACGTCAAGAGGGCTTCAATGCACTGGACGGGGATCGCAGCATTCGCCCCGGCTGACGGGCCAAAGATGACTCCGCTGAGGGCCCTGGACATGGTCGCCCCGCGGCTGGTCGAGGAGAAGGACCTCAGGAAGCGCGGGCGCGTCCGCCGCAGGATTGCATGATGAAGGACCCGCATCTGCAAGGCCTGTGTTTATCGGGAGACAGGTTCTGTGGAGTCCAGAAGGCCCAGCTCAGTACGTCGGGGCATGCCTTCCCAGTCTCCGGGCACCAGACAAGCGAAGGCCCCAGTCCGGACCGCGGTCAGGAGGCGTTGGGAAACGTCCCGGTCATTGAGTAGCTCGGCGATATATCCGGCGACAAAAGCGTCTCCCGCCCCTACTGTGTCCACGGCCCGGATCGGAACTGCACGCTGAGCGTGCGGTTCGCCGTCCACGACTGCGACGCAACCGTCGGCGCCAAGTTTTATGACCGCTTGTGATGCTCCCATTTCGTTTATTCGCCGAGCGAGTTCCCATGGGTCTTGTGCATCGCCTACTGCCATGGCCGCTTCCGCGTCCCCAGCAAACACAACGTCCGCCCTGGGTATTATTCGGCGGTATTGTTCGCCTGCTTCTTCCGGGGACCAGAGTGCCGCCCTGTAGTTCAAATCAAAGGAGACCAGAGTGCCGGCCGCCTGGGCACAGTCGAGGGCGTAGCTGACCGCGTCGGCTGCGCTTGCGGACAGCGCCGGGGTAATGCCTGTTATGTGCAGAAGTTTGGCTTGGGCGATCTGCTCAGCTGGGACGTCCTCGCGGCATAGCCGGGATCCGGCGCTGCCTCTGCGGTAGTACCAAACCTTTACAGCCTCAGCTGTTCTACGTTCCTTAATCATGAGCCCGGTGGGAGCTGTATGGTCACGGGAGGCGAATGTGGTGATTGCTTCCGCTGCGAGTTCACGCAGCACCATTTCTCCTAAGCTGTCGGCTCCGACCCTGCCTGCCCATGTCACGGAAGTGCCGAGCCTGCGCAGTGCTATCGCAAAGTTGCTCTCTGCGCCCCCCATACCCAGGCTTAGTGAAGCGACGTGGGCAAGGGGCCCGGGGGACTCGGCCTTCATTAGCGCCATGGTTTCGCCCATGGTCACGACGTCGGTGACGTTGTCAGGGGTGACAGCAGGGCTATCAGCCTCGGAATCGACGGTGATCACAGGTTTATGCCTTTACGGTCCTGGGTCGCCGCAGCCACCAATTCGGTCACGCGTCGGGCCCTTTCTGTGAGCCGGACAAGGTTGCCGCCGTCGAAGGCGTCACCCACCAGCGGGCCGCCAAGGCTGACGGCGAGGGCGCCGGCGGAAATCCACCGAGGTGCGTCCTCGACAGTGACTCCGCCGCTGGGTATGAGCTGCATTTCGGGGAACGGGCCGTGGAGTTGACCGATGTAGTCCGGCCCCACGGTGGAAGCGGGGAAGACTTTGACGGCTGCCGCGCCCGCGCTCCATCCCGCGTACAGTTCGGTCGGGGTCAGCCCGCCGGGGACAATGGGAATTCCACGCGCCACAGCGGTATGGACGATGTCAAGGTTCGTTGACGGCGTCACCAGGAACTGGGCTCCGACGTCGAGGGCGCGTTCGGCCTGTCCTGTGGTGGTGACGGTGCCGATGCCTATTTCCGCAGTGTCTCCGAGTGCTGCCTTAATCTCCGCCAGATGATCGAACACGCCCGCGGTTGTGAGCGTGAGCTCGATGAACCGGACGCCACCGGCGACCAGACTCTCGATCACGGGCAGATATTCGCTCGCGTGCGAAGTGCGCAGCACCGCTATCACCTGACCGGTGAGCGGAAGCGCCGACTGTCGGGAAGAAGATGCGACCATATTGCGTTATCCGTTCGTCCATGATGAGTCGGGCTCCGCGAAAAAATCCCGGAGGATTGGGGTGTTTATCCTGCCGCGACCAACCGGGGAGCGGGGGTAGAGCCCGAGTTAGGTTTGACTGGCTACCGGTTGTGCCAGGTTTTTCGCGATGTCCCTTTCGACGTCGCGAATGTGGGCCACGGCGGCATCTCGCGCCTCGCGCACACGCCCGGCGACAATGGCGTCAACAATTCGCCCGTGCCCTGCGTGGGAGTCTTCCCGACGCCCTGGCAGGGAAATCACCCGTAGCGAATATTTGATCAGCATCGGCTCCAGGCTGCCGTAGATGGTTGCCAGCAGCTCGTTCTTCGAAGCCTTCGCGATTGTTTGGTGGAGCTTTATATCCAGCTGCACGAATTCCTCGTCGGAAAGATCCGGATCCGAGCATGTTTCCATGATGCTCTGCAGCGCATCGGTAGTGGCGGGTGTGATTCTTTGCGCTGCCCATCCGGCCGCATCGCGTTCGATCATGCGCCGCACCTCAAACAGTTCGGGAACAGTGAAATCTTCGAACACGAGCATGTCTGCCAGGCCGTGGGAAGCGACGGTATTGCTGACCACGAAGACTCCGACGCCATGACTGCTACTCACCAGGCCGCTTGCCTCGATGCCCCGGATTGCTTCGCGCATCGAACTGCGGCTTACTCCGAATTCGTCCGCGAGGACGCGCTCGGCAGGAAGCTTCTCACCCACAGCGTAGGCGCCGTTGGTGATCAGTTGCGTGAGCTGGGCAGCCACGGAGTCGGATACTCTCAGCCGCGCCACACGCTCGATCCTGCTTGTAGATTCGGTCATGATCCCTCTTTCGCCAACCGAAAATGCTCGGTACATCCAATGGTACTGGTCCGGTGGCCTGAACACCGGCCCATTCAGCGCTAAGGACCGGGCGCGGCGGTGAAAGTAATCCTTTCCCGCCGCTTGGCCACACATGGGAGGTGCTTCACGCCCTTTGAATTCCTATGCGGGTGGAGCGTCGGCTCAGTATGTTTTCTTCGGGGCCATGATGCCGTTGATGTACGAGGCGTAGGCTTCGACGTTGTCCTTGGTCACCAGATGCGTCGTGATGTTGGAGATCTTGGGGACATAGTTTTTCAGGACCACGGACTGGAAGGCTGTGTCGATCATCCTGGTTGCGTTATCGACGGAATTCACGTCCACTGAGGCGGTCAGTTTGCCGTTCCGGATAGCGTCCATGCCCGAGAGCAGGCCGTCGGCACCCACGATCACGATTCCCTGGGACCCGTCCCACTGTTTCAGTCCAGCAGCATCGACGGCCTGTGAGGCGCCGAGAGCCATGTCTTCGTTTTCTCCGTAGATGGCATTGATGTCAGGGTGCCGGGTGAGGAGGTCTTGGGCTGCGGTGAGTCCCTTGTCGCGCAAATAGCCGCCGTCGGCCGTTCCCACGACCTCGATGCCCGGGTTTTCGGCCAGGGCCTGATTGAAGCCGATCAGCCGTGCCTTGGTCCAGTCAGAGCCGGAGGGGCCCATGATCTGAACGATTTTGCCCTTGCCTTTAAGGGTATCCGCGATATATTTTCCGGCCACGTAGCCGGACTGTGTGCGGTTGTCGTAGCCAATATTGGAGACGGTGTTGATCTGATCAACGGGATAGAGCTCGACGGGCTGGTTGAATTGGAAGATCTTGGTACCGGCGTTCATGGCGTTCTTGTAGACGCCCTGCATGGTGGCGAAGTTGGCGCCCGTGCAGATGAAGACAACGTCGAACTTGCGGCTTGTCCAGGTCTGGACCGTGCTGATCTGTTGTTCAACGGCGTTGAAGTTGCCGGTGGGGGAGGACTTTTCCCACTTCCATTTGACCCCATAGAGGTCTTCCAATTGCGCCATCCGCGTGAAGGCGGCGTTTTCCATCTGCGTGTAGTACTCGGACAGGACCGGAGGAGTGAAGCCGACTTGGACCGTGCGCCCGTTGACGAGTTTTTTGAGGGCGTCGGTGAATGCGGCGCTGCCTTCGGCGCCGCTGCCTCCGGCGCCGCCGCCTCCTGTGGCGGACCCGCCGGGAGGAGTGGTGCAGGCAGTGAGAAGGCCGAGTGTCCCCATCAGGGCACCTGCCCCGAGAATGTTGCGGCGGGTGGATCCTGTCGTCGCGTTCTCGTTTCGTGTCGAGGTTGTATCCATTGTATTTCTCCTTTGAAATTCAGGCAGGGGTGCGGTGCTGTTGTATGGCAGGGGAGCGGGTCACTATCAGCGGGTAGCCGGGCCCAGGCTTCGGGCAAGTGGATCAGTTCAAGGCCTGTTTGGGCATCGCCGAGGGGGCCGATTCTTGCGCTTGCTGCGGGGACAGTTCGATTTCCGCGCTGTTCTGACGCTGCTTGAAGTAGGCGGTAATGCGATCAAGAAGTACGGCAAGCAACAGGATGATTCCGGTGACGACCTGCTGCCATTCGGACGTGACACCGGCAATGTTCATTGCGTTTGCGATCAGGGTGATAGTCAGGGCGCCGAGAACGGCGCCTACCATCCGGCCGTGGCCTCCGGTCAGGGCTGCACCGCCGATGATGGCGGCGGTAATGGCCAGGATTTCATAGCCCGTTCCCAGAGTCGGGGCCACATTGGTGGCACGCCCGGCAAGGATTACTCCGGCGAGTCCGGCACACCCACCGCTCACGACATAGGCGAATGTCTTCACCTTCGAGACTGAAATACCCGAGAGCCTGGCCGCGTCTGGGCTGCCCCCTATGGCGTACAGGTAGCGTCCGATGACGGATTTTCGCAGCATAAGGGAGACGAGGATGCACAAGACAATGGCAACGATGATCGGGACACTAATGACGCCGCCGAGCTTGACCTGGCCTCCAACGATCCTGTATTCGGGGGTCATGTATCGGGTGAAGGGCGTTCCCTTGGTCCAGAGGAACAGCACCCCCCGGGCAACACCGAGCATGGCGAGGGTGGCAACAAAATCGGGCAGCCCCAGCTTTGTGATCATCAGTGAATTCAGCAGGCCGCAGAGGAGCCCGCAGCCAATGCCTGCTAACAACGCGAATGGAAAGATGAGCCCCTGGTTGATCAGGAAGGCTGCTACGCCGGCCGAGAGGCCCATGACCGACCCAACGGAGAGGTCGATTCCACGCGCGATGAGCACGATCGTCATGCCGAGGGCGAGAATCAGCACGAAGACCGCCTGGTTTGCTATGTTTTCCCAGTTTCCGAAACTGAGAAAAGACGGTGCCACGAAGGTCATCGTAAGGATGAACAGGATGAGCAGGGCCACCAGGCCGGATCCAGGCTTGGCGAGGAGCGTTTCGATCCGGTTGCTGAGGGCAGCTGCGTTCAAGGAAGAAGACATTTCGGGCCTCACTAAGCATTCTGGGTTGCGGCCGGTACCGGGGACACCGGGCGAAGTGCGGACTGCAGCCATTTTTGGGCGCCGCGGTCGAAGGCCACCGCAGCAACGATGGCCGCGCCGGTCACGATCGAGAACCAGAGCGGGTCGACTCCGATCAGTTGCAGACCGCGGCTGAGGACGGATAAGAAGAAGGCTCCGAGGGCAGCGCGCCAGATGCTTCCTCGGCCACCGGCGAGGGCGACTCCGCCCACTACGCACCCGGCGATCGCTGTCAGCTCATAGCCGCCCCCGAGTCCTGGCTGGACGGAGTTGAGGTGCGATGCCAGGAGCACTCCGCCGATGCCGGCGATAATTCCGGAGATGATGAAAACCGAGAACTTGGTCCGGCGCACGCTGACCGCGGCCAAGTACGCCGCGTTTGGGTTGATGCCCACGGCGTAGATCGTGCGTCCGAAAGGTGTTTTGATGAGCGCGACCTCCAGAATGAGCAGGATGACTGCTGTGATGAGCACCCCTGTCGGGATCCCGGCGATTTTTCCTCCTGCGAGAGCGAGGAAGGAGCTGTCCGCTGTTCCGGTGAGCTGCGTGCGGGCTGTGAAGACCTGTAGCACCCCCGCCCCGATGCTCAGGGTCGCCAGCGTGACGATAAAGTCGCTGACGCCCAACCCCGCCACGAATGCCCCGTTCACGAGCCCGAAGATCAGCCCGGTGGCGACACCGGCAAGTACCGCAAGGAAGGGGGCGCTCCGTTCATGATGGCGAAGAGGGTTGCCGCTGCACTCAGGCCGATGTTAGAGCCTATGGACAGGTCGATTCCGCCGCTGATCAGTACGAAGGTCAGGCCGGCCGCCAGCAGCACTGCGGAAACGGATTCGACGAAGGTGTTGTAAATATTGTCGGGGCTAAGGAAATACGGAGATGCGACGGCAAAGTAAACGCACATGATCAGGAAGACGATCGAGACGGCGACGCCGTCAATGGCCAGTACTCGTGAAGAACGCTGGAAGATGCTCATACTGCTACCGCTCCTCGGGTTGCCAGAGAGATGATTCGTTCGCCGAGTTCACTGGTTTCGGACGCTGTTTCGTCACGGCCGGTGCTCTCGAGTTCGCCTACGATGGTTCCTTCGCGCATCACGGCGATACGGTCGGATACCCGGATCAGTTCGGGCAGTTCGGAGCTGATCACGATTGCCGCACCTCCCTGGTCAACGAATTCGTAGATCAACCGGTAGACGTCGGCCTTGGCGCCGACGTCGATGCCCTGGGTGGGCTCATCGAAAATAATCAGGTCGGGTTCGGTGAAGAGGCAGCGTGCGATGACGACCTTCTGCTGGTTCCCGCCACTGAGATTGCGGATTTTTTCCTGCACGGAACCTGTCTTTACGCCCAGGTCACTGACGTACCTTTTCGCGGTGGCCGTCTCTTGGCGGCCGCGGAGGAACAGGCCAGCGGCGGCCGTCCTTTTCAGATCCGAGATTGTGATGTTCCGCTTGATCGAGAAGTCTCCGAGAATAGCGTGGGTTTTGCGCTCTTCGGGCACGTAGGCGATGCCACTTCTGCGGGCGTCGCGGGGGGAGCGGATGACCACGGGCTGGGAATGCAGGAAGATTTTTCCTGAGTCCGGGCGGTCGGCGCCCAGGACGACCATTGCAGTTTCCGTCCGTCCTGCACCGGCGATTCCAGCCAGTCCGAGGATCTCTCCCCGGCGGACGGAGAGGCTGATGTCATGAAGTAGGGGGTGGCGGGTGACTGAATCCAGCCGCAGGACCTCGTCCCGTGCCCCGATGAAGCCGTGCACCCGTCCTTCCTCGACGATCTCTTCCCGTGCTGCCAGGTTGGACCGCCCGACCATGAGTCGGACGAGCGATTCGGCTGTCTGTCCGGCAGGGTCTACGGTTGCGACCAGTTGGCCATCGCGGAGCACTGTGATGGTGTCGGCCAGTCCGAAGAGCTCATCGAGACGGTGTGTGACCCAGAGCAGGGAGATCCCCTTCTGGCGTAGCTGGCGCATGTAGCTGAACAATGTGAGACGTTCGTGATCGGCCAAGCCGGATGTTGGTTCATCCAGGATCAGGACCTGTGTCCGGAAGGCCAATGCTTTGATGATCTGCACGACGTGCTGCTTAAGGGCTCCGAGGGCTTCGACCGGGACTCTAGTGTCGTGGTCGGTGAGGCCGAACTCATGCGCGAGTTCATGGACCCGGGTGCGCATTTCCTTTTCGTCCAGAACACCCGCCACGCGGTTCCTGCCGCTGATGAGTTCGCGGCCGAGGAAGATGTTCTCCACGGCGGTGAGATTCGGGGCAAGCGACTGTTCCTGGTGGACCGTCGAAATGCCGAGATCTTGGGCGTCCCGCGGGGTCCCGATCGTGACCTCGGAGCCGGCAATCCGGACTGTTCCGGCCGTAGGGGACACCGTTCCGGACAGGATGTTAATTAGAGTCGACTTTCCCGCGCCGTTCTCGCCGAGAAGTCCATGGATCTCGCCGGGGCGCAGATCGATGTCGACGTTGGCCAGGGCCACGACGCCCGGGTAGACCTTCCCGACTCCCCGTACGGACACGATGGGCTGATCGTCAGGTCCAGCCGGGGCGCTTTGAGACTTTTCGTTGTTGTTCATTCCAACCTCATCGTCGAAATAGTTTCCCTGTGGCTATTGGGTACCCCGGTAACCCGGTGGTCTGATGACTTGGCGCGGATCTCCTGCGTGCCCGCGAAGCGGGCCGGGGAGGTCGGCTGTCAATAATCGGAAAGCAGTTAGGAGCAGTTGACGAGGGCCTCGTCCCGCCGGAGACCCGGCGGGACGAGCCGGTGAATCAAAGAGCGCCTAAGCGGCGTCGATGAGTTCGAGAAATTCTTTGCTCGTGCGAACGTCGCCGTGGTTGGCCTGGATATTCCTCAGTGCCTCCCAGTGCTGGCCATAGCCCAGCGGGTCGTCCTGTCCCGAGGGGATGGCTGCGCAGGTGTCGGCGAGGGTGATGATCTTGAAGTCCTGGTTGGCTCCGTCGATGGCCGTGGCCATCTGGCAGTTGCCCGTCGAGAGGCCGGCGATGACGAGAGTATCAGCACCCGCGCGGCGCATGTACTCGGTTAGCGGCGTGCCGTAAAACGATGAGAAACGGTGCTTGCGGATCACCGGCTCGTCATCCAGCGGTTTGAGCTCATCCACAAGCTCGTCACCCCCGTTGCCCCAGGAAGCCTGGGAAGCTACCGAGTTGGCCTTCCAGGCCCCATTTGACGTCGGCGAAGCCGGCGTCCTTACCGTCCCCGCGGAGACCCCACAGCGACCACACGACAGGAATGCCCTTCGCGCGGCAGGCTTCAAGCACGTTCTTGACCGGCTCGATGGTGTCCTTGCCCTCCGGGGCGCCCCCGACGCTGGGAATGTACATGGCGCCGCCGGGCTCTGCACATGCCTTCTGCATGTCGAGTACGAGCAGCATCGTCTTCTTGGGATCGATGGTCGGAGCAAGGTAGTGCGAACGGTCGATAATCTTGTCGATGTTTTCGTAGGTGTAGTCCAGTGAAGACATTTGTTCTCCTTGATACGGGGCGGCAGCATTGCCTGCACCCTCGGTTTTCCGCGCGGTCGCGGTCTTCAAGCCTCACCGGACCCCTCTTCCTGCGGTAGAGAGAGCTGGATGGCAGGTGATCCGGTGGTCTGAACACTACGAGACGGAAAAAGCACTGTCAATACTTTTCCGTGATTTCTGCCACTGCATTGACAGCGGACCGCCGGCTGCAGACGGGCGACGGGATAAATCGGGGGGGCATTCTCATTCCGTATCAAAGGGCGGGGATTGACGGAAACAGTTTTCTAGGGAATGCTTCCGGTCAGACCACCTGATCATCGAACCAGAGGCCTTTGATCGGTGCGACCGAGGAATTACGCGGACCCTAAAGCCGGAGGTAAGTGGAAGCCAATGAAAAAATTCGTGAATGAACCATCGGCTGCGGTGGATGACTATGTGGCGGGGCTGGTAGGCGCGCATCGGGAAATCCTGGAGTGGGACAGCGGGAATCGGGTGCTTCAACGCCGGGAAGTTCCCCCTCTTCCCAAGGTTGGGCTCGTGGGGGGCGGTGGATCAGGCTGCGAACCAACACATACCGGTTTCGTCGGTTATGGGATGCTTGACGCCGCCGCGCCGGGCCAGATCTTCACATCCCCCGTCCCGAACCAGATCGTGGCCGCTACCCGCCGCGCCGATTCGGGAAAGGGGGTTCTGCATATCATCAAGAACTTTACGGGCGAGGTGATGAATTTCGGGATGGCTCAGGAGATTCTGTACTTCGAGGACATCCAGGTTGCCCAGGTCGTCGTCAACGATGACGTATCGATCCCCGACGACGGGGAAACTGCCGGGCGTCGGGGCCTCGGTGCCACGGTCCTCGTCGAAAAGATCGCAGGCGCTGCAGCTGAGGAGGGCCGGGATCTGTCCGAGGTGCTGGCCGTTGCCCAGAAAGTGGTCTCCCGCTCGGGAACGTTCGCGGTTGGACTGTCCTCGTGCACGCCTCCTGCACGCGGAAAGCCGGTGTATGAACTTGCCGAAACCGACATGGATCTTGGTATCGGCATCAGCGGTGAACCCGGGCGTGAACGGGTCCCGATGGCCAACGCTAAGGAAATTGCCCGTCTGATGGTCGACGAGGTCTTAGCTGACCTCGCACCGGAGGAAGGCGGTGACCTTCTCATGCTGGTCACCGGGATGGGAGCCACGCCGCATCACGAGCTCTATCTTCTCGCCGGCGAACTGGTCGCGGCGGCAGAGGCCCGCAGCGCCCGCGTCACACGTCAGCTGGTGGGAAATTTCGTGACTTCCCTCGATCAGGCGGGCGCCGCAGTAACCTTCCTTGAACTCGACCAGGAGCTGACAAACCTATGGGATGCTCCGGTCCAAACAGCCGCACTGCGGTGGGGACGATGAAAATGACAACAGACACCAACCTGACAAGAACCGACCTGGAGCGGTGGATCCTGGATTTTGCAGACCAGATTATCGAACAGCACCTCGTCCTCAGCGATCTGGACGCCGCCAGCGGCGACGCAGATCACGGCTCGAACATGGAGCGGGGAATGTCTGCACTGCTCAAGTCCGTGCCCGATTGGGACAAGGCCGCGACTCCAGGGGAGTTCCTCAAGGACGTCGGCCTGCACATCGTTTCCTCGGTCGGAGGGTCCAGCGGTGCGCTCTACGGAACGATCTTCCTTCGGATGGCAAGAGCGGTGGGCGCCGCGCCGACGATCAACCCGGGACGGCTCTCGGACGCCTTCGAAGCGGCAGCGCAGGGCGTCGTTGAGAGAGGCAACGTAAAACAAGGGGACAAGACCATGTTTGACGCCCTGGCGCTGTCCGTTCAAATGCTGAAGGCGAAGTTGACGGAGAAGAAATCGCTGTCAGAGGCCCTGGAATCGGCAGCGACGGCGGCTGAAGCCGGCCGCGACGCGACCTCCGACATGGTCGCCCGCAAGGGCAAATCCAGCTACGCGCGGGAGAACTCCAGAGGGTTCATTGATCCCGGGGCAGTGTCCGTTGCCATGCTGATCCGCTCGGCGGCCAGAACCCTCGGATAACTGGCCCGCAGCGTTTTTCCCGGGCAGGATCAGGGCGCTTAGACCCTTGACACCGACGAGCAAATGCGGAAGAGTTCAGACCACCTGATAACCGGATGATTGGAATGGTGGGCGACAGCGTTCACCAAACCTGCAGTTCGGAGGCCAGGCCGCTTGGTCGGGTCAGACATGCCACCATTGAGCGCAGCGTTATTCCCCGTCAGCTATACACACAATGAGAAAGTGAGCCACCCATGAGTTTGCATGGATCCAAGATTGCCCTGTTGATCGAAGATGAGTACCAGATCCTGGAGGGCTGGTACCCCCTGCTCCGCCTGCAGGAGGCCGGAGCGGATGTGCGGGTCATCGGCAGCGGCACGAAGAACAGTTACCACAGCAAGGAGAACTACCCGATGGAGGTCGACGCGGCTGCGGCCGACGTCAGCGCCTCCGACTTCGACGCCGTCGTCGTCCCGGGCGGCTTCGCGCCGGACAACATGCGCCTTCACCCTGAAATGATCGGCCTCGTCCGGGACATGAATGAGGCAGGCAAGCTCGTCACCGCTATCTGCCATGGCGGATGGGTCCTGGTATCTGCCGGTGTGCTCAAGGGCAAGAACGCCACCGGTTACCTGCCGATCAAGGACGACGTGGAAAACGCGGGCGGCACCTGGGTCGATGAAGCGGTTGTCGTGGACGGGAACGTCATCACCTCGAGGACCCCGGTCGATCTTCCCGATTTCACCCGCGCGATCATCGCCTACCTCGAAGGCCGCCCGACCGAAACCGAACACGCCACACACAACCGCGCCACGGACCTGACCGGTGACCCGGCCGGCACGCGGTACGAGACCGGGGCGTCCGTCTCCTAGCGGATGCGGCCATCCCCGCGGGCAGAAGCACCAGTGCGTGTTGACCCGCGGATCGGTGCGGACGGGCCGCGTTTCCGCGAGGTGGGCGGCCCAACCGCACAGCACCGGTTCCTGGAGCGTAAAACCGAAAAGACAGAAGGTATGAACGGCACGTGGTGCCGTCATCGAACTTAGGAGAATCTCAGTGGCTACAACGAAGAAGCCTGAACCCGTTGACGCCGTCGTCGTCGGACTGGGTGCCAACGGCGGTACAGCGGCGAAAGTCTTGAGCGAGGCAGGGCTGAAGGTGATCGGTTTTGACCGCGGGCCCTGGCTTCGTGCCCACGAACACTACTCCGGCGACGAGTTGAAATTCGTCAACCGCAACTACATGTGGCCTGACCCGACGCTGTTCCCGCGAACCCTCCGGTATGCGGAGGACGAAGTGGCGCAGCCGTTCTCGTTCTCCCCGACCCCCCAGATGGTCGGCGGCGGAACGAACCACTGGGCCGGCTGGGTTCCCAGACCGCGGGAATCGGACTTCATGCTGCGCTCCCTCCACGGCGACGTCGACGGCATGAACCTGGCTGACTGGCCGTTCCGGTACGAGCACTTGGAACCCTACCTGACGAAAGTCGAATGGGCCTTCGGGGTCTCGGGCATCGCCGGCGCCGATAAGTACGAGCCCTACCGCTCCAAGGGGTACCCGAGCCCGCCCCTGCGTCCCACCCGCTACGGAAAACGCTTCTATGACGCCTGCAACAAGATGGGTATCAACGCATTTCCGATCCCACACGCGATGGTCACCAACAACCACAACGGACGTGACCCCTTCAACAAAACCAGCTTCTGGAACCAGTACGGTGATCCCTCCGGCGCCCGGTCCAACGTCCTGACCACCTTCATCCCGGACGCGCTGGCCACGGGAAATTTTGAGGTCCGCGCGGAGAGCTTCGTCCGCGAAGTGAAAATCGGCAAAGACGGCAAAGCCACCGGTGTCCTCTACGTGGACCCGGACGGAAACGAGGTCGAACAGGACGCCAAGGTCGTCATCCTGGCCCTGGGTGCCATCGAATCTGCGCGCCTAATGTTGCTCTCCCGCTCTTCGCAGTTCCCGGACGGGCTGGGGAACAGTTCTGGGCTGGTGGGCAAGAACGCGACGTTCCACGAATACCTGTTCGCCGTTGGCCTGTTCGACAACGAGCTCGACGAGCCGTTGAACGGCTTCACCGGTAACTACATCTCCGGCGGATCCCTCGAATTTTACGAAACGGATGAAAACCGCGGACACATTGGCGGGTGCATCATTTCCGCCTCGCAGACCTGTCATCCAGTCAATTGGGTCTTCCCGGGCCGGCCCACCTGGGGGGACGCCCTCAAGGACGCGGACCGAAACTATTTCAACTACGCCATGAAGATCGGCCTGATCCTTCATGACATGCCCGTGGAATCAAACCGGGTCGACCTTGACCCCACGATCAAGGACGCTTGGGGGCTTCCGGTGGCCCGGATCACCCACCGGCCCCACGCCAACGACATCGCCATGGGCAAATGGCAGGTAGACAAAAACGCCGAAATCCTCGAAGCCGCCGGTGCCCGCAAGACGGTCCCGGTCTACCTGGACAAGATGACCGGCAATACCTGCCACCAGCACGGCACGGCCCGCATGGGCGTGGACCCGGCCAAGAGTGTGCTCAACGAATGGGGCCAGTCCCACGACGTCGACAACCTGTTTGTCGTTGACGGCTCCGGCTTCCCGACTGCCACCGGTGTCAACCCCACGCTGACCATGATGGCTAACGCGTGGCGCTGCTCGGACTATATCGCCACTACCTACTCCAAGGGTCGGGCCGAACGGCTCGCCCAGCCGGCCTGACGGAAGGACTTGCTGAAATGACGCTGAAATCAGAATGGGAAATTGTCGGCGAACCCGTCGACCCGGATTCCACGGAGCGGTACTTCTTCACCGACCACGAATGGAACACTGTCGAGGCGGCAACCGCACGCATCATGCCCACGGACCAGGACCCGGGGGCTAGGGAAGCCCGAGTGGTCGTCTTCATCGACCGGTACGTGTCGGGGATCGACTACATCTTCGCGGCAGCGGACGGCTCGGGGTTCCTGAAGCTCGCAGGCAAACACGCCGACGCGTGGCGCGGCCGGCAATTCAAGATGCAGGAGCTCTACCGTGACGGCGTCAAGGCTTTGGACGCCATTGCCCGGAACGTGGACGGAAAGAACTTCGTAGACCTTGACGAGGAGCAGCAGGACCAGGTGCTGATTGCACTTTCAGGGGCCCCGAAGCCGATCAAGGTCACCCTTGGCACAAAGGAACCGGTCACGACGTTCCTTCAGGGATCGTTCGATGAGAACCTTCCGTTCTTTGACACGCTGTGCCTGCACACACGCCAGGGCTTCTACAGCGACCCGGTGTACGGCGGTAACAAGGATCAGATGGGGTGGAAAACCATTGGATTTCCTGCGTCCGAAATCGCTCAAGGACACCATGGACGGTACTTACGACACCACCGAGTACTTCTATGACGGCGACTATGACTGGTACGACCTGATCCCGCACCTGAACCAGTCGGCCCCCCGCGATCACTAACCGTAAGCACGGAAGGCGGCGGCCTGGTATTCCCCAAAGTGCCGGGCCGCCTTCCGCAGATTCGCAACACCCGCGAAAGGACCTAAGAGCATGAAAATAACAGAGGTAAAGGCCTTCCCCGTCGGGGTGCCACTGGATGAGCCGCTTCGCTGGGGCGCGATGGAAGTTAACGTTAAAGGCGGCATCATCGTCCGGGTAAAAACCGACGAAGGTATCGAAGGGATCGGTGAAGCCGGGTTCTCAGCAGAATACTTCCCCACCGTGGGTCCCATCATCAACCACCAGCTGGGTCCCATGCTCGTCGGGCGTGACCCACTGGATATTGCGTCCATCTGGCAGGACATGCTCAACGCCACACACATGTGGGGTCGCCGGGGGATCGAGACCTACGCGCTGAGTGGCATCGACATCGCCCTGTGGGATCTTCTCGGTAAGGCCAGCAACCAGCCTGTCTACCGTCTCCTTGGAGCCTCGAAGTCGAAGGTGAAAGCGTACTACGCGCCGTCCCTAAAGCCGACCGAGGAAATAGTTGAAGAGTCTATAGCCGCCGTGGAGCAGGGCTTCTGCGCCATGAAGCTGCGCAACGGTCCCAGTCTCAGCAAGGGCGTGGACATGGTCGCCCGGGTCCGTGAAGCCGTCGGTCCCGACGTCGACATCATGGTGGATGCGAACATGGCCTTCGACCGCCGGGAGGCGCTTGCCCTTGCCACTGAACTTGAGCAATTAGGCGTGTTGTGGCTTGAAGAACCCATTCTTTCCCGCAGTCTCACACAGTACATCGACGATCATTCGTGGCTCTCTGACCGCGTTTCGCTCAAACTCGCCGGTGGCGAGTCACTGCTTACCCGCTACGAGTACCTCGACCTTCTGCGCAAGCGGACCTTTGATGTCCTGCAGCCGGACTGCACGAGCGTCGGCGGAATCTCGGAGTGCAAGCGGGTGGCGGATATGGCTAGTTCCTGGAACCTATGGTGCGTCCCCCACATTGCCTGCAGCTCCGGAACCGGAGTGGCTCTGGCCGCCGGGCTTCATATGATTCTGAGCTGCGAGAATGCGCCCATGATCGAATTTGACGCCTACGGGGGACCGGGCTGGGACGGGCTGCTTGAACAGCCTCTCACAGCCACGGGCGGATATGTTGAAGCACGGGAGGTTCCCGGACTGGGCATCGACTTTGCAGATGGAGCATTGGAAAAATACACGCTAACCGATGCACGGTTCGCCTCGGCTGCGTGAATGACATAAGCGTTGGCGCTGGTGTCGCGCTCCCAGCCGCGCGACACCAGCGGGGCTTGACCGCACCTGATTAAAACCACTGTCTGGAGAGTCCTGATCATGAAAAGCAAGCACGTCGACATTGCCATCGATGCCGCCGCCGATCTTGCCGAGGGACCGTGGTGGGACGAGCAGCGGCAGGAACTCCTGTGGGTTGACATCTTCGCCGGTAGGATCCACGTGCTTGACCCCGCATCAGGTCTGGACCGCAGCATCGACGTCGGCCAACCGATTGGCATGGTCGCCCGTCGCCAGTCAGGGGGACTGGTGTGCGCAGTACGCGACGGGATCGTTTTCATCCACACTGATGGAAACGCCTTCGAGCTCGCTGTCCCCATTGAGTCAGCCATTCCCGGTAATCGGATGAATGACGGCGCCTGCGACCCTGCCGGACGCCTCTGGGCCGGGACAATGGCAACGGACCTCTCACCATCGGCCGGGAGCCTCTACCGGATCAGCAGCACACTCCAGGTGACACCGGTACTCTCGAACGTTTCCATCTCAAACGGTCTGGACTGGTCTCCCGATGGCCAAACGTTCTACTTCACCGATTCGACCACTAAAAGGCTGGATGCCTACGATTTCGATATCGATACGGGCGAGATAAGCAACGGCCGCGTTCTGGTCGATCTGCCTGATCCTATCGCCACGCCGGACGGAATAGCGGTCGACGCCGAGGGAACCATCTGGGTGGCCATGTGGGACGGGGGTTGTGTCCACCGCTTCAGCACCAAGGGTAGGTTGCTGGAAACGCTCGATCTGCCCGTTACCAGGCCTACGAGTGTCGCCTTCGGCGGCCCCGCCCTCAATCAGTTATTCATCACCTCCGCTCGCAACGGGCTGACTCCCCGGCAGCTCCAGGACCAGCCCCATGCAGGTGCAATCTTCGTACTGGAGCCGGGCGTTACGGGAAGATCCCCGTACTCTTTCCGCGGCTAGAGCACCATACCGGGAGCTAGTGCCGCAGAGCCTCTCCTGGCACAAATCTTGGGATGGTTCCGGCGTGCTGTCGGCGCTCGGGGACGCCGATGTTTTCGTCGCACCGCGTCTGACAAAGGCAATGGGAGCAGCGGCCCAGAGTCCTGCTGATTCATACCGCCTGGGCAGGCTTCGACGAGATAGAGACGCCTAATGCCCACGCTGGCGTCAACCTAAAACGCTACGGTGCGTGCGACGCCGCACCACCAGGGAGGTCAGCAGTCCTGAACAACAACAGCAGCGGTGGTATTTAGACGGAGCGACTGTATCGCTCAATATCGCAGGAGGAGCACGGGACTCTGAGTGGAGCCCGGCAGCGCACAAGCTTTGCTCCACGAACTGATGGGGCGAAAGTCTCCTGACAAGTCGTCCTAGAAAGACCGTCGGCTCCGAAATTCCGGTGAAAGTGCGGGCACACACACGCTCCTCGCTGCTTCTATGCCACTGTGTTCGAACCCTAGATTTTTGCCAGTGTGGGAATGTATCTTTAACTATCGTTGAATATCGTTCGTGATTGACAGACGTGATTGACAGACGTGATTGACAGACGTGATTAACAGGCGTGATTAACAGAGGAGAGCGTGATGCGTAATTCATTCCCGGCAGGCGGATTTGGGCCCGGCAACATTGACAGTGTGTGGGACTTCTTTGAGGAGCTGCGCTCAAAGTTTGAGAAGCGCCCGGGCACGCGAGCGGGTCGCGGTGAAGTCCGGTCGGCGGTGCTAGCCCTGTTGGCGGAGCGGCCAATGCATGGCTATCAGATCATCCACGAAATCGAGGAACGCAGCGGTGGCAACTGGAAGCCCAGTGCAGGCTCCGTTTACCCTACGCTGCAGTTGCTGGCCGACGAGGGGCTCATCACTGCCGAAGAATCCAATGGCCGCAAGATCTACTCGCTGACCGAGGCAGGTCGTGAAGAGGCTGAGGGTGCCGATGCGTCAGCGCCCTGGGAGTCGACGGGACCGGCGTCAGGCGCCGACTTCGCCGCGTTGCCCAAGGCTGGTGTTGAGCTCGCGCAGGTCGCGGCCCAAGTGGGCCGCAGTGGCTCGCCGAAGCAGGTTCGGGAGGCCGTGGCGGTGCTCGACGACGCACGTCGTCGGCTGTACTCGATCCTCGCCCAGGACTGACAGGGGTGACGTCTGTTCGACGCGACCGGGCAGATGTGGGGCCCGGTGCGGGGGACACCCGCGCCCGTTACCGGCGTATCCTCCGCTTCGCTCTGTGGCATCTCGCGATTACTTGGTGGTTTGAGCTCTTCCTCCCTCGTATCGGTCTGAGCAGGATCGCGGAACGCACCCGGACCAAGAGGATGCAGCGCTTCGCGCAGCGCTTCCATGCGCTCGCGGTGGAGCTCGGCGGTCTGATGATCAAGGTTGGCCAGTTCATGTCATCTCGGCTCGATGTGCTCCCGCCGGAAATCACCGCTGAACTGGAAGGTCTTCAGGACGAGGTGCCGGCCGTCCCATTCCATGCGATCCGTGCCCTGGCCGAGGCGGAGCTAGGTGCGCCGTTGGAGGCGGTGTTCGCCTCAGTCGAGGAGACTCCCATTGCCGCGGCCTCCCTTGGACAGGCGCACCGGGCGCAGCTTCTTCCCGGCAATGCCGCGGACGCCGGGCTCGCTAGCGCCGTGTTGAAGGTGCAGCGGCCGGGTATTGGCGCGATTGTCGACGTCGATCTGGCCGCGCTGCGCAAGGTGGCCGGCTGGCTTAGCCACGTGCGCGTCGTGTCGGACCGTGCCGACATCCCTGCCCTGGTCAAGGAGTTTGCGCAGACCAGTCTCGAGGAGATCGACTACCTGAACGAGGCAGCGAATGCGGAGCGTTTTGCCGGTGATTTCGCCGACGACGGCAGAGTAGCGGTGCCCGACGTCGTATGGGAGCGGACCACGCGCCGCGCGCTCACTCTCGAGGATGTCACTGCGATCAAGATCACGGACGCAGAGGCGCTTCTTAAGGCAGGGATCGACCCAGCGGAGGTTGCCCCGGTTTTTGCGTCGGTCATGTTCGATCAGCTGTTCACGAACGGTTTTTTCCATGCAGATCCGCACCCGGGCAATATCTTCATCACTCCGACTACCGATTCATCCGCAGAGCATCCATGGAAGCTGACCTTCATTGACTTCGGCATGATGGGTGAGGTTCCACCCAAGACGCGCAGCGGCCTGAGGAAGCTTCTCATCGCGGCTGCCTCGCGTGACGGTAAGGGGTTGGTGGCCGCGATCAGCGACGTGGGTGTCCTGGTGCCGTCAGCCGACACGGTTAAGCTTGAGCAAGCGATGACGCATCTCTTCGCCCGGTTTGGCGGGATGGGCTTCGCCGAGCTTCGCGAGGTCGACCCCCGGGAGTTCCGTGATTTTGCAGTGGAGTTCGGTGACGTAGTCCGGTCGTTGCCGTTCCAGTTGCCGGAGAATTTTCTCCTCATTATCCGCGCGATGTCGCTGACGTCGGGTGTGTGCAGCTCGCTGGACGCCCGGTTCAATCTGTGGGATTCGGTCGAGCCCTACGCGGCGCAGCTGCTGCGAGACGAGCGCGGCAATATTGTGCAGGATGTGGCTCAGCAAGCGCTCGACGCCGCGGGGGTCGCCGTGCGTCTGCCGAAACGGCTGGATGGGCTCCTCAGCCGGATCGAGGACGGTTCACTTTCGATATCCAATCCGCGCCTTGAACGGCAGGCGGCACGTCTCAACCGCACGGTGCAACGACTGGCATCGGCACTGGTGTTTGGAGCCTTGCTCATCGCGGGTTCCGTGGTCCGAGCGGACGACACCGTGCTCGGGAATGTGCTCATGATCGTGTCGGTGGTTCCGCTACTGAGTGTGTTGTGGCGGGGACGCCGTGGCCGCTAAGCAAGCCCGTGGGCAGCTGTCGGTGCCAGCGAGGACAACGGGCCAAGAGATGCTCGGATCAGACAAAAAGGGATAGCAACAGAGTGAATCCGAATCCCACGACGGAGATGATGGTTTCCATGACCGACCAGGTCTTGATCGTTTCTCCCACGGTCAACCCGAAGTATTCCTTGACCAGCCAAAAACCGGCGTCGTTGACGTGCGAGAAGAACAGCGACCCGGCACCGATGGCGAGCACAACCAGAGCTAACTGAGCCGGCGCCAGACCGGTTGCCAAGGGAGCGATGATGCCAGCCGCGGTGACGGTAGCCACCGTCGCCGAGCCTGTGGCAAGACGAATCAGCACTGCGATTATCCACCCCAGCACCAAGGCCGACAAGCTGGCAGCTACTGCGATTTTGGCGATCGCGGTTCCGGTACCGCCGTCCACCAGAACCTGCTTGAAGCCGCCGCCTGCGCCAACGATGAGCATGACTCCGACAATCGGCAACAGGCTCTGGCCAATTTTCGTCGTCAAGGTTGAGGCGGAGAAGCCCACCCTGGTGCCGAACGTAACCATGGCAAGGAGCACCGCCACGAGCAGCGCGAAGACCGGATCGCCGATGAAGTCCAGCAAGGGCCGCACGGCAGCGCTTTTGTCCAGCCAAATGTCCGCCCCGGCTTTGATCAGCATCAGCACCAACGGCGACAGCAGGGTGACCAGAGTCCAGGCGAACGACGGGCTGGCCGTGGCTTCCGGATCCTGTGCTTTACCGGAGGGCGCGTCGTGGCGCGGACTGGCGGCTTGTGCGCCTGGACCCTGGGATCGCTTCGGCTGGGCATTCGTGCCGGCTCCAACCGCGCCGGCTCCAACCGTCACGGCGAGGCCGGCGCCGGCGGCGCCGATGGGCACCATTCGCGCCGCGAGACGGCCAAACAGGGGCCCGGCGAGGATGACAGTTGGGATCGCTATGAGGAGGCCAAAGGCAAGAGTCACACCGACATTGGCGTGCAGGATACCGATTGCGGCCAAAGGTCCCGGGTGCGGAGGGATGAAGCCGTGGAGTACCGACAGGCCGGCCAGGGCTGGAATGCCAAGCCGCATCGCCGGGCCCTTGGAACGGTGCACGGCGAGCATCACCACCGGGATGAGCAGCACGAGCCCGATCTCGAAAAACATGGGGATGCCGATGATGCCGGCGATGAGCGCCATTTTCCAAGGAAGCGTTGCCGGCCGGCCGTGGAGAAGGGTGTCCACGATCTTGTCCGCGCCGCCGGAGTCAGCCAATAGCTTGCCCAGCATGGCTCCGAGTGCGATGAGGACGCCGACATAGCCCAGCACGCCACCGACCCCGTTTTCGTAGGAGGTGGTCACTTTGTCCAAGGCGATACCTGAGGCAATACCGACGAAAAGGGCGCCGATGCTCAAGGCCAGGAAGGCGTGCAACTTCGCCCAGATGATGAGCAGGACGACGATCGCGATTCCGATGGCCGCTACCACAAGCACTTGTGTGTCGTGGCCGTTCCAAGGTTGATGCATCGCGTCGGTGGTGGCGTCGGTTGCGACCCTGGCAAAGGGCCTGTTGAGGATGGAGATTCCGTTCATGGTTCCCGTCCTGTTCCGCTCGGCCCCCGGCCGAACTTGTCCACGATTCGTTGGGCAATAATCCCGGAGCCGGACCGACGTTGATCCGGATTTCGGCCTCGCCTCAAGACAGTTCCGCGAGGTCTGCGCATTGTCCCGCGGCTATCTTGTCGATATTTGTTGAGGGATGCAAGGCCCCGGGGGGTTCAGGATTCGCGCCCAGCGGGCTTCTGAGCAGGGTAAATGCTTCCTTCACGCCAAAATGAGAAGCATACTGATGATCTACTGCTCAACTGATCTACTGCTCAACGAGGAGAGGGCATGCCAGCAACGCGAGGTGCAACGAGCGACATCATCGAAACCAACATCCCGGGCCGCTTGGATCGCCTCCCTTGGTCTCGCTGGCATTGGATGATCGTTGTCGGCTTGGGAACAGTCTGGATCCTCGACGGCCTGGAGGTGACGATCGTCGGAGCTATCGGCGACAGCCTCACACAGCCGAAGGGCGGCCTCGGCATGTCTACCGCGGACATCGGCTTGGCTGCCGCGATTTATGTGTCCGGCGCGTGCGTCGGGGCCCTTGGGTTCGGCCATCTCACTGACAGGTTCGGGCGGAAGAAACTCTTCCTGCTGACCCTCGGGCTCTATCTGGTTGCCACAGTAGCCACCGCGTTCTCCCTCAATCCACTGTGGTTCTTCGTTTGCCGCTTCTTCACGGGTGCGGGCATCGGCGGGGAATATGCGGCGATCAACTCCGCAATCGACGAGCTCATCCCGGCGGCGCGCCGTGGCCTTGTGGATTTGGCCATCAACGGCTCTTACTGGCTCGGGACGGCATTCGGCGCTTCGGTGTCGGTGCTGCTGCTCAACCCGAGTTTCTTCGCTCCGGGCATCGGCTGGCGCCTCGCGTTCGGCCTGGGCGCTTTTCTCGGTTTGCTGATCTTGCTCGTGCGGCGCAACGTGCCTGAATCGCCGCGGTGGATGTTCATCCACGGCCGCGACAAAGAGGCGGATCAATTGGTTCGTACCATCGAGGACCAGGTGGAAGAGTCCACGGGGGAGAAGCTGTCCACCGTTCACGAAACACTCAAGGTCCGTCAGCGCAAGTCGATCGGTTTCGGTGTCATCATCAAGACGGCGGTTCAGCGCTACCCGAAGCGGGTTGTCCTGGGCCTGTCGCTGTTCATTGGCCAGGCGTTTCTCTACAACGCGGTGTTCTTCACCTACGCGCTGGTGTTGACAAAACTTTTGAATGTCCCGGGAGACGTCGCCCCATGGTCCCTGGTTCCGATCGCCGTCGGGAATTTCCTTGGCCCGCTGATCCTGGGCCGTTTCTTCGACAGCGTCGGCCGCCGCACCATGATCTCCGGTACCTACATTGCGTCCGGTGTCCTGCTGGCCGGCACGGCATTCCTGTTCTCCAGCGGGGCGCTGGACGCCTTCTGGCTCACCGCTTGCTGGATGGTGATCTTCTTCTTCGCTTCCGCGGGCGCAAGTTCCGCCTATCTGACCGTGAGTGAAATCTTCCCGATGGAGACCAGGGCCATGGCCATCGCGTTTTTCTACGCAGTTGGCACTGGACTCGGCGGCATTATCGGCCCCATCCTGTTCGGTCAGTTCGTTGAACAAGGAATCCAAGCAGTCGCCTTCGGCTATGTCATCGGCGCGGTGCTGATGGTTGCCGCGGGAGTCGTCGAGATTGTGTTCGGTGTTGAGGCCGCAGGACGGACATTGGAGGACATAGCTGCTCCCATCACCGCCCAAACCTAGAAACGCCAGTCCGACGGCGGCTCTCCCGTGGGCGGGCGGGCCCGGTTCACCTTTGGGTCACCCGTCGATGCTCCAAACATGTGTTGCCAATATTATGGCAATCGGTTGCAGGAATGGTTAGACTTTTGGGAATACCGCACGCCTGTGAACTACATTTCCGCGCCATCGCCATGCGACCGCCGGATCCAAAGGAGATTTCCGTGTCTGAAACCAAAGTCGTGTGGAGCCTGTCCGGTTTCGGCGACGAAATAGATCCCGATCCGGCGGTCCAGGCGGCCGTTCTGCTGGCCCTTGGAGCCAGCCATATCGAGGTGCGCAGCGCGTGGGGCACCAATGTTTCCGAGCTTGAGCCGGAAGCGGTCGGGCGGCTCAAGGCCATCCTGGACGAAAAAGGCTTGAAGGTTTCCGCGGTCGCAAGCCCCATTGGCAAGGTGGATGTCAGCCTGCCCGTAGACCATGAGCTCGCCCGGCTGCGGCAGATTATTTCGGTAGCCAAGGGCCTGGAGACAAGATACATCCGTATCTTCTCCTTTTACCGAGCTGAGGGCCAGAGCCAGGAGGACATCCGCGACTCAGTCATGGAGCGCATGACCGCGCTCGCCCAGGAAGCCGCCGCGTCCGGCGTCGTGCTTCTGCACGAAAACGAAAAGGGCATCTACGGCGACACTCCGGAACGCGTCCTGGACATCATGGAAACCGTCGATTCGCCGGCGCTCCGCATCGCCTGGGATAGCGCCAACTTTGTGCAGGTGGGCGTCAAGCCCTACACGGAGGGCTATGCCATGTTGCGCCCTTATCTCGAGTACTTCCAGGTCAAGGATGCAATCGCCGGCACGGGTGAAGTGGTGCCCTCAGGTGAAGGCGACGGCGAACTGGACGCCACCATTGCCGCGCTCAAGGCCGACGGTTTTTCCGGCTTTGCCTCGCTGGAACCGCACCTCGCCAGCGCCCACGAGCTGGGCGGTTTTTCCGGGCCGGTCACCTTCGGCAATGCGGCGCGAGCCTTTGCGGCGCTCGCAGCCACGAACGGTGTTGCCCTCGCCTGAGGGCCTGTAGGTTCAAAGAAAAACATCTTCCGAGGGAGCAAGAATGTTTACAGCAGCAGTCATCGGTTGCGGTGATGTATCGAGCGTGCACTTCGGGGCGCTGGCCAAGATGGATAACGTTGAACTCGTTGCAGTCTGCGATACCGATCCCGGTCGACTGAAGGCCGCAGCCAACGCCTTCAACGTCGCCGGGTACGCTGACCGCCTGGAGATGCTTGAGGCGGTGAGGCCCGACGTCGTACACATCTGTACTCCTCATCACCAGCATGCTTCGGTGGCTGTGGACTGCCTTGATCGTGGCATCAGCGTGATTGTCGAGAAGCCTCTGGCCCACACTCTCGAAGAAGGGCGTCGGGTGGTCGAGGCGGCTCAACGGAGCACGGCGAAAATTGCAGTCTGTTTCCAGAATCGCTACAACGCGACGGCGCAGGCGATGCGGCGCCTGCTCGACGACGGCGGCCTGGGTCAGGTTCTGGGCGCCTCGGCAACCGTGATGTGGCACCGGACGGCGGAGTACTACCAAGACCGTCCGTGGCGCGGGACCTGGGCAGAAGGCGGAGGCGGTCTGATGATGAATCAGGCAATCCACACCGTCGATCTGCTCCAGTGGTTGGTGGGCGATGTGAAAAAAGTGGAAGGCCGCGCTTCCACCCGCGCACTGGGTGGCGTGATCGAAGTTGAGGACACCGCGGAGTTCATCGCCGGGCACGCGAACGGCGCCCAAAGCGTCTTCTACGCCACCTTGGCAAACGCCACGAATGCCCCCGTGACGCTGGACATCGTGACCGAAAAGGCCACGCTCAGCCTTCGCGGCGACCTCACTGTCAGCTACGCCGACGGCACCGTGGAGACCATCCCGGAACGGGTCGTGGAGTCCGGAGGCCGGGCGTACTGGGGCGTATCGCACGAGCTCCTCATCAAAGACTTTTACGCAAAACTCGGAGACCCTGCGCCGTTCTGGATCAGCCCTGCTGAAGCCGAGAAGTCACTCAGGATCGTCAAGGACATCTACGCCCAGAGCTACCCGGATGTTCCCGGGCTGGTGGGCTAAAGCAATTCTTGACAACCGGTTGCCAAGTTCTGACTAAGGCCGTATTCTGAATCACATACCGGGGAAATCAGGTGGCGTGCGACACATCTGTGCCGAGGACGTCGCGGTGGTCCATGAGGCCCGGCAAATGACCCGTGAGGGCCCAGAACACACGGAGGACAAATTGGCCAAAATTGGCGTACAAGCGATGATGCTGAAAGGCAGTTTCGCCGAACTCGGAGCGTTTGAAACGCTTCGCAAGGTAAGCGCGATCGGGTACAACGCCGTCGAGATCTCCCAGATTCCGATGACGCCGGAGAACGTTGCCGAGCTGGACCGTTCCCGCGATGAACTGGGCATGGACATCGCAGCACTGTCCGTCGCGACGGAGACACCCAAAGGCGTGCCGGGTGATTCGCTCAAGGACCATTTCGAGAAGATCGTTGACGATGCGAAGCGCCTGGATGCACACCTCCTGCGGATCGGCATGATGCCGTTCCCGGCCATGAAGTCGATAGACGCGGTGGTGGAATTCGCGAAGCAGGCCAATGAGTACGCCGAAAGGCTCCAGGAACAGGGCCTCGGACTTTACTACCACAACCACCACATCGAGTTCGCGAAGTTCGGCGGCAAGTACGTGCTGGACATCATTGCCGAAAACTCTCCGGCGATGGGCATGGAGATCGACGTCCACTGGGTACAGCGCGGCGGCCTGGACCCTGTCCGGACCCTCGCCAAGTACGCCGGGCGCACTGCGATGGTGCACCTGAAGGACTACCGGATTGGGGAACTTCCGGAGCCGGCCTTCGGACTCCTGGAAACGGGGGACGTCATGGGCTTCATGGCCGAGTTCAAGAACGTGGTCCAATTTGCCGAAGTGGGCGAGGGCAACCTCGACTTCCCGTCCATCATTCCCGCCGCCCAGGCCGCCGGCGCTGAGTACCTGCTCGTGGAGCAGGACGAGCTTTACGGACGCACGGTCTGGGAAGCCCTGCAGACGTCATACGACAACCTGGTGGCAATGGGCCACGCCGACCTCTTCTAGGTTCGCCTTCCCGGATCCATAAGACTTCACCCCAACCGAAGACGGAGATTCATTCATGAGCACGAAAGTACGCCTCGGCATCATCGGCCTGGGCCAACAGGGCGGCTCGTACGCCAAGTTCATCACGGACGGCCTGGTCCCGAACATGGTGATTGGCGCCATCTGCGATATCGACCCCGCCAAGAAGGAACTGGCCGCCACCCAGTATCCTGATGCGCCGTTCTACGACGACTACATCGCCATGATCGAAAGCGGCGACGTCGATGCGATCGTCACGTGCGTGCCTCACTACCTGCACCCGGAAATGGGCATCGAAGCGCTCAAGCGCAACATCCACGCGCTCGTGGAGAAGCCGGCCGGCGTCTACACCAAACAGGTCAAAGAACTGAACGAGTTCGCTGCTTCCAAACCTGAGCTTTCCTTCGGCATCATGTTCAACCAGCGCAACAACCCGCTCTACAAGAAACTCAAGGAG
Organism: Arthrobacter sp. NA-172; assembly: GCF_043952055.1. Lineage (NCBI taxonomy): Bacteria > Bacillati > Actinomycetota > Actinomycetes > Micrococcales > Micrococcaceae > Arthrobacter > Arthrobacter sp. NA-172. The sequence goes on along the minus strand of NZ_JBINOT010000001.1, from coordinate 1,248,944 downwards.
ATCGTCGACAACGGCGAGATCGGCAGAATCCGCCGCACCAACTGGATCATCACCAACTGGTGGCGCCCACAGGGCTACTACAACTCCAGCGAATGGCGCGCGACGTGGGGCGGCGAAGGCGGCGGTGTCCTGGTCAACGCAGGCCCCGCACCAGCTAGACCTCTGGCAGTGGATCTGCGGTGTGCCGAAGTCCGTCTACTCCAAGGTGGCATACGGTTTCCGCCGTGACATCGCCGTGGAAGACGAGGTCACCGCCGTCGTGGACTACGGCGACGGCGCCACCGGCGTGTTCGTCACGGCGACGCACGACCTCGTGGGAACCGACCGTTTCGAGATTCTGGGCGACCAAGGCAAGATCGTGGTGGAAAACAGCAAGGTCGCCACCGTGACGCGCCTGATCAAGCCCGAGCGCGAACTCAGCGACGGCATGGACATGGAGGATGTCCGCAAGCTCTTCATGGGCGAATTGAAGTCCGAGGACTACTACACCACCGAGGTCATCGAGTTTGAGTCCGTGTGGGGCGGGCAGCACGCTGGAGTCCTGGAAAACTTCGCAGCTAACATCCTGGACGGCACTCCGTTGCTGGCCCCGGGTTCGGACGGCATCAAGGGCGTCCGTTTGGCCAATGCCATCCACCTGTCCAGCTGGACCGGCCGGGAAGTCCCGCTCGACTTCGACGAAGAGGAATACATGCGGGAGCTCAACAAGCGGATCAGCGAAGAGGGCAAGTTCGCCGAGCGCTCCTAGTCTGTTCTCCGAAGGAGGACGGTAGAGGAGGACGGTCGCCAGCCAGCCGGTGTGGCAACCGTCCTCCTTTTGTTGCCAGGCCGGATTACGATGGAGCCGTGACTGAAGCGACGAACGCCGGAGCAGTAACCCTCCCCAGCAAACGCGGGCGCGGGGAGAAATCCTCACCCACCATCTACGACATCGCGAAGCTTGCGGGAGTCAATCCGTCCACGGTGTCACGCGCGCTGAGCAAACCGGGCAGGGTCAGTGCCAAGACCCAGAAGATCATTGAGGATGCCGCAGAGCAGCTCAACTACCAGGTGAACCCCTTCGCCCGGGCGCTACCCACCGGCCGGACCCAGACAATTGGGCTCATCGTCGCCGATATCACCAATCCGACGTTCTTTGACATCATCCGCGGAGCCGAGACCACCGGTTCCGCCCGGGATTACACCATGGTGTTGGCAGAGTCCGCGGAATCCCCGGAAACCGAGCTCAAAGCGGCCCGCCGGATGTTGAGCACGGTTGACGGCCTCATCCTGGCAAGCCCGCGCATGGACGATGAAAAGATCCGTGACCTGGCATCGGACAAGCCGGTGGCGGTCATCAACCGCGAAATCGACGGTGTCCCGTGCGTCGTTCCCGATGTCAACAAGGGCATCAGCCAGGCCGTGCGGAGCCTCGCGGCCAACGGACACAAGCAGCTCGCCTACGTGGCCGGCCCGCCGCAGTCCTGGATGTCCCGCCGCCGCTGGGAGGGTGTCCAAGCGGCCTGCGAATGGTACAAACTGCAGGCCGTCCGCTTGGAATCTTCCATGCCAACGGTCGACGGCGGCCGCCAAGTAGCGCGCGACGTCCTCGCGAGCGGCACTACGGCAGTGATCACTTACAACGATCTGCTCGCGATTGGTCTCATGCAGGAATTGCAGGCCGCCGGCATGCGCGTTCCCGACCAAATCAGCATTGTCGGCTTTGACGATATCTTCGGAGCAGACTTCACGACGCCACCGCTCACCACCGTCAGATCGCCGTTGGGGGAGTGCGGGTCCCGTGCGGCCACCCTCTTGCTGGACATGTTGCTTGGCCATGACGGCCCTGTGGGAGCGGTACGGGTGGATACGGAGCTCGTGGTTCGAGGCTCCAGCGGAAGGCTGATGGCCTAAGTCCTCCCGCACGCGGTCATGGTTGCAACGGGGTGGCAATTGATGGCAACCGGTTGACAGAAATGTTCCGATGGGTCGAAAATTGATCTATGTCACAGTCGATCGCAGCCAACCCTGACCGACTCCTGCCCGCGGATCCAGGGACGCGCAGCATTGCGCGATCTTTGCTTGAGCGCGTCCAGGACCTGCCCATCATTTCCCCGCACGGCCACGTTGACGCCGCCGTCATCGAGCACAACACTGCGTTTCCCGATCCGGCCGCGCTCCTGGTCAGCCCGGACCACTACGTCACCCGCCTGATCCACGCCAACGGAGTGTCGATGGACAGGCTGCACGCGGCAGGATCCTCGGCCTCCGAATCGAGGGACGTCTGGCGAACCTTCGTGGATGCCTGGCCTCTCTTTGAAGGCACGGCGTCCGGGTACTGGCTGCGGACCCAGTTTGAGAGCGTGTTCAAGCTCGGTGCCGATCTTGGCGAGATGTCCGCCGATGCAAGCTACGACGCCATCGCCACCAAACTCCTCGAACCCGGTTTCCGCCCCCGCCAGCTCTTCAAGGACTTTAACATCGAGGTTCTGGCCACCACGGACGATCCCCTGGACAGCCTCGACAGCCACCGCGCGATCGCCGAGGACCCCACCTTCAATGGCCGCGTGCTGCCGACCTTCCGTCCGGATGCCTACTTGAACATTGCGCACCCGGCCTGGGGTTCCAACGTTGAGCGGCTGATCGAAACTGCCGGCGACGGCGCCACTGGCTATGCGGGCTACATCACGGCGCTGGAGAACCGCCGTCGTTATTTCGTGGACCATGGCGCGGTCTCCGCGGACCACGGAGTCCCCACCCCGGCAACGCTCAAGCTCGACGCCGTCGAGGCGGAGCGAATCTTCGAACTGGCCCGGGCCGGCAAGGCGACGGCCGCAGACCGCAACACCTTCGAAGCGCACATGATCTACCAGATGGCGCGGATGTCCGTTGAAGATGGCCTGGTCATGACCATCCATCCCGGATCGTTCCGCAACCACCACCAGCCCACCTTCGACGCATTCGGCGCGGACACCGGGCACGACATCCCGTTCGCGGTCAACTACACCGAGGCGATCCGGCCGTTGCTCCAGGACTTTGGAACCGCAAAAGACTTCCACTTGGTGCTCTTCACCCTGGACGAGACCGTGTTTTCCCGCGAGCTGGCCCCGCTGGCTGGGTTCTACCCGTCCGTGTACCTTGGGGCACCCTGGTGGTTCCTCGACGCCCCGGATGCGATGCTGCGCTTCCGTTCTGCCGTCACGGAAACCACGGGTTTCTCCCGGTCCTCAGGGTTCATCGACGACACCCGCGCGTTCTGCTCCATCCCTGCCCGCCACGACGCCTCCCGCAGGATCGAATCCTCGTTCCTGGCCCGCCTCGTCGCCGAGCACCGCGTCACCGAAGACCGCGCCCATGAACTCATTGTTGAGGTCGTCGATTCATCCCCGCGAAGGGTTTTCAAACTGTGACCGCCGAATCCAAGCAGTCCACGGATCTTCCACGTTTGAGCCGTGCGGTCAGGCCTTCCGTCAGCGCTCCTGTGCGCATCGTCCACATGGGACTCGGGGCCTTCCACCGTTCCCACCAGGCCTGGTACACCCAGCACGCCGGTGACGCGGAGGAGTGGGGCATCGCCTCCTTCACCGGCCGCCGCCCGGACGCAGCAGACGTCCTGGCTGCCCAGGACGGTTTGTACACCTTGGTGGAGCGGTCGGATGCGGGTGACTCGTTCGAGGTCATCGGCAGCATTGTCGAGGCCGTCGATGGCGCCGACGTTGACCGTTTCGTCGGCCTCGTCGCGGCCCCGCTGACCTCGGTGGTCACCCTTACCATCACCGAGGCAGCGTACCGGCTGGGCGTCAACGGCAAATTGGACAGCCGAGCGCCCGACGTCGCGGCGGACCTCGCCTTGCTTGCCGACGCTGGTGACTCTGCGTCCAGCAAGCCGACGACGCCGCTTGGCCGCCTGGTGCTGGGCCTCGCCGCCCGCCGTAACGCCGACGCCGGCCCACTTGCCGTGGTTTGCTGCGACAACCTCTCCAACAACGGGACCGTTGCCAGAAGCGCCGTGATGGGGATGGCCAAGGCGTTCGACGCCGGGCTCGCCGCCTGGATCGACGCCAACGTCAGTTTTGTCAGTACTTCCGTTGACCGGATCACCCCGCGAACCACGGATGCCGATATCGACGCCGTCGCGGCCGCATGCGGTTACCGAGACGAATCTCCGGTGGTCACCGAGCCTTTCCGCAGCTGGGTCCTCAGCGGCGACTTCCCCGCGGGACGACCCCACTGGGAAGATGCCGGTGCCGTCTTCGTGGACGAGATCGAACCATACGAGAACCGCAAACTGTGGCTCCTGAACGGCGCCCACTCGCTCCTCGCCTATGCCGGTCAGCTGCGCGGCCACAAGACGGTGGCCGAAGCCCTGGCTGACGATGATTGCCGCCGGGCGGTCGAAGACTTCTGGGACGAGGCTGCCGCCAACCTGCACGGTGTCGAGTTGCGCATCCCCGAGTACCGGGCCGACCTCTTGGAGCGCTTCGGCAACTCCCGGATTGCCCACCACCTGGCGCAGATAGCCATGGACGGCAGCACGAAGCTGCGCATGCGTGCCGTGCCGGTGCTCCGCGCCGAGCGCGCCGCCGGCCGGAGCGGCAAAGCCGCCGCCCGGATGATCGCGGCCTGGTCCGCGTACACCGCAACGGCCACCGGTCTGCAAGACCCCCGGACCGAAGACATCAGCGCCGCGAACCTGCTTCGGGGCCGTACCAGGCTCGAGGCCTTGCTGGGCATCCTGGAATCCGGAACTGGCCGCCGACGCGGGGATCGTTGACCTCATTGAGGGCTTGTCCGGCGCCTTCGCCGCCGCCGGCAACCCCGGCTAATCAGCGCGGCACGTCCGACGGCGCCCGTTGCCTTCCACGTGAAGGCAACGGGCGCCGTCGTTGAGGCCCGGATTTGTGAGCGAGCGTCGGAGCGTCAACGGCCGCGGTCGAAAATTCTATGGAAACATTTGGCAACCGCTTGCCGAGCGGTTGCCAGAGTGATTAGAATTACATAAAGCTTCAACAATAAAGCTTCAACAAAGGACGTTTCGTCATTCGCACGCGGGTACACGCTGTACCGGCAAGGGTAAAGGAGCCCGCAATGAACAAGCTCAGCAAACTCAGCATTTTAGGCTATGGAGCGGGCGACGCCGCCAACAACCTGGCCTTCACCACCGCCACCATGTTCCTGCTGGTCTACTACACCGACGTGGCAGGGATCTCGGCAGCTGCCGCTGGAACCTTGCTCCTCACTGTCAGGATCTTCGATGCCTTCTCCGACGTCTTTGCCGGACGATGGGTTGACCGCGCCTTCAGCAGGCGTTTCGGAAAGTTCCGCCCGTTCATCATGTTCGGCTCCATTCCGTTGCTGCTCCTGAGTGTCGCGGCCTTCTCCGTGCCGCAGATCGGCGAATCGGGGATGCTGCTCTATGCCTACGTGACGTACGCTGCCCTGGGGCTGGCTTACTCGTTGGTAAATATCCCGTACGGTTCACTGGCGGGTGCCATGACCCAGAACGCCGGCGAGCGTGCCAAGCTCGGCTCGGCACGCATGGTCGGGGGACTCTTGGTGGCCTCCGGCCTAGGCATTTTCGTTGCTCCGCTGGTCAAGCCCGGCGCCAACCTGCAAGCCACATTCACCACCATCACCTTGGTCTTCGTGGTGATTGGCGCCGCCCTGTACTTCTTCACGGTCATGACCGCCAAGGAACGCGTCCACCGTTCGGTACCGAAGGTCTCCTTCAAGCAGAGCATGGCGACGCTGAAGACCAACCGTCCGCTCCTCATGCTCTGCCTGAGCTCGTTCTTTTTCCTGACGGGGTACATGGCCTTGTCTTCGGTGCAGCTCTACTACATGCGCGACGTCCTGGGCAGGCTGGATCTATACGCGGTGCTCTCGATTGCCCAGTTGGTGATGACCTTTATCCTCGCGCCGCTCATGCCCAAGCTGGTCCGGAACCTCGGCAAAAAAGCTATCTATGTGGCTGCGGGAGTCCTGACCGTCATCGGCGGCGGGATCGTCTTCTTCTCCCCGGCCAGCATGGTCTGGATCGGATTCTCGGGTCTGCTCGTGAGCATGCTTGGCGTCATGGCCGTCAACATCGTGGTGTGGGCCTTGGAATCGGACACGGTGGAATACGGCGAGTGGAAGACCGGAGTCAGGACAGAAGGCATCACGTATGCGTTGTTTTCCTTCACCCGCAAGACCGGCCAGGCGGTGGGTGGCGCACTTGCCGCATATGCCCTCGCCGCCGGCGGCTACAAGTCCGGCGCCACCCACAGTGCAGAATCCCTGCAGGCGATCCAGTTCGCCACAGGCGCCTTGCCTGCCATCATGACCATCCTCGCAATCGTCGTCATGGCCAAGTACAAGCTGACCGACGAGTTCCATGCCCAGATCCTGGCGAAATCAAGGCCCGCCGCGCACTTGAAGTATCCGGTGCGGAAGCGTCCGGCATGACGGGTGGGGCCCAAGCTGCCGCGGAACTGCTCGTCGGGGAAGGCGCTACCCCGGGAAGGATTTCCGCGAAATAGGAGTGCAACCGGTTGCCAACAATTGTCATCCACCCTAAACTCATTCATAACCGCCTAGTGATGCCCGTCGCATCCGGGCAACGTCAGACCTCGATCAGCAACCTTGAAAGGACCAAGCTGTGAAAATCATTGCCGCGGAGGTCTTTGTGACCAGCCCGACCCGCAACTTCGTGACCTTGAGGATCACCACCGAAGACGGCGTCACCGGCATCGGCGACGCAACGCTCAACGGGCGTGAACTCGCCGTCGCCGCGTACCTGAAGGAACACGTCGCACAGCTGCTGATCGGCAAGGACCCCCACCGCATCGAGGACACCTGGCAGTTCCTTTACCGCAGCTCGTACTGGCGCCGCGGCCCGGTCACCATGGCCGCCATTGCCGCCGTCGACATGGCCCTTTGGGATATCAAGGGAAAGGTGGCCGGACTGCCGGTCTACCAACTGTTGGGTGGCGCGTCCCGCAACGGCCTGCGCGCCTATGGGCATGCTTCCGGCGCGGACATCCCGTCCCTGTTCGATTCCGTCCGCGAACACCTGGAGCTCGGGTACAAATCGATCCGTATCCAGACTGCCATCCCCGGCATCAAGGCCGTGTATGGGGTGGCTGCCCAGGCGCAGGCCTCGGGCGAGCGCTACGACTATGAGCCCGCCGGCCGCGGCGCGTTCCCGCAGGAAGAGGACTGGGACACCCGGGCCTACCTGCGGCACCTGCCCACCGTGTTTGAAGCGGTGCGCAATGAATTCGGCCCGGAAATCCCATTGCTGCACGACGGTCACCACCGCATGACGCCCATCCAGGCCGCGAAGCTCGGCAAGGCCCTGGAACCGTACGACCTGTTCTGGCTCGAGGACTGCACCCCGGCCGAAAACCAGGAAGGGCTCCGCTTGGTGCGCCAGCACACCACCACGCCGCTGGCCATCGGTGAAATCTTCAACACGGTCTATGACTTCCAGACCCTCATCAAGGAACAGCTGATCGACTACGTCCGGGCCGCGTCCACCCACTTCGGCGGCATCTCCCCGTTGAAAAAGGTCATGGACTTCGCCGCCCAGTACCAGATCAAGTCCGGCTTCCACGGCCCCACCGACATTTCCCCCGTCGGTTTCGCCGCCCAGCTGCACGTAGGCCTGGCGATCCACAACTACGGCATCCAGGAGTACATGCAGCACTCGGACAAGACCAACGAGGTCTTCCAGCAGTCCATGACCTTCACCGACGGTTACCTGCACCCGGGCGACAATCCAGGCCTGGGCGTCGAGTTCAACGAAGAAGCCGCGAACTCCTTCCCGTACCAGCAGGCCTATCTGCCGTACAACCGCCTGGTGGACGGCACCGTTCATGACTGGTAGGAACGCGGCCGTGACCGGCGGTCCGAACACGGCCGCCGGCTCGCCGCGCCGCATTGTGGTGATGGGCGTTTCGGGTTGCGGAAAGACCACCATCGGGGATCTCGTCGCCCGGGCGCTGGGAGTTCCGTTCCTCGACGGCGATTCGCTCCACCCGGTGGAAAACGTCGCCAAAATGGCCGCCGGAACCCCACTGACTGATGAAGACCGCTGGCCGTGGCTGGCGACCGTTGGTACCGAACTGGCCAACGCCGGAGACGGCGGGCTGGTTCTCGCCTGTTCCGCCCTCCGGCGCAGCTATCGGGATGCCATCCGCGAGAAAGCCCCGGACACCGTCTTCCTGCACCTGCACGGCAGCAAAGAGGTGCTTAAGGAAAGGACAGAAGGGCGTTCCGGCCACTTCATGCCGCCTGCCCTTCTTGATTCACAGCTGGCCACCCTGGAACCGCTCGACGCCGACGAGGCCGGGTTCGTCGTCGACATCGCCGCCCCGGTAAGCGAGGTGGTCGCTCAGGCGCTGGCCGGGATTGCCGCCGTCGCAGGTTCCAAGGCTCCGGCGGGTAACAGCGCCGCCGGTACCGCGGGCATCCAACCACGGCAGTTCGACGTCGACCTCCGCGCAGCGCCGTTCAATCTCGACGACGACGCCGTTACCTGGGTGGATTCGACCATCAGCGGCATGAGCCTTGAGGAGAAAATCGGCCAGCTCTTCATCAACCACAACAACGATTACTCCCCGGAATACCTCGATGGCGTGCTGGAGAAGTATCACGTCGGCGGCATGCGGTACCGGCCGGGTCCGTCGGAGGCTGTCCAGCAGCATATCCGCTATGCCCAGTCCAAAACACGCATCCCGCTTCTGGTAGCTTCCAACCCTGAAATGGGGGGAGCCGGAAGCTGCGACGACGGGACCTTTGTGTCGACGCACCTGCAGGCCGGTTCCCACCCGGATAAGTCCATTGCCAGGAAAATGGGTCAGGTGGCCGGTGTGGAGACCGCGGCCTTGGGCTGCAATTGGGCCTTCGCGCCGATCGTGGACATCCACTACAACTGGCGGAATACCGTGATCTCCACCCGGGCGTTCGGTAATACCCCGGAAGTTGTGGTGGAGCGCGCCAAAGAGTACTTCGACGGCATCAGCGAATCGCCCACAGTCTGCGCCATCAAGCACTTCCCGGGCGACGGCGTTGACGAGCGGGACCAGCATGTGGTCACGTCTTACAACACGCTCGCGTACGCAGACTGGAACTCCAGCTACGGGCATGTGTACCGGGAAATGATCGGCCACGGGGTCCAATCGATCATGGTGGGACACATCGGCGCCCCGGAACTGTTCAGGCATTTCCGCCCGGGCATGGAAGACGCGGACATCCTGCCCGCCACTCTTTCCCCGGAACTACTCAGGATCTGCTCCGTGGCGAACTCGCTTTCAATGGCCTGATCCTCACGGATGCCTCGCAAATGGTGGGACTGACCCAGGCGATGAAGCGCAGGGATCTGGTTCCGGCCACCATTGCCGCCGGCTGCGACATGTTCCTTTTCTTCCGCAATCCGGCGGAGGATTTCCAGTTCATGCTGGACGGTTACAAATCCGGCGTCATCACCGAGCAGCGGCTTCACGATGCCTTGCGCCGGATCCTTGGGCTGAAGGCAAGCCTGGGACTGCACCAGAAGGCGCGCGAATCCCTCGTCCCGCCCATTGAAGCGCTCCGGCTGATCGGCAGCGATGCGCACTTAGCTATCGCCGCCGAGATCGCCGACAAGACCGTCACCCTGGTCAAGGACACGGCCCGCAACCTGCCCATCACCCCGGAAACCCATCGGCGCATCCGGCTGTACGGCATCTCCGGCGGTTCCGATTTCACCCGTGCAGATCCGCTGGCCTACCTGGACACCGTGAAAGAGGAACTGGAAAGCGCTGGCTTCGAGGTCTACGTCTTCAAAACGGCAGAGCAACGTGAAGCCGCGGGTGAGAGCGGAGTGAACTTCATGAGCGTGATCTCCGACGAGGCCACCGGCGATTATGCGGACAAGTACGACGCCGCATTCGTCTTCGCCAACGTCAAAGGCTTTGCGCAAGAGGCTGCCATCCGCATCAGGTGGTCCAGCCCCATGGCGGCGGAAATTCCCTGGTACGTCACGGAGGTGCCCACGGTATTCGTGTCCCTGAACCAGCCGAACCACCTGATCGACGTGCCGATGGTCAAGACCGCCATCAACGCCCATGCAGGGACTCGCGAGGCCATTCGGGCGACCATCCAGAAGATCCAAGGCAAGTCCGAGTTTCAGGGAACGTTCAACGAGAACGTGTTCTGCGATTCGTTCGACACCCGGCTTTAGACCGCGGTGGACTGTATGACGGCCATTCCCTGGCGATCCCGGGGGATGGCCGTTCCTGTGTCCTGCATATTGTCCATGCCTCGACGTAGTATTCGGGCATGCCTGACCAGCCTGAGTATCCCGCGCCGTTGAACTCGGTTTCCGCGCCGCTGCCGCGGCAAACCGAGCCGCTGTCAACCGTCTCGAGGGTGCCCGTGATCGCCAAGCTCATATGGCCGAAGTACATTCAGTACGTTCCGGCCATGGTCACCCGGACGGCGGAGGGCAGGGTGCTGGTGCAGTGGTGGCCGAACCCCTTCGGGTCGGCCACAAGGCTGACGTGGCTGAAAGATACGGACGTGCGGGCCGAGTTGCGCTACGAGCGTTGAGTCAGGCGGCGGGGTTCGCGACGTCCATCAGCCGGGTGTTGTCGTCCACGAGTTCCACAGGCCTGAGCCTCCACGACGAGGCCAACCCGTACGCCTCCCCAAGCACGGCATCCAGCAGGGCCTGGCCCCGGGATTCCTTGGGGTCGATCCAGTCGTCGATCATGTCGGGGGAGATCGGCACCGGGATCCGGTCGTGCAAATTGTGCAGTCTTTCGTGGACGCCCTCCGGAGGGGAATCCATAGTCAGGATCGAGCAGGACAGCCGCCAAGCACCCGGCGCCGACTTGTCCGCGATGCTTTCGTCACGCCACGGCGCAAACAGGCCGGCAAAGGTGATCAGCTCATCCTGCGGCTCCACGATGTAGCGCTGTTTGGGATCCTTGCGGCCGGGGCCCGATTTTTTCCACTCGTAATAGGCGGAGTCCCATTTATCTGCAGCCCCTTGTCTGTGGGGTAGCGTAGCCCCAGATAGGAACGTTGAAGACGCGTCATCAAGAATTCCGTGCGAGGGGACGACTTTAGGCGTTCTTCTGGATAAAGCCGGACAGAAGGAGATTCAGGGCCGGCCGAACAAGGGAGGGTGCATGCCGGACCTAAGGTGGCTCTTCGTGGTTCGTGAGCCGGATCTTGGCAGGCTGGAGCGGCATTGAAGTCGGTACCGGTGACGGCGATCCGGCCCCGCTGAGCACGTTCATGTCCTCGGTGGAGACTGCCGTGTAGTTGATCGTTGTGGCGGGTTGCAGGTCTGCGCCCGGTGGCCCGCGCGCGGGAATACGGACGCCATTTGGTCACAAGTTTTCGTTCGAAACTGACGCCCGCAACCGCGCCAGATAGCGGCGCGTAACCCGAGGTTCATTGACGTTCGGGACCCCGCTGAACCCCCGGGGGCGAAGGTCAGAGGGTCAGAGGGTTAGTTTGACGACGGTCGCGCCGTTGGCTGGTCCTCCCAGTTCGAAGCTGCTGTCGACGGAGACGAATTGGGTGAAGTAGCCTTTGATGCCCAGGCATCCGGTGCCGCACTGGCTCGCTGGCAGGTTCCATTGAAGTGAAGGGTCGGTTTGGCTGAATTTCCACCCGGTGATCTTGAAGGCGGCGAAGGTGTAGAGGGAAAACGCGGTCTTTTTCGTATAAACGGCGTTCGAGGGGGAGTCCAGATCGTAGACCGGCAACAGCACGGTGTTCGCCGTCTTCAGCGCGGGAAGGCTGGCGCGGCAGATGTCCGGAAAAGCCGGCGAAGGATCCCGCGGCGTCTGAGCCAAGGTAATGTCCACGAACGTGCTGCATACCGTTGAGCTGTGCTTCAGCCAATAAAATCCCCCTGCGATTTCTGCTCCGCCGCGTCCGTTGCAAGTCGTGTCTTGCGCGCCGTCGTAGCGCATGACGAATTCGGTGTTGCCGCGGAAACCGTACTGCGTGAATTCACACTGGGAAAGCGCAATCGGCAGGATCGCATTCCCTTTGATGGGGCTGCCCCATGCCGCGGAAGCGGTCGCGGTCACGGACGCTTTGGTGATTCCCAGTGACGGGGGCGAGGGACATGTTGAGACCGGATCCGTTCTTGCCGGCGGCCGCAGTCACTTTGACCGAATTGGCGTTCGGAAATACCGGGGGCTGAACCCCGGCCTGCCCGTTGTTGACGTTCGCGGCGGCCAGGGATTGTGCCTTTGCGGGCGCGTTCGCCTGACAAGTGACCAAACCGTTCTTCGCGCAGTCCTGGGCGATGGCCAGGACTGCGGCGTCGGCACCATTCTGCAGCTGCGCCTTCTCCGCGTACATGCTTCCGACATCTATGGCGAGTGCGGCGAAAACCAGAAGCACCACCATCAACAACGCAATGAGCACCGCCACGGCGCCGTGTTCCCCGGAGCCCACGGCCTGGCGTTTGCGCGCAAAGGCTGAGAAGAGTGACATGAGACCTTCCGGAAATCCTCAGAAACACAGCGAGTGCAAATCTCCGGGAAATACAGCTGGCCCCAGCCAGCGAACGGATACCTGCCCTGTCCGACAGCATAGTTCAGTCATCCGCATCAGGATATGCTTCGTGCCGTCCCCGCCGACAGCGGCCGCCGGGCCAACAGATCGCATCGAGCTCCAAATCGAAGAACCAAACCCCGGCCAGTAGAATGCCACACCAACCCGTGTAGTGTTCCGGTACCTCGCCGGGCTGGCCCGACCAGCGGGACTTCGCCGAGTTCGGCCACGCAGAATGAGCGGGCGAAGCTACGAGGAAGCCGTTAGCTGTCAGCCAGGGACCGGTTCGATGAGTTCGGGTCCGTTGTTGCGGACGGAATTGACCTTGTCGCTGACGACCAGGGGGCACCAGGTGTGGTTCGGGCATGGAGTCCAGCAGCGCGCGCACGTCGGCTTCGGAGGTCGTGTCGGGGTCCAGCCAGTCCGAATACATGTCCGGGGGCACGATCAGGGGTGTGCGGTCGTGGATGTGGCCGAGGGTATCGGAGGCTGCAGTGGTGATGATCGTGGCTGTCCGGAGCCATTTGTCCGGGTGGTCCGCTGGCAGGGCGGGGTCGGGCCAGTTTTCGAACAGTGCGGCGAAGGCGAGGATCTGGTCCTCGACGCCGTGGAGGTATGTCGGGACCTTCCCCCCGGCGGGGGTTTTCTGCCATTCGTAGTATCCGTCGCCGACGAGTAATCCGCGTCTTTTCGAGGCGGCTTTCCGGAAGGATGGCTTCTCGGTGACGGTTTCCATTCTGGCGTTGATCAGCCGTGCGCCGCCTTTGGGGTCTTTCGCCCAGGACGGGACCAGCCCCCAGCGTGCCGTGACCAGCTTGCGGGTCACGGGCTCACCCTCACCGGAGCTGCGGTCCAGGATCAGGGGAACGGGGTCGGTGGGCGCAACGTTGTAGGACGGGGTCAGCTCGTCGATATAGGACTCGTCGACGTCAAACGCGGCCATCAGATCAGCGGTTGACTTGGAGACAACGTATCGTCCACACATGAGCCCATTATCCCGGGTCCGGTCCATGGCGTCCATGGCCGGGTGCCCTGCTGGCGTTGAAGGATGAGGATCTGGCCGTGGGCTGCGGCCAGGGCGGTCTCGAGCTCGGTGATTCGTTGGCGGCTCCTGGCGCGTTCTTCGGTGAGTTTGCACGTGAGTGTCCGGATGATGCTGCTGGTGTCGGGTACCCGCCCTTCATCTGACGCCGGGGCAGGTGCCGTGCGCGCGGAGACGGGAGATTGCCGGGAGCGCAGTGTCTGGATACGCTCGCGAAGGTCCGGGGTGCGGTAGAGAAAGTCTTTGGAGACGCCGCCTGCGGCGGCGACGCCTTCAAAGTTGACGGGCTCTCCGCTCTTGAGTAGACCCCGCAGTCCTGTCTCGGCCCGTTTGATGGCGGCGGCGTGTTTTGCCTGGGCAGCCTTACGCAGGTTCTCAACGTTGCCTCGCGCCATTATCTGGCGACCTGTCGTGGTGCTTTGGCAATGTCGGCCTCAGCTCTGGGGGCAGTGCCGGGGCCTTTCACGGGCCCGTTCCGACGGTCCGGTCCTTTCAGTGTCTCGATGATGGTCCCGAGGGCGCCTTGTTCCCTGCGCCTCAGGGTCAGCCACACATGGTTCTCCGACATGGGTTCGCCGGTGCGGGTTGTGTGGGCTTCCTGGCGTTTGTCGATCAAGGAGTCGAGCGCGACGAGTTCACCTTCATGCACGTTCAGGAACCGCTCGTCGGTGACGAAGAGATCGCAGCCAAGGCAGGCATTGCCTTTGTCACAGGATTTGGTTGGAGGCAAGGTGCACCAGCCGTTGGGAAGCACCCTGTCCGTTCGGGAGTCCAGAGCCATCAGGTCATACAGATCCTCCGGGGAAACCCCGGGGCCCTCGCCGTTCGTCGTGATCTTCCGGTATTTCAGGAATTCCGCTTTGGCTGTGGAGTCCAGTGTCTGGGCGTAGTGCATTGTCATCTCCGGGCTCGCATGCCCCATATAGCGTTGAACGACGTGCAGCGGCACGCCGGCGTTGATCAGGCTGGTGGCCTTGGTGTGACGGAAACGGTGCGTCTTGGACAGCTTCAGCGGCTGGCCGTCATCGTCCTTCAGTTCTGCCCGTTGGACCAGCTTCTCCATCTGCCTGCGGAAGACATGGCTGTAGTAGTGGTGCCGGCAGTGCAGGTTGTTGTGGTCCTTCAGGAAAAGATATGCTGGCGGGTCGGTGATCCCGACCTTTTCAAGGTGGGACTTGAGCCAGCGTTGCTGCTCGGCGATGATTTCGATGACTTCGGAGTCGACGAAGATCGTCTCGGGCGCGCCCTCGATCTTGGTCTGCTGGTAACAGAGTTTGGCGATGCGTGTCCCGTCCTTGGGTTCCGGTCCGGTGACCGGCAGCAGGGGATTCGCGTCAAGCATGCAGATTTCACTTAGCCGCCGTCCGGTGGCGATCATCAGCAGCAGGATCCGCATGGCCTGCGGATCTCCGAAGCCTCCCTCGGACTGGGGAGCGGCGAGCAGCGGTGCCTGCGCCGCGATCCGGGATAGCACCTGGTCACTGAACAGATGATCTTCCGTGAAAGCCTGCTTCTTGAACCGGGGGACGTCCCCGGGCCTCCAGAAGCGTAAATACTCCGGGCTGAGCCCAGCCCACCGGGGATCGCCGGTTGCGCTGGCCGCGTCCTCGCCATGGTCGTGCATGAACCCATACAGCCCCCGGACCGCCGCGGTGATGCCGGCGATGGTGGAGTGTGATCGTTGCCGCCCGGACGCGCTGCGCAAGGAGTCGCAGGTCAGGAAGTCCATCATGATGGCCCGGACCTTCGTCTCATCCTCGGCAAGCCGCGGCGAGGCCAGGCCCCGTTCGGTGACGAACGTCCCGAAGAGCCGGAAGGAGTGTTTTTGACCCATCACGGTCGTCCATGTTGCCCGACCGCTTTCCAGCAGGGTCTTCACATAGAACATCGCTCCCCGGCGCAACCATTGTGGCTCCACGTCGTGCCAATGGATGGTGTAACCGCGTGCGGGTTCCTGTTCGCGCCGCGGTATCCGGGGGTCCATGTCCAGGGACCACACTTCACGCTCCCACCAAGGGCTGTCGTCGTAGGCAAACCAGAGAAGCTTGCAGGCCCTGTCCAACGGCCCGGCGATCGTGCGCATGGTCGAGGCATTCGGCAGCGCCTTGATCCGGCGGGCCCAGGTGGTGTTCAGTTCGGTCCGCCATTCGCCAGGCGTCCGGTCCATCAGGCTTGCCGAAGGCAGCCCGCGGCTCTTCAGCCTCCGGCTTGTCTCGGCAAGTTCACGGCAAAGCAGCCCGAGTGAGGCGCAGGGCACCCGGCCGCCCATGTCAATGATCCGCCAGATGACGAACATCAACTCCCGCTGCATGGTCTCGGGCAGCCCGTCCAAGTGAACGTTGCCGATCTTATCGTGGTAATAGGCAAAAGACCTCAGATACTGGCCCGGGATCGATTGTCTCGTGTAGTGCAGAAGCTGGAGCACTTCGGGCACTTGCTCCAGAAGGGCCAGGTTCGCGGTCAGGTCGAAAGGGCGGTTGTTGTGCTCCTGGAGTGCCCCGAGAACCCTGGCATCAGCTCGATTTCATGTCCGTCTCTCCATCGTTCCGTTACGGTCTTCCATTCGGCCAAGGCCCGCAGTTCCTCGTCTTCGGTCACCCACGCGTAGATGTCCAGCGTCGTCTGCACGTCCGCGTGTCCCAGCCGCCGGCTGACAACGTGCAGAGGGCGCCCGGACAACAGCAAGGCCGTCGCATGGGTATGCCGGAACCAATGCGGCGTCCAGGCCGGTGGTGTGTTGCTGCCCAGCCTGCGGCGGATCCGCCCGACCAGTTTGTAGATCGTCTCGGGCCGCATCGGACCGAATTTCCGTGGTCCGTGCAGATTCACGAAGACGTACGCCTCATTGAGGGCCCCCACGGCAAGGTCCATCCCTGCCTCGCACAACTGCCATATGTACTCGGCATAGAGGCGGTCCAGCCGGTCGGAGATATACAGCTTGCGGTAGTTCCCGCCCTTGACCCGAGCCCCGTGCGGATGGGTCCGTGGCACGATCTCGATGAACGGGCTCTCGCCCTGGCCTGTATGCCAGTCCCGGTGCTGCAGGGACAAGGATTCACCCATCCGGAGCCCCGTTTCTTCCAAAAGGGTAAAAAACAACCTGTCCCGCAAGGCCCCCGTCCAGGCTCCGGCTTCGGCGTCAAACCGGGCACAGGAATCCTTGATCACCTCGATCTGCCGAGGAGTCAGCACAGGGGCGACCCTGCGCCGTCTTCGCACCCGCACCGTCGCCGCCCGTGGCTCATGCCGTCGCGTGTGCCCGAGGAACGGTTTGTAGGGAGACCCTGCGGGGTGGGAGGAGAACAAACTGGGACTGATGTCGGCGCCGCGCCATTGATGGAAAAGGTAAAACGAGCGGACACCCTGCAACCGCACGGCCGCCGTGGCATCCGAGATACGGTGCTCACCCGGTTCCCGGATCAGGCGCACACCCGGGGGAACCCCGCTCCGGATCCAGGCAAGGAACCCGGACAGGTCCTCCAACACCAAGGCGTCCCACGGCTTGTCCCGCAAGCCCAGGAACTGCCACCACAACTGCAGTGCCCGGGCATAGGATTTCACAGTGTTCGGTGAACAACCGGTCTGACGGAGATGCTCGAGGAACAACTCGATAACGGCCACGGGAAGAAGGTCGTCACCGAGCACGGTCCACGTAATGTCGTTGTCGTTGATCCGGACACGCTGGACTCTCACCATCCACGGGTTCCTTCGGTCGCCAAAGAACGGGAACGCTGATCAGCATTCCGTCCCGCCAGGAACGACACGCCGCTTCGTCGGTGAAATCTCGGGGACCGTTAAAGACAGCTACCGGATAAACCCGTCCTCAAGAGGAAGGGCGTAGCGTGCTGCCGCTCTTGACGCCGTTAAAGACAGCCCAGAAGGGGTACCGGATAAGCCGGGACCACTGCCCGCCATTTGGGCAGGGACGCTTTGAAGGTGGGAATCCCGCCGGCCGTTTCCGAGCGAGCGTTCCAAGTGGGCACCTTCGAATCGAAGGACTTTGAGAAGGTGGGAACCAGGCCCCACCGCCCCGCTGCGAGCTCCCGTCCCACAGTGCCGTCTCGTGCCCGCCCACGCAAGAAAGCCACGGGGTCAGTGGGATTGATTTGGAGCGTCGGCGAGGGGTAGTCGGTATCACCGCGCAGTACCGCACCCAGCTTTCTGGAGAGATAGTCTGCTTCGAAACCGACACTGAACCGACCGCACATATCGATATTCTCGCCTAGGGCTTGGGACAGCGCCAGTCGCAGAAGCCCATACTGGAGCAAGATGGAAGAACCACATCCTGACAACCCGGACATTTGGAGGCTTCCATGAGCGTTCCCCGTGGCGATGACACGCCTCTGGCCGGACATCGGCCGGCTCGGCTGGCCGGACCCGTGTTGACGGGCGTGCTCCCGAACCAGTCCGCTACCGTCGTGGAGAAGGCCGCAGAAATAGCCCTCAGCGCTGGGTGGGAATTGGTTCTGGCCTTTGCCGATATCACGAGCTTCCCTGCGGCAGGCGACCGAGACGGGCATCTGGCGGCCCAACCGATCGACCCCGATGGAATCGACGACGACGCAGCGGCCATCTCGGAATCGCTTAAGTCGCGCATCGCGGATCAACTCGACGGAACGGGCGTGCGGTGGTCCTTTGTGACGCTCGCCGGCGAGCCAGCACGGTCACTTGGCCGTTACGCCGCGAGTATCAAGGCTTCCATGATCGTCGTGGGAACCAAGGAACATGGCCTCGGATCGAAGTTTGAAGGACTGGTGACCGGATCGATAGCCTTGCATCTGGCACATCGTCAAAACTGCCCTGTGCTTGTGGTTCCCTTGGGCGGTCAGGACCCAAGCAGGGATCAATGAAGGAAAGCAGCACAGCCCCGCCCGGAGCCGAAACCCAGGTCGCGCCAACGGGGCGGCATCCGCACCGCCCGCTCCATCTGCACGGGCGGTTCGTTCTGCTCGTGGCGGCCGGCGGAATCCTGGGCGCGCTGAGCCGCTATTGGCTTGGCGTGGCCATTCCGGCTCCGGATGCGTGGCCGCTGCCCACCTTGCTCATCAACCTGACAGGCGCGCTCGCGTTGGGCTGGCTCCTCGAAGCGCTCGCCCGGAGCGGGCCCGACGCCGGTCTCCGCCGGATTGCCCGCTTGGGCATTGGAAGTGGTTTCCTTGGGGCCTACACCACCTACAGCACCCTCGCGCTCGACTCGGTGCGTCTCTTCGGAGCAGGACGCGGGATGGACGCTTTCTGGTACATGGCAGTCAGCCTGTTAGGCGGTGTCGCGGCAACAACACTGGGTATTTGGCTCGCGGCGCTCCGGCACAAATCCGCACAACAGGGTCAGAAGTCCCTGCCATGACCCTCCTTCTGATAGCGCTCGCGGGCGGCGCTGGGGCGGCCGCCCGTTTCGTCGTGGACGGGGTGGTCCGGTCCTGGGCCCGGACTGCGCTGCCGCTGGGCACTATCTTCATTAACGTCTCCGGGTCGCTGCTCATGGGTATCCTGGCGGGGCTGGTCATGGCCCATCAGGCTCCCGAATCCCTTCAGTTGATTGCCGGCACCGGATTCCTTGGTGGATACACGACCTTCAGTACGGCAAGCTTGGAGACCGTCAGGCTTGTCCAGAGCGGACGGATTGGCCTGGCCCTCCTCAACGGAGTAGGCACCATGGCGGCTTGTGTCGGAGCCGCGGCAGCCGGCGTCGGGCTGGCTTTGTTGCTCTGAAGCGGCTGTCCGCGACGCGAAATGCTAAAGGTAGTATCGGGCGCTTGGCGGGGAAGACATGAGCCGGTCGAAGTTGCGGAGCAGTCGGCGACGGCGGGAATGACACCGGCGCGCTGCCCACCGCCGGTGTCGCGAAACAGGGTCTCCGGTCTCAACACAGTTGTCCGTTTTCTCACCGGACCAGTCAGCGTACGGAATCGCGACGTGCGTCTCGCCGGAGTTGTCAGTGCCAGTTGCGCGGCGCGCATTTGACCGAGGCGACCGGGCGACAGTAGGCCCATCTAGCCAGAGTGAAAGTATTCGTAATACGATTATTTGCATGGAACGTAAGATGCATGGGCGCGAGGTCTCCGAGGCCGAAATCGATCAGTGGGTGAAGGAAGCCGAGGCTGGTTACGACGTCGAGGAGCTGAAGTCGCGGATGGGACGCCCCGCTCGGGGCGCGGAGGCGTCGCAGGTCATTCCCGTACGACTGACGGCCGAGGAACTAGCGGCGGTAATGGCGCGGGCCGAGCGGGAGCACCTCAACCGCTCCGAGGCTATCCGCGCTGCCTTGGCCGCCTGGTCGCACGCGGCGTGATCGTCCGCCGCTCCGCACATAAGCACGGGGTCAGTTCCATGGGCGGGATGCTCGGCTAGCCAGCCCGTCATCCTCGGACTCGCTATTTTAGGTTTCATGCATCCTTTGCGTAAGGCGCAATCGACCGGGAGTCAGTTCTTCTCGACACGACTACCCGCGCAACCCCCTACGTGCCACTGCCAAGTCCCTCTTACTGTTGAGCCACCTACCATGGCGGCTCTGGCGTGTTGGAACCGCCCCAAAGTTTCCGTTGAGGGATCCCTCCCGAACTGAGCATCTGCTTGGCGTGGTGGTCAACTGGCCTTCCGTGTGGCCTGACCGACGACTTTTCCGCGCCGTGCTGGTCTGTACAACGAATACCGGCTCACGGGAGACTGGCGCCATGCGCAAACTGACCTACGGCATGAACCTGAGCCTGGATGGCTACATCGCCGCGCCCGGGGACGACCTCGGCTGGAGCATACCGAGCGACGAGCTGTTCCAATGGTGGTGCGACCGGGTGGAGGCGACGGGCCTGGCGCTATATGGGCGCAAACTGTGGGAGACGATGAGCTCGCACTGGCCGACCGCCGACCAGCAGCCTGGCGCCACACCGGCGCAGATCGAGTTTGCCCGCCGCTGGCGGGACATGCCGAAGGTGGTGTTCTCCTCGACGACCAGCACGGTCGACTGGAATACCCGCCTGGTCACCGGCGACGCGGTCACCGAGATCACCCGGCTCAAGGCCGACGACGGCGGCCCCATGGACATCGGCGGTGCCACACTCGCCGCGGCGGCCATGCGGGCCGGGCTGATCGACGAGTACGCGATCGTCACCCATCCGGTCCTGGTGGGCGGCGGCACGCCGTTCTTCACAAAACTGGACAGCTGGGTGAACCTGAGCCTGGTGGAGACCCGGACGTTTCCCGACGGTGTGGTCCTTCCCGGGTACGAGGCCCAGGCGCTGAGGGCTCGACGTCGATCCAAGGCGGCATGCCCCGGAAAGGTTCCTGATATGGCTGAGTCGTCCACTGAGTCCGGAGTAGCCGGGGCGTCCGCCCGACGTGAATATGAGCGCCGCAAGGCGAAGGACGAGGAGGAGACCCGTGCGAAGTGGGGTCAATTCGGTGGCCTCGCGGTCGCCCTCGTTGACGAGCGGCAAAGCACCAAGGCTTGGGATCGAGGTGCGATCGGTGAGGAACGCCTGGGCGCTCGGCTGGATGCTCTGGCCACCGATGACGTCGCGGTTCTTCACGACCGCCGCATCCCCGGCTCGAAGGCCAACATCGACCACATCGCCATCACTCGAAGTGGAATCTGGGTGATCGACGCCAAGCGGTACAAAGGACGGCCTGAGCTGAAGATCGAGGGCGGCATCCTTCGCCCACGCGTCGAGAAGCTTCTCGTCGGCCGTCGTGATTGCACGAAGCTGGTCGATGGGGCAATCAAACAGGTCGACGTCGTGCGCGACCTTGTTGGGGATGTTCCGGTCACCGGGGCGTTGTGCTTCATCGAAGCCGACTGGCCTCTGCTTGGGGGTGCGTTCTCGACTCGCGGCGTTCACGTCCTGCGGCCGAAACGGCTAGCCAAAGTACTTGTAGAGGAGACAGCCGGCGCCGTTGATGTGGCGGCCATGCGTGAGTCAATAGCCTCGCGGTTCAAGTCTGCGTGACATCAGGTAGCCACCGACGCGCTCGCTCAACGTTGCAATCCTTTGGAGCGTTCGTTCGTGGCCGTTTTGGGCTCGCAACCCTATCGGGGGTTGGGTGTGACTTGCCTTTCGGCGAACGGACCGTAGACTCGCCCCATGTCAGGCCGTGGGGGAACGAGACTAGTCGGCCGTGCTGCGGCGACGGTGTTGGGCATGCTGCCGGTCGTTGTCCTGGCAGCCTGCACCTATGAGGATGTGGGTGATCCGATGCAGACAGCAACCGTCAAGCGCAGCAGCCGCCCCGCCCCTGCAGCGTCGACGAAGGGCCCGGAGATCCTGGATGCCGAAACGCGCAACTACGCCGAATTGGAGAAACGCCTTGCAGTAGCCCAAGGTGCTGTGCTCCTTGACGACTCCGGCCCTGCCGACGGACCCGGGGTCGGTTTCAGCAAAACAGTAAAAGTGACGACAACCGGCCGTTATACGGTCACGGCAGCTTGCGTAGGCATCCAGAACGCGCAAATGTTCATCTCCGCCCCGGGGTCGAGGATCCGTTGTCGCTCGATCTTGATTGCTCAGGCGTTTCGTCGCAGGTTGTCGAGTTGCAGGAAGGATACGTCGCCGCAGTGCTGATGCGACACGACCCGAATGGTCCTTGGACCGGGGCCGTCGCTGGAGTGAGAATTACGGCCGAATGAAGGGCGACGTTTTCGGTTGCTCGGGGCCAGAAGGAGCAATGCGGCAACCCGAGCGAAGCTGACAGCAGGGGACCGCGAGGCGGCCGCGGACACCATGAAAGGAGGTGCGCTCCCTAGCTGTCCACCAAGACGCCGCCCGAGGCAAGAAATTCACCCACCCCCAGGGCAATCAAACCCGGGGAGACCTTCTGGAGAAACCATGTTTGAAACAGTCGTGCGGGACGGGGTCGTCTTGAAGCCTCTTGAGACTTGGCACGCCAGCGAGTTTGCAGAGCATATGAGCCGGGCAAGAGACCATATCCGGCCATGGGTCGGACCGGCTTTCGTCACCGACACCGTTGACGGTGCCCGCGCTACCCTCCAGCGTTACGCCACAGCCACCGCGAATGATGGAGCGCGCATCTATGGCCTCTGGGACGAAGGCAAGCTCGTCGGAGGCGCGATGTTTGTCACGTTTGATTCGGTCTGGGGCATTTGCGAGGTCGGCTGTTGGCTCGAACCCAATGCTGTCGGAGGCGGCCTCATCACCCGGTCAGTCGAACTGCTCATGGAGTGGGCCTTCGTAGAGCGGGGGATGTCTCGCGTTGAATGGCGATGCCGCACCGACAACGACCGCAGTGTTGCCGTCGCGCATCGACTAGGTATGCGTTCGGAAGGCGTTCTTCGCAGTAGCTGGGTCTACGAGGGGAATCGTTACGACAAAGAGGTATTTTCAATACTTCGTGCCGAATGGATGAGTAGACGGCCTGTTATCGCTCAATGACAGACGCCACCCCGACGGCGGCCTCCATACCACGCGGGCGGTTGCCGTGTCACAATGCAGCGGTGAGAACAACACCGTTCACCGATCTGGTCGGCTGCAAGCTGCCCCTGCAACTGGCCGCCCTCGGCGGGGTCGGAACCGAGGAGCTGGCACAGGAAGTCGCGGCCGCCGGCGGCCTCGGTATGCTTCCGATGGGGCTCGGCTTGCCTGCCCACCCCGCCGGCGCGCTGGGCATGGGGTTCCTTCTCCCTTACCTGCCAACGTTCGAGGGCATAGCCGAGCAGACGCGCGGGGCGCGGGTGGTCGAGTTCTTCTGGGGCGAGCCCGCAGCCGCGGCCGTGAAAGCAGGCCACCAAGCCGGCGCGCTGGTCTCGTGGCAGGTAGGTTCCGCCGCGGAGGCTGTCTTGGCGGAGGCGGCAGGGTGCGATCTTGTGGTGATCCAGGGGATCGAGGCCGGTGGCCACGTCCGGGGAACAGGTCCCCTTGACGAGCTGCTTCCCGAAACCCTGGCGAGCGTGAGCATTCCCGTCGTCGCGGCAGGCGGCATCGGCACACCTGAGCGGGTTCGTGAACTGATCGACGCCCGAGCGCATGCGGTGCGCATCGGCACGCGATTCCTTGCCGCCCGGGAGGCGGGGGTTCATCCGAAGTACCTTGCTGCACTGATCGCCGGAAGGGCCGGCGACACCGTGCTCACCGATCATTTTGATGACGACGGCGATTGGCCCGCAACCGTGCGCGTTATCCGGGCCTCACTCGACGGGGCCCAGTCCGTGGGCAACCGAAGCACCCTGCCCGCGGCCAGCGGATCCGAGCAGCCCGGGATGATGCCGTGGTACGCGGGCCTTTCGATCGATCACGTGCACCGGCCGCAGTCGGCTCGCGAGATTGTCGCCGAGCTGACGTCGCTGCTGGACTGACGGCCAGTCTCCTTCAGCCGGGCAGCCCACGCGTCGCGACCGATAATCAGCCTTCAGCTACCTCCGGCCTCTGCCTCTTCAAAAGGCGCCGACGATTCCACCCTGCCGAGGAGCGACAGGCGGCTCCCGATTCTGGCCACGTCAACGGGCTGGGCGCTGGTCCGGTGGGCCGGATCCTGGGCCAAGTCCCAGTCCAACGGGCCGTGGCCCACCAGGAACAGCGTGACGTCCTGGCGGTACAGGACATCCACCACATTGCTGAACCGTTGCCAGGCCTGTTGCGGACCCGGCAACCGACTCGACCGTTGGCGAGGGTACGCCGTCGATCACCCAGGTTCGGTACCCGTCCGCCAAGGCCAAGTAGTCCGCCGTCGACGTCGGCACGCCGCATAGCGCGAGGAAGCTGACCCAGAGCACGTCGCCGGCCGCTTTGACGGTGAGTTCCCGCGTTGCGAGGGTGAGGACCCGCTCTTGCGACGTCGACGGCGGGAACAAACCGAAGGCGCCCAATTGCGCCGGCGTTCCGGGCGTAATGATCTTGCCCCTGCTGAAGGCCCGGGAGTCCCTGTCTCCGTCGATCTCCATCATCGCCCCGCTACTGCCACGCCCCGATGATTACACCGGCGACTGTCATGGCCACGATGTCATGCCCGGAGTCGATGAGGGTCACGGCGGACGGCCTGCCCGCGAAACCGTTGTGGATGACGTGCCCGCCGACGCGGAAAACGGCGGCCATCACCAAGGCAAAGAACCCACCGGCCACGCTCCCGTGCACGCCTAGGCTGCCGATCAGAATCGCCAACAGGATGCTGGTGAGTGCTGCGGCGACCATCATGGGGATCCAGATTCCAGCGCCGCCGTCGATCTTCTTGAGGTCTTCCTCGGTCTTGCCGATGGCCTGCATCCATTGCCGGCCAAGGACCGCAGGCATGTACCAGACAAATCCGATGACCATGCTTGAAACGAAGGCCACGAGTATGGCAAGCCAGTTGATGTGCGAAATTGAAGAGAGCCAATCCATTCTGAAATCCTAATCGGCTTCGCTGGTGGGTGAATGGATGGAAACCTGCGGTTTGCCCCGTTTTGCGCTTCCGGCCGTCTCCGCCGCGTCCACGAGCCTGCCGATGAGCGGCTCTGCCCGGTAGGGGATATGGGTGTGGAGGGCAAGGACCGTTTCCGTGCGGATCACGCCCTTGATCCTGAGGATGGAGCGAAGCGCGGTCTGCAGGTTGTGCGTGTCAGTGGCCACGACCCGGCACAGGAGATCGCCCTCTTCCGGAGATCTCATGCACCTCGAGTACCTGGGGGATGCGGCGCAGGGCTCCGATCACGCCGTCGAGTTCCCGGTGGGTCACCTCCAGCGTCACGAAGCCGACGACGTCGTACCCCACCTTTTCGAGGTCAACGTCGCGCCCGCCGTCGTTCAGGACGCCCGAACGGACCAGGCGCCGCATCCTCGATTGGGCGGTATTGCGCGCAATACCCAGGGAATCGCTGAGTTCGCCAATCTGGACCCGGGGATCACGGATCAGCTCCAGCAGGATCTTCAGATCGGTCGGGTCAAGGGCGTTCACATCGTCACTCCGCATCATCTGCAGTCATCAATAGCATCAATATTGACTGTTTTGATCAATTATTCCATGGATATCTGCCCTATCCGGCAAGAATGCGACATTCTGTTGCCATCAATATTTGGGCCGTGACTGTCCCGGCTCACAAAGCCGGGCACCGGTATGGCCGCTGAGGCGAAGGCACGGGAATGACTGTCTTTAGCGAACTCCGCATGCGTCCGGCCACCGCCGACCGCTGGGGCTGGGATGCTTCCACTACGGCGCGGCTGGTCCTGGCCGGCGTCGTAATGTTCACACTGCTGGTCGGTGCCAACCTGGCGAGCCCGCTGTATCCGCTGCTTCAAGCGGAACTGGGAATTACATCGCTCGGCGTCACCATCGCTTTTGCGAGCTACGTGCTGGCGCTCGTGGCGGTGCTGATGCTGGCCGGCCACTGGTCTGACCATATCGGCAGGCGTGCGGCCCTGGTGCTGGCCGTGCTCGTTGGCCTGGCGGGTGGACTTGTTTTCGCCAACGCGGACAATCTCCTGATGCTTTCGGCCGGCCGGATGCTTCAGGGGGTGGCAGTCGGCCTTGCCACTGGCGCGAGCTCTGCGGCGCTCCGCGAATTGCTCCCTTACCGGCCTGAGTGGGCCTCGCGCTTCACGCTTCTTTCCTCGTCCGGAGGCGTGGCCGCCGGTCCTGCTATCGGTGGACTGCTCTCGCTCCTGCCCGGTGCGACGTCGACACCGTTCTTCATCCACGCCGCAGTCCTGCTCTTCTTGCTTGCGCCGCTTTGGCTGCTTAAAGCGCGGCCCGCGATTCGGCCTGCCGAAGGCCCGCGGCCCTACACGGTGCTCGCACCTCGGCGGCCCTCCGTTTCGCGGGAGGCTAGAGGCGCGTTCTGGCTGGCCTCGAGCGTGGGCTTCTTGAGCTTTGCCGTGTTCGGATTCTGCCTTTCGCTGGCACCTGGCTACTTCGCCGTCGTCGTGCACGCCGATTCCCGCCCCATGACCGGGCTCCTCGCCGGATTGACGCTGGGTGCGTCGGCACTGAGCCAATTGCTGACCGTCCGCAGCAGGTTCGCTGTGCCCGCCGGGCTGGCGGTCCTGGGTGTTTCCATTGTCCTGGTTGGCGCCGCGGCCTCCCTGTCCAGTCCAGTGCTGCTCGTGGCCGCGAGCCTGTCTGCCGGGGTCGGGCAGGGCATCGCGTTCCGCCTTGTGTTCAATGACGTTGCTGGAAAGGTGGAGGCGTCACGGCATGCCCAGATCATCAGCACCCTTTACGTCATTACCTACCTTGGCAGCGCCGTGCCTGTTATCGGTCTTGGAATGGCTGCTTCGGTCCTTGGACTAGGTGTCGCGGCAAGCTACTTCACGGTGGTGTGCGGGATCGCGGCGATAGTGCTGGCCGCCGTGTCACTCCGTGGAGTTCGCCGTAAGGGCTGAGGTTTCCCACGAGCGGCGCCCAAACAACAAGGAACAGTTCACAAAGATTTATTTGCAAAGAAGTGCTTGCAAAGGTTTCTTTGCAAGCGTAGCGTGTTCCGCATGGACAAGGTTCAGGAAGCGGAATTCCCCGTCCGCAAGGTCGATACAGCATCCCTCAAAGCGCTCGCGCACCCCCTGCGCGTGCAAATCCTCGAGATGCTATCCCGATACGGGGCGCAAACGGCGTGCAGCCTGGCCGAACTCCTGAACGAATCCAGCGGGGCCACGAGCTATCACCTGCGGCAACTCGCCAAGTTTGACTTCGTCCGTGAGGTCCAAGGCAAAGGGACGGCGAGGGAGCGGTGGTGGGAACGGCCAAAGGGGGCCATCCAGATCACCTCACCCGATCTGGCCCATTCACCGGCAACTCAGGAAGCCTCCCGGCTGGTCACCCGTGAATTCGAACGCAGCAGGCAGGCTGTCCTGGCCGACTTCATGGCCCACGGCATGGACTCCTTGGAGCAGGAATGGCTTGAGGCGGCCATCGTCAACACGGCCAACGCCCGGATGTCAGCGGAGCAGCTGGGCCGTTATGCGCATGCCATGGAGGCCGCGGCCCGCAAGCTGCTGGACGAAATCCGGAGCGAACCCGAGCCGGAGGACGCGCGTCCCGTACAGATCCACTTCAACGCCTTCCCGATCCTGGGCGTCCCTGCTTGGGCCGGAGACAAAAAATCCCGCGACGCGAAGTCGCACGCAGCATCCACCGAAGGGAAAGAGTCATGAGCAGCGTTACCGCAACATGCGGCACCTACCGCCGGCCTTCCAGGCTCGAGTCGGCAGCCGAAGGCATAGGAGCCACCCTGATTTCGTGGTCCGAGCGCAGGCGCTACATCCCGCCGGTGGACGTGGCCCTGCAGCGGGCAGCCTTCAGGCGTCGGCAGGAACTCGGCGATCTGCGCCAAGATGCAATGGGGGCGGCGCACTCCGGCATAGAGCCGCGCCACTGAGCTCTGCGGCCGACGGCGAAGCCGGCAAGCGTTGCTATTCCGGCAGCGGTCCGTGGTTGCCCTGGATGTGGGCAAAGACCAGGGTGGTCTCCGTATGGCCCACCACGGGGTCCGTGGCGAGATTGTCCAGGACCCAGTCGCGGAGGTGGTCCGTGTTGGCTACCGCGATATGCAACAAGTAGTCCACGGAGCCGGACGTATGGAACGTGGAGATCACGGCAGGGAGCGCGGGAACGCGGGCGGTAAAGCGGTCAATCTGGTCACGGTCGTGGGCGCGCAGGCGTACGGCGATCAAGGCCTGCACTGAACGCCCGATTGCCGGCAGGCTCAGGACGGCTTCGAAACCCTCGATGATCCCGCGCTCGGAGAGCGAACGCGTGCGCATCAGCGCAGTGGACGGGGCAATTCCAACGAGCTCAGCGAGCTGCTTGTTGGAAATCCGGGCGTCGTCAACCAAGGCGGCGAGGATGCGTTCGTCGATCGCGTCCAAGGGCTCGCTGACGCCGACGGGTCGAACATTCTTCGTGGTGGTACTCACGGATCCTCCTGAAAGTGCGGTGTATTCATCATAAGCGCCAATTTCCGCTCAATCCATTCATTTGCACTGTCAAATTCCGAATTATTGCCAGATACTTACCGCATTCAACGGCGAATAATTCAAGGAGAGCAGTGAAAAGCTTCGACACTCTCGCGGTTCACGCGGGCCGGACAGGACTCACGGAACAGGGCGTCCACGCCGTTCCCATCGACCTTTCAACCACCGCACCTTTGCCCTCAGTCCACGACGGCGGACTTGCCTACGAGCAGATGGCCACGGGCGGCGTGCACCTCGAAGGCCAGAGCACGGTCTACCAGCGTCTCTGGAATCCTACGGTAGCCAGGTTCGAGGACGGTGTTGCTGCCCTCGAAGGTGCGTCGCAATCCGTCGGTTTCGCGTCAGGCATGGCCGCCGTCAGCGCCGCGTTGCTCGCTGCCCAATCAGAGGGCAAGACTCACGTGGTCGCTGTCCGGCCCCTTTATGGCGGAACGGACCACGTCCTCGCCAGCGGACTCCTTGGAAACCAGGTCACGTTCGTCAAACCCTCCGGCGTGCGGGATGCCCTCCGCCCGGACACCGGTTTGGTGGTGGTGGAAACCCCGGCGAACCCGAGCCTTGACCTGGTGGACCTGACGCGGTTGGTGGCCGACGCGGGAGATGTCCCCGTGCTGGTGGATAACACCTTCGCCACGCCGGTTCTCCAGCAACCCCTCAAGCACGGCGTCGCGATGGTGCTTCACAGTGCCACGAAGTTCCTGGGCGGCCACGGCGATGCCATGGGTGGAGTGGTGGCAACAAGCGAAGAATGGGCCACGCGGCTTCGCCGGGTCCGTGCGGTAACCGGGGGCATCCTGACTCCGTGGCCTGCTTACCTTCTGCACCGCGGCTTGGCGACGCTTCCCCTCCGCGTCCGGGCACAGCAGGACCACGCCCACAAGATCGCATCAGCACTCGCAGGCCACGACCTTGTCGCCAAGGTGTACTACCCGGGGCTTCCCGAGTGCGATCCCCTTCACCTGGTGGGAACGCAGATGAGCGGACCGGGCTCATTGATATCTTTCGACCTCGAATCAGCCGAGCACGCGGAGCGCATGCCTGGCGCGGTGAAGCTCATCACCCACGCGGTGTCGCTGGGCGGAATCGACACGCTCATCCAGCACCCCGCCGGATTGACCCACCGCCCGGTGTCCCCGGAGGCGAAGCCGCATGCGCGAATGCTCAGGCTTTCGATCGGCTTGGAAGATCCGGCCGATATTGTCGACGATCTGGTCCAGGCCATCGAGTCCACGCGTTAGCTCCCGCTATTTTCGCTGCCCCACTGCCTCCAAGGAGGAGCCGACGACGGCGATTTCCCGCCCGGGGGAGCGGTGCACGACGGCGGTGATCATCGCCGTCGTGCACCCCATGGCGATGACCGTCCAGGCGAGCGCGGCCCACCCGAAGGCTTGGAAAGCGAGTCCTCCGGCCCAGCCGATGATGCTGGATCCGAGGTAGTAGGAGAGGTTGTACAGGGACGCAGCTTGTGCGGGTCCGCTGCTTGCAATGGTGCCGGTCCAGCCTGCTCCGATGCTGTGGGCCGCGAAGAAACCGCCCGTGAAGACCACCAGACCTGCCAGAATCGCGGCAATGTTGTCCCATAAGGTGAGCCCAAGCCCGGCGGTCATGGTCGCGATCCCCGCAAGCAATACGGTCCGGCGGCCGAAGCGCATGGACAGTCCGGCGCTCCAACGGGAGCTCACGGTCCCGGACAAATAGGCCAGGAAGATCAGGCTCACCGCCGTGGCAGGTAATCCGAAGGGTTCCGCGTGCAGGCGGAATCCGAGGTAGTTGTACACGGCCACGAAGCCGCCCATCAGCAGGAATGCCTGAACGTACAGGGCGAGCAGCCGGGGGTTGGAAGAGTGGCCGGCCAGGGTCTTCATGGCGCCGCGGAAACCACCGGCCGAACTGGGGGTGAAGCGTCGCGGCTTCGGAACCAGGAGAAGGAAAAGGGCTGCCGAGAGCGTTGCCAGGATAGAGACGGCGAGGGCGGCTGCGCGCCAACCCCACAACTCGCCGATCGGACCCGCAAGCAATCGGCCGGCCAGCCCGCCGAGGGTGGTTCCCGCGACATAGCTTCCTGCCGCCAACGCAGCGTGCACCTTGTTGACTTCCTCGTTCAAGTACGCGATGGCGATGGCAGGAATGCCGCCCAGGGCCATGCCCTCCAAGGCCCTCAAGCCGAGGACGAGGGGAAACGTGGGAGCCATGGGGACGAGCAGCCCAGGACTGTGGCCGCGGCGATGCCGATGGCCATGGCCCGCACGCGGCCGATCTTGTCGGCCACGAAGGACCAAGGCAGGACGGTTGCCGCGAGGCCCACAGTGGCCAGGGAAATGGTGAGTGCAGCCTCGGCCGCAGTGATGTGGAGTTCGGTGGCCATGAGCGGCAACACCGCCTGGGTGGAGTACAGCTGGGCGAACGTGGCCACCCCGGCGAGGGCCAGTCCGGCGAGGATCCTCCGGTACGCCGTGGAGCCCTTCAGATGGCCTTCCCACGTTGACTCGATGCTGCTTTCAGATACTGCGCTTGTACTCACTTTTCCACAGTATGGCGACTACAAGTGATGATTCCAATGCATGATTCACTTAGGATTCATGGCAAATATGGATGATTTCGAACCGGAGGCAAGCATGGACATCGAACACAAGCAGCTGATCCAACTGTTGCCCATGCTTCCCCTGCTCGCCGAGCTTGGACGCACAGAACACGTCACTGAGACTGCCGAGTTGCTCGGAGTACCGCAATCGACGGTGAGCCGAGCGCTGGCCCGGGCAAGCGCCGTCGTCGGGACCGAACTGCTCATTCGCGAAGGCCGCGGCGTGCGCTTGACTCCGGCCGCGAAGACTCTGCTTCCCTATATCGAAGCCGCGCTCGCCGAATTTCAAGCCGGACTGGATGTGGTCCGCCACGAATCCGACGTGGTCCGTGGCCGGATCGCGGTGACTTTCCAGCACACTTTCGGCGAAGCGACGCTGCCGTTGCTGATGAGCGCCTTCCGGGGACGGCACCCCTCCACGGCGTTCGAGCTCACCCAGGGAGCTCGCGCGGCTTGCCTGGAATTGCTCACTGCTGGCGACGCCGATTTCGCCCTGATAGCTCCGGTCGCCACCGCGGGGAGGAACATCGGCTCGGCAGCGCTGTACCGGGAGCCGTTGCGGCTCGTCGTCCATCACCGCCATGCCGTTGCCGGACGCCCCAGCGTGCGGCTCTCCGAGCTCAAGCATGAGCCGTTCATCTCGATGGGACCCGGTTTCGGCCTGCGCTCGTTGACCGACGCGATTTTCCGGGATGCGGGATTTCGTCCGAGGCTTGCATTCGAAAGCCAGGATTCGCACACGATCCGCGGGCTGGTGTCCGCCGGGTTGGGCTACAGCATCCTCCCGCCCGGGGGATTGGGGCCGGGGCCCCAAGGAGTGCTGGATTCTACGGACCTCGGCTGGGTGGAAGTGTCCCTTGATTCGGAACTCGCCTACCGCGAGATTGGGATTGCTTGGCGGGAACGCCGAAAGGAACCGGATCCCGTGCGGCTTTTCCGCGAGTTGGTCCTCTCCGAGGGGCCCGGCCTGCTCGCCGGGCTCGTCAAAGCGCGGTCCGGAAGCCAATAGGATCACGGAGTACCCCCGCGCTACGCTTTTGGACGTGGAGACTCCAGAGAACACGACCGACCTGCCCGACGACGCATCGGTCCCGGCCGCGGTCATCGGATTGGACATCGGTGGCACCAAGACGCGCGGCGTGCGGTTCGAGGACGGCATTCCGGTCCGCGACGAGAGCACCGGCAGTTCCAACGTCCAGAACGTCAGCCGGGAAACGGCCGCCAAGAACCTCGCGGACCTCTTCGCGATGATCGGCGGCGGCCAGGTGGACCGCGTCCTTGCCGGTGCCGGCGGAATAGACACCGACGCCGATGCCCGTGCCCTCGCCGAATTGATCGAGCCACACGTACCCGGCGCCCAGGTCACGGTGGTTCACGATTCCCGGTTGCTGCTGGCGGCGGGCGGCGCGAGCACGGGAGTGGCCGTCATCGCGGGGACCGGATCCGCGGCGTGGGGAAAGAACGCGGACGGAGACGAAGCCCGTGCCGGCGGCTGGGGTTTCCTGCTGGGCGACGAGGGCAGCGGCTACTGGCTAGGCCGGGAGGCAGTGCGTCACAGCCTCCGCCGGATGAATAAAGGGCTGGAACCTGATGACCTCACCGTCGCCCTCCTGGAATCCTGCGGGGTGGATGATCCCAACAAACTCATTGCTCTGTTCCATTCAGCGGACACGGACCGGCGTTATTGGGCCCAGCGCGCAACTCCCGTGGTGCAGACCGCGCGCGAGGGGTTCGGGATCAGCCGGCAGTTGCTGGATCAAGCAGGGCGGGATCTTGCTGAGCTGGCGGCCCAGGCCGTTCGGCAGCTTGGCCTCGACGGACCGGTGATTCTGGGCGGCGGTCTGGGAATGAACGTTGAAGCCGTGCAATCCGCATTCCGGGCGGGACTGGCCGCACATGGAATCACCGATGTGCGGGTCCATGGATCAGGAACCCGTTTTTGGTGTGCTGCGGATTGTCGCGGAGCTGCCCTAGCCGTGACCCTCAGTCCGTAACTCTTACTCCGTAACCCTGTTCCGGGACCTCGGCTTGAGCTGGACCCCCGGCATCGGCGGTGCGGGAATGCGGCCCGCCTCCGGTCCGGCGTCGGGCCCGTGGCCCTTGATGAAACCGAAGCGCGCACCACTCGCGTCAGCCTCGGCCAAGAGCGCCTGGGATTCCCACTCGTCGCGCGCCTGCTCCACTTCCTCATGTGTCCGGCCAACGAAGTTCCACCACATCAGGATGTCCTCTTCGAAAGGTTCACCACCCAGAAGCATGAAGCGGGTTTCCAGGGGCTGAATCGAGGCGGAGCGATTCCCGGCCCATCCCGAGGAAAGCCAGCGGGCCGGGGTCAACCGTTTGGCCGTCGATGACCACGGATCCGTCCAGGACCAGGACCGCGTGTTCAAAGACGGGATTCAGCGGCAGCTGCACTGCGCCCGAGGCTGAGATTTCGACGCCGACAATCGGGCTGTACATGATGGCAGGGGAGCGTTGTCCGGCGAATTCGCCCACGAGCACAGTGGCACTGAATCCATCCGCGGCGACCACCGGCAGGTCGACGATCTGCTGGAACGACGGCGCCCGGTGCCTTACGGCGTCGGGCAGAGCAACCCACAACTGCAGGCCACGGGACAGCGGCACGAGGGCGCCGCCGTCGGGCGCGTCCGGGTGAAGTCCTGCTGGCAGGACGCCGAACTCTGAATGGGAAATGCCGCGACCGGCCGTCATGATGTTCAACTGTCCGGGACGGACCACCACGTCGCTTCCGACGCTGTCGCGGTGCCGCACCTCGCCCTGGAGGGGCCACGTGACCGTTTGCAGTCCCATGTGCGGGTGGGGAAGAACGCTCATCGCCACGCGGTCCGGGCCGAAGCTGTCCAGGAAGCACCATGCTCCTACCGTCGGCATGCCGCGCTGGGGGAGGGTGCGGGAGACATTCATGGCCCGGACGCCCCCGAGGGGAACTTCGCGGGCCGGCCAGAGCTGCACAAAGGGTCCCTGCCCGGGATGTCCGGCTGGGCAGACTTCCTGCGACGGGGCCGTTTCCAAGTTGGTCACAATACAACTCCATGTGCTGAACAGTGTTCCTCCCAGCTTAGGCCTAGGCTGGCTCCATGAGCATCCAGTTCGACACCCGCCCGGCCGCCTACGGAGTGGTCATCCGTGACGGATCAATTCTTCTCGCGTACTGGAAGCAAGACGGCAAAGAAGGGTGGACCCTTCCCGGCGGAGGCTTGGCACCTGGGCGAACACCCCGTGGATGGTTGCCGCCGCGAGATACTCGAGGAAACCGGCTACGACGCCGAGATCGGAGTAATGCTCGGAACGGACGTAGGTCACTGGCCGGGCGAGGAACGGCTGGATGGATCAGACCGAGACTTCCAGGCAATCCGCCTGGTCTACGAGGCAAGCATCACGGGCGGCGAATTGACCCACGAGATTGACGGCAGCACCACCCACGCGGCGTGGATACCGCTGGGTAAGGTCCCCGGACTGAACAGGGTCTCGCTGGTGGATATAGGCCTCCGTTTGCACACCGAGCGGCCCCTCAACGGAAAACTCTCCCAGCCCTGAGCATTGCCGATTCATTACGGTCTTCGCGCCCGCGCTGACATCGTCGGTGGTGCTGGTTAGGCTGTAGAAATATAAGTTCGCTGTTGATTGAATACATCGTTGATATTGCGGCCCAACAGTTAGGTAAGCCCGGGAATGGCTGAAGCCATGATTGAGTTCCAGAGCGTCACCAAGCAGTATCAGGGCGGGCAACCCGCTGTGGACGGATTGAGCATGTCCATCGATAAGGGTGCCATCACCGTATTCGTCGGCCCCTCGGGCTGTGGAAAGACCACTTCCCTGCGGATGATCAACCGCATGGTGGAACCGACCTCGGGCACCATCACGGTCGGCGGCCGCGATGTTTCCAGTGAACCGGCCGCCCAGTTGCGCCGCTCCATGGGCTATGTCATGCAGTCATCGGGGCTTATGCCGCACCGCTCGGTGCTGGACAACATCGCCACAGTTCCACGTCTCAACGGTGTCTCCAGAGCGGCCGCCCGCAAGCGGGCACAGGAACTGCTCGACGTCGTCGGGCTGGCCTCTATGCTCGGCAAGCGGTACCCGTCCCAGTTGTCCGGCGGTCAGCAGCAGCGCGTGGGAGTGGCCCGCGCCCTGGCAGCGGACCCGCCGGTATTGCTGATGGATGAGCCCTTCAGTGCCGTGGATCCTGTGGTCCGCGACGAACTCCAGCAGGAACTCCTCCGGCTCCAACGCGAATTGGCCAAGACCATTGTCTTCGTCACCCACGACATCGATGAAGCCACGGTTTTGGGCGACAAAGTGGCAGTGTTCGGTGTCGGTGGGAAACTAGCCCAATATGCGGCACCGGAAGAGATCCTCCGAGCTCCCGCGAACGATTTCGTAGCCTCTTTTGTAGGCCGTGACCGGGGATTCCGCCACTTGGCGTTCAACGCCGCCGATTCCGTGACGGTGCATCCGGTCAAGACTGTGGAGATTGCGCAAGTTTCCGCGGGCGGCAGCGAATGGGCATTGGTGCTCGACGGCGACTCCCGGCCCATGGGCTGGGCCTCGCCTCGCGACGGTGCCGGGCTGATTCCGGGAGGTTCCTTGTTCCGGCGCGGCGAGACGCTCCGACGAGCGCTGGATGCCGCGTTGTCCTCACCTTCCGGCCTAGGCGTTGTGGTGGACGACGACGGAAAGTTCGCCGGTGTCCTCAAAGGCGCGGAAGTCCTGGCCTTGATCGAAGAAACCCGGCACAACCGGGAGGACGCCACCTGATGGAATGGTTCCTGGCGAACAGCGGGATGGTCTTCGAACGGGCAGGCGAGCACCTTGTCCTGGCCCTGATTCCCATGGTTCTTGGCCTGCTTATCGCGGTACCTTTGGGGCAACTGGCCCGCAGGAACCGGACCCTCAGGGTGGTTGTCACCACTGGAAGTTCCCTGCTCTACACCATTCCTTCGCTGGCGCTCTTCATCATCCTGCCGCCGATCCTCGGAACCCGTATCCTCGATCCGCTCAACGTGGTGATTGCCCTCACCATCTATGCGGTTGCCTTGCTGGTACGGGCAGCCATGGACGCTTTCGACTCGGTTGACGACGATCTCCGCATGGCTGCCGTCTCCATGGGATTCAAGCCCACCGCACGGTTCCTGCAGATCGATCTCCCGCTTTCCTTGCCGGTGCTCTTCGCAGGCCTGCGCGTCGTGTCCGTCAGCAATATTTCCTTGGTCAGCGTGGCCGCGCTCCTGGGGGTCGGGAACCTCGGAATGTTGTTCACCGACGGACTGCAGCGCGCATTTGTGACCGAAGTGATGGTGGGCATTATCGCCATCCTCCTGCTGGCCCTCATCATGGACACGTTCCTGGTCATGCTGGAGAAACTGCTGACACCTTGGACGCGGGCCAGTGCGGTAACCGCGAAGCAAGAGGCTAAAGCGGGCCAGGTCATCGCCGATACCAGGATCCATGCGGGGGTCGGCCCATGAGCAACATCTTTGCGGACACCCTCGCTTGGCTCACGGATCCGGTGCACTGGTCAGGGAGCAGCGGAATCGCTACGAGGCTCCTTGAGCACCTGCAATATTCCGGGCTGGTCCGGTGATTGCCGCTGCCATTGCCGTGCCCGTCGGTCTTTTCATTGGCCACACGGGACATGGCCGCGTTGTCGCTGTGGCATTCGCCGGTGCCTTGCGTGCCCTTCCAACCCTCGGACTGCTTGTCCTCTTTGCCTTGTTGGCCGGAAGCGGACTCATGCCGCCCGTCTGGGCCCTGTGATTCTGACCGTGCCGCCGCTGCTGGCGGGGACGTATGCCGGGATTTCCAGCGTGGATCCAACAGTGGTGGACGGAGCCCGGGCCATGGGCATCGACCGAACTCCAGATTTTGTTCCGCGTAGAACTGCCGAACGGACTCCAAGTCATGTTTGGCGGCATCCGCACAGCGGTCCTCCAGGTCATCGCGACAGTTTCCGTAGTGGCGTACCTTCCGTTGGGAGGCTTGGGGCGTTATCTTTTTGACGGATTGGTCCTTCAGGACTTCCCCCGCATGCTCGGCGGGTCACTGCTCATCGCGGCGTTGGCAATCGTCGTCGACCTCATTCTGGCCCTGGCGCAGAGGATCCTCCTCCCGTCGGGACTTTCCATCGATTCGAACGGCGGCCACAAGGCCGCCGGAGATCTCGCAGCCGCCGCACCAGCAGGGGCTGCCGTTCAAGGAGGTACCGCATGAAGCACCCCGTCACCCTGACCCGCCGCGGGCTCGGCGGCCTAGCGGCCGGAGTCGGCGTCGCGCTTGCCCTGAGCGCATGTGGCGGCAGCCCGCTGTCCACGCCTTCCACCAGCGCTGCCTCCGGTGCCGGAGGCTCGCTGACCGTGGGTTCGGCAGATTTCCCGGAGAGCCAGGTCGATTGCCGAAATCTACGCTGGAGCCTTGAACGCCGCAGGCGTTACCGCTACCACCAAGCCCAACATCGGATCGCGCGAAATCTACTTCAAGGCCGTCCATGACGGTTCGATCGATCTCGCTCCGGACTATTCGGGCAACCTGCTGTCCTACCTGGACGCGCAACGCCACCCAGGTCCTCGGCTGATGACGTCTTCAAGGCGCTTCCCGCCAAGCTTCCGCAGGGGCTGGGAGTACTGGACGCCGCGAAAGCCGAGGACAAGGACGCCATGGTTGTCACCAAGGCGACGGCGGAGAAGTACCAGCTGAAGTCCATCGCAGACCTCTCCAAGGTCTGCGGGGACCTCACGATGGCAGCGCCGGCAACCTTCGAGACCCGTGCTTACGGTTTCCCGGGCCTCAAGGCCAACTACAACTGCGTGCTTAAGGGCCTGAAGCCGTTCAGCGACGGCGGCGGCAACCTCACGTTGCAGGCACTGTTGTCCAACGACGTCCAGGTTGCTGACATCTACACCACCACGCCGTCCATCCAGGACAATGCCTTGGTGGTCCTGGACGATCCGAAGAACAACTTCAAGGCCCAGCAGGTCCTCCCGCTGTACAACACCGCCAAGATGACGGACAAGGCGAAAGAAGCCCTGAACAACGTATCCAAGATTCTGACCACGGATGACCTCATCAACCTCAACCGCGCAGTCAGTGGCAACCAGAAGCAGAATCCCAAGGACGCTGCGGCCGCTTGGCTCAAGGACAAGGGCATCGTGAAGTAAGTCCCCACCGCCTCCCTCGCCTCGCTCCGCTCGTCCAGGGAACCCGCGGCGGCGGAGGCCCCTGCCAAGGACGACGGCGGCGAGGAACCCTTTGGGGGCCTCGCCGCCGTCGTCCGTAGGTGTGAGTGATGTCTCAACGGAAGAACATCCCCGGTGTGGCATATTTGATGAATGGCAGAATTCAAGCAGTCCACCAAGCTTCATAATGTCCTTTACGACATCCGTGGACCGATTCTTCAGGCCGCCCAGCAAATGGAGGCAGAGGGTCACCGCATCCTCAAACTGAATATCGGAAACCCTGCACCGTTTGGCTTCGAAGCGCCGGATGCGATTTTGGTGGACATGATCCGCCACCTGCCCCACGCCCAGGGATACAGCGATTCCCGCGGTATATTCTCGGCCCGCACCGCCGTCTCGCAGTACTACCAGACCCGCGGCATCCAAAACATCCATGTTGACGACATTTACCTTGGCAACGGCGTCAGCGAGCTCATCACCATGTCGCTCATGGCTTTGCTGGAAGTGGGGGATGAGATTCTTATCCCCACTCCCGACTACCCCCTCTGGACCGCCTCGGTGGCGCTGGCCGGTGGCCGTCCGGTCCACTATCTGTGCGACGAAGAATCGGGCTGGCAGCCGGACCTTGAGGACATGGAATCCAAGATCACGCCTCAAACCAAGGGCATTGTGGTCATCAACCCCAACAACCCCACTGGTGCCGTGTACCCGGAGGAGACCCTCAAGAAGATCGTGGCCCTCGCCGAAAAGCATGACCTTGTGGTGTTCGCCGATGAGATCTACGAGAAGATCCTCTACGAAGACGCTGTCCACGTGAATCTTGCCGGACTCACGGGCGACGACGTCCTCTGCCTGACGTTCAGCGGATTGTCCAAGGCCTACCGGGTGTGTGGCTACCGCGCCGGATGGATGGCCATCTCCGGTCCGAAGAAAGACGCAGCGGACTACCTTGAGGGCATCAACCTGCTGGCCAACATGCGTCTGTGCGCCAACGTGCCGGCACAGCACGCCATCCAGACCGCACTCGGCGGCCACCAAAGCATCAACGATCTCATCCTGCCTGGCGGCAGGCTCCTTGAACAGCGGAACAAGGCCTACGATCTGCTGAACGCGATCCCCGGCGTCAGTACGCAGCAGGCCCGCGGTGCCCTGTATCTCTTCCCGAAGTTGGACCCCGAGGTCTATCAAATCCGTGACGACGAAAAGTTCGTTCTCGACCTCCTCAAGGAACAAAAGATCCTGGTCTCACATGGCCGTGCCTTCAACTGGGTGCGTCCGGACCATTTCCGTATGGTGACCTTGCCGAACGTCAAGGATATCGAAGAGGCAATTGGCCGTATGGCAGACTTCCTCGGGCGGTACCAGGGCAACTAGCCTGTACTGCAAGCCGCGATCAATGCGGCCAGACCAGAGGAGAAGTCGAATGGCCGCTGTTGTGGGTTTCAAGGACAGTCCGTCAAAGGAACTCAAGGCCGGGCCCGGCTTCTCGCTGTCAGAGGCGGACCCGGAATCGACGCCCGGGTACAAAGGGAAGAAGTCTAACGGCGTCGCTTTGCTGGCAGCGCAAGATGGTCGTTTGGACGTCCTGCAGGAGATGCTCTTCGCCGAGGGAAAATTCGGCAGCTCCAAACGGGTGCTTTTGATCCTTCAGGCTATGGACACGGCCGGCAAGGGCGGGATTGTTAAGCACGTGGTCGGATCGATGGATCCCCAAGGTGTCAAGGTTGCTCCGTTCAAAGCTCCGACTGATGAGGAGAAAGTCCACGATTTCCTCTGGCGGATCGAGAAGGCCGTGCCCGCCGCTGGATTCGTCGGGGTTTTTGACCGTTCCCATTACGAAGACGTGCTGATACACCGCGTGCACGGTTGGGCCAATGAAGCTGAACTGGAACGGCGTTATGCCGCCATCAACGAGTTCGAGGCGCGCCTCGCAGAACAGGGCACCGCCATCATCAAAGTGATGTTGAACATCAGCCGCGATGAACAGAAAGCGCGCCTGCTGGCTCGGCTGGATGACCCATCCAAGCATTGGAAGTACAGTACGGACGATCTCAAGGAACGCGCTTTTTGGGATTCCTATATGGATGCCTATCAGCGGGTCTTCGAGAAGACGTCAACGGAAGTAGCGCCGTGGTACGTGGTTCCCGCGAACCGGAAGTGGTTCGCACGGATCGCTGTCCAGGAGTTGCTTCTGGAGGCACTTGGGAAGCTGGACCTGAGCTGGCCGAAAGCCGAGTTCGACGTCGCGGCTGAACGTGCACGGGTCGTCGAGTCCTAGGAATCAGCCGTAACTGCTGCCCTTCCTCGGCCCGGTCTAGCAGGCTTTTTCGGGTCTCAGCGGGACTTAGCAGGCTTTTGCGGGTCTCAGCGGGCGGACGTCGCGCCATCTTCGCCGTCATTCCGGGCAGCGGCAAGCCTCCTCCGGGCACCCTCAAGCCATTCTTCGCAACGCTTGGCCAAAGCCTCGCCGCGCTCCCAAAGAGCGAGTGATTCCTCAAGGCTTGCCCCGCCGGCTTCCAAGCGGCCTACCACTCCCATGAGCTGTTCGCGGGCTTCCTCGTAGCTGAGGGCGTCCAGGTTCCCAGCCGAGGCCTTGGCTTCAGGGGAGGAATTCTCTGCGGTCATCTCTTAGTCCTCATTCTGCTTTTGCTTACTTGGGTTTTCGCCAGCTGCGGAAGATACGCCGGCTCCGGAAGATACGCCGGTTCCGGAAGATACGGCGGCAAGGCGGCCTTCCGCCAGCCGAAGCGTGAGTTCAGTGCCCTCCGGAGCCTGGTCCGGATTCCGCACCACGTCGTGGCCGACGCCGTCGGATCCCGCCACTTGGACCACGGCGTAGCCGCGGTCCAGCGTTTTTTGCGGAGACAGCGCCCGTACCTGGGCGCGGAGGTGTTGTACTTGGTCAAGCGCACGGACAACCGCCGAGCTCACCGCGGTGTGGGCATGTTTTCGGAGCCGCTCCACGTCCTCTTCCCGCGCCGTGACCATCCCTTCGGGGGAGGCCAACACGGGGCGTGATCTCAACGCGTGAAGTCGATCCGTTTCCCGGTCCACCAAGCGGCCCACGCTTCGGTGCAATTGCTCGCGGGCCTGGCGGACCCGCATCAATTCCTCGGCGACGTCGGGCACGATCCTTTTTGCGGCATCGGTGGGTGTGGACGCCCGCAGATCGGCGACGTCGTCCAAGATGGGATGGTCGGCCTCGTGGCCAATGGCACTGACCACCGGAGTAGCTGCCGCGGATACGGCACGGACCAACTCTTCGTTGCTGAAGGGAAGCAAATCCTCCAAGGCTCCGCCGCCGCGGGCAATCACGATCACATCCACGTGGGGATCATTGTCGAGCTCCCTTAAGCAGCCAGTGATCTGACTGACAGCGGTGACGCCTTGGACCGCGACCTCGCGCACTGCGAACTCCACGGCCGGCCAGCGAAGCGCCGCGTTGCGTAGGACGTCTTTCTTGGCGTCGGAATCGCGGCCGGTGATGAGTCCGATCCGGTGGGGGAGCAGGGGGAGCCGCTTCTTCCGCGAATCTGAAAACAACCCCTCGGCTCCAAGGGCTTGCCTGAGGCGCTCGATTCTCGCGAGGAGATCGCCGAGGCCCACCGGGCGGATGTCCTTGATCGACATGTTAAGCCGGCCGGTCTTGAGCCAGAATTCCGGTTTGACCAGCGCAACCACGCGTGAGCCGCGCTCCAGCGGTACCTTTTGGCGGTCCAGGACGTTGGACCAAAGGGACGCGGGCAAGGAGATTTCAGCGTCGGTGTCCCGCAACGTCACGAATGCGCTGGTGCCGCGGCGGTTGAGTTCGATAACCTGCCCCTCAATCCAGCGGCAGGGGCTCGCTCAATGTGCGTTTTGAGCTTGCGGGACAACAATTGCAGCGGCCAAGGATTGTCCGGGCTGGTCTCGGACGCGGTGGCGGGCAGGGTTGAATCTGCGTCCGTGGACTCTGCATTTGGGGATCCATCCGGCGACCCTGCAGCCGGCAGCGCCCGTGGCGTGCCGCCAGGTACGGCGTCATAGGACACGCGGGTAGCCTCCCGTTGGTGGCTGGTGCATGGTTCCGTCCTCGCTGGTACTTTGCTAAAAGGCTGCCGGTGCGGGTATTTCTCTTAGTACAACTGAAAAGTTCGCGACATAAGAGTTGGTGGCCGGCTTCCAACTCTATCCATACCTTTTAGCACGCATGACCGACATTTACCCGTCGTCGCCCCGCTTGGAACGGCTGCACCCCAAACTTGAGGAATCCATTGCGCACGTTTGTCTCTGCAATCGCAGTGATCTTTACCCTTCTGCTCACAGCAATCGCCGTCCCCATGGCGTGGACGGACGCCAACATCGTCCGGGAGGACGGGTTCGTGGCGCTCATCTCTCCGCTCGGAAAGGACCAAGCGTTCCAGTCCGGCCTGGCAGCAGCCGCCGTCGGAAGCCTCGAATCCAAAGTCCAATTGCCGGCTCCCGTGGAACAGCTCGGCGCGTCGCTCCTCAAAGACGCGGCGTCGTCAATGTCCGTGTGGCCGGAATATCCGCAGGCGTGGAATGACACGGTCCGCCGGAGCCACCAACTGAATTTCGCCGGTAACGCCGCTTCCGGGAACACGTCGGCGGCGACCCTGGTGCTCGACGTCGCGCCCTTGGCTAGCCTCGTCGCGAAAAGGCTGGCAACCGCCACCGGACTTCCTATCGAAGCCCCGAAATCTACCCTGATCAACATAGGAAGCCCCGCCCAGCGCCAGCAGGTCGAGGCCGTTGCAGCGTATGCCCCGATGTGGTGGATCGCCGCTCTCGGGGCCGTCTTGCTGTTGGCCCTGGCGCTCTTGGCCGCGAGGCGCCGAAGCGTGGTTGTCCTGTTTGCCGGGCTGGGTCTGGCAGCACTTGCCGGACTATGGCAAGCCGGCTCCACCGTGTTGAGGGGCGTGGGCGACGCGGGTCTGGGCGGGACCACTACAGGAGGAGTGTTCGTACGGGAGCTGGTGGCGGCATCAGCGGACAACTTCAGCGGCTGGATCGTCGACGCAGCAATTGCCGGGGGAGTGCTTGCGGTCGTTGGACTGCTCATGTTGATCCTGTCGCCCAAAGCAAGGGCGCGCGGGCGGGCGAACGCTGCCGGTAGCATGGAGGGATGACCAGCTCAGCAGTTTCCATTCCGATGCCCACCGTCCCGCGCAGGCGCCGGACACCGGAAGAGGTGCTGGCCGCCGCCCCGGTATCCGGCCCCAAACGAGTCCTGCTCGCGGCTCCCCGCGGATATTGCGCAGGAGTGGACCGCGCGGTCATCGCGGTGGAAAAGG
This sequence comes from Arthrobacter sp. NA-172, assembly GCF_043952055.1. NCBI lineage: Bacteria > Bacillati > Actinomycetota > Actinomycetes > Micrococcales > Micrococcaceae > Arthrobacter > Arthrobacter sp. NA-172. The sequence continues at coordinate 1,205,421 of NZ_JBINOT010000001.1, read as the reverse complement.
CGCTGGAACACTACGGTCCGCCCGTTTACGTACGCAAGCAGATCGTGCATAACGTGCACGTTGTCACGTCCTTGGAAGAAAAAGGGGCCATCTTCGTCGACGAGACGGACGAGGTCCCCGAAGGCGCACTGGTGATCTTCTCTGCCCACGGCGTGTCCCCGGCAGTGGTGCAATCGGCCGAAGACCGCGGCCTGCGTACCATCGATGCCACGTGTCCCCTGGTCGACCAAGGTGCACCGCGAAGCCGTCCGCTTTGCCAAGGAAGACTACGATATCCTCCTCATCGGCCATGACGGTCACGAGGAAGTGGAAGGCACGGCCGGCGAAGCTCCGGACCACATCCAGATCATCAACGGCCCGCACGAAGTTGACAAAGTCACCGTGCGCAATCCGGAAAAGACCATCTGGCTTTCACAGACCACTTTGAGCGTCGACGAGACCATGGAGACGGTCAGGATGCTCAAGGAACGATTCCCCACGCTTCAGGATCCGCCCAGCGACGATATTTGCTACGCCACCACCAACCGCCAAGTAGCCATCAAAAAGATTGCACCTCAAGCGGACCTGGTGATCGTGGTGGGATCGGCGAATTCCTCCAATTCCGTGCGGCTCGTCGAAGTGGCCCTCGAATATGGTGCCAAGGCTTCCCACCGCGTCGACTTCGCAAACGAGGTGGACGAGAGCTGGTTCGAAGGCGTTGCCACCGTTGGCGTCACCTCCGGCGCGTCCGTTCCCGAAGTCTTGGTCCAGTGACGTCCTGCGGTTGCTGGCCGATTATGGTTATGGCGCTGTTGAAGAGGTAGTGACGGCGGAGGAAGACTTGCTGTTCTCGTTGCCCAAGGAACTGCGCGCCAGCCTTAAGAAGGCCGGCGACGTCACGCGCGCCCTGGCGGACGCGGGAACCGGGCAACGTCGTAGGCCAGTCCTAAGCCGCGGTTTCTCCCTCGATCAGTTCGGGTGCAGCCAAGGTCCGCGGCACAGACTCCACCGCGGGAGGAGTCTGCAGGCCATCGGTGTCCATCGCATTGAGTTTTCGCGCTGTGGGCAAGACGCGAGCTTCCAGCGTTCCTACGAGCGCGTTGTAACGGTCCACCGAAGTCTTCAACGACGAACCTAGCTTGCCCACATTGTCACCGAGCGTACCCATGCGTTCGTACAGTTGACGGGCTAGTTCGAAGAGCTCCCGTGCGTTGTCCGTCAACACATCTTGCCGCCAGGTGAAGGCAACAGACTTGAGAACCGCCAACAAGGTTCCCGGGGATGCCAGCACCACGTTCCGGGAAAGGGCGTGGTCCAAGAGCGCGGGATCCGCTTCGAGCGCAGCGGCCAGGATGGATTCTGCGGGAAGGAAGCAGATCACAAGCTCCGGGGAGTTGCCGGAGATGTCCCAGTATTTCTTGGAACCCAGCGCATCCACGTGGGCCTTGAGGGCCTTTGCATGGGCCAACAGCAGGGCATCTGTGCCATTGCCTGACGACTGCATGCCGTTCCCTGCCGGGTGCATGGTGTTGCCCTGTTCCTGCGCGGCGAGGTAGGACGCCAACGGAACCTTGGCATCCACCACCAGCTGTTTTCCACCCGGCAACTGGACAACAAGGTCCGGCCGGACGGTGGTATCCGCGGAAGCAGAGTGCACTTGTTCGTGAAAATCGACGTGCCGCAGCATGCCTGCGGCTTCTACGACTCTGCGCAGCTGGACCTCGCCCCATTGCCCCCGGGCGCTGTTGGATCGCAGTGCCGACGCCAGTGCGTGGGTGGAGCGCAAGAGCTGTTCGTCGGAGAGGCGGGCTTCTTGCAGCTGTTGGGCAAGCTGGCCGTACTGTTCCAGGCGGTCCCGTTCCAGAAGCGAGACCTGCTGCTGGACGGCCGTCAGTTTCTCGGCAACAGGGGCAAGCGCACGCAATACATTGCCGTCCTGGCTTCCTGGATTCGTTCAGCTCACGGTTCTGCGACAACAAAAGCCGCCGCTCGGCGTCGGCCGCAGCAAACTGGGCGTTCACGGCGGAAAGCCGGGCCGAGACGCCGTCGAAATCTTCTTCCAATGCGACGTTGCGACGCCGAAACAAAAGGAACCCGGCCACCAGGCGCGGCAGCCCCCAGAAGGAGCATGAACAAAGCGAGAATCACTGCAAAACCATCCATGTCTCCAACCTTGGCACAGGGGCCGGACAATATAGGGAAGACGGGCCCTCGGCCCCGGTCACCCCTTTCCGGGCATTCCTTCCCGCAAAGCTTCCGCAAAGCTTCCGCAAAGCATGGACGCACGCTCAACGGGTAGAATCAATGCTCGTGGCTCTTACTATCGGCATCGTCGGACTGCCCAACGTCGGCAAATCAACTCTTTTCAACGCACTGACCCGCAACCAGGTGCTGGCCGCGAACTACCCGTTCGCCACCATCGAGCCCAATGTCGGCGTCGTTAACCTGCCCGATCCCAGGCTCCAGCAGCTCGCGGACATCTTTGGATCCCAGCGCCTGCTCCCGGCCGCGGTTTCCTTCGTTGATATCGCCGGGATCGTTAAGGGCGCTTCCGAAGGCGAAGGACTGGGCAACCAGTTCCTTGCCAACATTCGTGAGGCAGAGGCCATTGCCCAGGTGGTGCGGGTGTTCGACGATCCGGACGTTATCCACGTCGACGGCAAGGTAGACCCTCGCTCGGACATGGAAACCATCAACACCGAACTTATCCTCGCTGATCTGCAGACCATCGAGAAGGCCATCCCCCGTATCGAAAAAGAAGTGAAGATCAAGAAGCGGGAAGCCGCGGAACTGGCAGCAATCCTGGCTGCGCAGACCGTGCTGGAACGCGGCGACACCATTTTCTCGTCGGTCAAGAGCGACAAGCTCGAAATGGAGCACCTCAAGGAACTCAGCCTCTTGACAGCCAAGCCCTTCATCTACGTCTTCAACGCGGACGAGGGAATCCTGGGCAGCCCTGAGAAGCAGGAAGAACTGCGCGCCATGGTGGCGCCGGCCGATTGCATTTTCCTTGATGCCAAGCTCGAATCCGATCTCGTTGAGCTCGACGAGGAAGAAGCCCGCGAGATGCTCGAGATGAACGGCCAGGACGAATCCGGCCTCGATCAGCTGGCACGGGTCGGATTCCACACACTCGGGCTCCAGACCTACCTCACGGCCGGTCCCAAGGAAGCCCGTGCCTGGACCATCCACCGGGGCGACACCGCTCCGCAGGCGGCCGGGGTCATCCACTCGGACTTCCAGCGGGGATTCATCAAGGCCGAAGTTGTCTCCTTCGATGACCTTATTGCCGCCGGTTCCATGTCCGAGGCCAAGTCCCGCGGCAAGGTTCGCATTGAAGGCAAGGAATATGTCATGGCCGACGGCGATGTGGTGGAATTTAGATTCAACGTATAGGTCCTGACCTCCTGAGACCTATTGCGATGGCCGCTAAGAACACAAGTTCTTGGCGGCCATCAGCTTTTACATCAATGCGTCGGTACCGGCCTGGCGGGGTTCGGTGTCCCGTTTGAATGCTCAACGTCGAATGCTCAAAGGGCAGCTCTGATCTGCTTCCGGCTGCCCCGTCGCTCAGTTCTGCAGTCGGACGGCCTCAACGACGTCCTCAACGCGAAGCTCATGCACGGTCGCTTGCCAGTAGGAGGTCCTTTCAGAGACGGCGGGGTCGAAGATCGACTCCCAGGATGCTTCAATCTCGTTCCGCAGATAATCGGGCCAGGTACTGACCGCGTCGTATCGGACGCCAGCGGCCTGCACCTGGTCGAAGAAGTCGTCGAGTTCGACGTCGAGCCTGTCACCGTAGGCGTCGTCGCTCTCGCCCGGGAGCGGCAGGACGTTAGGCGACGCGTTCAGCACCCGGTGCCAGTGGCCATACATCGACAGGAGCACGCGTTCCCGCGGAACTCGGCGGGTCAGGAGTATATTCCCGTCCGGCCAGCACCAATTGGACACCAGGTCCCGGCGCCGGATCTTCGCCCAAAGCCACAAGGCCCCCTCGCCCCGAGTCGGCAGACGCTGCTCCATCTGGCGGAACATCCAGGCGTAGGCGTCCTCAAAGTCAGGATCAGCGCGGGAAGGGTCCGGTACGATCCGTCCGGTGGAGAGGAGCTCCTCGAAGGCCTCCTCGGCCTGGAGAGTATGGAGTAACAGGACCGATGATCCGATGTCGTTGGGGATGCGTCCCGGCGGGACCGCGCGGTCTCGGCGAGCGGTCCGGATGGGAAACTTCATACGCCTATCATGGGCGCCCTCTGTGACATTTCGGTCGTCTGGACTGCCGCTCCGTGTCCATATCAGGATGCTTCACAGGCGGATTTCGATGAGACAGCAAAATGCGAGCCTGCCCATTCGCCGCAGCATAGACTCACCTCAGAGACCAACAAGATCTGGGGGAACACATGAGGCCTTCATCTGTGCAGGCATGCGCGATGTGCGGAACGCGGCCGACGGACCGCAACAGGGACGTCCGCTTCCGGCTTCCGGACCCGGTCCTAAACAGCCCTGACCAGCACACGGCCGAAGGCAGCTGGCTTAGCGACCCGGACCCGAATGTTGCCACGCTCATGCAAATCCCGGAGGTCAGCCCCTTCGTCCGTGCGCTGCTTTCCGTACGAGTTGAGGGCGGTCACGAAGTTCGCTTCGGTGTTTGGGTCGCCGTTCACCCGGACGATCTTCAGCGGGCTTTCGCGGCGTGGAACGCTCCCGAATACAGCGAGCTGAAAATCACTGGCTACCTGGCCAACAGGATCGAACCATGGGGCCTCTTCGCGGTCCCGGTGAACCTCGCCGTCCTGAATCCGGACCACACTCCGTATTGTGTGAGCAGCGCCAACGAGCAGCTAAGCGAAGTGCTCACCAAGGTGTGGCCCCACGACGTCCTCGCGTCACTGCCCTAATACAGCAGCCTGCTGGCGGCCCGCGGCCGCATTCGTGCCGATCGGTGCGTTCCGTCCATTCAACCGCGGAATGGCTCAGCTTAACCGCGGCACCAGCCTCGTTTACCGCGACGTCCGGTCATCGTGCAGCATCCCCCGCCCTTGTTTCCCTTGTGATGGTCATCCGTGACGCGTGGTCTCTAACTTGACGGTTTCCTCGACGCGGGTCAGATACCGCCGTATATTTTTTCGCCACACCTTCTCGTACCGGCTGGAGAACCCGGGGATTGCCGGGATCGTAGCTGTCATCCCTATCGTGAGAGTGCACCCGCTTTCCGATGGCTCAATCCGGTAGGTCTGTACCATGTCATCATTGGAAGGCGCGACAGTAACCGTCTTTGCCCAATACGGGGCTTCTTCCTCAACAACCTCGACCGTCGAGGCTGACCCGTCTGCCCGGATGAACCGCTGTTGTTCCCCTACCCCTGTCGGGGTTCCAGACACCGTGAACGCACGTGCCGCATTCGACAACATGACAGCGCTCTCGGCCGGGTGGATCAGCGACCACACTAACTCTGCCTCGCACGGGTAGCTTTCCGACTCTTCAGCCCGGAGTGTGCGGCCGGGAGCAATTACGCCCTGTGCCGCTGCCTGATGGTAACGCCTGACTGCCCGTCGGCTTCTTGATCTGAGGAACCAGCCGGCAGCCGTCAGGGCGACCATCAGAATCACCAGCCCGGCGATCATCCCGAATCCAAGCTGGGGATTACCTGCAGCGTCAGCCATGGCAGCAAGCACGAGGAGTCCAGCGAAGCCGACAATGACAAGAACACCGGCGAGGAATCTAAGCAAAGTCATCACTAGAGCATTATCCAGCCTCGTGCGGTCCGTCGCCGTTCCGGCTCTCCAATCGTCAAGACAAGCCCGACGGTCTCCGTATGCCCTCCACTGAGACCGTGTAGGGACTTGGCCAGTGCACCGGCTTGCTGCTCGGTAGCGAGAACAGGCGCCCGTAAGCCGGTCGATCACCGTGCCGCGGAACGCCGCCAGACAGCGGCAAAGTTCACACCGTTGCTGTGGCCTAGGCGATCTGCGTAAGACCCGCACGGTGACATGCACGATGACGGAGGATTACTGCAACCATGTTTTCTAAGACTGGAGTAAAGATCGGCGATGCCCCCGTCTCAACCACGAGCACACCCGCGCTCTCGCACGACATCGGAGGACGGCCTCAGGCCGGCGCTTCGGTATCACGGCCGAGACTGTTGATGGGACACCTGGGGGCGCGGCTTGGTGTCGCCTGTTTGCCGCTGACGATGCCGGGTAAGGGTTTGTCGCCCCGGACATCCCCGAACTCATGATCGGGTGCTGCCGGGCCACCGCGGCACGGGAGTTGGCACGGCCCTTATGGACGTACTGATCGGACGAGGAGCAGCCCGTGGTTTGCGGGCTGTCAGCCGTCGTCGGCTTTTTCTGCGGACTCAGGCATGGAGCAGCCCGTCGATGACGCGCCGGCCGGCGCTACGTTCCCGCGTGGCGAGGGAATCCATCAGGTCCACGGCAATCGCGGCGACCGGTGCCTTCCCTTCTTCGAAGGGGTTGAAATCAACCTCGTGGATAATGGCGTTGCCGTCGGGGTCCTGGACCATGCCGAGTGCGTCTGCGAGGGCCTGGGCGTCTCCGGCCATGACATAGCCTTCGGCGATTCCCCCGCCCCCGGACATCCCGAAGGTCTCGGCCATGTCCTGATCCTGCATGGCGGCCGCTCCGCTGACGATCAGATGGTCGATCAGGATGGCGATCCCGTCGGGGCTGACCCTGAAGCGCAGGGTCCTGTCTTTGTTCCGGGCCAGGATACGCACGGTGTCCGCGTCCATCTCATTCAGCCTGCTTTTTAGCCGGGATTTCTCCGAGGAGGAGATCCAGTTCGGGTTGCGGCCGGAGAGCAGCGCCAGAGCGGCCCAGGCGACTTTGGCGGTCCAGGGGCGACCCCGGCGGGTTCCGGCTGCCGCGAGGCGCTCCACGGATGACCGGCTTAATAGCTTTGCCCTACCGGCTGTGCCCTCAACCTTCAGCTGGCCGTTGTTGATGAGCTGGCGCACTGATTGCTGGGTGATGCCAAGGCGTTCCGCTGCCTCGCGGGTGGTCATGGTGGTCGTCGTAGACATACACTAATACTTTCTTGTCAAAGCAATAGTGTCAATACACTAATGCTTGCTTATCGACGTATTAGTGTGTTCCTAGGGGCAGGCCGTCGTGAACGCAGCCATGCTCGTTGCCGCCGCCGACTGCCTGTCAGGCTGTTGACGGGCCGGAAGCACATCATTCGCCGCCGCTGACACCGCCGCCGACATCCTCGAGGGCGTCGATCTGAGCGGGCATGAGGCCAATCGTCACCGGCGGGCGTAGCCGGCTCGGCTGGGAGGTCACCCGCGCTCTTGCGGCCACCGGCGCTACCGAGACGGTCGCGATCGGCGGCATGTATCTCAAAGACAGCAACGTGACCCTTTTCCTACCAAGGAACGCGTGTGCCGTCCCCAGACCAGAGGGCCCCGGTGGGGCCATCGTCGGGGATGAGCGCGAGACGAACGACTCCCGTGGCAGCCTCGGCCGGGTCCCAGCCAACCGACATGCCCGCGATGAGATTGGTGCGGCGCAGACCCTGGTGCTAAAGCATTCACCTTGACCCCCTCACCGAGGGCCTGAGCCGTCAGCAATGTGACGGCGTTGACCGCGGTTTTCGAGCCCCGATAAGCCAAGCCACCCCCTTTTGCTCGTTCCCAGTCGAACTGCGGGTTCGGGCCGCCGCTCCAAGTGAGTGATCCGGTTCCGCTGGACACGTTGACGATGCGGGGGTGCGCCGACCTCAGTAACGCAGGAAGGAACCCCTGAGTGACGGAAATGAGGCCGAAGACGTTAGTCTCAAACGCGACCCGCACCTGCTCGAGAGTGGCGCCGTTGATGTCTTCCCCACCGGGGTTTACTCCCGCGTTGTTGACCAGGATGTCCAGCTCGTCGATCTGCTGCACCGCCGCGGCGACCGACGGCGGATCCGTGACGTCGAGTTGCACGATCCGCACAGCCGAGCCAAGTTCTTTCGAGGCATGCTGTCCCTTGTCGAGGTCGCGCACCCCGATCCACACGGTCACGCCGTGGTCGAGCAATTGTCTCGCCGTCTCGAATCCGATGCCGCTGTTGCCTCCGGTCACCAGCGCGACTGAGCCCGGCTCGGGTGAACAAACCTCGGCAGGAAGGCAGTCAGTGATTGTCATTATGCCCCTTTCCAACTCCAACGACGTGGTTAGAACGCTACCTCACGTCCGTCTATCACCCGCACTATTCCAATGGCGCCAGGAAAGCCTCAGCGTCCAACACCGCTGTCGATTCACCAAACAAGCCTCCCTGCGAGGCCCGTAGCCGTAATTCCCTTAGAACAGCGGCCAAGGCACCGCCGACATCTCACCGCTCGGAGCCGGAAACCGCCCTGCCAAACGCAACCCGGCGCAGCGCGCGGCGAGCGAAGCGATTTCTTCGGCGCTGAGCAAGTCCGCCAGGTTTTGGCCCAGCTCACCGTGCAGTCCTTCGCTGACACGGTCGATGCCGTCGCGTTCCTCGGTGGTCAGAGCGCCTCCTATCCATCCCCACAGCACCGTGCGCAGTTTGTGGTCACGGTGAAAGGTGAGCCCATGGTCGACGCCGTGCCGGTGTCCGTCCGGCATGGCAAGAATGTGGTCGCCTTTGCGGTCGGCGTTGTTGACGACAGTGTCGAACACCGCCATGCGCCTTAGCGCTGGCGAGTCTTCGTGAACGAGGGTGACCATCTGTCCGTTTTCATCTCGTCCCTCGAGGACGTGTTTCCAGCCCGTCTCCGGCACGTGGTCCGTCGCGACCAGGTCCACGGCGTTTTGGGCGGGGTCCTGGTCCTGCCAGAGCTGCACCATTCCTTTGCCCATCGGACCATCGCGCAGCCAGGTGTGCGGCACGATGTCCCAGCCGAAGGCCTGCGAGACCAGGTAGGCGGCCACCTCCCGGTGAGCCAGGGTGCCGTGGGGAAAATCCCATAGCGGAGTTTCGCCTGCTATGGGCTTATAGACGACCACCACGTCGCCGATGCTGCCCAGGAATGTGGCGTTTGAAGCCGTCGTGATGCGGCCGGTGAGCGTCAGCTCGGCGGTCACCAGGTCCGGCGCTGGCATCAGACCTCGGGAAGGGTGCAGATGTGCCCGTCGGCGTCTATGGGGTTACCGCAGAGCGGGCATATCGGACGCCCGGCGCCCACGACCTCACGGGTGCGTTTGGCGAAAGCGCGGGCGGTGCCGACAGGCATTCGCACGAGCAGCATTTCGCTCTCGTTAGCGCCGTCCTCATCAAGGGATAATTCGTTGTCATCGGCGTCGACATCGACATCGGTGAGGGGGTAGGCCTCTAGTACGACCTGGGCCGTGGTTGGGTCCCAACCTAAGCTCATGGCGCCGGTGCGGAACTGCTCCTGAACGGCCTCGAGCTGGTCATTGTCGACAAGTTCAATGGGTGTACTCGTGGGAATGCTGAAGGGGTTGCCCTCGACGGTGATGAGCTGGTCGAGAATTTCGTCGATCTTCTCCGCGAGCAGAGCCGACTGCTGCTTCTCCAAGGCAATACTCACGATCTGCTTCCCTGCGCGCACCTGCAGGTAGAACGTACGCGCCCCCGGAAGCCCAATGGTGCCGACGACGACCCGATCAGGCCAGGCAAACTCGTGAACACGTGTAGGCATGTCAGTATTCTAGGCACATGTGGTTCGTGGCGCCTCTTGCCCTGGACCGCCACCCACCGGCGCATCGCCAGAGTGGATGCCGTTCGACAGCCACGACAGATTCCCCGCGTCGGTGTTGATCGCATGGACGCTCGGCCGGCTAGCACCGTAGCGCACGATTGACACGGAGGCGGGGCCCACGTTTATACGCTGGAACAGGTCAAGGTGCATGCCGAGCGCGTCGGCGAGGATTGACTTGATGATGTCACCGTGACTCACCGCCGCCCACACGGCCCCTGGCCCGTACTCGGCTTCGAAGGCTGCATCGCGGCGTCGAATCGCTGCCACCGACCGAGCCTGCATCCCCGCCATGGATTCACCGCTCGGAAAGACGACGGCGGACGGTTGCGTCTGCACAACCGGCCACAAATCCTCGGTCGCGAGATCACTGAGCGTGCGGCCCTGCCACTGGCCGTAATCGCACTCGGTGAGATCGGGATCGACCGGCGCGTACGGCGCGCCAGCCTGGCGATCGAGGATGAGCCGGGCCGTTTGCTGACAACGCTCAAGAGGGCTCGAAACCACCGCGACTAAGGGCACGGCCGCGAGCCGGTCTCCGGTCAGGGCCGCCTGTCGCGCCCGATCTGGTCCAGGCTGACGCCGACGGCCCGACCGGCCAGCAGCCCAGTGGCATTGGCTGTGGTGCGGCCGTGCCGCACGAGAATAACTGTCGCCATCCACACAGCCTAACCACTCGCTCGCTGGCTGTGTGAACCGCACTGGGTCGTGCGTCGAGCAGGCAGATAAAGCACCGGCGGAACCCTTCAAACACGCCGACGCGCTCAAGGCCGCCCATGCGGACGCGGCGCGCGTTGACCAGCTCACGGCCGGAAGAACCGCCACAGCAAGAACACCCGACCAAAGTCGGCCCCCGCATGGAGGATAGGCGGTCGAGAGTGGTCCCGACAGAGATGTCCCCGTTTCGGCAGGCGGCCAGCGCTTGCCGGAATCCCGGCCATGCCCGGTTGGCGCCGGTGGGCCCTGGTCCGTGAATGTCCTGTCCGGTGCCACTCGAACTACGTACGCGGTCAAGTGCTCACGAATGCTGGCGCTCTTGACCGCGACAAGCAGTTGGCGGTGGTTTCACAATTCACCGACCTCATCGCAACGGCGGGGAGCGACGACTCCCTGAAGACTCGCAAGGGTTTCTGCGAGCCGCCAGTAGCCCGCTGCTTCCGTCGCTTCGACATCCATCATGTGCTCCTACTACTTGTGTCGAGCTTGTTCTTCGGCGGTCCGCCGGCCGGTGCGGGCGCTTCCTGACGGCAACGGCTCCCAGGGTTTGCCTATGTTGTGGTTGCGCTGCAGCGCAACGGAAACCAGAACCTTGAACGGGTCGTGGCATCTCGGCACCCGAATCCGATGTCTCTTTCCCTTCCATTGCATGCAGTGACCTGCAACCCTTACCCAGCCCTTATTGGACCGGACGGGAGGGGTCGAGACAGCCGGGGTACAAGTTCGTGAGCTGTCGTCAGGCGGGGTTGCGGCGTGCTCGGACTGCGGTTGTCGCGCTCCTAGTTGGTGTTCGCAAGCTGATCAGCGATCCGGATGAGCGGGCCGGTGCTCCGTTGAGCCCGGGCAAGCAGGACGGCTCCTTCGGCCGCCGCAACTAGCAGGGTCGATCGTTGTCGAGCCTCCGCAACTGGAACCCCCACCCGGGCAAACAAGCCGACAAGGGCATCAATGCTGGCCGCGAAAGCGACGGCACCCCGGTCGAGCATGTTGGCGTCGTTGCCGCCAATAACGACGCCTGCAACCGCACAGCCAGCTTTGAAATCGGTGGCTTCGAGGATGCGACGCCAGATGTCAAAATAGCCGCGCACGACGTCGGCCGGCCCCTTCGGACTGATCAAGGCGATCTGGTCTGACATCCATTCGATCGAGTGCTCGATCGCGGCCTCAATGAGTTCGGTGCGGCCGCGCGGAAAGTGGTGGTAAACCGAGCCGCGAGGGGCTCCCGTGCGGGCGAGCACCTCGCGGGTGGCCATACCTTCTAAGCCCCGTTCGGCAATCAGCAACCACGCAGCCTCGATCATCGCATCACGCACATTCTGAGACACCGCGCCACTCTCCCTGTCGTCCCCTTGTCGACCTGCTGAATCTAGGCCAAAAAACACACTATGCCATGGTACATACTCGGTTGGACGATTGACTATGCTATGTTACATAGCATATGCTGCTTCTTGTTCCCATCGATCTTCCCTTTCGCCTGGAGGTAAACCGTGTCCGCAGCACCCCTGTCCGTCCATGTGTACGTCGCACCCATGCGCCCGTTCGTCGGGGCTTCCGGCGAGGCGGGGGACCAGCCGATTTGGTCCCCGATGAGCAGCACCCTCATCGCCGGAGAGCGGGACGCTATCCTCGTCGACACGCTGGTCGCCCATGAACAGGTCGACAGACTCGCGGACTGGGTCCGCAGATTCGACAAGCGCGTCGTGGCCGTCTACGTCACCCACGGGCACTCCGACCACTGGATCGGTCTGGCCCAACTGCAAAAACACTTCCCCGGTGTCAAGGGCATTGCTACCCCCGATGTCGTCGCGCGGGCCACCTTCGAGGCGACCGACCACGGACTGTCGAACTACTGGCAGGCCAGCTTCCCCGGCGAGATCCCGACCGAGCCCGTGCTGCCTGAGGCCATGACCGGCGACACATTCGAACTCGAAGGCCACGTGCTGCGGGCCGTCTCGGTTGGCCAAGGCGACACCGAACACTCCACGGTGCTGCACGTCCCCTCAGCCGACCTCGTTGAGGGCGGTGACGTCGTCTACAACGGCGTACACATGATGACGGGAGAAGTCGTCTACAACGGCGTACACATGATGACGGGAGAAACCGACGCAGCCAGCCGCCAGGCCTGGATCGAGAGCCTGGATAGGGTCGCCGCGCTGAACCCGAAGATCGTGGTTGCGGGCCACAAGAGCGTTGGCGCCCCCGACCTACCGGAATCCATCGTGGCCAGCCGGCAATATCTGCGCGACTTCAGCCGCATCGTCAACGACGGCGGCGGCGTCGAAGACGTCGTTGCCGAGATGCTCAAGCTGCACGGCGACCGCGACAACCCCCGCACCCTTTGGTACTCCGCCCGCTTGGCCGTCTCCAAGCGGGACTAACGGGACCCGGAAACGACGAGACGTCACGACTGGCCCCACGAAACCGAGACTACGGAGACATTGCTATGAGCCACGATCCCTCTACAACTGCCATCCTTCTGGTCGACCCCTACAACGACTTCCTCAGCGAGGGTGGCAAACTATGGCCCCGCGTCGCGGCCATAGCCGAAAAAGTCCACTTGCTTGATCACCTACGCCAGATCGTCTCGACCGCCCGGATCACTGGCGTCCAGATCATTTTCGTGCCTCACCACCGCTGGCAGCCGGGGGACTACGCGGACTTCCAGAACGCTACGCCCTACCAGCTGAGCTCGGCCGAGGCCCAGGTCTTCGCCAAAGGCACGTGGGGAGGCACCTTCCACGACGACTTCCAAACCCAGCCCGGCGACATCGTCGCGGCGGAACACTGGGGGTCAAGCGGCTTCGCCAACACCGACCTCGACCTCCAACTCAAACAACACGGCATCCGCCGCATCGTCCTGATCGGCATGATCGCCAACACCTGCATCGAGTCGTCGGCCCGCTTCGGCATGGAACTCGGCTACCACGTGACCCTCGTCACCGACGCCACCGGCGCCTTCAGCCCCGATGCCATGCACTCCGCCCACGCCATCAACGGGCCGACCTTCGCCCACGCCATCCTCACCACCGACGAGCTGATCAACCAGCTGACCGCCTGAGCGCGGGCCTACATTCGCCGCCACAACCGGACTTCAGGAGAACCCATGGACTTCCCGATCCTGGCTGAAACCAGCCCCGACGTGACCATCAACGCCCCGGTCGACAGCATCGACCTCGCCGACTGGGTCTTCGGCATGACCGACGCCGAATACCAAGCCTGCTCCATCAACCACATCGCCGCTGCGGCCACGCGCACCGCCGACGGCAGACGGATGTCGATCAACATCGAGCGAGTAGGCCCGCTGATCGTCCAGCATTACATCGAAGACATCGCAGACCGCGCCCACTGCCGACTCATCTCCGCCTCCGACACATTCGGCCCTGACGTCGACGACCGCGGCCAGCTCGGCGTGCTCTGGCAGTTTTCCGTCGAAGCAGTTGACGACGGGACCGCCAAGTTCACCAACCACATCCGGGTCAACGCTGCGGCTGGCTACCAGGAAGAGCTTCGTCGGCAAGGCGCCACCATGGAACAGGTACGGGAGCGCACCGAGGCCGCGCTCATCCCGCACAATATCGAAGAGACGCCGCTGTTCGCACGCGACATCGAACGCAAAGCCCTCAATGGCCGCTGGCGGCGGTAGTGCTCACGTAGGCAGCGCCGCAGGCCTTCGCGCTCTACCTCTGGAATATGCGTCTAACTGGTGGGTCTTTGAAATGATCGGGACGGTCGAAATCGCGATAAGGGAACGCCATCGACGAGCAGCTGCGTAGCTGGAACGTTGTCCAGAACCCGAGGCAAGGTCGGGCAAGTCCGTATGGCGAGGAGTGGTTAAAGGACCCGGATAGTCCTTTGTGGAGCGTATTGAACGCCACTTAGCGCTGCGTTCACAGCAGAACCGCAACGAACTGTGAAACCACTCAATAATGAAAACCGCCGGACTCCCACACCGTTTATCGGACAGTCCCGCAGACCCGTGCTTGCGGGCGAGCGGCACGTGTTACCGCGGATCAGCACGAAAGCTATCAAAGCGGATGACGCCGTGGCCGGATAGCGGGACGACCTGCTCGCACGTGGTGTGCAGGCAGGCCGTCAATATTGAATGTTTGTACTTTTCTTAATCCCGGGCACGGGCGTTGGAGTCGCCGGAGTTATCCTGCGATGAGGAGTGGAAGAGTTCTTCGAAGGTGCCCGAGGTGGTGGGTGAGCAGGTGTTTGCCAGGCAGCCGAGGTGCCACATGTGCTCGATGGTGGAGAGCAGGGTGTAGTGGTCCGAGAGCCTGGTTGGTTGTTTTGTGGGGCCCTTCGGACGAGTTGATCACGATCATGGGGGCGTGCCCGCCGCCCAGAACGGCGCCGTTCTGTCCGACCGGGCTGCCCGGTCCCCCGTCGGACCCGGAGTAGTCATTCTCGTCCCAGGCCAGGACAATGCTGGACTTGGTCGTCTTCCACGTCGTGGAGTCCATGATCTGCTGGACCGTCTGCTTGACATAGTTGTCGCCGAGCTGGATCGCTCCGTGGTCAAGGCCGGAGTCAGGATAACCGCACTGGGGCATCCCAACGAGGGCGGCCCCCGACGGGGAGACCCCGTGCATGTCGTGGCACTGATTCGGGCTGATCCAGACGAAGTTCGGCACCTTGCTGCTGGCCAGATCGGCCTTGAGGTTGTTTTCCTGGGGCACGATGTTCTGCAGGCGCGGGCTGCCGGGGTAGTTGATGTCCGAGAAGTACATGAAGGGGTTGTGTTTCTGCGCGTATAGCTTGACCGTGGTCGAGCCGATCGTGGGCGCGTACTCGACCTGGGAGCCGGCGCTTGGAAGGCTCTCCATGTACGCCTTCCAGCTCAGGCCCTTGTTCTCAAGCTGGTCGACAATGTTTTTGCCCGAGAACATGTGAGCGGTGGAGGAGGCGCTGGCGACCTGGGCCGGGGTGAGGCTCCCGGTGACCGCCGTGTCGCTGGAACCGGGAACAAACTCTTCGGGGGCACACTTTACATCTGCGCCGGCTTTGCAGTCATCCCAGATGCCCTGGGAGCTTCCCGAAATGGTGGCCAGGTAGTTGGGCAGGCTCGGGTGGGTCACGCCGTGGTAGTTCGTCGCGGTATTGTAGCGCTGGGCAAGGGTATTGATGTACGGCGCGTCGGCGGTGTTGCCGATGACCTGGTCATATCCGTGGTTCTCCATCATGATGACGAAAACGTGATCGGGACCGTCCGTCCCCTCCCCTTTGGCCTGCTCGTTGGCCTGGGCGACACTGCCCGACGTCGTGCGTGCGTCCGCGGGTGCGGCACCACCGGCGACTGCGATTCCGGTGAACGCGACGGCGGCAGCAAGCGCTGTTGCGCCTGCCCTCCGGCTCTTCAGCATGCTGAGCATTGAATAATCCTTTCGGGTTGCGCCCCGGGCGGGGCGCCTGTTTCTCGGGTAGTCCATCAAAGTAAGGCTGAGTTGGTGGCCGGATCGACGACAGCGCTATCGGCCCGCGCTCCTACGCCGGTGCGGTTATCGGCCGAGCTGGGGGTCGCTGGTAAGCGGGCGCCCGTTTTCGAGCCGGCCGGCCAGAACGCGGACGAGCTTCGGGTCACCGGCCGAGGTGATGGTCAGGTCATACCAGCCGCCCTGGGTGGGGATGACAACGGTCTTGCTCTGGCCGGGGTTGAGCGAGAGCGTCTGGGTTCCGGACCCGTACGCGTCCTTGAGGGTCAGGGCTGCGCCCGCGGAGCCGGTGTTCTCGATCCGGAACTTCGCGTGCGGGGCTTTGCCGTCGGCGGTGACGGTGACGCGGAGGTCCGCGCCGGCCGTGGCGCCGGCGAGGCGCCGGTACCAGCCGGCTGGCCCGTGCATGTGCACGTCGTACTCCGTGCCCAGTGCCCAGGACCCGTCGAGTGCGGACGCTGCCCCGATGGTGTAGGAGTAGGGAGCCTGCGGCAGCAGGTTCGAACGAACCTGTACGTGTGCGCCCAAGGTGCCTTGGTTTGACCAACGCGCCGTGAGCTTACCTGCCTCGACCTTCGTCTCGACCTCGAGGGCGTAGCCCAGAGGACGGGACGGACGTGTGCCCTTCTCCTGCGCGGGCACTGTATTCATCCCCGGGGGTGTCGGAACATAGCTCGGGTGGCGGTTATGGTCCACCGGCTTGTAGGCCGAGGTGTCCGGCAGGGACGGCGCCGCGCCGCCGCGGTCGGAAAAGTCGAAGGCGCTGGTGAGGTCGCCGCTGACCGCGCGGCGCCACGGGGTGATGTTCGGCGAGGCGACGCCGAAGCGGGCTTCGAGGAACCGCACGATCGACGTGTGGTCGAATGTCTCGGAGCAGACGAAGCCGCCCATGCTCCACGGCGAGGCCACGATCATCGGAACGCGGACGCCAAGGCCGAAGTGCCCCGGGACGTCCTTGCTGCCGTAGAACGTCGGGGTCCCGTCGTACCACTCGCCGGCGGTCGAGACGGTGGACGCTCCCGGGATGTTGGGGGTGTTCGGGTGCGGCGGGACAATGTGGTCGAAGAAGCCGTCGTTCTCGTCGTACATGAACAGCACCGCTGTCTTGCTCCACACCTCAGGGCTGGAGGTCAGGATGTCCAAGACGTTCGCCGCATACCATGCGCCGAAGTTCGGCGGCCAGTTCGAGTGCTCCGTGTAGGCCTCGGGCGCCACGATATAGGACACCTGGGGAAGCTTGCCGCCTGCTACATCCTCGCGCAGGACCCGGAAGAGGTCATCGCCGGCCTTCGCGTTCGTGCCGGTGCGGGCCTTCTCGTACAACGGGCTTCCGGGCTTCGCGTCCTGGTACTGCTTGAAATACAGGAGCGAGTTGTCCCCGTAGTTGCCGATGTACGCATCGTCAGTCCAGCCCTCATAGTGCGCGGGGTCGAGGCCCTCGCCGATATCCTGGTAGACCTTCCAGGAAACGCCTGCCTTCTCAAGCTCCTCGGGGTAGGTGCTCCACCAGTACCCTTTTTCCTCGTTCCACAAGTCAGGACCGCCGCCCTTCCGGCCAGGGTCATCCCCGCCGGCGAACATGAAGTAGCGGTTCGGGTCCGTCGGACCAAGGACCGAGCAGTGGTACTGATCGCAGACCGT
This sequence comes from Arthrobacter sp. NA-172, assembly GCF_043952055.1. NCBI lineage: Bacteria > Bacillati > Actinomycetota > Actinomycetes > Micrococcales > Micrococcaceae > Arthrobacter > Arthrobacter sp. NA-172. The sequence goes on along the minus strand of NZ_JBINOT010000001.1, from coordinate 1,187,962 downwards.
GAACGCGTCGGCAAGGGCGAAGTGGAACGGGATGTCCGTGCGCCCGTAAAACGCCATCGTCGCGTCGGTCTTCTCCGGCAGCCACTTATCGTACTTGCCGTTGTTAAAAGCTTCATGGGTGAGCTGCCACGAGTGGTCAAGGTCTTCCATGAACTGCATACCCAGGTTCGGCGCCGTCGGGTGGAACGGAGTAACCTCGCGTGTGGCGTTGGCCTGGTGGAACGCGTCCTTGCCGGACGGCAAAACCGCGGGGTGCGGGTCCGAGAACCCGCGCACGCCCTTGAGCGTGCCGAAGTAATGGTCGAAAGCGCGGTTCTCCTGCATGAAGATCACCACATGCTCAACGTCCTTAATCGAGCCAGTGGCCCGGCTCGCGGGGATCTCCGCGGCCCGGGCGATGCTCTGCCCAAGCATCTGCGAGATCGCAGTACCCGCGGCACCAGCGGCCGAAAGCTGAAGAAAACGACGGCGGTCCAAACCGGCCATGGAGCTGCTCCTAATGCATTGTCTTACAAGTTAGTGGCCCCCGCATGGAGTCTCCCAGTCTCGGGTAAAAGCCCGGTGCACTCCGAGTGAACAATGCGCAGCATACTTACCTAAACGATGGCGCGCGGAAGGAAGATGGCAACGTAGCGCCCCTGCTCCGTTGTCCGCGGCCGCGAACTGCACGGAGGCCAGCGTCAGTGCAGCGACGAGGGACCGGAATGCCGCGGCGGGCGTAGGAGTCAGTCACTCCCAGCCGTTCTCTGCAGTTCGACGAAAGGACTATCAGCATCAGGCCTGAAGGCTGGCATCTCGTCATGATCGTGCTGAAGCTGGTGCTCCGGACAAATTCCCGCAGATCCGTGTGCCGCCGCGGCGGATCAACGAGATTGTGCATGGCAAGCGCGGCATCGCGATGGCCTACGCGGCCAGATCGATGGTCGACGTCGGGCGCATCGACTTCGGCTATCTTGGCTGCCGTGAAGGGGTCGTCCCGTTCTATGAGCCGTGCGGTTGGCGTCGAATCGTCGTCGCTGCGCGGGCTCGCTTGGTGAACAGCAAGACGGTTTCATGGAGTGTTTCGGCATCACGGAGAACAGGCTCGCCGTGTCGATCAACGTGCCATCCCGCCTCTGAAAGTCTCATGTACGGATCCTGGCGGCGCGGGCAGGCGATGCGGGGGTTCCCACATTCGTCAGGTCTCAAACAGTGATCCAGGAGAGTCCATCTCTCGAGTTATCCACATACGCAAACGCGGCGGTCCGGCGCAGCTTGCAACCTGGCGATACTTGGGGAATGGGAATCAGATATTACGCATACGCATTCGACGCCGACGTCACTGAACAGGCGCTTTCCGACCCGACCAGTGTCATGTCGTCCGATCCACTTGTTGATGCTTGGGGAATTGAACCCGGTGTCGGGACCAGTAGAACCGCCTTCGCTCAGTCGGTATCTGAGCGCGACATGCTCTACTTGGACAAGGCATGGCGGCATCTGCAGGTTCTCACTGGCCCACTGCGAGCTGGCATGGCGGCGCGACCCGCTTTTCGTATGTTTGAAGGCACAGTGACCATGCATGCCGAAGGTTGGGAGCCGTGGGTGCGGGCGCTGACTCCGTCGGAGGTTTTGACGACTGCTCAGGATTTGGAGGATGTCTCTGATGCGGAGGTGAGGCTACGGCTGCCGGTTTCGCCGTATGTTGCTCGGGACGTTGACGTTGAGTATGCCGTGGGTTATCTGCGTCGCGCACGGGTCTTCGCCTCGAATCTCGCCGACGAGGGGCGCGGCATGGTCTCCATGATTGGGTAGGCAGACAGTCGGGGGCGTAAGTGGGGCGATGTCGTGGAGCTTAGGTTCAACCTGTGATTGGGACCCGAGTTCCCTTGCGCCGGTGACGCCGCCCTTTTAGACGTTCCAGTGGTAGTGGCCGTTCTTGTCGGCGCCTTTGCCTCCGCAGATGTAGGTCCGGCCATTTGCCGCAACGCCTTGCATGCCGACGTCGGCATTCGGGCAGAAGGCTCCAGGGATGATTCCTTGGACCACGTTTGGTGCTGCGGGTTGCGGAGCAGCGGGGACAGGATCGGCGGGTGCTGCCGGTGCCGGTGCGGCTGGCACAACAGGCGCCGGTGCCTGCACTGCTGGTGCGACGGGTGCCGGTGCGACGGGCGCTGCTGGGACGGCTACGGGTGCCGCTGATGACGGAGCAACGGCAGCTGGTGTGGGGGCCGCGGGAGAAGGCGACGACGAAGAAAATGTCGAACTGGCTCTTTCGCTTGGCGAAGCAGTAGCCGTAATCACAGCTGTTTCGCTTGGCAAGTTGCGCACTTGAGAAGCCGGGGCGCCGCAGGCGGCCAGCGCCAAGCCGACGAATGCGCCGATGAAGGCACGCTGAATGGAGCGGGTTGAGACCATGATTCCCCCAAAATAGACCAGTAAATTGAGAAAAGACTAGCCCTGGGCAAGGGGGAAAGTGAGCCCAACCCGCGTGTCTTCCCGCAATCTCTTTCCCTGCGCTCCCGCCTGGAAGCTTCAGTGATGGGGAATTAACTGATATGGGCCCCGGTTCGCTGTGAACCGGGGCTTTTGTCCTGTCTGACGGATCAGACAACCACTTGGACGTCCTTCAATTATTGCATCTCGATAACAAACGTTACCGGTGGGAAACTTTGCGCCCAAACGTTCGTTCCGGGCGCTAGGCTACTGCTCATGTGAGACGAGCCACAAACCTGCTGAGGGGCGTGTGGCAGTCTGCCGGAGTCAACAGCGCCGGCTTTTTCCACTCAAAAAAATAGGAGGCGGAATGCGTTTCGGACGTACTTCCAAAGCAGTGGGTATCGCGGCAATCGCCGCAATCGCACTGAGCGCCTGCGCGGGCAATAGCGGTGGCAATACCCAGTCCACCGGAGCAGCCAAGACGGGCGGCACGGCCACAGTGGTCGAGGTCAACGCTTTCAATACGTTCAACCCCAACACGGCTGACGGCAACACTGACATCAACTCCAAGGTCAGCTACGCAACGCACTCGGGCTTCTACTACATCGACAACAAGCTGAACGTCGTCCACAACGACAAGTTCGGCAAGATGGAAAAGGTCTCGGACAACCCACTGACGGTCAAATACACCGTTAACGATGGCGTGAAGTGGTCCGACGGGACCCCGGTCACCGCAGCGGACCTCCTCCTGCAGTGGGCGGCCTTCTCCGGTTACTACGACGACGCCGATCCCAAGGCCAAGACCGGCACGTCGTACTTCTCCTACGCGGGCGACAACACGGGCCTCAGCCTGACGGATTTCCCCGACATCAGCAACAACAACAAGACCCTCACCCTCAAGTACTCCAAGCCGCTCGCTGACTGGGAAATCGTGCTGGGTGGACCGGGCATTGACGTTCCTGCCCACGTAGTCGCTCAAAAGGCAGGGCTGAAGGACACTCAGGCCCTGATTGACTTCTTCAAGAGCAAGCCGCGCGGAGATTCCAAGGCACCGCTGCCGGCGGACGCGAAATTGAAGGCAATGTCGGACATGTGGAACACCGGCTTCGACACGAAGACGCTCCCCGCAGACCCAACCCTGTTCCTCTCCAACGGTCCTTACATCGTCAAGAGCATGAACCATGGAACCAGTCCCTCACCATGGTCCGCAACAAGGACTACAACTGGGGTCCGACGCCTAGCCTCGACGAAATCACCGTCCGCTACATCGGATCGGCGCCGGCTCAGGTCCAGGCCCTCAAGAACGGCGAGGCAGACATTATTGCCCCGCAGGCCTCAGCTGACACCCTCGATCAGTTGAAGGCGCTCTCCAGCCAGGGCGTTACCGTTGATCAGGGCAACCAGCTGGCCTTCGACCACTTGGACCTGAACTTCTCAGGCCCGCTGGCCGACCAGAACGTGCGCACGGCCTTCATGAAGACTGTGCCCCGCAAGGACATCGTCAGCAAGATCATTGGCAAGCTTGACCCGAATGCCAAGCCCCTTGACTCGCAGATCTTTGTCCCCCAGCAGGCTGCTTACGCGGATTCCGCCAAGAACAACGGCTCCTCCGCCTACCAGGACGTTGACATTGACGGCGCCAAGAAGCTCCTCAACGGTGCAACTCCGGAAATCCGCATCATGTACAACAAGGACAACCCCAACCGTGTTGACGCTTTCTCGCTGATCCGCGAGTCCGCAACCAAGGCCGGCTTCAAGATCGTCGACGGCGGCCTGGGCAAGTCTGACTGGGGCAAGGCTCTGGGCAAGGGCGGCTACGATGCCACCATCTTCGGCTGGATCAACCCGGGCGTCGGTGTTTCCGGTGTTCCGCAGATCTTCAAGACCAACGGCGGCAACAACTTCAACCAGTTCAGCAACACCGATGCCGACAAGTTGATGGAACAGCTCGTGGTCACCACTGACCGCGCCAAGCAGGACGACCTGCAGAAGCAGATCGACAAGAAGATCTGGGACAGCGCGTACGGTGTGCCGCTCTTCCAGTCCGTGAACGTGGACGCCTACAGCGACCGCATCACCGGCGTGAAGCTCATGCCGAACCAGACTGGCGTTTGGTGGAACTTCTGGGAGTGGGCTCAGAAGTAAGATCCAACTGAGCTAGCAATAGCACCAACCGAGGCGCCGGGACCGACGTATCATGGTCCCGGCGCCTTCGGGTTGGTAAACCGGCATATTGCCTGCTTCCCAACCACCTCAAGCAGGGAAGGGGCACGATTCTGCTATAGGCGCCGGCGACCCCGGGCCTGGATTTCGAGGTTCTTCACGATGGTGACCTATATTGTCCGGCGGCTGGTAACCGCCGCACTCATACTTCTTGGAGCATCGTTCCTGGTGTATCTCCTGACAGCGTTGTCTGGGGATCCTTTGGAGGAGCTCCGCACTAGCAGCGCACCCAACCGGCAAGCGTTGATGGACGCGCGAATCAACCTGCTTGATCTGGACACCCCTGCGCCGCTTCGCTATTTCAAGTGGTTGGGAGGGGCTGCCCAGTGTCTCGTTCCGTTCGGCAATGCCTGCAATCTCGGCAAGAACATCTCCGGGCAGCCGATTACTGAGGCGCTCGGCTTTGCATTGATTCAAACCCTGACACTGGTCACCGGTGCGACCATCCTCGCGATCCTGATCGGTATTTCGCTCGGCATCGTCACCGCGCTGCGCCAGTACAGCGCGTTGGACTACGGCGTGACGTTCATGGCATTCCTGTTCTTCTCCCTGCCGATCTTCTGGGTGGCCGTCCTCCTCAAGGAATTCGGCGCCATCGGCTTTAATGACTTCCTTCGAAATCCGGAAATACCACCGGTAGTCGCCCTTGGAATCGGGGCAGTTTTGGGTGTCATCGCCGCCGTCGCGGTGGGCGGTGAATCGAAACGCCGGCTGATCGTCGGCGGCTCGGTCTTTGCGGCCGTTTCGCTTATCCTCTTCTACTTCTCGCTGACGCAGTGGTTCCGCAATCCGGGCTTGGGTCCGGTCATCATCGCAATCATGGGAGCGGGAATCGCCGTCGGCGTGACCATACTGGTTTCCGGACTCAAGAACCGCAAGGCACTGCAATCGAGCTTGATTGTGGTCGGCATCGGCATCATTGCCTACTTTGCCGTGCAGCCGTTGCTCAACGACGCAACCGGACTCATGATCTTCCTCCTCGCCATCGCCACCATCCTCATTGGTGTGGCCGTGGGGTACTTCATGGGCGGCTACGACCGTGGTCAGTCCATGCGTGCCGCGGGACTGACGGCCTTCCTCGTGGGGGCCCTTGTGGTTGTGGACCGATTCATGCAGGCCTGGCCGGAATATTTCAACAACAGCCGTGTGCGCGGACGCCCGATCGCCACGATCGGAGCAGGAACGCCGAATATCCAAGGCGATTTCTGGATCATGTCAACGGACACCTTGACCCACTTGGTGCTGCCGACCATTGCCCTCATTTTGGTCTCCTTGGCCAGCTACACGCGATTCACGCGCTCGTCGATGCTTGAAATCATGAACATGGACTACATCCGGACGGCGCGAGCCAAGGGATTGAGCGAACGTTCCGTCATCATGGGCCACGCCTTCAGGAACGCGCTCATTCCGATTGCGACAATCGTCGCCTTTGACATCGGGGCGCTGATCGGTGGTGCCGTCATCACCGAAACCGTCTTTTCCGTTCGAGGCATGGGTTTCTTGTTCATTGACGGATTGCTCCACACGGACCCGAACCCGGTCATGGGCGTCTTCCTCTGTGTAGCTATCACCGCCATGGTCTTCAACCTGATAGCGGACCTCGCGTACTCCGCACTCGACCCACGCGTAAGGATCAAAGCATGAGCCAGCCAACCCAAGAGGACGAACTCCTCGCGCAACAGGCGCTCTCCGAAGCTGCAGCCACCCATGCAGGCAGCGAAGTTACCAGCGGCCTGAGCCAGGGCCAGATTGTCCGAAAAAGGTTTTTCGGCCACACCGGAGCCCTCATAGGACTCGCGGTGTTCGCGGTCATCTTCCTGCTTGCTTTCACTTCGGTGGGCGCCTTTGGGATTCCCGGGTGGTGGAAGTACAACCACGTGGACGTCTCGCCGCTTGTGAACGACGGCGCTCCGACCTCGTCACTATGGCCCTTTGCCTGGGCGAGCATCCGTTCGGCCAGGACCGGATTGGACGCGACCTGTTTGCCATGACAATGCGTGGCGCTCAGCAGTCCATCACGGTCATGGTCCTGATCGGTGCCATTGCAGGTGCAGTCGGCGCAATAGTCGGAGGACTGGCCGGCTATTTCCGAGGCTGGGTCGAAGCCGTTCTCATGCGCCTCACCGACGTCATCATCATCATTCCGTTGCTTCTCCTCGCCGCAGTCGTGGGTCAGATTGCCAATCGCAGGGATGAGGGCAGCTGGTTGAACGGATTCGCCGCGAACAACGGCGTCGTGATTCTGGGCATCTTCCTCGGTTTTGTCAGCTGGGTTGGCCTCGCCCGCCTTGTCCGTGGCGAGTTCCTGACGCTCCGCGAGCGGGAATTCGTCGACGCGGCCAGGTATCTCCGGTGCCTCTAACGCCAGGATCATCTTCAAGCACATCCTTCCGAACGCCGTCGGGGTCCTGATCGTCAACGTAACGCTCACGATGTCCGCTGCCATTCTGCTGGAAACTGCACTCAGCTACCTGGGCCTCGGCGTGAAGGCTCCCGACACGTCGCTCGGCCTTTTGGTCGCGCAGAACCAGGAAGCTTTTGCCACCAGGCCGTGGCTGTTCTGGTTCCCCGGCCTGTTCATCATCCTCATTTGCTTGAGCATCAACTTCATCGGCGATGGCCTGCGGGACGCCTTCGATCCACGGCAAAAGAAGTTCAAGGCCAAGACCGCTGTTGAAACCACCCGCCACTCCAGCACGACGACGGCGCCGGTAGCCGATTCCTCGAAGGCAGCTGAGTGTTACCCGTCCAGGGAGTCGTCCTAGAGGAAGATTGCCCAGTAACTGGCCGCGGCCAGGGCTACGGTGGCTGCTATGCGGAACCATCCGACGGTAACCGTCACCAAAGCGTCCTCAGCCCGGCCGGGTTCTATCCGGCCAGCCTCTACGAGGTCTTGCCAGCGGGAGCGCACCAGGACGGGCCGCGGCACCGGAATCGGTGTTCTTGAGATCTCCGGGGCGGACCGAGCTGCCGGGACCGTACGTGGTGCCCGGGAGTCCTTTGAGGTGCTCGGGGCGGGCATTGCGCCCGCCCCAGATCCCCGGAGCGGGCGCAGCCCACGCCGGGTACTTCTTGCGGGGCGTCATGAGCGTGAGGGCGTAGCGGGTATCAACCTGTACCAGGGCGTCCCACGGAACATAGATGGTCCGGTAGGGATTCTCCAGAGTTACGCCGGAATCCTGGACCACCACCGCCGGGCGCCAGAAGAGCAACCAGCCCAGGAACGCTATGAAGAGCAGGGGAGTGGTTCCCGGAAGGGCGCGCGGCCCGGCTACCAGGAGCGTCACGAGCACTCCGAAAACCGCAACGGCCCAGCAGATCCAAGCGAACAGCTTGCTGGTGCGGGCCTTGAAGATTTCGACATTTCCGGCATGCGGCTCTCTGCTCATGCCCCTAATAATTCAGGATTCCGGGCTACTTCACTAATCACCCCTTGGAGGGTGGCCCGGGTGGAAGGGAAGACCCAACATGACTGACAACGCCAGCCCCGAACCGGAGGCTACGCCGATTGAAACCGCGTCTGACAAGAGCACGCGAGGGGCCATGGTCCTGGAAGTACGCGATCTCAGCGTCGACTTCGGTGTGGACAAGAAATGGGTCCCTGCAGCCATCGGACTGAACTATGAGGTCAGGGCTGGTGAGGTTCTCGCGATTGTCGGTGAGTCTGGTTCCGGCAAGAGCGCCAGTTCCATGGCCCTGCTCGGTTTGCTGCCGAGCAACAGCCGTGTCCGGGGAAGTGTGAAACTTTCGGGCAAGGAGTTGCTGGGCGAGAAGTCGGGCAACATCCGTGAGGTCCGCGGCAAAGACGTCGCGGTCATTTTCCAGGAACCCATGACTGCGCTCAACCCTGTGTACACAGTGGGCGCGCAGATTGTGGAGACGCTCCGGCTGCACAATTCGATCTCGCCGGACGAAGCCAAGCAGCGGGCACTGCGCATGCTGGATCTCGTGGAGCTTCCGGACCCGGAGAAGGCCTTCAAGTCTTATCCGCACCAGCTCTCCGGCGGCCAGCGGCAGCGAGCGATGATCGCGCAGTCATTGTCTTGCGATCCCAAACTCCTGATCGCTGACGAACCCACTACAGCCTTGGACGTGACTGTCCAGGCTGAAATCCTGGATCTGATGCGCAACCTGCGCAACAAGCTGGACAGCGCCATCGTCTTGATCACTCACGACATGGGGGTGGTGGCCGACCTCGCCGACCGAATTGCCGTGATGCGCAAGGGTGTCATTGTCGAGAGCGGCACAGCACAACAGATCTTCAGTAGCCCGCAGCACGAGTACACCCAGGCTCTTCTGGCCGCTGTTCCTCACCTGGGACAGGGTGCGGACAGCGCCGACGTCGACGTCACCGCCGCGTTGGCTGCCGCGACCCACACGGAGCTGGAATCGGTTGATCACGATGAGCTGGTCCGCCGGGAACGTGAAAACCAGTTCGCGTTGCAGGCTGCCGCGGAATACGCCGCCAAGCCAAAAGTCAATCCCGTACTCGAACTAATCGACGTCGCGATCGAGTACCCAAAGCAAGGGCGGGTTCCGGCGTTCCGTGCCGTGGAGGGCGCCAACCTGGTGATTTACCCCGGCCAAGTGGTCGGCCTTGTCGGGGAGTCCGGATCGGGCAAGACGACCATTGGCCGCGCCGCCGTCGGGCTCTTGCCTGTGGCCGCCGGCAGCATGCGCGTGGTGGGGCAGGACATTTCCTCCGCGAAGCGGAACGGCAAGCAGCTGCACGAAGTGCGGCGGGACATCGGTATGGTTTTCCAGGATCCGGCGTCCTCGCTGAATCCGCGCCTTCCCATCGGTGAGAGCATCGGCGAACCGATGTTCCTGGCCGGGGTAGCCAAGGGCGTCGCGCTGCAGAAGCGGATCGAGAACCTTCTGGACCAGGTGGAACTTCCTCGCGAGTACCGCAACCGCTACCCGCACGAACTGTCGGGCGGGCAGAAGCAGCGCGTCGGTATTGCCCGGGCGTTGTCCCTGCAGCCCAAGCTCATGGTGGCAGATGAGCCGACGTCGGCGCTTGACGTTTCGGTGCAGGCGAAGGTTCTGGAACTCTTCCAGAACCTGCAGAAGGAGCTGGGATTCGCGTGCCTCTTCGTCACGCACGACCTCGCCGTCGTTGACGTGCTCGCCGATCGGATCTGCGTCATGCAGCGTGGCCGGATCGTGGAGCAGGGAACCCGGGAACAGATCCTCCGCAACCCGCAGGAGCCCTACACTCAAAGGCTGCTTGCCGCCGTGCCGCTTCCGGACCCGGAGAAGCAGCGGGAGCGCCGCGAGCTGCGAGCCCAGCTCATGGCCGCAGGCATCGAGTAGCAACCCGAGAGGCATTCCCTGCGGCACGAACATGCTGCCGCAACCGCAAAGAGCCCCTCTGGCCATTGGCTAGCGGGGCTCTTTTCGTAATTAATCGGGGTACTGGGTATGCCTGTCTGCGCCCTTTGGGCACCCCGAATACCCCTACATTCCGCGGAAAAATGAGAGTCAAGCATGTCGAGTGTACCAAGGATCAACTCATTACGTGAAATGACTGCTTCAATTACGTGAAATGAACGCTTCATGACTAAAACTGTCAACTGCACACTTGCTTGTTTGTGCCAATGGGATTCCACATTTCGGACAACGTGTGGTTAGGATTACACATCCATGTAGGCCGCGTCACAGGATATTTCTGTGCCAGGCCCCCGGGGCAGCCACGGGTTGCCCCGACTCATCCCCCTGAATCCATAGGAGGCGGAATGCGTTTTTCGCGCACTTCCAAAGCTCTTGGCTTGCTGGCAGTGGCCGCACTTGCCCTCACCGGATGTGGCAGCGCCGCCTCCGGAAGCAGCGGCCAGGCTGCTTCTGCCGGCGATCCGAACAAAATCATCACCGCATACAGCAATGAACCCCAGCACCCCCTGCTGCCGTCCAACACCAACGAGGTGTACGGCGGCCGCGTGGTTGACCTCTTGTTCGAAGGCCTGACCACCTACGACGCCAGCGGCAAGTCCGTCAACGCCCTCGCGCAGTCCATCGACTCGAGCGATGGCCAGAACTACACCATCAAGGTGAAGAGCGGTGCGAAGTTCACCAACGGCGAGGCAGTCACCGCCAAGAGCTTTGTTGATGCCTGGAACTTCGCAGCCCTGAGCACCAACGCCCAGTCCAGCAGCAGCTTCTTCGAGTCGATCGACGGCTATGACGCCGTCAGCGCCACCACGAAGACCAAGGGCGCGGACGGCAAGTCCACGTCGACCCCCGCGCCGACCGCCCAGACCATGTCCGGCCTGGTGCTGAAGGACGACTCGACCATCACGGTCAAGCTGGCCCAGCCGGAAGCCGACTGGCCGCAGCGCCTCGGATACTCCGCGTTTATGCCGCTTCCGGCCGACGCACTCAAGGACCCGAAGGCCTTCGGCGAAAACCCGATCGGCAACGGCCCGTACAAGATGGCCGCTAAGGGTGCCTGGCAGCACGACAGCCAGATCGCCCTCGTCAAGAACGCCGACTACCAGGGCAACCGTGCCGCCAAGAACGGTGGCGTGACCTTCAAGTTCTACACCGACCCGGCCCCGGCTTACACCGATGTCCAGGCGAACAACCTTGACGTCACTGATGTCCTGCCGACGAACGCGCTGAAGACCTACACCGCGGACTTCCCGGACCACAACCTGAACAAGGCTTTCGCTGGCAACGCCACCCTGAACATCCCGAACTACCTGCCGGAGTTCCAGGACCTGCAGGCCAGCTGCGTCGCCAGGCCATTTCCATGGCAATCAACCGCGATGAGATCACCAAGGTTGTCTTCAACGGCACCCGCATCCCGGCGAAGGACTTCACGTCCCCCTCCATTGATGGCTACAACGCCAACGTGGCTGGCTCCGACGTCCTGAAGTTCGATGCCGCGAAGGCCAAGGACCTGTGGAGCCAGGCAAACGCCATGAGCCCGTGGCCCGCCGGCAAGGTTCTCCAGCTTGCATACAACACCGATGGTGGCAACAAGGAATGGATCGACGCCGTTGCCAACAACCTGAAGAACAACCTCGGCATCCAGGCCGAAGGCCAGCCCTTCGCCAAGTTCGCTGAGATCCTGAACCTCCGCACGGCCAAGACCCTTCCGGGCTTCACCCGCGCCGGATGGCAGGCAGACTACCCGTCCCTGTTCAACTTCCTCGGCCCGCTGCTGAAGACTGGCGCCAGCGCCAACTACGAGGGCTACAGTAACCCCGCGTTCGACAAGCTGCTGACCGAAGGCTTGGCTTCCAAGTCGACGGACGACGCCAACAAGAAGTTCACCCAGGCACAGGAAATCCTCTTCAAGGACCTGCCGAACCTGCCCCTGTGGTACCAGGGCTCGCCAGGCTGTGTGGAGCCAGAACGTCAGCAACGTTGACTCCGGTTGGAACGGCGTCCTGCTCTACTACAACATCACCGCAAAGTAGTCCTCTGGACTTGTTCCAAGCTCGCTAGTGCATGGGGGCCCGGCCGCAAACCGGGCCCCTCTGCACTTGCTCCAGCACGAAAGCTGTCCCACATGAATCCCCTTAGTTTCAAGAGCGCTCAGGAAGCCTTGCTGTGATCCAGTACATCCTCCGGCGTTTGTTGCAGGTCATCCCGGTCTTCCTGGGAACCACTCTGCTCGTTTACTTCATGGTCTTTGCCCTTCCGGGCGACCCCATCCGCGCCTTGTTCGGCGACCGGCCGCCCAGCGAGTCCGTCATTGCGGCATTGCGCCAGCAATACAACCTGAACCAGCCGTTCTGGGTGCAGTACGGGCTGTTCCTCAAGAACCTGTTCACCTTCAACCTCGGCGTGGACTTCACTGGCCAACCGATTGCCGCCACCCTCGGACGTGTCTTCCCCGTCACGGCAATGCTCGCTGTTGAAGCACTGGCCATCCAGGCCGTTTTCGGCGTGGCCTTCGGCCTGGTCGCTGGCCTGCGCAAGGGCAAGCTCTTTGACTCCACGGTGTTGGTTGCTTCCCTCGTGGTCATCGCAGTCCCCACTTTCGTCCTGGGCTTCGTGCTACAGCTCGTTGTCGGCGTGCAGCTCGGCTGGGCCAAACCGACCGTCGGTGCCAACGCCAACTGGGGACTCTGATCCTCCCGGCTGCGGTTCTTGGCCTCGTGTCTTTTGCTTACGTGCTGCGCCTGACCCGCGCCTCAGTAATCGAAAACATGAACGCAGACTATGTGCGGACCGCAACCGCGAAAGGGCTCTCCCGCCCTCGCGTGGTTCTGGCCCACATCCTGCGAAACTCCATGATTCCCGTGGTCACCTACCTGGGTGCCAACCTGGGTGGCTTGATGGGTGGCGCAATCGTCACGGAAGGCATCTTCAACGTGCCCGGCGTCGGCCAAAAGCTCTACCAAGCAGTCATCCGCAGCGAAGGCCCCACCGTCGTCGCCATCGTGAGCGTGCTGGTGCTGGTATTTGTTGCCGCCAACCTGTTGGTCGACCTCCTGTACGCCTGGCTTGACCCGAGGATCCGCTATGAAAAGTAACCGTCAGATCGAGCACTACGTTGCCCCCATCGACGAGACACCGCTGCTGGCCACCGATACCCTCAAGGTCGACGCAGCACCCCTGAGCCTGTGGGCCGATGCCCTGGCGGAAGCTCCGCCGTCGTCCGCTGTTCATTATTTCGGCGCTCATGATCTTGCTGCTGCTGGTAGTCGCGTTCTTCCCTGGACTGTTCACCCAGACGGCACCCAACGACAACTGCCAGCTAGGGGACTCCCTCGCGGGCCCCTCCGCCGGCCACCCCTTGGGATTCACCTTCCAAGGTTGTGACATCTACTCCCGCGTCATCCACGGCACGCAGGCGTCCCTGACAGTCGGCGTCGTCTCGGTCATCTTTGTCCTCATTATCGGAGTGACGCTGGGCGCATTGGCCGGCTTCTTCGGTGGCTGGGTTGACACCGTCATTGCCCGCATCGGCGACATCTTCTTTGCCCTGCCCTTGGTCCTTGGCGCACTGGTTGTTACCCAGCTCCCCTACTTCCGCGAGAACAAGAGCGTCCTCACAGTGGTCATGGTCATTGTGATGCTCGGCTGGCCGCAAATGGCCCGCATCACCCGTGGCGCGGTGATCGAGGTCCGCAACGCTGATTTCGTCACCGCTGCACGCTCGCTGGGTGTCTCCAAGATCGGCACGCTGGTCCGCCACGTTGTTCCGAACGCACTGGCACCGATCATCGTCCTGGCCACCATGGAACTGGGTGTCTTCATCGTCACGGAAGCAACCCTCTCCTTCCTTGGCATTGGCCTTCCCGGCAGCATCATGTCGTGGGGTAACGACATTTCGGCGGCGAAAGATACGCTGCGCACCAACCCCGAAGTGCTGATGTACCCCGCAACCGCACTGTCCATCACGGTCTTGAGCTTCATCATGCTTGGCGATGCGCTGCGTGACGCCCTTGACCCCAAGAGCCGCAAGCGATGAAGGAGGCAATCATGACAACGTCCAACGTCACTATGGCCGAGGCCGAAACCGAAGAGCGTCCGCTCCTTGAAATCAGGGACCTCGCGATTTCCTTCCAGACGGCGAACGGTGAGTTCCAAGCCGTCAAGAATGCGCACCTGACCATCATGCCCGGTGAGACCGTCGCCATCGTGGGGGAGTCCGGCTCCGGAAAGTCCACGACGGCGCTTGCCGCCATCGGTCTCTTGCCGGCAAACGGCAGGGTTTCGGGCGGCCAGATCCTGCTTGACGGCGAGGACATCTCGGACGCGCCGGAACGGCGCATGATCGAGCTTCGCGGCAACACGATCGGCATGGTCCCGCAGGATCCGATGTCCAACCTCAACCCGGTGTGGAAGATCGGCTACCAGGTCCGCGAGACACTGCGGGCCAACGGCAAGCCCAACTCTCCTGCTGATGTTGCCCAGTTGCCCTTGCGGAAGCCGGTTTGCCGGACTCGGCACGGCGCGCCAAGCAGTACCCGCACGAATTCTCCGGGGGCATGCGCCAGCGCGCACTGATCGCCATTGGCCTGTCCTGCCAGCCGCGCCTCCTGATCGCCGACGAACCGACGTCGGCCCTCGACGTGACTGTGCAGCGCCAGATCCTGGATCACCTTGAAACCATGACGGCGGAACTGGGAACTGCGGTCCTGCTCATCACCCACGATCTTGGCCTCGCTGCCGAGCGCGCTGACAAGGTGGTGGTCATGTACCGCGGCAACGTGGTGGAAGCCGGCCCTTCGCTGGAACTTCTCCGCAACCCGCAGCACCCGTACACCCAGCGGTTGGTGGCGTCGGCCCCGTCGCTGGCTTCCCGCAGAATTCAGGCAGCCAAGGCTGAAGGCATCCAGACGGAAGAACTTCTGGCGCCCACCGAAACAGTGGCGGAAAAAGCGCTCACCGAAGATGTCCTGAAGGTCGAAAGCCTCACCAAGATTTTCAAGTTGCGTTCGGGAATCGGCAAGGCCACCGATTTTGCGGCAGTGGACAACGTCTCCTTCAACGTCAAGCGGGGAACGACGACGGCGATCGTGGGGGAGTCGGGTTCCGGCAAGTCCACCGTTGCGCAGGTGGTCCTTAACCTGCTCACGCCCACCTCGGGCCGGATTGTGTTCGACGGCGTCGACACCTCCACGCTGAACAGCAGGGAAATCTTCAAGTTCCGGCGTCGTGTCCAGCCGATCTTCCAGGACCCGTACGGTTCCCTCGACCCGATGTACAACATCTTCAGGACTATCGAGGAACCGCTCCGGACTCACAAGATCGGCGATAAGGCCAGCCGCGAGAAGAAAGTCCGCGAGCTCCTGGAATCAGGTTGCCCTTCCACAGTCCACCATGCAGCGGTACCCGAACGAGCTCTCCGGCGGCCAGCGGCAGCGCGTCGCGATCGCCCGAGCCCTGGCCCTCGACCCAGAGGTGATCATCTGCGACGAGGCGGTCTCAGCCCTCGACGTTTTGGTGCAGGCACAGGTACTGAACCTCTTGGCTGAACTGCAGGCGGACCTCGGACTGACGTACCTGTTCATCACGCACGACCTTGCCGTTGTCCGGCAGATCGCGGACCACGTCTGCGTGATGCAGAAGGGCAAGCTCGTGGAGACCGGCAGCACCGACGATGTCTTCGATTCGCCGCAACAGGATTACACCAAGGCATTGCTCAATGCGATTCCGGGCGCGAGCCTCATGTTGCCGCCCGCGGTGGCCTGACCCGGTTTTATCAACCGACACTGAGCGACCGATAGCGAGCGAAAGAGCCGGCGCCACTTCTCTGGGGGGGAGGTGGCGCTGGCTCTTCGCTTTTTCGGCAGCGCCCCTCCGAGGCCGCTGGGACTGTGATGAAGGGCACAGTTTCGAGGCCATGGGGGTGATTTTTAGGCCAACAAATACCACAGCGTTTAGACTCTAGGAAGGTGCCCTGTGTCAAAGGGTCTAATCCGTCGTGCGTTCCGGTTGGAAATGTCGCGATACAACAGCTGACTTCACCACTGAATCGAGCCATTACGCATGTCTGAAACCACCACCAACACCGCCGCGGCCACTGCATCACGCAGTGATTTGCGCAACGTCGCGATTGTGGCCCACGTTGACCACGGCAAGACCACCCTGGTTGACGCCATGCTCAAGCAGACCCACTCCTTCGCCGAGCACAACCACTTGGAAGACCGCGTCATGGACTCCGGTGACCTGGAGCGCGAAAAGGGCATCACCATCCTCGCGAAGAACACGACGGTTGCGTACAACGGCCCGTCTTCCAATGGCGAGACCATCACCATCAACGTGATCGACACCCCCGGCCACGCCGACTTCGGTGGCGAGGTGGAGCGCGGCCTGTCCATGGTTGATGGCGTTGTCCTCCTGGTTGACGCTTCCGAGGGTCCGCTGCCGCAGACCCGCTTCGTGCTCCGCAAGGCCCTCGCCGCGCACCTGCCGGTGATCCTGCTTGTCAACAAGACCGACCGCCCCGACGCCCGCATCGAGGAAGTTGTCCACGAGTCCATGGACCTGCTCCTCGGCCTGGCTTCGGACCTCGCGGACGAAGTTCCGGATCTGGACCTGGACAAGATCCTGGAAGTACCCGTGGTTTACGCCGCAGCCAAGGTCGGCCGCGCCTCCCTCGACCAGCCCGCTGATGGTTCAGCACCGGACAACGAAGATCTCGAACCTCTCTTCAAGACGATCATCGAGCACATTCCTGCCCCGACGTACAACCCCGAGGGCGTCCTCCAGGCCCACGTCACCAACCTTGACGCTTCCCCGTTCCTCGGACGTCTGGCACTGCTGCGCATTTACAACGGCACCCTGCGCAAGGGCCAGACCGTTGCTTGGGCACGCGCCAACGGCGAACTGAAGAACGTCAAGATCACCGAGCTCCTCGCCACCAAGGCCCTGGAACGCGTTCCGACCGAGTCCGCCGGTCCCGGTGAGATTGTTGCTGTTGCCGGTATCGAGGAAATCACCATTGGTGAGACCCTGACCGACGCCGAGAACCCGCAGCCGCTGCCGCTCATCACGGTTGATGACCCCGCGATCTCCATGACCATCGGTATCAACACCTCTCCGCTGGCCGGCAAGGTCAAGGGTGCCAAGGTTACGGCCCGCCAGGTGAAAGACCGCCTGGACAAGGAACTGATCGGTAACGTCTCCATCAAGGTTCTGCCCACCGAGCGTCCTGACGCCTGGGAAGTCCAAGGTCGTGGTGAACTTGCCCTTGCCATCCTCGTCGAGCAGATGCGTCGCGAAGGCTTCGAACTGACCGTCGGCAAGCCGCAGGTTGTTACCCGGACCATCGATGGCAAGATCCACGAGCCGATGGAACACATGACCATCGACGTGCCCGAAGAGTACCTCGGCGCAGTCACTCAGCTCATGGCTGCCCGCAAGGGCCGCATGACCAACATGGCCAACCACGGCACGGGCTGGTGCCGCATGGAATTCATCGTTCCTGCGCGTGGCCTCATCGGCTTCCGCACCAAGTTCCTGACGGACACCCGTGGCGCCGGCATCGCCTCCTCGATCTCCGAGGGCTACGAGCCGTGGGCCGGCCCCATCGAGTACCGCACCAACGGTTCGATGGTTGCCGACCGCGCCGGTGTTGTTACTCCCTTCGCCATGATCAACCTGCAGGAACGCGGCTCCTTCTTCGTGAGGCCCACGTCCGAGGTCTACGAAGGCATGATCGTCGGCGAGAACTCCCGCGCCGACGACATGGACGTCAACATCACCAAGGAAAAGAAGCTCACCAACATGCGTGCCGCTTCCTCCGACACCTTCGAGAACCTGACGCCGCCGCGCGACTTGACCCTCGAAGAGTCCCTCGAATTCGCCCGCGAGGACGAGTGCGTTGAGGTGACCCCGGAGTCCATCCGTATCCGCAAGGTGATCCTGGACGCCAACGAGCGCGCCAAGGCCACCCGTGCCCGCGCAAAGGCCTGATCCGGCACTGATTGCGGATTGACGCATTGAACGGATTGACGCATTGAATAAGGGAGCCACCGGAACAGTACGCGGCATTGCCGCTGCTGTTCCGGTGGCTCTTTTTGCTGCCTTTTGTGGCACCGCTCTGCACCGGCAGACGCTCCCGATTGGCGGCGTCGACGTTTATTGGGGTGCGGCAGGGGCGCTGCTTTTGCTTGCCTCGCTACAGCTTCTGCTCGGGGCATGGTCAAGATCTTTGCTCCCGACGGCGGTGGCAGGCATCGTCTGCTATGCGGCCGTTGGCTTGTTGTCGGCTACCGGAACGGGCAAGCAGCTGATCGTCGCGGACGTACCCGGGAATGTGTGGGTCTACGGGATTGCGGGCGTGACTCTCGTGATGCTCCTGTGGTGCAGGCGCTACAGGCGTCCGCGGAGCCGCTAATCTGCGTTGGGGTCCCGGTGGTGGGCGATCAGGAGCGAGGTGGCCTCGCCGTCGTCGTCCGCCGGAAGTCTCTTGTACTCCTCCACTACCGCGCGCAACTTACCCATCATTTCCTGCTGCCGCGCGGCGTTGAACTTCACCCCAAGCCGCCAGACGTCCATATCCTCCGGGGCAAGTCCGCGCGTTTCCTGAACGAATGTTTCGATCAGGACCGGGGAAATGCCGTTGACGGGTGTGCTCCACGACGTGCGGGTAGCGAGATACGGCACTTCCTTGGCGCCCCGTTTTCCCTTCCGGCCTTCCTGGGGCATAAGGAAGCCCGTGCGGACCAGGGTGCGCACATGATGCAGGCTCGACGCCGGATTGATGTCCAAGAGTCCGGCAATCTCCTTGTTGGTGCGCGCGTGGTGCAGGCAGAGCCGGAGGATCCTCAAGCGCAGGGGTGAACTCAAGGCTCGCCCCTTTGCGATGAGGTCACTATCGGACCGCTCTTGTTCCGTCATGGTGGACAGTGTAGCGATCCACCAGTGATTGACATAAACCAATCACTGATGGAAACTGGGCGCGTGACCGCCAGCGCAACCAACACCGCTCAAGAGCCCGTCTCGCTCTGGCGGGACCGGAATTTCACCACGTTCTGGTCGGGCCAGGCTGTTAGCCAGCTGGGTGCACAACTGGGGCAGCTGGCATTTCCCGTCCTGGCCGTGACTTTGCTGGGTGCCAGTGAGTTTGAAGTTGGCGCCCTCAATGCTGCCGGTCTGGCGGCGTTCCTTGTGATTGGCTTGCCGGCCGGGGCCTGGGTGGACCGCTGGTTAAAGCGTCGCACCATGATTGTGGCGGGCCTGGTCCGGACCTTGGCGATGGCGACTGCACCCCTCCTCTGGTGGGCGGGCGTGCTGCAGATCTGGCACCTATACGTCGTTGCCGCCGTCGTGGGTGCAGCGACCGTTTTCTTCGACGTCTCGTACCAAAGCTATGTGCCGGTGCTCGTGCATGCCGCGAAGGTGGCTCAAGCAAATTCCAAGCTGGAAGCCACCTCCCAGATCGCGAGGATCGGAGGTCCCGCTGCGGGCGGTGCACTGCTCACCGTCGTTTCCGCTCCTGTGTTGTTCGTCGGGGAGGCCGCTGGTTATCTGCTTTCGGCCATCTTCCTGTTGAGGACCCGGGATGCGGAACAGCCAGTGCAGGCCAAGGACAGGCAGCCGCTCGTCAGCGAAATCAAGGAAGGCCTTGTCTTCGTGATCAGGCATCCATTGATCAGCAGGATCGCGGCGTGCACCGGCGGGGTCAACTTTTTCACCACGCTCGCCTTTACTTTGATGCCCGTGCTGGTGCTTCGTGAACTGGAACTCGGTCCTCAGGGCATGGGGCTCATCATGGCCGTGGGGGCTGTGGGAGGACTGCTCGGTGCCGTCTCCGCGCCCAGATTTGCGGCGTGGATCGGCGAGGGAACCGCCATTCCCGTGGCCTCGATGATCAGTTCACTTTTCCTCGTTTTGGTGCCGTTGAGCGTGCTGGCTCCGGAACGGTGGATGTCCCTGGCGATGCTCATCGTCTCCGAGTTTGGGTTCGCGTTCGGGGTCCTGGTCTACAACATCATGCAGCTCAGCATGAGGCAGCGCGTGTGTCCGCCGCGGCTGCTCGGGCGCATGAATGCTTCCATTCGCTTCGTGGTCTGGGGTGTCATGCCCATCGCCGCCCTGGCCTCGGGTCTCTTTGCCGAAAACCTTGGCCTCGTTCCAACGCTCTGGATCGGCTTCGCTGGCAGCGCAGTTTGCATTGCGCCGGTGTTGTTCTCGCCCCTGTGGGGGATGCGCAAGTTGCCCGACGGGATTCACGGCCCATAGCCCCCGGGACATGCCCAGCTTTCGCTCGCACCAATGGACATAGTGGGATTATGCGCAGTCGTTGGGTCTAGCAACGAGCATGCTCGGCGGAGATGAAGGCGCATGTCCAATGTTCAGCGGCAGCGTTGGACTGAGAGTTGTCCACATAGCCAAGTTTGGTGCTTCCACACGTCGGGCTTCGCCCGGGACGATGGCGACATGGTCAAGATTGAGGAAGTCCTTTCAGCGTACGACGGCGTGGCCCGGGCTAAGCATCTCGCAGCGGCTGGCGTCTCGCATTTCCATGTGAAAACCGCGTTGGCGAGCGGGCGGGTTCTCCGCGTAGCGCGTGGGGTTTATACGGTCCCGGGGGCCGACTCAGCTCTGCTCGCTATCCGCTCCCTTCCGGCCGAACCTGCCTGTATTTCTGCGGCCGAGCTGGCAGGTTTGTGGGTTCTGGATCCCCCTGAATTTCCCCACGTGGCCGTCCCGCATAGCCGAAAGCATGCGGGTTTCCGATGCCATCGCTCTGCAGCGCCGCCTACCTTGATGGATTCAGTTATTCAGGCCCTGCGATGCTTGCCCGATCTGGACGGCCTGGTTATTGCCGAGTCCGCAGTGGTTCTCGGCCGGCTGTCGCTCCCAAGTCTCAGGATGAGGCTCATGGGGCGGAACGATCAGCGCGAACGGAGACTTGTGTCGAGGATCGTTCCGCAATCGAAGTCGATCATCGAGTGCATCGCCAGGCATCTCCTACGCGAAGCGGGTTTTCATGTCGAGTCTCAGGTCAACATTCCCGGCGTGGGGCATCTGGATTTGATGGTGGACGGAAGATTGGGGATTGAGACCGACGGCGCTGGATTCCACAGGGACAAGCCAAGCTTCGAGGAGGATCGACGCCGGTGGAATGTCACTACCAGGCTGGGTGTCCCCACCTTGGTTGTGAGCTATTCGATGCTGAGGAACCGGCCGCAGGAATTTGTTGCGATGGTGCGGGAAACCCTGAGGACCCTCGATCGCGCTGCATAACTCCGGGCTTGCCGGGGCCTCGTGCGGGCCTATGGCCGGGTAGTTCGAGGGGTGCGGCGCGGCGGGGGAGGGGGGACCTCTTTTGCGGCCACTACAAGGGCAAGCGGGATCTCGACGTCGGACTGGCGGGTGCGGATGGTGCAGGCGTCTTCGGCGACGGCGAGCAGGTAGCCGAGCGCATCGGTAAAGCCACTGTCCACCCGGTATCGGACAACTACCCGCGTTCCGGACACGGCGTTGAGGAGGAAATCCTGGGGGCGGGGCGCGTTCACCAGTTCATAGTAAGACGCTCGGCTAGGTTGGTGAGTTCGAGCTGGTGGATAATAGGCTCAGAATTCGATGTACCGGCCACACGGCCGGTGGAACTACCCGGAAATTGTCCGGAACAACTGTGGAGAGGCAAGGGACGTGACCTACGTAATCGCTCAGCCGTGTGTGGACGTCAAGGACAAGGCGTGTATTGAAGAATGCCCTGTTGACTGCATCTACGAAGGCGAGCGTTCCCTCTATATCCACCCGGATGAGTGCGTGGACTGCGGAGCGTGCGAGCCCGTATGCCCGGTGGAAGCGATCTACTACGAGGACGACACCCCGGAGGAATGGGCCGACTACTACAAGGCCAACGTCGAGTTCTTCGATGATCTTGGTTCCCCTGGCGGAGCCGCCAAGATCGGCAACACCGGCAAGGACCACCCGTTCATCGCCGCACTGCCTCCGCAGAACCAAGACCACTAAGAACGGTTGCTTCCTTTGATTTCTGCTGCTCCCGCCTTCGGCCTCAAGCTGCCCGATTACCCCTGGGAAGCTATGGCGCCGTACGTGGCCAAAGCTGCGGAACACCCGGGCGGCGCCGTCAATCTGTCCATCGGGACGCCCGTGGACCCCACGCCGGAGCTGGTTCGCGAAGCCCTCGCCGGAGCATCGGATGCCCATGGTTACCCGACAGTCCACGGCACGGAAGCTCTTCGCGAGGCTGTGTCCGTCTGGTTCGCCAACCGTCGTGGCGTTCCCGGCATTGACCCCAGGACATTTTGCCCACCGTTGGCTCCAAGGAACTGGTGGCCTGGCTGCCGTTCCTGCTGGGGCTGAGCGCCGGGGACGTCGTGGTCCGCCCCACGGTCGCCTATCCCACCTACGACATCGGTGCCATGTTTGCCGGGGCCACTGCGGTGGCTGCGGACAATCTGGAGGAACTCGACGCCGCCACGCGCGCCAAGGTCCGCCTCATCTGGATCAACTCCCCGGGCAACCCCACCGGCAGCGTCCGGGACATCGAATCCCTTCAGCAGATCGTGGCCCAGGCACGCGAAATCGGTGCTGTGGTCGCGTCCGACGAATGTTATGCCGAACTCGGTTGGGGCGAATGGGACGCCCAGCGCGGTGGCGAACCGGTGCCGAGTCTCCTTGACCCGCGAGTCACGGGCGGCTCCAATAACGGCCTGCTTTGCGTTTACTCCCTCAGCAAGCAATCGAACCTGGCCGGCTACCGTGCGGCTTTCGTGGCCGGCGACTCCTCGATCGTGGCGAATCTGGTCAACAGCCGCAAGCACGCAGGCATGATCGTGCCCTACCCGGTCCAGGAAGCCATGCGCGCCGCGCTCGGCGATACCAGCCACGTGATGGCCCAAAAGGACCTCTACCGCGGCCGCCGCGAACGGCTGCTGCCGGCACTGCAGAAGTTCGGCCTGAAGATTCACGAGTCCAAGGCGGGACTGTACCTGTGGTCCACTGCAGGTGAGGCGACGTGGGACACGGTTCAGCGTTTCGCTGACTTGGGGATCGTCGTCGGGCCCGGAGTGTTCTACGGGGACGCCGGAAACGGTTTCATCCGGGTGGCGCTCACGGGCACCGACGAACGCATCGATGCCGCCGTCGAACGCTTGAACGCCGCCCGATAACAACCGCCCGGTAACAAAGCTGTGACTTGCGGCACAGGGCGCGTCAATCCGCCAGTAACCGGAGGTTGTGGATTAGTTTGTCCCGCCTACTGGCGGTAGCTTTTAACTGACTATCAATGGTGGCTTTCTCCAAGAAGGCAGTCTGGCCGATGGCTTCTGCACCAGCAGGCACACGGACGGCGTCACCGGATGTTGGTTGGATCAAGCTTTCGACAGAGGCCAAGAGCCTCATGAAGGGGACTCCATGACTGAGACCACCAGCGCTACACTGCGCCATGCCGGCGGCGAGCTCGAGCTCCCGCGGATCAAGGTTGTAGAAGGGAACGAGGGATACGACGTTTCCAAGCTGCTGAAGCAGACGGGCGCCGTCGCCTATGACCCCGGCTTCATGAACACCGCCGCAACCACTTCGGCAATCACCTACATCGATGGCGACGCCGGCGTCCTGCGCTACCGCGGCTACCCGATCGAGCAGCTCGCCCAGCACTCCAGTTTCCTCGAAGTTTCCTACCTGCTGATCTACGGCAACCTGCCCACGCCTACTGAGCTTGAGGCGTTTGACCAGCGCATCCGCCACCACACGCTGCTCCACGAAGAACTCAAGGGTTTCTTCGGCGGCTTCCCGCGCGATGCACACCCAATGCCTGTCTTGTCTTCGGCCGTCTCCGCGCTGTCCACGTTCTACCAGGACTCCCTGGACCCGTTCAACCCTGAGCACGTGGAAGTTTCCACCATCCGCCTCATGGCGAAGCTCCCGGTCATCGCGGCCTACGCCCACAAGAAGTCCATCGGCCAGCCCATGCTGTACCCGGACAACTCCATGAACCTCGTGGAGAACTTCCTGCGGTTGAGCTTCGGTCTGCCGGCAGAGCAGTACGAGCTCGATCCTGTGGTGGTCAAGGCACTTGACCTCCTCCTCATCCTGCACGCCGACCACGAGCAGAACTGCTCGACGTCGACCGTCCGCCTGGTGGGCTCCTCGAACGCGAACCTCTTCGCGTCGGTTTCCGCGGGTATCAACGCCCTCTTCGGGCCCGCCCACGGCGGCGCGAACGAGGCCGTGCTGAAAATGCTGCGCCAGATCCAGGCCGACGGCATCAAGCCCGAGGACTACATGGAGAAGGTCAAGAACAAGGAAGACGGCGTCCGCCTCATGGGCTTCGGGCACCGGGTCTACAAGAACTACGACCCCCGCGCGAAGATCATCAAGGCAACCGCACACGAGATCCTCGGCAAGCTCGGCGGCAATGACGAACTCTTGGACATCGCCATGCGCCTCGAAGAGAAGGCCTTGGCTGACGATTACTTCATCCAGCGCAAGCTGTACCCGAACGTGGACTTCTACACCGGCCTGATCTACAAGGCCATGGGCTTCCCGGAGAAGATGTTCACGGTGCTGTTCGCCATCGGACGCCTCCCGGGCTGGATTGCCCAGTGGCGCGAAATGATCAACGATCCCCAGACGAAGATCGGCCGTCCGCGGCAGCTCTACACAGGGGAGCCGGAGCGCGACTACCCGGCGATCTAACACAACGCGGGGTCACTTACGGCCCGTCCTGAGGGACATTATGGGCCGTAAGTGACCCCGCGTTGCTTTAAGAGCTGTAGCCGAGGGGGTTGTTCTTCTGCCAGCGCCAGTGGTCTTCGCACATCTGGTCCACGGTCTTGGTGGTGGACCAGCTGAGGTCCGCCAGGGCAGAGGAGGCGTCGGCCCAGAACGCAGGCAGGTCTCCGGCACGGCGTCCTGTGATCTCGTAGGGCAGCGGGTGGCCCACGGCCTGTTCGAAGGCGTGGAGCATCTCGAGCACGGACGTGCCCTTCCCTGAGCCAAGGTTCCAGCGGTGCACGCCAGGCCGGGCGGCGACGTAGTCCAGTGCGGCGACGTGGCCCTCGGCAAGGTCGACGACGTGGATGTAGTCCCGCAGGCAGGTGCCATCCGGGGTGTCGTAGTCTCCGCCGAAGACCATGAGCTTGTCGCGGCGGCCGACGGCAACCTGGGCGATGTACGGCACCAGGTTGTTGGGGATGCCTTGGGGATCCTCGCCGATCCGGCCGGAAGGATGCGCGCCCACGGGGTTGAAGTAGCGAAGCAAAGCGATGTGCCAGCGTTCATCCGCGGCACCGAGGTCCGTGAGGACATCCTCGATCTGCTCCTTGGTGCGGCCGTAGGGGTTGTTCGCCCCGATCTCCATCTTCTCAACGTAGGGGATGGGGTTGTGCTCGCCATACACCGTTGCTGAGGAACTGAAGACGATGGAGCGGACGCCGTGCTTGTCCATGGCCCTGAGCAGGTTCAGGGTGCCAACAATGTTGTTGTAGTAGTAGTTGAGGGGTTCCTGCACGGACTCGCCAACGGCCTTGAGGCCGGCGAAGTGGATGACGGCGTCGATGCTGTGCTGATCGAACACCGACCCGAGCGCGGCTTCATCCAACAGATCCACTTGATGGAAGACCGCAGTCTTGCCTGCCAGCTCACCAACGCGACGCAGGGATTCCTCGCTTGAATTCACAAGGTTGTCCACCACGACTACTTCGTGTCCGGTTTCCAACAGTGACAGGACGGTGTGTGATCCGATATATCCGGTGCCACCCGTAACAAGAATTCTCATGCAAGCAACGCTAGCCGAAGTTGGCACCTGCATGCCGAGTGTTGCGTGCGCCACAATCCGCCTTTCCCGTGTGCCGCTCGACGCGGTTCAAGCACGTCTGTGCTAAAAAGTTCTGTGCCCAAGTTTGTTGATGCCGAAGCCCGGCGCCAGGAAGTAGTCGAAGCCGTCTTCAGGATCATCGCCACAGATGGCCTCGAACGCGCGTCCCTGCGGGAAGTTGCCGATGAAGCCGGCCTGGCCGTTGGTTCGGTCCGGCACTACTTTGCCAGCAGCGACGAACTCCTGGTCCACTCCTTTGCCGTGGTCATCGACAGGATCGCCGGGCGGCTCGAGGACGCGTTCGCCGTCGTCGAATCCTTGGAGCCGGGCTCGTCCGAACACGATGACGCCATGTTAACCCTGCTGGGTCAATTCCTGCCGCTGGACGAGGAACTGGCCGTGGACGCTTGCGCGTGGATGGCATTTCGGCACGCGGCCCGCATCAGGCCGGTACTCGAGGAGGAGGCCGCACGCAGCCACCGCGCGGTGGCCGCCGTTGTCGGCCGGCTTGTATTGCGTTTAATGCCCGACGCCGGTGCCGGCCAGGCCCGCTTGGTGACGGAAGCCGAGCGCCTCCTCGCTACCCTGGACGGACTGTGCATGCACGCACTTTTGCAGCCGGAGTGGATGACGGCCGAGGTGTGCCGCGACGTCCTGACAGCGCATCTGGGCACCCTTGTTGCTGCTGGCTAAACGGTAACGCCAAGGCCCATCGGGAATAGACTGGAGCTCTGAGCGGGCACCTGCCAAGGGAGGCATTCGGATGCATGACACAGGCGGTCAGGGGTGGCGGATCACAATGGACACCTCCGGACCGATGCTCATTGCCTTGTATCTGAGAGATGTTGCCGGACTGGACGGCGCTGGAACGCCGTCCCTTTCCCATGCCACGCCCAAAGTCAGGCAAGCGGACCACACTCATTTGACCGCCGAGGTAGGCGGGGTACACGCCCTCAAGACTGAGTGGGAAGCGTGGTGGGAACAACTGCTGAAAGCGCATCCGGAAGCTGCGCCTGAGCTCTCACCCCCTGGATTCAATGCCTTCGGCAACTCGCCTGCCCTCCGACGGGTGCTTCAGGCCCATTTCGGCGCTGCCCTGAGCTGGGCCCGTGAACGCGTTGAAGAGTACGAGAAACTTGAAGCTGAACGTGAGGCCAGCGGCGCCACCATGCTTCTTGGTGACATGGTGGAGGACCGGTTGCTGGAAGTCGGACGGAGCTCGCGGGACTTTAATCTGACAATCATCGAGCTGCCCCTCAACGAGCCAAGGGCCTGGTACCTGGAACCGGACAAGATGATCATGAGCCACCGCTTATTGTCCCAGCCGGAGGTTTTCCGCAGCTACGTCCAGCCCGTGGTAGAGCTTTTGGTTTGAGGAACTAGGTCTTCGGAGCGGATACCGTGATGGTGACCGTACCGGACGGTGCGGTGGAGTCCTGCCAACCCTTCTGGTCCTGCCGGTTCCACGTTGCACCGGCAACGTCCACTTGGGTGATGGACAGCGCTTTGGCATTCGCCACGGCCCACTGAGCCACAGCCCACGCTTGCGGACCAGCGGCATTCAGCTGGACCGTGCGGCCCTGCGCTACGGCCGGCAAGGAACCGAACGCCGTCGTCATGGTATCCACAACAACGTTCGGATCCCCGGCGGCGTCCGCCGGACGGAGGGTGCAATTCAGGGCCCGCTCGGAATGGCCTGTCAGGGCGGAGGCATAGGCGCGCCCCATCGCTTCGTGCTGTGCGTACGCTTGCGGGAACGCTGAATGCTGGACGGCTTGCGCTGCATCCGTGATCGCCATGGTTTCGTAGCCCTGCACTTTCACCAAGTGATCGTAGAAAGCGTTGGTGGCATAGACAGGGTCCATGACCTGGGCTTCGGTGCCCCATCCCTGCGACGGGCGCTGTTGGAACAGCCCCTGGAATCAGGGCCTACCTCGTCGCCATGGCCGATGTTGCGAAGTTTTGATTCCTGCATGGCGGTGGCCAAGGCGATGGTTGCTGCGCGCGGGGGCAGTCCCCTTTGTACGGAAACGGCCGTGATGAGGGCGGCGTTCGCCGCTTGATCGGTCGCCAACTCGTATGAATCAGAGCCAACGACGGCGACGCAGCGCTCCGTCACCAGAGTGTCGGAGCGCTGCAATATTGTCACCACGGCGTAGAAGGCGCCGGCCACCAGGGCAAGCGCCAGCAGCAAGATGATGGTGCGTCGGAGACGGCGCATCCAGGTCTCAGCTAGTTGGCGTGGAGGGCTTCGTTGAGTTCCACCGTTTGTCCCTTGCGGGGGAGGACCTCAACTTCACCGGTGGTGGAGTTACGGCGGAACAGCAAGTTCGGCACGCCTGAGAGTTCTACTGCCTTGATGATGCTGCTGGTGTCCTCACCGTTGTGGTCCTTCGGGCCGGGGATACGGACGCGGGTTCCTGCCGTCACGTACAGGCCGGCTTCAACCACGGAGTCATCGCCGATGCTGATGCCCACGCCGGAGTTGGCGCCCAGGAGTACGCGCTCACCCAGGGAGATCTTTTCCTTGCCGCCACCGGAGAGGGTTCCCATGATGGAGGCGCCGCCGCCGACGTCGGTGCCGTCACCTGCGACGACACCTGCGGAGATTCGGCCTTCCACCATGGAGGTGCCGAGTGTGCCGGCGTTGAAGTTCACGAAACCCTCGTGCATGACCGTGGTGCCTTCGGAGAGGTAGGCACCCAAGCGGACGCGATCGGCGTCGGCGATCCTGACGCCCGTGGGGATCACGTAGTCCACCATGCGCGGGAACTTGTCCACTCCGTAGACGGTGACGGCGCCGCGCTTGCGCAGGCGGGCACGGGTCAGTTCAAAGCCGTCCACGGCGGCGGGACCGAAGTTGGTCCACACAACATTGGGGAGCTTCCCGAAGATGCCGTCCAGGTTGATGCTGTTGGGCTGAACCAAGCGGTGTGAAAGCAGGTGCAGGCGCAGGTAAGCATCAACGGTGTCCGCCGGGGCCTCGTCCAGGTTGATCTGGGCGAAGACCACCTTCTGCTCGGTGCCACGGTCCGCGTCGCGACCTTCGGCCGCAAGGGCTGTCAGCGATTCATCTGCGTGCTCGACGGCACGCAGCGATTCGGCCGCTACGCCCAAGGCCGGTGCCGGAAACCATGCGTCCAGTACTGTCGCTTCGCCCGCGTCGGAGATCGCGATAGTGGCCAAGCCAAAGCCATAGGCGGAACGATGGTTTGCAGATGCGCTATCGAGTGCGGCAGAGGCAGCGGTTTCAGTCATGACGCAAGTCTATCGAGAGCCACTGACTCCCTAGAAACCGTGTGTGGACCGAAAGAGTCGCAATTGGCCCGGGATACAGTGGACAAGTGACCGTTGAAACTACTCCGATTCTTCTTGACCTCCGGCAAGACGTCGCGTTGCTGACCGCCGCGCTCATGAATGTCAACAGCGTATCCGGCAACGAAGCCGCGTTGGCTGACGCTGTCGAATCCGCCCTCCGCGCAATTCCCGGCCTGCGCTTGGTGCGCGACGGCGACGCCATCATCGCGCGGACCGAGCTGGGCCGCCCGGAGCGGGTCATCCTGGCAGGACACCTCGATACTGTTCCGCTGCCCACCGTCGAGGGCTCCCTCGGCACCGTGCCCTCCACCTGGGAGTCCGGCATCCCGGGCACCGGGCTGCTCTATGGACGCGGAGCCACGGACATGAAGGGTGGCGTGGCGGTGCAGCTTGCGCTCGCCGCGACAATGTTCGACGGCGGCGCCGAGCCGGGTAAAGACGTCACTTTCGTTTTCTACGACCATGAGGAAGTGGAAGCGGTCAAAAGCGGCCTGGGCCGCCTCGTCCGCAATCATGGCCACCTCCTCGAGGGCGACTTCGCCATCCTGCTCGAACCCACGGACGGCACCGTGGAGGGTGGCTGCAACGGGACCAGCCGCTTCGAAGCCACCACGGTCGGGGAGACCGCGCATTCGGCCCGCGCGTGGATGGGCATCAATGCGATCCATGCTGCCGCGCCCATTCTGAGCCGTTTGGCAGCCTACGAACCGCGGACAGTCAACGTGGACGGTCTGGACTATCGGGAGAGTCTCAACGCAGTCAAGATCAAGGGCGGCACCGCGGGCAACGTGATCCCGGACCGCTGCGTGGTGGAGATCAACTACCGCTTCGCCCCCGACAAGACTCCGGACCAGGCCGAAGCCCACGTCCGGGAACTGCTCGAGGGCTTCGACGTCGTCCGTACCGATGCTGCCGCCGGGGCGCGGCCCGGCCTCAACCACCCGGCTGCCGCGTCCTTCGTCGCCGCCGTCGGTGCTGAGCCCAAGCCCAAATACGGTTGGACCGACGTCGCCCGCTTCAGTGAACTGGGCGTCCCGGCGGTCAACTTCGGCCCGGGCGATCCGCTTTTGGCCCATAAAGACAACGAACACGTCGACGCCGACGCCATCCGTGAGTGCCTCCGCGCATTGCGGCTGTGGCTGGCCGACTGACTTCCGCAAAGAAACATGGAGGGTCCGCAAGCTGTTGCTTGCGGACCCTCCTTGTTTGGCCTGGCGAAAAGAGCCCTTGCGCCTAACCTTCGACGGCCACGATTTCCGGCTTGGCTACCTTCACCACTTTGAGGCTGCGGCGCATCCGGCCTTCCAGCCACTTGGCGATCCCGGCCAGGATCAGGCACATACCGACGTACAGGCCCCCGGCAATGATCGCGGAAGGAATGATGGGTGAACCGTACTGGGCCTGGCTTCCGAAGTACTTTGCCTGGAAGAGGATTTCGTTGTACGTCACGATGAAGCCCAACGCGGTGTCCTTCAGAATGACCACAAGTTGGGAGATGATCACCGGGAGCATCGAGCGGACTGCCTGCGGCAGCAGGATGTTTGTCATGACCGCACTCTTGGGCAAACCGATGGCATAGCCGGCCTCGCTCTGCCCGCGGGGGAGCGATTCGATGCCGGCACGGAAGACTTCCGCCAATACCGATCCGTTGTACAGCACCAGGCCCGCAACAACCGCTGTGAAGGGCGTGATCTGCACACCGAGCGGTGGAAGTCCGTAGTAAAAAATCATCATGAGGATCAGCAACGGAATCGCACGGAAGAGCTCAGTGAACCCGTAGCACGGCAGGCTGATCCATTTGCGGTCGGAGAGCCTGCCGAAGGCCAGCAGGACACCCAGCGCCAGGCTCAATACCGCCGCCGTGGCAAAAGCCGAAAGTGTGGCGCCTACCGACTGGACGATTGTCTGCTGGACCAGCGGGAACGTGAACAACTGCCACTTCTTCGCATCGAACTGCCCGCTCTGGGCGAAACGAAGAATCACGAACCCGACGACGGCGATGATCACCAGGGCGGTTACGACCCCAAAGATCCTGTAGCGTGCACGGGCTTTTGGCCCCGGAGCGTCAAAAAGGACCGAGCTCATCGTGCCACCTTCCATTTCTTTTCAAGCTTTCGCTGTACGTAGGAAAGGATGAAAACGAGGAGAACGAAGACCAGTGCGACCCAGAGCAGGCCCGCCATGGCAGGTTCGCCACGCTCGGACAGGTTTGACCGGATGGCTCCAGCCTCGAAGACCGAGAACCCCGCGGCAACCGTCGTGTTTTTCAGCAATGCTATGAACACGCTGAACATGGGTGGAATGACAGCCCGGAAAGCCTGGGGGAGAATCACCAGCGTCAGGGTTTGGGTGAACGGAAGCCCGATGGCACGTGCGGCCTCGGCCTGGCCCACGGGCACGGTGTTGATGCCGGAGCGGACCGCTTCCGCCACGTAGGTTGCGGTGTAGAGGCTCAATCCGACCGTCGCCGCGGTCATGAAGTCAATTTCCACGAGCCCAAGCTTCGGATAGCCAAGGGCAAAAAAGAACAAAATCAAGGTCAAGGGAGTGTTGCGAACGACGTTGATATACAGCGTGGCAGCCGCGCGCATCGCGGGGATCGGGGAAACCCGCAGGGTTGCCACGACGGTGCCCAAGATCAGGGCAAAGATTCCCGAGAAGAAGAAAAGTATGAGGGTATTCCGGAAACCCGTGATGAAGAGGTCGGAGTTATTCAGCAGCGTATTCACAGAATGGTCGCTTTCAGCCGATATTCGAGGGGGCGGCCACTGGCCGCCCCCTCGACATGGGTTTAGTAGTTGTCCACTGCGGGCTGGGTGACCTTGGTGCCGGACTGTCCCAGGGTGGAGTCATAGATCTTCTGCCACGTGGAGCCGCCGTCGGTGAACATCTTGTTCACGAACTGGCGAAGCGCCTTGTCGCCCTTCTTCAGGCCAACTCCGTACTTCTCAACCGTGAAGGGCTGGCCGACAACCTTGAGGTTGTCGGTGTCCTGCGACGCGTAGCCGATCAGAATTGCCTGGTCGGTGGTCACTGCATCGACCTGGCCGCTCTTAAGCGCTTCAACACACTGAGAGTAGGTGTCGAATTCGGTGGTCTTTGTACTCGGGAAGTTTGCCTTGATGTTCTGGATGGGGGTTGAACCCGTGGCTGAACAGACGTTCTTCCCTGACAGGTCCTTCTCGCTGTTGATCGTCGTGTTGCCCTTCTTGACCAGCAGGCCTTGACCTGTCACGAAGTAGGGACCGGCGAAATCAATCAGCTGCTTGCGCTTGTCAGTAATGGAGTAAGTGCCGACGTAGTAGTCGATATCGCCATTGGTGATGGCAGATTCGCGGTTGGCTGAGGGGATCGGCTTGTATTCGATCTTGTCCTTGGAGAATCCGAGGGATGCCGCAATCCACTGGGCAATCTGGATGTCAAAACCGCTGTACTCGCCGGTCGCGGCGTCCTTAAAGCCCAGGCCAGGCTGGTCCTGCTTGACGC
This sequence comes from Arthrobacter sp. NA-172, assembly GCF_043952055.1. NCBI lineage: Bacteria > Bacillati > Actinomycetota > Actinomycetes > Micrococcales > Micrococcaceae > Arthrobacter > Arthrobacter sp. NA-172. Next base: position 1,155,315 of record NZ_JBINOT010000001.1, on the reverse strand, counting down.
CAATCCTGATTTTTCCGTTCGATTTGATCGTGTCGAACGTAGGGCTGCCGGTGATGGACACGTTCTGGGCCACGGTAAACGGCGCGGACTCGCTGCTTGGCGCGGTGGTGGAACCCCCGCCGCCGCATGCGCTAAGCAAAAGGGCGAGCGCTGCGCCTGCAGCGACAGGAGGGATTTCCTCCGGGTGATAAAAGCCTTCATGGTAGTCCTTTCATTGTGCGGCCCTGCGGCCCTGCGGCCCGGGTGCGATGGGTGCTAGTGGGTCAGGAGTTTGGAGAGGAAATCCTTGGCTCGATTGCTCTGGGGATTAGTGAAGAATTCCTCAGGTGTGGCGTCTTCCACGATCTGGCCGTCGGCCATGAAGACCACGCGATCCGCGGCTTTGCGGGCAAAGCCCATTTCATGGGTGACCACGATCATGGTCATGCCTTCTTTGGCCAGCTGGACCATGACGTCCAGGACCTCGTTGATCATTTCCGGGTCAAGCGCGGAAGTGGGCTCATCGAACAACATGACTTTCGGCTTCATGGCCAAAGCCCATGGCGATCGCGACACGCTGCTGCTGGCCGCCGGATAGCTGCGCGGGCATCTTCGGAGCCTGTTGCCCGACGCCGACCCGCTCCAACAACGCCATGGCGTCCTTGTCTGCGGCTGCCTTGTCCAGTTTCTTGACCTTGATCGGTCCGAGCGTGACGTTCTCGAGGATCGTCTTGTGGGCAAAGAGGTTGAAGGATTGGAACACCATCCCGACGTCGGCCCGGAGGGTTGCAAGTTCCTTGCCTTCCTCCGGAAGCTTCTTGCCGTCAATCGAGATCTCGCCAGTGTCGATGGTCTCCAGGCGGTTGATGGCGCGGCACAGGGTGGACTTGCCTGAGCCCGACGGCCCGATCACCACGACAACCTCACCCTTCTTGACCTGAAGGTTGATGTCCTTCAAGACATGGAGTTGACCATAGTGCTTGTTGACGCCGTTCAGGGAGACGAGGGTATCGCTGGAGGCTTGAATAGTCATACGTCGAATCTAGCGAAGAAATGTCCACCGATGAGGTGGGTCACAGCAACTTCTGAAGATCGTGATTCAACGGATATCTTTCCTGCAGCTAGGAAAGAGGAAAAAGTGCTAACGATCGCAACAACTTCATTCCAGTGAGCCACGCCGGAACGGCAGCACCGTCCATCCGCGCTAGCCTATGTCAATGAGTACCAGCCAGCCCCAGATTCCCAGTCCAGACGCCAATGGCAAAGCGACCAGTAACGGAACGACGGCGTCAGCTCCCGCCGTCGCCGCAGAGGTGCCAGCCAAGCACAAAGGACCCTTGGAGCTTCGGCGCAAACAGGCTGCTATGCCTATGTCTGACCAGCGGCTCCTGGACACCAGGGGAGCGGACCACTTCATTCACACCGACCCGTGGCGGGTGCTACGTATCCAGAGTGAATTCGTTGAAGGTTTCGGTGCACTCGCCGAGCTCGGCCCCGCGGTCAGCGTCTTTGGTTCCGCCCGCACCAAGCCGGGCACGGGCTTTTACGAGATGGGCGTGCAGGTAGGCCGCCACCTTGCCGAGGCCGGCGTCGCCGTCATCACTGGCGGTGGGCCAGGATCCATGGAGGCTGCCAACAGGGGCGCAGTCGAAGGAAACGGGATCTCCGTTGGCCTTGGCATCGAGTTGCCGTTTGAACAGGGCCTGAACCGTTGGGTGGACCTGGGGATCAACTTCAGGTACTTCTTCGCCCGGAAGACCATGTTCGTGAAGTACGCACAAGGGTTCATCGTCTTGCCCGGCGGTTTGGGAACCTTGGACGAATTGTTTGAAGCCATGGTCCTGGTGCAGACACGCAAGGTGACATCGTTCCCGATAGTCCTGCTGGGCGTTGACTTCTGGAGCCCGATGATCGACTGGATCAAGGGAACCTTGGTGGCAGAGGGCATGGTCTCCGCGAAGGACCTGGATCTCATCCAACTCGTGGACGATCCCGCGGACGCGGTGCACCGCGTCCTTCACGGCATCCCGCGGCCACCCTCGACCAACGGCGACCAACGCCCCGAGTAGTGGTGCCGGCCGGGAGCTCTCAGCTGAATCTGGCACGATGGGTGTTGTGAGCTTCTTTCTCGTCTTCCTCGCGATCGTCCTCGTCGGCGCTGTGTTGTTCCTCGGCACGGGAATAGCCCGGTCCAGCCGTAACGCCGGCGCAGGCCTGGACGAGCCTGTGCCAAACCTCCCGCCGGTGCTGCTACCCGCCGGAGCCAAGGCGTCCGACGTCGACCGCGTGCGTTTTGCCTTGGGCCTGCGGGGGTACCGGATGGACCAGGTGGACGAAGTGCTCGATGAACTGAGGGATCAGTTGACCGTCCAGGACAGGGAGATCGAGCGGCTGAAACGAGCCCTCGAAGAATCCGCGAACCCGGAAGAACCGAAGGCATGATCCAAACGGTCGACGAGCGGACACCGATGAAGGGGCTGGGCCGGATCGCCGCCCATGGTGCGAGCTGGCCGTGGTGGGTCCACGTCAGCCTGATCTACGTTGCCGCGAGGCTTGTCAGCGCGTGCATCTTCATGGCTGCCGCTTTGCAGCAGGGCGTCAATCCGTGGTTCCCACCCGCGCCCGATTACTGGAACTTCATCACTATTTGGGATGGGCGCTGGTACGCCGAAGCAGCAAACAATGGTTATCCGTCTACCCTGCCGCTCAATTCGAGCGGGAATGTCGCGGAAAACTCATGGGCGTTCTATGCCCTGTTTCCCTACCTGGCAAGGGCCCTCGGCGCGCTTACCGGATTGGCCACCCTCCCGGCCCTGACAGTAATCGCCATGGTGGCCGGGCTAGGGGCAGCTTTCGTCGTCTATAAACTTTTCCGGGAATTCGCGGGGCGCAACACAGCTCTCTGGGCAGTCGTTTTCTTTTCGACGTTCCCCGTCTCGCCCATCCTGCAAGTTCCTTATGCGGAATCCCTCAATACCCTCCTGCTGGCGGCTTCACTGCTGCTGGTGGTGCGCCGGAAGTACCTTGTGGCGATCCCCGTGGTGCTGCTCATGTGCCTGTCGCGGCCCACGGGCGTGCCCTTCGCGGCTATGGCCGGGCTGCTTTTGGTCCACCACCTCTGGAAGAGATTCGGGCGGCGCGCGACGGGGGCCTTGCCTGAATTCGGAACACTACCCAGGGCCGCTCACGTTCCCACGCCCCGGGAACTTGCATCGCTGGGAGCGCTAGTGGTGGTCAGCGCGTCAGGGGCGCTCGCGTGGCCGGCCATCGCGTGGGCGGTGACCGGGGATCCGCTGGCCTACACCAAGACCGAAACCGTGTGGCGCGGGGACGATCTGGTCCTCTTTAAGCCGTGGTTCGACACCGGCCAAATGCTCTTCGGGCCGGTGCTCGGGGTGCTCGCGCCGTTTGTATTCGTGGCGGCCTTTGCCTTGCTGATGATGAGCAAGCCGGTCCGGGCCCTGGGCACCGAACTGAGGCTGTGGTGCACCTGTTACATGGGCTACCTCGTGGTCTTCCTGCAGCCGCAGACGAGTACGTTCCGTATGCTCCTGCCCTTGTTCCCCCTGGCATTGAGCGCGGCGTGGTTGTCCCGCTCGAAGGCTTACCGCGGAACAGTCGTTGTCATGTTTATCCTGCTCCAGATCGTGTGGATCGTCTGGCTATGGGCGTGGGCTCAGCTTCCGGGCGGCGGCGACTACCCGCCGTGATGCCACGCGTCCTGTAGCTGGTTCCAGCGCCAACACGGCCCGCCGGAAAAAGTCCATCAATTAGCTACGGGCGGGTAATTACGAGATAATGGACACAAGCAAGGACAAAAAGCACTCTCGGGTGCTCGGCGACGACGACTGAACTGCCATGACTGTCGACGCCGTACATTCCACGCGGAGCCAGCCCGGCCGGGTTGGCGGGATTTGGGACAACTGGAGGGGATTTTCCTAATGGCGGCTATGAAACCACGTACTGGCGACGGCCCTATGGAAGTAACCAAAGAGGGCCGCAGCCTGATCATGCGTGTGCCGCTCGAAGGCGGAGGACGGCTTGTGGTCGAGCTCAACGCAGCAGAAGCGGCGAACCTCAAGGAATGCCTTGTAGGCGTTACCGAATAGGCGTTATCGAAGAGATTCACAGGGCAGGGCGCGGCGGAGAGCCGACGCCCTGCTTTCATGTTTAGGCCTCGATGGCGTGCTCAACTCCGCCCGGCCCGGAGCTACTTCTTGACCGCTACCAGCAGGCCGTCACCTGTGGGAAGCATTGCCGAGGAGAGGCGTTCGTCGTCGCGGATGGCCTTTCCGATGTGGCGCAGTACCACGGTGGTGCTGTCCCTGGCGGCCGGGTTGGACACTTTGTCCTTGTCCAGGGCGTCGTTGATGACCAGGGTCCCGCCGGACTTCAGCAACCTGATGGCTTGCTCAACGTAGCCGGGAAAGTTGGGCTTGTCAGCGTCGATGAACACGAGGTCGTAGGCGGAATCGGTGAGCCGCGGCAGGACATCCGCTGCGCGGCCGGAGATGGTCCGGGTGCGGTTCGCCGGGCTGCCGGATTCCAGGAAGGCCTCGCGGGCCGCCTTGAGGTGCTCGACGTCGACGTCGATAGTGGTCAGGACAGCCTGCGGGCTGAGGCCGCGCAGAAGACAAACCCCAGAGACGCCGGCCCCGGAACCGACCTCCACCACAGTCTGGGCCTTCGACGCCGCAGCCAGCACTGTGAGCACAGCACCGACCCCGGGGCTGACCGGAGTGACGCCCAGCTCGAAGGAACGTTCACGGGCGCGAAGCAACACGTCGTCCTCGGCAGGCAGATCTTCTGCGTAGGACCAGCTGGTTGACTTGTCGGCACTCATGAGGGGTTCGCTTTCCAGGCAGAGGGGTATTGTTTCCAGACTACTGTCTTTGTGCCACCCAGCCCGGACGCCCGCGGCCCGTATTTCTGTGTCTTTCCGGTCTACCCGGACGATGTTCGCTCTGCGGGAAAAACGGGCGTGCGATCAGCAAAATCTCAGACAACACTGGGATGATATATATCCAGCCATCCAAGTGACGGCCGGCAACGAACTCCTGAGTGACCGGCAGGACGACAAACAGTTTGAGGGGAGCGGACGATGCGGGCATCAAGTGCTGCGCCAGTCCAGACAACGGCAGCAGTCCTCAGTAGCACCGACGTGGCTCCGCCCGCGGAAGACTGGGTCAGGCCTAGCTGGGAGGAAGTGGTGGAAAACCACTCCGCCAAGGTCTTCCGCCTTGCCTATCGGCTCACCGGAAACAAGTTCGACGCCGAGGACCTCACCCAGGAAGTCTTCGTCAGGGTCTTCCGTTCACTTGAAAACTTCAAGCCCGGCACGCTCGACGGCTGGTTGCACCGGATCACTACCAACCTCTTCCTCGATCAGGCCCGCCGGAAGAGCCGCATCCGCTTCGATGCCTTGGCCGAGGACGCCGAATCACGGCTGCCTGGGCACGAGCCCGGTCCCGAGCAGAGCTTCGAGCTGAACAACCTGGATCTTGACGTCCAGCGCGCCTTGGAAGAACTCCCACCGGACTTCCGTGCCGCCGTCGTGCTCTGCGATCTTGAAGGCCTCTCCTACGACGAAGTTGCCGAAGCGCTCGGCGTCAAGCTGGGGACCGTCAGGTCCCGCATCCACCGTGGACGGACCATGCTCCGTGAAAAGCTGGCCCATCGGGATCCGCGTCCGGTGCAGGCCCGCAAGCCCCGGCTCAAGATACCGCGCATCGCCGGTCTCCTTTAGTCGCCGATGGGTCTGCTGAACGGACGACGAGGTGGCGTGCAACGGGGAGTCCTCCGGCACAGCCGTGCCCCCGGGCATCTGCAGGAGTGCTCTGAATGCCAGGCCGCGATACTCCGGGAACGGCAGTATTTGGAACGGCTTCGCCGTGCGGCCGTCCCCGAAGCGAGCCACGATTTCACTGCCCGCCTGATTGAACACACTCAGCGATTGGCGCAATGCGAGGCCCCTCAAGACTTGGCGCCCGGGAGCAGCATGTGGCGCGGCATCAGGGTTGTTGGCGTGGCTGCCGGCGGCCTCGCCGTAAGCGCCGGAATACTGGCGGTCGCAGCCTACGCACTCGGCGGCGAAACTGCTCCGCAGGCGTCGAACCGCGGCGAGCAGGAAGTCCGGACCCTGGTCAGTTCGACGGCGCCCGGCAGCGCGGAACAGCAACTACCTCTCACGGGTTCGCAGTTGAGCCTGCCTCTCGCCGTCCCCGGAACCGTTAGCCTCAACGCGCAGCAGCTGTCCGAACTACGGAAGGACGGCTGGGCATGTCCCGAGATGGCAAGCATGGGATACCATGTGGTTTCTGCCGGCGCCATGATGGAGGATGGGCACCCGGCAGTGGAGCTGCACCTCAGCAACGGTGAGCACCACGCGACGCTCGTGGAGCAGCACCTGGAGGGCACCGGCACGTCGGGGACCCAGCTGTCCATCACCAAGGGAGCTTCGTGGGAGGCCGTTTATTCCTCGCCGGTGGCAGTGCTGCGCTATTCTTCCGATCTGCCTGCCGACCAGGCCGCAGGTGCCGTTCCTGAGCTTGTGAGGGCGGGTGATTCGCTGGTTTCCAGGCCTGTCGCGATCAGTGCAGAGACATGGAATGAGCGGTTGCAACGGGGACTTCGCACCCTTGCCGGCATGGCAGGTTTCTGAGCGGACTGACGGACAAGGTAATCTTCGATACGTGTTTGGAATCAATGGCTCGGAGTTTCTCGTCCTGCTGATCATCGGCGTCATCGTGATCGGTCCCAGTCGTTTGCCTGAATACACGCGGAAGCTGACGAATCTGGTCAAGGAACTGCGGCGCATGGCGTCCGGTGCCCGCGAGCAGATCAAGGAAGAAGTCGGCATTGACATCGATGACGTCGACTGGAAGAAATATGACCCGCGTCAGTACGATCCGCGCCGGATCATCAAAGAAGCGCTGCTCGACGACGACACGAAGCCTGTGAGTGACGGTGCGCCTGTTGCAGCCGCAGCCATGGATATGGCGCCAAAGGCCCCCGAACGGGTTCTTGAGCGGCTTTCCATCGGTGAAAAGCCGCCCTTCGACTCCGAGGCCACCTAAAGCTATTTCGGCTGGATCCCCAGCGGCATTCCGGCCAGGCCGCGCGGCCTGGCGTTGAGCTTTACCGCGATGCCGTGAAGTGCCTGCGCGGCGGCAGTTTCCGGAGCGGCCAGCACCACAGGGCGGCCCGCGTCCCCGCCTTCGCGCAGACGGATGTCCAGGGGGATCTGCCCCAACAACGGAACGTCGGTCCCAACGGCGGCGCTCAGCCGCTCAGCCAGCACCCGCCCGCCGCCGCTTCCGAACAATTCCATCCTGCCGCCGTCGGGCATCTCCAGGAAGGACATGTTCTCCACGACGCCGGCAAGCTTCTGGCCCGTCTGCGTTGCGATCGTTCCGGCCCTCTCGGCAACATCCGCTGCTGCGGCCTGCGGGGTGGTCACCACGAGGATTTCGGCGTTCGGAAGCAACTGCGCCACTGAAATGGCGATGTCGCCGGTGCCAGGCGGAAGATCCAGGAACAAGGCATCCAGATCGCCGAAATAGACATCCGTGAGGAATTGCTCCAGGGCACGGTGCAACATGGGCCCCCGCCAGGCCACCGCTTGGTTCCCTGAAACGAACATGCCGACGGAGATCACCTTGATGCCGTACGCCACCGGCGGCAGGATCATGTCGTCCACCTGCGTGGGCGCCTGGGTGATTCCCAGGAGCGCCGGGACCGAGAAACCATGGACGTCGGCGTCCACGATTCCGACCCGCAGCCCTTGCGCCGCGAGCACGCAGGCAAGGTTGACTGTCACCGAGGACTTGCCGACTCCGCCTTTGCCGCTGGCCACAGCGAAGACCTTCGTCAGGGAGCCCGGCTCATTGAACGGGATTCCGCGTTGCGCACCTGCGCCTCGCAACTGTTCCTTGAGTGCGTCGCGTTGCGCTTTTGTCATGACCTTGAGCTCGACTTCGACGCCCGTCACGCCCGGAACCCTCGTCAGGGCAGCTGTAGCGTCGGCCGTGATCGTCTCGCGCAGGGGGCAGCCGGCGATGGTCAGCAGCACCGCAACACGGACGGTTCCGTCCGTACTGGCCTCGACCGAATCCAGCATCCCCAACTCGGTGATCGGACGGCGGAGTTCGGGATCGATGACGGTTGCCAAGGCAGCGTTCAGGGCCTCGACGGATGGTGTGCTCATGGGGTGGATGTTCAGCTTTCAGGCTGGGCGGGGGGATTTGAGTGGCGCGCCGGCGAAGTGCCGACGGCCGAGAGGTCGGGGGCAGGTTGCTCCGCGTTGGAATGTGCCGGATGGACCTTGGGAATCTGCTGCGTGGGGGGATTGCGCTGTTTGTTGCGCTTGTCCTTGATTTTGTCCTTGGCTTTCTCGCCGTTGTTGGAGCCGCCGGACTTGTTCGGACCCAACTCTTCCTGCGCTTCGAGCAGATCTGACAGCAGCGAACGGAGTTCGGCACGCACGTAGTCCCTGGTAGCGACCTCGCGCAAGGCGATGCGGAGAGCCGCGACCTCACGGGTCAGGTATTCGGTGTCAGCCAGATTGCGCTCGTCACGGGCGCGGTCCTGCTCGATGGTCACCCGGTCCCTGTCGTCCTGGCGGTTCTGGGCCAACAGGATCAGGGGTGCGGCGTAGGAAGCTTGCGTGGAGAAGAAAAGATTGAGGAGGATGAACGGGTAGGGATCCCATTGAAAGCCGAACAAGCCAATGACGTTGAACGCGATCCAGACGATCACGAAGATCGTCATGTAGAACAGGAAATTGGCCGTACCCATGTAGCGGGCGAAGCGCTCGGCAAATCGGCCGAAGGCATCGGGATCGCTACCGAAATTCGGCAGCATGCGGGAGCGCAGCTCGAGCGGGGTGTCCAGTCCTCCGCTGGTGGGCTTCTCAGCCAATTCGGCCTCCTAGTTTCCTGATCGGGGCTCCGTCTTCGTGGGTTCGCCAGTCGTCCGGGAGTAAATGGTCCAGGAGGTCATCAACAGTCACCGCCCCTACGAGGCGGCCGGCGCTGTTGACCACCGGGAGGGAATTGAGGTTGTACGAGGCCATGGTGTGGCTTACCTCGCTCACGCTGGCGTGATCGGAAACCGGCTCCAGGTTCTTATCCACGATGCTCCCCAGCTGTTCCGGCGGGGCGCTGCGGAGCAATTGCTGGATATGGACCACGCCGAGGAAACGTCCCGTAGGGGTCTCCAACGGCGGCCGGCAGATGAAGATGGCCGAGGCCAGGGCGGGGGAGAGTTCCTCGCTTCGCACGTGGGCCAGCGCTTCGGCCACCGTAGCTTCCGGAGGAAGAATGACGGGGACCGGAGTCATCAGTCCGCCGGCAGTGTCTTCGTCATACTGCAGGAGCCTGCGGACGTCGTCAGCTTCGTCTGGCTCCATTAGGAGCAGCAGTTCCTCGGCCTTCGCGGAAGGCAAGTCGGCCAACAGGTCTGCGGCGTCGTCAGGGTCCATTTCTTCCAGGACATCGGCTGCGCGTTCGTTGTCCAAAGCGGACAACAGTGTGACCTGGTCTTCTTCCGGCAATTCCTGGAGCACGTCGGCGAGCCGTTCGTCCTGCAGCTCGCTGGCCACTTCGATCCGTCGCTTGTCCGACATCTCCTGGAGTGCGTCCGCAAAGTCGGCCGGCTTGAGGTCTTCGTGCGTGGCAACGAAGTGGCTTGCGCCCTGGGGATCGTTCTCGGAGCCCTGCAGTGTGTCCGCCCAGTCCACCAGCAGGGTGTGACCGCGGCGCAGCCCCCGAAGCCTGGAGGTGGACGTGCCGCGTCGAACGAAAAGCTTGGAGACGAGCCAGTCACCATTGCGCTGCTGGTCCATTGCGATGTCTTCGATGATGGCGTCGCCGCTGCCGTCCTTGAGGGTCACCTTGCGGTCAAAGAGCTCGCCGACCACCAGCTGTTCGGCACCGCGTTGCTGGAAGCGCCGCAGATTGACCAGGCCGGTGCAGATGATCTGGCTCTGGTCCATGGAAGTCAGCCTTGTCATGGGAACGAAGACGCGCTTCTTACCCGGAACTTCGACGACGATACCCACGGCATGCGGGGCCCCGCGCAAGCCGCGCGAGAGCACCACGACGTCGCGCAGCCGGCCCAGGCGGTCGCCAAGGGGGTCGAAAACGTCGAGGCCGAGCAAGCGCGCAACAAAGATGCGTGAAGGATTTGTGCTCACCCTTACAGGCTACCGAGTCTGCTCTCTTTTAGCTGAATTTCAGCCGGTTCACATGTGTATGGGACAGAATGGGGATATGGCGAACATTTTCGGTGCCCCCAAGGCCACGGAGGAATCCCGCAGCGTCCCCAAAGGCGATACCGTGGGCTCTTACACTTCCTATCTCGATGCCCAGAAGGCGGTGGATTATCTTGCCGACCAGCAGTTCCCGGTCCAGCATGTCTCCATTGTCGGAAACGACCTCAAAATGGTGGAGCGGGTGACGGGACGGCTCAGTTACCCCCGGGTCGCTTTGTCAGGTGCCTTGAGCGGCATGTGGTTCGGTCTGTTCGTCGGGGTCATGCTTTCGTTCTTCACCCCAGCGGGCGGTCCGTTCTCGATTGTGACCTCGGTTCTCATGGGCGCGGCATTCTTCATGCTCTTCGGGATCGTCACCTACGCTGCGCAGCGCGGGAAACGCGACTTCACCTCCACCAGCCAGGTAGTGGCGACGAACTATGACGTCATTGTTGCGCTGGAGGTATCGCAGGAAGCCCGCCGTCTTCTGCACCAGTTGCCCATGAATCCCTCCGAGGCGGCATTCGGCCGGCCGCCCCAGGCATTCACTCCGCAGGACCACCGGAACCCGCCCGTCCAGCCGGGTGCGCCGCAGGCGCCGGCTCCGGAACGGCCCGGTTCCTGGCAAGACCCGTATGGCCAGCGCGGACCCGAAGCACGGCCCGGCGGCGAGCCCGCCGTCCAGCCGAGTGCAGATGCTCCAGCCGAAGCCGCGCGGCCCACCCCCGGTGTGCGTTACCCGGATCTTCCGGACGGCCGGCCGCAGTACGGCGTGCGGGTGGACGACGCCGGAAACGGCAAACCGGCCGCTGACGGCGGGGATGCTGCCAAGCAGTAGTTATTGCACGCCCTGAGGCGGTACAATATTTGGTACCACTATGAAGCGAGGAGTTAAGCCATGGCAATCACCGCATCAAAAGCCAGAGCGGAGCTGTTCCCGCTTATTGAGCAGGTCAATGCCGATCACACAGCCATTGAAATCGTGTCCAAGAAGGGCAGCGCTGTTCTGATGTCTTTGGCGGATTATGAGGCCCTGGAAGAAACGGCCTACCTGTTGCGAACACCCGCGAACGCGGCACACTTGCTCGATAGCATTGCGCAGCACCGCGCCGGCACAGCAGTTCGGCGAGAATTGGCTGAATGAATATTCTCTATACCGACAAGGCCTGGGATGACTATGTCTACTGGCTCGGTACGGATAAAGCGATGACGAAACGCATCAATTCGCTGATCAAAGATTGCCAACGTGACCCTTTCGAAGGCATTGGCAAGCCCGAAGCACTCAAACATCAGCTTGCTGGGTACTGGTCCCGACGAATCACCGAAGAGCACAGACTTGTCTACGCGGTCGAACCGGAGCAGCTCGTCATCATCGCGGCCCGTCATCACTACTAGGCTTGTCCCCAAAACAAAAGAGGCGGGCTACCGGATCAATATCCGGTAGCCCGCCTCTTTGCGTTTGGCTGGCTCTTTTAGGCCTCTGCGTCTTGGTAGATGCCTGCCATCCAGGATTCGACGTCGTCGGCCTTGCGTGGGAGTGCCGCGCTGAGATTGACCGGACCGTCGGCGGTCATGAGGATGTCGTCCTCGATCCGGACGCCGATTCCACGGTATTCCTCAGGAATGGCGAGGTCCTCGTTCTTGAAGTAAAGCCCGGGCTCTATGGTGAATACCATGCCCTCGGTGAGCACTCCGTCCAAGTAGAGATCGCGCTTGGCCTGCGCACAGTCGTGGACGTCAAGGCCGAGGTGGTGGCTGGTGCCGTGGGGCATCCAGCGGCGGTGCTGCTGGCCTTCAGCGCTGATGGCTTCCTCCACGGAGACTGGAAGCAAACCCCACTCGGCGAGGCGCTCTGCGAGCACCGTGGTGGCGGCGGTGTGGATGTCGCGGAACTTCACGCCCGGCCGGGCTGCGGCGAAACCGGCGTCGGCGGCATCGAGCACGGCCTCATAGACCTTGCGCTGGATGTCCGAGAACTTTCCATTCGCCGGGATGGTCCGCGTGACGTCGGCGGTGTAGAGCGAGTCTGCCTCCACCCCGGCGTCGAGCAGCAGGAGTTCACCGGCGTTGACCTTGCCCGTGTTCCGGGTCCAGTGCAGCACCGTGGCGTTGCTTCCGGCGGCCGCGATGGTGTCGTAGCCGAGTTCATTGCCTTCTTCACGGGCGCGGGCGAAGAAGGCGCCCTCGATGACGCGCTCGCCGCGGTGGTGGGTCATGGCGCGCGGGAGGGCACGGACGACGTCGGCGAAACCTTCCACCGTTGCGGCCACGGCGATCTGCATCTGCTCGATCTCCCAGTGGTCCTTGAGCAGGCGCAGCTCGGAGAGTGCCTCGCTGAGCAACTCATCCAGGGCATCGAGTTCACCGAGGTCCAGGTTTTCCGGATCCTTTGCCGTGTTGTACCGTGCGGTGTCTACGAGGGCGTCAATGTTCTCGTCAACCTTGCGGACCAAGCGGATGGCGATGCCGCCGATTTCCGGCGCACCGACATTCTTGGTGATGGCGATTTCAAGCTCGTCGATGTGTGCGGTCTTGATGCCGAGGCGTGCCTCGAATTCGGCGAGCGTGGGCCGGGCTCCGATCCAGAACTCTCCGGAGCGGGCGTCTGCATAGAACTGTTCTGTATCTCTGCCGGCGAGCGGACGGAAGTAGAGGGTCGCAAGGTGGTTGCCGCCGTCGTCGCCGGTTCCTTCCTCGACAGGTTCCAGGACCAGCACGGCATCGGGCTCGTGGTCCAGGCCCAAGCCGGTGAGGTGGGCAAAGCCGGAATGGGGGCGGAAGCGGTAATCGCAATCGTTCGAGCGGACCTTGAGTGGACCGGCAGGCAGGACGAGGCGTACCCCGGCGAACTTGTCAGAGATGGCCCGACGACGCGCCGCGGCGTGGTCAGCGACGGCGTCGCGCGCAGGGGTCACCTGCGGCGCGGGCGCCCAACTACTGGCCATGAACGCCTTGAAGGCATCGGATGTGGGCCGCTGGGAGCGGTTGTTGACGCGCTCCTCCAGGGGCTGGGAGGCTGTGGTTTCACCGATTTGGGTGTTATCTGCATCATTCACCGTCCCATCGTCCCATCAAAGGCAGACACTAGGCCAACCTCGAAACGGCCCAAGTTGTCCTTGATCAAATAGGCTTGGAAAGTGAAGATCGACCTGCATGCGCATTCCAACGTTTCCGACGGGACCGAGCCTCCCGCGGGAGTGATTGCTTCCGCGTCTGCTGCGGGTCTGGATGTGGTGGCCTTGACCGACCACGATTCCACGGATGGTTGGGCTCCGGCGTCCGCTGCCGCTGTTGAACTCGGGGTGGCTTTCGTGCCGGGGATGGAGATTTCCTGCCGCACCCGGGAAGGAATCAGTGTCCACCTGTTGAGCTATCTTCACGACCCTGCGCACCCCGGTCTGCTTGAGGAAATCACCAAGGCGAAGGACGCCAGGCTCACGCGGGCGAAGCGCATGGTCACGCTCCTGTCAGAGGATTACCCCTTGAGCTGGGACGACGTGATCCACCATGTTGCTCCTGGTGCGACCGTGGGCCGGCCACACATTGCCGACGCGCTTGTGGCAGCAGGGGCGGTCGCGGACCGGTCCGAGGCCTTCACGGCGATCCTGACCTCGCACTCGCGCTACTTTGTGCAGCACTATGCACCCGACCCGGCGCTCGCCGTCGAACTCGTCCGGGCGGCTGGTGGCGTTCCCGTCTTCGCGCATCCGGTCGCCTCGGCCCGGGGTCGGGTGGTCGGGGAGCGGACCTACCGCGAAATGATCGACGCGGGCCTCCTCGGCTTGGAAGTCGAGCACCGCGACAACCCCGAGGAAGGCCGTGAGTACCTACGCCGCCTGGCAGCTGAGCATGGGCTCTTCATGACGGGTTCCTCCGACTATCACGGGGCCGGCAAGCCCAATCTGCTCGGGGAGAACCTGACTTCACCGGAGGCCCTGGCCCGCATCGAGGAGCTGGGCACTGGAAGTTCAGTGGTCCGCTAACCTCCCAGTTGGGGTGGAAGCGTCAGTTGGGGTGGAAGCGTCAGCTGGGGTGGAAAACTGCCCTGCCATCCAGGCGTTTACGCATCACTTCGATGGCCGGGGCGTTCTGGTCCACGCATACGAACCTGCGCTCCAGCTTAGCCGCGACCGAGCCAAGCGTGCCGGAGCCTGCAAAGAAGTCCAGGCACCAGTCTCCCGGGCGGCTTGACGCCGTGACGATGCGCCGGATCAGGCCTTCCGGCTTCTGGGTGGGGTAGCCGGTCTTTTCCTTGCCGGTGGGCGAAACGATGGTGTGCCACCAAACATCCGTGGGGAGCTTTCCCAGTTCCCGTTTGGCCGGCGTCACGAGGCCCGGTGCCATGTACGGCTCCCGGTCCACCTCGGCATTGTTGAAGTGGTACTTGGCGGGGTTCTTGACGTACACGAGGATGTTGTCGTGCTTGGTGGGCCAGCGGTTCTTGGCGCGGGCGCCGTAATCGTAGGCCCAGATGATCTCGTTCAGGAAGCATTCCCGGCCGAAGATCGAGTCGAGCATGACCTTGGCATAGTGGACCTCGCGATAGTCCAAATGCAGGTACAACGTGCCGTCGTCGGCCAGCAGGCGCCACGCCTCCAGGAGCCGCGGTTCCAGGAAGGACCAGTAGTCGCTGAAGGCGTCGTCATAGCTATGCAGGGCGCCCTTGATGGTGTCATAGGAGCGGCCCTTGAAGCCGACGCGATCACCGTCGCCGTCGGCGTTGCGGACCATGCGCGTTTCCTGGCGACGTTGGACCCGGCCCGTGTTGAAGGGCGGGTCCACATAGATCAGAGTGAAGGCGCCGTCCGGCAGCGTGGGGAGGAAGTCCGCGTTGTCCGCGTGCACCACTAAATTGCTGCCGTCCGGCGCCCAAACAGTGTCACTCATTGAAGCGGTTAAGCCTCGGTGCTTTCGGCGGATGCGCCGGCAGCGGGCACCACTTCGCCGTTGCGGCGGCGGGTGCGGGAACGGCGTGCCCGGGCAGGCTTGTCCGCGCCCTCGCCGGATGCGGACTCGGTTGTCTGGGCTGTGCCTTCAGGGGCTGCTTCGCCCTCGGAAGTACGACGGCGGCGCGTGCGGTTGCGTCCGCCCTCGTCGCTGCTTTCGCGAGCGGGAGCATCACCGGACTTGGCGGCGCGGCGCCCACCGTCACGTCCGCCTTCACGCCCACCGTCGCGACCGCCTTCGCTGCGACCGCGCCCGGCACCACCGGAGCGGGAGTTCTTCTTTCCGGTCTCGCCCAGGTCCTCGAGGACCTCGGCGTCAACGCCCGCAAGGGTGCGCTGGTTGCGGGGCAGGCGGCCCTTGGTGCCTTCCGGGATATCCAAGTCAGCGAACAGGTGCGGGGAAGACGAATACGTCTCCACAGGCTCGGGATAGTTCAAGCCCAATGCCTTGTTGATCAACGCCCAGCGGGGGACATCGTCCCAATCGACGAAGGTGACCGCGGTGCCCTTGTTGCCGGCACGGCCCGTGCGGCCAACGCGGTGCAGGTAGATCTTTTCGTCTTCGACGCACTGGTAGTTGATAACGTGCGTGACGTCGTCGACGTCGATGCCGCGAGCGGCGACGTCGGTGGCCACGAGGACATCAACCTTGTTGTTGCGGAAGGCGCGAAGTGCCTGCTCGCGGGCACCCTGGCCGAGATCGCCGTGGATGGCTGCGGCAGCGAAGCCACGATCCACCAGTTCCTCGGCTACCTTGGCGGCGGTGCGCTTGGTCTTGGTGAAGATGATGGTCCGGCCGCGGCCGCGCGACTGCAGGATGCGGGCCACAACCTCCGCCTTGTCCATGCTGTGGGCACGGTAAATCAGCTGGCGGATGTCTCGCTTGGTCAGACCTTCATCATCGGGGTCCGCGGCACGGATGTGGGTGGGCTGCGTCATGTAGCGGCGCGCCATGGCGATGACGGGGCCGGGCATGGTGGCCGAGAAGAGCAAGGTCTGGCGGACGGCGGGAGTGCCGGCGATCAGGGTCTCGACATCCGGGAGGAAGCCGAGGTCCAGCATCTCGTCTGCTTCGTCAAGAATGACCATCTTGACGTTCTTGAGGTTCAGGTGCTTCTGCTTGTAAAGGTCGATCAGGCGGCCCGGCGTACCGACAACCACCTCGACGCCCTTCTGCAGGGCGTCGATCTGGGGCTCGTAGGCACGGCCGCCGTAGATCGTGGCGATGCGCGCGTTGCGCTTCCGGGATGCCGTCTGCAGGTCGTTGGCCACCTGGACGGCGAGTTCGCGGGTCGGAACGATCACGAGGGCCTGGGGTGCACCCGGGACAGCGAGCTTGTCGTGGCCGGCATCGCCCGGTCCGACGACGCGCTGCAGGGCGGGGATGCCGAAGCCAAGGGTCTTTCCGGTACCCGTCTTGGCCTGGCCGATGATGTCGTGTCCACCCAGGGCGACCGGGAGGGTCATGGCCTGGATGGGGAAGGGGTGGGTGATACCGGCGTCGGCGAGCGATTCAACAATGTCGGCACGGACGTTGTAGTCGGCGAAGGACTTTTCCGCGATCTCATGGGGTGTTTCGTCCGAGGAAATGGTTTCCTCGGGTTCGATCGTTTCGGTACCGTCAGTCAGAACTTCATGGGTGTGCAATTCACTCACAGTGGAGTTTCCTTATTCATTTGGGCTGCGCTGCGTGCTCAACGGTGGTGGCCGGAGCACGAATGGTCGCGCAAGCAAATCCAGTGGAAGCCGATCGCGGGCTATCTAAATACTGGCACTGGGGACCAGCTGGTGTATCTCAAGATCGCGTAGGGGCGGGCTTGTTGATGTCAAAAAATTAACTGAATCAACGACCGGGCATCCATTACTACTTACACAGTCTAGCGTTAGGGGCCCTTAAACCCCCGATCAGCCCTGCTTCGCCACACCGGGTCTGTCTGCGAAGTGGCCTAAGCGAGCAGTTCGAAGGTGATTTGGCGGGTTGCGATGTCTGCGTCAAGCAGTTTTACGCGGACCTTCGTGCCGGACTCCATTTCGCCGTCGCAACGGGCAGTGACTGCGGGTTCGGCAATCTGGACAGTACCGTAAGGGCCGTGGGAGCCGTTCCCATTCCCGTTGCTATTGCCGTTGCCGTTGCCGTTGTTCTTCGCCGGCTTCGATCCTGAGATCACGACGGCGTCGAATTCCTCGCCGATGTGGTTCACCAGAAGCGCTGCTTCCACCGTGTCCAGGGCCAGGCGCTCCATTTTGCCGGCAAGCTGATCGGAGAATGCCATGATCTCCGGCAGGCTCGGCAAGGCGTCCCGTGCCCATCCAGGGATCTCTTCTCCGTTGCTCAGGGCCTCGCAGATGACCAGCACGAAGCGATCGATCAACCGGCGCAGCGGCGCTGTGGTGTGGGCGTACGGTGCGCCGATTGCTGACTGCATCACGCTGTCCGGTACCTTGCCGTCGAAAGGCGTGTAGCCGGCACCCCGGAACAGCATTCCCGCCGAATGGAGAATCGCCAGTTGCCGCGGATCCTTGGCATCAAGCGTCCTTAAGTACTCGCCGTAGCTGATCCGGTCGTTCCACGGCTTGCCGAGGGCACCGGCTTGGCGCTTGAAATGGCGCAGGGAGCGCTCGTCGGGTGCAGGCATGGTGCGCAGGATTCCCACTTTGCCGTCGAGCATCAGCTGTGCCGCGGCCATCCCGGTCATGAGCGATATTTGCGCGTTCCAGTCCTCCACCGGCAGGGAAGGGGCTGCGACGATCCTGTACCCGCCGCCGTCGGGCAGTTGGACTATTTCCTGCTCAGGCATGTTCAGGCTGGCTCCGCCGCGGCGGCGTTCGAGCTCCACCCGTTTGAGCCCGACTTCCTTGAGGAGCTGGAGGACAGGACCCGCGGTACCGGAATCGATCTCCGCCTGCACGCCCTTGTAGTTGAGTTTGGCGCGGCTGCGCACGCTGGACCGACGAACAGAGACCGTGTGGAACTCCGCTTCGGCATCGAGTTCGAAGTCCCACACGAACGCGCCGCAGGTCTGGCCTGCCAGGAGACTTCCGGCGTGCTCGCTGATGATCTCGGGGTGAAGCGGTATGCGGCCGTCCGGGGCATAGTACGTTTGCCCGCGGTGGCGGGTCTCGGCGTCGAGCGCCCCTCCGGGGGTTACAAAGGACGGTACATCCGAGATGGCGTAAAGAACCCTGTAACCATCCCCGGAGCGTTCAATGAATAGTGCCTGGTCAAGATCGGTGGAAGAAGCAGGGTCGATCGTGATGAACGGGATGTCTGTGAGGTCCTGCGCTGGCAGGCTGTGGCCAGAAACGGCCGCTTCGGCGTCGCGCAAGGCCTCGGTGGGATAACCCGCGGGCAGCTCGAGTTCCGTTCGAAGCGCAGCGAGAGCTTCAGCGAGCGTGTTCGACGTTTCACTGACATTCGGGGCTATCCGCTGATGTGACACGAAAGTCAGGGTAACGCCAAAATCTCCCGGCGTCTCGCTAGGCCGCCGCGGCGTCGAGGGCGGCAAGAAGGGCCTGTGCTGCCGCCGTCGGATCCTCCGCCTCGGTGATTGCCCGGACCACCACGATGCGGCTTGCGCCGGCCCGCACCACGTCCTCGACGTTGCTCAGATCGACGCCGCCGATCGCAAACCAAGGAAGAACAACACCGCCAACCGTCTCTCCGTCTGCCTTCTTCACCGCGTCCGCGGCGTACTTCACCAGATCGAGTCCGACGGCGGAGCGCCCCGGCTTGGTGGGCGTTGCCCACACCGGCCCGACGCAGAAGTAGTCCAAACCGCTGCGGCCGGGGGAAGCGGCGATGGCAGCGTCAATCTGCTCCGGCGTGTGGGTGGAGAGACCGATGACGGTGCGGTCGTGGAGCAGCTTCCGGGCTGAACGCAGGGGAAGGTCCTTCTGGCCGATGTGGAATACCGGAGCGCCGGAAAGTGACGCCACGTCCGCGCGGTCGTTGACGGCCCAGAGCCGTCCGTGGCGGTGCGCCACCGAGTGCAGGACCTCCAGGAGCTCCAGCTCCTCGGCTGCTTCAATGGTCTTGTCCCGCAGCTGGATGATGTCCACGCCGCCCTCGAATGCGGCATCGACAAACTGCTCAAAATCACCCTGTTGCTTGCGGGCGTCGGTGCAGAGGTACAGGCGGGCGGTGGTGTGGACATGGTGCTGGGTCATGGAAACAGAGTAGTTCCTCTAAACTGGGCTGGTACCGCGGGAGCCGCGGCGGCAGTCACAATCGCCGCGCGGCTGAGAGGGCTTCAGCGCCGACCGCTTGACCTGATCCGGCTAGTACCGGCGTAGGGAAGGACTCCATGGACGCAGTAAACACTCATCGCGAACCCGATAACGCGCCTCTACACGCAGATGTGGCGGTGATCGGGGGCGGCGTGATCGGCCTCGGCATCGCGTGGGAAGCCCGCAGATCCGGCCGCTCCGTTGTGCTGATCGATCCTGCACCGGCCAGCGGCGCCACCTTCGCGGCCGCCGGCATGTTGGCACCTGTGAGCGAACTGCACTACCAGGAAGAGGACCTCCTGGAGCTCATGCTCGAATCGTCGGCACTCTGGCCGGACTTCCAACGCAATGTGACCGGCTCACGTACCGGACCCAGCACGGGTTACCGTACGACGCCGACCCTCGCCGTCGGCGCGGACGCTGCGGACCGCCGGGCGCTCGCCGACCTCCGGGACGTCCAGCTCGCCAACGGCCTGGTGGTGGAATCTGTGCCATTGCGTGAGGCCCGGGAGCGTGAGCCGCTCTTGAGCCCGCAGATTTCCTGTGCCTTCGACATCCCGGGCGATCACCAAGTGGATCCTCGCCGACTTGCTTCCGCGATCCTCGACGCTCTGGCAGGGCACCAGCCCGGCGATTCGAGCTGGATTGCCGGGGCCGAGGACGGCTTTGCGGTCCACGACACCGCGGCGGGCCTCCTGTGGGAGGACGGGCGCGTTGTCGGGGTTGAGCTGGACTCAGGCGCCAACGTGATCGCAACGGAAACAGTGGTTGCCAACGGACTGGATGCCGCCCGCTTGAACGGTCTGCCCGATGGCCTCTTCCTCCCGCTGCGCCCCGTGTACGGCGACATACTGCGGCTGCGCGTCCCTGAACATCTTCAGCCCTTGGTCACAGCCACCGTCCGCGGGATGGTGCGCGGAGTCCCGGTGTACATCGTTCCCCGGGACGACGGAACTGTGGTGATCGGCGCGACGCAGCGTGAGGACGGCTTGTCGGCGTCGGGCGGATCTGCCCATCCGGTGTCGGCCGGCGGCGTCTACCAATTGCTTCGCGATGCCCAGGCACTGGTCCCGGCTGTGGCTGAACTGGAACTCCTGGAAGCAACTGCCCGTGCCCGTCCGGGCACACCGGACAACGCGCCGCTCCTGGGTCGGGTGAAAGGAAGCGAAGGGACCGTCTCAGGCCTCATCGTGGCCAGCGGATTCTTCCGGCACGGCGTGCTTCTGACTCCGGCAGCGGCGAAAATCTGCGTCGGACTCATGGACGGCACGTCCGATCCGCGCTGGAGTATATTCCGCCCCGACCGCTTCTCGCGCCCGCTCTCGGCAGCGGGCGCCCCGACCAGCGGCCCACAGGCTGCGACTTCACATCCCCTTCCGAAGGACCACGAATGAACATCAAGTTGAACGGCGAAGACCACACGCTCAGCGACGAAGCCTCTGTCACCACCCTCGTCAGCCACATCACTGGGCGCGCTCTTGACGCCAGCGGCCAAGCGGCTGACGGACGCAAGATCGGCGTCGCCGTCGCACGCAATTCCGAAGTAGTGCCGCGCAGCCAATGGGCCGCTACCGCGCTCGCAGAAGGCGACGAACTCGAAATCGTCACCGCCGTACAGGGAGGCTGAACCATGACCGCAGCAAGCACGCAAGCAGCAAGCACCCGAACCGAAACCTTGGTGATAGACGGCGTCGAGTTCGGCTCGCGCCTCATCATGGGGACCGGTGGAGCGCCTAGCTTGGACGGCCTGGGGGCAGCCCTGCTGGCTTCAGGCACCGAACTCACCACTGTGGCCATGCGGAGGTACTCGCCCGCGGAAACAGGTTCTTTGTTCCAGCTACTCGTGGACCACGGCATCCGTGTCCTGCCCAACACCGCCGGCTGTTTTACCGCCAAGGATGCCATCATGACGGCCGAGCTTGCCCGGGAGGCCCTGGAGACGGACTGGGTGAAGCTAGAAGTCATCGCCGACGAACAGACGCTGCTGCCTGACGCCGTGGAGTTGGTGGATGCCACCGAGAAACTGGTGGACCGCGGCTTCAAGGTCTTCGCCTACACGAACGACGACCCCGTCCTGGCCCTTCGTCTGGAGAATCTCGGAGCCGCGGCGGTGATGCCTCTGGGCGCGCCTATCGGCACCGGCCTGGGCATCCTGAATCCACACAACATTGAACTGATCGTGTCCCGCGCCTCTGTTCCGGTAGTGCTCGACGCCGGAATCGGCACCGCGTCCGACGCCGCCCTGGCCATGGAGCTTGGCTGCGACGCCGTGCTCCTGGCTACCGCGGTGACCCGTGCCCAGAACCCGGTGCAGATGGGTGAGGCCTTCAAACACGCTGTCATCGCCGGTAGGCTGGCGAAGCAGGCTGGCCGTATCCCGCGCCGGGAACACGCGCTGGCGTCCTCGGCCATGGAGGGCCGGGCCGAGTTCCTCTAATACAGCTGGGGGCCCTATGGACGAAATTCTCAACAGGTCCGCGATTGGTAACGCCTTGGCAGACCTACCGGACTGGCGGTACCGCCTCGGTGCCCTCGTTACCGTCTACAAATGCCCGACGTCGGCGGCCGCGCTGGAGCTGATTGCCGCCGTCGGGCGCCTTGCCGAGGAACAGAACCATCATCCGGACCTGGACTGGCGGTACAACCGAGTGTTCATCCGGTACACCTCCCACGACGCCGGGAGCGATGTGACCCAGCGTGACATCCGGGCCGCCGGCGCGGCCAGCCGGGCCGCCGTGGACGTCGGGGCCGTGGCCGACCCCGCACGCTAGAGGCGCAGTGCTGCCGTCAGCTTGGCGGTGTCGTGCCGGGTCCGGCTGCGGCCCAGGAAGTTGACCACAAGCGCTGCCGCCACGGTACCCGCAATGATGGGCAAGACCCACGGAATCCACGTCAAACCGGGCAGATAGCCAAAGCCGAGTTGGATGAAGACCATCCAACTCAGCATGGAGACGGCCACCGAAACACCGGCGGGCAGGGCGATTCCGTAGGTGCCACGGTGTTTGTCATTTCCCCAGACAATGAAGCCTGAGGCGACAGTGGCTAGTACCACGATGACAATTGAGAGCATGCGGACTCCTGGCTCGCTGGTGTTCTTGCTTGTTGCTTAGAGGGCGCCGAAACCGACCCTGCGTACTTCTTCGGCGCCGATCTCCACGTACCCCAGGACGCTGCCGGGAATAATGACCTGGCGGCCTTTTTCGTCGGTGAGGCGCAAGTCCGTGCCGTTGGCGATGGCGTCGCCCACGATCTTGGCAACAGCCTCGGCATCCAGAGCGGACTCCAGCACGATCTCACGGCCAACGTTCTGAATGCCGATCTTTACTTCCACAGCAGGGCCTCCCAGCCAATCAAGGATTTACTCAGTCATCTATTTGTAGCCTAGGACTCTTTCGGGAAGCGACTGATTCCGCGCCAAGCTAAACGGTAGATCAGATCGCTCGCGACATCGAGGTCCAAATCGCCGGCGGTTTCGAGCCAATACCGGGCGCTGACCTGCGCCATCCCGGCCAGGCCGCGGCCCAGCAACTGGGCCTCCAGCGGGGGCAGTTTGGTGTCCTCCGCAATGACTTTGGCGACGGCGTCGGCGAAAGTGCGGTTAAAAGTCTCCAAGCGGGAGCTGACATCCGGGTCGTTGATCAAATCAGACTCGAAGACGAGCCGATGCGCCTGATCGTCAGCCGCGATGAAGCGATAGTAGGCGCGCATGACGGCCTGGACGCGTTCTTTGTTGTCCGAGGTGGAATTCAGCGCCGTGAGCATCTGGTCAGTGAGCGTCGCCAGGTGGCTGTCCAGGAGCGCCATGTAGAGGTCCCGCTTGGACGGGAAGTGTTGATAGAGCACCGGCTTGCTGACATGGGCAGTCTCGGCGATTTCGTCCATGGCCGCACCATGGAAGCCGTTGGCAACGAATACTTCCAAGGCGGCGTTCAAGAGTTGGGCCCGGCGCTCATCGCGTGGCAGCCTGGCCGAGCGTGGCGAACCAGTCCGGTCTTGCCTGGCCTGTGTCTCCTGTTTGATACGTGCGCTCTCAGCCACTTGTCTGCCGCCTTTCCTTATGCAGTTATGACCACAATACTGCGCAGTAATATGACCCGGTGGCAGCGGCGGGCATACTTTGGAGTATGGCCACTATTTTTGCTGCCCCAACGTTGCCGTCCACGCCTTCCTCTGCGCTGCCGCCTCTGGTGGAACCGGCTGCGGAACTGACCACGGATGAGGTGGAACGCTACTCGCGCCACCTCATTATTCCCGAAATCGGAGCGGTGGGTCAGCGGCGCCTCAAGAACGCGAAAGTCCTGGTGATCGGCGCCGGGGGACTGGGTTCCCCCGCCCTCCTGTACCTGGCCGCCGCCGGGGTGGGGACGCTCGGCATTGTGGACGACGACGACGTCGACCTCAGCAACCTGCAACGCCAGATCATCCACGGAGTGAGCGATGTCGGACGGCCGAAGATCGAATCGGCGCGTGACGCCATCAAGGAACTCAATCCGTTGGTCGATGTCCAGCTGCACAACGTGCGCCTCGACTCTTCCAACGCCTTGGAAATCTTCGCCGGTTATGACCTGATTCTGGACGGTGCGGACAATTTCGCCACCCGATACCTGGTGAACGATGCTGCTGCCATTCTGGGCAAGCCATACGTGTGGGGTTCCATTTTCCGTTTCGACGGCCAAGTCAGTGTGTTCTGGGAGAAGCACGGGCCCAGCTACCGCGATCTGTACCCGGAGGCCCCTCCAGCCGGTTCGGTCCCGTCGTGTGGCGAAGGTGGCGTGTTCGGCATGCTCTGCGCCGCCGTCGGCTCCCTCATGGTGACGGAGGCAGTCAAGCTCATCACCGGCGTCGGGCGCTCCATGCTGGGGCGCGTCGCGCTCTTTGACGCGCTCGGCGGCAGCTGGCGCGAGATCAAGGTCTCCAAAGATCCGGAGGCTGAGCCAATCACCGAATTGACGGATTACGAGGCTTTCTGCGGCATCACCCCGGCGCCCGCTGGCGACTCGGTTCCGACCGTCACGGCCACCGAACTTTCCGGAATGCTCGACGCCCGCGCGGCGGGGGAACGTGACTTTGAACTGGTGGACGTGCGGGAGACCGGCGAACACGAGATTGTGAACATCGACGGTTCGGTGCTCATCCCGCAGGGACGCATCCTGGCGGGGGAGGCCTGGGCGGAGCTGCCACAGGACAAAGAGATCGTCTTCCACTGCAAGGGCGGCACCCGATCTGCAGCGGTGCTCGCGGCAGCACAGCGTGCCGGCTACACGCGCGTCAGCCATCTCGACGGCGGGATCCTGGCGTGGGTGCGCGACGTCGAGCCGGGCAAACCGGTCTACTGAGCAGATAGTGCTGATGAACACGAAAGGGCCTGACATGAGCGAGGACTCCATGACCACACCGCAGCACCCCATCGGATCTGGATTCGGGCACGGGTCCACTGCCTCGGAGGTGGTTGCGGGAGTGGACCTCACCGGCAAGTCGGCCATTGTCACAGGTGGCTATTCCGGGCTCGGCCTGGAAACGGTGCGAGCCTTGTCCTCTGCTGGAGCCCGGGTTACGGTTCCTGCCCGCCGGCCCGAACACGCGCGGGAAGTCCTCGCCGCGGCCGGCCTGGCACCGGAGCAAGTGACCGTGGAGGCCCTGGATCTGGCGGATCAGGAAGGTGTGAAGGACTTCGCGGCCCGCTTCCGCGCGTCGAACGGAACCCTCGACATCCTCATCAACAATGCGGCCATCATGGCTAGCCCGGAGCAACGCGTGGGCCCGGGCTGGGAATCCCAGTTCGCCACCAACCATCTGGGCCACTTCACGCTCCTCAACACTTTGTGGCCCGCGCTGGCTGCTGCGGGTGGGGCCCGCGTGGTGGCTCTGTCCTCCACCGGGCACAAACTCTCGCCGATCCGTTTCGAGGACATCAATTTCGAGGGCGGCTACGACAAATGGCGGGCCTACGGCCAGGCGAAGACAGCCAACGCGCTGTTCGCCGTGGAGTTGGACCGCTTGGGCAAGTCGTCCGGAGTGCGGGCGTTTGCGGTCCATCCGGGCGGCATCATGACAGAGCTGCAGCGCCACTTGCCCAAGGAGGAAATGGTCGCGGCTGGTTGGATGGACGAGGCGGGCAACGTCAGGGAGGGCTTCAAGACTCCCGAACAGGGCGCCGCCACCTCCACCTGGGCGGCAACGTCGTCGGCCTTGGCGGGTGTGGGTGGGGTGTATTGCGAAGACTGCGATATCGCCAACCCCACGGACCCGGCCTCGCCGCTCGCCAGATACCAGGGAGTGGATGCGCACGCTGTGGATCCGGAAGCGGCAACAAAGCTGTGGGCCGTGTCTGCGGAAATGACGGGCGTCAACGCTTTCGCCTAGGACCCTGCCGCAGGGAGCGTGCGGGGTCGTAGGGGCTAGGCGCTTTCAGCCTGCTCGGATGCCGCCTGGCCGTGGTGAACGGGGCATTCGGCTGCGGAGGCCGCTGCGGCGGGCTGTTCAACTTGGATGCCGTACAAGGCTTCGAGGGCTGCCACGTAGTCGTCTTGCTGGCCGTTGGCCGCGAGTTCGCGCGCACGCACCGTGGGGATGTGGAGCAATTGCTTGACCATGCGACGGAGTGCGAACTCGACTTCTTCGGCTGCGGCAGTGCAGCCGTGCCGGGCCCGGACTTTCTCCATCTCGGCGTCGAGCACACTCATGGTGTGGCGGCGCAGAGCCACGATCGCCGAGTCCACCGAACGGGCCTCGCGTTCCTGCTCGAACGACTGTGCCGCGCCGGACACAATAGTGCTCGCCTGTGCCAAGGACTCGGCCTGTTCCTGAGGTGCCGCGAGACGCACCGACTCGAGTGTCAGGAGCTCGACGCCGTCGAGCTCGCCTACTGCGGGGTCGAAATCGTGGGTGAGTGCGAGGTCGATCGCGATGAGAGTCTGGGTGGACAAGGCACGGACCTTCGCAAGCTCCGCGGCTTCGACTCGGGTATCCGAACCGCTGCAGCCGATCATCACGTCTGCCGCGGCGACGGCGGCAGGAAGAGTTTCGGCGTCGAGCGCGGTTCCGCCGCGGGTCGCCACGAACGTCTCGGCCCGGCCGGACGACGAGTACACCGAAACGTCGGTGCAACCACGGTCCCGCAGCAGGGACATGGTGGCGCCGGCATAGGCACCGGTTCCGAAGACAACAACCTTCTTGGTGCTCCAGTCGGCACTTTCCGAGAGGTCGGTGGCGAGGTCCAGGGCGACCGAAACGATAGATAGCCCCCGCGAACCGAGCGCGGTCTGGGCGCCCACGTCCTTGGCTGTTTTCGAGGCGGCCTGGAACAGCCGGACAAGACCGGAACTTGCGGTTCCTTCGTGCTGCGCAGTGATCAGGGCACGGCGCACCTGTCCCGCGATTTCGCGTTCGCCGACGACGGCGGAATCAAGTCCGGCGCTGACGGCAAAGAGGTGCCTGCTTACCTCCGGGCCGGTGCGGGTGCTGAAGGCGCGCGAGACGAGTTGCTCGTTGAGTCCGCTCAAGCCACTGATCTGCGTGACGAGCTCTGAACGGGCAGCTTCGAGGTTTTCGGCATGCGGCGTTTCGCCATAGATTTCATAGCGATTGCACGTGGCCAGGACCACGGCGCCGGAGACAAGTTGGGAATCGGCCAAAGCGGACGAGGCAACCTCGGATGAACCGTTGCTCAACTGAGCGACGGTTTCGAGATCGATGTCGGCGTGTGTAGCCACCAATGAAAAAAGAACCACAGCAAAGCAATCATAGCTTTTTCGGCGCCATGTAGAACAACGCGCACGAGTGGTTCTTCGCACTGCCTCAAGTGACGCCCGCCACGTCTCAATGCACGGGACAGGCTGTCGTTATCTTTTGAGCCTAAACTTCGGCACAATCGAAGGCATGACTTCCAGTTCTGCACTGCCTCATTCCGTGCCGGCCAACGGCGCTTCCGGCACCGTCGCCTCGAGCCTTGACGCAAACCACCCGCTGATGGATGGCCGCACCGCAGACTCTCCGCTGATTCAGGCCTACCGTGGTGGGAAGCCGTCCCGCCGGCCGGTGTGGTTCATGAGGCAGGCCGGCCGGTCCCTGCCCGAATACCTCAAGGTCCGTGAAGGCGTTGCGATGCTGGACTCGTGCCTGCGCCCCGAGCTTGCCTCGGAGATCACTTTGCAGCCGGTCCGCCGCCATGATGTTGACGCAGCCATTTTCTTCTCCGACATCGTCATCCCCCTGAAGCTGGCTGGAGTTGGCGTGGACATCGTGCCCGGCGTCGGGCCTGTTTTGGACAAGCCTGTCCGCACGGCGGCCGACGTCGCCGCGTTGCCGGAATTGACGTGGGAAGCCCTCGAGCCGATCCGTAAGGCCGTGCGCCTGACGGTGGCAGAGCTGGGCACCACCCCCCTGATCGGTTTCGCGGGCGCGCCGTTCACCTTGGCCGCGTACATGGTGGAAGGAAAGCCTTCCCGCGACCACCTCGGTCCGCGCACCATGATGCACGCCGATCCGGAAGCCTGGAACGCTCTGGCCAACTGGGCTGCCGACGCTTCCGGAATGTTCCTGCGGGCCCAGCTGGAGGCGGGTGCGTCTGCCGGGCAGCTGTTTGACTCGTGGGCGGGCTCCCTCGGCTTGGCTGACTACACCAAGTACGTGGCCCCCGCCTCGGCGCGTGCCCTTGACCACGTCCGCCACCTCGGAGCGCCGCTGATCCACTTCGGCACCGGAACCTCGGAACTCCTCGTTGCGATGCGCGACGTCGGGGTGGACGTCGTCGGCGTGGACTACCGGCTGCCGTTGGACGAGGCGAACCGTCGCCTGGGCGGCACCGTTCCGCTGCAGGGCAACATTGACCCGGCGCTGCTTTCCGCGCCGTGGGAGGTCCTGGAAGCGCACGTCCGCGAAGTGATTGCGGCTGGGGCCGCCGCTCCTCGGCCACGTCCTGAACCTTGGCCATGGCGTACCCCCGGAAACCGATCCCACCGTCCTGACCCGGGTTGTGGAACTCATCCACTCGATCCCGGCAGAGTAGCCGGCATGCGCGAGGGACAAACGCCGTCCCAACAAGCAGTGGTGGTGGGCGGCGGCATCTCCGGCCTGCTCGCGGCCCGACTGCTGGCAAAAAGCGGTACTGCCGTGACCGTGCTGGAAGCGAGCGACGCATGGGGTGGTTGCGTGGGAAGCCACACCGTCGCAGGCCTCGAACTGGACAGCGGAGCCGAATCCTTCGCCACGCGATCCACCGCCGTGGCCGACCTTGCCCGCGAGCTCGGGCTCGGTGAAAACATCGTGGCGCCCCATGCCGGAGGTGCCTGGGTGCAGCTGCCGGACGGCCCGCGGGAACTTCCCAAGACGGGAGTGCTCGGCATTCCCGCGAATCCCTGGGATCCGGAAGTCCGGCGTTCCTTGGGTTTCGCCGGTTCCTTGAGGGCATCCCTTGACCGTTACTTGCCCGCGTCCGTGGGCACTTCTGCCGAGGTGACCAGCGTCTCCGCCCTGGTCCGGGCGCGGATGGGCAAGCGGGTACTCGAACGGCTCGTGGCACCCGTGGTCGGGGGAGTGCACTCCGCCGATCCCGGACTGCTCGACGTCGACATGGTGGCACCGGGCCTGCGTGCAGCATTGCGCCAGCACGGCTCGCTGGCAACGGCGGTGGCCAGCCAGCGCAAGGCCGGTTCAAAGCAAACCGGGACCGGACCCGCGAAGGCAGGCTCCGCCGTCGGCGGCTTGAAAGGCGGAATGAACACCCTGGTCTCCGCTTTGGTCGCGGAACTGCGCTCCCAAGGGGTGACTCTTGTTCAAGGGGCCCGGGCGGATTCCATCACCCGCGGTGACGGTGGCTGGCGGGTTAGTGCGGCAGGCAAAACGTACGACGCCGCGCGGCTGGTTGTGGCGCTCGACGGTCCGGCCGCCGTCGGGCTGCTGGAGGGCGCGCTTCCGGAGCTATCCGGGTTGCGTCCCGCCGCAGGCCCCTTGGTAAGCCTGGTGACTTTGGTGGTGGACGTGCCCGAATTGGACGGCCGGCCTCGAGGGACGGGCATCCTGGTTGCACCCCAAACCGCGGGTATTCAGGCAAAGGCGCTGACTCACGCCACGGCCAAATGGGATTGGCTGGCTGAGGAAGCCGGCCCGGGTACGCATGTTTTGCGGCTGTCCTACGGGAGGGGCGAAGGAGCGGACGCCCCTGAATCGTCGGGCGCGCTGGACGATGATTCCCTGTTCGAGGCTGCGCTTCGCGATGCCTCGACTTTGTTGACGGTGCCGCTTGTGCGCGAAGACGTCCTCGATTGGGACGTCGTCCGCTGGGCAGGGGCCTTGCCATTCGCCGCCGTCGGTCACAAACAGCGCGTTGCGCAGGTGCGCCGGGTCTGTGCCGGGGCCGAGGGATTGTCCGTTATTGGCGGGTGGCTTGCCGGAAACGGCCTGGCTGCGGTGGTTGCCGACACATCGGCACAAATAGACGCCGGATTGTGAGATGCGACACTTCTACGCATTGTAGAAGTTCTGCATTTCGACTTAGCGGCATCCACGGGGCAGACTTGTACCATGAGCCACACTTCTGCCGAATCTGTCACTAAAACTGCCGAATCCGAAGAGCAGTTCTTTACCCTGTGGACCGTCTTCAAGCGGTCGGGCGGTGTCCTGCGCAGCGCCGATGCCGTCCAGGATTTCGAGCAGCTGACTGCCAAGCTCGCCGAGGACGGCGTGGTCCTCCGCGGTAGCTACGATGTCTCCGCCATGCGTTCAGATGCCGACATTATGGTTTGGCTCCACGGCGCGAAGCCCGAGGCCTTGCAGCAGGCCGTCCGTGACATCCGCCGCAGCGCGCTCTTCGCCGGCACCGAGATCGTGTGGTCCGCCATGGGTGTCCACCGGGAAGCCGAGTTCGCCAAGAACCACGTTCCCGCTTACGCGCGCGGCGTTGAGCCCAGCACCTGGCTGTGCGTCTACCCGTTTGTCCGCTCGTACGAGTGGTACATCCTGCCCGCTGAAGAGCGCGGCAAGATGTTGCGCGATCACGGCATGCTGGGCCGTGAATTCCCGCAGGTCATCTCCAACACCGTGTCCTCGTTCGCGCTGGGCGACTGGGAATGGATCCTCGGCCTGGAGGCTCCTGAACTGGTTGACCTCGTTGACCTCATGCGCCACTTGCGTGCTACCGACGCGCGTAACCACGTCCGCGAAGAAATCCCGTTCTACACCGGCCGCCGGGTCACCGCTGCGGAGATCGCTGAGGTCCTCGCGTGAGCGGCCGCCACTCCGCCGGTCCCGCCAGCCTCACGGAGGTTAATGAGGTCACCGAGGCCGGGCGCCTGGCTCCCAAGGAGTACGACGCCGTCCTCCTCGCCTCTTTC
Organism: Arthrobacter sp. NA-172; assembly: GCF_043952055.1. Lineage (NCBI taxonomy): Bacteria > Bacillati > Actinomycetota > Actinomycetes > Micrococcales > Micrococcaceae > Arthrobacter > Arthrobacter sp. NA-172. The sequence goes on along the minus strand of NZ_JBINOT010000001.1, from coordinate 1,124,581 downwards.
GGCGGTCCCGAAGGCCAGGACGATGTCATTCCCTTCCTGCGCAACGTCACCCGCGGCCGCGGTATCCCCGATGAGCGCTTGGAAGAGGTATCCCACCACTACCGCGCTTTTGGCGGCATCAGCCCCATCAATCAGCAAAACAGGAACCTGAAGTCCGCCCTCGAAGCGGAGCTCGCAGCCCGCGGGATCAGCCTGCCTGTGCTGTGGGGCAACCGCAACTGGGACCCTTATATCCCACAGACCCTTCAAGACGCCTACGACGCCGGCCATCGCAAGCTGCTGATGGTCACCACCAGCGCCTACTCCTGCTACTCCAGCTGCCGCCAGTACCGGGAGGATATCGGGATCGCGCTGACGGAAACGGGGCTTGACGGCAAACTCGAGGTAGATAAGGTCCGCCAGTACTTCGACCACCCGGGTTTCGTGGAGCCCTTCGTGGAGGGAACCTCGGCAGGCCTCGCAGAGGTGAAGGCCAAATTGGCCGCCGCCGGTGAAGAGGACGCTCCGGTCCACATCCTGTTCGCTACGCACTCCATTCCCACCCGTGACGCCGAGGCCGCGGGACGTTCGGAGGCCGAACCCCGCGCGTTCGAAGAGGACTCGGCTTACGTCGCACAGCACCTGGCCGCCGGAGCCGAAGTCGTGAGGCGGGTTGAGGCCGAATCCGGGCTGACTGCGCCGTGGTCCCTCGTGTACCAGTCCCGCTCGGGCGCTCCGCATGTTCCGTGGCTCGAACCGGACATCAACGACGCCATTGAGGAACTGGCCGGGCAGGGGATCAAGGGGGTTGTGATCGTTCCGCTCGGCTTCGTCTCCGACCACATGGAAGTGGCTTGGGATCTCGATACCGAGGCCCTGGAAACGTGCAAGAACCTCGGTATTGCCGCCACCCGTGTCCCCACCCCCGGTACGCACGGCAAGTTCGTTGCCGGCCTGGTGGACCTCATTTGCGAGCGGACCGTAGCCAACAACATCGCCGATCGCCCTGCCATGACCGGGCTGGGCCCGTGGTACGACGTCTGCCGTCCCGGCTGCTGCGCCAACTTCCGTGGCGAAAAGCCCACGATCGCCGGCGCTGACACCACCGTCGGCACCGGCCACGATGCCTACCCCGCAGGAGAAAGCGCGAAATGACCGTCCGGATCGGTACCCGCGCGAGCAAGCTCGCGCTTACCCAGAGCCAGCAGGCAGCCGATCAGCTGGCCGCCGTCGGGGGTTTCCCCGTGGAACTGGTGCGCATCAAGACGGAAGGCGATGTCAGGACGGGTTCCCTGTCCCAGATGGGCGGCACCGGAGTGTTCGTTGCAGCCCTTCGTGACGCGCTCTTGGAGAACGAGTGCGACGTCGCAGTGCACTCCCTGAAGGACCTGCCGACAGGATCGGCTCCGGGGCTCACCATTGCGGCAACGCCCAAACGGGTGGACGTCCGGGACGCCCTGTGCGCCCGTGACGGCCTGAAACTGGCGGATCTTCCCTCCGGCGCCAAAGTCGGCACAGGATCCCCGCGCCGCGCCGCCCAGTTGCGCGCCGCCCGCCCGGACCTCGACGTCGTGGACATCCGCGGCAATGTGGACACCCGCTTGGGCCGCGTTCCAGGGCTGCCCGGCAACTCCGTAGACGCGCTGGTTCCCGGAAAGACCGGTGACCTGGACGCCGTCGTGCTTGCCGCTGCTGGACTGGAACGGATCAGCCGGCTTGACGTCGTGACCGAGTTCTTCGAAACCGACGTCATGCTTCCCGCCCCCGGGCAGGGTTCGCTGGCGATCGAATGCCGCACGGCGGATGTTTCGAAGGGCGCCCTCGCCCAGGCGCTGGCCGCATTGAACGACGAAGACACCCGGCTTGCTGTCACGGCAGAGCGCGCCGTTTTGGCGCGACTCGAAGCCGGTTGTGCCGCCCCCGTGGGCGCGTACGCCTATCGCAAGGGCAGCATGCTGTACTTGGAAGCGGTTGTCTGCGCCGTGGACGGGAGCAAATCCGTCCGCGAGAAGAAGGCCACGGACGGGCTCACAGAAGTGGGCGCGACGTTACTAGGCATCGAAGTCGCTGAGCTCCTGCTTGCTGCGGGGGCCGGGGACATCGCAGATCTTGCCGCTTCCTGAAAATCGGAGCCAACAGGAGACCATGGGACGGCACAGCGCAGTGAAGTCGGGGGAGCCCCGGTTCCTTGAAGGTGCCCGGGTCCTTGTGACGCGCAGCCCGGACCGTGCCGCGCCGCTCGTCGCCGCACTGCGGGAAGCCGGCGCCGAACCGTTCCTGTTGCCGTTGATCGACTTCGAGCGCGCCCGGGACCAGCATTCCCTGGAAGTTGCGCTGGACGGCCTTCGCGCGGGAGCCTACGGCTGGCTGGTGGTCAGCAGCATCACCACGGTGCGGGCACTGAAGGAGAAAGCAGCCGAGCGTCGCTTGGAGTTGAAGGACCTGATTCCGGACTCGGTCCGGATCGCGACGATTGGTCCCTCGAGCCGGAGGGTCCTTGAAGCCGAGGGAATTCCCGTGGACCTCGCGCCCGAAGATATCCAGTCAGCGGCGGGACTCGTTGCCGTTTGGCCGGCAGGCCCGGTCAACGTCCTGTTGCCGCAAGCGGACATAGCCGACGCCGAATTGGCGGCGGGAATCGAAGCCATGGGAGCCGTGGTCCAGGCGGTCACGGCCTACCACACCGTGGATTACCCGGCCAGCCCCGGACAGCGGCTCACTGCCGCGCTCGCGGCAGCAAACGGCTGGCAGCCCGGTAACGGATCCGGAGCGCCGGAGCTCACTCCGGCAGCAGCCAAATCCGAACTTTCCAGCGGTCGGCTTCACGCCGTCGTCGCCGCTTCGCCCAGCGCGGCCCGCCGCATCCACAATTCACTGGCACCCCTGAAGGACTGCCGATTCATCGCGATCGGGCGCTCGACGGCGGCAGAGGCTGCTGCTCTCGGCATCCCGGTTGCGGCAATCGCCAAGGAACCCACTCCGGCAGGCATCGTGACCGCCCTGCGCACCGTATTTGACACCGAAGGGAACGAAAGTTGAGCTTTCCAAACCACCGGCCCCGCCGGCTCCGCACTACCCCCGCCATGCGCCGAATGACGGCCGAACACCGGTTGGCGGCTGCGGACCTCATCCTGCCGGCCTTTATCCGCGAAGGCCTCAGCGAGCCGGCTCCGATCACGTCCATGCCCGGCGTCGTGCAGCACACCACGGATTCGCTCAAGCGCGCCGCTGCCGAAGCAGTGGAACTCGGCGTCAGCGGCATCATGCTCTTCGGTGTTCCGGCCGTCCGCGATGCGCGGGGCACGGCTTCCCTCGATCCTGAAGGCGTTCTGAACAAGGCCATCCGCGATGTCCGTGCCGAGGTGGGCGATGACCTGGTGGTCATGGGGGATGTGTGCCTGGACGAATTTACGGACCACGGCCACTGCGGGGTCCTGGACGCCAATGGCTATGTGGACAACGATGCCACGCTGGAAATCTACGCACAGATGGCTGTGGCCCAGGCCGAGGCCGGTGCCCACGTGTTGGGGCCGTCCGGGATGATGGACGGCCAGATCGCCGTCATTCGCCAAGCCCTGGAAGCGGCCGGACACCAGAACACCGCGGTCCTGGCCTACGCGGCGAAGTACGCCTCAGCCTTTTACGGTCCTTTCCGCGAAGCCGTCGATTCGCAGCTCAAGGGAGATCGCCGCACCTACCAAATGGATGCCGCCAACCGCCGGGAAGCCATCATCGAGGTGGAACTCGATCTTGAAGAGGGCGCTGACATGGTGATGGTCAAACCGGCCATGAGCTATCTCGACATTCTGGCCGACGTCGCTGCAATGAGTCCCGTTCCCGTGGCGGCCTATCAAATTTCCGGGGAGTACGCCATGATCGAAGCGGCTGCCGCGAACGGCTGGATCGACCGGCGGGGCGCCATCACAGAATCCGTGCTTGGAATCAAACGGGCTGGCGCCGATATGGTGCTGACGTACTGGGCGTCCGAGCTTGCCGACTGGCTCAAGGAGTCCTGATGAGCGATCCCGTTTCCAACCCTACGGCCCCGGTGGGACCCGCGGAGATCCTCCTCGGGCTGAACACCTTCGGTGACGCCGGGGTGGACACCGACGGCAACCCGAAACCGCACGCCCTCGTGTTGCGCGAGCTGCTGGCCGAAGCGGAACTGGCGGACGCCGTCGGGCTTCATGCGTTCGGGGTGGGAGAGCACCACCGGCGCGACTTCGCGGTCTCGGCGCCCGAAGTGTTCCTTGCCGCCGCTGCGGCACGGACATCACAGATCAGGCTCGGCTCGGCAGTGACCGTACTCAGCTCGGACGATCCCATCCGGGTTTTCCAGCGGTTCTCCACCGTTGATGCGCTGTCCAACGGGCGTGCGGAAGTGATGCTGGGGCGTGGTTCCTTCGCGGAGTCCTTCCCGCTGTTCGGCTTGGATTTGGCTGATTACGAGGTCTTGTTCGAGGAAAAACTGGAGCTCTTCGACAAAGTCCGGGCGCAAAAGCCGGTGCATTGGGAGGGGCGAACCCGGCCAAATGTGCACGGGATCAGCGTTTTCCCACCGCTTGAACACCATCTGCTTCCCACGTGGATCGGGGTGGGCGGAACACCCGAGTCCGTGCTTCGCTGCGCCCAATACGGATATCCGATCATTTTCGCGATCATCGGCGGGGAACCGCACCGCTTCGCTCCACTGGTGAACCTGTACCGCGAGGCCATGGTCAAATACGGGCACCCCATGCAGCAGATTGCCACCCACTCGCCCGGCTACATCGCTCCCACCGACGAGCAGGCACGGGAGGAACTGTTCCCGCACTGGCTTGCCCAGCGCAACCGGATCGGTGCCGAACGCGGCTGGGGACCGGCCAGCCGGGGTGAATTCGACGCCATGTGTAGCCCGGAGGGTGCCCTCTACGTCGGTTCTCCGGAAACCGTTGCCCGGAAAATCGTGCTGCTGAAGCAAAACCTCGGAGTGGACCGTTTCGACCTCAAATACAGCAATGGAACGCTGCCCCACGAATCCATGATGCGCTGCATCGAACTCTTCGGCACCGTGGTGGCCCCACTAGTCGCTGAACAGCTGGCCGCCATCTGAGCAGGCCTGAACCGCCCGGACGCGCCTGAACTGTATCGAATCCCTGAAAGAATGGACACCATGACTTCACACACCCCTGTCTCCGACCAGCTGTTCGACCGCGCCCGTTCCCTGATGCCCGGGGGCGTCAACTCCCCGGTGCGCGCCTTCGGCTCAGTCGGCGGCACGCCGAAGTTCATGGTTTCCGCGAAAGGTCCCTACCTGACGGATGCGGATGGCCGGGAATACGTCGACCTCGTGTGCTCATGGGGACCGGCACTCTTGGGCCACGCCCACCCGGCCGTCCTCGAGGCCGTTCACGCCGCCGTCGATCGCGGTCTGTCCTTTGGCGCTTCAACGCCGGATGAGGCCAACCTCGCCGCGATCGTGAAGGAGCGCGTCGCCGCCGTCGAACGTCTTCGGATGGTGTCCACGGGCACCGAGGCGACCATGACGGCGGTACGTTTGGCCCGCGGGTTCACCGGCCGCAACTTGATCGTGAAGTTCGCCGGCTGCTACCACGGCCACCTCGATGGGCTCCTGGCTGCCGCCGGTTCGGGCCTTGCAACCATGGCGCTGCCCGGTTCGGCCGGCGTGACGGAAGCAACCGCCGCCGAAACCCTGGTGCTGCCCTACAACGACCTCGCCGCCGTGGAAGCAGCTTTTGCTGTGCACGGCAACAACATCGCGGCCGTGATCACCGAAGCTGCTCCCGCCAACATGGGCGTGGTGACACCGCACGAAGGGTTCAACGCGGCGTTGTCCCACATCACCCGCGGGCACGGCGCGCTGTTGATCCTCGACGAGGTCCTCACCGGCTTCCGCACCGGCTACGCGGGCTACTGGGGCCTCACGGGCCGTCAGGAAGGCTGGGCGCCGGACCTGCTGACCTTCGGCAAAGTCATCGGCGGCGGAATGCCGACGGCGGCCCTCGGCGGGCGTGCCGACGTCATGGACTACCTTGCACCCCTTGGGCCGGTCTACCAAGCGGGTACCTTGTCCGGGAACCCGGTGGCGATGGCTGCTGGCGTCGCCACCCTGACGCTCGCGACGCCGGAGGTCTACAGTTTCGTGGATGCCCGCTCGCTGGAACTGTCGTCGGCGCTCTCGTCTGCACTGGAGGCGGCTGGCGTGGACCACTCGATCCAGCGCGCAGGAAACCTTTTCTCTGTAGCTTTCGGCACGTCGGCCAACGGCGTGCACAACTACGCAGACGCCCAGGCCCAGGAGGTCTTCCGTTACGCGCCGTTCTTCCACTCCATGCTGGACTCCGGCGTCTACTTGCCGCCGTCGGTCTTCGAAGCGTGGTTCCTGTCCGCTGCCCACGACGACGCCGCCATGAACCGGATCTTCGACGCCTTGCCGGCCGCAGCCAAGGCGGCTGCAGAGGCAACCGCCTGAGCGACCCTTCTCCGACGGTTTACGGCCTGCTTCCGGCGCGCGCTGCCGGAGCAGGCCGTGGGCAACGATCGAATCGACAAGGCGATGGTTCAACTGTTCAACCCATCCAGAGCTTCACTGCTTGTCCTCATGGCCCTCATGGCCGCGCTGTTTGCAGGCGCTGCGCGTTCCGATACCCCCGAAGCCGGCATCCCCGCGGGCGGAACGCCGGGGGCTCCACAGGCCGCTCCGGCGCCAAGCTCCATGTCTCCCATTCCTCCGCCCGACGGTTCGCCGGATGCTTCTGCGACGCCGAGCCGTCCCACAGAGCTGGCGCCTCCGCCGCACCCGACGCCGGAACAACGGCTTGCAGCCTTGACCCTCGAACAAAGGGTAGGGCAGCTTTTCATGGTGGCTGCCAAGGCGGATGGGGCCGATGCTGGAACGGTGGCAGATCTCCTGAACAACCACATAGGCAATGTCTATCTGGCCGGCCGCAGCCAAGCAGGCGTTGATGCAACGGCCTCGGTCGTTTCAAGGCTCAAGGCAGCCGTTTCGCCGGACTCAAGCCGCGGGCTGCCGCTGTCCGTCGCAACCGATCAGGAAGGCGGCTCTGTCCAAGTCCTTCGGGGACCCGGTTTCGCGCCTCTTCCCGCGGCCTTGACGCAAGGCAATTCAAGCCCGGATCAGCTTCATGCTGACGCCCGGACGTGGGGCAGCCAGTTGCTGCAGGCCGGCGTGAACGTTGACCTTGGACCAGTGCTGGACACCGTTCCCAGCCCGGACTCCGCCGCGGCGAACAAACCTATTGGTGCCTTCCAACGGGAGTATGGCTTCACTCCGGGCTCGGTGTCCGAGCACGGGAACGCGATGGCGGCCGGGCTGCGGGATGCGGGGGTAGCGCCGGCGGTCAAGCACTTCCCGGGCATGGGACGCGTCAGCCTGAACACTGATGTCAGCGCCAACGTCCATGACACCGAGACAACCCGGACGGATCCCTATCTTGCGCCATTCCGTGCCGCAATTGATGGCGGAGTCCGATGGGTCATGATTTCAAATGCCTACTACGACAAGATTGATCCGGGGCACGTAGCGCCATTTTCCTCCGTCATCATGCGCACCATGCTTCGGGCCGACGCAGGGTTCACTGGAATCATCGTGTCCGATGATCTGTGCAACGCCGTGCAGCTCTCGCCTTGGAGCATGGGGGACAGGGCGACCAATTTCATTGACGCGGGCGGCACGATGGTGCTGTGTGCCGACACGGCAGCCGTTCCGGTGATGTATGACCAGGTCCTGCAGCGGGCGAAGGCTGATCCCGGGTTCCGTGGGCAAGTGGATGCCGCGGCCCTGACCGTTCTCCGGGTGAAGGCCGGGAAGTAGGCCGGAACTAGGCCGGACGTAGGCTGAAACTAGGCCGGACGCGAAAATCCCCGGCTTCCGGACGATTCACCCCCGCATACGAGGGTGTTTTGTCCGGAAGCCGGGGATTCCTTGCTAAGGGCTAGAGCACGTCCGAAAGGAAGCCTTTCAGGCGCTCGGTCCGGGGCTCGGTGAAGAGCTGTTCCGGCGGTCCGGTCTCCACAACGACGCCGGCGTCCATGAACGTCACGGTGTCCGACACGTTTCTGGAGAAGCCCATTTCGTGGGTCACCACCACCATGGTCATGCCGCCCTTGGCCAAATCGGCCATGAGTGCGAGCACACCCTTGACAAGTTCAGGGTCAAGGGCGGATGTTGCCTCGTCGAAGAACATGACCTCGGGCTTCATGGCAAGCGCCCGGGCAATCGCCACACGCTGCTGTTGCCCGCCGGAGAGGTTGGCTGGCCGGGCGTCGGCCTTGTGCTTCAGTCCTACGAGGTCCAGTTGGGTCAAGGCATCTTCCCGTGCCTGCTCCTTGGACATTCCACGGAGCTTCCGCAGGGCGAGCGAGACATTTTCCACGACGGTCTTGTGCGGGAACAGGTTGAACTGCTGGAAGACCATGCCGATCCGCCGGCGCAGTTCATCCGGGTTGTCCTTGAGCACCGAACGGCCATCGAGCAGAATGTCACCCTGCTCGGGTTCGATCAGCCGGTTCATGACCCGCAGGAGCGTGGACTTTCCCGAGCCGGAAGGGCCGATCACGGAAGCCGTGGTGCCTTTCTCGACGTGCAGGTCGATGCCGCGCAGGACGCGGTTCGAGCCGAAGGACAAATGGATGTTTCGCGCCGTCAGTGTTCCTGAAGCGAACTCGCTCATGCCTGGGCTCCCTTCCCGACGACGGCCGCGGCCTCGTCCGGTTCCTTCTTTTCCGGTCGGCCCGAACGCAGGCGGCGGTCCAGCCAGTTCACGAAATGCGTCAGCGGAATTGTCATGACCAGGTAAAACAGCCCGGCCGCCACGTAGGGGGACAGATTGCCGCTCGTGGACGCAAAGTCCTTGCCGATCTGGAAGACTTCCCGTTCAGAGGCAAGGAGGCCCAGGACGAACACCAGGGAGGACTCCTTGATCAACGCAATGAACTGGTTCACGAGCGCCGGCAGGACGCGCCGTACACCCTGGGGAACCACCACGAGCCGCATGGAAGCGCCGTAGCCGAACCCCAGGGCACGTGTTGCCTCGAGCTGCCCCTTGTCGACGCTCTGGATGCCGGAACGGAAGATCTCGCCGATGTACGCCGCCGACATCAAGGACAGAGCCGCGACAGCCAACGGGTACGGGCTTGTTGAGCCCGTCAAATGCCGGATAATCGGGCCGAAACCGAGGCCGATGACGAGGATCGTGAGGACTGCCGGGAGCCCGCGGAGGACATCCGTGTAGATCCTGGCAATCCACCGGGCGGCAGGATTCCGGGAAATCCCCATGAGGGCGAGCAACATGCCGAGCAGCGTTCCGATGATGCCCGACGTGACGGCAAGGACAAGCGTGTTCGGCAAGCCGACCGCGAACATCTTGGGGATGACTTCGCCCATCGCCTTCCAGTCAAGAAAGGTCTCGCCGAGCTGTTTGAGGATTTCCTGGAGATCCATGGAACGGCTGGGTTACTTGGCCGGGATCTGGACGGCCTTGCTGCCTGGCTTCCAGCCCTGCGGGGTCTGCTCCGCCGTCGTCGGGCGGTCCTTGTACCACTCGGCCGTCAGCTTGGTCCAGGTACCGTCTGCGATCACGGCGTCGAGGCCGGAGTTGAGGGCGTCGATCAGGGGCTGGTTGTCCTTATTCACAGCCCAGGCGGTGAAGTTCTGGGTGTTGACGACCTTTTCGGCGATCTTGGTGTTGTCGCCGTCCTTGACCTGGCCGGTTGCCTGCTGCGACGGGGCGACCCAGGGCATCCACCTGGCCGCTCTTCACGTTGGCGTAAACCGTGTTGTAGTCCGGGAAGCGGACCGGCTCGAGCTTGAGCGTGTTGGTGACGTAGTCGTCCTGGACAGTGCCCTGAACGACGCCGATGCGAACGCCCGACTTGAGGTCCGCGAAGCCCTTGACCTGGGAGCTGTTCTTGGTCACGACCGCCATGTAGCCGAAGTCGTAGCCATTCGTGAAACCGACCGACTCGCGGCGCTTGTCCGTGGTGGAGATCGAGGAGGATCCGACGTCGAACTGCTTGTTCTTGACCTGGGAGAGCAGCGCGGAGAAGTCAGTGGAGGCGAACTCGACCTTGAGGCCCAGTTTGGCGCCAACGGCGCGCAGGAGCTCGTTGTCGTAACCGGTGAACTTGCCCGACGGGTCGATGAAGATGTTCGGCGGGGCGTCAGAGAGGGTACCGACGCGCAGCGTGCCGTCGGTGATGAGACCCAGCTTGGACTTGTCGATCTTGTCCAGCGGGGTGACGTCCTTGGTGGTGTACTTGTCCAGCGTCTTCTGGTCGCTGCCTTGGAGGGCGTCGGTCGGCGAGGCGCTGCTGGTGCTGCCCGCTCCGCCACCGCACGCGGCCAGGGACACGGCGAGGACTGCAGCCACAGGGACAGCAGAGAACCACTTCAGGGCTTTGATTTTCATCAAGCAAATCACTTTCATCGGGGAACACGAGTTCGTATCGAGACGGGCGGGGAACGCAGCCAAAGCAGGTTCGGGCTGCAATATCAGGACTCAACCCGCCAAACTTAATTATGTCATCCGCGTGTTCGGCGATAAATTGACGGCGATAGGACGCATGATTTCCGGAAACTCCGAATTAAATTCGGTTCCCAATGGGAATTGTCCCTCAGGTGCCGCGCCCCCGTACATCGAGGGAAATTCGTGACTGACGTCCAGCTGGCTTTCAGGCAGCAAGGGCAATGTGACGTGCATCCCATCATGCGGACGCTGGAAAAGTGTTCAGCCTGTGGACGGCGCTCGGAAGTCCCGCGCTTTTAGAAGTCGCCCCGGCTGGCATCTTCGGGGGGAAGAACCGGCCAATTGCCTTCGATGACCGCTGTTGGTTTGGTCTTGCGCAGGTAGGTCTGGAAATCGGCGGCCTGTGTAGCCGCCCAATCTACCTGGAGGTGGTGCAGCTTCGAAGCGGGCATCTGCAGCTTCGGGAATTTGCCGGCCATGGCATCAAGGACGCGCAGGGTGGCGAGGGCGTCTGCAGCCGAGGTGTGGGCGTTATCGAGGTTCACGCCGTATTCCTCGCACAGCGCGGTCAGGGTCCGCTTGCCCTTGCGGTACCGGTCAACCTGCTTGTTCATGACGTACGGGTCAAGGACAGGGAAACGGCTAAGTTGCGGCACGCCATAGCGGGCGGATTCGGCGGCCAGTACCGTGAAGTCATAGCTGGCATTGAACGCAATGACCGGCACCTCGTCGTCGAACAGTTCCTGGAAGTGCGGCGGCAACTTCGCGTGTTACCTCAGCCGCCGGACGGCCCTCGGACCTTGCCTTTTCCGTAGTGATCCCGTGGATCTCGCTGGCCTCCAGGGGGATCTCCACCCCCGGGTCCGCCAACCATTCGAGTTCCTTGATCACGCCGCCGTCGTCGTTCACGACGGTGATGGAAGCGGTGACGATCCTCGCTGAACGGGAGTTCCGGCCCGTGGTCTCAAGGTCGAACGCGGCGCGGGGGAGGGTGTTCCAGAAGCTCATGCTTCAACGCTAACGGCGCCCTACGACAAGAACGGGACCGACACTCCTTCTGCGCCGATCCGGCCTGCCCGTGCCGATAGGCTGATGGAATGCGGATGGAATTTGTGACGGCGGTGTTGGCCGTCGTGGATCTCATGCCGCCCGGCGTTGCCGTGTCCTATGGGGATGTCGCAGAGCTTCTGGGTTCGGGTGGTCCAAGGCAAGTCGGTTCCGTGATGAGCCACTACGGGAGCGACGTGGCCTGGTGGCGCGTCCTCCGTGCCAGCGGCGAGGCTCCGCCGGGGCTTGAAATGGAGGCGTTGCGGCACTATCTGGACGAGGGAACGCCGCTTCGCGGTGCCCCCGCGGAATATCTGCGGACCGGAGAGGGACGCTGGCGCGTCGACCTGGGCATGGCCCGGTGGGCACCTACGGACGCGGATTTCGACAGTATCGACGCGATCTCTGAGCAACTCGAGCGTCAGCTCCATAAATTGTCGGTGCCCGATGATGAAATGAAAATGTGAGTCCAGCAGCAACAGAATCGCAAGCCGCCCCAAAGCAAACCGAGCAACCACGTCAAACCGAGCAACCACGTCAAACCGAGCAACCACGTCAAACCGAGCAACCACGTCAAACCGAGCAAACACGGCAGACCCAGCAGTCCCGGCAAACCCAGCGATCGGCGCCCGCCAGGCTGCGTCTGCTCGCGCCGCGTGAGGTCAAGTACGCGGCGCCGGTGTTGTCCGCCGACCAGGCTGCCGTCGTCGAGCTTCCGCATGGATCCGGGCCGGTGGTGGTGCCCGGAGCGCCGGGCACCGGGAAATCGACAGTGCTCGTGGAGGCCGCCGTGCGGCGAGTCCAGCGCGATGGCGTGGATCCTGAACGCATCTTGATCCTCGCACCCGGCCGGCATGCGGCATCGGCGTTGCGGGACACCTTCACGGGACGTCTGGACCGCAGTTTGAGTACGACGCCGGCACGCACCTGGGCGTCTTACGCCTTCGATCTGATTCGGCGCGCGAAAGCCGAGGGAGTGCTGCCGCTGCAACGGGCACCTAAGTTGCTCTCGGGGCCTGAACAGGACCTCATCATCAAAGAGTTGCTGGCGGGCCATGCGCGGCCGGGCTTTGAACTTCCCTGGCCGCAGGATTTGTCCGCGGCTTTGCCCACGCGTGGCTTCCGGCAGGAGATCCGCCAGCTTTTCGACAGGATCATCGAATCGGGACGCACCGCCGAGGACCTCGCGGCGCTTGCTGACGAGTGCGGCAGGCCGGACTGGATCGCCGCCGCCGCGCTGTACTCGGAATATCGGGACGTCTTGGATCTCCGCATGCCCGAGGCCTTTGACCCGGCAGGAATCATCACGGCCGCGCGTCAGATCTTCCAGGATTCACCCGGATTTCTCGCGGCAGAACGTCAGCGGCTCCAATTGATCCTGGTGGACGATATCCAGGAAGCGAATCCAGCGGTGTTCGAACTGCTCGCAGACATCGCAGAGGGCAAGGACGTTCTCGTGGCGTCCTCCCCGGACACCGTGGTCCAAGGGTTTCGCGGTGCCCGTCCGGATCTTGTCGCTGAACTGCCTCGGCTCCTCAGGGGCCTTTCCGGCGGCGTGCTTGAGCTTCCGCTCCGCCATACCCACCGGCACCTCCCCGACGTCGCGAAAGCTTGGACCGGTGTGGCGGCGCGAATATCGCAGCGTGCCGGGGGCCAATTGGCGCGGCGTCTGGATCCGTTGCCTTTAGCTGCCGGGCAGGCGGAATCCGCGTGTGCGCAGGGCGCGGGCCGCGTGGAAGCGCATGTCCTTCCTTCGGCGGTCCACGAATTGCGCTACGTTGCCCAACGTATCCTTGAGGCGCAGCTGCGCGAGGGCCACGAGTTCGGGGACATTGCGGTGATTGTGCGCAATGGTGGTCAACTATCCCAATTGCAGCGGTATCTGGGCGGCCAGGGAATTCCGGTCCGGGTGCCGGTTGCGGATTCCGCCGTGCGCGATGAAGTGGCAGTTCGTCCCTTGCTCGAGGTGTACGGCGTGGTGCTGGACGCGGCGAAGCTGACGCCTGAGTCTGCGGTCTCGCTTCTCACGTCGAGGATCGGCGGGGCGACCGCCATCGAGTTGCGCCGCTTGCGACAATCCCTGCGTCGGGAGGAGCTGCTGGGAGGCGGCGGACGGTCCAGTGACGCGTTGCTCGTTGAAGCCTTGCTGGAGCCCGGGGCGCTTGGTTCGTTGGGCATCGAGGGCAGCTCGGCACGGCGCCTGGCCCGGCATGATCGCGGCAGGGCATGCCGCCGCGGCCGAGCCAGGGGTCAACGCCGAGACTGTGTTGTGGGCATTGTGGCAAGCCACAGGACTCGCGTCGCGCTGGACGGAAATGGCGCTCGACGGCGGTGCTGCCGGCGCCCGTGCGGATCGTGACCTTGACGCCATGATGGCCCTGTTCCACACTGCCGAGCGCTATGTTGACCAGCTCCCCGGTTCCGGCCCTGAACAGTTCCTGGAGTACCTCTTGAGCCAAGAGCTGCCCATGGACACCCTCGCTGCCAGGGCGCAGTTGGAGGAAGCCGTGGAGCTCATGACGCCGGCTAGCGCCGCGGGGCGGGAATGGCCGGTAGTTATCGTCGCGGGTTTGCAGGAAGGGGTCTGGCCCAACACCAGGCCTTCGCGGCGAGCTCCTCGGCAGCACATTGTTCGCAGACGCCGTGGAGCATGGCGTCGCACATGCCTTGCAGCGCGGTCCCCTGAGCAGGCTGCGGGATATCCGCTACGACGAACTCCGTAGCTTTTCCACGGCCGTTTCGCGCGCCCGGGAAATCCTCATTTGCACAGCAGTTTCTTCCGAGGATGAGCAGCAGTCTGCCTTTCTCGATTATGTGGCGCCCCTCGAACCGGGGGAATACCGCCGTGACTACACCCCGGTGGATAGGCCCATGACGCTGCGCGCCCTGGTGGCCGAGCTCAGGCAGCGCGTTCAGCCGGACGACGCCGGACTTGCCCGGCCAGGCGTTGCGGGGGAGGCGGCCGAAGCTGCCCGGGTCCTGGCCCACTTGGCCACCGCGGAACCCGCGGTGCCGGGTGCGCATCCGGACTCCTGGTGGGGATTGGCGCCCCTCAGCACGGAGGAACCGGTGGTCCCGCCGGGGGGCACTGTGTTCGTTTCTCCCTCGAAGGTGGAAACCGTGCACAAGTCGCCGTTGGATTGGTTTGTCCAGGCGGCGGGGGGCGAAGCCGCCACGGACTTTGCCCGTAGCCTTGGGACTTTGGTTCACGCGATCGCCCAGGAGTTGCCTGACGCTTCCGGCGCCGAATACGTTGCCGAGCTTGTGCGTCGCTGGCCGGCTCTGGGCATGAAGGACAACTGGGAGGGCAGGCTGGACTTCCAACGTGCCGAGCAGATGGTCAGGAAACTGGCCCAGTACGTCGTGGTGATGCGGAGCGAAGGGCGGAGCCTGGCCGGCGTCGAGCAGGACTTTGAAGTTCCCCTCCCGCAGGTTCGTGTAGCTCAGCTTTCCGAGGAGTCCGGGGCGTTCCGGGATGCCGTGCTTCGGGGGCAGGTTGACCGCCTGGAAATCGATGCCGAGGGCAGGTTGGTGATTGTTGACCTGAAGACCGGAAAGCGCCAGCCGGGCAAAGCCGAACTTGAGAGGCACCCGCAGCTTGGTGCCTATCAAGCTGCAGTGCTGCACGGGGCATTCTCAGGTCAGGGCACCGATCAAGGTCCTGGAGCTGTGGACTCAGATTCCGTTTCAGGCCTCGTTTCGGGGCTGCTTCCCGGCCTTATTCCGGGGGGTGCGGTTCTGGCGCAGCTCGGTACCAAGACGAAGACGCCGGCCATTCAAGTACAGGAGCCTTTGGACCCGGGGGACAACTGGGCACAGGACCTTGTCAGCGAGGCCGCCGTGCTCATGGCCGGATCAAGCTTCGAGGCGCGTCACGATCCGTCGAAAGGCAGCCACGGAGGTCATGGCTGCCGTTTGCCCGATATTTGCCCATTGTGCGCCAGGGAAAGCAGGTCACCGAATGACCATCCAAACACTTGCCGGAGCCGGGATCCGGGAGGCCGGCGACGCTATAGCGGTCTTGCCCGAACCCCGATTTTCCCCCGGAGAACTGGCCGATATCCTGGGCGAACGGAATCGTCCCACGGAGGAGCAATCCGCCATTATTTCGTCGCCGTTGACCCCTCGGCTGGTTATCGCGGGCGCGGGATCCGGGAAAACCGCCACCATGGCGGACCGTGTGGTGTGGCTCGTGGCCAACGGATGGGTCCGTCCCGAAGAGGTCTTGGGTGTCACCTTCACCCGCAAGGCCGCAGGGGAATTGGCAAGCCGTATCCGCGCCAAATTGGCCGCATTGCAGCGCATCGCGGCCGCCGATGACGGCCGGTACGGTTTTCCCGAGGGAGTTGCCGGCTCCGACGAACTTGAGCCAAAGGTGTCCACCTACCATTCCTATGCCAGCGGAATTGTGGCCGACTACGGCCTGCGCCTCGGGATTGAACGCGATGTGGTGCTGCTCGGAGGTGCCCAGGCATGGCAACTCGCCAGCGAGGTGGTTGAAGCCTACGACGGCGACTACGAGCACTTCACAGCCGCTAAATCCACCTTGGTCAATGCCGTGATGCAGCTTGCCGGAGAATGCGCCGAGCATTTGCGCCAACCCGCCGAAGTTGAGCGTTGGTTGATGGAGCGCGTGTCCGAGTTCAAGCAACTGCCGTATGTGTCCGAGGCGAAAAAGAATCCAACTCAGGCCGCCGGCGATCTCAGTGCCATGTTACGCACCAGGGCAAGCGTTGCGGACATGGTGGGGCGTTACCAGGGTGCCAAACGGAATCGCGGCGTTCTGGACTTCGGCGACCTCGTGGCGCTCGCCGCGAAGATTGCGCAGGACATACCACTGGCGGCAGCCACGGAGAGGGCCCGGTACAAGGTGGTACTCCTGGATGAATTCCAGGACACCTCGCACGCACAGCTGGTGCTGTTCTCGCGCCTGTTCGGGGGAGGGCACGCCGTGACGGCCGTAGGGGATCCCAACCAATCCATCTATGGGTTCAGGGGTGCTTCGGCCGGCCAGCTCTTCCACTTCGTCCAGGAATTCCCTGTCCGGGTGGAGGACGCGTTCGGAACGGCTTCCCTTGCAACGGCCCCCACCTCGTATCTGACAACCGCGTGGCGCAATGGACGCAATATCCTGGCCGCCGCCAACGTCATTTCTGCACCGCTCAACAATGCTGCTTCGAAAGACAAAACGGCCTCGAATGACGGAGCTGCAGGCCTGAGGACTGCGGACAACTCCGTGGCCGTGCCTCCGCTGCAGCCGAGCCCGGTGGCCGTGGATGGCAGCGTTGTGCTTGGACGCTTTGCTACGGATGAAGACGAAGCTTCGGCCATTGCCCGGGACGTCCGCCGCTACCGGCGCACAGTCTTTGAAACCGCGGCCGACGGCGCCCCCTTGTCGCCCACCATGGCAGTGCTCTGCCGGCGTCGGGCACAAATGGAGTGCTTGCGCCGTGAATTCGAAGTTCAGGGAATCCCCTACGAAATAGTGGGCCTCGGCGGTCTGCTCGATACCCCTGAAGTAGTTGACCTCGTTGCGGCGCTCCGAGTCCTGGCCGATCCTGGCCGCTCGGATGCCCTCATGCGTTTGCTGGCTGGGGCCCGGTGGAGGATTGGCCCCGCCGACCTCATGGCATTCCGTGACTGGTCCCAGTTTCTGGCCAGACGGCGCTCGCATGGCGGGGTGGGCGACGTCAGCGGTGTGGATGACCACGCAGGCGCAGACGAAAGTCCCGCCGAGATGGTGGTGGAGAGCGACATCACCGATGCAGCCAGCCTCGTGGAGGCCTTGGACTTTCTGCCACGCCCGGGATGGACTTCAGGCCACGGACGTTCCCTCAGCGCGCCGGCATTGGAGCGCCTTGGCCGCCTGTCTTCAGAACTTCGGAACCTGCGGGGATTCATTGGAGACGACCTGACCACCTTGCTTGGCGAAGTGGAACGTGCCATGTTGCTCGACATTGAAGTTGCTGCGAAGCCCGGGATCAGCATCCACCAGGCGCGCCGGAACCTGGACGCCTTCCATGACGCTGCGGCGAGCTTCCTGCAAACCTCCCAGCGCGTGGATCTGCTGGCTTTCCTTTCTTGGCTTGAAGCCGCCGCATCAGAGGAAGGCGGACTAGACATGGCCGATGCCGAAGTGAACCACGAGGCAGTGCAATTGCTGACGGTCCACGCCTCAAAAGGCTTGGAATGGGACGTTGTCTTTGTCCCCGGGCTCAATGCCGGCGCCTTTCCCAGCAACCGCGACTCCCGATGGAGCAGCGGTACCGCGGCCCTGCCCTGGCCGCTTCGTGGGGATCGGGCAGACTTGCCCCAATGGGATCTGGACCAACCGGACCAGAAAGGCTGGCTCGACGCCGAGAAGGACTTCAAATCGGAGGTCCAGCACCACGGCGAGGCTGAAGAACGGCGGCTTGCCTATGTTGCATACACGCGCGCAAAGTTCGTCCTCTGGGCATCGAGCGCCGCGTGGAATGGTTCCCGGGCGGGCATTGCCGAGATCTCACCTTTTCTTGCCGAGTTGGCATGCCTAGCTGGTGAGGCCGGCGACGACGACCGTGGCGCAGCCACGGCTGCCGTTCATCCGCAGTCGCTCGGCGAAGACGCACTGCCCACCGAGAGCCCCCTGACGGTCGGCACGGAAGTGGCGGTTTTCCCCTATGATCCGCTCGAGGGTCCGAGCGATCCCCGTACCGGGGAACGGCTCCGGCTGGTACCAGGCCGGCGGGCTGCCATGGAGGTCGCGGCAACACGGGTCAGGGAAGCCATTGACTTGCTCCGGGCGGGTTCGGCACCGCTATCCGATGCATCGTTGGTGGGAACCCAGCCCCTGGATCGACCCGCCCCTGGATCACCAGCCCCTCCAACCATCGCTCCGAGGCGCGGCAGCTGGCTGGGCAGCCGAAGCGGAACTGTTGTTGGAACGGCAGATGCGGCGGAACCCGGTCCAGGACGTTCATTTGCCCGGACACATATCCGCTTCCATGTTCGTCGATCTGGGCGACGATCCGGCGGCCGTCCTTGCCCAGCTCCGCCGCCCTGTGCCACGGCAGCCCGGGATCTCGGCCCGCAAGGGCACCGCCTTCCATGCCTGGGTGGAGGAGTACTTCGGAACCACGGGCATGCTGGACCTCGACGAAGCACCCGGGTCAGACTCCCACATCGACGACGCCTACGGACTCGATGACATGGTGGCGACGTTCACCCATTCGGAATGGGCACACCGGGCTCCGGCCTTCGTTGAAGTCCCCGTGGAGACACGGATTGGGGATGTGGTGGTTCGCGGCCGTATTGACGCCGTCTTCCGCGGAGCGGACGGGACGTGGGAACTGGTGGACTGGAAGACGGGCAAGCGCCCTGCCGGCAGGCAGCTGAAGACCCGTGCCGTCCAACTTGCCGTGTACCGATTGGCATGGGCGCGCCTCAAGGGAGTGCCGTTGGAGCAAGTCAGTGCAGCGTTCTACTACGTTGCCGACGACGCTGTGGTGAGGCCGCACGACCTAGGCACGGCAGAAGAACTGGAGAGCGTCATCGCTTCAGCGTTGGGCAGAGAATAACGGTTGAGCCGAGGCTAAGGGTTGGGCAGAGGCTAAGGAGGAATCGGAGAAGCGAACGGCCTAGCGGTCTGTGGCGTCCTGCAGGGGAGTGGGTTTCACTACCTGAAGGGCCGTCGTCGAGGTGTCGTCTGCTTCGGACGGCGCCTCGGGGGTCGAGGCGGTCCGATCTGCCGAATCCCCAGCAGGCACCGGGATGGCCGTGACACTCACCGCGGGCTTCGCTGCGTCTCCCTCCCCGGCCTTGGCTTCCGAAGCCATGACAACTGCCGGTGCTGGCAGCCCGTCAGCGGAGGCACCCTCTGAAGCGGCACGCTCCGCAGCAGCAAGTTCCGCGGCGGCGGCCTCGTGCTCCTCGGCTGCCAAAGCGTTTTGCTCCTCGATGTCGTCGGCGAGGGATTTGAGCATCCCCTCCGCCTCGACCGTCATGTCGTTGTGGCCTGCGGCCAGGGCCTTGACGAGGTACTGGGCCAGCGCAAATTCGGCGAGCAACGCTGCGCGACGCAGCAGGTGTCCATCCGGGTTGTCCCGTCGGGCTTCCGTGTAGTGCCGCAGCACGGACTCAACAAAGGTCTGTTCGTTGGATGCGACGAGCCACGCAAAGTCATCGGCGGGATCGCCAATGCGCAGATCGGTCCAACCGGTCAGGGCCGTGACGGTGTCGCCGTCGATCAGCAGATTGTCTTCATGGAGATCGCCGTGGACCACGCACGGGTTGAAGCGCCACAGCGCAACATCTTCAAGTGCGTGCTCCCAGCGACGCAACAAGGACGGCGGGATCTTGCCTGTGGTGGCCGCCTGGTCCAGCTCATTCAGCTTGCGCTGGCGGAATTCGTTCGCGGTGTAGCTGGGAAGGTCCGCATTGTTGACAAGGGACTGGGGGAGATCATGCACGGCGGCCAGCGCGGCGCCTATGTCCTTCGCCAAAGCGTCATTGCGGGCAGACAACTCCTCGATGCTCCGCGTTGCCCCGGCCAAATGTGCATACACAAAAGTGCTCAGCGCACCTTGGCGCACCGTCCCGGCCACTGTGGGCATGAGAAAGGGAAGCTCGGCCCGGATCGCAGGCGTGAATGCACGCAGAACCATGAATTCGGTCTCCAGCCGGGCGCTGGCTTCGGGGTGGCGTGGTGAACGGACGCGCCAACGTTTGCCTTCGGTGTCCAGCAGAAGCGCCGATTCGAAATCGGCAGCGTCATCCGGGGCGGAGGCGGCAGCCGTCGGCGTCAGGCCGGGCACCGCCGCAGTTGCTACAGCGGCCAGTTCGAACGGTGTTCTTCTCACGTCTTCCACGGTAGATTGACTGACGGCTCTGGGAGCGATGCAGCGCGGCGAGTCTTGAGATCCGCGAGAAAACAGCACTCCAAGAGCGTGGGCCGTCGATGGATCCAAATGTTATTTGTCGGTGGGAGTCAGTACGGTAGGTACATGAGTTTCACCGAGTTCCAGGCGCCGGCAAACCACCTTATCGATACAGTTCTTCCAGTGCGCCCTGCCATGGTTGACCGGGGATCGGCCGAACGCATGAAGCCCGGCATGCTTGAAGAGGTGATCGCCTCAGGCGCGGCCAGAGCAATGGTGTTGTCCCAACGCCAGGCCCTCGTAGTGGGTGACAAGCTGTGGTTGGGGGATGCTGCCGCGCTCAGTGAAACCCTTCAGGCGACAGCCACCGGGCCGCTGACGGCCGTTTATCTCGGCCGGACGCTTCCACCGTCGTCGTTTGCACCTTCGCCCGTCGAGCCCGCGCCCGTTGAGACTTCGTCTATCCCACCGCAAACTCCGATCGTCCTCTTCGTCACCAGCGAGCCGGCTGCCCCAGGTACCGCGGGTCTCCCGGCCGATGGCGTCTGGACGGGATTCCGGGAAATCGCTGCCCGTCTTGACGCGTTGGATACCTCGTTGTTTGTCGAGGCCAGTGCCATCGCCAATTGGCATGCCACGCACACCCACTGCCCGCAGTGTGGAACCCCTACCAGCATTGAGTCCGGAGGCTGGGTGCGTCGCTGCCCGCGCGACAATTCCGAGCACTACCCACGGACTGATCCGGCAATTATCGTCACGGTGGTTGGCGCCGACGGCAGGGTGCTGCTCGGAGGCGGGGGGCCGGTAGATGCCACGAATTACTCCACGCTGGCTGGCTTCGTCGAGCCAGGAGAATCGCTCGAACAGGCAGTCGTGCGCGAAATCGGGGAAGAGGTAGGTGTGCGGGTTACCGCCTGCCAGTATCTCGGCTCGCAGTCGTGGCCGTTTCCGGCTTCGCTGATGCTCGGTTTTACGGCAACCACGGACGACGTCGAAGCCCGGCCCGACGGCGTCGAGGTCACCCGTGCGCGCTGGTTCAGCCGCGCGGAACTCCAGGCGGCCGTGCTCAGTGGAGAGATCACGATCTCCACGAGGCTCTCGATTGCGCGTTCCCTGATTGAGCACTGGTACGGCGGCGTCATCGAGGATCTCCAGCCGTGACAGAGGGCAATTTCAGCGACACCGTTTCACTCGAGGACCGCATACTCGGCGGTCTCGATGCCGAACAGCGGGAAGTCGCCAGCAACCTCAATGGACCCATGTGCGTCCTCGCGGGCGCCGGTACGGGGAAGACCCGGGCCATTACGCACCGCATTGCTTACGGTGTCCACTCCGGGGTCTACAGCCCCCAGCGTCTCTTGGCTGTCACTTTCACCTCCCGCGCTGCCGCCGAAATGCGCAGCCGGCTGCGGGATCTCGGCGTCGGGAACGTCCAGGCACGCACCTTCCACGCGGCGGCCCTCCGGCAGTTGCAGTTCTTTTGGCCGCAGGCGATCGGCGGAGTCCTGCCGAACTTGCTGGACCACAAAGCGAACATGATCGCCGAAGCCGCGCGTCGGCTTCGGCTCAGTACCGATCGAGCCTCCATCCGCGACCTCGCGGCGGAGATCGAATGGGCCAAGGTATCCATGCTGACGCCAGCCAACTACCTTGAAAACGCTCACGGTCGCGGCACCCCGGGTGGCTTCGACCTCACCGCCGTCGCACGGGTATTCCAGTCTTACGAGGACGTGAAAACGGACCGCAACGTGATCGACTTCGAAGACGTCCTGCTGATCACCGTGGGTATCCTTCAGGAAGATCCGAAGGTGGCGGCCACGGTCCGCGAACAGTACCGGCACTTCGTAGTGGACGAGTACCAGGACGTTTCGCCGCTGCAACAGCGGCTCCTGGAGCTGTGGCTCGGTGGCCGCGACGAACTCTGCGTGGTGGGCGACGCCAGCCAGACCATCTACTCCTTTACCGGCGCTTCTCCGAAGCATCTCCTGGGTTTCAAAGCGCAGTATCCTTCAGCGACGGTGGTGAAGCTGGTCCGCGATTACCGTTCCACGCCCCAAGTGGTGAAGTTGGCCAACGACCTTCTGGGGTCCCGCCGCAGCGGCGGCACGGTGGCCGATGCTGCCTGGGCAAAACCCCTGCAGCTCGTAGCGCAGCGTCCGGCAGGTCCGGAGCCCCGGTTCATGGAATGCCCCGACGACGAGGCTGAGGCGGCGGTGGTCGCCGGCCGGATCCGGGAACTAATCGACGCCGGCACCAAGGCGAGCGAGATCGCTGTGCTCTTCCGTACCAACGGGCAATCGGAAGCCTACGAACAAGCCCTTGCTTCAGCGGGTATCGGGTACCAGCTACGAGGCGGTGAACGCTTCTTCGCCCGCAAGGAAGTGCGTGACGCCATCCTGCAGTTGCGCGCAGCCACCCGAGCGGTTGCGGAGGACTCCGCCAAGGAACCGCTCGGTCAGTTGGTGAGGGACATCGTGGCCTCCCTCGGTTACACGGACTCCGCCCCGCACAGCGGCGGGGCCCTCCGTGAACGCTGGGAGTCGCTGGCAGCGTTGGTGGCACTCGCCGACGAACTCGCCGTCAGCCGCGGCCCGGAATTCACTTTGATGGAGTTCGTCAACGAACTCCAGGAACGTTCGGTTGCACAGCACGCTCCAACAGTCCAGGGTGTGACACTCGCATCGCTGCACGCCGCGAAAGGCCTGGAATGGGATGCCGTGTTCCTGGTGGGCTTGAGCGAAGGCCTGATGCCCATCTCCTTCGCCGACACCCCGGAGAGCGTCGACGAGGAACGCCGGCTCCTGTACGTCGGGATCACCCGGGCACGCGAGAATTTGAACCTCTCCTGGTCCACCGCGCGCACGCCCGGCGGCCGGGCCAACCGCAAGCCGTCACGCTTCCTCGACGGGCTGCGCCCCGATTCGGTGCTCGGGGCAAGTGCGCGCAGCCGCGCCACGCCACGGCGCAAGGCCGCAGCACCGGCGTCGTGCAGGGTTTGTGGCACCATGCTTGCGACAGGCGCTGAACGCAAAGTGGGACGTTGCAGCCAGTGCCCGCCGAGCTACGAGGAACAGACTTTTGAGGCCTTGCGGCAATGGCGCAAGGACGAGGCGTTGAGCAACGAGGTACCGGCCTACGTTGTGTTCACGGACGCCACGCTGACGGCCATCGCCGAGGCCCGGCCAGCTTCGCTTGAGGAACTGGCGAAACTCGCAGGTGTGGGGCCTTCGAAACTGGAAAAGTACGGCGAAGCCGTGTTGGCGGTTTTGGTCGAGAACGGATCGGCCTAGTGGCACAAGGCGCGGGGCGGCCCGTCATCCCGCTGACCACCGACGACGGCTCGCCAGTGGTCGTTCGCCGCTCAGCCCGCCGCCGTCGTACTGTTGCGGCTTTCTGGGAAGACGGAAACGCCGTGGTTGCGATCCCCGCCCATTTCACGAAGGCCCAAGAAGGTGAATGGGTCCGGCGGATGCTGGACAAGCTCAAACGCCAAGGCGAGAAGCAGGCCCAAGGTTCCGGCAAGAGACGTCCCGCGAGCGACGCCGCCCTCGCCGCGCACGCTGCCGAGTTGTCGTCGAAGTACCTGGGCGGACGCGCCATCCCGACGTCGGTCCGTTGGGTCAGTAACCAGAAGTCCCGGTGGGGTTCGGCCACACCGGCGGACAGGACCATCCGACTTTCAGACAAGCTCCGCGGCATGCCCCTATGGGTGGTCGATTACGTGCTGCTCCATGAACTCGCGCACCTGCTGGTGGCCGGTCACAACGCCGCGTTCTGGCGTTTGCTGGAGGCGTATCCCGAGACGCAGCGGGCCAAGGCGTTTCCTGGAGGGCGTGGCCTTTGCCACGTCGCGGGGAATGGGGCCGGATGACGAAGGCGCCCCAGCCCAAGACTGGGACGCCGACGCCGGCTAGGCTTCGTCTTCAGGTTTCGGAGTGCCCTCGCTGTCCTCATCCTTCGGCGCGTCGTAGCCACCGTCAAGGAGCTTCTGCAGGGCGTCGTCCACTTCGGTATCGCTGGCTTCCGCCAGCCGGCGCCGTTCGCTGAATCCCGTGGGATCGTCCAGGTCATGGGCCGTGGGGAGCAAGTCGGGGTGGTGCCAGATGGCATCGCGCCCGGCGATTCCACGTTCGTCCTTCAACGCAGCCCACAGCGTGGCGGCTTCGCGGAGGCGGCGCGGGCGCAGCTCCAACCCCACCAACGAGGAGAACGCGTGTTCAGCGGGGCCTCCGGTGGCCCGGCGCCGGCGCACCGTTTCGCGGAGTGCGACGGCGGATGGCAGCACTTTCTCGGTGGCTGCGGCGGTGAGTTCGTCCACCCAGCCCTCAACAAGTGCCAGGGCCGTCTCAAGTTTCTCCAGGGCCGCCGATTGTTCGGGGGTGCGTTCCGGCGTGAACACGCCTTGGGACAGTGCTTCTTGGATGCCTTCCGGGTTGCCGGGATCGAGATCGCGGGCGAGGTCCTCGACCCGCGACATGTCAATGTGGATGCCGCGGGCATAGGCTTCGATGGCGCCCAGAAGGTGGCCCCGCAGCCAGGGAACCTGCACGAAGAGGCGGGCATGCGCGGCTTCGCGGACGGCGAGGAACAGGCGGACGTCATTCTCCGGAATGCTCAGGCCTTCACCGAATTTGGCCACGTTGGCTGGCAGCAGGGCCATTTCGAGATCCGCGAGCGGAACACCGATGTCCGTGGAGCTGACCACTTCGCCGGACAGGGCGCCGATGGCCTGGCCCAACTGCATGCCGAAGATGGCTCCGCCCATGTTCTGCAACATGGAGGAGGTGCCGCCCATCATGGTTTTCATTTCTTCCGGCATTTGCTGGGTCAGCGCGTCCGAGAGCGCGTTGGCAATGCTGTTGGCCACCGGCTCGGTCAGCCGTTTCCAGGTGGCCAAAGTGGCTTCCACCCATTCGGCGCGGGACCAAGCCCGGCCGATCAGTCCCGTTGCCTGGAGATCCGTCACAGGGTCCAGCCAGAGTTCCGCGAGCCGGAGTGCCTCATCGACTTCGCGCGCCTGAAGGGCATTCACCGACGGATCCGTGCCGGAGGCGGCAACACGCCGGGCGTTCTCGTGGGCGAGTTGCCAATTGACCGGGCCCTCTGAAGTGGAACTCATCATGGCCTGCACTTGGGCAAACATCTGTTGCAGCATATTGGGGTCGTTCGGCAGCCCTGCGGCCTTCGCCAATTCGGCGGGGTCGATGTTGCCCATGCCTTGCCCGCCCATCAGGTTCTTCAGCATTTCCGCTAAAGGATCCTGGGGTGAATCGTCTCCATTGGAGGGGGTATTGGGGTTGGAGGTCATGGTGCCGCCGATCGTCGGTGTGACTGGTGATCACTTTCAAGGTACCGCTATGCCCGGGGGCTGTCTGCCTCAAGAACGCGTCGTTCGCTCTAGGCAAAGCACGTCCGGCGGGCACAGCGTCGTAGGGTGGATCGTTGGTATGTTTACCGGCCTCCACCCTGAGGCGGCCGAAACTGTAGCGTTGGGCCTAAGTTCACGACGCGGAGAGGTCTTTCATTGACTAGTTTGCCGAGCCCCGGAGCTGCCGGGGAACCCGGACAGCCTCTCGGCCCCTCCCAACCCCATGACAGCCCGACGTCGGAGAACGTTCTCCCACCGCAGGAACCGGAAAAGCCTCGCGACGGACGGTATTTCGCGATGCTGATCTCCGGGGCCCTGACCCTTGTGTTGGGAATCGCCGCGGCTTCCCTTCCCGTTCCTTACGTCGTGGAATCCCCGGGGCCGATATTCAACACCCTGGGCACGGACAACAACAAACCCGTCATCAGCATCACGGGTCATCAGTCTTTTCCGGCCAAGGGGAACCTAGACCTGACTACCGTCTACATCAGTGGTGGTCCCAACGGGCCGGTCAGCATTTTCGAGGCGTTCCAAGCGTGGCTGGACGGTTCCAAAGCCGTGTACCCCCAAGAACTGCTCTATCCCACCGGGGTCACCAAGCAGCAATCCGAACAGGAAAGCGCGCTCGCCATGACCACCTCCCAGGAGAACGCGGTTGCGGCTGCCCTCCAGGAAGAGAACATTCCGTTCGATCAGAAGCTTCAAGTCGCTGGCTTGTCCGACGGTTCGGCTTCCGCAGGCAAGCTCCAAACCGGGGATGTCTTTACGTCGATCAACGGCAAGGCCATTACGTCCCTTAGCGTCATCCAAACTGCGCTGTCCGACGGCGCGGGCGCGCCTGCCGCCGTCGTCGTCGATCGCAAAGGGCAGCCGGTGACGGTGAACATCACTCCGGGCAAAGGCTCAAACGGGAAGTACATCCTGGGCGTGATGTTGCAGTACAAGTTCACCTTCCCGTTCGACGTCAAGATCTCCTTGGACCAAGTAGGCGGACCGAGCGCCGGCATGATGTTTGCCCTGGGCATCATTGACAGCATCACCCCAGGTGACCTCACGGGCGGTAAGCATGTGGCCGGTACAGGGACCATTTCTCCCGACGGCACGGTGGGACCTATTGGTGGAATCGCTCAGAAGATGCAAGGCGCCCGCAATGGCGGCGCCACGCTTTTCCTCGCACCGGCCTCCAACTGCGACGAGGTGGTAGGGCATATTCCGAACGGCCTTCAGGTAGTAAAAGTGGACACCCTGGCGGATGCGAAGTCAGCCGTGGAACGACTCGCCTCAGGACAGGACATGTCCCGCCTTCCGGCTTGCTCCAACAACTAGACTGACGATGGAACTTAGCTCCACCGCCACTCGTGGCACATATGACGGTCTCCGCCATCAGCACCAGGCACCGGGGCCGAACGAACACACGCACTGATGACAGTTAACTGACGACCAGCTATGAGGTACGAGTTTGTCCCGTCCAGCCAGCACAAACCCGCCCGGAAGACCGAAGCTGAGACGGGGTGCCCTCACTCCTACCCTGATCGTCGTGGCTATCGTCGTAGTGGGATTCATCTTCTTCGCCAACGTGTGGACCGACGTCCTCTGGTATCAGCAGTTGGGCTTCTTCGAAGTCTATTTCCGGGAGAACCTGGCCCGGATCCTCATCTTCGTGGCTGGCTTCGCGCTGATGGCTGTCGCGGTTTTCTATGCAGTCCGTGTCGCCTACCGATCACGGCCCGTCTATGCCCCTGACTCCGAGGCCAGGGACAACATGAACCGCTATCAGGCCCAGCTTGAGCCGGTGCGCCGCGTTGTCATGATCGGTATCCCCGTGCTTTTCGGTCTCTTTGCAGGCAGTGCTGCTGCCAGCCAATGGCAGAAGGTGCTCCTGTTCTTCAACCAGTCGCCGTTCGGCCAGACGGACCCGCAGTTCGGCTTGGACATCAGCTTCTACCTCATGGCACTGCCGTTCCTTGGCTTCGTCACGGGGTTCCTCATGAGCGTCGTGGTGATTGCCGGGATCGCCGGAATCCTGACCCACTACCTTTATGGCAGCATCCGATTGATGGAGCGGGGCATCTTCACCAGCCGTGCTGCCCAGATCCACCTGGCCGTGACGGGAGCTGTTTTCCTGTTGCTGCTGGGAGCAAACTTCTGGCTTAACGTCTACAACACCGTCCAAGACCAGAGCGGACACTGGGCGGGCGCCCTCTACACCGACGTCAACGCCGTGATTCCCACGCAGACCATCCTTGCCGTTGCCGCGGGTCTGGTGGCCATCCTCTTCGTAGTGGCCGCCGTGATCGGGCGTTGGCGCCTGCCCGTCATCGGTACAGCCATGCTGATCATCACGTCCATCCTCGCGGGCGGCGTTTATCCTTGGGTCATTCAACAGTTTCAGGTCCGCCCCTCGGAGCAGACACTGGAAAACAAGTACATTGACCGCAATATTGCGATGACCCGGGCCGCCTACGGTTTGGACCAGATTCAGGTATCTCCTTATAACGCCACGACGGACGCCAAGACCGGGGCACTTGCCAAGGATGCGCAGACCACTGCCAATATTCGGCTGTTGGACCCGAACTTGGTCTCCTCTGCGTTCTCCCAGTTGGAGCAGTACCGCCCCTACTACCAGTTCCCCAAGGCCCTGAATGTTGACCGATACACGGTGGACGGAAAGACCCAGGACACGGTAATTGCGGTCCGCGAGTTGAACCAGGACGGGCTGAACGCCAGCCAGCAGACCTGGGTCAACCGGCATATCGTCTACACCCACGGGTATGGCGTGGTGGCCGCCAAGGGCAACACGGTCACCGTTGACGGCAAGCCGGACTTCCTGTTGTCCGGCATCCCGTCGATGGGTACCCTCGGCAGCGATGCGAGCTACCAACCGCGTATCTACTTCGGTGAAGATTCGCCCGACTACTCGGTAGTTGGCGCCCCGGACGGCGCTCCGCACCGTGAGCAGGACCGTCCGGCCGCCGCGGACAGCTCGGCCGAAACGCAGTACACCTTTACCGGCAACGGTGGCCCCAGCGTGGGCAGCTGGTTCAACAAGCTCCTGTACTCCATCAAGTTCCAGTCCTCGGACCTGCTCCTGTCTGACGGCGTCAACGAGAAGTCGCAGATTCTCTATGACAGGACCCCGCGCCAGCGGGTGGAAAAGGTCGCTCCGTACCTTACCGTGGACGGCAGCTCTTATCCCGCGGTTGTCGACGGCCGGGTGAAATGGATTGTGGATGGATACACCACCAGCCAGTACTTCCCGTACTCCCAGCAGCAGCAACTGCAAACCGCTACTGCTGATTCTCAGACGACCTCAGGACGCACCGCGGCCCTGCCGAACAGCACCGTTAACTACATCAGGAACTCGGTCAAGGCCACGGTTGACGCCTATGACGGCTCAGTGACGCTTTACGCCTGGGATACCCAGGACCCCATCCTGAAGTCGTGGCAGAAGATCTTCCCTAACACCATCAAACCGCTCTCGGAGATGTCCGGACCGCTCATGAGCCACGTGCGGTATCCGGAGGACCTCTTCAAGGTGCAGCAGGAGCTGCTCGGGCGTTACCACGTGACCAATGCGGACAGCTTTTACCAGAACAATGACGCGTGGAGCGTTCCGAACGATCCCACCGTCACCGATCCTGTCCGGCAGCCCCCGTACTACCTTTCCCTGCAGATGCCTGGCCAGACCAAGCCGGCGTTCCAGTTGACCTCCTCGTTTATTCCACAGGTGGTGAACGGTAATGCGAGGAATATCCTGTACGGCTTCCTGGCAGCCGATTCCGACGCCGGTAGCCAGGCGGGAGTGAAAGCCGCCAGCTATGGGCAGTTGCGTTTGCTGCAACTTCCCACGGACACCCAGGTTCCGGGCCCGGGTCAGGCCCAGAACAAGTTCAACTCCGACCCTGAGGTGTCGCAGCAACTTAACCTGCTCAGGCAAGGAGCCTCGGATGTGCTCAACGGCAACCTTCTGACGCTTCCAGTGGGTGGCGGCCTGCTGTATGTGCAGCCGGTGTACGTGAAGTCAACGGGTGAAACGTCCTATCCAACGCTTCAGCGAGTGCTCGTGGCCTTCGGGGACAAGGTAGGCTTCGCTTCGACCTTGGATGCCGCGCTGAAGAGTTTGTTCGGCGGCGACTCCGGTGCCTCGGCAGGGGACTCGGCCAACAACGGCCAGACTCCGACCACGCCGGGCACCACGACTCCGCCCGCAGCTGTGGATGCCCAAGCGCAACTGAAGGCAGCGCTGGATGCGGCTAACAAGGCCATCCAGGACGGCCAGGCCGCGCTGGCAAAGGGCGACTTCGCGGGATACGGCACCCAGCAGAGCCTTCTGTCCGCCGCACTGAAAAAAGCGATCGACGCAGAGTCTCGCCTCGGCGTCACCCCGGCCCCGACGGCGAGTGCCACACCGTCTGCGAGCCCGTCGCCGACGGGGAGTGCCACACCGAGAGCGACGCCCTCGCCAAGCAAGTAGGCAATCCTCCTGCTGGCCGGTTTCGGCCTGGCTAGGAGGAATGGAAGACCGGGCCAGCCCACACAGGTTGGTCCGGTCTTCTTTTTGATCCGCCTCGATCTGGCGGCCTCGAAAGGCGTCGGCGAGCCGACAACGTGCCCCGGCGGGCCCAACAGCAACAGGGGAGACGGAGGTCACGTCGCGTGGATTTGGCCTGACATTCACCTGCAGGTAAAGTAGTTCTTGCGACGCGGGGTGGAGCAGTTCGGTAGCTCGCTGGGCTCATAACCCAGAGGTCACAGGTTCAAATCCTGTCCCCGCAACTGAAGAAAGATCCGGCACAGTGGAAACACTGTGCCGGATCTTTTTGTTTTCCATGGCGTGGGTGGATGGGAAATCAGCCTCGTTCGCAACGTGCCACAGCCCACACCCGCATGGTCCGAGGCGGCCCTCAATGTGCGGTAGAGTTGATCCTGCGACGCGGGGTGGAGCAGTTCGGTAGCTCGCTGGGCTCATAACCCAGAGGTCACAGGTTCAAATCCTGTCCCCGCAACCAGATAAGCAAAAGAGTCCGCCCAAGAGGGTGGACTCTTTTGCTTTGTCGTGAGTTTTTGGGGTTTTAGGACAAAACGTGTGTAAATCCCGGGTGTGTCATGTGCGTCCGGCCCAGCCTTTGCGGTGCCAGAGGCCTTCGTCCCGATACCCCCCGGAACCTCGCGACGCGCAAATTACTTGCGGTTGCGCTAAATACCTGTCGACACCGGAATTCACGCGTCGAAATCCATTTGCCGAGTCGCTCAGCTCTTGCGCCGGGTTATAGGCCGGGTGGGAGCAGCAGCCATCCCAGGAACGCGTCCAATTGCCACGGGTTGTTGTGCGCCGATCCCGTTTGCGCCTGAGTTTGCCTGAGTTGTGGTGCGCCTAGTGAGCGCGTTGTCGATCGCTCGCAACGGACCCATACACGTAGACCGGTCGAGATCCACACTGAGATTGGCCAAAAACACACGGAGTTCGGGCTTTTCTGCACGGAGATTGGCCACTTCGACCACGTAGAGACCAATTCGTGGGGTTACTTTCTTGACGGGGGAGCAGAGATTTATCGCTGGACTTTCCCCTCCGCCAGTTCAAGAAAATAGGAGGAAATCGATGCAAAAACCCTCAACGCTATTGCTCGCGGCGCCGGTGCTCGTGCGGCAACAGGCAGCGGGTCCAGTAGGGCGGCGTCAGAACGACGTCGTTTGGTTCCTGATCCTTATCCCGATTGCCGCAATCATCTTCATGGGGCTGGCAGCCGCCTGGTTCTGGTATTGCCAGCAGCGCGGAGCCTGGCCGGCAATGGACATGCCGAGCTGGCAGTCCGGCGGCACTTGGAAGCTGTATTGCCGGGCCTAGATCATCCCAACAGTGAATGAACGATTGGAATCTGCGCATTTCACCTGCAGGGTCGAGGAGCTCGGAAAGGACTATGGAACGGTACAAGCGGTGCGGGACATCTCGTTCACGCTGGTGCCCGGAGAAGTCTTCGGTCTCCTCGGCCCGAACGGGTCCGGAAAATCAACCACGCTCCACATCCTGACCGGCTTGCTTGAAGCGAGCCACGGAAATGTCGAAGTCAAAGGCGTTCCCATCGAGGATAAGGAAGCCCGGAAGTGGATCGGGTTCGCGCCGGATGACTTGCCGCTGCCTTTGTCCTTGACCGGCACTGAATACCTCGACCTTCATCACCGGCTCCGGAAGCGTAACGACCGGGACGTTGCTGCCCAATTGGCGGAAGTGCTCGGTCTGACTCCGGCTCTCGGACGATCCATCAGCGGATACTCGCATGGCATGAAGCGGAAGCTGCAGCTGATCGCGGCCGTCATGCATTCTCCTCAGCTGCTCATCCTTGACGAACCCTTCCGAGGGCTCGATCCAGAAGCGGCAGCCGTGCTTCGGGACCTGCTGGAGATGTTCGCCGGGGCTGGCGGCTCGGTGCTCATTGCCACTCACGACATGCTGCGGGCTGAGCTGGACTGCGATCGGGTGATGATCCTCCATAACGGGGAGGAGGCTGCCCTGGGCAGCCCCGCCGGACTTCGCGCAGCCTATGGAGGTCTCGCATCGCTTGAGGCAGTGTTCCTCCAGGCAACAAAACTTGACGAGTTCCAGGCGCAGCGCCTCGAACAACTGCAGGCGGCGCTTCGCGTCGACCAACTCGAGGAGGGACCTCAATGAACAAGACGTCGAAAGTAATTGGAGCAGCCGTCGGGGGAGTGGCCGTCGGTGTGGCCCTGTCCTTCATTCTGTGCGTGGCCACCAGCGTGATCGCTATTTCGACGGGATCCCCGGCAACCATACCGGGCGTATTCACGGCCACTGCCGGTACTGAGAACGGAGCATTGGCCCTGGAGTTCCGGCCGAACTTCGCCGGAATCGTGGTGGTCATCGTGCTGTCGGTGCTGATAAGCGTGGTGGTGGCAGTGCGAAACAGCAATGCCTCCCCGCGACAAGCAGGACCCCACTAGTGGGCGCTGCCGCCACGGTCGCGCGAACCGCGCTTTTAGCCTGGACCCGCGAGACAGCCGGGCAGCTCCGGCTCCCCGTTAGTGCGATCCGGGCGTTCACGGTGACAGCCGTGATTTTAGCCCTCGCCTTCGGGTCGATGCTTGCCTTGATGACCGGTGGGACCGAAGGCACTCAACAGATCCAGCTCACCCCGGGAATGCTTTCTTTCATGATGGGCGGCTCCTTCCTCACGATCGCCTTTCTCACCGCCCTCTTCTCGATACTTGGTCCATCCCGGAACGCCCTTGCGACCGTGCTGGAGATGCTTCCGGTGTCCCGCAGGGCCGTGTTCGCTGGGCTGCAGATACCGGTGTTGGCGTTGTCATACATTTTGGCTTTCAGCCTCTGCATCCCGTCCCTCGCCGCGTTGTGGCGGAGCAGTGCCAACTGGTGGGTGGCCGCCATTGTGTCAGTTCTGCTTGTGGCCTTCTTGGCATCCTCCCAGCTGTTCGTTCTCGCTTTGTTCCAGGGACTTGGTTACGGGTACAGGCGCTGGCTTCGGCTGCCGCGGTACTACGCCCTGACTTTCGCGGGTGTTTCTTGTTTCATCGTGAGTACGGTGCTCGTCTGGACCGATATCCTCCCGCTGCCGGAAACCATGGCCGATACGGTCGCTGGACCCCGCAACTTTGCCATGCACCGCGTCTGGGGCCGTGCACTGGCCCCGTTGTGGACCGGCGCCCCTGTGCCGTGGATTGACCTCCTGGTGGGCCTGATGTGGCTGGCGGTCCCGTTGGGGATGATGTACCTCGTGGCCCGCGCGGACATCGACAACCAGGAGGACATGACCCTTCGGCTGTTCGCCAACGCGCCGCTTCCGCGGAACAAGCTGCTTGCCTCTGCGTATATCGACGGGGTCCAACTTTTGCGCAGCCACCAGTTCACAGTGCTGATTCTCCTGATGGCGATAGGGCTTGCCGGTGCCATCGCGTTATCGAGGAGCCCTGAACTCGGGTTCCTCGCAGCAGCCATTGCACCGAGCCTGGCCGTGGCACCTTGCATCGTCGGCATGCAATCCTATGGGCTGACAAGCAGGACCCACTGGGCGCTCAGGCATCTCACCGGACGCACCACTGCTTGGGTGGCACCCAAGCTGATCGCGTGCGCAATGATCTCGTTAGCGATTGGCATCGCATTCGTCGGAGCGCTGTTCACAGCTGGTCTCCTCACCGCGGATCAATGGCCGAGGCTGATATTCGACGCTGTTCTGGCCTGGACTGCGGCCATGATTGGCGGGGTGCTGGTGCCCTTCAGCCGCGAACAGCCTTTGGCCAGCGGAGCCACGGGATTCACGGTCTTCCTGATCTACGGGGCCTCTTCTTGGGCTGCGCGCTGGACGGGGGCGGAACTCGGGAATTTCTTCGGTGATGCGCGCTACATGGGCGAGATCCTCTCCAGCGCAGTCTTGACTGTCCTCCTTTCGGCGATGCTGTTTTTCCTTGCTGTCCGGGTTTCCAAAGATGGCTGATGGGGCCATCCGAATTACCGCGCTTTATCCTGTTGAGGGCATTTCCGTGCTGGACGGAAGGTGGGAGTACGCCCCGCTCGGCATATCGGTTCCCGCTCCGCCGCAGTTCCTTACGCTCGGCAGCAGCCCGGAAGCATTTACACGCGCGCACGAGGCGCTTGATTCCGGACTCGCGTCGGCCCGGCACGCGGCGCGCCGGGGCCCTCTTGCCTTACTGCGGTGTCCCCGTCCGGTGCTTGCTACCGAATCGGTGGCGGTGCCCCCGGGCAGCGCCCGCTCCCTTGCACAGGCCATGGCGATGATGCTTAGAACCCTCGGATGGCCATTGGTGCTCATCGCGGCAGTTTGGTGCGCCTTGGAGGCCGCCGGCCAGCGAACCTTTGCACTGCTTGGCTCGCTGGCTTTCCTCATCCTGGTCTCGCTGATCCTGCACGAACTAGGACACCTTGCAGTTTTCAGATTCCTTGCCCCTTCGGCGCCGGCCTTGTTCAGTGTCCGTTCCGGGCGGTTCCGGCTCGTCAGATGCAGCCTGCCCAGGTATCAGGACGTTGCCGTCACCGTTGCCGGGCCAGCCGCTCCGTGGGTTCTTCCGTTGTTGCTGTCCCCTTTTTACAGTGGGCTGCCTGTCCTGTTCTGGACCTCGGCGGTGGTGGCAGGTTCGCATCTTGTCCTGCTGCTTCGCAACGACGGCGACGGAGGGATGCTCCGCGCGGCCCTGGGACAGCGTCCGCCTGAAGGTTAGCTTTGGGCGGGCATCCGGCACAGCTCAGATCGCTCCATGGTAAATAGTAGGAGTTCCTAGTATTCTCGATCTCAAGCGTCAGCCATTTGCATCGAGGGAGCTGTTGAATGAAGATCGTCGTGCTCATCAAACAAGTGCCGGATACGGCCGAAGAGCGGAAGCTAGATCTGGCAACGGGCCAGCTCGATCGCGAGGCCCCGGACAATGTGGTGGATGAAATCAACGAGCGCGCCCTTGAGGCGGCATTGCGCATCAAGGACGCCAACAAGGGCACCGAAGTAGTGGCAATGACCATGGGGCCGGATGATGCCAGCCAGGCCTTGCGCAAGGCCCTCTCCATTGGGGCGGACTCAGGCGTGCACATCGTTGATGATTCCCTGAACGGCGCCGATACCGGCCGAACGGCAGCGATTCTGGCGGCTGCGTTGAGGTCTACCCGCTTTGACGTAGTGATGGCCGGAAACGAGTCCACCGACGGGCGCTCCGGCGTCGTGCCTGCGATGGTGGCCGAACACCTCCAGCTGCCGCTGTTGGGGTCGCTGATCTCCGCCGAAATCACGGACGGCGCAGTAAGCGGCGTCCGCCAGGGCGAAGGGGGCACCCTCAAGGTCCGTGCCGTTCTGCCAGCCATCCTCACCGTCACCGAGCGATTCCCTGAGGCGCGGTTTCCGAATTTCAAAGGCATCTTGACGGCCAAGCGCAAACCGGTGACCACCTTGTCGGTCGCCGAGCTCGCGGTCCCGGCCTCCGCCAGCCGCACGACGGTGATTTCAACGGTTGAACGGCCAGCACGTGCGGCTGGCAGGAAACTCATCGACGACGGAACGGCAGCAAGCGAGCTGGCCGACTTCCTCGTTGCGAATCGTCTGGTTTAGGGGAGAAAGAATAATGTCAAACGTCTTGGCGCTCATCGAAATTTCCCACCTGGGCGAGATTGCCGCCTCCGCCCGCGGACTGCTGGCTGCCGCAGCCACGCTTGGTTCGCCGGTCGCCGTCGTGGTGTCGTCAACAACGCTGGCGGACGACGACGTCGCGCGCCTGGGCGAGTTGGGGGCAGCGCGCGTCCACGTGGCTGTGAGGCCCGACGCCGGCGCTGTTCTGGTCGCCCCTGCCGTGGACGCTCTGAGCGGGGCAGTCGAAGCCTACCAGCCGCTCGCCGTCCTAACAGCGAACTCAGTTGATGGCCGCGAAGCCGCCGCCCGGCTTGCCGTGCGGACTGGCGGCAGCGTCCTTGCCGACATTGTCCAGGTGCGCAGCGACGGCGGAACCGTCGTTGCCGAGCATTCGGTTTTTGGCGGCGCCTACACCGTTGAGTCAACGGTGGAAGGTGGATTGCCCATCCTCACCATTCGGCAGGGTGCGATCGAAGGCAAGGCTCCCGCGGCCATACCGGACGTCAGCACAGTGTCCCTGGAAGCCGGAACCGGGGGCGCCGCCGTCGTCGAGCAGTTCAATGACGATGCCGCAATTTCCGCCCGGCCCGAGCTCCGCAGCGCCGCTACGGTGGTCTCCGGCGGGCGGGGCCTCGGTTCGTCCGAAAACTTTGTTTTGGTTGAACAGCTCGCCGACACTCTCGGCGCGGCGGTTGGCGCGTCACGTGCCGCCGTCGACGCCGGATACATTGCCCAGACGGCCCAGGTGGGCCAGACCGGCGTCAGCGTGTCCCCGCAGCTTTACATCGCTTTGGGAATTTCCGGGGCCATCCAGCACCGGGCCGGCATGCAGACCGCCAAGACCATTGTGGCCATCAACAAAGACGAGGACGCGCCCATTTTTGAGGTGGCGGACTTTGGAATCGTGGGCGATATCTTCACCGTGGTTCCTCAACTCATCGAGGCCGTCAAAGCCCGATCCAACTGACGGCGTAACAGGCTTTGGCTGCTTCAGCCCAAAGCCTGTTAGCTTGATGCGTCCGTGATTGCAAAGTTCTTCCGAGAGGTGTCTGAGAAGATGTCCACCCCCGCGAAAAAGTCGACAGCCGCCAAGAGCAAGTGGTCCCAACCCATTTGGGTGGTACCGGGCGTGCTGATCGTACTTTTGATCATCGTCTTGTTGGCCAAATGGTTGACGGGCCTTTCGGGTGTGCAGTCGTTTTTGCACGACTACCCGGGCGCATCCAGCCTCCCGGAGAGTGCCCCCGTGGGGTTTCCGGCATGGCTCGGATGGCAGCACTTCCTGAACGTCTTCTTTCTGGTGCTGATTGTCCGTTCCGGTTGGCAGGTTCGCACTGCGAAGAGGCCCCCGGCACAATGGACCCGCAACAACAAGGGCTTCATCCGGACCAAGGGTGCGCCGACCAAGATCAGCCTGGACCTGTGGTTCCATCTGACCCTTGATGCCCTGTGGGTGCTGAACGGCATTGTCTTTATTGTGGTGATCTTTGCCACCGGGCAATGGATGCGGATCATTCCCACCAGCTGGGACGTGTTTCCGAACGCCATTTCCGCGGCTCTCCAGTACGCATCCTTGAACTGGCCCACTGAGGACGGCTGGGTCAACTACAACGCCCTGCAGTTGCTGACCTACTTCGTCACTGTCTTCATCGCTGCCCCGCTTGCCATCATCACCGGCCTGCGCACCTCCTCGGCATGGCCGAAGAAGGCTGGCACGGTCAACAGGCTCTATCCCATCGAACTGGCGCGTGCGGTGCATTTCCCCGTGATGGTGTACTTCGTGCTCTTCACCATCGTGCACGTCACCCTGGTCCTCGCTACCGGGGCACTGCGCAACCTGAACCACATGTACGGCGGCAGCGACGACATCAATTGGGTTGGCTTCGGCATCTTCGCCGTGTCGCTCCTGGTGATTGTGGGCGCGTGGTTCCTCGCCAGGCCCCTGTTCCTTCGCCCCATCGCCTCGCTGATGGGGAAAGTCAGCAAGTAATCGCAAGAAATAGCCAAAAACCGGGAATTACCGGGAAGCCGGGAAAAAGGAGTGCCAATGTTTGAGCTCACGGAGGACCAGCAAGCGGTGGTGGAGATGGTGCGCGACTTTGCTGCGACTGCCATTGCCCCCCACGCCGCCGAGTGGGACGAGACCAAGCACTTCCCGGTCGACGTCCTGCAGGAAGCCGGCACCCTGGGCATGGGAGGCATCTATGTCCGGGAAGAGTTCGGCGGCTCAGGGATGACCCGCACGGATGCCGCCCTGATCTTCGAGGAATTGGCCAAGGCAGACCCCACCATCGCGGCGTACATCTCCATCCACAACATGGTGGTCTGGATGATCGATGCTTTCGGCAACGAGCAACAGCGCGCGCAGTGGGTGCCGCAGCTGGCGTCCATGGAGGCCCTGGGCAGTTATTGCCTCACCGAACCGGGAGCAGGCTCCGACGCCGCCGCACTCAGCACCAAAGCAGTGCTCGACGGCGACAGCTACGTCCTCAACGGAACCAAGCAGTTCATTTCGGGCGCCGGAGCTTCCAGCATCTATGTGGTCATGGCACGAACCGCGGATACTGGCAGCCAGGGCATCACGGCAATCGTGGTCCCGGCCGACGCGCCGGGCCTCTCCTTCGGCCCGAACGAAAAGAAGATGGGATGGAATGCCCAACCCACGCGGCAGGTCATCTTCGAGAATGTACGGGTCCCTGTGGCCAACCGCCTTGGCGAGGAGGGCACCGGATTCGGCATTGCCATGAAGGGCCTCAACGGAGGCCGGGTCAACATGGGTGCTTGCTCCCTCGGGGGCGGCCAAGCGGCCCTGGAAAAATCCATCGCCTACCTGAAGTCGCGCTCGGCATTCGGTGGACCGCTCATCAACCAGCAGTCCCTCCTGTTTGATATCGCCGACATGGATACAGAACTTGAAACCGCCAGGACCCTGATCCTTCGGGCCGCGGATGCCCTGGACAGAGGAGCCCCGGACACCGTGAGGTTGTGCGCAATGGCGAAGCGTGTCGCCACGGACGCTGGCTTCAACGTGGCAAACAAGGCCATCCAGCTTCACGGCGGCTACGGTTACCTCTCCGAGTACGGCCTCGAGAAGATCGCCAGGGACCTGCGTGTCCACCAGATCCTGGAAGGCAGCAACGAGATCATGCGGCTGATTGTCGGCCGGCTTGCCGTGGGGGCATAAACACGGGCCTGCGAGTCCTCACAAACGGAGCAAAGCAGGAATGGCCGGACCTTCAAGAGGTCCGGCCATTCCTTTGATGCAATATTGCCGGAAGCTGCAGCCGGCGATGTCCTAGAGTTTGTCGAAGTCTGCTTCGTCCACGGTGGCATCTTCCGAGGCCGTGGCGCCGGCGCCAATCGCAGCCTTCGAACCGCCCGACTTCAAGGCCGCCAACCTGGCCTCGATTTCGGTCTGCTCACCGAGGTCCTCAAGCTGGTTGAACTGGGCGTCCAGGCTGGAAGCGGCGAGTTCCTGCTGGCCGAGGACCTTGGCCTCTTCGCGGCGGATCTTCTCTTCGAAGCGGCCCACTTCGCTGGTGGGGTCCATGATGTCGATGCTCTTGAGGGCATCGTGCATCTGGGTCTGCGCGGCTACGGTCTTCGAGCGCGCTACCAGCTCGTTGCGCTTGCTGGTCAGCTCGTTAAGCTTGCCCTTCATCTGGTCAAGACCGCTCTTGAGCTTGTCCACAATCTCCGACTGGGAAGCGATGTTGGGCTCGGCGGCCTTGGCTTGGTTTTCGGCCGACATCTGCCGCTGGATGGCTACCTTGGCAAGGTTGTCGAACTTCCCGGCGTCGGTGG
The DNA here is from genome assembly GCF_043952055.1 of Arthrobacter sp. NA-172. Lineage (NCBI taxonomy): Bacteria > Bacillati > Actinomycetota > Actinomycetes > Micrococcales > Micrococcaceae > Arthrobacter > Arthrobacter sp. NA-172. Next base: position 1,084,941 of record NZ_JBINOT010000001.1, on the reverse strand, counting down.
TGTTTCCGGCGGAACGGTATTCGTCGGCCTTCCGGGACGCCGCGAGGGCTTTATTGCCCCAGTCCTGGGAGTTCTTGATGTCCTCGTTGTAGTCGGCCTGGAGCATGCGAAGATTGCCGATGGTCTGGGCCACCGCGGACTCGGCTTCGGCGATGTTGTTCGAGTAGTCGCGGACCATCTGGTCCAGCATCTTCTGCGGGTCCTCAGCTTGGTCGAGCAAGGCATTGATGTTCGCCTTGGCGAGCTGAGAGATCCGCCCGAAAATGGACTGCTTAACCATGGTGTTGCCTTTCGTCCTGCTCAGTGGGGCCCACTGAATCCAGTGATCAGTTCTTGTACCGCTCTGGGTGGGGGACCGGCCCCCACCTAGTCATTTGTGGGCTAGAAGCTCCCGTCTCCACCGGAGTCGCCACCCCAGCCTCCGCCGCCGCCGTCGCCACCGAAGAAGCCGCCGCCTCCTCCGCCGCCGTCGCCGCCGAAGAATCCCCCGCCGCCTCCACCGTCGTTTCCGCCGCCCCAGCCGCCACCGCCGCCGTGAAGGATGGAGTTGATGAGGATGCCGCCAAGGATCGCTCCGCCGAGGCCGCCACCACTGCCTCCACCACCGAACATGCCGCCACGGCCGTAGCCTTGGTTGGCGAAGCCGCCGAACTGATCGACGTCGGATTGTGCCAGCTGTCCCGCCTGTGCCGCGAGCGATTGGGCCTGCTGGGCGTAGGTCAGTGCGGTGATCGGGTCGTTGCGGGAAATGGACAACGCGTAGTCAAGATTCCGTTGGGCCTCAGCCAAGCGGGTACGGGCTTCGGGTCCTACACCGCCACGTCGCGCGGCGATGTAGTCCGAGGTGGCACTGATCTGGGACTGCGCAGCCATGATGGTCTGCTGCAGGGATGCCTGAGCGCGCCGGGCCTGTTCCTGGTGGTCCCGGATTCCGGAGAGGGACTGGTCCAATGTCTGGTGTGCCTTCTCCACCCGGTCCAGGGTGGCGATGGGATCGATCCTTCCGCCCTGGATTTCGGTCTTGACCTGCGCCAGGGCGGCTTCCACTCCAGCTACGGGCCCAGCCAATTCGGGGTGCTCCCCGGACTGGATCATGGCCTTCGCCTGCGCGAGGTCCTGGGTTGTTTCCACCACCGCGCTCTCCAGCGAGTTCCGTGCTTCGTCGAGGCTGCCGGCTACTTTGGAGATCGCGTCGATCAGAACGTTGGTCTGGTGCAACCCCTCTTCCGCGGCGCGGACAGCCACGGCGGCGAGGCTGCTCTCACCTGCCGCCAGCTTTTGCTGGGCCGTCGTCGTAGCGTTCTGGACAAATACCAGCCGGTCCTTGGCCTGCGTGATGTTGTCGCTCACGTGGCCAAGTGCACTGTCTGCGTACTTCTCGCGCAGCCCGTTGAGGGATTGCTCGGCACTGTTGATCTTGGCTTCGGCTTCCTTGGCGCCCGCAGCAACCGCGGCCAAGGCCTGGGGCGCGTTCTTCTCGAGCTCACGCAAGGAGTCGAAATCCGCCTTCTGCTCTCGCAGCGACTCAAGGGCAGCCTCCGAGCGCCGGATGATTTCGCCAAGCCAACTGCGCTGCTGCTCTTCGGTATCCGGGATCTGGTCATCAAGCTGTTGCTGCAGCTTGAAGGACTCTGTCATGTGGTTTTTTGCTTCCAGCAACGCCTGGGTGAAGTTTCCGACGGCGGCATCGCCGTATTGCGCCTGGGCGAAGCCGAGTTCCTGCTCGCTGGACTTGATGGTGTCATCCGCTTCGATGAGCAGGGATCCGGATTTGCGCCGCAATTCCGGGATGCTCAAGGAAGCCAGGGGATCGAGTTGTTCTCCCTGTGGGCCGTAGCTAACGCTGGTTGCCTGGCTCTTCTTGCGACGGTTGCGGAAGTACAGGTACGTGCCCACGCCGCCAGCCGCAACGACGCCGGCACCCACGAGTGCCGCGGTGCCCGCGCCGGAATTCTGGGTGTCGCCGATGGCCTTGGCGGCATCAATCACGGCTTGGTCGTAGTTCTTCTTGCCCTGGATCAAGTTGGGAAGAACAGCCTTGTTGACGATGTCGTCACGCTGGGAATTGGTGATCTTGCTGCCGGGGCCGCGGGTGATGTTCACTTTGCCATCGTCCGTGGCGATCGCCAACAGGACGTCAGTGGATCCGAAGGACTTGTTCTTTGCCACCGCATTGGCCCAGTCGGTAGGCGAACTGGGGTTGGTGAAGGTTTTTTCGGTGACAACGTACAGATTGAACTGGTGGTCACCGTAAAGGGACTTGATGGCGTTTTGAACGGCAGCCTTGTCCCGAAGGACGCCGGCGTCATCGGTGATGTTCTGACCGGACGGGATAGTCACCGGGTCAGCGGCCCACGCTGCTGTGGCCGGAAGCGCCAGCACTCCAGCAAGGCCGATCACGGCGAGTACACGTTTCAACATTGACCGCATGTGCAACCCTTCAGCACGTCTGCGACTGGTCCGGGCCGGAACAATCGAAACAGAATGCTTCAGCGCCCCCACGCATGGTTGTCGAGCCGCAGGTCGCTGTGGCAATTCCACTTGATACTATGGTGCACCTTTTGGGGCGTCCACAGCGGTAAATATGCCGCCAGCGAAACGGGGAGAGATCTGCCTTTCCCAAGCGTTGTGGGGGCTAGTCGTGGCAATTCGAACACGTATCCGGCGTCGACGACAGCGTTCAGCAAGCTCCCAGCGAACGTCGACTCTTGATTCAGCAAGAGCGACCATAGTTAAGGGGACGAGGAAGAAAGGAAGTCCCATGACGGAGAACCCAGCACAGGGCGCCGCGCCTGAGAACAATGGCCCCGACAACCATGGTCCTGAGGGCGCCGGCAAGGCGGAGGCGGACAAGCAAGCCAATCCCCAGCCGACGGTCCCGCTGCCGGCATATCAGCCGGGTCAGGATTTCACGGCCAAGCAGGATTACACTGCGCCGGACGACTACACTGCGCCGAACGACTACACAGCGCAGCACGATTACACGGCCAAGCAGGACTACACGCAGCCGCAGGAGCAGCAGCAGGCTTACGCGCAGCACGGTGCACCACAGCACAGTGCGGCTCCGCAGCATGCTGATCCCCAGCGCCCGGACTACCCTGCAGGCCAAGGTCACCAATACCCGCAGCACCAGCCTTTCTACGGCGGACCGAACCCCACCCAGCACTATCCCAACCAGCAGTTCCAGTCGGCGGCACCCGGGCACCCGATGGGAACAGGCCACCAGGGTCCGGCGGCTGGCCCCAAGCGCAAGCCCCTCTTCGGCGTCGGGACTTTGGTGGCCAGCATCCTCGCAGCCGGGCTCGTCGGCGGCGGCGTTGTGGCCGCAAGCGACCAGTTGTTCAGCAGCCGGACTCCGGCCGCGGCCAGCAGCAGCCAGACGGGAACGGTGATCGTCAACAATACGGACAACGTCAATGCCATTACCGCTGCCGCCGCCAAGGCTTCGCCTAGCGTGGTGACCATCATGGCTTCAAGCGGAAGCCAGGGCGGCACCGGCTCCGGCATCATCCTCGATGACCAGGGACACATCCTGACCAACACCCACGTGGTGACCCTCGACGGCGCCAGCGCCAATGCCGCGATTGAAGTGCGCCTGAGCGATGGACGCGTCATGAAGGCGACCGTGGTTGGTACGGATCCGCTTTCGGACCTCGCCATCATCAAGGTCGACAACGCGTCCGGCCTCGCCCCGGCAACCCTTGGTGATTCAAGCAAGATCAACGTCGGTGACAACGCAGTCGCCATCGGCGCGCCGCTAGGCCTGCCGGGAACCGTCACCGACGGCATCGTCTCGACCCTCAACCGCACCATCAGCGTGGCGTCCTCGGCCGTTCCCAATGGCGGCTCGGACAACTCGCAGGGCGGTGGCCAGGGCGGATTCCAGTTCGCACCTCCAAATGGTGGCCAGAGCCAGAGCAGCACCGGCCAGGGCAGCGTTTCGCTCAACGTCATCCAGACCGACGCGGCCATCAACCCGGGCAACTCCGGTGGCGCGCTGGTCAACACAAAGGGTGAGATCATCGGGGTCAACGTGGCCATTGCCTCCGCAGGCAGCAGCAGTTCCTCGTCGTCGTCCAGCGGAAACATCGGTGTAGGCTTCAGCATCCCGATCAACAACGCGAAGCGCATTGCGCAGGAAATCATCAAGTCCGGCAAGGCCACCCATGGCCAGTTCGGGGTGAGCGTGCAGCCCAAGTCGGCCACGGGAAGCACCTCCGGGTTCTCGGTGGGCGCCCAGGTGGCAAGCGTGACCCAGGGATCCGCGGCGGATAAGGCCGGACTCAAGGTGGGTGACGTTGTGATCAAGTTCGCCGGTATGGACGTCACCGATCCTGAGCAGCTGACCGCGGATGTTCGTGAGCAGCCCGCAGGTGCGACGGTCAAGGTCACCGTCCAGCGTGGCGGACAGGCTCAGGAGCTCAGCGTGACCCTGGACGCCGCTCCGTAACAGCCCGCACCGTAACCACCCGCACCGTAACAGCAGCACCATAACGGCAACGCCATAACTGAAGATTCACGCTGTGCAACAGAGCGGCGGGCGGCATCACACCGGTGCCGCCCGCCGTCGCGCGTTTTACCGTGGCGAGCGGGCGCCCCGCGCAACGGGATCCACGAAACGGGAGTTAACGCGGGTACTCGCCGTTGCCCGACTTGTCCCGCAATATGCTTAGCTAGGATGAGCCCATTCGCTGGGCACTCCGGGCCATGCCCCAACTGCTGGCCATCCCCGAATATGGAAGGCTGCCTCGAACACAGTGGGAGATACATTGAAGATTGTTGTTCTGGTCAAGCACGTCCCGGACGCGCAGTTCGACCGACACCTCACAGGCCCCGGAAACACAACGGACCGCGACGAGAGCATCCTCTCGGAGCTCGACGAGTATGCGCTCGAAGCCGCGCTGCAGCTTAGCGAGGACCGCGGAGGCGCGAAGGCCGGCAACGAGGTCATCGCTTTGAGCATGGGTCCCGCCGGCGCCGTGAACGCTGTCAAGAAGTCCTTGCAGATCGGTGCCTCCTCGGGAGCCCATCTGAGCGACGACGCCTTGGCCGGTTCCGATGCCTCGGCCACCTCGCTGGCCCTCGCCGCGGCGATCCGGTACCTCGGCGCTGATGCGCCCGTGGACCTTGTCCTGACGGGCATGGCCTCCACCGACGGTGAAACCTCCTTGGTTCCCGCCCAGCTTGCCGAGCGGCTCGGGCTGCCGCAAGTCACCTTTGCTTCCTCGCTCGACGTCGATGGCGATCGCGTCGTCGCGCGCCGCGACGGTGACGCCCACTCGGATACCGTCGAGGCAACATTGCCGGCCTTGGTCTCCGTGACGGACCAGATCAACGAGCCGCGATACCCCAACTTCAAGGGCATCCTTGCCGCGAAGAAGAAGAAAATCACGGCACTCACTTTGGCCGATATCGGTGTCGATGCAGCCCAGGCTCGGCGCCGCGGGTTCACTGACCGCCGTCGAGACCGCAGACGCGCGGCCGCCGCGCACTGCCGGCACCATCATCACTGACGAAGGCGACGCCGGCATCAAGCTGGTTGAGTTCCTGGCCGCCCAGAAGCTGCTCTAAGAGGATTCCGACACATGGCAAAAGCACTTGTATTCATTGACAACCCGGGCGCGGCCCTCAAGAAGAGCAGCCTGGAACTCCTGACGATCGCACGTTCCCTCGGGGAAGCGGTGGTCGCCTTCAACGGCGAGCTGAACGACGACGTCGCGGCCGCCCTGGCGGCGCACGGCGCCTCTGCCCTCTACCGGCCGTCAGCGACGGACCTCGACCAGTACCTCGTCGCCCCGAAAGCTGCGTATCTCGCTGCGGCAGTTGCTGCGTCCGGCGCCGAAACTGTCTTGTTGGAGAACACGGCTGACGGCAAAGAAATCGCGGCCCGCCTGGGCGTGAAGCTCAACGCCGGCGTCATCACAGACGTTGTGGGCGTCGACGCCGATGGCACCGCGCACAAGTCGGTCCTGGCCGGCTCGTACACCACCACGGCAAAGGCACGCACCGCCGTCGCAGTGCTGACGGTCAAGCCGAACAGTGTTGACGTTGAAGCCGCGGCCGCGCAAGGAGCACCGGAAACCGTGACCGTTGAGATCCCGGCCGATGCCACTGCGAACGCCGCACGGATCACCGGGCGTGCCGACAAGCCGGCCAGTGCTCGTCCCGAGCTCACCGAAGCCCGGATCGTGGTTGCAGGTGGACGCGGGGTCGACGGCGACTTCGGCCCGTTGGAAGACCTGGCCGACGCGCTGGGCGGGGCGCTCGGCGCTTCCCGTGCCGCAACGGATGCGGGCTGGATCGGCCACGACTACCAGGTAGGCCAGACAGGGAAGACCGTTTCCCCCCAGCTGTACATTTCGGCGGGTATTTCGGGTGCCATCCAGCAGAAGGCCGGCATGCAGACCTCGAAGGTCATCGTCGCGATCAACAAGGATGCTGAATCGCCGATCTTCGAAATCGCGGACTTTGGCATCATCGGTGACCTCTTCAAGGTTGTTCCGCAGGCCACCGAAGAGATCAAAAAGCGGAAAGGCTGATCCCGTTGTCTCCTGACACCACGTCAGCAAAGAGCCCGTTCAACGCTTCCACGGGGCGCGTTGAGCGGGTGCTTTGTTTTACCGCCCACCCGGACGACGTCGACTTCGGCGCGGCAGGCACCATCGCGGCCTGGACAGCTGCCGGCGTCGAGGTCAGCTACTGCGTCGTGACCGACGGCGATGCCGGAGGATTCGATCCTGCCCACCGCGAAGAGATTATCGCCATGCGCGCCGAGGAACAGAGACAGGCCGCGGCACTCGTCGGTGTGACGGAGGTGCACTACCTCCATGAGCGCGATGGATACCTGGAACCGACGCATGAGGTCATCAAGCAAGTGGTGAAACTCATCCGCGAAATCCGGCCGGACATCGTTCTTGCCATGCACCCGGAACGCAATTGGGAGAGGATCCAGAAGAGCCATCCGGACCACCTTGCAGTGGGGGAGATCGTGACGCGGGCGGTGTACCCCGCACTTGAGAATCCCTTCGCCTACCCGGAACTGGCCGAAGCCGGCCTCGAGGCCTTCAGGCTGCCGTGGCTATGGCTCTTCGCCGGCCCCGAAACCCGTGAGAATTATTTCGTGGACGTCACCGACCACATCGACGCGAAACTGGCCGCCATCCGTATCCACGCGAGCCAGCACCCCGACCTGGAAGGTATGGAACGGGGTGTCCGGGCCATGCTCCGGCACAATGCCTCCCGCGCTGGCTTGCCCGACGGGCGCAGTGCCGAGGCGTTCCATGTTGTGGAAGTCAACGGGTCCCAAACCATCGCCGGATTCTGAAATTGCAGTTGTGTTATCTGTGTCATATGCTTGCCTCGTTTAAATCATATTTAATTGAGGAAGGCAGACTTTGATGGCGAAGACTGCACAACAACCGGTGCTGGTGATCATGGGCGTGTCCGGCTCCGGCAAATCGACAGTGGGCGGGGTTCTGTCCGGCAGGCTGGGTTGGGACCTCGCCGAAGGCGACGACCTCCACCCCGAAGCGAATGTGGCAAAGATGCAGTCAGGGCAGGCGCTCACCGATGAGGACCGCTGGCCCTGGCTGGACATCATTGCCGACTGGATCAAGGAGCGTACCGCTGCCGGCAAGCCCGGCATCATCACGTGTTCGGCTTTGAAGAAGCGCTACCGGGACGTCCTGCGCGGCGAGGGTGTCGTGTTCGTTTTCCTCCAAGGAAGCAAGGACAAGATTTCCGACCGGTTGGCTTCGCGTCATGGTCATTTCATGCCTCCCTCGTTGCTCGAATCCCAGTTCGATGCGTTGGAAGAGCCAACGCAGGATGAGAACTACATCTCCCTCTGCGTCTCTGCCTCCCCGGCAGAAGAGGCAGACGAAATTATTGAGCGGCTCGGCCTTGAGACCCAGCCCTCCCCAACGATAGGTGGCGCAGCGTGAACTGGACTGGGCACGATACCCAACTCCTTGTGGTCGCAGCAATCGGCATCGCGCTGATTGTCCTGTTGATCGCCAAATTCAAAGTCCATCCCTTCCTGTCCCTGGTGCTCGGCTCGGCGTTCGTCGGCCTGGCATCCGGAGTGGAACTGGCAAAGGTCATCAGCAACTTCGAGGACGGCGTAGGCGGCGTCCTTAAAGAAGTAGGCATCCTGATTGCCCTCGGAGCCATGCTGGGTAAGCTCCTGGCCGACTCCGGCGGAGCGAACCGGGTGGTGGACACCTTGCTGGCGAAGGCCAGCGGCAACAAAGTGGTCTGGATGATCACACTGGTGGCGGTCATCATCGGCCTGCCGATGTTCTTCGAGATTGGCTTGGTCCTTCTCCTGCCCGTGATCGTCCTGGCCACCCAGCGCTCACAGATGAAGCTCATGCGTATCGCCATCCCTGCGCTCGCGGGCCTCTCCGTGCTCCACGGCCTGGTGCCTCCGCACCCGGGGCCACTCATCGCGATCAGCGCTGTGAAGGCTGAACTCGGCACCACCCTGGCACTGGGTCTCCTGGTAGCCGTCCCGACAGTAATCATTTGTGGTCCGCTGTTCTCCCGCCTGGCTGCGCGTTGGGTTCCCGTGGATGCTCCTGCGGTGGCCGGCGGTATCGACACCAAGCACGCGGTGGATCTCAGTGAAGTCAAGCGTCAGCCGACCTTCATCGTCACGTTGCTGACCATCATCTTCCCGGTGGTGCTCATGCTCCTGAAGGCCGTAGCAGACATTGTCTGGGCGGACCCCAAGACTGCGCCGATGATCCGCACGGTCCTGGACTTCGTAGGGCAGCCCCTCGTGGCCATGACCCTGGCCGTGCTCGCGGCCATGGTGACTTTCGGTTACGCCGTCGGCTTCTCCGGAAGCAAGATCACGTCGAAGTTGAGCGCCAGCCTCGGACCGATTGCCGCGATCCTCCTGATCGTCGGCGCCGGCGGTGGCTTCAAGCAGACGCTGATCGGGGCCGGCGTCGGTGACGCCGTCAAGAAATGGGCCGAAGGCGCCAACATGTCCGTGCTGGTCCTGGGCTTCCTTGTGGCTGTGGGGCTTCGCCTGGCGACAGGCTCGGCGACGGTTGCCACCGTGACGGCTGCCGGCATCGTGGCACCCCTGCGCAGCTCCCTGAGCCCGACGCACGCGGCACTCCTGGCCTTGGCAATCGGCGCCGGTTCGCTCTTCCTTTCGCACGTCAACGACGCCGGATTCTGGCTCGTGAAGGAGCTCTTCGGGTTGACGGTGGGACAGACATTCAAGACGTGGTCGGTGATGGAGACGCTCATTTCCGTGGTCGGCTTCGCGTTCATCATGCTGCTCTCGCTGGTTATTTAGCCGGGCTACCTGGCTGCTTCGACGACGGCGGCCCGTCTCCCCACTGTTTTCAGGGGGAGGCGGGCCGCCGTCGGGTTTTCAGCTGCGTTTTCAGTAGCAGTGCCCTAGCTGAGCTTTTCCGCTGCGTAGACCTTGATGCCTTCCAGCAGATACGGCGCCAAACCGGCCCGCACCTTGTCGTAATTCGCGGTGAACCGGGGATCGTCCACGTACATCCGCCCCAAACCCACATAGGACTCCGCATTCGGTGTCCAACTGGCACAGATCCACTTGTAATGGCGTTCGACGGCGGCCTGGACGGCGGGGTGATCCGTTGGAAGGTCCGCGTCGAAGCACTGGGCCAGATCTTGATTCAGGGCAGCGTACTCTTCCATGAACGCCTGCTTTTGGGCCGGTGTCATGGCCGAGTGGCGGGCCTTGCTCTGCTCGACGGCTCGATCGCCCCAGCGCTCACGCGCCTCGGCTTCGTACGGATTGCTGTCGAAATCCTTAAAGATATTCTCCGCGGTCATGATTTCTCCTTGACGTAGTGCTGCGATAGTCGCGTCGACCGTCCGGGACATCCGGTCCAGGCGGTCACGCTCGGCCAGCAACCAGTTCCTGTGCACGGCAAGTGCCTCTGCGGGATCTGCCTGGCCATCCAGAACTTCGCCGATGGTCTCGAGCCCCAGGCCAAGTTCACGAAGCAGGAGGATCCGCTGCAGGCGCAGCAGTTCGGGCTGGCCGTAATACCTGTAGCCGTTGTGTCCCGTGTGGGCGGGCTCCAACAGTCCGAGTTGGTCATAGTGCCGCAACGTTCGCGAGGAAACCTTGCTGGCTTTCGCCACTTCGGAAATGGTCCAGGTATTGGGTTTGTCCTGCTTCATGTATCCAGCGTAGAAGTTGACGCTACGTCAAGGTCAAGCCTTATTGAAAGTGCCGTTCCCTTAGACAAGGGGCGCAGCGGCAACCGTAGGAAGGGTGGGTTTCTTGGAGCCGCCCAAAGGTTCCACGGTGATACCAATCGCCGCGGCTGCGGAAATACCCGAGACAACTGCCGGATGGCTCAACGCCTCGGCATCCATGAGTCCCTGGGATACAGGATCGGAACCATCCTTGGGGATCAGCCACATCTGGTAGACCTTGCCGGCGGGAGGCGCGGGAACTCCGTTCATACGGACCACCATGGCATTCCTCGAGCTGGAAATGGACACGGTTGCGGTGCCGCCGCCGTTCACGTTGACGGTAGCTTGCCGGACATCGCCTGCCTGCAGGACCTGGCTGACGGGATCGTTCTGCCCGGCCACGTAGACACCCACGCCTACACCGCCCAAGGCAATCACTGCTGCAGCAGCAGCCGCCGCGACCCAACCACGGACGCCGCCGAAGCGCCGACGATCGCGCTTCTTGCGAGCCGCCGCGAAGTCCACGACGCCGGAGGTTGCGTCCACGGTGCTGTCACCTGCGGTTTCAATCACCGACGACGGCGCAGATGCTGTGTTTGGCTGTGGGGGAAGCTGACGCAGAATATCCTGCAGCAGCCCGGCCGGGGGTTCGGCCTCGGCCGTGAAGCTGGTCGCTAGTATCTCCCGCGACTGCCTGACCCTGTCAAAAAACGCAGCACGTTCGGGGGCGGTGGCAATGTAGTGATCGATTTCTGCGCGCTCGGCATCGGTGAGCGCGTCCAAAGCGTAGATCTCGGCAAGTTCCAAGACCCGGCCTTCGGCAAGATCAGTGGCAATATCGGTGGCGAACATCCTGCGGGGGTATCCTTCCTTCCCGAAGTTCTGGTTTTTGTCGTCGTGCCCGGTCATGTCAGATCACCCCCAGGCAGGTCTTGAGCCGCAGCAGTCCGTCGCGGATGCGGGACTTGATGGTTGGAATCGCGGCACCGAGCTTTTCGGCGACTTCCCGGTAGGTGAGCCCCCCGTAGTAGGCGAGCCGCACGGATTCCAATTGCGTTTGAGTGAGGGTGCCGAGGCAATGCGTGACAGCTTCGGCCTCAAGCCGGCCACTTGCTTCCTCTTCCACGGAATCGTGGTCCAGGTTTTGGCTCGCGGCACCATACTTTGCTTCGCGGTCCGTGGCGGACTGGGCCGAACGGACGCGGTCGATCGCACGCCTATGAGTGATGGTCATCAGCCATGCGAGCGGGCTACCCGCAGCAGGATCGAATTTTGCCGCGTTCTGCCAGACCTGGATGAATACTTCCTGCGTGGTGTCTTCGCTCAGGCCGGCGTCCACCAGGACGCGCTTGGCCATGCCGAAGACCCTCCGTGCGGTGAGTCGGTAGAACTCGCTGAAGGCGGCCTGATCGCCGTCGGCCATCAAAGCCAGCAAATCCGCAAGCTGCGCATTGGAGCCGGCAAGGAGGCCAGGTGCCTCGGGGCCTCTCGCATTCGGTGTATCCATTACCGTCCAGCATAGGTTGCTGGGGACCCTGAGTAGTACCAGGGGCACTCAGAGTCTTGAGAGTAGTCACGTGCGCCCCTTCTACGGCCCGTCGTCCCACAGGCCTTTTGGTGCCTGTATAGGTTATTCGGTGCAGTGGGCGGTGTGGATGGGAAGCCCGCAGGCGTTTGTTGCAAATTGTTCACGGGGCCGCCGGCGCCAGCTGTCGGGACAGCCGTCACGGGGACAGCCGGCTAGACCCGTGCTCCCGCAAAGCCGTGCTGCCGCCAGGCTTCATACACCGCGATGGAGGCCGCATTGGCCAGGTTCAGCGAGCGGAGGGACGGCAGCATGGGCAAACGAACCCGGGCCGTGACGTGCGGATCCTGCTTCAGCCAGTCCGGGAGTCCAACTGATTCTGGACCGAACATCAGTACGTCCCCTTCCTGGTACGCAATATCCGTATAGGAGGATTCGCCGTCGGACGTGAAGGCAAAGACGCGCTCGGGCTGTAATGCCACCCAGGCAGCCTCGATATCCTTATGCACCGTGACAACGGCAAGATCGTGGTAATCGAGTCCTGCCCGGCGCAGTTTTGCGTCGGAGAAGTCAAAGCCGAGCGGTTCCACCAAGTGGAGTTCCGCGCCGGTGATGGCGGCAAGCCGGATGGCGTTTCCCGTGTTGCCCGGGATTTCAGGGGTGTGGAAGAGAATGCGGAACACGTACCCATCCTATCCAGCGGCGGTGCCGGCTTCCTCCGGCGGGGCAAATCGAGGCCGCCGGCTCAGCACATGCCACGGATTCGGTGCATGCGAAGGGCTCAGTGCATGCCGCGGAGCAGCCGGGCCAGGACAGGGACGACCACCGTGTTCGGCACAGGCCCGGAGCTCAGGAACTGCTTGAGGCCGCGGGCCAGGCCCGAAGCATTGACAATCTGTACCGAACCAAAGTCTCCTTCGGTTCGCCGGTAGTTGTCGATGACCGGCTCGTGCGGGTTGCCGTCCGGGCTGTGCACTACCACCCACCCCGTCACGTTCAGCTCCGGGAAGATTTCCTGCATATGGCGCACGATCAGTTCGAGTTGCGGCGGCGGCACCGAACGGCCGCCGTGCCGGAGCGATGCTCCATCCCAGGCATACGCACCCTTGGGCAGCAGCATGGAACCGATCAACGCCAGACGATAACCGGACAGCAGGGCATGATCGATGTGGCTGTTGTCCGAGGGGGAGAGGAGCCCGTTGATGAGCCGTGCTGCGGGAACGGCAGGCAGGATTTGGCGGCTGATGAGCTGAACTGTCCGCATTTCCCGCTGGATGCGCGCCTCGGCGCCGAAGATTCCACGCTTGCGCGGAATTCCGTGGATCTGCAGCGCGGCATCGCCCTTGGAGAGGAGGGGCACCTCGTGGGGATCGTCAAAGGGCGGAACATAGACCGGGGCGTCGCCGGCGGTATTGCGGGGGACGTTCGGCCGGTGGACTCCGGTGGCGGTATGGCTTTCCGGCCCGGGCGCTCCCGCTCCGCCGTAGTCCGGCCTCTGCGCCGGCTGCGGGCCAACCCTTCCGGAAGCACCGCTGCCATAGCGGCGGTCGTAATCCGCGCGCCGCTTGGGATCAATCAGTGTTTCGTACGCGAGCGTGACCTGGCGGAAGACTTCCGGATCCCCGCCATGGTCCGGATGGGCGCTCCTGGCAGCTTTGCGGTAGGCCACTTTGATCTCCTTGTCCGTCGCAGTGACGGGAACCCGGAGGATCTGATAGTGGGAACTGCTGCCCTCAGCCAACCATGGGCCTTTCTCTGGGATTCTGAAGAGTCCCGCCGTTCCGGTATGAAAGCGGCGATCCTGGCAAGTCTAGCCAGCCATCCATGAGAACGACGGCGGTCCGGTCTTTAGTTCCCGGAATCCCACGCGAGCCAGTGCCGCCCGGTGCCTCCGCGCCGCCGGCACCGACGTCGTCGTCCTTCGACGCGACAGCATGGATGCATTGCGGGAGGCTGTGGACGAAGCACTTCGCCCAGGCGTCGACGCTCTGGTGGTGGTGGGCGGCGATGGCATGGTCAATCTAGGTGTCAACTTGCTTGCCGGGACCGGGCTGCCCCTCGGAATAGTGCCCGTAGGCACCGGAAACGACGCCGCGCGGATGCTTGGACTGCCCTTGCAGGATGTTGCGGGATCCTGCGCCCGCGTGATTTCGGCGCTCGCCGACGGTGGGCGCGTGCTCGACGCGATCTGTTCACGGTTCCAGGTGCCCTCCGTGTGTTGGCGTGACTAACTAGCGCCGGGCCGCGGCAGACAAGCAATCAGTCATTCTAAAAAAGCAACGAGTGTTGATTTTAGAAGTAAGCTGGGTGCATGACCGGACTTCCCTGGCTGCGTCGACTTTCCGCGCTGGCGTCGCTCGACGACGGCAACCGCCGCCGCTTGTACGAACACGTCCGCGGAGCTCGCCTTGCGGTGAGCCGCGACGACGCGGCGAGGGCCCTTGGGCTTCCCCGCAGCACCGCCTCGTTCCACCTGGACAGGCTGGTCCGGGACGGGCTCCTCAACGTTGAATTCCGCAAGCTCGGTGGCAAGGTAGGACCGGGTTCCGGGCGGCCCGCGAAACTTTACGCTCCTGTCATGGACGAGATCGGCGCTTCGGTTCCGGAACGTCACTATGACCTCGCCGGGGAAGTGATGGCCTCCGCTATACAGAACTTGATGGCGGAGGGGGATCCCCCCGTGAAGCACTTCTCGAAACTGCCTATGCCCGGGGCCGTGAGGCCGGGAACGCGGAGCCACGCTTCGAGGAAGTCCTGGCGAACTATGGTTACCGGCCGGAAGCCGATGACGACGGCGGGTACTCCTTGGTTAACTGCCCGTTCCACCGCCTCGCAGAAGGTCACACCGACGTTGTCTGCGCCATGAACGGAGCCTTCCTGAGCGGAGCGGCAGCCGCCTGCGGACTGCCCGAAGACCGGATTGCCGATGACAACCGCGAAGGCCATTGCTGCGCGAGGATCCGTCCGGCGGATTGAGGCGGCGATAGATCTCCGGCCTCCTGCCTCCTGCCTGGGAAGCCTGAATCCCGCTCCGTCGATAGACTTGGGTAGTGCCTGTTTACCTGGACCATGCCGCCACGACGCCCATCGCCGCCGTTGCCCTCACTGCGATGACCCGCGAGCTGGCCCGGACGGGGAATCCCTCATCGCTGCACGCTTCGGGACGCCGCGCCCGGCGTTCCGTGGAAGAGGCGCGGGAGGCGATCGCCGCCGCGGCCGGGGCGCATCCTTCAGAGCTCATCTTTACCTCCGGCGGCACTGAGGCCGACAACCTCGCCGTCAAAGGCCTTTTCTGGGCCCGCCGCGACGAAGACGGCCGCCGCAAGCGAATCCTTTGCTCCGCCGTCGAGCACCATGCCGTGCAGGACACGGTGGAATGGCTGGAGCGGCACGAAGGGGCTGAAGCAGTCTGGCTCCCCGTCGATTCCCAAGGCGTGGTCCAGCTTGAAGCCGTGCGGGAAGAGATCAGCCGTGATCCGGGCTCGGTGGCCTTGGTCACCGTGATGTGGGCAAACAACGAGGTAGGAAGCATCCAGCCCGTCCGGGAAATCGTGGAACTCGCCGCGGCCCACGGAATTCCTGTGCACTCGGACGCCGTCCAGGCGTTCGGCTCGATTCCCCTTGGCTTCCGGGAGTCAGGGCTCGCCGCGATGTCGGTCTCGAGCCACAAAATCGGCGGACCCGTGGGAGTAGGCGCACTCTTCCTCGGGCGGTCTACGAAGGTCACGCCTGTCCAGCATGGTGGAGGGCAGGAACGCGACGTCCGCTCGGGAACCCTGGATACGGCGTCGATCGCGGCCTTCGCCGCCGCGGCGGAGTCGGCCGCGCAGAACCTGGCGGCAGAGCGGGTGCGTATCAGTGCCTTGCGGGACCGGATCATTGACGGGGTCACCATTGCCGTTCCTGAGGCGGTGCTTCGCGGAGCGCCCGGCGACGCGCGGCTGCCCTGGCAACGCACACTTCACTTTCCCGGGTTGCGAAGGCGATTCCCTCCTGTTTCTCCTGGACCTCGCGGGCATCGAATCCTCCACGGGATCGGCGTGCACTGCCGGAGTCCCCAGGCCGTCGCATGTGTTGCTCGCCATGGGGCTGGATGAGGACACCGCCCGCGGGACGCAGCGATTCAGCCTGGGCCATTCTTCGAACGACGCCGACGTGGACGCGTTGCTCAATGCTCTTCCGGATGCCCATGCCCGGGCTAAGGTGGCCGGGATGGCCGGCCATGAGTCCAGCATCCAGACAGCGGCTACGGTGGCCCGGGGCTACGGCACCGGCAATAACTGATCCAGGGGAACTGCTGGATCCGTGAGGCGGCCTACGTCTACTTGAACGCGCCCGGAGATCAGTGCCTTGATGGGCTTTTGCACCCGCTGTTGGTTCACGTTCATGCCCGCCACCACGGCCCCGTCCCGGAGCCAGAAGGCGATGAAGCTGTTCTCTTCCAATGAGCCGCGGATGACGGGTACGGCGCCCGCCGCGAGGGTGGGGTACCCCGAGTACTCCATGGAAACGTCGAATTGGTCCGTGTAGAAATACGGGACTATGTCCAGCATTACGTCCTGTCCGAGCATTGCTTTCGCAGCCACCTTCCCGCCGTTGAGCGCATTGGACCAGTGCTCGCTGCGGTGGTGCTCGCCCGTGAACGGGTGGAGGGCATTGGCCACGTCTCCTGCGGCGAACACGTCCGGGCTGCTGGTCCGGAGCGAAGAATCCACCACGATCCCGTTCCGGATATCCAGCCCGGCGGCTTCGGCCAAAGCCGTGTCCGGAACCACGCCCACAGCCGTCACCACGAGGTCGGCGGGGAGGACCTCGCCGGAGTTCGTGACGACCGCTTCAGCCTTGCCCACTCCGGTGATTTCCGCTGCGCTCGCGGGAAGCCTGAACTGCACGCCATGCTTTTCGTGCAAGCTGCGGAAGAAACCGCCCAATTCAGGTCCGATGGCCGTGCTGAGCGGCACGTCCTCCAAGCCCAGAAGGGTTACCGTGTTGCCGTAGCTGCTGGCGGCCGCGGCGAGCTCCATGCCGATCCATCCCGAGCCGACCATCACCACCTTCTTGCCGCCGGCTGCCAGTTCTTCCTTGAGCCTGCGCGAATCATTGAAGGTACGGAACGTCATGACACCGGCCAGATCGGAACCAGGTAGCGGAATCCGCCGGGGCTGGGCGCCTGTGGCGATCAGCAGCTTGCTGAACTGAAGCTCGGTGCCTGAACGCAGCAGTACCGCGTGGGCCGCGGGATTGGCCGCTACGGCAGCCTCACCAAGGAGGAGCCCGACGTCGTTCTCCCGGTACCAGCCGTCCGGGAGCACCGGGACGGTGTCCTCGCCGGCTTTGCCCAGGAGAAACTCCTTAGAAAGCGGTGGGCGCAGATAAGGCTGCTCGTCCTCGGCGCAAACCACGGTGACCTTGCCCTGGAACCCTTCGGCCCGCAAAGTTTTGGCGGCGGTGGCGCCAGCCAGCCCGCCGCCCACGATGACGATGTGTTCAGTGTCCATGGTGACTCGATTCGCGAGGGCGTGGAGGTTCACGTGAGCGCGGACGGCCCACACCGTCCATCTAAAACTGATAGTTTTGACTTTAGAATCGCCGGAGGTGGCGGTCAAGGCCTTTTTGGCGCGGATTCCCGTGGGCGCTAGAATAGTTGGGCGCTTGCTGTCTTCAGCCGCGCTTCTTCTCCCCAACAACAGAAAGCCAGCATGCGAGTTCTTGCAGCCATGAGCGGCGGAGTCGACTCCGCCGTTGCAGCCGCCCGCGCCGTCGAGGCGGGGCACGACGTCGTCGGCGTCCACTTGGCGCTGTCCCGGATGCCAGGAACTTTGCGTACGGGCAGCCGCGGGTGCTGCACGATCGAAGACTCGCGTGACGCCTGGCGTGCGTGCGACGTGCTCGGGATTCCCTACTACGTATGGGACTTTTCGGAACGCTTCAAAGAAGACGTCGTCCAGGACTTCATTGATGAATACGCCGCAGGCCGCACCCCCAACCCGTGCATGCGCTGCAACGAGCGGATCAAATTTGCTGCCCTGTTGGAGAAGGCCATTGCGCTCGGCTTTGACGCCGTCTGCACGGGACACTACGCCAAGGTCATCCAGGATGCCGAGGGCAATCCCGAGCTCCACCGTGCGGCCGATTGGGCCAAGGACCAGAGCTATGTACTAGGCGTCCTGACCCACGAGCAGCTCAAGCATTCCATGTTCCCGCTGGCTGAGACTCCCTCCAAGGCAGAGGTCCGGGCAGAGGCCGAGCGGCGCGGACTGTCCGTGGCAAACAAGCCGGACAGCCACGACATCTGCTTCATCCCCGACGGCGATACGGCTGGTTGGCTTGCCGAGAAGATCGAAATGACCACGGGTGAAATTGTGGACGAGACCGGCGTCAAGGTGGGGGAGCACCCGGGCGCCAATGCGTTCACCGTCGGCCAGCGCCGCGGGCTCAAGCTGGGTACCCCGGCCGCTGACGGCAAGCCGCGCTTCGTGCTGGAAATCCGGCCCAAGGAAAACAAAGTGGTGGTAGGACCGGAAGCCATGCTCGCCATCGACGAAATCCGCGGAATCAAAGTGTCTTGGGCCGGGTTGCCCATCGCCGAAGTTGCTTCCGGCGCCGAGTTCGACTGCTACGCCCAGGTGCGTGCACACGGCGACCCCGTTCCTGCCAAGGCATCTGTACAGCGGCACAATGATGAATCCGGAGTCGAGCGCGAAGGCCTCGTAGTGACGCTCATTGATCCCCTCCGCGGAGTGGCCCCGGGGCAGACCATCGTGCTCTACCAGGGCACGCGCGTGTTGGGCCAGGCAACCATCGACGCCGCCCGTTCGCTCCAGCGCGAAGCGCTCTAGGCAGGCACAACCAACAGCGGCACTCTAGACGGGCCCTCAGGACTCTGAAGGTTCCTTTGGCGTGCCCGGCGCACCCTTTCCGCTACTCGCGTAGCTGACTTTGCGGCCAAAGAAAAGTAAATTTTGTGTCTCAACTCACAAAATCAAACGTTTCACCAGAAAAGCTTCTGATTGAATCGTGGAGTCAGGAGATGTGCTCCTAGGAAATTACCGACGGCGGTTCGCCGTATCCATCGAACAGAAAGTTCACTGATGGCATTGAACAAAAAAGCCTTGCGAAGCGCTATCGCGTTCGCGGGCATCTCCGTATTCGCTTTGACGGCCTGCACGGGCCCGTCCGGCGGTGGCGGTTCTGCTTCTTCAGCTGCCAGCGCCCCGATCGCTTACGGCACGACCGACAAAGTGACCGCGCTCGATCCCGCGGGTTCGTACGACAACGGTTCCTTCATGGTGATGAATCAGGTCTATTCCTTCCTCCTCAACTCGAAGCCGGGAAGCGCGGAGCCTGTTCCGGACTTGGCGGAGTCGGCGTCGTTCACGTCCCCCACCGAGTTCACCGTGAAGCTGAAGGCCGGACTGAAGTGGGCCAATGGCCACACGCTGGACTCCACGGACGTCAAGTTTTCCTTTGACCGCCAGCTCAAGATCAACGACCCCGCCGGTCCGGCCAGCTTGCTCGCAAACCTGGACAGCGTCAGCACCCCTGATGCGAACACCGCGGTTTTCAAGCTGAAGCTCGCCAACGACCAGACGTTTGCGCAGATCCTCAGCAGCCCGGCCGCGCCGATTGTCGACCACCAGGTCTTCCCGGCGGACAAGCTCCTTTCCGATGATGACATCATCAAGGCCAAGGCTTTCTACGGTCAGTACACGATCGACAGCTACAAAAAGAACGAGCTCATCAGCCTCAAGGCCTACCCGGACTACAAGGGTGTACTGGGCAAGCCGGCCAATGATGCAGCGACCATCAAGTACTACGCCGAGCCGACCAACATGAAGCTGGACATCCAGCAGGGCAACATCGACGTTGCCAACCGTAGCCTCAGCGCCACAGACGTCGACGACCTCAAGAAGGACTCGAAGGTCAAGGTAAACGTTGGCCCGGGCGGCGAAATCCGCTACATCACGTTCAACTTCGACACCATGCCGTTCGGCGCCAAGGCGGCCGGCGCGGACCCGACCAAGGCATTGGCAGTGCGCCAGGCCATCGCCAACCTCGTTGACCGCCAGGGCAATCGCAGACCAGGTCTACAAGGGCACTTACCTGCCGTTGTACTCGAACGTCCCCAGCGGATTCCTCGGCGCGAACGAGTCGTTCAAGGACGCATACGGCGACGGCAGCGGCAAGCCGAGCCTCGACAAGGCCAAGAAGGTTCTCACCGACGCCGGAGTCAAGGACGTTGTGACCTTGAACCTCCAGTACAACCCGGACCACTACGGCAAGTCCTCGGGCGACGAGTACGCCATGATCAAGGACCAGCTGGAGAAGTCGGGCCTCTTCAAGGTCAACCTGCAGTCCACCGAATGGGTGACCTACAGCAAGGCCAGCCGTGCCGATGAATACCCGCTGTTCCAGTTTGGCTGGTTCCCGGACTTCAGCGACGCCGACAACTACCTCTCACCGTTCTTCCCGAACGGCGGCTTCCTGAAGAACCACTACAACAACCCGGCAGTGACGGATCTGATCAACAAGCAGCTGACCACCACGGACAAGACGGCCCGCGAGTCGGCTATCAAGGACACCCAGAACGCATTGGCGAAGGACATTTCCACTTTGCCGCTGCTCCAGGGTGTCCCAGGCTGCCATCTCGGCGAAGGGCGTGAACGGCGTCGACAAGACGCTTGACGCTTCCTTCAAGTTCCGACTGGGAACTGTTTCAAAGTAAGCAGCCGGTAGGGGGAGGCGGGTGCCAACAGGTGCTTTGCCTCCCCTTATTGCTGATTGCCTCACATTTTGAGCAAAACCCCGCGCGATCCGCGGGCAATGAACTTTAGGTAGCAATGACAACACTTATAGAGGTGCCCGACGTCGAACCGGACGCGGTCGCTCCCAAGAGCAAATCAGCGGGCGGGGGTCTGGGCAGGTACATCGTGGTCAGGTTTTTCCTGATCATCCCCACGATCTTTATCCTCGTGACTCTGGTCTTCTTCCTCATGCGGGTCATCGGAGACCCCATCACCGCCGCCCAAGGTGGGCGGCTTCCTCCGGACGTCCTCGCTCAGCGAATTCACGACGCCGGCTACGACCGGCCGATTATCGTCCAGTACTTCGAATACCTCGGCCAGCTGGTCACCGGCAACTTCGGTACCACCATTACCGACCGGCGCCCCGTCGTCGAGATGCTGTCGACTTTCGGCGCAGCCACCCTTGAGCTGTCAATCAACGCACTGATCGTGGCCCTCGCCGTCGGCATCCCGCTTGGACTGATTGCCGCACAGCGCCGCGACAAGTCCGCAGATGCTTTCCTCCGGTGCTTCGCGATCCTTTGCTACGCCACGCCGGTCTTCTTCTCGGGCCTCCTGCTCAAGCTGACGTTTTCCGTCTGGCTCGGCTGGCTCCCGGTGGCCGGCCGGGTCTCCACCCGCACCGAGCTGACCATGGGCCAATTGGCCTCCCCGAGCGGCATCTACTGGCTCGACGCCCTGCGTAGCGGCGACTTCACTGCCCTGGGTGACATCATCTCGCACGCTATTTTGCCCGCTATTGCCCTGGGCCTCCTCACCGCCGGCGTCTTCCTGCGCCTGGTCCGCACCAACGTCATCGGCACCCTGGGCAAGGACTACGTCGAGGCCGGCCGATCACGTGGCGTCAGCGAGTTCCGGCTGGTGACCAAGCACGCCTACAAGCCGGCGCTCATCCCCATCATCACCGTCATGGGCTTGCAGATCGCGCTCATGCTCGGTGGAGCCGTGCTCACCGAGACCACCTTTGAATGGAAGGGACTCGGCTATCAGCTGGTCCAGTACCTGAACGCCAGGGACTTCGTAGCGGTTCAGGGCATTGTGGTGCTGCTGGCTGTCATCGTCGCATTTACTAACTTCGTCGTGGACGTCGTCGCCGCGCTGATTGACCCGCGAGTGAGGTACTGACATGAGCACTTCGACAATTTCAGGACGGAAGAAGTCCTTCCTGTCCGGACTCCCAGTCATTTCCCACGTGAACAAGAGCGTTGGCCTCCAGCGGGGCATGCTCATCACCGGGCTGGTACTCACCGGACTTTTCCTGCTGTCTACGGTCCTGGCACCGTTCATTGCCCCGTACGGGTATGCGCAGCTCAGCGACGCTTCCGGTACTTTCCCCACGCAGGAAGCTCCCAGCAGCAAGCACTTCCTCGGCACCACCGTCGGCGGTTACGACGTCCTGTCCCGGGTTCTCTGGGGTTCTCAGACCGCGGTGACCGTGATCGTCGTCGCCGTGGCGATGTCCATCTTCCTCGGTGTCGCGCTTGGTCTCCTCAGCGGCTATTTCGGTGGCTGGCTGGACCGGGTCCTCGTGGTTATCGCGGACGCCATCTATGCCTTCCCGTCCCTGCTTCTGGCGATCGTCATGTCCATCGTCATCAGCCGTGGCCAGTCGAGTTTCTGGGGCGGCATCCTTGCTTGCGCCTTCTCGATCACTGTGGTGTTCGTTCCTCAGTATTTCCGCGTGATCCGGGCCGAAACCATCCGGCTCAAGGCTGAGCCGTTTGTGGAATCGGCCATGGTCCTGGGTGCGTCCAGCCTGCGGATCATCACCCGCCACATCTTCAAGAACGCGACCCGGACACTGCCATTGATGTTCACGCTGAATGCTTCGGAGGCCATCCTGACTCTTGCAGGCCTCGGCTTCCTGGGTTTCGGCATCGAGCCGTCTTCCGCCGCTGAATGGGGCTTCGACCTCAACAAGGCCATGGCCGATGCATCCTCCGGCATTTGGTGGACCGGCGTCTTCCCCGGTATCGCCATCGTCCTCACCGTGCTCGGTTTGACCTTGGTCGGCGAGAGCATCAACGACCTCAATGACCCCCGCCTTCGCGGACGTAAGCGGGCCGGGAGCAAAGCCTCAGGAACAAAGGCAGGCACGAACACAGAGGCCACCACCGCTCCCAAACCAGAAACAGGCAGCCCAGAAGCAGGTAAGGCATGACCACCAACATCGGCAACATTTCGGACCAGCCATTGCCCTCCGGACAGCCCGTCCTGAACATCGAGCGGCTCAAAGTCACGTTTGCGACGGACGGCGGCGACGTCTACGCCGTCAAGGACGTCAGTCTCGAGGTCAAAGCCGGCGAAGTCCTGGCGATCGTGGGGGAGTCAGGCTCCGGCAAGACTGTCACGGCCAAGTCCATTCTCGGTCTGCTCCCGGAAACGGCCATCAGCTCGGGAACGGTGCTGATCAAGGGCAACAACGTCATCAGCGTCAGCGCGTCCAAACTGCGCAAGATCCGCGGCCGTGACGTGGCGATGGTCTTCCAGGAACCCTCCACCGCCTTGAACCCGGTGTTCACCGTCGGCTGGCAGATCGCCGAAGGCATCCGGGCCCATGCCTCGGACGGACACCGGATATCGGCCAAGGAAGCCAAGAAACGGGCTACCGAAGCGCTGCGGAAGGTGGGCATCCCCGATCCCGAAATTCGGGTCAACTATTATCCCCACCAGCTTTCCGGTGGCCAGAAGCAACGCGTGGTCATCGCAGCCGCCCTCGCCTTGAACCCGGGCCTCATTGTGGCGGACGAGCCGACGACGGCCCTGGACGTCACCGTCCAGGCCGAGATCCTGCAGCTGCTCCGGGACCTGCGGGACAAGTACGGCACCTCTATTGTGCTCATTACGCACAACATGGGTGTGGTGGCTGACCTGGCCGACCGTGTGGTGGTCATGTACCAGGGCGACGTCGTGGAGGAAGCTTCGGCGAAGGTACTGTTCGCCGAGCCCAAGCAGGATTACACCAAGAAGCTGTTGGCCGCCGTGCCCCACCTTGGCCGCAACTCAGCGTCCGAAGGGGCCACCGAACGGTTGCACCAAAGCGGAAAGATCCTGGTCGAGGCCAAGAACCTCACCATCGAGTATCCGGGCCGCCTTGGCAAGCCGGGCTTCAAAGCGGTGGACAATGTCAGCTTCACGCTCTCCGAGAACGAGGTCTTCGGCCTGGTTGGCGAGTCCGGATCGGGCAAGTCCACCATCGGCCGGACCATTGCGGGCCTCAACCGGGCAACCGGCGGCAGCCTCAAGGTCCTCGGCTACGAAATGCTGGGCTTCAAGGAGCACACGTTCAAGCCGTTGCGCAAGGACATCGGCTTCGTCTTCCAGGATCCGGCAGCGTCTTTAACCCGCACCTGACCATCGGCGAATGCGTTGCGGAACCGCTGCTGATCCATACTCGCCCGAGTCCTGCCCAAGCACGCCTGCGTGTGGCGCAGTTGCTCGAGTCGGTTCAGCTACCGGCGTCGTACGCCGAGCGCTTCCCGCACGAGCTCTCGGGCGGACAGCGCCAGCGCGCTTCGTTGGCGCGATCGCTCGCGCTCAATCCGCGCCTCCTGATTGCCGATGAGCCCACCTCGGCCCTCGACGTTTCGGTGCAGGCAAAGGTCCTGGAACTGTTCAAGGACATCCAGGAAGAGTTCGGCTTCGCCGCCCTGTTCATCAGCCACGACCTCGCCGTGGTGGACATTCTTTCCCATTGGGTGGGCGTGTTGTACAAGGGCGAGCTCGTGGAGCAGGGGATCGGCAGCCAGATCATGGGCAATCCCCAGCACGACTACACCCGGAGGCTCATCGCCTCGCTGCCGGTACCGGATCCTGACGAACAGGCCCGACGCCGGGAAGAGCACCGCGCGCTGCTGGGCATCTAGCCCGCCCTCCAAGCAGCGATCCGTAAGACGCGCATGCCCGCCCTTCTCCGCGAAGGGCGGGCATGCGCGTTCTATCGGGGCTATTCGGACACGATGCTGATGTTGAAGAGCTTGTCCTTCGGCCGGCGCATGAAGATCTGGAGCCATAGCGGCATCCACATTTCAAGGCCGCGCGCGGCATCGAGCCCGCCCAGGTCGTGGATGTGTTCCGGGATCCAGCCGAACTCCCGCAAGAGCGCGACGACGGTGGCTTTCGCGTCGTCGTCGTTCCCCGCCACGAAGACGTCATGTGCTCCCTCGGCAAGCCTGAGCGGGTCGACCATCAGGGGAGCAGTCAAGGTGTTGAGGGCCTTGACCACACGGGCGTTGGGGAAGGCACGCTGGATGGTTTCGGCGATGCTGTCGGTGTTGCAGACGGAGAGCGACGGCGGGAAGCCGGCGGAAAAGTCCAGCGGGTTGGACACATCCACCAGGACCTTGCCCGCAAGGTTTGCTGTGCCGGCTTCGCTCAACGCCGCCAGCGAGACGGTGCCCGGGGTTGCGTTGACCACGATCTCGGCCATGGCGGCGGCCTGCGCGAAGGAACCGGAGCTTGCTCCGGGACCCGACTGTGCCGCCCACGCCGTCCCCTTGGGATTGCCGGCCTCCCGGGAACCCATCATGACCTCGTGGCCCATCGCTACCAATTTGCCGGCCAGGGTGTGCCCCACCATTCCGGTGCCAAGAACTGCGATTTTCATGCGTGCTCCTTATCATCGGCGCGGACATGCCCATTCTGCCCCTCAAGGGCCGGCCGGCACACCCTAGACTGGAGGAATGACCGAGCAGAACCACGCCCTCCCCGACGCCGACTCCTTCGATCCCTCCGCCAGCTCCCTCGCTGGCCGCGTGGACCAGGCCGTTATGGACGAGTTGCTCTCCATCCGCTCCAGCATCGACAACATCGACGCCACCCTGGTCTTCCTCCTCGCGGAACGCTTCAAGGCCACCCAGAAAGTGGGCGTCCTCAAGGCAACGCACAAGCTTCCCGCCGGGGACCCGGGCCGCGAGTCCGCCCAGATTGCGCGGCTCCGCCGGCTCGCCGAAGAAGCGCACCTCGACCCTGCCTTCGCCGAGAAATTCCTGAATTTCATCATTAGTGAGGTCATCCGGCACCACGACGCAATCGCCGAAGGCCACCAGGCTTCCATCGCGCAGGCCTGAACACGTGCCTGCCGAAACCGCGCAGGACCAGGTCACCGCCACGGCGTTGGGGCCTTGGCCCGGGACGGATCCCGTTGAGGCTACACGGGTCATCCGGGGCGAGCTGGGCAGTCCGCACTTGCCGTTCCTGGCAGAACTTCCGGACCGTGGCGTCGGTTCCGACGCGCTCGGCCGGACCGCATCCCTTCTAGTTGACTTGGCCATCGATGTGCAGCCGCACGGCTGGCGCCTGGTTGACCGCCCGGGAAAAGACCTCCGGCGTGCGAAGTCCGCCCTTGCGACGGACATCAACGTCCTTGCCGACATTGCCGGCTCGGAAGAATCCTCCGCTGAAGAACTGAAGATCCAGCTCCGCGGCCCCATGAGCCTCGCTGCGGGCTTGTACCTGCACAACGGGGAGCGCGCCCTCCTTGATTACGGCGCCCGCAGGGACATCGCGGAGTCGCTGGCGGCCGGTGTCGCCGAGCACGTGTCCCGGCTCCGCGCTGCAGTGCCGGGCGCCGGGCTGGTGATCCAGCTCGACGAACCGGACATTGCTTCCGTGTTGGCCGGCACCATTCCCACGGCGAGCGGTTACCGCACTCTGCGCTCCATCCCGGGCGAGGAGGTCACGGCTGCCTGGCGGCTGGTGATCGACGCGCTGTGCGCCGCCGGCGTGGCGGAAACAGTAGTGTCCGTTCCTGAAATCGAAGCACCCATCCAGCAGATATTTGCCTCCGGGGCCGACGGCGTTGCGCTTCCTCTCAAAGCGCTGACTACGCGCCAGTGGGAGCACCTTGCCACGGCGGTGGAGGCGGGCAAACGCGTCTGGGCCGGGGCCTTGCCTACAGAAAATCCGGGGGCTTCCTTGCCGCGCACCTCCGATCTGGTGGCCACGGTCTGGCGGCCTTGGCACCAGCTTGGCTTGCCGGCGTCGAGCCTGGGCGCCGTGCGCGTGACGCCGTCGGACGGGCTGGCCGGGTACTCGCCGTCGGGCGCCAAAGAGGTCCTGAACCGCCTGACCCAGCTCGCTGATGGGCTGAACCAGCTGGCGCTCGGTTAGCTTTCGCCTCCTCCCGATGCGCTACACCCGCCGTTCCCAGCGGTCCGGCTCGGCATAACGCGGGAGCCCGACGGCGGCGGTGGCGGTCCGTGTGGCTGCCGCACCATCCCCGTTGGGCAGCGAGGGTGCCAGACGATAGTCGAAGGAACCTGCGTATATAAGGACCAGGCCGACGTGTTTTTGGAGCACCTTCACCTGGATCCGATGCTTGCCATCTGCCGCGTCCCACCATTGTTCCGCGTAGGCTGTCGCGTCAAGGGAAGCCGGCAAGGTGAGTCTAAGGGGACCCAGGAACAACCGCGAGGCGCTTGAGACGCCGCGAAGCCGCCCTTCGGGTGTGACATCCAGGTCAAGTGCCGTGGCGAGCCTGCGGTAGCGGCCGAGGTAGTCGATGAGCCGGGTGCCGCCGTGGCTGGTTTCCGCGACGGTGGTGTCCTGGAACAGCCGGGTACGCCCGGGAAAGAAGATTTCGCGCCGGGCCGTCAGGCTGGACCGCCCGAACGGGTCGAGGTGCGCATGGTTTTCGATGCGGAACGGGACGCGTTCGCCGTACTCCGGGAAGAACGCCTGTTCCCCGGAAACGGTGGCAAGGAGGGGCCGGAGCCATGCCTGCCGGCAACCGACCACGTCGAACACGCCCTCGCCGATTCCGTAGGATCCGGCACCTGGCGCAAGGGAGAAATACTCCTGCAGTTCAGGCTGCAGCTGACGGAACTTGGTGCCTAGCGCCAACTCGTAAATCGGAGTGCTCATGGTGGTTCCTCGGTGCTCGGTGCTCGGTAATCGGTAATCGGTAATCGGTAGTCGGTGTTCGGTGTCGGGTTCCGCGACTGGACGCAACGCGCGTGATTCGGCTACAAGCGGCCCGCTGCCTTCAGCCGAATGTACGCGTCTGCGAGGCGCGGCGGGAGTTCAAGCGGCTCGGCGTCGACCACCTCGGCGCCAAGCTGGCGCAACTGGGCGCTGACCGCTTCACGGTCGAGGAGGGCACGTTCGGCGGCGGAGGCACGGAAGACATGGCTCGCCGTCGTCCGTTCTTCCTTCATCCGGCCTAGCAGAGGGTCCCGGACCGACGCGACCAGCACCACGTGCTGCCGGACCAGTTGCGCCACCAAGGGAATGAGTCCTTCCTCCGGGGCTCCGCCGTCGATCGACGTCAAGAGCACCACCAGTGAACGGTGCGCGGATATTGCCCGGACCTGGGCCGGGATCTGGCCCCAGTCCATCTCGATGAGTTCGGCTTCGAGGGGAGCCATGGCCTGGACCAGGGAGCCGAGGAGATTTCCCTTGGCTGCTGAATCGACGCGTCCGCGGATGCGTCGATCGAAGGCGAAGAAATCCACGCGGTCTCCGCCCCGCTCTGCGAGCACAGCCAACAGGAGGGCTGCCTCGATCCCGGTATCCAGGCGGGGCTCGTCCTCGATCCTTGCTGCTGCCGTGCGCGAGGTGTCGAGCATGATCACCACGCGGCGGTCCCGTTCGGGACGCCAGGTCCGGACGACGACGGCGGTGCGGCGCGCGGTTGCGCGCCAATCGATCGAGCGGACATCGTCGCCCCGGACGTAGTCGCGGAGGGAATCGAACTCCGTGCCTGCCCCACGGATCTGGACGGCCGCCTTGCCGTCGAGTTCCCGTAGTTTGCGCAGCTTGGAGGGTAGGTGCCGCTTGGAGTGGAACGGCGGAAGCACCCGCAGCCGGCCAGGAAGGGGTACCGTTCGTTGCCTCGCGGCCAGGCCGAGGGGGCCGAAAGAACGCAGCGTGACGTGCGGCGCTGCAAGATCGCCGCGACGTGTTGGCCTTAGCCGTACCGATATCCGACGCCGCTCGCCGGCAGGAATTTCGACGCGCTGGACCGGGGCGACAGTGCCCGCGGATGGTTGCCAGGCGTCCCGCACGAGGGCGCGGAGAGTCCGTCGATTACCGTTGTGCAGTGTCAGTATGGATTCCGTGTCCGAGTGGAGGGTGACATTGCCCGGATCCTTTCGCTGAAGAACAACTTTCGCCGGCGACGCGGCCAACAGAATGTCAGACAGCACGGCCGCCAACAGCACGGCGACGATGAGCAGGACCGTTCCCCAGCCGGGAAAAAGCACCAGAGGAGCCAACGCGGCGAATGCCACCAGCACCAGACGGCCTGTGATTGCCATTCAGTACCCCGGGACGGTCATGGGACGCGGCCTCATCAGCGCGGCACAGGCACGGAAGCCAGGATGCTGCCCAGCACATCGTCCACCTGGACCCCGTCCATCTGGGCTTCGGGACGAAGGCCCACCCGGTGCCGCAAACACGGCAGGGACAGGGCTTTGACATCATCAGGGGTCACGAAATTGCGGCCCGACAACCAGGCCCACGCCCGCGCTGTGTTCAGCAACGCGGTGGCGCCACGTGGGGAGACTCCCAGCTGGAACGACGGGGCAGCTCGCGTCGCCCGGACCACGTCCACAATGTAGGCGAGGATCTCCGGGGCGACCGTCACTCCGGCGACAGCCTCGCGGGCGTTATTGAGTTCGGCGGCGCCGGCCACCGGCCTGACTCCGGCAGCCAGCAGGTTGCGCGGATCAAAGCCTTCCGAGTGCCTGCGGATCACTTCGATTTCCTCGGCACGGCCGGGCAACGGCATGGAGAGCTTGAGGAGGAACCGGTCCAGTTGTGCCTCAGGCAGGGGATAGGTTCCTTCGTATTCCACGGGGTTCTGCGTTGCGGCGACGATGAACGGCGATGGCAAGGGACGGGAGATTCCGTCCACGGATACCTGACGCTCTTCCATGGCCTCCAGCAAGGAGGCCTGGGTCTTCGGCGGCGTTCGATTGATTTCGTCCGCCAACATGATGTTGGTGAAGACCGGTCCCTCGCGGAACGTGAAGTCCGAGGTGCGGGAATCGTAAACGAGCGAGCCCGTGACGTCACCAGGCATGAGGTCCGGGGTGAACTGGACGCGCTTCGTGTCCAAGCTCAGCGCCGTGGACAAAGCTCGCACCAGTAGCGTCTTGGCAACTCCGGGCACTCCTTCAAGGAGAACGTGACCACCACAGAGCAGCGCGATGAGCATGCCCGTCACGGTCGCATCCTGCCCGACCACGGCCTTGCCCACTTCGTGGCGGACGTCCAGCAGCGCCTTGCGGGCGGGATCGGACTCCGCAGAGGTCCGGACCTGCTGGCCTGGGTTGACCGCCGCGGCCTCGTGGGCAGATTGCTGGTGTGCGGGTTGCTGTTGTTGTGTGGGCGCTTGCGCCGGTGGCCACGGCGATGCCGATCCTCCCGAGTAGCCGGAGTTACCGTCGGTGAAGCCGCTTGCTTGGGTGCTCATCGGGCTATTGCCTCCTGCTCGAGTTTTTCAATGCTTTGTGCCCACCGGACCAGTTCGGATTCAGTGCGGGGCCGATGGTCCAACAGTAGGCTCCGCAGCTCGTGTGCCGGCCGGTCGATTTTTCCGGCCACAGCGCCAAGGACTGCGTCCGCACCGGCGTCGGGGCCAAGCCGGAAATGCTTGGCAAGCCTCGTCAAAGTGCCCGCGCGGAGATTGTCTGCGGCCCGGCCCACTGCGCGGGAGTCCTGGATAGGCGGGCGCGTCCTTCGGCCGTCTCTGCGGCCTTGACCACCACGGGCAATGGTTCGAACACGAGCGGCCCGAGCCGCCGTCCGCGCCACAGGACAGCGAGCACGGCGACCACCGCCAGCCAGAGTCCCAGGAAGCCAACCCACGGCGGCGCCAGTTCATCGAGAGTCGGCGGACTGCCGTCCCTCGGCACATCTCCCAGTCCCGGGAGGTACCAGATGAGGTCCGGGGCAGCTCCAAGGGCCCGGAAGGCCAATGCCGCATTGCCCTCCTCTTGCAGAAGACCGTTGCTGAGCAGGGCCGTGCTGCCGAGAACCACCAGCCGTCCGTCTGCGCTGGCCGCGTACATGCCGCCGTCGCTGCTGCCTGGCCTATAGCAAATCGTGTCGGCTCCCGTGTAGAGGAACCCGTCCTTGCCGGAGACAGGCCCCGCGGCGAGTGGATCCGTTTGCCCGCATCCGGGTTCCAACGTTGAATTGCCGCTCGGGACCACCCCGGCGGACCGGATCCCGCTACCCAGTCCGGTGAGAGTCCTGTAGCCAGCGGACACCACCACCACGCGGCCGGCCGACCCCAGCAGGGCGTGTAGCTGCGTGGAGTCGAGGTAACCGTTGCGGTCATACAACAAGACGGTGGCGTCTGGGCTCTTGGCTAGGAGTGAAGTGGTGGTGGTGAACGCATCGGATTCCGTGACCGTGACGCCATGCCGCCGGAGGATTTCGGCCGCTGCCATGGCACCGTTCGGCGCCGGATTACGGGCAGACAGGGGTGTTTTGTCCGTGTTGGCCGGGGACTCGGCCACGGAGACTACGCCCAGCACGGCGACGATTCCTCCGATGATGATCCAAGCCATGTGACGCCGTGACCAGCCCCGCAACAGGGCGGGCCAATGGGCTTTTCGCGCGTCCGGAGTTTCGTCCGGGGTTTCGTCCGGGGTTCTGTCCGGAGTTCCATCGGCGGCGGAGCTGGGCGAACTGTGTTCAGCGGCTCTGCTGGAATTCAAAGTCATCGCGGTACCGCCAAGCCGTTGCCTGGCTTGTCCGGCGAAGTCGGGTTTCATCGCCGACATTTCCATGTCCAACGCGAGGACGGAAGCGTGATCGGCGGCGGTGGCAGGAGCCTTGCCGTATTTCACCCCGTCGAACAGCGCTGCGGCGTTCTTAAGGTTCGAACTGGCGGTCCCGAAGGCGCGCCCCAATTGAGCCGCCGCCTCATCCGCTGTCCGGCCAGCCTGAATATCAATGACCGCCCGGTCCTCAGCCGAACGAACCACTGCGCGGAACTGCTCGACGACGGCCGTCTGCCAGTCTTCACGGGCCGCCGCGGCGGATGCCCGGGCGCGGAAAACATCGGCATTCGCGGACACTTCGCCGTCGAAAACCTCCGCCGATTCCTTCCGTCGGGCATTCAGCCGCGGTCTGACCACCATTACGGCAACCACGATGAGGACCACTGCCAGCGCGCCGATCACCGGCAAGCTGATATTCGTCCCGTTGAGGGAACCGCTGTTCAGGGAGCGCAGCCACTCGAGAAACTGGTTCCATATGTCATCGATCCATGAGGGTTTGGCTGATGCGTATTGCGCCTTGGAGAGTTCCTCAGCTGCCCACCGGCGGGCCTCCTCACGGTTTGGATCAACGGGAGGCTCGAAGGCAGGAAAAAGGGCGATGGAAACGGACGCAGGGGTCATCCTGTTGGCGAACCCTGACCGGTCATGGGCGGCCATGTCGGCGCACCGGCTTGATGCGCCGTGCGGCGGCCGGGAATGCCGTCGGGATCTTCTCCAGTCTCCAGGAGCCGCAGCAGTTCCACATCCAATCCGTCACGCCGCATCCGCAGATCCATATAGATCAGCGCTGCCACTGAGGTTTTGAAGGCGAAGCCGACCGCACTCACCAAGGTTGCGACGATCATCGACACCACCACCAGGACAACGGAGGTTGTGGTCACTTGTTGGACGCCGGCATGGGGGGCGAAGACCGAGGTCATTGCGCCTGACGCCAGGCTGAGAGGTATTTGGATGACCTGTTCGACGACTCCCACGATAAAGGAAACCAGAAGCGTGATGCCAAAGATCCGCCACCAGTTCCTTGTGGTGAGGGTCCAGGAAGCGCCGAAGGCCGGCAAAGACGCCGATCCCTTCTATTGTGATGGCTGCTGGCGCCACCAGGACCTTGGTATAGACCCAGGCAAAGATGACTGCGGCCCCGATCACTAAAGGAAGAACCAAAAGCAACCCGGCCGGGCCCGCGCCAGCCACGATCAGGGCGGACAGCACTGCTAGAACCACGAAGAACAGTAGTGATCCGGCAAGCAGGAGGAAAGCGAAACCCACAAGGGGCCAGATACGGGAACGGGCCAAGGACCACATTTGCTTGAACCCGGTGGGGCGGTTCAACGCCGATCTCGCGACCGGGATTGACATCACACCTTGGAGGATGGAGGCGAGCACCATGGCCAGCATTGAAATGCCCAGGATCCCCGCAACCATGCCGAGGATCGGGCCGAGGTATTGCATGGCCTCGGACTGGGTCCTGAAACCTCCCACAGGGGTCTGGGCGATGCCAAGCATTCCCAGCGTGGCGGCACCGCTCAAGACCGCAGTAATTCCTTGGACTATGAGAGCGGAACCGAACATGGTTTTGGCGTTCCGGCGGATGGTTTGAAAGGCGCCGTCCATGATCTCGCCGAACAAGAGCGGACGGAGCGGCACGATTCCGGGCTTCGGGGGAGCGACATAACGGGGCTGGCCGTACGGGGGGGGACCGCCTGCCGGCCAGCGGGGATCGGCCGGGGCGCCCCAAGACTGCCCGGGAAACTGGGGAGGACCCCACTGTGGCTGGGCGCCCGGCTGGGGAGGACCCCACTGTGGCTGGGTACCCCACGGCGCTTGCGGTCCCTGTTCAGGTCCGTTGCCGGGATATGGCTGTGACACGTTTTCCTCCCCAAAAGATGCGGTCCGCAGCAATGCACGGACCCTGTGGGGGACCGTTCGCTCCAGCCTATAGTTCCGCCGTCGCGCCTCATAGCCCATTGCGCTTGCGAGCCGCATCGCGCCATGCCGTGATCCGGCTCAACGGGACAAAGGCTAGGGGATAAGGGAATATATAACTATGAAGGCACGCATCCTGGTAGTAGACGACGACGAAGCGCTGGCTGAAATGATCGGCATCGTGCTGCGGAACGACGGCTTCGACCCGGTCTTTTGCGCCGACGGAGGGCAGGCACTCGAGGTCTTTCGTTCCTCGAAGCCCGATCTTGTCCTGCTTGACCTGATGCTGCCCGGGTCCGACGGCATCGAAGTGTGCCGCCAGATCCGCGGGGAGTCCGACGTTCCCATCGTCATGCTGACCGCAAAATCGGACACTTCCGATGTTGTCCGCGGCCTCGAATCCGGTGCCGATGACTACGTGCCCAAGCCTTTCAAGCCGGCCGAACTCGTGGCCCGGGTTCGCGCCCGGCTTCGCCCGGGAGACCAGAAAGCCCCTGAGACCCTGCGGATTGCCGACGTCACAGTTGACGTAGCGGGCCACTTGGTGACGCGGGGCGGAGAACGGATTTCGCTGACGCCCCTGAAGTTTGATCTGTTGGTGGCGCTGGCGCGCAAGCCTTGGCAGGTATTCACACGGGAACTGCTCCTCGAGCAGGTGTGGGGTTACCGCCACGCTGCCGACACGCGGCTGGTCAACGTCCATGTCCAGAGGCTGAGGTCAAAGATCGAGCGTGATCCGGAAGCCCCCGAAGTTGTATTGACGGTTCGTGGTGTCGGATATAAAGCAGGTTCCTGAGTCTTCCACCGGTGAGTCCGGAAGCGGCCAGGCGGCAGAAACCCCGGCTGAGGTCGATCACCACGGTGCGGGACATCCGGTTCCGGAGCACACCGACGCCCGGGCGCTGAACCTCCCCTGGAATCCTGAACGTACCCGGATCTGGACTCGCCGCGCCCTGATCCTGACGCTGCGTGTATCCCGTTTGGTGGTGACGGGCCTTCGCCACATTCGTCCGGGAATCCGGTATTTGTGGCGCGCATTGATCCGCCGGTGGCGCCGCTCGCTTGAGTTCAGGACCGTGGCCGTGACCATCGTCCTGTCGATCATGTCCTTTGCGGTGGTCGGCGCGTACCTCTCCAATCAAATAGCGAACAACCTGTTCCAGGAGCGGCTGAAGCAAGCCGAATCCGAGAGCCGCTACTACGTGAAGCAAGTCCAGGACACCTTCGACGGTTCGCAGGCCAACGACCAATCGAGTGTCATCACGCTCGTCTACGACACCCTCAAGGCAGTGGAGGGCAACGGGTCGGTCATCCAGCGGCGATACGTCTTCGAAGCCATGCCTGAACAAACCAAGCCGCGCAACCGCTGGGTGGAATCGCGGGCATCGGACCAATTGACGGTCCGCGTCATCCCCCCGGCACTGCGCAAATCGGTTCAGGAATCAGGCAAGGATCAGTACTGGGCGTCCACGGAGTTCCCGGTCGGCAACCAGGACCACCCGGGCATCGCCGTCGGAAACAAAGTCACCTTCAACGGCACCGTCTACGAGCTCTACCTCCTCTACGACCTGGACACGGCCCAACAAACCCTGGATGAGATCCAAAACGTCCTGTGGGCTGGCGGCGCCGCGCTCATCCTGATGATCGGCGGTATCGCCTGGTACGTGACCAGGAAACGTCGTGAGTCCGGTGAGCCATGCCGCCGTCGTCTCCGAAAAGCTGGCCGCCGGCCAGTTGCAGGAGCGAATGGTGGTCAAGGGTGAAGACGAGGTGGCCAGATTGGGTGCCTCCTTCAACCACATGGCGGCGAGCCTGCAGGAACAGATTACGCAGTTGGCCACCTTGTCCCAGATGCAGCAACGGTTCGTGTCCGACGTATCCCACGAACTGCGCACACCGCTTACCACCGTCCGGATGGCAGCCGAGGTGCTGTATGACGCCCGGGACGAATTCGATCCCATCAACAAGCGCTCCGCGGAACTGCTGTACAACCAGGTGGAGCGTTTCCAATCGTTGCTCTCGGACCTGCTGGAGATTTCGCGCTTCGACGCCGGTGCTGCGGTTTTGGACGCTGAGCCCACCGATATTTTCCAAGTTGTAGCCCACGTTATCGACGGCGCCTCGCCGGTTGCCGCGGAATACGGCTCCGAAGTGCGTCTCACGTCCCGCCACAAGCGCATCATCGTGGAGATGGATGCCCGCAGGATCGACCGCATCCTGCGGAACCTGCTGCTCAACGCCGTCGAGCATGGTGAGGGGAGGCCGGTCCATGTCTCCGTCGCAGCCAACCATGACGCCGTAGCCATCTCGGTGCGCGACTTCGGCATCGGCATGACGCCTGCGGAGGCCGCGCGGGTCTTTGACCGCTTTTGGCGGGCAGATCCGGCCCGCGCACGGACCACAGGCGGCAGCGGCCTGGGGCTGTCCATCGCCGAGGAGGACACCAAGCTCCACAACGGTTGGCTGCAGGCGTGGGGCCGCAAAGGATCCGGGTCCAACTTCCGCCTGACTTTGCCCCTCAAGAAGGGAGGCACCATTGTGAAATCACCACTGCAGCTTGAACCCGCAGATGTCCACTTACCTGGCGCCGCCCCCGAGCGTCAGATGGTCGTCCTAGGGACGGGCGATGGGTCACCGGAGCAGGGTTTGGCGGCAGATCCAAGTGCCGACGACACTCCGGCCCTGCCGCCGGCAGGAGAGTCCGACGCCGATCACGCCCCCGGGGGGACCGCACCATGAGTTCCCGACGCCCCTACCTCCTCAAAGCGGTGATCGCCATTCTTGCGGTCCTCATGGTAGTCCTCAGTTCCTGCGCGCAGATTCCACGGTCCGGGCCAGTGGGGAAGAGCAAGGATGAGAGCGCAGGCAACCCGAATGCTCCCGTCTTCTTCCCTCCGCCGCCACACCCCGGGGCCAGCCCGGCCTCCATCATCGAGGACTTCTACGGCGCCGGCAGCGGCTACGAAGGCGACTATGCGGTGGCACGGCAATACCTTACGCAGTCGTTGTCAGTCAGTTGGAAATCCGACAAGCGCACACTCGTCTTCCGCAAGGCGACAGTAGTCAAGACCGGCGTGGAAAACGAGTTCAAGTACCAGCTCGACCTGGCCTACGCGGTCGACGCCGACGGCGTCGCCACTCAGTTCCCTGAGGGAACCACCGAAACGATCCCGGTGACCCTGGACCAGTGCCGACGGCGAGTGGCGGATCTCGGCGGTCCCGGACGGCACCGCTATCCCGGAAGAAACGTTCAAGGTCATCTATGCGGCCCAGCCCATCTACTTCTATGACCCCACTTTCACCTACGCGGTTCCGGATATCCGCTGGTTCATCAAGAAGAACACCGTGAAGGCAATGACCAGTGCCTTGCTTGCCGGCCCGGCGCCTTACCTCCGCGGCGCCGTCGTCAGTGCTTTTCCGTCGGGCATGAAGCTGGCCAGGGAATCGGTACCCGTCGTGTCCGGAGCAGCGCAAGTGGACTTGTCCGCGAAGGAACTCGTCGACGCCTCCGCCGAAGACCGGCAGCGCATGCAAAATCAACTTGCCTTGACCTTCCGCAGCCAAACGGATGTGGTGAACGTCCAGCTCCGGGCCGATCAGGATCTTGTCCGGGTGGAAGACAATGGCTCCGTGCTACCCCCCGTGGTTGAGAAGAACACGCCTGCGCGCCAGATCGCGGTCAGCAACGGCGAGCTCGTGCGGTACGAGAACAACAGAATCTCACCGCTTGCGGAGATGCAGCCGGTGGCAGGGCTGAACCCGAGGGCGCCTGCAGAGTCACCGACTTCGCAGGCCGTGGCCTTCCTCGGCGACGCCGGAACGGTGCTGTATTCGATAATTCCAGGCCAGCCTGCCCGTCAACTGACCACCAGGAGCACTCTGAGCCATCCCTCCTTCAGCCCGCAGGACTGGGTCTGGACGGCAGGTCCCGGAGCCAACGGTGCCACCGAGGTTGTTGCCTTCAAACCGTCCAACGTCCCGCAAGGCCAGCCCGTCCCCGCAGTGACCATCACGCCGCCATGGCTGGCAGGGCGAGTGGTCACGGACTTCCGCATATCCCGCGAAGGCACGCGCGCCCTGGTCATTTCCGAGGCGAAGGGGAAGTCCTCGGTGCAGGTCACGGGAATTGTCCGCAATCCTGATGGCACCCCGAAGGATCTGACCGCCCCGGTTACCTTGCTCTCTTCTGCCCCTGCCGACCAAGGGGTGTGGGTCAATTCCACGACGGTCGCGGTGATGAAGGGCTCGTCCACCCAAAACGTAGTTCCCGAGCTGCTCTCTTTGACATCCGGTCAGCCGCAGCTGTTGCCAGCTTGGCCGGGCCTCACGACCATCAGCGCCGGCAACGGACCTGACCAGGCTTTCGGGCAGTCCGCGGCCGGGGTGTTCCAACGGGTAGGCAACGGCTGGGAACTGCAACTCAAGGGGCCGTTGGATCCGTCCTTCCCGGGCTAGCTCCGGCGGGTTCCCCCCACGCAGCCTGTTCCCCACATAGCCTGTTCCACACAGTCTGTTATTCACATAGGCGGGCTACACACTGTTGGCCCGGGCCGCGGAGCCGGATGCTTGCTGGATGGGGAATGACACCAGACGCCGCCGTGCGCGTGATCCGGACCTCGCGGACCCCCGGAGCGACTCAGGACGGCATCGGGGAATCCACCCCGTTCTCTTGATGCGGCTCGCACAAGGCCTGGGCGATGCCTGCACCGAGCTGCTGGCTGTGGTGGCTCCCGTGGAATGCGTGTGCTGCGGTGCCGAGGATTCGTCGCTCTGTGGTGCGTGCGCGCGTCAGCTGCGCCATCTGTGTAGCAGCCCATTCCGCGCCGAGGGGCAGGCGCCGGCCTTGCTCAGCGTGGACGGGTCAGTAATGCTGCCCGTTGTTGCCGCAGGCCAATACCGGGACGAACTGGCCCAAGCCCTGCTTTCTTTGAAGCATCTGGGCCAGCGGCGGGTGGCCTCGGTGCTCGCGCCTGCGTTAGGCAGGGCCATCAAGGCAGCGGTCGGGGAAACGGCGGATCTCTGCCTGGTACCTGTTCCCAGCAGTAACGCAGCCTTCCGACGGCGCGGATTCAGTCCGGTCCATCTCTTGCTCGGTCATTTGCTACGCCGGGACGCATTGTCCGGCCTGCACATGAGGGATGCCTTGAGGAAGGTGGGGCCAGGGCCGGCAGGGAGATCCCTCGCCCTGCTGGCCCGGGTGGAGAGAATTGCGGAGCGAGTGATCGGAAGCAGCGACGCCTCCCGTGGGATCGGACCGGGAGTCCAAGGGCGGGGAAGCGGGCAAAAAGGCTTGGGCCGAGGGGATCGCGTGCGCCGTGTCCGCGGCTCTATGGCGGTCCGGCTCTTCCGGGAGCGCTCCTTGCAGGGCAGGGACTGCATCATCGTGGACGATGTCCTCACCACGGGCGCCACACTCGCCGAAGCCGCCCGGGCTGTGACCGCGGCGGGAGGCTCGGTGCGCGGCGCGGTGGTCCTTGCGGCCACCCGGCCGCCAGCCGGAAGCGGTCCCTCGGGAGAGGGTTCGAAGGAACGTTCCAGACCGACTCAAACAAAAAATAAGTGACGAAAGGGTGAATTACCTGTGACGATGAACTAACGTCGGTTATGGGTACCAAGAACAGATGTACCTGTCGATAGCGGCTCGGAAAGGGGCTCGACTGTCCGTCAGATCAGCCCCTAGAAGCGCCCTTATCGTGTCACCTGAGTTGTTTGGAGGGCACCATGGAGTTCATGATCAGCGGCCGTAATCTGACCGTTTCGGATCGCTTCCGCGAGTATGCAGGCGAGAAGATTTCAAAGATTGAATCGCTTGGGGACAAGGTCCAGAGGGTTGACGCGAAGGTTTCAAAGGAAACCAATCCGCGGCAGGCGCCGGACCAGCTCACGGTGGAAGTAACAGTTCTGGGCCGAGGCCCCGTGATCCGGGCC
This sequence comes from Arthrobacter sp. NA-172, assembly GCF_043952055.1. Taxonomy (NCBI): domain Bacteria; kingdom Bacillati; phylum Actinomycetota; class Actinomycetes; order Micrococcales; family Micrococcaceae; genus Arthrobacter; species Arthrobacter sp. NA-172. The sequence goes on along the minus strand of NZ_JBINOT010000001.1, from coordinate 1,045,828 downwards.
GAAGCGAGCGCCGCTGACAAGTTTGCCGCCTTCGATCTCGCCTACAGCAAGCTGCTGGAAAGACTCCGCCGGGCCAAGGACCGCAAGAAGGTCCACCACGGCCGCCACACGCCCAAAGCCGTCCGTGAGGCCACTGCAACGCTTGAGCCTGCCAGCGCGAGCGAACCCATTTACGTAGAGGCCAGCAACCACCAGGAGCCAACGACGCCCCCGGTGGAGACTTCCCCCTACGACGTCGACAATGACATTCCGGCCGGCGATTCCCCGGTCCTGATTCGTCGTAAAGTTTTCCCTGCCGCTTCGCTCACCCTTGATGACGCGGTGGACAACATGGAATTGGTGGGCCACAATTTCTACCTGTTCGTGGATAAGGAAACCAACACGCCGTCGGTTGTCTACCGTCGCCGTGGCTGGACGTACGGAGTCATCACTCTCGACTCCACGTGCGAACCAGGAGTTGAACCCGTGGAGGAAAAGATCCACGCGTATCGCTCCAATGACCAAGCTGCCACAGCCTAGGTTGCTTGTGTATCTCCAATGAAAGGACTGGCATGGCCGCTTCGCTGAGCCTCACGCAGGCACGGCGGATTGCATTGGCAGCCCAAGGATTGGACAAGGAACGGCCCACCGGCCCCGTGACATCACGGACGGTGGGCCGCACCTTTGCCCGCCTCCAGGTGGTGCAGATCGACTCTGTCAATGTCCTTTCACGCAGCCATTACCTCCCCTTCTTTTCACGGCTAGGCAACTACGACCGAAGCATCCTCCATACGATGGCCGGGCGAAGTCCTCGTCGCATGATGGAGTACTGGGCGCACGAGGCCAGCTTCATCCGCCCGGAACACTTTCAGGACCTGCTTCTGTGGCAAAACCGTGCTTGGGTTGGAGCGGCCCATCTTGAGCGCGGAATCCGGGAAGAAATGGCCAACCGGATCCTGGCGCCCTCTCTCTCGGGCGGCCCATGACGGCTGCCCAATTGACGGCGCATTTGGGGCACGAGGAGAACCGGCAGCAGGACAACTGGGGCTGGAATTGGAACCTGGTCAAAAGGGTCCTGGAACACCTCTTTGAAGAAGGACTGGTGACGGCTGCGTCAAGGACTGAGCAGTTCGAGCGCAGGTACACGCTGACGTCGAGGGTTCTGCCGCCAGGACTTCCCTCCGCCATCGCTCGCTCGGAAGCGCTTGAGGACGGCAACGCCGATTGCCTGGCGGCATCCATGGACAGGTTGATCGACGCCGCGGCCCAGGCCCATGGCATAGGCACCATCCGCTGCTTCGCCGACTATTTCCGGACCCCGGTGAAGGCTGCTGCCGCGTCGCTCGGCCGACTCGTCGCTGCAGGGCGCCTGGAGCCGGTCACGGTCCGCGGCTGGGACCGGCCGCTGTATCGTCACGCGGAAGCGCGCCTTCCACGCTCCGCCACCGGCCGGGCTTTGCTCAGTCCCTTTGATTCCTTGGTTTTTGAGCGAAGGCGACTTGAAGAGCTGTTTGGATTCCACTACCGAATCGAAATCTACACTCCTGCGGAGAAGCGCAAGTTCGGCTATTACGTGCTGCCTTTCCTCCTCCGGGACGCCGTGGTGGCCCGCGTTGACCTCAAGGCGGACCGCACCGCCAAGCAGCTTCTGGTGCGCGCCGCTCATGCTGAGCCGGGCGCGCCGCCGGACACCGCCGTCGAACTTTCTGCCGAGCTGCGGCTCATGGCGGACTGGCTCGGGCTCGACGACGTCGTCGTGTCACCGATGGGCGACCTCTCCCCGGCGCTCGCCGCTGCAACGGCCCGGGGCTGAGTTCAGGGGGATGCCGGGCAACGCGAAACCCGGCGCTCCGCTCTCAGGGAAACGGAACTGCGTGGCCTTGGTCTCTCCCGTAGACTGAAACCGCCAGAATTCGGCAGCTTGAGACTGGGAGCAACTTCACGTGGCATCACTTATCGAAAAACTTCTCCGCACGGGTGACAAAAAAACCCTAAGGCAACTGCGGGTCTATGCCGATTCCATCAACGCCCTCGAAGACTCTTTCAAGACCTTCTCCGACGCCGAATTGCGCGAAGAGACGGACAGGCTTCGTGCCCGCCACGCGGACGGTGAGCAGCTGGACGAGCTCCTGCCGGAAGCTTTCGCCGCTGTGCGCGAGGCTTCCTCCCGCACGCTTGGCATGCGCCACTTCGATGTCCAGCTCATGGGTGGGGCCGCCCTTCACCTCGGCAATATCGCCGAAATGAAGACCGGTGAAGGCAAGACCCTCGTGGCCACCGCTCCGGCCTACCTCAATGCCCTTGCAGGCAATGGCGTGCACGTCGTCACAGTCAACGATTACCTCGCCGAGTACCAGTCCGAACTCATGGGCCGTGTGTACCGTTTCCTGGGCCTCACCAGTGGTTGCATCCTGTCCAACCAGGATCCCGCAGTGCGCCGGGAGATGTACGCGGCAGACATCACCTACGGCACCAATAACGAATTCGGCTTCGACTACCTGCGTGACAACATGGCATGGGACAAGTCCGAGCTCGTCCAGCGCGGCCATCACTTCGCGATTGTCGACGAAGTCGACTCCATCCTTATTGACGAGGCGCGTACCCCGCTCATTATTTCCGGTCCGGCCCAAGGCGACACCAACCGCTGGTACAGCGAATTCGCCAAGGTCGTCCAGCGTCTCCAGCCTGAAACCGACTACGAAGTGGACGAAAAGAAGCGGACAGTCGGTGTTCTCGAGGCCGGCATCGAAAAGGTCGAGGACTACCTGGGCATCCAGAACCTCTACGAGTCCGCCAACACCCCGCTCATCGGCTTCCTGAATAACGCCATCAAAGCCAAGGAACTCTTCAAACGGGACAAGGACTACGTCATCCTGGATGGCGAAGTCCTCATCGTTGATGAGCACACGGGCCGCATCCTCGCTGGACGTCGCTACAACGAAGGCATGCACCAGGCGATCGAGGCCAAGGAAAACGTCGAGATCAAGGCTGAGAACCAGACGCTCGCCACTGTCACGCTGCAGAACTACTTCCGCATGTATTCGAAGCTCTCGGGCATGACCGGTACGGCTGAGACCGAGGCAGCCGAGTTCATGAGCACCTACAAGCTTGGCGTTGTGCCCATCCCCACCAACCGGGATATGCAGCGCATCGACCAGTCGGACCTCGTCTACAAGAACGAAATCGTTAAGTTCGACGCCGTAGTGAAGGACATCGCGGAACGCCACGAAAACGGCCAGCCCGTGCTCGTCGGTACCACTAGCGTGGAGAAGAGCGAATACCTTGCCAAGCTGCTTGCCAAGGAAGGCATCCGCCACGAGGTCCTGAACGCAAAGAACCACGCACGCGAGGCGGCAATCGTCGCGCAAGCCGGACGCAAGGGCGCAGTCACTGTCGCTACCAACATGGCCGGCCGTGGTACTGACATCATGCTGGGCGGAAACGCCGAGTTCACGGCTATCGCGGAATTGGCCTCGCGGGGCTTGGATCCTGAAGAAAACTCCGAGGAGTACGAGGCCGCGTGGCCTGATGCACTCGAAGCCGCCAAGCAGGCAGTCAAGGACGAGCATGAGGAAGTGCTTGAACTTGGCGGACTGTACGTGCTGGGCACCGAGCGCCACGAATCCCGTCGCATCGACAACCAGCTCCGCGGCCGCTCAGGCCGCCAAGGTGACCCGGGGGAGTCCCGGTTCTACCTCTCGCTGACCGATGACCTCATGAGGCTCTTCAACTCCGGTGGTGCCGAGCGCCTCATGAACAGTTCCATACCGGACGACGTCGCCCTGGAATCCAAGCTCGTGTCCCGCGCCATCGCTTCGGCTCAGGGCCAGGTTGAAGGCCGAAACGCTGAGCAGCGCAAGAACGTCCTTAAGTACGACGACGTCCTGAACCGCCAGCGTGAAGCCATCTACGGCGACCGCCGGAGGATCCTCGAGGGCGATGACCTGCATGAAAAGGTCCAGTTCTTCCTTGAAGACACCATCAATGCCGCGATCGAGGCTGCTACGGCGGAGGGAACCGGCGACGATTGGGACTTCAACCAGCTCTGGACCAACCTCAAAACCTTGTACCCGGTAACTGTCACCGCTCAGGATGTCATTGACGAAGCCGGTGGAAAGTCCCGGATTTCCGTGGAGTTCCTCAAGAATGAGATCCTTTCGGATGCCCAGCTCGTCTACAAGGAGCGCGAGGAAACCATTGGCTCGGAGAGCATGCGCGAACTCGAGCGCAGGGTTGTTCTCTCGGTGCTCGGACGCAAGTGGCAAGAACACCTCTACGAGATGGACTACCTCAAGGAAGGTATTGGCCTGCGCGCCATGGCCCAAAGGGATCCCCTGGTCGAATACCAGCGCGAGGGATTCATGATGTTCCAGAGCATGATGGAGGCCATCCGCGAGGAGAGCGTCGGCTTCCTTTACAACTTGGAAGTTGAGGTAACTCCCGCCGAAGACGTAGTGGTGATGGACGGCAGCCCTGATGGCGGTCACGTGGAACACCACGACCCGCAGATCCGCGCCGCCGGCCTCGAAGCCCCTGAGAAGCCTGTCCAGCTGCAGTACACAGCGCCCGGCGAAGACGGGGCGAGCCAGACCCGGATTGAGGGACGGGCCTCCGGACGCTCAGGAAACCCCGCCAAGGCCGCGGCCGATGATAAGCAGCGCGGGAGCAGCAAGAAGAAGCGCCGCTAACCAGCCCGCTGCTGACATCGCCTCAGCCAATTTCAAGCGCTGTCACCTTCCACACGCCGTTGCTTCCTTCCAGCCTCATGGCTACGGCGCGTGAGCGGAGTTCTTCGGAGACAACCACGCTGGCCTCGTACACTCCTTCGCTCACGCTGCATACATGGACCGACCGGACTATCGGACTGCGGTGAAGCCGTGACCGCCCGGCGCGGGCTGAATAGGCCCGCGTCAACGCTGCCCGATGCTGCAGTGCGTTGAGGGATCTCGGGTCCAGGGACCGTGAGAGCTGATGGACAGGCCGGGTGCCGGCAAGGACTTCGACAGCGGCCTGGGCGATACTTCGTGCCAAGGTGTGTATTTCCCTGCCGCCACTGACCATTCGGACCACCTTGGGGGCGGAACCCGGACCTTCGCCCGAACCGCTGCGCCGCCGGGCTTTGGCGCGAGGGGGCGGTGCGGCCAGGACAGGAACAACGCGTGGCGCCGTTGCCGTCCGGATGGTATTGGACGGAGGGTGGGTGGCTGATGTTGCGCTCATGGAGGTCCTCGGGTAGGGATCGGTGAATGGTTGCGGATGGCGTGGTTCGGCTATGGCGGCGGTGGCTGGAGGATCTGCCCCGGGACGAGGAATCCGGGGTCCTCTCCGATGACGGCCCGGTTCGCGGCGTACCACTGAGGCCAGCGAAGGGCGATGTCGACGTCGCTGGCCATCGGACCCAGCTGCCGCGCGGCGATCGACCACAACGAATCTCCGCGGCCTACCACTACTGCGCCTTGGCCAGGCGAGGAAGTTTGTTCCGTGGCCCGTTGCGCCTGTGACCCCAGAAGCCCGGGCTCGATAGACGGTGCGCGCGGTTGCCACTTCGGTTCGATCGCGGGCGGAACAGACTCACTTGAAGGCACACTGAATCGTTGCGCCGGCGGGCCGGAGACGGGCGTCCGTGGGGCGGACACGCTAGGGGTTGTCCCCGTCCAGTTCGTGGGGTTCCACCCCGGTTCAACGGGTGCCGGCGCAGCGTCCGCAATGGGAATTCCCGCGAGGTTCAGGCCAAGAATCACCACCGCCAGCCTGCGCATGAAGGCCGGGCTGAGCCTGGCGGTGGCGGCTGCGATGCGACCCTTTCCCGATTTCCGGAGCAACACTTCGGCCATGGCCAGGAGAAACGTCGTGATCCACCATCCCACGATCAAAAGTCCGGCGGCAGTTGCAACAAATCCGAGGAGATCCTCGAACGCGTGTGCTTCGTGACGACTTGCTGCGGACTGCCAACGGGCAATCAAGGTCAGCCCGGCGGCAGCAAGCAGAAGGCCGATAGCAAGAACGGTCGTTGCCATGGCAGCGTCATTCCGGACGATTTTGGCGGTTTGATCCTCGGCGTTCGGATCCAGGGTGTTCTGTTCCATCGGGCCCCCTGCCCATTTGATGTCATTTGATGCAATTTGATACATCTAAGACAATTTTGACCACAAAATGCGTCACTTGTCTATGATTTGTGTGGGCGGAGAAGGATTGACCAGCAAGGAGTGCCCGCTTACGCTGGCGCAATGCGTTGGGATGCCCTGTTTGAAGACATGGAGGCACAGCTTGCCTCTGAACGGTTGCTGGAGCTTGAATCCGAGATTTCAGAGCGAGCGCGGGTGGAAATCGCCGGAATTGAAGTTTCCGACAGGCTTCGTGGAGCGGTCGGCCTCACGATTGATGTGATGCTCCGCTCAGGAAGGGTAGCGTCCGGGGCTTTGAGCCACGTGGGGAGCGAATGGTTGGTCCTGAATGAAGGCCGCCATCAGTGGTTCGTGCCGGGAGCGGCAGTGTTGACGTATCAGGGGTTGGGCCGCCAGGTGACAGTTGGTCGGTCGAAGATCCCGCAGCGGCTTGGCATGGCCAGCGCATTCCGGATGCTTGCCCGGGACAGGGCGGAACTGGCGGTCTATCTGCTTGCGGGGACGTCCGAGGGCCCGGCGATGCGCGGTGTGATTGACCGTGTGGGCAAGGACCATTTTGATCTCGCCATCGTGATGCCGGGTGAAGTGCGCCGCTCCGGCAATGTCCTTTCCGTGGCCACAGTGCCCTTCCAATCCCTTGCGGCGCTGCGTTCCTTACGGGGCGAGGACCGGTAACACATGCGGATCACGAGGACTTGGATTTGGCCTCTTGGATCATCCTGCTGGCCTCGGCATAGCGTTCCTCGATGTACTGCTCAAGCATCTTCTCTTCCACGCGCCACTGCCCCCTGCCACCCACCTGGATTGCTTTGAGTTCTCCGCTTCGCACCAGCGAGTATGCCTGCGGTGAGTTGATCTGGAGCTGTTCGGCAACATCAGCCAAGGTGAGGAATCGGGGCATGCCTCTATTTTGCCACTCTTCACCCCCCTCGCTGGGGTTATCCACAGTTTGAGGTGATTTGAAGCACTTGGCTTTTGGAAGCTGCCTCCCTGTGGTCAGAATGAGGTCCTATTGAAGGTCACGTCGACGATCTACGCAATTGGGGGAGCAGGATGAGTATCACCACCGCGGCAGCTGCAGCGAGACTCAAGCGACCGTCGTGGAAGGACCCTCGCCTTCTGGTGGGGATTCTCCTGGCCCTGGCGTCGCTGACCGGTGTTATAGCCGTCGTGGGAAGCGCGGACCGTACCATTCAGGTCTACGCCGCTCGCGAACCGATTGCAGTTGGTCAGCGAGTCAGCAAGGACGTTCTCGATGTCGTCAAAGTGCGGCTCGACGACGTCGAGTCCAGCTATGTGACTGTCGCGGAGGGCTTACCCGAGGGACAGGTTGCAGTCCAGAGAATCGCCAAGAACCAGCTAGTGCCACAGGAAAGCCTGGGAGCGGCCGATTCCCTGGACCGCAAACCGGTCGCAATCCCGATCCAGGAATCACTGCCGGCCCAGGCCGTGGCGGGATCGCGTGTTGACGTCTGGGTGTCCCTCCCGGATGCGCGTAATGGTTTCGGCACGCCACAGCTGCTCTTGCCCGGTGCGGAAATCGCCCATGTCACCGAAGGCGCGTCCTCGCTCGGAGGATCCAAGGAGAAAGTTGTCCTGGCCCTGGTGACCGATGACCAGATGCCGAAACTCCTTGGTGCGCAGGCGAACAAGGCAAAGGTTGCAGTTGTTTGGAATCCGGGCGGTGCCGGCAAGTGAGTATCCCCGTTGTTACGGTTGGGCAGTCCCGGGAAGATTTGGTCGGAGGCCTAGAACGGCTCCACGGGCCGGTGACGGTAGTGCGTCGGTGCGGAGAACTCGCCGAACTTCTGGCCGCGTGCCAAAGCGGCCTCGCGCGCGCAGCAGTCATCGCCGAGAGTGCAGAAGAGCTGTCGGCATCGCTGGTCGATCGGCTGGCGGCTGTCGGCGTGTCCGTCGTCGCCCTGAGCGATGATCCGGCCGAGGTGGTCCGGCTGCGCAGCATCGGCGTCGTGACAGCGCCGTTGGATGTAGATTCCGCGACGCTGGCTTCAAAGATCTCCGTTGCAGTTGGTCAGCTGGCAGGACAGGCGCGGCCACGTGAGGAGCGGCGGGACTCGGGGTATGCGGACCCCGCCGCGGAACTCCGTCACTCCGGTGTTGCGCAGGAAACAGAACACGAACCAGCAGGGGCCGGCAGGATCATCGCGGTCTGGGGACCTGCCGGAGCGCCGGGCCGGACTTTTGTGGCTGTCAACATCGCCGCGGAGCTCGCGCGCGAAGGGAACTCCGTCATCCTGGTGGATGCGGACAGCTACGGGGCCAGCGTCGCGGCCTCCCTGGGCCTGCTGGACGAGTCCGCCGGTCTCGCGCAGGCTTGTCGATTGGCCGATCAAGGATTGTTGGATTCGGAATCGCTCAAGCGGATCGCCTCGCCCGTCTTCACGAAGGCCGGGGTCTTCAGGGTTCTTACGGGCGTTACACGTGCAGATCGGTGGACCGAGCTCCGGGCGGCCGCACTATCTTCGGTGCTGGAATACGCCAAGGAGGTCGCCGACGTCGTGGTGGTTGATGCAGGCTTCTGCCTGGAAGCCGACGAAGAACTCAGTTTCGACAGCATTGCCCCGAGGCGCAACGCCGCCACCCTCCGCAGCATCGAACTGGCGGACACGGTGTACGCAGTGGGCTCGGCCGATGCCATCGGGGTCCCGCGCCTCGTGCGTGGCCTCGCCGAACTCGAACGGGCCATCCCGCAGGCAGCGCCAAGAGTGGTCTTGAACAGGGTCCGGGCAGCTTCCGCGGGCCGGTCACCCGAGCGTGAACTTCGCGAAGCCTGGGAACGGTATGGCCCCGATCGCGGTGTCGAGGCCTTCCTTCCGTCCGACCCGGGGGCTTGCGATGCTGCCCTGCTGTCGGGCGCAGTGCTCTTCGAAACTGCGCCCGAATCGGCCCTGCGGCATGCAATCGTCAAATTGGTCTGTGCACCCGTCCAGCAAAATGGCAAATCCTCTGTCATTTATTCCAGAGCAAGGCGGCGGCTAAAGCGTTAGGCTCGCCATGTGGGCTGCAAGGACGCAGCAATCAAGATGTGATGGAGGCGTTTGTAGATGTCGTCAGGATCCAGCGTGGAGGATCGTTCGAAACCTGCAGTAGTCCGTGAGGGGTTCTTCGGAGACTACTACGAGCATCTCGCAGAGGAGGACGCACGCGGATACGCTGCCGAGCAGCTGACCTCAAGGGCACGTGCCCACCGGGAAGCAGGAATGACCCGCAAACCGGGAACCGCCAACGTCACGATTGCCAACGAGGCGGACCGCAGCGTGCTGTACATCGTGACGGATGACATGCCGTTCCTGGTGGACTCGGTTAACGCAGAACTCGTGCGCCAGAACTGCGCTATCCGTTTCGTCATGCACCCGCTCTTCGTGGTGTCGCGTGATCACCGGACAGGCGATCTTTCCGACATTGCCCGCGTGCCCTCCACTCTCGGCATCTCGAGCGGCGACACCGCCGCGATGCCGAACGTCGCCCATCTGATCGCCCAGGGCGACAATATCTCCCACATGGAGTCGTGGATCGCAGTCGAGGTTGACCGGGTGGCGGATGACTTCCAGAAGGAACTCGTCGAAGGAATCCACCGTGTCCTGAGTGATGTCCGCGCCGCCGTCGAAGACTGGCCCAAGATGCGCACCAAGGCGCTGGAGCTGGCTTCATCCCTGGATAAGGTGGCCCACCCCGAGGACATTACTGAACTCCGGCAAGCCCAAGATCTCCTGCGTTGGTTGGACAACGGCAACTTCACTTTCCTCGGTTACAGGGAGTACGACCTCGTTAGCGAAAACGGCGAAGACGTCCTTGAGCTGCGTGACGGGAGCGGCTTGGGTCTCTTGCGGGCGGGTGATCATCCGCACCAGATCCAGCACCTCACTGATGCCGGACGCAGGAAGGCACGCGAGAAGCGGGCCCTGGTCATCACCAAGGCCAACTCGCGCTCCACTGTGCACCGCCCCGCGTACCTGGATTACATCGGTGTCAAGAGCTTCGATGTGGCAGGCAACGTCAACGGCGAGCGCCGCTTCATCGGCCTTTTCGCCACGAGCGCCTACACCGGTTCCGTCAGGAATATTCCCATCGTCAGGGAAAAGGTGGACGCCGTCCTCCGCTCGGCTGGGTTCCCCCAGGATTCCCATTCCGGCAAGGACCTCGTAGGCATTCTCGAGACGTATCCCCGTGACGAACTGTTCCAGATCGAGACCGAAGATCTGGCCGCAACGGCTTTGGGCATCCAGCGGCTCCAGGAACGGCGCCGCACGAAGCTCTTTTTGCGTCCCGATATTTACGGACGGTTCATGTCCGCCCTGGTCTACCTGCCCCGCGACCGCTACACCACCAACGTCCGGCAGCGAATCGAACAGGAACTCCGCGAGACGTTCGAAGCCGAGAGCATCGACTATGAGGCCCGTATAACGGAGTCTGCACTGGCTAGGGTTTTCTTCCGTATCCGGCTCCCACGTGAGGCCGAACTGCGCGACGTCGACACCCGGGAACTCGAGATGCGCCTTGTCCGGGCATCGCGGTCCTGGGCAGAAGGGGTGGCGGAAGTACTTCGCGAGAATGCCAGCGGTTTGGATTCCGAGAAATTGTCCGCCCTCTGGGCAGATGCATTCCCAGCGGGCTACCGCGTGGACTATGAGGTCGAGGATGCCCTTCAGGACATTGAACGGTTCGAGAAGTACGGTGCCACGAGCGATGACTCTGGCGTCGCCGTCCAGGGGATTCCCGGTGTTCATGTCTACTTGCCCAGCGGCGCCGGCGAGGCCCTCGAGGAAGATGCGCGCGTCAAGCTCTACCTCCTGGAGCCCAAGAGCCTGAGCCAGATCCTGCCCTACTTCCACAATCTTGGCCTCGAAGTCCTGGACGAACGCCCCTTCGAAATTGAGACGGCAGACCACCGGGACTTCTTCCTCTACGACCTCGGCCTGAAGTACCCTGCCGGGGTAGATCCCGTTGCCACCGGTCAGCTCCTGGCTGACTCCTTCAGCGCAGCCGTAACCGGCGCGGTGGAATCGGACAGCTTCGATCGGCTGGTCCTCCGCGAGGGGATTCACTGGAGGCAGGTGGTGATGCTCCGCGCCTATGCGAAGTACATGCGCCAAATGGGAAACACCAACTCCTTCGAGTTCATTGCAGACACCCTTCTCGCCAACCCCGAGGTTGCCCGGGGCCTGATTGATCTCTTCGGAGCCCGTTTCGATCCTGCTTCGGATGAGGCTGCGCGTCCGTCGCGCCAGGAAAGCGCCCGTGGTGCACTGGCTGAGGCGATTGACCAGGTGGCCACGCTCGACGCCGACCGGGTCTTGCGAACCTTCGTCAACCTCATCGAGTCGACGCTGCGCACGAACTACTTCCAAGGCAAGTCCTACGTCAGCTTCAAGCTGGATCCGACGAAGATCGATGGCCTGCCGTTCCCGCGGCCAAAGTACGAGATCTGGGTGTACTCCCCGCGCGTTGAAGGCGTGCATCTGCGATTCGGCAAGGTGGCCCGTGGCGGCCTCCGGTGGTCGGACCGTCGTGAAGACTTCCGGACCGAGATCCTGGGCCTGGTCAAGGCGCAGACGGTGAAGAACGCCGTGATCGTGCCCACCGGCGCCAAGGGCGGTTTCTTCGCGAAGCAGCTTCCGGACCCGGCAATTGACCGCGCAGCTTGGATGGCCGAAGGCATCGAGAGCTACAAGACTTTCATCCGAGGTCTGCTCGACCTCACCGACAATCTCGTGACGACGGCCGACGGCGAGACGATCGTGCCGCCGTCGGACGTTGTTCGGCAGGATGACGACGACTCCTACCTCGTGGTGGCAGCCGACAAGGGCACGGCAACGTTCTCCGACACCGCCAATGGCCTGGCCGCCGAGTATGGATTCTGGCTCGGTGATGCATTCGCGTCCGGCGGTTCGATCGGCTACGACCATAAGGCCATGGGCATTACGGCACGTGGCGCTTGGGAATCGGTCAAGCGCCACTTCAGCGAGCTGGACTTGGACACCCAGACCGAGGAATTCACTGTGGTGGGCGTGGGGGACATGTCCGGCGACGTTTTCGGCAACGGAATGCTGCTTTCCAAGCACATCCGCCTGCTGGCCGCCTTCGACCACCGCCACATTTTCCTGGACCCGACGCCGGATGCCGCTTCATCGTTCGTTGAGCGGCAGCGTCTCTTCGATCTTCCCCGCTCGTCCTGGGATGACTACGACCGCTCGCTCATCAGTGCAGGCGGCGGGGTGTTCCCGCGTCAGGCCAAGGTCATTCCGGTCTCGCCGGAGATCCGCAGGGCGCTCGGCCTTCCGGACGGAACGGTACAGCTGAGCCCTCCGGAACTTCTGCGGGCCATACTCCTGGCACCGGCCGATCTCCTGTACAACGGTGGGATCGGGACGTACGTCAAGGCCAGCACCGAGTCCCACGCCGAAGTGGGGGATAAGGCAAACGACGGCATCCGCGTGAACGGGCGCGAGTTGCGGGTCAAGGTTGTCGGCGAAGGTGGCAACCTCGGAATGACGCAACGCGGACGAATTGAGGCCGCACTTCAGGGCGTCATCCTCAACACTGACGCCATCGACAACTCGGCCGGTGTGGATTGCTCCGACCATGAGGTCAACATCAAGATCTTCGTCGACCGTATGGTTGCCGCAGGTAAACTTGATGCCTCAGAGCGCACGTCGTTCCTCGCTGACATGACCGACGAGGTCGGCCGCCTGGTGCTCGAGGACAACATCGATCAGAACATCCTGTTGCTCAATGACCGTACCCGCGTTGCCGAATGGAGCCCCAGCTACGAGCGGCTGATGGACTGGCTGGAGAAGTCCGCCGACCTCAAGCGCGACCTCGAAGCGCTGCCGACCACCGACACGCTTCGCGAGCGGCTGGAACAGGGCCAGGGCCTGACGTCTCCGGAACTGTCTGTCCTCGCCGCATACGCCAAGATCGAATTGGGATCGGCATTGCGCGACAGCGATCTGGCGGACGACCCCTGGCTCCGCAAGACGATCCGTTCCTACTTCCCGAAGCAGCTCCGGGAACGGTTCGACGCGGAACTGGACACGCACCCCCTGCGTCGCGAGATCATCGCGACTGTAGTTGCCAACGACATGATCAATCTGGGTGGCATTACCTTCGCGTTCCGCACTATGGAAGAGACCTCGGCCACCGAGGTTGCCGTAGCGAAGGCGTTCGTAGCCCTCCGCGAGATCTACGAATTGGATTCGATGGTGCGGGAACTCAATGCACTGCCGGCTTCGTTCCCCACGGAACATTGGAGCACCGTCCATCTCGACATTCGGAGGCTCCTGGACCGCGCGGTTCGTTGGTTGCTGACCGAGGGCAACGCTTCCATGCCGATCTCGGAGGTCGTCGCTGAATTCAAGCCGATGATGGATCCGATGCGGGCACGCGTGCTTGACTACTTGCGTGGCAGCGACAAGGAGCGGGTGACCGGTTGGCTCGAGAAGGCGCGCGCATGGGGCCTCCCCGACATGCTGGCCCATCGCTGGGCTGAGCTCTTCGAGAGCTTCGTGCTTCTCGACATCGCAAAGATCGCGCAAAGCCGCGGGTCCCGGGTGGAAGAGGTCAGCCACGTCTTCTACACGGTGTTCGACCGGTTCCATGCCGATTCATTGCTCGAGCGGATCACGGCACTTCCTCGAAATGACCGGTGGCAGGCGCTTGCCCGTGCGGCACTGCGGGACGATCTCTACTCGACAGTCGCGGACATGACGACGTCGGTGCTCGAATCGACCGACCCCGCCCTCGACGCCGAAGCCCGTTTGCGGGCGTGGGAGGACCTCAACGCCGATCAACTGGGGCGTGCGAAGAGCATGTTCGACGAGGTCAACGCGTTGGAGGCCGACGACATGGCTTCTCTGTCGGTAGCATTGAGGCTCTTGAGGTCAATCGTTCGACGCTAGGGACAAGCCCCGGCGTTATATGGAGGTGCAGTGGCAATCTTTACAGACCCCATCAGGGAGCACGCTGATTTCGGGCCTGGAGATGCTGAATGGCTGCACCTCCTGGTCGGCGACTGGCAGATGGTCGCCGACCTTGCGTTCGCGGACCTGGCTCTGTGGTTTCCGCATCCGGAGTTCGGCTATATCGCGTTGGCACACGTGCGGCCGTCAACGAGCCACACGGTGTTTCATGCGGACTTCGTGGGCGAAGGGATCCGTTCCGACCTGCAGCCGATAGTCGACAAGGCATGGTCCAGCCGTTCCATCGAGCGCTCCAGCGAAACGAGTTGGAGCAGCGAGATGGCACTGCGGGTTGAAGCAGTGCCCATGGTTCGAAATGGCCGGACTCTTGCTGTGGTTACTTCGCACATGGACCTCTCCAGTTCACGGATGCCTTCCCGTCTGGAGCTGACGTACAGGCAATGCGCCTACGATCTGCTCCGCATGGGAACACTCGGGTTGTGGCCCGACTTCGCCTCTCCCACGGGCTCCCGTCGCGGTGCGCCCCGCGTGGGCGACGGCTTGATAAGGCTCGACGCCGATGGGATCGTCCAGTATGCGAGTCCGAACGGTGTCTCCGCTTTCCGTCGCCTTGGCGAGGTGGAGACCTTGGAAGGGCGGTCGCTTGCGGAGGTCACAGCAGGCCTCCTCAAGGATCGGCGGATGGTGGACGAGACGTTGCCGCTCGTCGTTACCGGTCGTATGCCGTGGCGGAGCGAAATTGAGTCCCGCGGCGTCAGCTTGTCGTTGCGCGCGATTCCGTTGCGCGATGAAAAGCATCGATTCGGTGCCTTAGTGCTGTGCCGCGATGTGTCCGAACTGCGACGCCGTGAGCTCGAGCTGGTGACCAAGGACGCGACGATCCGTGAAATCCACCACCGCGTCAAAAACAACCTGCAGACGGTGGCGGCTTTGCTGCGCATGCAGTCGCGGCGCATGGTCAGCGATGAGGCGAAGCAAGGCTTGGAACAAGCAATGCGCCGCGTGGCGACTATTGCCCTGGTGCACGAGACCCTTTCCCAAGGCCTCACGCAGAGCGTTGATTTCGATGAACTCATTGGACGTCAGTTCCGGCTCTCGGCGGAAGTAGCGTCCCCTTCGCAGCACGTCCGGACTGAGCGCGCGGGCCTGTTCGGTGAATTGCCGAGCGACTTCGCCACCCCCCTTGCCCTTGTCATTAATGAACTCGTGACGAACGCCGTGGAGCACGGCCTCGAAGGCCGGGCCGGAACAGTATGGCTGATGGCCGATCGTTCTAAGGGGGAGCGCGACGACGAGCTCTTGACGGTGACGATTGCAGATGATGGCGTCGGACTGCCGGAGGGCTCATACACAGAGGGCCTCGGCCTTCAAATCGTTCGAACGCTTGTCACCAGTGAGCTTGGAGGCAGCATCCAGTGGATGCCGCGCGACGGCGGGGGCACCGCCGTCGAGATCGTCCTGAACTTGGTGCGAAGCTGAGACTGTGTGCCAACGAGCCGCAGGGCCGGCAATTGCGGTGAGATAAAGAAGGATGGCCCGGACCTAAGGTCCGGGCCATCCTTCTTTATTCTTTTGACTGCAGGCGCTGCGTTGGTGACGGGCGCTGTGTTGGGTCCAGACGCCTTAGGAAGCGCGGCGGGCCCGGGCGGCCCGGCGCTTGAGTGCGCGGCGCTCGTCTTCGCTCATCCCGCCCCAGACACCGGCGTCCTGGCCCGATTCAAGAGCCCACTGAAGACAGGTGTCCACCACTGGACAGCGACGGCAGACGCTCTTTGCTTCCTCGATTTGAAGAAGCGCAGGGCCGGTATTGCCTACTGGGAAGAAAAGCTCCGGGTCCTTGTCGAGGCAGGCTGCGCGGTTACGCCAATCCATGCTGATCAGTCACTCCATTCGTGAGTACTAGTTAAGCCTTTTGTGAAAATATTCACGAGAGGCTTCATAGGAAAGGGGACCCATTGGGCCCCCTCGGTCGTCTGAGTCAAGCGTGTCATGTTAACGCCATGTAAACAAGGGGTTCAAGCGTTTGAAACCGTGAGCGATGCATCACATCGGCTGAAGGTGTGCTCACAGGTATCCGACTATGTCGGGTAGTGTGCCAGTGTGTCAAGACCCCCGCTGAACTCCCCCCATGACCCAGCCGCACCTGGCAACGATGGCCAAGGGACTGCCCCCAACCACTCTGCCGGAGCATCCGGCGGGGATCAGCGACCGGTGGGAATCGTTGTTATTTCGATAGTCGTCGTGCTCGAAGCCTTGGCGCTACTGACCGCAGCGGCGCTGTATACCTACCAGTTGGTCATCGGGGCGCCCGTGGCCTCATTCTGGGGAGCCGTCTTCACCCTGGGCCTGTTGCTCGCTTTCTCTGCGTGGTTGTTTGCGGTGGGCCACTTCCTGTTCCGCGGCTACCGTTGGCCCCGCTCGGCCGCATTGGTGGCACAGTTGTTCGTCCTGACGATCGGGTTTCCGACGATGACCGGCGGCCTACTCCTCGCAGGCCTCGCCATGGTGGTACCGGCTTTGGCTGTGATTGTCTTTTTGTTCTCCAAGCGAGTCATCTCCTTTGCGTCACGAACCGGTGGATCCCGCTCGGCGCTCTGACGGTTTAGCCAGGGCGCGGCGCCTTATCGCGGCGCCTTATTCGGGAGCGGCGATCTGGAGCGCACGGGTTCGACCGTTTTCGATCAGGACAGCACGCCCAGGCGGCGGCTCCTGTTCGACGTCGACGCGGAGGCCGAAGAAGTCCCCATCGTTAGGCGAGCGAGGGCCTAGCAGTATCCCGGTTCCTTGGGTCCGGGCGAGGGAAGCAAGCGCCGCGCGTTGGAGCAGGGCTGGATGGTGCGCGGCAGTTGCCACCACGGAGAAACCCTTGCCTGGAAGTTCAGCAAGGAGAGCTCCTGTGCTGCTTTCCAAACGTTCGACGTCGTCCACGAGGAGAATGGTGCCGGCGCCGTCCAGATTGCGGCTTGCGTCCCTGCAGAAGTCGCGCCAGAAGGTGTCGGGATCTGCCTCCGCGGGCGCTGAGAGCCACTGACGGCTTGGGTTGAGCTGTTGACTTGGGTTGAGCTGTTGGCTTGGGTTGAGGAGGGGCAATGCCTTGAGCAGCCATGATTTCCCTGTACCGGGACCGCCAAGGACCAAAAGGACGGCCGTGCGCGGTAGCGTGATCCAGGCGGGTTCGGCTTCGTCGCCGCCTAAACCAAGCAGGACTGCTCGAGCCGCTCCGGCTGGGGAAAAGGCGGCGGCCGCGATGTGAGCATCTGCCATGATGTCCGAGGCCCGGACGATGGGCGGCAACGGTTCCACCTTGAATGGTCGACGTTCGGGCTCAAGAATCTCGACGGAGGGCCACGGCGTCCTTGGCGGCGCTGCGATGAACTGGGCAACAGCCGTGTCCGCGTCAAGGAAAGTACCGCTCACGATCGCCCGGCCTTGGAGTGGCTTCATTGCAGCAAAACGCGGCCACGCCAGCCGCCCCTCTTCCGTAGTGCCGGTGGGAAAATATGCGCGGTTGGGAATCGACGCGAACATACGGGAGGCGACCAGTTCGCGGTCGCCTGTGAGCAAGACAGTCAATCCCGTCTTCGGGCCATCGCGGACTATTGTGTGGACGAGGTCTTCGGCCCACGCCAGCGGCCCGGCACGGAATTGCCCCACCCAGGAACCCCAACTGGAAATGACGAGCAGCAAGGGAATCTCACGAGCCACGGGGCTGCGGGATTGCCGCGACGAGACTTCAGCCGCCAGCCTCTCCAAGACGCGGACGCCCCTTCTGACGTGGTCGAGGGGCACCACAGCTCCGATGCACCCTTCAGCGGCCGCATCGGCAAAAGAGCCGTCTCCGTCGAGTACATAGACGTGGAGTAATTCCGTACTTTCCACAAGCTGCGCCGTTGCAGAGCGGCAGGCGCCTTCGACTCCACTCGCAGAAGGACCCAGCAGAGCGAGGCTCCCGTGGGCATGGGGGATCCAACGCAGGGTGGCAACCCGTTGGTGGGCCGGCAAATCGACCAAGCCAAGGTACGCCGCTGGGCCTGCCGGTCTTCCGGGTGCCGCATGCTTGCCCGCCGATGCAGCGGAGCCGAGGGATTGGCGCGGGGGGATGAACTCCGGAAGAGGGTCCGCAACAGGTCTTCGGAGCGTCCTCTTTCCATGCATGTCCCAAGCCCGACTGATTGCTTTGATAGTTGGACGCGCGGCTTCCGCGGGGGTTTCCGCCGGACAGTGAATCCCCGCTTCGGCAGTGGGCGACGAGCCGCCGAGGCTGAGCGATTCGGCCGCCGTTCGCGCAACGGTCCCTGCCGGTAGTCGAGGGCGCTCCCTGAAGGAGAGAACCGCTGACTGGAAAGGCTCGGCCTCCTCCGAGCCGCGGACAATATAGGCACGGCCGGGGAGGGATACCGGAATCGCTGCCGCTGCCGGCGAATTGATGATGTCCCGGGATTCCATTTCTGATTGGACCCGAAGAGCGATGCTGGTGGTGACGTTGGCCCTGATGTCGGGACTCAGGGCGCCCTGCGGGCGTTGCGTCGCCATGATCAGGTGTATGCCCAGAGATCGGCCCACTGTGGCGATCCGCATAAGTTCGGTTAGGGCCGCCGGTGCGGTTTCAATGAGCATCCTAAATTCGTCGATCACAAGTACGAGACGGGGAAAGACTGGATATTGTTGCCGTCGTCCTGCCGCGATCCCTTCCTTAGCCGCGATGAACGTGCCCCAATATGCCGGCAGGTCAGGGACATTCGCCTTCGCCAGGCACGCTTCCCGCAACCGGACCTCAGCCCGGAGCGAGGAGAGAGTACGCTCCAGCTCGTGTTCGCTGAGATCCGTGACCATTCCGACGCAATGAGGCAGATCGACCAAAGGCCCGAGGCCGGAGCCTCCCTTGAAGTCAACGAACAAGAAATTGACCTTGTCCGGGCTATGGGTCAGCGAGATCGCCGACACAATAGTGCGCAGGAGCTCGGACTTTCCCGATCCGGTGGTTCCGGCCACCAGGAGATGCGGACCGTCGGACACGAGATCCAAAGACTGGGGCCGGCCGGCCCCTTGCCCAATGACTGCGAATAATCCACCCCGCGCTGAAGAGGCGCTCCAATGGGCCGCGATTCCGGAGGAGTCCGTTGGATGCAAGTCCACCAAGGAACAGGCAGAGGGCATCACCGAAGCCCTGGGTCGTCACAACGGGCATCGCTGCCAACGAGCGGCAAAAACGATCAAAGACAAAGTGCGGGACCAGATCAGGGTCAAATTCCGATTTCGAAAGCCCGGAGCGGAGGACCGCGCGTTTGTCCCAAAGCTCCACCACGCACTCTGCCTGATCTCCGTCCTCAGTGCATTGGAAAACCCGCCAACCGGATTGGACCGCCTTTTGCCGTAGTGCGGCCACACCGGAGTCAAGCACGGACCCGACCAGGAACAGCGCCCCGGCTCTGTTGGCCCGGGCGGAGAGAATGGCTTCGGCCGAATCGAGGTCCACGGACATGGCGACACCGGGCAGGAAACGGGCACCGATTGGCAGATGTGCGAGGGGGCCGTGTATCAGGACAGGAATGTCCGTCACGGCCGGAAAGGCTGCGAGTTGCATGAGCAGAAATCTGAACATGCCTTCCACCTTGGCTTGAGGTCCGGCTACCGAAACGGTCTGGATCCCGGGGTCGAGCGTAAGAGGAGCTTGACCCAACAGCGGCGGCTGAAAGCTTGGATCGACGGGATCCAGTTCAACCCGGGCTTTTTGTTGACTGGTGCCGATCCGAAGCCATATTTCGTTACACGCCACTGTTTCCTGGCCGGTGGTTGTTCCCTCCGCCGCAACAGTTCCCTTCGTCGTCCCGGTTCCCTGCCCCGCTCCAGTAACGTGCGCCGTCCCGGCTACTGGCACAGTCAACTGGTTTGGCCCGCGTTCCCGTGCAGCAACGAAAGAAGATGAGTTGATGGTGAAGGCGAGTTCGGCTGCGGACGGTGAGGACCGCCGTCGTCGATTCCGGTCTTGTTCCACGGCCTCTTCGACGGCGACGGCCAGCGCGTGGCGTTGCCGCCTTCCCGCGATCGCCGGGGCAAGAACCGCGACTGCGGATATTGCAGTGAATCCGAGGAACATCCACATGCCTGTGGCGAGGGCCATGGCGACTCCGAGCAAGAGCGGCAGCCCGGCGGTGAGGAGCACTTGGGCTCTGCTGCTTGCATGACTGCTCCGTGGCACCGAGAGGGGCTCCGCGACGCTCCGGCCCGCTGCGCGTAGTGAGTCTATTCCGAGTTCGTCGTGGTCGAAGACTATTGACATGACGGAGTCACCACATCGGATTCTGGAAGCCGTTGAGAGGACCGCGGTGCGGATTTTCCGTCCGTCCACGGTGGTTCCATTCGAGCTCGCGTTGTCGGTGATCGTGACCGCCGTTTCGGAAACCGTGAGGACCGCGTGATCCCTGGAAACGTCGGGATCCGCGAGGCAAATATCCGTGTGGCTGCGGCCGATCCTGTAACTGCCCCGTTCCAGCGGAACGATGACGCCGGCAGCCGGTCCCGCATGGACAAGCAGGGATAACGCAGCAGGGCCGGGTCCGGCGTGGGGGGCGTCCTGTTCTCCTGGGTCCGCGCCGTCAACCAACACGGCTCCAGGCACGAGGGGCGGCGCCCCGACAGTGAGGCCGCTGAGCGGCAATCCGCCAACCACTAGTTCCCCGGTCTTGAATTCGGCGGCGACCGCGGCCTGGACGAGGGCGCCCGAGCCGCCGTCGACGATGGTGATAGCCAGCTCAACGGGTGGATCTTGCAGCAGCGCCAGCGGGCCCCGGACCAGGGTGCAATGGAATGTCACTGGGTCCGCTCCTTCGGCTCGCGGGATCGATGTTCCTTCCAAGGTATGTGCGATGAGGACCGGATGTCTTTGGTCAGTTGGCCTATGTGGAAAACCCCGCGCTCGCCGGGTATTGAACCGGCGATGCGGCAATTGGATGCGGCATCTCAGGTAGGCTTGACCTGCAGCCAATGCAGACCATTGGGCTGCTCATATTCGAACCAGGAGATTTTGTGACCGCTGACCTCGTCATTGTCGGGTCAGGCTTTTTTGGCCTGACAATCGCAGAACAGGCAGCCACCGAGCTGGGCTTGAAGGTTGTTGTCATCGACCGCCGGCATCACGTCGGAGGCAACGCATACAGCGAAACGGAAGAGCGGACCGGAATCGAGGTGCACCGCTATGGTGCACACCTTTTCCATACCTCAAATGAGAGGGTTTGGGAGTACGTCAACCGGTTTACGACGTTCACGAACTACGTTCACAAGGTGTACGGCGTCCACAAGGGCGAGGTGTACTCCCTGCCCATCAACCTGGCAACGATCAACCAGTTCTTCCGTGCCAATCTGACTCCCAGCCAGGCGCAGGCCCTGATCAAGGAGCAATCGGGCGAACTCGCGGGAACTGATCCGCAGAATCTCAATGACAAGGGCATCCAACTGATCGGTCGCCCCCTGTACGAGGCTTTCATCAAGCATTACACCGGGAAGCAATGGCAGACGGATCCCAAGGACCTGCCAGCTGGGATCATTTCGCGGCTTCCTGTCAGGTACAACTATGACAACCGCTACTTCAATGATAAATACGAGGGTCTCCCGACCAACGGGTACACGGCGTGGATCGAGAAGATGGCCGAGCACCCGAACATCGAAGTACGCCTGAATACGGACTTCTTTGACGACTCGCATGAGTATTCGAAGGACAAGGTCGTTGGGAAGATTCCCGTTGTCTACACCGGCCCGGTTGACCGCTACTTCGACTTTGTGGCCGGCGACCTTTCGTGGCGAACGATCGATTTCGAGGAAGAGGTCCTGGATGTTGGAGACTTCCAGGGAACTTCCGTAGTGAACTACAACGACGACGACGTCCAGTTCACCCGGATCATCGAACCTCGCCATTTCCATCCTGAGCGTGGATACCAGACCGAAAAAACCGTCATCATGCGGGAGTTTTCCCGCTTCG
The DNA here is from genome assembly GCF_043952055.1 of Arthrobacter sp. NA-172. Classification (NCBI taxonomy): domain Bacteria; kingdom Bacillati; phylum Actinomycetota; class Actinomycetes; order Micrococcales; family Micrococcaceae; genus Arthrobacter; species Arthrobacter sp. NA-172. Next base: position 1,023,809 of record NZ_JBINOT010000001.1, on the reverse strand, counting down.
CGGAAAAGGGCGACGAACCGTACTATCCGGTCAATACCGCGGAGGACCGCGAGAAGTTGCTCAAGTACCGGGATCTCGCTGCCTCGGAAAGAGACGTACTTTTCGGCGGCAGGCTGGGCACCTACAAGTACCTGGACATGCACATGGCAATCGGTTCGGCGCTCTCCATGTTTGACAACAAGATCCGGCCGCATTTCGAAAGCGGTGCAGCAATTGAAAGCGGAGGAGTGGACGCGTGAGCACCGAAACCAAAATGCAAGTACTGCAGCGGGTTATCCTGCCCGCCGATGACCAACTCGACACCACGGCCCTCTACGTGGATGCCGGCCCCGCAAATGGTATCCGCTTGCGCGAAAACGACGAGTTCGCCCGGAACCCCAAGTCCTCTGAAGAGAAGCTGCACTTCGTCAGTTCGGGTACCGAAGAGGTCCATTTTGAAGACGTCCTCTCAAGGAGCTCGGTCAGGCTCCGCGCTGGAGAGCAGCTCTCGTTTGGAACGTACTTCAATGCATTTCCAGCGAGTTACTGGCGCCGCTGGACTGACCTTCGGTCGATCCGACTCGTTGTCCGCACAACCGGCCACGGCACCGTCACGGTCTACAAGTCGAACGCGCGGGGCACTATCCAGCGCGTTGACGGCGCACGTGTCGAAGGCACTGCCGTTACCGAATTCGACCTTTCGCTGAAGCCCTTCGGCGACGGCGGCTGGTACTGGTTCGATCTTGCTTCCAGCCGCGAAGAACTGACGCTTGATTCCGCGGAATGGCAGGGCTCGGAGCGCGAGGGTAATCCTGGCACGGTGACCCTCGAAATAACCACTATGAACAAGCCGGATTTCTGCCTTAACAACGCCAGGATCCTCTCGGAACATCCGGACGTGCTGAAGCACGTCCGGGAGATCCTCATCGTGGATCAAGGAACACAGAAGGTCGCCGAGCAGCCCGGTTTTGCCGACGTGAAGGCAGCACTCGGAGACAAGCTCCGGATCATCGACCAAGCCAATCTCGGTGGCTCCGGTGGCTTTTCCCGCGGAATGTATGAGGCTGTGGAAAACGGCAGCGACTATGCGCTCCTGCTGGACGACGATGTCGTTATCGAGCCGGAAAGCATTTCGCGGCTGCTGGTTTTCTCTGACCACTGCAGTAAGCCCACCATCGTGGGCGGCCACATGTTCGACCTCTACAGCCGGAGCGTACTGCACACCTTTGGCGAAGTGGTGGATCCGTATCGCTTTGTGCCCGCAATGCCCCATGCCGATATGGAAATGAGGCATGACTTCAGCGTCGCGAACCTTCGGCAAACGCCGTGGCTTCACCGTCGGGTCGACGTCGACTACAACGGTTGGTGGTTGTGCATGATCCCGACCGCGATCATCCGGGAGATAGGGCTGTCCCTCCCGCTCTTCATCAAGTGGGACGACGCCGAGTACGGACTTCGCGCTCGTGAAGCAGGTTTCGCCACGGTGTCATTGCCAGGTGCCGCAGTGTGGCATGTGTCCTGGATCGACAAGGACGATCTGGTGGGCTGGCAGGCCTATTTCCATGGCCGGAACCGCCTCATCACAACGCTGATCTACAGCCCCTATAAGAAGGGGGGCCGCGTTATTCGGGAATCGTTCCAGGCCGACGTAAAGCACTTGGTTTCCATGCAGTACTTCACCGAACAGTCCCGGCTCGACGCTTTGCAGGACCTCTTCCTCGGGCCCGAACACCTGCATCGCAATATTGCCACGAAGCTCGGCGAAATTAATGCGTTGAAGTCGCAGTATCCCGATGCAGAGATGCGGGAGAACGTTGATGACTTCCCGGCTCCGGCCTTGGGCCAAGGGCCCTCCGGCCTCAAACCCATCGGGCTTCCTAACAAAAAGGATCTCGTCAAATGGGGAGTCACCACTGTGGCCCGCCAGTTGGTGAAGAGGCCGTCGGCAGAATCCGCAGAGCGGCCTCAAGGCTTCCTTGCCCACCGGGACAACCGATGGTTCCGGCTGGCGCACTATGACAGCGTCGTGGTCTCCAATGCGGACGGCACGGCTGCCTCTTGGTACAAACGGGACCCCGAAAAGCTCAAGTCCATGCTGGCCGAAGCAGGAAAACAACACGCCAATCTCTATCGCCAATGGGAGAAACTCTCGGAGCAGTACCGGAAGGCACTGCCGGAGATCACCTCCATGGAAGCCTGGAAGAAGACGTTTGGCCTGGCCGACGAGGAAGGTCACTAGATGACACAGCCCGTGACCGAGTTGGTCCAACCTGGTCGTGGCCGCGGCATCGTCGACGTCTACAAACACAAGTTCCTTCTCCAACTGCTTGTCCGCAAGGAGATCAAGATCCGCTACCGCGGTTCTGTGCTGGGACTGCTGTGGTCGTACGTGAAGCCGTTGATGCAGTTCTTGATCTACTTCGTGGCCCTCGGTGTTTTCCTCGACATGCAAAAGGGAACGCCGAACTACGCGGTGTATCTTTTTGCAGGAATCGTGCTGGTCAATTTCTTTACGGAGTCGCTAGGCAACGCAACGCGTTCCATTGTCGACAATAGAGATCTCATCCGTAAGATCTACCTGCCCAGGGAACTATTCCCGGTCTCTACGGTATGGGTTTCAGCGGCCCACCTGCTTCCCCAAGTGGTGGTGTTGGTCGGCGCTTGCTTGCTGACTGGCTGGAGCCCTTCAATATGGCAACTGCTAGCGGTGGTTGGGGCCTTCGTTCTCACGGCGATTCTTTCCACCGGGCTCGGATTGTTGTTCGGCGCTGCGAATGTGTACTTCCGTGACTCGGAGAACATCGTCGACATGATCCTGATGATCGTCACTTGGGCCTCGCCCGTGCTTTATGTGTGGCCAATGGTGCAACGGGTCATGGGTCCTTGGTTCTTCCTGTACCAACTGAACCCGGTGACTGTCGCCGTCGAGATTTTCCATTGGGCGTTTTGGTCACCGACGCTGAGCCCCGCGCAAGCGGGCTCGATTTCCATGCCCCCGGACCTGCTTACTGTCTGGTTCCCATCAGCCTTTGGCGTGGCTGTACTTGTCCTCGTGATCGGCCAGCTCGTCTTCATGAAGCTGTCCGTACATTTTGCCCAGGAACTCTGAAATGGCTGTACCAACGGGAGTCTCCGACAGCGTGGCTATTACCTGCCGCAATCTGCGGAAGAAATTTGTGCTCAGGCACACCCGCAGCATGAAGGAAGCAATCGTATGGTTGCTGACAGGGCGAAAAGGGGATCTGTCCAAGAAGTTTGACGCGCTGAAGGACGTTTCGTTGGACGTCGAACAGGGCGAAACCGTGGCTTTGCTAGGTCTCAACGGCTCGGGTAAATCAACACTCTTGAAGCTCATATCAGGAGTCCTGCAGCCGGATGAGGGTACCGTGCATACGCGGGGAAGGGTCGCTGGGCTCATCGAAGTCGGGGCCGGGTTCCATCACGACCTCAGTGGCCGTGACAATGTATACCTCAACGGCGCGATCCTAGGTATGAGCCAGAGCCAGATCGATGACATGTTCGATTCAATCGTTGAGTTCTCCGAGATCGGAGAATTCATCGACACTGAGGTCAAATTCTATTCTTCGGGCATGTACCTGAAGCTGGCGTTTTCCATTGCGGTCCACACAGACCCCGAAGTCTTCCTCATCGATGAGATCCTGGCTGTGGGCGACGAACCTTTCCAACGCAAATGCATCACCAAAATCAACGAACTGGCGGCCGCAGGTAAGACTCTCTTCGTGGTGAGCCACGACCTGGATCTGGTGGCTTCGGTGTGCAAGCGGGGCGTGCTCTTGGAACACGGTGAGATCATCATGGATGGCGAAGTGCACGCAGTGGTGAAGGAACTTCGACGGCGGTCCGCCGCTTAGCAGCGGCTCGAACCGGTCCGCTGCGGCACGGAATCGCAAACAGCCTGGATCAGTTACTTCCGCAGGCTGCTATTTTGTAGACCTTGGCGTCTCCCTGGCTGTCGAGCAGTTGCACTCCCGGGTTTTGGTCCAGATGCGTGAGGCCGGCCGGCGTGTGGTTGCCGCCGTGGACTTCCAGCAGACCGAAGTCAAGAACGTAGTAGGTATGCTGGCTCCGGACGGCCCTGCATACATCAGGGTCTTTCGAGATGGTTCCCAAGTGGTCGTATATCTCTTGGAGATCAGGGGAAACGTAACTGAGAATATGAAGCTGCGCTGACTTACGGTCACCCAGAGCGTAGGAAAGCGACGCTCCTGTATACGGGTTCCCGATCAAGACTGCGTCCTGCGGAACAACGTTGTGCAGTCTTTGGATGATGGCCAACTCGTCGCTCGAGACCAGGGGCGAGTTCACTGACAAGGCATATTTCGACGCCGCTTGCTCAACTTCCTTGTTGACCCCGCCTAGTTGCCCCAGAAAGACGGCCATGGCAATGAGAACGACGCCTACGCAGCCCTGAAGGGCAATGCCGAGACCCGAACGACCGGCTCCAAGCACGCGCCCACTTCGGAAAAGCCGCTGGAACCACCGGGAAACATGCGGGTTATGGCAGATCCATTCGACGCCGATCGCGGCAAGCAAGACGGCAACTACTGGAAGAAGGGCAGCGATGCGGTAGCTGTCGTTGTACCAAACTCCAGTAAGCAGGCTCCTCATCCTGGAAATGGGGAGGCCCGAAACAACGACGAACAAAACAGTGAAAATCAGGAAGACGGCGGCGATCCACCTATACCGGGGTCTCCTGAAGCATGTCCAAACACCCAACAACGCGACCGGTGCCACCAACCACGCGGTCGGCAAATCTAGCGGGGAGAAAACTAGAGCCTCGCCGAGAGCTTGAGGGGCTGTGTGGTACGGGCCCCAGAACGATGCGTCGGATGGTGGCCGGAGAACCACCCAGAGGACAATGAAGACCACGCAATAGGCGATCAAGCGTGCTATTAGCCTTGCCCGGCGGACACGTAGCAGACCGCTTCGGCGGAGCTTGAAAGCCTTCCAAGCTAGGACGCCAACCATGGGTGCAGTCCACGTCAGCCACGCCATGAAGGTGGTTGGATGCGCCACGACCAGTCCGGACAGACTCAACAAGAGGGCAAGGATCGCCGGCAGATCGCGGGGCAACCACGTGGGGGAGACGCGGGAAATCGCCACGGCGAGTGCAATGGACCCGGGCAAAATGCTGATTGACAAAAGATTGGGGTATAGCACACCAAAATCCATCATCAGCAGCGGGAACGCGCCAAGTGAGGCGCAGGCGACTCCCGTTGTCAGCGCCACGGCAGCAGAGCGGCCAATGGCCCACCGGGCCATCAAAAGACAGCTCAGTGGCCAAAATACTGCCGCAATGACGATGCTGGTGATATTCACCGCTGAAGGCACGTCCAGCGCGAAGGTGGAGGCAACCAGAGTTGCCACTGCGTTCCAGCCGGCCGGGTAGAAGCCGCCGCCGGTCATGTTTCCAATCGTCAAGGACGAGGCGTTACCAGTGTCAAGGGCGTACTTGACGGAATTGAGATGGAAAACGGCATCGTAGGTCTGAGAAAAATGTTCGGGGGCGCCGACAGCTTGCATGACGCGGGCGCCGATCACCACCATCGCCAATCCGGCGGAAACGAACGGAACGGAACGCCGCCAAAGGCCTGGTCTCGGGGTCTTTTCCGTGCCCCTGCGGGATCGCGAAACAAAGAATGCGACGACGCCAAGCACCACGGCCACAGCGGCCACCGGAATCAGGTTGAACCGCACATTCACGAACGGACTCGCGGTCGAAGCAATGGCGATCACGCCTACCGAGAGGGCAGGGGAGATGCCCAAGGCATCAAACCCGCGGTAGCGCAATCCCAGTGCCACAAGCAGGCCCGGCGCAAGCAGCAACAGGGCAGCGCCGACTAATTGCGGCAGGACAGACCACCACACGGGCCGGGACTAACCTTCGAGCAGGCCGTGGAGATATGCTCCGTAACCACTCTTTATCAGAGGCTCGGCACGTTCACGCAGCTCGTCGTCTGAAAGGAAGCCCTGCCGCCACGCGATTTCTTCAGGAGCGCCGATCTTCAGGCCCTGGCGGTTCTCTACCGTCCGGATGAAGTTTGAGGCGTCGTTCAGATCGTTGAAAGTACCAGTGTCGAGCCAGGCAGTGCCCCGCGGAAGGATCTCGACACGAAGCTTTTCGTTCTGAAGATATGTCCGGTTGATGTCGGTGATTTCGAGCTCGCCGCGAGCCGAAGGTTTCAGATTCTTCGCGATCTCCACAACGTCATTGTCATAGAAATACAGGCCGGGAACTGCATAATGCGACTTGGGGTGTTCAGGCTTTTCCTCAAGTGAAATCGCCTTGCCGTCTTCATCGAATTCCACCACGCCGTAGGCCTTGGGGTCTTTCACCCAATAACCAAAGACGGCGCCGCCGTCGATGTTTGCATGCTTCCGCAATTGCGTGCCCATGCCCTGCCCGTAGAAGATGTTGTCACCCAGTACGAGGGCGACGGTTTCATTTCCGATGTGTTCCTCGCCGAGGATAAACGCTTGGGCGAGTCCGTCAGGTGAAGGCTGCTGGACGTAGGAAATGTTCACGCCGAACTGGGATCCGTCCCCCAGGAGCCGTTGAAACTGCTCTGCGTCATGCGGCGTCGTGATAACGAGGATGTCGCGAATGCCCGCCAGGATGAGCGTGGAGAGGGGGTAGTAGATCATTGGCTTGTCGTACACCGGGACCAACTGCTTGCTGATGCCGTGAGTAATAGGATGCAGCCGAGAGCCGGTGCCACCGGCAAGAATGATTCCACGCATGGTCTCCATCATCCCCTACCTTCCAGTCCGCGGCAAAACCAGCAGTTGAACGCGGGGACAGGATCCAAACGTCTAGCTGGTGTGCGCCCGTCCGCTTCGCCCACGGATGCCATCAATGGTTCCCTTGAACGCTGACTTCAGACGTGCAGCGCGGCCCGGTGCAAGCACGGTGACGAAAAGGAGGTGCCTTAGGTCCAAGAACAAACCCCCCGCTACCCAGCCCGGATGGACTTTGATATATCGCCGACCGACAAGAATCCTGTTTCGGAAGATGTAGTAATAGCGCCAGGAAGCCGCGATGCGGACTTTCAGGGCCCTATCCTGAAAATTGATGTCTTTGCCCCAAATGTTGGCATCTACCAACGTCCCCAGCGAATGATCGAATTCCGCATCCGCTAGTACCGTTGGCAGCCCAGCGTCGAGGGCGCGGAAGTAGTACTCCGTGTCCACGAGGTCGATGAACAAGCCGTCCCAGAAGTTGCCGATCGTATCCAGGGTGGAAACCGGTATCAGCAATCCTGATTGAATTGGCTCGCGACCCAGCGGGACTCCGGACTTCGAACCAGCTGTTTTGACCGGATTGCCATGAATTCGTGCAGGCGATACGAGCCCCGGGGTGATACCGGCAGCCGCCGCAGAGTCAGCAGCGTCCACTAGCCGGCGGACATATTCGGCGGTCAGGAGCGAATCTTGGTCAACCGTGATGATGTACTCGACAGGCTTGGTTCGTGCCAGTTCGATCCCCGCGTTCAGAGCTGATGCAATTCCGGAGTTTTCCTTGAGACGCAGCACCAAAGCGCCGGCTTCCTCAGCGGAGTCAAAGACCTGGTCGAAACGCAGGTCCGCCGCCGTCGTCGACGACGACCACAGTTGTTAGTTGCCGAAGCAAGGACGAGACGTTTTCGACCAGGTGAGCCGTCGGCCGAAAGGCGGTAACTACGGCGGCAACGTGGCTCAGCCGCGTGGACGCGTCATTATCGGGGTTCACGTCGATTTCCCTAGTTTCCAAGAGTGTGCCGAAGGAGGGAACCGACTGCCGCGCGGCCGCCGTGCAATGCCGCATTCGGGAGGAGGAGGAGTGCATACGCCCTGGACGTGATGCGCAAGGCCGCGGCTCGCGATGCCTTCCGCCATCCTCTCTTCATGCAGAGATCGGCGGCAAGATCGAAATATGCACGCTCCCCGGCGAAACGGGAACCATCCAGCAGCTTGCTCGATGAAGCGCTGCCAGTGTGTCTGCGGTATGCGAAACACACTTCGGGTTCGATGAGTAGCTCGGCCCCTGCCAGGACCATGTCGATGATCAGTCCAAGATCCTGAATGACGTGGAGGCCGTCACGAAAATCGAAGTCCGTGATCCTGTCCCGTCGGAAAATCAAAGACGGCCAATAGAGCCAGTCGCCGTGAAGGAGGCTGACGGCCAACTTCTCGCCGCTGACCACCCTGGCTTGGGATCCGCGGGGTTTGACCAAGTGCTGCTTCACAAGATCCGCAATCGGCCGCGCGGTTTCGCCGGCTTCATCGATCACCTGCACGCCTGGCTGGATGATCCAGGCATCCGGGAAGTCCTTGTGGGCACGGAGCGCGACGTCAACGAAGTTGGGCAAGAGGACGTCGTCGCAACCCATGACTACCAGCGTGTCCTGTGTTGCCAGTGAGACACATGTCCGGAAGTTCTCCGTAATGCCCTCGTTGTTTTCCTTGCGAATGTAGGTGATTCGAGGATCGTTGATCTGCTCCAGGTATAGGCGGACCTCGTCACCGGGATACGCGTCGTCCACAACGGTCAGGAGCCAATCGTGCGAATCCTGTGCCAGTACGCTGTCAACTGCCTGCCGCATGTAGTCAGGATCCCCCCAATAGGGGATGAAGATGTCCAGGGCCATTCGGTTCCTTACTTCGGGCTGGAGGGAGTTGGGGTGTCATCCTCCGCGGTTTCGGTGCTCTGCAGGCGCTCAAGGAGGGCACGCATGATGGCAACTTCTTCAGCCAACGTCCTGGTCTCGTCTTCAACGACGGAAATCTCCCAGGACAGGTGTAAACAGACTCCCAACAGCAGCAGGATGCTGATGATGAATAGCAGGTTTGATGGCAGCTGCACGCCGACCAGCTCGGCAACGATAGTCAGCAGTCGCGGGAACGCAGCAAGGACAAGCGTTCCGATGCCGACGACAAGCCACAGCGCAGCGTACTTCTCACGAAGCTTCTTGCGCCGAAGCATCTCAAACACAATTCCCACAATCGCCAAAGCGAGGAGGAAGGCAGCAAGATTTCCCATCAGGAAGCCCCCTGGGCCGACGATGATACAGATGGAATGGCGGACCGCTTACGGGTAAGCGCGAAGAGGAGCGCGAACGTGGAGCGGCCAAGATAGATCGCTGCCTTGGCGGGGTTGTGGCTAGGAGTGCCGCCCTGCCGCGGGCGCATCGCGACCGGGATCTGGGTTACCTTGCATCCCGAACGGATTGCTACGACGAGAGAGTCGATGGTGTCGCCCAGGTACTCGGCAGGGTAGTGGTCCAGATATTGGGTGATGGCACGATCGTTGGCGGCCCTGAAGCCCGACGTCACGTCGGTGAGGCGGGTTTTTGCCAGGCCGGAGATGACTTTCGCGAGGAATTGCATTGCCCACTTCCGAGGCCCGCTTACCCTGGTATTCGCCCTTCTCAGCGAATCGGGCACCGATCGAAATGTCGGCATGCTCAAGTCCAGCGAGGACTTCGCCGATATTCCGCGGGTCATGTTGCCCATCGGCGTCGACCTGGATGACCCGGCAGTAGCCCAAGCGCTTGGCGTATTTGAAGCCAGCGCGCATGGCTCCGCCGACGCCGAGGTTGAAGGGAAGGTTCAGTACCGTGGCGCCTGCCTCCGCGGCAAGTTCCGCTGTGGCATCGGTGGAACCATCATTGACGACCAAGACATCGTAGGGGCGTCCGACTCCAAGCACTTCGCGAACTGTGTTGCCCACTGATTCGGCTTCGTTCCATGCCGGCATGATGACCAGGACCCTCGTTGAATCATGAATTTCCATCGTTCTCCTATATGTCAACGTGGCTGGATGCGGTTGAGGAGATCTTGGCTGATACGACCTTGCCGTCCGCGGCATGAATCGATGAGCCCCTCCCAAGCGGCGATCGCCAGATATCGTCGATCCGGGCTGAACGCGAAGCGGAGAAGCTGTGCCTTCGCGTCTTCGACCATCCGCCGCAGGACCCATCCTGGATTGCGAAGCCAGTACCTCCGCGCGAGGGTAGTCCCGTTCCGCATGATGTAGTACATCCGGAAAGGTGAGTAGTAGTTGAAGGACAAATCATTTCCACGAAGCCGCAGAGGCAGTCCTAGTACCTTCGCCGGGAGACGCGCGCCGAGGCGGTGCCCGACTTCGCAGCCGGTCCCGATGACGATGCTGTAGCCGGCAGCCCTCACGCGTGCAGTGAACTCGGAATCCACGCAGTCGATGAAGAACCCCGCCTCGAACTTGCCGACATCGGCCAAAGTGGAACTCGGTATGAAGAAGCCTGACTGCATGGGGTCGAACGCTTCTGACAATCCGTTGGACGTTCCGAGGGACGGTACTGGATGTCCGCTGAACGTTTCAGCACTTACGAAGCCCACTTTGTGTCCATCAGCGGTCGCGCGGTCGAGCGTCGCAAGCGCCTTTGCGACGTAATCCTGGAACTGGGAGTGAATCCTGATCGAAGGTCAGCACAAAATCAGGTCGAGTTGTCGACTCCAATTCTTCGATTCCGAAATTGAGCGCGGCAGCAATGCCGGAGTTGCTGCTCAGCCGCAGGATCTTCACTCCGGTCGCGGCAAGCTGATCAAGGATCGACTCCGACGCCGGCGACGTGCTGCAGTCGTCGACGACGATGATTTCGTCAACTTGCTTCCCAATGGATTCAGCGTTGCTAAGCAGATCATCGTCCGGGTTGAACGCAGCGATGACTGCTGCGGTTCGTCGTTGTGGGCTTTCAATCACGGAGACGATCCTACCTGTCCACACTTACAGGAAGCGCCTTGGCGGGTAGCAGCCTTGACGCCGGAAGGAGAAGTCCGAAGAAGAGCAATGCCTCGCTGATGGCCATTCCCAGTGCCACACCCGAAACATTCGAGCCTAGGCCCGCCACGACCATGAACGCGACTCCAACCACGGCCGACAGCCCCGTCCAGATCAGGACTGTTCTTTGACGCCCGGCTGGAATGAGGAGATTTCTGATCAGCGGTGTAGACGCCGAGAGGAAAAAGAAGGACAGCCCATAGAAGACCGATGTCACGGTGTCCGCCTTGTTTACATCGCTGAACAGGATCGCTGAAGCCCAAGGACCAAGGAATCCCAAACCAAGCGCGCCGACTGCCCCGAGCGCGAGGTTGGTCAGCAGTGCCACTGCATGCCGCCGTCGGGAGTCCTCCGGACTGCCTTCAAGAGTCCAGCTTTGAAAAGTGTTCCCGACGGCCACGACGCTGAAAAGACCGAACCGGTAGATGCTGTCCGCAGAAGCAAAACCGGCCGTTGCCGTGGCGAGCGGCACAGTTGCGGTTGCGATAGGAACGGGGGACGAGGCGTAGGCGCTGCCGGCAAAATTGATGGCCGCGGTCCCCGTTTCCGGAGCGATCTCCCGAATGACATTCCCGGGACGCGCTGGAAACCAGGTGCCGACTTCTCCGAACCGCCGCTGGAACGCCACCAATGCGGCAACGGTTGCGAGCAGTGCGAGGACACCATAGATCCAAATCTGCCCTGTGAGAATAATCAGGGGAACGCTCAGCAGTGCTCCGCAAAACCGGGGGAGGGTGTCGTAAATAGCCAAAATCCGCGGTTGACCGGTGCCGATTCCGAACCACGCTGGAGAAAACCCCGTGAGGGCCGTGGACCAGGCCATCGTGATTGCGTCGAGACGGTAGCCCTCGCGTGCGACGAGGGCCACGACGATGCTCATGAGCGGAAGGACCACGACGGCAATGACAATCCGCGTCCGCAGGCTTCTTGAATAAATCGACGCGCGATCCTTGGGGGAGCGGCTCCGCGCAATGGCAACGGGGCCGGAAATATTCCAGCTCCATAGAATGATGGTGGCGCCAAAGACCCCGATGGCTTGGCCGGATGTAATGCTCGACCACCCCGCGGCACCTACGACGCGGGCGATGACAGGCAACAGGAGGAAGGGCAGTACCAAGGCGAGAAGAGGAAGCAGCGTGAAGCCGGCGAGTCGGAGCAACACGGGTTTCATTACTGATAGGTCCTATTGCTCGACGGCGTGACCTTACGATGATACGTGATTAGGCATGCCCGCCTACGTCTTGGCAACTCGCCTAGAGTGGAGTTCATGAACGATTCGACGACGCCGGACGGGCAGGCGATCCGGGTGAGTGTCTGCATGGCGGCTTACAAGGGATCCCTCTTTATTGAAGAGCAGATTGACTCCATTCTCAGTGACCTTGGGCCTGACGATGAGTTGGTGATTGTGGACGATGCGTCGCCCGACAACACCGCGGCAATCGTCAGTGCCAATGTGGACCCCAGAATCCGCTTCGTTGGAGCATCGGTCAACAAGGGATATGTCCGGACGTTTGAACAGGCCGTGGAATTGAGCCGGGGCGAGTTCATCATGCTTTCCGACCAGGACGACGTGTGGGTTCATGGGAGAGTGGACCGCATGCTGGCGGCGTTGGCAGACCACAAGATCGTTGCTGGAAATTTTGACGTCCTCGGTGGTGGACCTCGGCCGTGGATCCCTCGCCTGCGCTCGTCGGACTCCCGACGGCATCTGGCCAATCTTTTTGCGATCCTGCTCGGATACCGGGCGTACTACGGGTGCGCGATGGGCTTCCGCCGGGAAGCGCTGAGCTATTTCGTGCCGATCCCTGCGTATGTCAATGAATCCCATGACCTTTGGCTGGCCATCTGCGGCAATGTTGCCCGTTCGATTCGCCACCTCGATGAATCCACTGTGCTTCGCCGGTTGCATGACGACAACCAGACACCGGCAGGGTGGCGTTCCTTGTCGAGAATCGTGAAGGCACGCATCATGATTCTTCGACTCATGTTCGAAGCCACACGCCGGGTGCGCCTGAGGTCTTGACTGCCTTGACCTTGGCGTTCGGTAGGCTGGTCTCATGCAAAAACTTCTGGTCACCGGCGGTGCCGGCTTCATCGGTTCGAATTTTGTCCACTATGTCCTCGAGCGGACCGAAGACAACGTTACGGTTCTCGACAAACTAACGTACGCGGGCAATCTTGAATCCTTGAATGGCCTACCGAAGGAACGGTTCCAGTTTGTTCAGGGCGACATTTCCGATGCTGAGCTGGTGGATCGGCTCGTTGGAGACTGTGACGTGGTTGTCCACTACGCAGCGGAGTCGCACAACGACAACTCCTTGCACGACCCACGCCCGTTCCTGGACACCAACATCATTGGAACGTACACGCTGATCGAGGCCGCACGGAAGCACGGCAAGCGTTTCCACCACATCTCCACGGATGAGGTTTACGGTGACCTCGAATTGGACGACCCTGAGCGCTTCACGGAAGCTACCCCCTACAATCCGTCGAGTCCTTACTCTTCAACCAAAGCGGGCTCCGACTTGTTGGTGCGCGCTTGGGTGCGGTCCTTCGGACTCCAGGCGACCATCAGCAACTGCTCCAACAACTATGGTCCGTACCAGCACGTCGAGAAGTTCATTCCCCGCCAGATCACCAATGTGATTGACGGAATCCGGCCCAAGCTCTATGGCAAGGGCGAGAACGTTCGTGACTGGATTCACGCAAATGATCACTCGTCCGCCGTGCTTGCGATCATTGAAAAGGGCCGGATCGGCGAGACGTACCTGATCGGCGCTGATGGCGAGAAGAACAACAAGGACGTTGTTGAGCTCATCCTCAAGCACATGGGCCAGTCGCCTGACGCTTACGACCACGTTGTGGACCGGCCTGGCCACGACCTCCGCTATGCGATCGATTCCAGCAAGCTCCGCGACGAACTCGGCTGGCAGCCGGAATATTCCAACTTCGACGCCGGAATAGAGGCCACCATTGCTTGGTACCGGGACAATGAGTCCTGGTGGCGGTCGCAGAAAGCTGCTACTGAAGCCAAGTACAAGGAACAGGGACAGTAGAAGATGACGATCGAGTTCTCGAAGCCTCTCGCTGCCCACGAAACGCCGATTCCGGGCGTGGTTGTCTATGACCTCCCCGTTCACGGCGACAACCGCGGGTGGTTCAAGGAGAACTGGCAGCGCGAGAAGATGCTGGCTCTTGGTTTGCCGGACTTCCGCCCGGTTCAGAACAACATTTCCTTCAACGAGAAGGCAGGTACAACCCGCGGGATCCACGCGGAGCCGTGGGACAAGTTCATCTCTGTGGCCACAGGCCGGATTTTCGGTGCCTGGGTCGACTTGCGCGAAGGTCCGTCCTTTGGAGCGGTCTTCACCACGGAGCTTGATCCGAGCCAGGCCATCTTCATTCCGCGCGGGGTGGGCAACGCGTTTCAAACGCTGGAAGACAACACTGCCTACACGTATTTGGTCAATGACCATTGGTCCGCGGACGCTCAGAGCCAATACACGTTCCTGAACCTTGCAGACGAAACAGCGGCTATCGACTGGCCCGTCCCGTTGGATCAGGCAGAGCTCTCTGACAAGGACAAAGCCCACCCACGCTTGGCCGAAGTGGCGCCGATGCCTGCCCGAAAGATCCTCGTCGTGGGTGCCGACGGACAGCTCGGTAAGGCGTTGCGTGCAGCGTACGACGGCGACGCTTCCGTCGAGTTCGCAGCAAGGGCGGATTTTGACTTGTCGAAGGACGAGTCGTTTGCCGCGCGGAACTGGAAGAAATACTCCACGATCGTCAACGCGGCCGCATTCACCGCCGTCGACGCTGCTGAAAGCTCCGAGGGCCGGGAAGCCGCCTGGCAGGTCAACGTATCCGCAGTGGCACGCTTGGCCAGGACCGCGATTGAGCAGGATCTGACTTTGGTCCATATCTCGTCGGACTATGTATTCGATGGAACGCGCGAATCGCATGACGAGGATGAGCCGTTCACCCCGCTTGGCGTCTACGGCCAGACCAAGGCCGCCGGGGACGCCGTTGTCAGTGTGGTTCCGCGCCACTATATTGTGCGGACCAGCTGGGTCATTGGAGAGGGCAACAACTTCGTCCGGACCATGGCCTCGCTCGCTAACCGTGGAATCAAGCCGAGCGTCGTCAATGACCAGATCGGGCGGCTCAGCTTCACGGAAGACATCGCGGCCGGAATCAAGCACTTGCTGGAGTCCAACGCCCCGTATGGTGCCTACAACCTCAGCAATGATGGCGAACCGCAATCCTGGGCGGACATCGCAGGCGACGTCTACGAGCTCTGCGGCGCATCGGGGGCTGACGTTACAGGCGTGAGCACCGAGGAGTACTTCGCTGGCAAAGCCGCGGCGCCGCGTCCGCTGAAGAGCACCCTGAGCCTGGGCAAGATCAAAGACGCAGGATTCGCTCCAGCCAGCAGCGCCGGCAGGCTGGCTGAGTATCTTCGGGGCTAGTTGCTAGGACAAAGCTAAAAGGGTCTGGCCAGGCATCGCCTGGCCAGACCCTTTGCGTTTCGTCTCTTCCGGCCGGGTTGGTTACCGGACGGGCTGCCTACTTGACTGGATTACTTATTTGACTGGGCTGCTTACTTTGACCGGGACGCTGGATGAGGGGCGGCGCGCCGCCCAACGCAGAGCACGGTTCACTCTGTCCGGGAGGAAGTGCATGCCGGGATAGAGGAAGCGATATAGCCGGGATGCGGCAAACACTAACGCGGCAGCGAAAAGGATTGTGAGGACTTCCCACGAAAGAGGCGGCTGCCAATCCGGCTTTGTGAACATCACCAGCCAGTTCGCGAAATCCGGGATGCCAACCACGTAGCGCCGCAGGATGTACACGAAGCCATACAGATGGGCTACGCACCCCGCCCACAACAAGATCTTGGTGAGTCTCCGGCTGATGAGATTGGACTTGAAGTTCCGGAAGCGAAGCGCTAGGCCGGCCGAAATGACCGCGATCGCGAACAGTGGCAGGCTGTACCTTCCCTGCCAAATGAAACCGCTGGTGGTAATGAGGGCCGCCTGAACCAAGGCAGGAACCACTGCAAGCATGCCAATGGCCACCCAGAAACCCAGTTGCAATCGCGCTGGGCGCATCAGGAAAACCATCAGCAAGAGCGCTATGAGCAGCATGTTCCAAAACATCAGGACTGCTTGGGGCACGGGAGCATCAAGCCAACCAGCGACCCCGATGTACTGATTCACGAAATCGAAGGAACGGTCCAGCATAGTGACGAATGCGTTGGACGGGCGAAGACCTTCGACCGTGTTGGAGATTCCGGCAGGTGCTTCGCCGGCTGACGGCGGCGCCGCCAGCATGACGAAGTTCCACATGACACCGAGCGCCACCCCGATCGCGGACAGCCCTGCAACGACGAGCAATAGCCGGTTGCGGAAGATCGCGACGATGTCGGCCCCTCGGAAGAAGAGGCAAGCCACGATTGCGCCGCAAAGAAGCCACACTAAGGAGACATTCCTTGTGTTGGCCAATGTCGCGGCCGATATGCCGACTGCCAGGATTCCGGGGCGGGCAAGATGGAGTTGCCTTGAGTTCTCAAGGACAGAGACCAAACCACAGAACGCCGCCATCGATGCCGCGACTTCGAGTGAATTTGGATTGACGCCGGTAGCCAGGAAGAACACCATGGGCGTCGTGGCAACCGCGGCCGCAACCATGGGCCACTTGGGATGCCGGAGCCTGGACAATGCGGTGAAACCGGCAGCGTAGAAGGCCGCGGACATAAGTCCGCTGACGATCCGCATGGCGAAGATCGCGGGAGCCCCGGACATGAAGAGGCTGGGCAGCCCGACGAACCAATAGTAGAAGGGGTTGTACAAGCCGGCTGAAGTCACGCCAATGGTCGTGTAGCTGTCATCAAGGGGGATATCGGGCGCGCAACCTGCGGGTTTCCCGATGATGAAGGCAAAGCACCGCTGGGAGTCGACGTTGGCAATGTAGGAGGGCACCTGCACATGGATGCCGTTGCCATAGGACTCGCCTAGCGCCGGGAAGAACTGGCCGCGCGCGACGGCCGCAGCCTTGATCGTGTGCGCGGGCTCGTCAGGATAAGCCATCAGTGGAGTGGCGAGGATCCACAAGGTGATCAGCGCGGCCAATAACGCAAAGATGCGGATGAAGAATCCGAAGCCCGCCTTGGTTTCAGGCGATACATTTCGGGCCCGGGATCGGAGACGCCCCGCAGGCGCGGGCTTTTCTTCCGACGTGTCGAGGCGTGTGGGGCCGTTGGTAGCTGGTTGGTGGATCACTGGGTGCTCCCGATCTTCTCAATCAGGCGCGAAGCATCCTGCAGGGATTGTTCGCTGGGTGAGGCCACCCCTGCGAAATACGTTGCGGCAACCTGCCCGTTGGCACCGACCACGAAATCCGCCCAGGACTTCACAAGGGAAGCAACATGCTCGTTCTTGTAGGTGGTGCAAAATGCCTGGTAGTTCACGTTCCCCAAGGCATAGCCGTGATCCGTCTTGTCCGGAAGATGGAATTCGACGCCCGTGCCTGCCGTAGTGGTTGTGCCGTCTTGGACCGCTGCAGCCACGGAGTCTTTCGACATCCTGACGAAACCGCCCCCGAAGGACAACAAAGCTGTGTCAAACCGGGATCCAATCGACGCTGTATCCATGAATGCGATTGCGCCGGCGGTATCGTCGACTTTCTTCGCGACGTCGCTGAAGTTCTTGACCTGCTGGCCGCCCGGTGCCTTCGCCCACTTGGCGGTCACCCCCGCGGACCAATTGGCGGAGGTCGAGAGATAACGCGTACTGGCGGAGGTGAGGGCCGAAGCCGTGGTGGCGGTGATCGGAACAATTGGCCCGTTCGGCAGCGTGGTTCCCGGATTGATGGCCGCGATCGCCTTGTCGTTCCAGCGATTGATGTCGCCGGAGAAAATCTTCGCAAGGACGTCCGGGTTGAGCTTGAGGCTCCGGATGCTTGGCATGTTGAATACGACACCGATCGAGGTGACCGAGGTCGGGACGCTGAACGCGCCGCCGGGGCCGCACTGAGCCTTTGTCGAGTCCTGTTGTTGCTGCGTCAAAGGGGCGTCCAGGGCAGCGTAGTAGGCCTGGCCTGTGGCCAGGGCATTCAGCCCGACGTCGGCGCCGTCCGGTGAGTAGTTCAATGAAGTGGCTGTGTGGGTATTCTTCCAGGCACTGGCCCAAGCACCGATCGGATCGCTTTGGATGGGACTTCCAATCGCAGTCAGAGCGCCGCGGACTTCCTGCTTGGCTGGGGGACTGGCACAGGCGGCCAAGCTGATGCCGAGCAACAGGAGGCATCCTGCCGCCCGGGGAATCGACCGATGATGCACCGGGGGTCCTTTCGATGACGGGTATAGCTGAGACTTGCGTCTTAATAACCCTAACCGTTCAGCCTGCAGGCCGCGGCCCGTGGGCAGCGGCACGGCAGGAGCTAAGCGGTAGGGGTGCGACGCCCGTCGTGTCCCCGTCAGTTCAGTATGTGAGGTTTTGGCAAGCGAGCAATACGTTTCCTGAGCTGAACTGCGCTATGCCGATGCCGTAGGCGCAGACGGAATATTTGCCCCGTTGAGTCACAGGAACCAAGGTGGAGTAGCCGTGGTTTCCCGTGAGACCAAAGGCATTGTTCACATCGGCCCGGGGGAGATTGGCCGTAAAGGGGTATCCCTGACGAGTGCCGTCCGGATAGGTGATGTACACATGCACAGGGTTGGACGAGCCCGGAACCGCTGGGTCGTACGTCCATCCAGTCGCCCTGATATTGGCTTGTCCCGAGACACTGGCAATTCCAACTGAATCGAGATAACCGCTGGGGCTAGGCGTGTTGCCAATCTGGATGGCCATGCATCCAAGTGCCGTATTGCCGGACGCGAGGGGAGCGACAGGTATGGCGTAAGCGCACGCGGTATAAGTGCCGGTGCTCTTGACGCCCACCGAAGCACTAAACCCGTGATTGCCGGTTATTCCGAAGGCATTGTTCAGGTCGGGCCGTGATTGGTTTGCAGTAAAAGGAGTGCCGACAGTGCTTCCATCCGGAGCCTGGACATACACATGGACAGGAATGCTGGCTGCG
Organism: Arthrobacter sp. NA-172; assembly: GCF_043952055.1. NCBI lineage: Bacteria > Bacillati > Actinomycetota > Actinomycetes > Micrococcales > Micrococcaceae > Arthrobacter > Arthrobacter sp. NA-172. Next base: position 1,004,932 of record NZ_JBINOT010000001.1, on the reverse strand, counting down.
GTGTTGGTGGGATCGAAGGCCCAGCCCGTCACCACGATGTTGGCCGCGCCCGGCGCCTGCACTATGCGAATGGAATCGTAGTAACCCTTCGGCGCCGGGTTGGACCCGACCGTTATGTCTCTGCAGCCCATAGCTGTGTTGTAGTACTGCCCAATGGCGTAAACGCACACGTGGTAATTGCCGGCGTTGCTGAGGCTGAACGACTTATCGAAACCATGGTTCGGGCCGTACCCGGTGGCGGTTCCCACGTCAGGCCTGGATCCGTTTGCAGCGATGCGATAGCCCGTGGTCTGTCCGCTGGGGTCCGTGATGTACGCATCAGCGAACGAAGCAGTGCTGGCGTTCGCGCGGTCCACTGCCCAGCCGGTCAGGCGCAGCGAAACATCGGTGGGCGTACGGACCTGAGACAACGTATCGAAGGAACCGACCGGCGGTTCAACACCACTTGCCTGAAAGCTCTTGCAACCAAGATCGACGGTGCCGTTCACACTGACCGCACTGGCACAAACCTTATACGTGCCCGATGCGGTGATTTGGATGTTGTTGTCGAAGCCGTGCGCCGGGCCATAGCCGTATACCTGGTCCACATCTGGCCGGTAGCTGTTAGCGGTATAGGAATACCCGGTGGTGGTGTTGTTCGGATCCGTTACCGATATGTTGACGGGAGTCGATACCCACGGTCTTGAGAGGTCAACCGACCAACCTGTGAACCTGAGATATGCCGAGGTGGTGTCCCGGACCAAGGCGAGCGAATCGAAGGAACCCCTTGCCGGATCGCCGGCGAATTTTTGCAGCGAGGAGTAGTCCCCGTTCCAAACATTGGAGTCGCCGGCGAAGGGTCCGGTGCTGCTGTACTGCCACACGCTGTATGTCGACCAGCTGGACGGGACGCTGATTGCCGTGTTGGTGGTGTACGACGCAATCCAGAGGGGATAGTCGCTGAATCCGGTCGCATCGCCTGTGCAGGTCTGCCACCAGTCGGTCGTCGAATAGATCATTGGGTTCCGGCCCGTGAGGGAACGGACTGTATCGCCGAAGTTGTGGATCCACGCGACGAGCGCGGAGGGCGACATCCCGTAGCAGCTATTTGTTCCCACGTATGACGGCGCGTATTCGATGTCGAGGACCGGAGGCATCGTTGCCCCGTCGGAGCTCCATCCCCCGCCGTTTTGTACGAAGTAGTTTGCTTGGTCCGCACCTGTTGACCAACTGGGAATCGCGAAGTGGTAGGCGCCCCGGATCATTCCGACACTGCGGGAACCGTTGTACTGCGAACTGTATGTAGGACTCGTGTAGTAGTTCCCCTCAGTGGCCTTGACGTAGGCGAAGCGCACGCCCATGTTCCACTGTGCCTGCCAATCGACTGAAGGCTGGTAGGAGCTGACATCGAGGCCCTGGACGCCGAACGGCGGAGTCCAGCTGCTTTGTGTTGTCAGGAGTCCTTGTACACGCGGGGAGCGTTGTCCCATTTGCGCACCACCCGGACCAGCGGCCGCCCGCATTGCGGCTTGGCGATCTGCGCTGGTTGAGCTGGTCGGGGTGGGTGACGGCGATGCCGGCTGGGTCGTGGCGCCCGACGACGACGTCGGCGAAGGCGTTGATTGCCGAGGAGCTGTGGGTGACGCGGTCGGCGAGGGTACCGGCGTCGACTGCGTCGAGGTTGCGGTGGACGCTGTCGGGGAAGGCGCCGGTGCCGCGATCGCCGTCGTCGCCGAAAGAAGCAAGACCGCTGCGCCGCACATGGCGGTTAGCGCAAGATGATGGAAGGTGCGCGCCCGGAGAGTGGAGGCAGAGGCTTTAGATTGAATGGTCTTCATTTCTTGGCTCCACGTGAGAATACCGTTTCCTGGCAGATCGGCACCCGATTATTCCGCCGCTGCAAACCTGCGGTGCGGCGGTAATTGACTATTGGCACATCTAATTCGAAGGCAACCATAACATCGATGTGCAAGGTGGTGCCAATGTGGTCAGTGGGACTTGAGTGAATCCCCCGCGTGGCGGGTAAAAGAAGCGGCAGTTGCTTCCACTGCCATATCAGCCTTCGAAATCGTAAGCCCTCAGTTGGCCAGCGCCGGCACGACACCCTGGGCCGCGGACGAACGGTCGCGGTCCGCGATGTTCCGTGATGAGTTGAGTTGTACCGGACGACGCGCTGTAAAGGGTGACCTTCCCGTCGGCCCCTGCCGGTACGGTGACCAGCTTGGGCACGATCTGCCCGGCGGCGTAGTTCAGGTTCGAAGCGTTCGGTCTCGCGGTCCCGGAGGGGTAGGCCGTGACGAAACCGAACGACGTCGGATTCGCAACCGTGAGTCTAAGCGTCACTGCCGAGACCGTCGTCGGTATTCCACTCACCCCGCCGACTTGGAAAGAGACAGTTCGGTTCGGTGCCACCGGGGTGCTGTTGTTGTCCACCTCGTCACGTGCCCTGGTGAAATAGAGGTCCGCTGCTGGACACGGCAACGGTTCAGCGACTTCAGTCAGCGTTGGAGCGGTTTTGCTTTTCAGAGGTCGGCGCATTCAGGTAGCCGGAGGGAAGGAAGAAGGTTCCCGTCATTCCCTTTCAATTCAACCTGACTGGTGGGACCTTCAGGGGCATATGTGTTTCCGCTTGCACAGATCGGATTTGCCAGTACTCATCGTGGGTGAGTATTTGAAGGTTTGGAAGCCACCTGATATTCCCTTTCGGGGCCATTGATATTGCCGGTGGGGGCCAGTGGCCGGGGTTGTGGGGGCCACCGGCTCCCACCGACGTGTTCTTACTGCTTCATGGCGGAGTGTTGGCGCATGTTGTGGTTGCCGGTATCGACCCAGATGGTGTTGTGCACGATGCGGTCCATGATCGCATCGGCGTGGACGCCGGAGCCGAGCCGCTGGTGCCAGTCTTTTTTGGCGTATTGGGTGCAGAACACGGTCGAAGCTGTGTCGTACCGGCGCTCGAGCAGCTCCAGCAGCATGCTGCGCATGCCTTCGTCGGGGTGGTCGAGAAGCCATTCGTCGATCACGAGCAGGGTGAAGGCCGCGTACTTGTTCAGGAATTTGGTTTGTCCCTGTGGCTTGTCCTTCGCCAGCGCCCAGGCTTCCTCAAGGTCGGGCATGCGGACGTAGTGGGCCCGGATCCGGTGCTGGCAGGCCTGTTTGGCCAGAGCGCACCCCAGGTAGGACTTCCCGGATCCGGTGAATCCTTGAAGCACGACGTTCTGCTGCCGTTCGATGAACGAACACGTGCCGAGCTGGGCGATCACGTTCCGGTCCAGACCACGCTCGTCCACGAGGTCGAGCCGGCGCAGATCCGCGCCTGGGTAGCGTAGCCCGGCCCGCCGGATCAGTCCTTCAACTTTGGCGTGGTTGAACCCGGAGTGGGCCTCGTCGACGATCAGGCGGAGCCGTTCCTCGAAGGCCATGCCGAGCACGAGCGTCTCGTCCTGAGCCTCGAGCGCCTCCAGCATCGGGGCGGCACCCATCTCGCGGAGCTTGCGTTTGGTTTCGATATCGATCCCGCTCACTTGGCACCACCGGCGTAGTATTCGGCGCCGCGCACGTATCCGCCGTGTTCGGCCGGTTCATCCCGTGGTGGCCTGAGACCGGCGGCTTTGTCCTGATCTGTGGCCAGGATCGGCTGCAGATGCGCATACCGCGGGGACCGCACCCGGCCTGCCAACGCAAGCCGGCAGGCCGCGCCGAGTACCGCCGGGAGAGCCGCAACACGGCCAGTGCCGCGTCCAGGCCCTGCTCGTCGACCGGGACGGACTCGAAGATCCGGTTGACCACGGTCACCGCCGCCGGTCCGATCCGTCCGGCCCACTCCCGCACCCGGGCCGGGTCCCACTGCCGGTACTTCTCGCCGGCTGGCAGGTCGGCGTCGTTGGTGCGGTACTCGTTGGCCGCGCCCTCGGGCAGCAGCAGGTGGCTGGTCAGCCGTTCGGTGCCCCGGTAGGCCTGAATCACCCGATCGGTGATCCGCAGGTCCACCGTGGTGCCGATATTGGCAAAGGGCACCGAGTAGTAGTTCCTCTCCCAGACCACGTGCCCGTTCCGGCCCACCCGGCGCCCGTATGCCCACTTGCTGATCTCGTAGGCCGCCGCCGGCAGCCCCGTCAGCAACGGCTGCTCCTCGGCTGCGAACACGCTGGCCCTGGACCCGGCCCGCTTCTGGAACGGCTCCGCATTGTAGGCCGCCACCCGCTCGATGATGGCGGCCCTGAGCTCCGGCAACGAAGTGAACTGCCGCTGACGCAGCCCGGCGATGATCCAGCGTAGCCACGTGGGCGACCGTGTTCTCCACGCTGGCCTTGTCCTTCGGGTGTTTCACCCTCCCCGGCAGCACCGCCGCCGAATAGTGCGCCGCCATCTCCCGTAAGCGTCATTGAGCACGACCTCGCCCTCACGGGGATGCTTGATGACACCGGTCTTCAGATTGTCCGGCACGATCCGCGGCACCGAACCGGTGAAGGCCTCGAACATCGCCACGTGGGCCCGCAACCAGGTGTCCTGCTTCATGTCCAGGGCGGGTTCAACGAACGCATACCGGCTGAAAGGCAGGCATCCCACGAACAGATACACGGTCCTGGCCTTGCCCGCGACCGGATCGGCCAGCTGCATCGTCGGCCCCGACCAGTCGACCTCCACCGTCTGCCCGGCTTTATGCCCGACCCGGGATGCCGCCCCCGTGACCAACACATGCCGCTGGTAGGTCCTGCAGAACCGGTCATAACCCATCATCGGCTCCCCGGTAGCGGCGCATGAATCGGCGTACTCGCCATGCAGCAGCTTCAGCGTCACCCCGACCCGGGCCATCTCCCGGTGGACCTGCTCCCAGTCCGGCTGCGCGAACACGCTTTGATGCTCACCGCGCCCCGGGAACAACCGGGCATACACCTCGCGGTCCGTGCTGTCGGCGATATCGTCCCAAACCACGCCGGCCGCGTCGGCAGCCTCCAGCACCGCCGTGATGCTCTTGCGCGACATTCCCTGCGATGCCGCGATTGCCCGGCCTGAGAGGCCCTCGGCGCGCAACTGCAACACGAGCTTCGCTCTAATCTTCCGTACCATTGATGATTACTCCTTCCGCCGTGCGCCCTATACACACGACGGAAGGAGCCTAAACTCGGTGGCCCCCAGACACGCCACTACCGGCACCCAAGGCCGCTACTGCGCGCTCTGCCAACCGGCCCCCAAACACACGACAGATGGACCCCAAAAGCGCAAATATTCAGTGGGCATTCATTTGTTATTAGCTGCGACTTTTGGGGGTGTCAAAACTCGCTCGTAATCACCGCCAACACTCGAGTAGGGCGAAAAATCCGTTCCTACTTCGCGGATCTGGAAGCGTTGCCTGTTTGCGATGAAGATCAATCGATGCAGGCCCAATGTCAATGTAGTTCCCGTTATCTGGAGTGACCAGAGTTGCATATGTTACGGGTGCGACCAGTGAGTTAAAAGTTATCCACAGTTGCCGCAATTTGACTTGGTTCCGTGGTGAATTCTCGCCTATTTTTAACCTCATTGATGGTTTTCGGTGCGCCCGGGGTGCTTGCTGAATTGGGGGAATAATGGATGCATTGCGCATCGTCGAGGATGAAGTCCGCGAGCTGATCCGGCGGCGTGGCCTGGACCCGCTCAATCAGGCGGCCGAGATAATTCGGCTCGTCGAGGCTGCTGTAGGCGATTACGATGAGCGCGCCCTCCTCGGTCCGTTGCCTCCGCTAGGGCATCCGGACACCGCGCGGAAGTACGTGTTCGACGCCGTTGCGGGCTTCGGTCCGCTGCAGCCGCTTCTGGATGACCCCGCCATCGAAGAGATCTGGCTCAACGCCCCGAACGAGGTTTACGTTGCACGAAACGGCGAGTCCGAGCTCACCTCGCTAAGTCTCAGCGAACAGCAGGTTCGCGACCTCGTGGAACGGATGCTTAAGAGTTCAGGACGTCGGCTGGATCTCTCGTCGCCGTTTGTCGATGCAGCCATGCCCGACGGTTCGCGGCTGCACGTTGTCATTCCCGATGTCACTCGCCGGCATTGGGCAGTGAACATTCGCAAGTTCGTCGTGAAGGCGAGCCGGCTCGAACACCTGGTCGAATTGAGTACCTTGACGCCTCAATCAGCCCGGTTTTTGGGAGCGGCGGTGGCCAGCGGCCTGAACATACTGGTCTCTGGAGCCACCCAGGCTGGAAAGACCACCATGCTCAATTGCCTGGCTGCCAATATCGGTTCGCGCGAGCGCGTCGTTACTGTCGAAGAGATTTTTGAACTTCAGTTCCCGCTGCGGGACGTCGTCGGTCTGCAGTGTCGGCAGCCAAACCTTGAAGGTCAGGGCGAAATTCCGCTCCGCCGGCTCGTCAAGGAGGCTCTACGCATGAGGCCGGACCGTCTCGTGGTGGGGGAAGTCCGTGAAGCCGAAAGCCTGGACATGCTCATCGCCTTGAATTCCGGCCTTCCCGGTATGTGTACCGTGCACGCAAACTCTGCCCACGACGCCGTGACCAAGATCTGCACCTTGCCGCTGCTGGCCGGAGAAAACATTTCAAGCGCGTTCGTCGTTCCCACGGTGGCATCCTGCATCGACCTTGTGGTCCACTGCAGCCGCCATGCGGATGGACGCAGGCAAGTTACCGAAATCCTTTCGCTTGGCCGGCGCGTGGAGAACGGAATCATTGAATCGTCCACAGTATTCGCATTGCAGGACGGCAGGCTTGAGCCCAAATTGAATTCCATGCCTGCCGCCGAGAAGTTTGCGCGGGCAGGATTTGACGTTGCCTCGCTCCTGGAGAACGGATAATGGCGCCGCTGCTGGGCGTTCTGTGTGGCTTGGGCATATTTCTCATCTGGTGGTCCGCCTGGGTGCAACAACCGGTCACGGTCAAGGAACCCACGCCGAAACGCCTGGAGACGTTGCTGCTCACTGCCGGAATCGAAAAGGTGAGCCGCGGGGGATTCATCGCATCCTGTCTGGGACTGGGCCTTTTCACAATGCTGGTGGTTTTCATCATGACTGCCTCCTTGTCGATCGCGGCGTGCTTCGGCCTGTTCGGTGCCTGGCTTCCCTTGGCCGTGGTCAGGTGGCGGGCGCGCAAGCGGACAGCCATGCTGCGCGCACTGTGGCCGGACGTCGTCGACCATTTACGCTCCGCAATTCGAGCTGGGCTCTCGCTGCCCGAAGCGCTCATCCAGCTCGGCGATAAGGGCCCCGGGGAGCTTCGGGGCCTTTTTCGGGAGTTCGGTGCAGATTACCGCTCCGGCGGGCAGTTTGATTCAGCATTGAACAAGCTCAAGGAGCGGTTGGCCGATCCGGTTGCCGACCGGATCATCGAGGCGCTGAGACTGACCCGTGAGGTAGGCGGCTCCGATCTCGGCCGACTTCTTGGAACGCTCGCGGAGTTCCTTCGTGAGAGCGCCAGAACCCGCAGTGAGCTTGAGGCGCGACAATCCTGGACCATCAATGCGGCGCGCCTTGCGGTTGCCGCTCCCTGGATCGTCCTGATGCTGCTGGCGAGCAGACCGGAAGCCGTTGCCGCGTACAACTCGGCGGCGGGCATCAGCGTGTTGGGAGGCGGACTGTTGATCTCTGCGCTTTGTTACTGGGTCATGCTGCGCATCGGTGCCCTTCCCGATGACGAACGGGTGCTTCGATGACCGCCTTGACCGCGGTGACCGTGTTGTTCGGCCTGCTTCTGGGAGCCGGGTTGTGGCTCATCTTCGTTCGCCTGCCGTTCATGCGCGCCACGACGTTCGCGGAGCGCGTTGAGCCGCAACTCAAGTCCCACAACCTTGAATCTCGGCTCTTGGCTTCAACCTCTGACCTCGCCCCGTTCGGGCCTTTGGAGCGCATTCTGCGACCCGTGTTCCGGGACGCCCTTCATTATCTGGCGCGGTTCAACTTCGGGACTGCTGCCCTCAACAAGAGATTGGCCAAGGCCGGCTCCCGAAAGACTGCCTTGGACTTCCGGGCGGAGCAGTTGCTGTGGGCAGCGGCAGGTTTTGTCATCGCGGTTGTCACTGTGGTTCTCAGCGCAACGGCTGGCCGGTTTAGTCCAATGCTTGCCGTTGTCGCGGTCCTCGTTTGTGCGTCGGGCGGTTTCCTTTTCCGTGACTACCTGCTGGGGGTGCAGATCAAACGTCGTGAGCGCCGGATGCTGTCGGAATTCCCCAGCGTTGCCGAGCTCATGGCGCTTGCTGTGGGGGCGGGGGAGAGCGCTATAGGTGCCCTTGATCGAGTGGGTCGTACCGTCAGGGGTGAATTGGCGAAGGAATTTGCCTTGGTACTGGCCGCCACGCGTGCAGGTAAACCTCTGGTCGACGCCCTTCATGAGTTTTCGGGACGAACCGAACTCGGCCCCTTGGTCCGGTTCGTGGACGGAATGGTCGTTGCTGTCGAACGGGGTACTCCCTTGGTTGATGTGTTGCGGGCACAGGCTGCAGACGCCCGCGACTCCGCCAAACGGGAACTGATGGAAGCGGCGGGGCGCAAGGAAATCGCCATGATGGTGCCGCTTATCTTCGGTGTCCTGCCATTGACGGTGATCTTCGCCGTCTACCCCGGCCTGGCCGCGTTGAGTCTTGGATTCTGACGCGTGATCTCCAACAAGCTTTTCGAACATGGGTATTCGCCTGAATGTCCATCAATAAAGAACCGCACGGATTTTCCAATATGGATTCCTGCACACGGAAATGGGGAATGATGAAGAAATTCGGAGGCCGCAGTTTGCGCCCGTCAGGACTTTTGCTTTGGCAACTGTGGACCCTCTTGCCATCCGGAGCAGGCTTCAAAACTGGCCATTACAAGAATTTGGCCCCCGGAGAGGATCACGCCGAGCGCGGCGACGTACCTGGTTGGGTCATGATTACTTTGATGACGGCGGCGTTGGTAGCGGGACTATTGGCGCTGGCCGGTCCGGCGCTCGAAGGACTCTTCAACCAGGCCATCAGCAAAGTCGGAAAGTAGCCCATGCCGTTCCGCGACCCGGTGACGGAGGACAGCCGTCCCCGTGCCTGCCGCCGTGACGAGCGGGGATCTGCTGTGGTGGATTTCGTCTTGGTCGGCGGCCTTCTGACGGTGTTCTTCCTTGCAATCATTCAGCTGACACTGGTGCTCCATGTACATAACACCCTCGTTGACGCTGCCTCGTCCGGAGCCCGATACGGAACTCTCGCGGACCGGACGCCCAGCGATGCGCGTGAGCGCACTGCAGACTTGATCGGCACCGCTCTGAACGCAGACTATTCCCGGGACATCTCGACGTCGGAGGCTAGTTCCCGAGGCATCCGCACCCTGGAGGTGATAGTCCGGGCGCCCTTGCCGGTCATCGGGCTTATTGGCGCGGGACCGGGCCTGGAAGTGAGAGGTCATGCTGCGTTCTCTGACTAATCTGTTCCGGGCCGGGCGTGCTCGCTTCGGCGAGGCTCTCTGTCTGCAGGTCCGGGAAGCCGCGGGAACGGACGGCCCTCGGATTGCGCCCCAGCAGTGCGTCTCCGGGGAGCCGGACACCGAACAATCCGATCCCGAACAATCCGACTCCGAACAATCCGACGCAGGACAGGCCGCCTCGGAGCGGGCCTCTTCCGAGCAGGGAAGCGCGGTGGTCGAGTTCACGTTCCTGTCCCTCCTGCTCATGGTTCCCGTGGTCTATTTCGTCGTGACGATTGGACAGATCCAGGGCGGTTCCTTCGCGGTGGTGGGGGCTGCGGACCAAGCCGCCAAGGTCTATGTCACACAGAAGGATGCTTCCCGCGCGCGTGCCGCTGCTGAACAGGCAGCCCTCATCACGCTTGCCGACTATGGGCATCCTGGAGAGCGGGCTTCGGTGGACGTCGGGTGCGACCGCGAAGATTGTCTATCTGCCGGAACAGCGGTCACAGTTACTGTCAAGCTCACGGTGCCGCTGACGATGGTGCCGTTCGGCGACGCCCTGCATCTGGATGCCGCGCATCTGAATTCGTCTGCCACCCAAATCGTCGGACGGTTTCAATGAAAGGTCTTCGTCCCACGGCGGGAGCTCCCGTGAGGCCTGAGACGGCCAGCGAAGAGGGCCAGATGATGCTCCTGATCATCGGCTATGTGGTGATCGCACTCTTGCTGGCAACTGTCGTTGCGGCGGCCTCGGCAATCTACATCGAACACAAGAAGCTCCTCTCCATGGCGGATGGAGCATCGGTGGCCGCAGCAGACAGCTATTCGCTCGGTCAGGTGGAAGGAAGCGTCGAAAGGCCATCTGCCGTCCTCTCCAGCGAGCGGGTGCGAGGCGCTACCGAGACTTACTTGCTCCGAAACAGCGCCCATTCACGTTTCGATCAACTCGCGGTCGGACCTGGCACAGGAAGTCCGGACAGCTCCACGGCCGAGGTAGTGCTGAACGCGGTGGCCCATCTGCCCGTGGTCAGCTTCCTGCTACCCGACGGCGTGTTGATCGAAGCCCGGTCCACTGCCCGTTCCCGGCTGAGCCGCTAGTTGACGCTGTCACGGTTCCGCTACCCGCGCGGTGCCAGCCAGCTGATGGCGTAGTCTGGAACAACCATGGCTCAGATTGACTTTCCCGCAGAAATCCGCGCGCTTCGCTCCACCTACCGCTCCATCGAACAGGTTTCCGATGTCGAGAAGCTCAAGGAAGAGATCGCAGAGCTAAGCGAGCAAGCCGGTGAGCCGAACCTCTGGGACGATCCCGCTTCCGCGCAGGTGATTACCTCCAAGTTGTCCCACCGCCAATCCGAACTCGAACGGTTGAACAAGCTGGCGGGCCGCATGGACGACCTCGAAGTTCTCGTAGAGCTCGGCCAGGACGAAGACGACGACGCTTCCATGGTCGAAGCCGCCACGGAACTTGAATCAATCCGCAAGGCCCTCACTGAGCTTGAGGTAGTTACCTTGCTCTCGGGAGAATATGACGAACGCGAGGCCGTGGTCACCATCCGTGCTGGTGCCGGGGGAGTGGACGCCGCCGATTTCGCAGAGATGCTTATGCGCATGTACCTTCGCTGGGCCGAACGCCACGGCTACCCGACGACTGTCATGGACACCTCGTACGCAGAAGAGGCGGGGCTCAAATCGGCCACGTTCGAGGTCAAGGCGCCTTATGCCTTCGGTACGCTGAGCGTCGAAGCCGGAACGCACCGGCTGGTCCGCATCAGCCCCTTCGACAACCAGGGCCGCCGCCAGACCTCGTTTGCCGCCGTCGAAGTCATCCCGCTCATTGAGCAGACCGACTCGATCGACATTCCGGACAATGAGATCCGCGTCGATGTCTTCCGGTCTTCCGGTCCCGGCGGGCAGTCCGTCAACACCACCGACTCCGCCGTACGCCTGACTCACATCCCTACGGGGGTTGTGGTGTCCATGCAGAACGAGAAGTCCCAGCTGCAGAACCGCGCAGCGGCCATGCGCGTGCTCCAATCGCGTCTCCTCCTGCTGAAGAAGGAGCAGGAGGACGCCGAGAAGAAGGCCTTCGCGGGCGACGTGAAGGCCTCGTGGGGCGACCAGATGCGCTCATATGTCCTCAACCCGTACCAGATGGTCAAGGATCTGCGCACCGAACACGAAGTGGGCAACACCTCGGCGGTGCTCGACGGCGATATTGACGACTTCATCGACGCCGGCATCCGGTGGCGCACCGGTAACCGCAACGCAGGAACCTAGGCCCCGGAAGCCTGATTGGGCGACACACCCCAACAAGCCCACAAATACGCCACGGAGCGTGGATATAGTCGGAGAGCCGGCGCTCAACTTCCCCCATCGAAAGCCCGTGCGCTGGCGGTTGGACCGGCCTAACGTGGCATGTCCGGCGGGGTTCTGAAGAGTCATGATCCGATTTGAGAATGTCACCAAGGTCTACGACCCCCATGCCCGTCCAGCACTGGATGCTGTCAACCTTGAGATAGACCGCGGGGAATTCACGTTCCTCGTCGGGGCCTCAGGCTCTGGCAAGTCGACGTTTCTACGGCTCATTCTGAAGGAAGACCGGGCAACATCCGGTTCCGTCTACGTGGCCGGCCAGAACGTAGCCAATATTTCGAGCTGGCGGGTCCCCAAGCTTCGCCGTGGCATCGGCGTCGTCTTCCAAGACTTCCGTCTGCTGCCGCAGAAGAATGTCTTCGCCAATGTGGCTTTCGCCATGCAGGTGATCGGCAAGAGCCGGAGCATCATCCGGGAGACCGTCCCCGAAGTGCTGAAGACGGTCGGACTTGAAGGCAAGGAACGCCGCATGCCCCACGAGCTTTCCGGCGGTGAGCAGCAACGAGTGGCAATTGCCCGCGCCGTCGTCAACCGTCCCGGTATCCTGCTGGCGGACGAACCGACGGGAAGCCTGGACCCCATCACCTCGATGGGCATCATGGGGGTGCTCGACAAAATCAATCAGAACGGGACTACCGTGGTCATGGCCACCCACGACGACGACATTGTGAACGAGATGCGCAAGCGCGTAGTGGAGCTCCGGAACGGAGTGGTGGTTCGCGACGAAGCAAGGGCTCTTTACACCTCGATGATTCCGGTCGTGGGGGAGTCCCGTCGCATGAAAGACGCCAGCGGAGCGGAAATCGACCGTGCACAGGGGGTCCAGCTGTGAGGCTCGCATTTATTCTGGGCGAGATCGGCAGCGGTCTGCGCCGGAACCTGTCCATGGTGATTTCCGTCGTCCTGGTGACGTTCGTATCCCTGACTTTCGTCGGCGCGGCCGGCATGCTTCAGATGCAGATCAACCAGATGAAGGGGTACTGGTACGACAAAGTCCAGGTCGCCATCTTCCTCTGCAATGATTCGTCCACGGCGGCAGGCTGTGCGTCCGGCGCGGTGACCAAGGAACAGCAGGCCAACCTGGCGAAGATGCTTGATTCCCCGGCCGTGAAGCAGTACATCAGCGATTACCAGTTCGAGTCGCAGGCCGACGCGTTCAAACACTTCAAAGAACAGTTTTCCAACTCTCCGATTGTTGACTCGGTGACCCAGGATCAGCTGCCGGCGTCCTTCCGGATCAACATGAAGAACCCCGAGAAATACCAAATCATCAGCGAGACGTTCTCCTCCCAGGCAGGTGTGGAAACCGTCAGCGATCAGCGGCAGGTGCTGGAGCGGATCTTCGAGTGGATGAACGGCGCCTCCTTGGCGGCCATGGTCGTGGCGGGAGTCATGATCTTCTGTGCAGTCCTGCTCATCACAACAACCATTCGGCTCTCCGCGTTCAGTAGACGGAGGGAGACTGGCATCATGCGTCTCGTGGGAGCATCAAAGACCGTGATCCAGTTGCCGTTCATCCTTGAAGGTGTCATTGCCGCCGTAGTGGGAGCGGTCCTGGCGTCCGGCACACTATGGTTGGTGGCCCAGTTCTGGCTCAATGGAAACTTGTCGCAACAGTTCCTGAATACCCCTTTTATCTCTTCGACCCAAGTGCTGGTGATAGCGCCGGTCCTGATAGCGCTGGGCGGCGGCTTGGCCGGGATCTCCTCGCTCCTGACCCTTCGCCGATACCTCAAGGTGTAGCGATGAAAAACAATGACCTCGAGCGGACAGGACGGCTGATGACCGGAAAGTACCAGGCTGCCCTGCAGCTGCGCATGGTGAACGGCCGTGCGAAGGTTGCCGGCTCCGTGCTCGTCCTCGCACTGGCGGCGAGCCTCGGGACCGCGCCCCTGGCACACGCAGACAACCTTGATGACCAGCAGGCGGCACTCAACGCCGAATCGGCGCGCGTACAACAATCGTTGGAATTCGTCGACGCCAACATCGCCAAGGCCGCCGGCGACCTGGTGATCTACCAGGGCAGGCTCCCAGGAGCGCAGCAGGCTCTGCTCGAAGCCCAAGGCAGGGTTGCGTCCGCCGTCAAGGAGGCCGACGCGCTGGCAGCACGGGTGGATCTGGCGCAGCAAAGCAAGGCCAATATCACCCAGCAGTTGGAAAACGACAAGCAAAAGATCACCGACACCAAGAAACTTATCGGCCAGATCGCATCCCAGGCGTACAAATCCGGTGGCGTACCGACGAACGTGGCTTTGATGTTCGGATCGAACGACGGCGGTAACCTCACCGAAAGCATGGACCTCGCCAATCAGGCGATGCGCAGCCAGAACGCGGCGATGACCAAATTGACGCAGCAGAGCGCCACCAACGTCAACTCCCAGGCCCGGCTGGCCGCCGTCGAACAGGAAATCCGCGATCTCAAGGCGAAGGCCGACGCGGCGCTTGAGCGTGAAAAAGCCGCTCGCGATGACGCCGCGGCCAAGAAAGCGGATGTCGACAAGCTCATTTCCGACACCACCCGGCTCGATAGCCAGCTGCAGGCGGCCAAACCGGGGATCCAGACTCAGCTTGCCCAGGTGAAGGCCCAGCAGGACGCGGTCGCCGCGGATATCGCTGATCGCGACCGTAAGCTTCGTGAAGCGTGGCTGGCTGAGCAACAGCGACTGGCGGCGGCCGCTGCGGCAGCCGCTGCGGCCGCCGCCCAGGCGCAGGGCCAGGCTCAGGCCCCGGCCCCGCAGCCCTATGTCCCGCCAGCGAGCAACCCGCGCGGCAACTTCGGCCTGATCCACCCGGTTCCGTCGAACATCCCCATCACCTCAGGCTTCGGTTGGCGTGCGACGCCGCCAGGAACGATTGATTTCTACGGCCAGGGCGGCTATATGCACACTGGTATCGATTTCGGCGCTCCTTGCGGCACGCCTGTTTACGCAGCCGCGGCCGGCACGGTCTTTTCGGCTGGCTGGGGTAACGACGGCGGTGGCAACAGAGTCAAGATTTCGCACGGAGTCATCAACGGAGATACCTTGACCACCATTTACTACCACAACACCAGCGTGGTGGTTTCCTCCGGACAACAGGTGGCCCAGGGGCAGCTCATTGCCTATTCAGGGACCACCGGTAACTCCACCGGCTGCCACGTGCACTTTGAAACCTGGGTAAATGGTCAAGCCGTGGACCCCATGAACCTTTTGTAGCCCCACACTGCGGGGTTCTCCGCTGGCGTAGACTAGTGGGATTCTTCGACAACCAAGGAGTTCTACCGTGCCCAAAGAAAGTGGCCGTAAGGTAGTGGCCACCAATCGCAAGGCCCGGCATGACTACCACATCATGGATACCTATGAGGCTGGCATTGCCCTCATGGGGACTGAAGTAAAGTCCCTGCGCGAGGGTCATGCCTCCATGGTTGATGGGTTCTGCACCTTCTACAACGATGAGCTGTGGATGGAGGGCATCCACATCCCTGAGTACAGCCAGGGGAGCTGGACCAACCACGCCGCCCGCCGCCGTCGGAAGCTATTGCTTCACCGCGAGGAACTTAACAAAATCTCCGGAAAGATCCGGGAAACAGGCCTCACGGTGGTGCCGCTCCAACTGTATTTTCTGGACGGACGCGCCAAAGTCGAGATTGCCTTGGCTCGAGGCAAGAAGGATTACGACAAGAGGCAGACCCTGCGGGAGCAGCAGGACAAGCGCGAATCACTTCGTGAACTACGCGAGCGCAACCGGCGTTAGCACGCTCAGCCCGGGTGTGTCCCGGAATGTTCCAGCGCAGTCATGCGTTATGATAAGTAACCCGGCAGGGATTTTAAGTGATGGCTCCAGAGCGATCGCGATCCTGCAGGATTGATAACAAAATACGGGGATGATCGGTTTCGACGATGTTAGTCGCGACAGGTGAAGCGGGCCGAGGATGCAGAATTATCTCGTAAACGCTGTCTGCAAACCAATAAGTGCCAATTCTAAGCGCACTGACTTCGCTCTTGCTGCCTAAGCAGTAAGACAGTCCGTCAGCCCGAGGTTGCTATTGCCCCGGATCCTGGCGTCATTTAGATAGCCACTGCTGTTTACCTTCGTCATCGAGGTAAACGGGACTCTTAGATGACTGGGCCCGGATCAGCTACTTGTTCGCAGGATGGCTGGGGCCGAGAAAATCCGACGCGAACTGCGCCCGGAGAAGCCCTGACAACACGACATCGGACGGGGGTTCAATTCCCCCCATCTCCACCAGAGATAGCCCCTAGATCCTTGTGATCTAGGGGTTTTCTTTTTGCCTGTTGGCCGGAACCCCGACTTTGTTGACGGAAACGGTACAGATAGGGGACAGGGTTGGTGAAGCACGAGGACAGAGCCGTACGGGAAGAACGAGGCTGACCCATGGCAACCGTTCGTACGCGGGAGCTCAAGAAGGGCGGCGCCTCGCACACGGTAACGTGGCGGGAGCCTGGTGGTGCATTCAAGTCCCGCACCTATAGCGATGCTGACAAAGCCCGTGAACTCAAGGATTTTCTAGACGCGAACGGGAATACCTTCGCGCTTGCCTCGAAGGCTAAGGCTCGAAAGGACTCAACCGCACCGACCGTCTCCGAAGTTGTGGTGCGGCATCTCGATCTGCTTCGCAAGCCGCAGGCGGGCACTATGCCAAGTACCGGCGCTTGGCCGCCGGCCATATCGATCCAAGCGACCTTGGTAAGACCCCGGTAGACAAAGTCACCAAGTCTGCGGTGATCGATTGGCTCGACCAACTCAAGGTGCTGAAGGGCGTAAATCAGAAGGTGGGGGAGCCCCTCGCTCAAAAGTCGAAGCAGAACTTTCACGCTCTCGTGTCCGCAGCCTTCGTGACGGCCATTGACCTTGAGCTCATGACCCGGAACCCGGCCAAGGGTGTTGCGGAGGCCGACCTCAACGAGGCCCGCGAGGCCGTCTACCTTGAACCGGAAGATCTCGCTATGCTGGCCGAACGCATCGACCCGCACTATTCGCTGTTTATCCGGTTTCTCGCAGGGACAGGACTCCAATATTCAGAGGCAACCGCGCTCCGTCGGCGTGACATTACAATTCGTGAGCGCAGTCGTCAACGTGACGCGGGCATGGAAGTCAGTCGGCAAGGGCGAAGAAATCGGACCACCCAAGACCAAGAAAGCCAAGCGAACTGTAACATGTAACGCCAAGCTCACGGAAGACCTGATCGAGCACATGAAGCCGCTCGGCCTGGATGCGTTCGTGTTCCAGCAGCCGGACGGTGAGTATGTGCGTAACTCGCGCTTTCACAAGGAGGTATGGCAGCCACTCATGGCCAAGCTGCTAGAGGATGGCAGTTTGGACAGGAAGCCATGGATATACGAGATTCGACACGCGCACACCACTCGTTTGCTGGACGCCAATGTGCCGGTGCATGTCGTACAGGCCCGGCTTGGCCACGAAGACCCGCAGACCACCCTTCGCGTCTACGCTCGACTCTCCAAAGCCTCTAACGCTGCCGCTGCCGACGCGCTGGGCTAGCCCCGTCAGGCCCGATGCGCGCCAGGCTCCCTTGTGCGGTTGGGCTACTTGTACCAGACGGCGACACCTTTGTGGTGGGAGCAGGTGCCTTGGTGCGTTGCAGAGAACGAATACGTACCGTCTACGCATAGCGCGGTAGCACCGCCACCGAGTGCCGGCGCCGGTGCGGGCGCTGGCTCCGGTGCCGGTGCAGCTGGTGGTGGTGCAACTGGTGCAGGTGCCGCGGGCGCTGGCTCCGGTGCGGGGGCGGGTGCGGGTGCGGCTGGAGCTGGTGCTGGTGCGGCGGGTGCTGGTGCGGGCCCAACGTAAGTTTCGTAGGCCGCCCACCAGTCGGAGGCTATGGCTTGTTGGGCTGTAGCCAATTGCAACGATCCCGAGCAGGCCAGGTCGTGGAGTTTATTTTCGAGGGTGTCCTTCACCGTGGCGCCCTCCGGGACGCTATATGGTTCGGGCCAAAGATTTAGGGCGCTCTGAGGAGCTCCGCCAAGCTCGAGCGGAATGAGGTGGTCCTCTTCATAGTCTGCGGGGTTGGCATCGCCCTGGTACACATAGCCGGAAGCCAGCTGGCGCACCTTGAGGGCAGTGGCCACCGAAGAGTCTGGTCGAATGGTGGCGGTCCAGCCGCTTACGCAGATCGTTTGGGAAATCGTCCCTTGGAGGACGGCAGGGTTCGTGGCTCCGGGCGTGACAGTTCTGTCCGGTAAGATCGCCCCAGCAGCGTTGAGCGCAGGGGTGCCTCGGGTGTTTGCGCCAGCCAGAGGATCTGTCGTCGGCGAAGGGCTAGGTGTCGGAGTGGGCGTGGGTGTCGCGGTCGCCGTCCGTGTCGGGGAGGGGGCCGGCGTGGGGGAGGAAGCTGATGAAGCGGTATTAGTTGGCGCCACCGCAGCCCACGTCGGAGTGACGGGTGTATACGAACTAGCCGGGGCTGTGGCCCCCACTGCTACCGCCGAGGTTAAGAATCCTACGAAGCTTGCAGCAACGACAATAATCCCCACGCGCCGCCCCGCGATATGAGCCCACGATCGGCGCCCAGTGATGGTGGTGTACAGGCCAGTGACGAACACGACAATCGTAATGAGGAAAAGCCATACCAAGAATCCGCTGATTCCGACAGGGATCATGAGCAGTCCCAGCAATCCGAGCAAGCCAATCGCCACGTAGGTTGAGGCCCCCATGCGCCGAAAGAACCCCTTTCTGGCCGGCCTTGTTGGCGTGGCTAAGAGGCCCTGACTGATTACGTTAGAAGGGAGGACATGCTTCTGCGGAGGGCGAACCTGTGGAGTCCACTTGTTGCCGTCCCACCACCGTAGCTGTCCTGGAACATTCGAGTCCGGATACCAGCCAGCAGGTACTGCCATTTTACTGCCCCCGAAGTGCGACTATGGCGGAGACGCCGCCGGATAACACCTCATCATAGGACCAGAAATGTAGCGGGGGAACCGTGATCAACGCCTTTAGCGCTTCCTTCCTCGGTTACACAATGCGGCCAAGACCAGGTTCGGTTTCTGGGTTCCAGGGCTGAGTGCTGGCAACCACCTCCAACAGCGGCGCCAGAATCGCTGGACCGGGTCGGACTTGCTGCACGACGAGCAGCAATGGTGAGCCAAGAAGCGGCCCGGAATGGCTGCCGCTGCGCTGTGGTAGTGTCCGCACCGCACGACTCCTTATCGTGAGGTCGGGAGATCGAGCCTCCCCACCGCTACCAAGAAAATCCCCGCCACGGCGGTGTCGACCTCCTGTTCAACCTGCACGGCCTTCGTATCTTGAACAACTGCTCACTTCTTTCAGGCAACTCGTTCGAAGGGGCGCGCGCGGCTATCTCCGTTGGGGACGCCTCTGAGCGGACTGGTCCAGTCGGTATACAGACCGGGATCAACCGTGGAGCCTGTGACCGGAAAGGCGCAATTGCCTGAGAGGGCAAACAATTAAGCCAGATCGTCAGCCGGCACCCAGCCCCTCCGCCAGCACAGCACCCGCAGGTGCACCGCAGCCCTCTTCCTCGCAGGTTTACCACGTTGATGGACATCTGCTTGATGCCTTACCACCAGACAGCGTTGTCTTGTGGCCATCCAATCCGCTGGCACTAGGGGCGATGAGTAACTTTCGACTCGCTGCGGCATGATGAAGTCACGTGTGGACGCTACGTTGTTTCGAAATCGACTGCTGACCTCATGGCCGCCTTCGACGTCCATGAGTCGTACGTCGATGGGCTGCAGCGTTCCTACAACGTCGCCCCAACTGACACCGTGCCGTTGATTCTGGAGCGGAACTCCGGGGAGGACACGCCGTCTACTCCTAAGCGATCCAGCAGACAGCGAACAAGGTTAGGCTTCAGCCCCGGCCTGAACCTATAGGGCGTGTGCCTCGTGATAGGCGTCGGCGCAGGCGCCGGAACAAAGTCGCCGGTCCTGACCCACCCTGAGGATGTCCCGGCATACCTCACACTGCTTTGGTTTGGCGCGGGCGAATAACCACCACGCAATAAGCCGGTCAATAGGTCGCATGACACAAGCATAAGGCCCCGTATCCCTGCTGGTACGGGGGCCTTTGTCGTGCCCGGATACGGTGGCTCCGTGGCCGTCTTCACCCTCGACGCCACTACCTGCTAATACCCGCGCCCGGGCCCCGGGGAAGGGGTCCGGCGCTAGAGGCTAGCCCAGTATGGCGCGGCCAAGAACTGGCGCCAGCTTTGCAGAGAAGGCCGGCGTTAGGTGCTCCCCCTCCACAGAGACCGGAGTGTTGCCAACGAATGAGGGGCAGACGCCCTCCTGTGTGCAGAACCAGGATGAGGTCGATACATAGCGCACTCCGGGCACCGCCGCCGCCGCATCCTTATTAGCCTGAAGTACGATTTTGAACGGCCCGCCATCAGACACGCAATCGGACGGTTTGCTGATCTTGGTAGCACACACCTCAAGGTTCTTGCCATTAGGCGGCGGGGACAAAAGCACTACCTGCGCTTTGGATAGCCCCCGAATCTTGGTGAGCGTCTTCGTGCTCGCGTCACGCCAAATGTTGAACACATTGGGATCCCCCTTCGCCCCCACCATTCGGACTGGTGTCGCGAGGGTACTTGATGCGATGACCATTTGCGGCTGAATCTGGCGTACCTTCTCGAAGGCCCACTGCTGGTGAGCGCTGCAAGTCTCTGCGAAGGTCGGGTCATTGGGCCGGGTCATCGGTACTTCGATCGCGGGGCACTGGGCCAGCGTCAGAGCCTGAATCTTCCACCCCTGCTTACCGAGGGACTCACGCAGGCCTGGCATCCAGCTGATGGCGGCGGAGTCGCCCAGCAGGACGGCCGTTTTGGTGGCTGTGGGGTCCCCATACACGCACCTCGCGACATTCTGGTCGTTCGTGTCCAGGCACTTGTCATCCTTCCACTCAGGAACGAAGTTGCCATTGAGGGAGTCAGCGCTTGGCTGCAACTCGGGCCAAACATCGGCATCCACGGCCGCTTTCACTTGGGCAGCCAGCGCTTGCTCCGGGGTGACCGAAGCATCAGCAGGCTGTGCCGAGGCGCTGGCCGCAGATGGCGTATTCGGAACAGCAAGAGCCATAGCCGTGGTGGCAAAGATCAGTAGAGCGAGCATGCCGACCGCGACCAACTTAAACCTGTTGCCTACGGGCTGGGGCCGGCCGCTTTTCCCGCCTGGTTCAAGCCACGATGATTTCCGTACCTTGTCTTCCACTAGATGGTAGGAGGCAGCCGAAACCGCGAACATAGCGGCAAGGAAGAGCAGGTCAACGGCGGCACGGGTGCGGGGCAAGAGCGCCGCACCGACGATGATGATCGGAAAGTGCCAGAGGTACAGAGAATAAGAAATGTCTCCCACGTAGACAGCCACCCGATTCGTGAGCGGGTACAGGAAGTTGCTGCCGCCAGTGCCAGAAGCGATAACCATTGCCGTGGCAATTACCGGCAGCGCCGCTCCGGGTGCCGGGAACGGGGTCTCCGATGTGATGACGAAAAGGCTGGCAATGATTCCGCCGAGTCCGACATAGCCAAGCGCTGGCCGCGCCGCGGCTGGTATTCGCTGGAGCACCGGGACCATCAGAGCCAGTAGCGCGCCGATGCCCAGCTCCCACACGCGGGACGTTGTTGAGAAATAGGCGATCGTGGGAGCGTTGGCGGTTTGGGCCACCGAGATCAGGAAGCTGCCGGCGACGATGATGACCATTGACAACGTCAGAACCCGTCGTGCCCTGGCGAAATCCCAGCCCATGCGATGTACGAGTAATCCGAGGACTCCCACGATAATGAGCGGCCAGGCCACGTAGAACTGTTCCTCGACCGCCAATGACCAGAAGTGCTGGAGCGGCGATACTGGGCCAGCGGCCTGCATGTAGTCAGTACCGGCGATAACGAACCGCCAGTTCGCTCCGAATACCAGGGCGAACAGGCCGTCCCAAGTTACCTCTTTTGCGCGCCCACTGGGGAATAAAGCCCAGACAGCAGCGATCGTCACCGCTAGAACCAGCAGCGCGGCGGGGAGGATCCTACGGGCACGCTTCCGGTAAAAATCCGCAAAGGAAATTCGCCCCTGCTTTTCGTAGGACCGCAAGAGAATGCCCGAGATCAGGAAGCCTGAGATGACGAAGAATACGTCCACGCCAACGAACCCACCGGTCGGCCACTTGAAGAAGTGATCTGCGACGACGGAAAGAACGGCCAGTGCGCGAAGGCCCTGGATGTCGAGACGGATTTTGCTTCTGTTTTGTGCCTTGGCCACTGCGGGATTTGTGGCATGACGAGGTGCCGTTTGAATCGACATGGAATTCCCCCAACTTGAGACCTGCAAAAGATTCTATCCGATGCCGCCATATGCCCCGTCCATTTCGGTGGGCAGGTCCCCTTTTAGTGCCCGCTACGATTACGCCATGGCATCATTCACCCTTGACGGGTCACGTACGTGCATGAGGACCCCACCCGGCGACCCTGACAGCACCCGCTCTTGGGTGTACGGCCACTACCCCAAGGTCCGTGCCACCATCACCCACACGACCGGAACCGTCTACGCGCACGCCGAACGCTGGAACCGGACCCACGTACAAGCACGCTGGGAGGACGACGACCGCCGGCCGCAATGAGCATGGATACCCGCCGGCAATGTCCGCCGCGTGGGAATGGACCCCCGCCCGTGGTGGCGCCGGTGGATCCGGCCGCCGTGGAACGTGCGACCAGGGCTCGTGAGGCTATGCCGGTTTTGTGATGCTGGATTACGACAACGGCGAGAGTCACGAGGTGCCAACGTTCGCATACGGCTGGACGAAGACGCTCGTCCTCGTGAACGTGCCATGGCCGGAGGAATACTACGAGGGCGGGCAAACAGGTGTGGGTTGCAGCGTCCAAGGTGCGCCGCCGAAAGATCGATCCAAGGGTACGGTAAACACAAAAAAGCACCTCACGACATGGGGATGGTGTGCAGTCGACCGACTAGGTCAAATGCTTTGATCGCATCCACGCCATCGCGAATTGCGCAGAAACCGAAGCCGGATCTATCCGCCCCAATTCGTGTAGCCTTCAACCGATTCGAGCGGCACCTGCCGATATTCGGCAGCGTGAGCTCCCCCGAGCGTCACGTCCGTTAAACAAACGAAACAGCCCCTCACCCGGAGGTGAGATGTCGATCATTGCGCTCGGTTCCCATCGGGGATCATCGTCGGTTTCGCGGCTAGTCTGGCGTTGCCTCAGGGAACACGGATGCTTGAAAATCCCCGAGACTCTGCGGAAGTCCATCATGGATGATCCGCAAAAAGTGGCAGATGGGGATTTCAATTCCCCCCATCTCCACTTTTGTGATGAGTCGAGACATCCTTCACGGATGGCTCGAGTCATCGGTTACACCCCGGTCTTCGGACCGGGGTGTTTTTCTTTGTCTGGACTTCGGATGTGGAGTGCCGGTCCGCTGCCCGTGAAGCTCGGGCTCGTCAGCCGCACGTTCATCGATCTCCGGAGGAAATCCAGAGTCCGGTTCACGATGCTTGGCTACGTGTCGGCGGTCGTCCCGGTTCCGCCGCTGGCGTCCAAAAACCATTACGGTTGCTACCACCGCCGCTCCAACAAGCACCATCACAACCCATATCCATTGTTGCCCGTCCAAGTTCGGCCCCAATCCAACCGGTCAGCTGAGTCCGGTATCACTGCGAAGGACCCTCGCTCCGGCGGACTAGGCCGGGATGACAGACCCGGTTAGAAGTCAGTTCACCTGACCCTGATTCTTGAACTGCGAGTACTCCGTCCAGCCGTTTTCGCTTTGTACCTTGGTTGTGGACCCATCGACGCCGTGGGCCCCATCGTCGCAATCAGCCCGTCCATCCCAGGATGGACACCATCTGCCAGCCTAAGTCCGCGGTTAGCTGACGTCGCGAGTGGTCATTACTCGGCTTCGTGATTTCATACGCAACAACTTTGCCAACGCCACCTGCTCCGGTAGTTAACCAACCAGCACTAGTCGATCAGGAAGACCCGCACCACTACGCGGCCGGGATGGCGTTCGCCGGTTCCGACGGCCAGCTGGTTGTTGAGCCAGGCGAGTTCGGGCGCGGAAGTAGTCAGGCGCGGCCAGCAGCGAAAATAGATGCGCTCAGGGGCGACTTCCTCGCCGCGGTTCAGGCACTCGATGTCCTCCGCCGTTCCATGGCGTAGGGCAGTATTGTGCACGTAGATGCGCTGCCCTGCGTCCGTTTCCAACGCATATCTGGCATCGAGTTCGGTGAGCTCCCGGCTGCGAAGGATTTGGTGGTCCGCGCCGCCGCTCAAAACCTTGCCGTTGATCTGCGGTCCGTTGAAAGTGCCTCCGATGATTGGCACGATCCGGCGGTGGCCCTCCGGTGTAGGCCCGACGTCGATGGGCGCCCCGACGGCGACGGACAACTCGGCGAAGAAAGTCAGCGCGGGCGCCGCATTCCGGTCTGGAGTCACAGTATGCCTGCGCTCAGTCGGCTGGGGTGCAGCTCACCGAAGTGGATTCTTTGCCGCGCGACTACGGTTTCGGCGGACTCGTAGGCGCTCCTTCCGGTGTTCAGATTCCTGTCCCACCGCGGATGGCAGCTGGAGGTGACCTGGACCCTGAGCCGTTCGCCGGGTGCGAAGGTGTAGGCCGTCTGCCAGAGGCTTACGGTGTATTCATGGACGCTGCCGGGGGCAACCAGGGACGGCTCGTGGCCAGGCACATAACGGCCGTTGCCTGTGTAGCTGTGCCGCCAGGAGGCCCTCACGATTCCGTCGGCTAGTGACAAGGACGTTCCGTCCGCGGCTACGCGGCAAAGACGCACTACGAAGTCAGTGTCGACGGCGGAGGTGGAAGCGAAGAAGCTGGCGCGCACTTCCCCGAAAAGGGTGAGCGACTCGGTGAAGGCTTCGCTGGTGAAGACTATGACATCGTCCCGCGCCTCGATGGTTTTCTGGTGCGCGGGTCCTGCCGGGAAGGCGCCGTGGATCATCGTGGCTCCGCCGACAGTGGGCACGGGGTCTAACGGATCGTAATCGTATTCGGCAGCGCCACTTGGTCCCGGCTCGGGGGAGAGGGCGCCGTCGCATCCGAAGTACCAGGATCGTTCGCCGGCCGGAACGGGGAGTTCCTCGAAGCCGCGCCAACGATTCTCGCCCATGAAGTACAGCAACACCGGGGGGACGCGGTGTAGGCGTTCGGGGCGATCTTTGAGGACGGCGTCGAACCAGTCTGTGTGGAGCCGCGACAAGTCGCCCAATCCGTCCATCATCCCGGAGGCTGCGGCGATGCCGAAGTTGATGTCCGGGTATGAGCCGGTGAAGTTTGTGTGGGTCCAGGGGCCGACGATTAAGCGCGGTACGGGTCCCTTTTGGGACCGGCTCATCTCGAGTTGCCCACTGTACTGATCGAAGGTGTTCGGCGCGAAGATGTCGAACCAGCCGCCGATGTGCAGGGTGGGCAGAGGCACAGGCTTCTCTGATGCAGCATCCCATAGCCGGGTAAAGGGGCTGCCGGGATCTTCACCCGCGGAGGGCAGAACGTGGGAATTCATGAACGATCCGAGTTGCGAAGAGAGCTTGCGCAGCGGGAGCGTCTCGAAGAGCGATCCGTCGGCGAAGCCGCGGTCAAGGTCCAGCCAGGACTCGAGTTCCTTTTCGCGGCGCTCGGGATCGTCGTCGAACTCGCGCAACAGTTCGTTCGCCGAGATGGAGGCGTGGCCCCAGCCAAGCCTGCTGCCGAGCTCGTAGGCCCCGCCCCGGTAAAGTGCGCCGTTGTTGGCATTCCCGCCGGCCGAAATGCCGGGAGCGAGGGCGCGAAGGGCGGGTGGGGACAAGGACGCAGCGCGCCATTGTGTCTCGGCAAAATAGGATCGGCCCCACATCCCGACGCTGCCATTGGACCAGGGCAATCCGGCCGCCCACGCGATGGTGTCCGCGCCGTCGGACGCCTCGTTGACCGATGGATTGAAGATGCCGTCGGAACCGAACCTGCCCCGGCAGTCCTGGAGGATCACTCCGTAGCCCTCTGCGGCTACCGTCGCGGGGTTGAAGTAGGCGGAATTCACCGCGAGGTTCCGGCCGTAAGGGGTCCTGGTCAGCAGGACCGGGTAGCGTCCGCCGTCGTTCGCTGGGCGATAAACGGTCGAACGCAGGACCGTCCCGTCGCTCATGCGCGTTTCGACGTCGGGTTCGATGAGTACGGGGAGCGGGCTCACGCGGGCGGTCCTTTTGCTTGGAGGGAGTTAAGGGTTCCGTGGAAGAGGCACGGGCGCGCCCGTGCCTCTTCCACGGAACGTTCAGGAGTGACTTGAGGCTTTGGTGCCCAATGCCTCGGTCGGTATTTTGTAGGTTTCCTTGACCCAGATGGCCGTCACGGCGGCTGAGATGAGGCAGCAGCCAGCGGTGAAGGCAGCCACAGGAATCCAGCCGTTAGGGCCGGGCTGCACGATTGCTGCGGCGATGGTGGGCGCGAATCCGGTGACGATCAATCCCAGCTGGGAGGCCGTGGCGGCGCCGGTGTATCGGATTCGGGTTTCGAACATCTCGGCCGTCATGGCCGGTCCGAGCGGGTTGACCAGGCCGTAGCCGACCGTCATGAACAGGATGGCCGTGATGAAAATCAGCGTGATGGAGCCGGCGCTGATGGACCAGAAGAATGCGAAGGCTGCCACCGAGCAGATGATGTTGCCGGCAATGAACACCGGCTTGCGCCCGATTCGGTCCGCGAGCATGCCTGCGTAGGGCTGGGCGACGATTCCGAGGGCCGCGGTCACGATGGTGACGGTGAGCATGACAGCCGCCGGAACTCCGAACTTTCCGGAGTAGGCCAGCGCGAAGGCGGCGAAGATCGAGGACACGACGCTCCAGAGGCCAAAGAAGATGACCTTGATGATGGTGGTCCAGTGGTCACGCAGGACCACTTTCAAGGGCAGTTCACGAGAGGCTTCCTCGTCCTTCGCAGATTCGAATACCTCGGACTCGGGGAGGCGGAGCCTGATGTACAGACCGACCGCCACCACAATGATGCTGGCGAGGAACGGCAGCCGCCAACCCCAGCTCAGCAATTCGGCTTGCGGTAAGAGGGACACAGCGAGGAACGCCAGGGAGGCGAGCATGATTCCGGCAACGGCGCCCGTGTTGACCCAGCTCCCGTAGAACGCGCGCTTGTTGCTCGGCGCGTGTTCCAGCGTCATGGTGACCGCGCCCACAGACTCTCCCGCAGCGGAAGCGCCTTGCAGGGCGCGCAACACCACGAGCAGCACCGGGGCGGCAGCCCCGATCGCGGCAGTGGGCGGCAAACAGCCGATGAGGAACGTGGCGATGCCCATCATGACGAGCGTGAGGACCAGCATCTGGCGGCGGCCAACCCGGTCACCGAAGTGCCCGATGACGCCGGCGGCTATTGGGCGGACGAAATAGCCGACGCCGATGGTCGCCAAGGAAAGGGTGGTTCCCAGGGCCGGGTCGATGCCCGGGAAGAAGATCTTGTTGAAGATCAAGGCCGACGCCGAGCCGTAGATGAAGAAGTCGTAGTACTCAAGGGTGCTTCCGATGAAGCTGGCGGCGGCAGCCCGGCGGGCATGCCCGGTGCCGGAGTGCGCGGTGGAAGGGGCGATGTCAGTCGACGGCGTCAGTGCCGTCGGTGGATCGATGGGACCAGCGGTCATTGCGGATCTCCTGAAGGTAAAGGGGGAGGCTTGGGGCTCGCGGCGCAGCAGGGTTCGAGTTTCCGCCGAGAATTGTGGTCTGCATCACTCGTACAAGAATACTATGCGACTTAATACACGTCCGTCAATGCATATGCATAGTAAGATTTCGAAACGCGGTCGCGGAGATCCTGGAAAGACAGTAAATGGGCGACCTTCGCACCCGCCGTCGGGTGGATCGGCTGTGTGGTCGGTTGTGCACTTCGCCATAGGCGGAACCCGCGGAACCCGCGGAACGCGGCGGTCCGGGCGGGGAACGTGCGGCCGGGCGGTCTCAGGACCCGGCCGCACGCTTTTGCCGGGATCCCTGTACCGGCGCGCACCAGGCGGCACGGGTCGCATGGGGAACGCAAACCGCCAATGGCACGGCCTGGCACGCGATTTCAGTAGGACGTCTCTCGAGGTCCCCCAACAGGTCCTCAGGGAACGCCGTCCCCTCATGCCAGACACTCTCTATGTGCCCGTCCTGCCCGGATCGTGTCGCAAAACGGACATCGCTTTTCAGCATTCCAGGCCTGGCACTTTCCTAGGCTCGTGCGGAGGCTGGCAGAATGAAGGGGTGACGCCAGTGACTGCCTCCTCCGCTCCTGGGCTGGTCCCCGGGGCCGCAGTGGATTTTCCGCGACCCCTGAAGGGCTCTTCGACCCAGCACCTGCTCATTACGATGCTCGGTGACTTCTGGCAGAACACGGACGATTGGATTCCGGCCAAGCTCATCACGGCGTTGGCGGCATCGCTTGGAGTGTCGCCGTCCGCGTGTGCAACCGGCCTTAGCCGCTTGGCAAGCCGGGGAGTATTGGAGCAGTCCAGCGCAGGACGGACCTCGCGGTACCGGTTCACGAAGCTTGCGCGGGTCCGGCTGCGGATCGGATTCGAACAAGTGCGCTCATTCGGTGGCCAAACCAGCCCTTGGGACGGCTCTTGGACGGTGATTGCTTTTTCCGTTCCCGAGACGTCCAGGGAAATCCGTGACTTGTTCCGTTCGCGGCTTCGGTGGCGGGGATTCGCTCCGCTCTACGGCGCGCTGTGGGTGTCCCCGCGTGACCATGCGGAGGAGCTGGAAGAAAACTGTGCGTCATTCGGCGTCGAGGACTACGTCATCTTCCGGACCTCGGACCAGTCCCTGCGCGGGAAAAGCCTCATCGCGGCGTGGTCGCCCGAGGAACTTTCGGAACAGTACGAGCCCTTCATCGAAACCTACGGCCCCTGGCTTGAGAAGGCGGATGCTGGGTTGGTTACTGCTGCGGACGCATTCCGCATCCGCACGATGGCCATGGACGCCTGGCGCGCCTTTCCTTGGAACGACCCCGATCTGCCGGCAGAACTTCTGCCCGAAAAATGGCCATTGGCCGAAGCCCGCAAGATCTTCGTACGGCTGTACGACGGCCTTGCAGCTTCGGCCCTGGGCCATGTCGGTGCGATCGTTGAAGACGCCGCACCATCCCTTCGCGCAACTGCGTCATGCCTCCCTATCGAGGCCGGACGCTGACGAAACAAGGCTGATCCGCCGTGCACCTGACAAGCGAATACCTCAGGAAACGGTGCTCCGGCGTAGTTCGCTCTTCCGGATCTTTCCGCTTGCCGTTCGCGGCATGTCCTCCACGAACACCACGGTCTTCGGGATTTTGTAGCGGGCAAGTTTGCCCGCCAAATGTGCCTTGAGTTCGTCCTCCGTCAAAAGGGCTCCCTCCCGGAGCACGACGACGGCGCGTGGTACCTCTCCCCACTTCTCGTCCGGAACGCCGATGACGGCGACGCTGCCCACGGATTCTAGTTCGCTGATCGCCTGTTCCACCTCGGCGGGGTAGATGTTTTCGCCTCCGGAAATGATCATGTCCTTGAGCCTGTCCGAGACGAAGACGAAACCGTCCGAGTCCTTGTAGCCCATGTCTCCGGACTTGAACCAGCCGCCGTCTGCATAGGACTCGGCAGTGGCGTCGGGCCGCTCCCAGTATTCGTGGATGACGTTGGGACCCTTGATTTGGATTTCCCCGACCTCGCCCTGTTCGGCAAGCCCTCCGGCGATGTCGGCAATCCGGACGTCGCTGAAAAAGTGGGGGAGCCCGGATGATCCCACCTTGTCCCGGGACCGGGAGGCTGGCAGCGTGGTGGCGCCCGGCGCGGTCTCCGTCATTCCGTAGCCGTTGGAGAATCGCAGCCCGCGCGCCTCGTACGCTTCCAGCACCCGCATTGGGACGGCCGATCCGCCGCAGGTCAGCTTGTTGAGGGAGCCAAGGTCCGACGTCGGCCACGCCGGATGCTCGCAGAGCATCTGGTAGGTGGTGGGCACTCCGCTAATGGTGGTGGCCTTGTGCCGCTCGATGAGTTCCAGGGTCCGTTGCGGATCGAACTTCGACTCCAGTGACGACGGTTCCGCCCTTGAGCAGCGTGGGCAGCACTCCCATGTCGAGCGAAGCGACGTGGAACATCGGCGAGATCATCAAGGCGACGTCGGTGGAGGAGAAATCGAAGTCGACAATCACGTTAATGCAGTTCCATGTGATGTTGCCGTGGGTCAGCAGGGCACCCTTGGGACGTCCCGTGGTTCCGGACGTGTAAAGGATCATGGCGCCGTCGTCGAGACCTACTTCCACGTCGAGGTACCGGGGAGCCCCCGAGGCGAGGACATCCTCATAGTCCTCCACCGCCGTCGGGATTTCAGGTTCTCCGCGGCCGGATGCCTCTGCGGAGTCCGGGAAGGAGTCCCCGACGGCGATGCGCCGAGTTACCTGGGGTACCTTTCGCGCCGCTGGCCGCAAGTCTGCCCAGGCTCGCGGAGTGGATCAGCGCAACGGCACCGCAGTCTTGAAGCTGGAAGGTGATCTCCGGCGGGGCCAACCGCGTGTTGAGAGGTACGAAGATCGCCCCGAGCTGCCCGCAAGCAAAAAGCGTTTCCAGGAAGGCGGGATGGTTTTCGCCGAGATAGGCCACCCGGTCTCCCTTGGCCACACCTTCGACCTTGAGGGCATTGGCCAGTTTGTCCGATCGTTCAGCAAAATCCTTATAGCTGAGATACCGGTCTCCGTAGATCAACGCAATCTTGCTTCCGGACTTCGGGCGGCGACGCTGCAGCCACGATCCGATGCCAAAATTCTCCATGATGGTCCTTTCTTCTTCCCAAGCTAGACCGCTCAGCGGTCTCCGGGCCGGACGGTCTGCAAATCGTTGTTCTTCGGTTCCCGGGTCAACAGGATGAAGATGATGGAGACCACGGACATTGCAGCCCAGGTAGAAGACCACGGAACCCGTGTTCTGGCCCGAATCCTTGAAGATCTGGGCCACGATCCCCGGCGTGAAACCCCCACCAAGGAGCGTCGCGAGCTGGTATCCGAGCGAAGCTCCCGTGTAGCGGGAGGTAGTGCCGAACTGCTCGGACACGAACGCGGCCAGCGGCCCGAACAGTGTTGAGTGGATCATCAGCCCCACGGCGAAGGCCACGAAGATCAGGAAGATGTTGTTCGAGGACAATAGCTGGAACATCGGGATCAGGTAAGCGATGAAAAGCACGAGTCCGCCAATCATCACGGGCCGCCTTCCGAGCCTGTCCGAGAGTTTGCCGCCAAGAATCACGAAGGCGATGGATACGAAGGCGGCAGCGGCGAAGGCGTACAGCACGCCCTGGCGGTCGGCGCCCTTGGAGACGGCGAACGTGACCGCGAACGTTGAAAGGACCACTTGGAGGGCGAAGCCGCCGGCTCCGGCGAGCACAGTGAAGATCAGGGTCTTGGGCCGGCGCAGCACTTGGAGGAGCGGGATGACGGGCTTGGTTTCGGCGCCGGCACCGGCGTCCGCAGCCCGGGCTGCCGTTTCCTGCTCGACGGCGGCTTGGAAGATCGGGCTTTCTGACACTTTCAGCCGGACGAACATGCCCACTCCGAGTAGGACGAAGGAGAGCAGGAACGGCACACGCCACCCCCAGGCGAGGAATTGCGCATTCGGCAAGGCCGCGAAGGCGCCCATGACGAGGGTGCCTAGAACGGCGCCCGACGGTGCCCCTGCATTGACGAACGAGGCTGCGAAACCGCGCTTCCCCGATTCCGAGTGCTCCAGTGCCATCAAGGCGGCTCCGCCCCACTCGCCGCCAACCGCGATGCCCTGGAAAACTCGAAGGACAACAAGCAGGACGGCGCCCCACGGTCCGGCCACCGATGCGTCGGGGACCACGCCGATCAGCGTGGAAGCTATCCCCATGACCAACATGGAGACGATGAGCATTCCCTTTCGGCCCAGTTTGTCGCCAAAGTGCCCGAAGATGACGCCGCCCAGCGGACGGGCGACGTATCCGACGGCGAAAGTGCTGTAAGAGGCAACCACCCCTACCCAATCGTCCATTCCGGAGAAGAAGACTTTGGGGAAGACCACGGCTGCGGCTGTGGCATAGAGAAGGAAGTCGTAGTACTCAATGGTGCTGCCAAGGTAGCTGGAGGCAATGACGGTGCGCGCTTCCTTGCGCTTGGCGGCCACGTCCATGGATTGAAGCTGCGATATTTGGGACATCGTTGTTCCTTAAAGCAGGGGCGAGGGTGTTTTTGGAGGCTGTTTACTTGTAGAACCGGGCGAGGAATTCAGCCACGACCGCGGGGCGGTCCTGGCCTTCGATTTCGATGGTGCTGGCTACTTTGATCTGGGCGCCGCCCTTGACCTCGGTGACCTCGGCGATGGTGGCCTGCATGCGGATGCGGGCTCCCGCCTTGACCGGTGACGTGAAGCGGACTTTGTCCAAGCCGTAGTTCACCTTCGTGGTGACGCCTTCGACGTCGAACAATTCGCCCCAGAACGGGATGATGAAGAGAGCGTGAGGAAGCCGTGGGCGATCGGAGCGCCGAACGGACCATCCTTCGCGCGTTCCGGATCGACGTGGATCCACTGGTGATCTCCGGTTGCGTCCGCGAACCTGTTGATCTGTTCCTGGGTGATTTCGCGGTATTCTGTGACGCCGAGATCGCTGCCGGCGAGGGAAAGCAGTTTCTCGAAGTCGACGACGAGATTGGGCATTGTGGCCTCCTGTTGTGGGTTTTGATGACAATGGCTAGCGCGCAAAGGCGCTTTCGCCGGTGAGTGCGCGCCCAATGATCAGCGCGTTGATTTCGTGGGTTCCTTCATAGGAATAGACGGCCTCGGCGTCGGCATGGAACCGGGCGACATCACTGTCCAGCGTGATGCCGTTGCCGCCGACCAATTCGCGGGCGAGGGCAACGGTTTCGCGCATTGCCAGGCAGCTCTGCATCTTCGCGAGGGCCGAGTCCTGGTCGCGGTAAACGCCCGCGGCCTGCTGCTCGGTCAGCCGGACCACGAGGGACAACGACGCCGTGAGGTTGCCGAGCATGCGGGCCAGCTTCTCCTGCACCAACTGGAAGGAACCAAGGGAGCGGCCGAACTGCCGGCGCTCGCAGACATAGCGAAGCGCCGCCTCGAACGCGCCGGCTTGGATGCCCGTGGCGATCCACGCAACGTCCGAGCGCATTGCCCTGAGCATCGCGGCCACGTCCTTGAAGGAATTCACCTTGTGCAGGCGCATGGACTCGGGAACCCGGACGTTGTTCAGCGTGATGTGAGCGTTCTGCATCATCCGCAAGGACGTTTTCCGATGGATCTTCTCCAGCGTCACGCCAGCCGCCTCGCGGTCAACGAGGAACGCCTTGACCTGGCCGTCAGCAACGTCCCGGGCGAACACCGCGAGGACGTCCGCCGTCGACGCGCCTCCGATCCAGCGCTTGGCTCCGTCGAGTGTCCAGTTCCCGTCGCTTCCGCGGCGGGCCGTGGTGGATAGTCCACCGGCAATGTCCGAACCGGACTCTGGTTCCGTCAAGGAGAAGACGCCCTTGAGGGAAAAATCGACAACCTGCGGCATCCACTCGGCTTGCTGTTCCGCCGAGGCGCCTACGCGGATAGCCGTGCGGAAGAGGCCTGCTTGCGCCGTGTACCACGTCGCGAGTGAAGCGTCCGTGCGGGCCAGTTCGAAGATCCTGAACCCGTGGTAGATGCCGCGGGCCGGGATGTTCCTTGGCCCGGGACCCGTGAGTTCAGCGGGTTCCATGAGGTCCAGATCGATGAGTGGCTGGGCCAACTGGGAGGGGAACTCGCCCCGCTCCCAGTAGTCCGCCAACAACGGCCGCGCGTTTTGGTCGAGGAAATTGCGCAGCCTGCCAAGTACGTGCCGCTCGTCCGCAGTGAGGAGGGATTCGGCGTCGTAATAGTCGCAGACGTTGTAGAGGCGCTCCGCTGCCGCCGTCCCCGTGCGCGTCTCCAAGCCCATGTCAGCCCTCCAACCCGAGCAGGCGCACTGCGTTGTGCTTGAGGATCTTGGGCCGGACCTCATCCTTGAGCGGGAGGTCCGCGAAGGCGCCAAGCCACTTCTGCGGCGTAATGAGCGGGAAGTCCGTGCCAAAGAGGACTTTGTCCCGCAGCACCGAGTTGGCCATCCTGACCAGTGACTCCGGGAAGTACTTGGGAGACCAACCGGAGAGGTCGATGAACACGTTGGATTTGTGCGTAGCGATGGAGTTGGCCTCGTCCTGCCACGGTACCGACGGGTGGGCCATGATGATTTGCAGTTCGGGGAAGTCGGCGGCCACAGCGTCCAGCAGAAGCGGATTGGAGTAGGCAAGTTTGATGCCGTAGCC
The DNA here is from genome assembly GCF_043952055.1 of Arthrobacter sp. NA-172. NCBI lineage: Bacteria > Bacillati > Actinomycetota > Actinomycetes > Micrococcales > Micrococcaceae > Arthrobacter > Arthrobacter sp. NA-172. The sequence goes on along the minus strand of NZ_JBINOT010000001.1, from coordinate 970,932 downwards.
CCCGGGAAGGCCGGCTCCCATTCCGTTCTGCCCAGTATGGAAAATGGCCGGAAGCCCGAGCTCCTGGAGCGTCTCCCAGAGCGGGTAGAACTGTTCGTTGGAGGGATCGAAGCCTTGCAGGCTGGGGTGGAACTTGAAGCCGCGGGCCCCCAGATCGATCGCCTGGTGCTTGGCGCCCTGGATGGCTTCGGCGCCGGTGCGGGGATCCACACTGCCGAAGGGGATCAGCACGTCGTTGTTCCTTGCGGCTCCCGCGATGAGTTCCGGGATGCTGTTGGGCTCGTGTTTGAGCTGTGTGCGGGCGTCGACGGTGAACACGACGGCGGCCATATTCAGTTCGCGGTATACCTCGGCGATCCGGTCCAGCGAAGGGGAGCGGTCCTCGGCCTTGAAGTACTTGGCGGACGCTTCCGTCAGTACTTGCGGCAGGGATTCGTGGCCGTGCCCGTCCACTTCGAGGTGGACGTGCATGTCGATGGCATCAAGCTTTGCAACGTGGATGCCGGGCTCGTAGCGCTGTGCAGCCATGTCAGCGAACCTGTGCAGCCGTGGCGGCTTCGGGCTGCAGCTCCGCCGGGAGGGGCAGGAAGTCTTCGCCGACGCTTTGCAGCTTGTCGCCGAAGAGTGAGTCGAATGATTCCACGAGGTCCTGGTAACCCCAGCCGCCCTCGCGGTACTCAGTTGCGGCGGCTTCCGGGTGTGTCCACAGCTGGAGGCGGTCACCGCCGGCGCCGATGGCTTGCCCGGTGATCCCGCTCGCGGAGTCGGAGGCGAGGAAGGCAATGAGCCCGGAGACGTCGTCGGCGGTTCCAAAGCCCAGCTCGTGGCGGAAGAAGCGTGGCATGGACTCGCCGCGCTCGTCGGCTTCCACGGCTTTCTGGAAATACGGGATGGTCTTGGTCATGGCCGTGGCGGCCACGGGGATGACTACGTTGGCGGTGACTCCCGCCTTCTTCATTTCCAGCGCCCAGGTCCGGACCATGCCCACGATTCCTGCCTTCGCCGCAGCATAGTTGCTCTGGCCGAAGGTGCCGCGCTGCCCGGTGGGGGAACCGATCGCGATGATGCGCCCGGCGATGCCGTTCTCCTTGAAGTATCCGAACGCTTCCCGGGCGCACGTGAAGGTGCCGCGAAGGTGGACGTTGATGACGAGGTCGAAATCTTCGTCCGTCATCTTCAGGAGGCTCTTGTCGCGCAGGATTCCGGCGTTGCTGACCAGGATGTCCAGTCGGCCAAAGGCCTCCACCGCCTTCTCCACCAGCTGCTTTGCGGCTTCCGAGGAGCCGACGGGAGCGACGACGGCGACTGCCCGGCCGCCGTCGGCCTCGATGGTGCGGACTGCTTCTTCAGCCACCCCGGCGTCGACGTCGTTGATGACCACTGCTGCGCCTTGGAGGGCGAGTTCCCGGGCGTAAGCCAGCCCCAAGCCGCGTCCGCTTCCGGTGACAATCGCTACTTTTCCTGACAGGCTCATCGCTGCTCCTTTGCGCGTTCCGTGTGCATCCCGCCCTGCGGCGTGGGATGCTGTTCTATATCCATGAGAATACGCATAGTTGAAAATGTCAATGATTGATTTTGAATATTATTGGAGTTTGTTATGACGATCGAGGCGCAGGACGAGCAGCAGGCTGCCACGAAGGACCGGCTGGTTGCCTCACGGATCAGCCAGGACGTGGGGTTCCTGTTGGCCAAGCTGCATGTTGGCGGGTCGGCCGTGAACAACCGGGCGCTTGCCGAGTTCGACCTCAAGGAACGCTCGTACTCGGTGTTGATGCTGGCCGACAGCGGACTGGAGCCCACCCAACGGGAGCTCGCGGACTTCCTCAGCCTTGATCCCAGCCAGATTGTGTCTTTGGTGGATGAGCTTGAAAAGCGGAAGCTGGTGGTCAGAGCGCCCGGAAAACAGGACCGCCGGGCCAAGACGGTGACGGCAACCGTCCAAGGAAGTCAACTTCTGGCCCAGGCATCCGTCGCCGCTGGCCGCGCAGAGGCCAGGGTGCTCGCGTCGCTTGATGATCGGGAACTTGAGCAGCTTAGGGCTCTGCTGGGGAAGGCATTGTGGGGGTAGGCGTTGCGGGCGCTCTAGATGGCTACGAGGGTCCAGGCAAAGGCGAAGACGACCAGCAGGCTTACGCCTGCTACACCTCCGCGGCTTTCCGACCGCGTGGTCGCTCCGGTTTCGGCGTTGCATCCGCAATCGGCGGTGCCGTTGAATCGTTGTAGGAGTCTGAGTCGGAAGGCAAGGAATCCCAGGAAAAGTGCGATTACTGCAACACCTGTGATGATCGGCTGGACGTGAAGTACAAGGAGAACGGCGAGGACGGCCTCGATAGCGCACAGAGCAACGATCCCCGCGCGAGCCCGAGGCTCGTTCATGTTGAATAGCTCCGCATAGTAGGACGACAGCCTCCCCCGGGCGCGGAACTTTTGGATGGCGGGGAACAGCAGCGTCATTGCCAAGTATCCCGTTAGAGCGATCCGCAGGACGGTCATTGACTACCTGAGCGGTGTTTTCCGAAAAGGCCCGCGCTTGGCAACGACACTGGCCTCCCAACGTGCGCGGTCCTCGGGGCCGTCGTCGATTAATTCAACCCCGAGGACAATGAATGTGGTTTTGGGATTTTTGCCGCGAAATTCCTCGAGGGAGACGGGGATGAAAGTGCCATCTGGCAATTCCATGTCAAAGCTATACCCGCCATGATGATTGAGTGCGAATTCCAAGCTGATTATTCCGGTGTTGCTCGGATCAGGAGATTCCCCGGATGGATAGTCCCCTACATACTCAAGAATTAGTTTGTTTTTCACGTTAAACTCTCCTAATTTGGAATAGGCGCAGTGACGTCTTGGGGCGCTAGCAAAGCACACACTGGTTTATCGCACGATCCGGCCCGCATGTCCCGAGGCAAACGGTGCATTACACTTTGTAGTAATACCACCATACGCCGTTTATGCAGCTCATTCCGATGAATTTCTGTGCCGTGCTGACGCAATGCTGGTGAGCTGGTTCCGCGAATGCGGTCCCGGCTGCGGATGCCAATCCAGCTGCTGAAATCGCACCCACGCCGAGAGTTCCTGCTACCCCCTTTATGAAGGATCTTCTCGTGCTGGGCCGGTGAGGAACCTTGCTTTCATCACGATCCATCATGCTCATCCATTCTTTCGATGTTGCTGCTAACGCCTTCCGAAGGCGGTGTGGCGGTGGCTGCTGGATTCCAATGTGGCAACTAACGCCAATCACGGCACGTGAGCGCAAACCAACTTTGAGCCGAGTAGGCAGTGTTCGCTAGAGTTCGAGCCACTTGGGGCCGGCCCTGCCAGTGAGTTCCTGGAAGGGAAAGCGAGGCAAGGTTGGTCGGTAATGACGGTGGCCCGCCACTCGTCCAATTAGGTGACCTGCGCGCCCGAGTTGCCCCACGAATGGAAGCCGCCCCAGGTGGAGTAATACGGCGTGGAGTAGTAGGTTTCCACCGCGTTGTGGCCGACGGCCCAGTTGTATCCGTTGCGATAGCTATCGTGGACGGCGGCGGAAACGGTGTTGTTTCCGTTCCAACAAAAGTTGCCGTCCTCTTTCGTTTCAGCCTTTGCCACGCCGTAATAGAGCCAACTGCTGCCGCCCCAGAACGTGCCCGGGTTACACATGTATGGCTGAGCCTGCCATGTGTTGGCTCCGTAGGCATTTGCCGGTGGAGCTGAGATGAACCCGGAACACACGATTGTGAGAACAACGATTGTAAATCGCTTGATGTTTCTCATACTTCCCCCAAATTCATGACAGGAATTTTGAGTTGAACGTTGACTGCTCGTCTATTGGTTACTCGGCTCCAGTACAAGGAGGCTGGAGGCAACCTGTTTCCATTGACCGCCCTTGCTCGTGGCAGCCACGGCGTCAGCGCTCTTCAGCGTATTTCCCGCGATGCCGCGTGGAGATATCAACCAGGCCTGTTCGCTGTGGTCATCGTTGCCAACCCGCAGACCATATCCCTCGAAGCCCCTGACGTTGGTGCAGGACAAACCGAGTGGCTCGGCAGCTTTGCCGACGGTTGCGATGCAAATCTTGTCCGAACCGCGGGTGACAGCGAAGTATCGGGCGTTAGGGCCGGCCCCAAGAAACCGGGCGTTTGTCAGATCAGCGGCCGTTGGCCCAAAAGTGGCAATGAATGTGTCCGGCAATTTATCAGACTCCACCTGACGGGATAAGAAAGCCGGCACGACGTCTGAGGCTGATGATATCGACGGAGGAGCGTTGAGCGTTGCGGCTGTCAGTGTGATGCCGGAAACGCAGACTGCGCCGACGAGAATGGTTGCTTTTATTGAAGTGCGCATGAATTTCCCCCCCGAAATTCCAAACGTCCTTGTGAGTTCCCCGAAGCTAGCAGAAAAGCAGAAATTAAGTCAATGATGGTTTGGTCAGGCAAATGTCATGGTGCTTATAATCTCCTCTGCTCGTCGGGCATCGCCTCTGACGCGGCGTGACGGAGTTCACCCACGGCGTAGGGCGGAACGGACTAACCGCAGCTGCGTATTCGTTGATATAGACACCACCGGTTACAGGAGGTGCACGATGACTACATTGCCGGAACAAACTTTTCCCGAGGACATCCCTGACGCCCCGTCGGACGACGAAGCCCTGGACGCCTACTCGCGGACGGTGATGCACGTCGCAGAGACGGTCACGCCGCATGTTGCAGCTTTGGAGATGAGCAGCGCTCGCAGGAACGGCCAAGTCAGGATGGGAAGCGGCTCGGCTGTGGTGTTCACAGGGGACGGCTACATGCTGACCAATGCCCACGTGGTCGCCGGGCTCCGCTCCGGACGCGCAATATTCGCCGACGGAACCCATACCGACGTCGAACTGGTTGGCGCGGACCCCTTGTCCGATCTCGCTATTGTCCGGGGGCATCACACGCCGCTGCCCGCCACTTTGGGCAACGCGGAGTCGCTGCACGTGGGCCAATTGGTGATCGCTGTGGGCAACCCGCTCGGGCTGGCAGGATCCGTGACCGCGGGCGTTGTTAGTGGCCTGGGACGGTCCATTCCAGTCAGATCCGGTAGGCACAGCAGGGTCATCGAGGACGTGATCCAGACTGACGCGGCATTGAATCCGGGAAATTCCGGAGGCGCCCTTGCTGACACCAAGGGGCGAATTGTGGGAATCAACACCGCCGTGGCTGGTTTAGGCCTCGGACTCGCAGTGCCCATCAACACCACCACTCAACGGATCATCGCCGCCTTGCTGAGGGACGGCCGGGTCCGCCGGGCATACCTTGGCTTGGTGAGCACCCCTATTCCGTTGGACGCGAGTGCGGTGATCCGGACAGGCCAGAAGGAAGCGCTCCGGGTGGTGGAAGTCATCGCCGGATCTCCGGCGGAGCGGGCAGGACTGCTCGCGGGCGACCTGGTCCTCAGTGCACAGTCGCGGGCAGTATCGAGTGCTGAGAGCCTTCAAAAACTCTTGTTTTCCCAAGCGATAGGGGAGCCGTTTCCCCTGACGGTCATGCGTGACGGCAAGATCCACGATCTCGTGGCGGTCCCGAGCGAAATGACTGACACGGACTTGTGAAACAGCGCGATTCAGGAAGTGCAGGAACATGAAACAGCCGGGGCCACAGCGGTCCCGGCTGTTCTTACTTCTTCCGCATCCTCAAATGGGCCACCGGATCCACCGCGGCGTCGGATTCGTGCTTGGCACGTTTCACTGCCCGTTTTTCCTTGATGGTCTTGATGCTCTTTTTCGTTTCGTGCTGGTGCGGCGCTTTGTCAGGCATGTCATGCTCCCTAACTACGGATCTTCCCTGAAGATCCTGCAAAGAGGGTCCTGAAAGGCCCTCTCCTTGTAAGTTACGCCTGTTTCAGGCGAAAGCAACCGTGCCCGCTGGGCGCCAATAAGAGGCCCAAAACGGCTAAGCCTTGGACGCAGGGACGTCCAATACGCCCACAAACCGGGAGCCGATTCCTTCGTATTCGCTGCGTACCTCACCGGGCAGGATCCCGGGAACCTCGCTGTTGCGGTGGTGGCCACAGAAGACGTAGGTGAACTCCGGCCACCATTTCTTGGGACGTGCCGCTTCGGTGTAACCGCAGACGACGCAGCTCAGGTGCACCCACACAGGACGCTTGCCGGTGCGATTGGCGCGTGACTGCACGAGCCACTGGGGTGGATTATCTTGCAGCTCGTTCAGCTCGGCTTGTGAAAGCCTGGAGGGGATGCCGTGGCGTTGGGCCATTTCCATCGGAATATCAAGGGCCAGGGCGGCGTCACGTCTGCTAATCACCATTCAACGATACGGGACTTTCGCGGTGGCAGGACCGGGCAGGAATCCGGGCGCCAACGGACAAGCAGGCGTAGGCTGTGCTCATGACCGACGCAGCGGCCCTGCTGCCAAGCACTCCGCTCCAAAAGCGGGTCCTTGTTGTGGCTATTGTGGCTTCCTTCATCGCCATTTTGGATGGCTTCGTGGTGAACCTGGCACTTCCGGCGATTGGCCGTGAGCTGGGCGGCGGACTGGTCATCCAGCAATGGGTGGTGGATGCCTACCTTTTGACCCTTGGGGCATTGATCCTGGTTGCAGGGTCCTTGTCCGACCATTTCGGCCGGGCACGCATCCTTGAATGGGGACTCGCCGGCTTCACCCTCACCTCCGTCTTGTGCGGACTCGCCTGGAACGGGGAGGTGCTGGTGGTATCGCGGGCCCTCCAAGGGATCGCCGGTGCCCTGCTTGTCCCGAGTTCGCTTGCCATGATCGTCACGTTCTTCTCCGGGCCCGCGCAATCCAAGGCAATCGGTCAATGGTCCGGATGGACCAGCGCTGCCGCCATCGTCGCCCCGCTCATCGGCGGCGCCTCCGTGGACTTGTTGTCCTGGCGGGTGATCTTCTTCATCAATGTGGTACCCGCCGTCGCCGTGTGGCCGATTCTCGCGGGGCTCCGCAAGTCCGATGCCGCCACGGACAGGAGCAAGAAGATCGACTACCTCGGCGCGTTTCCTGGCCATGGTGGGACTCGGTGGCCCGGTCTACGCTTTCATCGAACAAGGGCGCATGGGCTGGGGGAACATGGTGGTCTGGATGCCGCTCGCCCTTGGGGCCGTTGGACTGGTTCTCTTCCTGATCCACGAAGCCAGAACCCCGGAGCCGATGCTGCCCTTGCGGCTGTTCGGCATCCGCAATTTCGGTTGGGGAAACATCGCCACGCTGGCCATCTACGGCGCCCTGTCTCTGGGCTTCTTCGCCGTAGGAATCTACTTGCAGCAAGTGGGAGGGATGAAGGCCACCACTGCCGGCATCGCGTTGCTCCCCGCGACGGTCCTCCTGATGCTCACGGCCTCATTCTTCGGCGGACTGGCGGGCAAGTACGGTCCGCGGTGGTTCATGACGGCCGGTCCGTTCATTTGCGGGATCGGGTTCCTCATGACCTTGGCCGTCCAGGAGCCCTTGAATTACTGGACGCAGGTGCTGCCCGGGCAGATCGTCTTCGGGATCGGCCTCAGCGCCTTGGTGGCGCCCCTCACGGCGGCCATCCTCGGGGCGGTACCTACCGAAGAGGCAGGGATCGGTTCCGCAGTAAACAACGCCGTGGCGCGCATCGCAGGCTTGATCTGCATCGCCTTCGCCGGGCTCATCATCGGCCCGGTCTTCAGCCGCCAAGGTCTCATGAATGCCGTGGTGGTCACCGCGGTGCTGTTCTTCATCGGGGCGGCGGCTTCCGCCGTCGGGATCCGGAATCCGGTGTTGGGGGCCGCCGTGACGGAATCTTCGGAAGGCCCAGCCCCCGACGACGGCGGTGCGGCCGCCCAGCACGCCTGACAGTTTCGTCAGCGTTCCGCGAGGACGCAACCTTCGTGAGCTGCGTCCGTGGCCACCCATAGCGAAGAAGTTACTTCATCGGCGAGATCGTAATCGCGGCTGCCCGGGCCCTTGCCGATCCGGACCACCAGCGCACCGCCAAACGGCTTGCGGCCAATCACCTGGACACTGGCATCGAGGTCTATTTCCTCGGCAGCCAGGTAACGCAGCAGCTCCGGGTTGTCGTCGCTGATCCGGGTGATCTTCCCAGAGTGGCCGTCGTCGAGTTCGATCATCCGGTGCGCGTGGGGCAATGTCACCGAACCGTCCGCCGCCGGAATGGGATCGCCGTGCGGATCGCGTCCGGGATTGCCAAGCTTCGCTGCCATGCGATCGATGAAGGTGTCTGAGACCGCGTGCTCCAGCATCTCGGCCTCGTCATGGACTTCGTCCCAGCTGTAGCCCAATTCCCTGACAAGATACGTCTCGATCAGGCGGTGCCGGCGGACCATGCCCAGCGCAAGCCGGACTCCCTGAGGCGTCAGCGTGACTGCGCTGTACGGCTGGTGGTCCACGAGGCCCTGGCCCTTGAGTTTCCGGACCATTTCCGAGACGGAAGAGTTGGCGACGCCCAGCCGCTGCGCCAGCTGCGAGGACGTGATGGGTTTGTCCTGCCACTCCGTAAAGGAGTAGATGACCTTGACGTAGTCCTCGATCGAGGAGGAGGGCGCACTGGTCTTCACGGTCCCAAGCCTATCGTGAACCGGCGCGCTCAGACCTTCCGCGCCCGCCAGCTTTGCGTGAGATAGGGCAACGGGATAACCTCGCCCTCGGAATGGCCCAGGCGCTCGGAGAGATACCACTGCAGATTCCCCATGACCTTGGCCCGGGTAGCGTCATTGGCTCTCAGGTAGTAGCTTCGCGACTTCACCAATTCGAGAATGTCGGCCGGGGTCACGGGATCTTCCCAACGCGTCCGGTGGCTCTCTAGGCCCGCGAACTCGGGGCCAATCACGGGCCGGAAATCCGGTTTGTGGACATCGCCGGCATGCATGATGCGGGACAAGCGGTGAACCCAGGGCACGGAGGTATCCAATTGGTTCCAGATCAATCCGATCACCCCCTGGGGCCGGAGGATCCGGGCGATCTCGGTGCTGGCTGCGAGGGGATCGCACCAGTGCCAGGCTTGGGCAACGCTGACGACGTCGAATGCTGAGTCCGCCAGTCCCGTCGCTTCTGCCGTTCCCTCCAAAGAGACGACCTGCGGATACATCCTGCGGAGCTGGGTGAGCATGTCCGTGGAAGGGTCGACGGCGGACACGTTCAGTCCGCGTTCCACCAGGAGCGCCGTGAATTTTCCGGTGCCGGCACCGACGTCGGCCGCGTCCCGCGCCCCGCCCGGCAAGAACCAGTCTGCGGAATCCGGGGGGTAGCCGGGCCGGACGCGGTCATAGTGTTCGCCGCCGTCCTGGAAACTCTGGCCAAGCTCAAGGCGCCGTTCCTCGTAGAGCTTGGGGCCGGCTGAGGTGCCTGTGGATCGCGGGGCCACGCAGGGACTCCTTTAGGGTGATGATGAAAAATACCCTACGAATCTACCGCAATCAGTCGGTGCTGCAGGGGGCCGCGCCTGCGGTTCCCGGAGTGTTGGGTGCCCACTCCGGGTAGCTGCGGTGGTCGTTCGAAGGCACCCAACGGCCGGCATCCACGACGTAGTCCCAGCCCAGGCCATTGCTCTTGAGCGCCCTGATCCCTGTGATGAGCCGGGTGGCGTCCTCGAGCCGCGAGCCCACGCCGAAGCTGGCGCGCAGGGATCCGGACGGAAGGCCAAGGCGCTTGAGCAGCGGGTGTGCGCAAAAGCGTCCGTCGCGCAGGCCAATGCCGTGCTCGGCTGCAAGATAAGCCGCCACCAGGCCGGCGTCGTAACCCTGAAGGGAGAAGTTCACCACGCCAATGGTGTCCTGGGGATCGGTATCGCTGAAGATGTGGTGGACGGTCACGCCCTCGATCTCGTTGAGGCCCTCGACCAAATGCGTCCGGATGGCGGCTTCGTGTGCGTGCCATTGGTCGTGGTCGAGGCCGGCAATGACTTGGGTGGCCCGGGCGAGGGTGGCAGCACCGAGCACATTCGGCGAGCCGCCTTCGTGCCTGGCCGGTCCTGTCGCCCAACTGACGGAGTCCAGGCGTGCCTCGCGGACGGCTCCGCCTCCTGCCAGATGGGGAGTGCCGGCGTCGAGCCAATCAGAGCGGCCCACCAGTACACCTGCGCCAAAGGGCGCATAGAGCTTGTGCCCCGAGAAGACCAGGTAATCAACGTCCGCGGCGGCGACATCTATGCGGCGGTGCGGAGCGAGCTGTGCGGCGTCCACCACTATGCGCGCCCCGAATTCATGAGCCAGGGCCGCAAGGGCCGTGATGGGCAGGATCTCGCCGGTCACGTTCGAGGCGCCGGTGACTGCCAGAAGGCTGATGCCACCTTGGGAGAGGGCCGTTCGAACCTTGGCGATAGTCTCCGCCAAGGTTCCCGCTGCCACAATGCTGCGGTGCGGGACGCCTTGCCAAGGCAGCAGGTTGGCGTGGTGCTCGATGTCCAAGTACAGGACTTCGCCGGTGTGCCGGCCATCCTCTACGGGCAGGCAACCGGCCAGAAGGTTGAGGGAGTCGGTGGTGTTGCGGGTGAATATGACGGAATCGTCCGCCCGGCCGCCAACGAAATCACGGACGATGTTGCGGGCGTTCTCATAGACCGAGGTGCTGATCTGGGAGGCATAGCCTGCGCCGCGGTGGACGCTCGCGTAGTACGGGAGGATTTCGTTGAGATACGCCGAAACCACGGTCAGGGCAGGTGCTGATGCGCCGTAGTCAAGGTTGGCGTAGCGGACATGGCCGCCTTGGATCAGGGGGGCCTGAAGCTCGGCCCCGGTGACGGCGGCCAATGGACGCGACGCCGTGGCGTTGCTGCCCTGCGCGGCACGGGGAGCGCCAATAGCGGAAGAAGTAAACGTGGCTGTGCTCATGGGACCTCACTCAAGAGGGACCCCTGCGTGCAGGGGGTCCGCGCTTGCCGCATCCATTCCGGACCGGCCGGGTCGTCACCCGGGGCACCCCGCCGCGATGGAGGGTTGCCGGCCAGCAAACCGGGGTTTCGCGCTGGCACTCGTGACCTATAAAAAGAGTAGGACACCCACAAGGCCGGTTCCAATGTGACCGGCGATTGTTAAGCGGATTATTACGGTCAACGAAAAATGTGCCTTCCGCCGAATAAAAAGTGGCGGACGCCCCGAAAAGGGAGCGTCCGCCGTCGATTATTCAGTGATCAGGATTGTTCAGAGGAGATCGTCGAGCTCCGGGTTCAGCCGCTTGAGGACCTCGGAGTGCAGGATCGAGTTCGTGGCAACGGCATTTCCGCCAAAGGGACCATCCGCGCCTTCCAGCGAGGTGAAGCGTCCGCCGGCCTCCGTTACGATCGGCACCAAAGCGGCCATGTCATAGAGCTGGAGTTCCGGCTCGGCGGCGATGTCCACGGCGCCCTCGGCCACCAGGCAATAGGACCAGAAATCCCCGTAGGCGCGGCTACGCCAGACATCGTTCTCAAGGCCGAGGAAGTTGTCGAGCGAACCGTGCTGCTTCCATTCGGAAAGCTCGGAGTAGGAAAGTGATGCATCCTCGATGCGTGACACATTGGAGACCTTCAGGCGGGTGGCCGCGGCGAGCGACCGGCCCATGTAGGCCCCCGATCCCTTGGCCGCCCACCAGCGCTTGCCGAGAGCCGGAGCGCTGACGAGACCCACCACTACCTCGCCCTCGTCCACCAGGGCGATCAGCGTTGCCCAGACGGGAACTCCACGCACAAAGTTCTTGGTCCCGTCGATGGGATCAATGATCCAGCGCCGCGAGCCGTGCCCCGTGCTGCCGAATTCTTCTCCGAGAACGGCGTCGCGGGGACGGGAACGGGAGAGCTGCCCGCGGATTGCCTCCTCGGCCGCCCTGTCTGCATCGGTGACGGGGCTCAGGTCCGGTTTGGTCTCTACCTGAAGGTCCAGTGCCTTGAACCGGTCCATGGTCAGGGAATCGACGGAGTCGGCCAGGACATGGGCCAGCCGCAGGTCGTCGTTGTAGCTCGAATCGGGTTGGATCATGGTTCCAAACTATCGTCAATTTGCCGGTGAAACGGGGAGGTAGGACGGCAAGGGCCACGCCGTTGCTTCGCGCTGAGGATTAGTCGGCGCTGCTTTTTGCTAACGCCGCTTTTTAGTTGACGCTGCCTAGTTCCTTGGTTTCCTGGGCTTCCAGCCGCGGGTCTGCGCCAAGGAGCCTGCGCAACGACGCGAGGCGGGCGGGACCCGACTCTCCGGCATGCCCGTCGGCGACCCACGAATCCAGGCCGCAACGGACAGCGGTTGCGTCGTGTTTGCAGCCTCGCTCGCACACTTCCGTTCCCGGTTCCAGGTCCGGGAACGCATGGAGGATGCGGTCCGGGTTCACATGGGCGAGGCCGAAGGAGCGGATCCCGGGGGTGTCGATGATCCAGCTGCCGTCGGGGGCCTCGTTGAGTTTCAGGGCAAGGGCGGAGGATGAGGTGTGGCGGCCACGGCCCGTCACCGCGTTGACTCCGCCGGTGGCGCGCTCGGCACCGGTCAGGGCATTCACCATGGTGGATTTTCCGACGCCGGAGTGGCCCAGCAGCACTGTGACCTTGCCGTCGAGGTAGTCCCGCAGCTGTCCCACAGCATCCCCATCAAGCCGGGCGGACAGGCCGTCGTCGGAACGGGCGTCGATGCCGGAGGCGCCGGCATCCGCCGTGCGGCTGATGATGATCGGGAAGCCCAGGCTCACATAGTTGGCCAGAAGCTCTGTCGGATCCTTGACGTCCGCCTTGGTGACGAGCAGTAAAGGTTCGATCCCGGCGTCGTACGCTGCCACCAAAGCGCGGTCGATAAATCCGGTGCGGGGCTCCGGATTGGCGGCCGCAACCACCACCACGAGTTGATCGGCGTTCGCCACCACGGCCCGTTCGATGGGATCCGTGTCATCGGCGCTTCGTCGCAGGAGGGTCTTGCGCTCCTGGACTCGTACCAGCCGGGCGAGCGTGTCCGGCGCTCCGGACACATCACCAACAAGTGCCACGAAGTCTCCCGGAACCACGGGGGAGCGGCGGAGTTCACGGGCGCGCGCCGCAATGACTACGCGTTCGTTGTCTGAACCCTCGCCCACTACGGCGGTGTAGCGTCCGCGGTCCACCGTGATGATGCGCCCGATCACCGCGTCGTCGTGGCTGGGGCGGTCCTTGGTGCGGGGGCGTGAGCCCTTCTTGTTGGGCCGGATCCGGACATCGGATTCATCCCAGGAACGTGCGTCTCGAGCCATCGTCAGTTGCTTGTGTCCGTAGAACCGGTGTCTGAAGAAACGGCGCCTGGAGAAACGGCGCCTGGAGAAACGGCGCCTGCGGCTTGAGGCCCAGCAGCGAGCATCGCCGCCCAGATGAGCGGAAATTCGGGCATGGTCTTGGACGTCGTGGCTATGTCTTCAACCTGGACGCCCTCGACGGCGAGCCCAAGAATAGCGCCCGCCGTCGCCATGCGGTGATCGGCATAACTGCGGACGACGCCGGAATGCAGCGTTGCGGGCCGGATGACCAGCCCGTCGCTGGTTTCCTCGGCGTCGCCGCCAAGCCTGTTGATCTCAGCGACCAGCGCTGCCAGCCTGTCTGTTTCGTGGCCACGCAAATGCGCGATGCCCGTGAGCCGCGACGGGCTCGAGGCCAGCGCGCACAGTGCTGCAACCGTGGGGGCCAGCTCGCTGGTTTCGTCGAAGTCCGCACCGAGGATTTCGGAGCCGCCCGTGACTGTCAGCGTGCCGTTTTCCAGAGTAACTGCGGCGCCCATGGTGCTCAGAATGTCCCGCCAAAGGTCTCCTACCTGGGTGGTGTTGACCGGCCAGTTGGGAATGCGGATGGTTCCCCTGGTGGCCAGCGCCGCGGCAAGGAAGGGGCCCGCATTGGAGAGATCCTGCTCGACCCGCTGGTCGAAGGCTTCAATGATGCCGGGGGCAACGCGCCAATGGTTCGGCACGGAGTCATCCACCTGCACTCCCACGCCGCGCAGGACCGAGACGGTCATGTTGATGTGGTCGAGACTGGGTACGGGCTTGCCGACGTGCTCAAGGTGGAGGCCCTCGTCGAAGCGGGCACCAACCAGCAGCAAGGCGGAGACGAACTGCGAAGAAGCACTCGCGTCGATCACCAAGTGGCCACCGTTGACGGAACCCGTGCCTGCAACCTTGAACGGCAAAGATGTAGCGGGCTGTCCGCCCTCCGTGCCCACGTCTACTCCGAGGGCCCGCAGGGCTTCGATGATGGTGCCCATGGGGCGCTGACGGGCGTGCGGATCGCCGTCGAACACGGTAGCGCCCCTGCGGAGGGCCGCAAGCGGCGGGACGAAGCGCATGACCGTGCCGGCGAGTCCGCAATCGATCGCGGCCTCGGATCCCGCCACAGCGGGGTCGATCGGGGTGATTTCGAGATCAGGGCCGTAGTGCCCGTCGCCGGGGATCTCGGTGATCGTGGCGCCAAGCTGGCGCAGGGCCTCGACCATCAGTGCAGAGTCCCGCGAATGCAAGGGTGCCCGCAGGCGTGAAGGACCGTCTGCCAATGCCGCCAGAACGAGGTAGCGGTTGGTCAGCGACTTCGATCCAGGAACGGTAACAGTGGCATCCACCGGGTGGCTGGCGAAGGGCGCCGGCCACAACGGGAGCATGGGGGCCGCAGTGCTGCCTGAATCGCCGGTCTGCGTGGCGGGGGATGCTGGCATTGCTTCTTTATGCTCCAACTGCGTTGTCTACGGCCTTGCGAACGGCGCGGTCTGTCTTCTTGATCTGCTTGCCCGTGGCCTTCTTGGCGTCCATGGCGAGGTGTTCTGCGCGCCATGCCAGGCCTGGCTTGCCCGCGGTGTCGACGGCGGCAAGCAGGACGCCGCCGGTCAGGGAGATGTTCTTGAGCAACTTGGCGCGGCGGGCGAGCCGGCCTTCTTTGGTGCTAATGTCCGCGGAACGCCACTCGACAAAGGTGTTGAGTGCCGAGATGCCCGCAAGGAGGGTGGCCGAGAACCGGGAATACTTGCCGAGGGCGAGCAACGCGCCGGCACCCACCTGGGTACCGCCGATGACCCGCGCCAGCATTTTCTCGTCCGCAGGGAAGGGCAGTGACGTCGAAGCGCGGCGGAGCAGCGGTGAGAGCTGCTTGGCAGTATCGTCTGCGTTCTTGAGCTTGTTCAGCCCGGCAATAACAAAGCTGGAAGCCAACATTGGCCTGGCGAGAAAACGGACGAGGGACATATTTTGCCTCCTGGATGGCGTGCCACGATGTTCAGGTGGTGCTGCGTTCGAATGGGGCGTAGTTCAAGGGTGCAGTCGGGTCTAGTCTTGCATCTTTGCGGAATATTTGCCCGGAACCTGCCGTTGTCAGAAGAAGGTGCGGTATTGGCTGGACCTCGGGTTGTAGTGTGCGCATTGCGCTGCGCCTGTGTCACGTCACGGAGCGGAGATGGTTTTTTGACCTTGGTTAAGGATCGCGAGGAACACTTGGCGCCTGGGCGGGAGCTGCGAGTGGACCCGCGGAGGGTGACAGTAGACTTGGATTCAATGAGCACCATGGATCCGGCCGCAGCGGCCATGTATAAAGCAGCCACCGAAGTCCCGGACGCAAAGCCCGGTGACGACGCAACTGTTGAGGCCGACGTCGAGGTTGCAGTCGATTTCGCATCCGAGACGCCTGAGCAACGGAGGGCGCGGTTCGAGCGCGACGCCATGCAGTATGTGGACCAGCTCTATTCGGCCGCCATGCGCATGGCCAGAAATCCCTCGGACGCGGAGGACCTGGTTCAAGAGGCCTACACCAAAGCTTTCTCGGCCTTCCACCAGTACAAGCCGGGTACCAACCTCAAAGCGTGGCTGTACCGCATCCTGACCAACACCTATATCAACCTCTACCGGAAACGGCAGCGCGAACCACTGCAGTCGAATTCGGACACCATCGAAGACTGGCAGCTGGCGCGGGCGGAATCCCATACGTCCACGGGGCTGCGCTCTGCGGAGGCGGAGGCACTGGATCATCTACCGGACTCGGACGTGAAGAGCGCCCTGCAGTCCATTCCGGAGGAATTCCGGCTCGCGGTGTACTTCGCTGACGTCGAAGGCTTCGCCTACAAGGAAATATCAGACATTATGAATACCCCGATCGGGACCGTGATGTCCCGGCTTCATCGCGGCAGGAAAATGTTGCGCGATTTGCTGGCGGATTATGCCGCAGAACGGGGAATCAGCGCCGGCGCGGAAGAAAAGGCCTCGGCCGTCGGCGCGGCTACAAGCAAAAAACAGGAGAAAAGGAAATGAGCTGCCAAGGATTGGGCGACTGCGACGATGCTCGGATGCAGCGTATCTACGAGTACCTCGATGGTGCATTGACCCGCGAAGACATCGCAGAGATCAAAGTACATCTGGAAGACTGCCCGGAGTGCACTGAGCAATACGACCTTGAGTGCGTCATCCGCACCGTGGTCAAGCGCTCCTGCACGGAGGCGGCTCCTGAGAACCTCAAGGCCTCGATCCTGGACAGGATCCACTCGATGAAGTCGGTGGATGTCTAAGAGCTTGGAACGTCTAAGAGCGTGAACGGCAAGGGCCCCGGAAACCTGATGGTTTCCGGGGCCCTCCGCATTAAGTCTTACGCTAAGCCGTTGGCTTAGGTGTTGGGACGCTTGCCGTGGTTTGCGCCGCCGCGCTTACGGTCACGACGCTTACGTGCACGCTTGCTCATAGCTGGCCTCCTTAGATTCTTGATACTCAATAAAGCTGCCCTCCAGTCTCCCACATCCGGGGGGCGCCCCGCGAACCGCGAGGGTTCGGCCGCGGACCGGATTCCGGAGTCAGCCCCGCAGCGAATTCCGGATGGAGATCCTGGCCTGGTTCAGGACAGTCCGCACGGTTTCCAGAGCCACCGGGGTCAAAGCCTTGGAGCCGGCATGCTGGCGCAGCTCGATGCGGAGGTCGTCGCGGAAGGACTGGACCATCAGCTCGGCCTCCTTGAGGATGCGGTGACCCTCCGGAGAGTAGCTACCGGCCCAGGACTGGAATTCCGCGGACTTCGCATTGGCTCGCGCGGCTTCGGCGGTCGCGGCCAGGTCTGCACGCAAGCCGCGCATGTTGCTGCGGATGTCATCGCGGAGATTGTCAGCCAACCGCCGCACGGAGGCGGAGATGTTGTCCTCGACGTCGGCCAGTTCCTCGCGGCGGCTGTTAAGTTCCGCCAACCCGGCAACGGTGATGGAGTAGTTGGTCCGGCGCCCGTCGCTGCTTGTGGCGACAAGTCCCTCCTCCTCCAGTTTCCCGAGTCGCGGATAGATGGTTCCGGCGCTGGGGGAGTAGGTCCCGCCGAAGCGTTCGCCGAGGGCCTTGATGAGTTCATAACCGTGCTTGGGGCCAGATTCGAGAAGCGCCAGCAAATAGAGCCGGAGGGCTCCGTGCGCAAAGACGGGCGGCATCAGAGTCCCTCTTCCCCCGGAACCGAGTGCGCCGCTCCGGGCGTGGGCGCGCTGGCGTGGATGATGAAGGTCTTGCCTGAGACCGTGTTGGTGCGCGACACCATGAGCTGCTCGTCGGGACCCGCGATCGTCTCGACCTTGACGCCGGGTTGGGCATAGAGCCTGTCATCGATCATGACGGTGCCAGTGGCCGATTTGGCCACGATGTCTACCCCCAGGTCGTGGGGCAAGCGGATGGTGAGGTCACCCGAGACAGAATTGGCACCGAAATCCTTGGTGTAGCCGTGGAGGTCGAAGCTGAGGTCGCCGCTGACAGTGTTGGCCCGGATGTTCTTGAAGCGGCCCGAAGCCGTGACTTCGCCCGAGACGCTCTTGGCGGTCATCACGCCGTCGTGATTCCGGGCAATGACTTCGCCGCTGACGGTATTGACATGGAGCTCGCCGTGGGTGCCGTCTGCGAGAACGGAGCCCGACACAGTGTTCAGGCGGATGTGTCCGGTCACGCGCGACACCATGCCGTCCCCGCTCACGGTTCCCGCCTCAACGTCGACGCCGGCCGGCAAGGCGATGCTGATGACGATCGTGTTTGCGCTGGTGTTGTTGACAGTTCCCATCAGGTTGCGGAACCAGCCCTGGGCCCCGTGCAGCTGGTGCCGGACCTCAAGCCGGCCATCAACGAGGCTCACCATCAGGGGGTCGCCGTCGATCTCCGAGACTTCGATCCTGGTGGCCGCTTCATCGTGGGTGACGACGTCAAAGCGCCCCTTGACGATCCCGAGCTTGAGTGAGCTCACGCCGTCGACGTCGATGGTTTGCGGACCGGTAACGGTCCAGTTCTCTTCTGTCATGACCCCTCCAATGGTGAATTCCCCCCAACGCGATATATCGCGTCATAAATTCACGATATATCGCGAATGCGGAGTTGGCAATGGGTCTTGATAATAGGTTTTGTTTGGCCTACTCGGGCTGGGCGATCCTGAGCCACTGGAACCAGCCGCGATGTAGCACGAGCCACGCCATGAGCCCGTATCCCGCCTGGCCCGGCGTGCCTCCGTTGGCTGCGAGGTCGGTGCGCCACTGTTCGTGGTTGAGCAAGGGCGAGAAGGTGTCCACATACTGGTGGTTGCGGCGCGTCGTGACGTCGGCAAAAGCGGCGTTGAGTTCAGCGATCCGGCGGTTCTTGGCCGGGTCGAGCGTGGGTGGGGGCCCTACGACGAATACTTCGATGTTGCTTTGTGAGGCCCCGTCGAGGATGTTGGCCAGATTCAGGCGGCTCCGCGCAGTGGACACGCCGAATTCGATGTCGCGGCCGGACAGTCCGATCACGAGGCGGTTCTCGTGGACATTGCTGAAGCGTCGTCCGGCTTCGTCGAGCCAGCGCCCCGCAAGCCCTTCAGTGCCCTCCATGGGGCAGGGGAGGGAATAGCTCTCGACAAGAACGGCGTCCTGGGGAGTGCGCGCGAGAACCCTTCCGAGCCAGCCCAGAGCCCGGGGGTCACCGAGCCCGGCGAGTAGTTCATCACCAACAGCTGCAATGCGCAGCTTCCTGTCTTCCACAGTTACCTCTTTACCAAAACGTTGCGGTCCTTGCATTGTGTCCGGCTGGGCGGCTGGATTGCCGGACACTTGTTCCATTAACAGAACTGCCCGGCTGGAAGCGGGTATTGAACCTCCAGCCGGGCGGCTTTCTGTATTGAGAGTTTACTTGCGTTCGAATGCCTGCTTCAGCAAAGTGGCCTGCTCCGCGCTGTGGCGCTTCATGGAACCGGCCGCGGTGGAGGCCGACGCCGGACGCGACACAAGGCGGACGTGGCGCTCCAATGCCTGCGGAAGGTTCAAGCCAATGAACGGCCACGGGCCCTGGTTGGCCGGCTCGTCCTGTGCCCAGACGATGTCCGCGTTCGGGTACTTGGCCAGTTCCGCCTCGATCTGAGCCTGGGGCAATGGGTACAGCTGCTCGACGCGGACGATCGCGGTGGAGGTATCGCCGGTCTTCTGGCGGTTCGACAGCAGATCGTAGTAGAGGCGGCCGGACACGAGGATCACTCGGTCGACCTTCTGCGCATCGAAGTTCTCGTGCTCACCGATGACCGGGTTGAAGCCGCCCGTGGTGAAGTCCTCCACCCCCGAAGCCGCAGCCTTGAGGCGCAGAAGCTGCTTCGGGGTGAAGATGATCAACGGCTTGCGCGGACGGCTGTATGCCTGGCGACGCAGCAGGTGGAAGTGCGAGGCAGCCGTGGTGGGATTGGCCACGATCATGTTGTCCTCGGCACACATCTGTAGGAATCGTTCGATCCGGGCGGACGAATGGTCCGGTCCCTGCCCTTCGTAGCCGTGCGGCAGCATCAGCACGAGTGAGGAACGCTGGCCCCACTTCTGTTCGGCAGAGGAGATGAATTCGTCAATGATGGTCTGTGCGCCGTTGACGAAGTCGCCGAACTGGGCTTCCCAGAGCACCAACGCATCCGGGCGTTCCACGGAATAACCGTATTCGAAGCCCATAGCGGCGTATTCGGACAGCAGCGAATCGTAGATCCACAGCTTGGCTTGGTCATCGCTGAGGTTCGCAAGCGGCATCCACTGGCTGCCGTTGGCGCGGTCGTGGAAGACCGCGTGGCGCTGCACGAACGTGCCGCGCCGGGAGTCTTGGCCTGCGAGGCGCACGGGGACGCCCTCCATGCTGAGCGAACCAAAGGCCGCAATCTCGCCGAAGCCCCAGTCGATGCCGCCCTCACGGGACATCTGCTCGCGCTTCTCCAGGAGCTGCTTGAGCTTTGAGTGAACGGTGAAGTCCTCCGGAATGTCCAGGTGCGCCTGGCCGATCCGGTGGAGCATCTCGGCCGAAATGGCAGTAGACGTCGGTGAGTTGGTGCCGAAGTCCGCCTGCTGGGCGATGGGACGCTCGATGTCGGAAACCGCAGCGGAGTCCGCCGTGATGATCGGGATCGGCGACGTTTGCGCCGCATGGGTCTCGGCAAAGACGCGTTCGAGGCGTTCCTGGTAGTCGCGGAGGAGCTGTTCGGCTTCGTCCTCGGTGATGTCGCCACGGCCGATGAGGGATTCCGTGTAGAGCTTGCGGACGGAACGCTTGGCCTCGATCAGGTTGTACATGAGCGGCTGCGTCATCGAGGGGTCGTCGCCCTCGTTGTGTCCGCGGCGGCGGTAGCACACCATGTCCACGATGACGTCCTTGTGGAAGCGCTGGCGGAACTGGTAGGCAAGCTGCGCGATGCGCACAACGGCCTCGGGGTCGTCTCCGTTGACGTGGAAGACCGGTGCCTGGATCATCTTGGCAACGTCGGTGGAGTAGGTGGACGAGCGCGAGGACGACGGGGCGGTGGTGAAGCCGACCTGGTTGTTCACGACGATGTGGATGGTTCCACCGGTGCGGTAGCCACGCAGCTGGGAGAGGTTGAGCGTCTCTGCCACTACGCCCTGGCCTGCGAAGGCGGCGTCGCCGTGAACCATGATGGGCAGCACGGGGAATGCCTCGCCCTGGTCCAGCCGGTCCTGCTTGGCACGGACGATGCCTTCAAGCACGGAGTCCACTGCTTCAAGGTGGGACGGGTTGGCGGCGAGGTAGACCTTGGTCTCATTGCCGTTGTCCGAAGTGAAGGTGCCTTCGGTGCCCAAGTGGTACTTGACGTCGCCGGAGCCCTGCACGGAGCGGGGGTCCTGGGTGCCTTCGAATTCGCGGAAAACCTGGGCGTAGGTCTTGCCGGCGATGTTGGTCAGCACGTTGAGCCGGCCACGGTGGGCCATGCCGATCGCAACCTCGTCAAGGCCGTCGTCGGCGGCGTCGGAAATGATGGTGTCCAGCAGCGGAATCAGGGATTCGCCGCCTTCGAGGGAGAAGCGCTTCTGGCCCACGAACTTGGTCTGCAGGAACGTTTCGAAAGCCTCTGCTGCGTTGAGCTTGGAAACGATGCGCAGCTGCTCTTCGCGGCTCGGCTTCGAATACGGGTGTTCCACCTGGTCCTGGAACCACTTGCGTTCCTCAGGCTCCTGGATGTGCATGTATTCAATGCCAGTGGTCCGGCAGTAGGCATCGCGAAGGACGCCGAGGATGTCGCGGAACTTGAGCATCGGCTTGCCGCCGAAACCGCCGGTGGGCCACTCGCGGTCCAGGTCCCACAGGGTGAGGCCATAGGTCAGGACATCGAGGTCCGGGTGCTTGCGCTGGACGTATTCGAGGGGGTTCGTGTCTGCCATGAGGTGGCCGCGGACCCGGTAGGAGTGGATCAGCTGCTGGATCCGGGCGACCTTGTTGATCTCGTCAGCGGGATCGACCTGGAGGTCGGGGCTCCAACGGACGGGCTCGTAGGGAATGCGCAGGGCTTCGAAGATCTCGTCGTAGAAGTTCTGGGCACCGAGGAGCAGCTGGTGGACGAGCTTGAGGAATTCGCCGCTGCCGGCACCCTGGATGACGCGGTGGTCATAGGTGGACGTCAGGGTGAGGATCTTGCTGATGGCGTTCTGGGCGATGATCTTCTCGCTGGCGCCTTGCCATTCAGCCGGGTAGTCGAGCGCGCCGACGCCGATGATGGCGGCCTGGCCCTTCGAGAGCCGGGGCACGGAGTGCACGGTACCGATGCCACCCGGGTTTGTCAGGGAGACGGTAGTGCCCGCGTGGTCGTCGGCCGTGAGCTTGCCGTTGCGGGCGCGCTTGATGAGGTCTTCGTAGGTATGCCAGAACTCCGCGAAGTTCATGGTCTCGGCCTTCTTGATGTTGGGAACCATCAGGAGGCGGGTGCCGTCGGGCTTGGGCATGTCAATGGCGATGCCGAAGTTGACGTGTGCGGGCTGCACGGCAACGGGCTTGCCGTCTACTTCGTCGTAGTACACGTTCATCGACGGGAATTGGGACAGTGCGCGGACCACTGCGTAGCCGATGAGGTGGGTGAAGGAGACCTTGCCGCCGCGGGCACGGGCAAGGTTGGAGTTGATGACAACGCGGTTGTCGATCAGGAGCTTTGCGGGCACGGCCCGGACGCTCGTCGCGGTAGGAACTTCGAGGCTCATGACCATGTTGGTGGCAATGGCCTTGGCCGGGCCCCGGAGGACGGAGACGACGTCCTCTTCCGGCGGGGTGGGAGCCTTGGTGCTCTTGGGAAGCTGTGCCGGAATCGGCTGGGACTGGCTGCCGTCGGACACCTTCTGTGCGCCGTCCTTGGCGACAGTAGCCGGAGCCTTCTTGACCGGCGCGGGAGCAGCCGGAGCGGGTGTGGAGGCGGCTGCCGGGGCAACCACGGGCGCAATCGGCGTCATTGCCGTTGCGGCGGCCTGTGCCACGACAGGAAGTTCACGAGTGGGAGGATTCGAAGGGGCTGCGGAGGTTCCGTTGGAAGAAGTGCCGTCAGCGGTATCGAAGGATTCGAAAAGCGGCCACCACTTGGCGTCCACCGAGTTCTTGTCCTGCTGGTACCGCTCGTACAGTTCGTCAACGAGCCACTCGTTTCCGCCAAATTCCTCGGGTAGACGGTGGCTTGGCTGCTCTGGCACTTGAAATACGCCTCTTCCATGAGTGTTGATTTCCAGCTGGCCCGGGAAACTGCAGGGATGCAAAGGCAAGCCAGGGTCTGGGTCCCGCGAACTCAGACCCTAGCCAGTCTAGTGACGTGCGACGTCTATCTGCCAATAGTGGTGACCTAAATCATGTCAATCCGGATTTGCGCCGTGCCCCGCACTTTGAGGGGGGCCGATTTTCCTGTGTTTTTCCGCGGCTGGCAACTGTTCAGACGCCTGCTGGCCTTGCTATGGCTGGTGAATTCGCCAGGCTGCCGGACTGTAGACTGGAGTTCTTATGGACAGTAATTCTAGGTGCCGGCCTGGGAACTGCAGGGGAAGCCGCTTGGCAACCTCCGCGCAGCGCACCCGTCGAGCCGGCAATGCCCGTACACATGCCCATCGCACCCCGGAGCTCCAGGCCGGCGCGGCAGCGGATCGTTCATCCGCTGCGTCCGACCAACCCCCGCCGGGTCAACCAGCCTCTAACGTTCGCCGGCGTTTTTCCCGGCTGTCTGCTGCATCCGGTGGTGGCCTTTAATGGAGTGGTTGCTCCTTCTCGCCGGCGTGCTCCTGATTCTTGGCACGGGCTTCTTCGTCGCCGTCGAATTCTCTCTTGTGGCACTGGACCAGGCGACCGTCCAAAGAGCAGTCAACGACGGCGACCATGCCGCCGTCGCGCTCCTCAAGTGCCTTAAATCCTTATCAACGCAGCTCTCGAGCTGCCAATTGGGGATCACCCTGACCACTTTGCTGACCGGCTTCGTCATGGAGCCGTCGGTCGGCTACCTCCTGCATGGGCCGCTGCTCTGGGTGGGAATGCCTGAGGCCGCCGCGGAGTCCCTGTCACTCATCCTCGCGATGGTCTTCGCCACGGTGTTGTCGATGCTGATCGGTGAGCTCGTCCCCAAGAACATGGCCATCGCCTTGGCGTTTCCCTGGGCCGCGCCTTGGCCCGGCCGCAGCTCGTGTTCACGGCCGTCTTCAAACCCGCCATCGTGGTGCTCAACGGTTTTTCCAACAAGATGCTCAACCTCGTGGGGCTCGAGGCCAAAGAAGAGATTTCGGGCGCCCGCTCGCCTTCTGAACTGGCGTCCCTGGTGCGCCGTTCGGCAGAGTTGGGGACCCTCGACGCCGGAACGGCAAACTTCGTTGCGCGGACGCTGAAATTCTCAGCCCGCACGGCGGCCGATGTCATGACGCCGCGCATCCGCATGGAAACCATCGACGCCGATCAGCCGGTATCGGACATCATCGAGGCTGCCCGGCGCACGGGATATTCGCGCTTTCCGGTCATTGGTGATTCCGCCGATGACATCCGCGGCGTGGTGCACATCAAGAAAGCAGTGTCCGTTCCCGCGGAACGCAGGGGCCGCCTTGAGGCCGGTGCCATCATGTCTGAGGTCTTGAGCGTTCCCGAAACCATCCATCTTGACTCCCTGCTTCTGGAACTCCGCGAGGGCAACCTGCAACTCGCCGTCGTGCTCGATGAATACGGCGGAACCGCAGGGATTGCAACCCTTGAGGACCTGGTGGAGGAAATTGTGGGCGAAGTGGCGGATGAACACGACAGGGTCCGGCCGGGCTTGCTGCAAAGTGCCTCCGGGGATTGGTACTTTCCCGGACTATTGCGCCCGGACGAAGTCAGCGAACAGATCCCGGGCCTGACGGTTCCTGATGATCCCGCGTATGAAACAGTGGGCGGCTATGTCATGAGCCAACTGGGGCGGATCGCCGTTGTTGGCGATGCTGTCGAAGCAGGCGGCGGCACCCTGTCCGTCACCCGCATGGACGGGCGCCGGATCGACCGCATCTGTTTCCATCCCACGGTGCTCGGCCCTGACGATGAAGATGATGACCAAGGCGGGGCGGTGGATCTGGCTTCGGCCGCATGGCAAAGCAGTAAGCAAGCCAGCAAGCGGGCGGCCAGGAGCAGCGGCAAGTCCGCCGGCGACGCTGTGCGCAACTCCGCAGCCAAATCCAACCGCAAAGGCCGTGCAGCATGAGTGACTGGGCTGGAATCTTGTGGCTCGTGGTGCTGTTGATCGGCAACGCCTTTTTTGTGGGCGCGGAGTTTGCGGTGATGTCTGCGCGCCGCAGCCAGATCGAGCCTTTGGCCCGGGACGGTTCCAAGCGCGCTCAGACCACACTGCATGCGATGGAGAACGTCTCGCTGATGTTGGCCTGTGCCCAGCTCGGCATTACCGTCTGCTCCTTGCTCATCCTCCAAGTGGCCGAGCCCGCCATCCACCACCTGTTCGGTGCGCCTCTAGAGGCCGTGGGTGTCCCGGTTGAACTGGCGGACGTCATCGCTTTCGCGATTGCCTTGTTGGCGGTGACTTTCCTGCACGTAACCTTTGGCGAGATGGTCCCCAAGAACATCTCGGTTTCCGTAGCGGACAAGGCAGCGTTGTTGCTCGCACCTCCGCTGGTCCATATCGCCCGGTTCGTGAAGCCCGTTATCTGGACACTGAACTGGTTGGCGAACCACATCCTGCGGCTGATGAAGATCGAGCCGAAGGATGAGGTGACCTCCTCTTTCACGCTCGAAGAGGTGCAGTCAATCGTCCAGGAATCGACGCGGCACGGATTGGTGGCCGACGGCGCAGGATTGCTAAGCGGTGCCTTGGAATTCTCTGAGCACACAGCGGCACACATCATGGTGCCGATCGACAAGTTGGTAATGCTCAAGCCTGGCTCTACGCCGCGGCAACTCGAGAAGGTTGTGAGCCGCACCGGGTTCTCGCGCTTCCCTGTGCTGGACGACGACGGCGCGCTGACTGGCTACCTGCATATCAAGGATGTGCTCTCCATCCCGGAGGAAGGGCAACGCTATCCGATTGCGGAAAGCAGGATTCGGTCCCTCGTGAACCTCGCTCCTGAAGACGAGATTGAGGATGCCATGTCCGTCATGCAGCGGACAGGGTCCCACCTTGGCCGTGTTGTGGGCACAGGTGGGGCGACGCTGGGTGTGTTGTTCCTGGAGGACGTTATCGAGCAGTTGGTTGGCGAGATCCGGGATGCGACCCAGGCAACGGGGATCCGGAGGCTGGGCGGATCAGAGTCCGGATAGCTCCCTTGCCGGCCCTCAAGAGGCCGGCAAGGGCTTTCTCAAATCCTAAATAGGAATCATTCCCATTTATGGATAGACTCAGTGAGCCAACTATTGTGCTTGATTCTCATTAGAGTAGATCCGAGGTTCCCGTGCGACGTCTCGCCGCCCGTTTTTCACTGACCGCTTCCGCTGGACTTGCCGTTCTGCTCGCCGCCTGCGCGGCACCCGGCGCGACGGCGCCGTCGTCCTCAACAGGCGCGATAAATGTGGTCGCTTCCACGAGTGTCTACGGCGACATCGTCAAGACGGTCGGCGGTGACAAAGTTTCCGTGACGTCCATCATCGCCAAGACCAGCCAGGATCCGCACTCCTACGAGGCAAACACCCAGGACAAGCTGGCCATCTCCAAGGCCCAGTTGCTGATCGACAATGGCGCAGGCTATGACGACTTCTTCACCAAGCTCAGCAGTGACAGTAAAGTCCCGGCGGACAAAATCATTACCGCCGTCAACGCATCCGGTCTCCTGCCCGCGGGCACCAGCAGCGCATCTCCTGCAGCGGTACCGGAAGGGTTCAATGAGCATGTCTGGTACAACTTTGACGCTATGGGAAAGGTGGCCGATGCCGTGGCCGCGAAGCTCGGAAGCTTGAACTCCACCGACGCCAAGACCTTCACTGCCAACGCGGACAAGTTCAAGGCCTCGCTGACCGGGCTGAGCGCCAAAGTCGCTGAGATCAAGGCTTCCAAGGCTTCCGCTCCGGTAGCCATCACCGAGCCTGTCCCGGGCTATTTGCTTGACGCTGCGGGCCTGGAAAACAAGACACCGGAAGCCTTTAGCCATGCGATTGAAGCGGGCTCGGACGTTCCGCCTGCAGCGGTCAAGGAAACGAGCGATCTGATCACCTCGAAAGCCGTTCGCTTCCTGGCATACAACGAGCAGACCGCGAGCGCCGAGACGGAAAAGCTGAAGGCCGCAGCATCAACTGCCGGAGTTCCGGTTGTCGGTTTCACGGAAACGCTCCCGGAAGGTAAGGACTACGTCACCTGGATGACAGCCAATGTGAGCAACGTGGCAGCCGCGCTGAGCAAGTAGACGGCCCCAAGCACAATAAGGACAGGCAGGCCCCGCAATCGTCCTAAGATATACAGGGCGGCTGCGGGGCCTTCTCTTTTCATCCAAGCGCGGGCCGCCAGCAGCATAGCTTCGCGAACCCCATGGATCGAGGATTCTTTTTGACACCGGTAGTGAGCCTTCGCGGCGCGGGTCTCCAATTTGGCCAACGGGCCCTGTGGAAGGATCTCGATGTGGATATCCAAGCAGGCGAGTTCTTTGCCGTGCTTGGTCCCAACGGCAGCGGCAAGACCAGCTTCCTCAAGGTGCTGCTCGGCCTGCAGAAGCTTCATGCCGGAACAGTGACGGTGAGCGGCTTTCCCGTGGAACGGGGCAGCCGGAAGATCGGCTACGTTCCGCAGCAGAAGTCTTTTGCCCCCGACGCGCCCTTGCGTGCCAGGGATTTGGTTGCCCTGGGCGTCGACGGCCACCGTTGGGGCCTGCGGATGAACGCCAGGGCCGTCAACGAGCGTGTTGACGGTCTCTTGGAATTGGTCGGGGCGAGCGACTACGCCCGCGTGCCGCTTGGCCAATTGTCCGGGGGAGAGCAGCAGAGGCTCCGGGTGGCGCAGGCGCTGGCCGCGGAGCCTGAGCTCCTGCTCTGCGACGAACCGCTGCTGTCCCTGGATCTGCACCACCAGCAGGCCGTGAGCTCCCTCATCAACGAACAATGCCACGATCGGAACAGCGCAGTGGTGTTCGTGACCCACGAGATCAACCCGGTCATTGAATATGTTGACCGTGTCCTCTATCTCGCAGGAGGCAGGTTCAGGGTGGGAACACCGGAAGAGGTCATGACCACCGAGGTCTTGTCCGAGCTGTACAACAGCAATGTGGAGGTCATCCGCGCGAACGGCAGGATCGTCGTCGTCGGGCTCCCGGACGCTACCACGCACTACCACGATGACGCGCACGCAGGCGTGGACGAGGGGCACTAAATGGACCTCGGAAGCATCCTTCACGCCATCTTTCAACTTTGAAAACTACGGCGAACTGCTGGCATTGGTGCAGAATTCCATCTGGGCCGGTGCCGTCCTGGGCCTGCTCGGCGGGCTCGTCGGCACTTTCGTCATGAAGCGGGACCTCGCTTTCGCGGTTCACGGCATTTCGGAATTGTCCTTCGCGGGTGCCTCCTTCGCCTTGCTTGTTGGAGCGGACATCATTTTCGGTTCGCTTGCAGGATCCGTTGCGGCCGCGCTTCTGTTGGGACTCATGGGCGTCCGGGCACGGGACAAGAACTCGATCATTGGCGTCATCATGCCGTTCGGGCTGGGCCTCGGGATCTTGTTCCTGGCGCTTTACCAGGGCCGGGCGGCCAATAAGTTCGGGCTCTTGACGGGCCAGATCGTTTCCGTGGACACGGTGCAGCTCCAGGTTCTGGCAGGCACGGCCGTGATCGTCATGATCGCGTTAGCCGCAATGTGGCGGCCCCTCAACTTCGCCAGCGTCGACCCCGAAATGGCGGAAGCCAGGGGAGTGCCGGTTCGCGCCCTGGCGATTGCCTTCATGGTGTTGCTCGGTGTCAGCGTAGCTTTGTCTATCCAGATAGTCGGCGCCCTGCTGGTGCTGGCATTGCTGATCACTCCGGCGGCGGCCGCCCTGCGGGTCACCACGTCACCACGGCTGGTTGTCCTGCTGAGCGTCCTCTTTGCGATCACGGCCACGGTGGGCGGCATCCTCCTGGCGCTCGGCAGCAGCATCCCGATCAGCCCGTATGTCACCACGTTGTCGTTCCTGATCTACGTGGTGTGCCGGATCATGGGCAACGTGCGCGCCAAACGCGGAATCAACGGCAGGGTGGTCCGTCCACATCAGGCTGCCATCGCCCAAACGGCAGAGGATCGGTCGGTAGCCAGCTAGAGCTGGCCCGCGGCCTTCTTGGCGGTGCACTCAGGGCAGAGTCCGAAAATCTCCACGGTGTGCGCCACTGCCGTATAGCCGTTTTCTGCTGCCACCCTCGCCGCCCACGTCTCGACGGCGGGGGCCTCCACTTCGACCGCCTTGCCGCAATTGCGGCACAGCAAGTGATGGTGGTGGCCGGTGACCGCGCAGCGTCGGTAGACCGCCTCACCCTCGGCATTGCGGAGGACATCGATCAGGCCATCATCGGCGAGCGACTGCAGAATCCGGTAGGCCGTGGCCAAAGATACCGAGATACCGTTGTTCTGGAGCAGCCGGTACAGTTCCTGGGTGCTCACGAAGTCGTCCAGTTCGTCCAAGGCGGCGCTGACAGCCAAGCGCTGCTTAGTGACGCGTTGCTCCTTGACGGCGGGATCCTTTGCAACCGGAAGCGGCTGGGCTGCGGGCCCGGACGTGGCGGCACTGGCGCCGTTTGACATTCGTGGACTCATTTCGATGTGGATGTTCGCAGACACCAAGGTTACCAGCCGGCCACGCTTCGGCCCCGGTTCGTGGACAGCGCCGGAGGACCGCCCCTAGGCTGGCTTCATGAAGCTCACCAAGTTCACCCACGCTTGTGTCCGCCTGCAAAAGGACAGCCAGGTCCTGGCGATTGATCCCGGTACCTTTTCAGAGTCGGCGGAAGCGCTCACGGGCGCTCATGCCGTGCTGATCACGCACGAGCACGCGGACCACGTGGATGCCGACGCGGTCGTCGAAGCGCTCAAAGGAAACCCCGGACTGCAGGTGCATGCGCCCTCTGGTCTCGCTTCCCAGCTTGCTGACAAGGCAGGGGACGACGGCGGCCGCGTGCACGCCGTCGAACCGGGAACCTCTTTTGAGGCGGGCGGCTTTGCCGTGCGTTCCTTCGGAGGCCAGCATGCCCTCATCCACCCGCAGATTCCCGTAGTGGCCAACATCGGCTATCTGGTGGACGAAAACGTCTTCCACCCGGGAGACTCTTTTGTTGTGCCCGACGGCATTGACGTACAGACCTTGCTGGTTCCCCTCCACGCGCCCTGGCTCGAAAGTGGGCGAAGTGGTTGACTTTGTGATCGCCGTCCGGGCGCCCAAGGCCTATCCGGTTCACGACGCGTTGCTCAACGAACTCGGCCGTGGCCTCGTGGAAGCCCACGTGACCAGGATCGGCGCGAAGTACGGCACCAGTTACTCGCGGCTGTCGCCGCGGGACTCGGTGGAGGTTTAGCCGGAAGCTGGCTATATATTGCCCGGCCAGGTGCCGGTTTCGAAAAAGTCAGCCAGCACGGCCTCGTAGGGAGCAGGATCCAGGCCACGTTCGGCGAGCCAGTCCGGGTTGTAATAGCTTCCCGCGTAACGATCGCCGGCGTCGCACATGAGGGACACAATGCTGCCGCGCTTCCCTTGTGCCACCATGTCGGCGACCACCTGGCAGACCCCCCACAGATTGGTTCCCGTGGACGGTCCGGCATGGAGCCCTGCGAGCCGGTGCAATTGCCGCATGGCGGCCACGGAGGCAGCATCCGGAACCTGGATCATGGTGTCGATGACGGCCGGAACGAAACTGGGCTCCATGCGCGGCCGTCCAATGCCTTCGATCCTGGAGGGCATGCCTGTGGAGTAGTCCGGCACGCCGTCGCGCCAGCCGGGGTAGAACGCGGAATTTTCGGGATCGACCACGGCTAGCCGGGTCTGGTGGCAGTGGTACCTCAAATACCGGCCGATCGTTGCGCTGGTCCCGCCGGTTCCGGCACCCACCACGATCCACTCGGGGACCGGATGCTCTTCGAGGGCGAGTTGCTCGAAAATCGATTCCGCGATGTTGTTGTTGCCCCGCCAGTCGGTAGCGCGCTCAGCGTAAGTGAACTGGTCCATGTAATAACCGCCGGACGTACGGGCAACGTCCTCCGCCATGGCGTAGACCTCGGAGGCATGGTCCACCAGTAGGCAGGCGCCCCCGAATTCCTCGATGAGGGCAATCTTTTCCGGGCTGGTTGTCCGGGTCATCACAGCGATGAACGGAAGCCCGATCAGCCGGGCGAAGTACGCTTCGGAGACCGCTGTGCTCCCGCTGGAAGCCTCGACGATGGTGGTCCCCTCCGTGATCCAGCCGTTGACCAGGCCATACAGGAAGAGTGAGCGGGCCAAGCGGTGCTTGAGGCTGCCGGAACGGTGGGTTGACTCGTCCTTGAGATAGAGCTGGACACCCCAGTGTTCGGGGAGGGGGACGGCATAGAGGTGCGTATCCGCCGAGCGGTTGTTCTCGGCCTCGATTCGGCGTATTGCTTCGCTGGCCCAAGCCCGGTCCTGATTGCGTAGAGTGCTCACCGATCCAGCCTACCGGCGCTGTCTGCCGCCCAAGGATAGGCTGGGAGCCGGTCGGCAGCTGCAGCGCAGCAGCTCGATAGTCGTCTGGTAGCTACTGCACAACGAAGGAGATTTGATGGCCACCCTCATTGACGTAGCCGCGCTCAAGGACCGCATGGATGCGGGCCGGCGGACCGTATTGCTCGATGTCCGCTGGGTTCTGGGCGATCCCCACGGCCATTCGCACTTCCGCCAGGCCCATATCCCGGGCGCCGTCTACGTGAACCTGCACAATGAACTTGCGGATCCCACCGCCGAGGGCCAGGGCAGGCACCCGCTGCCGCCCACTGCGGCGCTGCAGCGCAGCGCCCGTGCCTGGGGCATCAACGACGGCGACACCGTAGTGGCCTACGACGACAGTGGCAGCACCGCTGCGGCGCGGTTGTGGTGGCTGCTCCGCGATGCCGGTTTCCATTCCGTGCTACTGCTCGACGGCGGCTTGGGCGCCTGGCGCTCGGCCGGCTATCCGCTGGCGCAGGACGAGCAACCGCCGGTTCCGGGCGACGTCGTGCTTGGACACGGCCACATGGATGCCATCAGCATGGACGAGGCAGCGGACTGGCACAGCCGTGGAATTCTTCTCGATGCCCGGGCGGGGGAGCGCTACCGCGGCGAGATCGAACCCATCGATCCCCGGGCCGGACACATTCCCGGCGCGCTGAGCGCCCCCACCAGCGCAAACCTTGGCCCGGACGGCAGCTTCCTCAAGCCGGACCAGCTCCGCGCCAGGTTCGCAGGCCTGGGCGTGGACGATGGCAGCAAGGTTGCAGTCTACTGTGGCTCCGGTGTCACGGCGGCCCATGAAATCGCCGCCCTCGAGATTGCCGGATTCAGGGCGGCGCTCTTCCCGGGATCCTTTTCGCAGTGGTCCTCGCTTGACTCCAACCCCGTAGTCACCGGAGCCGAGCCGCTTGGATCCGCGGGCTAATGAACCAGGCCGATGAACCGGGCCAATGAAGCCTGCCATTGAATCCGAGGGGGAGTGGCTAACGCCGACTGGCAAAGATTCAGCCAGCGGGGGTAGCGTCGGAGCATGACTCCCGGACGCCCCGTTCCCCCGCCCCTTGGCAAGCCGCTCCTCTTGAATGACGAGACACCGAGCGCCGATCCGTCTGACGCGCCGACCCTCGCGGCCGCCTACGGCACGCCAACCCTCGCGGCCGCCTACGGCACGCCAACCCTCGCGGCCGCCTACGGCGCCACTTCCGCGGAGAGCGGTCTTGTCCCGCTGACCGTGGCCCGCCGCGCCCCCAAAGAGGACGACGTCGAGATCGAGATCGATTTCTGCGGACTGTGTCACTCCGATGTGCACGCGACACGGGGCGAGTGGGGCGCACAGAGCTATCCACTGATTCCCGGCCACGAAATCGTGGGCCGGGTACGGAGCGTGGGCTCCGCCGTCGACGACTTCGCGCCGGGTGATCTGGTTGGCGTCGGTTGCTTGGTGGATTCCTGCCGGGAATGCGAAAGCTGCCTCAAAGGCCTGGAACAATATTGCGAACGCGGAAACGTAGGCACTTACGGCGTCAAGGACGCCCGCAACGGAGATTCCATCACCCAGGGCGGTTACTCCACTTCGGTGGTGGTGGACCGCCGGTTCGTCCTGCGCGTGCCCGAGGGCCTGGACCCCGCCGCGGTGGCGCCCCTGCTCTGCGCGGGCATCACCACCTACTCGCCACTGCGCTACTTCGACGTCGATGAAGGCAACGTGGTGGGCGTCGTCGGTCTCGGAGGCCTGGGCCATATGGCTGTCAAGATTGCCAAGGCCATGGGGGCACAGGTGGTGGTGTTTACGACGTCGGACGCCAAGATCGATGCGGCAAGGGAACTCGGGGCGGACGAGGTGATCCTTTCGAAGGACCCGGAAGCCATGGAGGGCGCAGACCGGACGATCGACGTCATCATCGATACGGTAGCGGCACCCCATGACCTGAACCCGTACTTCCGCACCCTGCGCCTGGAAGGGGCCCTCTTCCAATTGGGACTGCCATCCTCTGCCATGCCACCGGTGAGCCCCGGTGCACTGATCCGGCGTCGGCTTTCTTATGCAGGCTCCTTGATCGGCGGCATCGCCGAAACCCAGGAAATGCTGGACTTCTGTGCGGAGCATGGCGTAGTCAGCGACGTCGAAGTCGTTACTGCCCGGCAACTCAACGAGGCCTACGACCGCATGGTTGCCGGCGACGTGAAATACCGTTTCGTCCTCGATACCAAGACCCTTCAGCCCGCTTCGGAAAAGGCAGACGTATGAGCACCCTGTTTACCAAGATCATCAACGGCGAGATTCCCGGACGTTTTGTCTGGAAGGACGACGACGTGGTGGCCTTCCTGACCATCGCTCCGCTGACCGACGGCCACACGCTCGTGGTGCCGCGCCAGGAAGTGGACCGTTGGACGGATGCGGCTCCCGAACTTCTCGTGAAGGTCATGGCCGTTGCCCAGACCGTCGGCCAGGCCCAGGTGAAGGTGTTCGACGCACCCCGGGCGGGTTTGTCAGTGGTCGGCTTCGAAGTGGAGCACTTCCACGTGCACGTCTTCCCGGCAACGTCCCTGGCTGACTTCGACTTCGGAACCGTAGAGCACAACCCGGACCCTGCCCGGCTCGACGCGAATGCGGCGAAACTCCGCGCAGGCCTCATTGACGCAGGCCACGGCGAGTTCGTGCCGGCTAACTGAACCGGCTTGAGGCTTTGGCCCCGCCTACGCCGGGGCCAAAGCCCGGTTGAGGACCGTTCGGATACGCTTTTCCGACACCGAGTAGGCCGTGCCGAGCTCGACGGCGAAAAGGCTCACGCGAAGTTCTTCGATCATCCAGCGCACCCGGGTCAGCTCAGCGCCGGCCCGCCGGCCGGGCAGCAGCGCCGAGACAGCGTCGTCGTAGTCATCTTCCAGAGCCTGGACAACGGACATGTTCAGCCCATCGCGCTGGACATTGTTCGGGAGCTTTTCGAGGCGCTTCTCGATTCCGGCCAGATAGCGCGGCAACTGGCTCAACTGGGCGTAGCCCGTCCGTGCCACAAAACCGGGGAACACGAGCTGCTCCAGCTGGCTTTTCATGTCGTTCAGCGAGCTGATCAAGGCAAGACTGGTACTGCCCTTAAGTTGCTTTTCGATCCGCCGGGTACTCGCCAGGACGCGTTCGACGACGGCCGTCACCGTGAAGACGGTGTCGATCAGTTCCGCGCGGACCACCTCATACAGGGCATCGAACGCTTTCTTGTCCCACGGAAGCTCGGCCGGGGTTAGCTTGTCGATGGCCGCCAGGGCGCAGTCGGCGATCAGCGCGCTCACTGAACCGTGCGGGTTCTGGCTGAAGGTGAGTTTCTCGGTGTTGTTCAGGTGTTCCAGGACATAGCGGTCCGGGGCGGGAACCCGGAGCGCAAGGAGCCTGATAACGCCGCCGCGCATGGCAGCCTCTTGCTCCGCACGGGTTTGGAACACGCGTAACGCGACAGACTTGCCCTCGTCCACCAGGGCCGGGAATCCCGTGACGTCGTGGCCCTTCACCATGCGGGTCACTTGACGCTCGATCGTTCCGAACGTCCACTCGGTGAGCCCGGACTGCTCAGACAGAAAACCTGCGGTCTGCGGTCCGCCGCTGCCGCCGGGAGAAGCGGAGACACGAGCAGTAGCGGCCTCGATGGCAGCTCCGGTGCCTTGCGGAACTTTGGTGCGTGCCGCCGTCGCGGGCGTTACTCCGAGGGATTCCGCGATGGCGCGGCGGGTAGCGGGGGCCAGCTGCTCTTGAAGCGCTGCGAGGTCCTTGCCCTCGTCCAGCACCTTGCCGCGGCTGTCCACTACTTTGAAGCTGACGCGCAGATGCGCCGGCACGGCGTCCCAGTTCCACGAGCCGGGAGGGATGATGTGGCCGCGGATTCGGCGCAGCACGAGCTCCAGTGAGGACTCAAGATCGTCTGACTCAGGTTCGAAGTCGTTTTCCAAAGCGGCCGTGGCTTGCCGGGCAACATCCGGAGCGGGAACGAAGTTTTTGCGGATCTGCTTCGGCAGCGACTTGATCAATGCCGTGACGAGCTCCACCCTCTGGCCGGGGATCTGCCAACGGAAGGCGGCGTCGTCGAGCTGGTTGAGGAACAGCACCGGGACCTCGGCTGTGACACCGTCCGAGGGGTTGGGGAGCGATCCCGGAGCCACGGGATGGAACTCGTAGCTGAGTGGCAATTCAAAACCCTTGTGTAGCCAGGTCTTAGGGTAGGCGGAATCGTCCAGTGCCTCGGCGTCCTCGCTGATGAGCAGCGATTGGTCGAAGTCCAGCAGCGTCGGATCCTGCTGCCGGGCTTCCTTCCACCATTTGTCGAAGTGCCGTTCGGAGACGACGTCCTTGCCGACCCTGGCGTCATAGAACTCGAATAGTGCGTGGTCGTCCACCAGAATGTCACGCCGACGCATTCGCGTCTCGAGTTCTTCGATCTCAAGGAGCAGGGCACGGTTGCGATGGAAGAATTTGTGGTGGGTCCGCCAATCGCCCTCAACGAGGGCATGCCGGATGAAGAGTTCGCGGGAGAGCTCGGGGTCGATCCTGCCGTAGTTGATCCGGCGGTTCGGGATGATGGGAACCCCGTAGAGCATGACCTTTTCGTGCGCCATGACCGAGCCCGTGCGGGTGGACCAATGTGGTTCGCTGTACGAGCGCTTGACGAGATCCGGAGCTACCTGCTCGGCCCACAGGGGATCGAATTTCGCAGCGACCCGCGCCCACAGCCTGCTGGTTTCAACCAATTCCGCGGCCATGACAAACACCGGCGATTTCTTGAACAGTGCCGAGCCCGGGAAGATGGCGAAACGGCTGCCCCGGGCCCCGGCATATTCGCGCTTTCGTTCATCCAGCATGCCGATGTGGCTCAGGAGCCCCGAAAGCAAGCTGATGTGGATGCCCTCGTTGTTACCCACGGGGTCGGCCTCGCGCTTGTTGTCGATAGTGATGCCCAGCGGCTTCGCGAGCTGGCGCAATTGCTGGAAGAGGTCCTGCCATTCGCGGACGCGCAGGTAGTTGATAAATTCGTTCCTGCACAGCCGGCGGAACTGCGTGGAGGAGAGCTCCTGCTGCTTTTCCTGGATGTAGTTCCACAGGTTCAGGAATCCGGTGAAGTCGGAATTCTCGTCCCGGAAGCGTGCGTGCTTCTCCGCAGCAAGCTGTTGTTTGCCAGAGCCGTCCCCCTGGGGGCGTTCACGCGGATCCTGGATGGTGAGTGCAGCCGCCAGGATCATGACTTCCTTGACGCAGCCGCGCTTCCCGGCCTCCACGATCATCCTGCCGAGCCGGGGGTCCACTGGCAGTTGCGCCAGTTTCTGCCCGACGGCGGTGAGGCCTCCCGTGCGCCCGTTGCCGCCGTCGCTAGTGCGGGCGGCGCTCAGGGCGCCGAGTTCGCGAAGCAAAGTGACGCCGTCGTTGATGGCGCGGGAGTCCGGCGGCTCAACAAAGGGGAAGTTCTCGACGTCCTTGGGGCCGCGGGCCACTCCCATGGCCGTCATCTGAAGGATGACAGCGGCCAGATTGGTTCGCAGGATCTCCGGATCGGTGAATTGGGGGCGGGACTTGAAATCTTCTTCGGAATAGAGCCGGATGGCAATGCCCTCGGATACACGCCCGCAGCGTCCGGAGCGCTGGCTGGCCGAGGCCTGTGATACGCGTTCGATCGGCAGCCGTTGCACCTTGGTGCGGTGCGAATAGCGCGAAATGCGGGCGGTGCCGGTGTCGATGACGTACTTGATGCCGGGCACCGTCAGGGACGTTTCCGCGACGTTGGTTGCCAAGATGATGCGTCGTTTTCCGCCGGGGTTGAAGACCCTGTGCTGCTCCTGCAGGCTCAGCCGGGCGAAAAGGGGCAGAACCTCTGTGCCGGCCAGCCTGCGGTTGGACTGGATCCGGCCGTTGAGGGCCTCGGCTGCGTCGCGAATTTCGCGCTCGCCGGAGAAAAATACAAGAATATCTCCTGGCGCCTCCTTCGAAAGTTCGTCGACGGCGTCACACACGGCGTCTAGCGGATCGCGGTCTTCCTCGAGTTGGTCGTCGGACGCGTCCTCATCGCTTTCAGCCGAGCCCGGGGCGGGTTGGGACAGCGGCCGGTAGCGGATCTCCACCGGGTACGTCCGGCCTGAGACCTCGATAATCGGTGCGGGTTCTTCCTCGCTGCCGAAGTGCTTGGCGAAACGTTGGGGATCGATGGTAGCCGAGGTGATGATGACTTTCAGGTCCGGCCGCTGCGGAAGGATCCGCTTGAGGTAGCCCAGGATGAAGTCAATGTTGAGGCTGCGCTCGTGCGCCTCGTCGATGATGATCGTGCTGTATTTGCGCAGCAGTTTGTCGCGCTGGATTTCTGCCAGCAGGATGCCGTCCGTCATCAGCTTGATCTTCGTAGCCCTGCTGACCTCGCCGGTGAAACGGACCTGGAAGCCGACTTCCTGGCCGATCTCCACGCCCATCTCGAACGCGATGCGTTCGGCAACGGTCCGCGCGGCAAGGCGGCGGGGCTGGGTGTGGCCGATCAGGCCCTTGTCCCCGAGGCCGAGTTCCAGGCACATCTTCGGGATCTGGGTGGTCTTGCCGGAACCGGTCTCACCGGCGATGATGGTCACCTGGTTTGCGGCGATAGCCGCCATCAGGTCCTCGCGGCGCTCGGAAACGGGCAGCTCTGCGGGGTAGGAAATATGAAGTGTCATGGCTGCTGACAGTCTACTGCGGCGGCGCGTTGCCTTGCAGTGCGTGATCGCCGGCCGCTTTTTCCAGTCGCCCCGCCATGACGCGGGCGTAGTCTTTGAACTCCTCCGGAGAGATGATCTCGAAGTCCATGTCCAGGGCAGCGAGGTGCGCTGCCGGTTGAGCGAGGCTGTCCCAGCCAGCCCGGAGGAGGGTGGCGTTCCCGCCGTCGTCGCTCAAGCTGGCGAGTTGCGGGCCGACGACGGCGGCCACGTCGCCGATGGGGGCGTGAAGGCGCACCACGACGTCGTAGCGGTATGGCGAGCGGGTGACCGAGCGTTGGACATAGTCCGCGAGGTCCTCGGCGGGCAAGGGGCGCGGCGCATACTTTTTCCGTTCGACAGGCAGGGAAGCGATGCGGTCGGCGCGGAACGTGCGCCAGTCTTCCCGGTCAACGTCCCACGCCACGAGATACCAACGTCTCCCGGTATCCACCAGTCGGTAAGGCTCTACCAAGCGGCGGCCGGCGTCGCCGTCGGCTTTGACGTAGTCGAAACTGAGCTGCCGTTTGTCCGCGATCGCCGCGGAGACCACGGTGAGCTGCTGGGGATCCACGGAGGCCGCATTGCTGGGCAGGGTGGTGACCGCGGCCTTGAGCATGGCGAATTTGGGGCGGAGGCGCGAGGGCAGGACCTGTTCGAGTTTGGCTAGAGCCCTTACAGAGGCTTCTCCGATGCCGGCCACGGGGCCTGCCGCCACGGAGTTCAGGCCCAGGGCGACGGCGAGGGCTTCATTGTCGTCGAGCAACAAGGGCGGGAGCTGGGCGCCGGCGCCCAGCTGGTAGCCCCCGGCTATCCCGGGCGAAGCGTGGATGGGGTAGCCGAGGTTGCGTAGTTTGTCGATGTCGCGGCGAACGGTCCGCTCGGTGACGCCCATGCGGTTGGCCAAGGCCGGGCCTGTCCATTCGCGCCGGACCTGCAGCAAGGACAGCAGTTGCAGCAGCCTGGCAGACGTCTGGATCATGGCATTGAATCTAGCCCACTATGCGGACAATAGCCGTCCTTATTTCTTTGAAGGGCACGTGGGTCGAAAGGCAGGTTGATTAAAACGCGCGCAGCGTCCAGCAAGAGTTGCTAGGCAGGTCCCGCGCGGACCAAGGCTCGGCGTGGTCGGGCAGATGGTGGCCGCGGCCGTCCCGAAGGACAGCTGAGACGGTACCCGCGAGCGTGACGAGGAGGAGGATGAACACTAAGACTCCGACCATTTCCATGACTCCATCGTGTTCTTTCTCCGGGTCAAGAAACAGTGGCAGAAACGACCCACTTAAGCAATTTTCTGCCATGATGGAATCATGTTGAAAACGGTGGCAATCATTGTTGTTCCCAACTTTTCGATGTTCGAGTTCGGGACCGCCTGTGAGGTCTTTGGCATTGACCGGGAGGCCCGGGGAGCGGCGTTCCACGCTTTGAATTCAGGGTGTGCACGCCGAACCCAGGCGAGGTGCTAATGAAGTCCGGCCTGTCAATGCACGTTCCCCTCGGGCTGGAGGCAACGGCCGATGCCGACCTTGTCATCATGGCCCCCTACGGCCGCGACGAGGACGTGCCGGTTTCCGTGCTCGATGCGTTGACGGCTGCGCATGCCCGCGGAGCATGGGTCATGTCGATTTGTTCCGGCGCCTACGCACTCGCGCGGGCGGGACTTTTGGACGGCCGCCGCTGCACCACGCACTGGCACTACTCGCAGGACTTGGCGAGCAGGTTTCCGAAGATCCACGTTGACGAGAATGTGCTTTACGTCCAGGACGGAAAGCTGATCACGAGTGCGGGCACGGCAGCGGGCATAGACGCCTGCCTGCATCTGATCCGGGTGGAGTTGGGCGCAAACGTCGCAGCAGCCATTGCACGGGACATGGTGGTTCCGCCGCACCGGGACGGCGGCCAGGCCCAGTTCATTGACCGACCCATGCCAACATGCGGCTCCGCCCCCATGGAGGCGTTGCTGCGCTGGATGGTGGAGAACCTTGAGCGGGACCACAGTGTCAACGAGCTCGCGGCGCGGCTGCACATGTCCGCCCGAACCTTCGCGCGCCGTTTCCGGGCAGAAACGGGCGCCACGCCCGCGGCCTGGCGCAGTTCACAGCGAGTGCTCCGGGCCCAGGAAGCTCCTGGAAACCACGGACTTGAACATTGACGAAGTCGCTCGCGCTGCCGGGTTCGGACATCCAGTGCTATTGCGGCACCACTTTGCGAAGGTCTTGGATACGAGCCCGCAGTCATACCGGAGGGCGTTCCGCGGCCAGTTGGCAGAAGTCAGCTAGAACGGCGGGAAGCCGGGTTCCCCGCGCGCTGCACCGGAACGCCCGCTAGCGGCGGAAGGTCTCCCGCCCCTCTCCCTTGGCCTTCTCCACGAGGATGTGCCAGGGCCCGGTCACTGCGTTCTCCGGTAGTGTGGCCCTGCGTTGTCCGGCGCGGATCGAATACACGAACCTGTCAGCCTCGCCGCCTGCCGCAGGGCTCGCCGTCCCGGCAGTTTGCGGGCGGGAGGGCACTTCGTCCCAAGGGCAGGCTTCCACGATCGGCATCCACCGCAGCTTGTCTTCGGAGCTGGCTACATCCACGGTCCAGATGCGCGTCATTGCGGCGACGCCGCCGCTGCGCTGGACGGTGATTTTCATTGTTCGACGGCTTCCACGGCTCCGGAGGGGTTGCTAGAGCTTTACCTTCACAGTTTCCCATGCCTTCAAGACGGCGTCGTGCTCGGTTGAACCAGTGCCGAACAGCTCCTCTGCCGACGCCTCGGTGGCCTTCGCGAAGCGCCTGAAAGTGCACGTGGCAGGAAGCGAACCGCTGGTCAGAGTGTTGTACCAGATCTGTCCCGGCGCCTCCCATGCATTGCCGCCCAGTTCAAGGGCAACCGTCGAAAAGGCACGGTTGGGGATTCCCGAGTTGATGTGGACGCCGCCGTTGTCCGCTGTGGTGCGGACGTAGCTGTCCATGGAGTCCGGTTGCGGATCCTTGCCGAGGACGTCGTCGTCGTAGGCCGTGCCGGGGGCTTTCATTGAACGGAGGGCGGCGCCCTGGACGGAGTCAGTGAATAAGCCTTCGCCGATTAGCCAACTGGCCTCGGAAGCAGACTGGTTCCTCGCATGTTGTTCCACGAGCGCGCCGAAGACGTCAGACATGGACTCGTTGAGGGCGCCGGCTTGGTTCCGGTAGGCGAGGGCAGCCGTGTACTGGGTGACGCCGTGGGTAAGTTCATGGCCGATCACACTGAGCGACTTCGTGAACCTTTGGAAGATCTCGCCGTCGCCATCGCCGAAGACCATTTGGCTGCCATTCCAGAACGCGTTGTCGTAGAGCTCACCGTAGTGGACCGTCGCGTTGAGTTTCAGGCCGGCTCCGTCGATCGAATTTCGGCTGAACGCTTCTGCGTAGAGCCTGTGGGTTTCGCCCAGTCCTTCGTAGGCTTCATCGGCGGCTGCGTCCCCCGTGGCCGGGCCGTCCTCCTTGCGGATGAGCTTGCCAGGGCAGCGCTTCGGTGGAGCCGGCGTCGAAGATGGTCCGTTTGGGTGGACCGGGTTTCGCCTGGCGCGCCGTGGGTATGGCGGGCGGCACAGGAAGGGCGCGGACCGCCTGGAGGCTCTTGATCTGGAGCAGGGATTCCTTGGCCGCGCGCGCAATGATCCGAAGGCGGGGCTCGTTCTGGGTGGCCAACCTGCGCAGCATGTAGGGCGGAATAATGGAACAGATCATGGCGAACCCTTTCGTAGCTGTTGGACTTGGCCGGGTACGAACAGCTTAGGAGTGGCCACCGACATTTTGGCCGGCCACGTGCGGCATGTCCGGGATCACGAGCGGTGGGAGTCCTCCACCAGGCAAACTTCTAACGGTTCCGCCTCTCTTTCGGATCCCATCAGGATCCCTCGCAGCTTTCCGAGATCCACGATGCCATTGCCCCATGCAAGCTCAATTTCGTAGAGGGCTTGCTTGTTGCGGCGGGCTGCTTCACATTCAGGCATCGGTGTCCTTGGGTTTGGGGCAAAGGATGGTTGCGAGCTGCGACGGGGGAAGTCGCGAAAGCTTCATCGCGAGGACTGGGGTTTTGATCTCCAGCTCCGGGAAAGCGGACATCGGCTCCTCCTCGTTGGCGGTCTGCACAAGGACTATGTGGGCGCAGGACCCAAAACGTGACGCCAATTTACGCAAATTTTTGGCGCCGGGCCGTTTTTGTACCGGCCCACCGCAGCACGGCGAGCGCTCAGCCGAGCGCCGTCCTGACCCTCTTTGACCGCGAAGTGGCCCTCTGAATGGCGTGTCGGCGGCGTGTTGTGCTAGGAGCTCCTCCAAAGAAGGTCAGGACGGCTCCACCCCTGGCCGGACGCGGACGTGACACACCCGGGAGTTACACACGTCTTGTCCTATAACCCCTATCGACCCCGGCGTGTCACCCCTCGCTGCCGGAAAGCGCAAGGAAAAACCCCGTCAGTTCTCTGAACTGACGGGGTTTTTGTTGTGCCCTCGATAGGATTCGAACCTACGGCCTTCTGCTCCGGAGGCAGACGCTCTATCCCCTGAGCTACGAGGGCATCCGGGGCTCCCATCCGTTGCCGGAGGGACGTCCATGAGCTTAGCAGGTCACCGCACCGCAATGGAAAACGGGACGCTGCAACGGAAAACGGGCGGCGCGCGCCGTCAGTAGCCCGAAAATGAGTCCACGTGGATTCGCCGGGCTCCCGCGTGGCGTGCGGCAGCACGGAGGGTGTCCACGTTTGCCGGGGACCCGGAAACGTACACATCCCGGTCTGCTACGTCCGGCACGAGTTCCCGCAGTGAGTCGCCGTCGATCCGGCGGCGTCCGGCGTCGCTCATGAACGACGGCGGCGCGGAACCGTCTGCCACGCGCGCAATGACCCGCGCCCCGGAGGCCTCCAGAACTTCGTGCCCGGCAAGCTCGGCGGCGCTGGGGGCGAGATACAACACGACGATGTCCCTTCTCCGGGAGTCGCCGGACGCCAGTTGCGACAGGAAAGGCGTAATCCCGATTCCCGCCGCGATAAGCAGCACGGGTTTGCCGGCGTCGGGAGGAAGGATAAAGTCGCCACCCACAGAGGTGCCGCGAACGCATTCGCCCGGCTCAAGCGCGAGCAGCGCACGTTTGGCGGTGGAGACAGGCTCCCCGGTGCCGACGCCGAAAGTCACCTCGGGCGCGTCCGGCGCGCTGGTGATGCTGAAGACGCGTCGCCGCCCTTTTCCGTCGGACCTCGAGTGCGGGAGGTTGAGTTCCATGAATTGTCCCGGCAAGAAGCGAACGGGCCGTTGTGGCTCAAAGCGGAATTCGGTGGTGAATGGCGTCAGCGGACGCGAACCCTTGAACGTCAACATGACCCCTCCTCGCTGTCCTACAAGGAACGCGAGGAGGTTTCCGATGAGGAGCGCGAGTTCGGGCGAATTGGCAACGATGCCTACGTGGAAGGGCACCGCAAAGAAGACTCCGACCACGATCGCCAGCGCCATTTGCTGCCACCGCCGGGGAGGCAGGGTAAGGGGCTCCGTCAGCATGAAGCCGGCGAAAAACAGGAGGGGCTGCTGCGAGATCGGCTGCCACAGGGCTGACCCGAAGCTCATGCCGCTCCGCAAGAGCACGGCGCACACGATGGCTACAGTCACCACAAGGAAAGTGGCCGCCATTTGCACCTTGAGGGTCCGGTACAAGACGAGCAGGACGCCCGGCACCAGGAGCCACAGCATGGCCGGAGTTGCTGCCCACCAAGTAGCGACATTGAGGCCGGTGAGGCCAACAACGAAGGCGCCAGCCGCGGCAGGATTGAAGATGTGACGGCCACGGAAGGCCAAAACATATTTGGAGAGCGAAGCCACGACGCACGCCAAGGCGACTCCGGCGAGATTCGGCAGCTGGACTGAGGGAATCAGCTCAGTTGGCCAGAACAGGAAGTACAACAGAAGGCCGGTGATGAGCGCGGATTCGGAGTGTGGCTGGACTTTGAACAGCATGGCCACGAGCCGGCTGGACGCATACGTC
Source organism: Arthrobacter sp. NA-172 (assembly GCF_043952055.1). Taxonomy (NCBI): domain Bacteria; kingdom Bacillati; phylum Actinomycetota; class Actinomycetes; order Micrococcales; family Micrococcaceae; genus Arthrobacter; species Arthrobacter sp. NA-172. Next base: position 927,004 of record NZ_JBINOT010000001.1, on the reverse strand, counting down.
AATCCGAGGCACAGCAGCAGGTGGACCAGCATTTCAGGCAGGCCGAAAGTGAGCCAGCCCAGGATGTTCAACACCATGCTGTAGAGCACAAGGACGCCGAGGACCCAGAGAATCAGCCGGTACATCGTGAAACGGCCAAGCCAGGCGTCAACGCGGGCTTTGATGGCAATCATGTGAAAAGTGTCCCTTCAAATCCCGCCGAAAAAGCAGCGTGTCCGTCCGAATAGACATTGAGCCAGGAGAAATCGAATTCTTCCTCAAGCGTCTTCGGGTCCACCATGAAGAGCGCTGTAGCCAGGGCGTCGGCTTCCATTGTGGTGGCAGCCATGGCCCACGTCGCCACCACCGTCTGGATCGGGCGCCCGGTGGCGCCGTCGAGGACGTGGTGCAGGCCGTCGCCCCACGCGCGCCGGTTGGCCGCGGAGGCGCACAACGCACCTCCGTGGAGTTCGACGACGCCGATCGCCTGGGTGGGGTCGTAAGGGTGTTCAAGGGCCACACTCAGCGGCTCCGGCCCGGAATGGAGCATGTCACCGCTCGCATCGACAATGAACTCCGTGATTCCAGCGGCGCGCAGGACGGCGGCCGTGAGGTCCACCAGTTGGCCTTTACCGGCGGCTCCAATGTCCAGCACCAAGGGCGCGGACGTGGTGATTTCCGTGCCGGTCCACAGGAGGACGTCCTCCCACCGCGGCGCCGGCACCGGATGGCCGAGAGGCCGCAGGGCGTAGTCCGCTCCGTAGCCCAATTGCTCAAGGCTGCCGCCAATGAGTGGCGTCATGGCGCCATGACTGAGCCGGTACAACTTCCCGAATAGCGCTTCCAGTTCGGCGCCGCCTGCCGGGAGAGTGACGGATCCGGCTTCCCGGGAGAGTCCAGCGATCAAGGAGTCGCCGCGGAACCGCGAGTAGCTTCGGTCGTAATCCTCTACAACTTCCAACAGCTTGCCGCGCACCGCTCCCGACAGTTGCTCCGGCGTCGAAATCTCCCACCGGGTTCCGATTCCGTCGAAGCTGAAGTCGCTCCAGCCCCCGTGCGGCATGGCGGTTATTTGGCCTTGGCCTTGATAAGTTCCACGGCCTGGTTGAACCCGCCGCCGGTCAACGAAGAGCCGGCTACCTTGGAGACATTGATGTCATCCAGCTTCTTTCCGACCACCTGCGCGGCAATGCCGTCCTTGAACTGGCTCTGGAACATCTGAGTGTTCGGGCTGGTCGGGTGGACGGTGACGTCGACCTTCGAGACGGTGTTGCCGGACAGGGTCAATTGGACGCCCAAGGTCTCGTCGCCGTTGGGCGACACATAGTTGCCGTCGGCACTGTAGGTGCCGTCCTTATAGGGCGCCGAAAAAGAAGAACTCGGTTTGGGCTGTGCAGGGTTTTGCTGCGTGCTGCCTTGTGCTGCGGGCGCGCAGCCTGCCACGGACCCGGCCAGTGAAAGGCCGGCGGCGCCGACGAGGAGGCTCTTGCGGAGTGGCGTGGTCATGGATCTGCTCGTTTCAACTGGACAGAAAAGGTCAACTGGACAAGAAAAGGTCCGGGGCTCAACGGCTGCGAGGCCCGGGGGTCGCTCACATGTTCAACGTTCAACCAAGCGTATCGGTTCAGCCTGAGAGCTCCAGGGGGTGAAGCTGTGCGCCCGCTGGATGCTGGCTGGCGCTCGCGTGTATGCGGTCGTGAACGCAAAGAATTCCACCACTTGCAAGCCCCACCGGTAGGCTAGACGAGTGACTCCCGAAGAACTCTCCGCCGCCATATCCGCCTGCCTGAAAGACGCTGTCGCCGCCGGCGAGCTTGCGCTTTCCGAATCCGCCCTCCCGGAGGACGTGCGCGTGGAGCGACCCAAGAACCGGGAGCACGGCGACTGGGCCACCAACATTGCCTTGCAGCTGGCTAAGCATGCCGGCACCAACCCACGCGAATTCGCCACCATCCTGAGCAAGCGGTTGGAAGCAATCCGCGGCGTCACCGCAGTGGAAATCGCCGGCCCCGGGTTCCTCAATATCACCGTGGACGCAGCCGCAGCCGGTGCGCTGGCCAAGGTCATTGTCGAGGCGGGAAGTTCCTACGGAACGAACCAGGCGCTCGCAGGCCACGTGGTCAACATGGAATTCGTCTCGGCGAACCCCACGGGACCGCTGCACATTGGCCACACGCGCTGGGCCGCCCTGGGTGATTCCATTGCCCGCGTGCTGCGCGCCTCCGGTGCGGACGTCACCGCAGAGTACTACATCAACGACGCCGGCTCGCAGATGAACGTTTTTGGGAACTCGGTGCTGTCCCGCCTGCACGGACGCGGTGTTCCGGAGGGCGGCTATCCCGGTGAGTACATCCGGGAACTCGGGGACGAGGTCCTCAAGGCACACCCCGGCATCCGCGAGCTCACCGACGCAGCCGCCCTGCCGGTGATCCGGGCCGCCGCTTACCAGGCCCAGATGAAGGACATCAAGGTCACGCTTGCCGAGTTCGGCGTGAGCTTCGATGTCTACTTCTCGGAGCAGGAACTGCACGACGCCGGCGCGATCGAGTCCGCTGTCGCGCGCCTGCGGGAGCAAGGCCACGTGTTCGACGACGGCGGGGCGGTCTGGCTGCGCACCACGGACTTCGGCGATGACAAAGACCGCGTGATGATCCGCGCCAACGGCGAACCCACGTATTTCGCTGCCGACGCTGCCTACTACCTGTCGAAGAAGGACCGCGGCTTCACGGAGAAGATCTACCTGCTTGGTGCGGACCACCATGGTTACATCAACCGGCTCAAGGCCATTGCCGCCTGTGCCGGTGACGACCCCGAGGTTAACATCGAGGTCCTGATCGGACAGCTGGTCTCCGTCAACGGCGCCAAGCTGTCCAAGCGCGCCGGAAACATCATCGAGCTCAAGGACCTGATCGAGTGGCTCGGGAAGGACGCGGTCCGCTATTCGCTGGCCCGTTTCCCCGCTGATTCGCCGCTGACGCTGGATCCGGAACTGCTGAAGAAGAACAGCAATGAAAACCCGGTTTTCTACGTCCAGTACGCACACGCCCGTTCGCGCGGAACTGCCCGCAACGCGATCGAGGCCGGCGTGGACCACAGCGCTTTCGATGCATCCCTGCTGGACCACCCCACCGAGAACGAACTGCTTTCCTACTTGGGCAGCTACCCGTCCATCGTGGCCAAGGCTGCCGAACTCCGTGAACCGCACCGCGTTGCCCGGCACCTTGAGGTCATCGCGGGCGCCTACCACCGCTGGTACGACGCGTGCCGCGTTTCGCCATTGGGGGACGAGCCGGTTCAGGACGTCAACCGCACCCGGCTCTGGCTCAACGACGCCACCAGCCAAGTGCTGGCCAACGGACTTGACCTCCTTGGCGTTTCGGCTCCGGAACGGATGTGATCGGCGTGCAGCACCATAACGAAAGCGCAGCCTCACCGCTTGCGCCCGAATGGCTCGCCGTCCCCGAGGATGTGAACGCGCTGCACGCCCCGATGTGGGCTGCGGACGTCCGGAGGAACGACGACGCCGAGCTCGCCATCGACGGCATTCCCGTCAGCGAACTCAAGGCCCAGTTCGGCACCCCCTTGTTCGTCATGAGCGAGAGCGATTTCCGTGCGCGCGCACGCTCCTTCAAGGATGCCTTTGATGCAGCTTTCGAGGACATTTGCGGGGGAGTGGACGTCTACTACGCCGGAAAGTCCTTCTTGTGCACGGCCGTGGCCAGTTGGGTTGCCGAGGAAGGCCTGCGTCTGGACACCTGTTCCGGTGGCGAGCTCGCTGTTGCGGCCCGTGCCGGCATCGACGGAGCCAACCTGGGCCTTCACGGCAACAACAAGTCCGACGCCGAAATCAACCGGGCGCTGGACATGAAGCTCGGACGCATCGTGGTGGATAGCCTCGATGAGCTGGAGCGGGTAGCCAAGATCGCCTCCGGCCGAGGCGAAACTGTGAAAGTGATGCTGCGGCTGACCCCCGGCGTCCACGCCCACACCCACGAGTTCATTGCCACGGCCCACGAGGACCAGAAATTCGGTCTATCCATGGCCGAGGACTCCACCGAGGCAGCCGGCCTCTCTGCTGCGGAGGAAGCCGTGGCTGCGGCCACGTCCTACCCCAACGTCGATCTGCTGGGCCTGCACTGCCACATCGGTTCGCAAATCTTCGAACCGGACGGCTTCGCTGTGGCCGCCGAGAAACTGTTGGGATTCCTCGCCGCAATGCAGGACAAGTACTCCATCGTCCTGCCGGAACTGGACCTGGGTGGCGGCTACGGCATTGCCTACACGCCGGTGGACACCCCGCGTCCGCCAGCCGAGATCGCGGGGGCGATGGCCGCCGTCGTGCGTTCCAAATGCGCAGAGCTGGGAATTACTTCGCCGCGCATTTCGATCGAACCCGGCCGCGCAATCGTCGGCAGCAGCACATTCACCTTGTACGAGGTCGGGACGCTGAAAACAGTTCGCGTGGATGCGCCTGCAGGGGCAGCAGGGCAGGAAGCAGCAGGTCAGGAAAACGTTACGTTCCCGCGTCGCTATGTGTCGGTGGACGGCGGCATGAGCGATAACGCCCGTCCGGTGCTGTACGACGCGGATTATTCGGCAATTCTCGCCTCGCGGGCCTCAGACGCGGCTCCGCAACTGTCCCGAGTAGTGGGCAAACATTGCGAGAGCGGCGACATAGTTGTTAGAGATATATATCTGCCCGAAGACGTGGCAGCCGGTGATCTGCTCGCTGTACCGGGAACCGGCGCTTACTGCTGGGCCCTCTCAAGCAACTACAACTATCTGGCCAGGCCTGGCGTTGTCGCTGTGCGCAACGGATCCGCCCGGCTGATCGTCCGCGGGGAAACCGAAGAAGATCTTTTGAACCGCGACATGGGAGTGGCGAATGTCTGAAGTGCGAACCCTGAAGGTGGCCCTCCTGGGCTGCTGGCAACGTGGGAGCCCAGGTAGCGCGGATTCTCCTTGACGACGCCGACGCCCTTGCGGCCCGCACAGGCGCACGCTTGCAGCTGTCCGGCATCGCCGTGCGCAACGTTGATTCAGAGCGCGACGTCGAGCTGCCGCGCGAACTCTTTACTACTGACGCGGACACCCTGGTCAAGGACGCCGATCTGGTGATCGAGCTCATGGGCGGCATCGAGCCGGCCCGTTCGCTCATCCTGACCGCCATGCAGAACGGCGCTTGCGTTGTCACCGGCAACAAGGCGCTCCTCGCACAGGACGGCCCTACTCTCTACGAAGAGGCCGACAAGGCAGGCGTCCAGCTCTCGTATGAGGCCGCCGTCGCCGGAGCCATTCCGATCCTGCGCCCCATCCGCGACAGCCTTTCCGGCGACCGCATCACTCGGGTCCTCGGCATCGTCAACGGCACCACCAACTTCATCCTTGACCAGATGGACAGCACCGGTGCACAGTTCGCCGACGCCCTTGCCGAGGCCCAGCGCCTCGGCTACGCAGAAGCCGACCCGACTGCCGACGTCGAGGGCCATGACGCCGCGGCCAAGGCCGCCATCCTTGCTTCGCTGTCCTTCCACACGCGCTTTGCCCTCGACGACGTCTACTGCGAAGGCATCACAAAGGTCAGCGCAGCGGATATCGCAGCAGCGAAGGAAGCCGGCTTTGTCATCAAGCTGCTCGCCATCGCCGAGAAGATCGAGAGCGCGGAACCCGGCAACGGCGGAGGCATCTCGGTGCGCGTCCACCCCACGCTCTTGCCCCGCGAACACCCGCTTGCAGCCGTTCGCGGTGCGTTCAACGCAGTCTTCATCGAGGCGGAAAACGCTGGCGAGCTGATGTTTTACGGCCAGGGCGCCGGCGGAACCCCGACCGCGTCTGCCGTCCTGGGCGATCTCGTCTCTGCTGCCCGCCGTTTGGTTCTCGGCGGCCCCGGCCGAACCGAGACCACCACCGGCTACGTGCCCGCACTTCCGATCGATGCATCGAACACCAGCTACTACGTTGGTCTCGACGTCGCAGACCAGGCCGGCGTTCTGGCCCGGATCGCCCACATCTTCTCGGAGCACGGCGTGTCCATCGAAATCATGCGCCAGAAGATCCAGCGCGATGCCGCTTCGAAGGTTGAGTCGGCCGAGCTGAAGATCGTCACCCACCGTGCATCCGAAGCCGCACTCGCGGCAACCGTCGAGGCCATCAAGGGCCTGGACGTCGTCAATTCTGTGACATCCGTCCTGCGGGTAGAAGGGGTCTAAGTGGCTCACCAATGGCGCGGAGTAATCCGCGAATATGCCGATCGTTTGCCCGTAACTGAAGCCACGAAGGTCATTACCCTCGGCGAAGGCGGCACTCCGCTCGTCCACGCGCAGAAGCTTTCCGATCTCACCGGTTCCACCGTGTACCTGAAGGTGGAGGGCATGAACCCCACCGGCTCGTTCAAGGACCGCGGCATGACCATGGCCATGACGGCGGCTGTTGAGGCAGGTGCCAAGGCGGTGGTTTGTGCTTCCACCGGCAACACCTCAGCTTCTGCCGCTGCGTACGCCACGGCCGCGGGGCTCAAGTGTGCCGTGCTGGTTCCCGAAGGCAAGATTTCCATGGGCAAGCTCAGCCAGGCGATCGCGCACGGGGCCACCCTCCTGCAGGTGGACGGCAACTTCGACAACTGCCTGGACATTGCCCGCAAGCTCGGTGAGTCCTACCCGGTGTTCCTCGTGAACTCCGTCAACCCGGCGCGTATCCAGGGCCAGAAGACCGGTGCCTTCGAAATCGTCGACGCCCTCGGAGACGCCCCGGACATCCACGTCCTGCCGGTGGGCAACGCGGGCAACATCACCGCGTACTGGAAGGGCTACAAGGAGTATTCCGCGCCCTTCGAGTCCGCAACCGCCGGCACCCTCCCCGCCGTCTCCACCAAGACGCCCGCCATGTGGGGCTTCCAGGCAGCGGGGGCTGCACCCTTTGTGGCAGGCCACCCCATCACTGAACCGGACACCATCGCCACGGCCATCCGCATCGGCAACCCGGCGTCCTGGGACACTGCGATCGCAGCGCGCGATGAATCCGGCGGCTTCATCGAGGCCGTGACCGACGAGGAAATCCTCGACGCCCACCGCTGGCTCTCCGCTAAAGAAGGCGTCTTCGTGGAACCGGGCTCCGCAGCGGGCGTTGCCGGCCTCATTAAGAAGCACGCCGCAGGCGAGGTTCCCGTCGGCAAGACGATCGTCATCACGGTCACCGGGCACGGACTCAAGGACCCGCAGTGGGCCCTCCGCACCGAAGACGGCAGCGAGGTTCAGCCAGTCAAGGTATCGAACGACGTCGTGACGGTGGCAACTGAACTGGGACTGGAAGAAAACTAAGAGTGAAAACCACGCAGCCCACCGCGACCGGTCTCCAGCTTGTCGCGGCAGGCCAGCAGCTGACGGTCAGGGTACCCGGTACCAGCGCCAATCTGGGTCCCGGCTACGACAGCCTCGGCCTGGCATTGTCGATCTACGACACCTTGACGGTCGAAACACTCACCACCGGAGAGCTCGAATTCGAGCTCTCCGGTGAGGGGGCAGACACGCTCCCGCGCGATGCCAGCCACCTCGTTGTCCGTGCCATCACCACGGCCCTGGAGCGTCTTGGCTTCCGGCACAGCGGTCTGAGGATCGCCGCAAACAACGTCAATCCGCACGGCCGCGGACTCGGTTCCTCGGCTTCGGCCGTCGTCGCCGCCGTGATCGCAGCCAACGCTCTGGTACCCGAGTCGGCGCAGCGCGACCGCGAGTGGATCCTGCAGCTCACGAGCGAGATGGAAGGCCACCCGGACAACGTCGCACCGGCGATTTTCGGCGGACTGGCCTTGTCGTGGCAGGACAGCGAGCAGTACAGCAGCACTCGCGCGGAAGTACTCCCATCGGTCATCCCCATCGTTGCGGTGCCGGACTACGAATTGTCCACCGAGACCGCCCGTGGTCTGCTTCCTGCCTCCATCGGCCACCACGCGGCCGCCATGAATTCAGGGCGTGCAGCGCTCTTGATTCACGCGCTGACTGCGGAGCCCCGTTTCCTGCTTCCGGGAACCGAGGACTATCTGCACCAGAGCTACCGCGCCGAGGCAATGCGGCCCAGTGCAGCGTTGATTTCGGCACTGCGGTCTTCGGGCCATGCGGCCGTTGTTTCCGGTGCGGGACCCACCGTCACTGGCATTGGCAAACGGCACGGATGAAGCCGAAGCGATTACGGGATTGATTGCCTCTTTCATTGCGGACAACACACCGGACGTTGCTTGGCGCGTTATGACGCTGGCAGTGGACGTTGAAGGTGCTAGAGTGGACTTGCACCGGCGGTAATACCGCGGGCAGTTCCCTGACATTGGATCCCGGCTCAATGCCGTTCCCGTCTTCTACTGTGTCGAAGTCTGCCGGTGCCGTCTACTTATCGGCCTGTCGCACGTGCCACAGAACCCTTTCTGTCAACCGAACCGTCAGCCCGCGCCCCGCCCGCCGGAGCATCGAAGACGTATCAGTATCCGGCCCTGCTGAAACTAAACCGGCAAGACCGAAATCACGGCTGCAGATCTGAACTGCAGTCCAGAACAAATCATCGCGTCCAGCTCTAGGTCTGGACGCCGTCGAGGGGGAAGGATCCTTCGTGACAGAAACCACTGAGCTGGCTTCAGCTGTGGACACAACATCTTCTGCAGCTGAGTCGTCAACGGCCGCAACCGCTAAGAGCAGCGGCCTTGCAGGCCTCAAGCTCGCGCAGCTTCAGGCCTTGGCCAGTCAGCTGGGCATTTCGGGCGGATCCCGGATGCGCAAGGGGGACTTGGTTTCGGCTATTTCAGCCCACCGTGCCGGTGCATCAACCAGCAAGGCTCCTACCACGGCCAAGGCCGTGGCAGCAAAATCAGCGCCGTCCGTAGCTCCGGATGCGGGGACCGTTGCCTCGTCGGCAGCAGCGTCCACCGAAGCTTCCGCGCAGGAAGGCACCCGGGCACGTGGCCGTGGCCGTAGCCGGCGCGCGACCAGCGACGGCGTTATTGCAGCTCCCGCTGCGACGGAAACCCCGGAGGCTCCGGCCGCTGTAGAGGCTCCCGTTGCCGAGGCTTCCGCTGCTCCCGCTTCCGCTGCTCCCGCTTCCGCTGCTCCCGCTTCCGCTGCTCCCGCTTCCGAGGCCGGTAGCGAACGCCGCCAGCCGCGCACGCGGAATCGCCGTCGTGGTGAGGCCCCCGTTGCTTCCCCGGAAGCCGGCGAATCCAGCGACACCCGCGCCGCCGAGCAGAACCAGGCCGAGCAGCCTCAGGCTGAACAGCCCCGAGGTGAACAGCGTCAGGCAGAACCGCGTCAAGCAGAGCAGCGTCAAGGCGATCAGCGGCAGGCCGATCAGCAGCGTCAAGCACAGCCGCGCCAAGGTGAGCAGGCCTCCGTCGAGGCAGGCGAATCCGGCCAGCGCGAACGTCGCGACAACACCCGCACCCGCCGCGACGACAACAACGATGGCGACGACACAGGCAACCGCCGTAACCGGCGCAACCGTCGCGACCGCAACGATCGCCCGGGGACGCAGGACAACCGCGATAACCGTGACAACCGCGATGGAAACACGCGCAGCGACCGCTTCCGCGACCGCAACGAACGCCGCCGTGGCCGTGGCCAGGGGCCCGACGTCGACGACGTCGAGGTCACCGAGGACGACGTCCTGCTGCCGGTTGCCGGCATCCTAGACGTACTGGAGAACTACGCGTTCATCCGCACCTCGGGTTACCTGCCCGGCGCCAACGACGTATACGTGTCCCTCGCCCAGGTCAAGAAGTACAACCTGCGCAAGGGTGACGCCGTCGTCGGCGCAATCCGCGCCCCGCGCGACGGCGAGGACCGCAGCCAGCAGTCCGCGCGCCAGAAGTTCAACGCGCTCGTCCGCGTCACGTCGGTCAACGGCAAGACGCCGGAAGAGCTCAAGGACCGCGTCGAATTCGCGAAGCTCGTCCCGCTGTACCCGTCCGAGCGCTTGCGCCTCGAAACGGACCCCAAGAAGATCGGCCCGCGCGTCATCGACCTCGTGGCCCCGATCGGCAAGGGCCAGCGTGGCCTGATTGTCTCCCCGCCCAAGGCCGGCAAGACTCTCATCCTGCAGTCCATTGCCAACGCAATCACCACCAACAACCCTGAGGTCCACCTCATGATGGTGCTGGTTGACGAACGTCCCGAAGAAGTCACGGACATGCAGCGCACAGTCAAGGGTGAGGTCATTGCCTCCACCTTCGACCGTCCCGCCGATGACCACACCACCGTTGCCGAGCTTTCCATCGAACGCGCCAAGCGCCTCGTGGAGATGGGCATGGACGTGGTGGTCCTCCTGGACTCCATGACCCGCCTGGGCCGCGCTTACAACCTGGCAGCACCGGCCTCCGGCCGTATCCTGTCCGGTGGCGTCGACTCCGCTGCGCTCTACCCGCCGAAGCGTTTCTTCGGTGCTGCGCGCAACATCGAAAACGGTGGCTCGCTGACCATTCTGGCAACCGCCCTCGTGGAGACCGGTTCCAAGATGGACGAGGTCATCTTCGAGGAGTTCAAGGGCACCGGCAACATGGAGCTCCGCTTGTCCCGCCAGCTGGCGGACAAGCGCATCTTCCCGGCAGTGGACGTCAACGCCTCGGGTACCCGTCGCGAAGAGAACCTGCTCTCGGCTGAGGAAGTCAAGATCATGTGGAAGCTGCGCCGCGTCCTCTCCGGACTTGAGACCCAGCAGAGCCTTGAACTCCTGACCAACAAGATCCGGGAGACCGGGAGCAACGTCGAGTTCCTCATGCAGGTGCAGAAGACGACTCTTGGAGCCAAGTCGGATAACGACAAGTAGCTGTTTTAGGGGCGGGCGCTGGTTCGTTCGTGCGGTTGGTGCCGCGCGGATGTTCCGCCCCCGCCCCTTCGCTTTGCAACGCGGGGTCAGATACGGCCCATGTTGGCCCTTGGGATGGGCCGTAAGTGACCCCGCGTTGCAGTTATTAGACTTGTAGAAGTCGAAAGAGGTTTGAAATGTTTGAGTCCGTACAGGGATTGCTTGATGAGCATGCTGCTATTCAGGCGCAGTTGAGTGATCCTGCTGTTTATGCCGAGCAGTCGTTGGCTCGCAAGCTGGGGCGGCGTTCTGCTCAGTTGCAGGGCATCGTGGAGGCTTACAACCGCTGGCACGGACTCATGGACGATCTTGAAGCGGCCAAGGAAATGGCTGCGGAGGATGCCGATTTTGCTGCTGAGGTAGCTGACATCGAGGCGCAGCTCCCAGCCGCACAGGAGAAGTTGCGTCGGCTCTTGATTCCCCGCGATCCCGACGACGCCCGGAACGTCATCCTCGAGGTCAAGGGCGGCGAAGGCGGGGACGAGGCTGCCCTCTTCGCTGGCGACCTGCTCCGCATGTACATGCGCTACGCCGAGTCGCGCGGCTGGAAGACCGAACTCATTTCCGCCACGGAATCCGATCTTGGCGGCTACAAGGACGTCCAGATGGCCGTCAAGGGAAATTCGAACGATCCGGCCGAAGGTGTCTACGCCCGGTTGAAGTTCGAAGGCGGCGTGCACCGTGTCCAGCGCGTTCCCGTCACCGAGTCGCAGGGCCGTATCCACACGTCGGCAGCCGGTGTCCTGGTGCTCCCGGAAGTGGATGAGCCCGAGGAACTCGAAATCAACCAGAACGATCTCAAGATCGACGTCTACCGGTCTTCGGGTCCCGGCGGCCAGTCCGTCAATACCACCGACTCCGCAGTTCGCATCACCCACCTTCCCACAGGCATTGTGGTGGCCATGCAGAACGAAAAGTCCCAGCTGCAGAACCGCGAAGCCGGTATGCGCGTCCTGCGCGCCCGCATCCTCGCCCACCAGCAGCAACAGATTGACGCCGAAAACTCGGCCCAGCGCAAGTCGCAGATCCGCACCATGGACCGCTCGGAGCGCATCCGCACTTACAACTTCCCGGAAAACCGGATTGCCGACCACCGCACCGGTTACAAGGCGTACAACCTGGACCAGGTCATGAACGGCGATCTGGAACCGGTCATCCAATCGGCTATCGAGATGGATGAACAGTCGCGGCTGGATGCCCTCGGGGACTAGGAACGCGAGTAACAGCCTGCAGGGATCTCCATGACGCTCTATTCGGGCCAAAGCCTCGCTGACGCCGTTCGCGAGGCTACCGCCATCTTGTCCGACGCCGGAGTACCCACTCCGCGCGTGGACGCTGAACTGCTTGCGGAACACCTCCTGGGTGTTGGCCTCGGCCGCCTCCGGGCCATGCTGCTCGGCGATTCCGCTGCCCCTGAAGGGTACGCCGACCTGGTGGCCGAGCGCGCGCAGCGGGTTCCGCTGCAGCACATCACCGGCGTCGCGCACTTCCGCAACCTCACGCTTGCTGTGGGACCGGGCGTTTTCATTCCGCGGCCGGAAACGGAATCGGTGGTCCAACTGGTTATTGACCATTTGCGGGGCATGGCGCACTCCAAGGTTGTCGATCTTGGCACAGGCTCGGGTGCGATTGCCGGCTCGATCGCCCACGAAGTGCCAGGGGCCGAGGTCCACGCCGTCGAATTCAGTACTTTCGCCCATGCGTGGGCCACCAAGAACTTGAAGCCACTCGGCGTCAAGCTGGTGCAGGGCGACCTCCGCGATGCTTTACCGGAACACAACGGCACCTTCGACGTCGTCGTTTCCAATCCGCCCTATATCCCCGCAGCGGCGATACCGAACGAACCTGAAGTGGCCCTGCACGATCCACCCGAGGCCCTGTACGGCGGGGGAGCGGACGGGATGGAACTCCCGACGGCGGCCGCCGCGTCGGCTGCCCGGCTCCTGAAGCCCGGCGGCTACTTCGTGATGGAGCATGCTGAGGTTCAGGCACGGTGGATTGCCGACCATTTGAGGAGCGTTGGCGGCTGGACGCAGGTCACCACGCACGTCGATCTCAATGGCAAGGAACGTGCCACAAGTGCGGTGTTGGCCATCGCTGCCTCCGGGGAGTGAAAGAATAGCGCTGTGACCACTAGCTACAACTGCACGTCAGAGGAAAATCGCGCCGAAGGCCTGGAGCATGCCCAGCGCGCCATCAACGAGAAGAAGTGCATCGTCATGCCGACCGACACGGTCTACGGTATCGCCGCCGATGCGTTCTCGCCGCAGGCCGTGACTATGCTCCTCGTCTCCAAGGGCCGAGGCCGCCACATGCCGCCGCCGGTGTTGATCCCGCGGCAAAATGCCATGGACGGGCTCGCAACCGAGGTATCGGAGGAAGCCCGCAAACTTGCGGATGCCTTTTGGCCCGGTGGCCTGACCCTGATCTTCCACGCCCAGCCGTCCCTTGACTGGGATCTGGGCGAGACTCGCGGAACCGTGGCCCTGCGCATGCCCGACGACGAAATCGCCCTTGAGTTGCTCCGCCGCACCGGACCGCTCGCGGTGTCGTCGGCCAACCGCACTGGCCAAGCTGCCGCACAGACGGCCGCTGAGGCACGGACCCAGCTCGCTGAATCAGTGGAGGTCTACCTCGAGGGCGGGTTCCGGCCCGTCGAAGGAACCGAATCTCTCCCATCCACCATCGTCGACGCCACCACCGTGCCGCTCCGCGTTGTCCGGGATGGCGCAATTTCCCTCGAACGCCTCCGCGAGGTTGTTCCGGGTGTGCTGGGCTTCGGAGAAACTGCGCCTGAAGCGGCAGCCGAGCCAGCACCTGAGCCCGCAGTCGAGCCAACAGCCGAGCCGACAGCGGAGCCCGCAGCTGCGCCCGCACCCGAGCCAACAGCGGAGCCGACAGCTGCGCCCGCAGCGGAGCCCGCAGCCGAGCCGACAGCCGGCGAGACTGAAGCTCCCGGCGAGTCCGTCGAGGGCGAAGCTTCGCTTCCCAGCAAAACCGCTGTTCCCGGCGAGATAAGGGCCGAATCGAGCCTGGTCCGGGATCGTGTTCCCCTTCTGGACGTAGACGTCACCGCCCTGTGCGCCGACGAACTCATCGAGGCCATGAGCGGATTCGTTTCGGACGGCTCCACCAAGGTGGTTCTGGGACACAACCTTCACAGTGTCACGCTGTTTCACTCCAGCCCCGACTTTCGGCTTCTCTACGAACGCGGCGACGTGGTCCTGATGGATGGTGCGCCTGTTGCCATGCTCTGGGGACTTGGCCGCCGGGGAGGCCCGCGAAGCGACGGCCCGGGGCTGATGGAACACCGCTTGGGCTCGACGGACTGGGTGCCGGCGTTGGGCGGTGTCCGGGGTCTGCACCGGATCGCCGTCGTCGGAGCGGGTCCCGAGGCGAACGCCAGGACGGTCGAACGGCTCCGCGGAATCGTGCCGGGGGCCGAGGTCGCCGGGCGCTCAGGCGAAAATTGGGACAGCGCAAGCGAGGAGGCGGCGGTTGCGTGGCTGACGGAATTCCGTCCCCAGTTGGTGCTTCTCGGTCTCGGCATGCCCCTGCAGGAATCAGTCCTCCACCGCCGTCTGGACGAGCTTCCGCCAGCGATCTACTGCACTGTAGGCGGGGCGATCGAACAGTTGGCGGGCCTCCAGAAGCTCGCCCCGCGCTGGCTCGGCCGGCTCGGGCTGGAGTGGGCCTGGCGGCTCGTGCTTCACCCGGGACGCGTCGCGTATCGGGTGTTCGGAGAGCCGTGGGTGCTTCTCGGCCTGCTGGTCCGCCGTCGGCTGGCTAAGACCGCAAACTGAGCCAAAGACGGGCCTAGGTGGACTGTCAGAACTTCTGGTCCTCCAACGGACCGAAGCCCTTATTGCGCAAACCGGCGGAAAACGCGCGGAACCACTCCGCGAGTCCGCGGAAGTCACCGCGTTGGAGGAAATAGCCCAGGTAGCCTCCGACGTCGGCCACCATGGACTTGCCGCGGCGATAGCGGCGGATCAAATAGCCGCGATTGCGGTAGTAGAAGTAGCGTTTGAACGCCGAATCCGGCACGATCACGTGCCAGCGGGCGCCGAAGACGTGCTTCGTCTCGGTGAACGCATGCGGGTGGGTGATCCACGCCGTCGCGACCGTACCGAAACGTACTCCTGCTTTCCTGAGGCGGATCATGAAATCTACTTCATCGCCCCGGATAAAGAGCCGGATGTCCGGCACGCCTACTTTGAAGA
Organism: Arthrobacter sp. NA-172; assembly: GCF_043952055.1. Classification (NCBI taxonomy): domain Bacteria; kingdom Bacillati; phylum Actinomycetota; class Actinomycetes; order Micrococcales; family Micrococcaceae; genus Arthrobacter; species Arthrobacter sp. NA-172. The sequence continues at coordinate 911,963 of NZ_JBINOT010000001.1, read as the reverse complement.
AGACACTTGAACGGATGAGCGCGCCGTTGAAGAAGTGCCCGACGTCGGGCAGGAACCCCGCCTTCTCGACTTCCGCCCGGTCGTGGGTCACTTTGCCGTCTATCCGGAAGAAGAAGGAGAGCTTGTCCGGATGGCCGGGTGCCACCACGAGCGGGACCACGGCATCCAACCCGCGGGCTTCCGCTTCGCGAATCAGGGTTTGGAGACATTCGGGATCGCCCGGTTCGGCGTCATCGTCCATGATCCAGACCCATTCAGCGCCGCTGGCCACAGCCTTGAGGATCGCAAGGGCGAAGCCTCCCGCTCCGCCCAGATTGGCCTCGGAGCGAACGTAGTCTACGTTTGAATGGCTCGATGCAAGCTCCCGCGAAGGGGTTGTACCGCTGTCCACGAGGCAGATCGTGTCCACCGCTACGGACTGCTTGTTGACGGCGTCGAGCAGGACTGCAAGCTCTGCGCGGCGGTCAAAGGTTACGGCCGCAACGGCAACGGAGACAGTCATGTAGGGTTCCTTCCGGGCAGTCGCGGGGGAGTGTCCTCCCGGCTCGCCCTAGGGGCGCGTGAAACGGAGCAAAGCCGCCGTAGCCGCTAGTATCTTGACAGAGTCCAACTGTAGTACAGCAATATTCGGCGGTGCGCAGAGGTGTTGCAGGTCTTGTGCCGGCAGCTAATCGCCAGGGACGAAAATCCACCACCACCGCCTACAGGAGCCGCCACGTGATCATGTATTCGCTCATGATGCTCACGGCTGCCGTCGTGTCCTATCTTGCGACCTGGGGAGCGCGCCGGATGGGGAAAAAACTTCGGTTGTTTGCCCCCATCCGCAGCCGGGACATGCACTCAGTGCCCATTTCCAGGCTGGCGGCCTGGGACTCTTCGCAGGCTTTGCCGTGGCCCTCTTCGTGGCGAGTAATTCGTTCTTCGTGAAGGACATCTTCCATGGGAACGGTGCGCCATGGGGGATCCTGGCCGGCGCGCTCGTGATCGTGGCAGTGGGGGTTGCCGACGATCTCATGGACATCCGCTGGTGGGTCAAACTCATCGGTCAGTGCACTGCCGGCCTGATCGTCGCGATCTGGGGCGTGCAGATGTCGGTCATTCCGTTTGTTCCGGAGCCCATCCGGATTGATTCGGAACCGCTGCGGATCGTCCTGACTGCCCTCCTCATCGTGACCACCATGAACGCCGTCAATTTCATCGATGGGCTTGATGGCCTAGCAGCAGGCGTCGCTGCCATTGGCGGCGTTGCGTTCTTCCTGACCGCGTACTGGGTCCACCGCAATGCCGTTCTCACTGACCGTTCTGACCTGGCCGCGCTCCTGATGGCCATCATCGTAGGCAGCTGCATCGGATTCCTGCCGCACAACTGGTTCCCTGCCAAGATCTTCATGGGTGACTCCGGCGCCATGCTTTTGGGCCTCGTCATGGCCTCGGCCGCCGTGGTGTCCACCGGTCAGATCAGTTCAGGACTCTACGACCGCGCGAGTGGTATTCCAACGATCGTCCCCATCCTGCTGCCGTTCGCGATTCTCTCCCTACCGTTGCTCGACCTCGGCCTGGCCGTCTTGCGGCGTACGGCACGTGGGCAATCGCCGTGGTCCGCTGATCGCGGGCATCTGCACCACAAGCTCATCGAGCTCGGACACACGCACCGGACGGCGGTACTCATGATGTATGTCTGGACCTGCATCTTGGCCTTCGGCGGCTTGGCATTCGCCATTTTCCCGTGGCAGATGGTCCTCACCGCGGACATCGTTGCAGCGTTCATCATGGCCGTCGTGACAGCCTGGCCGTATTTTGTCCGGAGAGGGCGTCGTCCCGTAGACGGCGTATGACGGGGGCGTTAACATCACAGTTCTATCTCGTGTAGAATTTTAGGGCGGACAGTCACTCGCCCGCGCACCCACCCTTTTTTGAGAACTTGGCATCATTGCCACGACGATTGGCATCCCCATGACTTCCAACGCCGGCGGACAACAGTCCGACTCGAGCGGCGTTGCTGGCTCCCGGGCCCCCTCCTCGCTGTGGCTCCGGCTTCTGTTTCTCAGTTCGACGGCGGCCGTGCTGGCTCTTGCGGCAACCTCCGTTGTCGCCGCCCTGATGAACGGCGGCGTAGGCGTTCTTTCTGCCGCTTTCGGCGGCGTGCTGGTAATGGCGTTCTTTGCCATCAGCTTGCTGATCGGCCATTTTGTCGGCCGGGACAACCCTTCCGGAGCCGTCGGCCTCTTTGTTGCCAGCTATTTCGTCAAGGTGGTCGGCTTCGCCGTGGTGCTGTTTGTTCTCGGCGCACCTGCTTGGCTGCACGGACGCTGGTTCGTGATCGGCGCCGTCGTCGCCGTCGTCTCCTGGCAGGCGGCAGAAATCTACGGCTTCAGCAAGGCCCGGCTCCAGATCTACAACGACCCCACCGCGGGTAAAGGGGGCGATGATGTCCATTCGTAAGAACAAGGGACACTCGGCCATTTCCAAATCCGCGAAACCCGGCGATTCCGTCGGGGCTGCCACTGACGGAAACGACGGCGGATACAACGCCGGCATCGCCGTCTTCAGCTACATTATTGGCGGAATCCTAGTCTGGAGTTTGATAGGCTGGGGTCTGGATAATCTGTGGGGGACTCGCTGGATTGTGCTCCTTGGCGCTCTGCTTGGAGCTGCAGGAGGGTTCTATCTTTCCCATATGCACGGCCTCACTAGTCAGCGCTCGTCATCCAGTGAGAGCACAGCAGACAGTGGTCCGTCCCAGTGAACGGGAACAGTAATGCCAAATAATTTCACACGGGAAATGGCTGCAAGTAACGCGGCCGGATCCTCAACAACGCCCAATGATGGACACTGCAGAGAGGAAACGCGTTGATCGCGCTTGCGCTCCCGGCCCAGGATTCAGGGACCTTCACTCCTCCCGGAATCGACCAAATGCACCTGCCGGCTATTCTGCCGTGGGGTGCGAGCGATGGTTTCTCCAAGCAAATGCTTCTGGTGATCCTGTCCGTGGTCCTTATCGCTACATTCTTTATTCGCGCTGCACGGAAGCAGCAGCTGGTTCCCGGCAAGCTGCAGTTCGCAGGCGAGATGGCCTATGGCTTCGTCCGCAACAGCATCGCCAAGGACATCATCGGCGGCCGGGACTTCATGAAGTACGTGCCGCTCCTGTTCTCCCTGTTCTTCTTTATCCTGGTGAACAACATCTACGGCGCCATTCCCGTCATCCAGCTTCCGAGCTTCTCCCACGTCGGCGGAGCCTATGTGCTGGCAGTCGTCGTGTACATCACCTGGATCGGCATCGGCATCAAGAAGAACGGCTTGAAGTACTTCAAGCTCGCCACCGTTCCGAGCGGTATTCCGTGGCCCATTCTGATTATCGTCGTTCCGATCGAAATCATCTCGAATTTCCTGGTACGTCCGGTCACCCACAGCCTTCGTCTCTTTGCCACCATGATGGCAGGACACCTCATTGTGATGATCGCCGGCTCGGGCATTGAATTCCTTGTCATGCAGGAGAACGTCCTGCTCAAGGGTGCTTCGGCGTTGGTCCTTGCAGGTGCCATCGCCATGTACATGCTGGAGGCGCTGATCATGGTGCTTCAGGCTTACGTCTTCACCCTGCTGACTGCGATTTACATCGAAGGCGCACTCCACGCCGACAGCCACTAGGCAATCCCTTAATCTTCCCCCTCGGGGGTTGAAGCAAACCAAACAACCTGCCGCGAGTGCGGCATCTTGAAAGGAAAACAATGAACGGCGATATCAACGGCTCCCTTAACCTCATTGGCTACGGTCTCTCCGCAATCGGCGGTGGTATCGGTGTGGGTCTCGTATTTGCTGCTTACATCAACGGTGTTGCACGTCAGCCGGAAGCCCAGCGCGTGCTCCAGCCGATCGCGTTCCTTGGTCTGGCTCTGACGGAAGCCCTCGCCATCCTCGGCCTGGTCTTCGCTTTCGTTCTCAAGTAAACCGCTAAGAACCAAGCGAACATTCAGAACCGAGTAGATAAGGACGGGTGAAATATGAATCAGCAGATCATCTCAGCCGCCGCTCAAGGCGCCGCCGAGTCGGCTAATCCGCTCGTTCCCAACCTCTGGGAAATGGGCGTCGTCCTCGCAGGCTTCGCGGTCCTCTATTACATCGTGGTCAAGTTTGTTGTCCCGATGTTCGAGAAGACTTTTGCCGAGCGGGCAGAGGCGATTGAGGGCGGCATTGCCAAGGCTGAAAAGGCTCAGGCTGAAGCTTCTGCAGCTCTCGAAGAGTACAAGCAGCAGCTCCACGACGCCCGCGCCGAGGCCAACCGCATCCGCGAAGAAGCTCGTGCCGAAGGTGCTCAGATCCTTGCGGACCTGAAGACCAAGGCAGCAGCCGAGTCGGCACGGATCACCGAGCAGGCACACGTCCAGATCGAATCAGAGCGTCAGGCAGCTGTTGTCTCCCTGCGTTCCGAGGTGGGCACGTTGGCCACGACCCTGGCTGAGCGCATCGTTGGCGAATCGCTCAGCGATGACGAGCGTGCAGCCCGCGTAGTGGACCGTTTCCTGGCAGATCTGGAGACCCAGAGCGCAGGTGCAGCTAAGTAATGGCAGGTGTATCGAGCGAATCGCTGACCAAAGCGCTGGAGCAGTTGGAAGCCATGCTTCCCACGGCCTCGCTGCAGTTGGCTAAGGACCTCTTCGGAATCCTGGGAACGGTGGACAGCTCGGCTGGCTTGCGCCGCGCCCTGACTGACCCCTCCCGCAGCGGAGAGGAAAAGTCGGCGCTGGTCAAGCAGCTGGTTGGCGGGAAAGTCTCCGCTGATGCTGCGGAAATCGCGAGTGGATTGGCCAGCTTACGCTGGGCATCCGCGCGTGATATCGGCGATGCACTCGAGACTCTTGCCGCCACGGTGGTCATTGCCGTGGCTGAAAACAAGTCGGCCGTTTCTGCCTCCGGAATCACGGGGCTGGAAGAGCTGGAAAACGATCTGTTTGCTTTCAATCAGGCCGTTGCTTCCAGCCACGAGGTACAACGTGCCCTGGGAGAGTCGCAGGCACATGCTGCGGCTAAGATCACCCTGGCCGAGAGGCTCGTTCCTGGCGCAAGCGAGGAGGCCAAGCTTCTCATCGGCCAGGCTGTGTCGCAGCCGCGCGGCATCAAGCCGAGCAAGCTCATCGACAACTTCGCCAAGCTTGCAGCCAAGCGCCAGCAGCGCTGGATCGCAACTGTCCGCGTTACCCGTCCGCTGACGGAAGCGCAGGCCAGCCGTCTGCAGGCCGGGCTTGATGCCCTCTATGGCCGCGAGCTGAAGGTCAACGTCAGCGTTGATCCGACGCTGATCGGTGGAATCCGGGTCCAGATTGGGGACGAAGTGCTTGATGCATCCGTCGTCGCCCGACTGTCCGAGCTCCGCCGGCAACTCGCTGGCTAGCCAGACAAGCACAACTTAACTGATACAAAAACCGGTCATCGTGAGCAACGATGATCACGAAACAGGAGAGCAGGGACTGCAGATGGCCGAATTGACCATCAACGCCGACGACGTCCGTAATGCGTTGAACGAGTTCGCGGCGTCCTACGAACCCGGAAACGCAGAGCGCGTAGAGGTCGGCCGCGTGACCGCCGCAAGTGACGGCATCGCCCGTGTTGAGGGTCTTCCCTCGGTCATGGCGAACGAGTTGCTTCGCTTCGAAGACGGCACCCTGGGCTTGGCCCAGAACCTTGACGTCCGCGAAATCGGCGTCATTATCCTCGGAGACTTCACCGGTATCGAAGAAGGCCAGGAAGTTCACCGCACTGGTGAAATCCTGTCCGTCCCGGTAGGCGACGCCTTCCTGGGCCGCGTGGTTGACCCCCTGGGTCAGCCGATCGATGACCTCGGCGAGATCAAGGCCGAGACCACCCGTGCACTGGAACTCCAGGCTCCGGGCGTGACCCAGCGCAAGTCGGTTCACGAGCCCATGCAGACCGGTCTCAAGGCTATCGACGCCATGATTCCGATCGGCCGTGGCCAGCGTCAGCTGATCATCGGTGACCGCCAGACGGGCAAGACCGCCATCGCCGTGGACACCATCATCAACCAGAAGGCCAACTGGGCTTCGGGCGATGTCACCAAGCAGGTTCGCTGCGTTTACGTCGGCGTCGGCCAGAAGGCTTCCACCATTGCCGCTGTCCGCCAGACCTTGGAAGACCACGGCGCGCTGGAATACACCACTATCGTGGCTTCCCCGGCTTCGGACCCGGCCGGCTTCAAGTACCTGGCTCCGTACGCAGGCTCGGCTATCGGCCAGCACTGGATGTACGGCGGCAAGCACGTACTGGTGATCTTCGATGACCTGTCGAAGCAGGCCGAAGCCTACCGCGCAGTCTCCCTGTTGCTCCGCCGCCCGCCGGGACGCGAAGCATACCCGGGTGACGTTTTCTACTTGCACTCCCGCCTGCTGGAGCGTTGTGCCAAGCTCTCCGACGAGCTGGGCGCGGGCTCGATGACCGGTCTCCCGATCGTCGAAACCAAGGCAAACGACGTCTCGGCCTACATCCCGACCAACGTCATCTCCATCACCGATGGCCAGATCTTCCTGCAGTCCGACCTCTTCAACGCCAACCAGCGCCCCGCTGTTGACGTTGGTGTGTCCGTGTCCCGCGTTGGTGGCGCTGCACAGGTCAAGTCCATGAAGAAGGTCTCCGGTACTTTGAAGCTGGACCTGGCACAGTACCGCGACATGCAGGCGTTTGCGATGTTCGCATCCGACCTCGACGCCGCGTCACGCCAGCAGCTGACCCGTGGCGCCCGCCTGATGGAACTGCTCAAGCAGGGCCAGTACTCGCCGTTCCCGGTCGAGGACCAGGTTGTTTCCATCTGGGCCGGTACAAAGGGCTACTTGGATGATGTCCCGGTTGAGGATATTAGCCGTTTCGAGTCCGAGTTCCTGGAGCACCTCAAGCACTCGTCTTCGATCCTGACCACGCTGGCACAGACCAACGTCCTGGACGACGACACCGCTGAAGCGCTGAAGTCCTCGATCATCGACTTCAAGAAGGGTTTCTTCGGCGAAGGCGACAGCCACTTGGTTGGTGCCGGCCACGAAGAGCACCAAGCGATCGCCGGTGGCGCAGTCGACCAGGAAAAGATCGTCAAGCAGAAGCGCTAGAGCATTGGTTCCCGGGCCCGCGTACCAACGCAGGCCCGGGGCCTTCGCCAAAGCCTTAGCCGCTGATCCATCGGGATCTTAGGAAAGGAAATGTATGGGAGCCCAGATTCGGGTCTACCGCCAGAAGATCAGCTCGACGACGTCGATGCGCAAGATCTTCAAGGCGATGGAACTGATCGCTACCTCGCGCATCGGTAAGGCCCGCGCCCGCGTTGCTGCTTCACTGCCTTACGCAAACGCGATTACCCGTGCTGTTTCTGCTGTCGCAAGCCAGAGCGAAATCGATCACCCGCTGGTCACCGAGCCGGAGCAGATCCGCCGTGCCGCTGTCCTCGTCATCACCTCGGATCGTGGCCTTGCTGGTTCTTACTCCGCGAGCGTGCTCAAGCAGGCCGAAGGACTCAACGAGCTCCTCCGTGCAGAGGGCAAGGAAGTCAAGACCTATCTGCTTGGCCGCAAGGCCCAGGCATACTTCGACTTCCGTGGCCGTTCGTACGCACGGGTTTGGACCGGCGGAACTGACGCACCGGAATTCGGGACTGCCAGGGAAATCGGTACTGCTCTTCTCGAAGAGTTCGCCAACGACTTCGCTGAGGGTGGAGTGGATGAGATCCATGTCGTCTACACCCGCTTCAAGTCGATGGTGACGCAGGAACCCACGGTTGTTCGCCTGTTGCCGCTCGAAGTTGAAGAGCAGGCAGTCAGCGAGTCCGACCTTCTGCCGTTGTACGAATTCGAACCGGAATCGGAGCAGGTGCTTGACGCCCTGTTGCCGCGTTACATCGAGTCCCGCATCTTCGCAGCGATGCTGCAGGCAGCAGCTTCCGAGCTCGCCGCCCGCCAGCGGGCCATGAAGTCGGCCGGCGACAACGCGACCGACCTGATCAAGAAGTACACGCGTCTGCGCAACACGGCCCGCCAGGCCGAGATCACGCAGGAGCTTTCCGAAATCGTTGCCGGCGCCGACGCTCTGAGCGCGTAATCGCCGGTGCACGGTTCGGCGCAAGCTGCACCTGCACCAAATAGCTAAACTTAACCCCACGCCATCTACTGAGTGAAGTGAGAGAGATGACTGCCACCGCTACCGAGCACGTAGCCGCAACGGCCGGCGCCACCGGCCGCATTGCCCGCGTCATCGGCCCGGTTGTCGACGTCGAATTCCCGGCTGACGCAATCCCGTCGATCTACAACGCACTCACCACCGAGGTAACCCTCAACGGTGAGACCAAGACCATCACGTTCGAGACCTCCCAGCACTTGGGAGACAACCTCGTCCGCGCCATTTCCCTGCAGGCCACCGACGGACTCGTCCGCGGCACCTCCGTGCAGGACTCCGGCGCCCCGATCTCCGTGCCTGTGGGCGACGGCGTCAAGGGCCACATCTTCAACGTTCTCGGCAAGCCGCTGGACGTTGACGAGTCCGAGATCAAGGCTGACGCCTACTGGCCGATCCACCGCAAGGCTCCGGCTTTCGCGTCCCTCGAGGGCTCCACGGAGATGCTCGAGACCGGTATCAAGGTCATCGACCTTCTCACCCCGTACATCAAGGGTGGAAAGATCGGTCTGTTCGGTGGTGCCGGTGTTGGCAAGACCGTTCTGATCCAGGAAATGATCACCCGTGTTGCCCGCAACTTCGGTGGTACTTCCGTATTCGCCGGTGTTGGCGAGCGTACCCGTGAAGGCAACGACCTCTGGGTTGAAATGGAAGAGGCCGGCGTCCTCAAGGACACCGCCCTTGTGTTCGGCCAGATGGACGAACCGCCGGGAACGCGACTGCGCGTGGCACTCTCTGCGCTGACCATGGCGGAGTACTTCCGCGATGTGCAGAACCAGGACGTGTTGCTCTTCATCGACAACATCTTCCGCTTCACGCAGGCCGGTTCCGAGGTCTCCACGCTGCTCGGCCGCATGCCGTCCGCAGTTGGTTACCAGCCGAACCTCGCCGACGAGATGGGCCTCCTCCAGGAGCGCATCACCTCGACCAAGGGTCACTCGATCACGTCGATGCAGGCCATTTACGTGCCCGCTGATGACTACACCGACCCGGCTCCGGCAACGACCTTCGCACACCTCGACGCGACCACGGAACTTTCCCGTGAAATCGCATCCCGTGGTCTGTACCCGGCCGTTGACCCGCTGACGTCGACGTCCCGCATCATGGATCCCCAGTACATCGGCAAGGACCACTACAACACGGCTGTCCGTGTGAAGCAGATCCTGCAGAAGAACAAGGAACTCCAGGACATCATCGCCATCCTCGGTGTTGACGAACTGTCCGAAGAAGACAAGATCGTCGTGTCGCGTGCACGTCGCATCCAGCAGTTCCTGTCCCAGAACACCTACACCGCCAAGCAGTTCACCGGCGTCGAGGGTTCCACCGTGTCCATCAAGGACACCGTGGAAGGCTTCACGGCGATCTGCGACGGCGAGCTGGACCACATCGCAGAGCAGGCGTTCTTCAACGTCGGTGGCCTGGATGACGTCGAGCGCCAGTGGGCCAAGATCCAGGAACAGACCAAGTAGTATGGCTGAGCTCGAGGTTGAGATTGTCGCAGCGGACCACTTTGTGTGGTCCGGTGCGGCCAAGATGGTCAAGGCCCGCACCAGCGATGGTGAAATCGGGATCCTGCCCGGCCACTCACCGCTCCTCGCCATTCTGGCCGCGGGAGAGCTGGCCATCGAGCCGGTAACCGGAGACCGCCTGGCAGTCGTTGTGGACGGTGGGTTCTTCTCCGTCGACAACAACCGCGTGGTGATCGTCGCTGACAACGCCCAGCTGGGCGAAGCAGCTACTGCAGGGATCCGATAGCAAGACCTTGATGGACGATTCTGCTATTCCGTTCATCGCCTTGGCAACGGCGTTTGCGTTGCTGATTTTTATACTGTGCCTCGTCGGGGTGCGCCGCTTTAATCTGCGGCGCGCCCTCGGCACGGTCGACGCCTCCATTTGCACGGCTGGAAACAGCTGGCGGATGGGGGTTTGTCGTTATCAGGACTCGGAACTCGAATGGTTCCGCCTGCTCTCCCTCAGCTTCCGTCCGAGGCACAGCTTCCGCCGGAGCTCTTTGGAGCTCCTGGGCCGACGGAAGCCCACCGAGGAAGAACGGACAAGCCTTCAGCCCGACGTCGTGGTTGTGGAGCTCCTGCATGAAGGTCAGTCGTTCATGCTGGCGATGAGATTTGACGCCTACGCCGGGTTGTCTTCCTGGCTTGAAGCCGGCCCCGTGGTGGGCGTTGGCACCTGGCGCTGAAGACAGTGGACTTCCTGGACAAAATGAGTCTTGTTGACGGTCCTCTGTTCTGGGTTGTCCTTGCGTTCGGAATCCTTGGGAGCGCATTCCTCCTCTTCCGGCGGAGCCGGCGCTGGCTCCTTGCCATTGTTCTCGCCGTCGCCGCAGCATGCGGAGTTGTTGCGGTCATCCACTGGTTGCTTGTCAATGCCTTGGCTGTGTTTCCCGAGGATCTGCCCTTCGATGTCCTCGCCTGGTCCGTGGTTGCCTTCTCAGCGTTGTTCCTTTTCCTGTTCCGGCTCGTGGGTTCTTCGTGGGGTGGAAGGAGCGTCGCCGCAGCCTCTTTCGTGGCGGTTCTTCTCTTGTCCTCGCTTCAGATCAACAGCTATTTTGGCCTCAACCACACGGCGGCGGATCTCTTCGGCCATAACGTGGGGCGCATCCCCGTGCTCGAGGAGGGGTTCAAGAGGGGCAATTCCGGAACCCTGCCCGCGTCAGCGCCTGGTGCAGGATTTGTCCGCAAGGCATCGATCCCGGGGATCGAATCCGGCTTCAGGGCGCAGGATGCCTTTATTTACCTGCCACCGAGCTACCTGAAGGCCGACCGCAGCCAGCTTCCCGTGCTGGTCTTGTTTGCGGGCCAGCCCGGACGTCCCGCCGATTGGCTGACTGGCGGGATGATCGAGCCCACTATGAATTCCTTCGCGGCCCGGCACGGAGGCGTGTCGCCCGTCGTCGTGGTGGTCGATCCCAACGGCTCAGACACGGCCAATACCATGTGCATGGACAGCCGGATCGCGCGTGCCGATACCTACCTCTCGATCGATGTTCCACGCTGGATCAACTCGACGATCGAGGTGTCCGCCGATCCCAGGAAATGGGCGGTTGGCGGGTTCTCCTTTGGTGGAACCTGCGCCATGCAGATGACCACCCTGCATCCCGAGATCTACCCTTCTTTCATTGCTTTCTCGGGCGAGCGGGAGCCGTCACTTGGTCCCGATCGCAAGCGGACCATCCAGACTGCATTTGGCGGTGACTCCGCCGCCTTCGATGCCCGGACACACCTGACTATGATGAAGAAGCAAAGCTATGCCGGCCATGCGGGCTTTATTGCCGTTGGTGGATCGGATGGCGAATTCATCCGCTACGCCACCGAGCTAGGGGCGGCAGCCCGCGATTCCGGTTTTGACCTGAGGGAAATGACGGTCTCCGGTGCCGGCCACTCGTGGGCCGTGGCCGTGCAAGCGCTCCCTTCCGCCATGGAGTTCCTGGCGCCTCGATGGGGCCTGACCAAGTGAGCACCCAAGAAGCGCGATTGTCCACGGAGAGCTCAGCCGACCGTACCGAGGCAAAGCCAGCGCGGAAGATGGCCGCAATGCTGATCCGGGCTTTGGTGGGAAACGCCGCTGCCCATATTGGCGCGATCCCGTTCACGGTGGTGGTGCTCGCGCTTTACCTGCTGGCTCCAGCGATCTTCGACGGAGACGTCTCTTTCAGCCCCGACGTGGTGCGACACATCGCCAACGTGAGCGGTGGCGGATTGAAATCGGGGGACTGGTGGTCCATATGGACTTCGATGTTCTTTGCGGCCAACCCGTTCGACTATGTGATGAGCTCGTTGCTGCTGGTCGTCCTGCTCGGCTCCTCCGAGCGCAAACTGGGATGGTTCCGTACTGCGGCAGGCTTCCTCGGGGGCCAGTTTGCGACGGTCACCGCGTTCATGTTGGTGGTTCAGCTCGCTGCCTATGCCGACGACGGTTGGCTCGGCCGGATGATGGATGCGAGGACGTCCGGGCCCCTCCCCGCAACGCTCTTCGTCTCGATGGCGGCGAGCGGCCTCCTGTCCACCCTGTGGCGTCGACGGTTAAGGGCAACGGTTGTCTCGCTTGCGCTTCTGTTGGTCCTGTACGTGGGCGACCCCTCGGCTGTCATGGCACTGGCCGGCGCGCTGCTCGGTCTCGGGGCCGGCCTGTGGCTTCAGCTCGACCAGGGGATTCAGCCGAGCCATCGCGCCACCAGGAGGGAGACGCGGAACCTGCTGTCCCTGATGGTGGCGATTTTCGGCGTCGGGCCCCTCGTGGCGGGCGCCGTCAGGAGCCCGACGGGGCCGCTGGCGCTGCTCCGCGAAATGGTCCTGAACCCGGTTCCGACCATCACGCAACTGCAGGCCAACTGCGGCGGAACCGTGGACATCAGCTGCCTGCAACTTGGGCGGCAAGGCTATCCCGGTCCAGCCGGCGTGGCCCTCGCGGTGGTGCCGGCGTTGCTCCTCTTGATCTGTGCGGTCGGCATGCGCCAAGGAAGGCGGCTGGCACTGAAGATCGCCATCGGAGTGCAACTGAGCGTCGTGGCACTGTCCTTCGCCTACCTGGTCCTGTTTGCCAGCATTCCGCACTTTCCGGGGCGGGGGCGAACGGTGGTGATGGGCTCGGCAGTTTTCCACATTTTGGCCCTCGCGCTGGTTCCGTTGGTCCTGGCGGTTCTGCTTTTCCTGTTCAGGGGCAACTTTGTGGTGGGATCGAGGGCACCTCTTCGCCGGAAGATGGCGTGGCTGGTTGGTACCACCTGGCTGGTGTTGGCGAGCGCATACGCTGGTGCCTGGCTCGGCTCGGGCGGTTTGGAGCACGACGGCGGCATCCTGAAACTCGTTGCCGAACTCGCCCGGCAATATCTCCCATTGCCGATACCGTCAGCGTTCGGGCGGGTGTTTGCCGGCCGCAGTGCTGCGGAATCGATATTGTTCGCGTGGTCGGGGATTATCTTCTGGCTTGTGGCCCTCGCCGCAGTCTGGACGTTGCTCCTCAAGCGGCAACACGGCCCTGGCGGGGACGACCCGGCCCGTTTCATGGCCAGGGAATTACTCAAGCGCGGTGGGGAATCCCTCTCCTGGATGGCCTTGTGGGAGCCGAACAAGTTCTGGTTTACCCCAGGTAGGGACGCAGGCATTGCCTACCAGCAGCACGGAAACGTCGCCCTGACTCTTGCTGGTCCGTTCGGCGCTCCAGGACAAGCCCGCGCCGCCACCGAGGGTTTCCTGGACTACTGCGCGGAGCACGCTTTGGTGCCGTGCCTCTACTCCTGCACCGAAGAACTGTGGCCTATGCTGCAGCCCATCGGGTTCCGCCGCATAGCGGTCGCGCAGGAAACCAGGCTTTCCATCCGCGACCTGGAGTTCACGGGCAAAGCGTGGCAAAACGTCCGGACTGCGAGGAACCGGGCACAGAAGGCGGGTGTTGAAGCCCGTTGGGGGCGCTACTCGGAGTTCTCACAACACCTACGCTCCCAACTCGGCGAGGTGTCGGAGGAGTGGGCAGCCAGGAAACAGGTACCCGAGATGGGCTTCACCCTGGGTTCCCTCGACGAGTTGATGGACGATGAAGTGCTGTGTTGCATCGCCGTCGACCGCAAGGGGTTTGTCTATGGGGTCACCAGTTGGCTGCCCGTGTTTCGTGAGGGCCAGGTGGTCAGTTGGACGCTTGACTTCATGCGTCGACGCAGCGATGCCTTCCCGGGCATCATGGAATTCATGATTGCTTCGGCCGTGCAGGAGTTGCGGCAAGGTGTGGAAGTAATTTCCTTGTCGGGTTCACCCCTGGCCGGGGAAGCCGAGGAATTCCCTGACGGAGAAGCCGGTATGGCGGGCATCCTTGACCTCGTAGGAAGGACCTTGGAACCGGTTTACGGATTCCGGTCCCTGGCCCGCTTCAAATCAAGGTTCCAGCCTGAGTACAGGACCCTCTATATGTACTATCAGGACAGCTTGGAGATTCCCGCAATCGGAGCGGCGCTAAGCCGGGCATATCTGCCTGGACTGTCGGTGAGGCAAACTGCCAGGCTCCTCCGCACCCTTGTTGCCTGACCAACCCAAATATCATTTGGAAAGACCCGCGCAACAAATGGAGCCCCGTGCTCAGCACGGGGCTCCATTGTTGTTGAATCCCCTGTAGCTAAATCTGCAGCAGAATTCAAACAGTCAAACTAGACAGCGGTGACGCCGGTGGCCTGCGGGCCCTTGGCGCCCTGACCGATCTCGAACTGAACACGCTGGTTCTCGTCGAGGGTGCGGAAGCCACCGGTCTGGATCTCGGAATAGTGGACAAAGACGTCGCCATCGGCGTCGTCCGGAGTGATGAAGCCGAAGCCCTTTTCAGCGTTGAACCACTTGACGGTGCCCAGTGCCATTTTTGTTTCTCCTCATTGTGGAACTTTTAAGTCCGGCACACCGCGTGCCGGCCTTGGTTACTCCGCGAGAAGACCTGGTTTTCCGTCCAAGACAGGCTTGGTTGGCTTCGCAGGCGCTTCACGCTCGCAACACGTCTTGCGAGCATGAATCACACCTACACAAAGACTGCTACAACACTTTCATGGCGAATACTGGAGGTCAACGGTCTTTTCAGGAATTCCGACAAATTCTAAGTAAAAAGAAGGTAACGGAAGAAAGCGCGCTTCCACCATTGGGCGGCCCTGAATTGTACCTAGGCCAGCCAATCTCCATTGCGCAATACCCCCGCGAGTTGTAGATCCTTGTCCACGATGACAAGGTCAGCGCGCAAACCCCTGCGAACGCCGCCAAGTTCATCGGAGAGGCCCAGCGACGGCGGCGGGAACCGCCGTCGCCGAGCATATGGCATCGGCGAGTCCGACGCCGGCCGCAACGGTACGGCGGACGACGTCGAGCATGGTGGCGGTGCCGCCCGCAATGGAACCGGTGGCGTCCAAGGTGGCCACACCGGCCGTCACTGTTACGGGGGAGGGGCCCAGCATGTAGTTTCCATCGGAGAGTCCCGCTGCAGCCATCGAATCGGTCACGAGGACAACGTTTGCGGCACCGACGAGTTGAAAAACAGTTGCGACCGTGCTGGGGTCCAGGTGGGTACCGTCGGCAATCAGCTCCACGACGGCTTTGCCTTCCTGTGCCGCGCGCAGAGAGGCGGCCACTGGACCGGGGGCGCGGTGGTGCATGGGCGGCATGCCATTGAAAAGGTGCGTGACGGTAGGCAGCGAGCTGACGCCGTCGAACCCGGCGGATTCCAGGCCTTCCCGTGCGGCAACGAGCGAAGCCGCCGCAGTCGCGTCGTCGCAATCCGTATGACCGAGGGATGGGGTCACACCGTGGAACGTCATCAAGTCAACCAGCGCAGCCGCGCCGGGGAGCTCGGGGGCGTATGTCATGGTGGCCAGTTTGCCTGCAGCGGCCTCAACCAGTTCATTCATGAGCGCCAGATCCGGCTCCAGCAGATAGGCCGGGTTCTGCGCGCCGCAACGGGCGTGGGACAGGAAGGGCCCTTCAAGGTGGATTCCGGCGACAAGTCCTTCATCTGCCAGCCGCACGTAGAGCTCGATGCCCCGGAGGAGGTCTTCCCGTGGCGCCGTGACCATGCTGGCGAGGAAAGTCGTAGTTCCGGACCGGTGCAGGAAATCGATGGCTTTGCGTGCCGAGGATTCATCGGCCGCCGGGAAGTCGCCGCCGTTTCCGCCGTGGCAGTGCACGTCAACGAATCCCGGAACAATGTACCGCTCGTCCGGGAAATCGGTCCGCGGCGTTTCCTCGAAGCCTTCAAGGGCTGCTTCGTGAAACTCGGCGGCCGGCCCAGCAAAAGCGATGCGGTCGTCTTCCACGGCAACCAAGCCATCCTCGATCACCACACCGTCACTGACGATGGTTCCGGTGATGAGGTGGCGCACAGGCGCAGTAGAGGGTGCCGGCTGGTCTGGGACAGTCATGCTCTGATTCTAGTTGCCCGTAGTTGCATCTGACCCGGTTTGCCCAGGAGGAACGACTGGGACACCTGGTGGCCCGGAGGCCATCTAGAACAAGCGCGACTCGCTGTCATCTACGCCGCGCATGGCGTCATAGTCCAAGGTGACACAGTCAATTCCCCGGTCATTGGCGAGGACTTTGGCTTGTGGCTTGATCTGCTGGGCGGCGAAAATGCCCCGCACCGGTGCCAGCAACGGATCGCGGTTGAGGAGTTCAAGGTAGCGCGTGAGCTGTTCGACGCCGTCGATGTCGCCGCGCCGTTTGAGTTCGACGGCGACTGTCCCGCCGTCGCCGTCCCTCGCGAGGATGTCCACGGGCCCGATGGCAGTGAAGTACTCGCGGCGGATCAGCGAATAGCCACTGCCGAGGGTCTCGATCTGTTCGGCCAGCAGCCGCTGCAGATCGGCTTCGACACCATCCTTGATGAGCCCGGGGTCCGTGCCGAGGTCATGGGAGGTGTCGTGGATTTGCTCGTAGATGTTGATGATGAGCCGGTCATCGGTCTTCGCCGACTGCACGGTCCACTGTTCCACCACGCCTTCTTCGACCTCGGTTTCCTCCGGCGTTGTCACCCGCAGGGTGGCGGGTGGGCTCATCCAGTTCAACGGCTTGTAGGAACCGCCGTCGGAGTGGACCAGCACAGAGCCGTCGGCCTTGACGACCAAGAGCCGGGTGGCAAGCGGGAGGTGGGCCTTCAGGCGGCCAACGTAATCAACGGAACAACGGGCTATGACGAGTCGCACCCGCTCAACTTTACTTCCTCCGCCGCCTCCAATCGGCGACTGGGGCAGAATGGAGTCATGCCCCGCTCCAACCGCCCCCGACGCACCGAATCAGCCAAGGCAAGCTGGAAACGGACCGGCGAGTCGCCGGAGTTGGATCTGGAACGTGCCCGGTCGGGCATTGCCCGAAGGGAAAGCGCTCCCGACGGTGACTGGATGGTCCGGACCATGACTGCCCGGAATGCCGAGAAGACTTATGTGTGCCCCGGCTGTTCAATGGCGATCGTCCCCGGCATCGCGCACCTTGTGGTGTGGTCCGAGACGCACCTTTTCGGCGACGCCGCAGGACTGGCTGAACGTCGCCACTGGCACAACAACTGCTGGACTGGCCGCACCTATAGGTACCGTTGACCACTTAAGCTTGGAAGCATGAGTTTCGATCCCGCCTCCCTTGTTTTCAGCCAGCCGGAGTCTGCCACGGATATCCGCGCGTCCACGGTCCTGCCGGCGCACCGCGAAAACGTGGAGATCGTCACGGAAGACGGCAAACTGCTCGTGGGAGAGCTGGCCCTGCCGGAAAACGGTGAGATCTCGGCAACCCTTATTACCCTGCACCCTTTGCCCACTCACGGCGGATTCATGGATTCGCACGTGTACCGCAAGGCGTCCTATCGGCTCCCGGCGCTAGCCGGCGTCGCGGTTTTACGTTTCAATACGCGGGGCACGCACTCACCCCGCGGGACCAGCCAAGGTCACTTTGAAGAGGGAATCGGTGAACGGTTCGACGTAGAGGCCGCCGTTCGCTTTGCCGTTGACCGCGGGCTCCCGAACCGTTGGTTGGTGGGCTGGTCCTTTGGCACGGAGCTCGCGTTGATGTACGGGGCAGTTGAGCCGGTGGCGCCCCACGTGGAGGGCGCTGTCCTCCTGTCGCCGCCCCTGCACCGGGCCACGGATGTGCACCTGAAGGAGTGGGCCGCGTCGGGCAAGCCGCTGACTGTCCTCGTTCCGGAACACGACGATTATCTTCAGCCAGCCGAAGCCGTTGAGCGTTTCAGCCTGGTGCCGCAGGCGCGGGTCCTGGGGATCGACGGCGCCAAGCACCTGTGGGTGGGGGAGAAGTACGCGGCGCGGGTCCTCGACGAAATCGTCGACGACGTGACGGAAGCCGGTGCCGGACCTGATGGTCTGCCGCGCCAATGGTCAGGTCCAGTAGCTACGGCCTAGCGGCCGTCCCGGCAGACGGTTTAGTGGCGGTCCTGGCGGGCGATGAAGACTTCCTTCATCAGTAGCATGATGGCTGCTGCCGTCGGGATGGCAATCAAGGCACCCAGGACACCCAGCAGGCTGCCGCCCGCGATCACCGAGATCACGGCAACAGCACCCGGAACGGCGACGGCCTTCTGCATGATGCGCGGAGAGATGAAGTACGCCTCGAACTGCAGGTAGGCGAAGTAGCAGATGGCATAGATCACGGCTGTCTGCCAGCCGCTGGTCAGCGCCACCAGGACTGACCACTACAGCTGCGATCAACCCCCCGACCAGGGGAATGAACGCCAGGAAGGGCGACGATGAAGGCCAAGAGGACGCTGAATGGAATGTGCAGGATGCTCATGACAATGAACGCGAACAAGGCGTTCAGCAGTGCGACGCACACCTGGCCTATCACGTAGTTGCCAACAGAGCGCGTGATTTCCTCGGACAGCGCCTCGACCCGTGGCCGGCGTGACCGGGGTGCGAGCCGGTAGCCCCACCTCTTCATGGCCGGCAGCGCGCCAAGGAAGTAGAGGCTGAGGACCAGGACAATCAGCGTGCCGAAAACGCCGTTTGCCACGGTTGAGCCGAAACCGACCACCCCGCCGAAGATACCGCTCATGGCGTCGGGGTTCTTGACGAACTTGTCCAGTTCCTGACTGATCTTGTCTCGCACGCCGAACTGGCTGTCAAGGGACCGGAAGAAATCGGAATCCACAAAACCCCGGATCCAGTCCGGAGCTTGTTGCACGATCTGCGAGACCTGCTCCACGATCGTGGGAATAAGGGTGGCGAAAAATGCTGCAACTCCGGCAACGAGTACCCCGACGGCGATGGCGACGCCGGCCGGGCGCGGAACTTTGCGGCCTTCGAGCCAGCGGACCACGGGATCCAAGCCGAGCGCGATGAACAACGCAGTGACGATCCACAACAACAGTTGTGCGGTATTGGTGCCGATGTAGAACAGCAAGAGGGCGATGCCGACGCCGGCGGTGCCCATGAATCCCAGGTACAGCGGATGTTGCGTGGACATCCGGGGGCCGGGGGAGCCGAAGCGCGGACCGCCTGATTCATCCTGTTCGGTGTCGGCTGTTTCATCGTGCTCAAGCTCGGGAGGCATTTCGAAGCGGACCCGCGGTTGGGCGCCGGGAATCGGCTGGCGGAGCCGGCGGACGAAGGATGCCATCAGCCCGTCGCTGTGATCCTTGCCATCCTGGACGGACCCGTTAACCGGGCCATCCGGGATGGTCCCGGGGTGTTGTCCGGCGGGAGTCGGATCCTTGCGCTCTTTCACGTGTTTCAGCTGCCTTTTCGTTCTGCGGTCAGGCTCCGGGGATGCCCGATGTGATGTTGTTCGCCACACTATCAGCAGGGCCGAATTGCCGAATTCCAGGCGGCAATCGGTGCGTCGGGAGGACCTTTGGAAGGACCCCGAACTGACTGTTCGGTAACAAAACCGTTACCCTTGAAGTTCAACGACCGCTGATGATTGGTATTCCTGTGCGATTGAAGACTGCAGTTTCGCTGGTGCTGCTTGGCCTGCTGACACTGTTGGCCGGCATCGGCCAGCTGACCTTTTGGGCCCCGGCCGAGACCGTGACCGCGTCCGCCCCTGGCGACTCCAAAGCCGCTCCACTGACCGTGATCAACCAAGACGTGTTGGGACACAAGGGGGGACCCACAAAGATCAGCATCAAGGGAGACGGCACCTTCGTGCTGGCTGTCGGGCGTCCGGATGACGTTGATGCATGGGTAGGCAAGACCGCGCACAACAGCGTCACCGGTGTGTCCGCGGACGGCAAGGCGCTCCAGGTCTGCCGGCACTGATGGCGAGGCTACGGCTCCGTCTCCGGCCGGATCGGACCTGTGGGTGGTGACGGAGAACGCCAACGGCCAGTTGGACTACACCTGGACCCCTCCGGCGGCTGGCAACTGGTCGCTCCTCCTTGCGAGCGACGGAACCAAGCCTGCGCCGTCGTCGATCTCGGTGACGTATGCCAACGATGCCACCATGCCGTGGGCCGTCCCGCTGATAGTCATTGGCGTGCTCCTCATCCTCGCGGGTGCGGCGCTGCCGTTCGTCAGCAAGTTCACCCGCGGCCGCGGCAAAGGCGTAGGACCCAAGGGTCCGGGACGCGGCACTCCGGCACCGGTCGAGAACACGGAATCCGCCCACGCGGTTGACCCTCACACTGGTGACGCTCACACCAGCGAATCCGGTGGCGACGTCGCGGGACGGGACCCCAAGGAGGGTGCAGGCAGTGGCCCCGCGCTCCGTGTTTCGGTAGTGGCTGCGGTTGTTGCCGCCGCGCTGGTAGGCGGCACTGCGGCCGGCGCCCAAGCGGCGGAGACCCCGTCTCCGTCCGGCTCCTCCACCGCGGTCCCGTCCGGGGCAACAGGTGCGCAGACCGCGCCTGTTCTCGTGGACGCACAGCTCAAGCGCATCCTGGAGCAGGTCGCCGGCGCGGTGTCCGCGGGCGACGCGGCGCGTGACGCGGCCAAACTCAGCCCGCGCGTTGATGGCACGGAACTTCAAGTGCGTACGCAGAACTACAAGATCCGGTCACAGGTTGCGACGCACGAGGCACGAATGCCCGTTCGCTCCACCAAGTTGCTGGGCAGCGTCATCACTACCCAGCGCTCATGGCCGCGCACCGTCATCGCCGTGACGCAAGGTGACGGAAATGTGGTTCCCCAGATCCTGACCCTTGTCCAAGCGTCGCCGCGCGAGAATTACAAATTGAAGAACACGTCTCCGCTTCAGCCCGGGACCTCCTTCCCGGCGATCCCCTTGGGCGGAACCCAGCAGGTGGCGGCCGGGGACAAGTCCGGGCTGCAGTACAGCGGTACCGAGGCGCTGGCAGCCTTGGGCGATCGCCTCACCAAGGCGGATTCGGCATTCAAGGACAAGCTGGTAGAGGGAACCAACTCGCCCTATATTGCTGACGTCCTGGACTACCAGGCGAGCACCGTCAAGTCCGGCACCAATGGAAACTTCACGTTCACCCACACACCGACGCCCGCGGACACCTCGGTGTTCCGTACGTCCGATGGCGGTGCCGTGGTGGTAGGCAAGCTGGACTTTGACTTCACCAGCAAGCCCAAGGCCGACGGCGACACTCTGACAGTAGACAAGGCTGCAGCCGTGCTTGCGGGCGGGGACTCCACCAAGGTCGGCCTCGTGCAGACCTTCGCGGAGTCAGTGGCCGTGTACATTCCGCCCGCCGGTTCAACTGCTCCGATGAAGCTTGTGGCCGCGGTCCGCGGCTTGGTGGGAGCCAGCTTCAAGTAAGTAAACGCTGCCGGCGCAGCGGCTAGAGTGGACGGTATGAGTTCGCCAGGATCCCGTCCCGTCCCTCCAGCCGCTGCGAGCCAGCTCAACCTTCGCGGCGCCGTCGACCTCTCTGCGTTGCGGCGCCCCGCGGCCCCGCCGTCGAACGGTGGCGTTGCTGCCTCCGGCGGAAACCGCGGAAACGGCCAGCCGCTCCGCGTAGATGCCACTGAGGCCAATTTTCAGGACCTCGTCCAGCTGTCCTCCCAGATTCCCGTCCTTTTCCTCTTGTGGTCCAACCGCTCCGTGGAAGCTTCGACCCTGCTGCGCAGCCTCGAAAGCGTCGTAGAAAGCTACGCCGGTAAAGTGGTGTTGGCCGCGGCGGACGTTGACGCATTCCCGCAGCTTGCGCAGGCATTCCAGGTCCAGGCCATCCCCACTGCCATCGCGGTATTGAAGGGCCAGCCCGTGCCGCTCTTCGAGGGGCCCGCCTCGGACCAGGAAATCCGCGGCCTCGTCGATGAGCTCCTCAAAGTGGCCGAAGCCAACGGAGTGACTGGCGCAATCGGTGCGGGAGCTCCCGACGCCGAAGCGCCGCCCTTGCCGCCCCTGCACCAAGCAGCCTTTGATGCCATTGAGGCCGGGGACTACGCCGCTGCGGCGGTGGCATACCGCCAGGCCCTCGCGGAAATGCCTGCCGATGCCGAAGCGAAGGCCGGACTCGCCCAGGTGGAATTGATGGGCAGGATCGAATCCCTGACTGCGCAAGACGCAGAGGCCTTGCGCCATCTGGCGGCACAGGAACCTGACAACATCCAGGTGCAGCTCGGCGTGGCGGATCTGGACATCTCAGGTGGACACATCGAAGACGCGCTCAACCGCATCATTGCCTTTATTGGCCGCAACTTCGGGCCGGAACGCGAAACGGCGCGCGTGCGCCTGCTGGAACTGTTCGACGTCGTCGGGATGTCGGATGAACGCGTGGCCAAGGCCCGGCAGGGCCTCGCACGGGTCCTCTTCTGATGGCGCAGCCGGCGCTGTTCAGCCCCCTTCAGTTGCGTTCCCTGACTTTGCCGCATCGCGGCTGGGTTTCGCCGATGTGCCAGTACAGTTGCTCGCCCGACGGCGGTGGCGGGGTACCCAACGATTGGCACCTCGTGCATCTGGGGGCCTTTGCCGCGGGCGGTGCCGGCCTCATTCTCACCGAGGCGGCGGCAGTCAATCCCGAGGGCCGGATCAGTCCACGGGATGCCGGCCTGTATACCGATGAGCAGGCGGCTGCTTGGGAACGGATCGTCAACTTCGTCCACCGCAACAGCGCCGTGTCCGGCAAGATCGGCGCCCAACTGGCGCATGCCGGCCGGAAGGCTTCGACCTACTGGCCTTTCGCCGAACAAAGCGGGTCGGTCGCGGAGGCCGACGGCGGCTGGGTGGCCCGTGGTCCAGGCAACGAGGCTTTTGCGGGGCTGGCGGAGCCCGTAGCCATGAGCGAGGCTGACATCGAGGCCGTGATTTCCGATTTCGCTGCTGCAGCGGTGCGGGCGGTGGACGCGGGGTTCGACACGGTCGAGATTCACGGCGCCCATGGATATCTCTTGCACGAGTTCCAAAGCCCGCTGATCAACAAGCGCGACGATGCGTGGGGAGGCAGCGAGGCGGGCCGTAACCGCCTGATGCTCGCGGTGATCGACGCAGTCCGTGCTGTCATCCCCGATTCGATGCCCTTGCTGCTGCGGATTTCCGCCAGTGACTGGGCCGATGGTGGCGTGGGCATTGATGCCTCCGTGCGCCTTGCCCGGGCGGCGGCCGAGCACGGTGTGGACCTGGTGGATGTCTCCAGCGGTGGTGCTGTGGCCCACCAGCAAATCAAAGCAGGGCCCGGCTATCAGACAGGCTTCTCGGAGCAGATCAGGCGCGAGGCAGGGGTGGCTACAGGGGCTGTCGGATTCCTGACCTCCTCCGGACAGGCCGAACACACGGTGGCCACAGGCCAAGCCGACGGCGTCTTCATGGCGCGGGCGGCCCTCCGCGATCCGCATTGGTGGCTTCGCGCAGCCTTTGAACTCGGTTTCCCCTTGGAATGGGCGCCGCAATATCAGCGCGCGGTTCCACGGCACAGCTTCTGAGCGTCGCCGGGACTAGGCTGGCTGCATGAGTGCCCAGCCTGCCGAGTCCTCTCCCGCCTACCCGGTGCCTGCATTGGCGTTGCGGGGACTGGCGAAACGCTTCGGTGCCAAGATCGCCGTCGACGGCATCAGCCTGGACGTGCCCGCCGGCTCCTTCTACGGCGTCGTCGGCCCCAACGGTGCGGGGAAAACCACCACGTTGTCCATGGCAACCGGGCTCCTGCGGCCGGACTTCGGAACCGCGTTCATCCATGGCGTCGACGTTTGGGCGAAACCGCTGGAAGCCAAGAAGTTGATGGGAATCCTGCCGGACGGGGTTCGACTCTTCGACAGATTGACCGGTGAACAACTGGTCACTTACGCCGGCCTGCTCCGCGTCATGGACAGGGAAGTGGTTGCCCACCGGGTGGGCGAACTGCTGGCCGCGCTGGATTTAAGCGGAGACGCCGGAACGCTCGTGGTGGACTATTCCGCCGGCATGACGAAGAAGATCGCCCTCGCCTCGGCGCTCATCCATGCTCCACGACTCCCTGGTGCTGGACGAGCCTTTTGAATCAGTGGATCCCATATCCGCAGCGAACATCCGCGGGATCCTGGACAACTATGTAGCCTCGGGTGGGACGGTCATTGTCTCCAGCCACGTCATGGACCTCGTGCAACGCATGTGCGACCATGTGGCCGTAGTGGCAGCCGGCAGGGTCCTGGCTGCCGGGACGGTGGATCAGGTCCGTGACGGCGCAACGCTGGAAGACCGCTTTGTGCAGCTGGTGGGCGGCGGAAACCGGACGGAAGGCCTGGAATGGTTGCGCACCTTCTGAGCCTCAAGTGGCGGCTCCTGCTGAACGGTTTCCGGCGAAGTCCGGGCCAGGTTGTGGGTATCGCGATCGGGGGGCTCTACGCGCTCGGAGTCGTGGCCGCCCTCCTGGTGGGGCTCGTTAGCCTGCGCTGGGCCGACATCGAAACGGCTCATACCGCCGTCGTCCTTGGCGGCGCCGCTGCGACCCTGGGCTGGGCGGTGGTCCCGCTGCTGGCTTCCGCCGCTGACATGACGCTTGACCCTGCCCGCTTCACGACGTCGGCGATCCCCATGCGCCAATTGTTGCTTGGCCTTGCCCTCGCTGGCTTCATCGGTCTGCCCGGGTTGTCGACTCTCGTGGTGGCGTTGTTCACGGTGGCAACCTGGTGGCGCAGTGTGCCGGCGGCCGTCGGCGCGCTGGTGGGTGCCGTGCTCGGCGTCTTGATCTGCGTCGTGTTGTCGAAAGTGATCACGACGGCGACAGCCAGCCTTGCCGCGTCCCGTCGCTTCAAGGACGTCAGCGGCGTGGCGGTCCTGGTGCCGCTGATGCTGATGGGGCCGATCGTGGCCGTCGTCGGACGGGGAGTGTCCGGCTCCACGGGGTATCTTCCGGAGCTTGCCCGGACGGTCTCCTGGACTCCGCTTGGAGCCGCATGGGCTGTTGGCGGGGATCTGGCGTCGGGAAATGTCGCGGCTGCCCTTCTCAAGGCGCTTATCGCTTTGGCCACCCTTCTCGCGTTGTTCGCTTGCTGGAACGCCTTGCTCAAGCGCGCGCTGGTCACTCCGCCATACTCCGGCGGATCGGGAAAACGTGGCGGAAAACTCGGCCTGTTCGGAATCCTTCCGGCCACTCCCACGGGGGCCGTGGCCGCACGGTCCCTCAGCTACTGGCTCCGCGATCCGCGGTATGCGGCTGCCCTGCTGGTGGTCCCGCTGTTTCCGGCAATTTTCCTGTTCCAGTCCAGCCAGTCCGGAAACTACTCAATGCTGACGATTCTGGGACCTCTGGGCGCATTTGTCCTTGCCTGGTCCATTGCAGCCGACGTCTCGTATGACAACACGGCGTTTGCCTTGCATCTGGCCGCCGGAGTCCGCGGGGTCCATGACAGGCTGGGGCGGGCCTTGGCGTGCCTGTCATTCGCGCTCCCCGTGGTGCTGATCTTCGCCGTCGGACCCTTTTTCCTGACGAGGGACTGGAGTTGGCTTCCCGGCGTTCTTGGCCTTTCCCTGGGCGTCCTGTTCACAGGCCTGGGTTTGTCCTCCGTTGTGTCGGCCCGGTACACGTCAAACGTGCCGTTGCCTGGCGACAGTCCGTTCAAGAAACCGCCGGGAAACGTTGCCCAGACACTCGCCGTCCAGTTCGGGGGAATGGCGGTACTGTTCCTTCTTGTCCTTCCGGAATTAGCGCTTGTCATAGTGCAATCCGTCACGGGCGATCCGCTGTGGGGATGGATCAATCTGGCCGTTGGTGCAGTCCTGGGGGTCATCCTCTTCGTGGCAGGTGTCCGGATCGGAGGCCGGTGGCTCGACCAACGCGGGCCGGAGCTCTTCGCGCAGCTGATCGTCAACCGTTGAATCGAACAATGACAACTTGTGGGACATGGGATAACCTCACAGTTGAACCAGTCCTCCGGACAACATAACGAGAAAGGTCGTGGACGATGGAAGTTGTCATCCTTCCGGGAAGCAAACAGATCGGGGCACTGGCCGCGGATGCCATCGAGGCGCTGCTCAGCCGAAAGCCGAACGCCGTCCTTGGCCTGGCCACGGGGTCCTCTCCGCTCCCTGTCTACGATGAACTTGCGCGCCGGCACAAGGAAGGGGGCCTAGACTTCAGCCAGGCGCATGGCTTCGCCCTTGATGAATACGTCGGGCTGGAGCTTGGGCATCCGGAATCGTACCGGGAGGTCATCCGCCGCGAATTCACCGACAGGGTCAACATCGACCCCGCCAACGTCCACAGCCCGGACGGTACCGCAACGGACCTTCCTGCCGCCTGCCAAGCGTACGAGGACTCCATGCGGCAACTTGGCGGCGTGGACTTGCAGATTCTCGGGGTGGGAACGGACGGTCATATCGGCTTCAATGCGCCAGGTTCCTCCCTCGCGTCGAGGACCCGCATCAAGACCCTGATCGAGCAGACGCGCAAGGACAACGCCCGCTTCTTCAAGAGCATCGACGACGTTCCCCACCATGTGGTCACCCAGGGCCTCGGAACCATCATGGATGCCCGGCATGTGGTCCTGATCGCCACCGGCGCGCAGAAAGCCCAGGCTGTCCGGGACTTCGTGGAGGGGCCGGTAGCAGCTATCTGCGCTGCGTCGGTGCTGCAGATGCACCCGCACGCCACCATCCTGATTGACGAAGCCGCGGCTTCCTCGCTCAAGCTTGCGGACTACTACCGTCACACTTACGACAACAAGCCTCAGTGGCAAAGCATCTGACGCGATGCAACTGACGCCGGGCAACTGACGCGGTGCAGCCAATGCCTTAGCCGCAGCGGCTAAGATGGAAGGCATGACGACGCTGCCTCCGGACCCATTCGAAAACGATCCCATGCGCGAGCTTTCCGGAGCCGGAACATCCACTGCAACCATTGAGCGCGAGGAAGTGCGCCAGGAAGTGGAACCCGGTGACCGGGAGCGGTTCTCGCACTATGTCCGCAAGGAAAAGATCATGGAATCCGCCATGACGGGCGAACCCGTGATTGCCCTGTGCGGCAAAGTGTGGACTCCTGGCCGTGACCCGCAGAAGTTCCCGGTCTGCCCCGAGTGCAAAGAAATCTATGATGGACTTCGCCCCGGCAAGGACGGCGGAGACAAGGGCAGCGGCTCGGGCGACTCCAAGTAGGATTGAGCGGCACTGCATGCTGAATCCGCCGACGGTTGTCGGTGCGGCATCGGTGTGGTCTCAGCGACGACGCCGGTCCTTGTGCTGAGTTTTCTGGCCAGGACGGGCGCGGCCGGAACTTCGGCCCCTCACTTGGCGGCGTGGCCCGGCACGATCACGTGCGGTGATCGGCGCCGCGGAGCCGGGATGATATTGCCGCCGTGCGTGATCGTGCGTGATCCTGCGCATTCGGAACAGATTGGTGTTTTTGTGGTTATTTGGGTTTCGCTGGCTGCAGCGGCCTTGCTTGGAATCGTCGCTGCGAGGCAGGTGGAATCTGCATGACTGAAACACTTTTCGGCGGCCCCGGGCTGCCTCCGGCATATCCGGAACGCGCAGCCTGGGGAACCGCCCAGAAGCTGCGCGCCTGGCAGCAGGAAGCCCTGGACCTCTACCTGGGCGCCAGCCCGCGCGATTTCCTCGCCGTGGCAACTCCGGGTGCCGGTAAAACCACCTTCGCACTCCGGATCGCGTCGATGCTTCTCGACAGCGGGACCGTCAACCGCGTGACGATCGTGGCCCCTACGGACCACCTCAAGCGGCAGTGGGCGGATGCGGCGGCCAAGGTGGGGATTGCCATCGATCCGAACTTCAAGAATTCCGACGGCCAGCACGGCCGGGGCTTCGTGGGCGTCGCAGTGACCTACGCGCAGGTGGCCAGCAAGCCAATGCTCCACCGGGCCAAGACCGAGGCCGCCCGTACGCTGGTCATTTTGGATGAAATCCACCACGGCGGCGAGGCATTGTCCTGGGGCGACGGTCTGCGTGAGGCTTTCGATCCCGCCGCCCGCCGGTTGGCGCTTACCGGTACGCCGTTCCGCTCGGATACCTCGCCCATTCCTTTTGTTGAATATGCCGAAGACCGCGACGGCATCCGCCGCTCGAAGGCGGACTACACGTACGGCTACGGCAATGCCTTGAGGGACCATGTTGTCCGCCCGGTGTTGTTCATGGCGTATTCAGGCCAGATGCGCTGGCGGACCAGCGCGGGCGACGAGATGGCAGCCTCCCTTGGCGAAGCTGCCGTGACCAAGGACATCACCTCGCAGGCATGGCGTACAGCGTTGAATCCCAGCGGAGAGTGGATCCCTGCGGTTCTTGCCGCCGCCGACAAGCGCCTCAGCGAAGTGCGCCGAACAGTACCCGACGCCGGCGGCCTGGTCATTGCCACGGATCACGACGACGCCCGGGCGTAC
Organism: Arthrobacter sp. NA-172; assembly: GCF_043952055.1. NCBI lineage: Bacteria > Bacillati > Actinomycetota > Actinomycetes > Micrococcales > Micrococcaceae > Arthrobacter > Arthrobacter sp. NA-172. The sequence continues at coordinate 883,609 of NZ_JBINOT010000001.1, read as the reverse complement.
GCGGGTCAGCTCAAAAAGATCACGGGCCAGTCGCCCACGGTGATTCTGTCCGACGATTCCAAGGCTTCGCACAAGATCGAGGAGTTCACCGCCAGCGACAAGCGCTGGATGGTGGCTGTCCGCATGGTGTCCGAAGGCGTTGACGTCCCCCGGCTTTCGGTCGGCGTCTATGCGACGTCAACGTCCACTCCATTGTTCTTCGCCCAAGCCGTGGGCCGCTTTGTCCGTGCCCGCAAACGCGGCGAAACCGCCTCGGTTTTCCTGCCCTCCGTGCCGCCTCTCATGGTGCTGGCCAACTCCATGGAAGCCGAGCGGGACCACGCCCTGGACCGGCCGGAGAAGGAAGACGCGGACGGACTTTTCAATCCCGAAGAAAATCTCATGGCGGAGGCGAATCGCGAAGAGAAGGCCTCGGATTCCCTCGAAAAGGGCAAGTTCGAGGCCCTCGATTCCCAAGCGTCCTTTGACCGTGTGCTCTTTGACGGCGGCGAATTCGGTACTGGAGCCGATATCGGGTCCGAGGACGAGCTTGATTTCCTTGGCATCCCGGGATTGCTCGACGCCGAACAGGTGGGCACATTGCTCCGGCAACGCCAGCATGACCAACAGTCCCGGAAGAAGCGCCAGTCGCCGTTGGCTGCCGCGGCGTCACCCGCGGTCCCGGACCACCGCATGCTGATGGACCTGCGCAACGAACTCGCGAAGAACGTCGCGGCCTGGTCTGCCCGGACGGGCACCCCGCACGGCGTCGTTCACACCAAGTTGCGCGAAGTGTGCGGCGGGCCCGCTGTGGCACAGGCGAACGAAGAGCAATTGCAGGCGCGGCTGCGCAAGCTTCAGGATTGGTTCATCGGGCGGAAGTAGGAGCCTGTTCAGGCCCTGGGCGAGCTCGACGCCGTTCTCCTCGAGTTCAGCGTAAGTCTCGCTCAGGTCCTCAGCGATGCCCGCGGTGAGTTCGCTGATAACAGTCACCGAATAGCCCGCCTGAACAGCGTCCAAGGCGGTTGCCTTGACGCAATAGTCCGTGGCGATTCCCACGACCACTACGTCCTCCACCCCGTGGCTCTGCAGCCAGTCGTCGAGCCCCAAGGAATCTTCGTCCAGTTCCACCGTGGGAACCGCGCCGGGCGTGAGCTCGCCCATAGGCACCTCGTCCTCCGGGGCCAGGACCCCTTCGAATCCTGAGTAGGCCGCCGTGAACTGCCCCTTGCGGAAATAAGCCTGGATGTACTCGGCGTCGAGGTCCGGATGAAGCTCAGCGCCTTTGGTCCCGGCGCGGCAATGTGGAGGCCAACTGTCCACCATGTCCGGTTCGTCGGAAAAATGGCTGCCCGGATCCACATGCCAGTCCTGCGTCGCCACGACGTGGTCGAAATGCTGGTGGTTGTCATCAAGGTACTCGCTGATGGCGGCGGCGGTGGCGGCACCACCCTCCACCGCGAGCGAACCGCCCTCGCAGAAGTCGTTCTGGACGTCGACGATGATCAGGGCACGGGACATTCAGTCCTCCTCGTAGATGGTCGGGATTGCCGGCTCGCCGCGTTGCAGCCGCCGGACCACCGGCGGGAGTTCGGCCATGGTGGAAGTATGGCGCTCCTGTGCCCGGACCACGCCCTCGTGCCCTGTCCACCCGGGAAGCAGTTCTCCGTTCTTGATGAACTGCTGGAGCAGCTGGCGATCGTTGCCGTCGTCTTCGGGCCGGTGTCCGATGCCGACAATTTCCTGGGTTGCGATGCCGTGCTCGTTGAGTTTACGAAGGGCGTATTTGCGGCCACCTACGCTCGCCTTGTTTTTGGCAAGTTTGGCGACGGAGACGAATTCCCCCGCGTCGTTGGTCCGGCTGACCAGCTTGTAGACCATGCTGGCTGTCGCCGCTCCCGATCCTGTGACCAGCGAGGTACCTACGCCGTAGACATCCACCGGGGCCGATTGCAGGGCTGCGATGGCGAATTCATCAAGATCCGAGGTAACGACGATCCTGGTATTGACGTTTCCGAGGCTGTCCAGCAATTCACGGACCGATTGCGCCTGGGCCACCAGGCCTCCGGAGTCCAAGCGGACGGCGCCGAGCTTGTCACCGGCGAGTTCGACGGCGGTGCGCACCCCGGTCTCGACGTCGTATGTGTCCACCAGAAGGGTGGTTTCCGGCCCGAATGCCGAGATCTGCGCTTCGAAGGCCGCGCGCTCCGTGTCATGCAGGAGCGTGAACGAATGGGCGGCCGTGCCCACCGTCTTGAGCCCAAAGCGCCGGCCGGCCTCAAGGTTGGAGGTGCTGCCAAAGCCGGCGATGACCGCGGCGCGGGCCGCCGCCGTCGCCGATTCCTCCTGGGTGCGTCGTGAACCCATCTCGATGCATGGCCTGTTTCCTGCGGCACCGGTCATGCGGGAGGCAGCGGAGGCAATGGCAGTGTCATGGTTCAGGACGGACAGAATGTACGTTTCCAGAATGCATGCTTCAGCGAACGTGGATTCGACGATCAGGATAGGGGAGTTGGGGAAGTAGGCCTCGCCCTCCGGATAGCCCCAGATGTCGCCGGTAAACCTATAGTCGGCAAGAAAGTCCAGTGTCTGCTGGTCCACGACTTTGTTCCGGTCCAGGAAGGTGAGCTCGGCGTCGCCGAAACGGAAGTCCTTGATTCCCTCAAGCAGCCGGCCGGTTCCGGCGACGATGCCGTAGCGGCGGCCGTCGGGCAAGCGCCGGGCGAATGCTTCGAAGACTGAGCGCCGGTGAGCCGCACCGGAATGGAGGGCGGCCTCCAGCATGGTTAGCTCGTAGTGGTCGGTGTACAACGACGTGCGGGGGTGGTCCCAGGCGACGGATCTACTCACGAATTCACTCTAGTCCCCACCGGCTCCCAGGTCTCGCTCCGCTCGACCAGGGGCCCTCGCCGGCGTGGGCCCACCCACCGGCTCCCAGGCCTCGCCCCGCTCGACCAGGGGCCCTCGCCGGCGTGGGCCCACCATCGCCTTAGAATGGACAGATGACCACTACCGTTGCCCCCGGCGCCCCCGTGACAGATGCGGGCCTCAACGGAGAGGGACGGACGGACACCGCGGAGCAGTCGTCCACCGACCTCCTGAGCGCTGCTGACATCCCCTGGAACCTCGTGATCTGGAACGATCCCGTCAACCTCATGAGCTACGTGAGCTACGTGTTCCGGAGCTACTTCGGCTATTCCGAGGCCAAGTCCAACAGACTCATGCTGGAGGTCCACAAGAAGGGCCGTTCCATCGTGGCCTATGGTGGCAAGGAACAGGTGGAGCAGCACGCAGTTGCCATGCACGGCTATGGTTTGTGGGCAACGGTTGAAAAAGCGAACAGCAACGGCGACGGCCGGGGACGCAAGGGCGGCGCACGTGGCTAAGGCTTTCAAGTACGGACTCAAGGGCATTACCGGTTACCTTGAGCCCGCCGAGCGGGAACTCCTGCGTGGGCTCCTGGACGATGTCATTTCCATGCTGGAACCACAGCTGTCCCGGGATGAAGACCCCTTGACCGCACTGATCGGCCTGGACATGAACGTCAAGGAGCCGTCTGATCGCGCCTTGCTGCGGTTGTTGCCGAACGTCATGAAGAACGACGACGCCGCGTCCCTCGAGTTCCGTCAGCTCACTGAGCGCTCGCTGAGGGAAGGGAAAATCGGGGCCCTTCGGGCCGCAGCGATGGGCCTGGACCGCAACGAGCTCGTCCTCACGCCGGAGGAAGCGAAGCTTTGGTCGAAGGCGCTCAACGACGTCCGCCTGGGCCTGGCCGAGCGCCTCGACATCCGGGACGAAGCCGATGCGGACCACGTCCACGCCATGCAGGACTGGTCCCAGGCCGAAGACGTCGAGAGCTATCTGGCGCTCGTCTACAACTTCACCACCTGGCTTCAGGAAACGTTGGTGCAGGCCATGATGGCCTCGATGGAGCGGAAATCCTGAGGTGAAAAACCTGTGCCCGCGGCCGTGCGTGTGACAAATCAGACACGAGGCCCCCGCCACAAGTCATGGCTGCAGCACATACGTTGCCTTATTCTCTAAGAATCATGAACTCAGCATCGGACCCGGGATCGGTTGGGGAGCGCGCTACACCGGCGCCGGAATCCCAGCGCACGTCGGAAACATTGAACAACAATGCAGACAGCACTTTGTTGGGATCACGCCCCATAGGTGTGTTTGATTCCGGAGTCGGCGGACTCACCGTGGCGAGGTCCATCATCGACCAATTGCCCAACGAATCAATCATCTACGTGGGGGACACCGCCAACGGACCGTACGGTCCGCTCCCCATTGCCGAAGTCCGGGCAAACGCCCTCGGCGTCATGGACGAGCTGGTGGACTCCGGCGTCAAACTCCTGACCATTGCGTGCAACTCGGCCTCGGCAGCAGTCCTGCGCGATGCCCGCGAACGCTATACGGCGCGCTACGGAATTCCCGTCATCGAGGTCATCCAGCCGGCCGTGCGCCGGGCCGTCGCCGCTACGCGATCTGGCCGGATCGGCGTGATCGGGACATCGGCCACCGTGGGTTCCCGCGCCTACGAGGACACATTCGCCGCGGCCCCGGACCTGAGCATCACCTCGGCGGCCTGCCCGGAATTCGTGAGTTTCGTGGAAGCCGGAATCACCACCGGCCCCGAGCTCCTGGCCGCAGCCCACGAGTACCTGGAACCGCTCAAGAACGCCGGGGTAGACACTGTGGTGCTGGGTTGCACCCACTACCCCTTGCTGACCGGAGTGATCGCGTACGTCATGGGCGAGGATGTCACTCTCGTGTCAAGTGCCGAGGAAACGGCCAAGGACGTCTACCGCGCGCTGGCTACCCACGGAATCCAGCGAACTGAAGCCGGCCATCCCCGCCACGACTTCATGGCGACCGGCGATGCCGTCCAGTTCGAAACCCTGGCCCGGCGCTTCCTCGGTCCGGAGGTCCTTTCCGTGCGGCACGTGGACCACGTAGCCGCCCAGTACCCCACCGGCAGCCTCGCCCGCATCACGCCGGAAATGCTTGAGGCCGCCCGCGCAGGAGGCCACCACGCCAGGAGGTCCAACTTCGTTGACGCTGCGGCCTTCACCGTGAATGAATTCGGCGCGGCCCGCGGGGGCCGCATCCAGTGAAAATGACCATCGTTGGCTGTACAGGTTCCTTTCCCGGTCCCGGCTCCCCGGCGTCGTGCTATCTGCTGACCGCGCACGACGGCGAACGTCAGTGGAAGATTGTCATGGACCTCGGCAGCGGGGCTCTCGGGGCCATGCAGCGGTACACAGATCTCGAAGACATCGACGCTATCTTCCTGACCCACTTGCACCCGGATCACTGCATGGACCTGTGTGGACTGCACGTTGCCGTGCGTTGGAAGCCGGGCGGCTGGGGACGGGACAGGATCCCCGTTTGGGGGCCAGCCGCGACCGCGAACCGCATGGCCACGGCGTATGGGTTGGAGTTGGACCCAGGAATGCACGAGGAATTCGATTTCAGCAACTGGAGCGAACGCCAGTCCGTTCAGCTGGGCCCGTTCACCGTGACGCCGTACGCCGTGAACCACCCGGTCGAAGAAGCCTATGCCCTGCGCGTGGAGGTCACGGAGCCGGACAAAGAAGGAAATCCCGCCACCAGCGACCCTGACGTATTCCGGGGACACCGACTCCTGCCAGGGACTCGAGGATGCCGCCCGCAACGCGGATCTCTTCCTGTGCGAAGCAGCCTTCGAAGAAGGGCGCGACGACGCCATCAAAGATGTTCACCTGACCGGCAAACGGGCGGGACAAGCAGCCACAGCCGCTGGAGCCCGGCGCCTCCTGTTGACCCACATCCCCGTGTGGACGTCACAGACCAAAGTCATGGCCGAGGCGCGGCCTGAATTCGCGGGCGATGTCGCCGTCGCTGTGGCCGGGGTTCACTACACCATCTGAACCCACCGCCCGACGAATGGATCCGGCTGCGCAGTCCAACTGGGCAGTCCGGCGAGGGCCGGGGGATCGCTAAGCTTGCAGTATGACTTCCGAAGCCACATCTGTTCCCGTCATCCGTGCCGACGGCCGTACTCCCGATCAGCTCCGCCCCATCAGCATCACCCGCGGCTGGTCCAAGCAGGCCGAAGGCTCTGCACTCATCGAATTCGGCAACACCCGGGTGCTCTGCACGGCTTCCCTGACCGAGGGCGTTCCGCGCTGGCTCAAAGGTGAAGGGCGCGGCTGGGTCACGGCCGAATACGCCATGCTGCCGCGCGCCACAAACACCCGTTCCGACCGTGAGTCGGTCAAAGGCAAGATCGGTGGACGCACCCACGAGATCTCGCGCCTGATCGGCCGCTCGCTGCGCTCCATCATCGACACCAAAGCGCTGGGCGAGAACACGATCGTCCTGGACTGCGATGTCCTGCAGGCCGACGGCGGCACCCGCACCGCGGCCATCACCGGAGCCTACGTGGCGCTCGCCGAGGCCATCCGCTTCGCGCGGGAGAACAAAATGATCGCGAAGAATGCGCAGCCGCTGATCGACACGATCGCTGCTGTTTCGGTGGGGATCATCGACGGTATTCCGATGCTGGACCTGCCCTACGTCGAAGACGTACGCGCCGAGACCGACATGAACGTGGTGGTCACCGGCTCAGGAAAGTTCGTGGAAGTTCAGGGAACCGCCGAGGGTGCTCCCTTCGACCGCGACGAGCTGAATGCCTTGCTGGACCTGGCCCTCATCGGCACCGGCGAGCTGGCTGCCATCCAGCGCGAAACCCTGGCCGAGGCCCCGTGAGCGGGGCGATGACAGAAGTTTCGCCGCGACTCGTTCTCGCCACCCACAACAAGGGCAAGCTGCGCGAACTCAGGGAGCTCCTCAGAGGGCAGGTGCCGGGACTCGACGTCGATACCCAAGTGATCGACGCAGCGGCGGCCGGTGCACCTGACGTTGCCGAGACCGGGGTGACGTTCGCCGAAAACTCCCTGCTGAAGGCACGGGCTGTGGCCGAAGCCACAGGGCTGGTGGCGATCGCCGATGATTCGGGACTGGCCGTGGATGTACTGGGCGGAGCACCCGGCATCTTCTCTGCCCGCTGGTCCGGACGGCACGGTGACGATGCCGCCAACCTGGAAGCTCTTGCTCGCGCAACTTTCCGACGTCCCCGAAGCACACAGGGGAGCGGCGTTTGTCTGCGCGGCGGCACTCGCCGTACCGGGCGTCGTTGACGGCGGCGCCCGCGAGGTGGTCGAATACGGCCAGCTGGAAGGCACCCTCTTGCGTGAACCCCGCGGTGCCGGTGGATTCGGCTACGATCCTGTGTTGCTGCCCCAGGGCCTCGACCGCAGCTGCGCTGAACTGAGTTCGGAAGAGAAGAACGCCATCAGCCACCGCGGCAAGGCTTTCCGGGCCCTGCTCCCGGCCATCGTGGACGCCCTGCGCTGATTCCGTGCAGGTCAAGCTCATGAAGAGAGGCACCCAGCAGCTGCTGGGTGCCTCTCTTCATGAGTCTTAAGCTCTGGGTTATGTCTAAAGCTCCGCGACGGGGAACTTAGCCCTCGCTGCGCTTGCTGGTTTCGTGTGCTGTTTCGCCGGCCGTGGACTTGCGCTTGGTCAGGAAGCTACGGATCACCTCGACCGCCACAGGAATCACCGAGAGCAGCACGATCACCACAAAGATGATGTCGAGGTTGTCACGGACCCACGGCACGCGGTCTCCCAGAAGGTAGCCCAACAAAGTAACGCCACCGCCCCACAGCACGGCGCCAATCACGTTGAAAAAGAAGAACTTGCGCTTGTCCATTTGCGCCACGCCGACAATCACCGGAACAAAGGTGCGGATGATCGGAACGAATCGGGCCAGAATCAGGGCCTTGCCGCCGTGCTTTTCGAAGAATGTGTGTGCGCTCTCGACGTTCTCCCGCTTGAACAGCTTGGAATCAGGCTTGTTGAAGAGGGCGGGGCCGGCTTTGGAACCGATGAGGTAGCCGCTCTGGTTGCCAAGGATGGCCGAGACGACGATGAGGGCCGCGAGTGCCCAGATGTTGAACTTGATGGTGCCCGTGGCGACGAGCAGTCCGGCGGTGAAGAGCATGGAATCGCCAGGCAGGAAGAATCCCACCAAGAGTCCTGTCTCGGCAAACACAATGCCGCACACGAGCAGGACAACCCACGGAGCCAAAGCAGGGTCGGCCAGGAAGACCTGGGGGTTCAACCAGTCGGGGAGGAGCGAGGACATGTGCGGCTGCACCGGTCCTGCGCCGCCCAAAGCGGATACGGCAAAGTCGTTTATCGCAGAAAGGGTCACCCCTCAAGGGTACGGGACAACCGCCGTCGGACGCTTTGAACGTCACGAATGTGGGGGTGTCTGACAGGACCTGCCTCTTGCCGCCCGGGCTGCGTAACGTGATGGGCGTGGAGAGTAGAGAAGAAAATCGTGAGTTGCAGGTTGTGCAGACCGCTTCGCCGGGGGTAATGCCGGAGGGCGCGGGGCACGCGGCAAAGTTCCCGTGGGGTGGACTCTTGATTCTCGCCGCTGCGGGGTTCACCGCCGTCACCACCGAACTCCTGCCGTCCGGGCTGCTGCCGCAGATCAGCAGGGACCTGGGTGTGGAGGAATCGGCTGTGGGGTCTCTGACGGCGGCCTACGCGGCCGTGATCGTTTTCACCGCGCTGCCTTTGTCGCGGCTGTTGAGCGGGCGGATACCCCGCAAGGCGTTGTTGATTGCGACCGTCCTCGCATTCGCTGTGAGCAATGTGTTGTTGGCCTCCAGCCCCAGCCTGGGCTTGGCGGTCGCAGCGAGGCTCCTCGGTGGCGTCGCCCACGGGATGCTGTGGTCAAGCATGGCTCCTTACGTGGCGAGGATCGTTCCTGCGCACTCGGTCGGAAAGGCGATGGCTATTGTCTTCAGCGGAAACAGCATCGCCATGGCAGTAGGTGCTCCGATCGGAACGCTCATGGGCACGGTGCTGACTTGGCGGGCTTCTTTCCTTGTCCTTGCCGGGGTCGGCGCGGTCCTTGCGCTCCTGGCGGTGTGGATGCTGCCTGCAGCCCCGGATGAAGGCACGGCGGCGACGCCGACCCTCCGCGGAGCCCTGAAGTTGCCAGGCGTGATCGCCATAGCGACAGCCTGGCCGCTCCTGCTCCTGGGCCATTTCACCCTCTTCACCTACATTGCCCCGTTCCTCCACGCCGCAGGCCTTCCGAGTGCGGCCACCAGCATCTCCTTGTCGGTGGTCGGGGTCGCGAGCCTCGTGGGGATCTGGATTGCCGGCCTCACGGCCGATTCCCGCCCGCGACGTTCGCTGCTCTCCGCGGTGGGCCTGCTCGTGGCTGCCTTCGCGCTGTTGCCGCTTCTGGGCGGCACCTGGGTGGGGGAACTCGTACTGGTGACCATGTGGGGAACCGCATTTGGAGCGATCGGCATTTACAACCAGGCCGCGATCCTCCGCGCCGGTGGAGAACATAAAGACGCAGCCAACGGCCTCACGGTTGTCACCATTCAGCTCGGCATCGCTTTAGGGGCAGGGTACGGTGCGCTGGCCCTGACCACCGCCGGAGCCGAGCTGGTGCCACTGGCCGCAGCTGTCCCGACGGCGGCAGCCCTCGCGATCATCGTGGCGAGCCGCCGCGGCGGTTACCCCGCCGGCCCCCGGGAGTTACGGGCCCGGACTCACGCGAGGCGACCGGGCTAGGCCTCGACAGTCTTCTCCCGCGCCGCTACCTTGGGCGTATGAGCGAAGAGCATGTGCCAAAGCGGGACGAAACGGGGGACGACAGGAAGGGGGCTGGGGAACCCGGCGAAGAGCGTGGCATGGACCTCCCGGCCGCAACCGTGGGGAGCAAGCTGGACCCGGACTTCATCCCGGCCGAAAGCCACGAAAACCCCGATGAAGAGCGCGCCCGGAAGCACCCCGAAGAAACTGGAAGCTGATTCTCCGGCCGCAGGGGCCGGTTGAGGAAGGAACGGACATGGGCGTTGAGCCGACGAGCAATCCGGAGGAACCCGTCCACGACGGCGTGCAGGACAGGACCGACCCGGTCCCCAAGGAGTCGGGCGGCCCTTCCGAGGATCGGCCGCTGCACCAACCGGACGAAAGGCCTGCCGACTTCGGGAATGTCTCCGGCGGCGAGGCCGACGGACCGAGCGGCCCGGCAGAAGACCAGGACGATGCCGGGGGAGACGACCGCGGCCTGACCACCGACTTGGCGCCGAGCGACTAGCAGTTCAGCGCTGCCTAATGCCGGAGGACCCGGATTGTTTCAGGCTCGGGTCCGCCGGGTCCTGGAGGACCATGCCGGCTTTGAGCCCTGTTTCCAGGTAGTCGACCACGGCGGCGTTGATCCTTTCGCCGGGAATAATCGCTGATGCCGAGTCCGGAAAGATCCATCAGGATCTGCATCCGGTCAAGGTCGCGAGAGGACTCGACCGCCAGCAGCTCGTCCTCCAACACGCGCCATCCGTCGATCGCGGAATACAAGATTGCGTTCGGGCTGGTGGTCATCAGAAAATCCGCACAGGCTACCCGCCAAGGCCTCTACTAAGAGTGCTTCGATTTGGTCCATGGTCCCGTTCTATGATGTGCCCAGTTCCATCATGAGGGGTGGTAGTTCGTCGGCAAGTTCCCTGGCGAGGTAGCCGGGGCTTCCTTTCCGGCTGGCCAGCCGGTCCCCGGCTGCGGCATGCAGGTGCGATCCCCAGCAGGCCGCCTGCACGTCCGTTGTTCCGCGGGCCCGGAGTCCGGCGATGGTGCCGGCAAGGACGTCGCCGCTGCCGGAAGTTCCCAGCCCGCCGGAACCGGTGGTGATCTCCCAGCAGGCGGTCGAATCGGTTTCCCCTGGGTCTGCGTCGCGGGGCCGGGCAACGATGCCCTGACAGCTGACCACCGCATGGTAGGTATCGGAAACTTCCGCGACGTCCTCGCGTAGTTCTGCGGGATCGCGACCGAGGAGCCGCCCCAGTTCGACCCGGTTGGGAGTGAGGATGAGGCGGCCGGCCCAAGGCTCGATATGAGGCAAAAGCTGCTGAAGGACGCCCAGGGCATAGGCGTCCAAAATGATTGACTGGTTTTCGGGAAGCCGCTCCCTGGCCGCAAGGTATCGCAGTAACTGTGCCGTCTCTTCGGGGTTATCCAGGCCTGGCCCGATGAGTACGGCGTCGGCTGCCTCCAGTTCCGCTTCCAACGCCTCAAGTCCTGTCGAGCGGACCGAGCCGGCGGGCGTTTCGGGCAGGCCGATCACGCCGGCCTCAGGCATGGCGACTGCCAAGGCTACGGCCGTTGATTCGGCAACGGCAAGCGTCAGGCGGCCGGCGCCCGCACGGAGCGCAGCGGTGCCGGCGAGAAGAGCGGCACCCGGCGTCTTCCGGGCCGCGCCGATGACGAGAACGGACCCGCGTTGGAGCTTGCCGGAGCCGGTTGCCGGCAGTGGCCAACTCCGCAACAGGGTCGGGGTCACCGGGATGGGTGGAAGGTCATCGCGGATGGACATCGGCATCGCTTCCGTGTTCAGTGAGGGTCACCCCGTGCTCCATAAGATGGTCTGCGACGTTGAAGCTCTCAAGGGTCCAGGGACCGAGACCTTCGGCGCGGACATACCGTGTGAGGGAAGCGTTCAGAATCGTGGTGGTGGCTGCGATATCGAGGAGCCCTTGTTCGGAGAGGCCGTCCAGAAGGTACCGGAACAGCAGGATAACGGCATCATGGCTGACCACGAGTACCCGCTCCCCTCTGGAGAGCTGTTCGACGTCGGAGCGAAAGCTCCGCAGCCTCAGTGCGACGTCGGTCCACGACTCACCACCGGGCGGCCTGTAGTAGAACTTTCCCAACCATCGGCGACGGTGCGCCTCCTCCGGCAGCCTGAGTTCAACACCCTCGGCGGTAAGCATGTCCAGGATGCCAAGCTCGCGGTCCCTGAGCCGCTCGTCCGCGAGGACCGGGACCGTCCAGCCAGCGGCCGCGACGATGATTTCCGCAGTACGACGCGCCCGGGCGTACGGGGAGCACCAGACGATGTCCGGGCGCTCCGAAGGCGGGAGCTTGGTGAATGAACTGCCTAACGCGGCGGCCTGCTCGTGACCGATCCGGGAAAGATCAATGTCGGCATCCCGCGCCGGGACGTCAATGACCTCCGCTCCGGACAATGTGGCAGCCGAGGCGGCCACATTTCCCAAGCTCTCACCGTGACGGACCAGCATCAGTTCGACGGCTCCCTGGCCGGATCGCGCTCGAGTGCTATCGCTCACAAAGAATCTCCTTCGCCGTGATAGGGGCCGGACTGCCGGCCGGCGTCGATGCCGGCCGGATCGTCGTCCCGGGCGCCAATCCAACCCTCGCTCGCCCGGTGCGCCACACGATACCGAGCGCTCGGGGGAAAGGCTAGAGGCGCAGCCCGTCCCTCAGTCATGAAATCAACGTTGTGGCGATTGCCTATGCCCGGGAAGGAGCGGACGTTGCCTTCACGTACCTGCCTGAAGAGGAGCAAGACGCCGCGCACACGGCCGCGGTGGCAGCGATGATGGCGAACACGACCAGCGAACTGGAGAAAAACTTGCCGGTGAAGACGTCCGCGCGGGCATTGGGGAGCTTGCGGTGAGCGGCCGGCGCGGAGCATCTAAGTATGCTTATTATCCAGATGCTAAATCAGCCTAGAGCAAAAGGGGAACGAGATGAATGTCCTGATCAAGCTGCTGGGTACGTTGGCGGGAATGGGTGCCGGAATTGCGGCGAACAAGGCCTTGGAGTCCATCTGGAGCAAGTCAACCGGCAAGCCCGCCCCCAAGGACGCGACCAATCTGGAGGATTCCTTGCCCGGCGTAATCCTGTTTGCCCTTGCGGGGGCCGGGGTCGGGGCAGTCATTCATGTCCTCACCCAAAGGACAACCAAGAACGCCCTCGTCAAATTGCAAGAGACGGCGAGTGAAGTCTGAGACCGTCCGTCAAACGCCTGTAACCTTGACCAGTGGCATTGGACTTTACAGCGATCGACTTTGAAACTGCGAACGGCTTCAGGGGTTCGCCGTGTTCGGTTGGCTTAAGCAAGGTCCGCGGCGGCGTCGTGGTGGAAGAAGCTTCCTGGCGCATGCGGCCGCCGGAAAACCACGACCACTTCGAGTACCACAACACGCGTATCCACGGCATCCGGGCCCAAGACGTCGCCGATGCTCCCCGCTTTGGCGAACTGTTCCCTGAAATCGGCGCTTTCATCGGCGGGGATATTTTGGCAGCCCACAATGCAGCTTTCGATCTCGGGGTCATCCGCTCCGGGCTTGAGGTTTCCGGGTTGCCCGGGCCCGCCTATGAATACGTGTGCACTGTGATGTTGTCCAGGCGCTGCTATTCCTTGGTCTCCAATTCCTTGCCCTACGCGGCGCAGGAAGCCGGCGTGCCCCTCATCAACCATCACGATGCCGCCGAGGACGCCCGGGCCTGCGCAGGGATCCTGGTGGATATCGCCCGCAGGAACAACGCCAATAGTATTGCTGAGCTCTATTTGTCACTCGGCCTGGCGTTGCCCAAACAGCAGGGCTTCCGGCCCGGAGAAACCTTCTCGAAGCAAACGATCGCGGCGCTCGCATCCGTCGGCGCAGTGCGGGACGGAGCGCCTGCGGGGCGGCCCGGCGTCGGGATCGGCGACGGCGTCCTTGGGCGGGCCTGGAACAACTGGCCCGAGGAGGGCAGCAATCCCGTGCCCAACCCCGCCGCGGAACCTGGCCACCCACTGTTCGGACAGACCGTCGTCTTCACCGGTGAGCTTGCGATTGCCCGGCCGGAAGCGAAACAGCGGGCGGCGGAAATGGGCGCGCGTCCAGAGAGCCGGGTGACCGGGAGGACCACGGTCCTCGTGGTGGGCGACGGGTTCGTGGCCGGGGATCTCCGGAACGGCCGGCTCACGGGCAAGGCAAAGCGGGTATTGGAACTGCATAGCCGCGGCCAACAGATCGAGGTGCTGTCCGAAGGGGAGTTCCTGCAAATGGTTGGCGGCAGCTAGGAATCCGGCCCACAATTCACACGAAGCAACAAAACTTCCAGTTCCCTCCGTGCGCTCCTAGCCTTGAGCCATGACACAGGGCAATCAGATCGACATCGCGCGTTCCGCCGCCGGAACCCAGCCGTCAGCCGTGTCCGGATGGCGGGCAGTCTTCGCTTTTCCCAATCCTGTTAATGAGTATGCGGCGAGAATCACGGCCGGCCTGGTGGTGCTGGCGGCGGTAGCCACCCTCGTGAGTGGCTTCGGCTGGGGACTTGTACTGATCGCGGCCGGTTTCTGGTTGCGGGTGCTGTTCGGGCCGAGAATCTCGCCGTTTGCCCTGCTGTCCGTCAAAGTCCTGGCTCCCCGGATCGGTCCAGCCAAGCTCGTCCCGGGACCGCCCAAGCGTTTCGCCCAGGGAATCGGTGCAGTGCTCAGCACGGCGGCTGCAATTCTCTTCTTCGCCGATTTCGCTTTGGGAGCGTGGATCCTGCTCGCGCTGCTGATTGTGGCGGCATCCCTCGAATCTTTTGCGGGGTTCTGCCTGGGCTGCACCATTTTCGGTTTCCTGCAGAAGCATGGCCTGATCCCCGAAGATGTCTGCGAAGCCTGCAACAACATCGCGCTTCGCCGCCGCTGAGTGCTACTAGCCGACAGTGACGGCGATCAGCCGTTGCGCCATCCCGCGGATGACGTCCGGAGCCTCAAGGGCCTCGAGCCAGTCCGCAGGAAGGGCAGCCTCGCCATGGAGTGCCCCCAGGATGTTTCCCGCGATGGAGGCCGTGGAGTCGCTGTCACCGCTATGGTTCAGCGCCACGCCGATCGCCCTCCGGAAATGGGCGGCCGGATCGAGCTGCACATCGGCCGTAGCTTCGGTTGCCAACACTGAATAGAGCCCGACGGCGAGTGCCTCCTCCGCGACCCATCCCTCGCCCAGCTGCGCGGTGAGTTCCTCCGGGTTGAGCAGGGTGCCGGTTGCGGACAATATTAGCGCCTGGCGTAGGCGCTCCAAGAGTTCCGGGGCAGGATCCGGCAATGCCTCCACAACACTCAAGGCGTGCTCAGCCGCAGTCCGCACATCCGAGCCCGTAGCCAACTTGTGTACGAGGAGGCTGAAGGCAGCGGCGCTCTGCCGGGCCGAAGGGTGACCGTGGGTCAAGGAGGCCGCAGCAGCGCTCAACCTGTAGACCGCGGCTTCCGGGATGTGCGGGACAAGGCCAAAGGGCGCTGACCGCATCACGGTGCCGCAACCCTTCGAATCGGGATTGACCGGACGGGCGACAGTTCCCATGTCTCCGGTGGCAAGCCCGCTGAGGCAGGCAGAGCCGGGATCCCTGCGGTGCCGGAGGACGTCCTGGCCGTCAATCCAGCGCGGTTGAGGAACCGGAGCCGACGCCGGCAACGGGACCCCCTGGGTGGCGAGCCAGCGGAGGTAGGCCAGCCAAAGGCACGCCGTTTCATCCGCGGCCACGCCGTCGTTGGCCCATTCGAGGGCCTCTACGAGCCCGTCCACGGTGTACAGCGTCATCTGGGTGTCGTCCGAAAAGTGACTGCCGCCGTCGAGCTGCCCAAAAGAGGTGAGGCCCGCGGTGCCGTAGCGCGATCGGATGGCGTTGATGCTGTCGAATTCAACCGCGTAGCCGAGCGAATCGCCCAAGGCGCCTCCGAGCAGGCAACCGTGGACCCTGGATTCGAAGGTTGGCACGGCGGAGGGGGAAGGTTCAGCGCTCATAGTGGTAATTTACCGCGGCTGCTTCCGGGACTTCACATGCCCACTGATACGGTGGCACCTGAACCAGGAGGCAACAATGCGTGAACCGGCGTGGCGGAAATCCGGAAAGACCCCGGACTACAGATTCTCCCTCGCAAACGAGCGCACTTTCCTTGCCTGGATCCGTACTGCGCTGGCCCTCCTGGCAGGTGCTGTTGCGATAGATCAGCTGGCTCCGAACATCGCGCCGCAACCCGTGCGTATTGTCCTGTGCGTCGTGCTTTCCATCATTGGCGCGGGCCTCGCGACGCTTGCCTACCGCAGGTGGGCGCAGATGGAAGCGGCCATGCGCAATGACCAGGGCCCTGCCCTTCTCGCGGGTCATGCTGCTCATGACCATCGTGGTGGCCGCGGCGGCCTTCACCTTTGCGGTATTGATCCTGGTGGCGCGTTGAACGGTGAAGCAAGGGACCCGGGGCTACAGCCGGAGCGCACAACCCTCGCGTGGCGCCGGACGCTGATTTCGCTCTTGGTAGTGGATCTGTTTCTTTGGCGCAGGTGGCTGTCTGCCAAGGCCGGCGCAGGGCAGATTTCCACCGGAATACCGGGGCTCGACTACCAGGGAATCTGTGCCCTGACGGCCGCCGCAGCGACGATCGTCCTGGGCTGCGTTGTCTGGACGCGGTCCCGGCAGCTCCACCACGGAGTGGAAGAAGCGTCGGCCGTTTTGATGCTGGTAAGCGCACTGTCCATTGTTGCCCTCGGCTGCGCTGCGGTCGCCGCGATCGCGTTGGGCGACTAGGCTCGGATTCAGGAAGCGTCCAGACTCGGCTGACAGGATGCTGCAGGGCAAGCGCTTGGTCCATTGCATGGCCGCCTGCCGCCGTGCTTGGAGAATGCGCTCCGCCAAAGGCCAACCGAACTTCGAACTAAGGAATCATTCGACATGACCACAGCTGTGTCCGGTCCCTCCTCCCGCGGTACCCGGCTTCTTGCCCGGGCGTTCGCTGAAGCTCTGGGGACGCTGTTCCTTGTGGTTATTGGCTTGGGCGTGCTTATTTTCATTAACCCCCAGGCGGTTCCCATGCCGGGATCACTCGCCAGTGGCCTGGCTGTGGCGGCTGCAATGCTCGCCTTCGGCTACCTGTCCGGCGGGCACTTCAACCCCGCAATCACGGTTGGCCACATGGTTGCCGGCCGCATCAAGCTCGTGGACGGCGCTGCGTACATTGGGGCCCAGATTGTGGGCGGCCTGTTGGGTGCCTTGGCGCTCTTCGCCGTTGTGCGGACGGTGCCTGGGATCACGGACAGCCGCACCGTATTTGACACCGCAACCTCGGGGTTCGGAACGCATTCCAGTTTCCAGGTCCCTATCACTGGCGTGATGCTTATAGAGGTCATCGGCGCCGCAATCTTGGTAGGGGTCTTCTTGGGCGTCACCGCCCGCCGCAATCCCGGCAAAGCCGCCGCGCCGTTCGCCGTCGGCCTGACCTTCGCAGTGTTGCTGCAGTTGGGGCAATCCACCGGCAACCTCGCCTTCAACCCCGCACGTGCAACCGCGTCCGCGATTTTCAGCTCGAGCTGGGCACTGGAGCAGCTCTGGCTCTTCTGGGTTGCCCCGTTGGTAGGCGCAGCGATCGCGGGCCTCATCTTCCGCGGCTTTGGTGAATCTGCTCCGGCAGCCGTCGCTGAGATCGAAGAGCCCGCTCACGACGAGGAATGGGATGCAGCATCCGACGGCGACACTGACGCCCGTGTTACTGAAGGCGCACCTGTTGCTGAACGCGCCGACGACGCTGCCGTACCAGCTGCTGCACCCGCCGAAGCGCAGCCCGACGTCGCGCCGGCTGCGAAGCCGGAGGCAGACCCGGCGCGTGACTTCTTCGACGGTAAACGGGGCTGAGACCGAAAATTACCGCCTGGAAGGCCCTGATATTGCCGGTGCCGCCGCGCCGCGCCAATAATGTCGGAGCCTCCGGTTAGCGTGAAAAACATGAGGCTTCTTCACACTTCGGATTGGCACCTCGGACGTTCCTTCCACGGCGTCGGGATGCTCGACGCCCAGCGCAACTTCATCGAACAATTGTTGTCGGTTATCCGTGAACAGTCGGTGGACGTCGTGCTGATTGCCGGCGATGTCTACGACCGCGCGCTTCCTGGCCTGGATGTCGTGAAGCTTCTGGACGATGCCTTGGTGCGGATCACGGACGCGGGCGCCAAAGTGGTACTGACCAGCGGCAATCACGATTCCGCCATCCGCCTCGGTTTCGCGTCCCGTTTGCTGGAGCGGGGAGGGGTTCATCTGAGGACCCGCGTGGAGGATCTTGATTCCCCGGTCCTGTTCGGGCTGGATGGCAACGGCGCCGGGTCTGCCAAACCGGACGCCCCGGTGCTTGCGGTCTACGGTATTCCGTATCTTGAACCGAGGCTTGTCGCGGAACGGCTCGGCGTTCAAACGGCGAGCCATTTCGATGTCACCCGGGCCGCGGTGCAGCTCATACGTGAGGACATCGCGCGGCGGAGCGAATCGGGACCGGTGCATTCGGTGGTGCTGGCACATACCTTCGCGAGTGGCGGCATCACTTCGGACAGCGAACGCGATCTGAGCATCGGGGGCTTGGGAGCGGTGCCCTGGATCTCTTCGATGGATTTGGCTACACGGCTTTGGGTCACCTTCACGGGCAGCCAGGAACTCTCGGAGCACGTTCGCTATTCGGGTTCCCCGCTGGCCTACTCGTTCTCCGAAGCGAGGCATCGGAAGGGTGCATGGTTGATCGACGTCGGCGCCGACGGCGTCGGGAACGTCGAGGAAATCCTGTGGAAAGCACCGCGGGAACTCGCGATCCTCAGGGGGAAGCTTGCCGAGTTGCTGGAACTTGAGGAGTACCGCTGGGCAGAGTCGGCATACTGCAGGTAACCCTGACGGACTCCGCGCGCCCGGCGCAGGCCATGGAACAGCTGCGGACGCGGTTCCCGGACACCCTGGTGCTGGGCTTCGATCCCGAAGACGCCGCAGGAAAAGTCAAGGCCAGCTACAGCAGCAGGCTTGCCGAAGCGGAAGACGATCTCGGCGTTTGCTGCGGCTTCCTAGACCACGTGCGCGGGCGGCCTGCTGACGAAACTGAACTTTCCGCTCTTCGTGATGCCTTGGAAGAGGTCCGGCTGGCAGGAGCAGAGCTGTGAGAATCCACCGCCTTGAGATCGAGGCATTCGGGCCGTTTGCCGGGCAGCAGTCGATTGATTTCGACCAGCTGGGCGCCCAAGGGTTGTTCCTCCTGAACGGTGCTACTGGCGCGGGTAAGACGAGCGTGCTCGACGCTATCTGCTTCGCGTTGTACGGCTCGGTACCGGGTGCCCGGCAGGACGGCAAACGCTTGCGGAGCGACCACGCGGAACCGGCTGCGGAGCCTCGTGTTTCGTGCGAATTCTCTGCGCGCGGCAGGCGCTTCGAGGTCACTCGCTCTCCGGCATGGGACAGGCCCAGTGCCCGCGGGCGTAACGGCTTCACCACCCAGCAGGCCAAAACCCTCCTGCGCGAACGGGTTAATGGTTTGTGGGAAGAAAAGACTTCCCGCAATGACGAGGCCGGCGCGGAAATCGGTGACGTCCTCGGAATGGACCGCGAGCAGTTCGCCAGGGTGGTCATGCTTCCGCAAGGAGACTTCGCTGCCTTCCTGAGGTCCAAGGCTTCTGACCGGCTGGACCTGTTGCAGAAGCTCTTCGGCACCCAGCGTTTTGAAGCCATCGAACAGCAGTTGACACTCCAGGCGCATGCCGCGCGCGCAAAGGTCGAGGACAACCAGAACCGTCTTCAGCTAATCATGCAGCGCGCGGAGGCGGAGTATGCGCAACTGGGCATCGAAGAGTCCAAGGAGTCGGAGGACCATGACCCCGGCGTCGGTTCGCCGGAACTGCGCTTGGAACTCCTCGAGTCCCAGGCACAGGCAGAATCGCTAGGGCGGCAGCAAGCGGCAGTCTCTGCCGAAGCCGTCCGGCTTCGGCTCGCGGACAAGCTCCACTCCTCACGGGAACAGGTTCAACGGCATGCGAAGCTCGACGCCGCAAAGCGCCGACGCGAAACGCTTACCGCCCGTGCGGCAGAAGTCCAGGAATATCGTGACCGTCTTGGACGCCACCGGAAGGCTGCCGTCCTCGGCGGACAGCTTGACGCCGTAGAACGTACCTCGAAGGCGCTGGGCTCTGCAGCATCAAAGGCCGAGTCGGCAACGGCGAGGCTTCTCGCGGCATCCCTGGACGCAGAAGATCCCGCCTCGGCCCTGGCCGGGATCCAGGAAACCATGGCCATCCTCGAAGCCCGGGCTGCGGACGAACAGAAGCTTGAAGACATCGCCGCCAGGCTTGCCGCGTTCGGCGTTTCCGCGGGAAAGCGGGCCGCGGCAAAGGAAGAGACCTCCATCGCCTTGGCCGGGCTTCGGGCGGAAGCTTCCGGGTTGGAAAACGATCTGGACCCGTTGGAGGCGGCAGCTGTGGAACTGCCGCTCAGGGAACGCGAAGCTGCAACGGCGCAAATCACCCGCGAGACCGTGGCCCGCTACAAAACTGCCGTGGATTCCCTCTCTGCGGCGGTGAAGCGGCACGCATTTGCCCGCGCGCTCTCCCAAGATCTCCGCCAACTCTGGTTGGACCTGCGCGAATCCCGGCTCGCCAACGCAGCCGCCGAGTTGGCCGCGAAGCTACGGGATGGCGACCCATGCCCTGTCTGCGGAAGTGCTGAGCACCCCACGCCGGCGCCTGCCGGAGTGACGGCCCTCGCTCTCGCCGAAGAAGAGCAATCCGCTCACGAACGCTACGACGAAAGCGAGCATGAACTTCTGCAGGCCGCAGCTGAACTGTCGTCGGCCGAGCAGGAGGTCGCCGTGCTGGCCGCCCAAGGCGGGGATCTCGATCCAAAGGAAGCCGCCTTGGCGGACACCGCGGCCAAGGCTGCCCTGGTCTCGGCGCGCTCCGCCGTGGACGGACTCAAGCGGGTCAAGACGGATCTTGCCCGCGTGCTGGAGGGCATTGCCCGCTTGGAAGAAGAGCAACTTCAGGAGGACACGGCAACGGCGCAGGCTGAGTCCGCCATGGCCCTGCTGAACGAACAGCGCGAATCCTGGAGACCCTCCTTTCCGGGCTGAGGGATGGATTCGGCACAATTCGGGGCAGGATCGAGGCATTGACCGGACAGCGTGAGCTCCTGCAGTCCGCCGTCAATGCAGGTGTCCAGTTGGAAAGGTCCCGGGAGGCCTTCGACGAAGCGTCCAGCGCCTTGGAACGAGGCCTGGCGGCAAATGGATTCGCCACGGCTGAGGCTGCTCGGAACGAAATCCTGGACGAGCAGCACCTCGCCCGGCTGGATGAAGGCATCAGGGCCGCCGAGACCGAGAACGCCCGTCTTGCCGAGCTTTTCGAGTCCGAGGATCTTGTGCTCGCTGCAAAGGAAGCACGGCTGGGCGAGGTGCCCTTGGCCGCCGTCGAACTCGCCGCACTTGAACAGGAGGCCGGGCAGGCGGATGAAATGTCACGCACTGCGGCGCTTGCTGCGGGACTCGCCGCCCGGACGGTGACCAGCCTGACAGCGATTCGCTCGCAGTACGAAGAAGCGGCGGCATCCGGTCGGGAACCCCGGGAACGCGCCCGGGTACTCGGCGAGCTGGCCGAAACCGCCCGGGGGTCCGGCGAGAACGGCTACAAAATGAGCCTCAACAGCTATGTCCTTGCGGCCCGGCTCGAACAGGTCGCGGCTGCAGCCTCGGAGCGCCTTGTCGCCATGAGCGATGGCCGTTACACGCTTCAACACACGGACGCCAAGGCAGCCCGGGGCGCGAAATCCGGGCTGGGTCTCGAGGTCGTGGACGAGTGGACGGGCCAGCGGCGGGATACCGCCACACTGTCCGGAGGCGAATCCTTCATGGCTTCGCTGGCTTTGGCCCTGGGACTCGCCGACGTGGTGCAGCAGGAGGCGGGAGGTGTGGACATCGAAACCCTGTTCGTTGACGAAGGCTTCGGTAGCCTCGATGAGCAGTCCCTTGAACAAGTCATGGACGCGCTGGAGGGACTGCGCGACGGCGGCAGGGTGGTCGGGCTCGTCAGCCACGTTGCGGAAATGAAGCAGAGGATCAGCAGCCAGTTGCAGGTAATCAAAACCCGAACCGGCTCCACCGTGCGAATCGTGGACGCCGCAGCTGCATAGGGGCAGGCCACTCGAATCAGAGGCGGTCCAGCAGGACATCCGCTAGACTTGAAGGGTTACACCGGGTCGCGCGCATCGGGAGGAGGGACGATGCGCATCTTTCAGCGAACCCGGAATCATGAACTCCTCCCCACGGAACTCTGCGGCCGACACCGCGCTCCATTCTGACCCTTCATCTCCGGCTCCTCAGCTTGAGGAAGCCGGCACCGAAGCTCCCGGCGTGAAATCCCGCGATGCGGCCGCGATGCCGGCTAGTTCTCCGGCCGCGCCGCGCCGCTCGCGTTTGCCCGGCCGCTTCGCGCGCCTGCCCGAACTCGCCGGCCGAAGCTTCCTGCCGCTGGGGCTCTTCGCAAGGCTGCCCCTCGCCATGCTGACCGTTGGCACGCTGACCCTTGTCACGGCGGTCAGCCACTCTTACGCCATTGGCGGCTTGGCAGCTGGAGCTGTCGGCATCGGATCGGCACTGGGTGCGCCCGTGCTCGGTTCGCTGGCTGACAGGGTAGGCCAGCGCCCGGTCCTGCTGGTCGCCGCGGCCGTCAACGCCGCCACGGTTGTTGCACTCCTGTTCGCCGCATACCTGACGCCCGACTTCACTGTCCCTACGGACGCTCTCGCTATTCTGGTGACCGCCTTCCTGTCCGGAGCGAGCTGCCCGCAGGTGGGTCCCATGGCCCGCGTCAGGTGGATGGCCCTGACCACGCGCAACCTGACCACGCGCAACCTGAGCACAAGCAACCCGAGCCCACGGAACCCGAGCTCCGGAGCCAGCGGTAAAACTGCTGGTTCCGGCAGCGTTGCAGCCAATCGAGCAGACCTTGACACGGCCTTGTCCTACGAAGGAACCGCTGACGAGGTCACGTTCGTCCTGGGGCCGGCGCTGGTCGGCATTCTGGCCAGCCTCGTAGCACCGTGGCTACCACTGGGATTGGCTGCCGTCCTCACTGCCACCTTGGTGCCCGCTTTCGCCGTCCACCCTTCTCAGTTGGCGGTGGTGCCGGCAAAGCGCAAGGCGCAGGCCGGCGTCGGGAGCGGTCCTGCGGGCCGGAAATCAAGCGTTCGCTCACTGGTGAAGGTGGCAATTCCCGTGTTGGCCATGGTCTGCATGGGAACGTTCTTCGGTGCCACGCAGAATGCATTGAGCGCTTTTTCGGCCCAGTTCGCGACCGCGGAAATCGCCGGACTGATGTATTCCGTCATGGGCCTGAGTTCTGCTGTCGCGGCCCTCTCGGTCGCCTACTGGCCACAGCGTTTCGGGCTGGCCAGCCGATGGGTTGCTGCCGCGGGGGCGATGACTGCTTTCTCCCTTTTGCTGTTCCTGCCGGCCGGACTCTGGCCCATGGTCATAGTCCTGCTGGTGCTCGGTATTCCTGTGGGACCCGTCATGGTGACGGTCTTCAGTATCGGGGGAGTGGTGGCGCCGGCGGGCCGCATGGCCACCGTCATGACGGCCTTGGCGAGCGGGATTGTGGCGGGTACGGCTTTGGGTGCCTACTTTGCAGGCCAACTGGCGCAAACGCAGGGGCCAGCCGCTGCCTTTGTGGTGTCCTCCGCAGCGTCCGGCGCGCTCCTGGTGCTCGGCATCGTTGCGCGATTCATACTTCGGCAGAGGCCAAGCACCCAACCGGCGTAAGCCAAGCACCCGACCGTAGGGTGGTTGACCTCCCCGTCCTTACGCCAGCTGGGACTCTATGCGCGCCGCACTCGCGGCCAGTGCCTCCCCGACTGCTGCCTGGTCCTGTTCGCGGCGAATGTAGACGACGGCGATCGCGGCGGGCCGTCCGCCTGGAAACCTGGATGGGGGCAGCTAAGGATGACAGTCCCGCGATGACCTCGTCGTGGCTTGCGGCGTAGCCGAGCCTGCGTGCTTCCGCGGCTTCGGGCCGATAGGGCAACCCGGGGGCGCGGGCGGCCCATTCTTCCTCGCTCATGGTGGACTGGATGGCGATACCCGGCGCTCCGGTGTTGACGGGGTGGCGGGTACCCGGGTGCTGGGCCAAAGTCGCAGCCGAATGGCGCGGCTCCACTGTGACCAATGTGACGCAGTCCTGATGGTCCCAGACCGCCACGAAGGCCGTCATAATCAGGGTGTTTGCGAGCTGGGTGAGTTCGGGGAGCGCGGCCGTCTGAAGATCGCGGGAGACGCCTCGCGCCAGCACCGCCAGGCCCGGGCCCGGCTGGACGCGGCCGGCGTCGTCGCGCACCAGTAGTGAATGGTCCTCAAGGGTGCGCAGGATCCGGTACGCCACCGAGCGATGAACGCCGAGGGCGCCGGCGAGTTCTGCAATGGTGAGGGAGCGCTCGGCGGCGGCCAGGATTTCCAAGGCCTGGATTCCGCGGGAGAGGGTCTGCGACGGCGAGACGGTCGCCGTCGTTTCCTGCAGATTGTTCGCGGCGCTGGGAGACATCATGCGCTCCATCCTATGTTGGGGTCCTCACACGGACGGCCCTCTTGTCTTGTGCTGTGAGAAGCAAGAGACTAGGGTTCTGTATGAGAATTTCTTGTTCAAATATAGAACAGGTTCGCATATGGAACAATCTCCAGCCGGGAACCAATGATGATTGCCAAGTCCAGCCACAATGGGGAACCGGGCCCCTTGAGCCGCACCACGCGGCCGCGGGCACATCATTTCCGCGGTAGCCTCGGCCGGTTTGCCACGGGCGTCGCCATTGTGACGTTCGACGGTGCCCCTGGAGTAGGTGGAACCAGCAAACGTCATGGCATCACCGTCAATTCCTTCACCTCGGTGTCCATGGAGCCCCCGCTGGTACTCGTGAGCATCGCCCGCACGACGAAAGCCCACGACGAGCTCCCCGGGCGGCCCTTCAGCGTCAACATCCTGGGGGCTGAGCAACAACAGCTCGCCTTGCACTTCGCGGGGCGGCCAGGGCCGGAACCCCTGTGGGTCGAAGGCGGCACGGCACCCCGGCTCTCGAATGTGCTCGCCTATTTCGAATGCAAGCCGTGGGCCGCCTACGACGGCGGAGACCACACCCTTTATCTGGGCGAAGTGGTGGACTTCAATTACCGCAATGGCGACGCGCTTGCCTTCGCCAACAGTTCCTTCACCACCATTCCGGAAAGCCAATTGGGAATGGAGGACCTTCTGTAGTTGCCCGCGGCGCCCGGAATGCCGCATTCGTCACAATAATGCCGTTTCAGCTCAACCATCATTGGAGGCAACCATGGGAATCCGGACCGGACAGCAGTACCTGGACAAACTCAACGCGATGACCCCGCACGTCCTGATCGACGGCGAAATGGTGACCGAAAAGATCGCTGACCACCCGTCCTTCAGGAACGTGGCCCGCACGTACGCGAAGCTCTTCGATATGCAGCATGACCCGAAGTATGCGGACGCCCTCACCTATGAATCCCCGACCACGGGTGATCGGGTGAGTGCCTCGTTCCTCGTGCCGCGCAGCAAGGAGGACCTCGAGCGCCGGCATGCGGCAATCCGCACTTGGGCGGAATACTCCCACGGATTCCTGGGCCGGACCGGCGACTACATGAACGGTGCGCTTACGGCGCTCTCGGCTGCGGAAAAGTGGTTTGCCCAGGCTGATCCGATGTTCGGCGAAAACATCCGCAAATACTACGAACATTGCCGCGAGAACGATCTGCTTGCCACGCACACCCTGATTCCGCCGCAAGTCAACCGCTCGGTGTCCGGATCCGAACAACTCGGCGGGCAGCTCTCGGCCAGGGTAGTGGAGGAGCGTGAGGATGGAATCGTTGTCCACGGTGCGCGCATGCTCGCAACCATCGCCCCAATCGCCGACGAGCTCCTCGTGTTCCCTTCGACCCTCCTTCGCGCGACGCCGGAAGACGCTCCGTACTCCTACGCCTTCGCCCTCCCGAATGACGCGCCGGGAATGCGCTACCTGTGCCGGAGCTCCCTTTACAACGGCGGAAGTACGCACGACGAGCCCCTCGCGAGCCGCTTCGAGGAGATGGACGCCGTCGTGGTTTTCGATCATGTGTTTGTTCCCAACGAGCGGATCTTCATGCTCGGCCATCCGGAATTGTGCAACGCCTTCTACTCGGAGACAGGCGCCGGCGCCCTTATGACCCATCAAGTGGTGACGCGGACCATTGCGAAGAGCGAGTTCTTCCTGGGCCTCGCCTCGGAGATCGCGGCATCGATCGGGATTGACGGCTTCCAGCACATCCAGGAAGATCTGGCTGAGCTGATCGAGACGGTTGAAATCGGCAAGGCCCTGATGGTGGCCGCGGAGGCTCAAGCTGCTCCCAGCCCGGATGGCGTATTCCTGCCGCATTGGCCCACCCTGAATGCAGCCCGGAACTGGTACCCCAAGGTTGCCCAGCGTTTCCCGGCGATCATCCGCAAATTCTCCGCGTCAGGGCTGATGGCGCTGCCCGGCGAAGCCGACGTGGCCAGCGATGCATTGCCGGATATTGAGCTCTACCTGCAGGCGAAGACCCTGACGGGCCCGGAGCGCGTGCGCCTCTTCAAGCTTGCCTTCGACGCCAGCATTTCTTCATTTGCCGGCCGCAGGCGCTGTACGAGTATTTCTTCTTTGGCGATCCCGTCCGCATGGCTGGTGCCCTCGTCAACAGCTATGACCGCGAACCGGCCCGCGCCCGCGTCCGGGAATTCCTCGAGCGGCAAGACTGAACGCGCCGCGCGGGCGAGAACGACCCCATCACTGCAGGTTCTCTATGCCGACGCAGTAAATGACTGGCGCTACCGGAATTCCCGCGTCGAAATGGATTTAGCGGCGCGCGAGGCCGGATGTGCGTCGAGAATACGCGGGCCCACTCCGGACGCGTGTGCCATTAGACGCCCGCCCGCTTCCAGGAGCCGCACGGCGTCGTCGTCGGTCAACTGTTCGAAATGCTCGTAGAACGCACCCACGGCGTGGAACCTACCCGGCGTGTGCAGGCACATCATGGCGTCGCACACGCGGCTGATCGAGGCTTGCGCCTCCAAGGAGGAAACCGGAACAGCCGCCACCACGGTCACCGCGCCGCCTGCGCGGACAGCCTCGACCGCTGCCCGCATTGTTGCTCCTGTGGCCAGACCGTCGTCAACGAGTACTACGGTTTTGCCCGAGAGATCGAAGCTGATAGCCGGGTAGGTTTCCACACGCCGCAGGAGTTCGCCCCGCTCGCGCGCCTCAACGGCGACGAGCGAATCCTGAAGAATTCCGTGCTGACGCATGCGTTCGATGAGGGGCCGGTTGACCATACGGACAATCCTGCCGTTGAGACAGGCGAGGGCGCCGAACGCTGTTTCTTCGCGCCCCGGAATGCCAAGTTTGCGCACCAAGACGGCACCATAGGGTTGGTCAAGCTCGACGGCGGCAGCCGCCGCGACGGGGACACCACCGCGGGCGAGACCCAGCAGGATGGTGTCCGGCCGTTCCCGGAGCTGTGCCAGCACGGCTGCCAAATGGCGTCCGGCCTCCGCACGGTCCTTGAAGCGCATGCCCATTCGTCTCATTTCCACGTCATCCGGCGCTGAAACAAGCCTACCTTTCTTGCCGGGACCGCTCCGCGCTGCCACGATTGGCCGTGTGAACAAGCCCATCGGTTACTGGATGAAACGCTGGATGCCGCATTGGACGCGCATCTGGACAGCACCTTGGCGAGATTGAAACTCAGCCGGATGCAGTGGCAAACCCTCAATGTCCTGGCCGACGCGCCGCTCAGCCCAGGAGATCTTGACGGTGTTCTCAACCCCTTTTGGGGCAGCGATACGCGACGTCGCGAAAGCGAGCTGGCCGCGCTGGTGGGGCGCGGACTGATCATCATGGTTCACGACCGGATCAGCTTGAGCGAACTGGGTCACGCCAAAAACACGGAAGCCCAGCGGCTCGTCGAAGACTCCCGGCTGGACATCTCGATGGGGATCGGAATGGACGAATATGCCATGGCCCTCAGCGTGCTGGAGCGCATGACACTCAACGCGGAGCGGCTGGCTCGGTAGAAGCCAGCCGTCCTAGACGCCGAGGAATGCCACCGTCGCGTCCTTGAACAGCCTGCTGGTCACGGCATTGCTGTGGTTCCGGCCCGGGATGAGCAGCTGTTCCACCATGCCGCCGGCGTGGGCCGCGATGGCAGCGAGCTCTGGCATGGTGACAGCCCGTTCGTCCTTGTCGCCGGCCACGAGCAGCATCGGCATGTGCGGGACGGCTTCCGCGGGATCGTACGGTTCGCCCTTGATGGCCTCGATAAGGGACAAGAGCGCAAAGAGATCGTTGCTCGGCAAGAGCTGCGCCATTTTGAGCAAGCCCGCAGTGGACTCGTCCTCAACGGCTGTGCCGTCCGCGAGGTAGCGCTGTGCCGCCGCCAGGTCGAAGGACGCCAGCGGGTCTTCCTTGTTCGGGCCGCCCAGCACCAGCCGGTGGACGAATTCCGGCTGGGTTGCCCCGAACTCCAGGGCGAGCCGGGAGCCCAAGGAATAGCCGACGACGTCGAGCCCGCTGGCAGGATCGCCGTCGCGCAATGGCCGTACACCGGCGTCGGACACTATCTGAAGAAGGTCCGCGCGAATCCGGCTGGGGGAGTAGAGAGTTCCAGGTCCTCCGGCGAAGCGCTGCGGCCGTGTCCCGGAAGGTCCACGGTTATGACGCGCCGGCCGGCTGCCTGAAGGGTGGAAATCCAGCCCGTGTCGCCCCAGTTGAGCTTGCTCGAAGACGAGAATCCATGCAGCAACAGGATGGGGCGCAGTCCGGCATCGGTCCCTGCGGCGGGTTCATGGACTTCCACGAAAATATGCGGATCCGTCCCTTCCACCGTATGTAGGTGCTCTCCTGTGTGCCTGCCGCTCATGGTGTCAGTCCTCATCAAGTACGGCGCTCAGGCGGACCCGGCGCTTGGGTGCGTCTTCCTTAGGAACCGTGCCCACGATGCCGGCAGTATTGTCCGGCACCTCGAACACCACCAGCGGCTCACCGACGTTGATGGTCTCGCCCGGCGCACCGTGGATACGGATCACTTTACCCGCCTGCGGACTCGGCAACTCGAGAGCGGATTTACTCGTTTCCAGCTCCACGAGGGGCTGGTTCCGTTCACCTGGTCGCCCGGCGCGACGAGCCAGTCCAGCACGGTCGCTTCGATGAGGCCTTCGCCAAGATCGGGCAGGGGGAAGCTGATTTCAGCCACGTCGATACTCCAGTACTCGTTCGATCCCCAGGAGGATGCGGTCAATGTTCGGAATGTATTCGTCC
This sequence comes from Arthrobacter sp. NA-172, assembly GCF_043952055.1. Taxonomy (NCBI): domain Bacteria; kingdom Bacillati; phylum Actinomycetota; class Actinomycetes; order Micrococcales; family Micrococcaceae; genus Arthrobacter; species Arthrobacter sp. NA-172. The sequence goes on along the minus strand of NZ_JBINOT010000001.1, from coordinate 854,605 downwards.
TCCAGATCGCCGGACGGATACGGCACGTCGAAGCCGGTAACGCGCTCCACAGGTGCCTTGAGGGTATCGAAGCAGCTCTGCGTGATCAGTTGGGCTACTTCGGCACCGAGTCCTGAGGTCAGCGGAGCTTCGTGCACGACGACGGCGCGCCGCGTCTTCCCGACGGACCTCGCCAGGGATTCGGCGTCGATCGGCTTGAGCCAACGCAAATCCAGGACCTCGACGTCGATTCCGTCTTCCGCCGCGAGTTCGGCAACCTGCAGGCACCGGGCCACCATCGCACCCCAGGCCACGAGGGTCAGGTGCCGCCCTGGCCGGACAATGCGGGCGCCGGTGAGGGTACCGCCGTCGGACGCGTCGACGTCGCCCTTTTGCCAATAGCGGGACTTGGGCTCCATGAAGATCACCGGGTCGGGCCGCGAAGCCGCGTACTTGAGCAGGTGGTAGGCGTCGTGCGGGTCCGACGGCGAGACCACCTTGAGGCCCGGAACGTGTGCGAAGAGTGCCTCGAGGCTTTCGCCGTGGTGCTCCGGCGCGCGGATGCCGCCGAAGCTGGGTACGCGCAGCGTGATGGGCATCGGCACCTTGCCCCGGCTGCGGTAGTTCATCCGGGCGATCTGGCACACGATCTGGTTGATCGCGGGATACGCGAAACCGTCGAACTGGACCTCCGGGATCGGGTGGAAGCCGGCCATGGCCAGTCCCACGGACATACCCAGGATGCCGGACTCCGCGAGCGGTGTGTCGAAAACGCGGGAATCGCCGTGCTTGGCCTGAAGTCCGTCGGTGATGCGGAAGACTCCGCCCAATTGGCCGCAGTCCTCACCGAAGACGAGGGATTTTGGATCGGTGGTGAGGACCTCGTCCAGCGCCCGGTTGAGTGCCTGCTGCATGGAAAGCCGGGTGGACTGCCGCGTCTCGGCGGTTCCTTCGGCTTCGATGGTGGCTGTGATGCTCTCAGACATGTTCGGACTCCTCGCGCCAACGGGTCGGCCTGGTTTTCAAGAGCGGGGGTGGTTTCCTGGAAGACGAATTCGAACATCTCGTTGCCGGGCCGGGAACCGAGGGCTTCGATTCCCGTACGGATCACTTCTTCCTCGCCTGGGCAGCTTCGTGGGCCGCGGCGAAGAAGGCTTCGTCCGCCACGCCGTCAGCGAGCAATCGCTTGCGGAGACGCTCCAGCGGGTCCTCGCCGGCGTCGATGCGCTCGTCGTCGAGGCTCCAGGTACCGGCCGGGATCGTCGGCTGTGGAGTGCGGGCCGCGGCGGTACGTCCTCGCTTCGACCACCACGGGGCCATTTCCCGCGCGGCAATGGGCGAACGCGTCGCGCGAGGCCTCATAGACGGCCACCACATCGTTACCATCTACCTGAACGCCCGGGATGCCGTAACCTCCGGCGCGGGCGGCTACGGACCCGCCAGCTACCTGCCGCTCCGTGGGTACGGAGATCGCCCAGCCGTTGTTCTGGATGAAGAAGACAACGGGAGCCTTCATCACGGCGGCGAAGTTCATGGCCTCATGGACATCGCCTTGGGAGGAGGCGCCGTCGCCGAAGTAGGCGAGGGCAACGCCGTCGTTTCCGCCGAGTGTCTGGCCGTGCGCCCAGCCGACAGCATGGAGAACCGAGCCGGCTACCACTGCCTGGATGGGCGCGAGGCGGCTTGCGAGGGGATCGTACATGCCGCCGTGCCACGTTGCCTTGTGAGTGGACATGTACGCCACCATGTCCACGCCCATGGTCCGGGCAACGCCCATTTCGCGGTAGGTCGGAAACGCGAAATCGCGGGCGGTATCCAAGGCGTAGGCACTGCCGACCTGGGCAGCTTCCTGGCCGAGTTCGGGCGCATAGCCGGGAATGATTCCCTGACGCTGCCAGGCGACGGCCGAGGTGTCCAGGTATCGAACGGCAGCCATCAGGGAGTAAAGCTCCCTGAGCTGTTCTGAGGCCAGGGGCGCGGCGTCGGCTGCGGCCACAGCGGGAAGAAATGAGTCCATGGACGTGACCGTAGTCACTGTACGTGCCGTGGGCAATCCGCCTACTTGAGGCTAGTCAAACTGCCATGAACTGCCAGCGGCTCGCGTGAAACGCATAGCAGTTTGCGCACCTCCCGCGGGGTTAGGCGTTTCGTGCAGACTTGACCTTGGCGCCGATCCAGCAAGCCAGCGCGATGCCCGCGATCAGCAGGAACGTGCCGATCAACTGGCCGGCACTCTCGGCGTTCGAGAAGCCCACCACGAAGATGAGGCCAAGCAGCGCCAGCCCGAAGATCGTCAAGAAGGGGAATCCCTTCATTCGCAGGGGCAGTTCAGTTCCCTCGCGGTCCGCACGCCGGCGGAGGATCAGCTGGGACACGAGGGCGGTGCCCCACACCACGAGGCACGTGGAGCCTACGAGGTTGAGGAGGGCTGGCAGGACGTGGTCGGGAAAGAGCAATTCCAGCACCGCGGCGATGAAGCCGAATGCAACAGAGACCCCGACGGCGGCCATGGGCACCTGCGCGCCGCGCAGCTGCGACAGGAAGGCGGGTGCTTCGCCGCGTTCGGACAAGGAGAAGACCATACGCGACGCGCCGTAGAGGTTCGCGTTGAGTGCCGAAAGCAAGGCAACCACGGCAACAAGGGTGATGGTGGTACCGGCTCCCGGGATGCCCGCAAGGTTCAGGACACCAGCAAAGGGCGACTTCAATCCATCGGAGTCTGACGGCAGGACGGCCGCGATGACGAAGACCGAGCCGATGTAGAAAACCAAGATGCGCCATACAACCGTGCGAATAGCTTGGCCGACGCTGCGGACCGGGTCCTGCGTCTCGGCAGCCGCCACGCTCACGATTTCGGTGCCACCGAAGGCGAAAATCACTACGAAAAGCGCTGTAGCAATTCCAGCCCAGCCGGACGGAGCGAAATTGCCGGTGATGTTTCCGAGGCCCGGGGAAGCCACGCCGGGCAGCCAGCCGAAGATCAGTGCCGCGCCGATGATGAGGAACACCACAATGGCGGCAACCTTCAAGATAGCGAACCAGAATTCGAACTCGCCGAAGTTCTTGACTCCGGCGAGGTTGATCGCGGTAAAGGCCACCATGAAGACCAAAGCCAGTGCCCACACGGGAATGATCGGCCAAACGGAGAACAGGAGTCCTGCCGCGCCGAGTGCCTCTGCGGCGATGACCACCACAAGCTGCAGCCACCATAGCCAGCCAACTGTGGATCCGGCGGTCTTACCCATGGCCTTTTCGGCATAGACCGAGAAGGCGCCGCTGTTGGGGTTGGCGGCAGCCATCTCGCCCAACGCCCACATCACCAGGATGATCAGCGTGCCGGCTACCAGGTAGGAGATCAGCACTGCGGGTCCGGCGGCGTGGATTCCGGCGCCAGAGCCGAGGAACAGTCCTGCGCCGATGGCACTGCCCAAACCCATCATGGTGAGTTGGCGCGGCTTCATCGAGTGGCCAAGGCCTTCCGAATGAATGGCGGGTTGAACAGCGGCGGACTTCGTTGTCATTCGTGCTTACCTTCTTGTGGACGGATTGTCAGGTGGTCCTGATGGGACTTATCGAATTTACCGCTTCACACAGCAAAGTGGCGAAGAACACCTGTGGGAGGATTGATGCAATGTGAACTGGAATTGGAGAATTGTGTATCGATTTGTACAGTTTCTGTGTGGAGGTCGGGAAAATTGGTAGCCGTTGATGCGCTCGATGCAAAGGTTGTTCGTTTTTTCACCGACTCTCCGAGGGCGTCCGTTCTTGAGGCTTCCCGTGTCTTGAAGGTCGCACGGGCTACGGTCCAGTCGCGGCTGGACAGAATGGCTGAACGAGGAGTGGTGGCTCCGTGGGTTCCCCAGCCGGACCCTGCCGGCTTCGGTTATCCGGTGGTGGCCTTCTGCTCTTTGACTATCAATCAGGACTTGGGGCACGACGCCGTCGTCGAAGCCTTGGCAGCCATCCCCGAACTCATTGAGATCCACACGGTTTCCGGCAGTTCGGACCTCATGGTCAGGGTGGTGGGCAAGTCCAACTCTGATCTGCAGCGCGTACTGGATTCGCTCATCGCCACCAAGACCGTGCTCAGATCGTCGTCGGTGATCGTGCTGAACACCCATTTCCAGGGCCGCACTTTGCCGCTGCTTGAAGCAGCTGCCAAGGAGAACGCAGGGTGAAACATTTGGAAACTGTTCGGTGGTGGTCGTACCATTAGTTCTAGTCATATTGACTATAACTATTCCTAGGGCAACGAAGCGGGGTAAATGCCGTGTACGCCAACTCCGCAAATGTGGCAGAGCGCAGGCTCGCGCCGCCGTCGTTGGCCATATCGACCGTGATATTCGCCCTCCGCCCGAGTGAAAGCTCTGGCCGCCCTACGCTGTGGCTGCCGTTGGTCCGCCGCATTCGGGAACCGTTCAAAGACATGTGGGCGCTGCCCGGGGGCCCGCTGCAGCACGATGATTCGCTTCAGGATGCCGCTTCGCGGAACCTGCGCGAAACCACGGGCTTGACGCCGCACTACCTCGAACAGCTCTACGCGTTCGGCGGCCTGCATCGCTCGCCCGCCCAGCGGGTCGTCTCGATCGTCTACTGGGCTTTGGTTCAGCCCACGGAAGCCGCCTTGGCCGACGAGTCCGAAAATGTGCGTTGGTTTCGCGCAGACAGGCTCTCGGAACTGGCTTTCGATCACAACTCGATCGTGGACTACGCCCTGTGGCGGCTGCGCAACAAGATGGCCTACGGGTCCATCGCCTATCACTTGCTGGGGGAGTTCTTCACCCTTGCACAGGTCCGCGAAGTCTATGAGGCTGTCCTGGACCGTCGGTTGGACCCGGCGAACTTCCGCCGGCAAATCAAGGGAGCGCCGGAAATCGAAGAGACCGGCGAATACCTCCAGGGCGGAAAACACCGCCCGCCACGCCTCTATCGCTTTACCGGCACACCCGGTCTCGGGCCAGACATTAGGAGCACACCATGAGCAGCGTCAACACAGCGATCCAGCTGATTACGCGGGAGGAAGCCGAACGCGGTTCGTCGGCAAAGGGCGAGACGTGCAGCCCGGCGCTGGCCCAAGGCCCGTGGGAATACGACCTCGCTGAGGCGCTCGCCGGCGTCCCTGCTTACGGTCCCGGCGCCTCAAGCTCCGACGACGCCCCGAAGGCCACCCCTCGCCAAGGTCAGCTGCCCGAAGAGTACAAGCTGGCCACTGACGCCGAGTTGGATGTCCGTATCCGCGCCGCGAAAGCGACACTGGGAGACCGTGCCGTCATCCTCGGCCACTTCTACCAGCGTGACGAAGTGGTCCAGTATGCGGATTTCGTGGGTGACTCCTTCCAGCTGGCCAACGCGGCGCTCACCAAGCCCGACGCCGAGGCCATCATCTTCTGTGGTGTGCACTTCATGGCCGAAACCGCGGACATTCTCTCCAGCGAGGACCAGGCCGTCATCCTGCCGAGCCTGGCCGCTGGCTGCTCCATGGCAGACATGGCAGACGAGGATTCAGTGGAGGAGTGCTGGGAACAGCTGGAAGAGCTCTTCGGGAACGCTCCTGATTCCGAGGGCCGTGCGCCGGTCATCCCCGTCACGTACATGAACTCCTCGGCCGCATTGAAGGCATTCTGTGGGCGCAACGGCGGCATTGTCTGCACGTCCTCCAACGCCAAGACGGTGCTCGAATGGGCCTTCGAACGCGGCCAGCGGGTGCTCTTCTTCCCAGACCAGCACCTGGGCCGCAACACCGCCAAAGCCCTTGGCGTGCCGCTGGAGCAGATGCCCATGTGGAACCCGCGCAAGGAACTCGGCGGCAACGACCAGCAAACCCTGATGGATTCCCGAGTCATTCTCTGGCACGGCTTCTGCTCGGTCCACAAGCGCTTCAACGTGGGCCAGATTGAGAAGGCCCGCGCCGAATTCCCGGGCGTGAACGTCATTGTGCACCCCGAATGCCCCATGGAAGTTGTTGACGCAGCAGACGGTGCAGGCTCCACAGACTTCATCAAGAAGGCCATTGCGGCCGCGACCGAGCCCACCACGTTTGCGATCGGCACCGAAATCAACATGGTGAATCGCCTTGCCGCCGAGAACCCGCAGCACACCATCTTCTGCCTGGACCCGGTGATCTGCCCCTGCTCCACGATGTACCGCATCCACCCCGGCTACCTTGCCTGGGTCCTTGAGGAGCTGGTGGAAGGCCGCGTGGTCAACCGCATCACGGTGGACGACTCCGTCAAAGACAACGCCAAGATCGCCCTCGAACGCATGCTCGCCGCGCGTCCGCTCTAGGTATCTCCCCGTAGCAACCAGTCGAATCGAGCCTCACATGACTGCAGAACGCACACCCGGTACGCCGGCGCGGCCACGACTCGTCGTCGTCGGCAGCGGTATTGCCGGACTATATTCCGGCCTGCTGGCCGCCGAAGCCGGTGCCGACGTCGTCCTGCTCAGCAAAGGCGCGCTCGCGGACAGCAACACCTTTTTCGCCCAGGGCGGCATTTCTGCAGTGCTGGATGATCCGGCTCCCGGTGATACGGTTGCCGCGCACATCGCCGACACCCTCAAGGCCGGGGCGGGACACTGCAACGACGAAGCCGTACGGGTGCTGTGCACCGAAGCGCGCTTGGACATCATGGGGCTGGAGCGGTTCGGTGTCCGTTTTGACGCGGACGACGACGGCGATCCCGCCTTGGGGCTCGAAGCCGCCCACTCTGCTCCAAGGATCCTGCACGCAGGCGGTGACGCCACGGGCGCAGGAGTCGCGAAGGCGCTCATCCGCACGGTCCTGGACGCGCAGGCAGCCGGAAAAATCCGGGTGCTGGGGCATGCGCAAGCTACCTCTCTGATCCAGTCCGAGGGGCGGGTGACAGGGGTTGAATTCCTGAGGAACGGACGCCTCGAAAGCGTATTTGGCGATGCCGTGTTGCTTGCCACTGGTGGAGCGGGGCAGCTCTTTGCCCAGACCACCAACCCTTCGGTTGCAACGGCCGACGGTCTCGCACTCGCCTGGCGGGCAGGAGCTGAGCTCGCGGACCTGGAGTTCTTCCAGTTCCACCCGACCAGCATGGTGCTCTCGGCCGCCGGAAACACCGGAGAAAGTGCCGAGCCCCTCCTGATCTCCGAAGCCGTGCGAGGCGAAGGCGCCATCCTGGTGGACGCCAGGGCCAGCGATTCATGCCTGACTACCACCCGGACGCCGAATTAGCACCGCGCGACGTCGTCTCCCGCAGCATCGCCCTCCACCTGGCTGCGCTGGGTCATCCCAACGGTCACGTCTTCCTTGACGCCCGGGTCGTGGAAGCGAACAAGGGAGAGGGCTTCCTTGAGAAGCGTTTCCCCACGCTCAGCGCCCGGACTCGCGAAGCCGGCATCGACTGGACCCTCGAGCCCGTTCCGGTCGCCCCGGCTGCCCACTATTGGATGGGCGGCGTCGTCACCGATCTGCACGGCCGCACTTCAGTGCCAGGGCTGCTCGCCGCTGGCGAAGTTGCGTGCACCGGCGTGCAGGGCGCCAACCGGTTGGCCAGCAACTCCTTGCTCGAAGGGTTGGTGTTCGGGCGGCGGGCAGTCGAAGCCTTCCTTCTCGACGCTGTCGGGTCGCCTTTGGGGCCGCCTGACGGCAACCCTCTGCGTGCTAGCTCGGCCGCGGGCGGCCTCGCTTTTACGCACGCTGCCGGGATACCGCCAGTCGATAGTCGCCTCGCCGCGTCGGTTGATTATTCTTTGACGCCATTCGGCCGCGCTGCCCTTCGTCGGTTGATGACTGCCAAGGCCGGGGTGCTCCGGACCGGGGGGTTGCTCGAGGAGGCGGCTGAGGCACTCAACGCTTGGGCCGACGTCGTGCTTCCTGAGGCTGTTTCGGATTCTGTGGACCCGCGGGTGCACGAGGATGCCAACCTCCTTTTGGCTGCGCAGTTGTTGGTGCGGGCTGCGGGGGCGCGGCAGGGATCGCTGGGCGCCCACTACCGCAGTGACAGCGATGCCGCATTGCTGCCTGAAGAACCAAACCAGAGATACACCATCCGCCGGAAAGCGAGCCTCGTCAATGACTAGCCTGACCCTCCCCGCAACACCCGTCCGGGACATTCTGGAGCGGGCTTTCGCGGAGGACGCGCCGAGCGGCGACATCACCTCCCAGCTGCTCATTCCCGCTGAAGCCCGGGCCACCGCCGTGCTGAATGCCCGGGTCCCGGGGGTCTTCAGCGGAGGAACGGTGTTCCGCGACGCCATGCTGATCATCGACCCGGACACCGAAGTGGAACTGCTGCTCGCTGACGGTGAAGCGTTCGACGCCGGAACCCACCTCGCCAAGGTCAGTGGCCGCGCCCGCTCGGTGTTGCTGGCCGAACGCGTGGGGCTCAACCTTGCCCAGCGCATGAGCGCCATTGCCACCAAGACCGCTGAATTCGTCAGACTGGTGGACGGCACCAAAGCACGCATCACGGACACGCGGAAAACGACCCCAGGGCTGCGTGTCCTGGAACGCTATGCCGTGCGCTGCGGCGGGGGAGCCAACCACCGCTACAGCTTGTCCGATGCCGTTCTGGCCAAGGACAACCACTTGGCGGTGATGACTGGTGGCGATTCCACCAAGTTGACCGCACTCCTCAAAGCCGCCAAGGCCCAGCTGGGCCACACCACGCACTTCGAAGTTGAAGTGGACAGTGCCGAGCAGATCGAACCCGTACTGGCGGCCGGTGTGGACACGATCATGCTGGACAACTTCTCGATTGAGGAGCTCCGTGCAGGCGTGAAGCAGGTGGCGGGGCGCGCCGTCGTCGAGGCGAGCGGCAACGTCAACGTCAACACTGTGACGGAAATCGCCGCCACGGGAGTGGATGTTATTTCCATCGGCGGACTCACGCACAGTGTCAACGCCCTGGATCTGGGCCTGGACGTGACGCTCGACGTGACGCCCGACCCATCCCTGGTTCTTCCGGCTGACGCCATGATCTTCCTCGACGCCGCGGCGACCACACCCGTCCGCAGGGAAGTGCTCGAAGCGATGTGGCCGTATCTGACGGGGGAATTCGGCAATCCCTCGAGCCATCACAGCCTCGGCGAAGCAGCCGCGAACGCGTTGTCCGCGGCCCGCGCGGCGGTAGCTAAGGCACTGGGCTGCCGGCCGGGGGAGATCACCTTCACTTCCGGCGGTACAGAGGCGGACAACCTGGCGGTGAAAGGAATCGCCCTCGCGAGACGCGCGGCGGATCCCTCCCTGAATCGCGTCGTCATCAGCGCCATCGAGCATCCCGCCGTCGAGGAATCCGCGCTTTACCTGCATCGCGTCCATGGGTTCGAACTGGACGTGGTCCCCGTGGACCGGCACGGTGTAGTGACGGCTGAGGCGCTCCGGGCTGCCCTGCGTCCGGAGACGGCCCTCATCAGCATCATGTATGCCAATAACGAGATCGGAACGGTGCAGCCCGTGCGGCAACTCGCGGAGGTGGCCGCGGAACACGGCGTGCCCTTCCACACGGATGCCGTCCAAGCCGCCGGGTGGCTCCCGATAAACGTCAAGGAACTGGGAGTCGACGCGCTCAGCATTTCGGGCCATAAACTCGGCGCGCCAAAGGGCAGCGGGGTGCTCTATGCGAAGGGAAGGCTGCAGCTCGAGCCGCTGCTTCACGGCGGCGGCCAAGAGCGCGGCCGGCGCTCCGGAACGGAAAACGTTGCGGGTGCCGTTGCACTCGCCACGGCCTTGACGATGGCCCACGCCGAGCTGTCAGGACTCGCCGCGCGTGTCACGGAGCTGCGGGATGCCTTCATCGGCTCTGTCCTTGAAGCCGTGCATGGTGCCGTGCTGACCGGTCACCCCTCGCAGCGACTGCCCTCAGTTGCGTCTTTCTGTTTCCCGGGCACCAGCGGAGAGTCGGTCCTCCTGGAGCTTGAGCGCCTAGGCGTGGTGTGTTCCAGTGGATCGGCATGTGCGGCGGGCTCGGACGCGCCCTCTCCAGTGCTGCTGGCTTTGGGAATTGAGCCCGAGGTAGCCCACACGGCCGTGCGCTTCAGCTTCAACTCGACGGTGACTCAAGCGGAGCTGGAGGAAGCCGCGGAAGCCGTGGCTGCCGCCGTCGGGAGCGTGCAGGGGCTCGGCCGACGCTGACGCCAACGGTGGATCAGGCGTTGCGTGCCCTGCGGAAAATCCAGTGCCGCAGCATCGTGAACCGCACGGCCGTGGCGACGAATCCGGACAGCGTGGTGGTCCAGAGGTCCTCCTCGAGGGTGGCGTCGGGGCGGAACGCATGGAGTATGCCAAGGCTCCCGCCTGTGATGACCAACGCCACCGCGATCACGATCAGCCCGTTCAGATGGTCCCGGGTCCTTTTCCGGTTGCCGGTGATTTTGAAGGTCAGCCGCCGGTTGAGCGCCGTGTTCATGAGCGAAGTGATGATCAGTGCTGCGGCGTTGGCAAATTGCGGGCCCATCCATGGGCGGAACAGCGCGTAAAGCGCCAGCGACGTCGCGGTGCATATGATCCCGACGCCGGTGAAACGGATGAGCTGGCGGACCACCGGATAGCGCAGTACACCTTTGCGGCGCTTGCTTGCCGCTGTCCTCGAGAGGAATGTCTGCCGCGGGTCAGCGGCGGGCGCGGCAGGGGACTCCATGTCACAAGCCTGTCACACCAAGCTGTGTTTCTCCCAAGAAGCGGCTTTGACCGGGTTGCTGAGCTCCCCGATGCCCTCGACTCGGCAGGTCACTGTGTCGCCGGGTTGGATCCGGGCGCATTCTGCAGGGAATCCCGTGAGCACCAGGTCGCCCGGGTGCAAGGTCATGAACGAGCTCAGGTCAGACCAGGATCTCGTCCACTTTCCAGCCGAGGTCGGCGGAACTGGCCGTCCGCAACTCCCGGCCATTGTGCACGATGCCGATCGAAAGATCGCTGTCGTTCAGGTCAGTCACGATCCATGGTCCGGCAGGGGTGAAGGTGTCCTGGCTCTTGGCGCTGATCCATAGTTCGTCGGTCTTCTGCAGGTCCCGCGCCGAGACATCATTGCCGATCGTGAGGCCCAGGATGGCCTCGCGCGCGTTGCCGAGCGTCAGCCCTCGGACTTTGCGGCCGACGACGGCGGTCAGTTCCGCTTCGGGGTCCACGTAGCCCACGTCCGAGGCGAGTTCGATGGCGTCGCCCGGTCCGATCACACTCGTGGCGGCCTTGTGGAACGCCTGCGCAGGCAGGTCCCGGCCGGGCTGGCCGGTGTTGTGTGCCATTCCGAAAACGTTGGCAGGGACAGACGGAGCCAGGAAAGCAAATGCATCCTCCGAAACCTCCGCGCCCGTGTGCCACCCGCTCCGCGCCGCGCTGTTGGAATTAGCCGGCGAGCCCTGAAAGGGGCTATCCACCACTTTCCAGCTTCGGCCGGCGGGGGAGGCGAAGTCGACGGCGTCGTTCTCCACGAAGAATTGTTCGTCCGGCGCGGCAGGGGAGAGCGGACGGACGCGGGCAATCCGACGTGAACGTGAAGAAGTCATGAAGACATCCTACGTCCTCTAAGCTAGGCCGGAAGGTAAAGCTCTCCGACCGGGATGTCCGCGGCCAGGCGATTCGCCGGCCCGGCCAGCGGGCAGGCCCAGGCCTCGTTGTACGCGCAGGACGGGTTGTAGCCGAAATTGAAGTCGAGTACGAACTCCTGTTGCCCGGATCCCCGAAGGCCGTGGAAAGCGCCCTTGATGGTGTCCAGCAGGTATCTGCCAGCGCCGTAGCTCCCTCCGGGTTTGCCTGCTGTGGCGTCGCGGAAAGGTACGAAGATGCCGCCGCCGTAGCTGCGGAGGCGCCAGACAGCCAGCGAGCCAAGCTCGTCGAGATCGAAAGTGCCCAGGCGCACGAACGGGACCACGCCGTCGGTACCAGTCTGGACGTTCATCTCCTGGCCGGCGCCTTCCGGCGACAATGTGGCGTAGCGGCGATAGCGGGAATCATAGTCTGCGGTGCGGAGGCCCGAGAAAGCTTGCTTGCTGGCTGGAGTCAATGCCGACGCTGCATGCGTTCCGAACATGCGGTCGCGTTTCCTGGCGCCAGTAGACATGGGCTTGGAAGGGGTCGGTCACCGCAATCTTACGTACCTCGTCGTACAAGGCGAATGTACGCAAACGCCAGTCCGCGATATCGACCGCGGAGATTCCCGCCACATTGTTTTCGTCCTCATCAAACTGATTGGGAGACATGCGTCCAGCCTAGTCCCACGGTGCGGGCAAGCGGCGCCCTACCCTCTTGGCGGCTTGTCGTCGCGAAACGCCGACCCGGACGGGGAGTCGGCGGTGCTGCCCCGTTAGGCTGGTGGGCATGAGAGCGAAGCGGATCCCGTTGAAGATTTCAGTCGCCGTCCTGGGTGCGCTCATCGTCGCAACCGCGGCCGGCTGCAGTTCCGGGGGCGGCGCAGGCGGGCCAGTGTGGACGGCTGGTTCCAGCACGGCACCCGGAACCCCGGCAGCGTCGGGCGCCAGTACGGCCACGCCGTCGGGCGGTTCCACTGCTTCGGGAAATCCCTCCGCTGGAAGTACCGCGACGCCGGGACCAACGGCGTCGTCGTGGAAAACCTACTCGGACACGGCCAAGACCGTCAGCTTTGATCTCCCGAGCGACTGGATCGCGCAATCGGCCACGCCCGACGCCGGTTCGATGCCGGGCGCTCTGAAAATCGTAGTTAAGGACGCCAAGGGCGGTTATCTGGCAACCCTGGCCACCGGTCTGCCCACGGCGAGCCCGGCTGATTGCAGCCCGGCCGCCAAGCGCCCTTACGTGGTAGTCAACAGCGTTCCTATTGACTTGCCCCATGCCGACGGTGATTCCACGATTCCTCCGCACGTAGTTTTCCGGGTCATTCAGGGCTACAAATTCTTCGGTTCGTACGGCATCACCAACATCGTGGCCGGATCGGATGGCCAGGCCTGCCAGCTCAGGAACCTTGTGATGGGCCCAGCAGGAAAGGGCAACTACTACTTCGGCGATATGCCGTCCGTGCATCCCTTTGCCACGGACGAAGTAGTTGCCCCTGCGAAGTCTTTTGACACCCTCGACCAAGCCGCCAAGTACGTTGACCAGAGTTCGGAATTCGCCAATGTCCAGCGGATGCTACTGTCTCTGAAGATCAATCTGTAGAACAACGATTGACTTATCAACACGCCGGCGCCAACCCTGGATATTTAACGGGTTGTCCAGCCGCAACCCTCCGGAGATCCATGGAACGCAACGTTGCTGCGCAGCTCGTTTTTAAGACCGTCGCGAATACCAAGGTGGCCATGGCAATCGCTGTGGCCAGCAATTCAGGCTACGACTCGTTGACTGAAGAGCTGTCTGTCACGGTGGAAGGCGAAGCCGTTCCGCTCACTGAGCTGACGGACCACCATGGTGGGCGTTTCCATTACATGGAGTTCGCTGAGCCCAGCGAGGTGACGGTCGACTATCGCGCCTCAGTGGAGGGTTTCGGCGTCCCCGACGAGCCCTCGCGGATGGAGCTCATCCGTTACGTGCGGCCCAGCCGCTATGCCGAGTCGGACCGGCTGCTTCCGACGTCGTACGCGGAGTTCGGGGGCCTGCATGGCGAAGAGTTGCTACAGGCAGTCCGGAACTGGGTCCACGATGAACTTCGTTATGTGAGCGGTTCCTCGCGGGGGACGGACGGTGCGGTGGAAACGCTCCTGCACCGCAAAGGTGTTTGCCGGGATTTCGCCCACTTGGCCATCGCCCTCCTCCGCTCCAAAGACATCCCGGCCCGGCTCGCTGCGGTGTATGCGCCGGGATTGAGCCCCATGGACTTCCACGCGGTGGCAGAAGCGCACATTGACGGAACCTGGTATGTGATCGACCCCACTGGCCTGGCCCCGCGCGAAGCCATGCTCCGCATCACCGCCGGACGCGATTCCTCGGACACCGCGTTCCTTTCCACGGTGGGCGGCAGCCTGTCGTTGAAGAGCCTGAAGGTTACCGCGGTGGTGGCCGACGAGCTGCCGGATGAGGATCCGGCAAAGCTCATCGTCCTGCGCTAGGCGCCCCTCCAAAGCTGCGACAGCAGCAGGAGCGGCAGCGGCAACTTCCTACTTGCTCGCGACGAACGCCTGCAGCTTTTCGGTCAGCCGGAGAAGCTCCCGCTGCTCGTCGGCTGTGAGGGCCGGAGCCACAAGATCGGCGATATCGCGGACGTGCTCGCGGCCGATCTCCTTTTGCAGCTCCTGCCCGGCCGCCGTCAGCCCGAGCAGGATCCCGCGGCCGTCGTCGGGGGCAATGCTGCGTTCCACCAATCCGCGATTCTCCAAGCGATCCACCAGCCGGCTCAGGCTGGACTGGCTGAGCAGGACGTGATCGTTGATCTCGTTCAACCGGAGTTTGCCCGTAGGGCACCGCGAAAGGGTGAACAGAACGTCGTACTCCCTGATGGGCAGCTTCTTGAACGCCGGCCCGGCCTGGAGCCGGCGCATCACCGCCACCTGGGAGCGGAACAAGGACTCCCAGGTTTCGGCGGCAAGGCGCACGGACGACGAGGATGGCGCTTTGATGCTCACACATCCCTCCTGGCGGATTCTGTGACGGGATCGGCCAGATCGTCACTGGAAGCACCGGCGAGCGACGCGGCGACCCGCGAAGCGTGAGTTGGAGCGTCCGGTACGTGGGCCGGCTTGCGGTCCTCGAACTCCTTGCGCAGGACCGGCAAGACTTCTTCGCCGAAGAGGTCCAGTTGCTCCAGGACGGTCTTCAGCGGCAAGCCCGCGTGGTCAACCAGGAACAGCTGGCGCTGGTAGTCGCCGAAGTACTCGCGGAAAGTGAGGGTCTTTTCGATGACTTCCTGCGGGCTGCCGACGGTCAGCGGGGTCTGGGAGGTGAAGTCCTCCAGCGAGGGCCCGTGGCCATAGACCGGAGCGTTGTCGAAGTAAGGACGGAACTCCTTGACGGCGTCCTGGGAGTTCTTGCGCATGAAGAACTGCCCGCCGAGTCCCACGATGGCCTGGTCTGCCTTGCCGTGGCCGTAGTGCTCATAGCGTTCGCGGTACAGGCCAATGAGCTGCTGGTAGTGCTCCTTGGGCCAGAAGATGTTGTTGGCGAAGAAGCCGTCGCCATAATATGCGGCGAGCTCCGCGATCTGGGGACTCCGGATGGAGCCGTGCCAGACAAAGGGGGCGACGCCGTCGAGCGGGCGGGGCGTGGACGTGAAGTTCTGCAGCGGGGTGCGGTACTTGCCGCTCCAGTTCACCGTTTCCTCGTCCCAGAGGCGGCGCAGCAGGGAGTAGTTTTCAACGGCGAGTTCGATCCCATCCTGGATGTTCTTGCCGAACCAGGGGTACACCGGCGCCGTGTTGCCGCGGCCCATGATGAGGTCCACGCGGCC
This sequence comes from Arthrobacter sp. NA-172, assembly GCF_043952055.1. NCBI lineage: Bacteria > Bacillati > Actinomycetota > Actinomycetes > Micrococcales > Micrococcaceae > Arthrobacter > Arthrobacter sp. NA-172. Next base: position 839,306 of record NZ_JBINOT010000001.1, on the reverse strand, counting down.
ATCTGCCAGGTGCTGGAGCATGGCGAAGTCTTCGGCGATCTTCACGGGGTCATTCGTGGTGATCAGCGTGGTGGCCGTGGACAGCGTGATGCGTTCCGTCTGTGCCGCGATGTAGGCCAAGGTGGTGGTGGGGGACGATGAGAAGAAGGGGCGGTTGTGGTGCTCGCCGATCGCATAGACATCCATGCCGATCTCTTCAACCTTCTTGGCGATGGCCACGGAGGCCTTGATGCGCTCGTTTTCCGTGGGGGTGTGGCCCGTGGTGGGGTCAGTGGTGATGTCGCTGACGCTGAATACGCCGATCTCCATGATGTGCCTTTCTGCCTGCCCGATTGGTGTTCGAGCGCTTCCAACAGTCTACCGCAAGATAGATGCATTTGCATGTATCGACGTCTGTAACAGGGCTCGGCACCATTTTGTTCCCGGTGTGCTGCCTACTCGGCGGGGCCCGGAGCGGCTCGACGGCCGGTGACCCTGGGGATCATTCCCGTGGTCCAGTCCAGGGGGTCGGCATCGCCGTGGCCGGCGGTGCCGTCCTTGACGACATCGGGGCGTTGTGCCAGTACCTTGAGCAGTGCCTTCTTCTCGCGCCGGCCTTCGACCAGTTTGTAGAGGACCGGCACCAAAACCAGGGTCAGCGCCGTGGACGAAACCAGTCCACCGATCACCACGATCGCCAGCGGCCGGGATATGAACCCGCCGCCTCCCGTGATACCCAGGGCCATGGGCGTGAGGGCGAAAACGGTGGCGAGGGCGGTCATCAGGATGGGCCGCAACCGCCGCCGGGCACCATGGGTAATCGCATCGGCCACGCTCATTCCGGGGCTGCCATCGTGTGGCTTGCGGTACTGGTTGATGAGGTCGATCAGCACGATCGCATTAGTGACCACGATTCCCACCAACATCAACATGCCGATCAGTGAGGGCAGTCCAAGCGGGACGCCCGTGGCCAGGAGCAACGCGATGGCGCCCGTGGCGGCAAACGGCACGGACACCAGCAGGATGAGGGGCTGGATGAGGGATTTGAACGCGGCCACCATGATCACGTAGACAATCGCGACGGCGGCCAGGAGCGCGAGGCCGAGCTGGCGGAAGGAGTCCGCCTGCTGGGTCGTGGCGCCGCCGATCGTGGCGGTAACGCCTGCCGGCAGCTGCACAGAGGCCAGCCGGTCGCTGACTGCCGTACTGACGGCGCCAAGGTTGGAGCCCGACGGCGTGACCGTCACCTTCGCGCTTCGCTGGCCGTTGCTGCTGGTGATGGAAACCGGGGTGTCCACCTGCTCAACTGAAGCAATGCTGGACAGCGTAACGGGCCCAGCCGCCGTCGGGAGGGTGATGGCTTTGACGTCGGCAATGCTGGTGAAATGCGTGCCTTCACCGATCTGTACCGGGAAATCCGTGGTGTCGATCCGGACCGTGCCGGCCGGAACCGGGCTGACTGTGGCGGCCAGGACGGCGCCGACTTGTTCCTCGTTCAGCCCGGCCGCGACGGCCTTCGCTCGATCAACTTTTACCTGGACCACGGACTGGCTGGCGTCCAGGTTGGTGGCTACCTCGGAACTGCCGGGCACGCCGTCCATGGCCTTCGCCACGGCGTCGCTGGCGGACTTGAGGTCAGCTGAGTTGGCGGCGTTGATGGTGATGTCCACGCTGGAAGACGTGCCCAGGCCACCCTGCTGCGCACCAACCGTGACTTTCCCGGCCGCCGAAGCGCCAGCGAGCCGGGACCGGACCGTGTCCTGCAGTTTCCCTGGTCAGCCTTGTCGTCGGTGACCACTGTGAACGACGAGTTCGACGCGCCGTTCGAGCTGAGGGCCGCGAAACCCGTCCGGGCATTGCCCGACGTCACCTGGACGTCCTTGATGCCATCTATCCCGCGGAGGACTGATTCCACCTGAGCGGCAGCGGCACCGGTCTGTTGCAGGCTGGTACCCGCAGGAAGGACCTGGCGTACAGTCATGCTGTTTTGGCCGGAATTGCCCAGCAAGTCCGTGGCAAGCAGAGGCGACATGGCCGCCGTGCCGCCCAGCACCAGAACTGCCGCGACGATGGTCAGGACCGGGTGTTGTTGTGTTTTGGCCAGGACCGGCAGATAGCCGCGCTGCAGCCAGCTGCGTTGTTCCGCCTCATGCGCCGCGGCAAGGGCGCGCGCCGCTTCCCGGGCGTCCGCGGCACCCGCCCCAGACGGCGACTTGAGGAACCAATAGGCCAGCACGGGAACGATGGTGAGGGACACCAGCAACGAGGACAACAGCGCGATGGTTACCGTGAGGGCGAAAGGCCGGAACAGTTCGCCCGCCAGATTGCCCACGAACGCGATCGGCAGGAAGACGGCAACGGTGGTCAGGGTGGACGCCGTAATGGCCCCGGCGACTTCCCGGATGGAATTGAGGATGGCCGCGAGTTTGTCTTCGCCGTAGCTCAGGTGGCGCTTGATGTTCTCGATCACCACGATCGAGTCGTCCACTACGCGGCCGATCGCAATGGTCAACGCGCCGAGGGTGAGGATGTTGAGTGAATAGTGGGTTGCCGATATTCCGATGAACGTGATCAGGAGCGACAACGGAATGGATACTGCCGTCACCAGGGTGGACCGGACGGACATCAGGAATACAAGGATCACCGCCACGGCGAAACCGAGTCCAAGGAGCCCTTCGGTGGTGAGGTCCTTGATGGATTTTTCGATGTAGGGGGCCTGATCGAACACCGGGGTGAAATGCGCGTTGGAGCCGAGTTCGGCCTCCATCTGGGCAATGGAATCCTTGACGGCGTGCGAAATGGCAACGGTATCGCCGTCGGGCTTCTTCGTGACGGACAGGGCCAGGGTCGGCTTTCCGTTAGTGCGGGTGATCGACGTCGCGGCGTCGTCCTGGATACTCACATCGGCAACCGTGCCGATCGTCGTCCCACCCTTGGCCCCGGTGAGGGGCAGGCCCTTGATGACATCCAGGGAGTCCACCGGGCTGCCGATCTGCAGGGAGAGCGTCTTGCCTTGGTCCTCGATGGTTCCCGCCGGGACCAGGGTTCCGTTGTTCTTGAGGGCATTCGTGAGCGACTGGACTGTGGCGCCGCTGGCAGCCATGGCCGGGGCTTTGGGCTGGATCAGGATGTGCTGGGTGGCGCCGCCCGTGACGTCAGCGCTACGGACCCCGTCCAGCTTCTGGAGGCGGGGAACGCTCAGGCGCTGCAGGTCCGTGTTCAGTTCACTTAACGGCTTGTCGGAAGACACTGCCAGGTACACGATGGGGAAGTCGCTGATGCTGCCGGCGAAGGACTGGGGATCGACGTTGGCCGGCAGCACCCGCTTGGCGTTGGAAATGGCGCGATCGATCTGATTGCGCGCGCGGTCCAGGTTGGATCCGTACGTGAACGCCATGGTGATCTGCGAGACGCCGTTGCGCGATGTCGAGGTGGTCGATTCCAGCCCCTCGACGCTGTTCAATGCTGTTTCGAGGGGACGGCTCAGTTGTTTGTCGACGACGTCGGGGGACGCGCCCGGCATTGAGGTAATCACTGAAATCTGCGGAAACTCGATCGAGGGGATGAGTTCCTGCTTGAGGGAAGACATGGTGATCACGCCGAACACCGCCGCGAAAACGGTGATCAGCGCGATCAGTGCCCTGTTCCCGAGTGAAAGCCTAGCCAGACGGAACATTGGGTTGTCTCCTGGGGTCTACGGTCTGTTTCGTGTCGGGAACCGGCCGCAGCCAGGATTGTTGCTAGTGCTGGATGGCTTCCGCGGCGTCAAGTTGGAGCGAACGGGACGTGCTTGCTTCCAGCTCGGCGGCGAGTTCCGCATTGTCGTTCAGCTTGACGCCGTAGCCGGGCATCATTTCCTTGAGCTTGGATTGCCAGCCCTTGAAGTTCTTCGGGAAGGAGCGCTGCAGCATCTCGATCATGATGGGAACAGCGGTGGACGCACCGGGGGAGGCGCCGAGCAGTGCGCCGATGGAGCCGTCGCGAGCAGTGATGACTTCGGTGCCGAACTGCAGCACGCCGCCCTTCTTGGAGTCCTTCTTGATGATCTGCACACGCTGGCCGGCGGTGATGAGCTCCCAGTTTCCACCCTCAGCCTGGGGGTAGTACTCGCGGAGGGACTCCACCTTGGCATCGTGGCGCTTGGCCACTTCCTTGATCAAGTAGGCCGTCAGGTCCATGTTGTCCTTGGCCACGGCCAGCATCGGGATGATGTTTCCCGGGCGGATGGACAGCGGCAGGTCAAGATAGCTGCTGGTCTTGAGGAAGTTGGTGGAGAAACCGGCGTACGGACCGAAAAGCAGGGAACGCTTGCCATTGACGTAGCGGGTATCCAGGTGGGGCACGGACATGGGCGGGGCGCCCACGGAAGCCTGACCATACACCTTGGCACTGTGCTGGCCGGCGATGGCCTCGTCGGTGCAGCGGAAGAACTGGCCCGAGACCGGGAAACCGCCGTAGCCCTTGCTCTCCGGAATGCCGGATGCCTGCAGCAGGTGGAGTGCTCCACCGCCGGCACCGACAAACACGAACTTTGCGTGGATCTGGCCGTGTTCGCCGGAAGCGGGGTGCTTGATCGAAAGGTCCCAGCCGCCGTCGGACGCTTTGCGGACATTGGTGACGTTGTGGCCGTAGTTGACTTCAACGCCGTTGTTGGCGAGGTAGCCGGTCAGCTCACGGGTCAGCGCGCCGAAGTCGACGTCGGTGCCTTCCGCTGCGCGGGTGGCTGCAACGCGCTGCTTCGCGTCGCGGCCCTTGACGATCAGCGGCGCCCACTTGGCGATCTGTGCCTGGTCTTCCGTGTATTCCATGCTGCGGAAGAGCGTGTTGGGTTTGAGCGCCTCGTAGCGGTTCTTGAGGAAGTCCGCGTGCTTGTCGCCGATGACGAAGCTCATGTGCGGAACGGTGTTGATGAATCCCTTGGGGGAGCCGATCAGCTTGTTGTCCACCAAATGGGACCAGAACTGCCGGGAAAGCTGGAATTGCTCGTTGATGTGCAGGGCCTTGGACGGGTCGACCGATCCGTCTTTCGCCGCGGGGGAGTAATTAAGCTCACAGAGGGCTGCGTGTCCGGTTCCGGCGTTGTTCCACGGCCCGGAGCTTTCAAGGCCGGCTTCGTCGAGTCGCTCGAAGAGGGAGATGGTCCAGTTGGGTTCGAGTTGCTTGATGAACGCACCCAGGGTTGCGCTCATGATCCCGCCCCCAATAAGGACGACGTCAGCGTGGTTTGTCTTGGAAATGAAGGTCACGATCAATCTCCGATAGCGGCGGCACTGGCTGTCACAGAATATCCCCGCGTAGCCACATAACTGAAATTGCGCCGGGCCGTCAAGACTTCAGGCGAACGTTTGTAAAAACTTCGTTTAAGACCGGCGAAGCAGGGTACTTCTCAACGCGGTCGGAAAGGGCCAAAGCCGAGATGGGGAAGGCAATGGGGACCGCCGGAACGGTCGCAGCGATTTGGGCATTGATGGTTTGGTACTGGGAGTTCCGGTCAGAGCCCTCGGGAAGGCCCCGGGCCCGGTCGATTTTTGAGAATACCTGCGGATCGCTGTAGCCGAACTCGCCGTTGTTCTCACCAAAAAGGGTTCCGACGAAGTTGTCCGGGTCGGAGTAGGCGCCATTCCAGCCCAGCAAGTGGAGTCCGTGGTCGCCGGGAGACTGGACCTTCTGGAGGTAACCGTCGTCCCAGTTCACGGGCACCGGTTTGACGTTGAGCCCGATGGCCGTCAGTTCCGCGCTGATCTCCGCGTAGATCTTTTCCGGGGTAGGCATATAGGCCCGTGTGACGTTGAGGGGGTAGTAGAACTTGATTTCTTCGCCCTTGTACCCGCCCTTCGCGAGGAGCTGCTTGGCCTTGTCCGGGTCATATCCCAGCGACGGAGCATTGTTGTTGAATCCGCTCAGCTTGGGCGGAACGAACTGGGATGCCGGTGAGGTGTTGTCGATGAAGAACTTGTGGATGATGGTGTCTTTGTCGATCGCCATTTCGATTGCCTGGCGGACCTCGAGCTTCTGCAGGGGCCCCGAAGATTCGTTGATGCCCAGATACATCACGGAGAACGGATCCCGCTGGACGATTTGCATGCCCTTCTTCACCAGTTGGTCGAAGGTGCCGGCGGTGACGAGGTCATAGCCGTCGATCGTGCCCGCAAGGAGGGCTTGAACGCGGGCTTGCGGATAGTCAAAGGGTATGAAGTTCACGGTGGCTATTTGTCCACGATTGCCCCAGTAACCCTTGTAGCTCGTGAGGGTGATCCGGTCCGGTGCCCACGACGAGAAGACGTAAGGTCCGGTGCCCACGGGGTGGGAGGCGTAGGCGGATGCCGGCTGCCCTGCCAGTTTCTGGTCCAGCACGTTGGCGTTGCGTTCGGCCATCGCTTTCGGCGAAGACATAGCGAAAGCCGGCAGCGTCAAGGCTTGGAGGAATCCGGTGAAGGGCTTGGTCAGATTGATCTCGACATGGTCGGCAGAGATGACCTTGCAGCTTTTGAAGAGAGAAAGCGCAGCCTCGTCCGAGAAGGACTTGAAGACGCTCCTGAAGGGAATGCCGGGCACCTGCTGGCGCAGGGTTGCCGGGAAATTGAACCAGCGGTTGAAGTTGCTGCAGACAGCCGCGGCGTCAAAGGTGGTTCCATCCTGGAAAGTGACTTTTGACCGAAGGGTGAAGTCGTAGCTGAGCCCGTCGTTCCCTTGGGACCAGGATGTGGCCAGCAACGGTGTTGGTTGGCCGGTGGAGGGATCGACTCCCACGAGGCCCTCCATCACCTGCCGGGTGATGCGGTACGACTCGGAATCGTTCGTCAGGGCGGGATCGAGTCCAAGGGGCATGGACGGTGTGCCGAAGTTGAAGGTCTTGCTAGGCTCCGCCGCAGCGTCGCCTGCGGACGACGTTGAAGGTGCCGGTCCCGGAGATACCGTGCACGAGGTCAAGGCCATGGCCAGGAGGCCTGCGCCGATGTGTAGCGTGACTCGGCGAAGCTTGCTGCTTACCACTCTTGTCCCCTCAAGGCAGTTGGACGGGCTGGGGCCCGTGGCAGCCGGACCGCAGTCCAGTCTAGTTCAGGGCCCTGAGTCCTGGCTGAAAACGGGAAGTGCCCCGGTCAAGGGACCGGGGCACTTCCGACATGTGCGCAAGGGGGGACTTGAACCCCCACGCCCGAAGGCACAGGAACCTAAATCCTGCGTGTCTGCCAATTTCACCACTCGCGCTGGTGCGGTACCTGGGCCGGGATCCAGAGGAGCTGGTTCGATTCCTCGTTCGGGTCCTGGGTCCGGGCATATACCGCCCTCTATTGTACCCGCGGTTTTGTGTGGGCCGTTTCAGCGGACGCTGGGTGCGGCTACTCGGTGCGGCTACTTGTCGAGTTTGAGATCCCTGCGGAGCTTGGCGACATGTCCGGTGGCCCGCACGTTGTACTGGGCCACGGCTACCTTGCCGTCGGGGTCGACCACGATCGTCGATCTGACCAGTCCCTGGTAGGTGCGTCCGTAGTTCTTCTTTTCGCCCCATGCCGCATAGGCGTCAGCTACCTGGTGTCCTTCGTCGGACAGCAGAGGGAACGTCAGCGATTCCTCGGCCACAAACTTCTCGAGGTCCTTGACCGTGTCGGGGGAGACGCCAAGGACCTCGTAGCCTGCAGCCTGCAGGGTCGCGAGGGAATCTCGGAAATCGCAGGCTTGCTTGGCGCATGCAGGGGTGGACGCCGCTGGGTAGAAATAGATGACCGTCTTGCGGCCACGGTAGAAAGCCAGGCTGACCTCCCGGCCAGTGTGGTCCTTGAGGGTGAAATCGGGCGCAGTGTCGCCTGGAATGAGTCGTTCAGCCATGATGTGCTCCTTGCTTTCGCTAACGACCACTGAGCTTAGTGATGAGCCGTTCGGTTCACGAATTGACCCCGGTGCACATCTGCACAATGTGACCGATATACTGACCCCTATGCCTGATATGGAACGGTGGCCCACCGGGCGCCTGCTCTCCACTGCGGCGCGTCTCGTGGAGCACGCCTGGAACGAGAAATTGCGCGGAATGGGCCTGACCCACGCCGGTGTCATTGTCATGGAAGTACTTGCTGTCAAAGGTCCCACCACCCAGTCGATGCTCGCCCAGACTGTTCGGGTCCAGGCGCAAACCATGGGTAAGACGCTCGCCAGGCTGGAGGCCCACGGCCATGTCAGCCGTACGCGCAGCATTTCCGATCGCCGAAGCCAGGTGGTCAGCCTGACCGAAGCGGGAGTCCACACTCTCGGCCTCGCCACGCAATTGGAAGGGGAAGTGCTTGACCCCGTTCCCGTGGATACCGCCAAACTGCGGCGGGAGCTTCAAGCCTTGGTGCGGGAACTGGCCAACAATACTTCCTCTGCCGCCGTTAGCGAGATTGTGGCCGCAAGCGATCCGGGCGCGTCTCAGGGCGAAGCCCACAGCTAATCTCCGGCTCAGTCGCCCATCGTTCGGCCGGGGAGGGGCAAGCGTTTCCCGGGGGCAAGCGGTTCCGGAGGGCGGCCCGGTTCCCGGGGCGCGCCGGAAACAAAAAAGATCCCTGGACAGCGTTTCAGCCATCCAAGGATCTTTCCCTTGGTGCACCCCCCGGGACTTGAACCCGGAACCCATTGATTAAGAGTCAATTGCTCTGCCAATTGAGCTAGAGGTGCAATTATTTTTTTCTCACAATGCAAAGAAATAACCCTTGAACGGCTACTGCCGCTCAAGGGCCCTTCCCTTGGTGCACCCCCCGGGACTTGAACCCGGAACCCATTGATTAAGAGTCAATTGCTCTGCCAATTGAGCTAGAGGTGCATTTGTCGATTTCGATCAGCTGAGGGCTTTTCTTCCCCCATTGATCTCCGCAACGACATGTAACTCTACACGACACTTGCCGAAGTGTGAAATCGACCCGGACTCGGTCCGGCCAGCCATCGTTGAGGCTCGGGGAGCTCCGCCGTCGACGGTCGTATCAGCGCAGTGCCGGGTGCGGCCTGCGGCCTCAGCGCCGGTCCCTGCGGGGCGGCCTGAAGCCTGCGGCCTCAGCGTGGGCACTCGACGCAAACCAGACCTCGGCTCTGACGTCCTCATAGGACGGGCTGTCTTCATCGTGATAGATCATGGTGTCCGCATTGCCCTTGACGGTGTAGCCATCAGGTCCGCTCCCGTCAGCCGCAGCCGCCGCGGAGCCGTCGCCGTACGGCTGCTCGGCGGCGAGATGCCCGCCAAGCGGCGTTGCGTCAGCGGCCTCTGGGGACGGGCTGTCCACCGCCGTGGGCGCCGCAACGACGTCGGGAGCCGTCGTCCAGTCTTCTTGCGCACCGTCCGGAGCGGATTCGGCTCCCTCCGCCGCGGCGGATTCCGCGCCGGGGAGTGTCGGCGCATGCGTGTCCGTGTACTCATGGTGGTGGGCCGGTGCGACGGCGGCCGCTTGCGCGCCGCCCTCGCTCCAGGTTGCTTCCCACTCGGCGCTGTCAGCGAGTTGTTCGGGGGTGGGTAGTTCCGGACCGCCGCCCACGAGGGGAGTGGAAGGTCCGACGTCGGCCGCCGTCACGTCATCGGCTGTCACGCCGCCTTGGAGTTCCGGTTCGGGTGCCGCGCTTCCTGTGGCTGCGGAAACGGTGTTTTCGTCCAGCAGAGGTTCCTCGAGGGTGGGTTCATCGAGCACCGGCTCCGCCGTGGACTCCAAGGCGGGGTCGGGCGTGGGTTCCGGCGCGGGTTCCGGTACGGCTGCGTGCGTCGCGGATACATCTTGTTCGGCGGTCGCCGCTGCGGCGAGCAAAGGGGCGGAGCCTGTCAAAGCGGCGGCCGTCGTGTCTATCTGAGGAGACGAGGCACTTTGCGACGGAGAGGATGGAGTCATGCTGCCCGCGGAAGATTTGGAGCTGTTGCGGCTCATGAGCCACCAGACAATTGCGACGATCAACACAATGACGATGACCCAGATCAACCAATCCATGGAGGAGCCCTTCTGTTCGAGTGGCACAGTTGTTCGTGATTTGACGTTACGTCCGTGTCACGGGGCTGTCTAGATTAGTCAATCGATTCGAGGCGGGCCTATGAGGGGCCGTTCCGGCTGAGTCTCATATATTGAGACGGCCGTCCATTATCTGAAATGAAATATTGAATGAAATAGACCAGAATTTGCCTTAACCCACCAAGAGTGTTCGTTGGCCACAGCTCTGGAGTCATAGACTCGTGCCCATGAGCGACCACACTCCCCTTGCCACAGACAACCAGCCGGACATCAAGCCGCGCAGCCGGGTCGTCACGGACGGCATCCATGCTGCCCCAGCGCGAGGCATGTTCCGGGCCGTAGGCATGGGCGATGATGACTTCGCCAAGCCCCAGATCGGCGTCGCGAGCTCGTGGAACGAAATTACGCCCTGCAACCTCTCGTTGAACCGGCTCGCCCAGGGCGCCAAGGAAGGCGTGCACGCCGGCGGCGGGTTCCCCATGCAGTTCGGCACCATCTCCGTGTCGGACGGCATTTCCATGGGCCACGAGGGCATGCATTTTTCCCTGGTTTCCCGTGAAGTCATTGCCGACTCCGTGGAAACTGTCATGCAGGCCGAGCGCATCGACGGCTCGGTTTTGCTGGCCGGCTGCGACAAGTCGCTTCCGGGCATGCTCATGGCGGCTGCCCGCCTGGATCTCGCGAGCGTTTTCCTTTATGCCGGTTCGATCATGCCAGGCTGGGTCAAGCTCGAGGATGGCTCGGAAAAGGAAGTCACCCTCATCGACGCTTTCGAAGCCGTGGGAGCATGCGCCGCCGGCAAGATGAGCCGCGGGGACCTGGACCGCATCGAAAGGGCTATCTGCCCGGGTGAAGGCGCTTGCGGCGGTATGTACACGGCCAACACCATGGCGTGCATCGGCGAAGCGCTGGGCATGTCCCTGCCGGGCTCGGCCGCCCCGCCGTCGGCAGACCGCCGTCGTGATGACTTTGCCCGCAAGTCCGGCGAGGCAGTGGTCAACCTGCTCCGCCTCGGCATCACCGCCCGCGACATCATGACCAAAAAGGCGTTCGAGAACGCCATCGCCGTCACCATGGCCTTTGGCGGTTCCACGAACGCCGTCCTGCACCTGCTCGCGATTGCCCGCGAAGCCGAGGTGGAACTGACCCTGGACGACTTCAACCGCATCGGCGACAAGATCCCGCACCTGGGTGACCTCAAGCCCTTCGGCCGCTATGTCATGACCGACGTCGACAGGATCGGGGGCGTGCCGGTCATCATGAAGGCACTTCTCGACGCCGGCCTGCTGCACGGCGACTGCCTGACCGTCACCGGCAAGACCCTTGCCGAGAACCTTGCCGCCATCAACCCGCCGGACCTCGACGGCAAGATCCTGCGCGCCCTGGACAACCCGATCCACAAGACCGGCGGCATTACCATCCTGCACGGTTCCATGGCGCCGGAAGGTGCGGTGGTCAAGAGTGCCGGCTTCGACGCCGATGTCTTCGAAGGAACCGCCCGCGTGTTCGAACGGGAACAAGGCGCCCTCGACGCGCTGGACCAGGGTGAGATCAAGGCGGGGGACGTCGTCGTGATCCGGTATGAAGGTCCCAAGGGCGGCCCGGGCATGCGTGAGATGCTCGCCATCACCGGCGCCATCAAGGGCGCGGGGCTGGGCAAAGACGTGCTCCTGTTGACCGATGGCCGTTTCTCCGGCGGCACCACGGGGCTGTGCATCGGCCACGTCGCGCCTGAAGCCGTCGACGGCGGTCCCATCGCGTTCGTCAAGGACGGCGACAAGATCCGTGTGGACATTGGCGCCCGCTCGTTCGACCTCCTGGTGGATGAAGCCGAGCTCGAGTCCCGCAAGATCGGTTGGGAGCCCCTCCCGGCCAAGTTCACCAAGGGTGTCCTCGCCAAGTACGCCAAGCTCGTGCACAGCGCCTCCACCGGGGCCTACTGCGGGTGATGCCGGAGCGGGGGAGTACCAATCCGCGGACAAAGAGGTCCACATAGTGAGATGACGCCTCTTGGCGTTGACACTCATCTCACAAAGAGGGAACACTGAACGCATGATCGCATTCGTTACAGTCGGCGCCAACGTTGGCACTGTCGTACTTACCAAGCGCGTGGCCTCCTAGCCCGACTGGTAACGAACCGTCACGCGCAACCCCTCGAAGAGCCGCAAGGCTGAGGGGTTTTTTTATTTCCCCCGGGAGAAAGCGCACCAAGCAAGAACCCGTGGGACCGCAGTACCCCAGCAGTAACTCACTAATTGAAGATCCCCAAAGGAAGAGTCCGATGAGCAAAGGATCGCCGATCAGCCCCTCGCTGATGGCTGCAAAGTCCGCTGGAGCCCCCAAGGCTCCGGAAAAGGTCGACCGTCCGGCTGACACCGTCGTCGACAATGCTGCAACTCTCTCTCCTGTACTCGGGCCCAACAACGTTGTACCCCCAACGGTGATGACAGGCTCGGAAGCTATTGTCCGCTCGCTCGAAGAACTCGGCGTCGACGATATTTTTGGTTTGCCCGGTGGCGCGATCCTCCCCACCTATGACCCTTTGATGGCCTCCAAGATGAATCACGTCCTGGTCCGTCACGAACAGGGAGCCGGCCACGCAGCCCAAGGCTACGCCATGGTTACCGGACGGGTTGGCGTGTGCATCGCCACCTCGGGCCCCGGTGCCACCAACCTCGTTACCCCCATCATGGATGCCCACATGGACTCCGTGCCGCTCGTGGCCATCACCGGCCAGGTGTCGGCTTCCGTGATCGGCACTGATGCGTTCCAGGAAGCAGACATCGTCGGCATCACCATGCCGATCACCAAGCACTCTTTCCTGGTGACCGATCCCAACGACATTCCGCATGTCATGGCCGAGGCGTTCCACCTTGCCAGCACCGGACGTCCCGGTCCGGTCCTCGTGGACATCGCCAAGAACGCCCAGCAGGGCACCATGACCTTCTCCTGGCCGCCAAAGATCGATCTGCCGGGCTACCGTCCGGTGGTCCGCGGCCACAACAAGCAGGTACGGGAAGCGGCCCGGCTGATCGCCGCGGCAAGCAAGCCTGTGCTGTATGTAGGCGGCGGCGTCGTCAAAGCGCATGCTTCGGCCGAGCTTCGCGAACTCGCAGAGCTGACCGGCGCACCTGTGGTGACGACGCTCATGGCCCGTGGTGCCTTCCCGGATTCGCACCCCTTGCACGTCGGCATGCCAGGCATGCACGGCACGGTCTCCGCGGTCACCGCACTGCAACAGTCCGATCTGTTGATCACCCTGGGCGCCCGCTTCGACGACCGGGTGACGGGCGTCTTGAGCACCTTCGCTCCGCATGCAAAGATCATTCACGCGGACATCGATCCCGCGGAAATTTCCAAGAACCGCGTGGCGGACGTTCCGATCGTGGGATCCGTGAAGGAGATCATTCCGGAGCTGAGTGAGGCAGTCAGGACAGCGTTCGAACTGTCCGGCACCCCGGACTTGGCCAGCTGGTGGGCGTTCCTGGGCAACCTCCGCGACACCTACCCCCTGGGTTGGACGGAACCTGAGGACGGACTCAGTGCCCCCCAACGGGTCATTGAACGCATCGGTGCGCTGACGGGTCCGGAAGGCATCTATGTCGCGGGCGTCGGCCAGCACCAGATGTGGGCCTCTCAGTTCATCAAGTACGAGCGTCCCCATGCCTGGCTGAACTCCGGCGGCGCCGGCACCATGGGTTATGCCGTGCCGGCAGCCATGGGCGCCAAAGTCGGCGAACCGGACCGTGTGGTCTGGGCGATCGACGGCGATGGTTGCTTCCAGATGACCAACCAGGAGTTGGCCACCTGCGCCATCAACAAGATTCCCATCAAGGTTGCCATCATCAACAACTCTTCGCTGGGCATGGTGCGCCAGTGGCAGACCCTGTTCTACGAAGGCCGCTACTCGAATACCGATTTGAACACCGGCCACGACACCGTCCGCATCCCGGACTTCGTCAAGCTGGCAGATGCCTACGGCTGCGCCGCGTTCCGCTGCGAGCGGGACGAGGACATCGATGCCACCATCCAGAAGGCCCTGGAAATCAATGACCGCCCCGTGGTCATCGACTTCGTGGTCAGTCCGAACTCCATGGTGTGGCCGATGGTCCCCTCGGGGGTCTCCAATGACCAGATCCAGGTTGCCCGCAATATGACCCCGGATTGGGAAGAGGAGGACTAGCCATGAGCCGCCACACACTGTCCGTTCTGGTCGAAGACAAGCCCGGCGTGTTGACCCGCGTTGCCAGCCTCTTTGCCCGGCGCGCCTTCAACATCAACTCCCTCGCGGTCGGCCCCACGGAGGTCCACGGGGTTTCCCGGATGACCGTCGTCGTCGACGCCGATGGCGACCTCATCGAACAGGTCACCAAGCAGCTCAACAAACTGATCAACGTGATCAAGATTGTCGAGCTGACCTCAGAATCTTCCGTGCAGCGTGACCACATCCTGGTCAAGGTACGTGCGGATGCCGCGACACGCCTGCAGGTCACCCAAGCTGCAGACTTGTTCCGTGCCTCAGTGGTTGACGTTTCCACAGACTCGGTGGTCATTGAGGCGACTGGTACCCCGGAAAAGCTCGCGGCACTGCTCTCAGTGCTCGAGCCGTTCGGCATCCGCGAAATAGTGCAGTCCGGCACCTTGGCCGTTGGGCGGGGATCCCGCTCCATGAGTGACAGGGCTCTACGCAGCGCTTAAGACACTGCGTAAGACACAGAGTAAGACACCGTCTTTGACACCGTCTTAGGCACTGCGCAGCAGCCCGATACCGAACCACAGACAATATCTACAAACCACTCAAGAGGAGTTACGCAAGTGACTGAAATGTTCTACGACGACGACGCAGACCTGTCGATCATCCAGGGTCGCAAGGTTGCCATTGTCGGCTACGGTTCCCAGGGCCACGCCCACGCGCTGAACCTTCGTGATTCCGGCGTCGAGGTTGTCATTGCCCTCAAGGAGGGCTCCAAGTCGATCGCCAAGGCCGAAGACGCAGGCTTCACGGTCAAGAACGTTGCCGACGCCGCCGAATGGGCCGACGTCATCATGATCCTGGCGCCGGACCAGCACCAGCGCGCGATCTACAACGACTCCATCAAGGACAAGCTGACCGCGGGCAAGGCGCTTGCCTTCGCCCACGGCTTCAACATCCGTTTCGGCTACATCGAAGCGCCCGAAGGTGTTGACGTCATCCTGATCGCACCGAAGGCTCCGGGCCACACCGTGCGCCGCGAGTTCGAAGCCGGCCGTGGCATCCCGGACATCATTGCCGTTGAGCAGGACGCTTCCGGCGCTGCTTGGGACCTGGCCAAGTCCTACGCGAAGGCAATCGGCGGCACCCGCGCCGGCGTCATCAAGACCACCTTCACCGAAGAGACCGAAACCGACCTCTTCGGCGAGCAGGCTGTGCTGTGCGGCGGCGTCTCCCAGCTGGTCCAGTACGGCTTCGAGACCCTGACCGAGGCCGGCTACCAGCCGCAGATCGCCTACTTCGAGGTGCTCCACGAGCTCAAGCTGATCGTTGACCTCATGTGGGAAGGCGGCATCGCCAAGCAGCGCTGGAGCGTTTCCGACACCGCAGAGTACGGCGACTACGTCTCCGGCCCGCGCGTCATCGACCCCCGCGTCAAGGAGAACATGGCCGGCGTTCTCGCCGACATCCAGTCCGGTGCCTTCGCGAAGCGCTTCATCGAAGACCAGGACAACGGCGGCGCCGAGTTCAAGGAGCTGCGTGCCAAGGGCGAGCAGCACCCGATCGAGGCCGTTGGCCGTGAACTGCGCTCTTTGTTCTCCTGGAAGCAGCAGGACGAAGACTACGTGGATGGCTCTGTAGCCCGCTAAGCCAAGGCACCCGTTGAAGCCGCGGCAGGCGCCGTAGCAATTCAACACAGAACGCCGTTCGGGATAGGCTCGAAAAGAAGCCGCCCGGCATGGAGGCCGGACCCGGTATACCGGGTCCGGCCTTCGTCGTCAAAGAATCGTTTCACCAAAACCCCGCCTGAATAAAGAGAGCTAAAGAGGTCACCGGTGACTAGCACCAAGCCAGTAGTACTCCTCGCTGAGGAACTTTCGCCCGCCACGATCGAGGCCCTTGGTCCGGACTTCGAGATCCGCCAAACCGACGGCGCGGACCGCTCCCAGCTGCTCTCCGCAATCGTCGACGTCGACGCCATCCTCGTGCGTTCAGCCACCCAGGTTGACGCAGAGGCAATTGCCGCAGCCAAGAACCTCAAGATCATCGCCCGCGCCGGCGTCGGCCTGGACAACGTCGACATCAAGGCCGCCACCCAGGCAGGTGTCATGGTGGTCAACGCACCGACGTCCAACATCGTGTCCGCTGCCGAACTGACGGTCGGTCACATCCTCAGCCTTGCCCGCCACATTCCGCAGGCCAGTTCCGCCCTCAAGGGCGGCGAATGGAAGCGCTCCAAGTACACCGGCATCGAGCTCTTCGAAAAGAAGATCGGCATCATCGGCCTCGGACGCATTGGTGCGCTCGTAGCCGCCCGCCTGCAGGGCTTCGAGACCGAGATCCTTGCCTATGACCCGTACATCACTTCCGCTCGCGCAGCGCAGCTCGGCGTCAAGTTGGTCACGCTGGACGAACTGCTGGAGAAATCCGACTTCATCACCATCCACATGCCCAAGACCCCGGAAACCGTGGGCATGCTGGGTGCCGATGCCTTCAAGAAGATGAAGGAAACGGCCTACGTGGTCAACGTCGCCCGCGGTGGCCTGATTGACGAGGAAGCCCTTCACGAAGCCCTGGAAGACGGTCAGATCGCCGGAGCCGGCGTCGACGTCTTCGTCAAGGAGCCAAGTACCGACCTCCCGTTCTTCGGCCTGGACAACGTCATCGTGACGCCGCACCTCGGCGCCTCCACCGATGAAGCCCAGGAAAAGGCCGGCGTCTCCGTGGCGAAGTCCGTGCGCCTCGCCCTCGCCGGCGAACTGGTGCCGGACGCCGTCAACGTTGCCGGCGGTGTCATCGCTTCCGACGTACGCCCTGGAATCCCGCTGATCGAGAAGCTCGGCCGTATCTTCACCGCCCTGACCCACGCATCCCTGACGCAGATCGACGTCGAGGTTGCAGGCGAAATCGCCAGCCTCGACGTGAAGGTCCTCGAGCTCGCGGCCCTCAAAGGCGTGTTCGCCGACGTCGTGACCGAGCAAGTCTCCTACGTCAACGCTCCGGTCATCGCCGAGCAGCGCGGCATCAATACCCGCCTGATCACGACGCCGGAGGCCGAGGACTACCGCAACGTCCTGACCATCCGTGGTGCGCTCAGCGACGGCTCCCAGATCTCGGTGGCCGGGACGCTCACGGGACCCAAGCAGGTCCAGAAGCTGGTGGGCGTCAACGGCTACGACGTCGAAATCCCGATCAGCGAGCACTTGGTGGTTGTTTCCTACGCTGACCGTCCGGGCGTCATCGGCACCATCGGCCACATCCTGGGAATGAACAACATCAATATCGGCGGCATGCAGGTGGCCCGTCAGAGCGAGGGCGGCCAGGCCCTGGCGCTGCTGACGATCGACACGTCGGTGCCGCAGCAGGTCCTCGAAGCCATCAAGGCCGGCATCGGTGCCGACATGGTTCGTGAAGTGGACCTGGAGGATTAGGACCGAACCCGTTTGAGCTAGCTACGTGCGCCGGAGTTCACCTCGGCCACATATGATTGGCCGGTCTGCATACAATGGCTTGGTCCGAAATTCGGATCCGGCGGCAGGCCGGCCAATACCTTTTGCACACACCCGATGGATCCCTCTTGCCTCGGCATGGTTCCAGGGAGAGCAGTGTGCACGCCCGCAATCCAGGACTCAGGGAGCCCTATGAACGCCGTCCAGAGGTTCATCAGAAGCCGCGTGCTTCTGTTGACCGCGGCCATTTTGATCGTCGCCATGTGCTTGTCCGTATTCATCCAGAGCCAGTCGCAGGCCGCGCTAAACCGGACAGTGGATGAGAACTCTCGAGGCCTGTACGACATCCTGGTGCAGCCCAAGTCACCGAATGTGAAGGACACCGGGGCACTCATCCAGCCGGACATCGCGAACGGCCAGGGTGGGATCAGCTTCCCGCAGCTCGAGAAGATCCGCGGGTTGGGCGGGACGTCCGTTGCTGCCCCCATCAGCTTGGTTTCCAGGGTCACACAGAACCTGGAGACGCCACGGCTCGATGCGATGGACTACCTCGGCTACAACGCCGGCCTGGCTGGTGGCGCGACGGCGGGAGACCCGACTGGAACGGACTCCAAGAATTGGCCGGCGCCCGAGTCAGTCCTTTCTGCTCAGCCCAAGAAATACCGGCTGACGGCAAGCGCCGTGAGCTCGGACGGTGTATCCCAGCAGACCCTGTTCAGCACCAGCGCTGAGGGCACCCTCGGCAAGGGCGGTGTGGTCGAGCAGCAGACTGCCGGAGGCAAGAGCATCCGCATCGCGGGCCCCGCAGGGGAGACCGGCATCAAGTTCCCTGCGCCTGCCGGTGGCTCGGAACACAACCTCTTCAACCTTTCGGTGGCGCTGCCCATGGCTCCCCAGGTCACCGAGTCCGTGGTCGCCGTCGACCCGACAGCCGAACGTGCCCTCCTTGGCTCGGCAGGTGACTTCCTGGCACCGCTGCAAAAGGCACCGCCCGCCGACACACGCAATGCCGGTGCCATCGGCCGCTACTTCGAACAGCTCTTCGCCAAGAGCCCTACGCAGCAGGAGCTCGAACAAGGCCCGGATTTCATGGGCGTCAAGCTCAAATACTGGGCACCCCTCATGACCCAGTACCAGCAAGCCAAGCTGTCCGGCCAGATCACGGATGCCTCGCAGGCGATTCCATTGATCGTCCGCCAGGGAACCTCACTTGATCTGAAGTACTCGGTCAAGATCCAGGAAATCGATGCTTCCGGCAAGGTCATCAACGACGTCGGCACTGTCTCGCGTTCCCTGGACAAGGATTACCTGCCCTTCGTGTCAAAGTCACCATTCGCCCTGCAATGGCCCGGATCCACGGACCACAGCCAGTTGCTCGGCAATATGGGCAACTTCAGCCAGGGCTTGTACCAGCCCGCCCAATGGAGCACGGACTTCGCAGCAGCGCCGAAATACAAAGACGGCGCAACTTCCGCGAACGGCGCCGTCGGCAAATCCGCGACGCCGGGCGATTGGGTGACTGTCAACAAGCTGCCCGAGAAGTCGGCCTTCGGGGCCATCGTGGACCAGTCCCAGCGCAAGCCGGTCGACGAACGCTCGTATCGCGAAAACCTCTCTACGGGATCGAAGCCGGCAACGCCTTTGCCGATGGTTTACGGGACCTTTGATCCCGCCCAGATCCAGAAGGCATCCGGCGACGTCAACAAGTTGCCTTTGGGCGGTTACGACCCCGCACCGATGACGCTCCAAAAGGACGCCGCAGGCAATGACACCGCCGCCAAGAGGCTCAAGCCCTCGCTGAGCGCCTCGGGCCTCGTGAGCCAGTCTGCCGGTGCCATTACCGACTACTACGGCCTCGCCGCGGCGCGCGGGTACGATTCCAACGCCAACGTGATCGATGCTGTCCGGGTTCGCGCCAGCGCCCCTGGTAACTGGAAGCAAGCCCAGCCGGAGGTAGACAAGCTCGCGGCCCAGATCCGCGACATGGGCCTCGAAGCCACGGTTGTGGCCGGTTCCGCACGTGAAGACGCCAACATCTACATCCCGGGCTATTCAAAGGACGACGCCGGCAAGGAGTCCGCTCTGGGCACCGTACAGCAGTCCTGGGTCCGGCAGAATGCTGCGGACGCCGTTTCCGGCTCCCTGACGGGCACCAACATCACCCTCTTGTTCCTGACCCTGTGCGGCGCCACCTTGCTGACTGGCGCTTCGACCGTCAGCTACATCCGTCAACGACGCAGCGAAGCCGGGATCCTCCGGGCTATGGGCTGGACCCAAAAGAGGATCCGCAGATGGGTCCTTGAGGAGTTCGGCATTGGCGCCGGGATACTCGCCGTCGCAGGCATCGCGTTGAGCCTTTTGAGTTGGAACCTGGCCACGATCATCGTTTCCGCGTCGGTGTTGATCATCTACTTTGCGGCCGCCTACCTCGCTGCGCGGCAATTGCGGCACCGGGACGTTGTGGACCAAGAACCGCAACACGATGAACGCCTCATGGCCGTGGATTCGCCACTTGCCTTCGCATACCGCCAGCTGACCACCAACCGTTTCAACTCGGTGGCGCTGGCCGTGGCCGTGGGCGTTTTCGGGGCCGCCGTCGGTGCCCTGATCGCCTTGCTCATTGACATCCCGCGGGCGGCAGGAGCCAGCGCCCTCAGCGGAGTGGCCTCGGCCACCGTCGCGCTGCCGAGCGTCATCCTGGCAGTCTGCGGGGTGCTCGTGGGACTCGTGCTGACTCTGGTCACCGGACGATTCGAACTCCGTGCCAAGCGTGAACAGCTCGGCACGCTCAAGGCCATGGGCTGGAATCCGGACATGCTTGGCCAGGTCCGGTTCTTCGAAAATGCCTTGGTCGGGGCTGTGGCCCTGATCCTGGCGTCCTGGGAGCGCTGGGCCTTGGTCTGTTGCTCGCTCCTTATGCCGCACTATGGGCCGCCTTGGCCGGAGTGTTGGCCGTACTTTGCTGGATTCCCATTGCAACGAAAGTGGTCAAATGACTGACAATCTCGAACCCGATCTGACTGCGACCACGGAATCCACCGACGAGTCGTTCCAGACCCGCGCCAACACCATCGTGCGGGCTGCCGACCACGGCATGCCCCTGCAGTTGAGCAACATCACCATCCGCTATGGCGGAGACAAGGGTGGCGCGGAGCCGGTCACCGTCGTCGAGGACTTCAACCTGATCCTGCACGCCGGTGAGATGCATTGCGTCGCCGGGCGAAGCGGCTCCGGCAAGACCAGCATCCTGACAGTGGGAGCCGGACTCACGCTTCCGACGTCGGGCCGTGTTCTCTGGGAGGGCGACTCCCTCGAGACGATGGGCGACGACGAAATCGCCGACCGCCGCCGCGCATTGATCGGTTATGTTGACCAGGGCGGCGCCTTGATCGACGGCATGAGTGCCTTGGAAAATGTGCTGTTGCCTGCTGTTCCCGACGGCGAAGTGGAGCAGCGCACCGAAATGGCCAAGGACTTGCTGGATTTGGTCGGCCTGGGCCGGCGCATGCGCCACCGTCCGGCACAGCTTTCCGGCGGTGAGCGCCAGCGCGTCGCTATTGCCCGCGCCCTGATTCTGGGCACCCGCGTCCTGGTGGTGGACGAACCCACGGCCAGCTTGGACCGGACCTCGGCCAACCGCATCATCAGCATCCTGAAGGACACCACCAGCGACGGCATCGCGGTCTTGGTGGCGTCGCACGACCACGAACTGGTCCGGCTCAGCGATACGCTGACTGAATTGAACTAGTAACAGATTGCCTCCGGGCTGGCCGTCACATGCGGCCAGCCCGGTCTTTCCATCTCCAAGAGAAGGTAACTTCGTAGAGTGACGTCTCCAGAAAAACCCCCGTTCTACATCACCACCGCCATCACGTATCCGAACGGCGTGCCGCACATCGGCCATGCCTACGAGTACATCGCCACCGATGCAATGGCCCGGTTCAAGCGCCTCGACGGCTACGACGTGATGTTCCTGACGGGCACGGACGAGCACGGCATGAAGATTGCCCAGGCGGCGGAGAAGGAAGGCATCACGCCCAAGGAGCTCGTGGACCGGAATGCCGAAATCTACAAGGCGGCCCATGCTGCCCTGGGCATCTCCTACGACCGCTTCATCCGCACCACGGATGCTGATCACTACGCCGCCTCGCAGGCCATCTGGAAGAAGATGGAAGCCAAGGGGGACATTTACCTGTCCAAGTACGAGGGCTGGTACTCCGTCCGCGACGAGGCCTACTACACGGAGGACGAGACCGTCCTGAAGGACGACGGCGTCCGCTACTCGCGCGGCACGGACACCGAGGTGACCTGGACTGCGGAAGAGAGCTACTTCTTCCGGCTGTCCGCTTACCAGGACAAGCTGCTCGCCTTGTACGAGGAGCAGCCGGAATTCGGTGCGCCGCAGTACCGCTTCAACGAGGTCATCAGCTTCGTCAAGCAGGGCCTGCAGGACTTGTCCATCAGCCGTACCACGTTCGACTGGGGTGTTCCGGTGCCGGGGAACGACAAACACGTCATGTATGTGTGGGTTGATGCCCTGACCAATTATTTGACCGGAGTCGGCTACCCGGATGCCGACTCGGAGGCATTCGGAAAGTACTGGCCCGCGGACGTCCATGTCATTGGCAAGGACATCTCCCGGTTCCACGCCATCTTCTGGCCTGCCTTCCTGATGAGCGCCGGCCTGGAACTGCCCAAGCGGGTCATGATCCATGGCTTCCTCACCAACAACGGCGTCAAGATGTCCAAGTCCCTCGGCAACGTTGTTGCTCCTGCGGATTTCGTGGAGCAGTACGGCCTGGACCAGGTGCGTTTCTTCTTCCTCCGCGAAGTGCCCTTCGGCGCGGACGGCAGCTACAACCACGAGGCAATCGTGGGCCGCATGAATGCCGACCTCGCCAACAACTTCGGCAACCTCGCGCAGCGTTCGCTGTCCATGGTGGCCAAAAACTGCGAAGGCAAGGTACCAGTTCCCGGGTCCTTTACCCCCGAGGACTCTGCGCTGCTGGCGCAGGCCGGCGGACTGTTGGAGGTGGCTCGGGCTGCCTTCGAAAAGCAGGAA
This sequence comes from Arthrobacter sp. NA-172, assembly GCF_043952055.1. NCBI lineage: Bacteria > Bacillati > Actinomycetota > Actinomycetes > Micrococcales > Micrococcaceae > Arthrobacter > Arthrobacter sp. NA-172. The sequence continues at coordinate 816,668 of NZ_JBINOT010000001.1, read as the reverse complement.
TTCAGCCGTGCCCTGGAGGCAATCTGGGCCGTGCTGGGCGACACCAACGCGTACTTCGCGGAGCAGGCTCCGTGGGTGCTGCGAAAGACCGATGTCGAGCGCATGAACACGGTCCTGTACGTCACGCTGGAAGTCGTCCGCATCGTGGCGGTCCTCGCCCAACCGGTCATGCCGACGTCGGCGGCTAAATTGCTCGAGGTGCTGGGACAACCGGAAGGGGAGGCCCGCCAATTCGCGGCCATCGGCACTCCGATCGTCCCCGGCACGGAGCTTCCGGCCCCGGCCCCGATCTTCCCTCGTTACGAAGAGCCCGCCGAGCCCTAAGCGTTGGGCGTTCAAATGATGAGACTATTTTGACCAACATGTGGATGGGTTGGCAGTCTGAAAACATGAGCGCAACGCAACCCGCCGCAACGATCAACCTGGCTGTCATTCCCGGCGACGGCATTGGCCCCGAAGTCATTGCCGAAGCCCTCAAGGTCCTTGAAAAGGTTGTTGCCGAAGAAGGCGTCACCCTGGAGCAGACCGAATACAGGCTCGGAGCCCAGCACTGGCTTGAGACCGGGGAGACTCTCCCGGATGAGGTCTTGGCCGATCTGCGCACCCGGGATGCCATCCTGTTCGGCGCGGTCGGTGCGGCACCGGGAGACACCCGCATTCCTTCCGGCATCATTGAACGCGAGATGCTGCTCAAGCTCCGCTTCAGCCTGGACCACTTTGTGAACCTCCGCCCCTCGCGCCTCTATGGCACGGTCGGCAGCCCCTTGGCCAACCCCGGAAACATCGATTTCATCGTGGTCCGTGAAGGCACCGAGGGTCCCTATGTCGGCAACGGCGGAACGCTGCGCGGAGGAACCCCCCATGAGGTGGCCACCGAAGTGTCGCTCAACACGGCCCACGGCGTCGAGCGCGTCGTCCGTGACGCTTTCCGCCGCGCCAGCGAGCGGCCCCGCAAGCACGTCACTCTGGTCCACAAGCACAACGTGCTGGTCTTCGCCGGCCACCTGTGGAAGCGCACGGTTGAGGCCGTAGCGAAGGAATTCCCGGAGGTCACCCACGACTACCTGCACATCGATGCAGCCACGATCTTCATGGTGACCGACCCTTCGCGTTTCGACGTTATTGTCACCGACAACCTCTTCGGCGACATCATCACTGACCTCGCCGCGGCCATCACGGGCGGCATCGGGCTGGCCGCCTCGGGCAACATCAACATGGACCGCACCGCGCCTTCCATGTTCGAACCCGTGCACGGCTCCGCTCCGGACATCGCCGGCCAGCAGAAGGCTGATCCCACCGCGGCCATCCTGTCCGCGGCCCTGCTGCTGAACCACCTCGGCTATGCCACGGCCGCCCGAAGGATCGAAGCCGCCGTCGTGGCGGATATCGAGAGCCGCAATGGCGACAGCCGCAGCACCGCGGCCATCGGCGACGCCATCGCCGCGGCACTTTAGGGCAAGCACTCAGGCGTAAGCTTTACTTGAATTATTTACCTGCTGCCGTGGTCCGACGCTGAACCATATCCTCCGCGAGAAGGTTCGCACTGCGCGGCAGCCGACTGGAGGAAACATGACTCAGACTGCCCACGGCGTCGAATTCAGCCAGCAGCTCTCGGCGACCCCGAAGTCTGCTGAGGAGCGTGCAGCGATCCTGGCAAACCCGGGGTTTGGCGACTACTTCACCGACAACACCGTCATTGTCGACTACAGCGTTGACACCGAGGGCAAGGGCGGCTGGCACAGCGCCCGGGTCGAGGCATACGGACCGATCTCCCTGGACCCGTCGGCAGCCGTGCTGCACTATGGCCAGGAGATCTTCGAGGGGCTCAAGGCCTACCGTCACGCCGACGGCTCCATTTGGACCTTCCGTCCCGAAGCCAACTCGGCACGCCTGAACAAGTCGGCCCGCCGCTTGGCCCTCCCGGAACTGCCCGAGGAATACTTCCTCGGCGCCATCCGCGAAATCGTGCAGGCAGACCGGGAATGGGTCCCGTCCGGCGACGGCGAAGCCCTGTACTTGCGCCCGTTCATGATCGCCACCGAGGCGTTCCTTGGCGTCCGCGCTGCCCGCGAGGTTTCCTTCCGGGTCATCGCATCTCCGGCAGGCAACTACTTCGGCGGCGAGCTCAAGCCGGTATCCATCTGGATCTCCCGTGAATACGCGCGTGCGGGCCGCGGCGGCACCGGCGCAGCCAAGTGCGGCGGAAACTACGCCGCTTCCCTGATTGCCCAGATGGAAGCCGAGGAGAACGGCTGCAAGCAGGTCCTTTTCCTGGATCACTTCAACGACGACGCCGTCGAGGAGCTCGGGGGCATGAACGTCTTCTTCGTCATGAAGGACGGCTCACTCGTCACGCCGGCACTTTCCGGAACCATCCTTGAAGGCGTGACCCGTTCTTCCGTCATCCAGGTTGCCAAGGACATGGGCCGCGAAGTTTCCGAGCGCAAGATCACCCTCGCGGAGTGGCGCGACGGCGTGGCCTCCGGCGAGATCGCCGAGGTCTTCGCTTGCGGCACCGCGGCCGTCATCACACCCATCGGCGTGCTCAAAGACAAGACCGAGTTCATCGGCTCCGAAGACGCGACGGCAGGCGAAACCACTATGGCAATCCGCCAGCAGCTGCTCGGCATCCAGACCGGAACGGTCGAAGACACGCATGGGTGGCTGACGCGCCTCGCGTAGGGCATAGCGGCACCTGAAGTGCCCGACGTCGGCCTCCCACTTCGGTGGGCGGGCCGCCGTCGGCGTCTCCGCGGAAAGCCGCGGCTATTGGGGGCGGTCTCGCTGAATCAGCGGTTCGATGAGCGCTTCCATCTTGGCCTGTAGGTACAGTTGGCCGGCAGCGGAGGGGTGGTCGCCGTCGGGGCCAATAAGGTTCGGGGCATCGTTCATGATCCAGCCGAGGTCTATCGGATCCACAAAGTCGGCGCCTGCTTTCAGGGCGGCGGCCTTGTCCTGATCGCGGATGTCGAGCCTTCCCGGTTCCGGCGAGCTGGTGTACGACGGCGGTCCCACCACCACGATATCGGCGTGGGGAGCCCGGGCCTTCACCGATGCAAAGGCTTGGGCCGCAGCAAGCTCGGTCTCGCCCGAGGCAGTACCCATATCGTTTTCGGAGCCGAAGAACACCACCACACGCGTCGCGTCGGTGACGGCCGCATCCACTTGGGATCCGAAGGTCGATCCGTTGTCGCCGGCCGAAACATAGCCGCTGCCGTCCCTCGCAGCATTGACGATGTTGGCCTGGAGCGGTTGAAAGGCGGGATCGTTCTCCACGAGTTTCGGCCACGCGTCGGCAGGCGAGGTGCCATGACCTGTGCTGAGGGAGTCTCCGATGATCACCACAGTGGGTTGGCCCGATGCTGCCGAAGAACGGGGGCCGGCGTCGGACGAACATGCGCTGAGGATCGCGAGGACGGAGAGGCAAACGGTGGTGATCGCTGTCGTCGTCCAGAGGAGACCTTTTCGTGAGGCTTGAGTCCGCAACAATTCGATCACTCCTCTGCATGTGCCCAAGGTGCCTGCCTGTCTCAATGCTTAGGAACCATGGTACGTCGTGTGCGGTTCCCGACTCCTTGGCACTTTGGCCAAAGTCCGGCCATGAGGCCTGTGCAAAGAGGCCTGTGCAAGGATGGAGTCGTGAGTTCGGACGATGACGCCTCTTTCCAATACAGCAGCACCCTTACCCGCTTCCGGCTGGCTCCCAATCCGGGGCCGATGAGCCTCGACGGCACCAACTCGTACGTCATTGCCGCGCCGGACTCCGGGGGCGTGGTGGTGGTCGATCCCGGGCCTCTCGACGAGATGCATCTTGCGGCTTTGGCGGCCAGCGGGACGGTTGAGCTCGTCCTCATCACCCATCGCCACGGGGACCACACCGAGGCCTCGGCCCGCTTCCACGAACTCACTGGCGCACCGGTCCGCGCGGCGGATCCAATGCACTGCCATGGCGGCACGCCATTGGCGGACGGCGAGGTCATTGAGGCGGCGGGGGTTGAGATCCGAGTCCTCGCGACACCGGGGCACACCTCGGATTCAGTCTGCTTCCACCTTCCCGGTGACGGCCCCGACGGCTCTGTGCTGACGGGCGATACCATCCTCGGACGCGGCACCGCAGTCCTGGACTATCCGGACGGCAGGCTGGGGGATTACCTTGCCAGCCTCGACATCCTCGAAAACCTGGTGCTCCGGCCACGCTTTTGCCTGCGCATGGGCCCGTCCTGCCGGCTGTGGACGCTGTGTGCCGCGAGTACCGGGCCCACCGGGAGATGCGGCTCGATCAGATCCGCGAAGCATTGGCCCGCCTCGGAGCCCAAGCCGGGGTCCAGGCCGTCACTGACGCTGTGTATCCCGACGTCGATCCTGCGGTGCGGTGGGCGGCGGAGACGTCGGTTGCGGCCCAGTTGGATTACCTGCGGGACTAGCCTGCCCAACCACTCGGTCGGGCTTGGCAGCTGTGCTTGGACTGTAGGGTAGAAACCATGCGTATCGCCCGGTTTGTTGTTGATTCTGATCCCGTCTACGGCGTCGTCGAAGGTGAGCCCGGCAGTGAAGTCGTCACTGTCATCCACGGCGATCCCTTCTTCAATGGCGTGGAGCGGACTTCGGTCCGCCATAAGTTGGAAGATGTGCGCCTGCTGGCACCCATCATTCCCCGCAGCAAGGTAATCGGCGTCGGACGGAACTTCGCGGAGCATGCGCGCGAGCTTGGCAACGAGGTCCCTCAGCAGCCCCTGCTGTTCTTGAAGCCGAACACCGCCGTCGTCGGTCCAGGGGACCCGATCGTGCTGCCCGAGTTCTCTGAGGAAGTCTCCTTTGAAGCGGAACTCTGCGTGGTCATCGGCCGCATTTGCAAGGACGTGCCCGAAGACCGCGTGGACGATGTCATTTTCGGTTACACCTGCGGCAACGACCTCACGGCCCGCGACGTCCAGAAGACCGACCTGCAGTGGGCGCGCGCCAAGGGCTTCGACACCTCGGCCCCCCTGGGTCCGTGGATCGAGACCGACTTGGACCCAGAAGACCTGGCCATCAAGGGCTGGCTCAACGGCGAACTCCGCCAGGATGGCAGCACCAACCAGATGATCCGCAGCGTGCGGGAGCTCGTGTCGATCGTTTCGCAGGCCTTCACCTTGCTCCCGGGCGATGTCATCATGACCGGCACTCCGGCCGGCGTCGGCCTGGTCCAGGAAGGCGACCGCTACGAGATTGAGATCGAAGGCATCGGCCGCCTGTCGAACCCGGTAGTGCGGCGGTAGGGGAGAGTTTATGTACAGTTCGTGCCCCTTAAGGTCGGTCTTAAGGGGCACGAGCTGTACACAAACTCCGGGGGCAGAAGCACGAGAAATTCCGTCCACGGGCAGGCGGTAAAGTTGGAACCATTATGACTACTGTTGCTGCGTCGAACTCTGCTGCTATCCCTGCCGTGAATGCCGAAACCCCGGTCCGCGTCCGGTTCTGCCCGTCACCCACCGGAACCCCGCACGTCGGATTGATCCGTACCGCCCTCTTCAACTGGGCTTACGCGCGGCACACGGGCGGCAAGCTGATTTTCCGCATCGAGGACACGGACTCGGCCCGCGACAGCGAGGAAAGCTACCACCAGCTGCTGGACGCGCTGAAGTGGCTGGGCATCGACTGGGACGAGGGTGTGGAGGTCGGGGGACCGCACGAACCGTACCGCCAGTCCCAGCGGAGCGACCTGTACCAAGACGTCATCGGCAAGCTCAAAGCCGGCGGCCACATCTACGAGTCGTATTCCACGCCGGACGAGATCGAAGCGCGGCACCGCGCCGCGGGCCGCGATCCGAAGCTCGGTTACGACGGCTTCGACCGCCACGTCACGGAAGAGCAGCTCGCCCAGTACAAGGCCGAGGGCCGACAGGCCGTTCTGCGCCTGCGCATGCCGGACGAGGACTTGACCTTCAATGACCTTGTGCGCGGAGAGATCACGTTCAAAGCGGGCTCCGTGCCTGACTTCGCCGTGGTGCGTGCCAACGGAGCGCCGCTGTACACCCTGGTAAACCCGGTTGATGACGCACTCATGGGCATCACGCACGTTCTCCGCGGCGAGGACCTGCTGAGCTCCACTCCGCGGCAGATCGCCCTCTACCGTGCGCTGTACGCCATTGGCGTGGCCGAGTACATGCCGGAGTTCGGCCACCTTCCCTACGTCATGGGCCAGGGCAACAAGAAGCTTTCCAAGCGCGATCCGGAGTCCAGCCTGTTCCTGCACCGCGAACGTGGCTTCATCCCCGAAGGACTGCTCAACTACCTGTCCCTCCTGGGTTGGTCACTCAGCGCCGACGAGGACATCTTCACGGTGGAGCAGCTTGTCGCCAACTTCGACATCCACGACGTTCTGGGTAACCCGGCGCGCTTCGACATCAAGAAGGCCGAAGCCATCAACGGCACCCATGTGCGCATGCTCCCCCCGGAGGATTTCCGGGAACGGCTCGTCCCGTACCTGCGTGCCGCCGGTTTCGTAGGGGAGATCCTGACCCCGCGCCAGGAAGAAATCCTCGCAGAGGCTGCGCCGCTGGTCCAGGAGCGGATCACGCTGCTGGGGGAGGCTCCCGAAATGCTCGCCTTCCTGTTCAAGAACGACGGCGAAATCGACGTCGCGGAGGATGCCCTCAAGGGCCTTCCCACGAACCTGGGCGAAGTTTTGGACGCCGCGTTGGTTGCCCTGGAGCCCCTTGATGACTGGAGCGCGGAGAGCATCCAGGCTGCCCTCAAGCAGGCCCTCGTGGAGGACCTCGGAATCAAGCCGCGCCTGGCCTTCGGCCCTGTGCGCACGGCAATCTCCGGCCGCCGCATTTCACCGCCGCTCTTCGAGTCGATGGTCATCCTGGGCAAGGATTCCTCGCTCACCCGTTTGCGTTCGTTCCGCGGCTAATCCGGGCACGCCGTGATCAACGCACTTCATGAGTCATTCGGCACGGTCCGGGGCGTCCTGTTCGATATCGACGACACCTTGGTGGACCTCGAGTTCTCCATGACCACGGCCCTTCGCGACGTCAGTGAACATCTCCTCCCCGGCCTGGACCAGGCCGGGTGGGAGAGGTTCGGACGGATCTTCACGCACGAGACCACGCATTTTTATGACCGCTACCTCGCCGGTGAATTGACTTTCAACGAGCAACGGCTCCTGCGTGGCCGTGCGGCCCTGGGGCATTTCGGCGTCGAGCTCGGGGGCGAGGACTCGCACACTTGGCTCAACGACTACTCCCGCTTGCAGCCCAGCTATGTCAAGGCCTTCAGCGATGTGCTGCCCGTCCTTGATGCACTGGATGTTGCCGGCATTCCCTATGGCGCAGTGAGCAACAACGTCCACGACTATCAGCGGGTCAAGCTCGACAGCGCCGGACTTGCCAGAGTCTCCGTCCTTGTAGGAACGGACACGGTCGGGGTGCCCAAGCCGGACCCCGCAATTTATCTGGAGGGGGTCCGGCGTTTGGGCATTTCTCCGGCTGAAACTCTCTTCGTGGGAGACAACCGCCTGCTCGACGCCGACGGAGCAACCGCGGCAGGATTGCGGGGCGTTTGGCTGAACCGCACTGGGGAGATCGTCCCGGACTTTTCCGGCCCGGAAATAGACTCCCTGTCGCGGCTGCTCGCCTGACGCTTTCCCGGGCTACCCGGCTATATGGCTACACAGCTACCCGGCGAGCCGGAACTTCCGCAGGAAGACGAACGCGCCCACGGAACCGGCACCCAAGACGCCCACAAGTCCAAGCGCAGTGCCGGTATCCGACTTCTCTGCCATGCTCGACGGCGACACTGCCGCGGCTCCCTGGTGAAGCTCTGCCGTGCCCGCCGCGATCCGGGCGTTCCCGTCGGCGAGCTTGTCGGCGCCGGTGGACAACTGAGCTGAGCCTGCGGCCAGCTGGGCGTTTCCATCGGACAACTTGGAGGCACCCGCCGCCAAGGCAGTTGAGCCATCAAGGAGGCCGGGGGTGGAAGGATCAGCCGGGCTTCCCTTGATGCCGGCCATCAGCGCATCCGTGCCTGCGGCCAGACGGGATGTTCCATCGGTCATGCTGGCCGTGGCTTTGAGGAGCCCGGGGTGCTCGGGGTCTCCCGGAACTCCGTCCATGCCCACGCGGATCTTGGACGTTCCATCAGCGAGCATTTGGGTACCAAGCACCACGCCAGGTGCGGCCGGGTCCTGGCTGTTGAGCTTTCCGGCGAGTGTCATAAAACCTGCAGTCAATTTTCCGGTGCCTGCCGCTAGTTTCCCGGTGCCGTCTGCGAGGCGTCCCGTGCCGTCGTGGAGCTGTGCCGCGCCGGCCCGAAGCTGACCGGCCCCGGCCTGCAGTTGCCCTGCTCCGGCGTCAAGCCGATGTGCGCCATCGTTGAGGGCGTTGATCTGGGCCTTCAACGCGGCCAGCGGCACGACGCCCTGGATCCCGTTGGCAGCATCCGCAAGTTGCTGGAGCCCCTGTGCCAAAGCAGCGGAACCAGTTCCCCGGGTGGGATCGTTTCCAGCACCGGGGTAACCCTTGAGTTGATCGGTGCCCGCTGCCAGCCGGGCGGATCCGGCGTCGAGTTGGGCTGCACCGGCGTCGAGTTGAGCGGCTCCGCTGTTGAGCTGGTTCGCGCCGTTGTTGAGCTGGGTGGCCCCGTCAGCGAGATTGTTTTCCGCGTTACCGGCCGGCGTCGGGGTCAACGCGGCGGAGAGTTGCACGGCCCCGGCGGCAAGTTTCTGTGCGCCGTCGTCCACTTTGTAGACCCCGGGAGCAAGCTTGGCGTTGACGTCGTTTTGGATCTTCACTGCCCCTGTCGCCAGTTTGTCGGCGCCGTCCTTCAACTGCTGGGCCCCCGGAGCAAGTTTCGCCTGGATTCCGGATTGGACTTTTGCCGCGCCGTCAGCCAGCTTGGCTGCACCAGTCCCGGCTTGGGCGGCTCCTCCCGCAAGCTTTGCGGCGCCGTCCTTCAGCTGACCAGCGCCTGCTGATGCCTGGCCTGCACCGTCATTAAGCTGTCCGGATCCTGCTGCGATCTTCCCCATGACCAGGGTATAGAAGCCGAGGAGGGCGATCAGCAAGAGTGCGAGGACAGCAATAGCGATGATTTGGGCGCGGCTTCGTGTTTTGATGGCGATGACAGGGTTGCGTGTCATGGGCAATTCCTCTCGATGACTTCCCGGCCGCGGCGCTGCTGCCGGGGATCCCCCCATGTGACGCAGCTAACAGGTTGCTTGACCTGCAGCTGTGCCACGAAACAAATGTTTGGCTTGGGTTACCGAGTGGTAACTTACCGAGAGTAAACTTAAGGTCCGGGGTATTGCAAGGGTTTTCGCGATCTTGGTCGGATCGTTGGAGGTGGCGTTGCTCGCGGACTGGCGCGCTCGATTTGTGCGCATCGAAAGTCTCGGGTAAAGTAATTACTCGTGCTGAGGGGCACGGAGCGAAGGTTTAGGCCATCGAATCCGGCCTAAAAGCGCCCATGGGATATGGTGTAATTGGCAACACTACGGTTTCTGGTACCGTCATTCTAGGTTCGAGTCCTGGTATCCCAGCTCTGAATAATCCGCCTAATTGCGCGGGAATTCGGGAGTTTCAAACGGTTCGCCGTTTTGAAACGAAGGTGAATGTATGAAACAATCATTCAGCTTGAATGCCGGAAGCGGCATTCAAAAACTGCGATATTGAAAAGTATTGCTTTCAAAGTGCACGGCCCCATCGTATAGCGGCCTAGTACGCTGCCCTCTCACGGCGGTAACGCGGGTTCGAATCCCGCTGGGGTCACAAGATGAATCCCCCGGAACCAACAGGTTCCGGGGGATTCTTTTTTGCTTGTCACGCCCAATTCACGTCAACTCCTAGAGGTCCGCTCGGAACGCCTAGGTGTTGTCCTTTTGGAGGGCTCCTGCGGCGTCTCTTACCTTGATGAGCGTGCGCAGGTTCCGGGTAGTGGTGCTCGCCTTGTAGCGGGCCTTCGAAGCAAGTTTGCTGAACGGGCTGTCCAAGGTGCCTCCCGCCGGAGCGAGCCAGGCTGAGGCTTCCGCGCCCAGCCTGACGTGTTCCACGCCGCCCTCGCCAGGGCTGCCGAGGGCCGTGCCTGCGTCGAACAGTTCGTCCAGCATCGCCGTGTCCGACGCAAGAGTGATGTAGCTGTGCGTGGTTTTGTCGTCGGCCGGGTAAGGGCAGGCCTCCACTAGTTCGGCAACTCTTTCGGCGGTCAAAACAACCACCCAGGCGTCGTAACCGAATGCTTCCCTCAAGCACTTTTCAAACTGCTTTTTGACTCCCGCTACGTCAAGCTCACTTTGGAGAACCACGTTGCCGCTGGCGAGCAGGGTTTTGACGTCAGTGAATGGGTATCCCTTGAGGGCCGCTTTGAGATCGGCCATCTTGATGTTGATCCCGCCCACGTTGATGCCGCGCAGGAATACAGCAAAGCTGTTCATGCGCCAACCCTATAACGGGGCTGGCGCGGGGCTGATGGCGGCGGTGAGAGATTCGATCGCCGTGGTGATCAAGGAGCGCGCGTGCTCTGTGGTGATGAAGCCATTGAGCCAGCGGCCGGAGATGCCTTCCACCAAGCTCGTGAGGATCTCTGCGCTGATGGCAGCCCTGTCCTCGCTGAAGCCTTCGTGGGCGGCAGCGATGGCCTGGGCGATTTCCCGGTTCCATTCAGCAGTGGTCCGGGAGAGGGGTTCTGCGATGTCATGTTCGAAGATGGAGCAAGCCCTCAGTTCGTTCCATGCCACCGAATTCCGGCGCACGTCGGGATCGTCCTTGACCTCGTCCAGGAGAAGGTGGCGGTAATGCTTGGTGCGGCTTTCGACGTCGGGGGAGGGGGCGGCGTCGTCCTTCCCGACCTGCTTATTGATGTGGTCAAGCGTTGCGGCAAGCAGGCCGGCACGGTCCGTGAAGTGGTAGTAGAGCAGCCCCGGCGACACCCCGGCCTCCGCGGCCACGTCATTGACCCGCATTCCCCGGACCCCGTTCCTGGCGATGCAGGTGGTCGCGGCAGTGAGGATCCTGGCTAGTTTTTCACTCATGATTTGACACTAATGCCTGATCACCGTTCTCCGCTGAGGCCTCGGCCGGGGCGGCGGCCGGTTCGGGCCAGAGCCGGAGCGCGAGCAGGTACCCGACGGCGCCAATCGCCGTTGACCCGATGAAGCTGAGGTCGATCCCGCCGGCGAGCTGCGAGAGGGGGCCCGTGTAGAGGGAAGTGTCGGTCGCGAGGACCCCGAACAGCGAACCCACAGCCCAGGGGATCACTGCACGCAGGTTCCACCCATTGCTGAACCAGTAGCGTCCCCGAGGGCCGCTGGCCCGGAAAAGCTGCAGGTCGCCGGCGTAGTATTTTCCTCGCCGCGCCACCAGGAAGCCCAGGACGTTGATGGCCACCCAAGGTCCCGCGAAGCCGTTGAGGACCAGCGTCATCGCCGTGATGGAATCCACCGCATTGAAAACAAAGACCCCGACGTAGAGGAGCCCGACGGCGATCACCGACGTAATGAGGGTGGTGTGGATACGCCGAAGCCGGGGGAACAGGGCTTCGAGGTCCAGGCCGCTTGCATAGAGGTTGAGCACGCCCTGGCCGAGGCCACCGGCCAGCGCGATGATGAGGATGGGCAGCAGGTACCAGGCCGGCGAGGACCGTACGAGGTCCGCAACGTAGGATCCGCCCAGCTCCGGGATGGCCGAGGCAGTGAATGCGCCGAAGAGTGCAGTGACGAACAGGCCGAGGAAGACGCCCAGGCATGCGGAACCCATGACGGAGCGGTCCGAATACCGTGTGCTGGAGATACGCCGGCTGTAGTCGCCCAACGTCGGCGCATAGGAGAGGGGGCCGCCAATGGAGATCACCACGGACAGAATCCAGGTGGGCCAGAAGTCGCCGAGGAGGTATGTGGCGTCGACTGTTGTGGGGCTGAAGGTGGGCGCGAAGGCGAAAACTCCGATCAGCAGCAGAATGCCGACCACGGGCGCCACGAACTTTTGCATGGCCACCACGGTGCCGTGCCCGAAGAGTGCCACAAGGACGATTTCTACCGAAATCACGGCGTAGCCGATGGCGAGCGTGACGCCGTCGACAGGGACTCCCAGCAGGCGTTGGGCGGCGGCGACGAGCGCATCGCCGGAGGTCCAGACGGCAATGGCCGCATAGGCCAAGGCGAACAGCAGGGTCAGCCCTGATCCGATCAACCGGCCGCGGGTGCCGAAGTGGGCGGCGCTGGAGACGGTGTTGTTGGTGCCGGTTCGTGGGCCGAGGAGGGCGAGCGGGCCGATCAGGAGAGTGCCCAGGAGGAGTCCGGTGAGGCTCGCGGTGGCCGCTCCTACGAAGTCGAGGCCGAAAGTGATGGGGAGCCAACCGAAGACGATGACGGAGAACGCGAAGTTCCCGCCGAAGAACACGGTGAACAGGTTCCGGGGGCGGGAAGTGCGTTCCGCGTCGGGAATGAACTCAATGCCGGCCGATTCGACCCGGCCGAAGCTGTCTTTGTGCGCGGATGCGGCACCGGCGGAATTCGCGTCTTTGCGAATGCGCGTGCTGATCATGGCAAGCCCTTTCGTGAGCTACATCACGGTGATGTGTTCCACAACCATAATCCTGACTGAATTTTCAGTCAATAGTGCTGCGGATATGACGGCGAAAGGGGCAGGTCTGGAACGCACGTCCTTTTGTGTCGCGGGAGGGGCTGCGTGGTGGGGGCGCTTGAGTGGCGGCCCGACCATAAATGGCAGGCGGCCCACCCTACCTTTGGAGAAACGGGTCAGTCGTTGTTCTTGCGCAGGGCCTCGGTCAGTACGCGGGCGGCACTGCACACAACCTCCGCGTGGAGGCGTCCCGGCTGGCGGGTCAGGCGCTCGATGGGGCCCGAGATGGACACCGCGGCGATAACCCGTCCGGAAGGTCCGCGCACCGGGGCGGAAACCGAGGCGACTCCAGGCTCGCGTTCGCCGAGGCTCTGAGCCCAGCCCCGGCGTCGTACTCCTGCCAAGACGGTCGGCGTGAACCGGGCATTCTGAAGTCCGTCCAGAAGGCGGTCGTGGTCTTCCCATGCCAGCAGGATCTGGGCGGCGGAGCCGGCCTTCATCGAGAGCTGGGTGCCCACGGGAATGGTGTCCCGCAGGCCGATCGGGCGTTCGGCCGAGGCAACGCAGACGCGCCAGTCGCCCTGGCGTCGGAAAATCTGGGCGCTTTCTCCGGTCGCATCCCGGAGTTGGATGAGGACGGGTCCGGCCGAAGCGATAAGCCTGTCTTCGCCGGCCGCCGAAGCAAGCTCGACAAGGCGGCTGCCCAGCACAAAGCGGCCCTGGATGTCACGGCTGACGAGGCGGTGGTGCACCAGAGCCAACGCCAGCCGGTGCACAGTGGGGCGGGCCAGCCCGGTTGCTGCCACAAGTTGTGCGAGGGTGGTGGGCCCCGCCTCAAGTGCGTCGAGCACCTGGGCCGCTTTATCGATGACGCCGACTCCACTAGAATTGTCCATGTGATGATATTGCCGTCTCAATATCTGAGATGCAAGTTGTTTCGCTGGCGTACTTCGGATCGCTGTTGTTCAGTGGAAGTAGTCAAGCCAACCGCAGTGAAGGGAGCAGGCCGTGGGAAAGACACTGGCCGAGAAAGTTTGGGATGCGCACGTGGTGCGTAAGGGCGAAGGCGAAGGAGCCAACGCCCAGCCCGATCTTCTGTTTATCGACCTGCATCTCGTGCATGAAGTGACCTCGCCCAGGCCTTTGAAGGCCTGCGTCTGGCCGGGCGTCCCTTGCGCCGGCCGGACCTCACCATCGCGACCGAGGATCACAACACCCCCACGCTGGACATCGACAAGCCGATTGCCGATCTCACGAGCCGCACCCAGATCCAGACCTTGCGCAACAACTGCGAGGAGTTTGGTGTCCGGCTGCACTCACTCGGCGACGCTGAGCAGGGAATCGTGCACGTGGTCGGACCGCAGCTGGGCCTCACGCAGCCCGGCATGACCGTTGTCTGTGGCGATTCCCACACGTCGACGCACGGAGCATTCGGTGCGCTCGCCATGGGCATTGGCACCTCCGAGGTGGAACACGTCATGGCCACCCAGACGCTGTCCCTCAAACCGTTCAAGACCATGGCCATCAACGTTGAGGGCACCCTGCGCCCTGGTGTGTCGGCCAAGGACATCATCCTGGCGGTCATCGCCAAGATCGGCACCGGCGGCGGCCAGGGCTATGTCCTGGAGTACCGGGGCTCGGCCATCCGGGCGCTTTCCATGGATGCCCGCATGACCATCTGCAACATGTCCATCGAAGCTGGTGCCCGCGCGGGCTTGGTAGCTCCGGACCACACCACGTACGACTACATGGATGGCCGCCCGCATGCGCCCCAGGGTGAAGCGTGGGATGCCGCCGTCGAATACTGGAACACGCTGCACACCGACGACGACGCCACTTTCGACGTCGAGGTGGAGCTCGACGCCGATACCCTGGAGCCGTTCGTGACCTGGGGGACCAACCCGGGTCAGGGTATTTCGCTCAACGAAGCAGTGCCGTTCCCCGCGGACTTCGGTGACGAGAACGCCAAGCTGGCGGCCGAACGCGCGCTGCAGTACATGGGTCTTGAGGCCGGCACGCCCATGAAGGACATCCGGGTGGACACGGTCTTCCTCGGTTCCTGCACCAACTCCCGCATCGAGGACCTCCGTGCCGCGGCCGATGTTATCCGCGGCAGGGAAAAGGATCCCAAGGTGCGCATGCTGGTGGTTCCCGGCTCGGCACGCGTCCGCCTCGAGGCCGAAGCCGAAGGCCTGGACAAGGTGTTCAAGGAATTCGGTGCCGAGTGGCGCTTTGCCGGTTGCTCCATGTGCCTGGGCATGAACCCCGACCAGCTCGAACCGGGGGAGCGTTGCGCCTCCACCTCGAACCGCAACTTCGAAGGACGCCAGGGCAAGGGCGGCCGCACGCACTTGGTTTCGCCGGTGGTCGCTGCAGCCACCGCAGTGCGCGGGACGCTCAGCTCGCCGTCGGACCTGGAGCCCGCCTTCGTCTCCGCATCCACCGCCACCGACGCCGTCTAGGAGGACCCTCATGGAAAAGTTCACCACCCACACCGGCATCGGTGTTCCGCTGCGCCAAAGCAATGTTGACACGGACCAGATCATTCCGGCTGTGTACCTGAAGCGCATTACGCGTACAGGCTTCGAAGACGCCCTGTTCTCAGCCTGGCGCAAGGACCCGTCCTTCATCCTGAACCAGGAACCGTTCAGCGCGGGCTCAGTGTTGGTTGCCGGCCCCGACTTTGGCACCGGTTCATCGCGGGAACACGCAGTCTGGGCCCTCAAGGACTACGGCTTCAAAGCCGTGTTGTCCTCCCGATTTGCGGATATCTTCCGCGGAAACTCGGGGAAGCAGGGCCTTCTCGCGGCCGAGCTTGCCCAGGACGACATCGAACTCATCTGGAAGGTGTTGGAAAATGCTCCCGGCACCGAGGTCAAGGTGGACCTCGTGTCCAAGACCGTTGAATGCGGCAACGTGGTGGCACCGTTCGAAATAGACGACTACACGCGCTGGCGCCTCCTGGAGGGCCTCGATGACATCGGCCTGACGCTCCAGCATGAGGAAGACATCACGGCCTACGAGGCTACGCGGCCCTCGTTCAAGCCGAAGACCTTGCCAGCCCGGACCCAGTAGGCCCGCGACCCCCCTTGGGCAGCCGAACGCCGGGCAGGCCGCAGGCAATTCAGCACCGTGGAAGGACCGGGGCTCCCGAACGAACGGGTGCCCCGGTCCTTTTTGGGTGCGTCGCCTGGAGGACGTTGTGCACCCGTCGCTGCTTGGCTTTGCTGAGCGCAGCGAGCTGGGTCAGGACGCTTTTGCCGAATTCCTCAGACGTCCGCCCTGATCGTTTCCAGAACAAAGCAGCACGGTCCCCGGCTGGCAAGGATCCCGCGAAGGGCAGCAAGGCGGCCAGGTCCCGGACGGTCTGGTCCATCGAGGTAACATGCAGACCGTCCAGAATCACAACCTCACAAGTTTCCGGGTCGCCCAGGCGGCGCCTGATGCCGTTCCGCGACCTGCCGCCACCGGGGCCCGGCCTGACCAAGGTCTACTTCCTGGGGCACCTCGATGAGCGGAAGGTTCCACAATGCAGCGGCCGATTGATTGCAGAAGACTGGCGGCGTGCGAGCAGCGTCGTTGACTGCCCTGGATCCGGGTGCGGAACTGCTCCCATGGCTCAAGCTCCACCCAACGGCTGGCCGGAAGGTACAGTCCCCCGGCGGATCCGGACCAGTTCCCCGCGCCGGGCCATTCTCACGACAGTGCGCGCTCCATGATCGTCGTCGGGGTTGGTATGCGGGGTCACTCAGGGATCAGGATGGAAGGGAAGCATGCCTCCAGCCTCAGGCGCGTTGCAGCGTGAGGCCAGTCCGCCGTCGTCGTATGTGGAAAACTCCCGCCGACAACGGGAACGAACGGGCCACGCAAGGCTCGCTCACGTCACTGATGGCACCGGCTAAGGACCGGGGCCCCAGCACGAACGGGCGTCCCGGTCCTCCCGAGGTGCGTGGATCATAAGCGGGTGCGTAGGTCCTTTTAGGGTGCGCCGAGCCCTTTCTCGTGCGAAATTCCGGGATCAGCCATGCACCCGCATTTCGAATCGGTAACGTCAGCTTTTATGCTTAGCTGGAGCCTTCGTAAGTGTGGGGGCATCAACTCGTGAGGAAACCGGTATAGATGAGTAGTGTCCTGACAATCCGCGGCGGCGTCCCCTTGACCGGCCGCGTCACCGTCAGAGGTGCCAAGAACCTTGTTCCCAAGGCCATGGTGGCTTCGCTCCTCGGCAACGAACCCTCGGTGCTGCGGAACGTCCCGGAGATCAAGGACGTGGAGGTGGTCACCAGCCTGTTGCAGCTCCATGGCGTGACTGTCCAGAAGGATCCCGTCACTGGCGACCTCACCCTGGATCCGCAGAACGCCAAAACGGCTTCCAGCACTGCAATCGACGCCCATGCCGGGGATTCGCGTATCCCGATCCTGCTGTGCGGGCCCCTGATCCATGCCATCGGCGAAGCGTTCATTCCAGACCTCGGTGGCTGCAAGATCGGCGACCGCCCCATTGACTACCACCTGAACGTACTCCGCCAGTTCGGCGCCGTCGTTGAAAAGCGTCCGGGCGGCATCCACATTTCGGCTCCGAAGGGACTTCATGGTGCCAAGATCTCCCTTCCGTACCCTTCGGTGGGAGCCACGGAACAGGTCCTGTTGAGCGCCACGCGCGCCGAGGGAATCACCGAACTCAGCGGTGCCGCCACGGAACCGGAAATCATCGATCTCATCGCAGTCCTGCAGAAGATGGGCGCCATCATCAGCGTCCAGACGGACCGCACCATCAGGATCGAAGGCGTCAAGGGCCTGGGCGGCTACGACCACCGTGCCCTTCCCGATCGCAACGAATCTGCCTCATGGGCGTCTGCCGCGCTCGTGACCCGTGGAGACATCTTCGTGGAAGGCGCATCGCAGCGCGACATGATGACTTTCCTGAACACCTACCGCAAGGTGGGCGGCGGCATGGACATCCGCGAGGACGGCATCCGTTTCTACCACCCGGGTGGCAAGCTCACTCCGCTCGTCCTCGAAACAGATGTGCACCCTGGTTTCATGACCGACTGGCAGCAGCCCTTGGTGGTCGCCCTGACCCAGGCCGAAGGCGTGTCGATCGTGCACGAAACCGTGTACGAAAACCGTTTTGGCTTCACCGATGCCCTGACCCGCATGGGCGCAACCATCCAGGTCCACCGCGAATGCCTCGGCAGCGTGCCGTGCCGATTCGGGCAGCGCAACTTCCTGCATTCCGCCGTCATCTCCGGGCCCACCCCCCTCAGGGGCACCGACATCGATATCCCGGACCTCCGCGGCGGATTCAGTCACCTCATCGCGGCCCTTGCCGCGACCGGTACGTCCAGGGTGACCGGGATCGACATCATCAACCGTGGCTACGAACGCTTTACCGAAAAGCTCGCCGGACTCGGCGCCGATTTCGACCTCACCGACTCTAAATAACGGGGGACACCTTGAAGGAATCGGCCCAGAGCCGTGCGATGTTCGCCGTTCTCGCGGGAATCGCGCGTCCGCTCATGAACATCCTCATGGCTAAAAAGTGGGAGGGGACTGAAAAGCTCCCCGCAGGTGGCTTCATCGCCGCCCCGAACCACTGCACCGAGATCGACCCTATCGTGGTGGGGCACATGCTCTACAACATGAAACGTCCGCCGCATTTCCTGGCGAAAGCCGGGCTCTTCAAAACTCCCGTCCTGGGAAGCTTGTTGCGCACCGCGAACCAGATTCCGGTAGAGCGCTCGACGGCGGGCGCGAACCGCTCGCTGAAAGCCGCCCAGGAAGTGGTGGACGCGGGCGGCGCCATCATCATCTATCCGGAGGGCACCTTGACCCGTGACCCGGATTTGTGGCCGATGAAGGGTCACACGGGGGCTGCGCGCCTGGCTATCCAGACCGGTGCGCCCGTGGTTCCCATTGCCCAGTGGGGCGCCCACGAGGTGTTCCCGCGGTATGCCAAGCGCTTTCATGTCTTTCCCCGCAAGACTTCCCGAGTCTTGGTGGGCGACCCGGTGGATCTCAGCGCCTTCCAGGGCAGGCCGCTTGACCGGGCCACCTTGGTGGAGGCGACCGACATCATCATGGACGCCATCACGGAACTTCTTGCTACCTTGCGCGGCGAGGAACCGCCCACGGAACGCTGGGACCCTGCCGCCCACAACCAGTCCAAACACGGCCGCTTCCAAAGCCGAGGGTCCGAAACCGCGGAATCTATTGACCGCAACGGCACGGACGGTCAGAAGTGACCGCTGGCGAAGCACTCGTGGCCGACGCCTCGGTAGTCGCCGTGCTGGGGGCCGGAGTCCTGGGGGACGACGTTCGCGAAGGTCGTCGCCGATGCGGCGATGGCCACCGGCGTGGAACGCAGCATCCGCCTTTGGGGCCGGCGGGAAGCCGTGGTTGATCAGATCAACGCAGAGCACCGTAATGCGCAGTACTTGAAGGACATCGCGCTGCCTGAATGCATTACCGCATCAACAGACGTGGCCAAGGTCCTTTTCGGTGCAGGAATCGTTATTCTCGCCGTGCCGGCGCAGTCACTCCGTGCGCAGCTTCGCGAGTGGAAGCAGTTCGTTGCCCCGGGGGCCGTGGTTGTCTCCCTCATGAAGGGCCTTGAACTCGGCACGGACTCACGGATGAGCCAGGTCATTTCCGAAGAACTCGACATCCCGCAGGAACGGGTGGCCGTAGTTTCGGGACCCAACCTCGCCATGGAAATCGCGCGCCAGGAACCGACGGCCTCCGTGGTGGCATGCAGCGACGAAGCCACTGCCTCCGCAATCGCGCACTCCTGCACAGCGCCGTACTTCCGCCCTTACACGAGCAACGACGTGGTCGGCGTCGAAATCGGCGGAATCGTGAAAAACGTGATCGCCCTCGCGGTCGGCATTTGCGAAGGCAAGCAAATGGGCGACAACACCAAGGCCTCGGTGATCACCCGGGGCCTTGCGGAGACATCGCGATTGGCCCTTGCCTTGGGCGGGGAAGCGCGCACGATGGCCGGTCTTGCAGGGTTGGGAGACCTTGTGGCCACCTGCTCTTCCCCGTTGTCCCGTAACCATACTGCGGGCCGCCTGCTGGGCGAAGGCCTGACCCTTGAGCAAGTGACCGAGCGCATGACGCAGACCGCGGAAGGCATCAAATCCGGGTACGCTGTCTACGAACTAGCCGGAAAACTCGGCGTCGAAATGCCGATCACCGCGGCCGTGGTAGCCGTCCTCGAAGGCAAACTATCCGTTGATGAACTGGGGCCCAGGCTCCTGGCCCGCTCCCTGAAGTCCGAAGGCGATTACTGACTGTGACCGAAGAATCCTTGACTGCCGGAATTGCTGGAACTGCCGGAACGACTCCTGCCGGAACGACTCCCGCCGGAACCGCTCCCGCTCACCCCGCCGAACGCCGTCGGCCGCGCGTCGCTTTGCTTTTCGGCGGCCGCTCCAGCGAGCACGCGGTCAGCTGCGTGACGGCTGCCGGAGTCATGGGCGCGATCGACAAGGTCAAGTACGACGTCGTACCCATCGGGATCGCGAAGTCCGGCCAGTGGGTGATCCCCTCCGCTGACATCGGCCAGTGGTCCCTGAGCGCCTCGGCGTTGCCCGAGGTGGCAGCTTCCGGCAGGACCGTCACCCTTGCCGAGGTGGGCGGGACTCACCAACTGATCGTCACGGCACCCAACGAAGTGCCTGAGGAACTAGGTTCCGTGGACGTCGTGTTCCCGCTCCTGCACGGCCCGTGGGGTGAAGACGGCACCGTTCAAGGTCTCTTGGAGCTTTCGGACACACGCTACGTGGGAGCCGGAGTCCTGGCGTCCGCCGTCGGGATGGACAAGCACTTCATGAAGGTCGTCTTCGAGGCCGCCGGCCTTACTGTGGGACCATATGTCGCTGTCACCGACCGTGAGTGGAGCAACGACGCCGAAGCCGTGCGCAAACGTGTGGACCGTCTCGGTTTTCCGGTTTTCGTGAAGCCCGCACGCGCCGGCTCATCGATGGGTATTTCCAAAGTGGATTCGATGGATGGTTTGGACTCTGCCATCGAGGAAGCGCGTCGGCACGACCTCAAGCTGGTCATCGAAGCCGGGATTGTTGGCCGTGAAATTGAATGCGCCGTCCTTGAAGGACGCGGTACTGACGCGCCGCGCACCTCCATGCCGGGCGAAATCGCCGTCGCTCCGGGCGACCACGCGTTCTATGACTTCAATGCCAAATATGTGGAAGACGGCGCGGCTGCCCTCAGCTGCCCTGCCGATATTCCGGACGAGGCCATTGCCCGCGTCCGTGAGCTCGCTGCGGCTGCGTTTGACGCGGTCGGTGCCGAGGGATTGAGCCGCGTTGACTTTTTCTACACACCCGATGGCGAACTGATCATCAACGAGATCAACACGATGCCCGGATTCACGCCCAAGAGCATGTATCCGCAGATGTGGGCAGCTTCCGGGCTGGACTACTCCGATTTGATCGACGAGCTGATCTACCTCGCGCTCAACCGGAAAACCGGCCTGCGTTAGGGCTACTTGCTTGTGGGCAGGTTCTGCAGCAGCTCAGGCTGGCCAACGCATTTGCGGACGGCCTTGATTTTCGCGGCGGCAGGCGCCAGATCGGCAAGGACCGTGGCGGAGCTGATCTTGTTCGGGTCCATGAGGATCTCGGTGGCGGGCTCGCGTCCGTAAGTGGTCAGGGTCCACACAGGGTCGCCCTCCTTGATGACCCAGTCGACGTCGTTCACCGTAACGCAGCGGTCCGTGGTGGGACCAGGAACGTTGACGCCGCAACGCAGGATCAACAGGGACGGATCGCCCCATGCGGCGGTGGCTTGGCTGTTGGTCTTCCGCAGCGCGGAGGTGCCGATCGTGTCCGGAAGCGACACCATCATGGGCGCGCAGGCAGCATTCGCGGCATCGGCCGCAGGCTGGACGTCTACTACCGGGGCGCATGCCGACAGGGTAAGTACCGAAACCGCGGCGGCCGTCAGGGAGCAAAGGGCGCGGACGTACACAGCGGGTTTCGTTTGTTGCATTGATCAAGCCTATCGCGGCATACGCGAACTCTGATTCGGAGGGGTTCGGACGGGGGTGGGCAGCATCCCACACCTCGTCGAGGCGCGCCAGTCAAGCCACTGCTGCCAGGGGACGGACCCTTTGTTGTCGGCGGTTCGCGATAGCGTAGAGCTGTGTCCTCAGAACAACAGACCGTCGCCGAACTCTCCGAAGGTGAGCTCCTCGCGCGTATTTTTCCGCGACTACACCACAGCGGCAGCGTGCTGCTCGGACCGGGCGACGACGCCGCCGTCGTCGCCGCTCCCGATGGCCGCACCCTCATCTCCATTGACACCCAGACGCAGGACCAGGACTTCCGCCTGCAGTGGAACAACGGCTACAAGACCACGGGATATGACGTCGGTTGGAAATCGGCAGCGCAGAATCTCAGTGACATCAACGCGATGGGTGGAACGGCACTCTCCCTCGTCGTCAGCTTGACGATGCCGCCCGCAACTCCCGTGCAGTGGGTTGAGGACTTCGCGGATGGCCTGGCCGGCGGCATCGTTGGGCTCGGGGCCACGGATTGTTCAGTTGCGGGCGGAGATCTGGGCCGCGGCAGGGAAATTGCCGTGACGGTCGCAGTCATAGGAACGATGCACGGGCTTCCCGCCGTTTTGCGTTCCGGAGCCCGGCCGGGGGACACCGTGGCGCTTGCTGGAACACTTGGCCGCGCGGCCGCCGGTTTGGCCCTGCTCGAAAGCACCGTACCTTTCGGAGACTTGAATCCAGCCCAGCGCGGGCTCGTGGACAACCAGTGCCGGCCTCAACCGCCGCTCGCCGCAGGACCCCAAGGTGCCAAAGCCGGAGCAACCGCCATGATGGACGTTTCCGACGGGCTTTTACGCGACGGCGTACGCCTCGCCGAAGCCAGCGGGGTCGCACTCGACCTCGACCCCGTAGCGCTCAAGTCCCTCGCCGCCCCTTTGGAAGCTGCGTCGGCGCTCCTTGGCCGTGATCCCATGGACTGGATTCTTGGTGGGGGAGAGGACCATGGCCTGCTGGCGACATTTCCAGCAAATGTTCAGCTACCTTCCTGCTTCACTGCGATAGGCTCAGTCCAGGCCGTTGCCGAAGGACAGCACACCGGCGTCCGGATAGCGGGAATGCCCGCTGACACCGTGGGATGGGATCACTTTGCAGACTAAGATTGCCGCCAATGCGCACGCCATGAAGCGGTGGCTGGGGAAAGCGGAGACGACGCTCGGAAACCATAGCGACCGGCTCAATGCCATCAATATCTTCCCCGTTGCCGATGGCGATACCGGCACCAACCTGTACCTCACGGTCCGCGCCGCTGCTGCGGCATTTGCCGAGATTTCCGGCAGCGAAGAACCAATAAACGACGTCGGTGCAGTCCTGGCCACGGCAGGCCGGGCGGCCATGGAACAAGCCCGCGGAAACTCCGGAACACTTTTTGCCGTCTTTCTTTGCGCGGCCGCCGAACCACTGGTCGGGCACACCCGGCTGAGCGCGCCCCTGCTGGCCACAGCCTTGAACCGAGCCCAGATCCGGGCGTGGTCAGCTTTGAGCGAGCCGGTGCCGGGCACCATGCTTTCTGTCCTCGAAGCTGCCGCACGGGCCGCGGGCGAATGCGATACGGCGCACAACGGCGATGACAGCAACCAGGCATTGGGCCAGGCTCTCGACGCCGCCGTCAATGCCGCGCTGGAAGCCGTGGTGCGGACCGAGGATCAGCTTCCTCCGCTGCATGCTGCCCGCGTAGTAGACGCGGGCGGGGTGGGCATGTTGTTGATCCTGGATTGCCTGCGTTCGGCTGTGCTCGGCGAGGCGCTTCAGGACGAGCTTCCTGGATGGCCTTCACGGCTATGACCTGCAGGATCCACACATCCACGCCGGAATGCCGCACGATGACGGCGTCGAAGTCATGTGCACCATCAGCCTCTCACCCCTGGCCGCTGCCACCCTGCGTCAGCGATTGGATGAACTCGGCGACTCGGTCATCATGAGCCAGGTGGGCACGGTCGGCCAGGTGGCAAGCCCGGCCAGCAGGGATGACGACGATGACGATGACGATGAGGCAGCAGAAATCAGCTACCGCTGGCGTGTCCACGTCCATGTTCTGGAAGCGGAGACCGCGGTAGCCGTCATTCGCTCGCTCGGCGATCCCACCGACATCTCCGTCAGCCAGCTGTCGATGCCCCGCGACCCTGGCCTCCCGGCAGGCCAGCACGGGCATGAATCCTGAGCTCCGGCTTCCCCTCGAGCGAAGGATCGGCAAACGCTCCGCTTCCGTCATAGAGAAGCACCTCGGCTTGGACACGGTCGGCGAGTTGCTGAACTACTTTCCTCGCCGCTACCTCAGCCGCGGGGAGCTGACTCCCATCAGCAAGCTGCCTTTGGATGAAGAGGCCACCCTCATCGCCAGGGTGCTGTCCAATTCCACCCGGCAAATGCGCGCCAGGCGCGGATCGTTGACGGACGTCGTGGTCACGGATGAGGCCAGTGGGGAGCAGATTCCCGGAACCTTGAAGATCAGTTTCTTCAACGGCTTCCGTGCCCGCAGCGAACTCCAACCCGGGCGCAGGGTCATGTTTTCCGGAAAGGTCAGCCGCTACGGCGGATCCCTTGGCATGACCAATCCGGATTTCATGTTGCTTGACGAGGATCCCGACGTTGCCGGCTCTGCCGACCCGGAGAAGCTTGCAGCCATACCCATCCCGGTCTACCCGGCCACCGCGAAGCTCACCAGCTGGTCCATCCACAAGGTGATCACCACGCTCCTGGACACCATCGATGTGGACAGCATCGCCGATCCGTTGCCCGCGGACATTGCCGTAAGGGAGAACTTCCTTGAGGTGAGGCAGGCGTACCGGTTGATCCATTCACCTGAAACTGCGACGGACTGGCAGCGCGCCCGGGACCGGTTCCGCTACCAAGAAGCCCTGGTGCTGCAGACAGCCTTGGCCCGGAGGCGGGCCCAGCTGGCAGCAGAAGAGGCAACCGCGCGCAGGCCCGTGGCAGATGGCCTCCTTGCGTCGTTCGACCGCCAGCTGCCGTTCACGCTGACTGCCGGCCAGGCAACGATAGGGAAGACGCTTTCCCACGAGCTGGCACAGGACTCGCCAATGAACCGTCTCCTGCAGGGTGAAGTCGGTTCCGGAAAGACGATCGTGGCCTTGCGGGCGATGCTGCAGGTGGTGGACGCCGGCGGGCAGGCGGCGCTGCTTGCACCCACCGAGGTCCTTGCGGCCCAGCACTTTGACTCCATTCGGCGGACTTTGGGTTCGCTGGCCCGTGATGGCTTGTTCGGCGGTGCCGGGATGCTGGGCCAGGATCCCGGAAGCGGCCCGGGGCCGGTCCAGGTCACCTTGCTGACGGGCTCCATGCCCACGGCGGCCCGCAAGCAAGCGATGCTCGACGCAGCTTCGGGTAACGCCGGCATTGTGATCGGTACCCACGCCCTGCTGAGCGACAAGACCTCCTTCCAGGACCTCGGCCTGATCGTGGTGGATGAGCAGCACCGCTTCGGGGTGGAGCAACGCGACGCCCTGCGCGCCAAGGCCAACCGGCCGCCCCACGTGTTGGTGATGACGGCAACCCCGATTCCGCGCACTGTGGCCATGACGGTCTTTGGCGACCTCGAAACGTCCGTGTTGGATGAGCTACCGGCGGGCCGGGCGCCCATCTCCACCCACGTCGTCGGACTTGCAGAAAACCCGGGCTGGGCTGGTCGGATCTGGAAACGCTCTCGGGAAGAGATCGACGCCGGCCACCAGGTCTACGTCGTCTGCCCGAAGATCGGAGAGGACGACGACGGCGACTTCAGCCCCGGCGAAGCGGAACCAAGCGACGCCGAACTTTCCGACGAGGGCCCCGCGCGGGAGCTCGCCTCGGTGACAGCCGTCGTCGAAACGCTGAGTCAGGAGCCCGCTTTACGCGGCGTCCGGGTGGAACCCCTGCATGGACGGCAGGATCCGGCGCTCAAGTCTGAAACCATGGCCTCGTTCACGGCAAACCAGACGCAGTTGCTCGTGTCCACGACCGTCATCGAGGTGGGAGTGGACGTCCATAACGCCACGCTGATGGTGATCCTGGATGCTGATCGCTTCGGCATTTCCCAACTCCACCAATTGCGTGGGCGCGTGGGCCGCGGTGGGCTTCCGGGCACGTGCCTGTTGGTCACCACGCTTGAGCCCGGTCATCCAAGCCGCAGGCGCCTTGACGCTGTTGCTTCCACCACTGACGGCTTCGAGCTTTCCCAGGAAGACCTCAAATTGCGCCGCGAAGGTGACATCCTGGGTGCCTCGCAATCCGGTGGACGCTCCACTCTCAAGCTGTTGCGGGTCTTGGAACACGAGGACGTGATCGCCCGCGCCCGCACCGACGCCCAATGGCTGGTGGCGAACGACCCCCTGCTTGAGGGCCAACAAGCCCTCGCTGCGGCAATTGACGAATATCTCAACCCCGAGAAGGAGGCGTTCCTTGAACGCGGCTAAGGAATCCACGCCGGACAGTGCACCTGGGCGTCACACCCCAGGAGAATGCCGGTGAGCCGGATCATTGCCGGGGTGGTCGGCGGCAACCCGCTGGTCAGCGTCCCGGGAAACGCGACGCGGCCTACCACCGATCGCGTCAAGGAAGCCTTGTTCTCCCGGCTCGAAGCACTCAACGCGCTCGACGACGCCCGGGTTCTGGATTTGTATGCCGGCTCGGGTTCGCTCGGTATCGAAAGCGCCAGCCGGGGCGCGCGAACGGCCGAACTCGTGGAATTTGATGCCCGCGCGTCCGAGGTTTGCCAGCGAAACGCGGATATGGCCAACCAGGTTTTGGGAGGCAGGACTGTTTCTGTCCACCGCTCCAAGGTGGAATCTTTCCTTGAACGGGCGGCGGACGACGTCCTGTGGGACCTCGTGTTCCTGGATCCGCCGTACCCGCTGGACGAGCCCGCCCTCAAAGCAGTGCTCGCCAAGCTGGCTTTCCACCTGGACGAGGGGGCCGTGGTGGTCGTCGAGCGTTCGTCGCGGTCTCCTGAACCGGACTGGCCGGACACCCTGGAACGGTTCGCCGAGAAGAAATACGGCGAAACGAAGCTCTGGTTCGCCGAACCGATCTAGGGCGGTCCTAGCTTGAAATGCGGCGCTAGTCCGAAATGCGGTCCAGTTCCACTCCGTTCAACACGGCTGCGGGGTGCGGCCCCCGCGCCAGAAGTTCGGCTGTCCAGCCGGCCGGCCAGGGCCATCGCGTCCCCACCAGGATGATGTTCCCGGGGTACCGCCCTGCAAACATGCCGCTCTCGGCGAAGGCAGCCACGTCGGGCATCGCCCGACGCATCGCGGCGACCTGGCTGCGAACCAACGTCAGTGCTGCTTCGTCGCCTACGTTGACAATCAACACTCCATCAGGCCGCAGGCGCGCCGCGGCTTCCTCGTAAAATTCCTGGCAGGCAATATGCGCGGGAGCCTCGGGACCGGAGAAAATGTCCAGGATCACGACGTCGAACATGAGTTCCCGGGGCAGCTCGGCCAGGGTTTCGCGTGCGTCGCCAATATGCGTAGCCAGGCGGGTGCCGTCCGGCATGGGCAATTTCTGGAGTACGAAGTCCAGCAACTCGCGTTCGAGTTCCACCGCGTGCTGTTCCGAGCCAGGCCTCGTCGCTTCGATGTACCGGGCCAGGGTCAGCGCCCCGGCACCCAGGTGGAGGGCGGCGATGGCTTGGCCGCGAGGCGCCGCGAGATCCACTACATGGCCGATCCGGCGCAGGTATTCGTAGAAGATCTCTGCCGGGTCCGCGAGATTGACGTGGGACTGTTCGGCGTCGCCGATTCGCAGCACGTAGGCGCCGTCGATCAGTGCAGCGGCTTCGATCGCGGCATGCTGTCCGGTGGTCCGCAGGAAACGGCGTCCCTCGTGGTTTTGATCGCTCGTCACAGTCAGAGTTTGTCCCGCAGGGTGGCCAGCCTGGCGGCTGCTTCCTCCAACACGTCGGTCCTTTTGCAGAACGCGAATCGGAGAAGGCTGCGCGTCCGTTCCGCACCTTCGGGGTGGCAGAATACCGGGACGGGGATGGCGGCGACCCCCACCAGGCCTGGCAGCCGACGTGCCAGGTGCCCACGGAGTCTTCAATACCCAGCGGCGCGGTATCCACGTTGATGAAGTACGTTCCCTGCGGGGTGTAAACGCCGAAGCCAGCGGCCTGCAGCCCCTGCGCCAGGATGTCCCGCTTGTGCTGGAGGGTGGCGGCTATGCCGGTGTAGAACTCATCCGGCAAAGCCAGGCCCACGGCGATCGCGCTTTGGAAGGGTGTGCCGGAGCTGTAGCTCAGGAATTGTTTGACAGTGCGGATCGCGGCCACGAGGTGTTCCGGACCGCTGAGCCAGCCGATTTTCCAGCCGGTGAAAGAGAACGTCTTTCCGGCCGAGGATATTGTGATGCTTCGTTCTGCGGCACCCGGAATACTCGCGATGGGAAGGTGCTGCACTCCGAAAGTCAGGTGCTCGTAGACTTCATCGCTGAGGATCACGGCGTCGTATTTCCCGGCGAGTTCGACGATGCGTTCAAGAACCGCGCGCGGGAAGACCGCGCCGGTGGGATTGTGCGGGTTGTTGAGAAGGACCACCTTGGTGCGCTCACTGAATGCGGATTCCAAGGCATCGATGTCCGGCATGAAATCCGGCGCAAGCAGGGGAGCGGTCACATGCTTGGCGCCTGCCAGCCCGATGATGGCGCCGTACGAGTCATAGAAGGGTTCGAAGGTCAGGACCTCGTCGCCGGGCTCGATGAATGCGAGCAGTGAGGCCGCGATTGCCTCAGTGGCCCCGGTGGTGACGATGACCTCGGTCTGCGGGTCAGGAGTCAGCCCGTAGAAACGTTCCTGGCGCGCGGCGATGGCCTCGCGAAGTTCGGGGGTGCCTTTGCCCGGCGCGTATTGGTTTGCCCCGGACGTGATGGCCGCTTGCGCGGCTGCCTTGATTTCCGCGGGCCCGTCCTCGTCCGGGAACCCCTGGCCCAGGTCGATGGCCCCGGTGGACATTGCGAGGGTGGTCATCTCCTCGAAGATGGTCACTCCGAGGCTGCCGTCCGGGGACAGCAGGTTGGCGCCGCTGGCGGCACGTTGCCAAGGCGCGCCGACGGCGGGGCGTGGCGCAGGAGCGGCGGACGGGTTCTCGCTGAGAGGGGCCGGGCTCGTCACTGTTGGGATGCCTTCCTGGGTGCTGGCATCCGGCTCATCCGGCCCGCCATTCCAGCCATGGTATCGCCATAGTGTCCGCGGCTCTGGATGGGGTAGGTTCGAACCATGAGACGCGCAGTGTGCCCTGGCTCCTTCGACCCCATCCACAATGGACACCTGGAAGTTATCGCAAGGGCCGCCGGCTTGTTCGATGAAGTTGTCGTTGCCGTGTCCACCAACTATGCGAAGAAGTACCGCTTCAGCCTGGAAGAACGCATGGACATGGCGCGCCAGACCTTGGCCTCTTTGCGGGGCATCATCGTGGAGCCCATGGGGGAGGGCCTGCTGGCTGAATACTGCAGGCACCGGGGAATATCGGCGATCGTGAAGGGCCTGCGCTCGTCCTCCGATTTTGACTACGAGCTCCCCATGGCCACCATGAACCGCCAGTTGGCCGGCGTCGAGACTGTATTTCTTCCTGCGGAGGCCCATTACCTGCATCTGTCCTCGACTCTCATCAAGGAGATCTCGCTTCTGGGTGGTGATGTCTCCGATTTCGTGCCCAAGTCGGTACTCAAGAGGCTGTTGGCTGGCGAGTCGGCAACAGGGGAGCCCCGCAACGGGTAAGCTGGTTCGGTACCTCGGGCGGAACGCGCTGAAATTGGCCCGGTTTGAGTCCGCTCACGCGTTCAGGCTAAGATGGTACGTCGGTCATATGTTCTACAGGAGTTCTCATTAAGCGAGATGTAAGTTCGCCTTTGACGCTGGACGTCAAGGACCTCGGACGTAGTCCAGGAAGCATGCGGACACTCACTGAACATGTACCCGCGCCAAGTGACCTTGGTGTGGCACTCATTGGCGTTCAGGAAGGCTCGGATATCGAGCTCGACCTGAGGCTTGAGGCCGTACACGAAGGAATTCTGGTATCTGGAACCGTGTTCGCCGAAATCAAGGGCGAATGCGGACGATGCCTGAATCCCCTTGCGTATGACCTTGAGGCCAATGTGCAAGAACTTTTCTTCTATGAGGGCGTTCAGCTTTCGGACGGAGAAGACGATGAAGAGCAACGTCGAGTCGAGCACGATCTAATCGATCTTGAACCGGTGTTGCGGGACGCAGTTGTAACCATGCTGCCGTTCCAGCCGGTGTGCCGGGAAGACTGCCAGGGCCTCTGCTCCGAATGCGGAGTGCGTCTGGAAGACGAGCCGGGGCACCACCACGAGGTCCTGGATCCTCGCTGGGCTGCCCTAGCTGAACTGGCTAAGACTGACCGGCAAACTGATTAGTAAGTGTTGACTAAAAGAGAAATGAGATAGCCGTGGCTGTTCCCAAGCGGAAAATGTCTCGCGCGAATACACGCGCCCGCCGTGCCCAGTGGAAGGCAACTGCCCCCAACCTGGTCAAGACCATCGAAAACGGCCAGGTTGTTTACAGCCTGCCGCACCAGGCAAAGGTCGTTACCGACTCTGCCGGCACTGCGCTGTTCCTTGAATACAAGGGACGCAAGGTCGCAGACGTCTAAATCCGCCACGTAGGCTGACAAAGGATGTCTTCAACTGAAGAGCTTCTGAAGCGTCTCGGTGTCTCTATTGACGCCGAGACGCTTCGTCTTGCTCTGACACATCGTTCATACGCGTATGAAAACGGTGGGATCCCCACTAATGAGCGCCTCGAATTTCTTGGCGACTCCATTCTGGGCTTTTCCGTGACCGATTCCCTCTACCGGGACAACCCGTCGTTGCCTGAAGGCGAACTCGCCAAGCGACGCTCCGCCGTCGTCAGCACCCGCGCCTTGGCCGGTATTGGCCGGGACCTCGGCATCGGCGAATTCATCTACCTCGGGCAGGGCGAAAGGCTCACCGACGGTAAGAACAAGGCATCAATTCTCGCGGACACCATGGAAGCGCTCATCGGCGCAACCTACCTTTCCAATGACATCGAGACCGCCCGGCAGTTGGTCATGCGGCTTGTTGGTCCCTTGCTGAAGGACGCCGCAGCCCTTGGTGCCGGCACCGACTGGAAGACCAGCATCCAGGAGCTTGCGGCGAGCCGTCAGCTTGGATCCATTTACTACGCGGTGGAGGGCTCCGGTCCGGACCACGCGCGCACCTTTCAGGCAGTGCTGCAGATCGGTGGCACCCCCTACGGCAAAGGTACGGGTCACTCCAAGAAGGAAGCGGAGCAGGAAGCTGCCGCAGATGCTTGGCGCACCCTGGACAATAAGGCCACACTGAACTCCAAGGCCACCCTGAACACCACTGCCGGTGCCCCTGCTGATCCGGCCCACAGCGCCTGAGGCACCATGCCGGAACTGCCCGAAGTCGAAGTGGTCCGCCGTGGCCTGGCGCGCTGGGTGCGGGGCCGGACCATCACGTCCGTGGATGTCCTGGACCCCAGATCCATCCGCCGCCACGTGCTCGGCACCGAGGACTTCATCGGCAACCTTGAGAACTCCACGGTTTTGGACGTTGTCCGGCGCGGCAAGTTCCTGTGGATGCCCCTTCGGACTGAGGAACCCCGCAGCACAGGCGCAAGTACAGAAACAAGTACAGAAACAAGTACAGAAACCAGGGCCGGCGCAAGTACAGAAAACAGTGCCGGCGCCCTGCCCGGCGTCGCCCTGATGGCGCACCTCGGAATGAGCGGGCAACTACTCATGCAGGACCCCGATGTTCCCGACGAGAAGCATCTCAAAGTCCGTCTCAGCCTCAGCAGCTCCGAGGGCATGCCCGAGGAATTGCGGTTCGTGGACCAGCGGATCTTTGGCGGCTTGTTTGTCACTTCGCTGATACCCACGCGCGACGGCGGCCCCGGGGGCCAGGGTGAGACGCCCTTGCCGGAAATTGCTGAAGAAGCATCCCACATTGCCCGTGACCCACTGGATCCACATTTTTCGTTTGACGACTTCTACCGCAAGGTCAAAAGCCGTAGGACCGGGCTCAAACGCGCACTGCTGGATCAAGTGGTCATCTCCGGGATAGGCAACATCTACGCCGATGAAGCCCTGTGGCGAGCCAAGCTCCACTATGCCAAGCCGACGGATACCCTCCGGCGGGCTGATGCGCTGAGGGTCGTCGATGCCGCGAAGGAAGTCATGGGCGACGCCCTGGCTGCCGGCGGGACCAGCTTCGATTCGCTCTATGTCAACGTCAATGGAGATTCGGGATACTTCGCCCGCTCCCTTGATGCCTACGGCCGGGCGGGCGAACCATGCAGGCGCTGCGCCGCTCTTGGGCTGCCTGGCGTCATCAAACGCGAGCAATTCATGAACCGTTCCTCATACACCTGCCCGGTCTGCCAGCCGAAGCCGCGCCACGGCCGCTGGTAGCAGGGTTCACCGAAGCCGGTTTTCCGTTGGGGGTTTTCCATTGCCGGTCGACGGATATCCTCGGCTGCGACCGCAAATCCGCGGATTTCCGCCGTCGGGCAGTAGATTGAGAAGGGGAAATCAGCCACTCAGGAGATCCGAAGAACCTTGCATCTGAAAAGTTTGACCGTCCGGGGATTCAAGTCGTTTGCGTCGGCCACGACGTTCGACTTCGAGCCCGGCGTCACCGCCGTTGTTGGTCCCAACGGTTCGGGCAAGTCCAATGTGGTTGACGCCCTTGCGTGGGTCATGGGTGAACAGGGTGCGAAGACCCTGCGCGGCGGCAAGATGGAAGATGTCATCTTCGCCGGGACGTCAGGGCGGCCGCCTTTGGGCCGCGCGCATGTTTCGCTGACGATTGACAACGCCGACGGCGCCCTGCCGATCGAATACAGCGAAGTCACGATTTCCCGAACCCTTTTCCGGACGGGCGGATCCGAGTACGCCATCAACGGTTCTCCGTGCCGCCTCCTGGACATCCAGGAACTGCTCTCCGATTCGGGCCTTGGCCGGGAAATGCACGTGATCGTGGGTCAAGGGCAGTTGGACCGGGTCCTGCACGCCACCCCTGAGGACCGCCGCGGATTCATCGAAGAGGCCGCAGGAATCCTCAAGCACCGGCGTCGCAAAGAAAAAACAGTCCGCAAACTCGAGGCCATGCAGGCAAACCTGCAACGCCTTGGCGACCTCACAGCAGAGATCCGCCGGCAACTCACGCCCCTTGGCAAACAAGCTGAAGTTGCCCGCCGGGCCCAGACCGTCCAGTTCGATGTTCGGGACGCGAAGTCCCGGCTGTTGGCCGATGAACTCGTCCAGCTCACCAAGGCGCTCGAGAAGGACGTCGCAGATGAAGCCGCGCTGAAGGAACGCCGCGAGGCGGTTGAATCCGAGCTGGGCGCGGGCCGCCAACGGCAGCTTCGTCTTGAGCAACTCGCGGCTGAGGCCACACCTCGCCTGAACGCCGCGCGGGACGATTGGTACCAATTGTCCGCAACAAGGGACCGTCTGAGGGCCCTCGGATCGCTCGCCACGGAGCGTCGCCGCCTCCTCGGAGCCGTGGACGCTGCCCCGGAAGCCGGCCGCGACCCGGAGCATCTGGACCGGCAGGCTGCCCGGGTACGGCAGGAACAATCCGAGCTGGAACACGACATTCTGGCGAAACAGGCAAAGCTTCTCGAAGCCACCACGGCAAAGCAGGAAGCGGAGAATCTGGCCGCCGCCGAGGACAAGAGGTTGACGGCGGTGCTGCGGGCAGCCGCCGACCGGCGCGAAGGCCTCGCGAAGCTCGTAGGCCAGTTGGCTGCGGCACGGTCCCGGGCGGAGGCGGCCGAAGCCGAGCGTGGCAGGCTCAGGGAATCGCTGTCTGCCGGCGAGGAACGCCGCCGCCACGCGCAAAGCGAATTCACGGCGCTCGAATCGCAGGTGGCCGGCGTCGAGGATGGCGAAGAGAGCCTCGACGCGGAATACGAGGACGCCACAGCCCTTCTTGACGAGATCAACGCCGAGATCGACGCGCTGAAAGCTGCCGAACGTGAACAAATCCGGGAACGCGATGCGCTGACCGCACGTCGGGACGCTTTACAGCTGGGCCTCAACCGGAAGGATGGCTCTTCACGGATCCTGTCCTCGGGACACAGCGGAGTCTTGGGTTCGTTGGCTTCCCTCCTGACAGTGGAACCCGGCTACGAAACGGCGGTGGCCGCTGCCCTTGGCAGGGCTTCGGATGCCGTGCTGGTGGCTGACACTGCAGGCGCTGTCGCCGCGATGCAACTGCTGAAGGATACCGACGCCGGACGGGCCTCCCTTTTGCTGGCCTCAGCGTCGCCCTCTGCTGCTCCGGCGATCGAGCTGCCTTTGCTGCCGGAGGGTGCACGCTGGGCTGCCGAGTTGGTCCAAGCCGACGGCCCGGACGCCAGGGGCGCACTGGCGCTCCTGGCGCTCATCGCCGTCGTCGATGACCTCGGCGCGGCGGCGAGCCTCATTGCCGGCAACCCGGATCTTACTGCCGTAACCCGCGAAGGGGATGTCTTCAGTGCCCTGACGGTGGACGGCGGATCGGCCACGGCGCCGTCGGTCCTTGAAGTCCAAGCCGCAGTGGACGACGCCGTAGCCCGCCTTGCCGAGCTCACCACGCGTCTTGAACGGGGGAAGTTCGCCCTGGCCGGCGCCGAAGCGCGCCGGGCCGACGCCCAGGAGCGGGCGAACGCGGCGCTGGACAAACTTCACGACTCGGATGCCCGGCTGGCTGCCGTCGCGGAACGGCTTGGCCACCTGAATTCCCAGTTGCGAAGCGCCGTGGCTGAAAGCGACCGTATGGCGGAGTCCTTGGCCAAGGCCGAGCTGAACATCGCGGTGGCCGAGGAGTCCCTGGAGCTTGCGGCGGAACGGCTGGCCGCGGCACAAGAAGCCCCCCAGGAAGAAGAGCCATCCACGGAGCATCGCGATGCCCTGTCCCGGGCCGCCAGCGAGGCGCGGTCCCACGAGATGGAAGTCAGGCTCGGGCTTCGAAGTGCTGAAGAACAGCTCGCTGCCACCAGCAACCGGGCGGCATCATTGGAACGGGCCGCCGCGAGCGAACGGCGTGCGCGTGAGGAAGTCGCCCGCCGGGCTGTGCGGCGCAAGGCCCAAGCCGAGCGTGCCGCGGCAGTCGCCTCCGCCGTCGAACAGACAGTGGGGTTCGTCGATGTTTCGGTGGACCTGGCCGCCCGCGCTCGCGACCACGCAGAAGCTGTCCGCGAGCAGCGCGAGAAGGACCTTGCCGAGATCCGGAGCACCAATGACGCTTTGGCGCTGGAGCTGGCCGGCCTGACGGATTCGGTCCACCGTGACGAACTCGCGCGCACCCAGCAAAAGCTCAGAATCGAAGCGTTGGAATCCCGTGCCATTGAGGAACTCGGCCTGTCCGCAGAGCAACTCGTGACCGAGTTTGGTCCGGAGCAGCCTGTTCCGGTTCCGGCGGCAGCCACGGACAAATGGGCCGAACTCCGCGCCCCGGTGGACGAGGACGGAAATGCGGTCGTCGAGGGCATTCCATTTGTCCGAGCGGAGCAGGAAAAACGGCTCAGGAAAGCCGAACGGGACCTCGCCGCGCTCGGCAAGGTGAACCCCTTGGCACTTGAGGAATTCGCGGCTCTTGAGGAACGGCACCAATTCCTGAGCACGCAGCTGGAAGACCTGAAGTCCAGCCGCAAGGACCTTTTGGACATCATTAAGGAAGTGGACAATCGGGTCCAGCAGGTCTTCGCTGAAGCCTTCGCCGATACGTCCAAACAGTTCGACCACGTCTTCGCGAGGCTCTTCCCGGGCGGGGAAGGCAAACTTGTGTTGACGGATCCTGACGACATGCTCACTACCGGCATAGAGGTCGAGGCCAGGCCCGCGGGCAAGAAGGTCAAACGGCTGTCCTTGCTTTCCGGTGGCGAACGGTCGCTGACAGCTGTGGCTCTCCTCGTGGCGATTTTCAAGGCGCGGCCTTCTCCGTTCTACGTCATGGACGAAGTGGAAGCCGCGCTTGACGACACGAACTTAGGCAGGCTCATCACGATTTTCGAGGAACTGCGCGAGTCCAGCCAGCTCATTGTCATCACCCACCAGAAGCGGACCATGGAGGTCGCGGACGCCCTCTACGGCGTGACAATGCGGGGCGACGGCGTGTCCACGGTCATTAGCCAGAGGCTCGGTGCCGAGGTCTAGCTTTGTGAGAAGCTAGGGGGGTGAACGATCTCCTCCCCATTATTTTGTCCATTCTCGCTGCCATCGTGGTGGTCGGAGGGCTGATTCCTGTCCTGCTCAAGGCGCGGAAGTCCTCCTCGACCTACGCTGGAACGCGCGACGCCAACGATCCTGTTGACTCGGCGTCGGCCGGCGGCGGAACGATCGTTGATGACGCCCCGGGGTCGGCGCCGGAACGAAGTGCCCCTGGCATCGTCGTCGAACCCGGCGATCTTGCTGTACCGGAGGCCGAGGTTCCTGACGACGCCGCCGGACTCGAAGTCATCCAGGTGGAGACCCCTGCGCCGGTGGAGGGCCGTCTCAACAGGCTTCGTGCCCGGCTGGTCAAGTCCAACAGCATCCTCGGCAAAGGACTTCTTGCGCTCCTGTCGAGTGACAAGATCGACGAGAACGTGTGGGACGAGGTCGAAGAAACGCTGCTCCTTGCCGATCTCGGCACGGAGCCCACAATGCAGTTGGTCGATGCGCTGCGTGCCCGGGTGAAGGTCCAAGGCACCCGCAGTCCCGAGGACGTCAAGGCCCTCTTGCGCGAGGAACTCATCAAGCTCGTGGACCCTGGCATGGACCGCAGCTTGAACGTGGAGCGCAAGGGCGATCACCCCGCCATCATGATCGTGGTGGGCGTCAACGGCGTCGGCAAGACCACCACGGTGGGCAAGCTGGCTCGTGTTCTCGTCGCCGAGGACAAGGACGTCCTTTTGGGCGCCGCAGACACCTTCCGGGCGGCCGCCGCAGAGCAGCTTGCCACCTGGGGCCAGCGGGTCGGCGTCGCAACCGTGAGGTCAGACATCGACGGCGCGGACCCCGCCTCTGTCGCGTACGAGGCCGTCAAGGCCGGGATTGAGCAGGAAGTGGACGTGGTCATGATCGACACCGCCGGCCGCCTGCAGAACAAAGTCGGCCTGATGGACGAGCTCAGCAAGGTCAAGCGCGTCATCGAGAAGCTTGCCGAAGTAGACGAAGTCCTGCTGGTGCTGGATGCGACTACCGGCCAGAATGGCTTGAACCAGGCCAAGGTATTTGCCGAGGTGGTGAACATCACGGGCATCGTGCTCACCAAGCTGGACGGCACCGCCAAGGGCGGCATCGTCGTCGCGATCCAAAGGGCCCTCGGCGTGCCAGTCAAGCTTGTGGGCCTGGGCGAAGGTCCGGACGACCTCGCCCCCTTCGAAGCCGAAGCCTTCGTCGACGCGCTGCTGAACTAAGCCCGCCGCATCGGTTCGCGCGCCAGAGACCAACCGGCGGCGGCCAGCAAGAGTATGCCGCCGGTTGCGCCGAACGCCCAGCCATAGCCCAATCCGTCTGCCAGGAGGCCAACCAGGACAGGTCCCACGATCGCTCCGGCATCGGAAGCCATCTGGAAGACTGCAAGCACCTTGCCGCCCGAGCGGCCGCGGCCGATGATGTCCCCGACGGCGGCCTGCTGGGCAGGGTTGAGCAGGCCTGAGCCGAAACCAGCCACCGCAGATGCCGCGAAGAACGCGGGAAGGTTGCCAGTCAAACCGATGGTGGCTGTAGCGAGGCCAGTAACCACCAGACCCAGTAACATCATGGGCTTGCGGCCGAAATTGTCAGCCAAGCGGCCGGAGAAGGTCAGGGCAAGCGCGTTGCCTCCGGCGAACACTGCGAGCGCCCAACCCGCAGACCCGGGGCCGGCGGCGAGGACAACCACCGCGAACAAGGGCACAGTAGCCATGCGCACTCCGAAGGTCGCCCAGCCGTTGCTGAAACTGGAAAACAGTGCGGCCCGGTACGCAGAGTCGCCCAAGGCCTCCTTCATTTGCATCGCTGGCCCTGCGGAACCACCTTGGCTCGTTGCAGTGGCACTGCCCCGCAGTTGGGTTCGCACCACCAAAGCTGCCACGAACCATGGGCGCCCGCGTAGGCGAGGAACGGGACACGGAGGCCGAACCCGGCCAAGAGCCCACCCACCACGGGGCCAAGCACACTCCCGATCAGGAAGGCCGAGGCGTACGCGCCGGAGATTCGCCCGCGGTTTTCGGGAGGGGCGAGCCTGATCAACAGGCCCATCGCGGCAACGGTAAACATCACTGAGCCGGCTCCGCCGAGGCCCCGGAACACCAAAAGCTCCCAATAGTTCTGGGCGAAGGCGCATGCCGCCGTCGACGCCGCCACGATCAGCAGCCCCGAAATGTACACAGTGCGTTCGCCAAACCGGCTTATCAGGAGCCCCCCTGCCGGTGCGAATACCAAGCGCATGAAGGCGAAGATGCTCACGATGACCGCGGCCGCGGTAGCGCCGACGTCGAACGTCGTGGCGAACTGCGGCAGCACGGGGGCTACCAGGCCAAAACCCAAAGCAATCAGGAAAGCTGCCGCCAACATCACCTTGATGTCACGTGGCATCTCAGCCTTCGGGGCCCGGTTCCCTGGATTTGCGCGGGATCTGGGGCTTGCTGTCATCGTGTCGGAGTCCTCCGGGTAGTGGGGCGTGGTGCAGGTGGAACTGACGAAACATATCCGTAACAAGGGGGATATGCACCATTTACGTTCGAGAAGTTCTTGTAACAGGCCCGCAATCTAAAACCTTCGCAGGTGAAACACGGCCCCGCAAAACTCTTACATAGAACGCAAATGCGTTGGGACAGGCGGCTCAGCCCGCATCTAAAGCAGAGAGGACGTAGACATGGACTTCACCGCCGGTCTCGTTTGGCTTCCTGGTCGCTTCAGCCTTCGTGCTGTTCATGACCCCGGGCCTGGCATTCTTCTATGGCGGCATGACCCGTGCCAAGGCCGCCTTGAACATGATGATGATGAGCTTCATCGCCATCGGCACAGTTACTCTCGTCTGGGTCCTGTGGGGCGCATCGATGTCCACCAGCAACACGGACAACTTCTTCCAGATCTTCGCGAACCCGTTCAGCCACTTCGGCTTGCACAACTTCACTGATCCGGCAGACCTCCTGCACGTTGGATACGCCGCAACCTTCGCGATCATCACTGTCGCTCTCATCTCCGGTGCCATTGCGGACCGCGCTAAGTTCTCTGCCTGGACGCTCTTCACCCCGATCTGGGCCACGCTGGTTTACGCGCCCCTGGCCTACATGGTCTGGGGTGGCGGTCTCTTCTCGGCGACCGGCTGGTTCGGCCAGACCTTCGCTCCTGTGATCGACTTCGCCGGCGGCACCGTGGTGCACATCAACGCCGGTGTGGCAGGCCTGATCCTCGTCCTGATCATCGGCAACCGCAAGGGCTTCGGTAAGGACCCGAACCACCGCCCGCACAACGTTCCGCTGGTCATGCTTGGTGCAGCAATCCTTTGGTTCGGCTGGTTCGGCTTCAACGCCGGTGCAGCGGCAACCGTGCAGCAAGCCGGCCTGATCTGGATCAACACGCTCGTAGCACCGGCAGCCGCCATGCTCGGCTGGCTCGTCGTGGAGCGTATCCGTGACGGCCACCCCACCTCGCTTGGTGCGGCGTCGGGCGTCGTCGCCGGCCTGGTTGCCATCACCCCCGCATGTGCCAACGTTTCTCCGCTGGGCGCCATTGCCCTCGGCGTGGCAGCCGGCGTTGCCTCGGCCCTCGCGGTCGGCCTGAAGTTCAAGCTTGGCTACGATGACTCGCTCGACGTCGTGGGCGTCCACTTGGTGTCAGGCATCATCGGCACCGTGGCTATCGGCTTCCTTGCCACCCCGACCCAGGGTCCGGCGGGCCTCTTCTACGGGGGCGGTACCACCCAGCTGGTGGCACAGTCCCTCGCGGCACTTTGCTCGATCATCTTCACCGGCGTCATGACGTTCATCATCGCCTACCCGATCCACAAGTTCATGGGCTTCCGTATCTCGGAACGCCAGGAGATTGCCGGCGCAGACCTTAGCCTGCACGCCGAAACGGCATACGAGTTCGGCGTCGGCGGCCACGGCGGCAGCTTCCAGCCCCTTCATGACCTCATCACCGGCAAGGCATCGGCCGAGTCTGAATCAGCCGCCGAAGCACCCGCACAAGGCAAGGAGAGTGTCCAGGCATGAAACTCATCACTGCGATCGTCCGCCCGGAGAAGCTCGACGCCATCCGGGAGGGGCTCGAAGCATACGGGGTACAGGGACTGACGGTCAGCGCGGCCAGCGGTTATGGTCGGCAGCGGGGTTACACCGAGGTGTACCGCGGGGCCGAGTACAACGTGGACCTGCTTCCCAAGATCCGCGTGGAGGTCCTGGCCACGGATGAGCAGGCGGACGACATCCTCGATGTACTGATCGCTTCCTCGAACACAGGCCGGGCCGGCGACGGCAAAGTCTGGACCGTGGACGTTTACGAAGCTGTCCGTGTCCGCACGGGCGAGCGAGGCGCAGCGGCCATCTAAGGCACCAGTCGCACAAATACAGACGCAAACAAGCGGGGCCGGGCACCTGGAAAGGTACCCGGCCCCGCTTGCGTGTGCGCTTCCGAAGGAACGCGGCTGGACTAGCGCTCGACGGCGGTGGGCCAGTCCGCGGGACCGGGTCCGCCGGCGTCGTACTCTTCGAGCGGCACGGAATCCTTGGCCCAGGCCTTGATCACCGGCTCAATGATCCGCCAGCAGTCGACGGCGGTGTCGCCGCGGACTGAAAGCAGGGGATCGCCGGTAATGACACCCTCCAACACCTCGCCGTAGGGCAGCAGATCGGAGCCATTTAATTCCGCGTTGAGCGTCACGCGATCCAGCGTGAAGATGCTTCCGGGACCGTTGACGTCGACGTCGAGCTGCAGGGTGTCAGGACCGAAGCCGATGCGCAGCTGGTTGGGGGAGTCCACGCCCTCGAATCCGGTGGGCAAGTGTGGAACGGGCCGGAAGGTGACGATGGCCTCTTTCCGCGCCACACCCAAAGCCTTTCCCGAGCGCAGGATGAAGGGAACGCCTTTCCAGCGCCAGTTATCGATCCCCACTTCAACTTCCGCGAGCGTTTCCGTTTCCCGGGCAGGGTCCACGCCCGCTTCCGCGACATAGTCCGGCACATCCCGGTCGCCGATCCGGCCGGCGGTGTACCGCGCCCGTCGGGTGGACTTCTTGTAGGGTGCGGTGATGCTGCTCGCGCGCAGCACCGTTGAAATCGCGTCGCGGAGATCGCGCTCGCCGATGCTGGAGGGGGCGTCGAGGGCGAGCAACGCCATGATGTGCAGCAAATGGCTCTGGATCATGTCCCTGAGGGCGCCCGCTCCGTCGTAGTAGCGCGCACGCCCTTCGAGGGCAAGGTCTTCGTCGAAGATGATCTCCACTTTTTCGATGTGGTCCCTGTTCCACACGGGTTCCAGGAACCTGTTGGCGAAGCGGAGGCCCAGGATGTTGAATACGGTGGCCTTGCCGAGGAAGTGATCCACCCGGTGGATGTGGTCTTCCGGAACCAGGGCAGCGAGGGTTTGGTTGAGTTCCTCTGCGGACTCCGGGCCGGATCCGAACGGCTTCTCCATCACCAGCCGGGTCCCGGGCGGCAGCTCCTTGGCGGTCAGGACTTGGCACGCCTTCTGGCTGATGTGGGGCGGCAAAGCGAAATAGACAGCAACGGGTGCTTCCAGCCCGGCAAGCAGCGTTCCCAGCTCACCGTCCCCCGTGACATCCAGCTGATGGTATTCCGTGCCGTCCTCGAGGGCCGCAATTGCTTTCTTGCCCGCGGCGTTGGCGCCTTTCCCGGACTCTTCAAAGGCATTCTGCACCCGTTTTGCCCATTGCTGGGAAGTCCACGGATCGGAACCCGCGCCCACAAGCTTGAGGCCGTCCGCGAGGCCGCTGGCTACGAGCCGGCCAAGGCCCGGCAACAGCAAGCGGCCCGTCAGATCTCCGGAGGCGCCTAGGATGAGCAACGTTTTTACTGTTGTTTTGCTGGTCACTGTGCCAGCATGCCATCTTGAAGGCGGGTCTTGGTACCCTAGATAGTCGAGTCCCCAAGTTGAGTCAGATTTGTTGGGGGCATGAATCGTCAAGTTGTTGGTGTGCCGGAATGGCCACCATTCGTAGACCATTGAAAGAAGTGCGCGGCGCGTGTTCAATTCACTCTCTGACCGGTTGACAGCAACCTTCAAGAATCTCCGTGGCAAGGGCCGCCTTACCGAGGCCGACGTCGACGCCACCGTCCGGGAGATCCGCCGCGCCCTTTTGGACGCGGACGTTGCCGTTTCCGTAGTCCGCGAGTTCACCGGGCGTATCCGCGAGCGTGCCCTGGGCGCTGAAGTCTCCGCAGCCCTGAACCCCAGCCAGCAGATCGTCAAGATCGTCAACGAGGAACTCGTGGAGATCCTCGGCGGTGAGACCCGACGCATCCGCCTCGCGAAGACCGGCCCGACCGTCATCATGCTCGCCGGCTTGCAGGGTGCCGGTAAGACCACCCTCGCCGGCAAGCTGGCGAAGTGGCTCAAAGCCCAGGGCCATAGCCCCGTACTCGTTGCAGCCGACCTTCAGCGTCCCAACGCGGTGACGCAGCTCCAGATCGTCGGTGAACGCGCCGGCGTCCCCGTCTACGCGCCGCATCCCGGCACCACCTCGGACATGGACGTCCCCACGGGCGATCCGATCGCCGTCGCACGTGGCGGCGTCGATGAAGCGCGCCAGAAGCTGCACGACGTCGTGATCGTGGACACCGCGGGCCGCCTCGGCGTCGACGCCGAAATGATGGACCAGGGCACGCCGCATCCGCCAGGCGATCATCCCGAACGAAGTACTGTTTGTGATCGACTCCATGATCGGCCAGGACGCCGTGAACACGGCGGTTGCGTTCGACGAGGGCGTCAACTTCACCGGCGTCGTGCTCTCGAAGCTCGACGGCGATGCCCGCGGCGGCGCGGCCCTTTCGGTCGCGTCCGTCACCGGAAAGCCGGTCATGTTCGCGTCCACGGGCGAAGGCCTCGACGACTTCGAGCTGTTCCACCCGGACCGTATGGCTTCGCGCATCCTTGACATGGGTGACGTCCTGACGCTGATCGAGCAGGCTGAGAAGAACTGGGACAAGGACGAAGCTGCCCGGATGGCGAAGAAGTTCGCCGACCAGGAAGACTTCACCCTGGACGACTTCCTCGCCCAGATGCAGCAGATCCGCAACATGGGCTCCATGAAGAAAATGCTGATGATGATGCCGGGTGCGCAGAACATCCGTCAGCAGCTGGAGCAGTTCGACGAGCGCGAGATCGACCGGGTTGAGGCGATTGTCCGCTCCATGACCCCGCACGAGCGCGTGGCACCGAAGATCATCAACGGTTCCCGCCGGGCCCGCATCGCCCGTGGCTCGGGCGTCCACGTCTCCGAGGTCAACGGCCTCCTGGAGCGCTTCGCGCAGGCCCAGAAGATGATGAAGAAGCTGGCGCAGGGCGGCGGGATGCCCGGGATGCCGGGTATGCCCGGCCTCGGCGGGGCTGCCCGCAAGGCCGCAAAGAATGCGCCGAAGAAGAAGGCCCGTTCCGGCAACCCGGCCAAGGCTGCCCAGGAACTGCGCGACGCCGAGAAAAAGCGGGCGAACTCTGTCTCGACGGGTGCGGCCTTCGGTCAGCCCGGCGGCGACTTCGATCCCTCGCAGCTGAACCTGCCCAAGGGCTTCGACAAGTTCCTCGGCAAGTAGACGTTCCACCCAACTGACTGGCAGTTAGTTGGGATGTCAGCCGGGTGCCATAGGCTTGGGGGATGCAAAAACAGCGCGTTGTGTTCGTCCATGGAGCAGGCACATTCGGCGCTGCCGCCTGGCCGAAGCAACATGGCATGGCGTTGAACTATGACGCGCTCTTCCTGAAACGCCACGGTTTTGACGCGCAGGCCGAGCCCTTGGATTCCAATGTCGCCGCCGACGTGGACATCGTGCTGGAGTGTCTCGGTGCGCATGCGGATCCAACAGCTCGCGGCGCAGCCCCTGGCGGCCACATTGTGGCGCACTCCCAAGGTGCGATTTCCGCCATGTTGGCTGCCGTGCAGAGGCCGGATCTGGTCCGCTCCCTTGTGCTCGTGGAACCCGGCTGCCTTTCCTTGACTGCGGAACTTCCGGCCACCGCCGCCTACCGGGCGCTGATGGAGCCACTGTTCCAGGTCCGGCACGAGCTCAGCGACGAGGATTACCAGCGTGAATTCGTCCGCCGGGCGTTTTCCTCGGAGGCGGCAGTCCTCACTACCCCTGAGGCCCGGCGCACCGCTCGGCGGCTGCGGTTGCAGGCTCCGCCGTGGGAAGCGCCCCTCCACTTTGTGCCGGGCGTTCCAACGCTTGTCCTGACCGGCGGCTGGGAACCCCTCTACGAAGAAATCGCGGCCTATTTGCAGGACACCGGTGCCCTCCACCGCGTCGCGGCAGGAGGACACCGGCCTCATGACTCAGTTGAAGGAGACCGGATGATCCGCTCCTTCATTGCGGATGTCAGCCGCGCCGGATCAGTCCAAGCTTCCTGATCAGCTCAGGCTTCCTGATTTCGCTGCTGATTTGCCTGCGGGAACCTCCAGCTCCGGAAGGTACACCTTGCCGCCGGAAGCCAGGAATTCCTCGCTCTTCTCACGCATGCCGCTGTACATTTCTGCGATAGCTGCTTGGGAATCCGCCGAACCGTACTCGTCACGGATGTCCTGGCTGATACGCATGGAGCAGAATTTCGGCCCGCACATCGAGCAGAAATGCGCGGTCTTGGCGGGTTCTGCCGGAAGCGTCTCATCATGGAAGGACTCTGCGGTCACCGGATCCAGTGACAGCGCGAACTGGTCACGCCAGCGGAATTCGAAGCGGGCCTTGGACAACGCGTCGTCACGTTCATGTGCTCCGGGGTGACCCTTGGCGAGGTCGGCAGCGTGGGCCGCGATCTTGTACGTGATCACACCGGTCTTGACGTCGTCCTTGTTCGGCAAACCCAAGTGCTCCTTGGGGGTCACGTAGCAGAGCATCG
This sequence comes from Arthrobacter sp. NA-172, assembly GCF_043952055.1. Classification (NCBI taxonomy): domain Bacteria; kingdom Bacillati; phylum Actinomycetota; class Actinomycetes; order Micrococcales; family Micrococcaceae; genus Arthrobacter; species Arthrobacter sp. NA-172. Next base: position 772,002 of record NZ_JBINOT010000001.1, on the reverse strand, counting down.
CGGTTCCATAGCGGGCAATCTCCGTTGCGCCGATGGCCGAAGTGATGTGGTCGTAACCAAGGGCCACATCGGTGACCAAGGGGCCCAGCGTGTAGAACGGGGCGCCCTTGCAGAGTTCCTGCTGGCGTTCCACGTTCTCCCGTACCAGGTGGAAAGGAATGTGGCCCGGACCTTCGACCATGACCTGGACGTCAAACTCCCAGGCCCGCTGAGTGAGCTCAGCCAGCGTGTCGAGTTCGGCGAACTGGGCAGCGTCGTTGGCGTCCGCCGTCGCGCCTGGCCGTAGTCCGTCGCCAAGCGAGAACGCGACGTCGTACTTGGCGAAGATCTCGCAGAGCTCATCGAAATGCGTGTAGAGGAAGTTCTCCTCATGATGAGCAAGGCACCATCCAGCCATGATGGAGCCCCCGCGGGACACGATGCCGGTCACGCGGTTCGCCGTCAGCGGTACGTACCGCAGCAACACCCCCGCGTGGATGGTCATGTAGTCCACGCCTTGCTCGCACTGTTCAATGACGGTATCGCGGAAGATTTCCCACGTGAGCTTGTTGGCCTCGCCGTTGACCTTCTCGAGGGCCTGGTAGATGGGCACGGTACCGATCGGCACGGGGGAGTTGCGGATGATCCACTCGCGCGTCGTGTGGATGTCGTCGCCCGTGGAGAGGTCCATGACGGTGTCCGCGCCCCACTGCGTTGCCCACTGCAGCTTGTCGACTTCCTCAGCGATGGAACTGGTCACGGCGGAGTTGCCGATGTTGGCGTTGATCTTCACCAGGTAACGCCTTGCCGATGATCATCGGCTCGGACTCCGGGTGGTTGATGTTGTTGGGAATGATGGCCCGGCCGGCGGCGACTTCACTGCGGACCAGTTCAACATCACAGTTTTCGCGGAGCGCAACGAACTGCATTTCGGGGGTCACCATGCCCTGCTTGGCGTAGTGCATCTGGGTGACTGTCTTGCCGACGACGGCGCGGCGGGGCACCGGTTGTGCGCCCTTCCACTCTGCGGAGGCGGCGCCACGGCGTACGGCGGACTTGCCGTCGTCGAGCAGGTTCCGTTCGCGGCCGCCGTACACTTCGGTGTCGCCACGGGATTCGATCCACTCGCCACGGAATGGTTCGAGGCCCCTGACTGGATCGCTGCCGGGCCCGGCGGTCCGGTACACCCGGAAGGGCGCATTTGCCTCGCCGTTGGGCGATGGTTCCAAGGCGATTTCAGTGACCGGCACCCTGATTCCCGTCCCGGCGTCTTCCATGAACGCGAGGGAATGCGACTTGAGGGACTGGGTCACGTTGGGGACCGCTTCGTTTTGGGTAGGGCTTTGCTGTGCTTCTTTGGTGCTCAAGGGACTGCTCACTTCCTTCGCCGGCATTACCCGGACAGGTTCAACGGTCGCAGGCCGCGTCAGCCCGATCTCAGCCCTTGCAAGGGCCCCCGTGTGGTCGTAGACGAAGCTATCACAGCCCGAAGTGTTCCAGTCAGATGTGACCGAGCCCGTAACGTGGCCGAAGTCTAGGCTGGATGCATGCCAGAAATCATCGAGTTCAGCGGTGCCGTGCTCATCGGGCCGGAAGAAGAGCAGCGTGGCCTGTGGTCCGTCGACGGACGGTTGACGTTTGTCCGGCCCGTCGCCCCGCCGAACGTTGTGCTGGACGGATGGGTGCTGCCCGGACTCGTGGACGCGCACTGCCATGTGGGATTAGGGGTAGGCGGAGCGGTCGACGACGAGACTGCGCGTCTGCAGGCAACGGCAGACCGCGACGCCGGGACCCTCCTGATCCGCGACGCCGGTTCCGCAAGTGATACGCGCTGGCTCCAACGGCGGCCGGACATGCCCCGGATCATCCGGGCGGGCCGTCACATCGCGAGGAAAGGGCGATATATCCGTGGGTTGGCCGAGGAGGTTGAACCCGAGGGGCTGGTGGAAGCCGTGCGCAAGCAGGCCCGCGCCGGAGACGGTTGGGTCAAGATCGTTGGTGACTGGATTGACCGCCTGGCCGGGGACCTCGGTCCGTCTTTTCCGGCAGCTTTCGTCAAGGATGCCGTCGCGGCCGCGCATGACGAGGGAGCCCGGGTGACGGCTCATTGCTTCGCCGAAGAAACCATCGATGACATGCTCGACGCCGGCATCGACTGCATCGAGCACGCCACCGGCCTGCTGCCGCACCATATTCCGCGACTCCTGGAGCAAGGAGTGCCGATCGTCCCCACGCTCATCAACATCGGGACCTTCCCGGACATCGCGAGGCAGGCCGAGGCGAAATTCCCGCGCTACGCCACCCACATGACCTCGCTGTGGGAACGCCGGTATGAGCGGGTCCGCGAGGCGTTCGACGCCGGGGTGCAGGTATTCGCCGGGACCGACGCGGGCAGCGTCATCAAGCACGGCCGCATCGGTCAGGAAATCCTGGAACTGCACCAGGCGGGCCTGCCGGCGGCCGCTGCCCTCGATGCCGCTTGCTGGTCTGCCCGCGAGTGGCTGGGTGCCGGTGCCATCACAGAAGGCGCCAGTGCCGACGTCGTGGTTTACGCGAAGGATCCGCGCGTGTCCCTTGAGGTTGTCCTGAAACCTGAGCGCCACGTGCTCAGGGGACGCATTTCAGGCGGCGGTCATTAGGAATAAATTGAAGCTTCAAGTAATTTAGATATATAGAGGTTGCCGAAGGGCGGCGCCACAAGAATCGGGAGTTTCACATGACCACCACATCCAGCCAGGATCTCCTTCCTGCCGAACTCACCATGGGCACGGTGATGCTCAAAGTGGGGGACATGAAGCTCATGAGCGACTACTATCAGCGGGCGTTGGGGCTGGATGTCGTTGCCGAACAGGATGGCGGCCTTTACTTCGGCCGTGTCGGTACGCCGCTGGTGCACCTCGCCCCTGCCGCCGGACTCCAGATCCCCTCGCGCGGCGAGGCCGGGCTGTTCCACACGGCTTTGCTGTTCCAGGACCAATCCTCACTCGCGGCCACTGTTGCCTCCGCCGCGCAGTACGAACCCCAGGCCTTCGTCGGTAGCGCAGACCATCTGGTCAGCGAGGCCTTCTACTTCACCGATCCCGAGGGCAACGGCATCGAGCTTTACTACGACAAGCCCCGGGAAGGTTGGGAGTGGAACGGTACATCGGTCGTCATGGACAGCCTGCCCCTCCCGCCACAGCGTTACCTTGAGCAGTACCTGAGCGAGGCTGCCGTGACCGGCCAGCACGAGTCGGGCGCCGGCGTCGGGCATGTCCATCTCCAGGTGGGTGATGTGCAGATCGCTCAGAATTTCTATGTCGATACTCTGGGCTTCGAGAAGACGGCCGGCTGGCACGGGCAGGCACTGTTCGTTTCCGCGGGCGGCTACCACCACCACATGGCCATGAATGTCTGGAACAGCCGCGGTGCTGGTCCCCGCAAGGACACGCTGGGCCTCGGCGAAGTGGTCATTGAGGTGCCGTCAGGCGACGACGTTGGCGCGCTCGCCGACCGCCTCAAGGTCGCCGGCATTGCGTCCCACCACACCGGCCAGGAGTTGCGCTTCGAGGACCCGTGGCGCAACCGGCTGCGGGTCGCCGTCCGCTAGCGTCCAACTTGCTCCCCAACTTCGCTCCGCTCAGCCGGGGACCCCTCGCAAGTTAGACTTGGCACTGATGGCTCGGCGGCAGTCTCTGCAGCCGCGCCGCAGCACCGTTGGCACGAATGAATGAGGGTAGTTTTCATGGGCTTTGCTGAAATCTTTGTTGCCACCCACGAGGAAGCACTCCAAAGGGCATCCGCCCTGGAGAAGGGCGGCGATGTCTCCGGCGCCGCAGTACGGATCCCTGGAATCAGTGATTTTGAAGTAGAACAGTTGGGCGGACCTGGCCGGCACTGCAGTACACGCGGCGGGGGCCGACTACGAGCTCGCCCTGGTGGATGTGACCAGTGATGCATTGCTGGGCGTCCCCGAAGCCATGGTCCGTGCCCTGTCCGAACTTCTCAGCTATGAGACTGAAGGTGAAGGAAGCGTCCTCGACGACGTTGCCGAAAGTTGGGCGGCCCAGGAAGACATGCCCTTCGATTCCCAGCAGTCCCGCATGTATGTCCAGCAGTTGGCGGCACTCGCCAGCGATGTAGAGAAGGCCGATCGCGCCGGTCTCTACGTCTGGTCCGCCGGGCAGTAACCCGGAACCAACCCGCCATACGGGAGCGTAGTTCGAAATACTGTCCGCCATCTGGCACAATGGACAGGTACTCGATCCGCGCGGCCCCTCTCTCCGTGTGTGCATCTTGTCCTTGGAACCCTCAAGTATGGCCCGCCCCACGGGTGCAGAACGACGGGCTCAACCCCGTTTCAGAAACAGGAGTGACCACAAAAGTGGCCGTAAAGATTCGCCTTAAGCGCTTCGGTAAGATGCGCGCACCGTACTACCGCATCGTCGTCATGGACTCCCGCGCCAAGCGCGATGGCCGTGCGATTGAAGAAATCGGCAAGTACCACCCCACCGAAGAGCCCTCGTACATCGAGGTTGTCTCCGAGCGTGCACAGTACTGGCTGTCCGTCGGCGCCCAGCCGACCGAGCAGGTTGCTGCGATCCTCAAGATCACCGGTGACTGGCAGAAGTTCAAGGGTCTCCCGGGCCAGGAAGGCACGCTGAAGACCAAGGTCGCCAAGCCTGCTTTCGTTGCTCCGGAGAAGGGTTCCGTCATCATCCCGGAAGCCATCACCAAGAAGGCCAAGCAGTCGGAAGCCGCTGAAGCTCCCGCTGACGCTGAAGCAGAGACCACCGAGGCTGAGTAAATTGCTGGCAGAAGCGCTCGAGCACCTGGTCCGTGGGATCGTTGACAGCCCTGAGGACGTCAAGGTCAGTGCCAAGAACAACCGCCGCGGGGAATCCCTCGAGGTGCGTGTTCACCAGGACGACCTCGGACGGGTGATCGGTCGCCAGGGTCGCACCGCACGCGCATTGCGCACTGTGATTGCGGCACTGGCAGGCGGCGAGCAGGTCAGGGTCGACGTCGTCGACACCGACCGTCGCCGGTAACGCGCTCAGCAATACTTGTCTTAGATCCGGCCCCTTCACCAGATTATGGTGGAGGGGCCGGATTGTTTTACCACCAAACTCCAGCCGAGGTCCCGTAGCCGGCTCAGCGAAGAAATCAGAGGAACCCCATGCAGCTCCAGGTTGCCCGAATCGGCAAGCCCCACGGAATCCGCGGCGAGGTCACCGTCCAGGTGCTCACCGACGCGCCCGGCGATCGTTTTGTCCCAGGGACCGAATTCGTGGTGGAGCCAGCAAAAGCCGGTCCTTTGACCATCAGCAGCGCCCGGTGGAACAAGGACATCCTGCTGCTCGGCTTCGAAGAGATCTCCACGCGCAACCAGGCCGAGGAAATCCGGGGCGCCAAGCTGTTCATCGAGACCGAAGAGCTGGACGAGGATGATGACGAAGGCTGGTACGAGCACGAGCTCGTTGGCTTGGACGCCCGTGTCGGTTCGGAATCCGTCGGCAAGGTGACCGGGCTCAACACCATGCCTGTCCAGGATCTCCTGGTCATTGAAGGGACGGACGGCAAGGAAATCCTGGTGCCTTTCGTCGACGAGATCGTGCCCGAGGTCAACATCGAGGCAGGGTACGTGCTGCTCACCCCTCCGCCGGGCCTTTTCGAGCTGAACACGAGTGCCTCCGATGAGGATGAATCCGCGGAAGGTACCGAAACAGAGGGCGACGCCTAAATGCGCATCGACGTCGTCAGCATCTTTCCCGAGTACCTGGCGCCCCTTGAGCTTTCCCTCATAGGCAAGGCCCGCCAAGACGGGCTCCTGGAATTGAATGTCCATGATCTGCGGACCTTCACCACGGACAAGCACCGCACTGTGGACGACACCCCGTACGGTGGGGGAGCAGGCATGGTCATGAAGCCCGAGCCCTGGGCCCAGGCCTTGGAATCCATTGCTGCTTCCCAAATGCCCGCGAATTCCCAAGACGAGCCAACGAAGAAGCCGGTCCTGATTGTCCCGTCGCCCGCGGGGGAGCGCTTCAACCAGGCCCTTGCGTATGAGCTCGCTGAAGAAGAGCAGCTCGTTTTCGCCTGCGGCCGCTATGAAGGCATCGACGAACGCGTCATCGAGTGGGCGGACGAGCACTTCACGGTCCGTCCGGTCAGCTTGGGCGACTATGTCCTCAACGGTGGCGAGGTCGCAGTCCTGGCTATGGTCGAGGCCATCGGTCGCTTGCTTCCCGGCGTCGTCGGCAACCCCGAATCCTTGGTGGAGGAATCCCACTCGGACGGCCTGCTGGAGTACCCGGTTTACACGAAGCCTTCCTCGTGGCGGGACCGTGAGGTGCCAGCCGTCCTCCTGAGCGGCAACCACGGCAAAATCGCGCAGTGGCGCCGCCACGAACAGTACCGCCGCACGGCAGAGCGACGCCCCGATTTGTTGCCGGAGTTCGACGCCGGCAGGCTGACCCGCGCGGACCGTTCGGCTTTCGGGGAACTGGGGTACGACGTCGTCGACGGCCAGTTGCGGCGACGCCCGGACGGCGACCTTCCGGCCTGAGCGATCGGCCGTCGAGCGCAAGCTTTGCTGTGGCAGCCGGGCCGCGCAGGCGGGATTGGCCGGAACTCCCGGCGTATGGCAGAATTAACCCTTGTGTCTACTGGGTTCGCACCTGCCACAGGGGGAGCGTAGCCAACAGCCTGACAACCCGGAACTGCCAATCAGTGGTGGGACCGGGCTTTGAAAATCTTCGGCGGTAATTTCCGGATGGCCATGCGCCCCGGGCTTGCCCGCCGTGACCCAAAGTGGATGACCTGTGGCGTTCACCAGGAGTGGATCAATGCATATCCTCGATAACGTAGATGCAGCTTCGCTGCGTAGCGATGTTCCCGCGTTCCGCGCGGGTGACACCATCAAGGTTCACGTGAACATCATCGAAGGCAAGAACACCCGTGTCCAGGTATTCCAGGGCTTCGTCCTCGGTCGCCAGGGTGACGGCGTTCGCGAGACCTTCACCGTCCGTAAGGTTTCCTTCGGTGTCGGCGTAGAGCGTACCTTCCCGGTACACTCCCCGATCATCGAAAAGATCGAGGTCGTCACCAAGGGTGACGTCCGTCGCGCCAAGCTTTACTACATGCGCGCACTGCGCGGTAAGGCCGCGAAGATCAAGGAAAAGCGCGACTTCACCACCGCCAAGTAGGTCTTTCGACCAACAGCGGGTCCCTGGATTCGTGTCCGGTTTGCGCCGGAGAAATCCGCAACGCAACAGGAAACGAATCATGGACCACGCAAGACGCCAGCCCCGGAAACAGGGCTGGCGTTTTGTTTTGCTCGCCTTCGTCCTGGCCGTGGCCATCAGCGGCCTTGTCAGGTCCTTGTGGATCGACGTCTACTTCATCCCGTCGGAGTCCATGGAGCCGATTCTGGGCACAGGGGACCGTATTCTGGTGTCGCGAACCGACTTCGCCGCAGACCCTATCCGCCGCGGGGACGTCGTGGTTTTTGATGGCAGGGGTACCTTTGCGCCTCTGAACAGCGGGAAAGGCCCGTTGGCCGACGCAGTGGCCGCAACCGGCCATTGGCTGGGCCTAACGGGAAGTGACACCACCTACGTCAAGCGCGTCATCGGCCTTCCCGGTGACCACGTCACGTGTTGCAACACAGACGGCAAACTCACAGTCAACGGTCAGCCGATTGAGGAACCCTATCTGTATCCCGGCGACACGCCGAGCGAGCAGAAATTCGATGTCATTGTCCCCAATGATCGACTGTGGCTCATGGGGGACCACCGTTCACGATCCGCCGATTCCCGCAGTCTGCTGGGCGCGCCTGGTGGAGGAATGGTGCCGCTGGAGCGTGTCATCGGGCGTCCGGTCCGGATTATCTGGCCGCTTGATAGATTTGCAGAACTGCCTCGCCCTGCGCAGGCCGGTACAACCTCGAAGAACGGACAATAGATGCCGGAGACAACTCCCGGGACGCCAGAACGGCACGACGACGACGCCCGGCTCCTGGACGGACCGTCTGCTCCCGCCAAGGAACTTGCAGCCGACGACGCCGATCCGGCTCGCACGGTGCCGGCCCACGAAGGGCACGTGGCCCCGGAGGCTGCTCTTCCCGCTGAATCAGAGTCTCCGCGCCGGGCGGCGCGGCGCGGTTTGCGGCAAGGTATACGGCCGGGGTCCGGCGAAAGCAACGGGTCTGAAGCCGCCGGCAAAACCAACGGCAGTCCGCTCCTTGCCTGGCTGCGGGAAATCGGCACCGTGGTGGTCATCGCCATCGTGCTGTCCTTCCTCATCAAGACCTTCCTCTTCCGTGCGTTCTTCATCCCTTCGGAGTCCATGGTCAACACGCTTGACGTCGACGACCGAATCTTCGTTAACCTGCTGGTCCCGCAGCCTTTCGCACTGCAACGTGGCGACGTGGTCGTCTTCAAGGACGCGCAGGGATGGCTGCCGCCCACGCAAAAGGCAGCGCCCGGGCCGTTCAAGTGGTTCCAGGACGGCATGGTCTTCGTCGGGTTGCTCCCGGATGAAACCAATCAGCACCTCGTCAAGCGTGTGATCGGCCTGCCGGGGGACACGGTCTCCTGCTGTGACAGCTCGGCCCGGGTCAGCGTCAATGGCACGGTTCTGGACGAAAGCTATATCAACCCTGCCCAGGTTCCCTTGGCCAAGTCCTTTGATGTTGTGGTGCCGGCTGGGAAAATTTGGGTCATGGGTGACAACAGAAATAATTCGGCCGATTCCCGCGAACACCAGGCTGTCAATGGTGGCTTCATCAACATCTCGGACGTGGAGGGCAAAGCCACAGTCATTGCCTGGCCGGTCACCCGTTGGCAGGTCCTCGACAACCACTCGGATGTCTTCCGCAACGTTCCGGCGCCGTCGCCCGAGAACACGGCTTCGCCCACGGCTCCAGCGGGTAAATGATGGCTTCCGTGGGGACAGGAGCGGCAACGCGGGTTCGAACGCAGCGAAAACCCGCTGCGCGGACAAAGCAAGCTCCTGAATTTCCGACGCTAGACGTCGAACGGAGTTTCCTGGCTCCTGGAGTCACGCTCCTCGCCGGTGTCGATGAAGTAGGCCGGGGAGCCCTCTCCGGACCGGTGTCGGTGGGAATCGCCGTCGTCGACCTCCGGGACCACGGATTGCTGGCCGATGTCCGTGACAGCAAGCTTCTCAAGCCCGAGGACCGCGAGCGGCTGGAACCCTTGGTCCGTGCCTGGGCCCTTTGCTCGGCAGTTGGCCACGCAAGTTCGGCGGAGATCGACGCGCTGGGAATTATCGGGGCCTTGCGCCTCGCCGGCACGCGTGCCTGGTTCGAGATCTTGGCCGCAGGCGTGCACCCGGACATGGTCCTGCTGGATGGGAGCCACAACTGGCTGTCGCCGCAGACCCAAGGTTCCTTGTTCGACGCCGACGCAGAGGCCGCCGGGCCGGCGTGCGAGGCGCCCGTTCACACCCGCGTGAAGGCCGACATGAGCTGCCTCAGCGTAGCGGCCGCCAGTGTGCTGGCCAAGGTGGCGAGGGACCGGATCATGGTCGGATTGCATGAGGAATTCCCGGCCTTCGGCTGGAACGAGAACAAGGGCTACGCGACGTCGTTCCACCGGGATGCTCTCCGCTTGGCGGGTCCAACGCCGTACCACCGGACCAGCTGGAACCTGATCTAGCCCCCCATCTTTTCCCCGGCCTGGATGCCGCCCGCCCAGCCGTGGCGGCGCGTGACCGCTCTATAGTGCAAGATGGATCTATGAGTGCCGAGGATCTTGAGAACTACGAAACCGACATGGAGCTGCAGCTCTACCGCGAATACCGCGACGTCGTTGGTTTGTTCAGCTACGTTGTCGAGACCGAACGCCGGTTCTATCTGGCAAACCACGTTGACCTGCAGGCTCGCAGCGCCGACGGCGAGGTCTACTTCGATCTGACGCTGCAGGATGCCTGGGTCTGGGACGTCTACCGTTCGGCCCGATTCGTGAAGAACGTGCGGGTCATTACGTTCAAGGACGTCAACGTCGAGGAACTGCCGCGCAACGAGGAACTTTCCCTGCCGAAAGACGGCGACCTCGGCGACCTTGGAAACCTGGGCAACTAGGAGTTTCCACTTCTCCTCCACATCGTCTTTCTGACGGAGTTTCCCACATAGCCAAACTGGCCCCTGTCGTTGGATTCTCCGCACCTCCAGAGTGCCTGATCGCCGGCGAGTGGACACCAGACGCCGCCGAGGAGCCAAGCAGCGGGTTCGTCCAGATCCAGCACATGCTGTTGGCGCGACGGATGATCAGTGGCTCTCGTCTGCGGCGTTGAACTTGTGCAGCAGCGCGGTGAAGGAGACGAGTTCCTCGGATGACCAGGACGCGGTGCGCGCGAAGAAGGTCGAGCCGCGCAGATCGAGGGCCTCCGTCACCCGCTCGACGCCTTCGGCGGTGAGCGCCACGAGGACGCTCCTGCGGTCTTTCGGATCGGGTTCGCTCACGAGGAGTCCATGTCGCTTGAGCTGACCGATGAGGTTGCTCGTCGAGCTGCGGTCCATGGCCACCGCCCCGGCGATCGTGCTCGGGTTCGCCGGTCCGTAGGCATGGAGCCATCGGGCGAGGTGAAACGCGGCGGGCTGCAGCTCGGGGTGGAACGCCGCGGCGCTGCGCTCGGTGAGCGCGCGGGACGCGCTGAGCAGGGCATTGAGCTCGACGCCGAGGGCCAGCTCTCGCTTCCGACGCTCCGGATCGACGGACGACGCCTCCGATTTAGTGGACATTTCTCCATCACTTCCATATGGTTGGGATATCCCCACTATATAGTGGTCCGTCCCGTCGTCGAGGAGCCCCATGTCGAGTCGTCCATCCACTACGCTCGATGCTTCGCCTTCGCCGTTGACTGAACGCGCGGGCTGGCTCTCGCTGATCGCGGTCACCCTCGGGGCCTTGATGCCGGGCCTGGCGACGACGATCCTCGCCGTCGCCAATGGAGACATCGCAAGCGATCTGAAGATCGGCCTGGGCGACCTGCAGTGGATCACGAGCGCCTACCTGCTTGGCCTGACGGGAACGCTGGTGCTGGCCGGGAAGCTCGGCGACCGCTTCGGCCGCCGACGAGTGTTCCTCATCGGGATCGCAGGGTTCGGCTTGACCTCGCTGCTCGCGGGCTTCGTGACCCCGGTCGTCCTCATCGTCGCGCTCCGCGCGCTGCAGGGCGTCTTCGGCGGCTTCCTCACCACCAACGCCCTGTCGCTGTTGCGGGCGAACTTCCCCGAGCACCGCCTGCCGACCGCGATCGGCATCTTCAACTCCGTGCAGGGGCTCTCGATCGCCGCCGGTCCGATCCTGGGCGGACTCATCGTGCAGTACCTGGGATGGCGGGGGACGATGTTCGTCAACGTCCCGGTCGCGATCGTCTGCCTGGCCTGGGGCTGGTGCTGCTCCGGGAGGTGCGGATCCCGACCTCCGGCCGCTTCGACTACGCCGGCACGGTCCTGCTCGTCCTCGCCCTCACGGCGCTCGTGTACGCGCTGATCGACGCGCCCGCCACCGGGTGGGCGGCGCCCAGCACGCTGATCCTGTTCGCGGTCTCGGTCATCGCCTTCGTCGCGTTCCTCCTGGTCGAGCGGCGCGCCGCCGATCCGCTAGTGCCGCTGTCTCTGTTCGCCGACAGGTCATTTGCGGCCGGGTCGGTGCTCAGCGTGCTGGCGTTCTTCGCCCTCAACGGTGGACTGTTCCTTGTCTCGCTGTTCTGGCTGCAGATCCAGAAGATCCCAGCGACGACCGTCGGGATCTGGCTGCTGCCTCTCGGGATCGCGATGCTGGTCTCCGCGATCGTCTCCGGACGTGTGATCGGCCGGATCGGGGACCGCTGGTCGCTCGTGATCGGGAGCGTGCTGCTGGCGGCGGGGCTGGTCTCGCTCTCCTTCCCGCAGGCGGGGGGCGGCTATCCGCTGATGGCGGCGGGACTGGCGCTCGTCGGTCTCGGGCTCGGCCTGCTCGTCACTAGCACCGTCAACGCCACGGTCGGGAACGCGCCCGTCGAGCTCGCTGGGCCCGCCTCCGGCGTCCAGCAGACCGCGAGCCGATTCGGCGCGGCACTCGGGGTCGCCGTACTAGGAGGCATTATGGCCGCCGTCACCGCTGCCTCGTTCGGCGGCCGCCTCGACGCCTCCGGCTTGCCCGGCCAGCTCACCGCCCCGCTCGAGAAGCTCGGCAGTACCGCGGTGGCCGGGGGAGTCGCCCCGGTCCCGCCCGGATCCCCTGTCGACGTCCTAGACGTCATCACCCGCCTCTCCCATGACGCGTTCCTGACCGGGATGCACGCGACCATGCTCATCGCCGCCGGGATCTGCGTCCTCGGCGCAGCAGTCGCGCTCGTCGTCCGGTCGCGCGCCCTTCACGAGGGGGATGCCGAACTCGTCGAGGCCGAGCACCCCTTCCTCGTCGACTGAACCCTCCGACCACGCCGCAGCCAACGCTCACCAGGAAGACCCGCACATGCTGACCAAGACCATCGTCCTCACCGGGGCCACCAGCGGCCTCGGCCAACTTGCCGCCATCGAACTCGCGAAGCAAGGAGCGCGGCTGGTCCTGCCTGCGCGCAACCCCGACAAGGCAGACCAGACCAGGCAGCGGATCCTTGCGGCGGTGCCACGAGCCGAGCTCCACCTCTACCAGGCCGATCTCGCACGCATAGCCGATGTCCGTCGCGTGGGAGAGCAGATCGCTCGCGACCACCCGAAGGTGGACGTGCTCATCAACAACGCCGGGGTGCACGCCTTCGAGTCCCGCACCAGCCCCGACGGCTACTCCGAGATGGTCGCGGTGAACTACCTCGCACCCTGGCTGCTCACCCGAACGCTCCTGCCCGCGATCATGGCGGCTCCTGCCGCCCGCGTCGTGACCGTCGCCTCCGAGGCGTCCCGCCGCCACGGCACACTCGAGATTCCGGACGACCTCACCCGGGTCGTCCCGTTCACCCGTCGTGGCTCATCCGAGCACTACGGCCGCAGCAAGCTCCTCGACATCATGTTCACGCTCGAGCTCGTCCGCCGCCTCGAAGGGACGGCAATCACCTCGAACTGCCTCGACCCCGGCTTCAACGTCACCGGCCTCGGACGCGAGGTGCCCGGCGCTCCTGCCATCGAGCGAGTCCTGAAGCTCCTACGCGTCGGCGATCCGTCTCGCGGTGCAGGTCTCATCGTGACGATGGCGACGGATCCCGCATTCGGGTCAAGGACCGGTGAATACTGGACCGTCAGAGGTCCGCAACAGATCAGCCCGACCCCGCCGGCGGACCACGCCGCGACACGTGCCAAGCTCTGGGGCGCGACCGAACAGCTCCTCCAAGCCCAAGCCGACGATCCCAGGAGGCGCTAAGCCACCCGGTAGTGCATGTGCGTGACGCCGGGTGCGTCGATTACACGCGTCAGCTCCAGTTCGACGCGTTCTGTTCCGAACAGCCGCAGCCCCCCACCGAGCAGCACCGGGATCAGATGGATCTCCAGTTCATCGAGCAGGCCCTCGCGGAGAAGCGACTGGGCGAGCCCGGCTCCGTGCACCATCACGTCCCGGTCGCTGGCGGCCGCCTTGGCCTCGCGGACCGCTGCGGCCGGGTCGTGAACGTAGTGGACCCAGCCGCTCTGCGGCTCGGGCAAGGGGCCACGGGTGGGCACGAAGATGGGCACGCCGTGGTGGTCGCCGCCCCAGTGGCCGGCGTAGTCAAAGGTCTTGCGGCCGACGACGACCGCGCCGGTCGCCATTGACTCGGCGAGGACCTGCCCGCTGGCCCCCGGCGGGTCGAAGTGGGGATAGCCGGAGACGGGCTCGCCCAGCCACTCGTGAAGTCGGAGACCGCCTGTTCCGAGCCCGTTGTCCGGGCCGTCGTCGGGACCTGCGATGTAGGTGTCAAGAGACATCGACATGTACAGGACGGTTTTGCCCATGGTGATTCTCCTCGCGGTGTTTTGTCAGTGATGCCGGTTGGGATGGTAGAGGAGTTCCTGGGTGCGGCCGTCGAGGGTACAGCTTTCGATCAGTTCCAGGTCGAAGTCGGCGGCACCGGCGAAGATCGGTGCGTCTCCGGTCTGGCCGCTGATCACCGGGAAGATCGTCACCTGAAGCCGGTCGACGAGGCCCGCGGCCATGAGGGTACGGTTCAGCGAGAGGCTGCCGTGCGAGCGTAGCGGGATCTCGGATTCAGCTTTGAGCCGTGCGACTACATCGACGGCGTCGCCGCGTTCCAGAGTCGCATCGGGCCAGTCGAGAGGCTCTTCCAGGGTGGACGAGAGCACGGTCGTGGGCTGGTGCTTCATCCTGGTGTTCACGGGGTCGGTCGCTTCTGAATCCCGGGTGAGCGTTCCGAGGAACCGCTGGAACATCCGGAACGTGTTCGCGCCGAGGACCAACCGCAGTTCCTCGCCGTACTGCGCGGCGCGGCGATCCAGGAACTCGGGACCTTGTTTGCCCCAGTAACCGCCCCAGTCGCCGTGGACGTTGTACGAGCCGAAGCCGTCGAGGGTGGTGAACACGTCCCAGGTGTAGATGGCAGTCATGATGGTCTCCTGATTCTGATTTGGTGGGGTGGGACGCGTACCGGGGGAGTCCGGCGGGCCGGCTGATTACACGATATGCATCTTAAGAAGTGAAGCACGCTTGACCTTGGCTGGGTATGGACGGAACTGTGGCTGACTTGCCGCCAAGCAGGCGCCCGGCCACGAGGGCCTCCTAACTTGATGTGACCGAGGTTCGACGCGCGATGGGAATTGCTCAACTTTTCCTCCACATCGCCTCTTTGAGCGAGTTTCCCACATAGCCAAACTGGGCCCTGTCGTTGGATTGTCCGCACCTCCACGCTAGTAGCGGAGGTGGTCATGAAAGCCAAAGACTTGTTGGGCCGGCACGGTGAAACGCTGGCTGCCGGGTTCCTTGAAAAGCCAGGGAATGCGGATTGTTGATCGCAATTGGAGATGCTCCGAGGGCGAGATAGATATCGTGGCTCTTGACGGCGACACTTTGGTGATTGCCGAGGTCAAGACCCGGAAGAATCTGGCATTTGGGCATCCCTTCGAAGCTGTCGATGAGGCCAAGCTTGCGCGGCTGCACCGTCTGGCCCTGTCGTGGTGCCGCGAGCATGAGCTGCGAGCCTTGCGCCGCCGGGTTGATGTCGTGGGAGTCGTCGACGACGGCGTGGGCGAGCCGCGGCTTGAGCACCTCAGGGGTGTGGGCTAGGTGGGCGTGGGCCGGAGCTATTCCGTGGCGCTGCTGGGCCTGAACGGCTACATCGTTGAGGTCGAGGCTGACATTGGTCAAACTCTCCCGAACTTCGTGATCCTGGGCTTGCCGGATGCGTCCCTGAATGAAGCCAAGGAACGCATTCGCTCCGCGGCCCAGAATTCGGGCATTCCGTTGAGCCGTCGAAAGATCACGGCAAACCTGATTCCGGCGTCGCTTCCGAAGCGCGGCTCGGGATTCGACCTTGCGATCACCATGGCAGTGTTGCGCGCTGCTGGTGATATTCGTTCGACGGAAGGCGCGGTCTTCATCTCCGAGTTGGGGCTGGATGGCAGGTTGAGGCCGGTTCGCGGCATCCTGCCGGCAGTCATGGCCGCGGTTCAAACGGGACACAACGAGGTTGTGGTGGCCCAGGCGAACGTCGCCGAGGCGCGGCTGGTTCCCGGGGCTTTGGTCCGCGGTTACAAGACCTTGGCGCGCCTTGCGTTCGATTTCGGGGCTGATCCGCAGGACTTGGCGCTGGACTACGATCCGGCGGATGGTGAAGCCACGGGAGGTGGGGATGCCGAGTTGCGGGTTGTTCCGGATCTTTGCGATGTCTCCGGGCAGGGTGATGCCCGGCGTGCCCTGGAAGTTGCGGCGGCCGGGGCGCACCATGTCCTGCTTTGCGGGCCGCCGGGGGCGGGCAAGACCATGCTTGCGGAGAGGCTTCCGGGGCTCCTGCCGGATCTTGGTGATCGGGAGGCGATGGAGGTTACGGCGATCCATTCCCTCTCGGCCGTGCACGTTGACTCGGTGCGGCTGCTGCGGCGCCCGCCATTTGAGAATCCCCACCATAGTGCGACGGCAGCTGCCATCATTGGTGGCGGCTCCGGCCTGCCACGGCCGGGAGCGGCGTCTCGAGCCCACCGTGGCGTCCTGTTCCTTGACGAGGCCCCGGAATACGAGCGCCGCGTCCTGGACGCCCTGCGGCAACCCCTGGAGAGCGGGGAATTGGTCATACACCGCTCAGCGGGTACAGCGGCCTACCCCGCACGCTTCCAACTGGTCCTTGCCGCGAATCCCTGCCCTTGTGGAAAGGCCACGGGAAAGGGCGTTGATTGCACGTGCACTCCTGTGATGCGGCGCCGCTACTTCGGGCGTATGTCTGGACCACTGCTGGACCGGGTGGACATCCAGCTTCAGGTGGAACGGGTATCCCTTGCGGACTTTGGGCAGTCCGGTGCGGAGGAGGACACAGCTACTGTGGCGGCTAGAGTCGACGCCGCCCGTTCCCGGCAACGCGAACGCCTACTGCGGTTCGGCATGGAAACCAACTCCCAGGTCCCGGGGCGTGTCCTGCGAGGCGAACTGCGCCTGCCCCCGGCGACCACGAAGATTCTGGACACCTCGCTGGAGCGCGGAATCCTCACCGCGAGGGGCTACGACCGTGTCCTGCGCTTGGCCTGGACCCTCGCGGATCTAGGTCATCGGGACCAGCCCCATAACGACGACATAGGGCAGGCTCTCGGCTTGCGTCAGGCGGTTGCAGCCGCATGAAAGGACACATCATGACCGAACCCGATCCGCAAGCTGCCCTGAACCCGCCCGGCCAGGCTGGAGAGCGCGTTGCCCGGGCAGCACTGTCGCGGCTGATGGAGCCGCAAGATGCGTGCGGGCTCGCCCTGGTTCAGGCCGCGGGGGCCGTTGACGGTCTCAGGATAGCCACGGGTGAGCTCGCTTTCGGATCCGACCTTGAGCAGGAAGTCACGTCATTGCTGGTTGATAGCGGGATTTCCGCCGCCGGTGCCGGATTGGCTGCGGCATTGCGCAGGTGGGCTCCGCGAATCCCGGATCTGGCTCCCGAGCGGGATCTGGCCACCATGCAACGACTGGGTGGCCGGTTGATGATCCCGGGTGATCCTATGTGGCCCGAGCAGCTGGCCGATCTGGGCCTGCATGAACCGATGTGTTTGTGGTGGCGGGGGCACGAACTGGAATTTCCGCCAGAGCGGCGGGTCGTAGCACTTGTGGGCTCGCGGGACAGCACCAGCTACGGGGCCTCCGTGACAGGTGACTTCGCTTACGGGCTGGGCCAGCGCGGATTTACGGTCGTGTCTGGCGGCGCGTACGGGATAGACGCCCATGCCCACCGCGGTGCGTTGTCCGGTGGCACAAACAACATGCCCACCATCGCCGTCATGGCGGGCGGAGTGGACCGGTACTACCCTTCCGGGAATGAAGATCTGCTGCGTGCGGTGGCCAACCAAGGCGCGGTCATCGCAGAAGTGCCCCCGGGATCTGCTCCAACCCGTTATCGGTTTCTCCAGCGGAATCGGATCATTGCAGCGCTCGCAGCTGTGACTGTAGTGGTGGAGGCCCGCTGGCGTTCGGGTGCACTGAATACAGCTCATCATGCCGAATCCATCGGCCGGGCAGTCGCCGCGGTCCCAGGGTCCATTCACAGTGCCAACTCAGCAGGATGCCACCGGCTACTCCGGGACGGCGGGGCAGTATGCGTCACGGATGTCGGCGAGATCGCTGAACTGGCGGGTTCCAGCGGTGAAGGGCTCGCCGGAGAAAAGGAGACAGCTGCCTCCGACCACGACGGACTCACGCTCGAAGACCTGATCTTGTTGGATGCGCTGCCCGTCCGCTCCACAAGCTCGGTAGAGAAGCTCTCAGTTGTCGCAGGACTCAGCCCAGAGTCCGTCAGGGCTGGCCTGGGACGGCTCGGATTGCTGGGCTTGGCGGTATCGGTGAGTGGTGCGTGGAAGCGGTCCGGGAAGCGTGCTTGAAAAGGCGGCTGAATGAACGTATCGGGCGGCTGATGGCTCTCGAGGATCCGTTGCCTCTACTGAAGGCGTGGCTTCCCCGGCGGGCCCGCCGGGTGGAGCTGGACATCAACCAGGCCGACCTCGCGGACTTACGTAACGACCCTCGCGTCATGTTGTCCGGGGTATCTCATCCCAGCTCTGGGCTGCTCGCCGGCAACGAGGCCGAGGTCTACGTCCGCGATTCTGTGGCTCCCGCGGTGATGGATGACTATCTTCTCGTCGATCCGCCACCGGGCACCCCGGCCAATGTCGTACTGCACGCCTACGACGGCGGCATCGGTTTCGATTTCAATGAAGTCCCCATATTGGCCCTGGCCGCAGACCTCTCGGAACGCGTCGGCGTTCGCGAGCTGGCGGCCGCACGCAATCTGGCCAGGAGAGCAATTGCCGGTTCAACTGCCTGATATGACCCAGGCCCAGCAGCAGGCCTGGGAGGCGCTTTTCGAGATTCACAATGAATCCGTCTTGTCTTGAAGAATGCTCGGAAGCGGCCGGGAGGTGGCGAACGGCATCGGCATCGCTGAGGGAACCGACGTGGCGATGCCACCCACCCTGCCCCGCGGCTGGCACAGTAGTAAGGGTGCAAGAGAAACCGCTCCCCGAAGTGCTCGCCGGGTCCGTGGAGGACTTCCGTCGTTACCTCGAGGGCGAACGCGCTAGGTCCGCCCACACAGTGAGGGCCTACATCGCGGACGTCGAGAGTCTCTTGCGCTTCGCAGGCGCGGAAGGCGTGGAATCGTTGGCGGCGTTGGAGCTCGGCACTCTACGTCGCTGGCTGGGTGCACAGAGTGAAGCCGGCCGGTCGAGGGCGACTCTCGCCCGCCATGCCGCTACGGCCCGTGCTTTCACCTCCTGGGCGCTGAGGGAAGAGTTGATCACCGCCGACCCTGCCCTCCGTCTCCAAGCCCCCAAACGCGACCACACGCTTCCCGGCGTGCTTCATCAGCAGCAGGTTTCAAGAATCTTCGAAAACCTTTCCGAGGCGGCCGAAGATGGTTCCGCCATGTCGTTGCGAGACCGTGCCGTCGTCGAACTTCTCTACGCCACGGGGATCCGGGTCGGCGAACTCGCCGGCTTGGATATCGATGATCTCGATCAGGACCGCCGGACTCTTCGCGTGCTCGGTAAAGGAAACAAGGAACGGACGGTGCCCTACGGGGTGCCGGCTGCGCTCGCCGTCGACGACTGGCTTCGCCGTGGCCGTCCGCAGCTTGTGACTGAGCGCAGCGGACCGGCACTCTTTCTCAGTTCAAGGGGTAACCGGATCGACCAACGCCAGGCGCGCACGGTGGTCAACCGCCTCCTCACGGCGCTGGGGGATACCGCGGCGAAAGGGCCCCACGCGCTGCGCCACACCGCGGCCACCCATCTGCTCGACGGTGGGGCGGACTTGCGTGCGGTTCAGGAAATTCTGGGACACAGCAGCCTCGCGACAACCCAGATCTACACCCACGTTTCTGTGGACCGGCTTCGCAAGAGCTATCAGCAAGCCCATCCCCGTGCTTAGGGACCTGAAAACCATGCAGCACTTCGATGAGTCCCAAGGGAGGAAATCCGCCCGTCCGTGAATCGCACTGGCGTAATTCCAGTCCGTACGGCAAAATGAAAGCAATGTCGGGGAACTTTCAACTCAAACTTGAACGTTCTTCAACTGCGCGAGAAATCATGTACTGCGCAAAAAGTCGTGGACAGTGAAAATCATAGATAGGTAGGGCAACCGGAGAGACGCGGCACCCGCGCAGTAAAATTTCATCCAAGCAGAGCAAGCAGAGGTCGTTGGGGAAGACGTACCTACAGCTATGGAGGATGGAATGTCTGTTGCAACAACCCGGGGTGTTTTGTTCGTGCATTCGGCCCCTACTGCGTTGTGCCCTCACGTTGAGTGGGCCATCGGATCGGTCGTTGACAAGCGGACCGATCTTGAGTGGACCCCTCAACCGGCCGCGCCTGGAATGTTCCGGGCCGAGCTGTCCTGGGCGGGAGTCCCCGGAACGGGGGCCCAACTGGCGTCGGCTCTGCGCGGGTGGGCGCACCTTCGCTACGAAGTGACGGAGGAGCCCAGCCAAGGCGTGGACGGTGCGCGTTGGTCGCATACGCCGGAACTCGGCATTTTCCACGCCGTCACCGACGTCCACGGGAACATCATGGTGACCGAGGACCGGATCCGCTACGCCTATGAATCGGCAGCAGGAGACCCCGCGGCTGTCTATCACGAGCTTTCTTTGGCCCTCGGCGAGGCCTGGGATGAAGAACTCGAGCCCTTCCGGCATGCCGCTGAGGGTGCACCAGTTCGCTGGCTCCACCAAGTCGGCTAACCAACTAAGCCAACTAAGGCAACTAAACAAACTAAACAGCCGGCCCAAGCCCCAGGCCGAGGACCATAGTCAGGTCTTTCCATAGCAGAGAGGAGGGCCCCACCGTGCGGTGGGGCCCTCCTCTCTGCGTCGAACCTTGCGTCGAAGCGTTCCGTCAATCCGTAAGTTAAACCGCCAGCTGCTGTCAGATGCTACGGACGGCGATGACGGCGTTGTGGCCGCCGAAGCCGAACGAGTTGCTCAACGCAACGATGTCACCGGCGGGCAAAGTGCGAGCGGACGTGACGACGTCGAGCGGGATCTCCGGATCCTGGTTTTCGAGGTTGATGGTCAGCGGAGCCTGACGCTCGTACACAGCCAGCACAGTCAGTACCGCTTCCACGGCCCCTGAAGCACCCAACAGGTGCCCCATCTGGGACTTGGTGGCAGATACCGCCACATTGTCTACGTGGGCGCCCAGGGCGGCACGGAGCGCCGTGTACTCGGGCTTGTCACCCACGGGGGTGGATGTGGCGTGGGCGTTGATGTGCACGATGTCTTCGGCCTGGATACGGCCATCGAACATGGCGGCCTTCAAGGCCCGGGTCGCGCCCAGGCCTTCGGGGTCCGGTGCGGTGATGTGGTAGGCATCGGCAGTGACAGAGGTACCGGCGAGCTCGGCGTAGATGCGAGCACCGCGGGCGATGGCGTGCTCCTCGGCTTCCAGGACCAGGGCGCCGGCGCCTTCGCCCATGACGAAACCGTCACGGTCGCGGTCATACGGCCGCGAAGCGTGCTCGGGATCGTCGTTGCGGCGGGACAGCGCCTGCATCGAGGAGAAGGCGGCGAGGGGCATCGGGTGAATGGCGGCTTCGGCGCCACCGCACACGACGACGTCGGCCTTGCCTGAGCGGATGAGGTCGAGGCCCATGTGCAAGGCTTCGGTGCCGGAGGCACAAGCAGAAACCGGAGTGTGGGCACCGGCACGCGCGCCAAGGTCAAGGCTGACAGCGGCGGCGGCACCATTGGGCATCAGCATTGGGACCGTCATGGGCAGGACCCGGCGGGGACCCTTTTCCCTGAGAGTGTCCCAGGCGTCCAGGAGCGTCCACACGCCGCCGATGCCAGTTGCGAATGCAACTGCAAGACGGTCGTGGTCGATCTCGGTGATGCCCGAGTCGGCCCAAGCTTCGCGCGCGGCGATGACGCCAAACTGCGTGGACGGGTCCATGCGCTTGGCTTCGACGCGGCTCAGGACCTCAAGCGCCGGCGTCGAGCACCTGGCGGCAAAGTGGACCGGAAGGTCGTACTTGGCGACCCACTCGTCTTCGAGTGTGTGGGCACCGGAGACCCCTTTGAGCGCGTTCTTCCACATCGTGGGGACGTCGCCGCCGATGGGCGTGGTGGCGCCCAGACCGGTTATGACTACTTTGCGTGCCATGCGATCACTCTCTGTCGGATCAGCCAACCCACATGCTGTTCTCACTGGGGAGGCGGAAAAACTTAAGAAGATAAAGCAGCTGTGCCGGACTTCGGATGCAACAGGGCGCACCCGAAGTCCGGCACAGTTGAGGCCAGACTAGGCCTGCGCGTTGGAGATGAAGTTGACGGCGTCGCCGACGGTCTTCAGGTTCTTGACCTCTTCGTCCGGGATGCGCACGCCGAACTTCTCTTCGGCGTTGACGACGATGGTCATCATGGAGATGGAGTCGATGTCCAGGTCCTCAGTGAAGGACTTGTCCAGCTCGACGGCTTCGGTGGCGAGGCCGGTCTCTTCGTTCACGATTTCAGCCAGGGCCAGGATTTCTTCGTTGCTAGCCATTGTTGGCTCCTTTTCTTGTTGTGCCGGCTATTGCCGGAAATGGGGCAAACCGCGGACACGGTTTGGGTCTCAAGCTCTATTCAATTGGAAAGTAGGCGTGGTCCGGGACTACGGAAGCACGATGACCTGGGCGCCAAACACCAGGCCGGCGCCGAAGCCGATCTGCAAGGCCAGGCCACCACTGAGGCCTGGGTTCTCCTGCAGGAGGCGGTGGGTTGCCAGCGGAATGGAAGCTGCTGAGGTGTTGCCCGCATCCGCGATGTCGCGCGCAACCACTACCGTCTCAGGAAGCTTGAGTTTCTTGACCATCTCATCAATGATCCGCATGTTCGCCTGATGCGGGACAAAAGCTGCCAGATCGCTGGCTTCAATTCCGGCGGCGTCCAATGCCTGCTGGGCAACCTTCGCCATTTCCCAGACAGCCCAGCGGAACACCGTCTGGCCGTCCTGGCGGAGCGTCGGCCAAATATCCTGCGTTGCCGAGATGATGGCCTGATCGTCGGATTCGTCCGAATGGCGTGCAGTCTCGCCGAGCTTCCGCACGTCGTCGAGGGAGTGGGTCATGCCGATGGCGTTCCACTTGCTGCCATCGGATCCCCAGACCGAGGGGGCGATCCCGGGCGTAGCGGACGGGCCGATGACCACGGCGCCGGCGCCGTCGCCGAGGAGGAAGGAAATGGTGCGCTCGTGATTGTCGATGACATCCGAGAGCTTCTCGGCGCCGATTACCAGAACGTATTCGGCTGCGCCTGAACGCACAAGGGCATCGCCCTGGGCAATGCCGTAGCAGTAGCCGGCACATGCGGCGGAGATGTCGAACGCGGGCGCAGGCGTCGCGCCCAAACGGTCAGCGAGGGCCGCGGCCGCGGAAGGCGTGGCATAAGGGTGCGTGACGGTTGAAACGATGACTGCACCCAGCTGGGACGCTTCGATGCCGGCGTGCTTGAGTGCTTCGCGGGCAGCTCCCTCGGCCATGTCGATGACGCTGACATCGGCTGCGGCGCGGTGACGCGTCACGATTCCGGTACGTTGACGGATCCACTCGTCCGAGGAATCGATCCATTGGCAGACATCGTCGTTGGTGACGATGATGTCCGGGCGGTATGCGCCGATGCCTACGATGCGTGAATATTCGTTGGTCGGTGCCTGCTTGAGTACGGGGGTGCTCATGCTTCTCCCTCCAGTTCTGCGAAGAGTGCAAGTGCCGCGGACAAGTCATCCGGGGTCTTGACGGCTACGGTTTTGACGCCCGGCATGCCGCGCTTGGCCAGGCCTGCCAACGTGCCGGCCGGGGCCAGCTCGATGAGTCCCGTGACGCCGCGCTGGAGCAAGTTCTCCATGCAGAGGTCCCAACGCACCGGGCGGGAGACCTGGGCGATGAGGCTTTCGACGGCGGCGCCACCGTCCGTGACTTCCCGGCCATCGAAGTTCGAGAGCAGGGGGACCGTGGGGGCCTGTGGTTTGAGTGAAGGCCTGAGTGCTTCAAGCGCACTCACGGCCGGAGCCATGTGGGAGGTGTGGAACGCCCCGGCCACCTTCAGCGGGATGACCCTGGCCTTCGCCGGCGGGTTGTCAGCGAGTGCCTGAAGTTGTTCGAAGGTGCCTGCGGCAACGGTCTGCCCGGCGCCGTTGACGTTCGCGGGAGTTGCCCCCGCGGCCTCAATTGCGGCCAGCACCTCGGCAGGGTCACCGCCGACGACGGCGCTCATCCCGGTGGGCATCACAGCGGCCGCAGCGGCCATGTTGTTGGCACGCTCGCGGACGAACGTCATCGCTTCTTCTTCGCTGAGGACACCGGCAAGAGCCGAGGCCGTGATCTCACCGACAGAGTGGCCGGCAAGCACGATCGGAAGGGTGCTGAGTTCGACGTCGAACAACGACGTCGCAGCCACAAGTCCGGCAGCGACGATCAACGGCTGCGCGACGGCGGTGTCCTTGATGGTCTCTTCATCGGAGGTGGTGCCGTGGGCCTTGAGGTCGATGCCTGCGATTTCGCTCAGGGAGGCCAAATGGCCTTCTACGGAAGGGAGCTCCAGCCAAGGGGCCAAAAATCCAGGGGTCTGGGAGCCCTGTCCAGGGCAGACGATTGCAAGCACGTAACCAGCTTTCCAAATTGCCGCGTGAACTACCGGTGTTTGCATGCACCAAGCTCACTGGGTCAGTTTGTAGGAAGTCTACAACGGTTCAACCCGCCGATCGGGAACCGTGACGCTCCGGGGTGACCTTCGGCTGAGCCGAAAGCCGCCCTACAACCAAGGCTGTCTGGAGCACAAAAGCCTCACGGGGGAGGAGCGGATCCCATCCCGTAACGTCGCAGACCCGCTTGAGGCGATACCGCACCGTGTTGGCATGGACGAACAGCTCGCGGGCCGTTGCTTCGAGGGAATGGCCGAGCTCCAAATAGGTGCTGAGCGTCTCAACGAGCCCGTTTGAAGCCGCAAGAAGCGGCCGGTAGATGTTCTTGATAAGGGAACGGCGCGCAGCATCGTCGCCCGAGACGACGCGTTCCGGGAGCAGATCATCCGCGGCCACCGGTCGCGGAGCGGAAGGCCAAGCCTTGGCTGCCGTGAGGCCGGCAAACGCGGCCTGGGCAGAACTGCTTGCCTCCAGCAGGGAACCGGCCTCCGGTCCATAGACCACAGCACCGGGGGCAAACAACTCGCTCAGCTTCACATAGGCAGTGTCTCGGTCCTGCAGGCCACCCAGAATCAGGATCAGGCGATCGCCCTGGATGCCAACCAACGCGTCCTCGGCGTAGCGTCCGGCGGTCCGGCGCAACTCGCTCACGTAGCTGGCGCTCGGTTCCGACGGTGAATTTCCGACCATCACGGTGAAGCGCTCCTGAGCCTTCCACCCGAGGGCCGCTATTCGGGAGCGCAGCGCGTCAGTATTCTCCCCGCGAAGGATGGCGTCGACAATCAGGGCTTCGAGCCGGGTGTCCCAGGATCCGCGGGATTCTGCTGCGCGGGCGTAGACGTCCGCGGCGGCGAACGCCACCTCGCGCGAATAGCGCAAGACTGCTTCGCGGAGGGAAGGCTGATCGGACTCGGGCGCGATCACGGGCACCTGGTCCTCCACCACCTCCACCACGATCCGGATCAACTGCAGGGCTTTTTGCAGGCTGATGGAGCGGGTCAGCTCGGTGGGAGCATTGCCGAATACGTCCGTCAGGATCCACGACGGCGAGCTGGGGCGTTCGTACCATGTGACGAAAGCCGCGATTCCGTTTTGGGCAACCAAGCCCAGGGCCGAGCGTTCGTCGGAGCTGAGCCGGCTGTACCAAGGCAGCGATTTTTCGAGCTTCCGCATGGTGGTGGTGGACAGTTGGCCCACATTGGCACGCAGCCGTTTCAGGGTTTCCGCCTTTTCCGGCGATACCGCACGCGCAGCCGCTTTACGTTTTGCGGGGGTTTGAATCGGCTCTGACATTCCTTGAGCATACGGCCCATCATCCACAAGCTCCATTTGTGCGAAGGCTACAACTGCGATTGGTACACGTCACGCGACTTCCTGGGCCGCTCGGCGCTGTGCTTCGGTGGTGGGAACACTGCGGGGGTTGTTAAAGCCCGACGGCGGCCCGCACCGTTTGGTGCGGACCGCCGTCGGGCGCTGCGTTCGTTTTGCTCGACCGAAGCTTAGCTTTCGCCGCCGGCCCCGCCGGTGGTGCCGGCATTGACATCGAGAAGACGGTACTTTTCGATTGCCTGCGCCGGTGCCTGGGCATCTACTTCGCCGCGGCGGGCGAGCAGCTGCAGTGCCTTCACGACGACGGAGTGGGTGTCGTTTTTGAAGAAGCGCCGTGCGGCTTGGCGGGTGTCGGAGAATCCGAAGCCGTCGGCGCCGAGGGAGGCGAATTCGTTGGGGATGAATTGGCGGATCTGGTCCGGGACGGCCTTCATGTAATCGGTGACGGCGATGACCGGTCCCGTGGCGCCGGCGAGTTGCCGGGCGACGAAGGGGGTCCGGGGTTCTTCGCCGGGGTTCAGGAAGGCGTGTTCTTCGGCGGCGAGTCCGTCGCGTCGGAGTTCGTTCCAGGAAGTCACGGACCAGACGTCGGCGGAGACGCCCCAGTCCTGGGCCAGGATCCGCTGGGCTTCCAGTGCCCACGGGACGGAGACGCCGGAGGCGAGGATCTGAGCCCGTGGTCGCTTATCGTCCAGGCCAGCTGGCTCGGCCGGGTTCAGCAGGTAGATCCCCTTGAGGACGCCTTCGGTGTCCAGGTTTTCCGGTTCCGCGGGCTGGGTGATGGGTTCGTTGTAGACGGTGAGGTAGTACATGAGGTTGCGGTCTTCGGAGTCCGGCCCGTACATGCGGTTCAGTCCGTCGCGCATGATGTGGGCGATTTCGTAGCCGTAGGCGGGGTCGTAGGTGCGGACCGCGGGGTTGGTGGAGGCGAGCAGGGGGGAGTGGCCGTCGGCGTGTTGGAGTCCTTCGCCGGTGAGGGTGGTCCGTCCTGCGGTGGCTCCGATGATGAAGCCGCGGGTCATTTGGTCCGCGGCGGCCCAGAAGGAGTCTCCGGTGCGTTGGAAGCCGAACATGGAGTAGAACACGTAGATCGGCACGAGGGGTTCGCCGTGGGTGGCGTAGGCGGTGCCGGCAGCGGTGAAGGCCGCGACGGCTCCGGCTTCGTTGATGCCGGGGTGGATGAGTTGTCCCAGGGGGGATTCCTTGTAGGCCAGGACGAGGTCCCGGTCCACGGAGAGGTAGTTCTGGCCCTTGGGGTTGTAGATCTTCGCGGTGGGGAAGAACGCGTCCATGCCGAAGGTGCGGGATTCATCCGGCACCACCGGAACGAAGCGGTTCCCGAAGCCCTTGTCCCGCATGAGGTCCTTGAGGAGTCTCACGAAGGCCATGGTGGTGGCGGCCTGCTGCTTGCCCGAGCCGCGTTTGGCGACCTCGTACGATTTGTCCTCCGGCAGCACCACGGGCACGTGGGTGGAGCGGCGTTCCGGAACGGATCCGCCCAGCGCGGCCCGGCGGTCCATCATGTACTTGATTTCCGGGGCGTCCATGCCCGGGTGGTAGTACGGGGGCCGGTAGAGGTCGGTGTCGAGTTGTTCGTCGGTGATGGGGATGCGCAGGTGGTCACGGAAGGCCTTGAGGTCTGCCATGGTGAGTTTCTTCATCTGGTGGGTCGCGTTGCGGCCCTCGAAGTGGGGTCCGAGTCCGTAGCCCTTGACGGTCTTGGCCAGGATCACGGTGGGTTTGCCCTTGAACTCGGTCGCTGCCTTGTACGCGGCGTAGACCTTGCGGTAGTCATGTCCGCCGCGTTTGAGGCCCCAGATCTGGTCATCGGAGAGGTCCGCGACCATGTCCTTGGTGGCCGGGGTCTTCCCGAAGAAGTGTTCCCGGACGAACCCGCCGGATTCGGCCTTGTAGGTCTGGTAGTCCCCGTCGACGGTTTCGTTCATGATGTTCACCAGGGACCCGTCGGTGTCCTTGGCCAGCAGGTCATCCCATTCCCGGCCCCAGACGACCTTGATCACGTTCCAGCCCGCGCCGCGGAAGAACGCTTCGAGTTCCTGCATGATCTTCCCGTTGCCCCGGACCGGGCCGTCCAGGCGCTGGAGGTTGCAGTTGATCACGAAGTTCAGGTTGTCCAGGTTCTCGTTCGCGGCGAGCTGGAGCAGGCCGCGGGACTCGGGCTCGTCCATTTCCCCGTCGCCCAGGAACGCCCAGACCTGCTGGCCCGAGGTGTCTTTCAGGCCCCGGTCCTGCAGGTAGCGGTTGGACTGGGCCTGGTAGATCGCGTTCATCGGCCCGATGCCCATGGACACGGTCGGGAATTCCCAGAACGAGGGCATCAGGCGCGGGTGCGGGTAGGACGAGAGAGCGTGGCCTTCCTTGGACTTTTCCTGCCGGAACCCGTCCAGGTCCTCCTCGGACAGCCGGCCTTCCATGAACGCCCTGGCGTACATGCCCGGGGACGCGTGTCCCTGGAAGAACACCTGGTCCCCGCCCGTGGGGTGGTCCTTGCCGCGGAAGAAGTGGTTGAAGCCGACCTCGTACAAGGTCGCGGCCCCGGCATAGGTCGAGATGTGCCCGCCCACCCCGATATCGGACCGCTGCGCCCGGTGGACCATCACGGCCGCGTTCCAGCGCATGTACGCCCGGTACCGGCGCTCGAACTCCTCGTTGCCAGGGAACTCCGGTTCCTGGTCCGCCGGGATCGTGTTCACGTAATCGGTGGTCGTCACCATCGGCACCCCCACCGACTGGGACCCCGCCCGCTGAAGCAGGCTGCGCATGATGAACTGCGCCCGCTCCGTGCCCTGCTCCCTGATCAACGCATCCAAAGACTCAACCCACTCGGCAGTCTCTTCCGGATCACGATCAGGCAGCTGGGAAGTCAACCCGCTAAGGATGTGTGAGGTCTCTTCTCCTGCAGCCACGTCCAACCTCTCTTTTGGCGCATTCATCGTCGCCTCAGGTCCGGCAGGGTAACTGCCCGTCATGAACGCGGCGTGTGCGACATATCGGTTACAACAGCCCGGTCATGTGCGCCGGGCAGGTTCTCATGAGCTCAAGCTGCGCTATTCGCGGCGGGCGGTTGCCCTGCAGCCAAAGTCTTCAAGGGCCACTGTAGCTTTGTACGAGCCGGGATGCGTAGCCGCGGTGCCGTGAAGGCGTTGTATGTCACACTCAAGCTGTTACATGGCCGCCAAGCGCTGGTGCTTTCGCCTTCGCAAACGCGGCTGGTGCGCGGAATATGCTGGAACGCGGGACAATAGCTTGAAGCCCACGCCCAAAGGGTGTTGGCTTGTAGTAATCGAAATCACTTCAAGAGGAGGAAACGTGAGCGAGGCCGACGCCGCCACATCGGTAAATGTGGCGGAAAGATTGGGTTTCAAAGATGGGGATCTGATTCAGGAACTCGGTTACGACGATGACGTCGATTTCGATTTGCGTGATGGCATTGAGGAATTCACGGGTTCCGAACTGCTCGCCGAAGACGATCATGAAGTAGTGGACGCCGTCATTTTCTGGTGGCGCGATGGCGACGGAGACCTTGTCGACGCACTCGTTGATTCACTGACGACACTGGGTGAAGGAGGCGTGGTCTGGGTTCTGACCCCTAAGTCGGGACGCGACAACTACGTTTCTCCCGCGGAAATCCAGGATGCCGCTCCCACCGCCGGCCTGCATTGCACTACCTCCGCCGGTGTCTCCAAGGACTGGAGCGCTACGAGGTTGGTTGCACGCAAGAAGAACAAGTGACACACACCAAGGTGGACCCTGCCGGGTTGCATCCCGGTGTTCCCGTCGTGGGCCAGGAAGCCCCGGATTTTGTGCTGGTCAACCAATATGGTGAGCCGGTTCGCTTGTCGGGGCTCCGCGGCCGCAACGTGGTTGTGGTCTTCTATCCCTTCGCCTTTTCCGGAATTTGCACTGGAGAACTCTGCGAGATCCGGGACAACCTGGGCATCTTCGAACACGCCAATGCCACGGTCCTCGGGGTATCGGTGGACAGCAAGTTTGCTTTGCGTGCGTACGCGGACAAGGAAGGCTACGACTTCGATCTCTTGGCCGATTTCTGGCCTCACGGTGCAGTTGCTGAGAAGTATGGCGTGTTTGATTCCTCCACTGGCATGTCCTTGCGCGGCACTTTCATCATCGATGAGGCCGGGATTATCCGCTATGTGGTGGTCAATCCGCGGGGCCAGGCACGCGAGCTAGCGGAATATCGCGAGGCATTGTCCGGGCTTGGCCAGGCTTCAGGGCTCATGAGCACCACACGGCCCGGCGTCGGAATGACCGGCTTCGCCATTCTGCCGCCGGCGTCCACGGTTGACTTGGATGCCGACGAGTTGGTGGTCCTCCGCCAAGCCGCCGGGATTCTCGGAGGCAAGCGGCTCGCTGTTCTGACGGGCGCCGGCCTGAGTACAGACTCCGGCATCCCCGACTACAGGGGTCCAGGTTCCGCACCGCGCAATCCCATGACTTCCAGGAGTTCGTCGGTAGCTCTGCCAACCGGCGTCGTTACTGGGCGAGGAACCATCTCGGTTGGTCGCATCTCCGGCACGCGGACCCCAACGCCGGGCATGCCGCCGTCGCGCTCCTCGAGCGGCGGGGCCTGATCACGGGACTCATCACCCAGAACGTTGATCGGCTGCATGAGGACGCCGGAAGTGTGAATGTGGTGGACCTGCATGGCCGCTACGATCGCGTGATCTGCCTTGACCAGGGCCACGTCTTCACCCGGCGCCTCGTGGCGTCCATCCTGGAGGAAATCAATCCAGGATTCCTGGAGGCCGCCCAAGCGTCCGGGGCGGTGGAAATGGCGCCCGACGCCGATGCCTCCGTGGAGGATCCTGAACTAATCCGGTCGTTCGTTGTCGCCGTGTGCCCGGTCTGCGGTGGAACGCTCAAGCCTGACTTTGTGTATTTCGGCGAAAATGTGCCCAAGGAACGGGTGCAGCGCGCCTATTCCATGGTGGACGAGGCGGGTGCGCTGCTGGTAGCGGGTTCTTCTTTGACGGTGATGAGCGGGCTCAGGTTCGTACGTCATGCAGCCAAACTCGGCAAAGCGGTGGTGATCATCAACCGAGGTCCCACCCGGGGAGACGAGTTTGCAAGCCTCAAAGTGGAGGCCGGAGTCAGCGGAGCCCTTGCCTGGCTGGCCACCGAACTTCCCGATCTGCTGCCTCCAGACGAGCCGATTGGTGTTCCGGGCAATTGATCCGGTAGAGTACATGTTCGTTGGTTGAAGCGCTGAGAGCGTTGAAATCAGTGTTTGGGTCTTTAGCTCAGCTGGTAGAGCGCCACGTTTACACCGTGGATGTCATCGGTTCGATCCCGGTAGGACCCACCAAATAAAACCCCGTCGTTCCATGACAAGAGTCTGGATCGGCGGGTTTTTTGTTGTATCCGGGCCAAGTGCCACAGGGATTGGAAAAGCTCTCCACCGCGACTATTGGGGGATGCCGCGGTGGAGAGCTCAAAGATGAATATACAGAGAATTTCTGGATATGGAAAGGAAGCCACTCTCCGTCCGGCGCGTCCCATCCGAGCCCGAAGCCACTATGATGGTAGTTGTTCAGTGGAATGAACAAGCGCGAACTCCGCTGCCTCCGGGCAGCGTTCCTGCCCGGCACGCGCCCACTTTCAGACGCACGATTGCGAAGGAGAATCATGGCCGATTCCCGCACCTCCCGCTCTTCCGAAGGGCTGGGGAGCTCCTCGCCGGCTCCGGCCGTTACCCGCGCAGCAGCGGTACTTGACGCCCTGGCCGAGGCCCCCTCGGGCCGGCTGACGCTAAGTGATCTTTCAAGGGAGCTCGGAATTCCGAAATCCTCCACCTCGAACCTGCTGCTTGCCCTTGAGGAAGCACGCCTCATTACCCGCGAAGGCGCCGACTTTTCGCTGGGCCGGAAACTGGTTGAGCTTGGCGCCGCGTACCTCAGCCGGCTCGACGAAGTCCAGGAGTTCTACAAGTTCTGCGAACAGGCGCCGACGCTTTCGGGCGAAACCGTACGAATCGCGATGATCGACGGCGATCATGTGATCTACCTGGCGCGCTACGAAGGGCACCCCGCAGTCCGGCTCACCTCCAACATTGGCGACAAAATGCCGCTGTCCCTGAGCGCGGTCGGGAAGGTGCTTCTCGCTCAGCTTCATGACCACGACATCGAGGCGATGTTCCCCGACGACGTGGAACTTCCTGTCATGACTCCCAAATCCCTCCGCAGCGCAGCCGAGCTGAAGTCCCAAGTGGCTGCAATCCGCAAGCAGGGCTATGCCCTGGAGGACGAGGAATCCACCCTTGGCGTGGTGTGCCTTGCCGTGGCGGTTCCTACTCACGGGGCGCACGGACCCAGCCTCGGCCTCTCGGTCACCGCCCTGAAGGCTACCTACTCGGAAGAGCAGGCTGCCCTCATGGTGAAGGAGCTGAAGGAACTGGCCCACTCGCTGGGCAATCCCATGGGTTAGTCGACCTGAGAGTGCCCGAAGTCACAATTCCGGCGTCAGTAAATAAATCCGATTACAACCCTTGAAAGCTGTTCAAGCTGCTGTACTCTGTTCACTATAGTGATTCACGCCATGGTGGCTGACGCTATCTCGCCAGGCCAACGGGGGTCTGGAGTGTTCTTGAGGGAGTGCTTGTGACAACTCGTACTAAGACAAAGCTTGCTGATATGGACGGCGCGGTAGTTGAGCCGGGACAGCTGCGAAGGGCAACTCTTGCCAGCTCCGTAGGATCCGCTCTGGAGTACTACGACTTCTACATTTACGGTCTGGCTTCGGCCCTGATCTTCGGACCGCTGTTCTTCAAGCCCTTGGGCGAAAGCGGCGCATTGATCGCATCGTTCGCAACCTACGGCGTTGGCTTCCTGGCCCGGCCGTTTGGGGGCGTGTTCTTCGGCTTTATCGGGGACCGTTATGGCCGCAAGGTGGTTCTGCTATTGACCATCGGCATGATGGGTCTGGCCAGCTTCGCCATCGGTTTGTTGCCGACATTCGACCAAGCGGGCATGCTCGGCGCTATCCTGCTGGTCATCCTCCGCATCGTCCAGGGCCTCGGCGCCGGGGCGGAGCAGGCAGGCGCCACCACGCTGATCTCGGAAGTGGCACCGCCCCGCCGTCGTGGTTTCTTCGCCTCCTTGCCGTTCGTCGGCATTCAGCTGGGCACGCTTCTCGGAGCCGGAACCTTCACGCTTATCGGGATGGCCAACAAGAGCGTCCTGGAAGGTTGGCTCTGGCGCGTACCGTTCCTCGCCAGCTTCGTCCTGATCGTTGTGGCACTGTTCATCCGTCTCAGGCTGAAGGAAACCCCGGTGTTCCAGGAGCTGGAGAAGCACAAGAATGTGGTTAAGAACCCGATCAGTGAGATCTGGAAGCACTCCAAGAAGAACGTGCTCATCGGAATTGGCCTCCGCATGGGCGAGAACGGCAACTCCTCGATCTACTCGGCGCTGCTCATCTCCTTCATGTCCGTCAAGGAAGGCGTCTTCCCGGGCGACAAGTTCATCGGCCCGGTCGGCCTCTTGATCGCGGCAGGGTTCGCTGCCGTCATGGTGGTTGCCTTCGGCGCGTTGTCTGACCGAATTGGTCGAGTGAAGGTTTACCGTTACGGCGCCCTGTTCCAGGCAATCTTCGCTATTCCCGCGTTCTACCTGGTGACTCTTGGCAACGTCACCCTGGTCTGGGCTGTCATGGTGGTGGGCATCGCCCTCGGTGTGCAGTCGATGCTTGGCCCGCAGTGCCCGTTGCTGCCAGAGCTTTTCGGATCCCAGTACCGTTTCACGGGCGTCGCCCTGAGCCGCGAACTCTCTGCTGTCCTTGCCGGTGGGTTGGTCCCCGTGTTCGGTGCCATCTTGCTTGCCGCGACGGGTAACTCCTGGGTGGTCCTCGCGGTGTACTCGCTCGTCCTGGCCCTGATTTCCTTCGTGACCACGTTCTTTACGCCGGAGACGGCAGGCCGTGACCTCAACCTGTTCGAAGACGCCAAGTAGAGCCAAGTAGGCAATTCCCCGTACTCCAACGTACGCAAGCAGCGGCGGCCCTCTCCGGATCAGGAGGGGGCCGCCGCTTTGCAATGGGTCCCGCGCCTTCCTGACCTTCTTTGGCGCACCTTGGTCCCGAAATGACGCGGCTCGCCGTGTCGCAAGCGCTTTCAGAGTTCAAAGAAGGTCACGACGGCGCGGGCGAACCGCCCCCGCGCCGCAAAAGCGCTTCACAGCAAAGCGGCCCCTCCGGAAACCCGGAGGGGCCGCCAGGATGGCGCCGGGAACTTGGCGGTTTAGTAGAAGTGAACCGTATCCACGAGGTGGGGGAGTTCCCCGCCGTCGAGGAAGGTGCGCAGGTTGCTGATGAAGCGCTCAGCGATGAGGCGGTTCTCCGCGGCGCTGAGCGCCGACGTGTGCGGGGACACCATCACCTTCGGGTGGTTCCACAGCGGGCTGTCCTGGGGGAGCGGCTCGACGGCGAACACGTCCAGGCAGGCGTATGAGACCTGCCCGTTGTCCAGGGCTTCGAGGAGCGCATCCTCGTCCACGACGGTTCCGCGGCCAACATTGACAAACACCGTGCCCGGCTTCATTGCCGTGAAGACTTCACGGTTGAAGAGCTTCTCGGTGTAAGGGGTGCCCGGGAGGGTGTTGACGACGGCGTCTGCGTCGGCCAGCAGTGCTGCGAGGCCCGAGTTGTCGGCCACTTCGTCGATTCCGTCAATCTGTTCGACGTTCCGCTTGGTTCCGCTGACCTTCATGCCCAGTGCGCGGGCGATGCGAGCGGTTTCTAGCCCGATTTCGCCAAGGCCCGTGATGACCAGCGTGGAACCGTTCACAAGTTTGGTGGGGGTGCGCAGCTCGGGCCAGACCTTGGCTGCCTGGTCCTGCGCGAGTTCAGCGCTCCGCTTGAAACCGTTGAGGATGCCGAGGGCCGCAAATTCCGCCAGCGGAAGGGCGTGCACGCCTGCGGAGGTGGTGACCTTGAACTTCTGCAACGTCTCGCTGTCGAGGCCGGACGCCTTGACGGCGCCACCGGCACCCGCGGCCATGGCATGGATCCACTGCAGGTGCGGGTTGCTTTCGGCGATGCGCGCGAGGCCGGCCGGATTCTCGTTGGGGAAACCGTAGAGGACCTGCGCCTTGTTCAGCATGGACCAATAGCGTTCCTCTTGTTCGGGGGTCCGCTTGAAGTCCGGATCGCCGGAATGATCGGCCGGGAAACGCTCCGGCGGGAGCAGATCGGGTTCGTAGAGCACCGTAATGCGTGGATCTACTGCTCGGATACGCTCCACATGCTCAACTTCGAGCGGGACTGCGATCGCGATGGTGAGTTCATCAGTCGTCATAGTGTTCATCATACTGAATTGCGGCTAGGATATTGAACAGTTTTTGAAAGATTAACCACAAAGAAGTGAGGAGCAAGCGAAAGATGACCGCCAAGACTGCAGGTTTTGTAGGACTCGGATTCATGGGCTTCCCCATGGCAGCCAATCTACTCGCCAACGGCTGGGAGGTCACTGCATGGAACCGTTCCGCTGGTGCCCTGACTGAGCTTGAGGAACTTGGCGGAAAGCGGTCGGAGTCGGTCGCCGCACTCAGGGACCAGCCAGTCGTCATCTTTATGCTCCCGGATCTCTCCTACATCCAGGATGCCGCAGCTCCGCTCCTCGAATCGTGGCGTGCGGTCCCGCCCGTAGAGGGAACCACCGTCGTCGTCATGAGCAGCGTGTCTCCCACCGCCGTGCAGGAATTCGGCCGGACGGTCCATAGCGTAAGCAGCGGGAACGCCGTCGTCGTCGACGCTCCGGTCAGCGGTGGCACCAAAGGTGCCCAAGACGGCACGCTGGCCATCATGGCCGGTGCCAGCGATGAAGACTTCCAGCGAGTGCTGCCAGTTCTGCAAGCCATGGGAACCACCGTCAGGCGCATGGGTGCGCTCGGTTCCGGTTCACTGGCAAAAGCCTGTAACCAGCTGATCGTCGGGACCACGACGGCGGCGCTCGCCGAAGCCGCCGAACTTGCCGAGCGCTCGGGCATGGACGCCGCTGCTTTGTTCGACGTACTCGCCGGCGGACTTGCCGGAAGCCGTGTCCTGGAGATCGTTGGCCCTCGTCTGGCGGCCAAGGACTACGCGCCCACTGGCCCCGCGAAGTTCATGCACAAGGATCTCAAATTCGTGCTCGAAAGCGCCCAAGCGGCCGGTGCTGCCGTTCCGATGGCAGCTGCGGGCGTCGAACTCTACCGGGAGTTGATCGATCAAGGCCTGGGGGATCAGGACCTTGCCGTCGTCCGCCAGGCCATCGCCAATCTCAGCGACTTGTACGCGACTACCACCAAGTAAGGAACAACCATGAGTGGAATCTTTGATCTCACCGGGCGCGTAGCGCTCGTGACAGGCTCCAGCAGGGGCATCGGCAACGCGCTGGCCCGCGGATTGGCCGACGCAGGAGCCACGGTGGTTCTCAACGGCATCAACACCGAACGGCTCAAGGCTGCCGAAGCGGCCATGGCGGCGGATTTCGGTCCCGGCCGCATCCACAGCTGCGCGTTCGATGTCACGAGCGACTCCGAAGCTGCCCGCGGCGTGGCCTGGGTCGAGGAGAACGTCGGCCCGCTGGACATCCTGGTCAACAATGCCGGTATTCAGCACCGGGTCCCCATGCTGGACCTCGATGTGAAGGACTGGGAACGGGTCATCACCACCGACCTGACGAGCGCCTTCTTAGTAGGCCGGGAAGCTGCCCGGCACATGATCCCGCGAGGCCGCGGCAAGATCATCAACATCTGCTCCGTGCAGACGGATCTCGCCCGCCCCACGATCGCCCCTTACGTGGCTGCCAAGGGCGGCCTGCGCAACCTCACCCGCGCCATGACCGCTGAGTGGGCGGCTTCGGGCCTGCAGATCAACGGCATCGCCCCGGGTTACATTCACACTGAAATGACCCAGAACCTCGTTGACGATCCCGACTTCAACTCCTGGATCCTGGGCCGCACACCCGCGCATCGGTGGGGCACGGTGGCCGATCTTGCCGGTCCGGCGGTGTGGCTCGCCTCGGAGGCATCCAACTTCGTCAACGGCCAGACGATCTTCGTCGACGGCGGAATGACGGTGGTTGTCTGATGAGCGACTTCCAGCAAGCTGGCTTTCAGCTTCCGGCCTCTGCGCCTGCAGTCGTGGCCCACGCCGCCGGCGATCTTCGCATCGAGGACATAGCCCTGGTTCTCCCCGCCGCTGACCAGGCCGTCGTCGAGATTGCCTACGGTGGCATCTGTGGCTCGGACCTGCACTATTGGCTCCACGGCGCAGCGGGCGAATCAATCCTCAAGGCTCCGATGGTGCTCGGTCACGAAATCGTGGGCACCGTTGTCCAGCAAGCCGCCGACTGCAGCGGCCCCGCAGCCGGGACCGCCGTCGCCGTCCACCCGGCGAGCCCCGCTCCGGGGGCCGCCAAATATCCGGAGGACCGGCCCAACCTTTCCCCGGGCTGCACGTATCTCGGGAGCGCGGCCCGGTACCCCCACACGGACGGCGCTTTCAGCCGGTATGCCACCCTGCCGTCCCGCATGCTCCGGCCCCTTCCTGCCACGTTGGACCTGCGAACGGCAGCGCTCGTGGAACCTGCCAGCGTTGCGTGGCACGCGGTCGCCCGCGCCGGAGACGTCGCCGGCAAGACCGCACTGGTGATAGGAAGCGGGCCGATCGGCGCCCTCGCCGTCGCGGTCCTCAAACGTGCCGGGGCAACCCGGATTGTGGCCGTCGACATGCACGACAAACCCCTCGAGATCGCCCGCGCCGTCGGTGCGGATGAGGTACTCAAGGGCGATCAGGCCGAGGAAATCGCCGCAGTAGAGGCCGACGTCGTCATCGAATCCTCAGGCAGCCACCACGGACTGGCATCGGCCATCAAGGGCGCCGTGCGCGGCGGCAAGGTGGTCATGGTCGGGTTGCTGCCCTCGGGCCCGCAGCCGGTCTTTATCTCGCTGGCCATCACCCGCGAACTCGAACTGCTCGGCTCATTCCGTTTCAACGACGAGATCGATAGCGTCATTGCTGCGCTCGCGGACGGTTCGCTCTACGTGGACCCGGTGGTGACGCACGAATTCACGGTGGACCGAGGTCTGGAGGCCTTTGAAATGGCCAGGAACTCGGCCGAATCCGGGAAAGTCCTCCTGAACTTCCAGCCTGTGGCATAGCCGCTCTGGCGAGCCGTTGAGAGCGGTACTGGCGGTCAGCCGTCAGTGCCGCTCGACGGGAACAAAGACCCGCGGCTGGCCTTCCCAACTGGCCGACAAGTCCGCGATGGTCTCTCGCATGATGTTGGATGCGGCCTCGCGGGCTTTGTCGGCGTCGCCGGCGCTGATGCCCTCAGCCACGTCAAGGTGCCACTGCAAGGCCGCTTCTTTCGGGTGTTCGGGCATGAGCCCGTGGACCGTCCGGCCGGTGAGGGTTTCCGTGACCTGACCGATCAGGTTCGCGAACATTTCATTGCCGGAACCTGAAAGCACCAGCGCGTGAAAGCGGATGTCGAGGTCCAGGAAGGTGGGCATGTCGCCCGCGCGGCCTGCCTCGCGCATGGCCAGGGAGATTTCCAGCAGTTCGCTGCGCAGGGATTCGGGGGCGTTTTCCGCTGCGAGCTCTGCCGCTGCGGGCTCGACGGCGGAGCGGAGTTCGGCGAGGGAGCGCAACTGCGCGCCACGGCCCTCTCCGGCCAGCCGCCAACGGATGACCAGCGGATCGAAAGGGTTCCAGCGGTGCGCGGGGAGGACCCGGATGCCAACGCGCTTGATGGTTTCCACCAGTCCCAGAGACTGCAGCACCCTGACGGCTTCCCGCACCACGGACCGTGACACTTTGAGCTCCTCCTCAAGGTGTTCGGCCAGCATGACGTGGCCGGTGGGGAGCTTACCGCCGACGATCCGGGTACCAAGATGCTCGACAGCGCGGAAGTGCAGACTGGTTGACATAGTCGTAAGCATAGTGGCGATGAGCGTACCGGCATCGGTAGCCGGCGCACCCGGCAACTCCCCGCGGCGGGAGCTCGCAACATAGACTCTTTGTGACGCGGACGTTTCCGAAACGGGGGGTCCAACTTTCCCAGACGTGGTTCGAATACGTATGGTTTATTGCAGCTACTGCGTTAGAAAGCGTTTCCTCGCTCCTCGCAGGACTCATTGCACAAGAACGAATTGGAGTTTTGATGTCAGCACACATCGGTGTCACCGGCCTCGCGGTGATGGGCGCCAATCTGGCCCGCAACCTGGCCCGCAACGGCTTCACCGTCGCCCTCCACAATCGCTCCGTCGAAAAGACCGACGCCCTGCTGGCCAAGCACGGCACGGACGGCGACTTCATCCGCACGGAAACCCTCAAGGAACTCGTTGACTCCCTTGAGAAGCCCCGCCGCGTCCTGATCATGGTGAAGGCCGGCAAGCCGGTCGACGCCGTCATCGACCAGCTCGTTCCCCTGCTGGAGCCCGGTGACATCGTGATCGACGCCGGCAACTCGCACTACGAGGACACCCGCCGTCGCGAATCCGCCCTGGCGGAAAAGGACCTGCACTTCGTAGGCGTCGGCGTTTCCGGCGGCGAAGAGGGTGCCCTCAACGGCCCCTCCATCATGCCGGGTGGTTCCAAGGAGTCCTACGACGCTTTGGGCCCGCTGCTCGAAAAGATCTCCGCCAAGGTTGACGGTAAGCCATGCTGCGCATGGATCGGAACTGACGGTGCCGGACACTTCGTCAAGATGGTCCACAACGGCATCGAATATGCCGATATGCAGGTCATCGGTGAAGCGTTCGATCTCCTCCGCTCCGGCGCGGGCATCGAGCCGGCCGAGCAGTCCAAGATCTTCGCCGAATGGAACAAGGGAGAACTCGCTTCCTTCCTCATCGAAATCTCCGCCGAGGTTCCATGGGCCACGTTGACGCCAAGACGGGCAAGCCGTTCGTTGATGTCGTCGTTGACGCAGCTGGCCAGAAGGGCACGGGCCGCTGGACGGTCATCTCCGCGCTCGAGCTGGGCTCCCCGGTTTCGGGCATCGCGGAATCCGTCTTCGCACGTGCACTGTCTTCCCAGGCAGAACAGCGCAAGATCGGCCAGGAGCTCCTCGCCGGCGAGGAAATCGCCGTCGAGATCCCCGAGAACTTCGTTGAAGATGTCCGCCAGGCGCTCTACGCCTCCAAGCTGGTTTCTTACGCTCAGGGCCTGGACATGCTGACTTCTGCCGCCAAGGAATACGGCTGGGACCTCAAGCTCGATGAAATCGCTTCGCTGTGGCGCGGCGGTTGCATCATCCGCGCCGAGCTTCTCAAGGAAATCACCAACGCCTACGCTGCTGAAGAGAAGCCGGCCAACCTGCTGTTCGCTCCGGCGTTCACCAAGGCGATTGCCGGGGCACTTCCGGCATGGCGACGCGTGGTGGCGACGGCTGTCCAGCTGGGCATCCCGGTTCCCGTGTTCTCCTCCTCGCTGGCCTACTACGACGGACTTCGCCGCAAGCGCTTGGCTGCAGCCGTCATCCAGGGACAGCGCGACCTCTTCGGTGCACACACCTACGGCCGCGTTGACTCCGAAGGTACCTTCCACACCCTCTGGGGCGCAGACAAGTCGGAGATCTCGGCAGTCGACACCCACTAAGGATTGGGGCCCTGCTGCCCTACTATGCTCCTGACAAGGGCCGGTGCTTCCCCGATAGTGTGGGAGGCGCCGGCTTTTGCCGTATGCGGGTCCGGCAGGAATCCATTCGGCCACACAAGGAGCAGTCCATGCCGCAACGCGTCGCATTTGTCACAGGTGCGTCAACCGGAATCGGTTTCGAAGCCGCTATCAGACTCAGCAAGGCCGGGTTCATGGTGTACGCCGGGGCACGGAGGGTGGAGAAGATGGAGCCCCTCAAAGTCCATGGAATCACGGTGTTGTCCCTTGATGTCACCGCGGAAGACTCGATGAAGGCTGCGGTGGACCTTGTCCTGGCCGAGCAGGGGCGGATCGACGTTCTGGTCAACAACGCCGGATACGGCTCCTATGGCTCCTTGGAAGAGGTGCCGTTGGACGAGGGGCGGCGCCAATTCGAAGTCAACGTCTTCGGCCTGGCCCGCATGTCCCAGCTCGTCATTCCAGTGATGCGCGCCGCCGCTTCCGGCAGAATCGTCAACGTCTCCTCCATTGGAGGCAAGATGTATGAACCCCTGGGCGCCTGGTACCACGCAACAAAGTTCGCCGTCGAGGGCCTCAGCGACTCGCTGCGGCTCGAGCTGAAGCCGCATGGCATCGATGTCTCCATCATTGAGCCCGCCGGTACTGATACCGAATGGGGAACCATCGCGGGGGAGAGCCTGCTGACGGTCTCAGGCCATGGGCCCTACCGCGAGCAGGCCGGCGTGGTCGCGGCCGCTTTGGCATCGACGTCGGGGACCGCATTGTCGACCCACCCGCGCATCGTGGCGGACGCGATTGTCCACGCTGCCAGGGCGCGAAGGCCCAGGACCCGCTACCCGGTGGGCAAGGGTGCCTGGACAATTCTGGCGTTGCGGCGGGTGCTTCCGGACAGGGCATTCGACACCGTCTTTTGGAACGCCTACAAACGCTTTGCCGGCTAGATTCGGTACTCGATGTAGTACTCGGCGGGGTCGACTGCCGGTTTGGTTTCGCTCTTGGCGTCGCGGTGGCGCCAGGTTGCAGGAACGCCGGTAATGATCGATTCGGGCGGTGCATCCTTGACCACCACGGCATTGGCACCTACGGCACTGTCCGCGCCGATGGTGATGGGGCCAAGGACCTTCGCGCCGGCCCCGATGGTGACCCGGTCTCCGATGGTGGGGTGGCGCTTCACTTTGGCCAGCGAGCGGCCACCCAGCGTCACTCCGTGGTAGATCATGACGTCTTCGCCGATCTCGGCGGTCTCGCCGATCACCACGCCCATGCCGTGGTCAATGAAGAACCTGCGGCCGATCGTCGCGCCGGGGTGGATCTCGATTCCGGTCAGGAACCGGGCAAGCTGCGAGATGAGCCGTGCCGGGAAGCGGAGATCGGGGTTCTGCCACAGTTTGTGCGTCACGCGGTGTGCCCAGATGGCGTGCAGACCGGAGTACGCAAAAAAGTTCTCAAAGGAGCCTCGGGCCGCCGGGTCATGTGACCGGGCGGCCTCGAGGTCCTCCATAAGTCTTGCGAAAAAGCTCACAAAGACCTTTCTACAGGAAATGAAAGAAAGCGGTTGCGCGGAGTCCGCAATCAGCCGCGGATATCGTCAAAAAGCACGGTGGAGATGTAACGTTCGCCGAAGTCGGGAACGATTGCCACGATCAGCTTGCCCTTGTTTTCCGGACGCTTTGCCACTTCCAGGGCGCCCCACACGGCCGCACCGGCGGAGATTCCGCCGAGGATGCCCTCCTGGGTGCCGAGGGCCCGCGCCGTGGCCACGGAGTCCTCAAGGGTGGCGTCGAGAACCTCGTCGTAGACGTTGGTGTCTAGGATTTCCGGAATGAAGTTCGCGCCAAGGCCCTGGATCTTGTGCGGGCCGGGGGCGCCGCCGTTCAGGATGGCGGAGTCCTTGGGCTCGACGGCCACGATCTGGATTCCAGGCTTGCGTTCCTTCAGGACCTGCCCGACGCCGGTAATGGTGCCACCGGTGCCGACGCCGCCAACGAAGATGTCCACTCCGCCGTCGGTGTCTGCCCAGATTTCCTCGGCCGTGGTGGCGCGGTGGATCGCGGGGTTTGCTTCGTTGGCGAACTGCTGGGCCCAGACGGAATTCTCCGTGTTGGCCACGATCTCCTGGGCCTTTTCGACCGCGCCGCGCATGCCTTCAGAACCTGGAGTCAGGACAATTTCGGCACCGTAGGCGCGCAGCATGACGCGGCGCTCGGTGGACATGGTTTCCGGCATAGTCAGGATGACCTTGTAGCCGCGCGCTGCGCCGACCAGGGCCAAGGCGATCCCGGTGTTGCCGGAGGTTCCCTCGACGATGGTGCCGCCCGGCTTCAATGCACCGGACTTCTCGGCGGCGTCGATGATGGCCACACCGATACGGTCCTTGACGCTGTTTGCGGGGTTGTAGAACTCCAGCTTGACGGCAACCGTGGCTTCCAAGCCTTCGGTGATCCGGTTCAGGCGGACCAAGGGGGTTCCGCCGATTAGCTGGGTGACGTCGTCGTAGATCCGTGCCATGTATTCATGCCCTTTTCTCTGGATTCGCTGAATAGCTACTGCTGAGGTCAGCCTAACGAGCAGTGCTTCACGCTGCTACGCGCGGAGCCACGAGGAGTAATATTTCCGGGCCTTGGCGAGTTTGGGGTTGATGATGACCTGGCAATAGCCCTGCTCGGGGAACTTGGCGTAGTAGTTCTGGTGGATGTCTTCGGCTTCATAGAAGTCCGGCAGCCTGCTCACCTCGGTCACAATCGGCCTGGACCACAGTTCCTGGTTACGGAGGATCGCCTCTTCAAAGAGAATCTTCTCTTCCGTGGTGGTGTAGAACATCGAGGAGCGGTACTGGGTTCCGACGTCGTAGCCCTGGCGGTTGAGCGTGGTGGGATCGTGCAGGGCAAAGAACATGTCCAGGATGACCTCTGCCGGGATGACGTCCTCATCGAAAGTCACCGCGACAACCTCCGCGTGGCCCGTCATTCCGGAGCACACATCGTAGTAGTCGGGGTTGCGGATGTGCCCGCCCGTGTATCCGGAAACCACCGAACTGACGCCCTTGGTTTTCTGGTAGACAGCATCAAGGCACCAGAAGCAGCCTCCGCCAAGTACAAAAGTTTTCATGATCTCTTCAATGGCCGGGAGTCCTGAATGATTCCCGCACAACCTTACGGGGCTGTGACGGCGCAGCCCTTGCCAACCGCAGGAATCTCAAAAGCGTGGATGCCACAAGCGCGTCATAGCCGCCGA
This sequence comes from Arthrobacter sp. NA-172, assembly GCF_043952055.1. Lineage (NCBI taxonomy): Bacteria > Bacillati > Actinomycetota > Actinomycetes > Micrococcales > Micrococcaceae > Arthrobacter > Arthrobacter sp. NA-172. The sequence goes on along the minus strand of NZ_JBINOT010000001.1, from coordinate 728,546 downwards.
ATGCGCAAGAATGTAATGCATGGAAGCTGTGAACACCGCGGTTGCAGATGCAGGATCCGGAGAAGAACCGGAAGACGATGCAACCGGGACGCCAGGTACTCCCACGCTCGGCCAGGTCTTGTTGGCAGTTGAGGAGCTCTGGCCGGAGTCCCTCGCAGAGGACTGGGACGAGGTCGGCCTGGTAGTCGGGCGGCCCAACGCCACCGTCACCAAGGTCATGTTTGCCGTGGATCCCACCCTTGCGGCTATCGAGGAAGCCATCGAATGGGGGGCTGAGCTCCTCGTCACCCACCATCCTTTGCTCCTCAAAGGCGTGAACTCCGTGGCGGCAACAAGTGCCAAAGGCCTCGCCGTCCATCGGCTCATCGAGTCGGGCACCGGGCTCCTGACTGTGCACACCAACGGGGATTCCGCCGTCGGGGGAGTTTCCGACGTCCTCGCCGACGCCTTCGGACTGGACAACGTTGTACCGCTGGCGCCGGCGCTGCATGGTTTGCCGGAAGAGGGCATCGGCCGGGTGGGGGACCTTCCGGAACTCATGACCCTGGGCGATTTCGCGGCGCGCGTTTTCGAAATCCTGCCGTCGGTAGCCGGCGGTGTCCGCGTGGCCGGGGATAAGGACGGGCTGGTGCGTCGCGTTGCCGTTTGCGGCGGAGCGGGGGACAGCCTCTTTGACGCCGTCCGGGCAAGCCAAGCGGACATTTACGTCACCGCGGACCTGCGCCACCACCCGGCGTCGGAAGCCCGCGAAGCGGCCGTCGACGGCAGGCCGTACCTCATTGACGTATCGCACTTCGCGAGCGAATGGCTATGGCTGCCTGCCGCGGCCGAGGCCCTCGGCAACGTGCTTGCGGACCAAGGCCACGACGTCGAGATCCAGGTCGCTTCAACGAATAGCGATCCCTGGGACTTCATTCTGACTCCCGGCTAAGCCTGGTTCGCGAGGTCCGTCACAGGGCCCACTCCGGCGAGGGACCCACACCGAGCGCAGCGAGGTTTGGGAGCCGGTGGGGACAAGGCGAGGCCGGGGAGAACGTTAGGCGCTAGAGTCGAGACACAACAGGCCCGAAGGCCTGGCCGGGAGTGAATGTCATGCCCGGCACAATCAAGCGGAGGTAAGCGTGGCCAAGGCAGCACCGGCGGAACAGTTGAAATTGCTCGAACTGCAGGGGTTGGACGCGAAGCTCAAATCTCTGGCAAACCGCCGCCGTACTTTGGAGAACGATCCCCGTATCACCGATCTCAGGGACGCTCTCGGTGTGGCCAACGGAGCACTGGGGACCGCCAAGCTCGCCGTCCACGATGCCGAAGCCGAGCTGCGCCGGTCCGAGGCCGACGTCGAGCAAGTTGCCAGCCGCATTGAGCGCGACGAAGCCAGGCTGAACAGCGGGACTGGGCTCTCCAAGGATCTCGTAGCGTTGCAGAGCGATATCGCGTCCCTTAACAAGCGCCGCTCAGACCTTGAGGATGTCGAACTGGAGATCCTCGAGCGCTTGGACGGGCTGCGGGAGCGGCAGGCAGCGCAGCAGCAGATCGTCGATGACATCCAAGGTTCGTTTTCCGGTATCCGTGCCGAGTTGGACGCCGCGATCGCTGAGATCGTCGCAGAAGAGGCCGAGGTGCGCGGGCAGCGGACCGAATTCGCCGAAGCTCTCGACGCCGGGATGCTGGCCATCTATGAGAAGACCCTGGCCAAGCGCGGGGTGGGGGCGGCCAGGCTGTTCCATGGTAAGTCCGAAGGCTCGGGAATGATGCTGAGCCCAGGTGACCTGGCGGAGGTCAAAGCCGCCGCCGAGGATGAGATCGTGTTTTGCCCGGATTCCGGCTGCATTCCTGGTGCGTTCCGCCGAGTGGAACTAGCCCAAGGCCCCTTTCAGCTAGGCAGGATGATGCTGAGGGTGTGCGGTTTGCGTGCGGTGCCTTCGACGAGCTCCGCGGTCCAGGCTTCCGAGGCGGCCTTGAGTAATTGTTCGGGTGTTGCCGGCGCCTTGCCGCGACGGCTCAGCAGATGCCGGGCCAGCTCGCCGCGGGTGTGCTTGGCGAAGTGGCTGACCACGGTGCGCTTGCCATTGGCCTCGGAAAACACTTTGACGGATACTGTCTGAGCCGCAGGGGGAGCCCACGCGGCCGTGTAGGTGCTGGAACGGCAGTCCACCACCAGCTCACCCTCCACCCGCGAGGCGAGGGCCTGCGTAAGCTGCGGCTTCCAGAACGAGGCGAGGCGTCCGACGTCGGGCAGTGCCGTTCCCATGGACAGCCGGTAGGCGGGCACCCGGTCGCCGAAGCCGATGGCGCCCCAGAGCGCGGACACCACCAGAATTGATTCCGTTGCCTTGCGCCGCTGAGCCGGCGTCAAGGTCTTGTACCCCAGCGCGTCATAGAGAACTCCGGAATAGACCTGGTGGGCCGGGGCGGCAGGTTCGGCATGAAGCCGGGTATTGCGTTCGACGTCGTCCCGCAGGGACGCGCCGACGCCCAGCAAGGCGAGGGCGTCTTCGTGCGCGCTGACGAGGCCCAGGGCGTCGAGCACCTTGGCCCTGTAGCTGTTGAGTTCCGGAAAGCTCAGGGACTCCCATTCGACGGCGGGGCCCTTGACAGCGGGAGTCTTGCCTTCTGAAGGCGGCAGCAGAATCAGCACCAGTCGATATTAGCTGTATGACCGGTAGTGCAGCCGCCATCCACGGGGTCCACACGATGCGCGGACGAGGTGCCGACGCCGGTAGACTGGAGGGCGGATGGGTTGACTAGGCGGCCGCGCGCCACGTGAGTGGCTCGAGGAACGTCCGGGCTCCATAGAGCGGGGTGGTGGGTAACGCCCACTCGGGGTAACCCGCAGGCCAGTGCCACAGAGAACAGACCGCCTGCGTTTGCTTGTGCTCGCATGGGCAGCCAGCAGGTAAGGGTGAAACGGTGGTGTAAGAGACCACCAGCTCCCTGGGTGACCAGGAGGCTAGGTAAACCCCACCCGGAGCAAGGCCAGACAGGGCACGATCGAGGGCTGCTCGCCCGAGTGTCCGGGTAGGCCGCTGGAGGGCGTCGGCAACGGCGTTCGTAGATGGATGGTCGCCACTCCCTCGCCGGCAACGGCAGGGGAGCACAGAACCCGGCGTACCGGTCAACCCATCCCTCAGCCGTGTGTGAGTGAATTCACGCATTCCGGCTGCCTAAGCCTCCCTTGCCAGACCTTAGAATGGACAGTGAACGTAGAAGTTCCACCGCCGGTTCTGCGTTCGCAGCCGGCGGTTTTTCTTTGCAACGTTCGAGGTGTCCGGGCAGACCGAAGACCCGCCGATGCCAGTGCCGCAGGATTACTCCGTGCGGCCGCCATCTATGTACGAGGACGTATGTAGTTGACCCTAGGAAGGTAATTCTGTGAGCCAGTCATCAGATTCTTGTCTTGATACGTGGATGGGCCGCGAAGCGCTGGCCGAGGCCATGATCCCGGTGATCGGCCGGCTGTACCGCGAAAACAACGTGGTCACGAGCATTCACGGGCGTAGCCTCATCAACAAGTCGTCCATGAACATCCTGAAAGCCCACCGCTTTGCGCGGCGGATGAGCAACGCCGAGCTCTTGCTCGAGGAAACGGCACCGCTGCTCAACACCCTGGGCGGAACTTGAGCTCGGGGCCGCTGCGATCGACATCGCCCGACTGCTGGAAAAGTACAAGGCCGAGGCTCCGGGAACGCCCCTGGAAGACTTCCTTCGTGCCGAGCTTGCCGACGTCGTGGGACGCCGCGGCGCGGATGACCGCACCAGCACCGACGTCGTCCTCTACGGCTTCGGCCGCATCGGCCGGCTCCTTGCCCGCCTCCTGATCGAAAAGGCCGGCGGCGGCCACGGATCTGCGACTCCGCGCCATCGTGGTGCGCAAGGGCGCCGAGAACGATCTGGCCAAGCGCGCCAGCCTGTTGCGCCGCGACTCGGTCCACGGCTCATTCGAAGGCACCATCAAGGTGGACGAGGCCGCCAACACCATCACGGCCAACGGTGTCCAGATCCAGGTCATCTACTCGGACAACCCCTCCACCGTTGACTACACCGCTTACGGCATCAAGAATGCCTTGGTGGTGGACAACACGGGCCGCTGGCGGGACGCCGAGGGCCTGTCCCAGCACCTCCAGAGCAAGGGCGTTGCCCGCGTCCTGCTGACGGCCCCTGGCAAGGGTGAGCTGAAGAACATCGTTCACGGCATCAACCACAGCTCCATCGAGGACACGGACAAGATCGTCACCGCCGCATCCTGCACCACCAACGCCATCACGCCGGTGCTCAAGGCCCTCAACGACAAGTTCGGCGTCATCCACGGCCACGTGGAAACCGTTCACTCGTTCACGAACGACCAGAACCTGATCGACAACTTCCACAAGGGCGACCGCCGTGGCCGTTCCGCAGCGCTGAATATGGTCATCACCGAAACGGGTGCCGCCAAGGCAGTGGCGAAGGCGCTTCCGGAGCTGCAGGGCAAGCTGACAGGCAACGCCATCCGCGTTCCCACGCCTGACGTTTCGATGGCCATCCTGAACCTGAACCTGGAAAAGGGAACCACGAAGGACGAGGTCAACAACTACCTCCGCGAGATGTCGCTGCACTCGGAGCTGCGCAAGCAGATCGACTTCATCGATTCGCCCGAGGTTGTCTCCACTGACTTCGTCGGCTCGCGCCGTGCGGGCATCGTGGATGGCCTTGCCACCATCGCCAACGACAAAAACCTCGTGGTGTACGTCTGGTACGACAACGAGTTCGGTTACAGCTGCCAGGTAGTGCGCGTCATGGAAGAAATGGCTGGCGTGAACCCGCCGTCGTTCCCGGCACGCAGCATCGCCGTAGACATTGAGTCCGGCGCTCCGCTGGTGCCGGCCGGGGTCTAACCGGTTCTGCCCGGTTCTGGCCTGTTCTTGTACGGGCCGGGGCATAGCGATGAAAGACACGGGGTTTTCCCGGCTGATGCGCTGGTATCAGCCGGGAAACCTGACCAGAATGGACGTATGGAACGCGAAAAAATTCTGGACCATGAAACAACCCTGGAACACGCACTGGACGTGGCGCGCGCCAATCACAAGGAGGCCCAGCGCCTGCTCAACGAGGCGAAGGCTGCCTTTGCCGCGGGTGACATTGCGGAAGACCGTGTCATCCAACTGGAGTCACTTTTGGAGCTGGCAGCCGAGGACCTGAAAAGGGTGACCAGAGAGCAGTAGGGTCACAGAGCAGTAGCCAGCCGCGCCGTGACATGCCCGACACCGTGACTTTTCCTCCACACTGTGGATATCGGCGTTGGCTGTCTGCGCCTTGATCTAGTCTCAGGGGACGTATTCTCCTTCGAAAGGATTTCGCCCCTTGAGCACCACTTGGGCCGCGTATCGACGCGGCCGCCGCCGCTCCCGTCAGGCCTGGTACTGCTGATCCTGCTGCTCGCTGGAGGGGCTGGCAGCTTGGTGTGGTTTTTCACCAACGGCCAGTTTGATGTCGCCGAAGGCCCGGGCAACGGACCTACGGAAGCGCCCGTCTTCGATCCGAGCTGGATGAAGCCGGTGCAGCCCGTTCAAGCGATCCCGGTCGGACCAGCCGATGAAGCCTTGGAAGCGCTGCCCGTGAAGGGGCGCGCCGCCAAAGACAATTACGACCGCAACGAGTTCGGCCAACCTTGGCTCGACGTCGACAGGAACGGTTGCGATACCCGGAACGACATCCTGAGGCGGGACCTCACGGCGGTTGAGTTCACCGCGGGCTTCCAATGCAGGATCGCGTCCGGAGAGCTTCGTGAGCCCTACATAGGGCGGGACATCCACTTCCGCAGGGGCTCGGAAAGCAGCGCGGCAGTGCAGATTGACCACGTCGTGGCTCTCGGCGATGCCTGGCAGAAGGGCGCCCAGCAGCTCACGGCGAAACAGCGGCAGAGCCTCGCCAACGATCCCCTCAACCTCATTGCCGTCGACGGCCCCGCCAATGTGAAGAAAAGCGCGAGCGACGCCGCAAGCTGGCTGCCTGCGAATAAGGGCTTTCGCTGCCATTACGTGGCGCGGCAAATATCCGTCAAGGCTGCTTACCGGCTCTGGGTCACCCAGGAGAGAAAGACGCGATGCGGCGGGTCCTTGACTCGTGCCCCGGCCAGCAGACCATCAGGGCGATGTAGCGGGGCTGTTCTCGCAGTTGTCGTGGCGCAGGGGAGGAAGCACCAAATGCCCGTGCCCAAGTTGCCAGACCCCGCCGTCGTCGATGCGCTCCAGCACTACCCGCTGAAGCGATGTTTCGCGGGGGAGCCCGTCAAGCTGGGCCATGTCCCGGTGCCGGAAGGTGAAGTAGACGGCGTCACTCGGAGCATCTGAACAGCGGTCCAGGGTGAAACGGCCTGCGAATGACGCGATATTGCTGTCCGGGAGCTTACGCGAAAGATAGGGATCCAGCATCCAGGAAATCGCAGCTCGCTACGGCAACTGCTTTGTCCGGGAAATAGCAGTCGAAGAACTCCCTGGCCTGACCGAAGCTCTGTCCACGAGGGCAGGGGAGAGGCCGCCGTCTTCGGGGATGTGCACGCCGAGCACCCACGTGCCGTCTGCCGGCATGGAGGCTTCGGCATGGCCCTGAACAAGATGGAATTGCAATCGGCCTACCCGGAAGATGTTCCCGGCCATGTGCAACGTCAGCCAGGCCCACGTGTCTAGTCCGAAACGCCCGTGAACCCGGCGGTTGATGCGGAGGTTCAGTCCCACGTCGGCCATGATTGCGGTGGACGCTTCGGGCGGGATGCCGAGGGAAATATGATGGCGGTGGACAACGGGTGCAAAACGCAGGAGCGCCTCTATCCACTCCATTTCCGTGCAGCCTTCCGCCGGGGCGGAGGCGGCCGGAAAGGTGCCCAGGCGGGCGTCCAGCGACCGGCAAGAGCCCGCAGCGTTCCGTCAGCGGGCGGCGAGGCCAGCAGTGCGGCACATTCCAAGGCGTCTTCGCCATGGATGTCGAGGAGTATGAACAATTCGTCCTGCGCGACGCCGGCCATCAGTCAGTGCCCGAAGGGATCCGGGTCGACGCCGGGCATCCACGTGAGGCCCGGAACGCCCCAGCCGTTCTTCTTGGCCTGCTTCATAGCCTTCCTGGCATAGCGGTCAATGAGCCGGTTCACATAGAGCTTGCCGTCGAGATGGTCGAATTCATGCTGCATGACCCTGGCGAACCAGCCGGTCGCCACGAAGTCCACAGGCTTGCCGTCGCCGTCGAAGCCTTGGACCCGCGCCCATTCGGCCCTCTGTAGCGGGTAGTGCTCTCCGGGAAATGACAGGCAGCCTTCCACGTCTTCTTCCGGATCCGGAAGGGCGCCCGAAATCTTGGACAGCGTCAGAACCGGGTTCACAAGAACGCCTTCATCCGGTGCGTCGTCGTCATTGGCGTATTTGTAAATGAAGAGACGTTTGCCCACTCCCACCTGAGGCGCTGCCAGTCCAACGCCGTTGGCAGCCTGGTTGGTCTCGAACATGTCGGCAATCAGGGTGCGCAATTCGTCGTCGAACACTTCCACCTCGCTCGCCCGGTGATGGAGCACAGGCTCGCCCCAGACGGTGACTGGCAGGACGGTCATGTCAGGTGTTCCTCTGGTTCTCGGGTCGGGTCGGGTCGGGTCGGATCGGGACGGCAGGATGGCCGGAAACGGCCGGGGAAAAGCAAAGGCCGCACTGGATAACCAGTACGGCCTTTAGCTGCGATCGGCAAACTGCAACCGATCCTGTGAGGGTGAGCGACGGGGGTTGAACCCGCGACCTCCTGGACCACAACCAGGCGCTCTGCCAACTGAGCTACGCCCACCATGCACCTTTGGCCGCTTTCGGTATGACCCGTCAGCTGCGAAGGCAACGACAAAAACTATACCCCGTCTTGAGGGATGGTTTTGCCACTTTTGACCATTTGGGTGAAAATTCCCTCAAACGTGCCGTAGATCACGTACTGATTGGCGCTTCCGGGCTGGCTGCGATGCCTTGGGAAATCCGTTTCGCCGTTGCCGTGTCGGGTCCGGGCGCCGGCACGAACACAGCCTCGCGGTAGTAGCGAAGTTCGTCGATGGAGTCCCTGATGTCTCCGAGTGCGCGGTGGCCACCGTGTTTGGCGGGCGACTGGAAGTACGCGCGAGGGAACCAACGGCGCGATAGTTCCTTGATGGTGCTGACGTCGACGACCCGGTAGTGAAGGTGTTCAACGATGTTGGGCATATCGCGCGCGAGGAACATCCGGTCCGTCCCGACCGAGTTACCGCCGAGCGGTGCCTTCTTGGGGTCGGGTACCCATTTCTCGATGTATTCCAGGACGATCGCTTCGGCTTCGGCCATGGTCTTGCCATCGGGGAGCTCGTTCAGGAGCTTCGAGCGGGTATGCATGTCGCGGACGAAGTCATTCATCTGCTCAAGCGCGGCGTCATCGGGCTTGATCACGACGTCGACACCGTCACCCAGGATGTTCAGTTCCGAATCCGTGACCAAGGCAGCTACCTCGATCAGGGCATCGTTTTCCAGGTCCAGACCGGTCATCTCGCAGTCAATCCAGACGATGCGTTCATTAGTAATAGGCACCCGCCCAGCCTACCGTTCGGCCGCACAAGAAGGACGGTAGGGCGCTCGATCCCGCGTCTGCGGCGCACTCCGGCTGGTAAACTGGGCCGTTGTCGAGCGGTTGTTGCCTGCCTCGACGAGCTGGACCAATGTACGTAGGGACTGGAATATCATGACGGCAGGCGAATCGGGAGTGAGCACCTCAAATAGCCGGGATGAGGCAAGAGAACCCCTCGCGCCGTCGGGGAAGACCGTAGAACGAGCCACTTCTTCTCCGAAGGTTTCGCCCTCCGGCGCTTCCCCCCGGGCCAAGGCCTACGTGGCCATCTGGCAAGGGTTCTTTGGATCCCTCATGATCTTCGCGGGTTCCATCGGCGCGGGGTGGATCGCCAACGGATCGCCAATGTTCAGGCACCCGGTAGTCATCGCCTTGCGTACCGAGGGCTGGGGCGTGACAACCTCCACCATCTTGCTAACGGCTGGAGCCATGCTTCTCGTCAGGTCCTGGTTGCGCCTTGGGCAGAGGCTCAAGGACTGGGGACCAGGTTCGCTCAGATCGGTGGTCATCGCGGTTGCGGCGTGGGCGGCGCCCATGATGTTTGCTGTTCCCATTTATTCGCGCGATGTGTACGCCTACACAGGTCAGGGCAGGCTGGTCCTGGAGGGGCAGAATCCGTACACCTCAGGCATTTCGACGCTGAGCAACTGGTTTTCCCTCGGTGCGGACCCCGCGTGGGCGGAGGCCAAGACTCCCTACGGACCGTATTTCCTGTGGCTTGCCAGATGGGTGGTGGGCATCACCGACGCCCAGCCCGATTTTTCCGTCTTGTTGTTTCGGGTTGCTGCCACCGTGGGCGTGCTGCTTTGCGTGTTGTATATCCCCAAACTGGCCGAGCTGCACGGGATCATTCCGGGCCGTGCACTGTGGATCGCCGTAGCCAACCCGCTCTTCCTGATCAGCTTTGTGGCGAGCGCCCACAACGATGCCCTCATGGTGGGCCTGGCAGTGGCAGGCATGTACTTCGCCGCCACGGGGCGCCACATTACAGGGATTCTCCTGGTCACGGCTTCCATTGGAATTAAACCGATCACGGTACTTCTCTTGCCTTTCATCGGCCTCATGTGGGCCGGTCCCGCCGCGAGCTGGACACGCAAGTTCCTGTTCTGGGGCGCGACGGCGGCCATCAGCTTCTGCGTCCTGGCCGTAAGCGGCATCCCGTTCAACCTCGGCTTTGGGTGGGTCTGGGCCATCCTCGATCCCACTCCCGGCTATACGGGGTATTCGCCGTCAGGGTTTCTCGGCCAGCAGGTCGAGGTGATCGCGAATCTCCTGGGCCTGCCCGGTCCCACGCTGGCCACCGGCCTCCGGGTCCTCATGAAATGGGCGGGAATTGCACTGGTAGTTGTCCTGATGTTCCGGGGAGATTACTCGCGGCTGGTGCGGCGTGCGGGCCTGGCGTTCGCCGCCGTCGTGATGCTTTCTCCGATCATTCAGCCGTGGTACGTCCTCTGGTTCATTCCACTGCTCGCAGTCACGGGAATCCGGAACGATTGGCAGATCAAATCCCTGTATGTCGCCATCACGTTCTTCGTGGCTTTCGGCGCGCAAGACCAGATTTCAGTGCTGTCCTTTGTCGAGCTGAACGTCAAGGTCTCTTCCCTGGCCTTCGTGGTGGCCGTGGGGTTCACTGTCTACCTGTTGGTGCTGGACATTCACACGCGCCGATTGCTGATCAGCTCCACCCCTGCGGAACTGATCCGCAGGCTCGAGCAGCGGCTCAGACGCTCCCCATAGCAGTTGCCCTGCTAGATTTGCGCCCGAGCTCCAAGGACCGCTGCACCGACCACCAGAGCAGGACAACCAGAAGAACATTCCGTGTGGTGAGCACTGTTGCCATCACGGGGTTCGCATGGATGAGCGGTGTGTAGAACAGTGGATAGATCACAAATGTTGTGACGGCGATGCCCATCAGGAGGGCTGCAGGTACACGCCACCGCTTCCAGTCGTGGGTCAGGCCGGCGACGACAACCGGGGCCAGCCAAATGATGAATTGCGGTGAACCCACCTTGTTGAACACGATGAACGCCGTGGTCATCAGGAGGGCACCTTCAAGGAACAGTTCTTCCGGTTCGGCTCCGCGCCGGAGCGCCCACACCAGGATCACCGAGCCGGCGACGGCGGCCAGCACCAGAAGGGGCTGCATCATGAACGCGGCCACACTCGCTCCTGGTCCGTAGACCTCGGTGGAGTTGATGGCGACGTTGTCGGCGATTTTTGAGCCGCCCACATGGAACACGCTGAGCCAGACCCAGGGCGTCGAAAACGTGGCTTCGAGTTGCATGCCGCGTTCACCTTGGTTGGTGAGGAAGTCAAGGATGTGGGGGAGTCCGCCCGAAAGGTACGTGCCCAAGGCGACGGCCGCGGTCACGGCGGCACCGCACGCCATGACCTTTAGCCTGCGGCGGCTCGCGATGATGATGGGTACCAGCGACAGCGGCAGGCCAGACCTTGATCCAAGTGGCGATGCTGAGGAGGATGCCGGCTGCTACCGGGCGAGTGGAGGCGTACAGCAGGGCCACCAATACGATGGGCGCGGTGATGCCCTCCACCCGGGCGAAACTGAGGTAACCCATGAACAGGGTGAAGAACAGCCACCACCACGCGGGCGCAACACCAGTAGTTTTGCGAGGTCCGCGGGTCAAAATGAACAAGCCTGCGGCATTGAGCGCAGTGATGATCAGGGTCCAGACGAGCAGGTATGGGCCTGGGCCTGCGATGTTGGCCAGGAAGATCGGGATCTGGGCAAGGACTGGATACACCCAAGGGCTGATAGAGCCGTTAAGGTCCGCCAGGTTGTATCCGTTCATTGCCCACTGGCGGTATTGCTCGGTGTCGCTGAAGGTGTTCCCGACGATGAAAAAGCTCGCCATCCAGCCGAGGAAGTAGACGTGGACGGCTGCGAAACCCCACCAAACGCTGGATGGACGGCCAAACCAGGCGACGGCGGCAGGCGGCAGGGCGGCGTCGCGCACGCGGACCAGCCCGTCAAAGAATCGAACGGAAATCTCAGAACTCCTTGGCAGCAGCGGCCGGCTTGTTGGCCGGGATCTTTTTACCCAAAAGGTACAGGCGGCGCACGGACCAGCAGAACAGTACTACCAGCAGGACATTGCGCACGGTCAGAACCAAGGCCATCAAGGGGTTGTTGTGGCTGAGGGCGTCGTAGAAGAGGGGATAGATGAAGTAGGTGGCCACTGCAATGGCAATGAGCATGGCCGCGGGGAGCCTCCATTCCTTCCAGCTGTGGGCGAGCCCCACTGCGACTGCCGGTGCCAGCCAGACCATGAACTGGGGGGATCCGACCTTGTTGAATACCACGAAGGCTGTAGCCATAGTCAAGGATCCGGCCAGCAGCAGCTCCGTGCGGTCCACCCCGCCGCTCCGCTTGCCGTTGTGAAGTGCCCAGAAGGTCAGGGCAGCCACCAGGGACTGCGGCCAGGACCAGGAGGGGTTGCATCAGGAATGACATGAAGGCCGTACCCGGGCCGTCCACCTGCATCGAGTTGATGTCCGTGTTCATATACATCCGGGAGTTGCCCACATGGAGGACCGAGAGCCACAGCCAAGGAGTGGTGAAGGTGGCCTCGAGCTGCATGCCACGATCGCCCTGCTGGGTCAGGAAGTTAAGGAGCTTGGGCAGCGCGCCTAAAGCAGCGGTGAGGGCGAGCACCAATGCGCTGGTCAGAATGCCGGCGGCTATTACCTTGGTTCTCTGCTTGACCACCGTGAACAGGGAAAGCATGACGGCGGCTGGCCAGACTTTCATCCAGGTCGCGATGCTCAGAAGGGTCGAGGCAATGAAAGGGTAGGAAACCCCATAGGCCAAGGCGATCAGCACGATGGGCGCAGTGAACCCGTCAACGCGGGCGAACCCCAGCCAACCCATGATGAAGACGAAGACCAGCCACCACCATGCCGCCGGAATGGCCTCGCGCCGGCGTCCCCAGCCAGTGAGCTTGACGATAGCTGCGCCGTTGAGCACCGTGATCATCAGTACCCACAAGAAGAAGAACGGGCCTGGACCGGCCATGCCGGCGATGGCCATCGGTACGAGGGCCAGGACGGGGTAGACCCACGGGCTTGGGCCGCCACTGAGGTTCTCGTCCCGGAATCCGGCCATAGTCCAATCCCGGTAGATGAAGGTGTCGCTGAACGCTTCGCCACGAAGGGAGACGATCAGGGCAAATACCAGGAAAGACCAGGTGCACAACGCAGAAGCCCACCAGCAGACCTTTGGGGGAGTTGAGCCGTGCCTCCAAGGAAGACGGAAGAACACGATGACGGAACCGTGTGAGCGCGCTGAAGAATGAGTCCGTGGAAATGGGAGGATCCTTGTCAGGTAGTTATCGTCACAGGGTGCCGCAAGCAGTGGTGGCCGGAGCCGCTCCAGACAACAGAGGTCCCACTGGAATTCGTGTGGAGCCGGCGTGGCTGTGGGCCTTCGGCATCAAACCAGAGCCCTGTTCATCTTATCCCAGGCCGGTTTCACGGGCCGACCCGTCGCCTGTACGGGCCCGGGGAGGCGCAGATGGCGATGCTACAGTTGCAATAATCCACCGCAGCCGGCACGACAACTTTGGCCCGGGTGCCGTAGGGAACCGGACAGGATTTTTTTGATGGTGACGTCGAAGTTTCGTGAGCGTGAGGTGAGGAGTTCGTTGGCTCATCCAGAGGCGTTTGACGGTTCCAACCCCCCGGTACACGGCGCTGTTATAGCTAAGGCAGCACGGACCGCGATTCTTCAGGGGTTCATCGGCTCCCTGCTCATGGTGGCGGGCTCGATCGGCGTCGGCTGGCTGGCAACAACCAGCGGTGTGCTGATCCGCCTGCCCTTGTTCATCATGGCCCGGACATCCCCGGTGGCCGTGATCCTGTGTACGGTGATGCTCTGCCTCGGCGCACTCCTGCTCCTGCGCTCATGGCTCCGGATCGCGCAGCGGATCGGTGGATGGGACTCATCCTCACACCCTGTGCTCCGCCGCGCATTGTGGATGTGGGCAACGCCGTTGATGTTCGCGCTGCCGCTGTTCAGCCGGGATGCATACGCGTACATCGGCCAAGGACGCCTGATGCTGCAAGGCCTTAACCCATATACCAACGGCATCTCGGCCCTCAGCAACTACTTTTCGCTCGGACCGGATACCTTGTGGACTGAAGCGCCCACGCCTTACGGTCCCCTCTGGCTGTGGATTGAACAGGGCGCGGTGTGGATGACCTCGGGAATCTCAGATACGGGAATTCCCGAGTTTGCGTTGATTCCCTTTCGCCTGGCAGCACTTGCCGGGGTCATACTGCTGGCTACCTACGTTCCGCGCCTGGCGGCGATCCACGGGGTGAACCCGGACAGGGCTCTCTGGCTTGGGGTTCTCAACCCGGTTCTCCTGATTAACTTCATTGCGAGCGCGCATAACGACTCTTTGATGTTGGGGCTCGTGGTTGCCGGCGTGTACTACGCGTCGGTCAAACGCCCCGTGCTGGGAATTTTGCTGATCACGGCATCGATCGCGATCAAACCGATCACCTTGATTGCGTTGCCATTCGCTGGACTGCTGTGGGCCGGATCCCGCGCTGGGTGGGGCCGCAGAATCATCTGCTGGACCGCTACGCTGGGCCTTTCCGTTGCGCTATTGGCAGCCGCGGGCGTTGTCAACGGCCTCGGATTTGGTTGGCTTGGCGCGCTTCAAACGCCGGGCGCCGTCTGGATGTGGTATGCACCCGTGGGCTTGCTCGCCCATACGGCAGGCATGGCCGTCGGACTCTTCGGTGGTCCCGGCGTTTCCGTGGCAGATGTTATTCAGACGATGGGAACGGCAGTCTCCGCGCTCGCGATTGTCTGGCTGGCTGTGCGCACACCCGGCCGTGGGTTCGGCATGCCGGCCCCGATCGAAGACGAAGCCGGGTTCAACAAGTCCGTGCTTCGGCGGATGGCCTGGGCTTTTGCCGCCGTCGTGGTCCTGGCGCCGGTGATCCAGCCTTGGTACATGGTCTGGCTGCTCGTGTTCTTTACCGTGACGGGCATTGCGGAAGGACCCCAGCTCCGGACTGTCTACTATTTGACGGCGTTCTTCACCCTGATCGCGCTCACGGACCAACTAAGTGTCTTCCAGTGGATTCCCCTCGCAGTGGTGCGCGGAGTAGCTATTGCCATAGGGGTCCTGTTCATCGCCTACCTGGTGTTCTACGACAAGAAGACGCATGTTCTCTTTCGCTCACGTCGGGGGATCTTGAAGCTCAAACCCAAGCCCTGATCCAGGTTCAACCGAGGTGTTGACTGGCATCCGGGCGCCCCTAGAGTGGATGTGAAAGGCGGTCCGCCCGGGCCTCTGGCTTCTCATGCTTTGGAGGCTTCTTTGTCCATTGTCAAGACGCAAGACGAGATTGCACTCATGCGAGAAGCCGGGAGGGTGGTTGCAAACACGCTCTCCACGGTCCGTTCGCAAGCCGAGGTCGGCGTGTCGCTCAAGGAACTGGACGACGTGGCTGCCGCATTCATCGAATCCGCCGGGGCCAAGCCGGCGTTCCTGAACTACCGTCCTCGCTGGGCCTCCACGCCCTTCCCGGGGGTCATCTGCACGAGCGTCAACGACGCCGTGGTGCACGGCATCCCGGACGGATATGTGCTGCAGGACGGCGACCTGTTGAGCGTCGACTGCGGGGCCTTCGTGGAGGGATGGTGCGGCGACGCGGCCGTCAGTTTCATCGTGGGTACCCCGGACCCCGTGGACCAGGACTTGATCGATGCAACGCATGCCGCCCTTGCTCGCGGAATCGAAGCCGCCCGGATTGGAAACAAGATGGGCGACCTTGCGTACGCCATCGGTGGGGAAGCCAAGCGCAGCGGCTACGGTATCCTTGCCGATCACGGCGGGCACGGCATTGGCCGGACAATGCACGCCGAACCGAGCGTGCCGAATATCGGCCGGCCGGGCCGCGGGGTGAAGCTGGTCGAGGGGCTGGTGATCGCTATCGAGCCGATGTTGATTCTGGGCGGCAGCGATGACTACTACCACGACGACGATCAGTGGACCCTGCGTTCCGCCAACGGCCGCCGCGCCGCGCACAGCGAACATACCGTTGCGATCACTGCGGAGGGCCCGGAGATCTTGACGTTGCCGTGAGCGGCTCGCGTCGGGATCGAGAGTTGCCGGAGTCAGCGCTGTATGCGCATGACAGCCCTTCCCGGCACCGCAGTGGATACTATCGTGAAGCCGGCTGCTGTAAACAGCTTGACCGTTCCTTGATAGAGATCGGTCGAACCGGCTTTGGGTCGAAGCCATGCCCGAGCCGCACTTGGTGCCGCGAGTCGTCAGCGACAAGGTCAATTACGTCCGGAACAACGGACCTGAACTCATCAAACCGGCCGCCTGAGACGTTACCGTCGAGTTCAGTTCGCCTTCAGGTCTTAGAATCGGTGCAGGCACGGACGCCGATCCATTTCGGCGTCGTGCTCGGTCACCAGCCAGCAACTCGCCCCCGCCGCCCCGGAAGGTACCTCAGCATGAAAATCCAACAGCATGCGAAAGCAGAGGATTCCTGGTCCTCCTACCTGCACAGCCACTTGGTCGCCGCTGCGGCGGGTGAGCGTCTGTTCGGGAACGCCGCCAAAACCTGAAAGACACGGTAGAGGGAGAAAGCATCGCCCGGCTCCGGGACGAAGTACGCGCCGACAAAGACGCCCTACACGGAATCGCCGAAGCGCTTGGCATGGGCATCCCCGCTTACAAAAAGCCGTTCGCATGGGCCGGTAAGTTCCTGGGCTCCCTCGGACCGGTCAACCCCCTGAACGCGAGAACCGGTGCGGCCGAACAACTCGAACTCGAAGCCCTCATCAGCGCCGTCACCGGCAAATCCCTGCTCTGGAAGACTCTGGCGCTCGTGTCCCGGACCGAGCCGCGCATCACGCAGGAGCAGTTGACGGTGCTGCAGGAACGGGCAGCGGCACAGCTGCGCGAGCTCGAGGGCCTCCTCTTGCGAACCGCTCCTGAGCGGTTCACCCACAACGAGGCGTGACGCTATCTGAGGTAGCCCCCGACTTAGGACTCAAGGACGGTGCGGCGCCTCGCCCGTCAGTTCGCGACGTTTCGCGAAAGTCTGCTGCCGCTGCCCAAGTCGGTTGACCAGTGCCAGACAGGTTGAGATTGAAGGCGAGCTGAATTCTCAGCCGGGTGTCAGGAACATCCGAAGTCGACCAACTCTCGGCAGCGGTCCTTCCTACCTGCCTTCGCGGTTAAGATGCTCTTCCGTCGCCAAGTCCAGCAACTCGAAGCCAACATGTGGGATGTCGTTGTCCCATCCTCGATAGGCACGATTCGCGACCCCGGCGACTTTCGCAAGCAATGGCGGACAGCAAGGGATGAACTCGGATTCAAATGGGTGACGCCGCATACCTTCCGTAAATCGGTTGGTACCCTGCTGCTGGCAAACTCGATCGGGCTGGCCTCTGCGTCGGCTCAATTGGGTCACTCCAGTGAGCAGATAACTAGCCGGCACTATGTGCACAGGACCCATGAGGCGCCCGACATGACCGGCCTCCTGCAGGCTTTTGGGCATCGGCTCTCGGGGCAACAATGACGGCGTGGGATGTATGGGCCGTCCTGGGAACCGAGGGCGTCGGCGCTTTTGTTGCTCTTTTTGTTGATTTCTTTCTGAAACCGAGGCTTCAGGTCCGAAACGAAAGGTTCTCACGCAGAGCGAAAGACTTGCTTGACCTGCTCGATGGGGTACGTTCGATGCTTTTGGATGCAGCGCAACTCAACGACCAAAGCTCTGATGATGCCGAATTTCTCCGCCGCTACGAAGATCGGCGGAAGATGATTCGAGATCGCCTTCTGGACAAGGCTGAGAGCTCACAGGATGTCTATGGCCCCGCCGCCCACCATCTACACCCGGCGATCGGGCAGTACGTGCAGCAGTGCGTTGGACTGACCATCGGAGCGTGCATGTCAGAGCACGCGCATGGCGCAGTGCATGCGTTTCTGGAGCCGCGTCTCGGTTTGGCGTATGAGGCCCTCTACACACCCAAGACTAAATTCATTGGCTACCGCCTCCAGCTGTAGAGGGTGGAGGGCTTCCTGGCAGCCGAGACGCGGGAGGAGCAAGAACAACATCTCCGTCCGCGTTGATTCCGGTGGGCAAGCGGTGGATGGGCCTCATTGGGCTACGAAGCCCAAAGCGGTCCTGACCAACGTTTCCGCAGGTCAGGACCGCTTTTCGCGTGCCCCGGGAGGGAATCGAACCCCCGACCAAGAGATTAGAAGGCTCCTGCTCTATCCTCTGAGCTACCGAGGCTGGCGACGCACCCAAGTGTATCGCTGGGCTTGGCTAGCCAACAATTCGGGCTAACCGGCCTTCAGTGCCGGGCAGGAAATGCGTACCTTGCCTTCGAAAAATGCTGGCGCGGTGGGAACGTCGTAGAAGTTTGTATCGGCCGCCTGCCCGCACAGATTGCGCCCAATGAGGACCTGCTCGGCCCAAACAGGACCGTTGTCCCGTGATGTGGAGGGTGGGAAGTACATGGACGCCAGGAGTAGCGAGAACGCCACCAATACGGCCGCCGGTGCCGACTTTCCAAATCTGGACATGGCCGACGCGAACAATGGCAACAGGGCAAGGACGAACATGGTTGGAACCACGGAGTACCGGCCGAATAAGAAAATCGTCTTCCAGTCAGAGGCGGAAAAACTGGCGTAGTCCAAATAATGAGCAGGGTTGGAGAAGACACAGCCGCACCAAATCACCACCGATGCGGTGAGGAAGAGGCCCGCGAGCCACTTATCCCGCTTCGAGCCCAGGATCAGCACTGCCACGAAGACGGCAACAACAAGGAGGGCCGCAAGGATCATGGGAGCCGGCCCGAAACTGATGATCTGCTGCATGACCCTGGTTGAGGTGCCATAGACGATCGGTCCGCTGGTGTTCAGGAACCATCCGTACAAGGCGGACAGCGGGTCCAGGTGATAACTTGCGCTGCCTCCCCGCGGATGGGTGAGCGTTGCGTAAATCTGGCAAGCCAGACCTAGGGCAAGGCCTGCCCGGGCAGCCCACAGGTTCTTGTCTCGAAGCCGGTAAAGGAAGAGCGGAACAAAGAGAATCGTGATGATCTCTGTCAGGGAGCTCAGCGCAGCGACAACAAAGAGGAGGCTACCTTCAAACTTGGACTTTGCCGGTTTCAGCAAGAGCCACGGCGCGAGCCAGAGCAGGTACCAGTGCATATTCGCGAAGTTGCCAAGTGTCTCAATTGCGCCGACGTTCACGAAAATAGGAATGGCCGCCCAAGCGGCACGGATCCATTTGCTGCCGGTTACTGCCGACGAACAGTGGTAAGTCATCAGGGAGACGACCGCAACAGCCGCGCATGCCAGGACATTTAGCGCGAGGCCATAGTCTCGAAGGGCGAAGAACCGAACCACCACGTCCGCTGCGAGGCGCGGCACCACGTGGAGATAGCCGGAGTAAGGGTGGACCAGCGTGAGGACCTGGGGGTGGTTCAAAGCGTCCGTTAGGAATACCGCACCGTCCTCCGCCCACACCACGCCCTGCGCCACTTGCGGTATCCGCCAGAATGACAGCAGGGTGAGGAGGATCAGGGCACCGGCGTAAGACGCGGTTTTGGACAAAGCTATTTTCAAAATTCTTCCCCCAAGAGAACCCCAAACCAGGGCGGTCGACCCCCAATTTAGTCGACGGGTCAGGAATATCCAAAATGTCTCCGTCCGGGCTCCCATGTTTCGGTGCCACTTGTCCTCAACAGCACGTTTATGGACAGGTCTATCCACATAGGGGATTTGGGTACTGCCGCGGATTGCTACGGCGCGTGAAGCTGAAGGAGCCGCATTGGCAGCTCAACTCACGTTAGGACAAGACCATGAACGACATCATCACTGTCCGGGGATTTGTGGCCTCGGAAATCAGAACGTCGACGACGCCGGCCGGAACCGGGACTGCGTCGTTCCGCCTGGGTTCCACGGAGCGCAGGTTCGACCGTGCCAACAATGTCTGGATTGATGGCAACACCAACTGGTTCACTGTCCAGGCCTTCCGGCAGCTCGCGGGAAATATCGGATGCAGCGTCAAGAAGGGCCAACGGATCATCGCGGTCGGAAGACTCAAGTTGAGGCAATGGGAGCACGACGGGAAGATCTACCACGTTGCCGAAATAGTCGCCGAGTCCGTGGGCCATGACCTCATGTGGGGCTCGGCGAATTTCACTCGGACGGTAAGTGGCGCCGGCCCTCAGAGCACGCCTGCGCCCGCGGTCGCTGAGGCGGAGCCGGAGGCCCCGTGGCCTTCCGCTGAGGAAGAAGGCGAAGCCGGCGTACGCGACGACGATGATGGCGGCGCTGCAACTGAGCGGGAGGTCATTCTTCCGGCCGGAGAAGGCGACGAGTCGGCTCTCATTGATACCGAGACCGGAGAACTCGTGGACGCAGTTGCTTGAAAGCGCTTGTTTGAACCTTGCTTGGACAAGGGGCGCCGTGGACACCTGCGGATGCCGTGCGGCGCAACAGGTGGTGCGCCGCATGGCAGAATGGCCGGGTGATGAGCAGGGGAACGCCACGAAAACCATCAAGACTCCGCCGCCCAGCCGGACGTCCATCGTTATTGCTTGCAGCGCCGCTCCTCGTGGGCGCGCTGGTGGCCGGTTGTTCCGCGCCTGCGGCTGCTCCGCCGAGTACCGGCAGTGCCGCTCCAGCTGCTGCCACGGCCGGTGCTGGAAGCTCATCCGTTTCTCACCCGGCGGCGGCCCCAGCCTCCGCTTCGGCTTCGGCTTCGGCCAGTGCGGCCAGTGCGGCCACAGTGACGTTGAAACAGACCATGGAGTCGGCGTTGAAGGCGCTGGCAGCTTCAAACCCCAAGCCCGCACAAGACGCACTGCGATCTCAGCTCGTGTCCGCCGGTATTCCCGACTCGAGCCTGGAAGTGTCGGCGAGCAAAACGCCGACAGGGCTGGACGTCGATGCCATCGAGGCTGCGGCCAAACTGGACAAGGACTGCGTCATGGGCGAGATCAGGGACGGCCAGGTTTCAGTGTCGGTGCTGCCGGTGCTGGCCAGCGGCAGATGCTTCGTCGGGAATTCCCGCTAGCCGGCCCGAATGTGAGTTATGCCGTGCCACCCATTAGATTTAACGGCATGGCGGAATTCATTTACACGATGACCAAGGCTCGCAAGGCCGTTGGCGAAAAACTTATCCTGGACGATGTCAGCATGTCGTTCTTCCCCGGTGCGAAGATCGGCGTCGTCGGCCCGAACGGAGCCGGTAAATCCACGATCCTGAAGATCATGGCAGGCATCGACACGCCGTCGAATGGCGAAGCCCGCCTCAGCCCCGGTTACTCTGTGGGCATCCTCCTGCAGGAGCCGCCCCTGAACGAGGAAAAGACTGTCCTGGGCAATGTCCAGGAAGGCGTGGGCGAGATCTACTCAAAGATCCAGCGCTTCAACGAGATCTCCGAGGAAATGGCTAACCCGGACGCCGACTACGACACGCTTCTGGAGGAAATGGGGCACCTTCAGGAAGCGATCGACGCTGCGGATGCGTGGGACATCGATTCCCAGCTCGAGCAGGCCATGGACGCACTCCGCTGCCCACCCGGCGACTCCGATGTGACTGTCCTGTCCGGTGGTGAGCGCCGCCGAGTAGCGCTCTGCAAGCTCTTGCTGCAGAAGCCTGACCTCCTGCTCCTTGACGAGCCCACCAACCACTTGGACGCCGAAAGCGTGCTGTGGCTGGAGCAGCACCTCTCGTCCTACGCCGGCGCCGTCCTCGCCATCACCCACGACAGGTACTTCCTGGACCACGTCGCCGAGTGGATCTGTGAGGTGGACCGAGGCCGCCTTTACCCGTATGAAGGCAATTACTCCACGTACTTGGAAAAGAAGCGTGCCCGCCTCGAAATCCAAGGCAAGAAGGACGCCAAGCAGGCCAGGCGACTCACTGAAGAACTCGAGTGGGTCCGCTCCAATGCCAAGGGTCGCCAGACCAAGTCGAAGGCTCGTCTGGCCCGCTATGAGGAAATGGCGGCCGAGGCAGACCGCACCAGGAAGCTTGATTTCGAAGAAATCCAGATTCCGCCGGGACCCCGCCTGGGTGGTCCTGGTTCTGGAAGCGAAGAACCTGCAGAAGGGCTTCGACGACAGGACCCTGATCGACGGGCTTTCGTTCACCCTGCCCCGGAACGGCATCGTCGGCGTCATCGGTCCTAACGGCGTGGGCAAGACCACCTTGTTCAAGACCATTGTCGGGCTGGAACCGTTGGACGGCGGCGACCTCAAGATCGGTGACTCGGTCAAGATCTCTTACGCTGACCAGAGCCGTGGCGGCATCGACCCCAACAAGACCCTGTGGGAGGTCGTTTCAGACGGACTGGACTTCATTCAGGTCGGCCATGTTGAAATGCCGTCCCGCGCCTATGTCGCGGCTTTCGGCTTCAAGGGACCGGACCAGCAGAAGAAGGCCGGGGTGCTCTCCGGTGGTGAGCGCAACCGCCTGAACCTGGCGCTGACCCTCAAGCAGGGCGGAAACCTGCTGCTTCTTGACGAGCCCACCAACGACCTGGACGTCGAAACCCTCAGCAGCCTTGAGAACGCTCTGCTCGAGTTCCCGGGCTGCGCCGTAGTGGTCTCGCACGACCGGTGGTTCCTGGACCGGGTTGCCACCCACATCCTGGCCTACGAAGGCGACGAGGAGAACCCGTCGAAGTGGTACTGGTTCGAGGGTAACTTCGAGTCCTACGAGGAGAACAAGGTGGAGCGCCTCGGTCCTGACGCCGCCAAGCCGCACCGTGTCACGCACCGCAAGCTGACGCGAGACTAAGCGACGAAAACGCGAGAAGGCCGGCGCTTCGGGGAAAGTTCCCTGAAGCGCCGGCCTTCTTTGTTGCGAAGATTTGTTGCGAAGATGCCGAATATGTGAGCGCCTACGAAGGAATCCTGAGCATTCCCTCCTGCGCCACGGTGGCGACATGCTGGCCGTCGCGGCTGAAAATCTTACCTGTGGCCAGTCCGCGGGCGCCCTGGGCGCTGGGGGATTCCTGGACGTATAGCAACCATTCATCCACCCGGACAGGGCGATGCCACCACATGGCGTGATCGAGGCTCGCAACGCTCATGCCAGGCGTCATCCAGCTCAGTCCGTTCTGGCGCAGAACCGATTCAAGAATGGTGTAGTCGCTCGCGTACGCCAGGGCGGCCAGATGGAGGTTGGGATCGTCCGGCATCGGGCCGAAGGTCTTCATCCAGACGGCATTGCTGGCCACATGGTCCTTGGGTGCCTCAACGTAGAGCGCAGGCTGCACATGGCGGACATCAAAGGGCCGCTCGAAGGACATGTGGCGGGCGAGCGGGTGGTCGTACTTTTGAAGGAGTTCCGCTGTACTCGGCAGGGATTCGGGGTCCGGAATTCCGGCAGGCATGGAGGCTTGGTGCTCAACGCCCTCTGCCTCGGTCTGGAAGGAGGCGATCATCGACAGGATCGGTTTGCCATCCTGGTAGGCGTGCACCCGGCGCGCCGAGAATGAGCGTCCGTCGCGAAGCCGTTCGACGCTGAAGGTAATGGGCTGGTTGGCATCTCCGGGACGAAGGAAATAGCCGTGCATGGAATGGACGGTCCGGTCCTCTTCCACCGTGCGCATGCCCGCCACAAGCGATTGGGCCAGCACCTGTCCGCCGAACACCCGATGGCGCGGTTGCTTCTGGGAGGGCCCCAGGAAGATGTCCTCTGCTGTCCTCGCGCCGTCGAAATCGGCCAGGGAGAGCAGCTCGATCAGGGTGGATGTCGGGTCCTCAAGGGCAACCTGATGTTCCAGGGCGGCGTGCGCGTCAGTCATGGTTCGACTTTAGACGCCACCCCGACCCCTCTCAACCGTGGACATGCCGGTAGAGTCGAGATGTGTCCGATGTCCTGACCCAGTCCTTCCATTTCGTCGATCCGCGTGATCTGGCGGATCTCCGTACCTACGTCACGCGAGCCAAGAGCATCGACGACGGCGCCATCCGCTTGCAGGCGTCCGGCCGCGTTCTGGCGGCGTATGTCTGTGTCCTGAGGCCACGTCTCTTGGGCGAATCGACGCCCACCATCCTCGGGCTACGCACCATGGCCCTGTCTGATGACGCGCACGCTGACGTCACGGTGACTCTTTCGTCAGTGTTGGACCGCCTTGCGCGCTCCGGTCCGGAGGATGTCGAGTTGCCCATCCCGCCGTCGACGGTTTCCGAATCGTGGGCCGGAGTAGGGGCGCCGCGCAGCGGCTGGGAGCCGGTGGGTTCAGTGCCCGACGCCGAACTCAAGTCGGTTGCGGAGGCGGGGATCACCGAGGTGGCCGGCATAGTTCCGGACCAGCCCGGCGCACTGATCGTCAACAACGCCCGGGCAGCGGTGTGGGGACGGGAGATTCCCGGGCTCGACGGCGTGCCGGCGGGGGCCGCGTTCGCGGCGTTGATGCTCGGTTTCCTTGGTGACGGGGAACATCGCCTCTTCCGGAACGGCCGGTGGTTCCGGCTCAGCGGGACCCGGGGCCACATTTTGGCACGCTCTGGATCGGGCCTTGGCTTTCAGGCCCACGGCACCCGGGCTTTCTGAGCCCAGCTAGGTTTTCAGGGCTGCTGGACCGATGGGCTGTTGATCATCGTTAGGGCGGCCCGCTCCATGTAGTCCCGCAGCGTGCCTTCGTGCAGTGGCGATAAACCGAGGGAGTCCACTGCTGCGCGCATGTGGAAGAGCCAGCGGTCCTTGGCTTCAGGTGTAACCTGAAATGGCATGTGCCGCATCCGCAAGCGGGGATGCCCACGTTCTTCGCTGTAGGTTCCCGGGCCGCCCCAATACTGCTCAAGAAACATCAGGAAGCGGCGCTTTGCCGGCGCCAGATCCTCTTCCGGGTACATGGCCCGGAGCAATGGATCTCCGGCGACGCCGTCGTAAAAGACATCGATGAGTTTAGCGAAAGTCTCGTGGCCCCCTACGGCTTCATAGAAGCTGTCGGTGTAGGCAGGCTGGCTGAAGGGATCGTTCTGCATCAACTGCCGCCGCTCGGCCGGCTGTGGTGCGGCGGATTCCTGCTGGCTGCTCACGTCACTCACCTGCTTTCTGCTCTCGAATTTTGAGGGTTTCCTTTGACGGTTGAGGGGCACCGGATGCAGCGGTTTCGGCCGGCGCAGTGCCGGGAGGTGCAGGCGGAACGCAGTCCGGTACGGCTGGTTCCTCGGGGACGTAGTCGCCTTGCGAACGGTTGCCCACCCTCAAGATCTCGCCGTTGCGCAAGTACCAGATGGCGCCGTCTTCGGCCCGGAGCCGTGTGATGCGGAGCCCCACAGATTCAACGGTGCCGATCACCTCGGTGGTCACAATGACGTCGCCGATCCCGAACTGGTCCTCGATGGTGATGAAGATCCCGGACAGGAAATCGCGGATGAGCTGCTGGGCTCCGAAGCCAATGGCCACACCCAGAATACCGACGCTCGTGAGCAGCGGGGCAATGTCCACATTCAGGTATTTGAGGACGTAGATGATGACGATGACCACCACCACCACGCTCAGCACGCTCGTCAGGAGCGAGCCGATGGTGTGGGCCCGTTGGGCGCGTCGTTCATGGTCCAGGGCCCGGAAGGCAGGCTGGACCCAACGGAAATGCGCTTTCTTGAAGAGCGTGGTGCCCTCGGCGACGCTGCGCGCGATCCGCAGGATAATGAACCGGGCCACGACCCAGAACAACAGTCCGATGCCGATTGTCACGAAGATTGACGCGTAATCGATCTTGGCTGCGTCGGCCACGATGGTATCGGTCGACTGGGTCATATACATTTGCGGCGGTTCTCCTCACTGGATCCAATTGTTCGCCGGCCCCTTTTTCGCCGGGCGCTGAACAGTCTGTCCACGCTCAACCCTATCGCCGTAGCGTGGCTGCATGCGCATTCTGATTCTGGGCGGAACAGCCTTCTTGTCATCTGAAATTGCACGGCAGGCCGTCGCGTCAGGGCATCAGGTCACGTGCTTGGCACGCGGTACAACCCGCGAACCGCCCGGCGGCGCCACGTGGGTCCGCGCCGACAGCACCGAAGGTGCGCCTGCCTACGCCGGGCTGGGCGGCGACTGGGACGCAGTAGTGGACGTGTCCCGTGATCCGGAGCAAGCTCGGCAGGCCTTGGAAGCGCTGAGTGCGCGGACGGCCCATTGGACCTTCGTGTCCAGCTGTTCTGTTTACGCAGACCATTCAACACCGGGAGCGGATGAGGACGCAAAGTTGCTCCCTCCGTTGCCTGAGGGCACTCCAGCGACGCCCGAAAGCTATGGCGAGTCGAAGTCCGCTATTGAGCAATTGACGTTGACCGTCGCCGGGGCGATGGCGTTCATTGTCCGGCCCGGCTTGATTGCGGGTCCGGATGACGCGTCAGACCGGTATGGCTACTGGCCCGCACGCTTTGCGGGCTCCCAGGATCCCGCGCTCCTGCCGGACATCCCGGACCAACCCACCCAGGTCATCGATGTCCGGGACCTTGCGGCCTGGGTACTCACAGCGGCGGAAGGTGGACTCACGGGTGCCTTCAACGCCGTCGGGGATGTGGTTCCTTTTGGTGAATACATCGACGAATCACGGCGTCAGGCCGGGGTGCTGGGGGAGACGGTTGTGGCGGACGCGGGTTGGCTCGCGGAGCACGGGGTGCAGTACTGGTCCGGTCCCGACTCCCTTCCGCTTTGGCTGCCGCCCGGCTACGAAGGCTTTTCGACCCGCTCAAATGCCGCCGCGCGCACCCACGGCTTGGCTTTGCGTCCCTGGCAGGAAACCCTGGGTGACACTTTGGATGACGAGCGGGCCCGCGGGCTGGGCAGGGGACGTAAGGCAGGCCTGACTGCCGGGCGGGAACAGCTGTTGGTCGAACAACTACGGGCGGCCAGCGAACTGACGGAACCCGCCGTGAAGGCGGGCGGGAACCCTAAGCGGTCCCCCTAACTAGCAGCCGCCGTCGTGCTGGGTTTATGCAGGACTGGAAAATTGACGCTGCGGGCGATGAAACACACCTGGTTGGCTTCATGGTGCAGTTCGTCCACGAGGGAGACGTGGGCGGGATCGGCAACCGTGACCTGCGGCTTCAACGTGACGTTCTCGAATTGGCCGCTGCCGTCCCGGTTGAGCCGCATCATGCCCTCCGCGTGGTCCACGTAGTCCGTGACCACCACGCCGTGTTTAACCGCCACATGCAGGAAAGAAAGCATGTGGCATTGGGACAAGGCGGTCAGGAGCAACTGCTCGGGGTTGTACCGGCTACGGTCGCCGTGGAAGGTGGGGTCCGAGGAGCCCTTCAGGACGGGCAACCCGGGGATCTCGACGTCGTGGTCCCTGCTATAGCCGCGGTAGGTGGAAGTGCCGCTGCCCAGATTTCCAGTCCAGCGCACGGTCAGTGAATAGTGGTGTTCGTCCAGGGCTCATGTGGAAAGTCTAGTGGCGCTGATAACGGCCAACACGCGGTGAGGCGCCGGTTCCAGGAAATGCGGAACCGGCGCCTCACCGTGAGTCACGCGATGGTGCCTAAGCGTCTGCTTCGCGGGCCCTCAAGGCGCGGGCTACGCCGTCGCGGTTTTCGAGCATCATGCGCCGCAGGGCGTTGCTGTCCGCCGGCAAGCCGGCCAGGAACTCGTCCGTTCGGTCAACCGTGGCCTGCGTGGTCAGTTGCGCCGGGTAGAGTCCGACGACGATTTGCTGGGCCAGCGCGTGGGTGCGGTTGGCGACGATCTCAGGGACGGCCTCAAAGTACTTTTCGGCGTACGGCTCCAGCAGGGAGGCGTCCAGCACGCGCGTGAAACCCGTGACTGCGGAGCTTTGAATGGCATTGGAAAGCTCGCCGGTAGCAACGATCTTGTTCCACGCATCGGCTTTCGCCTCGGCGGTGGGCAGTGCTGCCGTCGCCAAGGCAGCTGCATTCTGGCCGTTGGCAGTGTGGTCACGCTCAAGTTCGGTGTCGATCCGGGCCTGCCCGTGGCGGCCGCCCACTACTAGGGAGGTGAGGAGTTCCCAGCGCAGGTCCTGGTCGACGGAGAGGCCTTCCAGGACGGTCGCACCCTCCAGGAGCGACTCGACAGTGTCCAGTTGGGAACTGCTGGCGGCAAGCAGCGCGAAGGACTTCACGAACTGGAGCTGGGCGTCCGATCCAGCGGCAACAGCGGAAGAAAGCTCCCACAGCTTGTCCGCGGCCGCCCTTGTGGCCGCTTCCTTGTGTTCTGCCGCGACGTAGTACGTCAGGGTCGTCGCCAGCTGGCGGAGCTGGGTCTGGATAACGGAAGAATCGGTCTCGGAGGCGATGTTGGCCAGGATCAGGCTGACGTAGCTCCTCGCGGGGGATTCGCCGTCGCGGGCCGCATCCCAGGCCGAACCCCAAACCAGGGTGCGGGGCAGGCTCCCGGCGAAGTCCTTCAGGTGGTCTTTCGCGGTGGCCAAGGATGTGGGGTCGAGGCGGACCTTCGCGTAGGCGAGGTCGTCGTCGTTGAGCAAGATCAGGTCCGGGCGCGGCATCCCGACCAGGGCGGCCACATCGGTACGGGAGCCGTCGACGTCGAGCTCCTCCCTGTGGGTGCGCTCAAGTTTTCCTTCGGCCGAAAGGTTGTAGAAGCCCACTGCGAGGCGATGCGGACGGAGGACGGGCTGCTCGTCAATAGCTGTCTGGAGGATCGAGAACGAGGTGATGATGCCGTTGGGGTCGACGTCAAGCTCGGGAGCGAGCGTGTTGACCCCCGCAGTCTCAAGCCAGAGCTTGCCCCACTGGTTCAAGTCCCTGCCGCTGGCCGCTTCGAGCTCGGTCATGAGGTCAACCAGCTCGGTGTTCTGCCAAGCGTGCTTCTTGAAATACTCACGGACGCCGGCCATGAATTGCTCCGGGCCCACCCATGCAACCAACTGCCGCAGGACGGAAGCTCCCTTGGCATAGGTGATGCCATCGAAGTTGACCTCGACGTCCTGGAGATTGTTGATTTCGGCAAAAATCGGGTGCGTCGTGGGCAGCTGGTCCTGACGATATGCCCAGGACTTTTCAACGGATGCGAAAGTGGTCCACGCCCGGACGAACTCCGTGTTTTCGGCGGCGGCCAGGTGGGACATGTACTCAGCGAACGACTCGTTGAGCCAGAGATCGTTCCACCAGCGCATTGTGACCAGGGCCCCGAACCACATGTGGGCCAGTTCGTGCAGCACCGTAATTGCGCGGCGTTCGATCTGCGCATCGGTGACCTTGCTCCGGAAGATGTAGCCCTCGAGGATCGTCACCGCGCCGGCGTTTTCCATCGCCCCGGCGTTGAACTCGGGGACGAAGAGCTGGTCGTACTTCTCGAAGGGATACGGGAACCCGAACTGGGCCTCGAAGAACTCGAAGCCTTGGCGGGTCAGTTCGAAAATGTTGTCCGCATCCAGGTATTGCATGAGGGACTTCCGCGCGAAGACGCCCAACGGGATGATCCGGCCATCCGAGCTGGCGACCTTGCCCCGGACTGACTGATACGGTCCTGCGATCAGCGCCGTGACGTAGGAAGAGATTCGGGGGGTGGGGGTGAAATTCCAGACGGAGCGCGCGCCGCCGTCGTCCCCTGGAGTGGTTTCCACCGGCAAGGGAGTGGGGGAGTTGGAGATGAGGTCCCAGTGAGAGGGCGCAGTGACGGTGAAAGTGAACGCTGCTTTCAAGTCCGGTTGCTCGAACACAGCGAACATGCGGCGGGAATCGGGCACCTCGAACTGGGTGTAGAGGTAGACCTCGTTGTCCACCGGATCCACGAACCGGTGCAGGCCTTCACCGGTGTTCATGTAGGGGGCATCGGCAACCACCGTGAGTTCGTTTTCGGCGGCGAGCTCCGGCAGCTGGATGCGCACGCCGTCGGACACAACGGCTGGATCAAGTTCGACGCCGTTCAGCGTCACGCTGTGGACGGTGTCAGTGATCGCATCGATAAAGCTCGAGGAACCCTCGACGGCGGAGAACCTCACCACCGTGGTGGAGCCGAAAACCGTGGCGCCCTTCGTCAAATCGAGGGTGACGTCATACGAAGTCACGGTAAGCAATTCTGCGCGCTGACTAGCTTCGGCGCGCGTCAGGTTCAGGCCTGGCAAAGTGGTGCCTCCAAGAATGGGTTGCGAGAAGCCGGCTGACTTCAGCCAACGCCGGCACTGTGAAGTCATTCTTTCACTGGATCCCGGCTTGGCAAGGAGGCGCCGTCACAGTGTCGCCCGGCGGGGGTAGCGTTGGATTATGGGAAAGATGCGCGACTCGCTGGATCTCCGGGCACTCCGCTTTGCTGTGGCATTTCCGCTGCTGTTGGCTGCCGCCTTTGCGGTCTGCGCGCTGATGTTGCGCAACAATCTTCCGGATCCTGTCGCCATTGCGTGGAACGCCGACGGCGGAACCAGCTTCGCCCCGTTCGGCGCCTACGTGTTCGGTGGAACCGGTCTCATGGTCCTGACAGGATGGTTGGTCTTTCTCCAAGCGGCACCCCTTGCCCGGCCTGTAGTCATGCGCCGGTTCATGATGGGGCTGGGGCTCATGGTGAGCCTCTTCATCACCGCCGTGCTGGCAGCCGGCCTCGTGGGGCAAACGGGCCTTGCTGACGCCCGCAGTTCCCACGTCGATGCCACGGTGCTCGCCCTCGGTGCCGGGGCCGCGCTGCCCTTGGGCGTCGTCATGATGCTTGCTTTCAAGCCTGACCCCCGCTGGACGCCTGAGGACGAAGCCGCACTCGAGAGCGAACGGATCCTGAGGGAAGACCCTGCGCTCGCGGAGGATTCAATGTTGCTTTGGGTTCATGCGAGGAGCTCGGTGTTCGTGATGATCTGCGTGGCCACCTTGTTTCCCGCCATGTTGATTGCCATTGCGGTCCCGTGGCTTGGCGCCTTAGTAGCCGCAGCCGCGGTCATCGGTGCGTGTTTCCTCTTCGTCCGGGTTCGCGCAGACCGCGGCGGGGTACAGATTTTTGTCGCCGGTGTGCTGAAGGTCCTGACCGTCCCGGCCGTTGACATCGCCGGAGCGGCTGCACAGGAAGTCAGGGCCGCTGACTTTGGCGGCTGGGGACTCCGGCACCACGGAGGAGCCACTGCCATGCTCGTGAGCAGCGGACCCGCCGTCGTCGTACGGCAGGTCAGCGGCCGCAGGGTGGCGTTCAGCGCTGGAACCTCCGCCACTGCGGACCGGCTCGCAGGAATCCTCAACAGGGTTGCGGCGCGCGCCCAGCGCGGAGAGCAGCCGCCCGCGTCTTAGGAGGTGAGCAGCGGCCCGACCCTAGTAACCTAGGAACCGCATCCCTCACCGCCGCGCCCGGCTTTGCCGCGTTCGCGAGCCAGACTGAACGGACTTCCTGTGACCACACCCCGCGTCCACATTGCCACGGACCACGCTGGCATGGAGCTCAGCGCCCACCTCGTAAGCCACTTGACGGCCAAAGGCTACGACGTCGTTGACCACGGCCCCAAGGTGTACGACGCCCTCGACGACTACCCTTCGTTCTGCATCACCGCTGCGGCCGCCGTAGTTGCGGACCAAAAGGCCGGCGTTCACGCATTGGGCATCGTCCTGGGCGGATCAGGCAACGGTGAGCAGATCGCCGCGAACAAGGTTAAGGGTGCCCGGGCCGCATTGGCCTGGAACCTGTCCACGGCGAAACTGGCCCGCGAGCACAACGACGCGAACGTGGTTGCCGTCGGCGGCCGCCAGCACACCGTCGAGGAAGCGACCGAACTGATCGAGGCCTTCCTGGAAGAACCGTTCAGCAACGACGAACGCCACGTGCGCCGCATCGGAAAAATCGCCACCTATGAGAACACTGGCGAAATCGTTGCATAGTGCCTGAAGGGCATTCCATCCATCGCCTGGCACGTCAGTTCCGGGATGTCTTTTCCGGCCACGTGCTGGAGGTTTCCAGCCCGCAGGGCCGTTTCGCGGCGGGGGCTGCGCTATTGGACGGCCATGAGTTGCTTGAGGCGGCGGCTCACGGCAAGCAACTCTTCCTCCGGTTTGACCATGCCGTGCTTCTGCACGTCCATTTGGGACTGTATGGCGCATGGAACTTTGGCGGCGATGCATCCTTCCGCGGGGCCTCGAGCATCGGGGCGCCGCGGCGGATCGGCGAACGCGAGACATTTTTGCAGGACCCGGCTCAGGGCGCCGTGGAAAACCTTTACACGGGACCGCCCGAGCCAGTGGGTGCAGTCCGGGTTCGCCTTGTCTCAAGAAATGGCTGGGCGGACCTGCGGGGCGCCACGACGTGTGCTGCGATCACGCAGGCAGAGGCGGCCGCGATCCAGGCGCGCCTCGGGCCCGATCCCCTTCACAACCTTCCAGGCGACCGCGGGGAGTTCATCCGGCGGATACGGCGCCGCAAGACCGCCGTCGGGCTTCTCCTGATGGACCAGTCGGTCCTGGCCGGAGTGGGCAACATCTATCGCGCGGAAGTGTTGTTCCGCCAAAGGGTCGATCCGTGGACTCCAGGGCTCCTCGTTGGACCCGGAAACCGCCGGACTCCTGTGGGAAGACACCGCGGCAGCCATGAGCGACGGCGTCCGGGACGGCCGGATTGTTACGACGCCTTCTTCGGTGTGGAGCGGTGGGAAAGCAGGAGCGCTCGACGGCGAGGCGCACTTTGTCTACAAGCGCCAGGGCCAGCCGTGCCGGCGGTGCGGTGAAGCCGTGCAGATGGCTGAAATCGGCGCGCGCAAGCTCTATTGGTGTCCTGGTTGCCAGAACTGAAGGCTGCTGGCGTGCAAATACGAGGTGCCGTGCCCGTCGAGGCCTCCCGTCCTGACCCTTTTTGAATCAGAACAGGCCCGCCAAATGGCGTGTCGCCGGCGCGTCGGGAGAAATTTCGTTCGAAGAAGGTCAGGAAGGGAGCGCGCCTGGGCCGAAGGTTAAACACGAAGGGCCCCTCAGCGAGGGGCCCTTCTTGGTTCTGGAGGGGACGACGGGAATCGAACCCGCGTAATCAGTTTGGAAGACTGAGGCTTTACCATTAAGCTACGTCCCCGGGCAAGAGCGCATGAACCCCTGAAGGTCTTCCGTGCATCTTTCCGGCGGCTGTTCAAGCCGGATATAACTAAACCTAATTCAGGGGCCAAGTGTCAAATGTGCATTCTCGGGCGCGATGCCCGTAGACTGTCCTGTGCATTCAACGGGGTGTAGCTCAGCTTGGCTAGAGCGCCTGCTTTGGGAGCAGGAAGTCGCAGGTTCAAATCCTGTCACCCCGACTCTGTGTGCCTGTCCCGATCCGGGACGCGGCAGAACCCCATCCCACAAAACCAGGAAGTACTTAGACTGTGAAGAGCGCTGTCGAGAACCTCACCGCCACGCGGGTCAAGCTCAACGTTGAGGTTCCCTTTGAGGAACTGAAGCCGAGCATCGATGCCGCTTACAAGACCGTTGCTTCGCAGATCCAGGTTCCCGGGTTCCGCAAGGGCAAGGTTCCCTCCAAGCTGGTTGACCAGCGCGTTGGCCGCGGCTACGTCCTGGAGACCGCCATCAACGATGGCCTCAACGGTTGGTACCAGGCCGCCGTTCAGGAAGCCGGCCTTCGCCCGCTGAGCCGTCCCGAGGTTGAGATCACCGAGGTTCCGGACCCGTCCTCGACCGACGGCGAACTGAAGTTCCAGGTCGAGATCGACGTCCGTCCCGAGGTTGAACTGCCGGACTACGCCGGAATCAAGGTCGAGGTTGCTGCAGCCGAGTCCTCTGACGCCGACATCGACAAGGCCCTTGACGAACTCCGTGGCCGCTTCGGCACGCTGAAGTCCGTTGACCGTCCGGCCGCCGACGGCGACTTCCTGACGATTGACATCACCGCCACGATCGACGGCGAAGAGATCGACTCTGCCACTGGCCTGTCTTACCAGGTTGGCGCGGGCACCATGCTCGAAGGCCTGGACGAGGCCGTCACCGGCCTTTCCGCCGATGAGGAAACGATCTTCGACACCACTCTGGTCGGCGGCGAGCACGCCGGCGAAGCCGCGCAGGTCAAGGCCGTTGTCAAGACTGTCAAGGAGCGCGAGCTTCCCGAGGCCGACGACGACTTCGCCCAGCTGGCGTCCGAGTTCGACACCCTCGCCGAACTTCGCGAAGACCTCGCGAAGCAGGCTGCTGAATCCAAGGTTGTCGAGCAGGGCGTCGAAGCCCGCGACAAGGTTCTTGACAAGCTCGTCGAGCTCATCGAGGTTCCGGTTCCGGAGTCTGTTGTTGAAGAGCAGCTCGAAGCTCACTTCAACCCGGAGAACGCACACGGCGAAGGCGACCACGACACCGAGGAACACCGCGCTGAGGTCAAGGCGAACACCGCCCGCGCCTTCCAGAACGAGATCATCCTTGACGCCATTGCCGACAAGGAAGAGGTAGGCGTCAGCCAGAACGAGCTGATCGACTACATCGTCAGCACGGCAAGCCAGTACGGCATGGACCCGAACCAGTTCGCCCAGGTCATCGACCAGAGCGGCCAGGTTCCCATGATGGTTTCCGAGGTCCGCCGCCGCAAGGCTCTCGCGGTTGTCCTCGGTCAGGCCGAGGTTGTCGACTCCGAAGGCAACAAGGTTGACCTCAGCGACTTCGTGCGCCCCGCCGGTGAAGAAGCTGCAGCTGTAGAAGAAGCTGAAGAAGCTGAAGAAGCTACGGTCGTTCCGAGCGATGACCCGGCAGCAGTGAAGTTCTAGTTTCATCTCAAGCCGCCCCCGGATCCTTTGATCCGGGGGCGGCTTCGTTTAAGCCCTGCCGGCGTCGAAAGCGGCACCCTTCCGCAATCGTGCGCCGTCAGCGAACAGTGCGATTTGGGAGAACAAATCGCCATCGAAAACGGTTAGTGTCCAAGTAGTGAAGATCAGGGATGGCAAGTTCAGCAATGGCCCTGTCACCAGCGAGAGGTAAGTACTTATGTCACAGCACGCAGAGGCACCCAGCGATGGCAACCGTCGATCCAGCGGCCCAGGACAACTACATCTACAACCGCCTGCTGAAAGAGCGCATCATCTGGCTCGGATCTGAAGTCCGTGACGAGAACGCCAACGCGATCTGCTCCCAGCTCCTCCTCCTCTCGGCCGAAGACCCGGGGAAGGACATCTACCTGTACATCAACTCTCCTGGTGGTTCCGTGACGGCTGGCATGGCCATTTACGACACCATGCAGTTCATCCCGAACGACGTCGTGACGGTTGCCACCGGCCTGGCGGCCTCCATGGGCCAGTTCCTGCTGTCCTCGGGCACCAAGGGCAAGCGCTACGCCACACCTAATGCCCGCATCCTGATGCACCAGCCTTCCGGCGGCATCGGTGGCACGGCCTCGGACATCAAGATCCAGGCCGAACTGATCTTGCACATGAAGAAGGTCATGGCCGAGCTGACCGCCGATCAGACCGGGCAGACTGTCGAGACCATCCTCAAGGACAACGACCGTGACAAGTGGTTCACGGCCGTCGACGCCCTTGAGTACGGGTTCTTTGACAAGATCGCCGCACACGCAGGTTCGGTGGCCGGCGGCGGTGGCACAGCCAACGCCTCGAACTCCGAGAACTAACCGGCACCAGAAACATTCAGATCAGGAGCAATTGACATGAACTACAACTTTGGATGGTCTGCCGGTAATCTCCCGTCCAGCCGCTACGTCCTCCCGCAGTTCGAGGAGCGCACGCCCTACGGTTTCAAGCGCCAGGACCCGTACACGAAGCTCTTCGAGGACCGCATCATCTTCCTCGGCGTCCAGGTGGACGACGCGTCGGCCGATGACATCATGGCCCAGCTTCTGGTGCTCGAGTCCACTGACCCGGACCGCGACATCACCCTGTACATCAACTCCCCGGGCGGTTCGTTCACGGCCATGACGGCCATCTACGACACCATGCAGTACATCCGCCCGGAGATCCAGACCGTTTGCCTGGGCCAGGCCGCCAGTGCCGCAGCCGTGCTGCTTGCTGCGGGTACCCCGGGCAAGCGCCTCGCCCTGCCGAACGCCCGCGTCTTGATCCACCAGCCGGCACTGTCCGGCGGCCAGGGCGGACAGGCTTCGGACCTCGAAATCCAGGCAGCAGAAGTCATGCGGATGCGGACCTGGCTTGAGGACACGCTGGCCCACCACTCGGGCCGTACCTCGGAGCAGGTCAACAACGACATCGAGCGCGACAAGATCCTTACCGCCGCGGAAGCAATGAACTACGGATTGATCGACCAGGTACTCGATTCCCGCAAGATCAAGCCCCAAGCGATCGCCAGGTAGCTGGCCAAAACTCGACGCCGATGCGGTTCAGAAATATGGACCGCATCGGCGTTCTGTTTCAACCCAAGCAGCCCATTGTGTCCTACAGTGGAAGTTGTCATGGTGGCGCCCCCGCTGCGATCTTCTGAAAATGGCAGATAGGTGCGGGGCTGCACCACCCGCATGAAACGAAGGGAATCCCACATGGCTCGGATTGGCGAGAGCACCGATCTGCTGAAGTGTTCTTTCTGCGGAAAGAGCCAGAAGCAGGTTCGGAAGCTGATTGCCGGGCCCGGCGTGTACATCTGCGACGAGTGCATCGAACTCTGCAACGAGATCATCGAAGAGGAACTCGCGGAAGTATCGGATCTGGGAAGTTTTGAGTTGCCCAAGCCGCGTGAGATTTTCGATTTCCTCCAGGAATACGTCATCGGTCAGGAACCCGCGAAGCGTTCCCTCGCCGTCGCGGTCTACAACCACTACAAGCGCATCCAGGCAGGCCACGCGCCGAAGACCGGGCTGGGCGAAGGCGGACACCACGAGGACGTGGAGATCGCCAAGTCCAACATCCTGTTGATCGGCCCCACCGGTTGCGGCAAGACCTACCTGGCCCAGACTCTCGCTCGCCGCCTGAACGTCCCCTTTGCCGTTGCCGACGCCACCGCCCTGACCGAAGCCGGGTACGTGGGCGAAGACGTCGAAAACATCCTCTTGAAGCTCATCCAGGCCGCAGACTACGACGTCAAGAAGGCCGAGCAAGGCATCATCTACATCGACGAAATCGACAAGATTTCGCGTAAGAGCGAGAATCCGTCCATTACGCGGGACGTCTCCGGCGAAGGCGTGCAGCAGGCCCTCCTGAAGATCCTCGAAGGCACGGTTGCCTCGGTACCCCCGCAGGGCGGACGCAAGCACCCGCATCAGGAATTCATCCAGATCGACACCACCAATGTGCTGTTCATCGTGGCTGGCGCGTTTGCCGGCCTTGAGGACATCATTGGTTCACGGTCCGGCCGCAAGGGCATTGGTTTCGGAGCCCCGCTCAACGAAGTCAAGGACAACGTGGACAGCTACGGCGAGGTGATGCCGGAAGATCTGCTCAAGTTCGGGCTGATTCCGGAATTCATCGGACGCCTGCCTGTGATCACCACAGTGTCCAACCTTGACCGCTCGGCGCTCATTCAAATTCTCTCCAAGCCCAAGAACGCCCTGATCAAGCAGTATCAGAAGATGTTCCAGCTGGACGGCGTGGAGCTCCTGTTCGAGGACGACGCCCTGGACTCGATTGCCGACCAGGCGCTTGAACGTGGCACGGGGGCCCGTGGTTTGCGCGCCATCATGGAAGAAGTGCTGTTGCCCGTCATGTTCGATCTGCCCAGCCGCGACGACATCGCGAGCGTTGTCATCACCGCCGACGCCGTCTCCAAAAAGGGCCAACCGACCATGATCGCGCACGAGGTTGTGGCGAAGCGGCGGAATAAGTCTGCTTAGCCTGCAGTTGGAATAATCGGTGCCTGACCCACCCCGTCGGGTTGACCGTGCCCCCCTTACGTCTTATCTGAAGGAGATTCCTGTGCCCGAGCAGACCGCCAACAAGGTTGATTTCTGGTTCGATCCCCTGTGCCCTTTCGCCTGGGTGACATCCCGCTGGATTGGTGAAGTAGAGGACGTCCGTGGCATCGAGACCAACTGGCACGTCATGAGCCTCTCCGTGCTCAATGAGGGCCGCGACCTGCCGGCCGAATACGCCGAGAAAATGAAGGGCGGCTGGGGTCCGGTCCGCGTCATCATTGCTGCAAGCGAGCTGCACGGAAGCGAGTTCATCAAGCCGCTGTACGACGCGATGGGTTCGCTCATCCACCACGAAGGCATCCAGGACTTCGCTGAGGTCATTTCGAAGGCACTGGCGGAAACAGGATTGCCTTCCGACTTGGCCCGCTTTGCCGATTCCGACGAATATGATGTCCAGCTGCGGGCCAGCCACGAAGCCGGCATCTCCCTAGTAGGCCAGGACGTCGGCACCCCGGTGGTGGCGGTCAACGGTACTGCTTTCTTTGGTCCGGTCCTGACTCGAATTCCCCGAGGCGAAGAAGCCGGACGGATCTGGGATGCAACCGTCACATTGGCCGGTTACCCGCATTTCTTCGAGCTCAAGCGGAGCCGCACGGAAAGCCCTGAATTCAACTAGGCCTGGCTCCTTCGTCACAGCAGCCCGGCTTAATTCAGGAAACGGGAGCTACTTCAGGAAACGCGACGTCCTGCGGTCTGCGAGGATCTTTCCGTTCGTCTGGCAGCCCGGGCAATACTGCAACGCGGTGTCGGCAAAGGACACTTCGCGGATGATGGTGCCGCACACCGGGCAGGACTGCCCCGCTCTGCCATGAACCTTCATGGCAGATCGCTTGGTGTCCTTGAGCTCGCTCGAGGCCTTTCCGACGGCTGCCGAGACGGCCTCACCCAGGACAGTTTCGATGGAATCGTAGAGGACCTGGGTGGTCTCCCTATCCAGTGACTTGGCAATAGCAAAAGGCGAAATCCTTGCAGCGTGGAGGATTTCGTCACTGTAGGCGTTGCCGATGCCCGCGATCACGCTCTGGCTCCGGAGTAGTCCTTTGATCTGCTGCGCGCTGGTGGCGAGGATGCCGGACAAAATGTCGGCGGTGAATTCCGGGCTCAGCGGATCCGGGCCAAGGGTCGCGATGCCGGGAACATCCAGGGGGTTGCGGACCACATACACGGCCAGGCTTTTCTTCGTGCCGGCTTCAGTCAAGTCCACGCCGACGTGCGTTGATCCGTCACCCTTCGTGAAGCTGAGCCTCGCGGCAATATTGCTGCCGCCCAGCCGTAGCTGGGTGGATGGGGGGTGCTCTGTGTAGCGCAGCCAACCGGCCTTGGCGAGGTGGAAGATGAAATGGATCCCTTCGGCGTCCAGGGCTGACGAACTTTCCGAAACGTCCCACTCCGACGATTTTCCGGCCCTCAAGGTCCGAATAGGGCGGATCGGCCGTCTTAAGCACGGCGAAGGAAGTGATCTGGACTTTCGTTAGTTTGGCACCGAGAAGGGTCCTGCCCAGGAAGGCAGTCAGCCCGGCCACCTCGGGAAGTTCTGGCATAGCAACACTGTGCCACAAGCACCCGGCAGCCAGAACCCCGACAGGCATTCCATGAGGCCCCGAATTACAGGCCAGTAGTTCCCGAGGAGGGCTTGTGCTGACCCGGATCCGGGTCAAGAATAGAACTTACCCACTTCGAAAGAAGAGGGACACGGAAACCAGAGATTCAGTGATATGCATCTGACGCAGCCTTCGGCAAAGTTGGATACAAGCTACCAGTGACGAGGTAGGAAGACCTGAAAGTCCGAGGATTCCGCCAGACTGTCAAGGCGTCACCGGACAGCCGAAGAGTCGAAGCCCCACCAACGGCTAAACGCTGATGGGGCTTCCCCTTTGCCCGGAATAATCAAGGGCTGCCCGAAATAATTCAGAACTCCCCTAAATTTCAGGACTAGGCTTGTGCGGGTTCCTCGGCAGGTGCGAGGACCACGTCGCTCACGGTCAGTTCGCCTTCAGCGGCTACCAACGAGATTTCCTGTGCGTTGGCTGCGGCCTTCAGATCTCCCAGTCCGGCTTCCAGCTGCGAAACGAAGGACTCGGACGCGCTGATGGTGGCAGAGAGAACTTCGGTGCGCTGCTTGACCTTTGCCTCGGACTTGGCCTTGCGGATGCCGCTCAGGGCATTGCCGACGGTGCCCAGCATGGTGGTGTCGCCGTCGACGATTTCCACGGCTGCCGGCCACGCAGCGCGGTGCACCGAACCTGCGCGCCACCAGCTCCAAACCTCTTCTGTGGCGAAGGGGAGGAACGGTGCGAACAGCCGCAACAGTGAATCGAGCGTCGTAGCGAGGGCCGCGAGTACAGAGGCTTGCTCCGTTTCGCCAGCGGCACCGTAGGCGCGGTCCTTAATGAGCTCCACGTAATCATCCGTGAACTGCCAGAAGAAGGACTCGGTGATCTGGAGGGCACGGGCGTAGTCGTAGTTCTCGAAGGCCTTGGTGGACTGGGCCACCACATCGGAAAGTTGTGCCATGGAGCGCCCGGTCCAAGGGATTGCTCAGAACGGAAAGGTCCGTGGAGGAGACCACCGAGTTTTCCGTGGCACCGAGGTTCAGCACGAACTTCGAGGCGTTCAGCAGCTTGATGGCCAGGCGGCGGCCGATCTTCATCTGCGCGATCTCGTAGGCGGTGTCCGCGCCAAGCTTGGCAGAGGCAGCCCAGTAGCGGACGGCGTCGGAACCGAACTCGTTCAAGACATCGGTCGGAACAACCACGTTGCCCTTGGACTTGGACATCTTCTTGCGGTCCGGGTCCAGGATCCAGCCCGAGATGGCCGCGTGCTTCCACGGTGCGCTGTTCTGCAAGGCATCGGCCCGCACGGCGGAGGAGAAGAGCCAGGTACGGATGATGTCATGTCCCTGCGGGCGGAGGTCGAAGGGGTAGACCTTGCCGAACAGCTCTTCGTCACGGCTCCAGCCACCCACGATTTGCGGGGTCAGCGAAGACGTGGCCCAGGTGTCCAAAACGTCGGCGTCGCCGATGAAGCCGTTGGGCTGCTCGCGCTGGGACTCGTCGAAGCCAGGGGCTGCGTCCGCTGCGGGGTCCACGGGGAGGGACTCGTCGGACGGCACGATCGGGTTCGCGTAGTCCGGGTTGCCGTGGGCATCCAATGGGTACCAAACCGGGATCGGCACGCCGAAGAAACGCTGGCGCGAAACAAGCCAGTCACCGTTCAGTCCGGAAATCCAGTTCTCGTAGCGGGAGCGCATGAAGGACGGGTGGAAATCTATCTCATGTCCCCGTGCGATCAACCGTTCGCGGCGGTCCTCGTCCCGCCCGCCGTTACGGATATACCACTGGCGTGACGTCACAACTTCGAGGGGCTTATCGCCCTTCTCGAAGAAGTTCACGGGGTGGGTGATTTTCTTCGGTTCGCCGTCCAGCAGATCGGCAGCCGTGAGAAGATCCACCACGGTTTCCTTGGCGGAGAACGCGGTCTTGCCGGCAATCGCAGCGTAGGCTTCCTTGCCGGCCTCAGTGGTGATCCACTCAGGTGTCTCGGCAATGATGCGGCCGTCGCGGCCCATGATGGCGCGCGTGGGCAGCTGCAGCTCACGCCACCAGGTGACGTCGGTCAGGTCGCCGAAGGTGCAGACCATGGCGATGCCGGAGCCCTTGTCCGCCTTGGCCAGCGGGTGCGCTTTGACCTCCAGTTCGACGGCGAACAGGGGAGAGGTGACCGTCTTGCCGAACAGCGGCTGGTAGCGCTCGTCGTCGGGGTTTGCCACCAAAGCGGCGCACGCCGCGAGCAGTTCCGGACGGGTGGTCTCGATGTAGATCTTCTCGCCGTCGGCGGTGAAGAAGGGGTAGCGGTAGTACGCGCCCGCAACCTCGCGATCCTCCAGCTCGGCTTGCGCGACGGCGGTACGGAACGTCACGTCCCACAGCGTCGGAGCTTCGGCCATGTAGGCATCGCCGGCGTTGAGGTTCGCGAGGAAAGCGCGCTGGGACACCGCGCGCGAGGTGTCATCGATGGTGCGGTAGGTCAGGTCCCAGTCGACGGAGAGGCCGAGGGTCTGGAACAGGTTCTCGAAGACCTTTTCGTCCTCAACCGCAAGCTCTTCACAGAGTTCGATGAAGTTCTGCCGGGAGACGACGTCGAAGTCGCGCTGATTCTTCGCAGGCTCTGCGGGGGGACGGTAATCGGCGTTGTAGGGGATGGCGGGATCGCAGCGGACGCCGTAGTAGTTCTGCACGCGGCGTTCGGTGGGCAGGCCGTTGTCGTCCCAGCCCATCGGGTAGAAGACGTTCTTGCCGGTCATGCGCATGTAGCGCGCCTGGACGTCCGTCTGCGTGAACGAGAACATGTGGCCCACGTGGAGAGAACCGGACGCCGTAGGCGGGGGAGTGTCGATCGAATAGACCTGCTCCCGGGTGGTGTCCGGATTGAACTTGTAGGTTCCTTCGTCCAGCCAGCGCTTCGTCAGCGCAGCCTCAAGGCCTTCAAGGGCCGGCTTGTCGGGAACGTTGATGGGGGCGGTGGTGGGCGTGTCTGTACCCTGCGTTGAATCAGCCATGGCCCAATTGTTTCATGGCGCCCTTTGTTCCGTGGCACGCGGGGGTGCCGTAGCATGCGGGCCATGACGGAACTCAAGGATGTTTTGGCTATCAAGCGCATCTATGACGAAGCGGCCGACGACGACGGCTGCCGGGTGCTGGTGGACCGGCTCTGGCCGCGAGGGATATCCAAAGAACGGGCCCGGTTGGATCTATGGCTCAAGGAAATAGCGCCCTCGACGCCGCTGCGCACTGAGTTTGCCCATATGCAGGAGCGATTCGAGGACTTCCGCCGTGCTTACCGCGCCGAACTGGAACAGAATCCCGCCGTGGAGCAGTTGCTGGAGGTGGCCGCCGGGAAAAAGCGTGTGACGCTGCTCTACGGCGCCAGGGATCCTGAAGTCAACCACGCCCGCGTGCTGCTGGAGTTCCTACTTGGTGCCGGATCGGCGGCCCCATGACGCCGCAGCATCCGCGCTTTGCTCGGGCCTACGCCCGGGCGGTTCCGGTGATGAACCTCCGCGGGGGAACAGAGCACCGACGCAGCTTGCTGTCCGGCCTCCGGGGCTGCGTCATC
Organism: Arthrobacter sp. NA-172; assembly: GCF_043952055.1. Classification (NCBI taxonomy): domain Bacteria; kingdom Bacillati; phylum Actinomycetota; class Actinomycetes; order Micrococcales; family Micrococcaceae; genus Arthrobacter; species Arthrobacter sp. NA-172. The sequence continues at coordinate 686,081 of NZ_JBINOT010000001.1, read as the reverse complement.
GAGGTCGGCGCCGGCGAGGGCTCGTCGTTCGGCCTGTACCCGGCCACCGTGGAAAGCGTCCTCGCGGTTGAACCTGATGACTACCTTAGGGGGCTCGCCGCGGCCAAGGCACGGCTTGCCGCTGTACCAGTCACGGTTGTTCCCGGAACCGCCGAAGACATTCCGGCGGCGGACGGTGAGGCGGACGCCGTCGTCGTCAGTCTTGTCCTTTGCAGCGTCGCCGAGCAGGCGGCGGTATTGGCGGAAATCCGCCGCGTGCTTCGGCCCGGCGGAACCTTGGCGTTCTACGAGCACGTGCGCTCGGTCAAGACGCTTCTCGCCGCCGTCGAGGATCTGCTCACCCCTGCCTGGCAGCACATGGCCGGAGGTTGCCATCCCAACCGCAATACCCTTCAGGCGATCGCCGCCGCCGGCTTCCAGGTGCTGCACAGCAAGCGTTTCGCCTTCTCTGCCGGCCCGCTGTCTCCGTCGATCGCGCACATCCTTGGCCGGGCGATTTCTCCCCGTGAACCACGTTAGGGTGGTGCCATGACTGAGGAAGTACAGAAGAAGACCGCGGTAGTGACCGGCGCCAGCACCGGAATCGGCGAAGCCACAGTGCGGGCCCTCACCGCCGACGGTTGGAACGTGTTCGCCGTCGCCCGCCGGGCGGAACGACTTGAAGCGCTCGGCGCCGAGAGCGGCGCCGTGCCGTTCGCCGCGGACATCACGAACGACGACGACGTCGCGGCCCTGCTCTCCGCCGTCACCGAAGCAGGCGGAGCCGACACGCTCATCAACATTGCCGGCGGCGCACGAGGCGCGGACACCGTGGCGAATGCACAGACCGAAGACTGGGACTGGATGTACCAAGTCAACGTGCTCGGCACCCTGAAGCTGACCCGCGCGTTCCTTCCGATGTTGCGGGCACACGGCGAGGGCACCGTTTTGAACCTGACGTCGACGGCGGGATTCACTGCCTACGAGGGCGGCGGCGGATACAACGCGGCAAAGTTCGCCCAGCACGCCATGACCGGTGCCTTGCGCCTGGAGGAAGCCGAGAACAACATCCGCGTGATCGAGGTGGCACCTGGGCTCGTCCGCACGGAGGAATTCGCGCTCAACCGTCTCGGCGATGCCGATGCAGTAGCCAAGGTTTACGCTGGCGTCGAGAAGCCGCTCACCCCGGAGGACGTGGCCGATGTCGTCAAGTACGCGGTCTCATTGCCGCATCACATCAACCTGGATGAGATCATCGTCCGCCCGGTGGCGCAGGCCGCCACCCACAAACTGATCCGCAAGGGCTAGGTCCCGGTTTTCATTTTTCATGGCAAGAGAACCGAGAGCGCCCTTGCCACGAACTCACCAAACCGGGCCGTCTCCCAGCCGCGCTTGATGACGAGGTCTTCGAAGAGGCCGGGCGAGGTGTAGGCCCACATGAGGTCGGCTGCCTCTTCCGTTGGGACCTCTCGGCGGAGCATGCCCCTTTCAGCCAGGGTTCCTGCCACCTGCGACATACGTTCGTATCGGCTGCGTTCGGTTTCTTCCAGAAGCGCGATCATGTCCGCCTGGCCGGTGGCTGCCGCCTGACGGATGAGGAGCAACACGGGCGCCACCAGGGGAGCGACTTCAGCCGCCAATGCTCCGATCCCGGAAATGAGCTTCTTCGGGTCCTCCTCGCGTGCCTGGAGGAGATCGGAGCGTTGGGCGGCCGGAACCGGTCCCGCGCCTTCAAGCGCCCTGTTGTGCAGTGCGCGCAGCAAACCGGCTTTGTTGCCGAAAACCTTATATACGGATTCGGCGGACACCCCGCCCCCGGCGGCGACCGCGGAAATCGTGGTGGCGCCATATCCGCGTTCACGGAACAGCCTCCACGCCTCAGAGAGCACCCGCTCCCGGCTTTCTTCCGCCCTTGCGCGGCGAACACTCGAGTCGTAACGGCGCCGCGCGTTTTCCTTGGACCCATTGACCATGTCATCCACCGGATCTATCGTTGGAATTGGATACAAAGCATTGTACTCAATCTAGGTTACCGAGGCTCACATGTCTATCGAACGATCATTTCCTGGACCCCTTGAAGTAGTAACAGCACTCCTGGACGCAACCAACCTTCACGATCTTGAGGCCTTGACGGCCTGCTTCGCCCCTGACTACAGACTTGAGATGCCAGCGCACCCCGACAGGAGTTTTCGCGGCGTCGAGCAGGTCCGGCGTAACTGGTCGATGTTCTTCACTTCCATTCCGGATCTTTCCGCTCGAATGCCGGCCGCGTTCGAGGCCGGCCCGGAGGTATGGAGCGAGTGGGAAATGACAGGTATCCGGAATGACGGGAGCCGGCACGAAATGCGCGGCGTCATGATCTTCACCGTTAGTGAGGGGCTGATCCGGGCCTGCCGCTTCTACCTCGAGCCGGTGGAGCGCGGAACAGGCGACATTGACCGCGCCGTCCGCAGCGCGGCGCTTGGCGGCCCTTCGTGATCCTGGTGACAGGGGGAACCGGGACCCTGGGCTCCGTACTTGTGAACCAACTGGTAGCCGCGGGGTATGCCGTCCGGGTGCTCACACGCCATGCCAAGCTGAGCACGGCGCTGAATGCCCGCGGAGTCGAGGCCATCGTGGGCACGGTCGAGAAGCCAGGAGGACGCGGACCGCGCCGCGAGGGGCTGTTCTACAGTCATTTCCGCAATGAGCGGATTCGGGCCCCGGTCCGGGTCATCGCCGGATCGGGTAGACCTCGCCGGCAACCGAAATCTCCTTCTGGCGTCCCGACGCTCGGGGACGGAACATTTCATCATGGTCTCGATGCATGGGGCGGCCGAGAACCATCCGCTGGAGCTCGCCCGCCTCAAATACGAGTTCGAACGGGAGCTGATGTCCGCGCCACTGGCCTGGACAATTGTCAGGCCCACGGTCCTCACCGAGACTTTTGCTGCAGTTATTGGAGCCCCGATGCGCAAGTCGGGCGTGGCCTTGATCTTCGGCGACGGTCAGCAGAAGATCAATTTCGTCTCCGTCCACGATGTTGCGGCAGTCCTTGTCCTGGCCGTTGCCGACCCTGCGCTCCGCGGCAAAGCCATCGATATGGGAGGGCCGGAGAATTTGACGATGAACCAGTTTGTCGCAGCACTCCGAAGCCGGTACGGGTCCAGCGGAGCGACGGTTCACATTCCGTGCGCCGTGTTGAGGATGGTGACAAGCTGGCCGGCCCTCGCGCCGGACAGTGTTCGACGCACCGTGGAATCAGCGCTTCATTTGGCAGACACCGGGCATTCCCTCGACGCGCTCCCTGCACGCGACGCCGTTCCCGACGTGCCCCTGACCACGGTTTCGCAGGCATTTGCCCTCCTCTGAAGATCGCCGGCGTCCGTGCGGCAGCCCAAGTGGAGCTCGCGGCGCCGCTGCCGCTAGACTTGTGGGACAAAGCTTTGACCCGGACATCACCGGTGAGCTTCCGGAAGAACGCCCCCGCCACCGTGGGAGTCAGTAGAACCGGACGGGTAAGCCCGTCACAGCAGCAATGAGCGGCCGACGCCGGAACAGCTCCCCGTTAAGAGGAGCAGCCCCAGCGTTGGTAAGTGAGGTGGTACCGCGGTACTGGAGCTGTTGGAAACAACGTCCTTGGCGCCGTCCTCGCATCCTGAACGAAACTTCGTGTTCACCAGCTCAACCCAGGATGAAGAGAATGACGTATTACCCCAAGGCCTCCACAGCATTGTCCGGCACAGCACCGGGTGTGTCCGCCTCCGTGAAGTTCCCGGAGATCGAAGAGCGCATCCTCAAGTACTGGGATGAAGACGGTACCTTCCAAGCCAGCATCGACAACCGTGATGCGGACCTTCCCGGCGGCCACCCCGGCAGCAACGAGTTCGTCTTCTACGACGGCCCTCCCTTCGCCAACGGACTGCCTCACTACGGCCACCTCCTGACCGGCTATGCCAAGGACCTCGTAGGCAGGTACCAGACCCAGCGCGGAAAGCGCGTCGAACGCCGCTTCGGCTGGGACACCCACGGACTGCCGGCTGAGCTCGAAGCGATGAAGCAGCTCGGAATGACGGACAAGACCCAGATCGAAGCCATGGGCATCGACAAGTTCAACGACGCCTGCCGTGCCTCCGTCATGAAGTACGCGGACGAATGGAAGAGCTACGTCACGCGCCAGGCCCGCTGGGTGGACTTCGACAACGACTACAAGACCCTCAATGTCGAGTACATGGAATCGGTTCTCTGGGCCTTCAAGCAGCTGCACGAAAAGGGCCTCACCTACAACGGCTACCGCGTCCTGCCTTACTGCTGGAAGGACGAGACCCCGCTGTCCAACCATGAGCTGCGCATGGATGACGATGTCTACAAGAACCGTCAGGACCAGACCGTCACCGTGACGTTCCCCATCACGGCGGGAGACTCGGAGCTCTCCCAGTCCTTGGCGGGTGTGCAGGCGCTCGCCTGGACCACCACGCCCTGGACGCTGCCCACCAACCTGGCGCTCGCCGTCGGACCTGACATCACTTATGCCGTTGTCCCCGCCGGACCGAACGGCGTGAAGGCCGCCTCCGCAGAGGCTCCGGTGACGGGCAGCTTCCTGCTGGCTGCCGATCTGCTGGGCACCTACGCGAAGGATCTGGGGTACGACGACGCCGCGGCCGCTACTGCCGCTGTCAGGGCCACTTACACCGGCACCCAGTTGGCCGGCCTGGAGTACGAGCCGTTGTGGGACTACTTCTCCGACACCGAGAAATACGGCACCCAGAACGGCTGGCGCTTCCTCGTGGCGGACTACGTCACAACCACCGACGGCACGGGAATCGTCCACCAGGCCCCGGCCTACGGCGAGGACGACCAGAAGGTCTGTGAGGACGCGGGCATCCCCGTGGTCCTTTCCGTCGACGAGGGCGCCAAGTTCCTCCACCTGTTCGCGCACGGACCGCTTTCCGAAATCTCCGGGCTGCAGGTCTTCGATGCCAACAAGCCGATCACCCAGGCGCTGCGTTCCGGTGGACGCCTGGTCCGGCAGGCCAGCTACGAGCACAGCTACCCGCACTGCTGGCGCTGCCGCAACCCCCTGATCTACCGCGCTGTGTCTTCCTGGTACGTGGAAGTCACCAAGTTCAAGGACCGCATGTCCGAGCTGAACCAGGAGATCAACTGGATCCCGGGCAACGTCAAGGACGGACAGTTCGGCAAATGGCTGGCCAACGCCCGCGACTGGTCCATCAGCCGCAACCGCTACTGGGGCTCACCCATCCCGGTATGGCAGTCCGATGACCCCGAGTACCCGCGCACGGACGTGTACGGCTCGCTCGCCGAGATGGAGGCCGATTTTGGCCGCCTGCCGATGAACAACGAGGGCCAGGTAGACCTGCACCGCCCGTTCATCGACGAACTGACGCGCCCGAACCCGGACGACCCGCGCTCTCCTGAAGAGGGCCAATCCACCATGCGCCGTGTGGAGGACGTCCTGGACGTCTGGTTCGACTCGGGCTCCATGCCCTACGGCCAGGTCCACTACCCGTTCCAGAACGAGGAATGGTTCGACACGCACAACCCGGCCGACTTCATTGTGGAGTACATCGGGCAGACGCGCGGCTGGTTCTACATGCTGCACATTCTGTCCACCGCGCTCTTCGACCGGCCGGCCTTCCGCAACGTCATCAGCCACGGCATCGTGCTGGGTTCGGACGGGCAGAAGATGTCCAAGAGCCTGCGCAACTACCCGGACGTCTCCGAGGTCCTGGACCGTGACGGCTCCGACGCCATGCGCTGGTTCCTGATGTCCAGCCCCATCCTGCGCGGCGGCAATCTCGTGGTCACCGAACAGGGAATCCGCGACGGCGTCCGCCAGGTCATCCTGCCCCTCTGGAACGTGTACAGCTTCTTCACGCTGTACACGAACGCCTCGAATGTAGTGGATGGAAAAGCGGCCGGGTACGACGCCAAGCTTCGCTACGACGGCTACACGGACACCCTTGACCAGTACTTGCTGGCGAACACGGGGGCCCTGGTCCGTAACATCACTTCCAGCCTGGACGAATACGACATCTCCGGGGCATGCGATGAACTGCGCAGCTACCTGGACATGCTCACCAACTGGTACGTGCGCCGTAGCCGTCAGCGCTTCTTCGACGAGAACACGGACGCGTTCGATGCCCTCTACACGGCACTCGAAGCCGTCTGCCGCGTCTCGGCTTCGCTGCTGCCACTGGTTTCCGAGGAGATCTGGCGCGGCCTGACCGGCGGACGCTCAGTGCACCTGGCCGACTGGCCCGAGGCATCGCTGTTCCCGGCAAACCCGGATCTTGTCGAGGCCATGGACCGCGTCCAGCAGATCTGCTCCGCCGGTTCCAGCCTGCGCAAGGCCGCCAACCTTCGCGTCCGGCTGCCCCTGCAGGAACTTACTGTGGTGGCACCCGGCGCAGATGCACTGGAAGGCTTCGCCGCCGTCGTCGCGGATGAATTGAACCTCCGTTCCGTCCGGCTCCTGGATGCCGCGACGGCGTCGCCGGAGGAATTCGGCATTGAGCAGAAACTCGTGGTCAACGCCCGTGCGGCGGGTCCCCGCCTGGGCAAGAATGTCCAGCAGGCCATCAAGGGCTCCAAGTCCGGAGACTGGTCCGTTACCGATGAAGGGGTGGTAACAGCTGGTGGCCTTCAGCTGGAGCCGCAGGAATACACCTTGGAGACGGTCGTCGCCGAATCGGCTGACGGTTCCTCTTCCGCAGTGGCTGTCCTCCCCGGCGGCGGCTTCGTGGTGCTGAACACCGAGGTCACTCCCGAGCTTGCGGCCGAAGGCCTGGCCCGTGACATGGTCCGTGCCATCCAGCAGGCCCGCAAAGACGCCGGACTCAACGTCAGCGACCGCATCCACACCACGGTGCTGGCTGTTCACGACGTTGTTGACGCCCTGCGCGCGAATGCGGACCTGGTCAAGACCGAAACCTTGTCCCTCAAGCTCGACCCGGTCGTCTCCGGCGATACCATCGAGCCGCAGATCACCGTTACCAAGATCGAGGCCTAGTAGATGAGTGACGAGTACATGAGCGACGAATTCTCCGTAGAAAGCGTCTACGCCGAACTCCTGGGCCGCGCCCCGGAAAACAAGATGGAGCCGCGGCTGGCTCCCTTGTACCGGGCGATGGATGTGTTGGGTGAGCCCAACAAGGCGTTCCCGATCATCCACATCACGGGTACCAACGGCAAAACCTCCACCGCCCGCATGATCGAGGCCGGGCTTCGCGCCCACGGATTGAGCACGGGCCGCTATACGAGTCCGCACCTCTCGAAGGTCACCGAGCGCATCAGCATTGACGGCGAGCCGGTTTCGGATGAGACGTTTGTCCGGATCTGGGACGAAATCCGCCCCTACCTTGAGATCGTCGATAAGGAACTCGAGGCCGACGGCCAACCCAGGCTCACATATTTCGAGTGCCTGACCATCCTCGGTTTCGCGATCTTCGCGGACCAGCCGGTCAATGTCGCCGTTGTGGAGGTGGGCCTTGGCGGGATCACCGACGCCACCAATGTCGGTGATGGGCAAGTTTCCGTGGTCACGCCGATCTCCCTGGACCATACGGATCTCCTCGGAGACACCACAGAGGACATCGCGCACGAAAAGGCGGGCATCATCAAGCCCGGCGGCTTCCTGATCAGCGCAGCCCAGCCCGTGGACGCCGCTCAGGTGCTCCTGGAGAAAGCACGCGAAGTAGGCGTGCCGTTCCGGTTCGAAGGTGTCGAATTCGGCGTCGAGTCCCGCAGCGTGGCCGTTGGGGGACAGGTACTGACCATCCAGGGCCTCGCAGGCCGTTACGAAGACCTTCTGCTGCCGCTGCATGGAGCCCACCAGGCCGAGAACGCCGCCGTCGCCGTCGCGGCCTTGGAGGCCTTCTTCGGTGGGGGCGAGAAGGAGCTCGACGGCGACATCCTCCGCGAGGCTTTCGGCGGTGTCACCTCGCCCGGCCGCCTTGAAGTGGTGCGCACCGCTCCGACGATCATTGTGGACGCGGCGCATAACCCGGACGGCATCCGTGTCTCGGCCGAGGCGATCCAGGAGGCCTTCAGCTTCAGCAAGCTGGTGGTGGTTCTCGGGGTTCTTCAGGAAAAGGATGCGGAGCAAATCCTGAGGCAACTCAAGGAATCCCTGGGAGGACTGGCAGAGGAGTTCTGCTTCACCCAGTCCAACTCGCCGCGCGCCATCCCGGCCGCGCAACTGGCCGATCTCGCCGTCGACCTTGGCTTTGGCGCGGAGAACGTCCACATTGCCGAGAAGCTGGACGACGCGATCGAATGGGCGGTGGAACGCGCCGAAGCCAACGATGATCTTGCCGGCGGAGTACTCGTCACTGGTTCCATCACGGTTGTGGCGGAAGCCCGCATGCTCCTCGGAAAGGCAGGTGCGTGAGCGTGGCCAAACTCACCAAGGCCCAGCGCGAATGGCGCCCCGGGATGCCGAAAAAGCGTCGCTCCACCAAGGTGATGTTCGCATCCACAGTGCTCCTCCTGGAAGCCTTCGTCGCGTTCTTTGCCACTCTGGCTGTCTTCGGCCTGAAGCGTGGAGAGGGGCAGCTTGCGCTCATCCTGACCTTCGGCATCGCCTTGAGCCTGGTGCTGGTGGCGGCCTGTGCCGTCCTCAGCAAGCCGTGGGGTGTAGGTATCGGCTGGGCACTGCAGATCGTCCTCATACTCACCGGCTTCGTCGAGCCGACGATGTTCGTGGTCGGGGTACTGTTTGCGGCATGCTGGTGGTACGGCATCCGAGCCGGCATGAGGATTGACCGCGAGAACGCCCAGCGCGATCGGGAGCAAGCTGAATGGAACGCCTCGCACGGGGAAGACCCCACGGGGCAATCCGCCTGAACTAAACCCCGTAAACTGGCTGGGAAACCCCACACCACCACATTGGAGCAACCGTGAGCATTGAGCGCACCCTTGTACTGATCAAGCCCGACGGCGTCGCCCGCAACTTGAGCGGCAGCATCCTGGCCCGCATCGAGTCCAAGGGATATACCTTGGCCGAACTGAAGAAGGTCAACGCCACCCGCGAACTGCTGGAGCAGCACTACGAGGAGCACGTGGGCAAGCCGTTCTACGAGCCGCTGGTCGAGTTCATGCTCAGCGGCCCGGTTGTCGCGGCAATCTTCGAGGGACACCGCGTGATCGAGGGCTTCCGTTCCCTCGCCGGGACCACGGACCCGACGACGGCGGCGCCGGGAACCATCCGCGGTGACTTCGGCCGCGACTGGGGCCTGGCCGTCCAGCAGAACCTGGTCCACGGTTCTGATTCGGTGGATTCCGCCGCGCGCGAGATCAAGATCTGGTTCGAAGTGTAGTTTTTCGCCAAGTCCAACAGAAGGGGCCCATGTTCAACGCGAACATGGGCCCCTTCGGTGTCTTCGTGCTCAATAAACCTCAGCGCTCAGTAGCCCGACGTGCCGATGAAAACATTGATGAAGGCAAAGAAAATGGTCGCGATCACGGCCACATAGAGCAGTGCGGAAATGATCCAACCGGATTCGCCCAGGAACTTCGCTACGCGGGCAGGCGCCGGAATCACACCGTGCACTACGTTCCTGATGGTCACGAAGACGAAGAGCGGGATCATGCATGACCACACCACCATGCAGAGCGGGCACAGGATGTGAATGACATACAGTGCCTGGGACCATAGCCAGACGATGAAGATGAAGCCGAGCGTGACGCCCGTCTGCAGTCCGATCCAGTACCACCGTGCGAACTTGGCCCCGGCAAGGATCGCCATGGCGGTGGTGATGATCACGGCGAAGGCGACAATGCCGATGAACATGTTGGGGAAGCCGAAGACCGAACTCTGCGGTGTCTTCATGACGCTGCCGCAAGACACCCACGGATTGAGGTCGCAGGACGTAATGTGGTTGGGATCGACGAGAACCTGCAGCTTCTCCAGCACGAGTTCCCCGGATGCAAGCCATGCGATGACGCCGGTCGCGAGCAGAAGCCAGGCAAAGGGCCGGTCGCGGACCATACGCGGCACGGCCGCGTCGGCTTTGACTTTCAGGATATTGCCCTTCCCCGTGTTGTCTATTCCCAGGGAGTGGGCATCATTATTGGCCAGGTTCGGGCTGGCGGGGCTCGGCATGATTGACGGTCCTTTTCTGGAAGGCCCGGCGCGGGGCCGGAGACTGCTCTTGGGAGGATTCTAGCCGCGGCGGCTGGGGGACGCGTCCAGCGAGGGGCGGCGGCACGGAAGCTTTCGCCACGTGCTTCCTGCCGAGAGTGCAGGCGTGTGAGAGAATGAACATGGCCGGAAGCCGATCCACATGCGGAATCCGGTCCGGTATCTTGTTCCCAAGACCGCCAATCACCAGCAGGGCATGCCCAGGATTCAAAGATCCCCGGTAAGCCCGCAGTGACAATGGACGGCACCTGGTTGTAGCTGTAGAAACAACGGGTTTGGAGCAAAGCCGGCTTTCCGTGGATGCCGCACCCCCATGCTGGTGCGAACCGGAAAGACCACTATTGACTTCTGTCAACGCCTGCGGGTTTTGACAATATTGCCCCTCTGGGCACCGGATGTGGCGGTTGCGCAAGGGCAGGAGTGTTGCCACATATGGATAACGAGCAAGTTGTAGTCGCCACCGAAGATGCGGCGTCCGCTGACACCGCTGAAGCGCCCAAGAAGGTCACGCGCACCCGCCGCAAGGCGGCCCCGAAGCCGGTCGCAGCAGAAGAAACGCCCGACGCCGGAGCTGTCGCGGCGGCCGCCGAGCCTGTTGCAGAAGCCGAGCCTGTTGCTGAAACAGATGCCAAGGCTCCTGTCCGGCGTGGCAGGGCCCGCAAGAAGGTCGAAACTCCCGAGCCGTTGCCAGGTTTCGATGGAGAAGCCTCGACGGAGGGTGGCGCGGTAGCTGAGGCTGCCGCCGTCGTCGAGCCTGAAGTTGTGGCGGAGACCGAAGCGGCCCCTGAAAAGCCGGTCCGCCGCCGTCGTACGACGAAAGTAAAGAGCGCCGAGCCCGTCGCCGAGGAAGCCCCGGTTGAAACACCGCCTGCCGAAGGTGCGGCCGAGGAGCCGCCGGCTGCGGAGATTGCGCCCGGGGAGCCCGCCGTCGAGACGGAAGCTGTCGAGCCGGCCGCCGAGGCGGAAGCCGCAAGCCCGATCGCTTCGCTGTTCCTGGAACCTTCGTCCGTCACGTCCATGATCTTCCAGGCACCGGACCTGAGCGCAGTTGTCAGGCCGCCCGTCGTCGAAGAGGAACCGCAGGCTGACGCTGAAGAGGTTTCCGAGGACAACGAACTGGACGAAGCCGGCAGCCGCCGTCGGCGTCGCAGCCGTGGGCGTCGTGGACGCCGGGGGAACGAGCGCGATGAAGCCGCGGGAGAAGAATCGTCTGCCGAGTCCGAGGACGAGGCAGAAGCAGGCCAAGAGGAAGCCCTCGAGGAATTCGTCACCTCACGTCGTCGCCGGCGACGCCGCCGTGGCGACCAGGACCTGGAATTGACGGGCGGCGGAGACGATGATCCCCCCAACACGGTGACCCGTGTCCGCGCTCCCCGCGCACACGTCGAGTCCACCAGCAGCTCGGACCGCGTAACCAGCGTCAAGGGCTCGACGCGCCTTGAAGCGAAGAAGCAGCGACGCCGCGAGTCCCGGGAAACCGGTCGCCGTCGCCAGGTCATCACCGAAGCCGAATTCCTGGCACGCCGTGAGTCTGTGGACCGTCAGATGATCGTTCGCCAGCGCGACGACAGGATCCAGATCGGTGTCCTGGAAGACGGCGTGCTCGCGGAGCACTTCGTGTCCAAGACGCAGCAGGATTCCCTGATCGGCAATGTCTATCTGGGCAAGGTCCAGAACGTGCTGCCGTCCATGGAAGCTGCGTTCGTCGATATCGGACGCGGCCGCAACGCAGTGCTGTACGCCGGCGAAGTCAACTGGGATGCCGTCACCCTTGAAGGCAAGCCGCGTCGCATCGAAAATGCCCTGAAGTCGGGCGATTCCGTGCTGGTGCAGGTCACCAAGGACCCCGTCGGCCACAAGGGTGCTCGCCTGACCAGCCAGATTTCGCTCCCAGGACGTTACCTCGTGTACGTTCCCGGCGGTTCGATGACCGGCATCTCCCGCAAGCTGCCCGACGTCGAGCGCAACCGCCTGAAGCGGATCCTCAAGGATCGCCTCCCGGAGAACGCTGGCGTTATTGTCCGCACAGCGGCTGAGGGTGCTTCCGAAGAAGAACTGACGCACGATATCAACCGCCTGCGTGCACAGTGGGAAGGTATTGAAAGCCAGTCCACTTCCACGAAGATCCTCGCCCCGGAACTGCTCTACGGCGAACCGGACCTCACCATCAAGGTTGTCCGCGACGTCTTCAACGAGGACTTCTCCAAGCTGATCGTCTCGGGCGATGAAGCTTGGGACACCATTGAGGCCTACGTCACGTATGTGGCGCCGGACCTGGTGGGTCGCCTCGAAAAGTGGACCTCGGACCAGGACATCTTCTCGGCCTGGCGCGTGGACGAACAGATCCACAAGGCATTGGAGCGCAAGGTCTTCCTGCCTTCCGGTGGTTCACTCGTGATCGACCGCACTGAGGCCATGACGGTTGTTGACGTCAACACCGGCAAGTTCACCGGCAGCGGTGGCAACCTCGAGGAAACCGTCACCAAGAACAACCTCGAAGCTGCCGAAGAAGTAGTCCGTCAGCTGCGCTTGCGCGACATCGGCGGAATCATCGTCATCGACTTTATCGACATGGTCCTGGAATCCAACCGCGACCTCGTTCTGCGACGCATGGTCGAGTGCCTCGGCCGTGATCGTACCAAGCACCAGGTTGCCGAAGTGACTTCGCTTGGTTTGGTCCAGATGACCCGCAAGCGCATGGGCACCGGCCTGCTCGAGGTCTTCGGCGAGCAGTGCGAAACCTGCGCAGGACGCGGAATCGTCACCCACGACGAGCCGGTGGAACACCGCCGGGCCAACGTGGTGGCCGCTGAACACCATCACCCGCGCACGGAGTCACAGCCGGCCGTCCGCCCGGAGCAGCGCAAGCGCCGCCGGGGCAGGGGCACAGGCCAGGGGACCCAGGAAGCTCCCGGTGACCCCTCCGGCGCCGGTCCACAATGAGTCTTCGGATCCCAACCGTCAGGCTGCCACCCGCGCTGCGCTGGCCACCATCGCGGCGGCGGCCCACGCTGCGCACCTGCACGACGACGAGTTGCACCACGCCGCGGAAACCCTGGCAGAGGCCGCTGCAGCCGAGGCTGCCGTAGCCGGGACAGTTCCCGTTCAGGCTCCGGCAAGTGGCGAGCAGCGCTCGAAGCCGGTGTTGCGATTTGGTGGCGAGGAAGTGGCGTTGCCTTTCGTCCACCACGAAGAAGAGCCGGTGAGCGGCTCGCCCGCCATGAGCTTGGATCTGTTGGCACAGGCGTTTGCAGGCCTCGGCGAGGCGTCTGACACCGAAACGACTAGTACCGGCACGACTAGTACCGGAACGACGGCGACGCTAGCGCCTACCAGGGACTCTGCCACCGCATCGGTGGGGGAATCCCCAGAGCAGGCCTCGCGTGGACGCAGGGGCCGCCGGAACCGTAGTGCCAGCCGGGCGCAGGGTGCCGCCAACGCCACCGATGTGGAGCACCACGAGGTTGTCACGGCCGTGTCCGGTGGGTCCGCCCACGAGGCCAAGGCGCCTGCGTCGGTTCCGGCTAAATCGGCTGCCGCGGCTGAACCGATCATCCTCGGTGTCGGCGTGCCGAAGTCCGAACTCTAGAATCAGTTCATGTCAGGAGCCCCGGCTGCTTCCACACTTGTGGAGGCGGCCGGGGCTTCGGCGTTCCCGGCCGGTTCACTGGACTTTGACGCGGACTATTCCGGCGGCTATTTCGCCGGTCATTATTGCCGGGCGAGTTGTGATCCGGGTTAAGCTGAGGGACTGACACGGGGTGCCGCGCACCAAGCCGGCTGAGACCAGACCCGTTGAACCTGTCCGGTTAGCACCGGCGAAGGGATGTCTCGTATGACTGATTCAGTGCATTCGGCTGTCTACCCCCTCAATGCCACTCATCGGCCACTTCCCAGGGTCCTCAGCATTGCCGGTTCCGATCCCTCAGGCGGCGCCGGGATACAGGCTGACCTCAAGAGCATTGCGGCCAACGGCGGCTATGGAATGGCCGTGATCACGGCGCTCACGGCACAGAACACGCAGGGTGTCACCGCAGTTCATGTGCCCCCCGTGGAGTTCCTGCGTCAGCAACTCAGGGCCATTAGCGATGACATCACGGTGGACGCCGTCAAGATCGGCATGCTCGGGGACGTCGCGGTCATCGACGAAGTCCGCCGCTGGCTGGAGGAGGTGCGCCCCGCCGTCGTGGTCCTGGACCCAGTGATGATTGCCACCAGTGGTGATCGGCTCCTTGCTGAATCCGCTGAAGCCGCGCTACGGGCACTGCTGCCCCTCGCTGACCTGGTCACTCCAAATCTTCCGGAACTGGCCATGCTGCTCGGCGAATCAGAGGCAACGGACTGGGCCGCGGCGTTGGAACAAGGCAAGCGTCTTGCTGCCGCCTGCGGAAACACCGTGCTGGTGAAGGGCGGCCATCTGCAGGGAGCCGGCTGCCCCGATGCCTTGGTCAATACGGTCGGACTCCTGAGCCAGGACGTGGTGGAATTTGCCGGTGACCGGGTGGAAACCCGCAACAGCCACGGCACGGGGTGTTCCCTGTCATCAGCGATTGCAACGGCCAAGGCGCGGCTTGGCGACTGGGAATCCGCCCTTCGTCTGGTCAAGCCCTGGCTTCAGGAAGCGCTCGCCCAGTCCGGCACGCTGGAAGTGGGGAAGGGTAACGGGCCGATCCACCACTTCCACGAGCTTCAGCAAGCCCTTCAACCGGGGGATTTTGCAGCCCGGATGTGGGACGGTGCACAGAAGGAGCTCGAGGCCATCTACGGCTTGGAATTCATCCAGGACCTCCAGTCCGGTGAACTCAGCGAGGAGCAGTTCACCTACTACTTGGCACAGGATGCCCTCTATCTCAACGGGTATTCGCGCGTCCTGGCCAGGGCAAGCGCCCTTGCGCCCAGCGAAGACGAACAGCTGTTCTGGGCCCGCGGCGCACGAATGTGCCTTGAAGTCGAGTCCGAACTCCATCGGAACTGGCTCAGCGGACGCCAGGCAAACGGAGAACTTGGCCCCGTTACCAAGGCCTACGTGGACCACCTGTTGGCTGCATCGGCGTCGGGCAGCTACGCCGTGCTGCTGGCTGCGGTGCTGCCGTGCTACTGGTTGTACGCCGAGGTGGGCCAGCGGCTCCACCAAGGCTTCGTGCAGGCGGGATCCCCGGCAGGACATGCTTACTCGGACTGGCTGCGGACTTATGCGGACGGGGAATTCGCCGAGGCCACACGCACGGCGATCAACATTACAGATGCGGCTGGGCGGGCGGCTTCACCTGCGGAGCGCACCGCGATGATGGTGGCGTTCTCCCAGTCTTGCCGCTACGAGACGGCGTTCTTCGATGCTCCGCGGCTCCACGGCTGAACCGGGGCCTCGGTTGCGAAAAGGGGCCCGGAGGCTGGGTTCGAGAGACTCTGCTGCGTGTCGTGGTGGCCATCCGTACTTTTCCCGGTGAGCAGGGTAAGCTATATGGGCACGGTACCGGACGGCGGCATAGCCAGTCTGTGGCAGCCATCACGTGGCAGCCTCCGGACCTGGCCTCATTTGCAGCCGAGGGCGAAACTAGCGTAATCTAGATCTTCGGTGCTTACGCCAACACTTGGGTTATGCCCCTAGGAACCATTCATTTGGAACTGTTCGTGGGACGACTCATGGACTCCGTACCGGAGTCCACGGCGTTGAGGCACAGCGTGAACCAGGACCGTTTTCGGATCGGGGTTCCGCACGCAAATTTAGTAATAAACGTCGAGAGAAGTGAGTGCCCAAGTGGTGTACGCGATTGTCCGCGCAGGCGGCCGCCAAGAAAAGGTTTCCGTTGGAGACTACGTAACCCTGAACCGCGTCCCCGGTGGAGCCGGCAGCACCCTTGAGCTGCCCGCACTGCTCCTGGTAGACGGTGACAAGGTCACCTCCGCCGCTGCGGATCTGGCCAAGGTCAAGGTTACGGCTGAGATCCTCGAAGACCTCCGTGGTCCGAAGATTGTCATCCAGAAGTTCAAGAACAAGACCGGGTACAAGAAGCGCCAGGGTCACCGTCAGGAACTGACCAAGATCAAGATCACCGGTATCAAGTAACCACTGGTTGCTGTTCAGGTTTTCAACAGATTCCCCAGAATTTTAAAGGCAGGCATTTCAAATGGCACATAAAAAAGGCGCGAGTTCCACTCGCAACGGTCGTGACTCCAACGCCCAGTACCTCGGCGTAAAGCGCTTCGGTGGCCAGGTCGTTTCCGCAGGCGAGATCATCGTCCGCCAGCGCGGCACCCACTTCCACCCGGGCGCCGGTGTCGGCCGCGGTGGCGACGACACCCTGTTCGCCCTGCAGGCAGGTGCGGTTGAGTTCGGTACTCGCCGCGGCCGCCGCGTAGTGAACATCGTTGCTGCTGCAGCTGCAGAGTAATACCAAGTTCTGAACGGGTGGAGCGGGCCGTATGGCCCGCTCCACTTGTCTTTTTAACCGCACTAGAATTTTCCACACAGCAGTAAATTCCACACAGCAGTAATTTCCACACAGAGGAGAAACACGTGGCCACCTTCGTAGACCGGGTAGTACTTCACGTATCCGGCGGAACAGGCGGCCACGGCTGTGTCTCTGTTAAGCGCGAGAAGTTCAAGCCCCTTGGCGGACCCGACGGCGGCAACGGCGGCAATGGCGGCGACGTCATCCTGCGCGTTGATGCGCAGACCACCACCCTGCTTGATTACCACCACGCCCCGCACCGCCACGCAACCAATGGCGGCCCGGGCATGGGAGACTGGCGCGGCGGCAAGAACGGTGAAACCCTTGTCCTTCCCGTTCCGGAGGGCACGGTAGTCAAGACCAAGGACGGCGTTGTCCTGGCCGACCTCGTCGGCGAAGGGACCGAGTTCATCGCGGCCGCCGGTGGTCAAGGTGGCCTTGGCAACTCGTCGCTGTCTTCGCAGAAGCGCCGGGCACCAGGTTTCGCCCTGCTCGGCATCGAAGGCGACTCCAGCGATATCGTCCTGGAACTGAAATCCATTGCAGATATCGCCCTGGTCGGCTTCCCTTCGGCGGGCAAGTCGAGCCTCATTGCGGCAATGTCTGCTGCACGGCCCAAGATTGCCGACTACCCCTTCACCACCTTGATCCCCAACCTTGGCGTGGTCCAGGCCGGCGACGTCCGGTTCACCATTGCCGACGTTCCTGGACTGATTGAAGGCGCCAGCGAGGGCAAGGGCCTTGGCCACAACTTCCTGCGCCACGTGGAGCGCTGCGCAGCTCTGGCGCACGTCCTGGACTGCGGAACACTGGAGTCGGACAGGGATCCCCTCTCGGACCTCGCCATCATTGAGCAAGAGCTGGATAAGTACGCAGTGGACATGAGCTACGCCGGCGTGGACGGCGAAGTGGTTCCCTTGAACGAACGCCCAAAGCTCGTGGTGCTGAACAAGGTGGACCTTCCTGACGGACGGGACATGGCCGAATTCGTTCGTCCGGAGCTGGAAGAGCGCGGCTACCGCGTCTTCGAAGTCTCAGCCACCAGCCACGAGGGGCTGCGCCAATTGAGCTTCGCCATGGGTGAGATTGTGATGGCCGCCCGCAAGGAGGTCGCCTCTGCGCCTCCCAAGGTGGCAGCGCCAGTGCTCCGCCCCCGGGCCGTCAACGAATCAGGTTTCAAGATCCGCCGCGAGGAAAAGAACCTCGAGCCGCTCTTCCGGGTACTGGGGGAGAAGCCGGTCCGCTGGGTCAAGCAGACCGACTTCACCAACGAAGAGGCCATTGGCTACCTTGCCGATCGTCTGGCCAAGTTGGGCATTGAAAACGAGCTGTTCAAAATGGGCGCCGTTCCGGGCGACACCGTGGTGATCGGCGAAGACGACGGCGTGGTGTTCGACTGGGAGCCCACCATGATGGCAGGCGCCGAACTCCTGGCCACACCGCGAGGCACCGACATCCGCGTGGCCGACATCGGCGACCGCCCCACGCGCTCCCAGAAGCGCGAGGAGCAAATCGAACGGCGCGATGCCAGGGCTGCAGCGCGCGCTGAGCTCGAAGCCGAGCGCAAGGCGGGCATCTGGACTGAGTCCGTCAGCCGCCGTCGTGCGGCCCAGACCGTGAAGGACAGCGGCCTGGAAGCCGACAATGACGACTAGCACGGCCCGCGTGGCTGACGCGGCTGGAGACGCCGATGCCGCCGAGCGCCATGCGTTGGCGGGCGCAAAGCGGATCGTGGTCAAGGTGGGTTCGTCCTCGCTGACCAGCATCAAGGGCGGCATCTCGGAGAAGGCGTTGACGGCACTCGTCCACGCTTTGGCCGAAAAGCGCAATTCCGGCACCGAGATCATCCTTGTGTCCTCCGGTGCCATCGCGGCAGGGCTCGCCCCGCTCGGCCTGGCAAAGCGTCCCAAAGACCTTGCCACCCAGCAGGCCGCGGCCAGCGTGGGCCAAGGGCTGCTGATGGCACGCTACTCGCAGGCTTTTGCCGCGCATGGGGTAACCGTCAGCCAGGTCCTGCTCACGGCGGATGACCTGATGCGACGCACGCAGCACAGCAACGCGTACCGGGCGCTGGACCGTCTGCTGAATCTCGGCGTCGTGCCGGTCGTGAATGAAAACGACACGGTCGCCACGCATGAAATCCGGTTTGGCGACAACGACCGGCTTGCCGCTTTGGTGGCGCACCTCGTCCGGGCCGACGCACTTGTCCTGCTTTCCGACGTCGACGCACTCTACGACGGTCCGCCGTCGGCTGGTGCCAAACGCATTCCTCTTGTCACCGGTCCCCGGGACCTCGACGGCGTGACCATAGGAAAGGCCGGGAAGGCCGGCGTCGGTACTGGCGGCATGACCACCAAAGTGGAGGCGGCCTCCATCGCCGCAGGGTCCGGCATCCACGCCTTGGTGACATCCACGTCCAATGCCGCCGCCGCGCTGGCAGGCGAGGATGTCGGGCACCTGGTTCGCCATCAACGGCAACCGCAAGCCCGTGCGCCTGCTCTGGCTGGCCCACCTCGCTTCGGTCAGGGGCCGGTTGGTGCTCGACGACGGCGCCGTCAAGGCCGTGCGGGACCGCCACACCTCGCTGCTGCCCGCCGGGATCTCATCGGTACAAGGCGACTTCGAACCCGGCGATCCCGTGGAGATGGTTTCCGCCGAGGGCGCCGTGATAGCCCGGGGACTGGTGAACTACTCCGCTGAGGAGCTGCCCCGCATGCTCGGCCGATCCACCAAGGAGCTTGCGAAGGACCTTGGCCGTGGATATGACCGCGTAGTTGTTCATGTTGACGACCTCGTGCTGGTCCAACAGCCCCGCTCCACTAAACTTGGAGAATGACTGAGGCACTTACCCCTGATTCTCCTGTGATGACCGACGCGCTGGCTTCCGGCAATGCCGCCCAGATCCCGTTGGAAACCCAAGAATCCGGTACCGCGCCGCACACTCCCGAGCAGGTGGAAGCGGCCGTTCACTCCATTGCGGACCGTTCCAGGCAGGCAGCCCGCCGCATGGGCCAAGCGAACCGCGCATGGAAGGACCGTGCCCTTCACGCTATTGGCGTTGCCCTCCGCGAACAGCAGGGCTTAGTCCTCGCTGCCAATGCCAAGGATGTTGAGGCGGGCCGCACCAACGGAACTTCCGCTGCCATGCTGGACCGGTTGACACTGACCACCGCGCGTATCGACGGCCTGGTGGCGGCCCTTGAGAACCTGGCCGGTTTGCCGGATCCCGTGGGCAATGTAGTCCGCGGCCAGACTCTCCCCAACGGATTGCGCTTGCGCCAGGTCAACGTGCCCTTGGGAGTCGTGGCAGCGATTTACGAGGCCCGCCCCAACGTCACCGTTGACATCGCCGGACTTGCTTTGAAGAGCGGCAACGCCGTGATCCTCCGCGGTGGGTCGGCTGCGGCCCACACCAACGCGGCGTTGGTGACCATCTTGCGCGATGCCCTGGAGTCCGTGGGGCTGCCGGCGGATGCCGTCCAGTCCGTTGACCAGTTCGGCCGCGAGGGCGCCAACGTCCTGATGCGGGCCCGTGGCCGGGTGGACGTGCTGATCCCCCGTGGTGGACGCGACTTGATCCAGACTGTCGTGAACAACTCTTCTGTGCCCGTCATTGAGACAGGCGAAGGAAACGTGCACATCTTCATCGATGAGTCCGCGAACGAGGACATGGCCGTCGATATCCTGCTCAACGCCAAGACCCAGCGCCCCAGCGTCTGCAACACCGTGGAGACGCTTCTGGTGCATTCGAAGTCCACCGTGCTTCCCGCCGTCGCGGCCGCCCTGCGTTCTGCCGGCGTCACTCTGCATGTCGACGCCAGAATCCAAGCGGCGCTGTCCGGCACCGTTGATACTGTGCCTGCCGACGACGTCGATTGGGCCACGGAATACATGGACCTTGACCTTGCCGTTGCCATGGTGGACGGCCTGGACGATGCCGTTGCCCACATTCGCAAGTGGTCCACCGGCCACACCGAGGCCATCTTGACGAACAACCTGACCAATGCCGAGAAGTTCATCGCAGAAATCGACTCTGCCGCTGTCATTGTGAACGCGTCCACTCGTTTCACCGACGGAGGCGAGCTGGGCCTCGGCGCAGAGGTGGGAATCTCCACCCAGAAACTGCATGCGCGTGGTCCCATGGGTCTCACTGAGCTGACCACCACCAAGTGGATCGTTCAGGGTGAAGGCCAGATTCGCGGCTAGCAACGCTGTAACATAGAACAGAAGTCCTGAACGGTGGGAGGATCCGCCGTCGATATCCTTTGAACCGCTAGGGGAGAAAATGCAGTTTCAGCAGATCGCCATTTCCGTTCTCACGCAAGGAGGCGGAAGCGCGGCCGAGGCGCCGGCACCATTGTGGGTTGAACCGTGGGTTTTCGGTCTCTCCATGTTCGGCATCTTGCTGGTTCTGATGTTTGTGGCAGTCTCCTACACGAACCTCGGCAACCGTCACGACGCCGTCGATGAGCACTCGGATCCGCACCGCCAGCACCCTGCCAAGCACCCAGGGCTGGGTCACTAACATTTCCGCCGCAAAACCCTTCGAGGACACGGGGCGTCGGCTTCGCTTGGGCGTGATGGGTGGGACATTCGATCCCATTCATCACGGCCACTTGGTTGCTGCCAGTGAGGTTGCTGCCAAGTTTCAGCTGGACGAGGTGGTCTTCGTACCCACCGGACAGCCCTGGCAGAAGTTGAACAGGCAGGTCAGCGAGCCTGAGCACCGGTACTTGATGACCGTCATTGCTACGGCTTCCAATCCCAGTTTCACGGTGAGCCGCGTGGATGTGGACCGGCCAGGTCCCACCTTCACCATTGATACCTTGCGTGACCTCAGGACGCAGCGGCCGGATGCCGATCTGTTCTTCATCACGGGTGCGGATGCCTTGGCCCAGATCCTGTCGTGGAAGGATGTCGACGAGCTTTGGTCCTTGGCCCACTTCGTGGGTGTTACCAGGCCCGGCCACGTCCTTGACGACATGGGTAGGGGAGAGGACGTCAGTCTCCTGGAAGTACCCGCCATGGCGATTTCCTCGACGGATTGCCGCGCGCGCGTGGGTGCAGGCAACCCCGTCTGGTACCTCGTTCCAGACGGCGTAGTGCAGTACATCGCCAAATACAAGCTGTACTCGGGCAAGGCTGGCATGGGGGAGCCCCTGCACGCTATGACCGGATCAGACCACCGAGCACGTACCGAGTGAGTTTTGAATGAGCCAGGACCAGCCCCCCATCCCTAGCCGGCGCGAGCTTCGACGAGCCCGGGACGCACGCTCGGAAGAAACCGGTGCGAGCCCGGTAGCAACCGAGACCGTTACCCCCGACGGCGTCAAAGCCGCGTCCGCGGGCGCTTCGGGTAACCGAGTGCGGCGGGTAGCCGATGCTCCGGTCGACGCACAGCCGGCTGCTGAACGTTCCTCGCAGGCGCGTGCGCGCGACCGCGCAGCCCTCCGCGCCATCAAGGAGCTGGCGGACAAGGAGCAGCAGCTCTCCCGCGGCGGTCCTCCCACGCGCCGTCAGTTGCGCCTTCAGGAATTGCAGGAGGAAGTTGCTCCGGGCACCTCGGCGATACCGGTTGTTCCCGTCCCCGGATCCGGGCCCAGGACGTCCTCCATCCCGGCCCAGAAGCCCAGCGGTCAGCTGCCCGGTGGCCAGCAGGCTAGTGGTCAGCAGCCCGGTAGCCAGCAGGCTAGTGGTGCTTCGATTGGCACCTCCCATGACGGCGGCGTCCGTGTTACAGCAGGCCCGCCTCCCGGTGGGCCGGAAATGACAGTGGAGCAGGCTTTGATGGCCCGTGAGCTTCCTGGCGGCCCAAGCGAACAATCAGTCCAACAAGCTTGAGCACATCGCGGCAATGGAATCAGCCGTGCAAAAGGTCCCGGTTCCGGAAACTGAAGGTGCTGGGGCAGACGCCGATCCTGGGGTTTTGGCGGAACAGATCGCCCAGGCCGAACGCGAGGCGGTCCTCAACAAGAGGGCCATCGCCAAGCAGAAGCTTGCGCAGCAGAACAACCTTCCCACCGCACCAGTCCGTGTCGAGCCTTCAGAGGCCAGCAACCTCGCCATGGTGACGCCTTTGGAATTCGTGAAGGTTCCGGGACTTGACCGTCCTGTCATGAAACCGCCAGGCACCAGCTTTGTTCCTCTAGTGACTTCGCCCGGGCAAAAGATGAAGCCGGCGCAGCCGGCGTCGGGCATTGCACGCACCTTGCGTGGCAGGGGAGGCGTGCTGGCCCGTGCGGAGGCGGCCGCGAAAGCGGCGGGGCGCCGTCCGGAGACGGAGTCCGTTCCGGACGCTCAGGCGATCGCCGAAGTGGCCGAACGTCCGCCCATTTCGGCAAGTTCGGCTTATGGGCTTGAACCGCTCGACGCCGCGACAGCCGGACTGGGACGCGCGCAGCGTGCCCGGCTTCTGGTCCTGGGGCTCGTCGGCATCGGAGCCATTGCCTTGATTGCAGGCATCATCATGATCACCAGCGGACTATCCCGCTGACAACAAAAGGCTTTTCGCCACAAATCAGGCTTCGATCTATTCTCGAAGCCGCATACAAGGAGTCCCGTGACTGCACATGAAACATCTATTCTCTTGGCCCGCCACGCCGCCCGCGCGGCAGCGGACAAGCTGGCTGAGGACATCGTCGCCTTGGACGTCAGCGAACGTCTAGCGCTGACCGACGTCTTCCTCATCGCGTCCGCGCCGACCGAGCGTCAGGTCAACGCCATTGTCGACGGTATTGAGGAAGAGCTGCTCAAGCAGGATCTGCGCCCGGTACGCCGCGAAGGGCGTTCCGAGGGCCGCTGGGTTCTGCTGGACTATGCAGACATCGTGGTGCACGTCCAGCACACCGAAGACAGGGTTTTCTACGCCCTCGAACGGCTGTGGAAGGACTGCCCCGTGGTGGAACTTGAGCTCGGAGACGACGCTTCGGCCAAGGCTCCCGCCGCCGAGGAATCCTAGGTATCACGCGGCAAATCCATTGAATATTCCCGATTTGGAATTTTCGGAAATGCTGTTCTAAGATATTTGAGTTGCTTCGGAGAAATCCGCAACTGAGCAAGGGTTTCTGGCCATTGCAAGGTCCATGAAGCGGCAAGAATATGGGGCTGTGGCGCAGCTGGTAGCGCACCTGCATGGCATGCAGGGGGTCAGGGGTTCGAGTCCCCTCAGCTCCACCATTGAGGCCTTACTCGAAATTCACGTTTTGAGTAGGGCCTCAACTATTTGAAAATTCGAAGAGCCACCCAGCCGAGTGGCTCTTTTGTTTTCTCCGGGTGCACCGCGTACATTCAACCGCGCCAGCTCATCGTGCGCTCGGCTCGGTTCCTCGGCAAGTGCGGTGAAGACGATCGTCAGGTGTGCCTCGATCGCGTCGCGGGTGCGGCGGAACATGGGCTTGGCCCCCGGCCGGGATTGAAGTCGTAGGCAAATCTTGTGACGTGGCGCGGATTCCCTTGGCGTGCTGAATACTATGGAGCTCATCAGGGCACATAGGGTGCTGTCCTGCACGGGTGGAGCTCGCGGAACGCGGTTTGATAAAGCTTATGGTCCCGGCCTTCCAGTCTGGCGGAACGTGCAGATCGTCACCCTTTTCCGTTATTCACACGTACTGGTTCGTCTTTGACGTATAGGCCTCGGCAGCCGCGGTGAATTTCTGGCAAGCCCCAGCAAGATCGGGATCGAAAAATTCTCGCGAGTCCCGGCGCGATTTGTCGAGGTGCTCTTGGAGTTCGGTGACAAACGAAAATCTGAGATTCTTGTAATCGACGCCCACCGCCAGGTAGAGGTGGAAATCGCTATTCTGCACATGAGACCATCCCAACTCGTGGTGGGGGAAGTCCGTGAAGTCGAAAGCCTAGGCATGCTCATTGCCTTGAATTCCGGCCTTCCCGGTATGTGTACCGTGCACGCAAACTCTGCCCAGAATGCCGTGACCGAGATTTGCACCTTGCCGCTGCTGGCCGGAGAAACTTTTCAAAAGCGTCAATGCGTGAAAAGCCATCAGTCAGAACACATCACCGCAGGTCACAGCGCCGGCCCATCCCGAAACCACGACGCGTGAGCCAAGGTAGGTCAGAGGGGGACTAGGCGCTGAAAGCCGAACTCCCTGGACGATTGACACGTTTTCGAGGCCCATGAAATCTTACTTATAGACCAGCCCGACACCAGTCAGACAGGAATTCCGTGAGCACTCAGCAGCAGGATCCGCCGGCGAGCCTCAAGGTGGGAGTGGTGGGCATCGGATGGGCCGGCCAGCAGCACCTCAAGGCATACAGCACCATCGAAGGCGTGGAGATCGTCGCCGTCGCCGGCATGGAGGAAGAACTCCTTGCCCAGATGAAGCTGGAATACGGCATCCCGCACGCTTTCGCGAGTTGGGAGGACATGATCGAGCTGGAGGGCTTGGACGCGATCAGTGTCGCCGTTCCTACTTTCCTTCACGCACCGCTATCCATCGCGGCCCTGGGGCGCGGGCTGCATGTGCTGAGCGAAAAGCCGCTCGCCCGCAACGGCGAGGAGGGGCGCGCCATGGTCGAAGCAGCCCGGAAGGCCGGCCGCGTCCTGGACGTAGCCTTCAACCACCGCCGCCGTGGCGACATCCAGAAACTGAAGAGCATCATCGACGACGGCGGCATCGGCCGGCCGTACTATGCCAAAGGATCCTGCCTGCGCCGGTCCGGAATCCCCACCCTGGGTAGCTGGTTCACGAATCCGGAGCTCTCCGGCGGCGGTCCGCTGGCGGACATCGGGGTCCATGTGTTGGACTACTCGCTCCATCTGTTGGGCGAACCCAAGGTCCTGTCCGTTTCCGCGCAGACCCACTCGGAGTTGGGCCCAATGGGCCGCGGTGGCAACGCCCGCTACACAGCAGGCCCCGCAAGCCACAAGTTTGATGTTGAGGATTTCGCTTCCGCTTTTATCCGGCTCGAAGGCGGCGGCACGCTGATCCTTGAGGCAGGCTGGGCGAGTTACCGCGAGGTGGACGATCTGCTCGATTTCACTGTTTACGGGACCGACGGCGGTGCGGAGCTCCGCGCCGTCGGTGCGCCCCTGCAGCCGGTGGGCAGCCTGCGGATCTTCACTGAGAAGGATGGCGTAAATGCCGACTACGAGCCTGAAGCGTTTCCCGGCCTCGCCCACCAAGCCGTCGTCGACGACTTCATTGCCGCAGTCCGCGGCGGTGAAACGGTCTGGGGACAGCACGACGGATCACTCGCCCTGAGCCGCGCCGTTATTCTGGATGCCTGCTACAAGTCCGCCCTCGAACAACGCGAAGTGGTGCTCTCATGACTGACAAGAAACTGAAGATCGTCGTCTGGAACGAGGCCGTCCACGAGTCCCGCAACCATCCGGAGACGATGGCGGAAATGTACCCGGAGGGAATCCACGGGGCCATTGCCGCAGGTCTGAAGGGCTTCTACCCCGATGCGGACATCACGACGGCGACACTCGCCGATCCCGAACACGGCCTGGACGAGTACACCCTTGCGTCTACCGACGTCCTGCTCTGGTGGGGGCACATCGCGCACCATGAAGTGGGCGAAGAAGTAGTGGAACGCGTCCAGCGGCACGTCTTGGGCGGAATGGGTCTTGTGGTGCTGCATTCGGGCCACTTCGCTAAGGTCTTCACGCGGTTGCTGGGGACTACATGTTCGCTCAAGTGGCGCAACGATGGAGAACGCGAGCTCGTGTGGACGGTCAAGCCGTCGCATCCGATCGCGGCCGGCGTCGAAAGCCCCATCCTGATCCCCCAACAGGAGATGTACGGCGAACTCTTCGACATCCCGGAGCCGGACGACCTGATTTTCATCAGCTCCTTCGAAGGTGGCGAGGTATTCCGCTCCGGTGTGACGTTCTCCCGGGGCAAGGGCCGGATTTTCTATTTCAGCCCCGGTGACCAGGAGTACCCCGTCTACCACCAGCCGCAGATCCAGAGGGTCATCGCCAACGGAGTGGGCTGGGTTGCGCAGCCTGATCAATTCCGGGATGCCCCGGCAGTGACCAACCCGGTCCGGTCCTGGTTCTGACTACCTGAAGTCGCGGGAGTTCGACTTCACCGTCAGCACCAAGGGCTCCAGCTTGTCTGCCACGAGGTTGGTGACTCCTTCCGGTGATCGTTCAAGGAAGCCCCGGATGATCAGTGCGGATGATTCCCGGGCTACTCGGCGATGCCTTTTCCAGAGGCCAACGCTGCAGATGACGTTGAGGATGCCGCTCTCGTCCTCCAGATTGACGAAGGTGATCCCTTGCGCGGTCTGGGGTCGTTGGCGGTGGGTCACGACGCCGGCCACTTCAACACGCGTGCCGGACTCGACCTGGGAGAGCCGGTCCACCCGCAGCACCCCTCTGGAATCCAAGGCTCCGCGGGCATGGCGCATCGGGTGGTCATCAGTGCTGATGCCCGTCGCCCACATATCGTAGGCAACATTCTCCTGGGGGGAGAGCTCGGGCAGCAGTGGTGGCTGGACAGCGACGTGGGTCCTGGGCAGCTGGCCTTCGCGCTCCAGCGCAGCATCGCCGGCCTGCCACAGCGCTTCGCGGCGGTTCATTCCCAGCGAATCGAGTGCGCCGGCCGACGCGAGTGCCTCCAGCTGGTCCGCGCTGAGGTTCGCGCGGCGGGACAGATCCGCCATGTCCCGATAGGCGCCATGCTCCTCACGCTCGGTGACGATCCGCTTCGCCACCTCGGTCCCGATGGACGTGACGCCGTCGAGCCCCAACCGCACTGCGTGTGAGCCATCGCGCCGGTGCAGATGGTCCTCGCGTGGTTGATCCTGCTGGAAGAGGCCGGGCTTCGGCTGATGGAAGTCCAGGCAGGAATCCATGCCGCCCACCTGGCCCGCTTCGGCCATCGTAGTCTCGTCGAGCACTTCGAGGGTTGCCTCGGCCAGTGATTGGAGAACATCCGGGCGCAACACCTGGACCCCGTGCCTGCGGGCATCCGCCACGAGGGTTTGCGGGGAGTAGAAGCCCATGGGTTGCGCCCGAAGCAGGGACGCGAGGAAGGCGCCAGGGTAGTGCAGCTTCAGCCACGAGCTTGCATAGACCAACACCGCGAAGCTCAAGGAGTGGGATTCCGCGAAGCCGAAGTTCGCAAAGGCCTGGATCTTGCCGTAGATGGCGTCGGCGTCGTCCTTGCTGATCCCGTTGGCCGCCATCCCCGCATAGAGCTTGGCCTCCAGCGACTCGATCTTCTCCCGGCCCCGTTTCGAGCCCATCGCGCGGCGGAGCAGGTCCGCGTCCTCGGCAGTGCAGCCGCCCACGGCAACCGCCATCTGCATCAGCTGCTCCTGGAACAAGGGCACACCCAAGGTCCGCTTGAGCACGGGCTCCAGCAATGGATGGAGATACGTGATTTTTTCCGTGCCTGCGCGGCGTCGGATGTACGGGTGGACGGCACCGCCTTGGACAGGACCTGGGCGGATCAGCGCGATTTCGACCACCAGATCGTAGAATTCCCTCGGTTTGAGCCGCGGCAGCGTGCTGATCTGGGCACGTGATTCCACTTGGAAAACCCCGATCGAGTCGGCCCGGCAGAGCATGTCGTAGACGGCCGGTTCTTCCCGTGGGATCGTCTCGATTGTCCAACGCTCCCCGAAATGCTTGTCGATCAAATCAAAGGAGTACTGCAGGGCGGCGAGCATCCCCAGGCCGAGAAGGTCGAACTTGACCAGGCCCATCCACTCGCAATCGTCCTTGTCCCATTGCAGGACCGTGCGGTTTTCCATCCGGGCCCGCTCGATGGGTACCACCTCGCCAACAGGCCTCTCGGTGAGGACCATGCCGCCGGAGTGGATGCCCAGGTGCCTGGGGAAGCCCAATATTTGATCAGCAAGGTCCAGGACCGGGGCCGGGATGTTATTGGTCTTGCCATCGCTGAGATCGCCCCAGTGATCGAGCCGCTTGGACCAAGCGTCCTGCTGGCCCTGGCTGTAGCCGAGTGCCTTGGCTATGTCCCTGACGGCGTTCTTCGGCCTGTAACTGATGACATTCGCTACCTGGGCCGCGTTGAACCGTCCGTACTTGCGATAGACGTATTGGATGACTTCTTCCCGCCGGTCCGAGTCGAAATCGACGTCGATGTCCGGTTCTTCCTCGCGGAGGCTGGAGAGGAAGCGCTCGAACGGAAGGTTGTAGAAGATGCTGTCGACGGCGGTGATCCCCAACGCATAACAGACGGCAGAGTTCGCCGCGGAACCCCGGCCTTGGCAGAGGATGCCGCGGGAACGGGCAAACTGCACAATGTCGTGCACAATCAGGAAATAGCCGGGGAAGTTCTTCGCCTCGATCACTGCGAGTTCCTGTTCGATCCGGCGATGGACCCGCTCGTCGGCGTTCGGGTATTTGTCCCTCACGCCTTCTTCAACAAGTTGCCGGAGCCAGGTGATAAGGCTGTGCCCTGCCGGAACATCAAGCTTGGGGAGCTTCGGGCGGGCGGCCCGTAACTGGAACGCAAGCTCGTCAGCGATCTGGACAGTCCGTTCGACCGCGCCGGGGTAGCGGGCGAACCGCGCTGCCATCTCGGAACCGCTCCGCAGGTGGGCGCCGCTGCTCGCGGGCAGCCACCCGTCCAGTTCTTCCAGGCTGCGGCGTGCCCGGACAGCCGCCATGGCCGTTGCCAGTGGGTATCCCTCCGGGGAGGCATAGTGGACGGCGTTGCTGGCGATGAAAGGTATGCCCGCCCGGTCGGCAATACGGACGAGGGCGTCATTGTGGCTGCTGTCGAGGGGATTCCCGTGATCGAAGAGCTCCACCACCACATTTTCCCGTCCGAACCTCTCGATCAACGCCTCCACCTCAAAGGCAGCGGCTTGCTCGCCGTCGCTTAGAAGGGCCCTCCGGACTGAGCCTTTGCGGCATCCGGTCAGCACCAGGCAGTGGTCCCTCAGGGAATGCGCCAACGCATCGAGGTCGTAGATGGGGTGGCCCTTCTCGGCATCGGCAGCCAGATGGGCGGAAGTCATCGCCCCGGCCAAGCGGTGGTAGCCCTCTTCTTTGCGGGCGAGGACGAGCAAATGGTCACCTTCGGGGTCGGCTTCCCCTTGCTGGGGTTTGCTGAGTCCGAGTGACAGCTCAGCGCCGAACACTGTCTTCAGCTCGTAGGCTTCGGCGGCCTCCGCCATGCGCACGATCCCGTAGAAGCCGTCATGATCGGTCAGTGCGAGGGCATGGATGCCCAGCCGGACCGCCTCCTCAACCAGTTTCTCGGGTGAGGAGGCACCGTCCAGGAAGCTGTAGTGCGAATGCGCGTGCAGTTCGGCATAAGGCACGACGCCGGCGCCCGACTTGGACACGACCCTTGCGGGATCGAGGGGGACCGGACGGTAAGGCCCGCGTTTTCTTGACCAAGCGGGGCTGTCACCGCCGTCTCCTTTGGCCTTGCCGATCTCCGGCACCCGCCGGTCTGAGAGCGTACGTTCGAACTCCGACCATGGGATTGACGGGTTGTTCCAAGCCATCTTTGTCTTCCTAAAAGTTCGTTTTCGACCCGGGTGTTCAGTCGTACCGGGCCTCTGCCCACCAGTTCCCCTCGTCCAGGAGAAGGAGCCAGGCCTCTCCGTTTCCGTCCACAAGCTGGAACCGGTCCGCTTCAAGGCGGTGATCGGCGTCCCACCACCGCTGCCGCAGCGGCCAGGGCCGGCCCACTGAGCTACCAGCCGCCGTCGTGCAGGGTCTCCGCCGGGACAGAACCACATTGGCGGGGCAATCAACCCGCCTCGATGGTCTGTGCGGACCTTTTCCTTATTGGCATCAAGAAGCAGGACAGGGATGAGGGAAGCGAACACCGTGGCGGGCTGCGGGTCTGGAATCCTGCCGGGCCACGGCCTGGAGGCCAGGGCGGCCGTTCCCGCGGGCAAGGCATCTCCCCATGGAACCAGTCGGCGCCGCTCGGCCAGCAACCGTCCTCCGGAGACCGCAGGTACTACAACGGCTTCATGTCCAAGCATGCTTTGGATCCGGCTGAGTCCATGATGAATCTGTTCCTCTGCTCCGTCTCCAAAGAGCGCCCGCCCATGATGGGCGATGGAGTCCACCCGGAGGGGGACGAACTCGACCCGCGTGACCGGTGACGACAGCCCGCCGCGAGCCATGCCGCCGTCGTCCATTCCACCGTTGAGCGTTTTATCGTTGGCTTGGGCAACGGGCTGTGACTGAAGCTGCCAGCGCACCCTGTCCACGACGTCGCTGGCCGTGAAGTGGCGGGGGTGGCCCCATGTCCGCTCGGAGCGGCTCCCTGCTTCGTCCGTGATCAGAACCCTCAGCTCCGTGCAGACCAAGCCTTCCATCTGCACCCCGGCCACGAGGGCGTCTGCCTTGGCCCGGAGCTGGAAGGCGAGTTGGTCAACCCGGTCCAGGCCGGGTTCGAATTCCGCCCGTTGATCCAGTTTCCGCGGGGGAGTCCGGGGGATCACCTTGCGCGGATCCTGTCCGCTTGCCAGTGCGTGCGCAGTGATTCCGGCAGCCCCGAAACGTGCCCTGACATCTGCAGCGGGAAGATTGGCGAAATTCCCCAAAGTGAGGACGCCAAGGCGTTTGAGCAAGGAAGCCAGCTTCGGTTGGCCTAGTACTTCCACCGGAAATGGAGCCAGGAAATCCCGGGAAGAACCCGGCGGGAGCACAAGAACGGCGGAGAGTTCGCTGGTGCTCCGGGCTGCTTGCTCGGCGGCAAACACTGAATCAGCGATCCCCACCCGGGCTTCCACGCCGAGGCTGTCCGCCGATTCAAGCACGGCACCGGCAGCCGCTTCCTCTCCGCCGTAATATCGGGCGGCACCCTTGGCCCGGATAGCGCACAGGCCGGGGCGCAGCACTTCTACGCCGGGAGTTCGTTCCTCGAGCGAGGAGATCATGGGTTCGAATTCCCTCGCATCCCGCACAGGGTCAACGGCACATACCACCAGCTCAGGACAACGGGTCTGCGCTTCTCTCAGCCGCAAGCCCCGGACCACTCCCTCTGCCCGGGCTTCCGAGGAGCAAGCAGCAATGACACCTTGGCCTATGACTGCCGCAGGTACATCAGGCGGCAGGGCATCTGCCAAGCGGGCGGCGACAAGGGGCCAATCCGGGAACCAGGTCACCAACGCGCGCACAGGGGTTTCAAGCTGAAACAGCATCATGCTCCCATCCGATGGCGGGACAGATTTACCGGGCCGCTGTCCGCAAGATCCACGGAGGCCCTGCGGGAACTGCCCCGCAGTGCGACTTCGAGCTCGAGCTCCTGCTTGGAGAGATGTCCATGGCCCTGTCCGAGCCCCGACCACTCATATCCATTCACTTGCAAGACGGCTTCACTCTGCGGCCATGGTCCCAGGACAAGAAGGACAGCACTCCGCTCCCGGAGCCTGGCACCCAAGCGGGCAGCCTCGGCGGGTGCGACTCTTTCCGGAGCACGCGCCAGTACCACCGAGAGCACGTCCGCCATGGCAGCAATGACCGGTGACCAGCTGGCCCCAGGGTCAGGCACCAGCACCAGCCGATCAAGCGCGATGCCGAAACCCACGGCCGCCTCCACCCCGAAATCGGGAAGGCCGGCTACTCCGCACCAAGAGCCATTGAGGGAAGGGCCGGCAAGCAAAGCCATGGCCAGCGACATGGACCCCTGGATGGAATACGCCGCACCCGGGCGCAATCCGCCCGGCAAA
The DNA here is from genome assembly GCF_043952055.1 of Arthrobacter sp. NA-172. Taxonomy (NCBI): domain Bacteria; kingdom Bacillati; phylum Actinomycetota; class Actinomycetes; order Micrococcales; family Micrococcaceae; genus Arthrobacter; species Arthrobacter sp. NA-172. Next base: position 653,864 of record NZ_JBINOT010000001.1, on the reverse strand, counting down.
AGCCTGCTGAGTGAGGGGAGCACGGGCAGCGGGCGTTCGCTGCCGCGCTTGCCCTGCATCAGGTGGATTTTCGCCTGCAAGTCATCGCGCAGCAACGCTGGCGAAGCGGGAGACAGGCGGGAAGACATACTTCAATTTTCGAACATATATTCGAATGAGTCAATTGGAGCTACTCGCCGGGCTTCCCTTCGAATGTTCCCGCGACCATGTCACGCTCGACAAGGAAACGGCCAGGATCGAGGCGAGGACCAACGCCGACGCCGGGGCGGCAACGGCCCAAGGAGCACGCTCCACGTAGTTGATTCCCTCAGCGAGGATGAGGCCCCACTCGGGCAACGGCTGGTGGGGGCCGAGGCCGAGGAATCCCAAGGCTGCCAAGGCGAGCGCGATTCCTGGTATCCGGAGCATGGAATGCCTGAACACCGGGCCAAGGATGGCCGGGAGAATATAGCGCCAGAGGATGCGGACCCGTCCTACGCCCAGGACCGGAAGGATCTTCACGTGGGGCTGTGCCCTGGCCTCCTGTGCCAACGCCGCTGCGTGGGCGGCCAAGGGTGCCCAACTGACCAGGGTGACGGCTATCGCCGCACCTTCGGCAGAAGGACCGGTCATCGCGGCAACGATCAGACCGGCCAGGATAGGCGGAGCGGCGTTGGCTACTTCAAGGGGGCCGGTGGCCGCGAGCGGGAAGAGCCCCGCGACGATCCCGATCACAAGGCAAGCCAGCACCACGAGCAAAGCCGTTCCCAGAGTGGACACAGCACCATGCCCCACCCTGGCAAGGAGGTCCCGTCCGCTGGCATCGGCCCCGAAAGGCAGCTCGAAGCCCGGGCCGGCAAGCCGTGCATGGCCCGAGGTGAAGGGATCGCGAAACAAGCCTGCGACGACGATGAGCAGCAGCGCTCCCGCGGCAACGAGTGGAACGGCGACGTCCCGCCGTCGTGATCTTCCCGGCGAGTCCGGAACCGGAACTGTCCCCGAGCGCAGCGCCGCTCCCAACAGAAGGTACCGGGCCGCCGCGCTGAGGGAGCCTGCCACGATGGCCAGCGTGAGGAGGGCCAGTACTCCTGCCTGCAGTGCGGGTATGTCCTGGGCGCTCGCCGCGCCCAGGACTGCGCGGCCCAGACCGGGAATCGCAAAGACCTTCTCCACGGCAACAGCCCCGCCGGTCAGGCCAATGAGGACAAGCCCGATCTGGCCCATCACGGATGGCAGGGCCCGTCGGAACACCGCAGCGGTGAGCCTCGCGCGGCTTGCTCCGGCCATGGCCCAGGTGCCCACCCATTTTTCTGCGAAAGCCAGGCTGATGGCGTCCGAAAGCAGCCGCCCGATCAGCCCGCCGGCGGGCAGGCCAAGGGAAAGCGCCGGCAACACCGCGTGGTCCATGCCCTGCCAGCCATAGGGCGGGAACCAACCCAGCCACACGGCGCCGACCACAAGGAGCATCGCCGCCAGGAGGAACTCGGGGAGGGCGGTCATGGCCGCGGCCACGACGCCGGAACCCCGGCCCGGGTTGGCGGCCAGCCCGCGCACCACGGAAGGAACGCACAACGCGGTGGCCACCACCGCTGCAACGGCCACCGCGCAGGCCATCAGGGTGACCGAGACTCCGAGGGTTTCCAGAGTGCCTGGGCCAACAGGCGTATTGGTAATCCAGGAATTTCCCATATCCCCGCGCAAAAGGCTTCCGGCCCAGTCGAGGAAGATGTGTACCGGTCCTCGATCGAGTCCGAGTTCCGCGCGGATCAAGCCCAGCGTCTCACCGGTCGCTTCCCGGTCGGCGTACCTGGCCCGCAGGATGGTGTACTCGGGGCTTTGCCCCGAAAGCCACGGCAAGAGGCCGATCAGCACAATGATGGCGAAGAGTGCAACGGCCCGGGAAGCCGCGGTTTTGATGAACGCCGGGCCTGGCATCAGCCGGCGATTCCTGTCTTGCTGGTGATCTCTGTCTTGCTGGTGATCAGGGCGCGCTCGCGGGGATCACGTTCGACGTTGTGGATACCTGGCTGATTCCCCTGGATGACGCGTTCGTGCAGCAGCGGCACGGCAGCATCCTTCGAGAGGATCAGTGCCTCGGCGGCGGCGATTGCCGCCCGGCGCTCCGGGCCCGCAGGGATGGCAGCGGCCTTGCTCAGGGCTGCATCCACCTCCGGATCGCAGAACTGGGAGATGTTGAACGAGCCTTTGCAGGAGAAGTCGCTGAACATGTAGGCGACGGGGTCGCCGGAGTCCAGGACCGTGGCGCGGGACAGGATGAAGGCATCGAACTTGCCGGCCAGCGCGTCTGCCTCGATGTGCTGGTACTCGCGGACTTCCTGCTCCACGATGAAGCCCGCGGCTTCGAGCTGCTGCTCAAGCTGCACGGCAACCTCAGGCAACTCGGCCCGATCCGTGAACGTGCCGAGTTTGATGCGGCGGCCAGCGGCGGGTGCCGTTTCGGCCCGCTTCTTCAGGGTTTCGATGTATGAGGTGTTTTGCCGTTCCTTGGCCGCCCAGGGGAGAGCCGGTCCCAGGAGGCCTTCGGCGACGTCCGCCCGTCCCTCGTAGACCCGCTCAACAATGGTGGCGCGTTCGACCGTGGTGCGTGCCGCTGCCCGGACCGACGGATCCGCGAAAGGACCCGCCTTGGTGTTCAGGTAGAGGGTATTGGTCCTGGGCATGGGGACTTCATGTATCAAATCCGCTTTGATCTGGGCGACCTGGCCCACGGGAATGGCCTCCACGACGTCGGCAGTTCCGGTCCTCAGCGCGGCTGCGCGCGCCGTACCGTCGGGAACGTATTGGACGTCGACGCCGCTGCTCGCCGCTTTTTCGCCCCAATAGTCGGTGAAGCGGTTGAGTGTTGCCGAGCTGGTGCCGTCGGCGGAAGCAAGCACATATGGACCCGTTCCGGCGTTGATGGGGCTGACGACGCCGCCGGGCTTGTAGGCGGACGTGGCAAAGATGGAAAGCTGGGGGCTGGAAAGCCGCTGCGGAACCAGCGGGTCGTCCGTCTGGGTGGTGACGACGACGGCGTTCCCGCCGTCGGTGCGGACGCTCAGCTGGACGCCGTCGAGGATCCGCGGCTTGGGCTTAGCAGCGGACGCCGCCGTCAACGATGCCGCCGCTTGCTCCGCCGTCAGAAGCGTGCCGTCATGGAATTTCACGCCCTCGCGGAGTTCGAAGCGCCAGTTCTTGCTGTCCAGTTGCTTCCAAGCTGTTGAAAGCGAAGGCTGGGCATCGCCAAGGGCATCCAGGACAACCAATGTCTCGGCGGTCTTCCACCGTGAGAGTTTAAAGGCATCGTCGCTCAGGGGAGTGAGCCCTGAACGCGGTGGCTGCAACATGGCTACTTTGATGCGGGAGTCAGCGCTGCTGGCCGCCGGAGTGTTGCCTTGGGCGAAACAAGCGCTAAGGGAGACGGCCATTGCGGAGGAGATGAGTATCCCGGCAACTGCTTTTGGACGTGGAATAGCCATGGGTGGGTGCCTTCTTTCGTGTGGTGGGAGTGGGTGTGAGTGGATTTAGACGGGGTGGAGTTGGTGCGGGTGCGGGGCCCGGACGGGGGCCGGAAGGAAGCGGTGAATGAGTGCTGCGGAGGCTATTGCGAAGGTTGCCGACACCAGCCACGGAAACGCCGCGGCCGCGGATGCTGCGCCGGCGTGTTCATAGAGGGGGGCCAGGACAACATTGCCGAGGAGAACCATCGTTCCGCCGCAGCTGGCGAGCAGGCCGTAGTAGGCGCCGGTGGGGCGTCCTGAGGCAAAATCGAGGACCAGATCCATGGCAACGGGTGCCACGCACATGTGCCCGAGGGCGAGCGCGGTGACCAGCACGAACGCAGGCAGCGCAGGGAATACGGCGGGCGGTGGGACCACGGCCATGGCTGCGACAGCCACGAACCCGAGAGCCTGAATGGCAAATCCCACGGCGAGCGCAATGCCCGGTCCCTTCCGCTTCATGAGCCTGGCGATGGGCCACTGCAGGGTGATGGTCACAATGGATGCGTAGGCAAAAATCGCCGAAAACGCACCCAGACCCGCGTCGCTTCGTTCCAGCTCGATGGGCAGCCCGAAGTAGAGCTGGTTGTAGCCAAAGAGGTTGACGCTGTAGAAAGCCGCGAATGCCACGAAACGCTTTTCCTTGCGCCAGGACCAAGCGTCCGACGGCGGTGCGGCTGGCGGGTGCCCGGCGCACGCTTTGACGGCGCTCGCCTTTGTCGTTGGAAGGAAGGCGTTGAAGACCACGGCCATCACGGCAAAGACGGCCGCACCGGCGAGCAAGGCGCTGTCGAAGCCGGTCTGAAGCAGGATGGAACCGAGGAGGGGACCTGCCACGGCCCCGATTTCTCCGAAAATGACGAGCAGCGTAAAGAGAGTGGTTTTGTGGGGCTGAATGGAAGCGCGTCGCTCTTCGGCTCCGCCCACAAGGCTCTCCAAAGCGGGTGAAAAGAGGGCGCCGCCTACACCTGTGATCACGGCTCCCAGGAGGAAAAGGGGGAAATCCGCGGCACAGAGCAGTGTCAGGTAGCCAACGATTCTGGTGAGGCACCCGGTGATCATCACCGGGCGGGCGCCCCAACGATCCGCGGCTGCACCGCCCATGAGGAACAATCCTTGCTGGGCGAAAGTACGGGCGCCGAGGACGATTCCCACGGCCATTGCCCCCATGCCAAAGTCTTCGCGCATCGAAACCGCCAAGAAGGGGACAACTGAGTAGAAGCCGAGGTTGAAGATGAGCTGGCTGGCCAGCAGGAGCCGGGACGAGGGCTCCCCGCGTGGGTTCACAGCCTTCATGGCTTTTCCTCTTCCTTGTACCTGTTTTCCTTGTACCTGCTTTCCTTGTACCTGTTCAGCCGGGGGATGGAGGTTACGAGCTCCTTGGCTTCGCGGGTCTGTGGTGTGGCGTATACGGCTGCGGTGGGTCCTCGTTCCACGATGCGTCCCTCGGCGAGAATCAGGGTCTGGGAGCAAAGGCGGGCGACAGCGGCCAGGTCGTGCGAGACAAACAGGATCCCTAGCCCGTCCCGATGGACCAAATGCTCCATGAGGTCCAGGACCGTGTTCCTCAGGGGAAGATCGAGCCCGCTGACCGGCTCATCGGCCAGGAGGATGCTCGGCGCGGGGACCAAGGCCCGTGCTATGGCCACGCGTTGGTTTTGCCCACCGGAAAGTTCTCGCGGCCGGCGCGTCAGCATGCCCGGATCGAGATCGACCCGTTGCAGGGCATTCAGGATCATCTCGCGGTGGTCTCCGTCAATGCGCAATTGCCTCAGGGGTTCCAGGAGAAGACGCTCCACGTTCATGCCCGGGTCAAGGCTCGCCGCCGGATTCTGTGGGATGTATTGCACCGCACGGCGGTACCACCTCAATGACGGGGCCGGACCGGGCACCACCGGGGTGTCGTTGAACGTGACAGTTCCGGCATTCGGCTTCTCCAAAGCAAGCAAGATCCGCAGGAGCGTCGATTTTCCGGCGCCGGAGCCACCCACCAGGCCGATGCTGTCTCCACTGGCAATGCTGAGGGAAACGTTCTGCAATGCGGGCCGGGCTAACCGTTGCTTCAGGAGCCCTCTGCCGGGGTAGGTGAGACCCAGGTTGCCGGCGCTCAGTACCGCATTCATGCGGTGGCTTCCCGGGGAAGAGAATCGAAGCCGAGATGGGCGGCTTCCACCAGCTGCTTTGTGTAATGGTGCGTGGGCCGCTCTACCAGCGACCGCATCGATCCCTCCTCGACGATCCGGCCGGAACCCAGAACCAGTGCCTGGGGGCAAAAGGCCGCAGCCACAGCGAGGTCATGCGTAATGAACAACATCGCGCCGGCGGATCTGGAATGCGCGGCCGCGGACTGCGCGGATTCCGAATGCAGGGATTCCGAATGCACGGATTCCGAATGCAAAGACAAGGCATCCAGGACCTTGGCCTGGCTGACCATGTCCAGTGCGGTGGTGGGTTCATCCGCCACCAAGACGGTGCTACGGCAGGCCAGGGCGAGAGCGATGCAGACCCGTTGCAGCTGGCCGCCCGACAGTTCGCCGCTGAAACTCTCCATGGTCCGTCCGGCTTCTTCTATTCCCACCGATGTGAGCAGCTCACGTGCCTGTGTCCGTGCCAAGGAGGCCGAAAGGCCGGCATGCCGTAGCGGGATCTCGAGCTGTTTGCCCAGGCGTACCAAGGGATTGAGCGCGGACATCGGGTCCTGATGGATGGTGGTGATCCCCGCGCGGCTGCCTCGCCTCTTGGACAACGGCACATCCACCCCGTTGATCTGCAACCGCCCGGAAGCACTCATCGCGGTTGGAAGCTGTCCCAGAAGGGCTGCCGCGGTCAAGGACTTGCCTGAACCCGAGGCTCCGAGAAGAGCCACTCTTTGACCCGGCTCAATAGCGAAGCTGACTCCGTCAATCAGGGTGCGTCCCCGGAGGGACACCCTCAAGTCTTGAACCAGAAGGGCAGGGTGCATGGGGAACTTCCGGGTAGGGGGCGATGAACGAGAATGATTATTGATGCTATCAATAATCATTCTCATTAACCGAATTCATGACAGCCTCGCTTCAACTCTGCTCGTGTCGCGGCTGTTTCAATGTTCGGTCTCACGGAATGCCCACTTCGATCGTCTTCAATGTGATGGACGTGAAACAGCCTTTCGAATTAGTGGTGCAGACGCACGGGACGACCGTCTTGCGTGTGTGCCGCTCCCTGCTGGGTGTGCAGGACGCGGACGACGCATGGTCGGAGACTTTCCTGGCAGCGATGCGCGCATACCCGGGTCTCCCGGAGACGGCGAACGTCGGGGCGTGGCTGGTGACGATCGCTCGCCGGAAGGCGATCGACGTCCACCGGGCTGCGAAGCGGAACCCGCTGCCGGTCGAGGAGCTCCCCGAGGCACCCACTGAGCTCGGGATCCCCGGGGACGGTGACGCCGACTTGTGGGGCCAGGTGGGCCGGTTGCCCGAGAAGCAGCGGCTGGCCATCACGTACCGGTATGTCGCCGGGATGTCGCACGCGCAGATCGCGGCTATCCTCGGCGGGTCCGTCGACGCGGCCCGGAGAGCGGCGGCAGACGGGATGAAGAACCTCCGGAGGAACTATCCGGGCGCGATCACGAAAGGAGCACAACTATGAGCGAGAACCGTGATGAGCATGTCCTCGCGGCGCTGGCAGCGCCCATCGGTGCCGAGAAACTGGCGGAACTGCACCGCCGACTGGAGGCGGGGGCCCAGGCCGAGGGGCTGCTCGACGTCGCGTACCGGATCATCGACAGCCCGGTCGGGAAGCTGCTGCTCGCGACCACGCCAAGAGGACTGGTCCGCGTGGCCTTCGCCAAGGAGGACCACGACCTAGTGCTGGAAAACCTGGCCGCGAAGATCAGCCCCCGGGTTCTGCGGGCCCCCAAGCGGCTAGACACCGCTGCCCGCGAGCTCGACGAGTACTTCGCGTACAAGCGGAAGGCCTTCGACCTCGACCTGGACTCTGTCCCTGTCGAAGGGTTTCCGCCAGCTCGTGCAGCGACACTTGCCCGAAATCGGCTACGGCCAGACCCGCAGCTACAAGGAGATGGCCGAGATGGTCGGCAACCCGAAAGCCGTCCGCGCCGTCGGCACCGCCTGCGCAACCAACCCCCTCCCAGTCGTGGTGCCCTGTCACCGGGTTCTGCGCAATGACGGAACGCTCGGCGGCTACATCGGTGGCCTTGACGTCAAGGCCGCCCTGCTCGAGCTGGAGGCCGCAGCATGAACACCACGAAGAACAGGCTGCCGGCCAACCCGTGGCGCGAGCGCGTCGAGTCGGCCGACTGGGCCGCCGTGACCGAGGAGGTGAACGAGTACGGCGGGGCGCTCCTCCCGCAGCTCCTCACCCCCGAGGAGACGGCGGAATTCCGGAAACACTACGGCAGCGACGGCTTGTTCCGCAGCACGATCAACATGGGGCGGTATCGTTTCGGAGAAGGCGAGTACCGGTACTTCCGGACCCCGTACCCGGAACCGATCGAACAACTCAAGCAGGCGCTTTACCCGAGGCTGTTGCCGATCGCCCGTGACTGGTGGACCAAGCTGGGCCGCGAGACGCCGTGGCCGGACACGCTGGACGAGTGGCTGGACATGTGCCACGAAGCGGGCCAGACGAAGTCGACCGCGATCCTGCTCAAGTACGGCGAAAAGGACTGGAACGCGCTGCACCGCGACCTCTACGGCGACCTCGTGTTCCCGCTTCAGGTCGTGGTCAACCTGAACGAGCCGGGCCTGGATCACACGGGCGGCGAGTTCCTGTTGCTTGAGCAGCGGCCCAGGGCGCAGTCGCGCGGCACCGCGACCTTGCTGCCGCACGGGCACGGTTACGTGTTCACCACGCGCGACCGGCCCGTGCAGTCGGCCCGTGGCTGGTCCGCGGCTCCGGTGCGGCACGGGGTCTCGGCGATCCGCTCGGGTGAGCGGCACACGCTCGCCCTCGTCTTCCATGACGCGGTATGAGCGATCAGAGGGCCTACACGCTCACCGGCCCCGATGGCCGTAGCTACTCCTCGCCCGTCAAGGGCACGTGGGGCGGACACCGTGGGAACAGAATCTATGGCCGGATGGACTGTCCGGCCGCGCTGCGGGCGATCGCGAAGGGCGTGTACGTGAAGAACCGCGTGTTCTTCGTGGACGAGTCCACCGCTATTGTGGCCGGCTACCGCCCGTGCTGGTCCTGTTGCAGGGACAAGTACCAGGCGTGGAAGGCTGCGAAGGGGAAGGATGAATCGTGCCGCAAAGACCTCTAAAACGGATCTCACACTCCTCGCAGCCACAACGTCTTCAAGGCATCGGAGGCCAACGGGTCCGCCGATCACCACGAGAGAAGGAGATCACCGTGTCGATCGAAGAGAACAAGGCGGTCGTCGGGCGCTGGTTCACCGAGTTCTGGGGCGAGAACTTCAACCCCGCCGTCATCGACGAGCTCGCCGCCCCGGACATCAGGTTCCACTATTCGCTGCACGAGCCGATGACCGGTCGTGATGCAATCCGCGACTTCGCGACTCGCTTCCGCGTGGCGTTCCCGGACCTGAAGTTCTGGGGCACCGCCGACTTGATCGCTGAGGGCGACTACGTCGTCGGGCAGTGGGAAGGCGGCGGCACCCACACTGGCGAAGTCGACTTCACCGACCTGCCCATCGGTTCTGTCCAGGCGGCCTCGGGTAGGACGATGCGGTTCACCGGAACGACCGTTCTCAAGGTCGTTGACGGCCTCATCGTCGAAGAAATCGGCCTCGACGACGGCGTGAAAGTCCTCCAGCAGCTAGGCATCGTACCGAGCGAGTGATCGCAGACCACTGATCATCGTGCGGGGCCGCCCACCGTCAGGTGGGCGGCCCCGGCGCGCATAGTCTTTCCCTCACCCTCGACATCGAGTTTGACCGGCGCGTGCTGTCCGAACTCGATAGAAGGTCCGACGGGCGCGATAGCTAGAAGTTGAATTCCTCCTGGTGGAGTTGCCGGCGCGGCAGTCCGGCCCGCGTCAGGGCTGTTCTCGCGGCGGCGGAGAACCGGGGGGATGCGCAGATGTAGACGTCTCTGGCTGCAAGGTCCGGGACCATGGTTATCAGGCTTTGGGCGGTGATCGCGTTCCGCGGGTCGGACGAGGGTCCGGTCAGGAAGATCAGTTGTGCTCCGCGGTGCCGGGCGATGTGTTCGAGCTCGTCGCGGAAGAGTATCTCCTCTGCCGAGGAGGCTCGGTATAGCAGGGTCAGTTCTCGTCCGTCGACGGGCAGTGTCTCGAAGAGGGCGCGCATCGGCGTGATGCCTACGCCGCCGCCGATCAGGAGGACTCCCCGGCCTTGGCGCCGTTCTTTGGTCATGGCGCCGTAGGGGCCGGCGGCGAGGACTCTTGTCCCTGGCCGCACGGAGTGGATCATTCGGGTTCCGCCGCCGATCGCTTTGACGGTTATCCGCAGGAACTGCTGGTGGGGCGCGGCCGAGAGTGAGAAGGGGTGGGAGAACCGCCACGTGGCACTGGTCAGGAATCTCCAGCGGAAGAATTGTCCGGATTCGGCGTTGAGTTCGTTGAGGTGACGGCCGCGAAGGATGATGCTGACCACCCCGGCGCCCTCATCGACTACGTGATCGACACGCAGCCGGTGGCGCCATAGCTGTGTAAGCGGGGCAAGAACCCGGTACCGCAGTACCAGTCCGAAGCTGAATGTGTAGAGCAGGCTCCATGCCACCTGAACCAACGGGAGGCCGGCCAGGCTGCCGGGGCCCGCCAGTTCGTGGGAGAAGGACAATGCGATCGCCAGATAGGTCAGCAGGTGAAGGACGTGCCAGGTGCCTCGTAGCTTAGCCGTCGGCGCACGCTTTGGGCCGAGATAGCTCCGACGGCGAGAAAGATCAGCGTTCCCACGGTGGCCGCGATAAGTCCCGGCACGGTCAGGACGTCCACGGTTGCGGCCCACGCCGAGGTGCCTCGGGCCATTGCCCAGGCGGCGGTCGCGGCGACGCCGTGGATGAGGATCAGGCAAATAATGGTTCTGCCGCCCTTGGCGTGCCATCGGGCCAGCCGGTCCGCACCGACTCCTCGTTCCAGGGCAGGGGCGCGGGACATCAGGGCCACCATGACGGTGACGCCGTATCCGGCGAGCAGGCCTGAGGTGTGCGCCATCAGGGGCAGGTTGAGCCGCAGCGGTAGGGGAGCGCTGATGCCGGCCAACGCGGTGACCGCGATGGCCCCGGCCGTGATCAGCCAGAGCATCACCGCCGGGGTGACGGTCTGGGCAGCTGTCTCAGCGGCCGCACCCGATCGTGTGGGTCTGTCCCGTTGACGCGGGGCTGATAGTGGCATCGTCTTCCTTCTTCGATGTGGGCAGGCGGCTGCGATCGCCTATTTGTTGTCTTGCTCGGTATTGCTCAGCGGCCTCCCTTGTCGTGGCCGTGGCCCGGCCCGTTTCTACCGGCCGCGGGGAGTGCCTGTTGGTTGGGTGCGGCAAGTGCGGTGGAGCTGTTCGTGGTTGATGCACCAGGGACGGTGGCCGGCTGCACGGGTGAGACGGCTGGCGCGTTCACCCCGAGCTGCACACCCGTGATGACGGCAGCCGCGATGACCGTGACGGACAAAGCGCGTTGGAGCCAGGACCACACCGGGGATTTGTCGCTTGATTGAAGCCGCGCTGTTCGGCGCATCGTCTGCGCGGGTGCCGCGATGCTCACGGCCGGCTCCTGCCGGTCGAGACTGGTGGTCAGCGAGGCGACGGGGCGGTAGACGATCATCAGGGCCCTCCTAAGGGCGGATGTTCCGGCGACTGCTGGGTGAGGCGGATCCGGCGGGGCCGCGGCGTCCAATGGCCAGCGTCGGCGGCGAAGAGGTCTACGGGCGGGCGCCGCAATGCGGCGCCCGCCCGTAGGAGTGCGACAGGATTAGTGGCCGCCTTGTCCGCCGGCTTCGGTGGCGGTGATGGTGTAGTTGGCGTCGAGCTTGACGGTCGTGTGGGTGCCGTCGGTTTTGGTGATGTGGGCTTCGTACGCTGCACTGCCGTCGCCCTCGGTGGTCATGTTCTCGACGGTCGCGCCGGCGTTCGCGGCCAGGACCGCAGCCTTGACCTTGGTCGCGGCGTCACCGGTGAGAGCGGTTTCGTTCCCGTGGCCGTGGCCGCCTTGTCCGCCGGCTTCGGTGGCGGTGATGGTGTAGTTGGCGTCGAGCTTGACGGTCGTGTGGGTGCCGTCGGTTTTGGTGATGTGGGCTTCGTACGCTGCACTGCCGTCGCCCTCGGTGGTCATGTTCTCGACGGTCGCGCCGGCGTTCGCGGCCATGGACCGCAGCCTTGACCTTGGCAGCAATGTCGCCGGTGAGGTCCGTTTCGTTTGCGTGGCTGGCATTGGCCGATGCCGTTGATGTGGCGGACGGGGAAGGGGTGGTTGCTGCGTTGGCAGGCAGTGCCATGGTGGTGAGGGCTCCGCCGCCGATGAGGGCGCCGATCAGGGTGGCACCTGCCGCGATTTTCCGGACGTTGTTCACAGTTTTTCTCCTTGCTGGTTCCACTCCGGCTTTCGAAGCTGTTTTTATCCTCAGATGGAACCCTGTCGGACTACTTTCGTCCTGCTGTGCACAAACTGTGACTCTTTGGGCACGTCAAGACTCCCAATGAATCACCGGGGTAGCTCCCTCGGCGGTGGTAGCGGTGTCCATCGTCTGATGCTGCAATGGCGTGCTCCGGAACGGTAGTGTCAGGAGCGATGGAAGATCTGGGCGGCACCGTACTCACAGCGGCTGGCGCCTTTGTTGCGACAAACCTTGATGACCTGCTGGTCTTGTCGGTCCTCTTCCTCGCTGCTAGGACACGTGTGGTGCCCGGTCTCTGGAGAATCTGGGTAGGCCAGTTCATCGGAATTGGGGTGTTGACTGTGGTGGCGGCTGCTGCGGCCTGGGCCCTCAGTCCGGTCCCCATCGAATGGGTGGGTTTGCTCGGTCTGGTACCCCTGTCTGGGCGGCTATGCACTGATCAAGCTTGCCCGTCCGTCAGGAGACCCTCCGAGGCCGCGCTCGCTGACGTTGCCCGTGGTTGTCGCCGTGACGGTAGCGAACGGTGGCGACAACATTTCCGTGTACATACCGCTCTTTCACTCTTTGGGACCGATTGCTGCAGCCACGACGGGACTGACTTTTGCCGTCATGGTGGCGGTGTGGTGCGCCGCTGGCTATTGGCTGACCGCGCACCCGAAAGTAGGGGCTCTTTGCCGCCGGGCCGGGCACTGGGTTATCCCGGTGGTGTACATCGCGCTGGGGAGCACCATTATTGTCCGTTCGGGCGTGATGGCGTTGCTGTTCCGCACCTGAGCTGCTGCACTACGCACGCAGCTTTCTCCCATGAGGGAGTGATATGACTGCGGGTGGGATTCAACGAGAAGTGCGCAGGAGGATTGCAAGGTATGTTCCGAGGTTGGTTTGTTGTGGGCGCTCTGGTGCTGTGTTTCGGGGCCGCGGCGGTGTCGGGGTTCGGAGCCATGTTCCGGGCCAAAAGCATGCCTGCCCGGATTGATGCGGCTGCCTCAGCGGTCTTGGCCGCAATCATGCTGGTGGTAGGGCTCGGTTGGGCGCCCTACGCCGTGGTACCGCTCGGAGTGGCAATCGGCATTGTCTTCGTGACGTTCGCCACGAGAATCGTGTACCAGGAAAAGGACCCGGCCAGACCGGGCGATGGCCAGCGATATATGGCGCCGCCACGTCGGCCCTTTCAGGCTGGGTGCTGATTTCCGCATCAAGTGGGGCTGGAACGGTGTCGGATCATCCCGGACATCAGTTGGGGGTCATCCTGGTTGACATCATGGGCGCGATCCTCATGCTCTTCGCAGCCACGGGATGGTTGTTGGGCACCTTTGCCATGCCGGCCGAGAGCAAGAGGCACGCTGTGCCTCGGTTGAAAGGGGTCCGCGAGGCGCTCATGGCTGCCGGACTTGCCGTCGCGTTCTACGCGATCTCATAGTGAGCGCCGTCCCCGGATGGCCAGCCGTCAGCTTTAGAATGGAGCCATGATCGACATTTCGGTCGAGAAGGTAGCCCTTCTCCTGATCATTGCGGTTTTGGTCCTGGGACCAACGAAGCTTCCCGAGTATGCCAGGAAGCTCGGCCGACTCATCCGCGAACTGCGGCGCATGGCTTCCAACGCGCAGGAAAAGCTCCGTGAAGAGCTCGGCCCGGAATTCGAGGACATCGATTGGCAGAAGATGGATCCACGCCAATATGATCCTCGACGCATCATCCGCGAAGCCCTTGCGGACGAGGATCCGTTGCCGAAGCCTGTCACCTCCATCCAAACGCCGCTTCCTGCGACGCCTCCTGGCCGCCCGGCCGTGCGGTTGGCGGCCGGGCAGAAGGCCCCGTTCGACGACGAATCCACCTGAGCGGTCAGGCGAGGCGGGGTGTGCGCGGCGGAGCGGTGCGGCGCGTTCCTGTCGCTTCGAAGGCGGCAGCCAGCGCCAACAGGGCGGTGTCGTCGTAGGCGCGCCCCGCGAACGTGAGTCCCACTGGCATACCGATATCCGTCATGGTGCCCATCGGTACCGTGACGGTCGGGATCCCCAGGTGCCGCGGGACCAGATTGCCGTTTGCCACCCAGGTTCCGTTACGCCAGCCGAGCTCGGCTGAGGCTTCGTTGGTATCCATGTCGGCCGGTCCGACGTCGGCCGCAGCGGGAAAGACGACTGCGTCCAGTTCGAGGTGGTCCATCCATTCCTCGAGGTCCAGCCGACGGGTTTCTTCGAGGCCGCGGAGGCCTTCCCCGAGATGGGGGATTTCGGCAACGGAGGAAACACGGTGCGCGCGGAGGTGTTCAGGATAGCCGGCGATCTCGTCGTCGAAACCGTCATAGCGGTCCGGCAGCGCTCCTTCGGGGTGCGGGAAAATGTCCGCCCCTTTGACGTCGGTCAGGCTGCTGAGCGCAGGATCCCCATTTGCCGCGAGGAAGTCGTCCCAGGCCCACGCTGAGAGATCCACTATTTCCCGTTTCAGGTATTCCGGGCTGACCAGTCCGCGGGTTGCGATGGTCGGTGCGCCAGGGCGGTCGCCTTCGTAGTTGGAGACAGCCGGGAAGTCCACCAATACCACCTCGGCGCCTGCGGCCTCGAGATCCCGCCGCGCGGCTTCCCATAGTTCGATCACGGAATCGCGGGTCTGGATCCGTTGACCGGTTGGTCCGCCGATGCCCGGGGTTTCGCTGGTGCCGGCGTCGGGGTCCGCGTTGATGTACATGCGCGGCACCCCGAAGCGCTTGCCCTTCAAAGCCCGGCGCGCGCCGTCGTGGTCTGATGGCGCTAAGGCCGGATAGGAATCCGGACGGACCAAGGACGCCGCGGGGATCTCAACCCACGGCTGCACGCGCCAGAAGTCGCCGCGGGTTTCGGCGTCGTCGGCAACAATGACGTCAAGCAGTTCCAGGAGGTCGGCCATGGACCGGGTGTGGGGCACCACGACGTCCATGGTGGGAACGAGCGGCCAGTTGCCGCGCACCGAAATGACGCCGCGGGAGGGCGTGTAGGCGCACAAAGCATTGTTCGACGCCGGGGCGCGCCCGCTGGACCACGTCTCCTCGCCCAGCCCGAACGCGCCGAAGCTTGCTGCGGTTGCGGTTCCCGAACCGTTGGAGGACCCGGAACCGAATGCCGCAGTGAGGAAATCGCCGTTGTACGGGCTCTCGGCGCGACCATAGACGCCTCGTTGCATGCCGCCGTTTGCCATGGGAGGCATGTTGGTCAGTCCGATGAGAACGGCACCGGCCGCACGGAGCCGTTCGATGGTGAAGGCGTCACGTTGGGCAACAAGGTTTTTGAAAGCAGGGGAGCCTGCCGCCGCGGTGAGCCCTTTGGCCAGGTAGCTGTCCTTGGCGGTGTAGGGAATGCCGTCGAGGGGCCCCAGGGTGTTGCCTGCCGCCCGGCGCTGGTCGGAGGCCCGGGCATCCGGGAGCGCCTCTGGATTCATCACCACCAAGGCGTTCAGCTTGATGCCGTTGCGGTCGAAGGCTTCGATGCGGTCAAGGTAGGCCTGCGTGAGTTCCTCGCTGGTCACCTGCCCGGAGTCCAGCGCTTCCCGCAGCTGCGAGATGGAGGCCTCGACGACGTCGAAGCGGCTCATCGCGCAACCTGCCCGTCAAGCGTGGGCTGCTGCTGGGTGATGCAGTGGATTCCACCGCCACGGGCCAGGATGGGACGGGCATCCACGGTGACGACGCGTCGGCCCGGGTAGGCCTCGGCGAGCATTTCCGCGGCCAGGGCATCGGCCCGCTCTTCGCCATACCCGCAAGCGATCACGCCGCCATTGACCACCAGGTGGTTCACGTAGCTCCAATCGACGAAGCCTTCTTCGTCGCGCAGGGTCTCGGGTGCGGGCAGCGAAATGATCTCGAACGGTTTGCCGCTTGCATCTTTCTGGGTTTCGAAGAAGCTGTGCAGAACGCGGCTGACCTCGAAATCAGGGTGTTCGGGATTGGTCTGCGAGTGCAACAAGATCCGGCCGGGGGATGGCAAGGTGGCAACCATGTCGATGTGGCCGCGGGTGCCGAAGTCTTCGTAGTCGCGGGTGAGTCCACGGGGTACCCACACGGTGTGCGTGGTGCCGAGCGTGCGGAACAGCTCGGCTTCGACGCGCGCTTTGTCCGCGTGCGGGTTCCTGCGCGGATCCAGCTGCACGGTTTCGGTGACCAGGACAGTGCCTTCACCGTCGATATGGATGGCGCCGCCTTCGTTGACCAGCAAGGAAGTCACCACCTCCGCCCCGGAACTCTCGGCGACAAAGCGGGCCATCCCGGCACTCTTCTGCCATTCGGACCAAGCGGGCGCGCCCCAGCCGTTGAAAATCCAGTCGACTGCACCCAGCACACCGGGACGTTCGTCGTCCACCACAAAAGTCGGTCCGACGTCGCGCATCCAGTATTCGTCGAGAGGTGCCTCGAGCTGTTCGATCCCGGAGGCGAGCATGCGCTTGGCCCGGTCCCGCTCACTGGGGTCGACCACCATGGTGACGGGTTCGAACTCGGACACCGCGTGGGCGACGGCGGTCCAGGCAGCGTAGGCCTCTTCTGCGGAGGCGGTATCGTCGCCAAGGGTCACGCCGGTGCGGGGGAACGCCATCCAGGTGCGATCGTGGCGGGCAGTTTCGGCTGGCATTCTCCAGGCCATGGAAGACTCCTCGGTGTTGTGAGGTAGAAGCCGCGAGCGGCAAGTTTCTTGGTGTTCAGATTTCTTATTGATCACACGATCAATAAGAAGAAAGTTACTTTAGACTGTTGTGTGATGTCAAGCACCATACAGAAACGCGCTGCGCGGAAGAGGCCTGCGGAACGCTCTGCCGAAATAGCCGAAGCCGCCAAGGAAATAGCCCTTGAGCAGGGGCTTTCGGCTATTACGCTGCGCAACGTGGCGGCGCGGGTGGGGGTAGCCTCGGGCCTCGTCGCGCATTACCAGCCGAATGTTGATGCGCTCGTGGCGGGCATCTTTTCGGGAATCGTGGCTGCGGAAACCGAGGAAGTCTCGGGCCTTCTGGATCTGCTGCCGACCCCTTTGGAGCGGCTAGGGATGCTGCTTGGGACGCTGATGGATGGCAGCCGTCTCGACGTCACGGCCATCTGGGTGGAAGCGTGGACGCTGGGGCGCCGGAACGAGGCGCTCGCGGTCTGTGTCCGTGAACAAATGGATGCCTGGCAGGCCGTGGTGCAGCGCGTGGTGGAATCAGGGATTGCGGCAGGGGAGTTCGATACTTTCGACGCCCCATCCGTCGCATGGCAGATCCTGGGCATGATTGACGGCCTGAACGCCCAGGCACTGGTGCGCTGGGACGGCGTCAGCGACCGCGGTACGCACCTGGCCCGCGCAGTGGAAGGCATCGTGGGTGCGGCCCGCGGTTCGCTAAAGCACTAGTTCGCCAAAGCACTGGTTCGCTAAAACACTAGTTCACCAAAACACTAGGCGCCTTGGAGCGCGCGCCCGTCGAGGTAGTGTTCCAGCCGCGCGAACTCCGGTTGCGAAAGTTCGCTGGCGACGGCGGCGGCCCCCACCGCGCACGCCGCTGCCAGGCTGCTTTCCTCATCCAACCCCGACGCCAGGGCCAGCACCAGTGCCGCGCAGAAAGAGTCGCCGGCGCCCACGCTATTCACGACCCGTGCCTTTTGCGCGGGAGCGTGTGCCGTCCGCACGCCGTGCGCGTACATGCTGGCCCCGCCCGATCCGTACGTCACCGCGACCCGCTTGGCGTTCCGAAGTTCGGGGATGAGCTGGTACTCGGACTCGTTGACGATCACCAGGTCACACCGTTCAAGGAGCTCGGCCGGCAATTCCCGGGCGGGGGCCGCATTGAGGGCAAAGAATCCGGTGGTGCGGCGCGCGGCTTCCGTCACCGTCTCGACGGCGATCTCCAGCTGAGCCAGCACGGGTCCGCCGTCGGAAAGCCCGGCGCGATCCAGGGAAACAAAGGCATTGGCCCCAGAGGCGACGGCGATTTGGTTTTCACCGTCGCTGTCGATCACGATCAACGCCGTGCCGGTCGGTTCGGAAACCTGCTTCACCGCGGAAACGTCGACCCCCACCAGCTCCAGGGCCTCCGTGAGAAGGCGGCCATCCGAGTCCCTGCCCACGGCGCCCACCATACGGGCAGCACCGGCAAGCCGAGCAGCAGCTGCGGCCTGGTTGCCTCCCTTTCCGCCGGGCTGCCGCGTGAGGGAGCCTCCCCCGGTGGTTTCACCGGGGGAGGGCAGCCGGTGGACGCGGCACGTCAGATCGACATTAAGGCTGCCGATGATAGTCAGTGTGGTTGAGATGGTCATGCGTTGTCTTTCAGTTGGTGCGGGATGGCAGGGTCAGGATTCGTCCCAGAAGGTGCGCGGCAGCGTCGCCCTTCACGGACAGCACAACCCGCGACGATGCATCCCGCGACGGTACATCCGGCGAGGACGCGACTCGGGACACACGGTCCGGTAGCTCCCGACCGGTGGGGGTTCCGCCGTCGTACCGTTCACAGTGGGTTTTGCCGCGATCCGCGCCCGCGCTGGTATCCACTGAAATTCCAACGCGCGGAGCGTCGTCAAGTTCAAGGGCACCCACCGCGATGGCCGCCGCGAGCGGATCGTGGAGGGCGGCACAGTGCTCGCCGAAAATCGTGTTGTAGAAAGCGAAGTACTGGACAAGCATGTCGGACAAGGCGCTGGCCACAGGATGGCCTGCGGCCGCCAGGGCGCCCCGATGGGTCTCGTCAAAGCGGTGGTTCATGGTCACGTCCAAGGGAACCAGGGTGACCGGCCAGCCGGCATCCATCACCGCGGCGGCTGCCTCGGGGTCATTGAAGATGTTCGCCTCGGCAACGGGACTGATGTTGCCCGGCACAAAGGCCGCTCCGCCCATCACAGTGACGTCGCGGACGAGTGCCGGGAGCTCCGGGTCCAACTGCAGCGCGAGGGCCAGGTTGGTGAGCGGACCTACCGCGATCACACGCAATTCGCCCGGATATTCGTGGGCGAGCCGCACGAGCATTTCCGCTGCGGACTCTGCTTCAACGGTATGCGCGGACTCGCTCAAGGTTGCCCCGCCGATGCCGTTGTTGCCGTGTACGTGCGGCGCGCCGCCGTCGAACTTTCCGATCAGCGGATCGTGAGCCCCCACAGCGACCGGAATCCCGGCCCGGCCGGCGGCGTGAAGCAAGTTCAGGGTGTTCGTGGCGCCGATCGCGGCGCTGACGTTGCCGCTGATGGTCCCGATTCCGGCAAGATCCACTTCCGGGCTCGCCAGGAGATAGGCGATTGCGAGGGAATCGTCAATGCCGGTATCGCAATCAAGATAGAACGGCTGCGGTGTGGTGATGGACATGCTGCTCCTTGGTAAGGGGTGAGGCGGACTTAGGAATGAGCGACGACGACGGCGGGAACCGCCCCGGCGCTCGCAGGAACGGGCCGGAGGATGAGGGAAGCAGCAAAGGCTGCGAGGGCAAAGCCAGCCGAGATCCACAGGGCAGTTTGGTAGCCGGCGATGGTTCCGGCGGCGACGGCCGGTGCGACGACGGCGATACCCACGCTGGCTCCGATTCCAAAGCACGCTCCATTGAGGCGGGCACGGATCCCGGCGCCGATTTGGGTGAATTCAGCACTGCGATGCCGCTGACGGTGCTCTGGAACTGGCCGAGGTAGAGGATTCCCATGATGATCAGCAGGGCGAAAACCATCCATCGGTCTGCCGCGAAGATTGCGACCGCGACCGCTACCACGACGATCAGCCCACTGCTGATCCGCAGCGCTTTGAACCAGCCGATGCGCTGCGCGAACCAGCCGGAGAACACGGCGGTGAGCACGCCCACGAAGGCGGTGGGCGTCAGGTACAGGAGTGCTGACATGGACGCGGACAGTCCGTATCCGGCTTTTGCGTCTTGGCTCAGGAGGATCACGGTGAAGTTCAGCGCCGAGAAGATGCCGGCAAGCGTGAGGACGGTGCTGGCCAAAACGGGCCATACCTGGCGGGATCGCAATTGCTCGATCGCGATCAAGGGGCGGGCAACTCGCTTTTCCACGGCCACAAACGCCAGCCCAGCAACCACGGCGCCAGCGAGATAGCCAAGCGTCCAGGCGTCTCCCCATCCCGAGGTGGAAGCCTGCCCGATCAAGTTGCTCAGCAGAATCAGGAACGTGCTCAGGGTGCAGGCGCCCCACCAGTCCATGCGCCCTTCCCTCGTGCGGGCGGATCTCTTGGGGACGACGACGGCGACCAGCACGAGCGCCAGCACGCCCACACCGAGGACCAAGACGAAGAGGAACTGCCAGCCGATGGTGTCCGTGATGAAACCTCCCAGGAAGCCATCGAGTCCGCCGATCCCGCCGTTGACCGCAGAGATAACGCCGACCGATATGCCGAAGAGGCGTTTGCTGAACCGCTCCGACAACAGCAGGAAGGAAATGGTGAACGTGGCGCTCGTGGCGCTTTGCAGGATTCTGCCGAGAAGGAGAACGGTAAGGTTCGGTGCCAGCAGGCACGTGACCGTACCGCCCAACATCAGGGTAAGGACGATCAGCAGCGTGCGGCGGCGTCCCAGGAAGTCGCTCCAGCGGGAGAACGCCATGCCCAGCGACTGCCCCCGTCAGGAAGAACAGCGATTGGACCTTGGCTACGTTTTCCGTGGATTCGTGGAAGTGGGCAGCCATAGCCGGCAGCGCAGCCGAGAACAGGCTGGCGTTGAGCTGGTAGCTGAGGATCGAGAGGATGAGCGTGGCGATGAGGACAGGCACCCGGGCTGCTTTGCGCCGGGACTGGAGCCCTGGAAGGGTGTGGGGTTGGGTTGTCATGGACAAACTTCCTTGTTTGAAACAGAACGGCTGGAGAGGCGGCTCGATGCAGGTGTGGCGCAGAGCACTAGGCGGCTTATATGTGCATCATACACGCTTGTTATACAAGCTTGGAATACCCATCGCGTAAACTCTCAATATCAACGAAGGGAGCCACCTTGGACCGCAGTGCTGAAGCCGTTCTTTCCGAACCCCTGGATGCCTCGGCCAACATCCCGCTCCGTGTTGCTGTCTACTCGCGCATCATGAACGCGATCCGGGCAGGGCACTTCCCCGTTTCCTCGCTGTTGCCTTCGGAAACGGATCTGGGTTCGGCCATGAAGGTCAGCCGGACAGTGGTCCGTGAGGCCCTGATGCTCCTGGAAGAAGACGGCTATGTACGGTCCCGCCGCGGCATTGGGCGTTTTGTGGCTACTCGGCTGCCGCGCGTCGGCCTCGAGCGGATCAGGCCCATGGAGGAGATCCTGGGCGAGGCTGGTTCCGGTGTCCAGGTGTGCCGTACGCAGCACGTTCTGCACCCGTCGTCGTCGGTCTTCATTGCGGAACCCCTCGGCATCCGGGAAGACGAGGCTTCCTGGTTCTTCGAGAGCGTTCTCAAACGCGATGGCTCACCGATCGCCCTGATTCAGGAACATGTGGCGAGGACGGGCGCCCTGATTGACGGGGATCCTGAATCGGCGCGGGCCATTATGGACGACGCCGGGAAGGAGTCCACCCTGTTGGCGAACCTGATTACGGCTGTTGGCCCGGCCTTTGGCCCCGGAGAAACCGACATCGCTGCCGGCACTCCGGGCGTGGCGCGAGGCAAGCTCCTTGAGCTCGATGCTGCGGATCCCGTGTTGATCTTGACCCAAACCGTGGAGCACTCCGGCCAAGTGGTGTACTTGGCCAAAACGCTGGTCAATACGGGCGTAGTCCAGATCGGAATCATCCAAGGAGGCTGAACCGGCTGCTTTGAGGCCTAGTTGGCCGGGCGCACGGCTCGCCCCGCGGCCGCAATCACCAGCTTCTCCGGGAGCAGCTTGACGGCCACCCGCGCAACCAAGGAATTGAGCCGGCCATCCACGACACTCGGCTTGTTTGCCCTGATGGCGGACAATGCCGTTTCCACCACCTGGGCCGGAGTTCGCATGGAACCGGCAGCCGCCGCCTCGCCCGCGATTTCGAAGAATGGCGTGTCCGTGGCGCCTGGGCAAACGGCGAGGACTTTCACGCCCGTGCCTTGCGTCTCGGCCCAGAGTGCTTGAGTGAAGGAGAGAACGAACGCCTTCGTCGCTCCGTAAACGGCCATGTGGGGTACCGGCTGAAACGCGGCTGTGCTCGCGATGTTGATGATGGCACCCGATCCGCGCTCCACCATGCCGGGCAAGTAGCGCGTGGTGGTTCCGACCAGCGTGGAACAGTTAAGCTGGATCTGCTCGCTGTAGCGATCGGGGTCGGCATGGAGGACCTGTCCATGGGTTCCGAAACCTGCGTTGTTGACCAGGATGTCTATCGTGAGTCCCAGGGCCTCCGTGGCGAGGCGGAGCTCCTTGGCGGAGTCCGGCACGCTCAAGTCCATGGCCAGAACGGTGACTTCGGTGCCGAGTTCGCGGAGTTCGCGTGCTATTTCGTCAAGTTTGTCCTGGCTGCGGGCAACAAGCACCAAACGTGCCCCTTCGGCGGCAAGCCTTCGCGCAAAGACTGCTCCAATGCCGGTAGACGCTCCCGTGATGAGTGCTGTTTTGGCGGTGATGTTCATTTCTTCTCCTCTTAAACTGACGTCTTAAGCTGTGCTGTTGGTCTTAGCTGGAAATGAATTGCTGCTCCAGGAGCTGCAAGAGAACCGTCGCGCGCCGTTCGAAGGCCTTGAGATCCTGGGGATCAAGAGCGTCGGTTACCGACTTCAAGCCATCGAATGCGGCCACGATGACGGTGGCGGTGTCGCTGGGAGCGCCTGAAAAAGTCAAGACGCCGCTTGCCCGGCCCCGTTGCAGGATGCCGGCCACGAGTTCCACCCATGCGGCCAGCGGAGATGGGCCGCCCGGGTGCTCTTTCACTGAGGCCAGTTGATTGGCCAAGTGCACTACGCCCCACGCTGAAGAATCACTCAGGACCGTCCTGACCATGAACTCCCCGAGACCGCGCAACTCTTCGATCGGATTGTTCTTGCTGAGAATTTCCTCTTGGACGCGACTCAGCCAGTGGGCCTTTTGCTCGTCGACGACGGCCTGGGCCAACTGTGCCTTCGAGGAGAAATGGAAGTAGATGGCGCCTTTTGTGAGTCCCACTTCGCGAATGATGTCATCCATTCGGGTTTGTTCGAACCCCTTCCGCGCGAAGACTTCCGCGGCAACCCGAAGGATCTCGTTCCGGGTGGCCACGCCTTTTGGTGTGCTGCCTGTATCGCCGTTCTCCATGCACCTAAGCTACAAACCGACTGGTAGGTATGTCAATTGAGACCTTCGCGGAGTCTCATGTCAATAAGATTTGGGCGTTTAATGATGATCGGAGCAACAGCGGTGGTTGCTCTTGAAGGATTTGTGAGAAGTGGGGGACCCGATGCGCGACGAGGCGCTCTTTGCGGCTTCCGTCAGGCGGGAGCTGGTGCACAAGCGCTCCGTTTCGGAAGTCTTCTTGACTCACTTTGTTCAATCAAGTTCCCGACGGTTCGTCGCCCGAGCGCAATGGCCGCGATGGCATGTTTTCTATGGTTCGCCGGATGATTCTCCGGATTCGGCGCTCATGGCTGAGACGTTGAGGCAAGCCGTGATCTTCTTGTGCCACTTGTGTGGAGTTCCCTTGGCGCACAAGTTGCTCATGCCACACATGAGGATCTCGGTGGCAGCCGCGACGCTGGATCCCATGGTGCCCGCCCAAGTCGCCGTCGAGCTCAACGTCAAGGACATGAAGCTCAGTGCCGGACGGCTATCAGCCCTGACGGTCTCTGCGCGGTTTGCGATTGACGGCGCGGTCATAGGGGAGGGAGCCGCGAGCGCCCGCATTGTGAATGCGGCGACGTACCAGCGACTTCGCGGAGCAGTCCCTGCAGCGCCGGAAGAATACGGCGGAGACTTGCTTGACTGCGTCGACGTCGGGCACGCTACCCAGCGAAACGTGATGCTCGGGCAAAGCCAGCGCCCTTTCGCCTGGCCACTGCGGGTTGATCCAACCCACCCCATCTTCTTCGACCATCCCCTCGACCATGTTCCGGGAATGCTCCTCGTGGAGGCAGCGAGGCAAGCCGTGCGCGCGAGCTGTTCGCGGCCCGATGCCGATTTTGCCCTGTTCAAAGCGGAATTCACGAAGTTGATTGAGTTCAGCTATCCGGTGGATGTTGTTGTGACCAAGGCTGGCTCAAACAATAGCGCTGGCGTTTTGAAGGTCCGGATGTTGCACAACGGGGAGACTTTGATGTCCCTGCAGGCCTGGGTCAAAGACCCGCGATAACTTAGGAGACCGTTGAGTCCGGAGGGCGGTTCGGAACAAGGGCAGGCATCATGAAACGCCACATGTCCTCAATCCGCTTGAGGACATCGCGCCGTTCGGTCAGCACATTGGAAACCATCTGCACGCCAGTGAAGGACGCAACCAAGTACCGGGCGAACTCCGCGGCATCAATATCGGGCCTCACATCACCCTGCGCTTGAGCTTGGCTCGTCAGGAACTCCATGGTGGTGACCCAGTCATGGTAGGGACCCTTGACATCTCCGTTGAACGCCGAGGCCTCGAATGTCAGCCGGATCCCAGCCCTCACAACTGGCTCATCGAGTAGCTGCTGGCCGAACGTCCGGCACATTGCGATCATCGTCTCCAGGGCCGGTAGCCCGGCAGCGGCAATCTCCTCGCCAGCAACACGCACAATGTTGTGTTGTTCGGCGATCACCGCGAGGGCGAGGTCTTCTTTCGATTTGAAATGGAAGTAGAGCGCGCCTTTGGTCACGGAGGCGCGTTCCGTGACATCGCTGAGGCTTGCATTCCCGTAGCCGACCTCTTCAAAGATCGACGCGGCTCCCTCAATCACTGCCGTTCGGGTGGCTTTGGCGCGTTGTTGCATGATCAGCGTGGAGACCTCTCCGGTTTCTGCATCCGGGATACTTGGGTATATGAATCCGACGGACCTAGGACCGGCCAGGGCGATGACAACATCTGTTGACCATACGCCCCGGATTCTGGTCCTGGGTTCGTCGGGCTTCATTGGAAGTCGGGTTGTAGCCTCGCTTGCCGGGTCTGGAGAAGCGCGCGTCGTGGCGCTCTCGCGGAATCCCGGTGCCCTGCTACAAAATCATAACGATACCATTGCGGCCGCCGACATTTCCGTCCCGGGAAGCCTGAGTCCATTCTTGGAGGGTACGGATGTTGTGGTCCATGCCGCATCGTATGTGGGCTCTGATCCGGGTCTGGCCCATGAGATCAACCAGGTCGGCACCAGCAACGTCATTGAGCAGTGCCAGCAAGCCGGTGTTGACCGACTGATCTATGTCAGCACATGCAGCGTGTACGGCTCAGGCCCCCACCGCGGCTTCCCGGAAACCGAAGCCGAATATCATCCGGCCTCCGTGGCCAGCTCCAGCCGCGCCATCGCAGAGCAAATGATCCTCCGCTTCGGCGGTGAAGTTGTTCGTCCAAACCTCGTGTTCGGCGGGGGAGACCGGTGGTTCGTTCCCGGCTTGCTCAACGTCATGAAGGTCGCTGGTGGGTGGCCGGGTGACGGCTCAGCGCTGCTCTCGCTCATTAGCGTCGAGACGCTGGGCAGGCTGGTTTCCGATCTTGCCTTAGCTCCCCGGCAAGCCGGACAGGCCTTCCATGCGGCCTATCCGGAGCCGGTTCCCGCGTCCGTCCTCCTGCGAAGCGTGGCACAGGCATTCAAGATGGACTATCCAAGGTTTCTTGGAGACGACCATCGCGCCCGATTGGCGTTGCGAATTGCAGGATTCACGGACCACCAGATTGACATGGTGACCATCGATCATTGGTACTCATCTGAACGTCTTTGGCGGATCTCAGGACGCGAGCCGGAGAGTTTCTGGAGCGCCCTTGCAGAATTTTCCGATTCTTACCCGGCCATCGGGCCCGGCAGTCATAAACCGGATGGACGGTTTGTTTGATTACTAGTGAGGCCCTACACTTCAATCCAGTGACTTGTTGAGTGAAGCAACTAGTTAGGGGCAGCAATGGGGGGACGTGCGGCCGAGTCGTCGACCGCACTTCATCTGTCCTGAAGCTGACAGCCTTCGATTTCCTATCTCACATCGTTGTGGTTTAGTATTGACGAGTTGCTTCGGCGGGGATGGAAGTTCCCGTCAAGCGAAGTTTGGGGCTGTGGCGCAGCTGGTAGCGCACCTGCATGGCATGCAGGGGGTCAGGGGTTCGAGTCCCCTCAGCTCCACGATAGAGGCTCTGCTTGGAACGTGAACGCACTTCATGTTCCAAGCAGAGCCTCAGTTTTTTGAAGTCGAAAGGGCAACCCGGCTGGGGTTGCCCTTTCGTTTTCCCTGTCGTTTTCAGTGCGGGCGAGCCCGCGTCCACTAGATGAGAGGCGTTTGGATGGTGCGGATGGTGCCGTCGCCGAGGTTGACGAGTGCCCGTCCTGGGATGCCGCTCTGGCTGAGGTGGGTTCGGGTCAGGGAGACGCCGATCTGTCCGCCTTGAAGGGTTGCGGTTGGACTGAGCAGGGCTCCCCGTCGGTTGGTTTTCATATCGATCTCCCAGCCGCTGAACACGCTGGTGCCGAAGTCTTCCACGCTTCCGGCGGCGATGAGGGCACGTTCGTTTCCTCTGGCTGACCGAAGGTAGGTTTTGAGCCACTGGCGTGCGTCCGGGTCTTGAACCAGCTCGGCATCGTCGATGATCAATGCCAGATTTCCGGGCCCGGCGGTCGCAGCCGCGAGGTTTTCCACGTTGAGATTGGACGGGTCAAATGCGGCCCGGGCCCGTTCTGCCTGCTGCCACAAGGGAGAGGCCTGCGGGGCGATGAGGACAAGTTCTGTTCCGTTCCGGCGAAGCGACTCGGCGGCGGCAACGGCCATGGTGCTGCGTCCGCTTCGTGGTGAGCCGACGATGAGGAAGCTGGGCGAACCGGTTTGGAGGTCGATGTGGATGGTGTCGAGGTCATCGCCGCCGACGCCGATCACGGCGGTCAACTGAGAGGTCCGTTGGACCCGGTTCTTCCAGACCTCGTCGAAAGGGATTCGTGTCGGCAGGGTGCGCAGGGCCAGGGTGCGTGCCGGGCGCTCGTGTTTTCCGTCGACGCTTGTGCTTCCTGGGCGATGGTTTGAAGCGCCTGAATCTGGGCTTGTCCTGCCGGGTCCGCCGCGAGGAGAGCGATCTGGGCTTCGGTTCCGGTGTCGGCGGCGAATGCCCGCCCGGCGGAAATCGCTTCCGGGAGTTTGCGTGGTTGCAGGCCCCCCAAAGTGTAGTCACCGCGGTCGGAGAACCTGAGCATGAGTTTCCAGTCGACCAGTGAGGACATGCGCGGGCTGAGGAGCTGCTTGTCCCCGGTAATCACACAGTGGACTCCGGCCGAGGATCCTTCACGCAGAATCGAAATGACCTTTTCGGCCAGGGCGCTGCTTCCGCCGTCGCCCAAGGTGGTGAGGAACCCTTCCCATTGGTCAAATAGCACCACGAGGTGGGGCAATCGTTCCTCCCTCGTCGTATTGGCCCGCTGTTCCGTGAGGTTGGCGAAGCCGACTGCCGCAAAGTCCCGCTGCCGGGTCGCGATCTCCGCGAGGATGTGGTCGAGGAGCCTCTCGACTCGTTCGGGCTGCGCCTTCGTGGCGACTGCCCCGCAATGTGGGAGACCGGTGAGCGCCAGCAGGCTTCCATTGCCGAAATCCAGGCCGTAGACGTGGACGTCGTCCACGCGGGTAGTACGGGCAATCGATCCTGCGATGGTGCGTAGAGACTGGGATCGGCCGCTTCGCGCCGAACCGGTGAGATACAGGTGGCCGAAGTGCTGCAGGTCGAGTATCAGCGGGTTTTGCCGTTGCTGGCTGGGAAGGTCTTCCAGGCCGAACACAATTGGTTCGATCCATCCGGGCCCGGCTTCGTCGGCTCGGTGTGGTGGGGTGATGTTGGCCAGGGCGAGGGTTTCAGGCAAAGGAGGCAGCCAAGGGGAGGCCTGTGGTGCGATCTGCAGTTGCTGTGCGGCTTGGGCGATGGCCTCGACCAAGACCATGAGGTCGGTGGTCTCTTCCCGTTCTTTCGCCTCGGTCGTTTTCATCGGTCGCGGCTGGCCCAGCTGTGTCCATGGCATCGGCACAACCAGTGGCTCGGGTGCTTCCCTCGTGTCCTGGCCGGGACGGCGGCCACCCACTCTCGCTGTCTGGAAGGGGCGCAACGCTTCGGCGCCCGAACGGAGGTACCCGCGCCCGCGCGTGGACTGGGAAATCTTCGCGGCGTCCGGGGCCGACAGGATATCCAGGCTGTCTCCGACATCACTGACCCGCAGTGCGATCCGGAGGTTCGTATTGGCGCGGATGTCGGCAGTGATCGCCCCGCTTGGGCGCTGGGTTGCGAGCACCAGGTGGATCCCAAGGGATCGGCCTCGCTGGGCGATGTTGACGATGCCGGTGATGAAGTCCGGCAGCTCCGTTTTCATGGCAGCGAATTCGTCCACCACCAGCACCAATCGCGGCATTTTCGGCACGCTGGGGTCCCGGTCCGAAATGACGGTGTAGTCCTCGATGTCCTTCACCCCGACGGATGCAAGCAGATGCTCGCGGCGGCGAAGCTCGGCGCCCAGCGATTCGATGGCGCGCCCCACGAGGTGCGTATCGAGGTCCGTGACGATCCCTACCGTGTGCGGGAGGGCAATGCAGTCCTTGAATGCAGCCCCGCCCTTATAGTCGATCAGGACGAAGTTGAGGGCATCCGGGGTGTTCACCAACGCCAGTGACGCGACCATGGTCTGCAGGAACTCGGACTTGCCGGCACCGGTGGTGCCGCCGATCAAAGCGTGGGGCCCATCGCGGTGCAGGTCGACGCGGAAGGCACCTTCCATGTCCACGCCCAGGAGCACCTCCGTACTCCGGCCGGAACGGAACCAACGTTCAATGACCGCTTCAGCAGTGGCCGGCTCCATACCCGCCACCTCCAGGAACCTGGCAGAGGCCGGGATTGAACTCTCAGCGTCATCGCCGGCATCGCGAAGCGGGGCGATACCGCGCGCTACCCAGTCAAACCAGGTAGCACTGACCCGGTCGGCGCACACCTTCTCGAGATCATGCTCGCGTTGCTGCCGCAGCGCCCAGTGCCCGTCTGACTCCCGTCGGAAGACGGCGTTGCACTCTTCGGGCAAGTAGCGCACCTCGGTGTCGAGGCACACTGTGTACACGCCGACAGCTGGTCCGTCCTGCAACAGTTGGGATACTCCCGGACGGCCCCGGAGAGCCCGGGCGCCGTCGATCACGACCACCACGTCGGGATCGGCGAATTCGATCCCGGAACTCGTTGCTCGCACTCTCTGCCGCTCGGTAATCAGCACCGCGAGCTCAGCAAGGCGCTGGGTGATGCTGAACGAGTCCGAACCCACCAAGGCAAAGGAACGTTCAGGTGTCGGAGACTGAATATGCGGCAGCCAACGGACCCAGTCCCAGGCAGCCCGGGCTTCCGATGTTGTCAGCAAATACAAACGCATATCGCGGGGGCTTTGGGCAACGGACAATTGAGCCATCACCCAACCGCCTACTTGGCGGGCGCTTTCCTGATCAGCACAAATCCCCAGAATCCCGTGCCGTGGCAGAGCAACCGTTACGGGCACATCGCGGGCATCCCAGGTGACCTGACGCTTGTGCTCGACCTGCCCGGGATCTTCCAAGACCACATCCGAAGGCATCGTTGCAACGCCCAAGCGCACCGAGAGATGGTCCGGGTTGGTCCGCCTTCGCTCCCACAACCGGGTGCCGGGGGTCGTTGCAATCAGTCCGGCCATCGCCGGATCGGGACTGAGCAGACGGGCCTCCTTTTCAAACGCGAGCAACGCGTTCCGGGCATCCGTCTCGATCGTGCGTTTCTCCGTCCGGAATGCCCGTAGACGATCCCGATACCCCTCTTTACCGGCCTTTTTGGACTGGAAGTAGTTGGTAATCATCAAGACGGGGGACAAGAGCCCGAACAAGAGATACATCGGTCTGGCCATGACGACGGCGATGCCCACTGACACTGCCAACGGAGCCAATGTCATCAGGATCGGAAGCGAGCGTTTCCCGTCCTCTTTCGGCTCTGCGGGGAGACGGAATTTCGTGTTGCGGGAGGGCGGGAGCAACCGTGGAGGCCGGTTGAAATCAAGCTTCCCCGGCTCATCCGAGACCTTCAGCGACGCGGCCTCGACCGGGGCGAGCGCAAGGGCCAGCAACACCGCCCCGACCCGAAGGACCTCCCCGTCCGCCCAGCGCACCCGGACCGTGACCGGTGCAGAATTCAACGTCAACTCAACATCCGCATGTGCCCGTTCCACCCACACCCCGTCAGCAGCGACGTCGACCACGGCGGCAAGATATGGCAACCCCTCACCGGCAAGGACCACGGAACACTCAGCACCAGCGCCGATACTCAGCCGCCCGGAACCGGCCATGTGGACCGTCCCGGCCTCGCCACTCACCACTAGAATCCGCGCGATGGACGTATCAGGTGAAGAAATCCCGGACCTGATGGGCAAAACGGCATTCGCGCTGATCACCGCTCCGTCATGCACACCGGCCTCAGCCCAAACGACAGGCCCGTTCTCAGCCGGGAAGGCATCCCAGTCCCCGGCGGATGCCTTCAATATCCGGACGGCATCAGCATCGCCGGCAGCCTCAACGGTGACGTCAACTGCTCTCGTGCCTGAAGCGTCGACGACGGTGAACTGCGTAAACACACGAACCCCCAATAAATGAAGAACCAGCGAAGCCTCCACGAAAGTCTAGCGAAATGACAATCAAACGAGGTCCAGACCGATACCGGGATCCCTCAAATCCAGCGGCGCACCAAAGTCGGGAACAATCGCTGCGGGTTCAACCCCGTTGAGCAGGCGTTCAGTTGGTGGCCCAGAATGAACTCGAGTCCGATTCCTGACACAACGAAGTAGGTTTGATCACCACGATACGGAACGGAAGACAACTTCGATCCGCAATACCGACATGGAGGTAGGACTGTTTTGCTTCCTAAGATCCGGCTGAATTGCCTAAGAGGATCGTCCCTGTGGTTGTCTTTCTCGCCACCGGATCAAGCGTGCAATCACTCTTCACGGAAATGAACGAACCAAAGGTGGACGCTGAAAAGTGCACGACCATACCAGTGGGAGTCGTTGCATTGATGTCCATACCCTTACCGGACGTGGTCTCGGTCTCATCAAAGATGTTTCCAATGGTGTATCTCTTTGCTTCCCAGTGGGTCTTCATCGCTTCGATCGCCGCCTTAGGATCAGCTATCGGCCCCCCGTCTCCTGTCACGGTGTAGCGATTACCGTCTTCTCAGGACTTGATGCCACACACTTCAGTGCTGTACCCCGCGGTTCTTTTGCGGTCCCACCCTGGGAAGGTTGTTCCGGAACGCAGGACGGTGTCGCCGATGGTGTCCAGAAATTCAGTGAAGACTTCCTTGGCCGGGCGCGTACCACCGAAAGGCCTGGATGCGTTGTTGGTTGTCACGGTTCCTCCGGGCTGGGCGTTTGTGGGAGCGCAGCCGGTCAGTGCCAGGGCTGAAGCAATGGCAAACGCGGCAAGCATTCGGCAAGTCGAGCGGGTCATAGTGATCAGCCTTTGGCTAGGGTTACGGGATCTTGGTTGGCTTCGTCAGGGATCAGCCGCCACGGACCAATGTCGAAACCGTACTGATTCTTGGACCCTGAAAGTGCCGGCATCCACTCTTGTCTCAATGGGACGAGATTCTTGATTTGGTCCCCGTGACCGATGGATGCCAAGGCAATATTGTGGACCGAGCCGGTGCCAAGGTCGAGGTATCCGTGGTCCTTGGTAGCCGCATCGACTTGGTAACCATCGGCGCAACACGTTCCTGGGCGCAGACCCGCTTGCCAGCAATGGGAGTGGACGGGCAGCCGGTGCTTGGTGACGACCGTCCAAGACAGAGCCCCCGGTCGGCGACGGCAGACCGGGGGCTCCTGTTACCGGACGCCGGGGCTTCCGGCCCGTATGTCAACGAATGTTACCTGCCGATCTGGCCGGCCAGCTGCTCGTCGATGCTGCGGAGCGTCTCCGCGGCGTGGTGGAGGTAGTGGGAGAGTCCGTCAAGTCCGCCGATGGTCTGCTGCGCTCCCTGGGTGAACTGCTGGTATTCGGCTTCGTAGGCTTTGGAGGATTTGTCGGTCACGTACCCGCTCGTGACCAAGGCTTGGATCTGCTTCTGAAGCTCGCCCAGTTTTGCTTCGAGATCCGCTTTGCCCGTTTCCAGACTTTTTGCGGCGGTTTCGAGCTCATCAAAGGTGACATTAAGGTTGGCCATTACTGGGTTCCTTGACTTTTGAGGAAAAAGCACGATTACACCATTGACTTTAGAAACTCTTGATGCGGGAAGCAAGCTTAGGCCGACACCTAGTCTCGTATATGGGGTTTCTTGGGACGTGGCACCGCTCTGGTGTCGTTACACTCGAAAGGATTCCCGCTACCTGTCCTCAAACGGAAAGTTCTGTTGTGCCTGAAGGCATCGTTGTCGCGTCACTGCCCCGCCGTGCCACGTCCTATCTCATTGACTTGGCCGTATTCGCTGTGCCAGCCGCCGCGGGTGTTGCCTTGTTGATCCCTGCTGGGTTCATCCCTGTGCCGGGTCCGGGAATCGTCGGTCTTTTGGCCATCGCAGTGATCGGAGGCGTGTACGGGCTCGTTCTTGCGGGCATGCTCTCCAGGACGGGCCAGTCGATCGGGGGGCGCCTGCTGGGATTGCGGGTGCTCGCCGAGGGCGCCGATGCCCCGGCGTCCGTTGGTCGGACGCTCCTGCGTGGCATAGCTTCCCTCGGCGGGTTGTTGCTTGCCGGTGTCGGCCCGCTGATCTTCGTGCTGGAATACCGGAAGCGAAGGAACGATCAGGACACCTGGCTGCACAAACTGGGCGAGAGCACGGTCATCGATATCAACGCAGGCATTGATCCGCTCAACCTTGAGCCCGCGTATTATCCGCCCCATATTGAGGATTGGTTTAAGGCCGGTACGGCCGCGGCGGTGGACATCCTCCCGCCGCCGCTCCCGGGCTGGTCGGAAAATTCGCGGCCCACGACGACGGCCCCGCTGCCTTCGCCGCCTCTGGTTCCGGTTGCAACCGCGCCGGGGCCTGAGCCCCGGCCGCGGTGGGTAGTGCCGGTTGCTCAGGGTGTGGTCGGTCTGGTCGTCATCGGCGCGCTCTCCATCAGCTCTGCCTGGGGTGTCGGCTTTCTGCAACCGCTGGAGCGGCCGTCACGGCCCAACCAGTTCAGTGCGGCCAATCTTGCCCTCCTGAAACCTCCGCTCTCAGCCGGCACGGCTAGCGGATTCCCCGGGTATTCGGCCGGCCCCGTCTGGCGCAAACCTCTCAGCGTTACAGCGCAGGTCACCGCAGCGCAGGCCGGTACCTTCATTTTCGACAACCGGGCCTTGACTATTCTGGACAACGCCACCGGTGCGGTCGCGAGCCAACAGAGCATCGATGGTGACGTGGTGTTTGCTCAGGAGACCCGGATCAGCGGTGAGCCGGGGATGGTCTGGCGTATCGGCAACACCCTCCACGGATGGGTCCCGAGCCTGGCCAAAGCGCCGGCCGTCGTCGCCGAGATACCTGCTGATGCGGTGATTTCGACCGCCGGGACCGATTTGCTGGTGACCGCGCGCGACGGGAAACTTTCCACTTTCACCAAGACCGGGCTGGCGCCGTTGGTCGCCGTGGAGGGCAAGATCGCACTGGGGGTCGACGGCGACAAACTGCTCAGCGCGAAGTATTCAGGCTCGCTGACCCTGAGCAGTCCCGACGGCAAAACGCGACAGGATGTGCCTCTGAACGCCCCGGCGGAGAACCTCCAGGTCATGAGATGGGTTACCGCCGGACACGGGCTTGCGGTGCTTTTGTGGTCCGCCTTCCCCGAGAGTCACGACCCGAACAACCGGGTCACGGTGGGCGTCTACAGGCAGTCCAGCGGTGAGCTGCTCTCCAGCATGGAAATCAGCCTCTCACGGGTCGATGAGGACCCTGTCTGGGTGCGTGGAAACGGCTTTGTTTGGGCGTCATTCGCGGGGTATGCATATAATCAATCGACTGGATTTCCCTCATTGGACCTTAAGGCTCAGGGCATCAAGCGATCCGGGATTCTTGCAGACGGCGTTCTGGGAACCACCGATGAGGGTCCGGTATTCATCCAGCAAGACAAAGCAACACCGTATAACGGAGTGACGCCGCTGGCCATTGTCACCGGCGGGGCGATTGTCAAAACCAAGGACAACGAAATACAGGCATTCGCTGCCAGATAACAGGGCTGCGCTGCAGGAGACGACTAGAAGGGGACTAGATCATCGTGGGAAGAGTTGCGCCACAAAAGCTCAAGGCTCTGCGGATTAGCCTGGCAACACTCGCCGTAGGCAGCCTGATGGCATTGCCCGTCGCCGCTTCGCAGGCGGCCGGACTATCCGCAACCGTAGTGGGAGTACCAACTCCGATGGCGACTGCTCCGGCCAGCGGAAACCCTCCGACTCCGGCAGCCGGGCTACCGAGTCCGGCTCCTTCCCCCTCGGCGTCCTCGGCTTCGGCACAGCCGCCAAGGCAGCCAGTCTCCGCCGCTTCGGCCTCACCTGCACCGCCGATCACCGTGACGGTCGGTCAGGTCTCGGCCCAGCCAGGCGGCACCTTCACTGGGACAGTTGATGGCCTCGATGCCTTGCTCCCGGCGCAGGCCACCCTGACGAGGACCTTCCCGGCAAGTCCAACGGTCACGACGGATTGCGTCCTCAACGCGCAGGCCACCAACCGGGCCCTTTCGTGCGCGCTCCCCGGCAATCAGGCCCAAGGTGCGTACGAGGTTTCCGTGACGCAGGCGGGTACCGGAGGGAAAACCCGGACGGGGACCTCCAGCGCAGTGTACGTCGTGCAGAGCGGTGCCTATGACCCGCGAGTCACCGGCCCGGGTCTTCCCATCGCGCCCGGGGCCGCCGCCAGCATCAAGGGAACTGGCTTCGTCCCTGGCGGAACCGTCAGCCTGAGCACCGGAAGCGTGATGCTGCCGGGCGGAACAGCAACCGCCGATCCGAGCGGAAACTTCGATTTCGCTCTCACCCCGAGTCCTTTCACCACGCAGGGCCAGTACTTCGTGAACGTCGTTGATGACATCACCGGTGTCAGTGCTCAGCTCTCGGTGTACGTGCTGCGTCCGAACGCCGCGCTCTCCTCCACCGTCAGTACTGGTGTCGCGGGCGGCTACAGCACCACGATTAGCGGTGCCGGATTTTCCGCCGGTTCTTACGCGCTCGATCTGACTCTCTACAACTCTGACGGGACCACCGTCGTGTCTCAGCTCGCCCAACAGGTCGCTGTACAGAACGGTGCGCTGGTGAGCACCCCCGTGGCCATCCCGGCAATCACCCCGCCCGGGCTCTACCAGGTTGCCGCCACCTCGGGGGACGCCCGCCTGGCCGCAACCTGGATCGCCGTGTTCCCGAAGCCCACCGTGCTTGCTCCCGTCACCCCGGCCGCTCCGGTGGTAGCCATCGTCCCGGTAGCCCCTTTGCCGACGGATCCCACGGTGAAAGCCCCGGCACCCGCACCGGTTCCGCTGATCCACCAGATTATTGCGGTACCCGCCACCGACCCCTTCGCGGGGCTGGCTAATAGCCAGGTTCCTGACTTAAATTCATCCTCGACCAATGCCGCGAACGGGGGGCTCCTCGGTAAGGACCCGACTCCCACCGCGCTCGGGCAGACGTCAGGATCCCCGGGTAGCCCAGCGGCGCAGGACGCCCCCGCTGCGGCGGCCTCAACGCAGGTGAGCACAACTTCGGACTTTCCCTGGTGGCTTCTGGTCCTCGTGGCCCTGATCGCAGTCGCTATCGGCCTCGCAGGCGGCTACGGCATCGCTGCGACCGGCCGCAAGCGCCCTTAAGGCACTGTGTCCGGCAGCATCGTAACGCGACGCTGGGTGGTTGTCCGGGATATGTCCATCCTTTAGCCTAATTACGAGTCGATTCCTTTTCTGAACCTTCAGGTGGTGACCAGCATGGCCGATGTGCGCGTTGATGGCGGGGCCCTGGAGGCCTTTTCCGGGTCGTTAGCCGCCCATGCGGGTGAACTGGAGCGCCGGGTCGTGGCGTTGCAAGCCCGTGCGG
The DNA here is from genome assembly GCF_043952055.1 of Arthrobacter sp. NA-172. Taxonomy (NCBI): domain Bacteria; kingdom Bacillati; phylum Actinomycetota; class Actinomycetes; order Micrococcales; family Micrococcaceae; genus Arthrobacter; species Arthrobacter sp. NA-172. The sequence continues at coordinate 617,853 of NZ_JBINOT010000001.1, read as the reverse complement.
GCCAGGTATTGGGGAGTTCTTGGCAAGGAATCACCGCCAACGAGCTGAATGCGACTTTCGGGCGTTGGGTTGACGGGTCCCGGGGTGTGTGGGAAGCACTTACTGCCCTGTCGGCCTTCGCCGGCGTGAGTGCCTCTTCCTTCACCGTTACCGACGAGAGCCTGGCCAGAATGGCCGCGGCCGCCACGGGGGCCGCGGGCGTGAAAGTCACGCCGGAGCCGGTGTTGCCCGTCCCGTCTCACGGACGCCCGGGTCCGCAGTGAGCACGAATTTTGAAGCAGACGAATCCGGGATCGCCCTTCTTCTGGAGGAACTCGCAGCAGTGACCTCCTACGCCCGGGAACTGCTGGGCCAGGTGAAGCTCCGGGTCAGCCACGATCACCGCCGGGTGGGACGGGGCCGCGGCCCGGGCTTTTGAAGCCCAGATGATCCGGTGGCAGAACGAGTCCAACGCGATGATCGCCGAGGTCGACAACTTCATCGGGCAGGTCTCCCACGCCAGAGAGCAGTACGCCCAGGCGGCCGACGCGTTGAAACAAGGCTGGGTCTGAGAACATGCGCCTCATTGTTGATACTTCGGCCTATGTGCAGGCATCGGCCGAGTTGTCCTCGGCGCAGGTCTATCTCCGTCAGGCGCTGGACGGGTTGAGCAGCGGTCTGGCCGGTGCCGCCCAGATGGCCGGCAACGATCACGCCGGGATCAAGTTCGCCCATGACTATGACGAAGCGGCCCGGAATTTGGTCGGCGGGATCGCTGACTCCCTGACTGGTGCCGGTGTGTTGTCCAGGCTCCTGGCGGACACGGCGAATGTGTGGGCCGATGCCGAGCACTACGCTTCGGGCGGGGTCGCCCCGCCCGGTCTGGCCTGGAGCACGGCTGATACCTCGGATTTGTCCGGGACCTGCTCGGCCGTGTCGCCCACCGCACTCGGTGGACGGAGTGATTTCGTTCCCGAGGGCTGGGAATGGGTGCAATCGGTGGTCGGGGCCGTGTGGCCGAACGGTGACGCCGGCAAGCTCAGGTCGGCCCGGAAGGCGTGGGAGCGTGCCGGGGATGATCTGCGCAGCGCTTCCTGGAAAGTCGACGCGGCCAACAGCGCGCTTGCCGGGCTGGTGACCCCCGAACTTTCCCTGGCGCAGGCCAAACTTGACCAGTACCGGGGCTACTTGAATGATCTGTCGGCCGGCGCGTATGCGCTGGGTGAGGGCTGTGCCGGGTACGCGGACGGGATTGAAGAAGCCCACACGGCGATCATCAACGAACTGCAGGAACTCCTCATCACCACCGTCGCCTTGGAAGCCGGCGCGGCCCTTTTGGCGGTGTTCACGGTGGGCGCGTCCGAGGTTGTCGGCAACGCGGCCCTGATGGCGCGGATCGGGCTCACCGGTGCCCGGGTCACTGCGATGATCGCCCGGCTGGTGGAAGTCGCGGCCACGGTCGGTGCCAGGCTGGCCGGAATCACGGGGGCGATCACACGCACGGTGGGACTGCTCCGTGAGCTCAAGGTCGTCAAAGTCCTCACCTACCTGGGGACCAAGGCCCCGGCCCCGGTCCGGGCCATGACCGGGATCAGTTTCAACTCCGCGATCGGGGTCGGCATCGACGCCGCCATGCACGGCGGCACACCAACGAACGTCGCCCACGACATCCTGCTCGGCGGCATCACACCCTTCGGGGCCGGCGCGGCAGTGAACAGCATCAAAGCCGGAACCAGGGCTGCCATCGACGCGGAGAAAGTTGCGGTAGCAGGAGGCGCAACCGCGGTGGCGGGTAAGCTGCCTGGCTGGATGACCGACCGGACCCCTCAGTGGATCAAGAACAAGCTCACATCTCCGGGGATCCGCCCTTTTGAGGAGAAGATCTGGCTTGGCCAGGCCTTCAATTACGAAAACCGAGCCAGGTACCCGTTAAACGAACTTGTCCTTAGCAACGGCAAACGACTCGATTCCTACATTCCTGGTAAACAGATCATTTCCCGGAAATACACCCAGCTCGCAGAAGTCCAAGAGAGAACCGCTCTCGGGTACCTCAAAGAACTCCCGGAAAAGTACGCGCCCGGAGAGGTCGCCGCTCGAACCGGTGAGCCAATTGATGGGATATGGATACTGGAAATCCCTCGCCAAGTCAAGCCCATTCCCCAGAGCGTGCTAGATTATGCAAATAGGTACGATATCATCATTCGTGATATCACCGGCAAGCGATATAATAGCCCTTAGTAATAACTAGTTGGGGCTGACGAGAGCCAGGAATTGAAGATATGAAGTATGTGTATGGCCAGCGTTGGCATCCCACCCGCAACCAGCCTACCGAGGCCTTCGACGAGGCAGAAGCGCTGGCAAGATTCAACGGTGAACGCCCCAAACCGGGCTGGTTCACCGTAGCCGCATTCGCCGACGACGCGACCCCGGAGCAGGTACCTGAGTTTTATGCCGAGATCACCCCGCACGGAGACTACGCCAAAGTATTCTTTATTGATCCGTTCGGGTCAATTCACTATATCTTCGGCTTCCGTAAGACGGGGAACCAATTATTTCTTGAGTACATCACTGCTTATACCTATCCTGACATGACTAAGCACTATGGTCAGGATGAGTGCACAAGGCTGGTTTCGTATTTTTACAAAACCGATGGTACAGCGCGTGTGCGTACCGATGATGATGCTGCTCCAGATATTTCCGTCATGGATGTCAAGGATGTCGATGTTTCCGCTCATTGGGAGCCGATCCCGGTATTCGGGGATTGGGAGTCTTTGGGACGATTTGATGCCCGCTGGCAGCCGCTGAGTTAGTTCATGTTGGATGCTCGCCTGCTTCGGTGAACTCTTTGCAGACCTCGGTTTGCGGCCGGGAACTCCCATCGGCCAATGACTGCGGGCACATCTTCGGAAGCCAATTTGGCCCACCTGGCGAGGCAATAAACCTCACCGCCATGCGTAGCGACCTCAATAGACTAGGTAACCGCCAGTACTACGACCTCAAGAGGACCCGGGCCACGGCCATCAGCGAACGGAAAAAGGTCGATGTTCGAATGGAAATAAATTATAATTAATTAGGTGGCCTTCGTCCAATGATTTATTGCGTTGAATATCGAATCGATAGCGGCGCACTTAAGAGTAGACTTCTTGAAATTAGGTGTTTTGATGAGTGAGTGAATAAACGAGCTTCAGAGCATTCTGGGCAACTTGCTGGTTGCCGGATACTCCGGTTTTGATTGGAAAGTCATCACATTGTTTTATGGTGAGGTTGGGCAGATAGCTGAGGCAACGAGTGAGTGCCTCGATGTCAACGGGGACACCCAATATGCGTCGATCCCGAAGCAAGCGCTTGATGCGCTTGAGGTGTTGAAGGAAGTTTCAGCAACACCCGATCACGGAACGTGGGTGACAGCCGACGTGACTATTGTTCGTGAGACCGGGCAGTTCAACATCAAATACAACTACGATGAGCAGCCATCCTGGACATTGAGCCTCAGCCGGAGAATTACCTGCTCGACCTTGAGCGGTATCCCCGACCTGCCGATGAGATTCCCGCCTGGTACCCGAAGCCCGACGACTACCCCAACTGGCATGAGGAGCTAAAGCATTAGCGCGTAGTAATAACCAGCCGGGGTAAGACCAACGGCGCTGACGAGAGCCAGGAACAGACAATATGAAGTATGTGTATGGCCAGCGTTGGCATCCTACCCGCAACCAGCCTACCGAAGCCCTCGACGAGGCAGAAGCGATGGCAAGATTCAACGGGGAGCGTTCCAAGCCGGACTGGTTCACGGTCGCGGCCTTTGTCGAGGATGCGACCCCGGAGCAGGTGCCAGAGTTTTATGCCGAGATCACCCCACACGGGGCTTATGCCGCCGTTTACTTTATCGATCCGTTCGGGTCCATTCACTACATCTTCGGCTTTCGTAAGACCGGGAAGCAACTATTTCTCGAAGACATCACTGCTTATGCCTATCCTGACATGACAAAGCACTACAACCAGAACGAGTGCGCCAAAGTCGTGTCTATGTATTACAAGACTGACGGTGTCGTTGAAGTTGAAACAATTGATAAATCACAGCCAGATATTTCCGTTGTTCACTCTAAGGATGTCGATGTCTCCGCTCATTGGGAGCCGATCCCGGCATTCGGAGATTGGGAGTCCTTGGGACGATTCGACGCCCGATGGAAGCCGCTGAGCTAAACCACGTTCGACGTTGGGCTTGCTGGAGATTTGCTACCGACCTCGGGCCAATTCGGCTGACCAGGAGGTTCTTGAGCGCTCAGCATCGACGAAATTATTTTCGCGGGGGCTGGAAATATGCCGAGTCTGCCCGGGCTTGGGTTTGAGCCGCCGAACTTGTGTCATGCCAGGGGCGGCATCGTTGTCCGCCATGTGTGCAAGGGGGTCTCCTGGGACAGGGCCTTCCGGGATTCCAGTAAGGTATCTGCATGGGATTCTTCGACTTGTTTCGGTAGAAACTTCAGGCCGGCATAGCGAGTTCCCCGGTTGCCGGTTACAGGCTTTTAGAGGAAGCGGTGCCTGTTGAGGAGCTTGGTGGGTGGAGTCCCATACAGGAAGCGTTCACTCACGTCTTCGGTTTCTCCGGCCTAGGCCATCTTTTCCTCCTGAACGCCGGGACCAGTGAGTACGCGGTGCATCATCCGCTTGTGAACGCGTACAAGTCTTACGGATCCTTCGACTCTTGCGACTCGTTCGAGAGGTCTATCCTCATGGACTCGGTCTCCGAGAGCCTGGTGCTCAGGCTTGACCTTCAGCAAGAGATCGCAACGCGGCTAGGCCCGCTTCAAAGGGATCAAGTGTATATCCCGACGCCATACCCATTCCTGGGTGGCGACGAGAACGACCCGACTTCTTACAATAAGGGCGACGTGTGGGTGTTCCTATCGATCGTCCATCAAATGCTCAATCGACGGCGGGCTCCTTGGGAAACCAGTAAACCCGCAAATGGGGGATGGCCCAACAAGAACAATAACTTTCGATGACCCAGGAGGATGTTGACGATGAATCAAGAATCTATGGATCTGCAGGTTGAACTGGGATATGCCCTGATAGAGTCGTTCTCAGATGTTAACTGGAAGAAGATTAATGTTTCTTATGCCCACATAGGGTCGTTCGCGGAAGCCACTTGCAACTATGCCGATGCGCAGGGCGCAACTCATGAATCCGGGATGCCCGCCAACTCGATACAGATCCTTCGGAAGCTGAAAGCTGCAACTGCGTCCCCGGAGCATGGGGCGTGGATATCCGCTGATGCGGTTCTAGATCGTGAGACGAGCAAGATTCACATCAAATTCAATTACAACGATAAGCCTAACTGGCATATTGATCCCGAGCCAGAAAACTACCTATTAGAGCTTGGAAAGCATCCGCGCCCCCAGGATGAGGTCCCCGGCTGGTTTCCGATATTTGAGGATTATCCCAACTGGCAGGATGAACTCGCCAAATAGCGCGGATAACTCCAGTCAGCTCAGGCGACGTAGGAGCTTGCCGGTGACGGTGGGTGCAGCGAACGTTGGTGTAGCAGTTACCGCCGCCGGAACGAACGTCCCGAAGCTATCATTTGGCAGACCTACCGGAAACAACTATCGTCGGACGGTTCGAATAGGCTTGCAGTACGCTCACTGAAAGAAATACCCCGCTCATTCGAGCGGGGTATTTTTCGTTGTCAATGTAATCTTCGGTTTGCCCGGCTATTCCTCGGGTTTGATACCGTATTCTGCCGCGCTGACGAACTCGATGGCTGAGTACGTCTCGTCGCCTATGACCCTGGCATTATGCCCCGGTGGAATGGTGTACGAATCTCCTTTGGAAATGCTGATTTTCTTTCCGTCCTCCGTCTCGACTTCGAGGGCGCCAGCCAGGCAGAAGCCCACGTGGTTGAGCTGGCAGGAATCGGTCTGGACCACGGGCTTGATGCAATCCGCCCACGTCCAGCCCGGCTCGAAGCTGAGGCGGCCGATAGTGTAGTCACCGACAGTGACGATGTCCAGCACGGTTTTGTCTGGACGCCGCGTTTCGTCAGGGGAATTGTGCGACTTTACTTCAAGCTGCGTGACGACATTAACACTCATGGTCTGCTCACAAGGGGTGGGAGCCTGTTGTTCCAGATCCGCAACCTTGGCTCGTTCTGCGCAGCGGACCCTGGTGTCTGAGCTGCTGGCTAGCGGTGGGTGCGCTGGTCGTGGGCAGTGGGCAGACGGTCGATACTTGCAATCTCTACCATCCTCCGCCACCCCCGTGTTGTCGAGGGTTCCCGTGAAGGATAGATTGTCGCAAGGCCCCGGACCGCTCCGGTGGGCCCAGAAGCGAAAGAAGGCCCGAGTTCAGCGTGACCCCATTTGAGCTTGATGAATTGGACTTTGACTCATTATTTGGTGGTCTGCGCCGGTTCCCCGATGTCGAAGCTGAGAATTTGCAAGCCTTCGACGCCACCGACCGGCTGCTCCTCGAGACCGCGGCAGAATACGTCCTCGATCCGGAGACCCGCGTCGCAGTGATCGGCGACCGCTACGGAGCCTTGACCCTGGGCGCTGGGGCGGCTCTCGGCGTCGGGCACGTCAAGGTGACCCAAGACCTCTTCGCCGGCAGGCTCGCGCTCCAGCGGAACGCCGAGGCGGCAGGGCTGTCCGGCCGCTTTGAACCGTTCGAGCTGGGAGAAGAACTGCTCGACGGCGCCCAACTAGTCATCATGCAGTTGCCGAAGTCACTCGCCGAACTGGAAGAGATCGCCGACGCCGTCGCCCGCTTTGCGGCGCCAGGCGCCGTCCTGCTGGCCGGTGGACGCGTCAAGCACATGTCACTGGGCATGAACGCCGTCCTGGAAGGCAGCTTTGAGTCCGTGCAGCCGCAGCTCGCGCAGCGGAAGTCACGGGTACTGCTTGCCACCGGGCCCAGGCGTCCTGCCACTCCGCCGCCCTTCCCGGTTTCGGAACGGAACAACGAGCTCGGCGTGACGGTTTGCGCGCACGGCGCTGCGTTTTCGGGCACCAAACTGGACATCGGCACACGCTTCCTCTTGAGCTTCATGGACAGGATTCCCGGCGCCCGCCACGCCGTTGACCTCGGCTGCGGGACGGGCATCCTCGCTGCGATGTACGCGCGGAGCCGGCCTGAGGCACGCGTTACGGCGACTGACCAGTCGGCCGCGGCAGTGGCATCCGCCAGGGCAACGGCCGCGGCAAATGGGCTGGCAGATCGAGTCACGGTGGTCCAGGACGACGCCATGTCCTCCTTCGAACCAGGCAGCGCGGATCTCATCCTGCTGAACCCACCGTTCCACCTCGGCGCCAGCGTCCACGCCGGCGCGGCAACAAAGATGTTCGAGGCGGCCGCCCGGGTCCTTGCTTCCGGCGGGGAACTCTGGACTGTCTACAACAGTCACCTGCAGTATCGCGCCGGGTTGGAACGGCTGATCGGGCCCAGCACAGAAATCGGCCGGAACCCAAAATTCACGGTGACGCGCAGCATCAAGCGTTAGGCCTCAGGACAGCTCCGACAGCAACTGTTCGACGCCGAAGCGCCCGATCTCCGACATCTGCGGGTTGTCATCCGAGAAACTGAGCATCGCCGTCGCCAGGACCACCGCCCAGCCGCGGGCCCGGGCCCACGTAGCAGCATCAACCGCCGTACCCGCATCAACCGCATTCCCGAAGGCCGCCATGAAGCGGTGACGCGCACCGGCGTCGAACATCAACCATGCGACGGCGAGATCGACGGCGGGATCCCCGGCGCCGAGGTCCCCGAAGTCGAGGACAGCAGCGAGCCGGCCGTCCGGCCGCAGGAGGATGTTCGCGGGGTGGAGATCTCCATGCAGCCACAGACCAGGTCCGTCCCATGGCGGGGCTGCGCAGGCCTCGGCCCAGATCTTCCTCAACGCTGAGGCCTGCGGATAGCGGCCGGAACCGTTGAGCCGGTCCGTGACCGCGTCGGACCTGGCATCCAAAGGCACCCCGCGGACAGGGTTGACTGGCGCGCCTGGTGCGGCGGGCACATGGATGGCGATGAGGAAACCGGCCAGGTCCTCGGCCGCCGCATTCCGTGACGTCTGGGGCACCCGGGCCGCGGAAAGTCCTTCCAACCAGGCAGTGACGCTCCAATGCCACGGATAATCGGCAGATGGCAGCCCTGAATGAATAGGTGAGGGAACGGGTACCGGGGAGCGCCGGGCATACGTAGGGAGGTACCGCTGTTCATGGAGTACCAACTGTGCTGCCGGCTCCCGCCGAGGCAAGCGGATGGCCCACTCCTCGCCAAGGCGGTAGATGACGTTGTCCCAACCGTTCGCCACCAGCTTCAAGGGAAGGCCTGACAGCATGGGCAGTTGCTCCTTGAGCAAGCTCCTTACCAACCCCGCGGTGACATCCAGCTCCGCGCGCGGCATCAATGCCATGTCAGGCCTCTCCCTCCGCAATTTTGGTGCCGGTTCCACATGACCTGCGTGTGGGCATACCGGGACACGCATGGGTGCCGTACGATGCAAATGCAACAGCATTATTCGAATGATTTTAGGGGAATCCGTGACTGAGATCCGCCAGCCGACTCCGAGGCGCGGAACCAATCTGCCACGCATGGGGGACTTCAACCTGACCGTCATTCTCGACGCTATCAGGCGCTCATCGGGTGGGCTGAGCCGGGTGGAGCTTGCCCAAATTGTTGGCCTATCGCCGCAGACCATCTCCAATATCTCTCGCCGCCTGCTTGACCAGCAACTCATTATCGAGGCCGGCAAGGAAGGCAGCGGTCCGGGCAAACCCCGCACCATACTGCGCCTGAATCCTTCGGGAATGTACGCGGTGGGCGTCCACATTGATCCTGCAGTCATCACCTCGGTGGTCCTGGACCTGGTGGGCGACGTCGTCAAGCACTCCCGGATTCCCACCCCGGCCGGCAGCAATCCGCAGCGCGTCATCGCTGCCATCGCGGAGGAAATCAAGGCGCTGATCGAGGACTCCGGTGTCGATTCAGCCAAGATCGCGGGACTTGGCGTGGCCGCGCCGGGCCCCATAGACCTCGATGAGGGTACTGTTGTCGATCCACCCCTCCTGGTGGGTTGGGACCGAGTGCAGTTGCGGGACGGCCTTGCCGAAGCCACCGGGCTGGAGACCCTCGTTGACAAGGACGTCACCAGTGCGGCTGTCGCGGAAACATGGGCAGGCGGAGCGAGCGGTACGGGAAGCTTCATCTTCATGTATATGGGTACCGGCATCGGTTGCGGAATCGTCCTGAACGACGAAGTGGTCCGTGGAACTTCAGGCAACGCCGGCGAAATCGGCCACATCATTGTGGACCCCGACGGCCCAGAATGCGATTGTGGCCTGCGTGGGTGCGTCAAGTCTTCCTGCATCCCGCAGGTCCTGGTAGCCGAAGCCGAGGCGCAAGGTGTCCTGAACGGTGATCGCAAGGGGACGGAGGGCCCGGAAGTTCAGGAGGGCTTTACCCGCCTGTGCGATGCCGCTGATGCCGGCGACGAACGGGCCATCGCTATCATCGACAAGTCGGCAGTGCTGGTTGCCCGCGCTGTCGCGGTGGTCGCCAACACGCTCGACGTCGAACGCGTTGTGTTCGGAGGTCCGTTCTGGGGCCGAATGTCCGAACGGTTCCTGGAACGCGTCCCCGCCCTCCTCGCCGCCAGCAGCGCCGCCAACAGCATCCACGGCATCGAAGTTGTCGGGACCGGGGTAGGGGAGGACGTTGGTGCCATCGGCGCTGCCTGCCTTGTCCTGGAACATACCCTTGCGCCGCGCGCCCAGCGGCTCCTGTTGGAAGGCTGAGGCTTTCCACGACGTCCTGCGTTGCAGGGCAGTACCTGTCAATATCGGTAACAGGCTGGGCCAGCTGAAGTGTGGGGGGCTGCAGCCGCTTGAAGATCGGAGCGTCATGCGTCGCCCAGTCCGGATCGGAGCAGCAGCGCTAGGGGTAATAGGCCTTTTGGCCTCGGCCGCTTGTTCTGCCACCCAACCGCAAGCCAATGACAAACACACCATCAAGATCGTGTACCAAAAAACGGATTCCTTCACCGCGCTGGACAAGGTCTTCACGGACGCCAAACAGGAATTCGAAGCGGCAAACGCGGGTGTCACTGTGGACCTGGAACCTATCCAAGCGAACGACGACGATTACGGCACCAAGCTCGCGCTGGCCCAGCGGTCACCGGCCACCGCTCCGGACGTCTTCTACGAGGACACCTTCAAGGTCCGTTCCGACGTCGACGCCGGGTACCTGTTGAAACTCGACAGCCAATTGGCCGGCTGGGAGGAGTGGAGCAAATTCAACGAGGGCGCCAAGGCTGCGGGGCGCGGTGACGATGGCAGCATCTACGCCGTGCCGCTCGGCACCGATACCAGGGCAATCTGGTATAACAAGACCGTCCTCCAGAAGGCCGGCATCGCCTTGCCCTGGCAGCCGAAAAGCTGGGATGACATCCTGACGGCGGCCCGCAAGATGAAGGCCGCGGATCCGGGGGTGGTGCCGTTCAACATGTACGCAGGAAAAGGCACCGGCGAAGGAACCGTGATGCAGAGCTTCTACGAGTTGCTCTACGGAACGGGAAGCTCTTTGTACTCGGAAACAGATAAGAAGTGGGTGGTGGGATCCAAGGGATTCGCCGATTCGCTCCAATTCCTGAAGACCCTCTACGACGAGAAGCTAGCCGTGACGCCGGCGCAGGCACTCGATTCCAATGTGTGGAAAAAGGTCTTTGGCGAGTGGCTGCCGCAAGGCAAGATGGGCGCCACCGTGGAAGGTTCCTACGCGCCGTCGTTCTGGCAAAAAGGCGGTTCCTACGAATGGCCCGGCTACACGCAGGATATGGCCGTGGCGAGCTTCCCGACGCAGTACGGGCAGGATCCCGGCGGCGTGAGCATGTCCGGCGGGTGGACGCTCGCCGTCGGCGCGAAGACCAAGGCCCCGGATCTCGCCTTCAAGTTCCTGACCACTGCCTTGAACAAGAAGAACGCGTTGGCCTTCGACATGAATAACTCGCAGATCGCCGTCCGCACCGACGTTGCCGCCGATCCCTCATACCAAGCGGCCAACCCGTTCGTGAAGGACGTCTCCACACTGGTGGGCGTGACGCACTACCGGCCGGCAACCGCCGATTACCCGGCCATCTCCCTCGCCGTGCAGCAGGCCACGGAGGCCGTCATCACCGGCAAACAGAGCCCAGCCCAGGCCGCCGCCGAGTATGACGCTTCGGTCAAGAAACTCGTGGGCGACGCCAAGGTCATGCAGAAATGACGCATGGCAGTCCCTGACTATCCGCGCCGCCGCAACCTACGCCGCAACCTGAGCCGCACCCTACGCCGCACAATGGGGCCCGGCACCGTGCGGCGCAGTTCGCTGCGTCGCCGGTTCCGCTTGCTGCCGGTAGCGCCCTCGATCCTGCTGCTTGCCATCTTCCTGCTGGCTCCTGTCGCATGGTCCTTCTACGCCTCCTTTACCAACTCAGCGCTATCCGGCAAGGGCGCCCTGGACCCGCAGTGGATCGGTGCGGACAACTATGTCCGGATGCTGACCGATTCGGTCTTCCCGCTTTCGGCGTGGCTGACGGTGGTTTTCGTCGCCGTGTCCGCGATCCTCGGACAGAGCGCCCTGGGGATGGCCATCGCCCTCCTGATGACCAAATCCGGCGGAGCCACGGCGTCATGGGTGGGTACAGCGGTGGTCGCATCGTGGGTACTGCCTGAGATTGTGGCTGCTTTCGCGGCATACGCATATTTCAGCCAGGACGGTACGTTGAACCAGCTCTTGGGGGCCTTGGGTATCCAAGGTGCCAACTGGCTCTATGCCTTCCCAATGGCCGCCATCATCCTCGCCAATATCTGGCGGGGCACCGCGTTCTCCATGCTGGTCTACCGGGCCGCCCTCTCTCAGGTGCCGCGGGACATTTCCGAAGCTGCCCTCATGGACGGCGCCCGGGGCTGGCAGCGGCTCGCCTACATCACCCTGCCGATCATCCGGGGAAGCATCGCCACCAACCTCATGCTGATCACCCTCCAGACTCTCGCCGTTTTCACCCTCATCTGGGTCATGACGGCGGGCGGTCCCTCCAACGCCAGCACCACGCTGCCGGTATTGGCATACCAGGAAGCCTTCAAGCTTGGGGATATTGGCTATGGCACCGCGATCGCTTCGGTCTTGATCCTTATCGGCATGGTCTTCGGCGCCGTGTACATCAGGCTTCTCCGCGGGGCGAAAGCATGACGTCGCTGCGCCGCGCGCCGCTGGTGACAGGGAAGCGTACGACGGCGATGACCGGGGCGCGGCCCCGGGTCCGCTTGGCTGCCAACGCAGCTTTGGCCGTGATCGGCTTGTGCTTCGTGCTGCCCCTCGCGTGGTTGTTACTTGCGTCCGTTGACCCGCATGCCGGATACGAGACGCAGTGGCCGCAGCCGCCGTCGTTCGCCAATTTTGCAGCCGTCCTGACGCCGGAGCTGCTCTTCCAGCCGTTGGCGAACAGCTTCGTGCTCTCTGCCGGAACGGCGGTGGTCAACCTGGCAGCGGCCGTCCTCGCGGCTTATCCGTTGTCCCGCTACCAGTCGCGATTCAACCAGCCCTTCCTGTATGCAATCCTGTTCGGCACGTCCCTTCCGGTCACGGCAATCATGGTGCCGGTCTATGGACTGTTCGTGCAGTTGCAGTTGCTGGACTCGATGCCGGCCACGATCTTCTTCATGGCGACCACCACCTTGCCCATGGCCATCTGGATGACCAAGAACTTCATGGACTCAGTGCCGCTGGAGCTGGAGGAGGCTGCTTGGATGGACGGCGCCTCGGGGCTGGCCACACTGCGGAGAATCGTCATGCCCCTGATGCGTCAAGGCCTGGGCGTGGTGTTCATCTTCGTCTTTATCCAAGCCTGGGGAAATTTCTTCGTCCCGTTCATCCTGTTGTTGTCTGCGGCCAAGCAGCCGGCTGCGGTCTCGGTTTTCAGCTTCTTCGGCCAGCACGGGGCGATCGCCTATGGGGAACTCGCCGCGTTCTCCATTCTGTATTCGGTGCCGGTGCTTGTCCTCTACGCCGTCGTGGCGAGGGGCTCAGGCAACGCGTTTGCACTGTCCGGGGCGATCAAAGGCTGAACAGCAGGACCCGGCGCCCGACGAGGAGCAGGTGTCCGCATCGCCGGAGCGCCGCGAACTAATCGATGTCCTCCACAATGGTGCCGTACGGGATGGAGTCGTCCAGGTGCGCTTGGTGGCCGCTGTGGTTGTAGACCACGCGGACACCGTGAAGCTGGTCCGCGGCCGATTGCATGAGGATGGGGCGGACGGTCTGGACGAATCTTTCCTCTTTGCCTGCGAGGTACTCCTGGTAACTGGCGGGAAGCTGGATCATGGCAAAAGAATAGTCCTGCTGGACCGTCATGGGGAGGGCTTGCGTCGGGGGCCCGGTGGCATACTGCTCGCGGCCTAAATCGTGGTGAACGGTCAAACGAACAATCTTCAGAAATCGGGCGAAATGTGGCGTAAAACTGCGTCTTAATTCGGCGGGTGATTTGTGGCGCCCGGAGCCCCGTTCTAGAGTCGTAGACAAGTTACCGCGGTAACGTGTCAGCGATCCTCCGCCGGATCTGCCTCTCGAGGGCAGGCAGGAGGGTGTGGGTGCCCCCATGTGGGCCTGACATTTGCACACGGACAACTTCATTCCAGGCGTAACAGTCGCGGCTGCGCCCTGCTGGAGTTCGTTGCGTGTATCCCAAACTCAATTCACCGATTCTGCAATCAACGGACCTGTTTTTCAAGTCCGTGAACGCAGGCCCGTTGACACACAGCCAAGGACGCAAATGTCACCACCAAGCCTCATCGACACTCATCCGAACCTCAGTAGCGCCGCTCCCGTCGCCCTCTCCTACGAACTGTTCCCGCCACGCACCCCGGCTGCTGCAGAATCGCTGTGGACCACTATCGGCGAGCTTGAGGCCACAGATCCGGACTTCGTCTCCGTCACCTACGGCGCCAGCGGCTCCAACCGGGACACCGCCGTCGAACTCATCAACCGGCTGCTCCTGGAAACAACGCTCCGGCCCCTGGCCCACCTGACCTGCGTGGGAAACACCCCGCAGGAGCTGGCGGAGATCATCGGCGAACTCCTGGACAACGGCGTGCGTGGCATCCTTGCCCTGCGCGGCGACCTGCCTAAGGACAGCGGGCAGCCCGTCAGCGGTTCGTTGCGCTATGCCCAGGACCTGATCGAATTGATCCGCCGTGTGGAGCAGCGACGTTCGGCCCTGCTGTGCGCAGGCAAGATCGCCGTTGGCGTGGCCGCCTATCCCACCCGCCACCCGGAGTCCCCGAGCGTAGAGCACGACGTCGAGGTGTTGCTCGCGAAGCAGCGTTCAGGCGCGGATTTCGCCATCACGCAGGTCTTCTTCCACACCGAGCAGTATGCGGACCTGATTTCCCGTGCCCGGCGTGCTGGAGTCACTATCCCGATCATTCCCGGGGTCATGCCGCTGACGAGCCTCCGCCGGCTCAAGCGCCTTGGCGAGCTCACCGGCGTCGAACCGGCACCGGAACTCATCGAACGGCTGGCTGCTGCGGACACCGACGCCGAACGTCGCAAGATCGGCGTTCAAGCCACGGTGGACCTGGCCAACGCGGCGCTCCAAGCAGGCGCTCCGGGCATTCACCTCTACACCTTCAATGAGCACGGGTGTGCCTTGGACGTCCTGGACAAACTTGCGCTGCCCCGCCCGGCCCGGCCTGCCAGCCGGCTCAACGCCATCGCCCGCCGCCAAGAACTCGTCAGCTGAACAACCACCTGTTCCGCGAACCCCTAAACATCAACGATTTGCACCTACTGCCCAAGGAAACTCCGATGACTGAACAGAACACCGCATTCCCCTCCGCGTCCCTCCTCGGCTACCCGCGCATCGGCCGCCGTCGCGAACTCAAGAAGGCCATCGAGGCGTACTGGGCCGGCAAGATCGACGCAGCAGCCCTTGACACTGCCGCCAAGGACATCCAGCTGACCATCGCCAAGCGTCTGCAGGAACTCGGGCTCACCGAAGCCGCTGCCGTTCCGGGAACTTTCTCCTACTACGACCAGGGCCTGGACGCCACCGCGCACCTTGGCGCCGTTCCGGCCCGTTTCGGCAAGCTCCTCAACGCAGAGGGCCAGCTGGACATTGACGGTTACTTCACGCTGGCTCGTGGCAACAAGGAACAGCAGCCGCTGGAAATGACCAAGTGGTTCGACACCAACTACCACTACCTCGTCCCGGAAATCGGCCCGGAGACCGAGTTCACCCTCGCCTCCACCCGCAAGGTTGAAGAGTTCGAGTTCGCCTTGGCCAACGGCATCGAGACCCGCCCTTACATCGTTGGCCCGGTGACCTACCTGCTGCTCTCCAAGGCTTCGGATGACGCGCCCGCCGGCTTCGCTCCGCTGTCCCGCCTCGAGGACATCCTCCCGGTCTACGTTGAGCTCCTCGGTAAGTTGGCCGCCGCCGGCGCCAGCTGGATCCAGCTGGACGAGCCCGCCCTGGTTGTTCGACCAGGACACCCCGGCCGCCGAGATCCAGGCTGCCGTTGCCCGCGCCTACGAGGTACTCTCCGGTGCCGCCCAGCGCCCGCAGCTCTTCGTTTCCACCCCGTACGGCTCGCTCGATGGCCAGCTTGGAACGCTCGCTGCGACCAACATCGACGCGCTGCACATCGACGTCTTCAAGGGTGCGGTCCCGTCCGCGGCAGCCCTGGCCGGCCTGGGCAACAAGACCCTGGTTGCCGGCGTCGTCGACGGCCACAACATCTGGCGCAACGACCTCGCGGTCTCCGCGGCGAAGCTGGACGAACTGAAGGCAGCTGCCGGCAAGATCGCTGTCAGCACCTCCACCTCCACGCAGCACGTCCCGCACGACACCGCAGAGGAAACCCAGCTCTCCGAACAGCTGCGTAGCTGGCTCGCGTTCTCCGACCAGAAGGCCGTGGAGGTCAAGACCCTCGCCGACTACCTGGCTGACCCGGCCTCCGCAAAGACCGCCATCGACGAAGCCTCCGCTGTGATCGCCTCCCGCGCCACTGCCGAAGGCGTCCAGCGTGCCGATGTCCGTGCCCGCACTGCCGCTCTCACCGAGGCCGACTTCAACCGCTCCGAGTACTCGGTCCGCGAAGCTGCCCAGGAAGAAGCACTGCACCTGCCGCCGCTGCCCACCACCACCATCGGTTCCTTCCCGCAGACCTCGGAAATCCGTTCCGCCCGCGCCCGCAACAACAAGGGCGAGCTGAACAACGAGCAGTACGAGCAGCTCATGAAGGACGAGATCAAGCGCGTCGTGGACCTTCAGGAAGAGCTCGGCTACGACGTCCTGGTGCACGGCGAGCCCGAGCGCAACGACATGGTCCAGTACTTCGCCGAGAACCTCGAAGGCTTCGATGTCACGGTGCACGGCTGGGTCCAGTCCTACGGCTCCCGCTGCACCCGTCCGTCCATCCTCTGGGGAGATGTCACCCGCAGCGCCCCCATCACGGTTGCCTGGGCGGAATACGCACAGTCCCTGACCAGCAAGCCGATGAAGGGCATGCTCACCGGTCCGGTCACCATCCTGCGCCTGGTCCTTCGTCCGTGATGACCAGCCGCTGGGCGAAACCGCCAACCAGGTCGGTCTTGCGCTGCGTGACGAAATCGCAGACCTCGAAGCCGCAGGTATCAAGGTCATCCAGGTGGACGAGCCAGCACTACGCGAACTCCTTCCGCTGCGCAAGGCTGACCACGCTGCCTACTTGAAGTGGTCGGTAGACTCCTTCCGCCTGTCCACCGCCGGTGCCGCCGACGCCACGCAGATCCACACCCACCTCTGCTACTCGGAGTTCGGCGTGATCATCGACGCGATCGACGGCCTCGACGCCGACGTCACCTCCATCGAGGCGGCACGCTCCCGCATGGAGGTTGTGCACGACCTAGAGGCGCACCACTTCGGCCGCGGCGTTGGTCCGGGCGTCTACGACATTCACTCGCCGCGCGTTCCGGGCGAGGCGGAGGTCACCGAGCTCCTGGCCACCGCCGTCAAGCACGTTCCATCCCGCCAGCTCTGGGTGAACCCGGACTGCGGCCTGAAGACCCGTGGTTACGTCGAGACCGAAGAGTCCCTGCGCAACCTGGTCAAGGCCACCAAGACGGTCCGCGCCAGCCTGCTCGAAGCAGCCAAGTAGTACCTAGAAACAAACGGCGGCGGCCGGTCACCTCGAAAGGTGGCCGGCCGCCGTCGGTAGTTTAATCACCGATGGATTCAGGACTCCCAAAGGATTTCGTCGTCCACCACGCCGTCCTCGTCCGCCGCGACCACCAGGAGCTCGTCGGTGAAGTGCGAGCCCAGGGTGAAGATCCAGGACGAAGTAGCGCTCCGGCTGGCCGGGGTAGATCGCCACATGACCTAGTTTCAGGGCTCTGAGGAACACGTCCTTGGTGAGCTGCGTCTTTTCGCGGACGCCGAACACTGCTTCCAACTGCTCTTCCTTGAGCTGGCTGCAGTGGAAGTGGAGGAACTGTTGGGAGTTGGTGCCGTCCTGGTCCAGCTCCTCGGCAATCATGTCCCGGACCTGATCCACCAACTCGGAGAGGTAGCTGAGGCGGTAGTCCACCTTGTGGAGCGCCTTCTCGTCGAAGTGGTCATGGGCCGTGACGTTCAGGTCCAGTTCGAGGGGATTGCCGGCGAGCTCGTGCGAAGCCACGTAACAGTGCTCCCGCCCGTGGTTGAGCTCGATGTCCCCAAAATGCTTGCTCGCTACCTTGCTCATGTCTTCAAGATAGTCCCAAACAAGCGGCGTGTTCCAGCATCCTGGAAGAATTCAGCCGCGTGGCTTAGGCGTTGACTTTTGCGTTGGTTTGGGCGTACTGGCGGTGCCGCCGGCGCCTGTTGTCCCAGGGCCGCCGGCCCTGACCGTTGCCGCGCTCCCGTGCAGCGTGTCGGCCAGCAACTCCGTGAAGAGCTGCACTTGAGCGGTGCGCTTTTCATTGATGAGCAGCGCGAACACATTGCGCGCAAGCCGGATGTCCGGGACATCGAGAACCACGACGCCGGGTGGCCGGTGCCGCAGTGCCAGTTCAGGTACCAGCGCGGCACCAAGCCCCGCTGCCGCCATCTCGAGGCTCGCGTGGAAGTCGTCACTGTAGGCCACGACGCGGGGGTGCAGATTGCAACTTGCAAACAGGCGTTCGATTACCACCGCGTCGCTGGTGCCCGGGTGATGCATGATCCAAGGCATGTCGGAGAGTTGCGAAGCCTGCATTTCGGCGTCCTCCCGGATGCCCCAGGACGCGGGCAGCACTACCCGGAAGTCGTCGTCGCCGATCCATTGCCGGTCCAGGGTGTGCGGCCAGGCGAGTCCGGACTGGCCCACCTGGTACACCAAGGCCAGGTCCAGTTCGCCGCCGCTGCGCAGCCCTTGAATCGTTTGGGACGGTTCGGCAACCCACACGCGGAGTTCAATGCCCAGCTTTTTCCAGCGCGGGTTCCGGAGGATGTCCGGCAGGACGTAGGTGGCCAGGCTAGGGAAGATGCCGAGCCGCAGCTCCTGGACGGGGGAGTCCGTATGCCTCGATGCGGCGGCCAGCAAGGTCTCGACGTCTGTGAGCACTTTGGACGCGTGGCGCACCATGGTCACGGCGGCTTCGGTGGGAACCGCGCTGCGCGCTGAGCGGTGGAAGAGTTCGACGCCGGTATCCCGTTCCAGCGCTGCCATCTGTTGGGATACGGCTGAGGCGGTGTAGCCGAGCCGCGTGGCAGCCGCTGCGAAGGAACCGAGCCTTGTGACTTCAAGGAGTGTCCGCAAGTGGAGGAGGTTGACCATCAGTGATCCTTAGGCTTGATGCCGGCCGAAAGACCGTGGAAGCCAGCATAACTGTGTGAGTTCAGTCTCCGCGGCTGCCTGCCGTGCCGTTCGCGACGTGGCTGGTGACTCAGGGCACGGTGTTTTCCGGATGCCGCGACACGCCGGGACCTACGCGACACGCTGGCGATTAAATGTGGCTAAGTAGTCCACAGGGTGTGGATTACGTCTTCGGATTTGGCGGATTTCCGGACATTTTTACCCCTGTGGCCTGTGGACTACCGGTGCGTTAAATGACATACTTGTAATACATCATCTTGGGGTTCCGCTGAGGCGCTTGCACTACATGTAGTATCGATTTACGGATTGAGCGGGAAACCAGCACAAGACTTGAATAGAGCGTTTGGCTGCTTTGGCAGCCAGCGGGCCAGCACCGGAAAGTCGGAACCAGAACCGGCGGGGCCTGCCAAAACGAAGAGCAAAGACTCCAACAAAGGGGACAGGGACCATGACCGTTACGGTTTACACGAAGCCGGCCTGTGTGCAGTGCAACGCAACCTACCGTGCACTGGACAAAAAGGGCATCGCTTACCAGAGCGTTGACATCTCCCAGGATGCCGAGGCCCTTGAGCGCCTGAAGGCTCTGGGTTACATGCAGGCTCCCGTCGTGGTGACCGAGCAGGATCACTGGTCAGGGTTCCGTCCGGACAAGATCGAAGAGCTGGCACTGGCTGCCGCTTCCGTGGCCTAGATCTTTCAACAGGCCTAGATCTTTCAAGTATTCCAATGTAGTCGAGGTGACTCCCATGGCAGCGCTGGCAACAGCACCTGCTCACGCAATGGCTGAGGCCGTCAGCACCCGGAGTCACCTCATCTACTTTTCCTCCACATCTGAGAACACCAAGCGCTTCGTCCAGAAGCTCGGCGTCGACGCGGCACGCATCCCGCTCCATGCCAAGGACGCGCCGCTGATCGCGCTGGAACCCTTCGTTCTTGTGTTGCCGACTTATGGTGGCACGGGGGGCGAAGGATCGGTGCCCAAGCAGGTCATCAGGTTTCTGAACAACCCGCAGAACAGGGAACTGATCCGCGGCGTCATCGGAGCGGGAAATACCAATTTCGCGGACAACTACTGCATGGCGGGAGACATCATCGCCACCAAATGCCGGGTTCCGCATCTTTATCGATTCGAACTCATGGGGACTCCGGAAGATGTTGACCGGGTCAATCAAGGATTGGAAAAGTTTTGGACACGACTGTCGCAGATACAGAAGTAACCAGGTCCGAAGGGCAGGCCACCGCAGTGGAAGCAGTCAAGGCAACCAAGAAGCCGTTGCCGGAGGCCTATAAGGGTCTCGGGTACCATGAGCTCAACGCCATGCTGAACCTCTACGGTCCGAACGGGGAGATCCAGTTCGATGCCGACCGCGAGGCCGCGCACCAGTACTTCCTGCAGCACGTGAACAACAACACCGTTTTCTTCCACGACCTGGAAGAGAAGCTGGACTACCTGGTCAAAAACCAGTACTACGAGCGCGAGACCCTCGACCAGTACACGATGAACTTCATCCGTGAGCTGTTCAACCGCGCCTACAAGAAGAAGTTCCGCTTCGAGACCTTCCTCGGCGCCTTCAAGTTCTACACCTCCTACACGCTCAAGACCTTCGACGGCAAGCGTTTCCTGGAGCGCTACGAGGACCGCGTCTGCATGGTCGCCCTGCACCTTGCCCGCGGCAACGAAGAGCTGGCCAGCCGTCTGGTGGACGAGATCATCGACGGCCGCTTCCAGCCGGCAACGCCCACCTTCCTCAACGCCGGCAAGGCCCAGCGCGGCGAGCTGGTCTCCTGCTTCCTGCTGCGCATCGAAGACAACATGGAGTCGATTGCCCGCGGCATCAACTCGGCGTTGCAGCTGTCCAAGCGCGGCGGCGGCGTTGCTCTCTCGCTGACGAACATCCGCGAGCACGGTGCCCCGATCAAGCAGATCGAGAACCAGTCCTCCGGCGTTATTCCGGTCATGAAGCTCCTCGAGGACAGCTTCTCCTACGCCAACCAGCTCGGTGCACGCCAGGGTGCAGGTGCCGTTTACCTGCACGCCCACCACCCGGACATCTACCGCTTCCTGGACACCAAGCGTGAAAACGCCGACGAGAAGATCCGTATCAAGACGCTGTCCCTCGGCGTCGTGGTTCCGGACATCACCTTCGAGCTGGCCAAGAAGAACGAGGACATGTACCTCTTCTCCCCGTACGACGTCGAACGCGTGTACGGCGTGCCGTTCTCCGACATCTCGGTCACCGAGAAGTACTACGAGATGGTGGACGACTCCCGGATCAAGAAGACCAAGATCAGCGCCCGCGAGTTCTTCCAGACCCTCGCGGAGATCCAGTTCGAATCCGGTTACCCGTACATCATGTTCGAGGACACGGTGAACCGGGCCAACCCGATCGCCGGCAAGATCACCATGAGCAACCTGTGCTCGGAGATCCTGCAGGTTTCCACGCCGTCCATCTACGCCGAGGACCTCAGCTACGAGACCGTTGGCAAGGACATTTCCTGCAACCTTGGTTCGATGAATATCGCCAAGACCATGGATTCGCCGGACTTCGGCCTCTCGATCGAGACTTCCATCCGTGCCCTCAGCGCGGTTTCGGACATGTCCTACATCAACTCGGTGCCGTCCATCGCCCAAGGTAACGCGCAGAGCCACGCCATTGGGCTCGGCCAGATGAACCTGCACGGCTACCTTGCCCGCGAGCACGTCCACTACGGCTCCGAAGAGGGCCTGGACTTCACCAACATCTACTTCTACTCGGTGCTGTTCCACGCCCTGCGCGCCTCGAACAGACTGGCTATCGAGACAGGCCAGACCTTCGGCGGCTTCGAGAACTCCACCTACGCGAGCGGTGCGTTCTTCGACAAGTACACCGAGCAGGAATGGACCCCGGAGACCGAGCGCGTCCGCGAACTCTTCGCGGGCATCCACATCCCCACGCAGGATGACTGGCGCGAGCTGAAGGCTTCGGTCATGGAGCACGGCATCTACAACCAGAACCTGCAGGCCGTTCCGCCCACGGGTTCCATCAGCTACATCAACAACTCGACGTCGTCGATCCACCCGGTGGCCGCCAAGATTGAAATCCGCAAGGAAGGCAAGATCGGCCGCGTCTACTACCCGGCTCCGTACCTCGACAACGACAACCTGGAGTACTACCAGGACGCGTACGAGATCGGCTACGAGAAGATCATCGACACCTACGCTGCTGCCACTCAGCACGTGGACCAGGGCCTGTCCCTGACGCTGTTCTTCAAGGACACCGCCACCACGCGTGACATCAACAAGGCGCAGATCTACGCATGGCGCAAGGGCATCAAGACGCTCTACTACATCCGCCTCCGCCAGCTCGCGCTGGAAGGGACCGAAGTTGAGGGTTGCGTCAGCTGCATGCTATGACAACCGTAATCGGTTGATTATTTGCGGCAACCGCCGCGCCTGAAAACTGAAGAGTACGACGCCGGGTGAGCGCCCGGCGTCGTACGCTTACCTTAAAGAACACATACGTTAAGGGGACGAAATGACCGAGAAGGTCAAGCTGCTCAGCCACGTCGAAGCGATCAACTGGAACCGAATCCAGGACGATAAGGACGTGGAGGTCTGGAACCGCCTGGTCAACAACTTCTGGCTGCCGGAGAAGGTGCCGCTGTCCAACGACGTCCAGTTCCTGGCACACCCTGACTCCGGACGAGCAGCAGCTCACCATGCGCGTGTTCACGGGCCTGACCCTGCTGGACACCATCCAGGGTACGGTTGGTGCCGTTTCCTTGATTCCGGATGCGATCACCCCGCATGAAGAGGCCGTGTACACCAACATCGCCTTCATGGAGTCGGTGCACGCGAAATCGTACTCGTCCATCTTCTCCACCTTGTGCTCCACCAAGGAGATCGACGATGCCTTCCGCTGGTCCCTCGAGAACGAGAACCTGCAGAAGAAAGCCCAGATCGTCATGGATTACTACCAGGGCGACGATCCCCTCAAACGCAAGGTAGCTTCCACGCTGCTGGAATCGTTCTTGTTCTACTCGGGCTTCTACCTGCCCATGTACTGGTCTTCCCGCGCCAAGCTGACGAACACGGCAGACCTCATCCGCCTCATCATCCGCGACGAGGCAGTGCACGGCTACTACATCGGCTACAAGTTCCAGAAGGGCCTGGAGAAGGTTTCCGAGGAGCGCCGCCAGGAAATCAAGGACTACACCTTCGAACTGCTCTTCGAGCTATACGAGAACGAAGTCCAGTACACCCACGACCTCTACGACGGCGTCGGACTGGCCGAGGACGTCAAGAAGTTCCTGCACTACAACGCCAACAAGGCCCTCATGAACCTCGGCTACGAGGCCATGTTCCCGGCCTCCGTCACCGACGTGAACCCGGCCATCCTCTCGGCCCTGTCACCGAACGCGGACGAGAACCACGACTTCTTCTCGGGTTCCGGTTCGAGCTATGTGATCGGCAAGGCTGTTAATACTGAGGATGAGGACTGGGAGTTCTAAGGTTTTTAGTTATTAGCAGTTAGTTCCTAGGTTTTTTGGTTTTCTTCGACGAAGTGGCGGGCAGCGTAGCTGCGCGCCACTTCGTTGTTGCGGCTTAGAGTTTTGCGTTGTAGACGTCGAGTCCGAAGGGGTTCAGCTATCGGATTCGTCGAAGGTGATGACCAGGACCCCGTTCTGGCGGAACGCCGGTGAGGAGGTGATCATCGGAACGTATTGCTTTAGCCATGCATCCGCGCTGGTCAGGCGGCCGGGTTGTTCGTCCACCCAGGGAACGGTCAGGCGCGCGTGGCCCCCTGTGCGTCCCTGGCAACCTCTGACGGCCACGCCGGGTAGTCTTCATGGAATCGGTCCGGATTTTCCGCCCACGCCGTGATGCCCGGATACAGGTCCGGGAAGTCGGGGCCTCGCAGATTGGACGGCCCGCTCGGGTAGTTGAAGCGATCAATGTAGGCCGTGGCGCATCCGGCTGCGAGTGGCAGCCGGATGTCGTTTTCCCAGATATCGCCGACGCTGAGTATCCGGCGACGTGAGCGGTGGCGGAGCATCCTTGGCAACAGGGTGCGGAAGCCGTCGGGTTTGCCTGCGTTCGGTGTCACTACGTCGATAAGTTTTTCGAGGCCGAGCGTCCGGATGCTCTCGAGCACGCCGGTTGGAGGTGCGTTGGTCACAAGGACCCGGAGCACGCTGCCGCTGAGGCTGTCGAGGAACCCGGGGAGGCCGGGGGCGGGGGCTATCTCCACCTTCCCGGCCGCCATGCGCTGACGGCTCTCGGCAAACGCGGCACTGAGCTGATCGGCCGGAAGATGTGAACCGAAAAGGTCCTGGACGGCGGCGTATCCGTCCGGATAGGCGCGGGAGCCCGGCTCGTTGTCCAGGAACCGTTGCAAGGCGTCGAGCAACGGTTGGCTGAAGCCGGTTGGGAGCCGACGTGCTGCAGCTTTCGCGTAGGCATTCACCGGCCCGTCTCCCTGGCAGACAGTTCCGTCAAAGTCCAGGACGAGCAGCGGCAACGGTGAGTCGTAGGCTGTATCGATTTTGGCTGTGGCCGATTGGTGGGGGCTCATATGAGGCTTTCGATCAGTGGAACGGGTCGCCGGAGGAACGCTTACGGGAGCGTCTTTCCGTCGAGGGTGTACAGGTTCCCGTATTCGGGGACGAGCCTGGGCACGTCGACCTGGAGTGCTTCCGGGCGGAAGCCGTGGATCGGCGCGACGACACCCGGGTGGATGTCCATGACCATCTTGTGCAGCGCTTCACCCGTGGCATGCCCGGAGGAGCCGACGCCGACAAAGGTGACGTCCAGCCGTTCCAGCCACTCGATGTAGGTGGACCAGTTTGCCATGAACGGACCTAACGGCTCGCCTTGGGCGTGGATGAACGGCACGAACGTGCCGTTCAGGCGGCAGGGCCCGACCAGAGGGAGATCCAAAAGACTGGGGACGTCGGAGACATCGGGTTGAATCAAGTACGACGACGGTGAGTCCCGGACGGCTTCCAGACCAACCGTGCGGATGCTTCCGCCGCTACAGGTTTCGGCCCGAGCCACTGCTTCGGTGTGACAGCGGGTCTGCGGTCGGGAGCCATCCCACGTGACAACGCCTTCCACCCCCATATTGTGAAGGAGTGCCGCGGCCTGACCGGGCCAGACGAGGGTGCGGCCGTGTGCCGCGGCCCGGGCAATGAAGCGCGCGGCGCGGTCGACATCGCGTACGTACATGCTCACCAATGCCAGTCCGGGCGCGCGGGTCATGGCCTCCGCGGCCAGATCGAGCACCGCCGACTCGCTGCGGGGCTCCCATGCGCTGGCATCTGCGGGAACGTCGAAGGAGAGCATGGTGGTCTCGGTGACCAGCATGTCCACGCCCCTGACGCGCTCTACAAATCCCTGACTAAGGCGGCCGCCGTCACGGTGGAAGTTGAGATCCCCGGTATACGCCAGCGTCCCCTCGCGTGTGGTAACAAGGAATCCGCATGCGCCGGGGACATCGTGGTCCACCGGGACGGCCTCCACAGTAATGTCCCCAACGGTAACCGGCGTCGTCATGGGGGTCAGCTCGGGCTGGTTGCCCGGGCCTGCCGTCCCGGACACCGCGATGGCAGCCTCCAGCAGCGCCGTGTCCGGGTGCGCGTAGATTGGCACATCGGGCCGGACAAAGCCGAGGGCGCCGTCGTGGTCCAGATGGGCGTGCGAGAGGAAGACGGCCGTCGGCCGATGGTCGGGCCGGCTCAGAGTTGCGCCAGGATCCAGCTGGGACGGGTCATAGACACCTGGAATTTCGGGCGCGAACCCGACAGTAAGGCGGTCGCGCAGCTCGAAGCCTGGGCGTTCCCGCACAGGTGCCCGAAAGAGGTCATGTTCGGCGGGGATGTCTAGTCCCATGTCCAGGAGCACCCGCGCCTCCGGCGTCGAGATCATGATCTTGGAGGAACCGATCACCCCGATCCCGCCGAAGAATTCAACCGTTGTCATATCGTGCCCCGTTCGTGTGTATTTTGTTTTGCTTCTTTAGCCACGAACACTTCCCTGCGTCCCGTAGGCACCCGTAACGAAGTACTTCTGCAAGAACAGAAAGAGCACGATGATGGGCAGCGTCGTAAATGACACCGCAGCGCACAGTCCTGTCCAGTCTGTGCCTTCGGTTCCGTAGAAGGCCTGGAGCCCCACTTCGATGGGCCGGACCGCATCGGATTTGGTCATGATGTACGGCCAGACGAACGCGTTCCAAGATCCCATGAACGAGTTCAGCGCCACGAGGACAAGGCTGGGCGCGGCCAGCGGAGCGGCAACCGAGAAGAGCATTCGGACGGGACCGGCACCGTCAATCTCCGCCGCTTCGAAAAGCTCCTTGGGCAGCGTGAGGAAAAATTGGCGGAGCAGGAAGATCCCGAATACCGACGCGCCCCAAGGAACGATCTGGATCAGATAGGTGTCGTACCAACCCAGCTTCTGAGCAATGATGAAATTGGGAATCAGGAGAACGGTCTGCGGCACCATCATGGCACTCATCACTAGAAGAAAGAGGATGCCCTTTCCCCGGAATCGCATGACGGCGAACGCGAATCCGGCTAGCAGCGAGGTGATCAAGACCAAGAGGACAACGCAGCCGGCAATCAGTACGGTGTTGCCGAAGTATGTCAGCCATGGGCTGCTGCCCCAGGCCCGGGCGTAGTTGGAAAAGTCCCACGAAGGCCAAAGCTTGGGCGGAAATGAGAAGACGTCCGAGTCTGATGCCACGCTGGTAATCAGCATCCAAAATATGGGAACCAGAAACAGGAATCCGACGGCGACGGCGGCCACGGGCCGCAGCAGCGGCCCCAAGCGGAGGCTCCGCCGTCCAGGGAGTGGCCTCCGCGGAACGAATCGAGTAAACGGCAACGACTTGTCCACGCGTTCCGCCCCGGCGTCCGGCGGGGTTGGCGGGACGGGAGTCCCCACGGGCGATGGTGTTCTTGCTTCCACTTGAGTTACTGGGAACCCTTCATGGCCTTCATGGCCGAGTCCTGGGCGGTTGCAAGGGCGTCTTTCGAGGTCGCGGTCCCGTTTACTGCTGCTTGGATTGCCTGGGCCAGGGAGCCGGAGGCCTTGCTGATCCAGGCCTTCGGCGGCAGCGGGGTAGCAGAGTCGAGCTGGTTGGCGGCTTCAGTAACGAACGGTGCCTTGGCAGCGTAGTCCTTGAACACGGGCTGATCCATGGCGGCCTTGCTGACCGGCAAGTAGCCGGTGTTGGAGGACCAAAACGCCATTTGCTCCGGGGAGGTCAGGAACTGCATGTATTTCCATGCGGCTGCCTTCTCGGCGTCGGTGGACTTGGCGAAGAGCGCAATGTTGGTACCTGCCAGCTGGTTGGCAGTGCCCTTGGGTCCCGAGGGCAGCGCCGCCACACCGAGCTTGAACTTGTCACCCACAGCCTTGAGATTGAACGGGTAGCTGGCCACTGAAGACAGGTCGAACGCGCCGGTTCCCCCGCCCAGCGCAACCTGGCCGGGGTAGTTGGTCCCCAGCACCAAAGATCCGTCCTTCTTCATCTGGACCAAGTAGTCCATCGCCTTGATGACCCCGTCTTTTGTGAACTGAGGCGTGCCGTCGGCCGCGAACACCGAATCGCCCATCGACTCGGCCAGGATTTCAAAGAGGGCCGTTCCGCCCGCAGGCCCGGAGGAACTGCCCGGGTCCATGGACAGGGCAACGGCGCCCCCCGTGGAGGCCTTTTTGGCAGTCGCAGCGAATTCATCCCAGGCCTTGGGCGCCGCCGGCACCATGGTCGGGTTGAAATACTGGACCACCACGGATTTGTTGAACGGCCACATCCAAGTTTTGCCGTCGGTGAGTTTCATGTCCTTCTTGATGCCCTCAAAAAACGTCTTGTACTGATCGCTCTGTGCTACATAACCATCCAGCGGGACGATCACTTGGCTGGCCGCGAATTCATCGGCCCAGTTTCCGTAGACCTGGGCGATCGTCGGAGGGGTTCCTGCCGCGGTTTGGGCGTTGATTTTCGTCTGGAGAGTCCCGTAGTCGGGCTGGTCCTGCAACTCGACTTTGATGTTCGGGTTCTTGTCCATGAAATCTTTGGTCATTTTGGCCAGCGCAGTTTTCTGCGCGCCCGAGGACATTGCCTCCATGAACGTGATGGTGGCTGGGGCCCCAGTGTCGGCCGGCACGGTGCTTCCGGACGACGGCGTGCTGGTGCCGGCGCCGCATGCGCTCAACGCCAGACTGGCCGCAACCAGAACAGACGTCGCAAGTATCTGACGACGGCCGATCAGTTCGGTTCTCTTCATGCTTCGAGTCATTTTGTGCTCCTGTAAGTGTCGGGTGTTCGGGGAAGTGTTAGGTGGTCCGGTCCGGAGACCGGGTGGTGCGCAGTTGAAGGATCGAGAGCGCCACGGTGATGGCGAAGAGGACAACGGCCAGCGCGGCGGCGTAACCCGTTTTCCTGAAAACGAAGGCCTGCTGGTAGAGCTGGAAGCCGAGCGTGGCCGTGTCGAACCCGGGACCGCCGTTTGTCATCATGAAGAACTGCGTGAAAGCTTGCAGGGAGGCCACCGAGGAGACCACGATGACGAAAATCGTGACCGGGCGCAGCTGCGGGAAGGTGACGTTCCAAAATTCCTGCCATCCGTTGCATCCATCGAGCCTTGCTGCCTCGGACAGTTCGGTGGAGATGGTGGTCAGGCCGCCCAAAAAGATCACGGTGGTGAATCCGATTTCGTGCCACAGGGAATAGATAATGACCGCGGGCATTGCGAAGTGGGAGTTTCCAAGCCAGTCAATATTGGATATTCCGAACCAACTCATGACCAGGTTGGCCAAACCGAAGCGCGGGTTGAAGATCCAGACCCAAACAATCGACGTCGCGACCAGCGGGGTTACGTGGGCCAGGAAGACCGCGGTGCGGGCGGCAACATTGATTTTTCCGGCCCGCCGCAGCAACATAGCCAGGCCCAGTGAAATGGCCGTTCCGCCTACCACCATGACAACAACAAAATACGTGGATGTCGCTAGCGTGCCGGCAAACGGCGGATCCTGCGAGCCGTCCACAAACATCTGATAGTTGGCCAGGCCGACGAACTTGTTCTGGTCCGGGTTCAGCCAGTTCCACTTGAAAGTACTGACCACAAAAGTAAAAACGGTTGGCGCGATGGTAAAGACCAAGAAGATAGCCAGAGCCGGGAGTATTAATAGATACGCCACCGGGGAGCGCAGTCCCGACCTGCCCCGGGAGACCGCGGTCCGGGACGCAGGCACTGACCTGCCCTGGATGATTGCCTTCAAGGTGACTCCCAACTGCATGCATGACCTGTCCGGTCCTTGGTGGGTGGCCAAGATCCCTACCTTCCGGTCAGAACATGGCGAAGTCAGAACTCCAAAGTGAATCGAAGGCAAACAAAGGGCGGATATTTCGACCGGCAACCAAGGCGTCTGTATTCGGGACGATGGGACTACGGGCGCAGCAGGACCCACCCAAACAGACAGGTCAAAAGGACACTGTCCGACGGTCAAGCGCTACGCAGCCAGCGGCTCCGTGAGGTTGGCGTATTTGAGCGCCTTCGCGTGGTGGCGCAGACGGCGTCGGACATCCGCCTTTGTTGTTTCGGGATGGTCATTTCCAGGCAGAGGCGGAGCTGTTGAGCGGTATGTGTGTCTGGTGGGCGTGCGCACTTCCAAAGTGTGCCGCGCACCGGGGCGCGGTCGGGATTTCCAACCGCTGATTTCCTTGGTGTGGTTGCATGCTTCGCAGAGGCCTGCCCCGTTCCCAAGGCTCGTAGTTCCGCCGTCGCGCCAGGGGACGATGTGGTCGAAATGCCTGATGGGCGCATCGCAATATGGGGTCCGGCACGTGTGGTCGCGGGCCTCGATGAAACGGCGCAGCCCAGCCGGGAAGAGCCGCGCCCGGGAGTCGGCGTTAAGAAGGTCGCTGCTTCCAGGCGCGGTGTACAGCCGCCGGAGCCACACTTTGAGCTCTCGACCGCAATCAGCCTGGTTGTCCGTCAGCAAGGTGCGGGCCCAACCGGCAGGCACAACGCCGTATCCAGCAATACGGGCCGGTTCGCTGTCGCCTTGAAAGAGGGTGCGGTCCGTCATGACGAGTTGGATCTCTACACTTGAGATTCCCATCGAGGTGCCAGTGGTCCGTTCCACCAAGGCGTCGGCCATGATCTGGCCGCGGCTCCGGTTGTCTCCGTCCGATCGGAGCGAGTCGGCGTGCCGACTAAGCGCCGCATGCACGGCCACGCCTTGGGCGACGGGAAGCAGCGCGGTCAGATAGGTCATGGTGTCAGGTGCCGGGCGCAGACTGACGTGGCGCTCGACGGCGGCATGGCTGGCACGTTCCGTGACGGATCTGGGATCCCTGCGGTATGAGGCCGCCCGGGCTGCAGCAACAATTTCCCGGTCTCCCGCTCCAGTGAACGCCCCGCTGTCGGCGCCCAGCTCTTCATCCACGGCGCATCGATCGGCTGCGCTCAGGCACGCGGTCTCCTTGACCAACAGAGTTGCACGCCATTCGTTCAATTGGCCTGTGTCCAAGGCCGCCAAAGTGTGGGGCATTTCGGTCACAAGAGCCTTTGCGAGGCCTAGGAGCCGGGCACCGCGGGCGGGGGATTCCCGCCGTGCGAGGGCAATCTGCGCAGCCACACCTTTTCCCTGTTCCGCGCTGGGAGTGCCTTCCTCGCCCTGTGCCCGGCGCTGTGCGGCGTCAAATGCGACAGAAATCCGGGCTTGCAGGCCGGCGACCGCGGACTTCAGGTCTTCAAGTCCACGTAGCTGGTCGATGAGGCTGGCGCTGTCTGCATCAGGCCGAAGCGAGCCCACCGCGGCAATCAGGTCCTCCACGCGGGTACACGGAGCGGCGGTTCGCGCTGCCTCCCGCGTCGACCGAGATTCCTGAATGCCGTCCATAAGATAACTCTGTCAGAGGGGGCTGACATTAAAAGCCGAAGCGTTTTTGCCGCTGTCAACTCACAAAATTCAAAAAACCGGACACAGAAAAGGATGCAATTATTACGGCAATTACGGCATGCCGACCGTAGTATTCCGACACGCCGACGAAATTTCATCTGGAAGTCAACTCAGGAGGTGGTTTCAGACCCTACGATAAGTCGTCATCACTCATCTAAGAAGGAGTTCCATTGTCGTATCCGCAGCAACAGAGCGTTCAGTCCGGAAATGCCGTCCCGCTTTGGGCCCCGTACTACGGCGCGCCGATCGTTGAGGCCGCTCGTCGGTTCTTCAAGAAGTACGCTACATTCACCGGCCGCGCCAGCCGCAGCGAATACTGGTGGTGGACTCTCATCTCCGTCGTAGTAGGAATCGTGCTGAACATCATCACGTCCGTGGCAGGTTCCGCCGGCTCGACCGTCAGCGATTCCGGAGCCATGGTCCCGGGACCCGGCGCAGTGATCGGCATCGTTCTGGTGGTCATCTGGGGTCTGGCCATCATCGTCCCGAGCTTGGCCCTTGTGGTCCGACGCCTGCACGATGCGAACTTCAGCGGTTGGATGATCCTCATTGGACTGGTCCCGTTCCTGGGTAGCCTGGCCCTCCTTGTCTTCATGTGCCTTCCGCCCAAGCCGGAAGGCCAGCGGTTCGACGTTCCTGCTTGAGTCTCCACGCTAGCGAACACACTAAAGGCCGCCGTCGTCGTGTCGGTGGCCTTTAGTGTGTGCACGCCAGTATTCGCCGGGTCAGAGGACAAGACGACTGCTGGACTCCTGCCGGCGTATCGATGATGACGCTGGGCACACCCCCAAACACAACGGGGGGCCGGCGGCGTCTGGGGTAGAGAGCCCCGAGCCCCGGGCTCGAGGGGCCCTCCCGCCGTCGGCCCCGTCTCATGCCGGCCCCGGAGGGCCGGTAGCTAGCGAGGCACCGGATGTGGTCCTGTATCTATTCAATATTCCACCGTGTGGCGTGGCACGAGTGGCGTGTACTCGTTTTCAGGCGAAGGGGTCCCAAGAGTCCCGGATGCCTACGTGAGCCGGCCCCGCCCCGGCTATGCGACGATCACCGTTACCGATCGTTTGCGGGGGCTTGCCCGATGACGGTCTTCGGAGGAGGATATGCGGCACACCCGGGAGGCCTTTCGTGACCCAGCTTGGCAAATTTGAGAAGTATCTGGTCGAGGAGTTCTTCGACGACTACCGCGCGGGAGAAATGTCGCAGCGGACATTCATTCGTCGGGTTGCCTTTATCACCGGGAGCATGGCGGCAGCTTCGTCAACGATGCTTCAGTTAGGCTGCACTCCGGCCGAAGTCCCGCGTGGCACCGACCCGATGCCGCGACTCGAGGCTTCGAGCTCCCAGCAGGCTTCGGCCGCCGAAGGCGGGGCCGTTCCCGGCGCGAAGAGACCGCTGTCCGTTCCGGACGGCGCGCCCGGACTGGTGACGGACACCGTCCGCTTCCCCGCGGGTGGAACCGGGATCAGCGCCTACCTCGCCAGGCCTGATGCGGCAGACGCCGGGCCGGCGGTCCTCGTTTGCCACGAGAACCGCGGACTAACCCCACATATCCGGGACGTAACACGCCGTTTCGCGAAGGCCGGGTATGTGGCACTGGCTCCGGATCTCCTGAGCAGGGAAGGCGGCACATCGGGCTTGGATCCCGACGCCGTACCGGGAGCATTGACCAGAGCCGGAGCCGGGCGGCATGTGTCCGATTTTTCCGCTGGATTCGATTACCTCCGATCACTGGATATTGTGGACGGGGAGCGGATCGCCATGAACGGTTATTGCTTTGGTGGCGGCATCACGTGGCAAGCCGCGACGGAAATTCCACGGCTGAAAGCCACAGCCGCCTTCTACGGACCCGCACCCGATCTGGACAAAGTCCCCTCCATCAAACCCGCTGTCTTTGGCGTCTATGCCGAACTCGACCAGCGCATCACCGGCGCAATGCCGGCCCTTCGGGATGCGCTCGCCGCCACTGACGTCCGCCACAAGCTCACTGTCTATCCCGGCGTCGACCACGCTTTCCATAACGACACGAGCGAACGCTACAGTGAGGCGCAGGCGACGGCTGCTTGGCAGGACATGCTGGAGTGGTTCGCCGAATACGTCTAAACAGGGACGTTGCGAAAGAATATTCGCATGAGTGACGCCGCCGAGTTCATCGATGAGGCTTTACGCCGTGAAAGCTCCTGGCTCCGCGCCGAAGAGGCAGAGGCGCGGCTTGGAGCCGGGCTTCGTTTCTACGGGTCGTCCATCGGCGCCGTCCGGGGGACTGTTCGCGACGCGCTCCGTCGCCATTCGCGACTCACGCATGACGAGGTCACTGCGTTGAGTTCGGAACTGTGGGAGCCTCCTGTTTTCGAGCGTCGTCTCGCGGCGATAGTGCTGTTGCAGACCAATATCCAGCTGCTAACGAATTCCGATCTGACACGCCTTGAGGGTTTTGTCCGGGAAGGAAAGCTGCGGGAACTTGTCGATCCGCTCGCGGTCGATGTGATTGGACCTTTGATAGCCGGGTTGGATGGGCAGGCCAAGACGCGGGCGGAGGGTGTTCTGCAGCGTTGGGTGGGCGGAACCGACCAGTGGCTGCGCCGCGCCGCCCTCATGTCGCCATTGAGCGCACTCCGTGCCGGGGGAGGCGACTGGGATGCCTTTGTAAGGACGGCCACTGCAGCGCTCGACGCCGCACGGGAGGCGGCCGATGAAGCCGAGTCGGTCCGGGACGCTGTTTCCATTGTGCTGAGCGAGGTCGCGAAGCGCAGGCCTGAGCTGCACTTTCCATCGTCAGTCGCCTGACCTCCGATTCACTGAGCCTCGCTTGCCCGTTCGTCAGCCAGTTCGGCCTCGAGGAGTTCGACGCTGGGCAGGCTCGAAGCGAATTCTTCCGGCATGGACTCCATGATTTCGGTCTTCCACTCCGAGACTCCGATCGGCATGGAGGTTGTCCGGAGAGCGTACTCGGCCACCAGACTGTCCTTGGATTTGCAAAGGAGGAGTCCGATGGTGGGCTTGTCATCGGGGTGGGCAAGCAGGTCATCCACGGCGGCCATGTACATCCCGAGCTGACCAAGGTAGCCGGGCTTGAAGTCCGTGGCCTTAAGCTCGATCACCACGAAGCAGCGGAGCTTGAAGTTGTAGAAAAGCAAGTCGGCAAAGAATTCTTGATCGCTAATGAGCAACTGGACTTGGCTCCCCACGTAGGCAAAACCGTGGCCTAGCTCCAAGAGGAATTTTTCAACGTGCTTAACCAGCTGCGATTCCAGTTCGCGCTCATTCTGCCGATCCGTCATAGCTACAAAGTCAAAGACGTACGGATCCTTGGTGGCCTCCTGGGTCAGGTCGGAATCCGCAGGCGGGAGCGTTGCTTTGAAGTTGCTGATTGCCTTGCCTGAGCGCTCCATGCGTTTTGTCTCGATGTGATGGACCAGGACGTTCCGGGACCATCCGTGCTCGACGGCGGACGCCGCGTACCAGAGGCGCGTCGCGGCGTCGTCGAGCTTCTCAAGCAGCGCGATCTGGTGGTACCAGGGCAATGTTGCAA
Organism: Arthrobacter sp. NA-172; assembly: GCF_043952055.1. NCBI lineage: Bacteria > Bacillati > Actinomycetota > Actinomycetes > Micrococcales > Micrococcaceae > Arthrobacter > Arthrobacter sp. NA-172. The sequence goes on along the minus strand of NZ_JBINOT010000001.1, from coordinate 583,547 downwards.
GCGGCGCTTGCAACATTGGGAATTCCGGCCAGCCTGGCAAATGCCTTCATGTAGCGCAGGTTCCGTGGTGAGAACCCTTTGGCTGCGGGGAAACGCGAGCGAATGTCGGCTGAAAGGCGGGTGACTACCTTCGAACCCCAACCATGCTCCGACTCTCGCTGCGCCAATTGCCGGCCCACCGACCAATACGACGTGAGAAGCTCCCTGTTCACCACTGAAATGGCTCTCGAACGGCCCGCGCTGACTTCCTTGGCCACGCCCGCAAGCAGTTCGGGGTACCAAGCGGGCATGGAGGAAGCGGCGGGGGTCGCAGGGAACGACGCCGGAGGAGCGGTTGGCGGGGGAGCTGGACTCATTTGCTGTGCTGGCATGTTTTCAAGCTACCCGCGGGCACCGACAGAATATTTGGATGAGCGATGCTCCGATTTTGTGTTCCCAGCGCAACCCATCCCTCGTACTCTGATTCTGGGAGGTGGTTCCTGTGGAAGCAGCCCAGGGAGACCGGATCATCATTCATGGCAGGACGGTCGGTTCGACTGACCGGCACGGCGAGATCATCGAAGTCCGCGGCGCCAATGGCGCGCCGCCGTACTTCGTGCGCTTTGACGATGGGCACGAGACCATCCTGTATCCGGGTGGTGACTTCAGCGTCGATCACTCGGGAGGGCCGACGTAGCCGAGGGCACTGCGCACTCCGTGATCTGGGCGTTGGTCATCCTGCGTCGACGTCGGACGGCTGTGGCCCCAGAAGATACAGTGGTCTGAGTTCCACTACCGGACCGGCGAAAGGGCAGGCGTTGAGTATTGAGCTTCCGGAACTTGCGGAAGGCGATTTCTACTACGAATCGCTCGGAAATGGGCGGTTTCGCTCCACTATCCACGCCCAAGGCGCGTGGAATCCCCACGAGCAGCACATGGCACCGGCGTCGGGCATCATGGCCGACGCTTTGCTCCGGCACGAACCGCGGGACGACGTCCGAATGGCCCGCCTTAGCTACGAAATCCTGGGACTGATCCCGGGAGGCGACTTCGAAGTCACCACCAGTACCGTCCGCCCCGGCAGGACCATCGAACTGATCCAGGCGGAACTTTCGGCAGCAGGCCGCGTGGCAATCCGGGCCTCGGCGTGGCGGATGGCCACGAGCGACACAAGTGCAGTGGCTGCCGTGGAAGACGTCGCCATGCCGGCGCCTGATGAATGCAAGCCCTGGGACGGTGCGAGCGTGTGGCCCGGCGGCTACATCCGGTCCTTGGAAATGCGCATTGCCGAGGGGCACAGAGCGGGCTCGGGCAAGGTCTGGATCCGCACAGGGCACCCCCTCACCGACGCTGCAGACAGCAGTGATGTCGCGAGGCTTGTAGGACTTGTCGACACCGCCAACGGCATCGCCGCCCGTGTTTCACCCGGCAAGGACAGTTATGCGTTCCCCAACCTGGACCTCCAGATCCATATGTACCGTGAGCCCGCGGGCGAGTGGCTGGGCTTGGACAACATGGTCTCCTTCGGCACTGACGGAATTGGCCTCACGTCCACGGTGCTGCACGACATCAGTGGCCCCTTCGGCCGTGCGGAACAGATCCTCACGCTGAGGAAGAGCTGATGGCCGGGAAATCGAGCGGGGCGCGGCGCACGCTGACGGTGGTTCGTCAGGAAGAATCACTCGGGGTCGCTGATGACCTCGAGTTCGGGATCGAGCTCCTGAATCGTGCCCGCAGAGGTCAGCTCCCGCCAACGCTGAGGCTCTACCGGCCCCGCCCCACCGTGGCGTTCGGGCAGCGGGACGCTAAGCTCTCCGGGTTTCACGCCGCGTCCGAGGCCTGCCGGGAACTCGGCTTCGAACCATTGATCCGCAGGGCCGGCGGCCGGGCTGCGGCTTACCATCGCGGCACCTTGGTGATCGACCATGTTGAGCCGCAAACCGATGCGATTGCCGGTGCAAAGGCCCGATTCTCCTTCTTCGGTGAGCTCTTGGCGGGGGCACTCCGTCGTGTCGGCGTGCACGCGGCCGTGGGGGAGCTTCCTGGCGAATACTGCCCGGGAGAGTTCAGCGTCCACGGACTGGACCCGGATTTTCCGACGCATCAAATCAAGCTGATCGGCACTGCGCAAAGGGTGGTGTCCGGAGGGTGGCTGTTCAGCTCGGTGATCGTCATCGAAAACTCCGCTCCCATCCGTGAAGTCCTCACGGCCAGCTATGAAGCCCTCGGCCTCGAGTGGGATCCTGCCACCGCCGGAGCCGCCAACGATCTCTTGCCCCAACTGGACGTGCCCGCCGTGGAGGACGCCGTCGTCGAGGCTTACGCCGAATACGCGGACCTGCTCGACGGCGATTTCCAGAGCCTGCTCCCCGTGACGAACACCCAGCCGTTGTAGACGAATTCCGGCGCGACTACGCTTGAGGCCACAACCATGTGGACCCGGGCGGTGGTTTCCCGGGAAGGAAATATGCCGCCCTCCTGAAGCGAGGTGTAGCGCGATGGACAAGAAGCCATCTGTCGTCCACGATTCCGATGCGGAGCTGACTGTGGGTCCGCCCAAGCGATCGGCTGCAGGGTTGCCCAGCCTGGCGGAGTCTTTGCCGCGTTCCTTGACCGACATGGGGCCGTCCCGCATGTGGAAGACACTACGGGCGATAAATCAGAAGGACGGCTTCGATTGCATGAGCTGCGCCTGGCCCGATCCTCCCGAGCGGAAATTGGCCGAGTTCTGCGAAAACGGCGCGAAAGCAGTCGGTTGGGAAGCAGATCCGCTCAAAGTCCCGTCTGACTTCTGGGACGAGAACGACGTCGAATCCCTCGCCGGGCGCTCGGAGTACTGGCTCGGCCAGCAGGGGAGGCTGGTAGAACCCGTCTACAAACCCGTGGATTCAAGCCACTACGGTCCCATCAGCTGGGGCAACGCATTCCGGATTATTGCGCGTGAACTGAACGCGCTGAATTCACCCGACGAAGCCACGTTTTACACGAGCGGGCGGACCAGCAACGAGGCTGCGTTTGTCTACCAGCTTTTCGTTCGCGCATTCGGGACCAACAACCTGCCGGATTGTTCCAATATGTGCCATGAATCCACCGGGCTGGCCCTTGGCGAGACCTTGGGCGTGGGCAAATCCGCTGTCACCTACACGGACTTTGCCAAGGCGGATCTCATCGTCATCATGGGCCAGAACCCGGGAACATGCCATCCCAGGATGCTCACGGCCTTGGAAGAAGCCAAGATCGCCGGGGCCAGCATCGTCGCGGTGAACCCGCTCCCGGAGGCTGGACTCATCAACTTCAAAAACCCCCAACGGCCCCGTGGCCTGGCCGGCAAGGGAACCGATCTGGCGGATCAGTTCCTGCAGATCCGGCTCGCGGGAGACATGGCACTGCTGCAGGCAGTGTCCCAACGCGTGCTGGATGCAGAGAAGGCGGCACCGGGGGCTGTGCTCGACCACACGTTCATCGAGGCGCACTGCCAAGGACTCGAAGAGTTCAAGGCACACATCGAAAACCTGGATGGACGGGACGTCCTCGCCGCAACGGGCTTGAGGGCGGAAGAAATCGACGAGTTCGCCTCCCGCTACCTGAGCGCCGAAAAGGTCATCGTGACATGGGCCATGGGCCTCACGCAGCACAAGAAGGCCGTGGCCACCATCAAAGAGATCGTCAATCTGCTGCTGCTTCGCGGGAACATTGGCAAACCCGGTGCGGGCCCGTCGCCCATCCGCGGGCACAGCAACGTCCAAGGTGATCGCACCATGGGCATCTGGGAGAAGATGCCTGAGCCTTTCCTCAATGCCTTGCAGCAGGAATTCGGTTTCGACCCGCCGAGGCAGCCGGGCCTCGATTCCGTGGACAGCGTCCGCGGCATGCGGGACGGGCAGATCAAGGTGCTGGTAGCCCTCGGCGGAAACCTCGTGCATGCGATGTCGGACACCACCGCGGCGGAGGCTGCGGTCCGCAAGACAAAGTTGTCTGTCCAGATTTCCACGAAGCTCAACCGTTCCCATGCCGTGGTGGGCGAGCAAGCGTTGATCTTGCCGACGATGGGCCGGACGGAAATTGACCGCCAGGCGAGCGGCGAGCAGTTTGTCACAGTGGAAGACACGGTCTGCGCGGTTCATCGCTCGGCAGGCAGATTGGAGCCGATTTCCGAGAAGGTCCTGTCCGAAGTGGCGATCGTTTGCCGCTTGGCCCGCGCGGTCCTGGGCGACAAGGTGCCGGTCAGCTGGTCAGGTTTTGAGGCCGATTACGATATGGTGCGCGAGCACATCTCCCACGTGGTGCCGGGCTTCGAGGACTTCAATGAGAGGGCGCGGAGTCGCCACGGTTTTGTCCTGCCTCACGGTCCCCGGGATGAGCGGAAGTTTCCCACGGCTACCGGAAAGGCGATGTTCACCGTCAATGACCTGGAGACCATCCAGGTTCCGCAGGGGCGCCTCCTGCTCCAGACAGTCCGCTCCCATGATCAGTTCAACACCACGACTTACAGCATGAACGACCGCTACCGGGGCGTTAAAGAGGAACGCCTGGTCCTTTTTGTGCACCGCGACGACCTGGCTGAACTGGGACTTGCCGACGGCGGTTATGTAGACGTCCACAGCGAAGCCGACGACGGCGTGGACAGGGTTCTGCGTCAGTTGCGGCTGATCGCTTACCCCACTGCACGCGGTTGTGTGACGGCCTACTATCCCGAAGCGAATGTCCTGGTGCTGCTGGATTCGACCGCTGAGGGCAGCAACACCCCCGCGTCCAAGTCCGTGGTGGTGCGGCTGGAGCCAGCCGCACCACCATACTTCGCGAAGTCCAAGGGTTAGTGCCCCCGGGCGATCCATTCCTCGAGCTGGGGTGCCTCGGCTCCGATCGTGGTGGAGTCGCCATGACCGGTCAGGACACGGGTTTCGGCCGGCAGTGTCAGGAGCTTTGAGCGAATCGAATCGATGATCGTGGGGAAATCACTGTAAGAACGTCCCGTGGCCCCCGGGCCGCCTTGGAACAAGGTGTCGCCACTGAATAGGGTTCGTTCGCCCTCCAGGTAGAAGGACACGGAGCCCGGCGAGTGGCCCGGCGTATGGATGGCCTTGAGCTGCACCCCTGCCACGTCGAAGGAGTCCCCATCTGAGATAGCGGAGTCCGGCTCGGCTTCCGGATAGACCGCGCTCCAGAGCATCCAGTCGTCCTGGTGCAGGTGGATGGGTGCCCTGGACGAGGTCCCGGAAGCTTCCCGCTGACCGGATGTGGTCGTCGTGGCCATGCGTGAGCAGGACGGCCTTCACCTTGCGGTTACCGACGGCTTCGGCGATGGCTTTCGGGTTGTGCGCGGGGTCGATCACGATGCACTCGGCGTCGTCGCCCACAATCCAGACGTTGTTGTCGACGTCCCAAGTGCCGCCGTCGAGGGAGAACGTCCCGGACGTCACGACGCGATCGACGCGGACCTCGCCCGCTTCGTGGCTCAGGGCTTCCGAGGTCACAGTTCAACCACCGATCGAAGGACGGATCCTGAATGCATCTTGTCGAACGCCTCCTCGATATCGGCAATGCCGATCCGCTCTGTGACGAAGGCGTCGAGATCGAGCTTGCCTTGCCGGTAAAGGCTGACCAGCATCGGGAAATCGCGGGACGGCAGGCAGTCGCCGTACCAGGAGGACTTCAGCGAACCGCCGCGGCCGAAGACATCCAGCAACGGGAGTTCGAGCGTCATCTCCGGCGTCGGGACGCCCACCAGGACCACAGTTCCGGCGAGGTCACGTGCGTAGAACGCCTGCTTGTACGTCTCAGGGCGCCCGACGGCGTCGATCACCACGTCCGCACCAAACCCGCCCGTGAGTTCACGGATCTGTTCCACCGGATCGCCCTGGAGGAGTCGACCACATGGGTGGCGCCGAGTTCGCGGGCACGGTCCAGCTTCTTGGCATCGATATCGACCGCGATGATCGTGGTGGCGCCAGCCAAAGCAGCTCCCGCGATGGCGGCCACACCAACGCCGCCGCACCCGATGACGGCCACCGAATCGCCACGCTTCACGCCTCCGGTGTTGATCGCGGCGCCCAGCCCGGCCATCACGCCGCAGCCGAGGAGCCCGACGGCGGCAGCATCGGCGTCGGGATCAACTTTGGTGCATTGCCCCGCGGCCACCAGTGTCTTCTCCGCGAAGGCTCCGATTCCCAAGGCCGGAGACAGAACGGTGCCGTCCTCAAGCGTCATCTTTTGGGTGGCATTGTGCGTGTTGAAGCAGTACTGGGCCTGGCCGCGGTTGCAGGCGCGGCAATTGCCGCAGACTGCCCGCCAGTTCAGGATTACTCGATCTCCGGGGGCGATTTCCGTGACGTCCGGACCGACCGCACTCACAACACCCGTTGCCTCGTGGCCCAGAAGGAAGGGAAAATCGTCGCTGATGCCGCCCAGTTTGTAGTGCAGGTCCGTGTGACACACGCCGCTGGTCAAGACGTCCACCAGCGCTTCGCCGGGACCCGGGTCCGGGACCAAAATGGTTTCGAGGGTTACGGGAGCGCCCTTCGAACGGACGATTGCCCCTGTGACTGCATGCACCATGGATGGTTCCCCTTTGAGGTTCGTGGACGGCGGACGTCTGTCCGCATCTTTCATCTCAACTTGTCTATCACATAGGCCGAAGGGGAATCAGGCCGCGAGACGCGCTTCGACCTCTGACGCTGAGGGGTTGGTAGCCGCGCTGCCGTCCGGGAAAAGGACCGTGGGAACGGTCTGGTTGCCACCGTTCAGCGTCTCCACGAGTTCGGCAGTGCCCTCCACCTCTTCGATGTTGATCTCTTTGTAGCCGATGCCCTTTGCATCCAGTTGCTTCTTCAGCCGGTTGCAATAGCCGCACCAGGTGGTCGAGAACATGGTGATGGTGCCGGATTCGGGGGTGAAATCCACGAAAGTCTCCTGTCGTCGTTTGTTGGAACTACTGGCGTCAACGGTAACCCGGCAGGCTGTATTCCTTCGCACCCTGTTCTTTCGCGCGGGAGATGAAACAGAGACGCGGTTCTATGGATTCTGAGGAAATCGATCCTAAAGCGACTCTTCGACGACCACTCCGGACTGGAACTCGCGGCCGTCCGCTTCGCTGAAGGCGGTCATCACGTGTCCCTTGCCGAGGCCGTGGATCGCGGAAAGGGGAAAATGGCCCGTAATGGTGTTCCCCGTGTGCTCCACACCCTTGAGGTCGTAGTTCTCTTCGGCACTTTGGTCGTGGTTAAAAGAAAAGAAGGCGATTGCCTCCCCGTTCATGAACTCAATGCCCAGCCTTCGCTGGGAGGAATAGTCCGGACTCGCCGCGACCAGGCCCACAACAAAGGCACCGGACCCAGGGATGTTCCCCTCGATCTCGAACCGGGCCACCAAGGTGGCTTCCGTGGCGGTGATGGTGGCCTGCTTCAGAAGTGCGTCATGGGTGCTCATGGCACAATCCTGCTCTGTGCGGCCGTTGCCGTCCACCCCTGTTTGCGGTTGAGACTTGTATTCGCAGGGCCTCCGCTCCGTGTGCTGGTCCTAGGCTAGGAACGGAGCCGGACCACCCGCAGCACGATGCCGGCCGCGAACATGAGGATGCCGAGGGCCGCCGAAAGCGGCGGGAGTGTGGCCAACAGGACCAGGCAAGCAAGGACCCCGAACACCTGGAGCGCTTTCGGGTACCGGCGGTCCGGGGCCGGCTGGGTGAAGGCTGCAATATTGGCGATGAGGTAGTAGATGAGCACTCCGAGCGAGGAGAAACCGATCGCCCCGCGCAAATCAGCGACGGCGACGATCACGCAGATCACCACGGCCAACGCGATTTCGGCCCTGTGCGGGACGCGATAGCGGGGGTGGACTGCGGCAAGCCAGTGCGGCAGGTCATGGTGCCGGGCCATAGCCAAGGTCGTCCTGCCCAGGCCCGCGATGAGCGCCAACAGCGCGCCGAGGGCGGCGACGGCGGCCCCCACCCGGACGACGGGAACGGCCCACCCTGACGTTCCGGCTCCCACGGCGGCGGCGAGTGGCGTTGGTGTGCCGGCCACGCCGTCCGGTCCGAGCGTCGCCAGGAGCGTCACCGCGATGACGGCGTAGAGGATCACGGTTATTCCCAAGGCGATCCCGATGGCACGCGGAATGGCGCGCCTGGGGTTGCGGACTTCCTCGCCCATGGTCGCGATCCTGGCGTAGCCGGCGAACGCGAAGAACAGCAACCCGGCGGATTGGAGGATTCCGTACCAGCCATGCGCCAGCAACCCGTCCCCGGGAATATTGGCCAGGGCAGGGGAGGAACCGCCCCAGCAAGCGGCGACGGCGATGGCGAGAGCCGCTAGAACGAGGAGGACCAGAAGACGGGTCAGGCCCGCCGTCCGGGTCACCCCGTGATAGTTCACGGCGGCGAGGACGACGACGGCGGCGACCGCCACGGGGCGTTCCCATCCCGCGGGAGCTGCATAGGCCGCGAATGTCATGGCCATGGCCGCGGCACTGGCGGTCTTGCCGATGACGAAGCCCCACCCGGCCAAATACCCGGACCACGGGCCCAGCCGCTCGCGACCGTAAATGTACGTTCCGCCCGACGTGGGGTAGGCAGCCGCAAGTTGCGCGCTGGATGTTGCGTTGCAGAACGCCACCGCGGCTGCAACAACAAGGCCAATCAGCAGACCGGATCCAGCGGCGGTAGCGGCTGGAGTGAAAGCCGCGAAGACTCCCGCCCCAATCATCGACCCTAGGCCGATGACCACTGCGTCAAAGGTACCCAGCCGACGGGCCAGGGCCTGGGGGTTGCTCATGGGGTCTCCTTCGCCACTCGTGACTAGCCTATGTGCCGGGAGCTCCCCGGAATGGCAGTCCGGTTCGAGTGGTTGGAGGTTCCTAAGACTGTCCGGTGATCGTCAAGCCGATGAGGACGCAGTTGAGTCCGATAATGAGCGTCACGCTAGTCCACCCGGCAACCTTCAATGCCGGTGAATCCGTATGGATCCCCATGACCTCGCGCTTGCCCGTGAGCCGGATCAGGGGGATCAAAGCGAACGGTATGCCGAAGCTCAACAGGACTTGGCTCAACACCAATGCCAGGGTCGGTTCTATGCCCGCACCAAGGATGATCAACGCGGGGACCAGGGTGATCACCCGCCGGAGTAGCAGCGGTACGCGGACCTTGAGGAGGCCACCCATGATCGTGGCGCCGGCGTAGCATCCAACGGAGGTTGAGGCGAGGCCCGAGGCCAGCAACCCGACGCCGAATGCGACCCCGATGACAGGTCCAAGGGCGGAGGTGACTGCGGCGTGGGCGCCTGCAATGGTGTCAGTTCCTTCGACTCCCCGGAGGCTGGAAGCGGCTAAAAGGAGCATGGCGATATTTACCACCCCGGCCAGCAACAACGCAGATACGACGTCCACCCTGGTTGTCTTGATGAGCTTCGTACGCACTGCCGGATCTTCCGAGAAGCCGTGCCTGTCACGGGCCAGGGCCGAATGCAGGTAGATGGCGTGCGGCATGACTGTGGCACCGAGCATGCTCGCGGCGAGGAGGACGGTGTCCGTGCCTTCGAACCGTGGCACCAGGCCGGACAACACGCCACCGGTCGCCGGGGGATTGACGAAGAGTCCTGAGACGAAACCAAGAGCGATGACCGCCAGGAGCATCATGATGGCGTATTCGAATGACTTTTGGCCCCGTGAGGACTGGAGCGCCAGAAGCAACATCGATGCCAAGCCGATGATGATGCCGCCAAAGAGCAGGGGCAGCCCGAAGAGGAGGTTGAGGGCTACGGCTCCGCCGATGACTTCTGCCATGTCTGTTGCGCCGGCCACCACCTCCGCCTGGATCCAAAACAGCCTCCGGCGGTGGGTTCCCAACCGTTTGCCGAGGAGCTCGGGAAGGCTCTGGCCAGTGGCCAGGCCGAGTTTCGCGGACTGGTATTGCACCAAGACGGCCATGAGGTTTGCCGCAACCAAGACCCACACGAGCAAGTAGCCATAGCTCGCCCCGGCAGTCAGGTTTGCCGCGACGTTCCCCGGATCCACGTAGGCGATGGCAGCCACGAAAGCCGGGCCCATCAAGAGCAGCCGGGACCGCCACCGGGTCTTTCCAGCTCCTTGCTGCGCAATCGTGGCGGCCATGGTTTCCTCAACATCGGGGATAGGAATACCACGAGGATACCGTTAAGTTAGGCACACCGAAAAGTAGCTTTTAGGTGCACTGGATTATCTTGCTCACACCCTCCCCGTCAGTTGGGCAGGGGGCTAGGCGTGGGTGGGTTCCTCCACCAAGGCGGTGGCGATGCTGTCCGCGTCCTCGAGCGCGGCGAGGTAACGCTCGGCGTCCAAGGCCGCGGCGCAACCTGTGCCTGCGGCCGTAATGGCTTGCCTGTAGCGGTGGTCCACAGCGTCACCGCATGCGAAAACTCCGGAGAGGTTGGTCACCGTCGTGGGGGAGTCCACTTTGATGTAGCCCTCGGCGTCGAGCTCCACCTGCCCCGCAACCAGGTCAGTGCGGGGGACATGTCCAATGGCCACGAATATTCCTGTAGCCGCATGTTCCCGAGTTTCGCCGGTGCGGGTGTCCGTCAGGGTCACGCCGGTCACCTTGGCGTCGCCATGGATGGCAGTGATGGCCGAATTCCACGCAAAGCGGATTTTCGGATTGTCTTTGGCCCGCTGGGCCATGATCCGGGAGGCCCGGAGCTCTTCCCTGCGGACTACCACCGTGACGGTCGTGGCGAAGCGGGTCAGGAAGGTGGCCTCTTCCATGGCGGAATCGCCGCCGCCCACCACCACGATGTCCTGTTCGCGGAAGAAGAAGCCATCACAGGTCGCGCACCACGAGACGCCGTGGCCGCTGAGCTTCTTCTCTTCCGGCAAGCCGAGTTCCTTGTAGGCGGAGCCGGTTGCAAGGATCACGGCCCGGGCCTTGTAAGTGTTGCCCGATCCAGTGACCACGCGCTTGAGGTGCCCGGCCAGCTGGACTTCCGTGACGTCGTCGAACACTATTTTGGCGCCGAACCGTTCTGCCTGCTCCTGCAATCCGTCCATGAGTTCGGGGCCCTGAATTCCTGCGGGGAAGCCGGGGAAGTTCTCCACTTCGGTGGTGTTCATCAGCGCACCGCCGGCGGTGACTGATCCGGCGAGGACCAAGGGGGCCAAGCCTGCCCGGGCCGCGTAGATTGCGGCGGTGTAGCCGGCAGGGCCGGATCCGATGATGATCAACTGTTCTTTGCTCATGAGGACAGTGCAGCAAGATCCCGGACTTCAATCAAGGGCCCGACGACGGCGGCCATCGCCAATGGCGCGATACGCTCCTTGAGCGCCGCTCACGCCGGGTCTGAAGCGTGCACCACAAAGTGTTCAACCCGTCGGTCCGGAACCAACCAGATCAGCGCCACCACGGTGTAAGCGCCGACGGCGAGCAACGGATGAAGCAGGCAGAGGCCGAGCCCCGCCAGATAGATGAGGGGAGACGTCTTTCCCTTCCAATCCCGGCCCAGCGCCTGAGCGAGTGCGCCCTGGCGCCCCTGTTGGCGGATCAACGCCTGCTGTAGGACAAAGTAGGCAATGGCGGCGCAGAGCAGGTTGACGCCATAGGCCAGGACGGGGACTTCCACGAAGCCTGACTCGTCCATCCAACGCGTGCTGAACGGGAACAGCGAAATCCAGAACAACAAGTGCAAATTTGCCCAGAGTATTCCGCCATTGACGCGCTCTGCCAAATGGATCAGGTGGTGGTGGTTGTTCCAGTAAATTCCTACATAGACGAAGCTGAGCAGGTAGCTGAGGAAGGTAGGAAGGACGCTGAGCAAGCCGTGCCAAGTCGCTTCCGGAGGTACCCGGAGTTCCAGCACCATGATGGTGATGACAATGGCGAGGACGCCGTCACTGAATGCCTCAAGCCGGTTCTTGTTCATCGATTTGCCTTCATGAGCACATCATCGTTGGTAAGGACTTCCAGTGCCAAACGATCACCTCATGCTGCTTCTGGACTGCGAAACAATGCACCCAGCCGGACAGTGGCCGGCTCATGTTTGTTTGCCATTTTCAGCGGCGCGATCGTGGCATATGGTGAATGCACCACCGTTACCGCGTGGGCCTTTAAGTCATCCATACACGAACAAGGGAGATTCTCATGTTGCTTTGGATAGCCATCATTATCGCTGTTCTCTGGCTTCTCGGCCTGATCGGGAACATCGGCGGCGGGTTCATTCACCTGCTTTTGGTTGTTGCCGTGATCGTCCTGATCTTCCACTTCCTCCGTGGCAGGTCCCGCGTTTAGGCGTTCCAGCGAATGTCCCTGCCGGGCATGGGGCACGCGCTCGTGGCCGCGATGCATGCCTGGCAGGGACATGAGGAGGAGTCAGCCTTCAAGACGTACTCCATCACCAGGTCTCCCGGTCTAGCCCAGTGTGGACGTGTCAATCACGAAGCGGTACCGCACGTCGGAGGCGAGCACCCGCTCGTAGGCGTCGTTGATTTTCTCTGCCGGGATGACCTCGATCTCGGCACCAAGCCCATGCTCGGCGCAGAAGTCAAGCATTTCCTGGGTCTCCCGGATGCCGCCGATCATGGATCCGGCGAAGGACCGCCGGCCCCCGATGAGTGCGAAGGCGTTGACCGGCAGCGGTTCGGCCGGTGCCCCGACGTTCACCAGCGCGCCGTCGAGCGTCAGCAACTGAAGGTAGGAGCTGATGTCGATGGAGGCACTGACGGTGTTGATGATCAGGTCAAAGTTTCGCGCGAGCTTTTCGAAGGTGGCCGGGTCGCTCGTGGCGAAGTAGTGGTCCGCGCCCAGGCGAAGGCCGTCTTCCATCTTCTTCAGCGACTGGGACAACACGGTCACTTCGGCACCCATGGCGTGCGCGAGCTTGACTGCCATGTGGCCGAGCCCGCCGAGTCCGACGACGGCGACCTTCTTTCCGGGGCCGGCGCCCCAGTGCCGAAGCGGTGAGTAGGTGGTGATGCCTGCGCACAGCAGGGGAGCGGCGGCGTCGAGCTCTATTCCTTCAGGAATCCGCACCACGAAGTCCTCGGTGACCACAACATGGGTGGAGTAGCCGCCCTGGGTGATGGTCCCGTCGCGGTCGACGGCGCCGTAGGTTCCGGTCATGCCTTTGAGGCAGTACTGTTCCTCGCCCTTGCGGCAGTTCTCGCATTCGCGGCAGGAGTTGACCATGCAGCCGACGCCAACACGGTCGCCGATCTTGTGGCGGGTCACTTCGGAGCCGATTTCGGTGACGATACCGGCGATTTCGTGGCCGGGAGCCAGCGGGTAGGACTGCGGTCCCCAGTCGCCGCGGACGGTGTGGATGTCTGAATGGCAGATGCCTGCGTACTTGATCTCGATCAGCACGTCGTGGGCACCGACGTCGCGGCGCTCAATGGTGGTGGGGACGAGGGCCCCGCTCGCGGAAGGGGCGGCGTAAGCATTGACGGTCAGCATTTTTCTCCTGTTTGTGGACGGAGGATTGGCACTATCCATCAAACAGGAACTTTCGGACGTGAGGGAGGCCCTGCTGATAGGGGTACTGGCAAGGCCTCCCTCAGCCATTGCGGGCTAGCTCTTTCCGAGGAAGATGGGGTTGGTCAACGCTGCCATGGGGCCGAGCGGGATGGTGGTACCCATCTCGGTACCGCTTCCAGAGGTTCCGTCGATCTTCGGATGCCGGACCTCCACGCGCACATACGCCGCGAGCTGCGGCGTCGTGATCCAGGTGCTGGTTCCCTGGCCCGACGCGGGAAGCGTGACTTGCTGGGTCTGCCCTTCATCCGTGATGAAGCGGACGACGCCGTTGGGCACGCCGGCGATTTTCGCCGTCACCGTGACGGGAGCGTCTGCCGCGACACTTAGCCGGTCGCCGACCGTCGCGCTCTTGCCGCCTGACGTCACCTGGAAGTCCACCGAAACATCCGCCGATTCGGCGATCCAGTTCCGTCCTTTGCGGATGCCGTCCAAGAGCGCATCGCGGGACAAGGCCGAGGCGTTGACTACGTTGTGAGGGAAGCCAATGACCTGCGGGACACTGTGGGCGTCGCTGTTTCCCATCGCGGGGAGCCACCGGCCACCCGTGCGCACGGATTGGGCCAGCATGGAGTCCCACGTGTTGACCGAGGACTCGTCGTCCAAGGTCCACGGGCCCGTCCAAACCTCAACGGCGTCGGCGTCGTCATAGCCGAACTTCCAGCGGCAGGCGACGTATGGGCAGTACGGGTGGGCCGGGACGACGATTCCGCCGGAATCGTGGATCCGCCGCGCTTCCTGCTCGAATCCCTTGTCGCGTGCACGGTAGCGCCAGTCAATCCACTCGCCGGGTTCGAGGCCGAGCGCGAGGTAGTGACCGTTGCGGGTGGTAACTTCCTCGCCCGTGAGGATGAGCAGGTCGTTGCCGGCGAGCGGCCCCCAGACGCCGTGAGACGCGGGCGTGTTGTGGTCCGTGGAAATCATGAAGTCGAGCCGCGCGGCACGGGCACCCGCTGCGACTTCTTCGGGAGTGCGCTTCCCGTCGGAGTAGACGGTGTGCAGGTGCGCATCACCCCGGTACCAGGCCTGCGCCGCGGCCGGCGATCTGCTGCGGCGGGTATTGGGCCTTGAAGGGCGTGCCGTCAGGTCCATACTCGAGGGTGACGTTCACGGTGTAGTCGAGGCCCTGCTCGGCTACCTGGTACGGGCCGAGAACGATGTTCCAGGTACCCTTTCCGACGGGTCCAGGCAGGTAACCCGGCGTCGTGTCGCCAGCGCTGATGCTGAATTCGGTACGGAATCCGCCGGACCAGCCGCGGAAACCCTTACCGGCAAGGTCGGTGCCCTTCTCATCGAAGATTCCGATGTCGCAGGCATTCCCGAGAAGTCCAGGGTCACCTGGGGCTTGCTGTAGGTGTAGGAAACGCTGATCTTGTTGACGCTTGCCGGAACTTCGACCGGCAAGTACACGAAATCTGCGGCGCCCGGGTCCAAATGGCCGGTGATGGTCTTGGTCTTGCTGGTTCCGGTAGCGGCTGCGGCGAAGGAGACGGGCGCAAGAGTCAACGCTGCGCCGGTCAGTGCCGCGGCCAGGAAGCCGCGCCGGGTTGAGGAAAAGGTGGCATTTTCGCCCGAATGGGCTTTGCATGGAGAAGTCACCCGGACGATCCTGCCGCCAGTTACTGAACAGTAGGTAACGGTCCTGAGAACGCGCCATGAAACCACGAGCGTCAGCAACTTGAGTCCAAATAACGGACTGCCGCTGATCCGACCCTTGTCACAAGCAACGCCCGGGCTTACTGTTCTTGGCATGCACCAACGGTTGGGGCGACGGCGCAAACCTTTCCTATCGACCGAACAGGACGGTGCTTTTAGATGTGCGATATTCCGGGTTTGATCCGTCGCCTTGAGGCCGAAGACCTCGCACGATTGCGGGAGCTGGGCAATAAAGAGCCACTGGAACCGGGGCTGATCGCGGCAATTGACGCCGCAGCTGGCGGGCCCGGTGAAGGCCGGGGGTATTACGTCGTGAGTGGTTCCTTGTATCCGGTCGAAGCCCGGGATTACCATCTCCGGGAAGACGTCGCGGAGGCCGTGTTCGAAACAGCCGAAAGCGCGTCCGGCGGCCGCGCCTGACGAGACCGGCCAGCAGGTAACGCTACCGGCCCGTCTCTGGCGCTGCTAATACAGGAGCTACGAAGACGGGTTCTGCTACGACAGGCGCTGCGAGGACGGGTTCTTCTACGACATGCGCTGCGACCACCGGAGCGGGTTCATTTGGTGTGGCCGCCGCCTGGACTATGGTCCTTGCGGAGGATGCTTCGCGGGCGAGGAATGCTCCAAGCTCGTTGATGGTGCTCATCAGGGGCGCGGGGAACACCACCGTGGTGTTCTTATCGACGCCTAGCTCCACCATGGTCTGGAGGTTACGCAGTTGCAACGCCAGCGGATGGGCCATCATCGTGTCGGAGGCGTTGCCCAACGCTGCTGCGGCTAAAGACTCGCCTTCGGCAGCGATGATCTTGGCGCGCTTTTCGCGTTCCGCTTCGGCTTGCCGGGCCATGGCGCGCTTCATGCTGTCCGGCAGCTGGATGTCCTTCAGCTCCACCAGCGTCACTTCGACGCCCCACTCCAAGGTCAGTCCGTCCAGGATCTGGCGAATGTTCGCGTTGATCACGTCGGTTTCCGCGAGCGTCTCGTCCAGGGTGTGCTGGCCCACCACTTTGCGGAGCGTGGTTTGGGCTATTTGATCGATCGCTGCGTGAACGCTTTCAATCGCGATGACTGACTTGATGGCGTCCACCACCCGGAAGTAAGCGACGGCGGAAATGTCAACACTAACGTTGTCCCGGGTGATGATGCCCTGGGACTGGATCGGTACGGTGACGATCCGCAGGGAAACCTTCCTCAACCGGTCCACGAACGGGATGATGATGACCAGCCCGGGGGACCTGATGCGCTGGACCTTACCCAGCCTGAACAACACGCCGCGCTCGTACTGCGTGACGATATGGACGGCCATCCCGAACCAGATGACCACCAAAACCAAGAGAATGATGAGAAGAGTAATCGAACCCGCCGACATGGCCGCCTTCGGCTCCGTTCCTGGGCGCTGATGTATTCATGGCGGTTTGTTTCGGGGAGTTGCAGTACAGCTGAAACGGGAGCCGAGATGCCGCCGGAATGAAAGGAACGCCCCCTGCGGGACATTCCTTTCACCTTCTTGGGCTAGACCCTTTCGTGGGTCCGGTCGATGACCGGTTCCGGATCGTTCGTGAACTCGCGGTGGCGGCGTGGGAAGGCCCAGAACATGAAGTCCTTCGCGTCCACCTTGGGCTCAGGGCGTTCCTCAGGTTCCCGTGAGGCATCTTTCCTGGTGTCCCGCCGGAAATCCTTGCTGTACCCGTAGCACATCACTGACCTCCTTCTAGCGACTGCCCCTTAATCTTCCTCCCGATTCGGCAAGCAGTCCACCTTTCAGGGCGGGTTTCGTATGTAGGCACAATGGAGGAGTGAATTCCCCTCTTGCCCCCAAGGACCCTGCGCTTGCCTATCGCCTCTTTGACCTGGACACCATCGGGGTGGGACTGGTTTTCTCGGACTCGTTGAGCGAGCTCGCCGAAGCACTGGGTGCAGGAGGAGGGGCAGGGACCGCCGTCGTACAGGCGCCTCCGGGTACCGGCAAAACGACGCTCGTTCCACCCCTGCTCGCCAACATCGTGGCCGGCGCGCTCAAAGGCGGGGAACGCCGAGTGGTGGTGACCCAACCCCGCCGGGTCGCCGCTCGTTCTGCTGCGAGGCGTCTCGCGGCCCTCGACGGCAGCCGGCTGGGCCACCGCATCGGGTACACGGTCAGGGGGGAGAGCAAGACGAGTCCCGGGACCCTCATCGAGTTCGTGACTCCTGGAATCCTCCTGCGCCGCCTGCTCGCGGATCCCGGGCTTGAAACTGCAAGTGCAGTCATCCTCGACGAAGTCCACGAACGCGGATTGGAAACAGATCTGTTGCTCGGAATGCTCATCGAAGTCAGGGATCTGCGGGACGACCTCGCCCTCGTGGCGATGTCGGCGACGCTCGACGCGCCACGGTTTGCGGCATTGATCCAGGATCACGACGGCGGCGGACCGGCACCCGTGGTCGACTGCCCTTCCGTGCTGCACCCCTTGAGGGTGGACTGGGCGCCCGCGCCGATACCGCGCCTGGACGGGCGCGGGGTCACCCGCGCTTTCCTGGACCATGTCGCAGAGACCGCAGCGGCGTCGTACACGGACTCGCTCTCAGCGGATCCGGACATCGACGCCTTGGTGTTCGTCCCGGGTGCATGGGAAGTGTCCTATGTCGCTTCCCGGCTGCGCGCCCGCATGGCTGCGGAGGTACGCGCTGCGGAGGTACCGGCTGCGGAGGTGTTGGAGCTTCACGGACAGGCGAGTCCGGCGGAACAAGATCGTGCAGTTTCCGGACGGGATCCCGGCGGAGCACCCCGGATCATCGTGTCAACGGCGCTGGCGGAATCCTCCCTGACGGTTCCGGGAGTCCGGCTGGTCATCGACGCGGGGCTGTCCCGCGAGCTGCGGCGTGACGCCAGTCGCGGCATGTCCGGTTTGGTCACCGTTTCCTGCTCGCAGGCCTCTGCCGAACAGCGCGCCGGACGCGCTGCACGCCAAGGGCCGGGACGAGTGGTTCGCTGCTACGAGCAGAAAGCGTTTGGTGCCGCCCCTGCCCACCCAACGCCGGAGATTGCGGCCGCTGACCTGACGGGCGCGGCGTTGGTCCTGGCCTGTTGGGGAGCTCCGCGCGGCCGGGGGCTGGCCCTTCCCGACGCACCGCCCCAGGCAGCGATGGACGATGCGGTTGAAGTGCTTCGGGAACTCGGCGCGATTTCCCCGGACGGACTTGCTACGGAGGTCGGAAAGGTCCTGGCCAGGATTCCCGCCGATCCCCGCTTGGCCCGTGCGCTGCTGGATGGCGCCGCCACAGTCGGGCACCGCACGGCCGCGGAGGCCGTCGCTCTCGTGGCGGGGGAGCAGCGTGCTCCCGGAGCTGACTTGACGCGCCTTCTGCCCACGCTGCGGACGGCTAAGGATCCCGCGTCCCGTCGTTGGGCGGAGGATGTCCGGCGCATGGAGGCGATAGTACGCCAGGAGGTATCCGGCGTCGAGGCGTCCTTTCCTTCCGCTGCGAGCCTGACTGCGCCGGCTACCTTGTCTCCAATGGGTGCCGCGGAAGCCCTGGGGTTCGTCGTCGCCCTTGCGTTTCCGGACCGGGTTGCACGCCGTGTTCCAGGTTCCGGCCCCGAGCGCTACTTGCTCAGCTCCGGAACGCGGGCGGGACTTCCTGCTGGTAGCTCCTTGGCCGGTCATGAATGGCTGGCCGTGGCCGAAGTTTCCCGTGCGGAGGGGCGGGATGCCGCAGGAACCGGAGCCGTCATCCGTTCCGCTGCGCCCCTTGCGGCGGACACCGCGGAAGCTGCCGCGGGCCATCTCCTCCTCGACAGAGTGGAAGCGGAATTCAACCAAGGCCGCGTCACGGCGCGGCAGGAACGGCGTTTGGGAGCGATTGTTCTTTCTTCCACGCCTGTGCGGCCTTCCGCTGAGAATGGGCGTGCCGCCGTAGCTCGGACTCTGGCGAAGGACGGGTTGGGGATCATCGGGTGGTCGACGGCCGCGGATGCGTTGCGTCGGCGGCTGGCCTTGCTGCACCGGGAACTCGGCGCTCCGTGGCCGGACATGTCCGAGCCGGCGCTGTTGGCCGGCTTGGACAAATGGCTCGCACCCGAGCTGGAGGCGCTGGCGGGCGGTGCCGCCGCGAGCGGAATCAACTTGGCCGAGCCGTTGCGGCGGCTGCTTCCCTGGCCTGAGGCTGGCCGCCTCAGTGAACTTGCGCCGGAATCGCTTGAAGTGCCAAGCGGTTCGCGCGTGGGAATCGACTATCCGGACGTGGCCGACGACGGCGGCAGGCCGGTGGTGGCAGTCAAACTTCAGGAGTGTTTCGGCTGGGCTGAGACGCCACGGCTGGTAGACGGCAGGGTGCCGGTGCTCTTTCATCTGCTGTCCCCGGCAAGACGGCCCTTGGCTGTGACCGACGATCTGGCGTCCTTCTGGTCCGGGCCGTACGCGCAGGTCCGTGCTGAAATGCGAGGCCGCTATCCGAAGCATCCATGGCCCGAGGACCCTTGGACAGCGCCTGCCACGGCCAAAACCAAGCGCAGGATGTGACCTCGGCTTGCCGGCGATTCCAGCCGCCTGAGGGGCATTCACAGGCTTTTTCTTTAGGATGCCACCGTGATGAACATGGAATTGCGTCCCGCTGATGTGGCCACCAACTGGTGGCAGGCCCTGGTGAGGGGATTCACCACCACAGAGGTTCCCACCATTTCGACGCCGATAGTGGTGGGTATCCTTGCCGCGGCCGTTTTGTTGAGTATCCCGAGGGTCACGTGGCGCTGGTTCGGCCTCTATGTGACTTTCGTGCATGAGTTGGGACACGCGTTCGCTGCACTGATGACAGGAAGGGTTGTCCACGGGCTTCGAATCGGGCTTGACCATTCCGGACAACTCCTCAGCAGCGGACGCGGCAAGTTTGGTGCCACCTGGTCCGGGTTCTGGGGGTATCCGAGCCCCGCCGTCGTGGGTGCCGTTCTCATCTGGTCGGTGTCGGCCGGCCGGTCGGGAGCCGCTATGTCAATCGGTGCGTTGCTGCTGTTGCTCGCGTTGATTTTTCTGCGGAATTTCACCGGAGTCTTTGTCGCGCTGTGCAGTGCTGCGGTTGCCCAGCTGCTCGTCATGTTCGCGAATGCTTCAACCGTCAGCCACGTGGTGCTGGGACTCGGCATTGCCTTGGTAGTAGGCGCCGTGCGGGATTGGTTCAAGGTTGCTTCGGTCCACACGCGACGCCGGGACAGGCTGGCATCCTCCGATGCTTTCATCACTGGCCCGCACCACCGGAGTGCCGTCAATGCTGTGGCTCGTGGCATTCGCGCTAGTGATTGGCGCGAGCGCGGTCTTTTCCGTTCGCGAGGTCTGGGGCATGCTCTCCTAGGTACTGGGCACGGTCTCACGCTGTGCTCTTGCCGTGCGCCGGTAGAAGGTGTGAAATCGGTTAGCAAAGGACCCGGGGGATTCGGCTGCTACTCCAGGAGGCGCTCATGTCAGTGAAAAGCTCAGGCAGTGCGACGAAGGGGCCGAATCGTTCCACTCCCGATCTGCGGCGCGCGGACGCTTCCGCGGCCCCTGCCGATCGGCCGGAAAACATCCGCAACGTCGCCTTGATCGGCCGCTCCGGCGCCGGAAAAACCATGCTGATTGAGTCCCTCCTGTATGCCGCGGGCGTCGTCACCCGCATGGGCTCGATTGTTGAGGGCACCACAGTGAGTGACTCGGAGGCGACGGCCATCCACCAGCAGCGGTCCATCGGGCTGTCGGCGGCGCCGCTGGTATTCGAGGACGTCAAGGTGAATCTCCTCGACACTCCGGGCTACGCGGATTTCATGGGCGAGCTGCGTGCGGGGCTGCGTGCCGCGGATGCTGCGTTGTTCGTGGTCTCGGCCGTTGAGGGGGTCGACGCCGGAACCACCGCACTGTGGGGCGAATGCGAACGCGTTGGAATCCCGAGGGCAGTGGTGATCAGCCGGCTTGACCACCCACGGGCGGATTACGACGCCGTCCTTGCCGAATGCCGGGCCACCTTCGGCGATGCTGTTCTGCCCCTTCACATGCCTGTCCGCGACGGGGAAACGGTCACGGGGTTGCTCGGGTTGCTTTCGGGCTCCGTTTCCGAGTACACCTCCGGAGATCAACGTCCCGCATCACGCTCCGCGAGCGAGGAGGAACTGGCAAGCTCCGACGGTGCCCGCAGCGCGCTCATCGAGGGCATCATCGCCGAGAGCGAGGACGAGACGCTGATGGACCGGTACCTTGGCGGCGAAGAGATCCCGGTAGACACCCTCGTGGAAGATTTGGAGACCGCGATTGCCCGGGGGACGTTTTTCCCGGTGATGGCAACGTCGTCGGTGACAGGTGTGGGGACCGCAGAGCTCCTGGACGTGCTGACCAGGGCGTTTCCGACGCCGATGGAGCGAATTCTGCCTGAGGCAACCGACCTGGGCGGGATTCCGGTAGCACCCTTGGCGTGCGATCCGGATGGTCCCCTCCTGGGGGAGGTGGTGCGGACCACCGTAGACCCGTTCCTGGGACGCGTCTGCCTTGTCCGGATCTTTTCGGGCACGCTTCGCGAGGACTCCGCCGTGCACGTGGGAGGGCATGGACTCGCTGAACGCGGCCACCCGGACCATGACAGCGACGAGCGGATCACGCACCTTTATTCCCCCCTTGGATCGAGCCTTCGGCCGGTGCCGTTCGCGGTGGCCGGGGACATTTGTGCGCTGGCGAAGGTGGCAAGCGCCGAGACGGGAGACACTGTGTCCGCACGGGAGGCTCCCCTCTTTGTGGAGACGTGGGACATGCCCGAGCCATTGATGCCGGTTGCGATCGAAGCAGCCTCGCACGGCGATGAGGATGCCTTGGCCAAGAGCCTGGCCAAGGTGGCCGCGGGTGATCCGACGCTTCGGGTGGAGCGCAACGCCGAAACGCACCAGTTGGTCTTGTGGTGCATGGGGGAGGCGCACTCGGAAGCGGTCCTGGACAGGTTGCGTGAGCAAGGGGTGAAGCTGCAGACGGTCGACGTCGTGACGCCGCTCAGGGAGACCTTCGGCGCCCACGGCCACCGGCCACGGGCGCTACGTCAAACAATCAGGCGGGCACGGACAATACGCGATCTGCGATATCGAGGTGGAACCGCTTGAACGGGGGGCCGGTTTCGAATTCGTTGACAGGATTGTCGGGGGCGTGATCCCCGGTACCTACGTTGTTTCTGTCGAGAAGGGCGTCCGCGCCCAGATGAACAAAGGGGTGCGCGCCGGGTTCCCTGTGGTCGACATCAGGGTGACCTTGGTGGGCGGCAAGACGCATAGCGTCGACTCGTCAGACGCGGCGTTTCAAGCCGCGGGTGCTTTGGCATTGCGGGAGGCGGCCGCTGCGAGCAGCATCCAGCTCCTGGAACCGATTTCGGCTGTGACGGTCCTTGTGGCTGACGACCACGTGGGCGCGGTCATGAGCGATTTGTCCTCCCGGCGGGGGCGTGTCACCGGCACCACGTCGGTGGGTGGAGAAAACACGGAAATTAGCGCCGAGGTTCCGGAGCAGGAACTGCTGCGGTACGCGATCGTGTTACGGGGACTGACCGCTGGCAGTGGCCGTTTCCGCCGGGAGTATTTGCGGCACGAGCCGCTGCCTCCGGGAATTGCCGTCGCCGCTGCGAAGGGTTGACGCCGGCTTCAGGTGAAGATCAGCTGTTCTTACGCAGGAAGGCCGAAACTGAGGGCGCCAAGGACGCCCCTACATCGGCGGCGATCTTCTTGACTCCTACGCGATCAAAGGAATGGTCGCCGCCCTCCCACCACTCGATGGTGGCCGTAGGCCCGATCCGGGCAACCACGTTTTCGAGGAGCCCGGGGGTCGCGAAGGTATCCCGGGTGCCCTGCAGGAACAGCATGGGGAGCGTGAGCCCGTACAGGTGCTCATCACGGAGTTTCTCCGGTTTGCCCGGCGGGTGCAGGGGGTAGCCGAGGTAGACCAGCCCGGCAGAGGGCATGCCTTCGGCTACCGCCATCGATGCCATGCGGCCGCCGAAAGACTTGCCGGCCGCCCACAGCGGCTCGCCTTCCGAAAGTGAAGCCGCAACATCCATGACCGCCCGCCACGCCGCGATCGCAGCAGGCGGCCGGTCGGGGAATCTTCTGCCGGCTTCCCGGTAGGGGAAGTTGAAGCGCAAGGTCGCGACGCCGTCGTCGTTCAATGCGTGGGCGAGGCCGGCCAGGAACGGATGCTCCATGCCAGCCCCGGCCCCATGGGCGAGGACAAGCGTCGCCGCAGCTTTGTCCGGCCCGGCGTAGATACCGGAAATCGGTGTGCCGTCGACATCAATGGTGAGAGGAGACTCGGTGACGCGCATGCTCACTCGAATCGGGAGGGATCGCCGGTTCCGCGCCTGACCACTTCCGCAGTGCCGCTCGAGAAGTCCACGACGGTTGTGGGCTCCGCTCCGGTGTCCCCGGAATCGATGACGGCTTCCACCAGGTGGTCCAGGCGTTCCTTGATTTCCCAGCCTTGGGTCAGGGGCTCCTCTTCGTCAGGGAGAAGCAACGTGCTGGAAAGTAGCGGTTCGCCCAGTTCGGCCAGCAGGGCCTGGACGAAATTGTGGTCTGGAATACGTACGCCCACAGTCTTCTTCTTGGGGTGCAGGAGACGGCGCGGCACTTCCTTGGTGGCAGGGAGGATGAACGTATAGCTACCCGGCGTGACGGCCTTGATGCTCCGAAACACGTCGTTGTCGATCATCACGAATTGTCCCAGCTGGGCGAAATCCTTGCAGACCAGCGTGAAGTGGTGCTTGTCGTCGAGGCGGCGGATGGAGCGGATCCTGTCCAACGCTTCCTTGTTGCCCAGTTGCGTCCCCAGCGCGTAGCAGGAATCCGTGGGGTAGGCGATCAGTCCGCCGGACTGCACGATGTTCACCACCTGTGCAATGGCACGTGGTTGAGGGTCTTGGGGGTGGACATCGAAGAATTTCGCCATTCCACGAGCTTACGGCCAGCCCGCACTTCAGGACAGGACATCCTTGCTCGTGAATTTGCCATAGGCCAACGCGCCTGCCGCAATGACGTAGCCCGCCTGCAGCAAGGCGTTGTCTTGGAAGGTGGTCCACGAGATGGGTTGGCGCAGCAGATCCGCGAAGCCCAGCCAATAGTGGCTGAATAACCAGGGATGCAGCCAGTCGAGTTGGGGCAGGTTGTCGGCCACCTGGGAACCCACGGACAAGACGATCGTGGCGGCCATGGCTCCGACCGGCACGTCCGTGAAGGTGGAAATTGCCAGCCCGATGGCGGACAGTCCCAGCAGTGACACAGCAACGTACGCGGCAATCAGGAGGGAACGCGCCACGGATTCGCCGACGTCAATAGTGTCGCCGGACAGCAGGGTGACAGGCCCCACCGGGAAGAGTGCGACGCCGGCCAAGGCACCGGCCGCAGCTACCGTCACCGTCGCGGCCAGGCAGAACGCGACGGCGGCCGCGTACTTGATCAGCAGCAGGCGGACCCGGCCCGCCGGCGCGACGAGCAGGTACCTGAGCGTGCCGAGGTTCGCTTCTCCGGCGATGGTGTCACCTGCCACTACCCCTACGGTGAGCGGCAGGAACAAAGGCACGGAAACCACCAGTGCCGTCACGCCGACAAACAGGCCGTTTTGGGTGATGCGGTCCAGGAACGGAGGCCCCCGCCCTGGAGCCACGGGATGCGAGCTCAATTTAACCGCAGCGGCTACCAGAATGGGGATTGCTGCGAGCGCCAGCAGCATGGCCCATGTCCGCAGCCGCCTGAACAGCACCGAGAGCTCCGAAGCCATGAGGGACCAGGAGCTTGGTCGACGCGTTGGGGGAGCGGCATCGATGGATTCAGTCCCGTGTTCAGCCAGCAATGTCGAAGCCTTCCCCGGTAAGGGAGACAAAACGCTCTTCGAGGCTGGCGTTCTCCACTCCAAAGCCCCGGACCCGGACTCCGTCTGCGACGAGGGCAGCCACAATCGCCTCGGGAGCCACATCCTGCCCGGGCGGCGCGGTACTGACCAGGCTCCCGCCATCTGAGCCGGGGAAGGCAGCCGATAATTCGGACTGCAGGCCAAGCCGCGACAGAACACGGACGGCGGCCTCGACGTCGGGCGTGTGGAGCCGGATAGTGGCCTGTCCTGCGGCGCGCAGTTCATGGAGTGTTCCTTGCGCCACGAGCTTGCCCACGCTCATCACGCCCACGTGGGTGCACATCTGTTCCACTTCTGCGAGGAGATGGCTGGAAACGAACACAGTGGCGCCCCCGGCCGCAAGGGAACGGACAAGGTTCCGCACCTCCCTGGTTCCTTGCGGGTCCAGGCCGTTGGTGGGTTCATCCAGGTATAAGAAGTTCCCGTGGCCGGAGCAGGGCATGCGCAATCCCCAAGCGCTGTTTCATGCCGAGCGAGTAGGCACGGACTTTCTTGCCTGCTGCATGGGACAAGCCCACCCGCTCAAGTGCTTCGTCAACGCGTGCAGTGCGGGTACCGGGCGCGGCATGCAGATCGGCGCTGTCGAGGCGCCGGAGGTTCGCAGCACCGGAAAGGAAAGGGTAGAAAGCCGGCCCTTCGACCAACGAGCCAACTTCGGGCAGGACGGCAGCCAGTTGGCGTGGCATGTCCCGCCCAAGAACCCGGATGTGGCCGCTTGTGGCGGCCGCCAGGCCGAGCAAGAGGCGAATGGTGGTGGTCTTGCCGGAGCCATTCGGGCCGAGAAAACCAAAAACTGAACCCTGGGGCACAGCCAGGCTCGATGCCATCGACGGCGGACCGGTGGCCGAAACGCTTGCTGAGGCCATGTGTTTCAATCGCCAGTTCAGTCGGCGTGGATCCCTCTATCATTGCGGGGCGGCTGCAGCCTGCAGCCGCTCAAGTGGCACCATTCCCGCGAATACGCGGCCGTCGTCGAGCATCAGAACTGTCACGAGGCTGGTGGTCAGCGCCCGGCCGCCCGGCAACGCCTGGGTGAGCTGGGCCAGCATCGGACCCATAGCGCTATTAGATCCGGTTCGGACGTCAGCGGGCACTGTGCCCGCGGGGAAGCTGATCACAGCGTCCCAGCCGCTGCCGGTGACGGTCGGCCTGCCTGCTTCTGTCTTTGCCGAAGGCGTTGGGCTCGCCTTGCCTGGGAGGGCATGCAGCTGCGGAGTCGCCTTCTCCTCCACGGCGGCACCGTGAGGAGGGGTGAAACTGAACAGCGCGGCGTCGGGCGTCGACAGATTCACGTCACTGAATGCGAGCGAAAAGGCCGGTGCGGCCTGTCCCCGCGCCCGGACATCGACGCCCAGCGGAAGACCGGAGGCAGAGTCGACGGCGATCGTCACGGAATCAACCAACGTTCCGGTGCTGCGTGGCTTGATGACCAACTGGTAGGCCGAGTGCCCGGCTAACGTGGTTCCGTCGCCCACCGTCACCTCAGTGCTGGGCCCGACGGCGGCCAGGAAGTGTTGCGCGAGGGCATCGGGTGTGGTCATTCCCGGGGTTGCTGATGGGTGCGATTTTGAGCTCGACGTCGGCTCCGCAGGCAGCGTCATGTGCGCAGCACTGTTGTCCGCTGAGTTGTAGAGCCAGAGATCGTTGCCGTTGCGGACAAGGTCACGTTCGGCGAGCATGTCCATCACCTGGAACCTGGCTTTGGTGGGACCGTCCACGTAAACCCGGGCCGTGTGCGAACCGCTCAAAAGTTCCATGATGGAAGCCGGACCCTGGGTAGCCGTTGAACCCGTAGAAGGAAGCTTGGGGAGGCCGAGATCGGAATTTTGTTGAAGGGTTCCGGACATCGAGTGGACGTCGGCCCGGCCGATCATGGCGATGACTTCGGCGGCCGTTTTGTCAGGCAGGCTCGTCGCAGCGCCTGCCTGGGACGAACCAGCCAGCGCCGCCGCGGCGATCGCTACCGGAACCACTGCGGCCGGCAACCAACGCAACCAAGTACGAGTCATGGCAACCTCACTAACCAGCCACCATCGGTGAAGGTCATGTTTCCACACTACTCCTGGTGCCTCGCCTGATCACCTGTCCTGATCACCTGTCCGGCGCCCTGGTTGGGGCTGTCCCGGTTACGACTCCAACGTTGCCCGCACGAACTCCGCGCTCGGCCCCGCATACCCGGCTCCGATGCGCTCGAACAAGGCGATTCCCGCCATTCCGGGCCAGTCTTCGGGCAGGAACTCCGGCGGCAGGCCCGGATCGAGATACGGGATGATCCGCCAGCGGTCGATGCAACGCACATAGCTGGCGAAGGTTTCGGCAGAGGGGCTGCCGCTCGGGGCCGACGTACGGGCGTCGGACACGGAATCATGGTGCCGGACGAAGTCGCGATGCAGTTCCGCCAGAGCGTCCAGGTCCCACCACGCGGATGCCGCATCGCGGAGATCGCCGCCAACCAACGGTGTGTCCGTCACAAACACAGTGGCCAAGCTTCGCAATTCCAAGTCCTCGAGTATTTCCTCTACTTCGTCGCGCAACGAATCCGGACAGATCCACAGCCCTGCTGCTACCGTGCCGCAACCAATCCAGTGCAGCCTGCGCCGCAATTGGTGCCGCTTTTCCCGTTCGGTTTCCGGGATGGAAAAGGACACGAGGCACCAACGGTCCTTGGCCGTCATGAAGCGTGGGTTGAATATCCTTCGGTCGCCGCGGGCAAGCATCGCTGCGGCGCCCTCGGTGACCGCGAAGCCGGGAACACCATGACGCAGCTGCGGAAGGATGATTTCCTTCTTCTTCAACCGTGACAAGGCCGTCCGGGAAACAGCCGCGGTCACCCCAAGGGCCTCCATCAGGGCGATGATGTGCCGCGTGGCCATCCATCCGCCTGCGTCCCGCACATACAAGCCGATGACTGTGCGAAGCAACGACGTGGTACTCCCGGGCCGGGAGTCCATGTCGTCGAGGACAGCGCTCACAGGAGTTCGGTGAGGGCGTCCCGGATGGCGGTCACTCCCAGCTCAACCTCCGCGTAGCTGGTGCTGAGCGGGGAGAGGCCGATCCGCAGTCCGTGCGGGGGACGGAAATCGGGAATGACACCCCGTTCCCAGAGTGTCTGGGTCACCTCGCCGAACAAGGGATGGTCCACCGTGATGTGCGAGCCACGCTCTGCGGTGTCGCGCGGGCTGACGATCTCCGCGCCAAGCGGGACCAGCATGTCCTCGGCCAAGGCAACTGCGTACTCCGTCAGCTTGATGGACTTCTCCCGCACGGCATCCATGCCCACTGATGCGATCAGCTCAACCATGTCCTTGAGCGGTTGCATGGCCAGCACCGGGGGAGTGCCGGTGATGAAGCGGCGGATACCCTTGGCCGGCGCATAGCTTTCCGTCATCCCGAAGGGGTTGTCGGCGCCCATCCAGCCCCAAATCGGCTGCTGCAAGCGGTCCTGCTGGGTGGCATTGACATAGGCAAAGGCGGGGGAGCCGGGGCCGCCGTTGAGGTACTTGTAGGTGCAGCCCACAGCAACATCGACGCCCCAGGCGTCCAGTTCGAGGGGGACGGAACCCACTGAGTGGCAAAGGTCCCAGAGCATGAGCGCGCCGGCATCCTTGACCATTTTGGTGATCGCTCCGGCATCCGCCATGAAGCCGGAACGGTAGGCGACGTGACTGAGGACGACGACGGCGGTGCGCTCGCTGAGCAGTTCCTCGAGGTCCGAGGTCCTGACGCCGCTGGCAGGGTTGGAGGCGACCCACCTGATGGTGGCGCCCTTCTCCGCAGCGATTCCCTCGATGATGAAACGGTCGGTGGGGAAGTTATCCCGGTCCACCACGATCTCGGTGCGGCCCGGCTGGGAGTCCACCGCGGCACGAATGAGCTTGTAGAGCATCACGGAGGTGGAATCGCCCACCGTGACTTGGCCGGCCGCTGCGCCCAAGGTGACAGCGCCGATCCGGTCGCCCACCGAGGTGGGCTCGTCCATCCATTGTTCGTCCCAGCCGCGGATCAGGCGGCTGCCCCAGGCGTCCTCGACGAATGAAGCGAGCTTTGCCGACGTCGCCTTGAGGGGCCGTCCTAGCGAGTTCCCGTCGAGGTACGCGGCGAGCTGCCCGTCCGCCGGGGTGTAAAAGGCCTCACGCTGCTCGGCGAGGGGATCTGCGGCGTCGAGTTCGGCCGACGTCGGGCGTTGCGTTTGCTGCACGCTGGTCATGTCTCTCCTGAGGAAGTCTGATGGTTGCTGGGACTGGATTGCTGTTCAGCCGCCGATTTCCGTGCGGACTGCGTAGAGCTCGGGGAAGAAGGTCAGATCGAGTGCCCGCTTGAGGAAGTCGACGCCCGAGGAGCCGCCCGTACCCACCTTGAAGCCGATGGTCCGTTGTACGGTGCGCAGGTGGCGGAAGCGCCAGGCGTGGAAATTGTCCTCGACGTCCACCAGGTCTTCGCAGGCTTCGTAGAAGCCCCACGGAGTGGCATCCGATTCGTAGATCTCCTGGAAAACCGGAACGAGGTCCTTCTGGAAGGTCCACGGTTCGCTGGTGTCGCGGTTCAAGATTTCGGCGGGAATGGCGTAGCCGGCCCGTGCGAGCACTGCAAGGAAGGCATCGTAGAGCGTTGGCTGTTCCAGGAGTTCGCTGAGCTGGCTGTGCGCGGCAGGATCACTCTCGAAGACCCGGAGCATGCCGCGGTTCTTGTTGCCCAGCAGGAACTCCACACCGCGGTACTGGTGGGACTGGAAACCGGAGGAACTGCCCAGGAAGCGCCGGAATTCGGAGTACTCACGTGGAGTGAGGGTGCCCAGGACGGACCACTGTTCGGTCATGGTCCGCTGGATCGCCTTGACACGAGCGATGCATTTGAGCGCCTTGCCAAGGTTGTCGGCATTAAGGAGCCGCCGGGCTTCCAGGAGTTCATGCAGGATCAGCTTGAGCCACAGTTCGCTGGTTTGGTGCTGGATGATGAACAGCATTTCGTCGTGGTGTTCCGGCGTGCTCAGCGGATGCTGGGACGTGAGCAAGCGGTCAAGGTCCAGGGTACCCGCCGTACGACATGGCGTTCCTGAAGTCGGTGCGAACCGAGTCCTCGATGTGCCTGATGCTCTGGGCGTCGCCGTTGAGGGTCTCGTTGCCGGTGCGGTTTTCCATTCAATGAGCATATCATTCTTATGACGGACGTCAAGATAGTGAATTCAGTCGGGGATCTCAGCAAATTAACCGCCGGGCGACAGTCCTTGTGCCTTACGCTGACCTTGTCGCCAAGTCCGGGAGGGGGCTGCATGACCACCGTGTCGCTGTACCTGGACGTCGACGGCGTGGTGAATCCCTTCGGTCCTATGGGTTTCACCGATTGGGGCACCGAATGGAAAATCGCCGACGCCGGAATTCTTGATGTGATCTACGCGGCCGAATTGATTGACGGGCTCAATGAGCTGGCCGCGCATCCCGCGGCGCGGTTTGTCTGGCTGACCACGTGGCAGCGGCTCGCCCCGGAATTCTTATGTCCGGCCATAGGTCTTCATGGCGAAGAGTGGCCCGTCCTGTCCAGTGCGGGCTGGGACCTCAGCGCGGATTGGTGGAAGTTTGATGCCATTCAGCGGGATGTCCAGCAATCAGAGGCCGGGCGCATCGTCTGGATGGATGATCAACTGGCCCACGAGGCGGCGGCCCGGTCACTGGGCTGACGTCCTGGGCAGCCGCGTGCTGTGGATCTCACCCGACCCGCGGCGGGGTCTCTCCCGGAGCGATATTGCGGCCGTCCGGCAATTCCTCGGCTGATTCAATGTTTGGCCATGCTGGAGTTGGCACGTAAGATTCTTTAGGTTTCACACCCGTCGTCGTAAATTCCACAAGTACAGTCACATGAACAATTGTTGAACTGTGCTGCGCAAGGCGGGCCCCGGGGAACTGGAACTGCGAATCGTCGACTCTGCAGATTGGGCACTAGGTGGGAATCACCTTCATGGTCGCGCTTGTCATAGCGCTGGCCTTATTTTTTGACTTCACCAACGGGTTCCACGACACAGCCAACGCCATGGCCACCCCGATCGCTACCGGCGCTATCAAGCCAAAGACGGCGGTTGCCTTGGCCGCGGTGCTCAACCTCGTGGGCGCGTTCCTGTCGACCGAGGTGGCGAAAACCATTTCCGGAGGCCTCATCCGCGAGGGCACGGACGGAATCCACATCACGCCGGAGATCATCTTCGCCGGTTTGATGGGAGCCGTCCTCTGGAACATGTTCACTTGGCTCAAGGGACTGCCGTCCAGTTCTTCGCACGCACTCTTCGGCGGCCTCATCGGTGCGGCAATCGTGGGCATCGGGTTCCACGCGGTCAACTTCGATACCGTGCTCCAAAAGGTCATTCTTCCGGCCGTCTTCTCGCCGATCCTTGCTGGCGGCGTGGCTTATCTATGCACCAAACTGGCCTACGCCCTGACGTCCCGGCACGACCCCGAAACCGGTGACAAGCTGACGCAGAAACGCGGCGGATTCCGTACGGGCCAGATCTTCACTTCCAGTCTCGTCGCGCTGGCCCACGGCACCAACGACGCACAAAAGACCATGGGCATCATCACCCTTGTGCTCATCGCGGCCGGAACACAAGTGCCGGGCAGCGGCCCGCAGTTGTGGGTCATCGGGGCCTGCGCCCTGGCCATTGCCATCGGTACCTACGCGGGCGGCTGGCGCATCATCCGGACCATGGGCTCCGGGCTGACCGAAGTCAAACCAGCCCAGGGCTTCTCAGCGGAAGCCAGCACCGCGTCGGCCATCCTTGCTTCCTCCCACCTCGGCTTCGCGCTTTCCACCACCCAGGTGGCTTCCGGTTCCGTGATCGGTTCGGGCCTCGGGCGCAAAGGCACCACGGTGCGCTGGGGCACGGTGGGGCGCATCGCCACCGGCTGGCTCTTTACCCTCCCTGCCGCCGCGATCGTGGGGGCGCTGACGGCATTTCTCGTCGGTATCGGCACCTTCGGAGTGGTCATCGCGGCAGTGGTGGGCACCGCCGTCGTGGTCTATATGTTCATGTACTCAAAGAAGTCGCGCGTGGGCCACCACAATGCGGTCGAAGTCGAGGAAGCCGGCACCGCAGTCCGCTTCCGCAAGAAGAAATCCGGAAACCCCAGCCCAAGCAAGAGCATGAGTGAGGACATCCAGGCATGAAGTGGTTGGATTTGGTGCAGGTCGCAGGGGCAACCCTGGTCTCGGCCGTGCTTTTGGTGGTCTTGTATTCGCTCGGTGTCCGTCTGACGGCGATAGCGGGGGATGCCCGGCAGAAGTCCCCGGCCATGGTCAAGTCCCTTGCGTATCTGTGTTTCGTGGCTTGCGGAATAGCGGTGCTGATCGGGATCTACCTGATCGTTCCCTACTTCAGTAAGTAGCTGGGAACCACCCTGCCGAATGAGTAGGGTAAGGCCATGTCGGATTTCCAGTACTACGTGGCGTCCTCACTCGACGGATTCATCGCCACCAACGAAGACGATCTCGGCTGGCTGATGCAGTTCGAAGATGCCGAGGGCGTCACCGAAAGCTACGAAGACTTCATGGCCGGGATCGGCTGCATCGTGATGGGTGGCCAGACGTATCGCTGGCTGCTGGAACACGAGCCCGGCAAATGGCCCTATCCGGGTGTTCCGTGCTGGATCTTCACCCACCGCGAATACGCGGCCCCTGCGGGTGCGGACGTCACTTTTGTGCGTGGTGACGTCCATGAATTCGCGCCTGACTTGATTGCCGACGCCGGCGACAAGAACGTATGGCTGGTGGGCGGTGGAAGACCTGGTGGCCCAATTCGCCAAGGCGGGTTTCCTCGACGAATTGATCGTCACCTTCATCCCCGTCGCCTTGGGCTCCGGCAAGCGCCTGCTGCCCGTTGAAAGTCCGACGCCGCCACTTGAGCTGATCTCATCCCGCCCCCTTGGTGGAGCGGCTGTGGAGTTGCGTTACCGGCTCCCTGGCCGTACTGGCTCAGCGGCCCCGGTTCTCCCGGATCATGTTGGTAATCCGGGCGGTTGACAGGCGTCGGCCGTGCTCATCGGTCATGACAATTTCGTGGGTGGTGAGCGTTCCGCCCAAATGGATGGCCGTACACGTGCCTGTCACCAGGCCGTTTGCCACCGAACGGTGATGGGTCGCACCTACCTCGATACCCACCACATGGTGCCCGGCTCCTGCATGCAGCGCTGCCGCGAAGGAGCCCAGGGTCTCGGCGAGAACCACGTGAGCTCCGCCGTGGAGAATGCCGGCCACTTGGGTGTTCCCCTCTACCGGCATCGTAGCAACGGTCCGTTCAGGGCTCAGTTCAAGGAACTTGATGCCCATCTTGGCCACGAGTGATCCCACACCATAGCGGGAAAGCCAACCGTGCAACTCTTGCGGAACGCCAGCTGCATTCAGTTGGTCAGCGAACTCGCCGGGCGTGAAATTGTCCATCATGGCAACTAGGCTGGCACCTGTGAGCGAAACAACCAAACCGGAATCGGTTCCCACCGCAACGTCAACGCCAACGGCAGGCGCGGTGTCGACTTCCACCGCAACGGCACCAGACCCTTCAGAAACCATTGCGAGCACGACGGCGGGTGGCCGGCCGAGGCTTCTGGTCCTGGACGGGCACTCCATGGCATTCCGGGCGTTCTATGCTTTGCCGGCTGAGAATTTCGCCACCTCCTCGGGCCAGCACACCAATGCCGTGCACGGCTTCACCTCGATGTTGATCAACCTCATCAAGGACCAGAAGCCCACCCACGTGGCAGTAGCCTTCGATGTCTCGGACGACACCACGTTCCGCAAGGCCGAATACAGCGAATACAAGGGCGGCCGGAACGAAACCCCTTCCGAGTTCCGCGGACAGATCGATCTCATCGATCAGGTTATGGCGGCCTGGGGCATCAAGACCATCAAGATGCCTGGCTACGAAGCGGACGATATCCTCGCCACGCTCGCTGCCCAGGGCGATGCCGCGGGCTTCGAAGTCCTCCTCGTATCAGGGGACCGTGACGCTTTCCAGCTCATCACGGACAACGTGTTCGTGCTTTATCCGAAGCAGGGCGTTTCCAACATTCCGCGCATGGATGCAGCGGCCATCGAAGAAAAGTACTTCGTACCCCCGTCCCTCTACTCAGACCTCGCGGCGCTCGTGGGGGAGTCTGCCGACAACCTTGCGGGTGTTCCCGGCGTCGGCCCCAAGACGGCTGCCAAGTGGATCAAGCTCTACGGTGGCCTCGAAGGGATCCTCGAGAACGTCGATTCGATCGGCGGCAAGGTGGGCGGAGCCCTCCGGGAGAACATCGACGCCGTCAAGCGCAACCGGCGCCTCAACCAGCTGCTGAGCGATCTCCAACTCCCT
This sequence comes from Arthrobacter sp. NA-172, assembly GCF_043952055.1. Lineage (NCBI taxonomy): Bacteria > Bacillati > Actinomycetota > Actinomycetes > Micrococcales > Micrococcaceae > Arthrobacter > Arthrobacter sp. NA-172. The sequence continues at coordinate 549,214 of NZ_JBINOT010000001.1, read as the reverse complement.
GTGACCCTCGTGGACCTCGAAGAGCCGCGTCCGAACCGCCAGGAAGTCGAAACGCTGTTCGACACCCTCGAGTTCAGGACCCTCCGGACCCGGCTGTTCGCGCTCTATGGCGACGACACTGCCGGAGCGGCACCGGAAACCATCGACGCCCCCGAGTACGAGGTCCTGAATGACGCCGCCGCGCTGGAGGCGTTCTTCGCTGCCGGCACGGGGAGCCGTGCCGCCGTCGCCGTGCAATTGGTTCCCGGCCGGATCGGCGACGACGCCGATGCCCTCGCCGTAGTGCGGGCCCAAGGTGCTGCGTACATCGATCTTTCGTCCTTGGATGCCGCGGCTGAGGGGGTCCTGGCCAAGTGGCTGCAGGACCCCGAAGAGGCCAAGGTGATGCACGATTTCAAAGACGCACTGAAAGCCCTGTATCAGCGCGGATTGGGCCTGGAGGGCGTGGTGGATGACACCGCCATTTCCGGGTACTTGATTCAGCCGGATCGCCGCAGCTACGAACTCGCCGAGCTCGCTCAGCACCACCTGAAAATCACGCTTGCCACGGCCGCGGCACAATCCGGCCAACTGGAGCTTGAGCTCAATGACGGACCGGACGGTGCCGCGGCTACCGCGCTCGTCCAGCGAGCCGCCGTCGTGCACACCCTGAGCAAGCACTTCGAAAGCGAGCTGGCCGAACGCAAGGCCGAAGCACTTCTGACCACGCTCGAATTGCCGGTGGCACGGGTGTTGGCCCAGATGGAGCTCTCAGGCATAGCCATCTCCATGGATCGGTTGAACGAGCAGCTCGCGGACCTCTCCAAGGTGATAGGCAACGCCCAGGAGCAGGCCTTCGCGGCGATCGGCCATGAGGTCAACCTCGGCTCGCCCAAACAGCTTCAGACTGTCCTCTTCGAAGAACTCGGTCTGCCCAAAACCAAGAAGATCAAGTCCGGCTACACCACCGATGCCGCCTCCTTGAAGGCCCTCCTGGAGAAGACGGGGCACGAGTTCCTGGTTCAGCTCATGGCCCATCGGGAATCGTCAAAGCTCGCCCAGATGCTGGAGACGCTCAAGAAGTCGGTGGCGGAGGACGCCCGCATCCACACTACGTACGCGCAAAACGTCGCGGCCACGGGGCGTATCTCTTCGAACAACCCCAACCTGCAGAACATCCCGGTGCGCAGCGAGGAAGGCAGGCGTGTGCGCGGTATCTTCGTGGTCAGCGAAGGCTATGAATGCCTGTTGTCCGCTGACTATTCGCAGATCGAAATGCGCATCATGGCCCACCTCTCAGGTGACGAGGGCCTCATCCAGGCCTACAAGGAGGGTGAGGACCTGCACCGCTACGTGGGCTCGCACATCTTCAATGTGGCACCGGAAGAAGTCACCAGCGCGATGCGGTCCAAGGTCAAAGCCATGTCCTACGGCCTGGCCTACGGACTGACCTCGTTTGGCCTCTCCAAGCAGCTGGAAATCTCCGTGGATGAAGCCAGGAACCTCATGAAGGACTACTTCGACCGCTTCGGGGCAGTGCGCGATTATCTGCGTGGCGTGGTGGAGCAGGCACGGATCGACGGTTACACCGCCACGATCGAAGGCCGCCGTCGCTATCTTCCGGACCTGACCAGCACGGACCGCCAGCACCGGGAGATCGCTGAGCGCATCGCGCTGAACTCGCCGATCCAGGGATCGGCGGCGGACCTCATGAAGCGGGCGATGCTCGGCGTTTCGGCCGAGTTGACCAGCCAGGGGCTGAAGTCACGAATGCTGTTGCAGGTTCATGACGAACTCGTGCTCGAGGTAGCCCACGGCGAACGCGACGCCGTCGAAAAGCTCGTCACCGAACAAATGGGCACGGCAGCCCAGCTGACGGTGCCGCTGGACGTGCAGCTCGGTGTCGGCTCCAGCTGGTACGACGCCGGACACTAGCAGAATCCTGAGGGTCTGTACGGGGCACACCGCGGCTATAGTGGCGTGCCCCGTACTGTCTGGCTAGGCTCGGGACGTGGCTGATCCCCAGGGAACATACGAAAAATACACCGTCAAGCGCTTTCGTTCGGTCGGCAAGGACGAGCCGGGCTACGGACAAGCCTGTGATTGGCTCCACGCCGTCGGCTTTGGATTCCATGACGAGCAACGAAGCGATGAACTCATAGACAAGATGCTCGCGATCTACCAGGTGGACAATCGTGAGTTGACCGGCGTCTACCTCAACGGCGAGTCTCCGCTCCATGCGCTCAACCCGGATTTTCCGGTAGCAACGTTCGGAACGTTGGAAAACAAACTGAATATTGGCTTTGGCCAGGAATTGCGGACACGCCAGATCACGGCTGTGACTGTCCGCGGAACGCATCGTCGGCACGGTCTGCTGCGGGGGATGATGACCGCCGATCTCGCCGAGGCTAAGGACGACGGCTTCGCCATGGCGGCGCTGACGGCGTCGGAGGCATCGATTTACGGTCGCTTTGGATTCGGTGTCGCAACCTTCGAACGGAGCGTGAAGGTGGACACCGGTCCAAAATTCCGCATCCGTCACGAACCCGTGGGCCGCGTGGAAATCGCCGATCCGAGGGTTCTTCTCGAACTCGCACCCGAGGTTTTCGGACATGTCCACCGCCGTACGCCGGGGTCCATCGTGCGGCAGGACTCCTATCGCCACCAGGTGTCCGGAGCCATGAAACGGGACGGGACTGAAGACAAGGCCATCAAATGCGCCCTGCATTACGGGCCGGACGGCGCTATTGACGGCTACGTTTCGTACAAGTTCGCTGGCTGGGAATCGAAGCCTTACACCGTGGAAGTCGTGGACCTCATCGCTGCCACGGATTCGGCGTATCTGGAGTTGTGGCAATTCCTGGGCAGCATTGACCTGGTCGAGCAGGTTTCCTGGGACGACGCTCCCGTCGAGGACCCGCTCGCGTGGGCTCTTGTGGACGGCCGCTGCATCACGTCGTCGGACTATCGGGACATGCTGTGGCTGCGCGTCATGGACGTCCTTGCGGCGCTGTCGGCCCGCCGCTACGCCGCTGACGGCCGTTTGGTGGTGGAGATCGGGGATGCTCTCGGGTTTGCGGACGGCATCTGGGAATTGGTGTCCGACGGCGGCGTCGTCACCGTGAGCGAGGCGCCCGGCGCCAGCCCGGACCTGAGCATGGATGTCACTGATCTTGGGTCTGTCTATTTGGGTGCCGTGAGTCCGGTAATCTTGGCTTCGGCAGGGCGCATCCACGAGCACACGCCGGGTGCAACCCTAATTGCCCAACAAATGTTCGCCGTCGAACGTCCAGCCCACTGCCTGACGCATTTCTAGGCAGAACCTCACTCGCATGATCTAAAACAAAAGAAGGATTCCATGGGGGAATTCCCTGCTGGTGGCCAGCCCACCAGTCAATCGGCGCTGCCCGGCAGGCGGTCACTGCTCTTGGCTGCCGCCGGACTCGCAGTAGCCGGCCTGGCGGCCTGCGCCTCGGAGTCGGACACGAGGACCCCGGCGCGGCCGGCTCCGGTTCCATCGCAGGTCATTTCCTCGCCAGCCGTTGAGCCTGCAGGCCACCATCAGGCCACGCCCGAAACGCGGCTGTCGCCGCCGTCGAAATCCCAGATCCTCGCCGAGTTCTCAGCGCGCAAGCCTGTCGAATGGGGGCTCGGCGTTACCGGCGTGGTCACGAAGACAGCGTCCCCGCATGCGGTCCTGACTTTTGACGCGTGCGGCGGCCCTCACGGAGCTGACTGCGATCAGCGCCTGCTGAAGACACTCCGCAAGCTCAATGTTCCCGCCACGCTGTTCGTGAACGGACGCTGGATCAAGGCCAATCCCGGATTGGCGGCCGAACTCGCGGCTGATCCTTTGTTCGAACTGGGCAATCATGGCTTCCGGCACCAGCCCCTCTCTGTGAGTGCGCGCTCCGCCTACGGCATACCGGGCACGGTGAATGCGGGCGAGGTGTATGACGAAATCATGGGCAATCAGGACGCCATGACGCAGCTGACGGGAGAGCCTCCCCGCTTCTTCCGGCCCGGCACCGCCTACTACGATGACGTCGCCGCGGCGATCACCCGGGCGCTCGGACTCATTCCTGTGAACTTCACGGTGAACGGCGACGGCGGCGCGACCTTCCCGGCCGCCACGGTGGCGGCGGAGGTGGCAAAGATCGGCGTGGGACAGGGCGCGGGACAGATTGTGATCTCACACTTCAACCAGCCGGCCGGGGGCACCGCAGAGGGGTACGCGCGTGTTCTTCCAGGCTTGCTGGACCGCGGTGTGACGTTCACCCGGCTCGGTGACGCGCTGCCGCTTTGACCCTCCTTGGGGCGAACGATTAGAATGAACGGGCGCATACTACGTGCGCGTGTTTTTACAATCCACAATTCAGGATGACCCGGCGTTTTGCCGTGTCCTGCGTGCCGGGAACGGGACTCAGGCGGTTTGCCTGACCGATACTCTATCCACAACGGAGCCCCTACTACATGACCATCACCTCCACCGAGAAGCCCGGTACCCCCGTAGTCGCGATCAACGACATCGGTACCGCTGAGGACTTCCTCGCAGCTGTCGACGCCACCATCAAGTACTTCAACGACGGAGACCTCGTCGAAGGTATCGTCGTCAAGGTCGACCGCGACGAAGTTCTGCTCGACATCGGTTACAAGACCGAAGGTGTCATCCCTTCCCGCGAGCTTTCCATCAAGCACGACGTTGACCCCGGAGACGTTGTCTCCGTTGGCGATCAGGTCGAAGCCCTGGTGCTCACCAAGGAAGACAAAGAAGGCCGTCTGATCCTCTCCAAGAAGCGTGCTCAGTACGAGCGTGCCTGGGGCGACATCGAGAAGGTCAAGGAAGAGGACGGTGTCGTCACCGGTACCGTCATCGAGGTTGTCAAGGGTGGTCTTATCCTCGACATCGGTCTGCGCGGCTTCCTGCCCGCATCCCTCGTCGAGATGCGCCGCGTCCGCGACCTTGCTCCGTACATCGGTCAGCAGATCGAAGCCAAGATCATCGAGCTGGACAAGAACCGCAACAACGTTGTTCTTTCCCGCCGTGCATGGCTCGAGCAGACCCAGTCCGAGGTCCGCTCCACGTTCCTCAACAAGCTGGAAAAGGGCCAGGTTCGTCCCGGCGTCGTTTCCTCCATCGTCAACTTCGGTGCATTCGTGGACCTTGGCGGCGTAGACGGTCTGGTTCACGTTTCCGAGCTGTCCTGGAAGCACATCGACCACCCGTCCGAGGTTGTCGAGGTTGGCCAGGAAGTCACCGTCGAGGTTCTCGAAGTGGATCTGGACCGCGAGCGCGTGTCCCTGTCCCTCAAGGCCACGCAGGAAGACCCGTGGCAGACCTTCGCCCGCACCCACGCCCTCGGCCAGGTTGTTCCGGGTAAGGTCACCAAGCTGGTTCCGTTCGGTGCGTTCGTTCGCGTCGAAGACGGCATCGAAGGCCTCGTTCACATCTCCGAGCTGGCTGTCCGCCACGTTGAGCTTGCTGAGCAGGTCGTCTCCGTTGGCGACGAGCTCTTCGTCAAGGTCATCGACATCGACCTCGAGCGCCGCCGCATCTCCCTCTCCCTCAAGCAGGCTAACGAGGGCGTTGACGCCGATAGCACCGAGTTCGACCCGGCTCTGTACGGCATGGCCGCTGAGTACGACGAAGAAGGCAACTACAAGTACCCTGAGGGCTTCGACCCCGAGTCGAACGAATGGCTCGAAGGTTACGAGACGCAGCGCGCCGCATGGGAGCAGCAGTACGCTGACGCCCAGTCACGTTGGGAATCACACAAGAAGCAGGTTTCCCAGCATGCTGCTGACGACGCCGCTGCTGCTGCTTCCGGTGAGAGCGACTCCGGCACCACCAGCTACTCCTCTGAGCCGGCTGCTACCGAGGCCACCTCGGGTGGCACCCTGGCATCCGACGAGGCACTCGCCGCTCTGCGCGAGAAGCTGACCGGCAACTAATTTGCCACTGGCCCGGGCTTCCGGGCTGGAATGAAGCGGGCTCCTGCGATTCAGTCACGAATCGCAGGAGCCCGCTTTCTTAACCCCCGGTTTCCACGGGGACATGCCCAGCCTTGGTGGCCATAGGGCAAACGTGTGTAAATCCCGGGTGTGTCATGTGCGTCCCGCCCAGCCTTTGCGGTGCCAGAGGCCTTCGTCCCTATAACCCCCCGGAACCTCGCGACGCGCAAAATACTTGCGGGTGCGCTAAATTTCTGTCGACACCGGAATTCACGCGTCGAAATGCATTTGCCGTGTCGCTCAGCTCATGCGGGGTTATGGGCCGGGTGGAGATGGGGGTTCCAAGGGTTTAGCCGGGGACGTCGACCCATTCCGTTCCTTGGGGTTGGAGCCCCGAAGCGCCGCTGGTCATGGACGCGAGCCGCTCACCGGCGTCGGCGATTGCGCTGGCACCATCGGGGAGGGCCAGGCGCAGGATTGTCTCAGTGGGCCCATAGCTCGTTTCGGCCATGACGTATCCAGCTGAGCGCAGGTCATTTTCCAACCTTCCGGCTGCATGGTGGGGCACCGCGACGTCGCAGATCCGCAAGCGGTGCCGCTGAACCAGGGGAGCGGAATCCAGCGCTGCCGACACGGATTCGGAGTAAGCGCGCACCAGTCCACCGGCGCCCAGGAGGATCCCGCCGAAATAGCGTACGACGACGGCGCTGACGTCGCTGAGGTCGGTCACCCCGGGCAGTGTCTCGCGTTTGATGAGCGCTTCGAGCATCGGGATGCCGGCCGTTCCGGAGGGCTCGCCGTCGTCGCTGGAACGCTGAATGAGGCGGTCCGGGCCGATGACGAAAGCCGAGCAATGGTGCCGCGCATCATGGAATTCCTTCCGCTGCTCGGCCACCAGGGCGCGGGCGGCTCCTTCGTCGGAGGCCCGGCGCAGCACCGTGATAAAGCGGGAACGCTTGATCTCAAGTTCGTGGCGGAAATCGTGTCCGGGCGCCAACGTTGTGTACGCGGTCGCCCGGCTTTCTTCCTCTTCTGCCACCGACCCAGTCTACTGTGGAGGGGTGCTGAAGATTGGACTCACAGGCGGGATCGCCTCCGGCAAATCATTGGTGTCAGCCCGGCTCCGGGAGTTGGGGGCTGTCTTGATCGACGCCGATGCGCTGGCCCGCGAGGTCGTCGAGCCGGGCACCCCGGGCTTGGCAGGCGTCGTTGCCGAGTTCGGCGAAGACATCGTCGACGCCGAAGGGCGCCTCGACCGGGCACGCCTCGGCGCGATTGTGTTCGCAGAGCCCGGCCGCCGGGAAGCGCTCAACGCGATCATCCATCCGCGCGTCAGGGAGAGAGCTGCCGCGATGCTCTCGACCGCGAAGCCCGGAGACGTGGTTGTTCAGGATATTCCGCTCCTGGTTGAAACCGGGCAGGGCAGCAATTTCCATCTGGTGCTCGTGGTCGATGCGCCGGACGAAGAACGGATCCGGCGCATGACAGAGATCCGTGGCATGAGCGCCGACGACGCCGCATTGCGGATAGCTGCCCAGGCAAGCACAGGTGAGCGGCTGGCGGCGGCCGACATCGTGCTGGATAACTCCGGCAGCGTCGAGGATGTGATCGCCTTGGTCGACGCCTTGTGGAAGGAGCGCTTCGTGCCGTTTGCCCTCAACCTCGCAGCCGGCCTCTCTGCACCCCGTTCCGGCGGCCCGGTACTGTCAACGGCGGATCCAAGCTGGCCCTTGCAGGCTGAACGGCTGCTCGGGAGGATCCGGGCGGCGACCCCCGAAGTGCTGGGCGCGGACCATATCGGCTCGACCTCCGTCAACGGGATGCCGGCCAAAGACATCATTGACCTTCAGGTGGCGGTCTCCTCCTTGGAAGCGGCAGACAGGATGGCCCCGGCTTTGGCCGCGGCCGGTTTCCCGTTGCGGGAGTCTTCCGCCCGGGACACCCCAAAACCGCCGCACCTGGATCCCTCGGCTTGGCAGAAACGCTTCCATTGCAACGCGGACCCGGGGCGGCCCGCCAATGTCCACATCCGGGTGCTTGGAAGCCCGGGCTGGCGTTATGCGTTGCTGTTCCGGGATTGGCTCCGGGCCAACCCGGATGCCGTGAAGATGTACACCGACATGAAACAGGAACTCGCGGCGGCCCACGCCGGCGACCTCCGGACGCTCGGGTATGCGGAGGCCAAAGAACCGTGGTTCACGGAGGTCGCGTGGCCGCTCATGGATGCTTGGGCCGAAAGCAGCGGGTGGCAGCCGCCGTCGTACTCCACGTCCCAAGGCTAGGCGGCAGGCGTGGCCGGGAAGCGCAGGATCACACCGCATCTTGAGGGGCAGCGGCTCGGCGCTGTCCGGGGGCTCGCGTGGGCCGGGCTGGTCCTTATGGCGGGAGCTGCGGTGCTGTGGTTTCTGGCCGGAGGTCGTGGGGAATTCGTCGCCGGGACGCAACCGCTTACGTGGCGGGTCCTCGTGCCGGCCGCGGCATTCTGGCTGGCGTGGACCGTTTGGCTTGTGGCGGGCGTGTGGTTCGGCGTCAAGATGTTCCGCTCCATCATCGGCCGCCTGGATGGCAGCTGGACCAGGCGGGGCGATGGTACCGGTCCGACCGGAAAACGCGGACAGTAGCTGTCCGCAGGCGGGGGTACATTGGATTCATGAGCCTTGCCCAAGAGATCAACCGTGTTGTCGCGCCCTTTGAGGTCATCAGCGAGTTCCAGCCCGCTGGAGACCAGCCGGCCGCCATTGCGGAACTCACCGAACGCATCAACAATGGCGAAAAAGACGTCGTTCTGCTCGGTGCCACCGGTACGGGTAAGAGTGCCACCACTGCCTGGCTGATCGAACAGGTCCAGAGGCCCACCTTGGTGATGGTCCAAAACAAGACCCTCGCAGCGCAGCTGGCCAACGAATTCCGGGAACTGCTGCCTAACAACGCGGTGGAGTACTTCGTTTCGTACTACGACTATTATCAGCCCGAAGCCTACGTTCCCCAGACGGACACCTTCATCGAAAAGGACTCCTCGGTCAATGAGGAAGTCGAACGATTGCGGCACTCTGCAACGAACGCACTCCTGACCCGCCGGGACGTCATTGTGGTGGCGACGGTTTCTTGCATCTACGGCCTCGGCACCCCGGAGGAATATATCGCCGGCATGGTCACCCTCACCAAGGGTGCCGAGATGAACCGGGATCACCTCCTCCGCAAATTCGTCTCGATGCAGTACACCCGCAATGACATGGACTTCCACCGTGGCACCTTCCGTGTCCGCGGGGACACCGTGGAAATCATCCCGATGTACGAAGAGTTGGCCCTGCGCATCGAGTTCTTCGGCGACGAGATCGAGAACATCTACACCCTGCATCCGGTCACCGGCGATGTGATTCGCGAGGAAACCGAGATGTACATCTTCCCTGCCTCGCACTATGTTGCGGGCCCGGAACGCATGTCCCGCGCCATCACGGCCATTGAAGACGAACTCGCGGTGCGGCTCAAGGCCCTGGAAGACCAGAACAAGCTGGTGGAAGCCCAGCGTCTGAGAATGCGCACCACCTACGATCTTGAGATGATGCAGCAGATGGGATTCTGCAACGGGATCGAGAACTACTCCCGGCACATCGACGGGCGCGGCACCGGTACCGCACCCCACTGCCTTATCGACTACTTCCCGGATGACTTCCTGCTTGTCATCGACGAATCCCATGTCACGGTTCCGCAGATCGGGGCCATGTATGAGGGAGACATGTCGCGAAAGCGTACCCTTGTGGACCACGGCTTCCGCCTTCCCTCCGCCATGGATAACAGGCCGCTCAAGTGGGACGAGTTCCTGGAGCGCGTCGGCCAGACCGTTTATCTCTCGGCGACCCCGGGCAAGTACGAGCTCGGCAAGGCCGACGGGTTCGTCCAGCAGATCATCCGCCCCACCGGCCTGATCGACCCCGAGGTCATCGTGAAACCCACCAAGGGCCAGATCGACGACCTCCTCGGCGAGATCCGGACCCGCGTGGAGCGCGACGAGCGCGTGCTGGTCACCACGCTGACCAAGCGCATGGCCGAAGACCTCACCGACTATCTCCTGGGCCACGGCGTCAAGGTTCAATACCTGCACTCCGACGTCGACACCCTCCGGCGTGTGGAACTCCTCCGTGAACTCCGCATGGGCGTCTTCGACGTCCTGGTGGGCATCAACCTGCTCCGTGAGGGGCTGGACTTGCCCGAGGTATCCCTTGTCAGCATCCTTGACGCCGACAAGGAGGGTTTCCTGCGCTCGTCCACTTCGTTGATCCAGACGATCGGCCGCGCCGCCCGAAACGTCTCGGGCCAGGTCCACATGTATGCCGACAGGATCACGGACTCCATGGCCAAGGCAATCGAGGAAACCAACCGCCGCCGGGAAATCCAGGTCAAGTACAACTCCGACAACGGTGTCGATCCCCAGCCGTTGCGCAAAAAGATCGCGGACATCACCGATCAGCTTGCCCGCGAAGACGCCGACACCCGCGAGTTGCTCGCTACAGCTGGAAAGGGCGGCAGGACCGGCAAGGGCAAGGGCGCTTCGAAGGTCCGGCAAGACGGCCTGGCCGCGGCCCCGGCGGAAGACCTGGTGGGACTTATCGAACAACTGACCGAACAGATGCACGCTGCCGCTGCCGAATTGCAGTTTGAGATCGCTGCGCGGATCCGTGACGAGGTTGGTGACCTCAAGCGTGAACTCCGCCAGATGCAATCTGCCGGGCACGCCTAGGGTAAACTTGGTGGTACGTAGGGGAGTATCCCAAGCGCTACGTCCGTCAACACGCAAGGCATCGATGCCTCGCCGGATGTAGCAGGCCGCTTTCAATGCATCGGATGCCGATTGGCGCAGGTGCAGGCAGGTCGGAGAGACTTACGCCATTTTGGCGTACCTGCGAAAGGCATTTTAGATGCAACTCCCCGCCTGGTTTGAGATCGGCTCTTTCGTCGTTCTCGGAATCATCCTCCTTGTCGACCTCCTCTTGGTCATCAAGAGACCCCATGAACCCTCCATGAAAGAGGCAGGCCTCTGGGTCGGCTTCTACGTCACCCTCGCCTTGGTGTTCGCCGGGGCAATGTTCGCGTTCGGCGGCCCGGAGCATGGCAGCCAGTTCATCGCCGGCTGGGTGACCGAGTACAGCTTGAGCGTAGACAACCTCTTCGTCTTCATCATCATCATGGCGCGATTCTCGGTGCCCCGTAAGTATCAGCAAGAAGTGCTGATGGTTGGCATCATCATCGCTCTGGTCCTGCGCGGCATCTTCATTGCCTTGGGTGCTGTGGTGATTCAGGAGTTCAGCTGGGTCTTCTACATCTTCGGCGCGTTCCTCCTGTGGACAGCGTGGAAGCAGGCCACGGACAACGGCGAAGACGAGGAAAACGGCGCCGAAAACCCGCTGGTTGCCCGCATCCGCAAAGTTGTCCCGATGTCGGAGAAGTTCGACGGCGGCAAGCTTCGCACCACGGTCAATGGAAAGAAGCTCTTCACCCCCATGCTGATTGTCTTCGTGACCATCGGCATGACGGACCTCTTGTTTGCGGTTGACTCCATTCCGGCGATCTTCGGACTGACCCAAAGTGCGTTCATCGTCTTTACCGCCAACATCTTCGCGCTCATGGGCTTGCGCCAGCTGTACTTCCTGCTGGGCGGACTCATGAACCGTTTGGTCTATCTCAAGCACGCGCTGTCCGTCATCCTCGCGTTCATCGGCGTGAAGCTCGTGCTGCACGCCATGCACGTCAACGAGCTGCCCTTCATCAACGGCGGCCACCATATTGAATGGGCTCCCGAGATTCCGACCTATGTTTCCCTGGCGGTCATCATCGGCACCATCGTGGTGGCGGTTGTCGCGAGCCTCCTGACCCCGGCTGCCACGACGTCCAAGCTGGATGCCCGGCTCGAGGAAGACTCGCGTAAGAGCGCAAACGAGGTCAGCGGCCGCTAAAAGCCGCGGCTTAGTTCTGGCCGCGAGCCATTCCCAGCAGGCGATTGAAGATACCTTCTCCGTCCTCGCCGATTCCGTCGTGGTGGAAGTCCGCGGTGGTCCAGGTGTGCAACCCGCGCACCGCCGCCGCGGTCTCCATGGAAAGTTCGAAGTCCACATAGATGTCGTCGCGATAGACAGCAGCCGCCACCGGCACGGTGTTGGCGTTCAACCGGGCAACATCATAGAGGGGTTTCCAATCCCGCTTGCCGGCCAACAGCGCAGCCACTTCCTGCAGGGGTACCAGCGCCGGATCCTGTTCGAAATACCAGGGATAGACCATCTCGCCTGTCAGGAGTGGCTCGGCGGCGTCGGGCTGGAACTGCGGGAACTCGCCTAGCACCCGCCACGCCGCCCAGTCCGTCGCTTGCCCCTGGCCGTAAATGGCCTCGTGCAGGACGGCGTACAGGGGATTCGAGGCACGGGAGACCAAACCCTGGACTTGTTCCAGGAAGGCATCAGAGAGGCGCTCTCCCTCCGGGGACGGCACAAGGGCGTCCTCCAGTAGGGTGTGCAGGGCATCCACGCGGGTATTGCCTCCCAGGAAAGATCCCACCATCTGGAAGCGCTCCGTGGTGAGGCGTTCGCCGCTGGGCAGCCGCTCCTTCGTGGAGTCCAGATGACGCGCGATCCGGGTCACGGTGCCACGGTCCTCCGGGTACCAGGCGAAATACTCGGCGTTCCGTTCCGCGACCCGCTGGAATGTGGCCCGATAGACACGCTCCGCCGGGCCTTCCAATGGTGCAAGCCCTCCCGTAATGAGGACTTCGCGAAGGCCCTCAGGCGCGAAGGAAAGGTATGTCAGTGCGCAGAAACCGCCGAAACTCTGGCCGAGGACGGTCCACGGCTCCGAGCCCAAGGTCTTCCGGATGAGTTCGGCGTCGGCGACGATCGAGTCGGCCCTGAAATGGGTGAGATAGTCCGCCTGGGCCGAAGCGTCGCCTCGAAGGGGAAGTGTCACGCGGTCCGCCGGGGTCGACAGCCCGGTACCCCGTTGATCCAGCATCAGGATGCGGAAGCTCCTTGAGGCGGCTTTCATCCAACCGGACAGGGACGTGGTCCGCGTTCCGCGTCCGCCCGGTCCACCCTGGAGGTAGAGCAACCAAGGCAGCCCTGGCCGCGTCCTCAGCCGAGTGCTCGGCGGAGACGAACTCCCGGGCGAAGATAGTGATCGTTTCCGCGGGACCCGCCTCGGTAGCTCCCGCGCTTTCCTCGGGCCAATGGTCAAGGGGGACAGTGAAGAAGTGCTCCGCGGTCCGGATTCCCCGGAATTCGTGACGGGCCCGGATTGTGTGTCCGGAAGGCCCCGCGGCTGCCGCGCCCTCAGCCACGGGCCAACACCGTGCTGCCGTTGCCCAAAACACCGTTACGGCGGACAGTTCCGTTACCCCCGAAAGCGCTGAGTGCTTCGCCGGTCAGCCGGAACGTGGACCAGCCATCCATCGGCTCGGCGCCCAGGCTGCGGTAGAAGTTGATGGACGGTTCGTTCCAGTCCAGCACGCTCCACTCCACCCGGGCATAACCCCGCTCGACGGCGGTAGCGGCCAGATGCTGGAGGAGCGCCTTGCCGTGGCCCTCGCCACGCGCATCGGGAGTGACGTAGAGGTCCTCAAGATAGATGCCGTGGACGCCCTCCCACGTTGAGTAGTTCAGGAACCACAAGGCGAAGCCCTGGACGTCCCCGGCCGAGTTTTCCGCAATGTGCGCGTAGATCCGCGGATTCTCGCCGAACAAGGCTGAGGCGAGCATTTCCGGCGTGTTCTTCACGGCTTCGGGCTCTTTTTCGTAGACCGCAAGCTCGTGGATCATCTGCAGGATCGCTGGGACATCGGACACGGTGGCGGGGCGGATAACACTCATGATTCGAGCTTACTAGGAGCGCCCAGCCGATCCAGGAAGCCTCAGAGCCTGTTGACCGCAGTCACCTTCACCTCGGCGGTGCCGCTTTCGTCGGAGGCCTCAAGGGCGACTTCAGCGGAAATGCCCCAGTCATGGTTGCCAGCGGGGTCGTCGAAGATTTGCCGGACGCGCCACACGCCGGGTTCCTCGGTAATGATGAGGAGCCCCGGACCGCGGGCGTCAGGGCCGGTCCCGATATCGTCGTGTTCGTCGAAATAGGCGTCCAGCGCGTCTTCCCAGTGCTCCGCGTCCCAGCCGCTGCCGCCGTCGAGCTCGCCCAAAGCGGCGGCGTCCTCGTCGGCGAACAGCTCGACACGCCTGAACATTTCGTTGCGGACCATCACCCTGAAGGCGCGGATGTTGGAAGTGAGCGAGGGCGGGGGTGGAGGCGGAGCATCGTGGGGCGTCGGGGCCGCGCCTGACGTGAGTTCCTCCCACTCGTCCAGGAGGCTGGAATCGACCTGGCGGACCAATTCACCGAGCCAGGCGATGAGGTCCTCGAGGTCTTCGCGGAGCGCGTCCTGCGGAACCGTCTGGCGAAGTGCCTTGAAACCGTCAGCCAAATAGCGCAGCACAATGCCCTCGGAACGGGCGAGTCCATAGAACTGGACGAACTCGCCGAAGTTCATGGCGCGCTCATACATATCGCGGACCACCGATTTCGGCGCCAGCTCAAAGTCGCCTACCCACGGGGCGGCCTTGCGGTACACGTCGAACGCTTCGCCCAGGATCTCCGCGAGGGGTTGCGGATAGGTGACCTCCTCGAGCATCGCCATGCGCTGGTCATAGTCAATGCCGTCGGCCTTCATGGCGGCAATGGCTTCGCCGCGTGCCTTCTTTTGCTGCGCGGAGAGGATCTGGCGCGGTTTTTCGAGGGTTGCCTCGATCACGGACACAACGTCCAAGGCGTACGACGGCGACTCCGGATCCAGGAGTTCCAGCGCCGCAAGTGCAAACGGCGAAAGCGGCTGGTTCAGGGCGAAGTTGGCTTGCAGGTGGACCGTCAGCCGCACAGAGCGGCCCTCTTTCTGCTGTTCGTCCTCGGGGATGCGTTCCACCACTCCGGCCGCCAGCAGTTCGCGGTAGATGCCCAGGGCCTTCTTCATGAGCTGCAACTGGGCGGCCCGGGTCTCATGGTTTTCGGTGAGGAGCCGGCGGGCAGCGGCGAACGGGTCGCCAGAGCGCTCCATCAGGTTGAGCAGCATTGCATGCGTCACAGTGAAACTCGACGTCAACGGGTCCGGCACGGACTCCACAAGACGGGTGAAGGTCGGCTGGCCCCAGCGAGACGAAGCCCTCCGGCGGCTTCTTTCGCACCACTTGCCGAAGTTTCTTCTGGTCGTCCCCGAACTTTGCGGTGGCCTTGGCCATCGCTTTCGCATTTTCCACGACGTGTTCGGGAGCCTGCACCACGACGGTTCCGGCAGTGTCGTAACCCGCACGGCCGGCGCGGCCGGCGATCTGGTGGAACTCCCGTGAGTTCAGCAGACGGGTGCGCACGCCGTCGTACTTGCTCAATGCGGTCAGAAGGACCGTTCGGATGGGGACGTTGATGCCGACCCCGAGCGTGTCGGTGCCGCAGATGACCTTCAGGAGCCCTGCCTGCGCCAGTTGCTCCACGAGGCGACGGTATTTGGGCAACATGCCTGCGTGATGGACGCCGATGCCGTGGCGGACCAGCCGGTTCAGGGTCTTGCCGAAACCTGCCGCGAACCGGAAGCCGGCAATCAGCTCAGCGATCTTGTCCTTCTCCTCGCGGCTGCACATGTTGATGCTCATGAGGTTCTGGGCGCGCTCGATGGCCTCGACCTGGCTGAAATGGACCACGTACACGGGGACTTGTTTGGTGCTCAGCAGTTCCTCGAGGGTTTCGTGGACCGGGGTTTCCTGGAAGTAGTAGTGCAGGGGGATAGGGCGTTCGGCCGAGCTGACTGTGGTGGTGGACCGTCCGGTGAGTTCGCTCAGGGCGGTTTCGAAGCGGCTGACGTCGCCCAAAGTGGCCGACATGAGGAGGAATTGGGCTTGGGGGAGTTCCAGGAGCGGCACCTGCCACGCCCAACCACGCTGGGGGTCGGAGTAGAAATGGAACTCGTCCATGATGACCGTGCCAAGCTCGGCTTCCTTGCCTTCGCGCAGGGCGATGTTGGCGAGGATTTCAGCGGTGCAGCAAATGATGGGGGCGTCCTGGTTCACGCCGGAATCACCCGTGATCATGCCGACGTTCTCGGCTCCGAAAATGTCGCAGAGGGCGAAGAACTTCTCGGAGACCAGGGCTTTGATGGGGGCCGTGTAGTAGCTGCGCATGCCTCTGGCCATTGCCTCGAAGTGCGCGGCGATCGCCACTAGGGATTTCCCGGAGCCCGTGGGGGTTGCCAGGATGACGTTGGCGCCGGACGCGAGTTCCATGATGGCCTCGTCCTGGGCGGGGTAGAGCTGAAGCCCGCGGCTCCCGGTCCAGTCAACAAAGCGTGTGTAGATTTCGTCGGGATCAACGCGTGCGCTGCCCGATCCGGCGTCGGACATTCCGGGAAGCTGCTCAAGAAGTTTCATTGCCTTCCAGCTTAGTGTGGGTGGAACAGCTCAGGGCTACCGGCGGGGAGACAGCAGTGAAGTGGGATCCAAGTAAATACGTCGAGTTCGGCAACCACCGCGATCGTCCCTTTTTTGACCTCACGTCGAGGATTCTGGCGGAGAACCCCAGGCACGTGGTGGATCTGGGCTGCGGTCCGGGAAACCTGACGGCCACCCTCGCGCAGCGCTGGCCGAGTGCCGACGTCGTCGGGTTGGACTCCTCGGCCGAGATGCTGGCGAAGGCCGAGCTCTTCGCGGAAGTCCAGCCGGGTCTTTCGTTCGCTCCCGCAGACATTGCCGAGTGGATGCCGGAAGCGGACACCGACGTCGTGGTCAGCAATGCAGCGCTGCAATGGGTGCCGGGGCACATGGCGATGCTCGCTGCATGGTTGAAGACGCTGAAACCGGGAGCGTGGTTTGCCCTCCAGGGCCCCGGAAACTTCGGTGCGCCGTCCCACGTGCTCATGCGCGAACTGGCGGACTCGGCGGAATGGTCCGGAAGGCTGTCCGGTGTACTGCGCCACGACGACGCCGTCGGGGAACCGGCCGACTACCTGCGGATCATGCTCGACGCCGGATGCGACGCCGACGCCTGGGAGACCACCTACCAGCACCTTCTGCCGGGAATCGATCCCGTGCTGGAGTGGGTGCGGGGGACCGGCCTGCGCCCGGTGCTGGCCGTCCTTCCTGAAGAAGACGCCGCCGAGTTCGAAAACCAGTATGCGGCGATGCTGCGGACGGCTTACCCGGCCAGCCGGCACGGGACCGTGTTTCCCTTCCGCAGGATTTTTGCAGTGGCCAAAAAGCGGGGCTGAGCAGGCCGGATTCCAGCGGACTCTGGAAGTGCGTGAATTGCGCGGCTTCCCGGTGTGATCTGAACTACAATGACAACGCGATCGCGGGGCGGCATCGTGGGGAATTCGCCGCTCCGGAAGCGAACGATTGGAGGCAACGTGCTGGCATCCTTGCTGCTGCAGCGTCTAGCCCCTTATAAGGCCCACGTCCTGGCCATTGTTCTCCTGCAACTCGTCCAGACCGGCGCCACGCTGCTTCTGCCCACCTTTAACGCCAAGATCGTCGACGACGGACTGGTCGCCGGCAACAGCGAAGTAATCCTGCGCCTCGGTGCATGGATGCTGGTGCTCACCGTCATCCAAGTCCTTGCCGCAGTGTTGGCCGGGTACCTTGGCGCGGTGGTCGCCATGAAGATCGGCAGCGGACTGCGCCAGGAACTTTTCGACAAGATCCATTCCCTGCCGGACCAGGACGTCGCGGCCTTCGGGCCGGCCAGCCTCGTGGTCAGGACCACCAATGACGTCCTGCAACTCCAGAACATCACGGTCCTCGTGCTCAGCATGCTCGTAGCCGCGCCGGTCATGGGAATCGGGGGCGTCATTCTCGCCGTCGAACAGGACGTGGTGTTGTCCTGGATCGTTTTCGCCATTGTCCCGGTGCTGCTGGTCATCATGCTGTTGATTGTCCGCAGGCTCGTCCCTTTGTATCGCGAGGGCCAAGGATTGGTGGACCGGATCAACAGCGTGCTCCGCGAACAGATCCTGGGGACCGCGGTCATCCGGGCTTTCGTCCGCCAACCGGTTGAGATGAAGCGGTTCGAGGTGGCCAATAACGCCCTGACGAACAACAATCTCCGTTCCGCCCGGATTGTCGCGGCGATGCTTCCGCTCGTCATGATCGTGGTCAACCTCTCGTCTGCTGGAGTGGTCTGGCTCGGCGGACACCGCATTATTGCGGGAGAAATGCAATTGGGGGCGCTCACGGCGTTCATCGCCTACATCATGCAGATCCTCCTCGCGATCATGATGGCGATGTATGTGTTGAGCACCGCTCCCCGTGCGGCAGTCAGTGCAGAACGAGTCACGGAAGTTCTCAACACGGCATCCGAACTGGTCCTGCCGGGAAACACGCCCGGCGCAGTCATTGAGGATCCCTCCCCGGCAGGTGGCTTGCGCTTCGACGACGTCTCTTTCGCCTATCCAGGTGCCGAAGCACCGGTCCTGGAAGGCATCACCTTCCAGGCCGCTCCAGGAACCACGACGGCGGTCATCGGCTCCACAGGAAGCGGCAAGTCAACCATTGTCAGCCTTGTGCCGAGGTTGCTTGAGGCGAGCAGTGGACGTATCTCGCTCGATGGCCAGGACATCACGGCGACCCCCCTGGGTGCCTTGCGCGACCGGCTCGCTGTGGTGCCCCAGGAGGCGTGGCTGTTCCGGGGAACCATCGCAGAAAACCTGCGGCTTTCCCTGGCCTCGGCGTCGGATTCCCAATTGTGGCACGCGCTGGAGACAGCACAGGCGGCGGATTTCGTGGCAGAACTCCCCGAAGGACTGGAAACCACCTTGTCCCAAGGCGGCGCCGGTCTCTCCGGTGGCCAGAGGCAGCGCTTATGCATTGCCCGCGCATTGCTGCGCCCTGCCTCGGTCTACCTGTTTGACGACAGTTTCTCAGCCCTGGACACCGTGACCGAAGCAAAGCTCCGGGCGGCCCTTGAACCTGAACTTCGGGAAGCAACTGTCATCATCATCGCCCAGAGGGTCAATACTGTGGTTTCGGCGGACCAGATCCTCCTGATCGACGAGGGACGGCTGGTGGCCAAGGGGACGCATGACGAGCTTCTTGGTTCCTCGGAAACGTACCGGGAGATCGTGGCGTCCCAGCTCGAAACAGAAGATGCCGCGTGAGCAAGCAAAGCACGAGCAGGCCTGGCAGCGAGAGACCGTCGCGGTCGCTCGTCCGTCTCGCGGGTTTGCTGAAGCCTGCGCGGGGTGTCATGACCGCGGCCATCCTCTGCATCTGCGGCTTTGTCACGCTCAATGTGGCCGCTCCCAAGATCCTCGGCGACGCCACCGATGTGATCGCAGCTGTGGTGTTCGGTGAGCAGTTCGATAACGGGCGCTTCGTCTTCCTGCTGCTCGTGGCTGCTTCGATGTATGCCGCGGCGGCACTGCTCAGCTGGGCGCAAGGCCGTCTCAACGCCCGCGCCGTGCAACAGCTCGCGCACGACTTGAGGGAAGCGGTGGAAGCGAAACTACACCGGCTCCCCGTGGCCTATTACGATGGCCGTTCCCGGGGCGATGTCCTGAGCCGTGCCACGAACGATCTCGACAACGTGGCGCAGACGCTCAACCAACTCCTGGCACAGCTTTTGACGTCAATGTTGATGGTCATTGCTTCCCTGGGGATGATGTTGTTCCTTTCGCCCCTGCTGGCCCTCGTGTCCTTGATGGCGGTTCCGTTCTCGGCCCTGGCCTCGATCGTGGTGACCCGACGCTCGCAGAAACATTTTGTCCGGCAGTGGGAGGCTACCGGAGACGTCAACTCCCTCGTGGAGGAGACGGCTACGGGTCATGAGACCATCAAGCTGTTCAACGCGCAGGGTGCGATGGCGGATCGGTTCGCCGCCCACAACAACGGGCTGTATTCGGCCAGTTCCAAGGCCCAGTTCGCGTCCGGACTGATCACGCCGCTGATGGCTTTCGTGTCGAATGCAAGCTATGTGGGCGTTGTGATTGTGGGCGCACTACAGTTCCTCGCCGGAGCGATGAGCATCGGCAGCATCCAGGCGTTCATCCAGTTCAACCGGCTGTTCAGCCAGCCTCTGGGCCAGATCGGCGGCATGGCCCAGGTCCTGCAATCGTGCGCAGTTTCCGCCGGCAGGGTCTTCGAGCTCTTGGACGCCGAGGAAGTCACGGAACCCACGGAACCCACTTCAGCCACCGCACGCGCCACCGAACGGACAGCACCGACAGCACGGACAGCACCGGCAGCACCCGCCGTCGTCCGGTTTGATGACAGCTTTGAGGCCGAGTTCAGGGTCCCTGCCGGGAGGGTTTCCTTTGATCGCATTGCTTTCAGCTACCGGCCGGAAGCGCCGCTGATCGAGGACCTGTCCTTCCGTGTGGAGCCAGGACAAACCGTCGCCATTGTGGGACACACGGGAGCGGGGAAGACGACGCTTGTCAGCCTCCTCATGCGTTTCCACGAACTCCGCTCTGGAAAAATCACCATTGACGGAGTGGACATCGCTGGAATGCAACGTGACGTTCTCCGCCGTAACTTCGGCGTTGTGCTCCAGGATCCATGGATTTTCACGGGCACCATCCGGGAAAACATCGAATATGGACTTCCAGGTGCCAGCGAGGCAGACATCGTGGCCGCGGCCGAGGCCAGCCACGTGGACCACTTTGTTCGCTCGCTGCCGGACGGATACTCGACCATGCTCACCAATGGAGGGGACCCGCTCAGTCAAGGGCAGCGGCAATTGCTGAGCATCGCACGCGCACGCCTTTCGGGCCGTCCCATCCTGATCCTGGACGAGGCCACAAGTTCCGTGGACACGCGCACGGAAGTCCTCATCCGCCAGGCGATGCACAGGTTGCGGAGCAACAAGACCTCGTTCGTCATAGCCCACCGCTTGTCCACCATCCGCGACGCTGATCTAATTCTCGTCATGGACCACGGACGGATCGTTGAACACGGCACCCATCACTCGCTGCTGGAACTCGGCGGGCACTACGCCCGTTTGCATGACGCGCAGTTTGCGAGTGGGGACGGTGAGCTCGCGGCGACGCCCGTGCACATCGCCAAGCACCGCGCTGACCAAGGGGACAGGGGAGCCTCGTGAGCGGCTCAGTGGAGTTTCCCGGCTCCTGGCGTCCCAACCAGTCGAGCACCGTGGCCTTGTACGAGCAACTTCGGCTCCGCATTATTGAGTTGGCTGATGGTGGCAGCCTCGCCGTAGGGACCAAACTTCCGGCGGTGCGCAGCCTTGCCGGTGCACTGGATGTCGCCCCCCACACCGTCGCCCGCGCTTACAAGGAACTCGAAGCGGCAGGAGTTGTGGCAGACCAGGGGGCGCAACGGAACGGTGGTGTGCGCCCGGGACGACCGCTGGGGCGCCTTGGCCGCGGTCGCCGCGAACTACTCGGCAGCAGCCAAAGCCCAGGGTGCCAGTTTCGCCGAGGCCGTCCAGCTTCTTGCGGCTGCCTACGACGCGGATTGATACCCGTCAGTAGGCCGCGGGCGGCCACATGGAAATTCGAAGAAGTTTTCGATTAGCATTAGTGGGTGCCTAAAGCCGTAGCTGAAGTCCCCGCCGTCGAATCCATCGCAAGCGTTTCCGCGCAGCCCGCCATACCCGTACGCCACGACCTGTCCCGGCTCGTGGTCAAGGGGGCGCGTGAACACAACCTCCGCAATGTCGATCTCGACCTTCCCCGTGACGCCATGATTGTCTTCACCGGCCTGTCGGGTTCGGGCAAGTCATCCTTGGCATTCGACACCATCTTCGCCGAAGGCCAGCGCCGGTACGTGGAATCATTGTCGGCCTATGCCCGCCAGTTCCTGGGCCAAGTGGACAAACCGGATGTCGATTTCATCGAAGGCCTTTCCCCGGCAGTTTCCATCGATCAGAAGTCCACCAGCAAGAATCCGCGTTCCACGGTGGGAACCATCACCGAGATTTACGACTACATGCGTCTTCTTTGGGCACGTGTCGGCCGGCCGCATTGCCCGGTGTGCCACGAGCCGATCACGCGGCAGACGCCGCAGCAGATCGTTGACCAATTGCTGGAGCTCGAATCCGGTACCCGCTTCCAGATCCTTGCCCCGGTGGTCCGGGGACGCAAGGGTGAATTCGTCGAGCTCTTCAAGGAGCTCACCGCCAAGGGCTACTCACGCGCCCGGGTGGACGGCGAGCTCGTCCAGTTGAGCGATCCGCCCAAGCTCGGCAAGCAGTTCAAGCACTCGATTGAAGTGGTTGTTGACCGGCTTGTGGTCAAAGAAGGAATCAGCCAACGGCTGACTGATTCGATCGAGACCGGGCTTGGACTTGCGGAAGGCAGGGTGCTGATCGAGTTCGTGGATCTCGACGCCGAAGACCCGGCGCGAATCCGGGCCTTCTCCGAAAACCTTGCCTGCCCCAATGAGCACCCGCTGGCCATCGACGAAATCGAGCCACGCTCTTTCTCCTTCAACAACCCGTTCGGCGCCTGTTCTGCCTGTAGTGGCATCGGTACCAAACTTGAAGTCGACGAGGAACTCGTAGTTCCCAACCCTGAGCTGTCCTTGGGTGAAGGTGCCATTGCGCCTTGGTCCTTGGGTACCGCCACCACCGAGTACTGGAACCGGCTTCTTGAAGGACTCGCCCTGGAGCTCGAATTCTCCATGGACACGGCGTGGGAGAAGTTGTCGAAGGAAGTGCGGCAGACGGTGCTGTACGGCAAGGACCACAAGGTTGTGGTCCAGTACCGCAACAGGTTCGGCCGGGAACGCAAGTACAGCACCGGCTTCGAAGGTGCCATCCAATATGTCCACCGCAAGCACGGCGAAACCGACTCGGACTGGGCACGCGACCGTTACGAAGAGTACATGCGGCAGATTCCCTGCCCTGAGTGCAACGGGGCCAGGCTGAACCCGGCGTCGCTCTCGGTGCTCATCAACGGCAAGTCCATCGCTGAAGTTGCGGCCCTTCCCATGCGGGACTGCGCGGAGTTCCTGGGCGGCCTCACGCTGACCGACCGTGAAGCGCAGATTGCCCACCAAGTCCTCAAGGAGATCCAGGCGCGCCTGACGTTCCTGCTCGATGTCGGGCTCGAATACCTGAACCTCGAACGGCCGTCCGGGACCCTGTCCGGCGGCGAAGCCCAGCGTATTCGCCTCGCGACGCAGATCGGCTCCGGCCTGGTGGGTGTCTTGTACGTGCTGGACGAACCGTCCATCGGCTTGCATCAGAAGGACAACCGCCGCCTCATTGAAACGCTGACCCGGCTGCGCGATCTCGGCAACACGCTGATCGTCGTCGAACACGACGAAGACACCATCCACGAGGCCGACTGGGTGGTTGACATCGGACCCGGTGCGGGCGAACACGGTGGCCAGGTGGTGCACTCCGGTTCCTACAAGGAGCTTCCTGGAGAACACGAACTCGCTGACCGGCGACTACCTGTCCGGGCGACGCAAGATCGATATCCCGGCGAAGCGGCGCAAGTACGACAAGAAGCGCGAGCTCAAGGTTATTGGTGCGCGCGAGAACAACCTGAACAACGTCGACGCCACTTTCCCGCTGGGGCTCTTCACTGCGGTGACGGGTGTCAGCGGCTCGGGGAAGTCCACCCTGGTAAACGAGATCCTCTACAAGGTTCTTGCCAACAAGCTCAACGGCGCCAAGCAAGTTGCGGGCCGCCACCGCTCTGTAGCCGGCCTGGAGCATCTCGACAAGGTGGTCCACGTGGACCAGAGCCCGATCGGACGGACCCCCCGTTCCAATCCGGCCACATACACCGGCGTCTTCGACAACATCAGGAAACTCTTCGCTGAAACCACCGAGGCAAAGGTCCGCGGTTACCAGCCAGGCCGGTTCTCCTTCAACGTCAAGGGCGGCCGCTGTGAGGCCTGCTCCGGTGACGGCACCCTGAAGATCGAAATGAACTTCCTGCCGGACGTCTACGTCCCGTGCGAGGTGTGCCATGGCGCCCGGTACAACCGGGAAACCCTTGAGGTGCACTACAAGGGCAAAACCATTGCGGACGTCCTCAACATGCCTATCGAGGAAGGCGCAGAGTTCTTTGCGGCTTTCACGCCGATCGCCCGGCACTTGAACACCCTCGTAGACGTCGGCCTTGGCTATGTCCGTCTTGGACAGCCGGCAACTACGTTGTCCGGCGGCGAGGCGCAGCGCGTGAAGTTGGCGTCGGAACTCCAGAAGCGTTCCAACGGCCGCAGTGTCTACGTCTTGGATGAGCCCACCACGGGCCTGCACTTCGAGGACATCCGCAAGCTGCTCATGGTGCTTCAGGGCTTGGTGGACAAGGGCAACACCGTCATCACCATCGAACACAACCTTGATGTGATCAAGTCCGCCGACTGGATTGTGGACCTTGGCCCCAACGGTGGTTCAGGCGGTGGGCGGATCATCGCCACCGGTACCCCCGAGCAGGTGGCAAAGTCGACCGAAAGCCACACTGCTACCTTCCTGGCCGAGATTCTGGGCTAGTCCGGTAGCTCCGGCCGGGGAATATTCTGGCAACGCTTGGAGTATTCCTTGGCCGGCATGTGAGTTTCAGGCATGCCTCAACTCGTGAGAAACTAACCCGGTGACTCAAACAATGGTGCCCATCATCTTTGATCTGGACGGCACCCTTGTCGATCCTGCAGGTGGCATAACCGGCGGCATCGCCGCAGCCCTGGGAGAAATGGGCCTCCCCATCCCGGAACAGCACGTGCTGGATTCCATGGT
Organism: Arthrobacter sp. NA-172; assembly: GCF_043952055.1. Classification (NCBI taxonomy): domain Bacteria; kingdom Bacillati; phylum Actinomycetota; class Actinomycetes; order Micrococcales; family Micrococcaceae; genus Arthrobacter; species Arthrobacter sp. NA-172. The sequence goes on along the minus strand of NZ_JBINOT010000001.1, from coordinate 524,569 downwards.
TGGGCCCAAGCTCAGCGATTCCCTCGAGCACATTGCCGGGGTTCCCGCCGCGAAAGTCGACGCGGTCATTGGCCTCTACCGCGGCTACTACCGTTCCGTCGGCATCGCACAAAGCCAGCTTTATCCCGGCATTCGTGAGCTTCTGGAATTCTTCGCTGAATCCCGGCGTCCAGTCGCGGTGGCCACCCAGAAACCCGAGGGCCTGGCGCGCATGGTGTTGGAACACCACGGCATTGCGGGCCTCTTTGCCTCCATCTGCGGTGCCTCCGACGACGAATCCGTGGCGGCCAACACAGCCCCCGGCAAGGTCGAAATCGTTGGTGCGGCACTGGCCAAGCTGCATTCGCAACCTGCAGTAATGGTGGGGGACCGTCACCAGGATGTTTTCGGTGCAATGGCCAATGGCCTCGACTGCATTGGCGTCAGCTGGGGATTTGCACTGGACGGTGAGCTTCAGGAAGCCGGGGCTGTCGCCGTCGTCGACTCTGCGACCGAACTGCTGAAGAAGATCGAAGAACTTGATGCCGTTCGTGCGGCGGCCCTGAGCGAGGTGCAGAACGATGGAAGCCTTTGATGTCATCCGCTGGACCACGCGTGGACTGATTTCCAGCACCTGCCGGCCCACGGTTATCGGGCTGGAAAACGTACCCAAGGACGGGCCATTCATTGTGGCCCCGAACCATTTGTCCTTTTTGGACAGTGTGATTGTCCAGGCCCTGATGCCCCGCCCGGTGGGCTTCTTCGCCAAAGCCGAGTACTTCACCACCAAGGGCTTCAAAGGCCGCGCCATGAAGGCATTCTTCCAAGCGGTTGGATCCATCCCCGTGGAACGTGGGGAACAGGCGGCCAGCGTGCAGGCGCTCAAGACCCTCTTGGACATCCTTGAGAACGGCAAGGGCATCGGTATCTACCCCGAAGGCACCCGGTCACGCGACGGATTGCTCTACCGCGGACGTACTGGCGTCGGGTGGCTTGCGCTGACTACGGGCGCGCCGGTGGTGCCGGTAGGACTCATCGGCACCGACAAGTTGCAGCCGGTGGACCGCAACACTGTCCGTCCGCAGCACTTCATCATGAAGGTGGGGGAGCCGCTGTACTTCGACAAAACAGGTCCGGACCATTCCCTGCCTGCCCGCCGCGAAGTGACGGACAAGATCATGGACGCCATTGCGGTGCTGAGCGGCCAGGAACGCTCCACGAGCTACAACCAGAGCAAGTCGGCAGAGTAGCCCCGGTCCCCGTACCACGCCCCTGGCGTGCAGGGGCACGGGTTTTCCCTTACTAGACTGGAACTGTGGCAGATCCAGCGAGTTATCGACCCCAGACGGGCGAAATCCCCACCACCCCCGGTGTCTACAGGTTCCGGGATCCGCACGGCCGCGTCATCTACGTTGGCAAGGCGAAGAACCTGCGTTCCCGGCTGAACTCATACTTCGCCAACCCAGCAGGTTTGCTGCCGAAAACGCATGCCATGGTGCACGCCGCCAGCAGCGTTGAGTGGACGGTGGTGGGCAGTGAGCTGGAGTCCCTCCAGCTCGAATACACCTGGATCAAGGAATTCAAGCCGCGGTTCAATGTCGTGTTCCGCGATGACAAGACCTATCCGTACCTGGCGGTCACCATGGCGGAGAAGCTTCCCCGGGTCCAGGTCATGCGCGGCGAACGCCGCAAGGGCACGCGATACTTCGGCCCCTACACGGCGGGCGCCATCCGCGAAACCATGGACACCTTGTTGCGGGTCTTCCCGGTGCGGAGCTGCAGCGCCGGGGTTTTGAAGCGGGCGCAGGCCAGCGGGAGGCCATGCCTGCTGGGTTACATCGACAAATGCTCGGCCCCGTGCGTCGGTCGAGTCACCCCTGAACAGCACCGCGCCTTGGCCGAAGATTTCTGCTCTTTCATGGGGGGCGAGGCCGGCAAGTTCATCCGACGCCTCGAAAAGGACATGGGTGCCGCCGTAGCTGAACTCGACTACGAGCGGGCAGCACGGATCCGGGACGACATCGCGGCTTTGCGCAAAGTGTTTGAGCGCAACGCGGTGGTCCTTTCTGAGGATACTGAGGCAGACATTTTCGCTCTGCACGACGACGATCTCGAGGCTTCCGTGCAGGTCTTCCACGTCCGGGGCGGCCGGGTACGCGGTCAACGGGGATGGGTGGTGGAAAAGGTCGAAGACGCCACTACCCCGGAGCTCATCGAACACCTTCTGCAACAGGTCTACGGCGAAGACAGCGACAACCACGGGCCGCATTCCGCGTGAAGTCCTGGTACCGGAGATTCCGTCCAACCATCATGAGTTGCTTGAATGGCTCGGCGGCCTCAGGGGAGCCAAAGTGGATATCCGGGTGCCACAACGTGGCGACAAGGCTGCGCTCATGTCCACCGTCCGGGAAAACGCCGAACACGCGCTCAAGCTGCACAAAGTCCGGAGGGCAGGCGACATCACGGTCCGTTCCCTGGCGCTTCAGGAACTGCAGGATGCCCTTGAGCTCCCCGTACCGTTGCTTCGGATTGAGTGCTACGACATCTCCCATGTGCAGGGCACCAATGTGGTCGCGTCCATGGTGGTCGTGGAGGACGGCCTTCCCAAGAAATCCGACTACCGGAAGTTCTCCATCACCGGGCCTGCCGCAACCGACGATACGGCTGCGATGCACGACGTCCTCACGCGACGCTTCAGGCACTACCTGCAGGACAAATCCGCCCAGCCGCCCAAGAGCGGGGAGATCCCCAACCCCGGTCGCGGGGCGCTTCCACCGTCACCCGGAGACGCTGTGCCCGGGGACGCTGCCGTCACCGGGCCCGGAACCGGCATTGAGACCAAGGCGAGGTTCGCCTATCCGCCCAACCTCGTCGTCGTCGACGGCGGCCAGCCCCAAGTCAACGCGGCAGCGCGCGCCCTCGCAGAGTTGGGGATCGACGACGTCTACGTTGTCGGATTGGCGAAGCGGCTCGAAGAGGTCTGGTTGCCGGACAGTGATTTCCCGGTCATCCTGCCCCGCACATCCCAAGGGCTCTACTTGCTGCAACGCATCCGCGACGAAGCCCACCGCTTTGCCATCACGTTCCACCGGCAGAAACGTGGAAAGGCCATGACGGTGTCCGCCCTCGATGGTGTCCCCGGACTCGGCGAGGCCAAGCGGAAGGCGCTCGTGGCGCATTTCGGTTCCCTCAAGAAGATCAAGGGCGCCTCGGCAGTTGAGCTCACGGCGGCAAAGGGAATCGGCCCGGCACTCGCGGAAGCAGTCGTCAGCCACCTGACGGCGGCAAGCGCCTCCGGGGAGACTGCCCCTGCCGTGAATATGACGACCGGCGAAATCCTTGAATTTTAGCTAGGGTAATAATCGGACGCCTCAATCAGGCGGTCCGGCCTGGACCAACAGAAGCCTGGACCATCTCAGAAACGGGGACACTAGATGTCAGAGTCAACAGCAGGATCCGGCGCGGAGCAGGACGGATTGATCCCCGTCAAGCCTGTCGAAGCGGAACTGCTGGTGGTGACTGGTATGTCCGGAGCAGGCCGCAGTACAGCATCGGATGCCTTGGAGGACCACGGCTGGTACGTCGTCGAGAACCTTCCGCCGCAGATGCTCGGCACTCTCGCCGAAATTGTGTCCCACGCGCCACAGTCCATCCCCAGGCTCGCAGTTGTGGTGGATGTTCGCAGCAAGGGCCTTTTCACCGATATTCGGACAGCCCTGGGCGCACTGAGCGCCAGCGGCATCACTTTCCGGGTGCTTTTCCTCGATGCCAGCGACAACGTCCTGGTCCGGCGCTTTGAGCAAGGCCGCCGCCCGCATCCGCTGCAAGGCGGAGGCCGGATCCTGGACGGGATCGCAGCCGAGCGGGACGTGCTGAAGGAACTCCGCGAATCGGCCGACGTCGTGTTGGACACCAGCACCTTCAACGTGCACGGCCTCGCCACCGCCATCACCGAGCTCTTCAGCGAAACCGGCCCCGTGGCGTTGCGCCTGAACGTCATGAGCTTCGGCTTCAAATACGGGTTGCCCGTGGACGCCAACTTCGTCGCTGACGCGCGCTTCATCCCCAACCCGCACTGGGTCCCGCAGTTGCGCCCGCACACCGGCTTGGACGCCGATGTCAGCGACTATGTACTCGGTGCCCACGGCGTCAGGGACTTTGTTGACCGCTATGTCCTTGCCCTGGAACCTGTCCTCGACGGCTACCGGACAGAAAACAAGCACTACGCCACCATTGCCGTTGGCTGCACAGGAGGCAAGCACCGCTCCGTCGCCGTCGCCGTCGAACTTTCCAAACGGTTGGCGCAATTCCCGCGGGTCACCGTCACCACAAGCCACCGCGATCTGGGTCGCGAATAATGGGGGTTCTGACCGGACCCCTGCCGCTGGTTCCGCCCAAGGGCACGCCTGGCAGCCAGCCTGCCAAGGGGCCCACGGTTGTAGCGCTCGGCGGCGGACACGGACTTTCCGCATCGCTTTCCGCGTTGCGGCTGCTCACTTCCGAACTCACCGCGATTGTGACCGTAGCGGACGACGGCGGATCTTCCGGGCGGCTGCGGGAAGAGTACGCAGTCCTTCCGCCCGGCGATCTCCGGATGGCGCTGAGCGCCCTCTGTGATGACACCGATTGGGGTCGCACCTGGCGGGACGTCATGCAGCACCGTTTCAAGACCCCTAGCGGCCGGAAGGGTTCCCTCGACGATCACGCCATGGGAAACCTGCTCATCGTTACCCTCTGGGAACTGCTGGGCGATGCCGTGGCGGGCCTGAAATGGGCCGGCGCCCTCCTGGGTGCCCGCGGCCAGGCCCTGCCGATGTCGACGCAACCACTGAACATCGAGGGCGACGTCAGGGTGCAGTTGCCCGGCGGCGGATTCGAGTTCCAGACCGTCAAAGGCCAGGCGAAGTGTGCTGTTGCCGGTTCACTCGAAAACGTCAGGCTCCTTCCCGAGGACGCGCGGGCATGCATCGAAGCGCTCACCGCTATTGAGCTCGCGGACTGGATCATTCTCGGTCCCGGCTCCTGGTACACCTCCGTGTTGCCCCATTTGCTGCTGCCCGAAATGCGGCAGGCTTTGTGCGACACTCCCGCCAAACGCTGCCTCACCATGAACCTCGCCATGGACACCAAAGAAACCTCCGGGATGTCCGCGTCGGACCACTTGGACGCCTTGCGCCACTACGCGCCGGAGTTCAGCGTGGACGTTGTCCTCGCCGATCCTTCCTCGATATCCGACCTCAAGGAATTCGAGCGGGCAGCGGGGATGATCGGTGCGGAGGTGGTCTTGGGTAAAGTGGGGGCGTCGAGCCGCCGTCCAATCCACGACCCGCTGCGTCTGGCATCGGCGTATCACGATATTTTCGGGAATAGTTAGGAACATGCGATGGCACTGACCGCATCGGTCAAGGAAGAACTTTCCCGGCTGGACATCAAGAAGTCGTCCGTCCGCAAGGCCGAAGTCTCGGCAATGTTGCGTTTTGCCGGAGGACTGCACATCATTTCGGGCCGCATCGTGATTGAGGCAGAGGTTGACCTTGCCGCCACGGCACGGCGGCTCCGGGCCGCGATCGCCGAGGTCTACGGGCACCAGAGCGAGATCATCGTCGTCTCCGGCGGGGGGCTCCGGCGCGGGAGCCGCTATGTTGTCCGTGTAGTGCGCGACGGCGAGGCCCTGGCCCGTCAGACGGGCCTCCTGGACGGCCGCGGACGGCCTGTGCGCGGGCTGCCCTCCGCCGTCGTCAACGGCTCGGCGTCCGATGCCGAGGCTGTCTGGCGCGGAGCCTTCCTGGCTCATGGTTCCCTGACCGAACCGGGCCGATCGTCTTCCCTCGAGGTCACGTGCCCGGGCCCGGAATCCGCTCTCGCGCTGGTTGGAGCCGCGCGTCGCCTTGGCATCCAGGCCAAGGCGCGCGAAGTGCGCGGAGTGGATCGGGTGGTCATCCGTGACGGCGATACCATCGCTGCGCTGCTCATCCGGATGGGAGCGCATGACGCCCTGATGGTGTGGGAGGAACGCCGTATGCGCAAGGAGGTCCGGGCTACCGCCAACCGGCTCGCGAACTTCGACGATGCCAACCTGCGCCGTTCGGCCCAGGCCGCCGTCGCTGCCGGAGCACGCGTGGACCGGGCCCTGGAGATTCTGGGCGACGACGTTCCGGACCACCTTAGAGTACGCCGGTGAGCTCCGGGTGGCACACAAGCAGGCCAGCTTGGATGAACTCGGACGGCTCGCTGATCCGCCCATGACCAAAGACGCCATCGCGGGGCGGATCCGCCGGCTGCTGGCGATGGCGGACAAACGGGCGGGAGATTTGGGCATCCCCGGGACCGAGGCAAATGTGACCCCCGAGATGATGGACGAATAAGGCACCCGTCCTAGAATCGTCGTGGTGCGGAGGAAGACCCGGCCGCCCGAAGATTTCCGGCCGGTTCGCCGGCCGGATGAACAAAACGAGAGTTACCAACCGGACCCCGGTCCACTACATTGGAGGATTTCGTGACAGAGTACGTACTGCCCGAGCTCGGCTACGACTACGCAGCACTTGAGCCGCACATTTCGGCGAAGATCATGGAGCTGCACCACAGCAAGCACCACGCTGCCTATGTAGCCGGTGCGAATAACGCCCTGGCCCAGCTGGCCGAGGCCCGCGACAAGGGCGACTTCGCCAACATCAACCGCCTCTCCAAGGACCTCGCGTTCCACACCGGCGGCCACATCAACCACTCCGTCTTCTGGAACAACATCTCTCCGGATGGCGGCGACAAGCCTGAAGGCGAACTCGCCGCAGCCATCGACGATGCCTTCGGTTCGTTCGATGCATTCCGCGCCCAGTTCTCGGCAGCTGCCCTTGGCCTGCAGGGTTCCGGCTGGGGCTTCCTGGCCTACGAGCCCATCGGTGGGAACCTCCTCATCGAGCAGCTCTACGACCAGCAGGGCAACGTCGCGGTCGGCACCACGCCGCTGCTCATGCTGGACATGTGGGAGCACGCCTTCTCACCTGGACTACGTCAACGTGAAGGCCGACTACGTCAAGGCATTCTGGAACATCGTCAACTGGGCCGACGTCGCGAAGCGCTTTGAAGCAGCCCGCGCCAACGCCACCGGCCTGATTGTTCTCTAGCAAAGTCCAGGGACTTTCGTGCCGAATCGGTGAGTGACGTGGAATACACGGGGATGTAACAAACTTCACATTCAGGTGAATTTCGCCCAAATACCGGATTGTCTGCCCCCGCAGTTGCGGGGGCAGACGTAGTTAAACGTAAGATGGGTCACGGAAGGCGGTTAGCCTTCAGCAACGTGGCTGGTCGCCCTCCGATCTGATAATCACTTCTGCCCAAAGATGTGCGGGAATTGTTAGTTGGAATCAAGATCCGACTCACTAGGTGTGCTTGCAAGAGCACCAAGGAGACTGAAATAGTGACCACCCGTATTGGTATCAACGGCTTTGGCCGCATCGGCCGCAACTACTTCCGCGCAGCACTCGCCCAGGGTGCCGATCTCGAAATTGTTGCGGTAAACGACCTCACGAGTCCCGAGGCACTTGCCCACCTGCTGAAGTACGACTCCGTCGGCGGCCGCCTGACCCAGACCGTTGAAGTCAAAGAGGGCAACCTCATTGTTGACGGCAACATCATCAAGGTCCTTGCCGAGCGCGATCCCGCGAACCTCCCGTGGGGCGAGCTGGGAGTGGACATCGTCATCGAGTCCACTGGATTCTTCACGAAGGCTGCCGCGGCACAGAAGCACATCGATGCCGGCGCCAAGAAGGTCCTGATCTCCGCACCGGCTTCCGACGAAGACATCACCATCGTCATGGGCGTCAACCACGAGCTCTACGATTCCGCAGCGCACAACATCATTTCCAACGCTTCGTGCACCACCAACTGCCTTGGCCCGCTGGCAAAGGTCATCAATGACGCCTTCGGTATCGAGCGCGGCCTGATGACCACGATTCACGCCTACACGGCGGACCAGAACCTCCAGGACGGCCCCCACAGCGACCTCCGCCGCGCACGCGCCGCAGCCATCAACATGGTCCCCACCTCCACGGGTGCGGCCAAGGCAATTGGCCTCGTTCTCCCGGAGCTCAAGGGCAAGCTGGACGGCTACGCCATCCGCGTACCGGTTCCCACGGGTTCCGCCACTGACCTCACCGTCACGGTTTCCCGTGAAGTCACCGTTGAGGAAGTCAACGCGGCCCTCAAGGCGGCTTCGGAGTCCGAGCAGTTCAAGGGCATCCTGAGCTACACGGCCGATCCGATCGTCTCTTCGGACATCGTCGGCGATCCGGCTTCCTCGATCTTCGACTCCGGCCTGACCAAGGTCATCGGCAACCAGGTCAAGGTTGTTTCCTGGTATGACAACGAATGGGGCTACTCCAACCGCCTCGTTGACCTCACGGAGCTCGTCGCATCCAAGCTGGGCTAGGGTAGACCCATGACATCTCACACCCTCAACGAACTGATCGCTGAAGGTGTCCGCGGGCGGTACATTCTCGTCAGAAGTGACCTGAATGTGCCGCTCGACGGCTCTACAGTGACCGACGACGGCCGCATCAAGGCCTCCCTCCCGGTCATCGAAAAGCTCTCGGACGCCGGTGCCCGCGTGCTCGTCACCGCCCACCTGGGACGCCCCAAGGGTGCTCCCGAGCCCAAGTATTCGCTCAAGCCCGCTGCAGCACGGCTTGCTGAGCTCGCGCCGTTCAAAGTGCAGCTCGCGGAGGACACCGTAGGTGAGTCTGCGAAAGAACTGGCAGGGTCATTGGAGGACGGAGACGTCCTGATCCTTGAGAATGTCCGTTTCGACGCCCGCGAAACCAGCAAGGACGACGCCGAGCGCGGAGCTTTTGCTGATGAACTCGTGGCACTGACCGGTGAAGACGGCGCGTTCGTGGATGATGCATTCGGCGCGGTGCACCGCAAGCACGCCAGTGTCTACGACGTCGCCACCAGGCTTCCGTCCTACCAAGGGGACCTCGTGCACACCGAGGTGGAGGTTCTGCGCAAGCTGACTACGGATACCCAGCGCCCGTATGTCGTGGTTCTCGGCGGGTCCAAGGTTTCGGACAAGCTCGCGGTCATTGACAACCTCCTGGGCAAGGCAGACACCATCCTTGTTGGCGGAGGCATGCTCTTCACGTTCTTGGCAGCCGCCGGCTACAAGGTGGCAGGCAGCTTGCTTGAAGCAGACCAGATCCCCGTGGTGCAGGACTACCTCAAGCGCGCTTCCGACGCCGGTACCACCTTCGTCATCCCCACCGACGTCGTGGTCGCCAGCCGTTTCGCAGCCGATGCCGACCACGAGGTGGTCAGCGCCGACGCGATCGAAGGAAGTGCTTTCGGCGCAGCAGGAATCGGCCTGGACATTGGACCCGTTTCCGCCGCGGCCTTTGCCGAGCAGATCAAGGGCGCCAAGACGGTGTTCTGGAATGGCCCCATGGGCGTCTTTGAATTCGAAGCCTTCGCTGCCGGAACCCGTGCCATCGCCCAGGCCTTCGACCGAGACCGCGGCGTTCACCGTGGTGGGCGGCGGCGATTCCGCTGCGGCTGTGCGGACCCTCGGCTTTGAGGACTCCCAGTTCGGCCACATCTCCACCGGCGGCGGCGCCAGCCTGGAAATACCTTGAAGGCAAGGATCTTCCCGGCCTGAGCGTGCTGGACCGCTAAGGCTACACAGCCGGCGGGGCGCCCTTCTGCGAAGGGAAAGCGCCCCGCCGGCTTCCCTATCTCAACGCATCTTTGGAGCACACGTGACAACTTCCGCCAACGGAAACTTCGTTCGCAAGCCCTTCATCGCCGGCAACTGGAAGATGAACATGGACCACGTCCAGGGCATCACCCTGCTGCAGAAACTGGCCTGGACCCTGTCCGACGCCAAGCACGATTACAACAGGGTGGAGGTTTCGGTCTTCCCGCCGTTCACCGATCTCCGTGGCGTGCAGACCCTCGTCCAGGGTGACGAACTGGAGGTTGTCTATGGCGGCCAGGACCTCTCGCAGTTCGACTCCGGAGCATACACCGGTGACATCTCCGGCCAGTTCCTCAACAAGCTGGGTTGCGCCTATGTCCTGGTGGGCCACAGTGAACGCCGCACCATCCACAACGAGAGCGACGAGGTCCTCAACGCGAAGGTCAAAGCTGCCTTCCGGCATGAGGTAACCCCGGTCTTGTGCGTCGGCGAAGGGCTTGAGATCCGCCAAGCCGGCACGCATGTCGAACACACGCTCGCTCAGTTGCGGGCCGGCGTCGAAGGGCTTTCCGCAGACCAGGCAAGCGAACTGGTCGTCGCCTACGAACCCGTCTGGGCCATCGGCACCGGGGAAGTCGCTGGTCCCGAGGACGCACAGGAGATGTGCGCCGCGATCCGGGCTGAGCTCGCCTCCTTGTTCGATGACGCCGTCGCGGCCAAGACCAGGCTCCTCTACGGTGGTTCGGTGAAGGCCAACAATGCGGCCGCGATCATGGCTGAGTCCGACGTCGACGGCTTGCTGGTGGGTGGCGCGAGCCTGGACCCTGCGGAGTTTGCTAACATTGTCAGGTTCGAGAGCCACCACAGCGCGGCTTAGTCCGTTTAGGTTCCGCTCCCGTTTTCCGTTCTTCTGAAAGGCCGTCGTGGACGTTCTTCAAGTCATTCTGCAGATTCTGCTGGGTATCACCAGCCTTCTGCTGACGCTGCTCATCCTCCTGCACAAGGGACGGGGCGGTGGTTTGTCCGATATGTTCGGCGGTGGCATGAGCTCGGGATTGAGTTCTTCGGGTGTCGCGGAGCGTAACCTTAACCGCTTCACCATCGTCTTGGGCTGCACGTGGGGTGTCGTGATCATTGGCCTTGGGCTGATCATGCGCTTCACCACGGGCGCAAACTCCTAGCGCTGCCGCCGTCGGATCCTCGCACTAGAGGTGTCCTCTCATTAGACTAGGCTGCATGGCCTTTACCGCCAGGCAGCCGAACTCTCAAGGGATCGACGATGGTTCATGGTAATTCTGGATTCCGGGGCACACGGGCCGGCGTAACAGCTGGATCGGCGCCCCGAAACCAACCCGACTCTGTAGTTGGCGAGAGCTTGCCGCGTATTCGTGTTCCCTATTGGTGCGCCAAGGGACATGAAACGCGGCTCGTTTTCGTTAAGCTCCCGGAGGATCAGATTCCGCTACGGTGGGACTGCCCCAAATGCGGTCTGGTTGCCGTCCGGGAACAAGGCGAAGCGACTATGGAACGGGCCGGCGAAGAGATCTTCAAGAGCCACCTGGATTACGTTAAGAAAGACGCTCCAGCCAAGACGCGGAGATTGTCCTGGCCGGAGCGCTTAAGCGGTTACGCGCCCGCAGGATCCTTACGGATGAGCTGCTGCGGGACACGTGAGGCCGCGTTTTCATCGATGAGCCAGAGGGTCCTTGTGCGGCCGATGGGTCCGGAGGCGGGAACCTGGACAGGGTTGGCCCCGGCGAGGGCCAGTCCCACGGCCCCGGCCTTGTCCTCGCCTGCCACAACCATCCAGATCTCCTGGGCCGAGTTGATGGCCGGCAAGGTCAGTGAAACCCTCGACGGCGGTGGCTTGGGGGAGTTCTCCACTCCCACCACGGTGCGGTCCTGGACGCGGATTCCCGCCTGCTCGGGGAAGAGCGAGGCTATGTGCGCATCCGGGCCGACGCCTAGCAGCAAGATGTCGAAGCGAGGCAAGTCGCCAGCCTCCTCCGGACGATTGTCCGAAGCATCCGCCGCGTGCTCAGCCTGGGCGGCTTCCTTGAGCCGGGCCGCGTAATCGGCTGCGGCCTCGTCTGCCGTGGCGAACTCGTCCGATGAACCCGGTTCGTGCACGCGTGCCGGATCGACCGGCAGGCTGGAAAGCAATGCTTCACGTGCTTGCACAGTGTTGCGGTCCGGGCTGTCCTTGCCGACAAAACGCTCGTCGCCCCACCAGAAGTTCACCCGTGACCAGTCGACCGCGGGGGCCGCAGGGGAGTCGGCAACGGCTTTCAGGGTGCCGATTCCCACGGTTCCGCCGGTGAGGACCACAGTGGCTTCGCCGTGCTTGTCCTGCACGTCCACCAGCTTAGTGATGAGCCGTGCAGCGATGGCGGCCATAAGGACGGCGGAGCTGGGATGGATGCTTACTCTGGGGTCGGCGCTCACTGGGACGGTCACTCCTTGCTATTTGTTCGGGGCAGTCCCATAGTAATCACTTCTCCGAAGACATCGTCCGGATCGAGGCGACGGAGTTCTTCGGCAAGGCAGTCCCGCAGGCTCCGGCGCGGCAGTGAAATCCGCTGGGCGGGTTGGCCCGGCTGGGTCAGTTCCGCAACAGTCAGGCCTGGCCGGACCAGCTGGACATCGCCGGTGGCGCGGCTCAGCCGTACCCTGCGGATGCCGGTGCCTGCGGGATCGGCCACGATCTGGACCGGAGCGTCCAGGAACAGCGTGAGCCAGGCGGCGAGCAGGAGTGTGCTGGGCGAGTCCGATGCGCCTTCGACGGTGATTGCCGTGACGGGTGATTCGTCTACCTGGTCCAGGGCGGCCGCAAGCTGCAGGCGCCAGTTGGTCAGGCGCGTCCAGGCGAGGTCGGTGTCACCTGCCCGGTAGGTTTCCCGGATCCGGGCGAGTGCCGCGGCGGGATCGGGTTCGTTTGCCGAGTCCGTAATACGGCGGTGCGAGATGCGGCCGATGGAGGTCTCGCAGGCGTTGTCAGGCGCTCCGTGGGGCCACCAGGCGACGATTGGCGCGTCCGGCAGGAGCAATGCGGCGACCAACGATTCGCTCTCCCTGGCGAGCTCACCGTAACCGCGCAGCACGATCACCTCGGATGCGCCGGCGTCGCCTCCTACCCGGATCTGGGCGTCAAGGCGATTCGGGGCCTCACTGCCTGCATCCGCGAGCACGATGATGCGGCAGGGATGTTCGCGGCTGGCCTCGTTGGCTGCCTCGATGGCTTCTTCCTCGAGCCCTGACTTTGTGACCACCACGAGGGTGAGGACACGTCCGAGGGCGATCACACCTCCTTGCTCGCGCAGGGAGGTGATCTCCTTGGAGACCTTGGAGGTGGTGGTGTTGGGAAGATCTACGATCATGGCCTTCTCCAGGTTCGTCCGTCGCGGGCAAGCAGCTCGTCGGCCGAGGCCGGCCCCCAGCTGCCGGGGGCGTAGGGTTCGGGCTGTTCGTCGAGCCCTGCCCAGTATTCTTCGAAGGGGTCCAGGATCTTCCAGGACTCCTCGACTTCCTGGTGCCGGGGGAAGAGCGGGGGTTCGCCCAGCAGCACGTCCAGGATGAGCCGCTCGTACGCCTCGGGACTGGACTCGGTGAAGGAATGTCCGTAGCCGAAGTCCATGGTGACGTCGCGGACTTCCATCTGCGTGCCGGGAACCTTGGATCCGAAGCGGATGGTGGCGCCCTCGTCGGGCTGGACCCGGATGACCACGGCATTCTGGCCGAAGTCATCCTCCCCGTTGCCGCGGAAGAGCAGGTTGGGCGCCCGTTTGAACACCACCGCGATTTCCGTCACGCGGCGTCCGAGCCTCTTACCGGCCCGCAGATAGAACGGTGCCCCGGCCCAGCGCCGGGTGTTGATGTCCAGGCGGATCGCCGCGTAGGTTTCGGTCTTGGAATCGGCCGGGATGCCTTCTTCCTCAAGGTATCCCTGCACGAGCTCTCCGCCTTGCCAGCCGCCGGCGAACTGGCCGCGGGCCGAGTGGGTGGACAGGTCTTCGGGGAGCCTGACGGCCGCGAGGACCTTTTCCTTCTCGGCACGCAGGTCATCGGCGTTAAAGGAGATGGGCTCCTCCATGGCCGTCAACGCGAGCAGCTGCAAGAGGTGGTTCTGAATGACATCGCGTGCCGCTCCGACGCCGTCGTAATATCCCGCACGCCCGCCGGTCCCGATGTCCTCTGCCATGGTGATCTGAACGTGGTCCACGTAGTTGGCGTTCCACAAAGGTTCGAACAACTGGTTGGCGAAGCGCAGCGCCAGGATGTTCTGGACCGTTTCCTTGCCAAGGTAGTGGTCGATGCGGAAGACCGCGTCCGGCGGGAAGACGGACTCCACGATGTTGTTGAGCTTGCGCGCGGACTCAAGGTCGTGGCCGAAGGGCTTCTCGATGACCACCCGGCGCCACTGGCCATCGCCGGCCTGCGCCAGCCCGTGCTTGGAGAGCTGGCGGCAGACCTGCTCGAAGGCCTTGGGCGGAATGGACAGGTAGAAAGCGTGATTGCCGCGCGTACCGCGGGTCTCGTCCAGTTCATCGAGCGTGGCGCTGAGGCGCTTGAAGGCCTGATCGTCGTCGAACTCTCCCTGGACGAAGCGGATGCCCTCGGACAACTGGTTCCAGACGGCGTCGTCGAACGGGGTACGGGAGTGCGCCTTGACGTTCTCCTTGACCTCGTTCGCGAACTCCTCATTGCTCCAGTCGCGCCGGCCGAAGCCGACCAGCGCAAAGCTCGGCGGCAACAGCCCGCGGTTGGCGAGGTCGTACACCGCCGGCATGAGCTTCTTGCGGGCGAGGTCACCGGTGACTCCGAAGAACACCAATGACGAAGGTCCGGCGATGCGGTTCAGGCGCCGGTCCCGCGGATCCCGGAGGGGATTGCGGTGGCTTGGTTTTCCCGTGGACCTGTAGCCGTTTTCAGTTTCTGGCATGTTTGGGTTTTTGCCTTAGCTTTCGAGCGCGCTTGCCTGGCCGGCAAGCGCGGCGACGATTTCCTGGAGCTGGGCCACTCCGGCTTCACGGTTCGTGAGGTGCAGCCGCAGGACCGGACGGCCGTGGTTCTCCAGAACCTGGGCATCGCCGGCGGCCTGGGCTGTGATCAGCTGGCCGAACGTGAACGGCCGTTCCGGGATGGCGATGTCGCTGTTGGCGGAAGCCGTGACCTGTAGGAACGAGCCGATGGCCGGTCCGCCCTTGTGGAACTGTCCGGTGGAGTGCAGGAACCGCGGGCCCCAGCCAAAAGTGACGGGGCGGCCGCTGAGTGCGGCGAGTTCGTCGCGGATGCCTTCTAGTGGCGCGAACGCGATGCGGTCGAAATAGGCCTGGACACTCAGGTAGCCGTCCGTGCCGAGTTCACCCAGAAGTGCCTTGACGGCGTCGGCTGCCGTTGCCGCGTCGCCGAGCCACGCACCTCCGCGGACTTCGATGGCGCCGTCGACGAAGTTCGCCGGCGTGGGCTCGGGACGTGCGTCCAGGAGGCCGCGCGCGGCAATCTTGGCTGCCTCGACGTCGGGCTGGTCGAACGGGTTGATGCCCAGCAGGCGCCCTGCGACAGCGGTGGCAAACTCCCAGACGAACATCTGGGTGGCCAGACCACCGGCGATGGCGGCTTCGTTTTCACCAAGCTCGACGTCGGAGTCCTCGCCGACGAGGCGAATGACGAGCACGTCTTTCGCGCCGCTACTGACCTCAGGTGCGGAAGGGCCGGCGACAACCGGGAGAACGCCGGTGCCGAGCTTGCCCGTGGATTCGGCAATGAGCTGCTCGGCCCAATCGGCGAAGCCGACAATGCCGGAGCCGTCTTCGACAATGACGATCTTGTTGCGCAGTGGCGTGGTTCCACCAAGTGCAGCACCAAGCGTCAGCCCGATGTTTTCAGGAGAGTCCTCGTTGAGGATCTCCGCCGCTTCCTCGGCTTCATCCAAGAATGCCTGGATGTCGACTCCCGCCAGGCCGCTGGGGACCAGTCCGAAAGCCGTGAGCGCTGAAAAACGGCCGCCGACATTCGGGTCGGCATTGAAGACGGCGCGGTAACCGGCTTCACGGGCAGCTTTGTCCAGCGGGGAACCGGGATCGGTCACGATGACGATCCGGCTCTTGGCATCGATACCGGCCTCGGTGAAGGCCTGCTCGAACACGCGGCGCTGTGAGTCGGTTTCCACGGTGGAGCCCGACTTCGACGAGACCACAATGGCAGTCTCGGCGAGACGGTCCGCGAGGGCAGCACCGACCTGTTCGGGGTCGGTGCTGTCCAGTACGGTCAGCTCGACGCCAGCGGTGCCGGCAATGACCTCGGGGGCGAGCGAAGAGCCGCCCATGCCACACAGGACAATGCGGGAGACACCTTCGGCCCTGAGGGCATCCCGGAGTTCCAGGATTCCGTCGACCAAGGGCTGGGAAACGGTTGCCGCCTCCACCCATCCAAGACGGACGGCGGATTCGGATTCGGCATCAGGACCCCAAAGCGTGTAGTCCTTCGCGAAAATCCTGGTGGCAATCCGGTCCTGGACAAGTGCCGGGACGTGCTGCTCAATGGCCTGCTGCGCAGCACCGTTGGCGTCGTAGCTGAGAGTGCTCATGTGGGTTAGGAAGCCTTCCGTGCAGAGGCGAGGGCACCTTCGACGTCGGCCAGAAGTTCCTTCCAGCTGGCGACGAACTTGTCCAGGCCCTCGGATTCGAGGATTGCGACGACGTCGTTGTAGGAGATGCCCAGGCCCTCCAGTGCGTTGAGGACGTTGTTTGCTTCCTCGTAGGTACCGGAAATGGTGTCACCCTTGACCACACCGTGGTCGAACGTGGCGTCGAGGGTCTTTTCCGGCATCGTGTTGACGACGCCTGCGGCAACCAGTTCGGTCACGTAGAGGGTGTCCGGGTATGCCGGGTCCTTGACGCCGGTGGAGGCCCAGAGCGGGCGCTGGGGGAGTGCTCCGGCTTCGGCCAGGATCTGCCCAGCGCTCGGTGGAGAACAGCTCTTCGTAGACCTGGTAGGCGAGGCGGGCGTTGGAAAGGCCGGCCTTGCCCTTGAGGGCCTTGGCTTCTTCGGTGCCCAGTGCGTCGAGGCGCTTGTCGATTTCGCTGTCCACGCGGGAAACGAAGAAGGAGGCCACGGAGTGGATCGTCGAGAGGTCGTGGCCGTTGTCCTTGGCCTGCTCAAGTCCGGACTGGAACGCGTTGATGACGGCGCGGTAGCGCTCCAGGGAGAAGATCAGTGTCACGTTGACGCTGATGCCCTCGGCCAGGGTTGCCGTGATGGCGCTTAGGCCTTCGAGCGTTGCCGGGATCTTGATGTGGACGTTGTCCTTGTTGACCTTCTTGTACAGGTGCTTGGCCTCGGCGATGGTGCCTTCGGTGTCCCACGCCAGGCGGGGGTCCACCTCGATGGAGACGCGGCCGTCCACTCCCTTGGTGGCGGCTGCGACCGGGGCGAAGAGGTCGCAGGCATCCGCGACGTCGGTGGTGGTGATCTCGAAGACGGTCTCTTCAACGGTTGCGCCCTTGGCGGCCTTTTCGGCGATCACGGCGTCGTAGTCACTGCCGGCAGTGATGGCGGCGTGGAAGATGGACGGGTTGGTGGTCACGCCGACGACGTTCTTTTCGTCGATGAGCTTCTGCAGGGTGCCGCTGGTCAGGCGCTGCCGGGAGAGGTCGTCAAGCCAGATGGACACGCCGGCGTCGGAAAGCTGCTGGGTGGGAGTCGTAGTCATTTCTTTAATCTCCTTGGAAATCTGTTCGTTGCTGTCGGATTCGTCTCAGACGCGTTTCAGCTATTGAGACCCGCGAGGGAGTCCTTGGCGGCGGCGGCGACTGCTTCTGCCGTGATGCCGAACTCCTTGAAGAGGCGCTTGTAGTCCGCGGAGGCGCCGAAGTGCTCGAGGCTGATGGAACGTCCTGCGTCGCCGACGAATTCCCTCCAACCCAGTGCCAGGCCGGCTTCGACCGAGACGCGGGCCTTGACGGCGGCCGGGAGCACGGATTCGCGGTACGCGGAGTCCTGCTTGTTGAACCACTCCACGCAGGGCATGGAGACAACGCGCGTGGCGATGCCTTCGGCCTGCAGTGCTTCGCGGGCGTTCACTGCGAGCTGGACCTCGGAACCGGTTCCGATCAGGATGACCTGGGCCGGGACCGTGGCGCCCTCCTTGGAAGCTTCTGCCAGGACGTAGCCGCCCTTTGCGACGCCGGCGGTGGAGCCGAAGGTGTCACCCTCGGCAATGCCTTCGCCACGTGCGTAGGTGGGGATGTTCTGGCGGGTCAGCACGATGCCTGCCGGGTTCTCGTGGTTCTCGAGCATGGTCTTCCAGGCTGCGGCAACCTCGTTGGCGTCACCGGGACGGACCACGTCCAGGCCCGGGATGGCGCGGAGGGCGGACAGCTGTTCCACCGGCTGGTGGGTGGGGCCGTCTTCGCCCAGGCCGATCGAGTCATGGGTCCATACGTATAGCGACGGAGCACCCATCAGGGCGCCGAGGCGGATCGCGGGACGCTGGTAGTCGCTGAAGATCAGGAATGTACCGGAGAAGGCCCGCGTCCGGCCGTGCAGGCTGATGCCGTTCACGATCGACGCGGCAGCGTGCTCGCGGATGCCGAAGTGCAGGACCCGGCCGTAGGGGTTCCCCTTCCATGCGGCGGTGGATCGCGACGTCGGAATGAACGAGGGCGAACCCTCGATGGTGGTGTTGTTCGACTCCGCGAGGTCAGCGGAGCCGCCCCACAGTTCCGGCAGGACCGGGCCGATGGCGTTCAGGACCTTGCCGGAGGCCGCGCGGGTGGAGACTTCCTTGCCTGCCTCGAACACCGGCAGGGCAGCGTCGAGTTCGACCGGGAGCTTCTTGGCTTCGATGCGCTCAAGGAGCGCTGCGTTCTCCGGGTTGGCTGCCTGCCATGCCTCGAAGGAAGCTTGCCAGTCGCTGCGGGCAGAGGCGCCGCGTTCGACGACGGCACGGGTATGCGCCAGCACGTCTTCGTCAACCTGGAAGGACCGCTCGGGGTCGAAGCCCAGGACTTCCTTGAGTGCTGCAACTTCCTCGCCGCCGAGGGCGGAACCGTGGATCTTGCCGGTGTTCTGCTTTTTGGGTGAGGGGTAGCCGATGATGGTCCGCAGCGAGATGATGGACGGCTTGGAGGTCTCAGCCTTGGCGGCCAACAGGGCGCCGTAAAGCTCCTGGACGTCTTCGACGTACTCGCCGGTCTTCGTCCAGTCCACGCGCTGGGTGTGCCAGCCGTAGGCCTCGTAGCGCTTGAGGACGTCCTCGGTGAAGGCGACGTTGGTGTCGTCCTCAATGGAGATGTGGTTCTCGTCGTAGATGACCACGAGGTTGCCCAGTTCCTGGTGGCCGGCCAGGGAGGAAGCCTCCGAGGTCACGCCTTCCTGGAGGTCGCCGTCGGATGCAATGACCCAGATGGTGTGGTCGAACGGGCTGGTGCCCTCGGCGGCGTCGGCGTCGAACAGGCCGCGTTGGCGGCGCTGGGAGTAGGCGAAGCCCACCGACGAGGCGAGGCCCTGGCCCAGCGGGCCGGTGGTGATCTCGACGCCGGCGGTGTGCTTGTATTCCGGGTGGCCGGGGGTGAGTGAGCCCCAGGGACGAAGGGCCTCGAGGTCCTTCAGTTCCAGGCCGTAGCCGGAGAGGAACAACTGGATGTACAGGGTCAGCGATGTGTGCCCGGGGGACAGGACAAACCGGTCGCGGCCGATCCAGTCCGGGTGCTTCGGATCGTGGCGCATCAGCTTCTGGAAGAGAAGGTAGGCGGCCGGTGCAAGGCTCATGGCCGTGCCGGGGTGACCGTTGCCGACCTTCTCGACGGCGTCAGCGGCCAAAACGCGGATGGTGTCCACGGCGCGCTGGTCCAGGCTAGTCCAAGTCAGTTCTTGCTCTTCCAAATGTGGCACGTAAACCGAGCCCCTCTCTGTGCTGACGGCGGGTGTTGGGACATGGCAAGCCTCGGGCACAGGATGGCGCCCGCTGCGAAGTCTCTACCAGCCGTTCACCATTGAAACGATCATCTATCATCCAGACATGCAAATCTGAGAATACGCTTTCTCGGAAACCTGCGTGAGCTGATCTGCAGACAGCTTAGCCCGGTTTCCGGCCTCAATTGGTGGGAATCTCAAAAAATGGACGCAAATTCCGGTTTATGAATCACCGCGACGTCAAAGTGCCGGTGAACTTTCGGAAACAAAGGAAAGTCCGCCGGTGCCGCGACGCCGGACGGGCCACGGTATGATATCTGGAGGCCGAAGCAGGGTGCCGCCGTTGCGAGAACACCCGCCTTGAGAACACCAGCAAAGAACAGAGTGACTGCCAACGTGAGCACAACAGATACGCCCCTCAACGCTTCACCGGCTGTGAGGAAGAGCGGAATGTCCCGTAAGTTCAAGGCGTATCTGGCACTGACCAAACCCCGCGTGATCGAACTCCTGTTGGTCAGCACCCTGCCCACCATGATCTTTGCCGAGCGCGGTTTTCCCTCCATTGGGCTGATTCTTGCCACACTTGTGGGCGGCGCTTTCGCGGCTGGCAGTGCCGGAGTCTTCAACTGTTACATCGACCGCGATATCGACAAGCTGATGCATCGCACCGAGAAGCGGCCGCTGGTAACGGGGGAGGTCACGCCCCGCGAGGCGCTCATCTTCGCCTGGATTCTTGGGGCTGCCTCGATCGCCATCCTGTGGTTCGGGGCGAATCCGCTTTCGGCCTGGCTTGGCCTGGGTGCGATAGTTTTCTACGTTGTCATCTACACGATGATCCTCAAGCGCCGCACCGCCCAGAACATCGTGTGGGGCGGCGCAGCCGGCTGCTTCCCGGTGCTGATCGCCTGGGCCGCCGTGACAAACACAGTGGAATGGCCCGCCGTCGTACTCTTCATGGTGATCTTCCTCTGGACCCCTCCGCACTACTGGCCGCTGTCCATGCGCTACGGCGAGGACTACCGCAACGCCAATGTCCCCATGCTGGGTGCAATCGCCGGCGCCAAGGTGGTTTCCGTCCAGGTGGTTCTCTACGCCTGGGCCATGGTTGCGTGCTCGCTGCTCTTGGTGCCGGTAGGCCACGCGGGCTGGGTATACACGGTGGCCGCGGTCCTCGCGGGTGCATGGTTCCTGTATGAATCCCACGCCCTCTACAACCGTGCGCAGGGTGGCGATGTCTCGAACAAGGGCGCCATGAAGGTGTTCCACGGGTCCATCAGCTACCTGACCCTGCTCTTCATTGCCCTCGCGGTGGACCCGTTCCTCGGTTCGCCGATCATCGGCGGCTAGCCCAGGACGCTCCTGCAGGTATGGCGGCGGACTGACCGACGCGCGCTCACGACGCGCAAAATACTTGCGGGTGCGCTAAATCCCTGTCGACACCGGAATTCCCGCGTCGAAATCCATTTGCCGTGTCGCTCAGCTCTTGCACGGGGTTATAGGCCGGGTGGGAGCAGCAGCCATCCCAGGAACGCGTCCAATTCAGCACTCCGGCTCACGTCGGGACGTTCACCCGAACAGCCCGCCCCGCACTCCAGGCACCGGTGCCGCTGCTAACCCCCAGCCGTTTTCCCGTTCCGAAACAGCCCACGATCACAAATCAAACACTCCACAGACATGCAAGCACCCCAGCCGACCCAAGCCTCAAAAGCTTAGCTACCCCGGAAACCCCGCGCCCCGACAGGGAAGCACGCCCCTCCCATACACACGTTTTGTCCTATAACCCAAAACCCTCCCTCACATCATTTGTGAGGGAGGGTTTTCTCTTGCGCCGCTATAGGTGATCGAGCGTTCGGAGGCGGGGGTTGCTAGCCCTTTGGGCTGGAGTGTGCCACATCCGCCGCGTTGGTTGCCGCACTCATGAGCAGGGCGGCGCCCAGCATGTGCGCGCCCACCAGGAGGGCGGGGATGCCGTTGTAATACTGCGTGAAGCCGATGATTGCCTGAAGGATGGTCACGCCGAGCAGAAGCAAAGCCGCTGAGCGGAACGGCCCTGTTATTCCCTTGCGAAGGACGAAGTACACGGCGAAAAGAGATCCCGCGGTGATGAGGTATGCGGGAACCGCGTGGATGTGCGAGAAAAGATCCCAATCGAGATCGTTGCGCGGAGCGTTGGCGTCCCCGGCGTGGGGTCCGGCGCCAGTCACTACGACGCCGAGGCACACCGCGGCCGCCGAGAAGAACGCGACGGCGGTCATGACGGGACTCATCACGCCTGGGATCGATGCCAGCGGACGTTCCATGAAGCGACCTGTCCGGCCGTAGGCGCGGTTGACCAGGAGGGTGGAGAAGACGATCAAGGCCATGGACACGAGGAAATGTAGTCCGACGACCCACGGGTTCAGATTGGACAGCACGGTGATGCCGCCGATGACGGCCTGTGCCGGAATACTGGCGAGGAGGCCCAAAGCCAGCAGGAAGAGGTCGCGGCGTTCCTTGCGGAGGTTCCACAGGTACACGAAGGTCAGGACGGCGACGGCGGCCAAAGCGAACGTCAGCATCCGGTTGCCGAATTCTATGAAGCCGTGGATCCCCATCTCGGGAGTGTTGACGAGGGAGCCGCTGGTGCAGCGCGGCCACGTCGGGCAGCCGAGTCCGGAGGATGTCAGCCGGACCGCGCCGCCAGTAACCACCAGGACCGTCTGCCCGATCAAGGACAGCATCGCCAGTCTGCGGACCGTGCTGTTGACTTCCGTCGGCAGTTTGGCCGCCAAGTGCTGGATGGACTTCGGAATGCGGGAGGCCGTGCTCACAGATATCTCAATTCTTGGTTCACAACTCAGGCTGACAGTTCAGTTCCACAACGGAGCGCTCAGTTCCACTTGAACCAGCGGACAGCGGCTGCCCCGGGGACCACAGTCCACAGCAGCAGCACAAGAACGTAGGGCACGGAAACGCTTCCATGAAGGAAAGCATCGCGGAGTGACTGCCCCAAGGCTCCCGAGGGCAGGAAGTGCACGATGTTCTGCGCCAAGGCCGGCAGGCGCTCGGCTGGAACGACGATTCCCCCCAAGGCACCCAGCAGGATCCAAAGCAGGTTCGTAATGGCAAGGGTAGCCTCCGGCCGCACTGTGCCGGCAACCAGGAGTCCGAGAGCTGTGAAGGCGGCGGCGCCGAGGACAAGGAGGCCCAGTCCCGGAAGCCAGCCCTCCGGGCGCGGGTGCCAACCAAGCAATGCGGCGACGGCGCCGATCACCAGCACCTGGAGGACCAGGACAGCAAGGACGGCCACGATTTTTCCGGCAATGAGGCCGGTCCGGCCGAGGGGGGTTGTCGAGAGGAAGCGGAGCACGCCGTAGCGGCGGTCGAAGCCGGTGGCGATTCCTTGGCCGGTGAATGCGGTGGACATGGCACACAGGGCCAGAATGCCGGGCGCCGCGATGTCCACGCGGCTGCTCCCCAGGCGCATCCAGGAGCGGTGTGACAGTAAGCCCCACCAATCCCAGGAAGTGGCATGATCACCGCGAGGATCAGCTGTTCGCCGTTCCGGATCATGGTCAAGGTTTCGTAGCGTCCTTGAATCAGGATCCTGCGCAGCAAAGGTGCCGGTCCGGCGTGCGGCGTGCTGAGCGCGGGGGATGCGCTGGTCATCGAATGTCCCTTCCGGAAATGTCCAGAAAAACGTCTTCCAAGCTACGTGCCTCCAAGCGAAGCGATGCCGGCATGATGCTCTTTTCTGCCCACCAGGCCGTGAGTTTCGCCAAATGCTCGGGAGTCAGTTCGCCTGCAACCGAGTAGCTTCCTGCCCGGCTTTCCGCGATGGTCAGTTCGTTGCCTAGCACTGCGGCAATGTCGAGACCGGCCGGGGCATCAAAGAACAGGGTGCGCTCAGTGATGCCGTCCATGGCTTCGTGGCCGTGGCTCAGCAACTCGGCAACGGTGCCCTCCGCGACATTGTGTCCGGCGTCGATGATGTAGACGTAGTCCGCGAGCCTCTGCGCGTCGTCCATCAGGTGCGTGGTGAGGATGATTCCCATGCCCGCATCCCGCAGTTCGGCGATCAGTTCGAAAACGATTTGGCGGGACTGGGGATCGAGGCCCGCGCTGGGTTCGTCCAGGAAGAGGACTTCGGGATTTCCGA
Organism: Arthrobacter sp. NA-172; assembly: GCF_043952055.1. NCBI lineage: Bacteria > Bacillati > Actinomycetota > Actinomycetes > Micrococcales > Micrococcaceae > Arthrobacter > Arthrobacter sp. NA-172. The sequence goes on along the minus strand of NZ_JBINOT010000001.1, from coordinate 500,849 downwards.
TCAAGGCCGCTGCAAGCGACAGCCGTTGTTTTTGACCACCTGACAATCGACGGACGCCGGTACGGCTGAAGGTATCGATGCCCAGCCGTTCAACCAGTCCGTCTACGGGAAGGGGGTTCTGGTACATGCCGGCAATGTGCCGAAGTAGCGGAATGGGACGGGCCGACGGCGGCAACCCACCGTCCTGCAGCATCACGCCAACGCGTGAACGAAGGTCGGCTCCGGCAGAGTCCGGGTCTTCACCGAGGAGTCCGATATGGCCACCCGTGCGTTTTTGGAGACCCTGCGCGCACTCGAGCGTCGTTGTCTTGCCTGCGCCGTTGGCACCCAGGAGTGCTGTGATCTGGCCGCGCTCGGCGAACATCGACAGGCCGCTGACCACCCTGAGCATTTTGCCGTCGAGGGATGCCAGCGGACCGACGTCCTTGATGAGTCCTTCGATGGTGAGGACGGGAGATTCGGGGGATCGCACCAACGTATTCTACGTGAAGTAGTAGGGGAGTGTCGGGCCTGGGGTTGCAGGCCAGCCTTGCCTTACTGGATGCTCGGACCAAATTACGACATGATTGTGTTGTGTATTCCATGAGGAGTTCTGCTTCTGTGCCCGCAATGCGACACAGCACAGTCATGACTGTGCCAGGCGAGACCGCCGCGGTAGTGGCTGATGCGGAAGACCGCACCAGGAACCGTGTTCTCAACGCAGTGTTGGAGCATGGGCCCGTGAGCGCGGCTGAACTCGGCGATATGCTGGGCTTCACCTCCGCAGCCGTCCGCCGCCATCTGGATCACCTTCAGCGCGCGGGAGTCATCGAGGTCAAACGCGTTGCAAAGGCAGGCGCCGGCGCAGGCCGTCCAGCGCGGCGCTATGTCCTTAGCTCGCAAGGCCAGTCGAAGCTCGGCGATGACTATCTCAACATTGCCAGCTCGGCTCTGCGTCGATTGCGGGACCTTGCCGGCGAAGAAGCTGTCAGGGACTACGCCGTGGAGCGCTTCGCCGAGATGGAGCAGCGTTATGCACCCGAAGTTGACCGGGCGGGATCCGATATCGCAGCCCGTGCCTTGGCATTGTCCGCGGCATTGAGCCGGGACGGTTACGTAGCATCGGCCGCCTCGATCGAGACCAAGGCACCGTTGCCCGCCTCCCTCTCCAGCGTCCAGCTGTGCCAGGGCCATTGCCCCATCCAGCAACTAGCCGCAGAATTTCCCGTTTTTTGCGACACTGAGACCGAAGTGTTTTCCCGTTTGGTCGGCGTCGATGTCCGCAGGCTCTCCACCCTCGCCCAGGGCGGACATGTCTGCACTACCCACATTCCAACCGGCAGGCCGGCCGCCAAGGAAGCCCTCGGGTTTCCGAAGCTGCCAGCCACGCCCCATGTCGAATCTAACAATCAGTAAGAAAGGCCGTGATGACGGGTCAATTAGCTGAAGGAACAGCAGAGAAAGCGCTGGCTGACGGTGCTGTGATCTCGGAGATTCTGGAAAAGAATCCCGAGCTCCACGGTATTGGCAACTACGAGTACGGATGGGCCGACAAGAACGACGTCGGCGCCAACGCGCGCCGAGGTCTCAGCGAAGAGGTCGTCCGTGACATTTCCGGCAAGAAGAGCGAGCCGGAATGGATGCTCGACCTGCGCCTGAAGGGATTGAAGTACTTCGACCGCAAGCCCATGCCCACCTGGGGTGCAGACCTCTCCGGCATCGACTTCGACAACATCAAGTACTTTGTGCGCTCCACGGAAAAGCAGGCTGCCACGTGGGAAGACCTCCCCGAGGACATCCGCAACACCTACGAGAAGCTGGGTATCCCGGAAGCCGAGCGCAGCCGCCTCGTGTCCGGCGTCGCCGCGCAGTACGAATCCGAGGTGGTGTACCACCAGATCCGTGAGGACCTGGAGCAGCAGGGTGTCATCTTCCTGGACACGGATACCGCGCTCCGCGAGCACCCTGAGATCTTCCAGGAGTACTTCGGAACCATCATTCCCGTGGGCGACAACAAGTTCGCTTCCCTGAACACGGCCGTGTGGTCCGGCGGTTCCTTCGTGTACGTCCCCAAGGGCGTTCACGTGGACATTCCGCTGCAGGCCTACTTCCGCATCAACACGGAAAACATGGGCCAGTTCGAGCGCACCCTGATCATCGCGGACGAAGACTCGTACGTCCACTACATCGAAGGCTGCACCGCGCCGATCTACACCTCGGATTCGCTGCACTCTGCCGTGGTGGAAATCATCGTGAAGAAGGGCGCCCGCGTCCGTTACACGACCATCCAGAACTGGTCCACCAACGTTTACAATCTGGTGACCAAGCGTGCCATCTGCGAAGAAGGCGCCACCATGGAATGGATCGATGGCAACATCGGCTCCAAGGTGACCATGAAGTACCCGGCTGTGTACCTGGTTGGCGAGCACGCCAAGGGTGAGACACTCTCCATCGCCTTCGCAGGCGAAGGCCAGCACCAGGACACCGGCTCCAAGATGGTCCACATCGCGCCGAACACCAAGAGCTCCATCATCTCCAAATCCGTGGCCCGCGGCGGTGGTCGTGCAGCTTACCGGGGCCTGGTCGCAGGTCCGCGAAGGCGCCAAGCACTCCGCCAACACCGTGCGTTGCGATGCCTTGCTGGTGGACACCATTTCCCGTTCCGACACCTATCCCTACATCGACATCCGCGAGGATGACGTGGTGATGGGTCACGAGGCCACCGTTTCCCGGGTCAGCGAGGAGCAACTCTTCTATCTGATGTCCCGCGGTATGCCCGAGGACGAGGCCATGGCCATGATTGTGCGCGGCTTCATTGAGCCGATCGCCCGCGAGTTGCCCATGGAATACGCCCTTGAACTCAATCGCCTGATTGAACTGCAGATGGAAGGATCCGTCGGTTAGCAATGACTGAAATCACTACTGAAAAGGCCCGCATCGGCGCGCCCTCGGCACAGCCATTTATCGACGGCTTCACCGAAGAAGGCGAGAATCTCTCGCCCGTCAACACCGGTACCAACACCTCCAGTACATCGGAGAAGTCGGCCGGTCCGCTTGCCGGAGCCTCTGCCAAGAGCCACTCCCACGGTGGCGGTGTCGGCATTCCGGACAGTTCGCGTGCAGGTCGGCTGACCTCGTACAAACTGGCTGACTTCAAGCCCCTGACCGGGCTGGAAGAGGACTGGCGCTTCACCCCGCTCAAGCGCCTCCGCGGACTTCACACCGAGGTGCTCTCCGGTTCGGCACCGTCCGTGGCCGTCACCGCCCCGGACGGCGTCGTCGTCGAAACCGTCGGACGGGACGACAAGCGCATCGGCCTGGCAGGTATCCCGGAGGACCGCGTGTCCGCGAATGCCTGGGAGAACTTCACCGAGGCCACCGTCATCACGGTGCCCGCCGAGCTCGAGGCCGCTGGCGAAGTGTCCGTGTTGCTGACCGGTACCTCCGCTGAAGCTTCGGCCCAGCACATCGTGATCGTGGCAGAGCGTTTCTCCAAGTCCGTTGTTGTGCTGGACCACCAGGGCACAGCGATCGTGTCGGAAAATGTTGAGATCGTTGTCGAAGACGGCGCTGACCTGACGGTCATCTCACTCCAGGAATGGAACGACGACGCCGTCCACGCATCCTCGCAGCAGGCGAAGATCGGCCGCGACGCCAAGTTCAAGCACGTCGTGGTCAGCCTCGGTGGTGACCTTGTCCGCGTGACGCCGTCAACCCGTTTTACGGGCCCAGGCGCCGACGTTGAGATGTTTGGCCTGTACTTCGCCGACGCCGGCCAGCACCTTGAGCAGCGTCTTTACGTTGACCACGCCGTGGCCAACTGCAAGTCGCGCGTGCTCTACAAGGGCGCCCTGCAGGGCCGTAATGCGCACACCGTGTGGGTTGGGGACGTCCTCATCCGCAAGCAAGCAGAGGGCACGGACAGCTATGAAGCCAACCGTAACCTGTTGCTGACCGACGGCGGGCGCGCAGACTCTGTCCCCAACCTCGAGATCGAAACCGGTCTGATCGCAGGTGCCGGCCACGCCAGCGCCACCGGCCGACTCGATGACGAGCACTTGTTCTACCTCATGGCACGCGGTATCCCGGAAGACGTGGCCCGCCGGCTGGTGGTCCGTGGCTTCCTCCACGAGATCATCCAGCAGATCAAGGTTCCGGCTCTCGAGGAGCGCCTGACCGACGCTGTTGAGCGTGAGCTCGCTGTGAGCGACAACTGATACCGGCCGGCAGGGGAACAGAGAATGAGTGAACAGCCACAAGGTGAACTGGTGTGCAACGCCAATGAGATCGAGGTCAAGCAAGCGCTGCGCATCCTGATCGATGACTACCCCGTAGCCATCGTGAAGGACTCGATGGGAGAGATCCATGCCATCGGGGACACCTGCTCGCATGCGGACATTTCACTCTCCGAGGGTGAGATTGAAGGCTGCGCGATCGAATGCTGGGGCCACGGTTCCCAGTTCGATCTCCGCAGCGGACAGCCCCTGCAGCTCCCTGCTTATGACCCCGTCCCCGTCTTCGCCGTCACCCTTGACGGCGACGACGTCTATGTGGACGTGACCAACGTTGTGAACGGCGCCTCGGTACAGAACTACTGAGCGCCAAGTGCCTAAAGACTTACGAAAGAAAGAAGAGCATGTCTACTCTTGAGATCAAGGACCTGCACGTCAGCATCGAGACGGAGCAGGGCACAAAAGAGATCCTGAAGGGCGTCAGCCTGACCATCAGGACCGGCGAGACCCACGCAATCATGGGCCCCAACGGTTCCGGCAAGTCGACTCTGGCCTCCACCATTGCGGGCCACCCGCGCTACAACGTCACGAGCGGAACCATCACGCTCGACGGCGAAGACGTGCTGGCCATGAGCGTTGACCAGCGTGCCCGTGCAGGCGTTTTCCTGGCCATGCAGTACCCCGTAGAGGTTCCGGGCGTCACCATGACCAACTTCCTGCGCACCGCGAAGACCGCCATCGACGGCGTTGCACCGGCCCTTCGTACCTGGACCAAGGACGTCAAGGCCGCCATGGAGCAGCTGCGCATCGACGCTGACTTCGCACAGCGCAACGTCAACGAAGGCTTCTCCGGTGGCGAGAAGAAGCGTGTCGAGATCCTCCAGTTGGAGCTCTTCAAGCCGAAGTTCGCCGTGCTGGACGAGACCGACTCCGGCCTGGACGTCGACGCGCTCAAGGTGGTCTCCGAGGGTGTCAACCGCGCTCACGCGACGGGAAACATGGGCACCTTGCTCATTACCCACTACACCCGCATCCTGCGCTACATCAAGCCGGATTTCGTCCACGTCTTCGTTGACGGCCAGGTTGTAGAAGAAGGCGGCCCGGAACTTGCCGACCGACTTGAAGAAGAAGGCTACGACCGTTACGCCACCGGCGCCGGTGCAGCCACCATTGCTGCTGCCGCAGCAGCACAGGCCTAGTTAGGACTCCCGCCATGACCGAAATCAACGCGGCTCGCACCAGCCTCGAGGACGTCGAGGAGGCGCTTAAGGATGTCATTGACCCGGAACTCGGTGTCAACGTGGTGGACCTTGGGCTGCTGTACGGTCTGAAGTACTCCGAAGAAGATGGCGCGCTGCTCATCGACATGACGCTGACCACGGCGGCTTGTCCGCTGACGGATGTCCTTGAAGAGCAGGTAGGCCAATCACTCGACGGCATCGTCGACGACTGGCGCCTCAACTGGGTATGGATGCCGCCTTGGGGTCCTGAGCGGATCACCGACGACGGCAAGGACCAGATGCGGGCCCTCGGCTTCAACATCTAAGTCCCTCCGGCAGCAACGACGGCGGCAGGTCACCTTCCCAGCGAAGGTGACCTGCCGCCGTCGTGCTGTCGTCGAAGGATGAACGTCCGGCGTCATAGTCCGCGCCCCAAGCGCGGCAGGACGGTAAAATCCAAGGGTGCCCTTTCTGGATAACCTTCACCGCTGGGCCGACGAACGTCCCGACGACACCGCCGTCGTCGTGGGCGGCACGCGGCTCAACTGGGCGGACCTTCGGGACGCAGCAACACTGCGGCTGGAACGAACTGCCGCGACCACTCTTCTTGCCGAGCCGAATTCCCTCGATTTTGTCATCGCCTATGCCGCCGCGGTTGCCGGCGAGCGGCGCTGTGCGGTGCTGGATCCGTTGTGGCCGCAGGCAATGATCGATGAGGTCGCGGAGCAGATCGGCTTGTCCGGATCGACGGCGGCCCCGGCCTTTGCGGGAGGCCGGGAACTCGCCGATGGCCCCCCTGACACCACGTTCCTGATCGGCCTGACGTCGGGAACCACGTCTGTCCCGAAAGCCTTCACGCGATCACGGCGCTCCTGGCAGGTTTCCTTCGACGCGTCCATCGAATTCTTCGGGCTGACTGCGGAGGATAGGACGCTGGCCCCTGGACCCTGGCGGCGAGCTTGAACCTGTACGCGCTGTCCGAATGCCTGTACGCGGGGGCCGCCTTCCACACACTGGAGTCCTTCGACGTCGGCGATGCCCACGCAGCCATCAGCCACGACGGTGTCACGCGCTTGGTCCTGGCACCCACCATGTTGCGCCTGCTGAGCGAGCGCGGCTTGGCCGGAGGAGTGGACGCGTCGGGAGTGCGCAGCATCATCTGCGCCGGATCGAAACTGGACGCCCGTACGCTGGAGGCCGCCAGGCGTTGGGCGCCTAACGCCGCCATCTTCGAGTATTACGGTGCCTCCGAGCTCAGTTTCGTCTCCGGAACGCGCCTTCTTGCAGGGGAACCGCTCGACGCCGGCGGCACCGGCATCGGCGGACCGTTTCCCGGCGTCGAGCTCAAGATCATGGACGACGACGGCGCGGAGCTGCCTGAGGGGGCCCACGGGAATATCTGTGTTCGCAGCGGCATGATCAGCAACGGATACTTGTGGGGTGACGACGGCCAGGCGCTGCGCTGTTTTGCCGGCTGGTACACCGTGGGGGACCAGGGCTACCCTGGACTCGGATGTCCTGCATATCCTGGGCCGTCGATCGGACATGATCATCACTTCGGGGAAGAACGTCTATCCACACGAGGTGGAGCTTGCCCTGGCCTCAGTCCCCGGAGTTTCGGCGGCGGTCGCGGCTGGCATGATGGACGAGCTCCGTGGCCAGAAGGTGGTCGCGGGAATTCTCCCGTCCTGCGGTTCCGTGACGGCGACCCAGGGTAAAGACCGGCCTCGAAGGTGTACTCGCCCGGGACAAGCGGCCACTGCAGTATTTCGCGCTGTCCGAGCTGCCCGTGACGGACCGCGGAAAGGTCAGCCGCCAGATCTTGTTGGACTGGATCAAGAACAACGACCCCCGGGCGAAGCTCCTTGCGTAGCGGTCAGCCGGGCGGTGAGGAAGCTACGGTCCCGGACCCTTCGCGCCAACCCGTGATCATTGCGGCCCTCCGGACCCCGATTTGCCGGGCTAACGGACAGTTGAAGTCCCTCCGGGCCGAAGACCTCCTTGCTCCGGTCCTGCGTTCGTTGCTCGCTGTCTCGGGTGTTGCCGATGCGGATGTCAGCGACGTCGTGATTGGCAACGCCGTGGGCGGGGGCGGCAATCTGGCCCGGCATGCTGCCCTTCAAGCGGGCCTCCCGGTGGATGTTCCCGGACTCACCGTGGACCGGCAATGCGGTTCCGGGCTGGATGCCATTGCCCTGGCCTCGCGGCTGGTAGCAGCGGGCGGCAACGGGGTCTATTTGGCCGGGGGAGTGGAGAGCATCAGCACGGCACCGCTGCGTGCCAGGCGGAACGCAGACCCCGACGGCGAACCCCGCTTTTACACCCGTGCCACCTTCGTGCCACCCGAGTTCGGCGATCCGGACATGGGTGTAGCTGCCGAAAATGTGGCGCGCGAATTCGGCATCAGCCGGGAGCGGCAGGACGAATTTGCCGTGCGCAGCCACCAGCGCGCAGTCGCAGCCAAGCTGGCCGGAACGTTTTCCCCGGAAATTGTCCCTTTGGAGTCACAGGGCACGGCGGTGCGGGAGGATGACGGACCGCGCGCGTCGCTCAAGGCCGGACTCATGGCACGCTTCCCGCCCGCCTTCGTGCAGGGCGGTACTGTGACCGCCGGAAACTCGTGCTTCGACGCGGACGCGGCTTCCGCCGTCGTGATCACTTCGCTTGAGCGGGCACGGCAACTTGGCGCTGCCGACGGCCTCCTCGTGCTGGGTTGCGACACCGCCGGGGTGGATCCGGAGCTGCTGGGAATCGGGGCATCCGTGGCGGCCAAACGACTGCTGGCAGGGCTAGGCCTCGAGCCGCGGGATGTGGATCTCGTGGAATTCAATGAGGCATTTGCCTCGCAGGCGCTTGCCTGCCTCGAAGCGCTGGGTGTGGATCCGGAGCGGGCGAACCTCGATGGCGGGGCGCTGGCTTTGGGACACGGTTATGGTGCCTCCGGGGCTGTTCTGGTCACACGGCTTCTGTCTCAAGCACGCAGGCTTGCCGAAGCGGCGCCGGGCAGGGAAAGCCTGGCGTTGGCGATGATCAGCATCGCGGGCGGGATGGGCACGGCGGTGATGTTCCGCTACGCCCCATTGCGGAAAGCTTAGTTTTCGGGCTCGCCCAAGCCTCGCGCAGCCAAAGCATCGCCGGTTTGCCGCGCGTAGGCCACAGTGGTGATGAACACCGGAAGGACCAAAGCCCGCGGATTGCGTTCGAGCCCACGAGCGCGCGCGGAATCGCGGACGTCGGAGAATGCCCCGGCGATGAACGGGAGGCTCCGCAGCATGATGGCGATGGTCAGCGCGAAACGTTCCGGGTCCGCCCCGAAACGCTTGAACGGCTTCGATAGCGACACCACTCCGTCCAGCAATGCCTGCACGGGAGTAGTGGCCGTCAGGACCGACGCGGCCACGACGCAGACCAGAACGTTGAGCACGATCCGGGCTGCGACGGGACCGCCGAGTTGCCACCATTGGAAGGCGCCGATGGCCAGAAGGATGGGAGTCACTAGCCACACCGCGTGCGCGAGCCGTTTGAGCCCCGCGCCGCTGAGCAGGAAAAGTCCGCACATCACGGCTAAGACCACGGCCGAAACGAGCCAGTCGACAATCAGGAACGATGCCAGGCCGCAGCCCGCAACCAGGAGGAACTTCAGCCACAGGGGTGCGCGGTGCACCAAAGAGTCGCCGCGCACATAGTTCGCGATCAGGACCCCGCGGCTCCTCACGTCGCCTGCACCGTTCCCCGCGGCGCGATCACCTCAACCGGCGCGGTCACCTCGACCACCGCTGCCTCGGCACACAGCGCGCGGTAATGTTCGACGGCGGCGGCTGCTCCGCCGTCGAACACTATGCGTCCGCCGTCCACAACCAGCGCGCGATCCGCTTCGAGCGCGAGGTCCAGATCGTGGGTGGACATGATGATCTGCTGCTCGAGGCCCACAAGCGTGCGCCGGAGCAGCTCCCTGTTGCGCAAATCCAGAAGCGTTGAAGGCTCATCGAGAACCAGTACCGCCGGATCTACTGCGAGGACGGCAGCCAGGGCAAGCAGTTGCCGTTCCCCGCCGGACAGCTCGTAAATGCTCTGGTCGGCGAGCTTCAGGAGGCCGAACCGCTCCAGGACAGTTTCGGCTCGGGCCGCACGTTCTTTCGAATTCTTGATGGAACGCCGAAGGGAAAGTTCAACGTCTTCCCGGCCGGTGGGCATGACCAGCTGCGAGAGAGGATCGGTGAAGACGAAACCCACCTGGCCGCGCACCCGGCGAACGTCCCTCAGGCTGTCCGCGCCATTGACGGTGACAACACCCTCGCTTGGCGCCACCAGTCCGTTGAGCAAGCGCAGCAGGGTGGATTTCCCCGAGCCGTTCGCTCCAATGACGGCGATCCGCTGCTCGGTGAGTTCCAAGGAGACGTCCCGCAGCAAAGTTTTGGCGGTGCTGCTGCCGTCGATGGCCACGCGCACCGTGACTTCGCTGAGAATAATGGAGTTCATTGTGCCTATTTCACGCGGCGGACCAGGATGTCCGGGAATGCCTTGTGGAGGGACACTGCGATCACCGCGGCCAGGACATTCTTGATGATATCTCCGGGGTAGTAGGGCAGGTCCGCCAGGAACGCCTTGGCGAAGTCGAACTTGGCATTGACCATGAAGCCAAGCACTCCGAGGCCGTGGATGAGGACGATGGTGCTGACCATGGCGGCTGCAAAAAGGAAGACGGCGCGGTACTTCACGGTCTTGCGGATCACGCGCGCCGTCAACCAGCCGGCGGCGGCGGCAGCCAACGGGAAGGCGATGATGTAGCCGGCCGATGGGGCTGCCAGAATACCGAGTCCGCTACGGCCGCCACTGAAGATCGGCAGCCCGGCGAAACCGAGCAGTGTGTAGAGTCCGACGGCGGCAAAGGCCCGGCCGCCGCCGAGGACGAGGCCGGTCAGCATGACCGCAAGCGTCTGCAGGGTGATCGGGACACCGAGGGCGCCCACCGGAATGCCCGGAATCATGGTTGAGGCGGCCACCAGGGCCGCGAAGACGGCGATGAGGCCGATGTCTGTGGAGGTCCAGCGGGCACGGCGGGATGTGCGTCCCGCAGCTACGGTTTTAATGCTGCTCATGGTGGATCCTGTCTGATGCCGGGGGGTGGGGAAATCCCCTGAAACCGAGACTACAGAGCGGCCAGACGCAAAATTTTGTAGGGTATCCACGAGCGGTGGAGCCAAGCCTTGGACCCAAGACACAAACGGGGTCTGTTTGCGGTGAGAGCCTCCCGGCTAGTCCACCGCGTCGTCGTACGTGGGGGTGAACCCCGCGCGGTCCACCTTCCGGTGGTAGTGCATGCCGGCCAGTCCGCCCAATACCGCAGCAAGGAGGGTTATGACTGCGACGACCACGGCGGCGACGATTCCAGTTGTGCTCAGCTGCCCCTCATTTACTGGAATCCTCGGGAAGCTATTCAGGTTCGCAAGGATATTGAACCGCGATCCGGCGACCCACCCTAACAATGCCACGAGAACCGCGACGATAATTGCCCAAAGCCAGACCATGATTCCCTGCCTGGCTCCATTGAAACGGGCCATTCTTCCGGCCACGTACCCGCCTGAGTAGTAGGAGAGGAACAAGATCACCAGGAGCGCTATGACTCCCGCAATACCCACTGTCTGGGAAGACGCTTGGTTCACCGCGTCATTGACGTTGGTGTTGGTGGCGAGTCCAACAGCCATGCCGGCCGCTGCGAGGATGGCGACGAGTAGGACCGCCATCCCGGTGGCGGTCAGCCAACCGAAGAATGCGGAGCCGAGCTTGATTCCGCCGAATTGTTCCTTTTCCCTTGCAATGACGGTTTCGCGAGTGGCAGCACCGGGGTCGGAAACCGCCGGAACGGCATAGCTGCGCGGGCCGTCAACGGTGCCGGGGTCATTTCGGCGAACATCGCCAGCCCGTCCTTCGCGTGGTTCTGCCGCGTCCGGGATTCCATCATGGATGTGTTCCGCCCGAACGTGCCTGCCATCGGATCCTGTTGCACTGCTCATCGAGAGCCTCCCTTGCAATCGTCCAACCGGCCCAAGCCAGGAAGCGCAATGCCAAGGCTCCTCGCCCGGTCTCTCTTCCACCTAACCACGTGCCGAACGGAGTAGCAAGGGTGCTTACTATTTCCCGGCCGGCCGATGTCACGTTCCACGGATGCTGCCCGCGAGGCTATATTTGCGGCATTTCGCCCGCCCTCACGTGGGCGGAACCCGTGTTCGGTCCGCGAGCCGGGCGGAAATGCGCTGGTGAGCTTGGGACGTGGCGGGCGGTAGAATCGAAAAGGCCGTTTGTTCGGCCCCCTCTCCGTCTCAGCCGTGCCGTGAACCCCGGCGCTGCGGGTGTTCCCCATTGAAAGGCATCCCCCGAATTGATTACCGTCCAGGAACTCGAACTGCGCGCCGGCGCCCGCCTGCTCATGGACCAGGTCAGTTTCCGCGTGGACAAGGGGGACAAGATCGGACTGGTCGGCCGGAACGGCGCCGGCAAGACGACGCTCACCCGTGTTCTGGCTGGCGAGGGGCTGCCCGCAGCAGGCAAGGTTGCCCGGAGCGGTGAGATTGGCTACTTGCCGCAGGATCCCCGGACCCCGGACATGGAACAGCTGGCACGCGACCGCATCCTTTCCGCCCGCGGGCTTGACGTGGTGGTGGGCAAGTTGAAGCAGGCTCAAACGGACATGTCCAGCGAAGACGCCACGGTCCAGCGCAAGGCGATGAACCGCTATGACCGGCTGGAATCCGAGTTCCTGGCGGGAGGCGGCTACGCCGCCGAGGCTGAGGCCGCAGCTATTTCCTCCAACCTGGCCCTGCCGGAGCGCCTACTGAACCAGCCGCTCAAAACACTTTCCGGTGGCCAGCGCCGCCGCGTGGAATTGGCCCGGATCCTCTATTCCGACGCCGAGACACTGCTCCTTGACGAACCCACCAACCACCTCGATGCGGACTCGATCACCTGGCTTCGTGACTTCCTCAAAGGCCACCAGGGCGGCTTGATCGTGATCAGCCACGATGTGGAACTCCTTGAAGCGACGGTCAACAAGGTCTACCACCTGGACGCCAACAGGGCGCAGATCGACTTCTACAACATGGGTTGGAAGCGCTACCTGCAACAGCGTGAAACTGACGAGCGGGCCCGCAAGCGCGAACGCGCCAATGCCGAGAAGAAGGCACAGGTCCTCATGGACCAGGCAAACAAGATGCGTGCCAAGGCCACCAAGGCCGTGGCGGCGCAGAACATGGCGAAGCGTGCCGAGCGGCTGCTGGGCGGCCTGGAAGCAGTCCGCGAGCATGACCGCGTGGCAGCCTTGCGTTTCCCGGATCCTGCTCCGTGCGGCAAGACTCCGCTCACGGCGGAGGGCTTGAGCAAGTCCTACGGCTCCCTCGAAATCTTCACCGACGTGGATCTGGCAATCGACCGCGGCTCCAAGGTGGTCATCCTGGGCCTCAACGGTGCGGGCAAGACCACCCTCCTGCGGATGCTTGCCGGAGTGGACAAGCCTGACACCGGCGAAATCGTCCCGGGCCACGGGCTCAAAGTGGGCTACTACGCCCAGGAGCACGAAACCTTGGACCATGAACGCACCGTCTTGCAGAACATGCGTTCATCCGCCCCCGACATGAAGGACGCTGAGGTCCGCGGGATCCTCGGATCGTTCCTTTTCTCGGGGGACGACGTCGACAAGCCCGCCGGTGTGCTTTCCGGTGGTGAGAAGACGCGCCTGGCTCTCGCCACGATTGTGGCTTCGAGCGCCAACGTCCTGCTTCTGGACGAACCGACCAACAACCTGGACCCCGCCAGCCGCGCGGAGATCCTCGGCGCGCTACGGAACTACTCGGGCGCCGTCGTACTCGTCAGCCACGACGAGGGCGCCGTCGAGGCCCTGAATCCTGAGCGCGTGGTCCTGCTCCCGGACGGTGTCGAAGACCACTGGAACGAAGACTACCTGGACCTCATCACCCTCGCTTAGGGATCAGATTCAGGGCATCTCCCACGGCACAGAGGCAAGCGGCCGTCCCAGTTCAATGTAGCTTTTCAAATTGGACAGGACCGCCGACCAGCCGCGGCTTGCGATTGCCAGTTGTTCTTCGTCGGCGATGTTCCTGTGGTGAACGGTGAGCCTTGCGATCCCGTCATGCGACTCGATCGTGAAGGTGACCACGTCGGGCTTGCCAAGCTCTGGAACCGCGGGATTCTCCCAGGTATTCACAAGCCGGACGGGCGGAGTTGCTTCCAGGATGGTTCCCACGACGTCGGCAGTTCCGGAGCCATCCGTACGCTGGTGTTCCCAGCGTGAACCCGCCTTCCAGTCCGAGACGTTGGCGTGACCCCAATACTCGGCGCTCTGGGCGGCGTCCGTCAACGCCGTCCAAATCCGGTCCGGGGTTCCTTCGATGTACGTGACGTAGGTGTATTCGGCCATGGACACCAGCCTAGTGAATGACCGCCGTGGATCAACGGGTGAGCGCTCCAGCGGACCTGTGAATCACCGGTTCAGTAGCCTTGAGCATCCAGGATGGCGTCTTCCTCTTCCTCAGCCGTTGGCCGCTTTGACTTCCGTGGTGCGGGTGCCTTGCGACGCGGCATTGCGCTGATTTCTTCGTCCTCGTCCTCAGCGTCGATCTGGGCATTACGGGCCTGTTGCCGGGCGGCATAACCGAATCCGATGAACATCAACACGCCGAAAGCAAACCACTGCAGGGAGTAAGACAGGTGGGTGCCTTCGTCTGTGGCCGGCATGGGGAACGGTGCGGGCATCTGCTGGACCGCCGGTGATTCCGTGGCGAGCTGCCCGTACGCCCCGGTCATGATAGGGTAGCTGAGCTCCGTCGCATAGGAGGGAAGATCGATGGATGCCAGCTGGCCGTCAACGACGCCGCGGTCCAGATTGGGTTCTGAGGCCTTCAAACGCGCGACGACGGTGACCTGACCGGCCGGCGGGGCCGGGATGCTGTCGGGGTGGCCTGGAGTCTTGTTTCCGATGGGGAGCCAACCACGGTCAACCACCACCGCTTCGCCGCTGGACAAGCGGAACGGAACCACTACCTCGTAGCCGGGCTGGCCATTGAGCGGGCGGTTGCGGACCACCCGTTCGCCGGAAACGTCATAGCTTCCATGCAGTTCCACTTGTGTCCATTCCCGCTCCGGGTTCAGGGACTGGAACTCGGTCTTGACGGCAGAGAAAGGAACTGGAGTGGCTGAATAGTTGGTGACAACACGGTTGATTTCCGCCAACGTCTCGGCCCGCCGGTCCATTTGCCAGCGGCCAAGGAGCACGCAGCCTGTGGCGAAAATCACGGCCAGAACGAAGTAGCCCAGCCACTTGCTGGAAAAAAGGAAGCGGTACATTCAGCGGGCCTCGCCTGGTTGAGGGGTGGCGTCGGTGTCGCCGGAAACCGGTGTGGAGCTGGAAGGTTCGGGCTGTTCCCCAGAGGATGACATTTCCTTATCGAAAGGTATCGTCTCCTTCCAGAGACCGCGGGTCTGCAAGTAATCCTCCAGCCATTCGCGATGCACCTGGCACGAAAGCCAAACCTTGCGGCGCTCGGGAGTATGGATACGCGGGTTGTTCCACAAGAGCTGCCAGGCGGCTTCGGCCCGGCAGGCTTTGCGTGAACACACGGCCGGGGCCGGCTCGCGATGACCATCCTGCTGTTCATTTTCCAAGCCCAGGCCGCCCATTGTGAAGATGTTCATGAAGCCGCCTGTTCTTCGCCGCTGTGCTGTCCTTCTCCACTGGCCTGTTCTTCTCGGCCGCGGGGTGAGTCTCCGCCGTGTGGCGTTTTGAGCGTCCCGCCGGCGCTGTTTCCAGTTTCCGGGCGGGAATCTTCCTGGTGCGCGGCGTCGTCGTCGATGAGTTCGCCCTCGAAGACTGTGACGGGATCCGCTGGTGTTTCGGGTTCTGCTTCCGGCGACCGTTCCAGCTCGACCGCTGGCACGTAGTCCAGTAGGGCATCGCTGTGGACTTCGGCTTTGTCACTGCCGTTTGCAATCACCACGGCAACCCACGGGAGGAACACCGCCCCGGCAATGGCAATGATCTTGAACCAGCCATCAACCACGAAGATCAGGATGATGCACACCAAGCGAATGCCCATGGCGACGGCGTATTTGATCATTCGTTCGCGCATGTCGTCTGAGTGGGCGGCGGCGGCATCGGTAATGCTATGCACCTCGGGTTCGCCCGAAACGGCGTCCGGGTCCCCGGGTGCCTGCTGCAGGGGACTGCTATCTCTTGTCACGGCTGATTCATCACGCTCCAACGGCTTCTCTCAATTCTCTCACCATGCAACGGGCCGCCCAAACCGCGCCGAGTGCAGGTGCCCACAGCTGCGGGCTCCCGGCGGCTAAGATCAATTCCAGGAAATCACCCACTTTCAAGCGGCACGGTGCTGCCGCGGAACTCTGGAGAAGAGCATGTCTGAAGCAGTATCCACCGGCCGTAGCGTCCTCATCACGGGCGGAAACCGCGGCATTGGCTTGGCCATCGCCGAATCTTTCCTCGCCAACGGGGATAAGGTTGCCGTGACCTACCGCAGCGAGACTCCGCTCCCCGAGGGCATCCTTGGCGTCAAAGCCGATGTCACGGACGAGGCCTCGCTCGACGCAGCATTCAAAGCGGTTGAGGCTGCCCACGGTCCCGTGGAGGTTTTGGTGGCCAACGCCGGAATCACCAAAGACACGCTTCTCCTGCGCATGAGCGAGGACGACTTCACCTCCGTCATCGACACCAACCTGACAGGCGCGTTCCGCGTCATCAAGCGGGCCTCGAAAGGCATGATCCGCCTGCGCAAGGGACGCGTGGTGCTGATCTCCTCCGTGTCGGGTCTCTACGGCGCCCCGGGCCAGATCAACTACTCGGCGTCGAAGGCCGGGATGGTGGGCATCGCCCGTTCCCTGACCCGCGAACTCGGCAGCCGCGGCATCACAGCCAACGTGGTGGCTCCAGGCTTCATCAACACCGACATGACCGCTGAACTTCCCGAGGACACCCAGAAGGCTTACCTCGCGAGTGTTCCGGCTGGCCGTTTCGCCGAAGCGTCCGAGGTCGCCAACGTGGTGCGTTGGCTCGCCAGTGACGAAGCCGCCTACATTTCCGGCGCTGTTATCCCTGTTGATGGCGGCCTCGGCATGGGCCACTAGGATTTGAACAAATTGGACGTTCTAAACAAAGGAGCACGAATGGGACTGCTGGACAACAAGACGGCAATCGTCACCGGTTCTTCACGCGGCATCGGCGCTGAAGTAGCCAAGATCCTGGCTGGCGAGGGTGCCGCCGTCGTCGTCAACTACCGCCAGAAGGCCCCCCGGGCCAACAAGGTAGTGGGCGACATCCAGACGGCCGGCGGCCGTGCCGTCGCCGTCGGCGCAGACCTCACCACGCAGGAAGGTGTCCAGGCGCTGGCCAGCGCCGCCATGGAGGAGTTTGGCTCGCTGAACGTCCTGGTGCTCAACGCTTCCGGCGGCATGGAATCCGGCATGGAGGAGGACTACGCCCTCAAGCTGAACCGTGACGCGCAGATCAACATGCTCAACGCGGCGGTTCCCCTGATGCCCGAAGGCTCCCGCGTGGTCTTCGTCACCAGCCACCAGGCGCACTTCGTCGAGACCGTGCCCACGATGCCTGAGTACGAGCCGGTTGCCCGCAGCAAGCGCGCCGGCGAAGTCGCACTGCGCGAACTGCTCCCGAACCTCGCCGACAAGGGCATCTCCCTCGTGGTGGTTTCCGGTGACATGATCGAAGGCACCGTGACGGCCACTCTGCTTGACCGATCCAACCCGGGCGCTATCGAGGCCCGGCGTGCCCAGGCCGGCAAGCTGTATTCGGTGGAGGAATTCGCCGCCGAGGTGGCAAAGATGGCCACGGCCGACGTCGAAAGCGGCCACACCGAGTACGTTGGCGGCGCCGACTACTTCGGCGAGAGCGTCTAATCACCTTTTGCGGATGAAGAAACGGCCCGGGACTGTCTGATTAACACAGTCCCGGGCCGCCCTTTGTGCGTGCTCTCCTCGGTCAGACGCCGGCGATATGCCGGACTGCGTCGAGGTACGGCATGTTGATTGCGGCATCGGCTACCGCCCGGACGGCTGGCTTGGCATTGAAAGCGACTCCGATGCCCGCCGCGCCCAGCATGTCCAGGTCATTGGCGCCGTCGCCCACGGCAATGGTGTGCTCCAGGTCGATCCCTTCGGCAGATGCCCACTCCCGAAGGTATTTCTCCTTGGCCGCGCGGTCGATCACGTCACCGAGGACCTTGCCGGTGAGCACGCCGTCAACAATCTCGAGTTCATTCGCGATCCAGTAGTCCAGGCCGAGTTCCTGCGCGATGGGCCCCAGGATCTGGTTGAAACCGCCGGAGACAACAGCCACTGCATGGCCCGCAGCCTTGAAAGCGCCCACGAGTTCCGCTGCACCTTCACTCAAGCGCACCTCGGCACGAACGGCGTCGACGACGGCGGCCGGCAGCCCCGCTAGCACTGCCACCCGGGCATGAAGGCTCTGCGCAAAGTCCAATTCGCCACGCATGGCGGCTTCGGTGACGGCCGCTACTTCCTCCCGCTTACCGGCGTGCGCAGCGAGCAGTTCAATGACTTCTTGCTGGATCAAAGTGGAGTCTACGTCCATGATCAGCAGCTTGCGGGAAGCGTCGCGCAACGCGTCGGCCACGATCGCAGTGTCCATCCCGGGAGCCGCGGCGTCCGCCACCCGGCGCCGGATGCCGGACAAGTCGGCTGCAGTGGCCCCGTCAAGCGCCAAGCCAAGGGTGTAGACCCCAAAACGCTCGTCCCCTGAACGCGACTCAGACGTGAAGGAAGCCCCCGAGCCGGACAGCACCGTGCGCAGGTGTTCAAGCTCCGAAGGGGACAAATTCACGCCATAGCTGACCGCAGTCAAGTTCGAACTCATGGCTGCAATCTTAGCCAGCGCGGAACCACGGCCCGAATTACTGTTTCTTCAGGTTTGTGTTCCGCGCGACCCGCGGGCAGTGTGACCTCGTTTCGGTTATCAATCACCCCAGTTTTTGACCTAGTGTCTACTTCTATGAGTGATGTTCTTGAATTGGCTTCCGTCAGCGTTGTCCGAGGTACCAAGATCCTGCTGGACAAGGTTGACTGGCAGGTCAATGAAGGCGAACGCTGGGTCATCCTTGGCCCCAACGGAGCGGGCAAGACCACTCTGCTCCAGATTGCCGCGGCACGGATGCACCCCAGCAGCGGAAAGGCGGGGATCCTTGACGAGATTCTCGGCCGCGTCGATGTTTTTGAACTCCGCCCGCGCATCGGTCTTTCTTCCGCCGCTTTGGCCAACCAGATTCCGGAGCAGGAAAACGTCCTGAATGTTGTGGTCACCGCTGCCTATGGCGTGACCGGCCGCTGGCGAGAGGGCTACGAGCGCGACGACGAGCGACGCGCCTTCGGCCTTCTCAATGAGTGGGGCATGGGGCCGCTGCTGAACCGTTCCTTCGCATCGCTTTCGGAGGGGGAGCGTAAGCGTGTGCAGATCGCCCGCGCCCTCATGACCGACCCTGAACTCCTCTTGCTCGACGAGCCGGCGGCCGGCTTGGACCTTGGCGGACGCGAAGAACTGGTCCACAAACTCGGAGAACTCGCCCGCGACGAAGATGCTCCGGCCATGGTCCTCGTGACCCACCACCTCGAGGAAGTGCCGCCCGGATTCACTCATGCCATGCTGCTTCGCGACGGCGCGGTTGTTGCGGCGGGCCCCATCGAAGAAGTCCTGACCGCAGAGCACCTCAGCAACACGTTCGGCCTGCAGCTTGAGGTAACCGAAAACTCGGGCCGCTACACGGCCACCGCCCGCCGCTAGGCTGCGGCATTAGAAGGGGCGGCACCAGAAGCAGTGGAGATCCTTAACGGCATCCTGATTTTTTTCGCGGGCTTGTGGGCCGGAACCATCAACAGTGTGGTTGGTTCCGGCACTCTGGTGACGTTCCCGGTTCTGGTCGCCCTGGGCTACGCGCCTGTCTCGGCCTCCATCAGCAATGCCATGGGTTTGGTGGCTGGCAATGCCACCGGGGCATGGGGCTACAGGCACGAACTCAAGGGCAGGGGCAGGCAGCTACTGCGCTTGCTGCCTTCGTCGGTTGTGGGGGCCATCACCGGCGCTTGGCTGCTTCTGCACCTCCCGGAGAAGGTCTTCTACTACGCCGCGCCTGTGCTGATTGTGCTGGCGCTGCTCATGGTGCTCTTCCAGCCCAAACTCCAGCGGTGGGTCCAGGACCGGGCCGGTAATCCGGAACATGCCATCCAGGACAAGCGCCATACGGTTATGCTCGTTCTCCTCGTGTTCCTCGCCGGAATCTACGGCGGTTACTTCGTGGCGGCCCAGGGCATCCTCCTCGTCGGAATCCTGGGTGTCTTCATGACGGGCACCATACAGAACGCCAACGCCATGAAGAACATTCTGGTGTTGGCCGTCAACGTGGTGGCCGCCTGCTCCTACCTCTTGTTCGCCTTCGGCCGGATCGAGTGGCCGGTGGTCGCGATCATCGCCGTCAGCTCATTGATCGGCGGGGTGGTCGGCTCCAAAGTCGGGCGGCGCCTGAAACCGTTCGTGCTGCGCATCGTGATTTTCGCGCTGGGCCTGGTTGCGCTCGGGTTCATGATTGCCAATCTGCTGAAATAGGAACCCCGTGACCTTCCACTACCTCGAGTCCGCCGACGACCCGCGCGTCGCTGACTACACTCAACTTACCGATGTCCACCTCCGCAAGCTCCGCGAGCCGGAGGAAGGCATGTATATCGCCGAGTCCTCCCGCGTCCTCCGGCGTGCGTTGGCAGCGGGTCATCAGCCCCGCTCCTTCTTCCTCGCGGAGAAATGGCTGGAAGACCTCAACGACGTTTTCCAGCAGTTCCCTGAGGTGCCTGTGTTCATCGGCAAGGCCGCCCTGCTTGAGGAAATCACCGGATTCCATTTGCATCGAGGTGCCATGGCGGCCATGCATCGGCCGGCTCCGGTCCCGCTTGAAGAACTTCTGGCCGGGGCGCACCGGGTGGCTGTGCTCGAAGACGTTGTTGACCACACTAACGTTGGCGCCATCTTCCGTTCCGCGGCCGCACTCGGCGTGGATGCCGTGTTGGTCTCGCCGCGCTGCGGGGATCCGCTGTACCGCCGCAGCGTCCGGGTGAGCATGGGCACCGTCTTCCAGGTTCCATGGGCGCGGCTCGAGTCGTGGCCCGGTGATCTTGAACGGCTCAAGGAACAAGGTTTCACCGTTGCCGCCATGGAATTGACGGACGACGCCGTGGACCTGGACGCCCTCGCCGCAAGCAACCCCGGAAAGCTCGCCCTGGTACTGAGGCACCGAAGGTGCGGGCATGAGCCCGGAGACACTTGCCGCCGTCGACCTCGCCGTGAAGATTCCCATGCGCGCCGGCGTCGATTCGCTCAATGTTGCTGCCGCCTCCGCTGTGGCGTTTTGGGAACTGCGGCCGCGCGACTAAGCCCGTTCGTGTGGTCCTGCCGTTTCCGCTATGATTGGTTGTTGGCCCGGACGCTGAAATATGCCTATGACAGCAACGGACCACCTCCATTCATACCTGGCAGCTGGCAAAATCCAGTTGCGTGAACAAAAGGTCCCACTATGAAGTCTGATATCCACCCGAAGTACGAAGCTGTTGTTTTCAACGGCACCTGGCTTCTGGCGTCAAGTTCCTGACCAAGTCCACCGTGTCTTCTTCCAAGACCATCGAGTGGGAAGACGGCAACACCTACCCGGTCATCGACGTCGAAATCTCCTCGGAGTCCCACCCGTTCTACACGGGCAAGCAGCGCATCATGGACTCTGCAGGCCGCGTCGAGCGCTTCAACGCTCGCTTCAAGGGCTTCGGCGGCAAGAAGTAATCAACTTCACCCCAAAGCTTCAGCGAAAGCCCGCATCCACCGGCACTCCCGGCGGATGCGGGCTTTTTCGTTTTCCGGCAGGATGGAAACCATGACTTCCAGCCCCGTTCTACCGCACGACAACGTCCCCCGCCTGCATGGCGAATACAAGGTCCCCGGCGGAAAACTGGTGGTGGTAGACCTCGACGTCGTGGACGCGCACTTCGCGCATGTCTCTCTGAGCGGCGACTTCTTCCTGGAACCGGATGAGGCGCTGCAGGATATCAACGCGGCGCTGGAAGGCCTTCCGGACAGTTCGACGCCGGCAGAGATCTCCGCTGCCGTCACCGCCTCGTTGCCTGCCGACACGGTCCTGTTCGGCTTTTCCGCCGACGCCGTCGCCGTTGCTGTCCGCAGGGCATTGTCCAAGGCAAGCGGCTGGGCAGACCACGAATGGGAGGTCATCCCGCCGTCGGTGCTTCCAACGCACCTCAACGTCGCCTTGGACGAGGTGCTCACCGAGCAAGTCGGCGCCGGACTTCGCAACCCGACCCTGCGCTTCTGGGACTGGGAAGAGCCATCAGTGGTGATCGGCAGCTTCCAGTCCTTCCGCAACGAGATCGATCCCGACGGCGTCGCACGCCACGGCATCACGGTGGTCCGCCGCGTCAGTGGTGGGGGAGCGATGTTCATGGAGGCAGGCAACTGCATCACGTACTCGCTATACCTGCCGCAGAGCCTCGTGGACGGGATCAGCTTTGCCGACTCCTACGCCTTCCTGAACGCCTGGGTCATGGCTGCGCTGGAAAAGCTGGGCATTACGGCGTTTTACGTCCCGCTCAACGACATCGCGACTGAGCAAGGCAAGATCGGCGGCGCCGCGCAAAAGCGCCTCGCCAACGGCGCCATGCTGCACCACGTCACCATGAGCTACGACATCGACGCCGACAAGATGGTGGAGGTCCTGCGCATCGGTAAGGAAAAGCTGTCCGACAAAGGCACCCGCAGTGCAAAGAAGCGCGTCGATCCACTTCGCCGGCAAACCGGCCTGGCGCGGACGGAGATCATCAAAGCCATGCAGGAAGTCTTCACAGAGCGCTACGGCGCGACGGAGTCCAGCATCACCGACGCCGAATTGGCAACAGCCCGGGAGCGGGTGCAGTCAAAGTTCGGTACCGAGGAATGGCTGCACCGAGTGCCATAGGCCCCGCCCTCTTTTCACCCGGCCTGATACGAGTTCACTGCCTGTTCCAGGACCGGACTGTAGAGCGCCCAGGAATCGGCGGGAGCAGCCACAATGAGGACGCTGATCCCGTGGCTGCCTGAAACGAGGCAGGCAATCTCGCGGTAGCGGTTGTTGCCGACATGGGTCACGTAGCTGTCATCCACGCAGGAACCCGTGCCGCCGCGGAACGCCATTCCGGTTAGGCCTGCGATTTGGCTTGGCGGTGAGGAGTTCTCGTCCGCCAAATGATCCAGCCTGAAAGTGGTCCAGGTATCCAGCGACTCGTCGCCCTGCCTTGGCGTGGCATTAAGCAGTAAATCCGCAGTTCGCCCGTGGAAGACGCGACGACGGCGGACACGCTGCCGGGGTCGCTCTCCGCCGGGTTCGCTTCGGGCGGGACCGCGAGTATCCCGGTGCCGTCCGGAAGTTCCATGGTTTTCCAGCCAGCGGGTGCAGGAACCGCCTTGAACCACGCGAACGGTGCTTCTGCCGACCGGACTGATGTTGCCTTCGCGCCTTGAGCCGTGCCATTGCAGGCTGCGGTTCCCAGGATTGCGGTCGCCGCCATCAAGGAAAGCGGGACGAGCAGCGTTTGCCCGGGGCGCGCGCTACTTGTTGCCATCGCCGTCGTCCGGTCCGCCGCGATCGTCACCGTCGCGGTCGCCTCCATTTGGATGCAGCGGGGGTGGCGGAACCATCCGGGGTGGAGCGGGCGCAGGAGCAGGTACCTGGGGCACAGGCGCCTTCACGGGAGGCACCACGACGGCGGGCGGCGCCACCGGCGGTGCCGCTGGGGTCGTCGTCGGGGGCGGGACTGGACTGTTCGTGGGGGCACTCGGCGACGGTGGCTGGGAGCGCGTGCCCGGTGCGGGGACAGTCTTGGCGATAGTCGGCGAGGGCGCTGGAGCGGCGGGCTGTCCGCCGAAGCAGGCTCCCAGCAAAAGGCTGCTGCCCAGTGCTGCGATGGCAAACACGGGGCGGGGAAACGTCATTGTAAACCTCCTCAGGGAAGGCCCGGGGTGGAGCGCCCGGCCTGCAACTAAAGACGCTCCCGGCACCTCCGAGGTTCAACCCCGAGCTCAACGCCGGCCTCGCAACGCCGGCCTGCACGCTATCCGGCGGCTTGAGCCGCCAAGGCTCGGAACAGGTGGCTCCTCTGCTCGATGACGATCCGCCGGAGCGCGCGAGGAGCATCGGCGTGGGCGTCGAGCCAATCGTCAGTACGCCGAAGCACAGGGTGATCCGCCGGAGCCATGCCGGCCTGCAGATCCTGGGCTGCGGGGAACAGGCCCCGCACAATCCGGCCTGCGATCTCGATGCTGCGGGACTGCCAGACCTTCTCGAGGCATTCGAAATACGGCTCGACGAAGCCATCCAGCAGACCGGCGGGAGCAAGGGAGAAGCCTGCGATCGTCGCGCTCAGGGTCTCGTTGGAGAGCCCGGTGTCGTTGACTGCGGCATTCCATGCGGCCGTCTTGACGGCTGCATCGGGACGGGCCGCTGCGGCCAGGGCATGGCCTTCGCGTCCGGACGCGGTGTGGTCCACGGCAAGTTCGGCATCCAGTTCCGCTAGCCCGGCCGCGCCGTTGGCTGCTAGTGCCTGCCACAGGCTCCACCGAAGATCCGCATCCACAGTCAGTCCGTCAACGGTGACGCTTCCGGAGAGAATGCCCCGCAGGAGTTCGACGTAGGCGCCATCATGGCGCGACAACTCCGCCAAGGTCCTCGCCCAGGCAAGCTGCTGGTCCGAACCGGGCTCGCACGTGCGCAGCTGCCGCGCGCTTGTTTCCATGAGGCTCCGGCGTACCGCATCGCGCTGCGAAGCCGGGACGTAGCGTTCCACGGAAGTCACGGCGTTGCCCAGAATGTTGAGCAGCACGCCGATTCCCGGCTCGGAAGGGCCGAAGAGCTCGACGGCGGTGACGTACAGCGCCGCCGGTGTAACGGCGTCGCGCGCTGAATCCCACAGCGCCGTCCAGCACAGTGCCCGGGCCATGGGATCGCCGAGGCGGTCCAAGGAGGAACGAACTGTCGCCTCAGACGCTGCATCCAAGCGGACCTTGGCATAGCTGAGGTCGTCGTCGTTGACGAGCAGGAGCGCCGGACGCGGTTTGCCCGCCAGTGCCTCAACCGTGGTTTCGGCCCCTTCGACGTCGAGCTCAATGCTCTCCGTGCGAACCAGTCCGCCGCCGTCGTCGAAGTTGTAAAGACCGAGCCTGAGCCTGTGCGGGCGGTGCTCCTGTTTGCCCGTGATGGGGTCCACGGAGTCTTGGCGAAGGGTGACCGCCTCCATGACACCGTTGCCCTCGGAGATGTCGGCCGCAACGGTGGAGATCCCTGAAGTCTGCAGCCACTGACGGGCCCACGTTCCCAGGTCCCTGCCCGACGCGGCGCCCAGTGCTCCGAGAAGGTCGGCCAGGGAAGTGTTGCCGTATTCGTGATCCCTGAAGTAGCGTCGCGAGCCAGCGATGAACGCCTCGAAACCAACGTAAGCGACGAGTTGTTTGAGGACAGATGCTCCCTTGGCGTAAGTGATGCCGTCGAAGTTCTGCTTGGCTGCTTCCAAATCGGGGATGTCCGCAACAATGGGGTGGGTTGTCGGCAACTGGTCCTGCAGGTATGCCCAGGACTTTCGTTTGTTCGCGAAATTCACCCACGCGCTGTCCCAGTCCGTGGCTTTGTCCACGCCGAGGGTCCCCATGTAATCGGCGAATGATTCCTTGAGCCACAGATCGTCCCACCAGGTCATGGTGACGAGGTCGCCGAACCACATGTGGGCCATTTCGTGCATCAAAGTGTTGGCCCGGGCCTGATACTGGGCATCGGTGGCCCGCGAGGTGAAGACGTATTTTTCGGTAAACGTGACCAGCCCGGGATTTTCCATGGCACCGAGGTTGTACTCGGGCACGAACGCCTGTTCGTATTTGCCCCAGGGATATGGATAGTCGAAGAGGTCGTTGAAGAAGTCCAAGCCGTTCTTCGTCAACCGGAAAAGCTCCGTGGCGTCGAAGGACTCCTGCATGGATGCGCGGCAATAGAGCGCCAGCGGAACCTCAAGGCTGCTGCCGCCGTCGAGCGTCTTGCTCCAGTGGTCGTTTGCCTGGTAGTACGGACCCGCCAGGACGGTGGTGATGTAGGTGGAAATCCGCTTGGTAGTGGCGAAGTCCCAGCGGCTGGTGGCCGGATCGCTCGTCAGCTGTGTCCTGGCCTCCTCGGCGCCGTTGGAGGCAACTTTCCAGCCGGAAGGTGCCATGACGTGGAAAGTAAATTCGGCCTTCAGGTCCGGCTGCTCAAAATTCGCGAACACCCGGCGCGCATCGGCAGGTTCGTATTGTGTGTAGAGGTAGCACTGACCGTCGGCGGGATCCACGAAGCGGTGCATGCCCTCGCCGGAGCGGCTGTAGAGCGCGGTTCCCGTGACGGTGACCTGGTTTTCGGCCTGGAGGTTGTCGAGCTGGATCCTGTCGCCTACCACTACCTCGGCTACGTCCAGGCCTTTTCCGTTGAGGAAGACGCTGTGCACTCCGCCGTGAATGAAGTCCAAGAACGTGGAGGAACCAGGTTGGCGGAAAAGTCGATCACGCTGCGGCTCGTGTACCCCGGTATGCCGGCGTCGGCGGCTTCGCGAATGTCGAGCGAGACATCGTAGCTGTGGGTGCTGATCAGGTTTGAACGGGTGGCGGCTTCAGCGCGCGACAGGTTGTGATTCGACACCAAGCTATCTAATCATGAGCCCGACCGCGCCCAAGCCCAACAGCGCGATGAGGAACCAGGAGCCGAGGGCGACCAGTACGGCGCGGCCACCGGTGTGCAGCAGAGTGCGCACACGGACCGCGGAGCCCAGCCCGAACAAAGCGGAGGCGAGCAGTATGTCCTGGAGCCCTCCCGCGGCCTCCAGCACGCCCGGGCCCAGCCAGCCCAAGGAACGCAGGGCCACCATGGCGATGAACCCGACGACGAAAACGGGAACGATCGGCGGGAACTTACCGCCGTCGTCGTTCGCCTCCATGCCATTTCGGGACTTCCGCCGCATGGACCACCGTTGCGCGAGGCCCGCTCCGGCAACAATCGGGGCGAGCAGGACCACCCTGGTCAGCTTCACGACGACGGCGAGCGCCAGTGCCACCGGACCGGCAGTCTGAGCGGTCGCTACTACCTGACCGACGTCGTGCACGGAAGCGCCCGTCCACGCTCCGAATTGTTCGGGACTCAATCCCAAGGGGTGCATGAGCAGGGGCAGGACGCCGATGGCGAGAGTGCCGCAAAGGGTCACCAGGGCAACGGGCAGAACGGTGTCCTGGTGTTTGATGCGGCGCACCGCGGCCATGGCTCCGATGGCAGAGGCGCCGCAGATGGAGAAGCCGGTTGCTATCAGGAGGGCGCCTTCGCTGGGAAGCTTCACCAGGCGGGCCAGCCCATAGGTGCCGGCGAAACTGAGGAGCACGACGCCGGCAATCAGGACGAGCGAAAACCAGCCAAGATCGAGGACATCGACGACGCTGACCTTCAAGCCCAGCAGCACGACGCCAGCCCGCATGTGGTGCTTACCGGCGAAGTCCAGGCCCGGGCGGGCGCGTCCGGCAGCCCATGCCGCCGTGCCCGGTATATTTGCAGCTAGCAAACCCAGCGCTACAGCGGCTGTCATGGCGGGGATGGGGGGAAGCAGGGCATGGACAATGAAGGCAAGTCCAGTGGCTGCCACTGCCATGACAATCCCGGCTCCCCATCGGGAGACGGGGAACGGGAAACGTTGGGGGTGCATTCGTCAACCTTGATACATGCAAGCGCTGAAATGCGAACCGGGTTCACACTTGGTGTCGCAACATGCAGAACGCGAAATGCGTTCGTAATCGAAAAGGTGATTGTCTGAATCCCATGTCAGAGCTATTCCGGGATTACTCCGAAGCCGCCGCCCGTTCCGGCGCCTACGACGAGATGTTCGCCCCAGGCACCGTTGCCCGAAAATCGTACGGCCAGGTGGACGGCGCACTCCGCGAGCTTTCGCTCGCCGATGTCAGCGCGCGTGCCGAGTCGATGGCGCGGACCTTCCTGGACCGGGGCGTGACCTTCGATTATGCGGGGGAGGAACGGCCCTTCCCGTTGGACATCGTGCCGAGGGTGATTCCGGCTGATGAGTGGGATGTGCTTGAGCGCGGGGTCAAGCAGCGCGTGCGCGCGTTGGAGGCTTTCCTGGACGATGTCTACGGGCGGATGGCGGTGGTCGCTGACGGCGTAGTGCCGCGGGCATTGGTGACAACGAGTGCCCACTTCCACCGTGCGGTGCATGGGTTCGAACCGGCCGGCGGCGTGCGCGTACACGTATCCGGCATCGACGTTGTCCGCGATGCCGCGGGCACGTTCCGGGTGTTGGAGGACAACGTCCGGGTGCCTTCGGGAGTGTCCTATGTGCTGGAGAACCGGCGTGCGATGGCGAAAGGCCTACCTGAGGCGTTTGGGCAGCAGCACATCCGCCCTGTTGAGGAATACCCGCGCCGGTTGCTTTCGGCACTGCGGAAGACGGCGCCGTCGGGCGTAGACGACCCCACGGTGGTGGTGTTGACCCCCGGTGTGTTCAACAGCGCCTATTTCGAGCACACGCTTCTCGCGGGCTTGATGGGCGTGGAACTGGTGGAGGGCAGGGACCTGATCTGCCGTGGCAACCGCGTGTACATGCGGACCACCGCCGGCGAACAGCGCGTCGATGTGATCTACAAGCGGATTGATGATGAGTTCCTGGATCCGCTGCAGTTCCGTTCCGATTCGATGTTGGGGTGTCCCGGATTGGTCAACGCGGCCAGGGCAGGCGGGGTCACCATTGCGAACGCCGTGGGGAACGGCGTCGCAGATGACAAGCTGGTTTATTCTTATGTGCCTGACCTGATCCGGTATTACCTGCACGAAGAGCCCGTGATCGCGAACGTAGAGACGTTCCGCTTGGAGGAGAAGGAAGCCCGCGAGCAGGTCCTGGACCGCCTCGAGGAGCTGGTAGTCAAGCCGGTGGACGGATCCGGCGGCAAGGGACTGGTGATTGGTCCCGATGCTTCACGGGAAGAGCTGGACGCTTTGCGGAAGCGGGTGTTGGCGGATCCGCGCGGGTGGATCGCCCAGCCGGTACTGCAGCTCTCCACGGTGCCCACCCTTTCGGGAGACCGGTTCGGGCCGCGGCACGTGGACTTGCGTCCTTTCGCGGTCAACGACGGCGACGACGTCTGGGTGCTGCCCGGCGGTCTGACCCGTGTGGCCTTGAAGGAAGGCTCGCTGATCGTGAACTCTTCCCAGGGCGGCGGCTCGAAGGACACCTGGGTGCTCTCGGACTCCCCGCAACTGCCTGCCGCTGAGCTCCCGCGGTCCGCCATCACCATCCGCGAACAGGTCTCGGTCTGGCCTGTCGAAAGCAATTGGCGGGATCGCCAATCGGACCAGCAGCAGTGACCGGCTACGCCATGGTGCCCGGACCGGATTCATTCATCGCCACAACGCAGGACCCGAAGGAGGCACAGCCCCATGCTGAGCCGTATTGCTGAATCGCTTTTCTGGATCGGCCGCTACGTGGAGCGCGCCGATGGGACGGCCAGAATCCTGGACGTCCATCTCGAACGGCTGAACCATCTTCCGCTCGAAGAGCAGCGCAGTGTGGCGAGGGAACTCCTGGCCGTCATGGGCGCGCGTCCGCAGAGCGAAGAGTTCGGCTTGCCGGAGCTTCTCCACGCCCTCGCCTATGACAAGACCAGCGCTACGTCCATTGCGGGGTCGTTGGGCGCCGCACGGGAGAACGCCCGGCGCGCACGCGAGACTGTGTCGTCCTCGCTGTGGGAGAGCCTCAACACCACGTACTACGGGCTGAACCAGCACCGTAAAGATGTTGTGGGGACCTACCGCTTCTGTAACTGGGTACTGGAACGCACCGCGATGGTCAGGGGCCTCGCGGACACCACGGTGAGCCACGATGAAAGCTGGCTCTTCCTGGCCCTGGGCCGCTCGCTTGAACGTGCCGACATGACCGCGCGCATGCTGTCCACCAGGGATGTCCTGTCCGCGGGAATGTCCTGGGTGAACATGCTGCGCTGTGCCGGCGCTTACGAATCGTTCCTGCGGACCCGTCGTGCGGCATTCGGCGACCAGCATGCGGCCGAGTTCCTCTTGTTGGACCGTTTGTTCCCACGCTCTATCGTCTTCGCATTGCGCGATGCCGACGAGTGCCTTGCCAAGCTGGACCCCTCGGCCCAGCGGGTGGGCTTCATCAATGACGCCCGGCGGATTGTTGGCCAGGCACGCACTTTCCTCGAGTTCCACCGCACTGACGATCTCATGTCCGAGCTGCCAGAACACATGGACAGGGTCCAGAAGGCTGTCACGCAGGCGTCCGACGCGATTTCCCGTAAGTACTTCAATCAGGCGGATGAACTGGCCTGGGTGGGAGAAGTTTCATGACCCGGCTGAGCATCGTCCACAAGACGGCTTATAAATACAACCGCCGCGTGACCCTGTCCTACAACGAGGCACGCATGACGCCGCTGACCGATCCGCAGCAGGTGGTTCTTGAATCCTCGTTGAAGATCACGCCGTCGCAAGCCGCCGTGAGCACCTATCGTGACTATTGGGGCACCCGTGTGACTGGATTCGATATGCAGATGCCGCATGAGCGTCTGGAGGTCGTGGCTACCACCACGGTCGAGGTCCACCGGGTCGAGCGGGTGGCCCTTGACGAGGAGATTGTTGGTTGGGAGGTGATGGCCTCGGACGAGATCCGTGACCAGTTCAGCGACTGGCTGCCCCAATCGCAGCTCAGCGGCCCCGGGGAGGAAGTCTTGGGCATCATTCCCACTGTTGTCGCCGGCAAGAACCCGCACGAGACTGCCATGGCCATCTTCGAATGGATGCGTGGCGAGATGAGCTACGTGAAGGGCACTACGGGCGTCACAACCAACGCCGAACAGGCCTGGAGCCAGCGTCAAGGGGTCTGCCAGGACCTGCCCACCTGGCCATCGGCTCGCTGCGGAGCTGCGGTATTCCGGCCCGCTACGTGTCGGGCTATATCCATCCGCGGCCTTCGGCCGAGATCGGTGAAACGGTTGCGGGCCAATCCCACGCGTGGCTCGAATGGTGGGACGGCGAGTGGCGGAGCTGGGATCCCACCAACCACAAACCTGCCGGCGACCTCCACGTCACGGTTGCGCGCGGCCGGGACTACCGCGACGTTCCCCCGCTGAAGGGGATCCTGTCCGGGGGCGGCGGCTCGGGCCTCACAGTGACGGTAGAGATCACCCGGCTCGCTTAGCCAAGTTTGTGTACAGCTAATGCCCCTCAAGCTTCGCTTTAGGGGACACGAGCTGTACACAAACTCGCGTGGCTTGCTCGATTACCAGGGGGAGGGCTTGTAGTCCTTTAGGAAGACGCCGAACTGGTCTTCGCCGTTTTCTCCCATGACGATTGGGTCGTAGACGCGTGCGGCGCCGTCCACCAGGTCGAGCGGCGCATGAAAACCCTCCTCCATGAGCCGGACCTTGGTGTAGTGCGGGCGTTCATCGGTGATCCAGCCGGTGTCGACGGCGGTCATCAAGATGCCGTCGCTGTCCAGCATTTCCTGCGCGCTGGTCCGCGTCATCATATTCAACGCGGCCTTGGCCATGTTGGTGTGCGGGTGCCCGGGGCCCTTGTAGGCCCTGGAGAATTGCCCCTCCATGGCCGAGACGTTCACGATGTATTTGCGGTGTGCCGTGGAGCGTTTCATGGCACCGCGCAGCCGGCTGACCAAGAGGAACGGTGCCGTGACGTTGCACAGCTGAACCTCAAGCAGCTCCAAAGGATCCACTTCGTCCACCACTTGGGTCCAGCTGTTGATGGAGGCAAGATCGGGAACCAAGCCGCCGGCGTCGATCGCGGTGCCCTGTGCGATGCGCTCCAACGATGCCGATCCCGCGGACAAGGCGAGCGAGGTAATCGCATCGCCTGCCAGCACCGGATGTTCCGTGACACTCTGGGTGATAGCCAGGGGATGTTTGTCGTGGGCGTGGCCGAAAGTGACCAGTTCCGGACCGCCGTTGGCTGCCTGAAGGGCTTCCGGCAACGGCTCGTCCTCGGCATCTACCAGTGGCTTGTACGCATTCCCGGAACGCCTGACTGTCTGGGCGGCGTTGTTGATGATGATGTCGAGCGGACCGGCCTCGTTGAGTGAGTCGGTGAGGGCCATGACCTGTGAAGGATCACGGAGATCGATCCCCACAATCCTGAGCCGGTGCAGCCAGTCCCCGCTGTCCTCCATGGCGGCGAAGCGGCGCGCCGCATCCTTGGGGAAACGGGTGGTGATGGTGGTGTGTGCGCCGTCGCGGAGCAAGCGGAGGGCGATGTACATGCCGATCTTGGCGCGCCCGCCCGTGAGCAGGGCGCGGCGGCCGCTGAGGTCGGTCCGGGCGTCACGCTTGCTGTGGCTGAAGGCTGCACATTCAGGGCACAACTGGTGGTAGAACGCGTCTACCTGCGTGTAGTGCTGCTTACAGATGTAGCACGGCCTGGAGCGCAGGAGGTGGCCCGCGATTTCACCGGTGGCAGACGTTGCGAGCTTGTTGCCGCGGGTCTCGTCGTCGATCCTGTCCGGGGCTGCGGTGGCAGTCATCGCGAGGACTGCGCGGTCCGCTTCGGCGATCTCGTCCCGTTTGGTCACACGGCGGTGGCGTTTGACGGCCTTGAACATCTTCCCCGTGGCACGCCGGATGGCGACGTAGTCTGGGTGCTCCTCGTCGTAGGCGTGGATGGTATTCAAGACCTTGAGGCAGGCCTGGATCTCTTCAGGCGTCAAATCGGCGGGGCTCATTGGCTCAATTTTACAGGGTCGGGAACAGCAAAGCCTCCCCGGTGGCCCCAGGCTGGACGCCTGGTGCCACCGGGGAGGCCCGGGCTGATCTCGTTCTGTGTGGTCCGGTCAGACCTCTACCGAGGTAGCCTGAATTTTCGTGACCTTCTCTGCGGAATCCCGGATGTCCGGGAAATTTTCCGTCGCGGCCTTGATCGCCTGGGGTACCGAGCGCCGGTAATCGGCCGCCAAGGCAAGTTCGGCGGCATCCGGCTCGGGCACCAGCTGGCCCTTGGAGAGCACCGTGATTCCCGATTCCGTGACCTTGAAACCGCGGGCACGGTCCAGGTCAGCATCCAGTCCGATGGCCGCACCAGCGGGGATCTTGACGTTCTTGTCGACGATTGACCGGAACACCACAGCGCCTTCGCCTACGCGAACTTTATCCATCAACACCGAATCCTGGATCCTGCTGGCCGTGCCCACATAGATGTCGTTGGAGAGGACCGAGCCCTCGACGATCCCGCCTGAAATCACTGCGCCGCTGGCCACAATCGAGTCCAAGGCCGTGCCAACCGTGTTGTTGTCGCCGCGGACGAACTTGGCCGGCGGTGAAATGCTCTGCCGGGTGTAGATGGGCCATTCCGAGTTGTACAGGTTGAACACGGGGACCGGCGAAATCAAGTCCATGTGGGCGTCATAGAAGGAATCGATAGTACCTACGTCGCGCCAGTAGGTACGGTCCCGATCGGTGGATCCGGGAATGTCGTTGAGCGTGAAGTCATAGACGCCGGCTTCGCCCTGCCCTACGAAATAGGGGATGATGTCGCCGCCCATGTCGTGCTTGGTGTCCAGGCGCTCCGCATCGATGCGAAGGGCTTCCACCAGGGCATCGGCGTCAAAGACATAGTTGCCCA
This sequence comes from Arthrobacter sp. NA-172, assembly GCF_043952055.1. NCBI lineage: Bacteria > Bacillati > Actinomycetota > Actinomycetes > Micrococcales > Micrococcaceae > Arthrobacter > Arthrobacter sp. NA-172. Next base: position 467,633 of record NZ_JBINOT010000001.1, on the reverse strand, counting down.
TGGAGGCAAGGAACTGCGAGGGATCGGCGGCGAGGCCTTCCGTTTCAGCGGGCTTTTCGACGAACGCCGAGATCTTCTGGGAATCGTTCTTGTCGACTTCGATGACCCCGAACTGGTTGGCCATGTTCAGCGGCTGGCGGACGGCCGCCACGGTGGCCTTGGCCCCGCTGGCGATGTGCTGATCCACCATCTGCTTGAAGTCCATGCGGTACACGTGGTCCGCGCCGACCACAACGACGATGTCGGGGTCGGCGTCGTGAATCAAGTTCAGGGACTGGTAAATGGCGTTGGCGCTGCCAAGGAACCAGCTCTTGCCCACGCGCTGCTGTGCCGGAACCGAGGCCACATATCTCCCCAGCTGGGTGGACATGCGCCAAGTCTCGGAAATGTGGCGGTCAAGGCTGTGCGACTTGTACTGAGTCAGCACCACGATCTGCAGGTACCCGGAATTGACCAGATTCGAGAGAGCGAAATCGATCAAACGATAGCCCCCCGCGAACGGCACTGCAGGTTTGGCCCTGTCTGCCGTCAGTGGCATGAGGCGGTTACCTTCGCCGCCAGCCAACACTATTGACAATACTTTCTTCAACGCCATGGTGTTTGCTCTCCCTGTACGTCTTTGTAGCCCCCGAAAAAAGCCCGGGTTGCCGGACCCTTTCACACTAGAACACATACTCCGGAAGGACTACGTTAGGAAGCGTGCGCGTAGACATTGTGACTAAAGAGTTTCCACCCGAAATCTATGGAGGGGCCGGCGTACATGTTGCCGAGCTCAGCCGCGTCTTGGCGAAGCACGTGGAGCTGCAGGTGCGGGCCTTTGGTGCGCCCCGCGATGCAGAGTTCCACGGGGCGACGGTGACGTCGTATTCCACACCGGAAGATCTGGGGGCGGCCAATGCCGCTCTCCAGACGCTCGGGGTGGATTTGCGCATCGTGCCGGACATCGCCGGAGCGGACCTGGTCCACTCCCATACTTGGTACGCCAACATGGCAGGCCACTTGGCGTCGCTGCTGCACGGCATTCCCCATGTGCTTAGTGCCCACAGCCTGGAACCTCTGCGGCCCTGGAAAGCAGAGCAGCTGGGCGGTGGTTACGCCCTGTCGTCATGGGTTGAAAAAACCGCCTACGAAGCCGCAGCAGCCATCATTGCGGTCTCGCACGGCATGCGGCAGGACATCCTCCGCAGCTATCCGAACGTGGATCCCGCCAAGGTCCGCGTGGTCCATAACGGCATCGACGTCGAGATGTGGCAGCCGGACGAAGGCGAAGACGCGATCCGCGCGCTTGGCATCGATCCCGCCAAGCCAAGCGTGGTCTTCGTAGGGCGCAACACTCGCCAGAAGGGTGTTCCTTACCTCCTGAGGGCGGCCGCGAGCCTGCCGGAGGGCGTGCAACTGGTGCTGTGTTTGGGCGCGGCCGACACGCCGGAACTTGCTGCTGAGACCGCGCGGCTTATCGAGGAACTGCAGAGCAAGCGCGAGGGTGTGCTGCTCATTGAGCGTATGCTTCCCCGCCACGAGCTCATCCAGGTCCTCAGTCATGCCACTGCCTTCGCCTGCCCGTCGATCTATGAGCCGCTCGGCATCGTCAACCTCGAAGCCATGGCGTGCGGTGCCGCCGTCGTGGCGAGCGCTACCGGTGGAATTCCCGAAGTGGTCCAGCACGGCGAAACGGGACTCCTCGTGGAGCTGGAACAGGTCACAGACGGAACCGGAACCCCCCTGGATCCGGAGAAGTTTGTCGCAGACTTCGCCGCAGCCCTCAATGAAGTAGTCTCCGATCCTGCGCGCGCCAAGGTCATGGGTGCTGCAGGCCGTGTCCGGGCAGAGCAGCACTTTTCCTGGGAATCGATTACCGAAACAACCCTCGAGGTCTACCGTTCAGTCCTCGAGTCAGTTCGGTAGAAAACGGACGACGGCGCCGCACTCCCCGCGTGGGGTGTGGCGCCGTCGTCGTGGTTAAAGCGAGTCCTGGCCGTTGAAGGGAGTCCCGGCCGGCTAAGCATTCGGCAAATGTTTACCGGCCGGTCACGGCGGGATGCTAGCTGGACTTCCTCCCCTTATGCGCGAGGGCGGCCTTCTCCGCGATGGGAGCCTTTCCGCTGGCTCGTTGTGCTTGGAAGTAGCCGCGTGCTTCGTCTTGCCGCTCCTTCTCGGCGCCGGACGCGATGGCCGCCCGAAGGTGCTCGGGACCGTAGCCGAAGGATTCAACCAGGTCCAGTGCGTGCGGACGGATCTTGATGAGGAGCCGGTTGATGTAGGCACCCACCGTGCGCCCGCGCTGCATGGAAAGCCGGCCGTTCATGAGGTACCACGACAGGTGCTTTTCGATGAGCGAGAGGCCGAAAAGATCGCGAAGCCAGGTCAGCACTTGAAGGGTTCCCGGATCGCTGACCTTGCGAAGGGCCTCCGTGAATGCTTCCCACTGCAGGAGTTCGGCGTGTGCCTGGGCCGCGTCGATCAAATCGTCCTGGTGCTGGTTGAACAGTGCGGCTGCCTGGTGCTGCGGAAGCTTGTTTGCACCCTTCAGGGCAGAGCCCACTTCCGCCACCATTGATTGCACGCGGTCGGTCAGCAGTGTGCGCTGGCCCGCTTCGTCACGCAGGGCCAGGGCTGCCTTCTGGACGGATCCGGTATCGGCCACGAACTGCGCCACTTGCCGCAGCCCGGTGCGGTTGATGGCGACGTCGGCCGCCTGGGCCACCACGAAGCGGGCCAAAATGCCGAAGTCGACATTGCGGAATTCCTTGGCATAGTCTGCCAGCAAGCGCTTGGCGACAAGCTGGAGAAGTACGGTGTTGTCGCCCTCGAAGGTGGCATAGACATCCAGATCCGCGCGGAGCGAGGCAAAGCGGTTTTCGATGAGGAATCCGGCGCCGCCACACGCTTCGCGGCATTCCTGAAGGGTGTCGAGCGCGTGCCAGGTGCTCAAAGGCTTGAGGGCTGCGGCGAGGGTTTCAAGGTCCTGCCGGTCGGCGTCGGTGTCGTGCCGGCCGGAAAAGACGTCGTCGAACTTCTCGAGCAGCTGCTCATGTGCAAAGCTCGCCGCGAAGGTGGTGGCCAGGCGGCTAAACAGGCGGCGCTGGTGCCGTTGGTAGTCCAGGAGGACTTCTTCATCGGTGGGGGAGGAGGCGTTGAACTGGCGGCGCTCGGTGGCGTATCGGATGGCGGTAGTCAGGGCTACCTTGCTCGCGGCCACAGCGGCGCCGTCGAGGGAAACGCGACCTTGCACCAGCGTGCCGAGCATCGTGAAGAAGCGACGTCCGGGGCTGGCGATCGGAGAGGAGTATTCGCCCTCCGGGGACACGTTGCCATAGCGGTTGAGCAGATTGGTCCGCGGAACCCGTACATTGCTGAAGTGCAAGCGGCCGTTGTCGATGCCGTTGAGTCCGCCCTTGACGCCGTCGTCCTCGCCGCCGATTCCGGGCAGGAATTCCTTGGTGTCCGGGTTCCGCAGCTCAACGTAGAACGCATGGACCCCGTGGTTCACGTTTCGGGTCACCAGTTGGGCGAACACGACGGCGGCGAGGCCGTCCGTGGCCGCGTTGCCGATGTAATCCTTCCACGCCGCGCGGAACGGCGTGTTGATGACGAATTCCTGGGTGGCCTCGTCATAGCTGGCCGTGGTGGCGATGCTGGCAACATCGGATCCGTGGCCGGTTTCGGTCATCGCGAAGCAGCCGGGTATGTCCAGGTTCATGATGCCCGGGAGCCATTTGTTGTGGTGTTCCTCGTTACCCAGGTGCATGACGGCGGAACCGAACAGCCCCCACTGGACGCCGGCCTTGATCTGAAGTGAAGGGTCGGCGGTGACGAGTTCCTCGAAGCCGGCGATATTGCCGCCGTGATCGTCCGAACCGCCCAGGCTGGCCGGGAACGCCCGGTGCACAGCCTTATTGTCCACGAGGTACTTCAACTGCCCGGACACCCGCTTGCGGTGCTCGGTGTGCGTCAAACCTTCGATCTTGTGTACCTCGGGGCGTCCGGCGACGTCGCGCGCGGCGCGGCGGATGTGGGCCCACTTGCCCAGCAGCAGTTCACCAAGTTCCGCTACGTCAACACCGGGCATTGCGGGCCCGGTGCCCTCAGGTGCTTTGGCAGTTTCCCGGGTGCCGGGGCGGGTGCGGTCCACTACTTCAGTCATGTTGATTCCTTCTTTGGTTCCGAATAACCGATGAGTCATTGCTGGTATTCAGCGGAGTTGGTCTTGAGTTCCGGGGCGATGCCCACGCACAGCCAGTCGGTGATCTGCGCCGCCATGGTCGCGTGGTCGGGCTTCGCGGGGGAGGAGGGGCTGCCGAGCCACATTTCACCGGCATTGCGGACCAGCCCGATGGCTGCCGTGGGCCAGTAATCGATGAGAGCTTCTTTTTCGGCACCCAGGTGTTTCCTCATGGGCCGGGCAATCATCGCCGTGATCGATTCGAAGAAGTGGCCAAGTGCCCCGGATGCGGCGATGGCGTCCTGGGCTGAGGGTTCACCTTGCGAGAGCCGGGTAATAAACGCATAGACGTTGGGGCTGGACTCTGCCATCTGCAGATAAGCGGAGACCATGGCCAGCAAGCCTTCGCGGGGAGTCTGCGCGCTCTCTGCGGCTTCTTTCATTCGCCGTTGCATTTGTCCCAGCACTACTTCGCCCATGGCCTGCTGCAAGCCGGCTTTATCCCCGAAATACCGGTAGTACACAGACTTGGATGTACTTGCCGCGGTCGCGATCTCCTCCATGGAAGCGTCGCTGCCCAGTGCGTGGACCGCTTTGCGCGCGGCTTTGATCAGCTCGCGGCGACGCTCCTCACGGTGGTTCTGCCAGCGGGCGGCACGGCCGTCGACGGCGGGAACCTCGCCGTCCGCGAGGTGCTGGGTCGCGCCGTCGTGGCCTGCAGAAAGTGCTGGGCTGGGGATGTTCACGATACTCAGCGTATCAGGTACGCTGGGTATCAGTAACCCGACGTGATCATGAGGAGAAACGCATGCCTGCTGCAGCACATTCCGCAAGCGCACCACAGGAAACCCCCGCCGGCCCGAGCGCACCGCGCAAGGCCGTGGTGGTGGGTGGAAACAGGATCCCCTTTGCCCGGACCGGCGGCGCCTACACCAAATCCTCCAACCAGGACATGCTGACAGCGGCCTTGGACGGGTTGATCGCGCGTTACGGGCTCCAGGAGGAGCGGATCGGTGAAGTTGCAGCCGGGGTTGTCCTGAAGCACTCCCGCGATTTCAACCTGACCCGCGAGGCGGTGCTTGGCTCTGCGCTGTCGGCCGAGACGCCCGCATATGATCTCCAGCAGGCCTGCGCCACCGGCCTTGAAACCGTCCTGGGCCTGGCGAACAAGATCAAGCTCGGTCAGATCGACTCGGCCATCGCAGGCGGCGTCGACTCAGCGTCCGACGCCCCCATTGCAGTCAGCGAGGGACTACGGGAAGTCCTGCTCGACCTGAACCGGGCGAAGTCCCTGCCTGAACGGCTTAAGGTTCTCTCGCGGTTGCGTCCCAAGGACCTCGCTCCGGATGCCCCGAACACCGGAGAGCCGCGGACCGGCCTGTCCATGGGTGAGCACCAGGCGCTGACCACGGCCCAATGGAAGATCAGCCGCGAAGCCCAGGATGAGCTCGCATTCAACAGCCACCACAACTTGGCCGCAGCCTACGAGCGTGGTTTCTTTGACGACCTCGTGACTCCCTACCGCGGACTGAGCCGCGATTCGAACCTCAGGCCGGACACGTCCATGGAGAAGCTGGCCACCCTCAAGCCGGTCTTTGGCAAGGGTCTTGGGGCGGAGGCCACCATGACAGCCGGCAACTCCACTCCGCTCACCGACGGCGCCTCAACGGTGCTGCTGGGCACCGAGGAATGGGCTGATGCCCGCGGCTTGCCCAAGCTGGCCGTCGTGGTCGACGGTGAAGCGGCTGCCGTCGATTTTGTCCACGGCAAGGACGGGCTCCTCATGGCTCCTGCATTTGCTGTGCCACGGCTTCTAGCCCGCCACGGGCTGTCCTTCGAGGACATTGACTTCTTCGAAATTCACGAGGCCTTTGCTGGCACCGTCCTGAGCACGCTCGCCGCCTGGGAAGACGAGGACTTTGGCCGTAGCCGTTTGGGATTGGACGGCGCCTTTGGCAAGATCGATCGCGCCAAGCTGAACGTCAATGGTTCATCCCTCGCCGCAGGGCATCCCTTTGCGGCCACGGGCGGACGCATTGTCGCCTCGCTGGCGAAGATGCTCCACGAGAACGGACCTGTTGATGGCCGTCCGGCCCGTGGCCTCATTTCCATCTGTGCTGCCGGGGGACAGGGCGTCGTCGCGATCCTTGAGGCATACACTGCTCCGGAAGGGCGGTAGCCGGCATGACGGACAAGTACACACAATTTGTCAGTCAGGGTTTCGGCAAGGATTTGGCCAAGAAGCTTGGTCTGCCCCAGCCCGCCGTGCTGAGGAGGTACAAGGCGGGAGAGCCGCTGGTTCCCGGTCCGGTGCTCTTGCTGGGGAGCGGGAACGGGAAGACGGCGGGCACCACTGGCGGCGCGGACGAATTGGCTGCTGCCCTGGTGGGTTGGGGCTTGGATGTGCGGCGCAATGCTTTGCCCAAGGAAAAGCTCGGCGCGATCATCCTGGTGCTCGACGACGTCGAACGCCCGGAAGGTCTCGCTGAACCTGTCCTCACGGCGGCACAATCGCTCCGCGACTTGGCGCGTGGTGCGCGAGTCATCACCATCTCCCGCACCTCCGCTTCCGCGGCCGCCCCGGCTCTTGCCGCGGCGCGCCAGGGTGTTGACGGGCTGCTGCGGTCCCTCGCCAAGGAACTCAGGGCCGGCGCAACAGCCAACGGCATACTTCTTGCGGACAGCGCCGGCACCACCAGCTCAAGCACACTGGGTGCGCTGCGGTTCTTCCTGTCCGGTCGATCCGCGTTCGTGGATGGACAGTTCCTGACGGTCACCACGGGCGCCGGCCGGCTTCCGGCCGACGCGGATAAACCGCTGGCGGGCAAGGTGGCTGTAGTCACCGGTGCCGCCCGCGGAATCGGTGCGGCGATCGCACGGACGCTGTACCGCGACGGCGCCAGGCTCGTGGTGGTGGACATCCCCGCGGCAGGTGAACACCTTGCTGCTGTCGCCAATGAGGTCCACGGCACTGCGCTCCAACTGGACATCACGGCGGAGGATGCGGGGACCCGGATCATCGAGCATGCCATCGAACGCCATGGCGGCGTGGACATCGTCATCCACAACGCCGGCATCACCCGGGACAGGCTTTTGGCCAACATGGACGAGGCCCGCTGGAACTCCGTCATCGGCGTCAATATAGCCTCGCAGCTAAGAATCAATGAGGCATTGCTGGGTTCCGAGCAGCTCGGGAAGGCCATCCGGATTGTGTCGGTGGCCTCCACGAGCGGTATCGCGGGAAACCGCGGGCAGACCAACTATGCCGCTTCCAAAGGTGGGGTGATCGGAATGGTGCGCGCCACTGCGCCGCTCCTGGCAGAGGGTGGCGGATCCATTAACGCCGTCGCTCCGGGTTTCATTGAGACCGAGATGACGGCACGGATCCCCTTCGCTACCCGGGAGGTGGCCCGCCGGCTGAATTCGCTTCAGCAGGGCGGCCAACCGGGCGATGTAGCGGAGGCGATCGCCTTCCTCGCTTCGGACGCAGCAGCCGGGATTTCCGGCGAAGTTCTGAGGGTCTGCGGACAGAACCTGGTGGGTGCATGACTACGGAACAACCGCTCATCTTGGGGGACCTGCCATCGCTTTCGAAGCTGTATGTGAATGCGGCGGCCACAGCGGCACGCAGGAGGGTACTCGGGTTCCAGGCGGTCAACGTGTTGCCTCGGGGGAGTCATGAGGTACGCGGGGTGCAGGCCGATGTAGGGAACCTGACTGCATACCAGCACCTGATCGGCGAGAAGGCTAGTGACGTTCTGCCGGCTGGCTTCATGCACGCCCTGGCATTCCCGGTCGCCATGAGCGTGCTCAATCGGGACGACTTCCCGGTTCCGCTGCTGGGAATGATCCACTTGAAGAACCGTGTGGAGCAGTTGCGGGCGGTGCAGTTCAGCGAAGCGCTCGACATCCGGTCCTGGGCCGAGAACATGCGCGGCCACCGGGCCGGGACCCAGTTGGACGTTGTGGCCGAGGTCCGGTCCAGCGGCGATGGGGACATGCTGTGGCGAGGCGTTTCGACCTACCCTGGCCAAAAGCGTGTTCCTGCCGGGAGTCGACAAATCGACGGTGGCCGGTGCCCCCGGAGAGTTCACGGCTCCGGCACCGACGGCCGTGTGGCAACTCGGTGTTGATACCGGTCGCCTCTACGCCGCGGTATCCGGAGACTTCAACCCGATCCACCTCAGCGTCCTCTCGGCCAAGGCACTGGGTCTGCGGGGGTCCATCGCACACGGCATGTATCTTGCATCCCGGGCTTTGGCCGACGTTGGTTCGGTGAAGTCTGAAGCATTCCGCTGGGACGTGAACTTCGAAGCACCGGTGTTCCTCCCGGCACGGGTGGCCCTCGAAATCGGCACGGTGCACTCTGCGGCAGGAACGTGGGCGCGCTCGGACTATGTCGCCTGGAATCCAAGGAGCGGCAGGAAGCACTTCAGCGGGTCCGTGACTGCGCTGTAGTTTTCGAACGCTGTAGTTTTCAAGTGCTGCAGTTTCAGCATTGAAGGACCGATCACGACGGCGGCCGCCCACTTGGGTGGCCGCCGTCGCCGTTCGAAGGGGCCTGGTCGGTGGCCCTGAGTGAATTTCCGGAAATGTCACTTTGATAATTGTGATGAACGCCGCACAATTGCCGAAATTGCAAATTCATATTAAACAAACAAGGCCCGGAATCATTACGATTCCGGACCTTGTATTTGTGCGCGGAGGGGGACTTGAACCCCCACCCCCTTTCGAGGACTAGCACCTCAAGCTAGCGCGTCTGCCATTCCGCCACCCGCGCAGGTGGTGTTCGGGGCCTTCGTTCTGCGCCTCTCGGCGCTTCTCTTTCCTCCGAAGCAGCGAGAAAAACTCTAACACGGATTCTGGGAAATAAAAAAACCGGTTCCTAGCGAGGCCAGGGGCCGGCAATTAGTCCGCGCCAATCCGGGTCAAAACACGAAAAGACGCAAGGCTAAACCGGCACCCGGTGGGTAGGCTGAGGGAAGCGCGCGGGAGCGTCCGCACTACGACGCCTGCCTGCCGGAGTACATGAATCCCAGCCAGCAAGGAGAGTTCCATGACTGATATCCGACCCGAGGACGAAGTAGTCCGGATCTGCCAGGAACTTATCCGGATAGACACCTCCAACTACGGCGACGGCTCTGGGCCGGGGGAGCGCGCTGCAGCCGAATACGCCGCGGCTCTGATCAGTGAAGTTGGCTTGGACGCTGAAATCTTTGAGTCGGCTCCCGGCCGGGCAAGCGTAGTGACGCGCATGGCGGGTGAGGATCCTTCAGCCGACGCCCTGGTGGTTCACGGCCACCTTGACGTTGTTCCTGCGCTCAAAGACCAGTGGTCCGTGGACCCCTTCAGCGGCGAACTCAAAGACGGGCTCATCTGGGGACGGGGTGCCGTGGACATGAAGGACATGGACGCCATGATCCTGTCCGTCATGCGCGATTTCGCCCGGACTGGACGCAAACCCAAGCGCGACATCATCTTCGCCTTCTTCGCGGACGAGGAAGCCGGCGGCAACTATGGCGCGCGCTACGCCGTCGAACACCGGCGTGAGTTGTTCGACGGAGCCACGGAGGCTATCTCCGAGGTGGGTGGCTTCTCCGCGACGATCGGCGGCCAGCGGACGTACCTCCTCCAGACTGCGGAGAAGGGTATTTCCTGGTTGCGGCTCATGGCACACGGCCGGGCCGGGCACGGTTCGCAGATTAACACGGACAACGCCATTACCCGCCTCGCCGGAGCCGTCACCCGCATCGGGGAGTACCGCTGGCCGATCGAACTCACGCCCACCACGCGCCAGTTCCTGGACGGCGTCACTGAACTGACCGGCGTCGAATTCAATCCGGACGATCCCGAGACCCTGCTGAAGGAACTCGGCACGGTAGCGCGCTTTGTCGGCGCCACACTGCAGAACACGTCCAATCCCACGCTCTTGCGCTCGGGATACAAGCACAACGTCATCCCCGAATCCGCCGAGGCGTTCGTGGATTGCCGCACGCTGCCCGGCCAGCAGGAACTCGTCTTCGAAACCATCAAGCGGCTCGCGGGAGAGGGCGTGGACGTCAGCTACGTTCACGACGACGTGTCGCTTGAGGTTCCGTTTGCCGGCAACCTGGTGGATGCGATGATCGATGCCCTCCACTCGGAAGATCCGGGAGCCAAGGTGTTGCCGTACACACTGTCCGGCGGCACCGATAACAAGTCGCTCAGCAAGATCGGCATCACCGGCTACGGATTCGCGCCGCTCATGTTGCCGGACGAACTCGACTTCACGGGGATGTTCCACGGCGTTGACGAACGCGTCCCGGCCGATTCCCTCCAGTTCGGAGCACGGGTACTGAACACCCTGCTCAGCAACTACTAAGGAGAATGCCTTGACTCCCGAGGAGATCCTGCCGGACGAACTGCTGGAACGCATGAAGATCCGCGCCGCCGGTTACGATCAGGACAATTCGTTCTTCCATGAGGACCTGGCGGAGCTCGCCGCGGCCGGTTACCTGAAGATCTTCGTCTCCGGGCCCGACGGCGGATGGGGGCTCGGACTCGAAGCGGCGGCTGCGCTTCAACGGCGGCTTGCGACGGCAGCTCCGGCCACCGCGTTGGCCGTCAACATGCACCTCGTCTGGACCGGCGTCGCGCATGTCCTGGCGGAGCGCGGCGACAATTCGCTCGGTTTTGTCCTCAAGGAAGCCGGTCAAGGCGAGATTTTCGCGTTTGGCATTTCGGAGGCCGGCAATGACTCCATGCTCTTTGACTCAGGCACGTCGGCTGAACCGCTGCCCGACGGCGGGTACAGCTTCACCGGCTGGAAGATCTTCACAAGCCTGTCACCGGCTTGGACCCGCCTCGGGATTTTCGGTAAGGACAGCGACGCGCGGCAGGGGGAGGGTGAGCTGGTCTTCGGCTTCATCCGTCGCGACGACGCAGGCCACGAAACACTGGATGACTGGGACACGCTGGGCATGCGCGCCAGCCAATCCAACACTACGGTCCTCCGCGGCGCGGTGGCACCGCCGGAGCGCATCTTCCGTAAACTGCCCGTGGGACCGAACGGGGATCCCCTGATCTTCGCGATCTTCGCGTGTTTCGAAACCCTGTTAGCCGCCGTATACACGGGTATCGGAGAACGGGCGTTCGCCCTGGCCGTTGAGGCAGCCAAACGCAGGACTTCCGCCAAATACGGAGGCCGGAGCTTCGCGCAAGACCCGGACATCCGCTGGAAGGTTGCTGACGGCGCCATGGCCATGGATGCCATCCAAACCCAGCTGGCGTCAGTTGCCCGTGACGTGGATGCCCTGGTTGACCATGGAGCCCACTGGTTTCCGAAGTTCGTCGGCCTCAAAGTGCGCGCCACGGAGAACGCCCGGACCATGGTGGACCTTGCAATCCGGGTTTCCGGAGGCTCCAGTTACTTCCGCGGATCCGAGCTTGAACGGCTCTACCGCGATGTCCTGGCCGGGATCTTCCATCCGTCCAATGATGAATCGGCACACAACACCATCGCCAATGCGTGGCTCGGCCCCCTCGAAGGCTGAACTCGAAGTCCGGATCCGCTACACGGTGCGCTGTACGTTGAGCACTTTGCGGCGCAACCAAAAACGGCGGCCACCGCCGATGTAGAGGATGCTGCGCTCCAGTTCCCACTTGCCGTACTCGGAGTGTTCCACGAGCCGACGCCGCGCGTCGGGCAGGGAATCGTCAGGGCTGACAGTCAGTACGAGGTACTCGTACTGCCGTGCATAGTCCCGTTGGCGTTCCACCGAGCTGCTTAGAAATTGTTCTCTCATCCCTCTCCATTTTCGTCTTTTTCGGGCTAACGTGAAGTCATGAGCATCGATCCGCGTGTCGCGCTTCAGTCACTGACAGCTGCCTTGGAAGAGCACCTGATTGCCGCTTCCGCCCGCAGGGGCGAAGGAGATCCCACTGTAGAGGCAGCGTTTTTCGCCGTCGCAGATGCCTTTGAGGTATATGAGGATTCACTATACGAGGCCTACTCGGAAGTCACACCACTTCAGGTGTTCGACGACGATGACGATGACGACGAGGACAGTAACGAACTCCTCGATGAAGACGAACTCGAGATCCTGGACCAGTAGGACCAGCCAGTATAGATCAGCCAGTAGGGCCAGCCCTAGACGGCGGAAACGTCCTCGAGCGCCCGCGAGATTTCGGCGGGGAGAGGAGTCAGCTGGGCATCGAGCAGTTCCTTCAGCTGAACCGCGTTCCGTGCGCCTACCACTGCGGTTGATACGCCCGGCCGGGAGAGCAGCCAGCTCAGGGATACGTCGACGGCGGAGCGTCCCAAACCACGCGCGGCCATGGCTGCGGCTTCGACCACCCGTCCGCCACGCGCATCGAGGTACTTTTCGACGTAGCCGCTCAGGCGTCCCTCGGCGGCGCGCGATTCGGTGGGAATCTGTCCGCGGTACTTCCCGGTGAGTACTCCGCGGCCGAGCGGCCCCCAAGCCATGAGTCCGAGGCCTGCGTCTTCGATGGCGGGCACCACCTCGTCTTCAGGCCTCCGGTGCAAGAGAGAATATTCAGATTGGTTGGCCACGATGGTGAATCCTGCGACGGCGGCCGCTTTGGCTGTCTGCCAGCCGTTGTAATTGGAGATACCGACGTACCGTGCACGCCCCGTCCGCAGTGCAAGGTCAAGGGCGGAAAGTGTCTCATCCAGCGGAACATTGCCGTCCCATGCCTGGGCGAACCAGATGTCGACGTAGTCGGTTCCCAGGCGGGCGAGGCTGGCGTCGAGTGAGGACAACATGGAGCCGCGGGAGGCATCGACCCTGCGGCGACCGTCCGACGTCGAGACGCCGGCTTTTGTGGAAATGACAAGCTCCGAGCGGGCCACGACGTCGCCCAGCATGGAGCCCAAAAGAGCCTCTGCTTGTCCGCCCGCGTAAGAGGCCGCGGTATCGATCATGGTGCCGCCTGCCGCAACAAAGGTATGGAGCAACTCGCGTGCATCCTGTTCGTCTGTTTCTTCCGCCCAGGACATGGTGCCCAACGAAAGGGTGGACACCCGAAACCCACTGTTGCCGACGTAACGCTGCTGCATAGCTGATAGCTTACGGGGAGTTCGGCCCGTTCATGACGTAGGGTCTATTGACGTGAACTGGATAGAAGCAGCATTCCTCGGCCTGGTGCAGGGTCTTACCGAATTCCTTCCGATTTCTTCAAGTGCACACCTGCGAATTGTCGGCTCGTTTCTGCCCAATGCGGCGGAGCCCGGTGCTGCTTTCACGGCCATTACGCAGTTGGGTACCGAGACCGCGGTGATCGTTTTCTTCTGGCGGGACATCGTCAGGATTGTGCGGGCTTGGTTCGGATCCCTGCGGGGCAAGGTCTCCAGGAACGATCCGGATGCCCGGATGGGTTGGTTGGTCATCCTTGGCAGCCTGCCCATCATCGTGCTCGGCCTGCTCTTCCAGAACCAGATCGAATCCGTCCTCCGCAGTCTGTGGATCGTGGCCACCATGCTTATTGTGTTCGGCATGATCCTTGCGGTTGCCGACGCGGTGGGTCGGCAGGAACGTGAACTGAGCGAGTTGAGCTACAAGCACGGCATCCTGTACGGGCTGGCCCAAGCCATGGCGCTCATCCCTGGCGTATCCCGCTCCGGAGGAACCATCACCGCAGGCCTGTTGATGGGTTACACCCGTGAAGCCGCCGCGCGGTATTCCTTCCTGCTGGCAATCCCTGCGGTCTTTGGCAGCGGCCTTTACCAGCTGTACAAAGTGGTCTCCAAGGAAGGAATCACGGGTCCGTTCGGCCTGCCGGAGACAGCCTTGGCCACGGTCATTGCCTTTGTTGTGGGATTCGTCATCATCGGTTGGTTCCTCAAGTTCATTTCCACCCATAGCTACCGTGTCTTCGTCTGGTACCGCATCCTGCTGGGACTCGCCCTCTATATCCTGCTCGGTTTCAATGTCATCAGTGCCTAGCACTATGGTTGAGGCTGTGAAATCGTGGATCTCCCGCCCTGTGCCTGAACTGCCCGGCAGCATGCCCCAACTCAGGCTGTTCGACACCGCCCTCAAAGCCCTCGTGGACCTCGAGCCACGCGCCGAGCAATCCATGTACGTCTGCGGGATCACTCCTTACGACGCCACCCACATGGGCCACGCGGCCAGCTACGTCGCTTTCGATCTGCTTAACCGGGCGTGGCGGGACGGCGGCCAGCGGGTTGCCTACGTCCAGAACGTCACTGACGTCGACGATCCCCTCCTGGAGCGCGCCACGGCTACCGGCGTCGACTGGCGTGAGTTGGCAGCAAGCCAGATTGAGCTTTTCCACAGCGACATGGACGCCCTCAACGTGCTGGCTCCCAACCACTACATCGGCGCCGTCGAGGCCATCCCGATGATCGTGCCTGCGATTGAAAAGTTGATCGCGGATGACCTCGCGTACCGCGTGCACGGCACCGACGGCCAGCCCGACGGCGACGTTTATTACGACGTCGAGACCGCCGGCAAACGCTCCGACAGCCCGGATGCGTGGACGCTGGGGGACATTTCGGGGCTCGGTGAAGTTGAAATGTTGGAACTTTTCGCGGAGCGTGGTGGCGATCCAGGCCGTGCCGGCAAACGCAACGCCCTCGATCCTTTGCTGTGGCGCGTTGCCCGCGACGGTGAGCCGAGTTGGCCCGGCGCAAGCCTCGGCGACGGACGTCCTGGTTGGCACATTGAGTGTACGGTCATCGCCCAGAAGTACTTGCCGGCGCCCTTCACGGTCCAAGGCGGCGGCTCGGACCTCGTCTTCCCGCACCACGAAATGGGCGCGGGACACGCTTATTCGCTCAGCGGCGTTCCCTTAGCACATCACTATGCCCACGCTGGAATGGTGGGCCTGGACGGGGAAAAAATGAGCAAGTCCAAGGGCAACTTGGTGCTCGTGTCCAAACTCCGCGCCTCGGGCGAAGAACCCGCCGCAATCCGCTTGGCAATCCTCGCCCATCACTACCGGGCCGATTGGTCCTGGACCGACGAGGGATTCGCTCAAGCAAAGGAACGGCTCAGCACATGGCGTGCGGCCAGGGACGTTGCACCGGAGGGCACCGCGGCACAACTTCTGACCCGGATGCGCGCGGAACTGGCGAATGATCTTAATGCTCCCGGCGCTATCGCGGCCGTTGACTCCTGGGCAGCGGCAGCACTCAGCGACCACTCCGGTGACACGCCAAGTGCTCTGGACGCCGCCCTGGTGAGCGACGCCGTCAACGGATTGCTCGGCGTCGAGCTCTAGTCCCTTTCGGGCCTGCCGCGGCGCTTGAGGTAGCGCTCGAATTCGCGGGCGATGGATTCGCCGCTCGCTTCCGGCAGGTCAGCCGTGTCCTTGGCTTCTTCAAGCTGACGCACGTACGCGGCGATTTCAGGGTCCTCGGTAGCCAACTCGTCCACGCCACGCTCCCAGGCCTCGGATTCCTCGCTGAGGGCGTGGGTATCGAGCGGTACTTGTAGCAGGTCCTCGATCTTATTCAAGATGGCCAGTTGCGCCTTGGGGGACGGCGCTTGGGCGACGTAATGCGGAACGGCTGCCCAAAGGGATACCGTGGGCAGCCCCGCGAGCAGGGCGAATTCACCCAAAACGCCGACAATGCCGACGGGGCCCTCGTACTGCGAGGCCTCCAAATTCAAGCGCTGCCGCAATCCGCCGTCGTCCGTGGTAGTACTGACCGGGATCGGGCGGCTGTGCGGTACATCAGCCAAGAGTGCGCCGATCAGCACAACGTAGTCGACCTTGAGAGTTTCGGCGTGCACCAGAAGCTCAGCCGTGTAGGCGCGCCAGCGGTAGGAAGGCTCTGTGCCAAGCACGAACACCACATCCACATTGCTTCCAGGGACGCTGGCCTTGTAAAGGCGTGTGGAAGGCCATTTCACCTTCCGGGTCCCGGCCGCGTTGCGCCGCACGGTAGGTCTGGTGAACTGAAAGTCGTAGTAGTCGTCCGCATCAACGGACGCTACTTTCTTCCCTTGCCACAACTTGTTCAAGTAGTGCAGGGAATCACTGGCCGCCTCGCCGGCGTCGTTCCAGCCTTCGAAAGCCGCAAGCATCACAGTGATGCGCTGGCCCTCGGCTACAGGCTGGAGAAGGCGCTCAGGCTCGGGTGTTGTGACCTGTCCGTCAGGGGCTCCGTCCAAACTGTTCATTCACTCACCCTACGTCCAAGACAGCCACCCATGCATGGCGTTGAGAGGACCAGCGTGGCCACACTTCGCCGCGGGGGTAGCGCGGCAATTGCCTCCGTTCGTTCCACGTAGACTTGATTGCATGCATGCCTCAGCCACCCAGCCCCTCCTCAAAGCCGTGCTATGGGACATGGATGGCACCCTCGTGGACACCGAGCCGTACTGGATCGCCGCAGAGCGCGCCCTCGTAGAGTCCCACGGTGGCGTTTGGAGCCATGAACAAGCCATGCAGCTGGTAGGACAATCGCTGATGCACTCCGCCGGCATCCTCCAGGCGGCAGGCGTCAACCTGGAAAAGCGCGAAATTGTCGATACCTTGAGCGGCCAGGTCACCGAGCGCCTGCGCCTCGAAGTGCCGTGGCGCCCGGGCGCCCGGGAACTGCTTGACGAGTTGTACCAGGCCGGCGTCCGTTGCGCCCTTGTGACCATGTCCGAAGGTCCCATGGCCCGGGAAGTCGTGGCCAGCCTTCCCAAACCGTACTTTGAGTTCCTTATCACCGGGGACACCGTCAGCCAAGGCAAGCCCCACCCGGAGGCTTACCTCACTGCCGTCGAGCGCCTCGGGGAAACGGACCCCGAGCTGACGGTCGACCATTGCGTCGCCCTCGAGGATTCCGTCCCTGGGGTTGCCTCCGCGGTAGCTTCCGGCGTGGTCACTGTGGGAATTCCGCACCAGATGCCGCTGCCTGACGACGCGCGCCGCGCTACGTGGGACACCCTCCTGGGGCACGGAATGGCCGACCTCGAAGCGCTCGTGGCATCGCGGGCATCGGCCAACGTGCCGGCTGGGGCGTTCCTCGGACAGGCAAACTAGGTGAGCACTTCCCGGAACGGCGGACACAGCGCCCGCGGCGGCCGTAAGGATGGGATCCCCCTCGGCCGCATTGCAGGCATCCCCATCTCCACCTGGCTTATTCCTGGTTCATCATCGCGGCGTTCACGGTCATCGCATTCGGCCCTTTGGTGCTCGCCCGGTATCCCTACTTGGGGCTAGGTGCCTACCTTGTTGCCTTCGCCTATGCCGTTCTCCTTGCGCTCTCGGTGCTGGTCCATGAACTTGCCCATGCCTTGAGCGCCAAGGCCTTCAAATGGCCCACGGAGAGGATCGTCCTGAACCTCTGGGGTGGGCACACGCAGTTTGAGAGCTTTACCGCTTCCCCCGGCCGGTCCGTGGTGGTTGCCCTGGCGGGGCCCGCAGCGAACTTCGTCCTTGCGGGGGCCACCTGGCTGCTGCGCGCAGCCGATACCTTCACCGGGGTAGCAGACACGCTGACGAACATCTTCATGGCCGCCAACCTGCTGATCGGCATTTTCAACGTGCTCCCCGGATTGCCCCTTGACGGTGGTCGTTTGGTGGAGTCCGCGGTATGGAAAGTGACGGGCAGCCAGGAAAAGGGAACGGTGGCGGCAGGCTGGGCCGGGCGGGTCATCGCGATCGTCTTGGGTGTTTGGATCATCGCTCTGCCTTTGCTAAGCGGGGGCACCCCGGATCTGTCCACCGTGCTCATCACCTTCCTGGTGTGCAGCTTCCTCTGGATGGGTGCCTCGGGTGCCATCAAGAACGCCACGCTCCGCGGTCGGCTTCACCTGGTGAGCGCAGCCGCCCTGGCGGAACCCGCCGTCGGGATTCCGAATTCAGCCACGGTTGCCGATGTCCTCAGCGTGGCGCCCCGCGGTTTTCCCGCCGTCGTGATCTGCGGACCCGACGGGCGGCCGCAAGGTCTTGTCGATCCTGCCGCTGTTGCAGGCGTGCCTGCCTCAGAGATATACGCGACACTGGTCACAGCCGTTTCAACTCCTCTCGCCGAGGGCGCGTACGTGCCAATGACGTCCAATGGCCAGGAATTGATCCAATACTTGGCCCAGCTCAACGGCGGCGAGTACGCCGTTGTGGACGAAGCCGGCACAGTCATTGGCCTGCTGCGGCAGCAGGCCGTAGTGACAGCCATTACAGGTAAAGAAGCCCGCCGGAGCGGGCGCCCGTAGTACCTTCCCGGTAGAGTTACCTGCCGGTCGAGAAATAAGCAGGCCGGCACAGCGCGCCCCCCGGCAGTAACAGCAGTAACAGCAGTAACAGCGGCAACAATTGACGGCCAAGCCGTACAGGAGCGAGGACACACTCATGAGCAGCGAAACCGCCGCCAACTACACGGCCATCGGCGCCGCCAACCCTGCCATCCAGCCGACTGGTGCTGCACGGCGGCGCGGGCCGTTCCGGGTGGGTGAGCGGGTACAGCTCACGGATGAACGCGGGCGGATGAATACCATCACGCTGGAGGAAGGCGGAGCCTTCCACACGCACCGCGGCTTCCTGAACCACGACGAAATCATCGGCAAGGTTGACGGCTCGGTGGTGGCCAACAACATCGGCCAGCAATACCAGACGCTCCGGCCGCTGCTCTCCGACTTCGTGTTGTCCATGCCCCGAGGTGCCGCGGTGGTCTACCCCAAGGATGCCGGCCAGATCGTGACCATGGCCGACATCTTCCCGGGTGCGCGCGTAGTGGAAGCCGGCGTGGGCTCCGGTGCCCTCTCGATCTCCCTGCTTCGTGCAGTGGGCGACGGCGGCTACCTGCACTCTTTCGAGCGCCGCGAAGAATTTGCCGACATTGCCCGGGGCAACGTGGAGACCATTTTCGGCGGTCCCCACCCTGCCTGGAAGATCTCCTGGGGGATTTCCAGCGAGGAAGTTGTCCGCAGTGAAGAGCCCGGCTCCGTGGACCGGGTCGTGCTGGACATGCTCGCTCCCTGGGAATGCCTCGACGCCGTCGCGACGGTCCTGGCCCCGGGCGGCGTGTGGATCAACTACGTTGCCACCGTCACCCAGCTCTCCCGTACTGCCGAGGCCATTCGCGCCGACGGCCGGTTCACTGAGCCGGACGCGTGGGAGTCCATGGTCCGCGGCTGGCACCTCGAGGGACTTGCCGTCCGGCCGGACCACCGCATGGTGGCCCACACCGGCTTCCTGCTGGTGACCCGCCGCCTCGCGGACGGTGTAACAGGAATCTCCGTCAAGCGCCGTCCTTCCAAGACGGAGTTCAGCGAAGAGGACCTGAACGCGTGGACACCCGGGGCTGTAGGGGAGCGGGCCGTTTCTGACAAGAAACTGCGCCGTGCGGCGCGTGACGCGATCGCGGGCACCAACGTCAAGGACGAGCCCTCGCCCTCGGACGAGCCAAACATCAAAAACTAGTCCGCATTCCGGATGTCACAGGTTTCCCAACGCTTTTGAGGGCTAAGGTCTATTTATAGAAAGCGGGAAGGAGCTGGTGCTTCGTGGATACGTCGAACAATGACTTCGGGCGGACAAGCCCTGAGGAGCCATCGAACAAGGCTGTGGCTGAAGGAAAAGTGGGCCACGGTGGTGGGGTCATCCAGCCGGTGGATGCGTCTGGTGAGCTCACCGTCGCGGAACGCCAGATAAACATCCTTCGCGACAAGCTGCGCCATATCGACCGTCAGCTGGCCGCCGCTACGCAGAACAACACCAAGCTCGTGACCATGCTGGAAACAGCCAAGGCCGAAATCCTGCGGCTCAAAGGCGCCCTCGAACAGGACGGGCAACCGCCGTACAGCTTCGGGACTGTCCTGCAGATCAACCCCAAGCGGCAACCAACCGCGGGCAGCACGGGCCAGGCGGCCACCGAAGAATCGGTGGATATCTTCAACGCCGGGCGCAAGATGCGCGTGGGGGTCAGCCCGCTGGTGAATATCAACCAGCTGGCCGTAGGGCAGGAAGTCCTTCTCAACGAGGCGCTGCTTGTGGTGACCGGGCTGGGATACGAGCGGGCCGGCGAGCTCGTCACGCTCAAGGAAATGCTGGGCACCGACCGCGCCTTGGTGGTGGGCCGGGCAGACGAAGAGCGGGTTGTCAGGCTCTCCGGCGCCCTGCAAAAGGTTCACCTTCGCGTCGGCGATGCATTGTCGCTGGATTCCCGCACAGGCTATGCCCTGGAGAAGGTTCCCCGGGCAGAAGTCGAAAATCTCGTTCTCGAGGAAGTCCCGGATATTACCTACGAGGACATCGGCGGACTTGGCCCACAGATCGAACAGATCCGCGACGCCGTCGAGCTGCCGTTCCTGCACCCGGACCTTTACCGGGAGCACGGACTCAAGGCTCCCAAGGGCATCCTGCTTTACGGCCCTCCGGGTTGCGGTAAGACGCTGATCGCCAAGGCCGTTGCGAACTCGCTTGCGGCCCGTGCTGCTGAACGGGCCGGCAACGTGGACCTGAAGAGCTACTTCCTGAACATCAAGGGTCCTGAGCTCCTCGACAAGTACGTCGGTGAAACGGAACGCCATATCCGCCTGATCTTTGCCCGCGCCCGTGAAAAGGCGTCGGACGGCAGTCCCGTGGTGGTGTTCTTCGACGAGATGGACTCTCTGTTCCGGACCCGCGGCACCGGTGTCTCCTCCGACGTCGAAACAACCATCGTGCCGCAGCTCCTGAGCGAGATCGACGGCGTCGAGCGGTTGGACAATGTGATCGTGATCGGTGCCTCGAACCGCGAAGACATGATCGATCCGGCCATCCTTCGCCCGGGCCGGCTGGACGTGAAAGTCAAGATCCAGCGACCCGACGCCGAAGCGGCAGCCGACATTTTTGCCAAGTACATCACTACCGACCTGCCCTTCCATGCAACGGACCTGTCCGAGCACGGCGGCGACGTCCAGGCCACGGTGGACGCCATGATCCAGCGCACGGTTGAAGCCATGTACTCCACGGAAAAGTCCAATGAGTACCTTGAAGTCACTTACGCCAATGGCGACACTGAAATGCTCTACTTCAAGGACTTCAATTCCGGTGCGGTTGTCCAAAACGTCGTGGACCGGGCCAAGAAGTATGCCATCAAGGATCTCCTTCTGACCCAGCAGAAGGGCCTGCGGATCGATCACCTGTTGCGCGCCGTCGTCGACGAATTCCGCGAGCACGAGGATATGCCCAACACCACCAATCCGGACGACTGGGCACGCATCTCAGGCAAGAAGGGCGAACGCATTACGTACATTCGGACCATCGTTCAGGGCAAGGCAGGCCAGGAGCCCGGGAAGTCGATCGAAACGACTCCCAACACCGGCCAGTACCTGTGACGGCCCGGCCGGAAGGCCTGCCCTCGGACAAACTTCCCGCGGGCGGGGCCATGCGGGTCATGGGTTCGGAAACCGAATACGGCATCCACGCGCCTTCTGCGCCGGGGGCGAACGCAACGATGATGTCAGCGCGCATCATCCAGGCCTATGCGAACCTGACGCGGCAGCGGGCGGCCGGGGGCGCTGAAACGCGCTGGGACTATACGGACGAAGAACCCCTGCACGACGCGCGTGGCTGGACGGTGGAGCGTAGTGCCGCAGATCCCAGCCAGCTCACGGACAGGCCTCCAGTGCTCGACGCCGAGGCAGTCGCGCTGGCGTACGGGCGCCAGGAACTCGAAGCCGATGGGAGTGACGAGTCCGGGTCGCTGCTGATGAACATGGTCCTCGGTAACGGGGCGCGCTTGTACGTTGACCACGCCCATCCGGAATACTCCAGTCCTGAGGTCACGAATCCGCGGGACATCGTTGCGTGGGACGCCGCCGGTGACCTTGTTGCCTTAGCCACGGTTCGGAAAGTGGCGGCGGATCCCGATTTGCCGGCCATCAACCTGTACAAGAACAACACGGACAACAAGTCGGTGTCCTACGGATCGCACGAGAACTACCTCATGCCGCGGTCCGTGCCTTTCGGGGACATTGTCCGGGGTCTGACGCCGTTCTTCGTGACACGCCAGGTCATTTGCGGAGCTGGCAGGCTCGGCAAGGGTCAGGACGGTTCTGTTTCCGGATTCCAGATCAGCCAGCGTGCGGACTTCTTCGAGGCCGAGGTAGGACTGGAAACCACCATCAGGCGTCCGATCATCAACACCCGTGATGAACCTCACGCGACGGCGGACAAGTACCGGCGTTTGCACGTGATCATTGGCGACGGCGAATTTAAGCCAAGTGTCCAACTACCTCAAATTCGGCACCACGGCCTTGGTATTGAGCCTTGTCGAGGCCGGCAAAGCTCCGAAGATCGAGGTGCATGAGCCCGTTGCGGGCCTCCAGGCCATCAGCCACGACACGTCCCTAACCGCCACGGTCAGGCTTCTTGACGGGCGCCGCGTCACAGCGCTGGATATCCAGTGGATGTACTACGAGGCCGCTGCCAAGCTTGCCCAGGAGTCCGGGGTTTCCGATTCGTTCAGCGGAGACGGACATACCCGCGAGGTCCTGGACCGGTGGGAGTCAACGTTGGGGCTTTTGGGGAGCAACCCTGGAGCTGCAGCGTCTTCCGTGGAATGGCTAGCGAAGATGTCCCTCCTGGAGGGCTACCGGAACCGCGACGGGTTGGAGTGGAACGACGCCCGCTTGGGACTGGTCGATTTGCAATGGTCCGACGTCAGGCCGGAGAAGGGCCTGTATTACCGCTTGCTTGCCCGCGACCGTATGCAGAAGATCGTGGACGACGCCGCCATCAGCCGGGCGGTGGTTGAGCCGCCTTCGGACACCCGGGCATATTTCCGCGGGAAGTGCGTGTCCAGCTTCGGCAAGGATGTGGTCGGCGCCAGCTGGGACTCAGTCATTTTCGACGTTCCCGGCATCGGCAAACTCCAGCGGGTGCCCACGCGGGAACCCCTTCGTGGAACGAAGGCACTGACCGGCCAACTCTTTCAGAAGCACGCCACAGCCGGTGCTTTTCTCCGTGAATTGCTCGGTTTGGACCCGGCCCCGCCCGCCTGAAGGCGCGGCTGGGGAAAGGCCGCTAAACGGGTCCGCAAAACCGCAGCGGCGCGGCCCGCCCCGTGGCAGTATGGCATTACAGGAAGTCCCCGTCGCCGGGGATGGACAGAATGGAGAAGGAAAATGGCAGCTCAGGAGCAGCAGCAACCGCAGTCGCGCGACGTCGAGACAGAGGCTGACGTACCCGAGGCACCGCCCGCCGCGCCGGAGGCTCAGGCTTCGGTCGCCACGCAGGGCGTAGACGATCTCCTCGACGAAATCGACGGTGTACTCGAATCGAACGCCGAAGAGTTCGTCCGGGCATTTGTGCAAAAGGGCGGCCAGTAAGCAGCCCCCAGCTAATCTCAGGGCCCGGCCGGCGTGAGGCCGCCGGGCATCGGATGTCAGAGTCGAAGGAGCGCAGCCATGCAGGATCCAGCAGCCGGCCACCTTGCCACCCAAGCCACGTCCTCGTTCACAGAGCATCTGCAACGCTCCTGGCCTGAACTCCTTCCTTTCAATCAAGCATTGCCCGCGGGGCAGATTCCACCGGTCCCGCACGCCACCACGATTGTTTCCCTCAGCTATCCCGGTGGTGTCCTGATGGCGGGGGATCGGCGCGCCACAATGGGCAATGTGATTGCCAGCAGGCACATCGAAAAGGTCTTCCCGGCCGACGAGTACTCCGTCCTGGGCATTGCCGGAACTGCAGGCCTCGCGATCGACATCACCCGTTTGTTCCAGGTTGAACTAGAACATTACGAAAAGATCGAAGGCACGCTGCTGAGTTTGGACGGCAAGGCGAACCGGCTTGGGGCCATGATCAGGGGAAACCTTCCCATGGCCATGCAGGGCCTCGCAGTAATCCCGCTCTTCGCGGGCTTCGATCAGGTAGCCGGCGTGGGACGGCTGTTTTCCTACGACGTCACCGGCGGACGATACGAGGAATTGGAGCACCACTCGGTCGGCTCTGGTTCCGTATTCGCGCGGGGCGCATTGAAGAAACTGTGGCGTCCGAACCTCTCCGAAGAGGAAGCTGTCTCCGTCGCCGTCGAAGCCCTCTATGACGCCGCCGACGACGACTCCGCGACGGGCGGCCCGGATCCGGTCCGCCAACTCTGGCCGGTGGTGTACACAGTCAACCGCGCCGGTGCACGCCGCGTGCCCGAGAGGGAGCTAGCGATGATCGCGGCATCCATTATTGAATCGCGCGCAGTCGCCGGACGGGAGGCCTGACATGACCCAGCAGTTCTATGTTTCGCCCGAGCAGCTGATGAAGGACCGCGCGGATTTCGCGCGGAAGGGGATCGCCCGGGGCCGTTCCGTCGTCGTGATCAGTTGCGCCGACGGCATCGCCCTGGTGGCGGAAAACCCCTCGCCGTCCCTGCACAAAATCGGTGAGATCTATGACAAGATCGCTTTTGCTGCCGTCGGCAAATACAACGAGTTTGAGAGCCTTCGGCAGGCGGGCGTCCGCTACGCCGACGTCCGCGGTTATTCGTACGATCGGGAAGACGTCACTGCCCGCGGGCTCGCGAGCGTCTACGCGCAAAGCCTCGGCGCCGTCTTCACCGCGGAACAGAAGCCGTTTGAGGTGGAGCTCGCCGTCGCGGAGGTCGGGCGGACCCAGGCCGAGGACCATTTGTATCGGCTGACCTTTGACGGCTCGATTGCGGATGAGAACGGATTCGTGGTCATGGGCGGCTTGGCCGAGCAGGTTGCGGAGACCGTGGCCGGTGGCTGGAAGGCAGAGCTTGACCTGGCTGGTTCACTGCGTTTGGCAGTCAAGGCACTAGCGACCGACAAGGAGGTGGAGGCCCTGCCCGGAACGGCCGTGGAGGCAGCAGTGCTGGACCGTAGCCCGGAGAGTGGACGCGGGTCCCGGCGGGCCTTCCGGCGTCTGAGGGCCGAAGAAATCACGCAGTTGCTGGCAGGGGAGGCCTGAAATGGATAAGAGAATATTCGGGATTGAAACCGAGTTCGGTATTTCGTATTCGAGTCCGGACTCGAGGCCTTTGGCCCCCGAGGAAGTCGCCAGGTATCTCTTCCGCAAAGTCGTGAGCTGGGGGCGGTCCTCCAACGTCTTCCTGACCAACGGGTCACGCCTGTACCTGGACGTCGGCTCGCACCCGGAATATGCCACGGCAGAGTGTGACGACCTCGCACAACTGATCGCCCACGACCGGGCGGGCGAGCTCATTCTCGACGACCTTGTGGACGAAGCCCAGGCCCGCCTCGCCGCAGAGGGATTCAACGGAACCGTCTACCTGTTCAAGAACAACACCGACTCTGCGGGCAACTCCTACGGAAGCCACGAGAACTATCTGATTCCGCGCCGCGGCGAGTTCTCGAGGCTCGCTGAAATACTGATTCCCTTCCTCGTCACGCGGCAGCTGATCGCTGGTGCAGGCAAGGTCCTGAAGACACCTCACGGGGCCACCTTCGCGTTTTCCCAACGCGCAGACCACATTTGGGAAGGCGTATCGTCGGCAACCACGAGGTCCCGCCCCATCATCAATACCCGTGATGAGCCACACGCAGATGCCGAGTTCTACCGCCGCTTGCATGTGATTGTGGGCGACTCGAACATGTGCGAAACCACCGCGCTTTTGAAAGTGGGAACGGTGGATCTGCTCCTGCGCATGATTGAAGCCGGAGTCATCATGCGGGACATGCGCATGGAGAATCCCATTCGCAGTATCCGCGAAATCTCCCACGATCTGAGCGGCAAAGCGTTGGTGCGCCTTGCCAACGGCAGGCAACTGACGGCCCTGGATATCCAGCGTGAGTACCTCGACAAGGTCAGCGCGTTTGTGTCTTCAAACGGAGCGCATAACCCCCACGTGCCGCTCATCCTGGATTTGTGGGAGCGCACCCTGGACGCCATCGAAAGTGGCGACACCAGCGGAATCGACACGGAAGTGGACTGGGCCATCAAGAAGAAGCTGATGGATGGATACATGCGCCGCCATGGAATCGGCCTTGACTCCCCGCGAATCGCCCAGCTGGATCTGACGTATCACGACATTTCACGCAAGCGCGGACTCTTTTTCCTGCTCCAGAACCGTGGCGCGGCCAGGCGATTGGTGGCGGATACGGACATCAAGGATGCCGTTGATGCGCCGCCGCAGACCACCCGGGCAAAACTCCGCGGCGACTTCGTCCGGCGGGCCCAGGAACTTGGCCGCGACTACACCGTGGACTGGGTCCATCTGAAGTTGAACGATCGCGCCCATCAGACGATATTGTGCAAGGATCCCTTCCGCAGCGTCGACGAACGGGTGGACGCCCTGCTGGACTCAATGAGCTGACTCCCAGCTTCACGGGTTATTCTTGACGTTGGCCTCTAACCGGGCCTCTACGCGCATGGCCGAGCCTGGCCCGGCCGTGCCCTCCTTTTGCCCCGACGAAAGTTCAATTTGTGCGACGTCTACTAGCAATTCTTATCCCCGGCATCTTGCTGCTCACCGCCTGCGGCGGAACCCCGGCAGCAGCTCCGGAGCCCACAAGTCAGTCCGCCGGCGAAGTGGCCAAGCTGGATTCCCTCAAGGTCTCCGATAATGGAGACAAGAAGGCACCCGGCTTGGACTTCACCAAACCGCTGGACGTGACGCAGCCAACCATCAAAATGGTGAGCGACGGCACTGGTGACAAAGTGAAAGCCGGCCAAGTGGCGCAGATCACCTACGTTGCCGTCGACGGTAAAGACGGCAAGACACTTGACGACACCTTTCCCTCTGGGTCCCAGCCCGTGGAACTGAACGACCAGCTCAAGACAGGCAGCGCCATCCTTTACAACGCGCTGGTCGGTGCGAAGGTGGGAGCCGACATCGCTTTCGCCGTGCCCGGAACCGCTGCGACCGCAGAAGCCGCGGCAACGTCAACACAGCTGGTGGTCTTCAAGGTCATAGGCGTCAAGGACGCAGTCAAGCCCCTGGCCAAGCCCGAGGGCGATACCGTCACTCCGCCCGCAGGCCTCCCTACGGTCAAGGTAGATGACAAGGGCGTTCCGCAGATTTCCATTGACGGGGCGAAGGCACCGACGGCCCTTATCTCCCATGGACCTCATCAAGGGCAAGGGCGCAGTCGTCAAGGAGACCGACACATTGACGGTCAACTACGTCGGCGTGACCCTGGCTGATGGCAAGAAGTTCGACTCCAGTTACGACAAGGGCCAGACGGCTAGCTTCGCGCTGAACGGCGTCATCAAGGGCTGGACGCAAGGCCTTGCCGGCAAGAC
The DNA here is from genome assembly GCF_043952055.1 of Arthrobacter sp. NA-172. NCBI lineage: Bacteria > Bacillati > Actinomycetota > Actinomycetes > Micrococcales > Micrococcaceae > Arthrobacter > Arthrobacter sp. NA-172. Next base: position 440,302 of record NZ_JBINOT010000001.1, on the reverse strand, counting down.
GGTAGGCTCCCGTGTCCTCCTGGTTATCCCCAAGGCCCTCGCGTATGGCGACGCCGCCGCATCCCAGGGCCAGCCCACGGGCGATCTGGTCTTCGTCGTGGACATCCTGGGCGCCCAGTAACCTTTCACAACCCCCGCACATCACAATCATTTGAGGAGTACCCATGTCATTTGGTCAGCGTGATTACGACCGCACGAAGCCGGAAATCGACTTCCCGGAGGGCGAGGTCCCTACGGAGCTCGTTATCAAGGACATCATCGTCGGGGACGGCGTCGAGGCTCAGGCCGGCAACACCGTCTCCACCCACTATGTGGGCGTTGCCTGGTCCCACGGGTGAAGAATTCGACGCCTCCTGGGCCGTGGAGCGCCGCTGGACTTCCGCGTCGGCGTCGGCCAGGTCATCGAGGGCTGGGACCAGGGGCTGCTCGGCATGAAGGTCGGCGGCCGCCGTCGGCTGGAAATCCCCTCCGAGCTGGCCTACGGTTCCCGTGGCGCAGGCGCGTCTATTAAGCCCAACGAAGCCTTGATCTTCGTTGTGGATCTCGTGGCAGTTCGCTAGGTTCCCCAGCACTAAGTTTCACAGCATAAGAAGGCGCGTCAGCGGCCGGAGCAATCCGGCGGCTGACGCGCCTTCCGCCTTTGGCGGCGGAATTTAGTAACGTTGCAATCGTGTCCGCATCACGTACCGAACGACTCCTGAACCTTTTGATCGCCCTCCTGAACACAAAGTACGGGCTCTCCCGGGCTGTACTCAGGGACAAGGTCTACCACGACGCCGGCGACAGCGACGTCGCGTTCGGCCGCATGTTTGAACGGGACAAGGCGGACCTGAAGCAGTTTGGTTTCGAAATCGAAACGCTCTTTGCCCATGGATTCGGCTCCGACGATCCCGCATCCACGCGTTACCGCATCGGCAAGGTATCCAACCGCTTGCCGGATGTGAAGCTGACGCCCTCGGAGGGTACGGTCTTGCTTCTCGCCGCGCAATTGTGGGAACGCGCAGCACTGGGCACCGCCGCGGCCAGCGCGCTGCGGAAGCTGCATGCTTCCGGCGACCTTGCCGACGTCGAACTTCCGGCAGGCGTCCAGCCGCGCATCAAGCCGGCGGGCCAGGCTTTTGACGACATCATCGCGGCAATGAATGGACAGCACCCCGTCAGTTTCGGCTATCGTGCCGCGAGTACCGGCAAGGACGAACACCGGCTCGTAGAACCGTGGGGCCTGGGGAGTCGCTTCGGCCAGTGGTATCTGGTGGGCTTCGACAGAGACCGGAAGGCCAAACGCTTCTTCCGTCTGTCCCGGATGACCAGCGAAGTTCAGGTAGAGGCAGCGGAACATTGCGAGATTCCTCCTGGCTTTGATACCCGCGCCGAGCTGGACAGCCTGAATGAACTTCCCTTGCAGGAGGCCCAACTCGACGTTGCCGAAGGCCGCTTGCTGGGTCTCCGCAAGCGCGCTGTAAGTGTTTCCAGCAACAGCGGCCGCCAAGCGGGCAGGAATCGCGTCTCCGTGCAGTTTCGGGACAGCGAGCTGTTCGCGGAAGAACTGGCCTCCTATGGTCCCCATGTGCTCGTGGCCGGACCTCCCGAGCTGCGGGATGCCGTGATCCGCCGCCTTGAGGCTGCCGCTGCGTTCGCGTCGAGCCCCGTCGTGGAGGCCCGTTTCCCGGACGCCGGACCGGCGCCGCGGGCGCGCAAGCGGACTTCGGAGGACCAACTCAACCGCATGCTGCAGTTGGTCCCTTTCCTCGTGCACCACCAAGGACTGCCGATTCAGGAGGTGGCGGATCGCTTCGGTGTCAGCCGTAAGGAATTGCTTGAGGACTTGAAGATCCTGATCTGCTCCGGACGTCCTGAAGGATATCCGGATGATTTGTTCGATATCGATTGGGAAAACGAGCACGTCTACATCAGGGAGCATCTCGAGCTTAACAGGCCCATCCGCTTCAGCGTCGACGAAGCGTGTGCGCTGCTCACCGGCCTCGCCACTTTGGGTGGGCTTCCCGCCCAGGCGGGAATGTCGGCAGACGAGCAAACCGGGGCACTGGAGTCCGTGACCTTGAAGCTCACGGGTGCTGCGGGGGAGGCTGGCCGCCTGGCCGCGGCCGTGGCCGGCCCGCCCGTCACCCCAGCCGAGGCCGGGGTTTTCGAGACAATCACCGGCGCGATCCAGAAGGGCAGTCAGCTGCGCCTTCGCTATCTGTCCCAGCAGCGCGATTCGGTCTCGGAACGCGATGTGGACCCCCTCCGGCTTTATTCGCTGGATAACACCTGGTACTTCGAGGCGTACTGCCACAGCAAAGCAGGGCTGAGAAACTTCCGCCTGGACCGTATCGAAGTGATCGAGCCAAACGGCCGGATGGTTTCCACGAATTCCAGCCCCGAGGATGGTGTCCCGGTCAAACTGTTCACGCCCAACGACGACGACGTTGTGGTCGTCCTTCAATTGACCCGGCAGGGCGCCGGGCTGGCCGATGACTACTATGCCGAGCGGACGGCGGTGCTTCCTGACGGCGGCCTGCTTGCCGAGGTCCGGTTCGGTAGTGCGGATTGGTTGCCGATGTTCGTTGCCCAGCACGGCGGTGCGGTCCGGATCCTGCAACCCGCGGAGTTGGCAGAGACTTCTGCCGCTTGGGTGTCTGCCGCCCTCGCCCAATACTGACGATGAGCCCAAGGCAAGCACTGATTGCTGGATAGACTACTCAAATGTCTTGGTGGTCTTGGATCCTTCTATGGGTCGCTCTGATTGCGGTTTCGCTGCTCTTCTATGTCGTGCTGGGCGTCCGCCTGTTCCGGAAGTTCATGGCTACGGTGCGTGAGCTCAGTGCAGCGGGGGAGCGGATCGGGCATCGCCCGCACCTCGGGGAGCCCGCGGACGACGACGGCGAAACGTCACCCGAAGAGTTCGGCGTGGCCGTTTTTGCCTCACCGGAACAGATGCGTCATGATTACGTGACGGCCAAGGCCATTCGCCAGGAAATGCGTCGCCAAAAGCGTGTTAAGCGCAAAGCAGAACGCGGCCAACCCCAGTCTTTGCACGACATCGAATTCAGTTAGACGTAGGATGTATTCCAACGAAAGGACTTCCCGTGGGACGACTATTTGATGGCCCCTGGCCAATTGTCATTATCATCATCGTGGCCCTGCTCCTGTTTGCGGCCCCGAAGCTGCCCGCCATGGCCCGGAGCCTTGGCCAGTCGATGCGCATCATCAAATCCGAAGTCAAGGAAATGAAGAACGACGGCAAGCCGGCGGCCAAGGACGACTCGGACCCCGTTGAAGGCAAAGTGGTCAACTACCCCGAAGCCAACCGGAGCGGTAACGACACTGACGTTCCGCCAGCAAACCGTAGCTAAGCAGTAGTGGCAACGAAGACGGGCCGCAAAGCCAACCCCGAAGGGCGGATGGCGCTCCTCGAGCACCTGAAGGAGCTTAAGAATCGGCTTATTAAGGCTGCCATCGGCGTGCTTTTGGGCGCCGTGGCGGGGTGGTTCTTCTATGAGCCTGTGGTCAACGGCCTGTCGGATCCGTTGGTGAAGATCGCCCAGGAGACTAAGCGGACCGCGGTGCTGAATTTCGCGAGCGTGGGTGACCCGTTCGACTTCAAGCTTCGAATTGCCATCCAGATCGGCCTGGTCCTGTCCAGTCCGATCTGGATCTACCAGATTTGGGCGTTCATCACACCTGGTCTGACCAAGAAGGAACGCCGATACACGCTCGGCTTCATGGCCGCAGCGGTGCCGTTGTTCCTGGTTGGGGTCTATGTCGCATGGTTGGTCATTCCAAACGTCGTGCGGGCGTTGCTGCAGTTCACGCCGCAAAACGGTGCTAACAATATCGATGCGTCGCAGTACCTGACATTTGCGACGCATATGCTGCTTTTCCTTGGTATCGCATTCCTGGTCCCGGTGATACTGGTGGGCGTCAACATGGCGGGCATCTTAAGCGGCAAAGCCATCCTCAAGGCGTGGCGCATCACCGTCTTCCTGGTGTTCGTCCTCGCGGCCATTGCGGCACCCGGCGCGGACGCCTTGTCAATGTTCATGCTCGCCGGCCCCCTTCTTGCGCTGTTCTTCGCCGCAATCGGGATATGCATCCTGAATGACAAGAGACGCGCACGCCGTCAGTCAAAAGTTACTGCGGAGACGGAAGCCACGGCCGACGTCGCAACACCTGCGGCTGATCTGGAGAATCTGTAGACTTCCGGCCACTAGGCTTGAAGCATGTCCTCCAATTCAGGGGCGCTTTCGCCCTCAGAAGCCTTCCAAGCCGCAGCGCAACGGAGTGCCGAGTCGAAAACCTACCTTGGCACCTTTGCCCAGTCGCTGGAATTCGAACTTGACGATTTCCAGCGTGACGCGTGCCGTTCGCTCCAGGAAGGCAAAGGCGTGCTGGTGGCGGCGCCCACGGGAGCCGGAAAGACAATCGTCGGGGAGTTCGCCATCTACCTTGCCCTTGAACGGGGGCTTAAGGCTTTTTACACGACGCCCATCAAGGCGCTGAGCAACCAGAAGTTCTCTGAGCTCACCGCAAAGTACGGGGCCTCAAACGTGGGGCTGCTGACTGGTGACACCACCATCAACGGTGAAGCTCCCATCGTGGTCATGACCACCGAGGTCCTGCGAAACATGCTGTATGCGGACTCTGACACCCTTGGAGATCTTGGCTATGTGGTGATGGATGAGGTGCATTACCTTGCTGACCGCTTCCGTGGCGCCGTCTGGGAAGAAGTCATCATCCACCTGCCCAGCGAAGTGCAGGTGGTTTCGCTCAGTGCCACCGTCTCCAATGCAGAGGAATTCGGCGCGTGGCTGGATACGGTTCGCGGACACACCGATGTGATCGTCTCCGAGCACCGTCCCGTCCCTTTGTGGCAGCACGTCATGGTTGGCCGCGAGATTGTTGATCTCTTTGCGGGGGACACAAGCTTTGACGAGATCGCTCCGGGGGCAACCGCCGTCGAGCCCCCAGCGCCCGTGGCGCGGCGCGAGCAGGACCGGAATCCGGCACAAAAGGAATTCGAGGTCAACCCCGAGCTGCTGTCCATGGCCAGGGCGGAGAGCCAGATGAACTTCCGTGGCCGCTTCGGGCACGGTGGGCGCAGCCGCCGCAGGCAAGACCGCCAGCGTGAATCCAATGCGGGAGAGCAGCGCAGTCCGGTACGCAAGGCCAGCCGGCCACAAATCATCGCCAGCCTGGATCGACAAGGACTCCTTCCTGCCATTACCTTCATTTTCTCCCGTGCGGGCTGCGACGGCGCTGTGGCACAGTGCGCCGCTGCCGGGCTGTGGCTGACCACCGAGCGGGAACAACAGATCATTGCTTCGCGGGTGGATGAGGCAAGCCGCGAGATTCCCGCTGACGACCTCGATGTCCTCGGTTTTTGGAGCTGGCGCGACGGTCTGCTCCGTGGGCTCGCTGCCCACCATGCCGGTCTGCTACCCACCTTCAAGGAAGTCGTGGAAAAGCTTTTCGCCGATGGTCTGGTGAAAGCCGTGTTTGCCACCGAAACCCTGGCGTTGGGGGTCAACATGCCCGCGCGCTGCGTTGTCCTGGAGAAGCTCGACAAGTTCAATGGCGAAGCCCACGTGAACATCACAGCAGGGGAGTACACCCAGCTCACCGGCCGGGCCGGTAGGCGTGGCATCGACGTTGAAGGGCACGCCGTGGTCCTTTGGCAACCTGGGACCGACCCTACCGCCGTCGCAGGCCTGGCTTCCCGGCGCACCTATCCGCTCAATTCGAGCTTCCGGCCCACATACAACATGAGCATCAACCTCATTGCCCAATTCGGACGTCCCCGGGCACGGCAGATCCTGGAATCGTCGTTCGCCCAGTTCCAGGCCGACCGCTCAGTGGTGGGACTCGCACGGCAGGTTCGAAGCCGTGAAGAGTCGCTCGCCGGCTACGCGGAATCCATGAAGTGCCACCTTGGCGACTTTACCGAGTACGCCAAGCTCAGAAGGGACCTGAGCGACGCCGAGCAGTTTGCCTCGAGGAGCACCTCCCGGGCGCGCAAGTCGGTGACCGTGGATTCCCTCACACGACTCATGCCGGGTGACATCGTCAAGGTTCCCGGCGGACGCACGCCAGGTTACGCCGTCGTACTCAATGCTGACCCCAACGCCCGCGAACCGCGTCCGGCAGTCCTTACGGAGGATAGCCAGCTGCACAGGATCGGCGCCCACGAGGTCGAAGGGCCTGTTGCTCCGGTGTCGTGGATCCGCATACCGAAGTCGTTCAACGCGAAGCTGCCCAAATCCCGCCGTGATCTCGCATCCGCGATGCGTAACGCGGTGCGCGAAGGGCGTCCGCCGGCCCGGGGGACCAACAGGAACGAGGACTTTGGCCGCGCCCGCTACATGCCGGACCAGGAAAAGAAAATCGCGGACCTGCGCAAAGCGTTGCGTGCCCACCCTTGCCACGGCTGCAGCGAGCGCGAGGACCATGCCCGTTGGGCCGAGCGCTGGTGGAAACTGCGCCATGAAACCGACGGTCTGGTCCGTCAGATCCAAGGACGCACCAATACCATCGCGAAGACTTTTGACCGCGTCTGCGATGTCCTTGCCGGTTACGGTTACCTTCAGACGTCCGACGGCGGCCAGGTCACCATCAGCCCGGACGGCCAGCGCCTGCGCCGCATCTACGGCGAAAAGGACCTGCTGATTTCCCAGTCCATTCGACAAGGTGCCATCAAGGATCTCGATGCCGCGGAACTCGCTGCGCTGGCCAGCGTCATGGTTTACCAGGCTAAGCGAGAGGACCGTGGTCTACGGCCGAAGATGCCTTCCATATCGCTCGAAACATCAGTGGATATCGTGGTGCACGAGTGGTCTGCACTGGAAGATGTCGAGGATAAGAACAAGTTGCCCTTGACCGCAGAGCCGGAACTTGGACTTGTCTGGCCGATTTACAAATGGGCCAAAGGACGCCACCTTCAAGAGGTTCTCAGTGGCACCGACCTTGCCGCGGGCGACTTCGTGCGCTGGGCGAAGCAAGTGATCGATCTGCTGGACCAGATGGCCAAGATTCCCGGGCTTGAACGGCGCCAGGCCAAGATGTGCCGCGAAGCGATCGAACTCATCCGTCGCGGCGTAGTGGCCTACTCCAACGTCGCCTGACCATGACAGATTCAAAGCAAGGAGCAACTCCATGAGCCATCCAGGCGTGTCCGCCGCCGAAACCCAGCCGCGCAAGGTCACGATGTACCGGAACGGATCCATCTACACGGCAGCGGATCCCTTCGCGACGGCAATGCTGGTTGACGGAGACACCGTTGCCTGGGTCGGTTCAGAACAGGCCGCGACGTCGATTGCCGATTCTTCGATGGAAATCATTGATCTCCAGGGATCATTGCTGGCTCCCGGTTTCGTGGATTCCCACATGCATCTCACCGAGACGGGAATAGCTTCCCAATCCCTGCGACTGTCCGGGGTCGGCTCGGCGCGCGAGTTGCTCGACGCCGTCGCCCGGACCGCGGCGGGTCTTGAGGCCACCGGCTCGGTGCTGGGCCACGGGTGGGACGAATCGCTGTGGGAGGAAGGGACGCTTCCCACACCGGAGGAACTCGAACGCGCAGCCGGTGGGCGCACGGTCTATCTGGCGCGAGTGGACGCACACTCCGCCCTTGTGTCGTCTTCCTTGGTGTCCGCCGCCAACCTCCAAGGCCTTGATGGGTACAACGGTTCTGCGCAGGTCCTGAGGGCCGCCCACACAGCCGCACGCTTGGTCGCCAGGCAATTCCCCGACGCAGAACGCCGCCGGTACCAGGAATTGGCGCTCCGCGAGGCTGCTGCCAACGGTTACGTGGCGCTGGCCGAGATGGCAGCTCCGCACATTTGCAGCGTCGAGGATCTGCGGATGTCCGCGGCCTGGAATGCAGGTGATGCGGGCGTCCCCGAGATCCTGCCTTATTGGGGGGAACTGGCAGCTTCAGCCGATCATGCCGCATCCATTCTCGGGGGCTTGGGAGCCCCGGTTCTTGGCTTGGCCGGCGACTTGAACATCGACGGTTCCATCGGATCCAGAACCGCCGCCCTCACTTCGGACTATGCCGACGCCGCCGGTCATCGCGGAAACCTGTACCTCTCCGTCGACGAGGCCACCCGTCACCTTGCGGCTTGTTCAACGCTTGGTATCCAAGCCGGCTTCCACATCATTGGAGACGCTGGACTGAAGACAGCGTTGGATGCCTTGGACCTTGCGGCCGCAGAGGTGGGAGAGCAACGGGTCCGCTCCGCCGCCCATCGCTTCGAGCACGTGGAAATGGCGGACGCAGACGATCTCGCCCGGCTTGCCAGATATTCGATTACGGTGAGTGCGCAACCCGCCTTCGACGCCGCCTGGGGCGGGGCCGGAAAACTTTACGAGCAGCGGCTGGGCACGCGTAGCGCAGCCATGAACCCCTTCGCCTCGTATTACTCCACGGGCGTTCCTGTGTGCTTTGGAAGCGACAGCCCGGTAACCCCTTTGCGCCCGTGGGCCAGTGTCAGGGCTTGCTTGGAGCACAGCAACCCGGATCAGGCCATTTCGGCGCGGGCCGCGTTCCTTGGACACACCAGGGCCGGTTGGAGGGCAAGCAAGCAGCGCAATCCGCTCATGGGCCAGCTGGTACCCGGAGCCCCAGCAAGCTTTGCCGTTTGGGAGGTTGAAGAACTGATGGTCCAGGTTGCTGATGACCGCGTCCAGTCCTGGTCCACCGATCCACGGGCGCGCACGCCACTTCTCCCTGCCCTGGACAGCGCGAGCGATCCCGTCTGCGTGCAAACTGTGCGCGAAGGTCAGGAGATCTTCGCAAGCGAATCCTTGCGGTCATAATTGCAAGTATCTTGCCTGCCGTGAAGGCCTCCTGACCTGCGGTTATGAGTGAATCCGCAGGTCAGGCGCTGCTTGACAGGATTTGTGTAGCCCGTAGCATTTAGGCTCAACAGGCTGCCACAGGGAATACCTGGTTGTCTGGCCGCGGTCGGTTCCGTTGTCAAAAACAGTCAACGGACCCGTTTTCCAGGACCGCGGCACTCGTAGTGGGCAGGTCCACTGTGCAACAGAAAACGGTTCGGCCTCGAGTTCAACACGCGGGCCGGCACTGGACCTGGGTTTGTGGACCTGCCCGCGGCCAAGCAGCCCGTGCGTTTGTTTCAGAGTGTGGCGAATGGCACAGGTGGTGCAGAGCACGCCCGGTTGTCGTCCTATAATGGAGAGTTGCGCCTGAACGCCAGCCACGCTGTTGCTACGGGCCCACTGACCGCTCCATCAAGGAAAGGCCTCTTCTTGCGTGTCCTGACGATCATCCCCACGTACAACGAGCTGGAATCGCTGCCCAAGACCCTCGGACGGCTGCGCGCGGCCGTGCCCGCGTCCGATGTCCTCGTTGTCGACGACAACAGCCCTGACGGCACGGGACAGCTCGCCGACGGAATTGCGGCCGAGGACAGCCAAGTGCACGTCCTGCACCGCAAGGGTAAGGAAGGCCTCGGAGCCGCCTACATTGCCGGGTTCAAGTGGGGCATGGCGGCCGGTTACGACGTCCTGGTTGAGATGGACGCCGACGGTTCACACCAGCCAGAGCAGTTGCCGCTGCTGTTGGATGCCATCAACGACGGCGCAGACCTCGCCATGGGATCCCGCTGGGTTCCGGGTGGCGGCACAGTGAACTGGCCGCTCTACCGTCAGGCAATTTCACGCACCGGGAGCACCTACGCCCGGCTTATGCTCGGCCTGAAGATCAAGGACATCACCGGGGGTTACCGCGCGTTCCGTCGCAGCACCCTCGAGGCGCTCAAGCTGGACCAAGTCGAATCGGTCGGCTACGGGTTCCAGGTAGACCTTGCTTGGCGGGTCGCCAAGCTCGGCCTGAAGATCGTCGAACGCCCCATCACTTTCGTAGAGCGTGAACTTGGGGCTTCCAAGATGAGCGGCAACATCGTTGTTGAGGCCATGATCAACGTCACCAAGTGGGGGCTGGCCTCCCGGTGGGCCGCTTTGACCAAGAAGAAGACCCCGGTCTCAAAGTAGGTCCAAGCTTCAAGTAGACCAAACCGGCAAAGGCCGGTCCGCGCTCTCGGAAGAGCGCGGACCGGCCTTTTGTCTTGGGACTTTTTGTCCTAGAGCGGTTTGTCGTAGAACTGCGGGGTTATGCCGAGCGACGTTCGCCGCGACGTTCGCGCAGGATGTTCAGGCGGTCTTCGAGGATCTGCTCGAGCTCGGGAAGGCTGCGGCGTTCCAGGAGCATGTCCCAGTGCGTACGGACTGCCTTCTCGTTGGTGTCAACGGGGCGTTCGCCATCAACCAGGAGCGCTTCCTTGCCAGTCTTGGAAACCCAAACAGGGGGGATCTCGGCCTCGGAAGAGAAGGTAACGAAGACCTGCTCCCCGTCCGCGCAGCGGTATTCCACCCGCTGACGCGGTGCCGGCTCGACTCCGGATTCGGTTTCCATGCTCTGGGCGCCAAGACGCATACCCCGCAGGCTGCGATCGCTCATGATTACTCCCTCTGTCTGTTCGCGGAGCCAGGCTCCGCGCTAGCCGGACGTCGCATTGACGCCGCCCGGGCTACTGAATGCACACGTTGCATCACTAGATGAAACGCCTGACTAAGCGTTAATGTTCCGTTCGGACTGAACCGGCCGGACAAATACACCATTATACGCGGATCGATGCGGAGAGGACAAAAGCGAGGGGCCAGCCAATTCCTTGGCTGGCCCCCTCGCCTAGTAACGGTGTCCTAGACAGACGGACCCTGAGCTGGCGGATGTGATTCCGCGGGGACTTCCGTAGCTGCCTTCTGAGGATCGCTGAAGAGGTCTGCAACGCCTGGTGCGGCGTTGGTGCCTCCCAAGGCGGCTCCGATGCCCTTCAAAGCTTCGCCGACCTCGCTAGGGATGATCCACAGTTTGTTGGACGATCCTTCAGCAATTTTCGGCAAGGTCTGCAGGTATTGGTAGGCAAGCAGCTTCTGATCCGGGTTGCCCTTGTGGATGGCGTCGAAGACTTTCTGAATGGCCTGCGCTTCACCGTCGGCGCGGAGGATAGCTGCCTTGGCGTCGCCCTCGGCGGCAAGGATGGCGGCCTGCCGTTGGCCTTCGGCCGTGAGGATCTGCGATTGTTTGGTACCCTCGGCGGTCAGAATTGCAGCACGCCGGTCCCGCTCGGCGCGCATCTGCTTCTCCATCGAGTCCTGGATGGAGTGGGGTGGATCAATTGCCTTGAGCTCCACGCGGGAAACCCGAATTCCCCAACGTCCAGTAGCTTCGTCCAACACTCCGCGAAGCTGGCCGTTGATCTGGTCACGCGAGGTCAGCGCCTCTTCCAGGTTCAGGCCGCCAACCACGTTGCGGAGCGTGGTGGTGGTCAGCTGTTCGACAGCCTGGATGTAGTTGGCGATTTCGTAGGTCGCCGCCCGGGGGTCCGTCACTTGGAAGTAGACCACGGTGTCGATGGATACAACCAGGTTGTCCTCTGTGATCACGGGCTGCGGCGGGAAGGAAACAACTTGTTCGCGAAGATCCAAAAGCGGCAGCAGACGGTCGACGAAAGGGATCAGGATGGTGAGTCCCGGGTTGAGGGTGCGCTGATACTTGCCCAGGCGTTCGACGACGCCGGCGCGCGCTTGCGGGATGATCCTGATTGATCGGACCAACACGATGATCACAAATATGACGAGAACTAGCAGCACTATTGCGGCTGCCGTTCCTCCCAAGCTATCCATACATCTCCTTCATTCCCCAGATACGCAATTGATGTGGTCTTGTGTGTGATCGCTCAGCGAGGGCTGTTTTCCGCTGTCGACGCTACTACCGCCGTCGCGCCGTCGATCCTGGTGACTTGCACTGTCTGGCCGGCGTCGATGACTCCCGCGGCGCTGCGGGCGCTCCATACGTCGCCACCGATCTTGACGAGGCCCGCTGTGGCACTCACGGACTCCATCACGAGCGCCGATTGGCCGATCAGACGGTCCACGTTGGTGGCCAGCTCGTAAGGGCCCTTCCGAAGATGCCTCACGGCGACGGGCCGGACGAAGGCGACCATGAGCAGGGATACGATGCAGAACACAACGACCTGAAGCCACAGATCCGCGCCGGCAAAGTCCGCTACAAGTCCGGCCAATGCTCCACCGCCGAGCATGATGAAGAAGAGGTTGAGTGTCAGCATTTCTACAACGGCAAATGCGAGAAACACCGTGAGCCAGAGAGCCCACCAGTTGCTTCCAAGCCATTCAAACATCGTTCCCCCTGTTTCCGGACTTGCGGCGGCAACCGGTCTGATCCGGACTGCACCGTCAGCAAGATCACAGTCGCTGTTTTCCCATCCTAGCCCGGTGTGAAGGTTCGCGTTAGGAGCCTTGCTCGGGGGCAATGAAAACGCTGATGGCGAACTTTGCGGTGGTGCGAACGGACGTTTCTCCCGCCGTCGACGCCACGAGTGCAGCGCGCTCAAGATGGTGTCCTGCAGGGCCCATGAAGGCGACGTCGGCGACGTCACGTCCAGTGAGCGTCAGGTCCACATCGAGTTGGAGCGAATCCCCGGGAACGAAGAACTCCCGCATTGACTCGGCCAGACGTTCTTCTTTGCCCGCCTCAATGCTGAGCATCCCGGTCCTCTCCGCAATTTCCGCGAGGTGTCCGCTCCGGGGAGTCACCACAATCACACGGCCGCCCGGGCGGAGGACGCGGGCGAACTCCGGGGGATTCCGGGGAGCAAAGACAACGGTGAGGACATCCACGGCCTGATCGGCGAGGGGCAGGGGACGCCAGATGTCCCAGACCAGATTGATAGCGTCGGGATTCAGCCGGGCGGCGCGGCGGAGCGCAAACTTTGAGATATCGAGTCCGATCGCCGTTGCGGGAGTCCGGTCAAGCACTGCGCGGAGATAATGGCCGGTTCCCGTGCCGGAATCCAAGACGAGGGATCCCGGCGCGGCTAGTTCGGGTGCGGCCAGCTCTGCGAGCGCGTTGGCCAGCGGTCCGTAGTGGCCTGCACCCAGAAAATCGCTGCGGGCCGCCACCATCTCCGCGCTGTCCGCTTCGAAAGGAGTGCCCTTGCCGGTGAGCAGATTGAAGTAGCCCTGTTTGGCGGCGTCGAAACTGTGCCCCGATACGCATTTCAGGCCAGTACGCCCGGTGGTGATCAAGCCGAGGGTACCGCGGCAGACGGGGCAGCGCAGAGAGGCAACGGCGTCGGAAGGCATATGGACAATCCTACGGTGGGCCGGAGTGGCGCAAACCGCGGGGCGGAGCCGGGCGCTAGGCTCACCAGCGTGAAAGCCGAACAACTTCCGTTGCTGAATTCCGTTTCTGCTCCTGCCGCTCATCCCGACGGCACTCGCGCCGTGGTGTCCGTGACCCGGGCCGACTTCGACGCCGACGCATATGTGGGCCAGCTCTGGTCCATACCCTTCGATCCGGCGGTGCCGCCCCGACGCATCACCCGTGGATTCCGGGACACTGCCCCGGCTTTTTCGCCCGACGGCCGTGCGTTGGCGTTCGTCAGGGCACTGGCGGAGGGCAAACCCCAGCTTTATGTTGTGGAGGCCGACGGCGGTGAACCGCAGGCTGTCACGGAGCAGAAGTTGGGCGTTTCCGAATTCTCCTGGGCTCCGGACTCGCGTCGGATTGTTTTCTCCTCACGGGTCCCGGAGGAAGGCCGTTATGGAACGGTTGACGGTGTGGGAGCCGGTAGCGAGGACGCCCGGCTGATCACGGACAACCAGTACCGGCATAACGGGCTCGGCTACACGGCGGACAAACCCGCCCAGCTCTTCGTCGTCGAAGTCCCGGAGCTTGGGGCCGAACCTCCCGTGGTTCCCGTGGGCCGGGCGGCGAAAGAGGCTGGACGGGATGCGGCGGGCCTGGTGCCAAAGGCAAAGCAGTTGACTTTTGAGCAGGCCGATCACGTGGCGGCGTCGTTCAACCGCGACGGCAGCAGCATCTACTTTGTGGCATCGCTTCACGAAGCGAGCGACGCCGATATTGCCTCAGCCATTTACTCTGTCCCGGCCGGGGGAGGGGAGCCCGTGGCTGTGCGTCCCCATGCCGCCCCGCAGGCGGTCCACGATGTCCGTGAATCCCGCGACGGCGAGTGGCTGTTCTTCACCGCCCAGGACCTGGGAGACGACGGCGTGGACTTTGTCGCTCGAAACACGGCCTTGTATGCGATGCCGGTCGGCCCAGACGAGGCCGTGATGCTGAGCGACGTCGAGAACGAGGACCTTTCTTCCGGGCGCCTTGAGCCTGCAGGAAATGACAGTGTCCTCGCGCTCAACACGAGCCGCGGGGCCGTGGAATTGATTGAGTGGGCGGCCGACGGGAAAAAGAACGTTCTTGTCCAACGGCCGCAGGTAGTGTTGGGCGCTTCGGCGGCGGGCTCGATCGTGGCTGTGAGCGTCAGCGATGGATCAAGCACCGGCGAAGTGGGCGTCTTGGATCAGGGCGGCCTTCATCTACTGACGGATTTCTCCGCTGCGCTCAGGGCCGAGACGACTATCCGCGAACCAATGGAGTTCACTGCCGTTGGCGCCGATGGCTACCCCGTCCATGGTTGGGTTGTGCTCCCTGCGGGGGCCGGCCCGCACCCGGTGCTGCTCAACATCCACGGCGGCCCGTTCTCACAGTACACTGGCGCCTTTTTCGACGAGGCACAGGTGTATGCGGAGGCGGGTTATGCCGTACTGATGTGCAACCCCCGCGGGTCCGCCGGATACGGACAAATGCACGGGAGAGCGATCAAGGAACGGATGGGCACCGTGGACATGGCAGATGTCCTCACTTTCCTCGACGGCGCGCTGCAGGAGTATCCGTCCATGGACAGGGACGCTGTGGGTGTCATGGGCGGTTCCTACGGCGGATACCTGACTGCGTGGGTTATCGGCCATGAGCACCGCTTCAGGGCCGCGATCGTCGAGCGTGGCTTCCTTGACCCGGTCAGTTTCACGGGCTCCTCGGATATCGGCTGGTTCTTCGGCGGCGAATATACGGGGGCATCGGCTGAGCAGATGGCAGCCCAAAGCCCCATGGCCGTCGTGACATCTGTCCGGACACCCACGCTGGTGATCCACAGCGAAAACGATCTCCGTTGCCCGGTTGAGCAGGGCCAGCGATACTTCGCAGCCCTTAAGGCCCAGGGCGTGGAGACTGCGCTGCTTCTGTTCCCGGGTGAGGACCACGAGCTATCGCGCTCGGGCACGCCGTATCACCGGCGTCAACGTTTCGAACAGATCCTCGAGTGGTGGGCAAAGCATCTGCCATCTGCGGCAAATCCGGCGCGCGAAACAGGATCATCCATGGTCTAAGGGCTCGGCTCGGAGTCAAGGAAACCGAGACCGAGGCGTGCCTCGTCGATTCCCGGGTATGCCCAATTCGCGGAGTACTCGCCGTCGTTTGCCAAGGACCGTAGTTCGGCCCTGTCCAAATAGAGTCCCCCGTGCAGGTGGTCGGTTTCGTGCTGGACTATCCTTGCCTGCCATCCGGAGTAGCCGGCCGAGGCGGCAGATCCATCAGGTCGCTGGTACTCCAGACGAACGTTCCGATGCCTCGTCACGACGGCTTGGAATCCGCGCACGGACAGGCAGCCTTCATAGAATGACGCCGTGGAAGTCCCCTCCGGTTCGTAACTGGGATTCAGGATCGCGAAGAAGGCCAGAGGTGTTCTTTCGCGGATCTCTGAAGCGATGGGATCGACGTCGAAATGGTCCTCGAGTACGGCGAGTTGCAGGGGGATGCCGAGTTGCGGGGCTGCGAGGCCCACTCCAGGGGCGGCGTGCATGACATCCCGCATCCGCTCGATCAGCTGTGCCAGTTCGGTGTCGTCGAGTTGGCCGTCGTAAGGCGCGGCGCGTTGCCGCAGCACCGGATGGCCGGCCTGGACGATGGGCGGGAGGCCCTCGAGCCCGAGCAGATCCTGAACCGCGGTGCGGATCCGGGAAGCAGTGAACGTCGTGTCCGGGCCGGTAGCCAGGGGGCGGGTCTCAAAGTCCATGGCTTGAGCTTAGTGGGCTGGCCGCTCAAACGAACTCTGCAGACCGTCGCGGCCGGGCGCAAACCGGGCCTAGTGCATCGTGAATCTCCGGGCAACAAGCTCCGAGAACACCGGCAAGGTAATGGCTCGGCCTATCAAGGCATTCCGTACGCTGAGGACCGTCGGGGGCAAGGGGCGGCCCAGCGCCATGTTCAGGTTGGCCTGCCAGATGGCCTTCTTCGCAGCACGTTGGCGGTCCCGCTCGAAGTGCGCGAGTTCCATCGTCGAGGGATTTCGGGCTGCGGTGCCCAAGGCTTCACTGATGAGCGGTGCCAGTGCCACTGCATCCAGCCAGCCCAGGTTCATCCCTTGGCCGCCGATCGGGCTGATCTCGTGGGCGGCGTCTCCAATCAGGGCGACCCGTCCGTGGACCATTCGGGAGACCAGCCTCGAGGTAACACCGAAAGCACTGATCATCGTGTTGCTTGCGGAGTCCACTGTGCTGCCGGTCCGCTTCTTGATGAGGGCGGCGAGCGCGTGGGGAGTGGGTTCCTGGCACGGAGCGCCGAGCCTGACCACCCATCGGCGGATGCCGCCGGGCAGAGGAAAGGATTCCACGATTCCGCCGGGTTCAAGGAAAAGGACCGCGTTGTCGCCGTACATCGATTCATCGCGGAAATCACCCATGACGTAGAAGTCGGGATAGGTGCGCAGGCGTGGCTCAAGCCCCAGGCCCTCGCGCACGGCGGAATGGACGCCGTCCGCCGCCACGACGAAGCGGCTCAGGAACTCCACTGGAGCGCCGTCCTCCTGTCCCCGCAACCGCAAGTACCCGCCGTCGTCGGCTACTTCCTCAACGTTGACGCCGCGGCGGAGGGCGTACGGATCGAGCTCGACGACCCTGGATTCAAGGGCCTGGGTGGTGAGGTATTGCGGAACCGAAAGGATGAAGGGGTACTCGGCGGACGGGCGGGCGAAATTCATGTCGGCGACTTTTCGGCCGCCGCTGTACGCGGCACCTTGCGTGATCCGGACGCCGGAAGCGAGCAGCTCATGGGCGGCACCCGCTGCGTCGAGGGCCGCGAGCGCGGGAGGATGGATTCCGATGGCGCGGGTCTGGCGGCCCGGCGTCGGGCGCCGCTCCAGGACGGCAACGTGATGCCCGAGTTGTAGCAGCAGGGCTGCCATGAATAGCCCGACAGGTCCTGCTCCGACCACCGCGACGTCAAACATCGTGGACCTCGCCGGGCCGGTAGACCAGCAGGTTGTGCCACAAGCCGCTCGGTTCAACCATCCAAGCCGGGGGAGTGGCGGCACTCAGTTCCGGCGCGGTGTAGCTCCGCCTGATGGACGTGAGTCCGTCACCGTGGATGTAGGAGCCAATGCCAAGCGGCCAGGAGCCCCCCCAAAAAAGTGCGTAGGCGAGGCGGCTTCGCGTGAGATCGTTGTGCAGCGCGAGCCGGTGGCACAGCTGTTCGGAATCGTGGAGGAAATCGGCGAGTTCGGCGGATGTCAGATGGTGCAGGACATGGTTGGAAATAACGACGTCGAACTTGAGTCCTTCCGTGACCAGCTCCGAGCTGAGAGCCCTCTGATAGCTGACGCCCTGCACTGGCGGTGCGGAGTTTGCGAAATGGAAGGCCCGTTCGTCCGGATCGATGGCGGTGATCTCGAGCCGGTAGCCGTCCGCTGTGGCCCTGCGCGCGAGGCTTCGGGCGACGTCGCCACCGCCGCAGCCGATGTCAAGCACCGTGGTGGGCCCCGCCGTCGTGAGCAAAGGCTTGATCCGCGAGCTGTAGATACCCCGCCAGCCTGACACCACCGCGTTGACGAGCGGAAACCGCGCATAACTCCGGTTGAGCCGCCCGATTTCGCAGTCCGGGCGGTCCATGTCCTCGACGGCGGTTACATCCCGTTCGCCGAGAAAACGGGATGGGTGGGGGAGGCAAGTCATCACAGTTCGGGGGAAATGCGGGTGAACAGCCCCGTCTCCACAGTGAGGCCGGGCCCGAACGCCATGGAACAGATGCGTTCCTCGCGTTGCGACGGGGTTTGTCCGAGGATGTGTTTCAAGACGAAGAGAACGGTGGCGCTGCTCATGTTGCCGTAGTTGCGCAGGATTTCGCGCGCGGGAATCAGCTGTTCTTCGGTGAGTTCGAGCTTCGACTCGACTTTGTCCAAGATGCTGCGTCCGCCAGGATGAATGGCCCAATGTTTGATGTCCCGGTAGGGGAGACCGGCCAGCGAAGGGTCCCGCGCAAGTAGCGGTTCGAGCGCTCCGGTGATGTGCTCTTCGATAATGTGCGGCACGTACGTGCCGAGAACCATTTCGAAACCTTCGTCGCCAATATTCCACGCCATGGCTTCTTCGCCGACCGGCGTGAGGACCGTTTCGAAATGGTCCAGCCTGATCACTGGGTCCGGCCCTTCCGGTTCGCGGGAAGTCACGACGGCGGCTGCCGCGCCGTCCGCGAAGATTGCCGATCCCATGATGGTGTCCGGATCGTTGGAGGTCCGGAGGTGGAGCGAGCAAAGCTCTGCGCAGATAACCAACACAACGGCGGAGGGATCCGCCTGACAAAACTGCCGGGCCGCACGGAGCGCCGGAAACGCGGCGTAGCAGCCCATGAAGCCGAGGTGGTATCGCTGGACGGCCGGGCTGAGACCGAGGGCGCGCACCACCTTGTAGTCGGGTCCGGGATTGAAGAATCCAGTGCACGAGACGGTGATGACATGGGTGATGTCGAGCAAGTCAATGTCGGGACATTTCCCAACAGCGGCTTTCGCGGCCTCGATGAACAGTTTGGTGGCTTCTACCGCGAAAATCTCGTTTCGAAACTTGGTGCTGGGGCTCAATACCTGCCCGGTGTCCGGGTCATAAAAGGCAGGGTTCTCGGAATGGTTGTCCAGGGTCAGTTCGGCGACGGCGGTGAACCGGGTATCGATGGCTGCTGAATCAAAGCATGTGCGGACGAGTCGGGATCCGAGGCGCGTCAGGCCCGGTTGAGCTGCAAAGACGTCGCGCGCCTGTGGTTGCACAAGCACTGTGGGCGGTACGGCTGTTTCGAGAGACCTCACGTAGACCGGCATGCTTCATTGTTGGCGACGAAGATGCCGTTGACAATGGCAGAGGATGGAATTGTGGCCGTTTTTGTGAGCTTTTCACCCTCTGGCGCCCGTTCCGCGAAGTATCGATCAGTCTGGATCCCCGGAGCTGCTGGAACGTCCCCCGGCCGCGAGTCTCATCAGGTCGCTGTCGAAGTTGACATCGTCGGCCGTGCGGCCGGCGCGTGTTGCGTTGCCGCCGAACTGGTGCTGGTAACCGTTCCAGTTCTCTTCCGCGATGTCGCCTGTGACGCCGCTCCGCAGAATGAGGGTGAGCTCGGTCGCGGCCCGCGCGATCCGCTTGCCGAGGTCCGTCGTTCCCCAGTCCTCGGGCGCCGCGTACAGCGATGTCGGCAGCGGCAGTGCGCGGAGGAACGCGAAGAGGGGCCGCAGTTGTCCGTCGACCACCATCGCATGACGGGCTGTACCGCCAGTGGCGGCGAGGACCACCGGCTTCGCGATGAGCAGGTCGTTATCGATCAGGTCGGCGAATGACTTGAACAGACCACTGATGCCGGCTTTGTAGACTGGCGTACTCGCGACGACGGCATCGGCCGTGGCGAGGCGATCGATCGCCGCCTGGACCGGTTCGTTCGGGTAGCCGGCGACCAATGACCGCGCGATGTCCACTGCCAGAGGGCCAAGGTCGATCATGCTGACCTGCGCCCGGATGCCTGCCTCCCCGAGCGTGTCGATTGCCTTCTGGGTGATGCGGTCAGCCAGAAGGCGGCTCGAAGAGGGATCGCTGACACCAGCGCTGACGACCGCGAGCTTCACTGTCCGCTCGGTTGCCTTGGCTCCGAGATTGTTGGTGGCGGGGTGCAGAGTCTTCATCGGTTGCCCTTCCTGAGATGTGATTGGCTGGTTATCGGCGGGCAGGCGCGCAGGAGCGTGTCAGTAAGCTGCGACAGGACCGCGAGCTCTTCGGGCTCGAGCGCACGGGTCATCGCTTCGGCCACCTGGCGGGCGTGTCGGGCGCCTAGGTCACGCTGGATTTTGCGTCCCTCGTCGGTCAGCCGGATGCGACAGGCCCGGGCATCCTGGGGGTCGTCAGTGCGTTCGACGAGGCCTCGTCCCACCAATCTCGTCACGAGCCGCGAGATGCCGGCCTGGGACAGAAGCGCATCCTCACCGAGCTCCGAGATCCGTAATCCGTCCGGCGTCTTCGATAGTGCGTACAGGACCCCGTACTCGCGGGGCAGCAGGCCTGTCCAGTTGCCGGTGCTTTCAAATTCGAGGGCGAGCGTGGCCTGGACCCGGAATAAGGACTCCCAGGCAACATTCGCGAGCCGGGTGGTTCGGTCCATCAGAACGCCCCGGGGAAGTGCGCCGCGATGGCCGGGTCGCTGTCCTGGTACGGTGACGTGCCGGAGAGATTGTCGCCCCGATTTGGGTTAGGACGCGGCTGCCGTGGTTCGGCGTCGCCGTATTTGGCGACAACGAGCGACCCGTGGGTCGGAGCGTCGGGTACGTCCGGCGCACGGCGGGCCTCCATCTCCTTGCGCAGCACCGGTATCACCTCGGTGCCCAGGAGTTCAACCTGCTCCAGGGCCACCTCGATCGGCAGCGCCAGCCCGTCCAGCGCGAACAGTTGCCGTTGGTAGTCCCCGAAGCCCTCCTGGAAGGTCAGGACCTTGTCGATGACTTCCTGTGGGCTCCCAACGGTGATCGGCGTAGCGGCCAGGTGATCCTCAAGCCGCGAGCCCCGGAACAGCGGGTAGTTCTCGTAGTACGGCCGGAAGGCGTTGACCGCGTCCTGGGAGCGCTTCGCAATGAAGGACATCCCGCCGAGCCCCACGATTGCCTGGGCTTCCGTGCCGTGGCCGTAGTGCTCGAAGCGACGGCGGTAGAGGTCGACCAGTGGCTTGAAGGCGAAGTTCGGGGCCAGGATGTGGTTCGCGAAGAACCCGTTGCCGTAGTAGGCAGCCTGTTCGGCGATTTCGGGCGTGCGAATCGATCCATGCCAGACGAACGGAGGAACGTCGTCCAAAGGACGCGGTGTAGATGTGAAGCCTTGGAGCGGGGTCCGGAACTGTCCCTCCCAATCGACCACGTCCTCGCGCCACAGCCGGTGGAGCAGGTTGTAGTTTTCCAGCGCCAACGCGACACCTTGCCGGATGTCCTTGCCGAACCACGGGTAGACCGGGCCGGTATTGCCCCGGCCGACCATGAGATCGAGGCGCCCTTTTGCGACGTGCTGCAACATCGCATAGTCCTCGGCGATCCGCACGGGATCGTTGGTGGTCATCAGGGTGACTGACGTGCTGAGGATGATCCGCTCGGTCTCGGCCGCGATATATGCGAGAAGCGTCGTTGGTGACGATGGTACGAACGGCGGGTTGTGATGCTCGCCCAGGGCAAACACGTCCAGGCCGACTTCATCCGCACGCTTGGCGACCCGGATGATGTTCTGAATCCGCTCTGCCTCGCTGTAGGTGTAGCCCGTGATCGGGTCGGGCGCGATGTCGCCGACGGTGAAGATTCCGAACTGCATTGTGATTGCTCCTTATGGGCGCGTCCGCCGTTTGCATGACTGCGCATACTGTTAAACAACATGCGCGCGCATGTATTCCCTGCAATGACCCGGCCTCGGGAAGCGTTCTGGGGGAGCAGACGAAATTCTGTTCCGGCTGAGATCGGCAACTCTCGGTGGCCGTCACATGCGGGAATCTTCCTGGCGCGCCGTCCGTTGTCACCGTAAATCGATCAGTGCGGCCGAATGCCGCCGTTAGCGGGAAAGCTTGGGGGAGTGGCCATGATGTTGAATGAAGCCGTTGCCCGCATCCGTGCGGGACACCTGATGGTCCGTGATGCCCAAGAGTGGGATGAACTTTCAACCAGCCTGGCGAGGGGGTACGACAGCCAGGATGACGAGCTCATTGCACAGTTGCAATCACCGTTCCTGCAGTCTTGGCGGACCGTGATTCACTACGTACTCCGGGATACCTTCGAGGCAGCAAAGATCACTATCGCAGTTCCCACCCACCCCTGGGGAATTGCTGCATTGTCTACAACCGAAACAACCTGCGAACCGCTCCTCTGCGACGCTGAAGGCACAATCGCTGGCTGGGCCGATGCCCCAGCCTACGGAGGCCTGCGCCTGCTGGCCTTCGAAGAGGTCATGTCCAATTACACGTCTTGCTTGTCACAGCTGATGCCCGATGAGGGGCGATCAAGCTGAGCCCGCGCGGAATGGACGGTACGTGTTGACCAGAAGGCCGGCCGCCAGTGCGCGAGTCTCGATCAACGTCAGTCTGGTGAGCGCGAACCCGTCAGAGAACAACTTCTTGCCGGTGCCCAGCACGAGGGGATAGACAACCAGCCGGTACTCGTCTATCAAATCGTGTTCGGCCAGGGTTTTGACCAGCTCGGTGCTGCCCCACACACGGATCTCGCCGCCCGGATCTGAGCGGAGCTTCTCCACCGCGGCCGCAACATCGGGGCCGAGAAGCTGTGAGTTCTTCCAGCTGACCTCGGCCAGCGTGCGCGACGCAACGTACTTGGGGATGCGGTTGTACCTCCTGGTCAGCTCTCCCTCGAAGCCCCCGGCATTCTCGTCCCAAACGCCCCAGGCGCCGGCGAAGATCTGGTAGGTCTTACGGCCGAGCAGCAGGGCCTCGGTCTTGCTCTCCCACTCCGTGATGATCTCTCCGAGCTCTTCGGGGTTGTGATCGGCTTGCCATCCGCCATGCTCGAAGCCGCCCTCTCGGTCCTCGTCCGGGCCGCCGCCCGCCTGGACGACTCCGTCAAGGGTGATGAATGCCTGCACCACGATCGTGCTCATATCCGGTTCTCCTTGGATCTTTACCCTGCGCCGCCTAATCGTCTTTCTACGATCGGTCTGGGACCGATTCGACTGCTGAATCGGTCCCGGTGTCAAGGAAGTGTTAACCGGGCCTGATTGGTCAGTTCGGCGACGGCAGTGAACCGGGTATCGATGGCTGCTCTGTTTCGGTTCGCACGAATTCCCGGGTGTTGCGGGTGAAAGGGGAGTGGATGATTCAACCCGATCTGGGCTTCCAAGGCTTTTGCGACACAAATTGAAGCGACGAGCCACTAGTTCTAACGAGAGCTCATTTTGACCGTTCACCGAGCGACAGGACGGCGAACGGGGTGATTCTTAGTACTTTTGGGGAGGTGCGCAGGTATGCAGCAGGAGTTGGATGTCGGGGGTGCGCGCGTCAAAGTCCGCCGGCTACGCCTGCGGTTGGCTGAGCTTAGCCGCCAGGCGGATGTTGTCGACCGTCTGGTTGGCCAAGTCGTGAAGCTTGCTTTGGAGCTGTACGAGGCGAGGGCATGGACGGCCTTCGGCCTCAGTACGTGGGCCGAATTGGTGGAGGCTGAGCAGCTGGGCCTTTCGAGCCTGAGAGGCAGTGCCCGGGTGAGCGTCGCCATGGAGCTGGCGGCCGGAAATCTATCGTTGCGTGCCATTGCCCCGGTCCGTGGGTGTATCCCACTCGACCGTAAAGACCCTGCTCGCGAAGGGTGTGGCAGAAGGCGGAGCGTTGCCGCCTGTGAGATTGTCACTGGACGGCAGAATGCGCCGAAGTGCACCATCAAGACCGCCGAATGTGATTGCCGGCGAGTTGGTCCACCTTGATTCCAACGAGGGAATCTTCGATGTAGAGGGGTTCCTGTCGGATGTCGGCGCCTTGGGCGTCGATCACGGCCCTTCCGACGCGGCCGTGCTGGCAGAGCTCCAGCTGCGGGAGCTGATGGATTCCATCCGCAATATGGGAGCCTCCGAGCTTGTGGTCCAGCGCCTGCCCGAGGCGGATCCCGCACGACGACGCCGGCTGGCCGCCCAGTTCCGCGCGGCCGCGGAACTGATGGGCGATGTTGCGAGGCAGTGGGGTATCGCCGCGTGAGTCCAGAGACCTACGGGCAGTGTTCGACTTCAACCGAACGCGACGCCCTCCTATTGGACCTGGTGGCTAGATGGCAGGGAGAGGGCAGGAACGGTCCATGGACCCGGGAGTTGTTTGGTTCGTTTCTTCCGGCGCTACTTTCCCGTTTTCAGCACGAGTTCCCGTCGATTGATCCCGAAGATCCGCTGTTCTACGCCACCGAAGTTCTTTGCGACGGCGGGATTCCCGCGGAGGCGCCGGCCTGCGCATGGCTACTGACAGTTGTCCGCAATGGGCTCCGAACCTGGATCGATCACCAAACGGCACTGGCTCTCGGAGCGGGATGTGCGGGACGGGGTTTGGGCAGACATTAAGAACAACAACGCGCTGGCGATGGGAGCGCCGCTGGTGTCGGTATACGGGCATGAGAGCGAGTGGCCGCGGATTCCGGTGGCTGTATTACCCGTGCCCGCCCGTTCATCGCCTCTGTGGGAGGAACTAAAGGCGCTGTTGCTCAGGGCCGGCTGGGATCGGGACGTCGCAGAACAAGGCCTGCAGGTGATCGAACATCGGGCATCCCGGCATGCGGAGGAGACCGGCTTCCGGTCGGAACCAGGCGCCGCGCTGTCCCGGTTGGAGACGAACAGGGCGTTGAGTTGCGTGCCCAAGGGCCACAAGAGGGCACTAGTGGACTTTGTGTGCAGCGAACGCGGCTATCTCTGGGCCCGCCTCCACGGAATGTCCCCTGCCAGCGCTCTTGCCCTGCCCGGGGTCCGGGAGGCGTTGGCATCCTTGGTCTGGAGCAGACGCGGCCCAAGCAGGCCCGAACATAGCGCTGTCCGGCACGCGAGCCGCGTTCCCGGGAGGACAACCCCGCATGACAGGGCCGACCCGCCTCGAACCGCGATTGGGGGCACCGACGATCGGTAGAGATTAGCCGGACGCATTTGGAGGCACCGGAGGGTTCATTTTTTCCTACGCCTCGATCAACAACAACCGCCGCGCTGCCACGGACGTGCCCGGTTTGGTCCCCTTTTACTTCCCACTGATCGGAGGTCATGGCCAGGGGATCGCAGTGGCCACAATGATGTTGGCGAACTGGGTGTGTTCCGCAACGGGCACGAAGGAGCTGGTGAGATCGCAGGTGACGATCCGCAGTAGGGGAGGGCCATCGGTGGCAAAAGTCTCCGCGGGCAGGGACGTTTTTGCCAGCGATTCAAGGCCGATGATCTTGTACCGGCAGGTAACGCCGGTCTGGTCGGATACATAGAGAGGCATGCCCTTCGTGACCCGGGCAAGGGAGGCCATCGGGGCCATCGATCCGTCCGGGAAGTTTACGTGCCCTGCCACCAGGGTGGATCCCTTCGCGGCACATACGGTCGCGGACCCTGTGTAGCGGGCGGCTTTTGAAGGTTCCGGGATCACCAGGTACCCGGAATCGTCGCGGCCCTGGCCTGCGAGCCCTACATTGAGGCCCACTCCAGGGATGGCGAGCGTGGCCGGCGGAAGGCTGGGGATCTCGGCCCGGTCTGTGAAGGTGTCTGGTCCCGTGTCAGTAAACGGCGCCAGGACAGGTGCCGGCTGCGCTGCCGGGGGAGCGGGTGGTGATGTGAACGCCAAGACGCCCGCGGTGGCTCCGGCCGCGCCAATAAGGACCACGACAGTGAATACGATGCGGTTCCACCGGGCGTCGGGACGGTCGCGGGTTTCTATCATTGGACTTTCCTTGGTTGTTAGGCGGGCACCCGGCGATCAGCCTGGTGGGCTGGATCCGGGTGCCCGCGTCAATATGGTGGTGCCGGTTAAGGCTCTCTAGTTGGCGACTTCGTCGGCATGCTCGCTGACCGCTTCAGCTCTGCGGTTGGTGAGGCGTTTGCGGTAGAACAGCCCTGCTCCTGCGAGCAGGGCCAGTGCGAAGGTGCCGCCGCCGGTGATCAACAGCGGCATGTTCGGCCGGGCCGCCGGCGCTGTGCCGGTGGCCGGAGCGAATCCGGTGTTGACCATCAGGGCCGGCTTGTCCGGGGTGACAGTGAATGCTTCGGGGAAAACGATGACGGTTTCGTTTTTTTCGCCGCAGTTGCCCTTGTGCAGCTGCGCGGTGAACGGTTCCTTGCCCGGGCCCTTGTCGATGGTCAGGTTCAGTTCCTCGACGTACCCGTAAGTGCCTTTGTAAGCGATGGTGTGGCTCGGGTAGGTGATTTCACCTCTTAAGGTGACTTTCTGTTCCGGGGAGGTCCAGGACGGATTGGCGCAGACGGCCTGGGCGGAGCCGTCGGTCGAATCGTCAAATTTGTACTGCGTTACCTTCGTGGTGACTTTGACGCCGGCGCCGGACGGTATGAGGCCGGAGACAACCCCTGTGTCGTGGCCCACGAGCGGTACGGTGCCGTTCTCTGAAGCCTTGGTCACGATGGAAGGCTTCGCGAGCGGCACAGTTTCGTTGGGCAGCAGTTCCTTGCCCTCCCACGCCTTGGTGGACTCGCTACCGTCGATCTTCTCGGAGAAGTACAGGTTGGCTTTCAGGCCCTTGGACCACTTTTCGGCGACGATCTTCTCCCATGGAACCTCGACGGCCGCGGTCTTGAATTCGCCGTTGCCGGTGACCTTCGTGGCGACTGTACCCACGATTTCGGCATCAGCCGGCGCGGTTTCCATGCCGCCCGCAACGGGGTCCGAGGAGGTCAGAATCAGATTCGTGGTCACTGCGAATTCTTTGCCAGGCTCGTTTCCGGTCACGATGATGACGTCGTAGACCATGCCGTTTTCAATGTTCGATGCCTTGGTCGCTATCTCGGGCTGGTACTTCTGGATCGTCTCCTCATTGGAATCGTTGAAACCAGCTGTCCAGTCGGAACGAAAGTACTTCTTCAGTTCGGCGGGCTGGGCCGCCTTGGAGAAGCGGGCCACCGGGTAGTAGTAGCCGGCTTTCTCCGCTGTTTGGTCAGCGGTCACGGTGACGTCTCCGGGTCCGGTTGCGGTGCCCGTTCCGGAGGCCACTTTCAGGGCCGCAGCCGGTATCTGGACGGCCGGGGCGAGCTTGACGGGGCTGTAGTACCAGTCGATGTCAAAGCGGGCTGGAACGTCGCCGCCGTTCAGGAACGCCCAGTCTTTGGCGTTTCCCGTGGACGTGTTCACGTGCAGGACATCCACCAGCGGCTGGCGGCCCTCCACGAATCGGCTAGCGGTCGAGGTCGCTACGGGCTGGAAATCGACGACCGCCCTGGCGTCGGCCGACGTTCCTGTGACGGGTTGAGCACCGCCAGCAACGAGAAGGTTCTGGAACCCTGGCACCGAATAGGTGGTAGCAGATACCCCGGGAGCGTCGATCGTCACCGTCACGGATACGGTTCCGTTTCCAGTGGCCGCGAAGCCGAGCTGATCTCCGGTGTGGAGAGTGATTGCCTTGGAGTTCGTTCCTGTCCATACTGCGGGGCCGTTCAGGACGGCGCGGGCCGAGAAACCGCTCAGCATGTTTCCGGTCGCGGAAACCAGTTCCGTCGAGGTGACCGTACCGCCTCGACCGCTTGCGTCCATCGAGAGTTTTGGCTGCGTGGAATACGGCCCGGAATTGGCCCGGGCATCGGCGAGCATCGCCGCGGCCTGCGCACGGATGCCGGGCATTTGCGGATCAGATGAGTCCCGAAGGTTAGCGTAGGGAACGCCGTCGCCGCTCCATGGAACGTTGAACCTCGGATCCGCGAGCTCGTGCGCCAAGTACGCCAATGCAGCATGGTTAGCTGGGTCGTCCTGGTACTTCTGGATCGCGTAATTGAGTTGCGGGTTGCCCAGGGATCCCACGGCACCGGAGCCGACAGGGCCGGCCGGGACTCCGACGTCGAAGCAGAAAGCCGTCGGACCGCCGGCGACACCGTTCAGGTTCAGGGATCCCAGCCACATTGACCAATCCCCAAACCCCCTGGGCGGCGGAGCCTGGACGGTGATACCGGATTGATGCATGCCCGGCAGGTCTGTTGCGGCCTGGGCCGCAGGCGCGGCCAAGATACCGCCTGTCCCGACGACGGACAGGGCCAAGGCGCCGGTGGCTGCCATGACACCGATCTTGGCGAACGCCCGCCAGCCCGTTGTCTTTCCCGGTGGGCTGCCGGGGCCTCGATCGAATCTACTTTTACTCACTATGTTCCCTTCTCTTCAACCGTGCCAATTCACGCGATGACCACGCTTGATGTGGTCCCGTTTGTAGAGAGCCGGACAAAACGCAATCCGAGAGAAGAGCTCGGTTCTCAGAGCCCTCAACTGTCAAGAACTTGACAGTTGAAATGGGTCGACGCGGGTTTGGTCAGACCCATCGCGTGGGTTTTCGCTGAACATTGCCTACCTGCAAGGAGAAGAGTCAGTGGAGGGCGCAGGCGACAATGGCGTATTTAGCGGCTACATCAGGAGCATCCGGATGGCCGTGGAGACTGCCGATCAACGTGTTGTTGCCCGTGCCCTTGGCGTCAGCCAGCCGGCTATCAGTAAGCTGCTGACGCAGGCGGAAGCCAGGGAGTGAAGCCGATCCCGGAAGGGTTCAGCGGAGCGAGTCCTTACGAAATCGCCGAGCGCTACGCCGCTGGAGACATTGCCAAGGACACCATGATCCGTGAACTGTTCGCATGGCCCTACGTGACGAACGAAAGGTTTGGCCGCAGCGCAGGCCGAGTGGGACTCCACCCCGTACCCGGACACGCCCGGCTCCTTCGAAGAAGTCGGCCAGGCATTCGATGAAGGACTCATTGATGGTGAGGCCTACGACCTGATTCTTCTCGCACTTAGTGCAACTCCCGTTATTGACTGGCAGCGAGACGTGTTGATGTGGGACGAGTAGCCCTACGGCTAGATTTATGGCGTGAGTTCTCTTGTTGAAGAAGCCGTAGAGGTTCTTTACGCGGCGAAGGTTCCCTTGGCTCCGGGCTTATCGCCTTGGCAAATCGATGATATTGAAGGGCAGTTCTCGTTCGAGTTTAGTCCTGACCATGTGCAGTTTCTGAGCCTCGCGTTGCCTATAGGCCCGAAATGGGTTGATTGGCTGGGCGATCCCGCGGGGATTCAGAATAGGCTCGACTGGCCACGCGATGGCGTGTTGTTTGACGTTCGGGAGAATGGTTTCTGGCCCGAGGAATGGGGCGACCGGCCCACTGAAGTTAAGGAAGCCCTCCAAGCAGCACGTGAGCGCTTGGGCACCGTGCCTATCCTTATTCCGCTCTATTCCCACCGTTTCATGCCGGCAGCTCCTGCGCCTGCCGGCAGCCCGGTCTTTTCCGTGCATCAAACCGATGTGATCTACTACGGCAGCGATCTCGTTTCGTATTTCCAAGCCGAGTTTTTCAGGCTCCCCAACCAAAAATTGCCCACCCACCATGTCGATTTCTGGTCCGAGCTGGCGGAAGGTCAGTGGATTTAGGGGTTACTGCCTAAGCCTCTTCGACCGACGTAGTGCGATTGGCAGAGGGGCGCCTGAAACGGTCGAGCAAGTCGAAAAAAGCGCCTACCAGCGCGGAACAT
Organism: Arthrobacter sp. NA-172; assembly: GCF_043952055.1. Lineage (NCBI taxonomy): Bacteria > Bacillati > Actinomycetota > Actinomycetes > Micrococcales > Micrococcaceae > Arthrobacter > Arthrobacter sp. NA-172. The sequence continues at coordinate 410,898 of NZ_JBINOT010000001.1, read as the reverse complement.
CAAGCGGTTGGCCGTTGATGCTGACGTCAGAGCTCCGGATGGAGATTCCTGCCTCTTCGGACCACAGCATGAACTCGATCAGCCAAAGCGCCGCGGCGTGATCGTAGGCAGCTTCGACTTGTGTGACGTCAGATTCGTCATAGGACGGGAGTTTTCTCAGCTACTTCAACCCCCGTAGTTTTATCGCCGATAATCTACATTATGTCAAGTAGAAGTGATCCGATGGCAGAATCTGCAGAACAGGACAGCGATACGTACTCCCCCGGTTCCGGCTGCTTGGAAGCAGAAGGCCCGCTACAGAACTCATTCCACACGCGACCAAAACACCGGGAGGTCCAATGACTAGCGCCACCAATGATCAGCAAGAATTTTGCAGGCGATTCAGCGTCACGCCGACGGCAGCGCCGCAGCACATGAAAGTAGGAATCTCTCGAAACGTCCGCAATGGCATGCATCCGATCAATGGATTAAGGCATTCTCCCGCCGGAGACACCACCGGTTGGTATATCTGGGCCGGCGAAGAACTATCCGACGACCCCGACTTCTTCGTCCCCGTGCACGTATCCCACATCAGCGATTGGTGCCCTCACATCCTGGCCTACGTTGCATTGCCCCCCGGCTGGCGGTTCCTACTCGCACCTGGACACGAGGACGTCTGGTTCGACTCCTCGATAATTCACCCCTGAAGACGGCCATGTCGCATTAGCAAATTTGGCTGCTCGAGGGTTTATTAGGACTCAGCCGGAAAGGTGCAGGTCCCGCTTAAGTCGTGATTATTGAGGTGCGGAGCTTTCGAGGCGTGACCGAAGAGTCGGCACCCCCGGACCCTTGAGGTCCTCAAGGTAAGGAACCCGTCCGGCCATGGTCATCACCAGTGCAACGGTCGGTCCGGTAACTTGCAGTCCCGTGCCAGCTGTGAATGTCCCGTCATCTGCCCTTAGCTGGAGGCCTGCAGCGTTCGCGCGGCTGGCAACCGTGAAGTTGCGGCGCGCGTAGAAGTCCGCGACGGCTGTTAATGCGGCGATGCTCGGGGTATGGGGAAGCCCCAGTGCACGGCGAATATCTTGGGCGTGCACCACAACTTCACCCAGGTAGGCCGGAGTATGGGAGGACGGTGCGGTGGTGCTGTTGATGACTGCCCTAAACCGGGCGAGGGTCTCAGCCGGGGTGTTACCAAGGTGCTCTTGCAGTCTGCGAAGGTTGTGCACATCTGGGCGAAGACGCGCGCCGAGCATGCTTCGCAGCCACCGCCACTGGTTCAGGCTCGCGGCGGCAGTGAGGTGCGCGACGACTTGCTCGACATCCCACTGCCCACATAGCGTCTGGTGATGCCACTGTTCCGCACTGAGTCCAGCCAAGTCCTGCGCCAGCGCTGCGCGCTCAGCATGCGCGAGAGCCCAGAGATGGGCTTCCGAAGAACTTGCCATAACGCTTCTTTCCTCTATTCCGCTTTCGGAGCTTCAACTCAACGCCGCACTTATAGACGCTTTCAGGCAGCCTAATTCATCTGTGGGGCTCGGCCGTCTCGGCACTCATCCAAAGCCAGACTAGACGGTCTGCGCAGCTGCGGACCCCACTAGCCCAAGCCTGCACCATCTGGGCAGATAGCCCACAACCTCAGGAGCATCCGATCAACATTGCCACAGCGGCCACGGCGGCAATGCCTTTGACGTTTGCCCTTGCCATGCGCCAAGTTTCTCTGGCGATTACGGCCCGGTCAAGAACCCAGATTTCCTCGAACCAGGCGCCAACTCGCCTGGTTCCTGCACAGATCAACGCAAGAATCTGCTCGCTCCCGTCCGTGCGAGGATATCGGCATGAAACAAACCTCGGATGTATTGCGTTATGCGGCTTTTACAGACACTCCGGACGGGGGAAATCCGGCGGGAGTGGTCTTGGACGCAATAGGCCTCGACGACATCTCGATGCAGAATATCGCCGCCGAGATCGGATATGCCGAAACCGTTTTTTGTCACCGAGAAGGGAGTTGATGGAGACCCCCGACGAAACCGTGTGCGGTACTTCTCCCCTATCGCCGAGGTGCCGTTTTGCGGCCATGCCACAATTGCGTTGGCTGTTGCGCTGTCAGGCCGTGATGGTGCTGGGACCTTTGTCTTCGATACCGCAGTAGGCCCAGTGGTGATCGAGACTGAAGGCCGGGGAGCTGCCGTGACGGCATGCTTCACGAGCGTGGAGCCTCGAGTTGCCGAGTTCCCCGACGGCGTCCTGGACTCCCTGCTCGGGTTGCTCGGCGTCGGCAGGGCTGAACTGCACCCCGGTTACCCTCCGATGATTGCCTTTGCCGGAAACTGGCACCCCATTCTTGTCCTCGCCGAACGAGGGGTCTTTGACTCATTCGTTTTCGACCCGGATCCCATGCGCGCGCTGATGGATGCCCAGAACTGGGCCGGTACTGTCACGACGCTCTGCGAGATCGGTACGGACGAGTTCGACTCGCGCAACCTCTTCCCCGTAGGCACCATCACTGAAGATCCGGCGACAGGTTCGGCCGCCGCGGCGTTGGGTGGATACCTTCGTTTGCTCTCGCTGGTGGAGACGCCACGCGGGGTGGTGGTGCAGCAAGGCAGCCATGTTGGCCGGCCGAGCGTACTCACGGTCGACATTCCCTCGTCGGGCGGAATTGTCGTGAGCGGTGAAGCCGTCGAGATCGCTGGACCCGCCTAGCCGCTGATGAGTCCCAAAATAGTAAGGAAGTCTTTTCAGTTTGCCTTACTATCTGATAGCGTCGCGATCATGACGTCTCGCTCGGAAGCCGAAGGAGCTGAAGCAGCTGAAGGAGAGCGGATGCTGGAAGCTGCCGCTGAACTCCGCGTGCTCATCGGCCAGTTCACCCGTCGCCTGCGTGAGCACTCACAGGTGGACAACCTGACGAATGCTCAAAAGGCTGTAGTGATCCATTTGGAACGCGACGGCAGTGCCACTATGTCTGCCCTGGCCCGCGCCGAGGGAATGCGCCCCCAGTCCATGGGGGCCATCATTTCCACGCTTTCAAGCGCAGGGCTCGTTGAGAGTGGACAGGATCCTTCGGACGGCCGTCAGAGAATCCTTTCCCTTACTGCCGAAGCAAGGGCGAGCATCGCCGCCAGCCGAGCGGCCAAGGCTGATTGGCTCTACCGCACTATCCAGTCCAAACTCACGCCGGACGAACAAGAACAGCTGCCCGGTGCCATCCACCTACTCAAACGTCTTTTGGAGTCGTAACTCATGACCATCTCCACGCTTGACCCACAGACCGCCCTGATCATTGTTGACCTGCAACGCGGAATAGTTGCCTCTCCGAAAGCCCATCCAATCGAGCCCGTCGTGAAGAACGCCGCGGAGCTGGCCGACGCCTTTCGTAGCCATGGTCTGCCCGTGGTGCTGGTGAATGTCACCGGAGGTGCTCCCGGACGGACGGACCAGGGCCTCAGCAGCGCGGGAAGGAGTTTTCCCGCCGATTTTGCCGAGCTGCTGCCTGAATTGAACCAGCAGCCGGGCGACCATCTTGTGACCAAGAAGACGTGGGGCGCGTTTACCGGTACCGGCCTCGGCGCCCTGTTGGAAAACTTGGGCGTAACCCACGTTGTACTGACAGGCGTTGCCACCAGCATCGGGGTGGAATCCACGGCCCGGAGCGCTCACGAGGCTGGGCTTAACGTCACCCTGGCACTAGACGCCATGACCGATTTGACCATGAGCGCGCACGAAAACTCAGTCACGGGTATATTCCCCCGACTCGGCGAGACCGGAACAACTCAGGAAATCCTGGACATGCTCAAAGCCACCCGGCCGTGACAGCGCCGGACGCCGCCCGGCCATCGAGCCCGTCGGTGGACGGGAGCACTTTGTCTCCCGCTCCCCCGACGAGCGTCACCGGCGTCCCAGGCTTCAACAAGGAGAACCGGGCCTCGAACCCACTGGGCTGGAGGTTCACCGCTCCGTTACTGCTTGGGTCCACGCTGAATCCGATCAATAGCTCGATGATCGCTACAGCACTGGTGGGCATCGGGAACGACTTTCGGTCCGGTCCGGCAGCTACCGCCGGCCTCATTTCCATCCTGTACTTATTCAGCGCCGTCGCTCAGCCGACCATGGGGAAACTCTCTGTGCTCTTCGGGCCCAGGCGGGTCTTCCTCTCCGGCGTCGCCATCCTCCTGCTGGCCGGAGTGGTTGGCGTGCTGGCGCCGAACTTGGGAGTGCTGATGGTTTCGCGGGCGCTCATAGGTATCGGAACCTCGGCGTGTTACCCGACGGCGATGGCCTTGGTCCGGCGGCGGGCTGACGAGGCGGGGATCGGCGTGCCGGGCCGCGTCTTGGGGAATTTTTCGATCGCCGCGCAAGTGACCGCCGTCGTCGGCTTGCCCTGGGCGGAGTCCATGGCCGGGTCCCTCGGCTGGCGGGCCCTTTTCGCCGTAAACATACCGCTGGCGTTGTTGGCATTTGTGTTTACCTTGCTAGGCGTTGCCAAGGACGCGCCAGTTCAAAAGAGGACCCGCGGCAGCCTCCTCGCCATGCTGGACCTGCCGGGAATTGCGCTCTTCGCGGGCGTCGTTGTCTCGCTGCTGGTTTTCTTGTCGGCGTTGACGACGCCGGCGTGGTGGCTTGCCGTCGTGGCTGCGGTCCTGGGCGGGGTGCTTCTGTGGTGGGAACGGTGGGCGCGCAGCCCGCTGATCGATGTCCGGATGCTCGGTAGGAACGGACCGCTGCAACGTACCTACCTGCGCTCCATCCTGGCCGCGCTAGCCACTTACACCTCGATGTACGCGTCGAGCCAATGGATGGAACAAAGCCTGGGGCTGAATGCCGCGACGGTAGGGCTGATCCTCATTCCACTGAGCTTCATAAGCATTGTGGTTGCACGGATTGTCTCGGGCCGAGGCTGGGTACGCTGGCCGCTGATTCTCGCCGGAGCGGCCTTGGCGCTTTCCGCCGCAGTGATGCTTCAGACGAACCACAGCTCCGGTGTGCTGCTGTTGATCGGAATGACCTTGTTGCTTGGCCTAACGAATGGCTTCAGCAGTTTCGCCAACCAGGCAGCGCTGTACCTGCAGACCACCGCTGCCGAGATTGCGGTGGCGTCCGGGCTGCTGCGGACGTCCATGTATCTCGGCGCGATCGGCTCCTCCAGCCTCATCGGCATTGCCTTCGGACCGTCCGCCACTGATGCGGGTTTCCATACTTTGGCCTGGGTCCTCATCGCTATCGGTGCCGTGATGGTTGTGCTGACAGTCTTTGACCGCAGCGTTCCAGCCGTTGCCGCGAAGCATTGAGTTCGACGGCGGCCAACCCCGCCGGGTGGCTTTCAGCGCTCGCGTTAAGGTTCCGTTAAGAATATTCACAAAATTGTGAATCGAGCGTAGCGTGCGAAATATGAACACAGTTATTGAGACTCACGGTCTTGAGAAACGCTTTGGTCGCGTCCGGGCTCTCGACGGACTTGACCTTTCTGTCGAAGCCGGAGAGGTGCATGGATTCCTTGGCCCTAACGGCGCCGGCAAGTCCACCACCATCCGGGTGTTGCTCGGTCTCGCTCGCTCGAGCGGCGGCAACGCGACGGTTTTTGGACAAAACCCATGGAGCAACGCGGTTGAACTGCACAAGCGCATTGCATACGTTCCTGGAGATGTCAGCCTGTGGCCAAACCTTTCCGGCGGCGAGGCCATCGATCTGCTCAGCCGCCTGCGTGGGGGTACTGAAGACAAGGAGGCATACGCTGAGCGCAAAGCCCGGTTGATTGAGGTCTTTCAGTTGGACCCGTCGAAGAAGGGCCGCTCTTATTCGAAGGGGAACCGCCAGAAAGTAGCCTTGGTGGCCGCGTTTGCCTCACCCGCAGACTTGTACATCCTCGACGAACCCACGAGTGGACTGGATCCGCTCATGGAGAGCGTGTTCAACCAAGAGATACGGCGCGCGGCTTCGCTGGGGACAACCGTGTTGCTCTCCAGCCATATACTTTCCGAGGTCGAGCAGCTCTGCGATCGGGTGACCATCATCCGTGCCGGCAAAACAGTGGAGACGGGGACTCTCGCCGACCTAAGGCACCTCACTCGAACTGAGGTGTCCTTCGCGCAGAACGGACTCACGGATGCCGACATCGCGCGCATTCCATCCGCCCACGACATTGAGTTGGTCAACGGCCGCGCCCGCTTCACGGTGGACAGCGACAAGATTTCGTCCGTACTACCCGCGCTGACGGACCTCAACGTCAAAGGTCTCAGGATTGCACCGCCGTCGCTCGAGGAACTGTTCCTGAGGCACTACGGGGACGACATCAATCCGGCGGAAGCCTCGGTGGCGCATCGGGCACGCAAGGCCCGACGCCGGGAAACAGGCAAGGTGGCGAGCGTGCGATGAACGCTGTGTTCACGCTGATGCTGCAACGGATCCGGCGGGACCGGCTGCAGCTGCTGATCTGGATTGTCGGAATCGCCCTCTTGGCTCTTTTCACTGTCTCCGCGGTCGACAAGGCATACGGCGATCCCTCGGGACGTCAGAACATCCTGCAACTCGCCGTGGCGAATCCGAGCATCCTCATGCTCCGCGGGACACCGGAGGGCGGCGGACTCGATCAGTTCGTCTTCTTTGAGATCTTCACGTTCATTGCCCTGCTCGCGGGCCTGATGAATACGTTTCTGGCCGTACGGCATTCGCGGGCGGAGGAAGAATCAGGAAGGGCAGAATTCCTCGCATCCACTCCGGCCGGGCGGACTTTGCCGACTGTCGCCACGATCGTCTACGGCGCTCTGGTCAACGTCGTCAACGGGCTCTTCCTGGCGATCGCCTTTATCGTCGGTGGTCTGGACGCCAAGGGCTCGATCGTCGCCGGCTGTGCGACTGCCGCCGTCGGGCTCACGTTCCTCGCGGTCGGACTCTCCGCCGCCCAACTCATGCGCACTTCGCGCGGCGCCAACGGCGTCGCAGCCGCTGCCGTCACCGCGGCCTACGTCTTCCGCGGGATTGGCGATGCCCTCGGCACGCCTTCCGCCGACCACCTCCACATGACGGTGGCTTGGTGGAGCTGGATTTCGCCGATCGGTTGGGGCCAGCAAACCCTCGCCTATGACCAGAACACCCTCACTCCCCTGTTGCTCAACCTCGCGCTCACGGCGGCGTTTCTCGCGCTGGTCTTTGTCCTTCAGTCGCAACGCGATAGCGGAGCGAGCCTGCTCGCCGGCAGGCTCGGTCGCGTGGATGCCCGCAGTTTCCTGTCGAGTTCATTCGGCCTCGCATGGCGGCTCCAGTGGCCCACCGTAGTGGGTTGGTGCGTCGGCAGCGCCTTTGGGGGTCTGCTGACAGGCACCCTGGCACAGGCAGTCTCAAGCGCAGCGGCCGCGGACCCGACTGTGGAGAAGATCATGGCCGGTCTCATCCCCGGGGGCAAGGGGTCCCTCGTCCAACTCTTCATCTCGGCCATCTTCGTGATGGTTGGCGTGCTTGCAGCAGCTTGTGCGACGCAAGTGGTCATCCGTATGCGCCAGGAAGAAACGGAGGGCACGGCCGAGCAAGTCCTCGCCACCAGGGTGTCCAGGGCCCGTTGGCTGGTGAGTTACCTCACGGTCGGCACTGTTTCAATAGTGCTCGTGCTCCTCAGCGGGGCCGCGGCGTCGAGCCTGAGCTCGTGGGCCATCGGCGATACCTCCGCACAAGCGGAAGATTCCTTCTCTGCAGCCGCAGCCCAGCTGCCCGCGGCCCTGGTGTATCTCACCGTGCTGGCACTGGTATTCGTTCTGCTCCCGGGCTGGACGGTTGGCCTCGGCTGGACGCTGCTAGGACTCGGTGCTGTGTTTGGACTGTTCGGCGGTCTGGTCGGAATGCCGCAATGGGCCCGCGACCTCTCACCGTTCACTCACTCCCCCGTGCCGGTCGGCACGTCCACGGATTGGACCGGAGGCATTTGGATGTTGTGCATCGCGGTCGCCGTCGCCATTCTGGCAACCGTAGGCATGAAACGGCGCGAACTGAACACGGCATAGCGCTCGCAGACAATTCAGCGCGGAGCGATTCGAGAAAGGAGCATCAACCGAATGGCCAGAGATGAACGGGCGCTTCGTGCGGCGGCCGAGCAATCGGCCGCCATCCTTACTGCCGCCGGTATGCCGAAGATGCCTGCGCGGGTCCTCATGGCCCTGACGGTCGCAGAGGACGGTGGCCTGACTGCGCTCGACCTTGGCGGGATCCTGGGAGTGAGCGCGGCCGCAATCTCGGGCGCGGTCCGCTATCTGCAATCAATTGCGTTCGTGCGGCGCTTGGCTCAGCCGGGCAGCCGCCGGGACCGTTATGAGATCCCTCCCAACGTGTGGTTGGCTGCCTTCGCCCAGGAACGCCCGATTTACCGCGCGCTGGCCGGCCTCGCCGACGTCGCGTACTCGGCGATAGGTGACCAAACTTCCACCGCTGCCGGTCGCCTCGAGGAGATGTCGAGCTTCTACAGGTTCATGGATGCCCGCCTCCCGGCGCTCATGGCTGAGTGGGAGCAACAGCGGGAGGAACAACAGTACGACGGCGGCCGGGCGCCGGATCTGCTCCCCCGCAGTCCTGATTGACTCGTTCACACTTGCTGTTAAACGGGGCTGAAAACCGGGTTCAATCGCGGGGACTTCTCGGCTGCCCTCATCCGCTATCGCGGGGCATTCGGTGCCTTCCCAGAGGCCCCAGCTACAATAGAGGCCGTCCGCTATTCCCCCGGAGAGGTAGTCCCCTTTTGGTAACACGCCCCGATGCACCCAGCCCGGAATCGGGTCAGCCCGCACCTGTCGCCTATCCGGGCCAGGGCAAATTGGCTACCCGAAGCCGGCGTTTCAGCTATCGCCGCGCGCCCCGTTGGTTCAAAATCACCAGCGCAGCAGTGGCTGTCTTGCTGCTCGCTGTCCTTGCCTTTGGAGGGTATTGGGTTTGGCGCCTTCAGTCCAATATTTCAGCATCTGCCCTTGGTGCCGGAGGCCCGAGGACGGAAGGCCCTGTGGACGACAGCAAAGACCGCCTACAGATTCTGGTCCTGGGTACCGACACCCGAAGCGGTAAGAACGGGCAGTTCGGCACCACCGACCAGTCCTCCGGCTATGGCCAATCCGATGTGATGATGCTCGTGGACATTTCCGCGGACAACAATCACGTCAACGTCATCAGCCTCCCCCGTGACTTGTTGGTCGACATCCCTGCTTGTACTGACAACAAGACCGGCCAGCACTACCCCGAACGCAAAAATGCCATGATCAACAGTGCGATGGCCGAGGCGGGGGTGGGCTGCGCTGTGGACACCGTCAACAAGCTCACAGGCCTGGAGGTGGACCACTTCATGATGGCCGACTTCAACGCTGTGACCGAACTCTCCAAGGCCGTTGGAGGCGTTGACGTTTGCGTGAGCTCTGCAGTGAACGACCCGGATTCAGGCCTGCATTTGCCCAAGGGCACCTCGCAGGTCCAAGGCGACCAAGCCCTCGCGTTCCTGCGTACCCGCCATGCATTTACGGATGGCGGGGACTTGGGCCGAATCAAGGCGCAGCAATCATTCCTCGGTTCCCTGGTGCGGAAGCTCAAGGCCGACGGAACGCTGGGAAATCCGCAGAAAATGCTGAGCATTGCAGATACCGTGACAAAGAACCTCACTGTTGATGACGGGTTGGCCTCGGTCCCGGCTCTCCTGACCATCTCCGGCAGGCTCAAGAACATCGACCCTGCCAAGGTCAACTTCATCACGATTCCCAACGTTCCAGCCGCGTCCGATCCGAACAGGCTGGACCTCGATCAACCGGCCGCAAGCAACTTCTTCGCCACTTTGAAGCAGAGCGCCGATCTCAGCCAGCCTGCACCTAGCTCGGCTCCTTCGGCAGCCCCGTCTACCGAAGCTCCGAAAGCCCCCTACGACAAGGCTCTCCAGCCAGTTACTGTCGCCAATGGAACAGGCGTGACCGGCAGGAGCCAGGAAATCGGAGCGTTGCTGTCCGCCGGCGGCTTTACCAAGTTGGCCCGGATACAGGCCGATACGAGGCCGCAAACCATGGTCTACTACGGTGCCGGCTTTGCCGACGTAGCCGCGGACGTTGCCGCAATGTTTGGATTGCCGGCGACGAGCGTACAACAGGTTACCGGCGTCCAAGGAGTCCAGCTCTACGCCGGGCAAGACTACGCCACTGGGAACAAGCCGACTCTTCCGGCCCCCAAGCCGAATGATGTGGTTGCCCAGACCGCGCAAGACCAGACGTGCCAGACGACTAACCCGACGGGATAGCGTCAAAATCAAGCGCCCTCCGGCCCGCCATGCGGGACGGAGGGCGCTTTGACTTTAAGCGCTTCCAACTACTGGGGCTGCTCCCCCGATACATTGACCAACCACGCAATGCCGAACTTATCAGTCAGCATTCCGAAGATGTCGCCCCACGGTGCCTTCTCCATCGGGACAGTGACCGTCCCGCCGTCGGCCAGTCCGTCCCAATAGCCACGAAGCTCGGTTTCGTCGTCGCCACTGAGCGACACCGAAATGTTGTTGCCGGGGCTGTAATCCATGCTGTTGGGGGTGTCAGCAGCCATCAACTGCATTCCGTTGTCCATCTTGAGTGCCGAGTGCATGATCTTCTCGCCTTCGGCGGGGTCTTCGCTGGCGTGGAACTCCGCGAAGGTACTCTGGGTCAGCTCTCCTCCGAAGACTGACTTGTAGAAGGCCATGGCCTCCTTGGCATTGTCCCGAAAGCTGATGTAAGGATTGAGGTTCGTGGTCATTACGTGGCTCCTCAGTTGTTGCGGCAGCGGGCTCGGCTACCTTTTCGTCATGCTAACAGCGCTGTCCGGATGCATCCACAGGATTTTGCCGGGCGCGGGGAATCCGGTCTCAGGCGCCGTCGTAGGCACTCTGGAGGGCCGCGATGTCCAGCTTTTTCATCTGCAGCATGGCAGCCATCGCCCGTTGCGCGCCCTCGGGGTCCGGGCCACTCAAAAGTTCAGTGAAAATGGTCGGGACAATCTGCCAGGACAGACCGAACTTGTCCTTGAGCCAACCGCATTGGCTCTCTTCGCCGCCAGCCGTCAGCGCGTCCCAATAACGGTCCACCTCGTCCTGTGAGTTGCAATTGACCACCAGGGAAACTGCCTCGGTGAAATTGAACATCGGGCCCCCGTTGAGGGCCAGGAACTCGCGGCCTTCGATCTGGAAATCGACGGTCACGACGTCGCCGGCCGGCCCGGGGCCCGCGTCCCCGCTGCGCAAGACCTTGCCGATGGAAGAATGGGGGAAGAGAGATGTGTAGAACTGGGCCGCTTCTTCTGCTTGCGAATCAAACCACAAGCACGTGGAGATTTTTTGCATCGTGAATGTCCTTCAGCTCTGTGGATTGGCTTTCGGCATGAAGGCTAGTCCCCGCCCAGGTAGGACACAATGCCCGGCAGGCAATGGCCCGGCGGCTGGCTGCCATGGAGCCCCGGTTCGAGATCCGGGATTCAGGCGGGATAGTGTCATATCCATGCCCGCTGCAAAAATCTCCTTGGCCCGCTCTGCCGTCATCGCCGCTTTGGCCGATGCAATTCTCATTCTGGTTTTCGCGGCCATCGGGCGCGACGCGCATCAGCGCGGCGAGGTGGTGACAGGAGTATTTTCCACGGCGTTGCCGTTTCTAGCCGGCGCTGCTATCGCCTGGGTGTTGACCAGAGCCTGGCGGGCGCCCTTCAAGACCTGGCCGGCCGGCGTCGCTGTTTGGATAGGAACCGTGGCTGTTGGCATGCTTTTGCGTGCCGCTACAGGCCAGACCGTGGTGCTCGCATTCATCATCGTTGCTCTGATCAGCCTTGCCATACTGCTGCTTGGCTACCGCGCCGTCATCGCACTTGTGACCCGAGTTCGTCGGCGCAGCCACCAGCCTTGAGCGCCAGCGGATGCACTAGGCTTGCAACGTCAACTGCTGCACTTCGGAAAGGCCGCCCCCAGTGATCACCGCTTTTGTCCTGATCAAGACTGACGCTTCACGCATCCCGGAGACGGCCGAGGAGATCTCCGCCATCCAAGGGATCAGCGAGGTCTACTCCGTCACGGGTGAGTGGGACCTTATTGCGGTGGCACGCGTGGCGAAGCACGAGGAACTCGCGGACGTCATCGCCGACAAGCTCTCCAAGGTTCCTGCAGTTGTGCACACCACTACGCACATCGCTTTCCGCGCGTACTCCCAGCACGATCTGGATGCCGCGTTTACCCTGGGCTTCGAACAGTAAATGGGCTTCGAGCAGTAATCCTTAACTGCTCCGCTCAGTTCTTGGGCTCAGTTCCGAGTGAGTCCAACCCACGTGTCCAGGACCCGGGCAGCAGCTCCGGAGTCAACGGATTCAGCGGCCCGCACCCAGGCTGACCGCATACGGTCCAGGAACGGTCCGTCAGCTGAGGTATCGAAGGCCACCAGACCAGCGGCAGCATTGAGCAAAACCGCATCGCGCACTGCGCCCGGCTTCCCGTCCAATACTTCACGCACGACGGCGGCATTCGCCTCCGCGTTGCCACCCCGGAGTTCGGCGACGGTCGCCGCAGCGATTCCAAGCTCGGCCGGCGAGAACCGCTGTTCCACGACGTGACCGTCCCTGATCTCCCACACCGTGGATGGGCCGGTAGTTGTCAGCTCATCGAGTCCGTCTTCCCCACGGAATACGAGCCCCCGGCTTCCCCGGCGCGCCAGAACCCCCGCGATCAGGGGCGCCATGGAGGCGTTGGCCACACCCACGGCTGATGCCTGGACATGTGCCGGGTTGGTCATCGGCCCCAGGAAGTTGAATGCCGTGGGGATGCCGAGTTCGGCCCGGACCACGCCGGTATGCCGAAAGGACGGGTGGAATACCTGGGCGAAGCAGAAAGTGATTCCCGCCTCTTCGGCGTTGCGTGCAACTCGCTCGATGGGCAGGTCAAGCCTGACGCCAAGCGCTTCCAAGACATCCGCCGAGCCCGACGACGACGAGGCCGCCCGGTTCCCGTGCTTGACCACTCGTGCTCCCGCGCCCGCAGCAATGAGGGCAGCCATCGTCGAGATATTCACTGTATTCAGCTGATCGCCGCCGGTGCCGACGATGTCCAGCTTTTCGCCCGGAATGCTGACGGGCTTGGCGTTGGACAGCATAGCTTCCACCAGTCCGGTGACTTCTTCGACCGTCTCGCCTTTGGCGCGCAGCGCGACGAGGAAGCCGGCAATCTGCGAGGCAGCGGCTTCCCCGGACATGATGGTGTTCATGGCCCATGCAGTGTTTTCCACTGAGAGGTCATGCCCCTTGATCAAAGCGGAGATGAGTCCGGGCCACGAGTTGCTTGCCTGCTGTGCGGATGCCAGTGAAGTCACCTCTTGATGCTAGCGATCCACGCGGCTCCGTGACCAATGCTAAGGACGTCGGGAACTTTTCCGCGCGAATTCGCGTGTTTGTAGAAAAAGTCTCCCCAAAAGGCGGTTCGTATTGGGAAGTCAGGACTTTTACAGACATAATGTCCATGTGACATCTGCGACCCATGCCCCCAGTACCCCGGCGCACCCGACGCTGAATCGCCCCAATCTGGTTTCCGTTGGAACCGTTGTGTGGCTTTCCAGTGAGTTGATGTTCTTCGCCGGTCTCTTCGCCATGTACTTCACTCTGCGCTCTACTTCAGGCGCTTTGTGGGCCGAGGAAACCGGCAAGCTCAACTTCCCGTTTGCGCTCGTAAACACCATCGTCCTTGTGTCGAGCTCCTTCACTTGCCAGATGGGCGTCTTCGCCGCCGAGCGACTTGAGCCGCGCCGTCGAGGCGGCCTGCTGCAGTTCACCCGCTGGGGCATGACCGAATGGTTCATCCTGACGTTCATCATGGGCTCCTTCTTCGTTGCCGGTCAGACCACCGAGTACGCGATGCTTGTCTCCGAGCACGTGACCCTCTCGGCTAATGCCTACGGTTCCGCGTTCTACATGACAACCGGCTTCCACGGCCTTCACGTCATTGGCGGACTCATTGCGTTCCTGTTCATCATTGGCCGCGCTTACGCTGCCAAGAAGTTCGGACACTTCGAAGCGACTTCGGCAATCGTCACCTCGTATTACTGGCACTTCGTGGACGTTGTGTGGATCGGCCTCTTCCTGGTCATCTACGTCCTGAAGTAACCCAGCATTGACTCTTGCTCAGCAAGAGGATGAATTTTCAAGAAGCGGCTCACGGAGCCGACGCAGGATCGAAAAAAGGAACCACCACGTGAAGGCACTCTCGCAGAAGCGACGTCATCCATTGGCAGCCATTGCGCTGCTGCTGCTGGGACTCCTCGTCACTGGTGGGCTTTACGCCGTTGCCACAACGGTCAACCAGGCGAAGGCGGACACCACCACCTTTAGCGCAAGCGATGCTCAAGAGGGCGGCAAGCTCTTCGCCGCCAACTGCGCCACGTGCCACGGCATGGGCGCCAGCGGATCCAAGGACGGCCCTTCGCTGGTCGGCGTAGGTGCTGCTGCAGTTGACTTCCAGGTTGGCACCGGCCGCATGCCCATGCAGATGAACGGACCCCAGGCGCAGGAAAAGCCGAGGCAGTTCAATGACCAGCAGACGCAGCAGCTGGCGGCTTACGTCGCTTCGCTCGGCGCAGGCCCGGCCATTCCCGATGCATCACTGCTCGACCAAAAGGGAGATGCCGCCAAAGGTGGCGAACTCTTCCGCGTGAACTGCGCGATGTGCCACAACGCCGCCGCTGCCGGTGGCGCTTTGACCCGTGGAAAGTTTGCTCCGGCTCTGGCTGGCGTCTCGGGACAGCACATCTATGAAGCCATGGCTACCGGTCCACAGAACATGCCCGTTTTCAACGACGCCAACATCTCTCCTCAGGGCAAGCGAGACATCATCACCTTCCTGAAGCAGATCGAAGCCAACGGCTCGCCTGGTGGCGCCGACCTCGGAGGGCTGGGTCCGGTTTCCGAAGGTCTCTTTGTGTGGGTTGCAGGCCTCGGTGTCATCATCGCCTTCACCATTTGGCTGACCTCGCGTACCTCGTAGGTCAGACGCACTAAAAGCTTCTGCTGTCCCCGCAGCAGTTTTGAATTGAACATTAACCCGGTTCCGGCCGGGACAACGAGAGAAGGATGAGGCGAATTATGGGCAACCATAGTGACGGCAGTCCGAACCACTCGGGCACCGTAGCTACGGCTGGTCAGAATGTTGTGGAGAAGTTCCAGGATCGCTGGACTTCCTCCGCACCGTTTGCGCCTGGCTGACACGGACCCGAGAGCCGCGAAGCGAGCCGAACGGCAGGTAGCCATTCTGTTTGGCGTATCCGTGATCGGTACCCTGGTGTTTCCTGGTGTCGTACTTTGCCATCGACCTGCACACCGATGGATCGATCGCAACGATCCGCACGCAGAACCTCCTGCTTGGACTCGGTACCGCGTTCGCGATGCTGGGCATCGGTACTGGCATCGTGCACTGGGCCAAGGCCCTCATGCCGGACCACGAAGTGTCGGAAGAGCGTCACGCCATCCGCACCGAGGAAGACCGCCAGGCCGCTGTACGAATCGTCGAGGACATCGTCGAGGAAACCGGCATCAAGCGTCGCCCGCTGATCCGCAACACCCTCCTGGGTGCTGTGGCACTGGCCCCGCTCCCGGCCTTGGCCGTATTCGGTGACCTTGGACCCCGTCCCGATAACACGCTCGCTCACACCATGTGGGCACCCCAGGACGGCAAGCTCAAGCGCCTCACCCGTGACCCTGACGGAACTCCGATCAAGGCGTCGGACGTAACTATCGGTTCTGCTTTCCACGTGATCCCCGAGGGCCTCAATGAACTCCAGGAAGGCAAGCTCAACGCGAAGGCCAAGGCCGTCGTTTTGTTGATGCGCCTTAACCCGGATGACCTCACGATTTCCAAGGGCCGGGAAACCTGGAGCTACAACGGAATCGTTGCATACTCCAAGATCTGCACCCACGTTGGTTGCCCCGTTGCTCTGTACGAGCAGCAGACGCACCACTTGCTGTGTCCGTGCCACCAGTCGACCTTCGACCTCACCAAGGAATGCAAGGTTATCTTCGGGCCGGCCAGCCGTCCGCTCCCCCAGCTGCCCATCGCGGTAGACGCTGAGGGCTACCTCGTAGCCACGAGCGACTTCAAAGAACCTGTAGGACCGAGTTACTGGGAGCGTGACGAGCATGAGCGCCTCATCAACAGCTGAAGTCCCCTTCGTACCGAAGACCAAAGTTGGCCGTATCACGGACTTCGTTGACGAGCGCGTCGGCGGATCCGGAATCCTGCGTGAATTCGGCCGGAAGGTCTTTCCCGACCACTGGTCCTTCATGTTCGGTGAGGTGGCGCTGTATTCCTTCGTCATCCTCCTGATGTCGGGTACCTTCCTGACCTTCTTCTTTGACCCGTCCATGGCGGAGACTCACTACCACGGGTCATACACCCCGCTCACGAATGTCGAAATGTCCGTCGCGTACAACTCGTCGCTGAACATTTCCTTCGACATTCGCGGCGGCTTGTTCTTCCGCCAGGTGCACCACTGGGCGGCTTTGCTGTTCGTGGCATCGCTTGGTGTGCACATGCTGCGCGTTTTCTTCACGGGCGCTTTCCGCAAGCCGCGTGAAATGAACTGGGTGGTGGGCGGCGTCCTGCTCATCCTGGCCATGGCTGAAGGCTTCACCGGATATTCGCTTCCCGATGACCTGCTTTCCGGTAACGGCCTGCGAATCATCGACGGTGTCATCAAGTCCATCCCGGTGATCGGAACGTACATCTCGTTCTTCCTCTTCGGAGGCGAGTTCCCGGGTACAGCCATCATCGGCCGCCTGTACGTGCTGCACATTCTGCTCGTGCCGGCCATGATTTTGCTGATGATCGTCATCCACCTCTTCATGGTGGTTGTGCACAAGCACACGCAGTACCCCGGCCCGGGCCGCAACGACGGCAACGTCGTCGGTTACCCTCTCGGACCGGTTTACGCTGCAAAGGCCGGCGGCTTCTTCTTCATCGTGTTCGGCGTCGTCGCGCTCATGGCTGCGATGTTCACCATCAACCCGATCTGGAACTACGGGCCGTACGACCCCTCCCCCGTGTCGGCAGGTACCCAGCCTGACTGGTACATCGGCTTCGTCGACGGTGCCCTGCGACTGATGCCCGGCGTTGTCAATGATTTCCACTTCGAATACATCATCTTCGGCCATGTGCTCACGCTGAATGTGCTGCTTCCCGCGTTGGTTCCTGCAGGCATCATCTTCACCGTGCTGTTCATGTACCCGTGGATCGAACGCTGGATTACCAAGGACAACCGTGAGCACCACGTTCTGGACCGTCCGCGCAACGCTCCCACCCGCACGGCCATCGGCGTCGCCGGCTTCACCTGGTACTGCGTCATGTGGGCAGCTGCTGGCTCGGACCTCATTGCAACGCACTTCCATGTTGCACTGAACGACGTTACCTACTGGTTGCGCACGCTCTTCTTCATTGGCCCGATCATTGCGTTCATGGTCACCAAGCGTGTGGCACTCGCACTTCAGCGTAAGGACCGTGAGATCGCCTTGCACGGCCGCGAAACGGGTCGCATCGTCCGGTTGCCGCACGGTGAGTTCATCGAGGTCCACGCACCGCTTGACGATTACAAGCACTACAAGCTCGTTGGCTTCGAGTCCCCGGTCCCGCTGCCGGCCGAGCCCAATGAGAACGGTGTGGTC
This sequence comes from Arthrobacter sp. NA-172, assembly GCF_043952055.1. Taxonomy (NCBI): domain Bacteria; kingdom Bacillati; phylum Actinomycetota; class Actinomycetes; order Micrococcales; family Micrococcaceae; genus Arthrobacter; species Arthrobacter sp. NA-172. The sequence continues at coordinate 393,264 of NZ_JBINOT010000001.1, read as the reverse complement.
ACGCCGAAGGAAAAGCGCCGCGCGGCTCTCTCCAAGTGGTTCTTCGAAGACCGTGTTGCTCCTGCGACTCCGGCTGAGCTTGAAGCAGCCCACGCGCACGGCCACCACGAGGCCATCGAATCCGCTGAAGAGAACAAGAGCTTGAGCCACTAGCTCTCTGACAGCAACCCTGAAGCCCCCGTCCACCTTGAACTGCTCCCCGGAAGTTGGACTGAGAAATTCAGTTCCGACTCCCGGGGAGCAGTTTCATGCATGCACGTAGTTCGTTATCGGAGGATCAGCGCGAGGCCGCTGTAGCGTGGTTTGAGAAAGGCATCGCGGATAGTGCGGCGGCGAGGTTTCTGGGCGTGTCTCGCGGACCGGTCAAGCTTCTCTATCGGCGGTGGAAGATCCATGGTCGAGGAGCGCTGGTGGCCAAGCCGACGAGACAGGCGTACTCGTTCGAATTCAAGCTCGCATTGGTCGAACGGTTCGTCGCGGGCGAGACCGCCCCGGACCTCGCGGCGGAGGTGGGCTTGTCCTCTCCGGTGTTGCTGAAAACCTGGGCACGGGCGTATCGCCGCGAGGGCGCTGACGCATTGCGCCCGAAGCCCGCAGGCAGGCCCAAAGCACCGGATGCCCGGCCCTCCGCGGAACTGCCCGAACTGGAGCGGTTGCGCCGGGAGAACGAACGGTTGCGGGCGGAAGTGGCTTACCTGGGAAAATTGCGGGCCTTGAGGGCGCAGGAACGACGGTGAGAGTCCATGCCATCACCGCCCTCAAGGCCGACTTTCCCCTGCCTGTCTTGTTGCAGGTGGCCGGCCTTGCCCGGTCGACGTTCTTCTATCATCAGGCCCGCCTCCAGGCCCCTGACCCGCAGGAAGCACTGAAAGCCGCGGTGACGGAGATCTTCGAGAAGAACCATGGCCGGTACGGGCACCGCCGCATCCACACCGAGCTGACCAGGCAAGGGCGGACGGTCGCGAAGAAGACCGTGCTGAAGCTGATGCGTTCCCTGAAGCTGGTCTGCAAGGTCAGGGGAAAGAAGCGCTACAACTCCTATCAGGGCGGGCATGGCACGATTGCCCCGAACGTGCTGAACCGCGAGTTCGACGCAACAGCCCCGAACGAGAAGTGGGTCACGGATGTGACAGAGTTCCGCGTCGGTGACCGGAAGGTCTATCTTTCACCGGTCATGGACCTCTTCAACCGGCAGATCATCTCTTACGCGGCAGGCCCTTCCCCGAACCCTGGACCTCACCAACACATCACTCCGCAAGGCGCTGGCAACCCTCGAGCGCGGGCAAAAACCACTCGTTCATTCGGACCAGGGTTTCCAGTACCAGCACGTCTCATGGCGGAATCTCCTACAGGGCGCCGACGCAACCCAGTCCATGTCACGCAAGGGCAACTGCTACGACAACGCCGTGATGGAGAACTTCTTCGGCCACCTCAAGGAAGAGCTTTTCCACCGAGTCCGGTTCATCAGCACCGACGCATTGGAAACAGCGCTAGACGAGTACATTCGCTGGTACAACACCGAAAGAATCTCGACAAAGCTAAAGGGCCTGAGCCCGGTGCAATACCGTGCTCAGGCCCTCGAAGCCTAGGCTCTTACTTATCCAGTCCAACTTTCAGGGACCAGTTCACCTCGGACGGGGGCTTCAGTTGTCTCCTGCAGATCTGTTCGGCGGGCGTAGTCTGCTGCGATCAGGCCACAGCCGGTACTTCCCTGCTTGACGCTACGGCCTTGTGCTTGTGCTAGTGGTTGCGGTACCCCGTGGATTGGCTTCGAGTGGAGCGGACGCCCGGGCGCTGCAGCGGAACCCACAACTTGTAGCGATCGGCCCTGTAATAGGACACGGAGTAGTCCACCATGGCGCGGGCAACGAAGGCGTGGCGCTGAATCTTGAGTAGCGGAGTGCCGACGTCGACATTAAGCAGCCGCGCGGTGGAGGGCGATGCAGCGGTTGCCTCGATCATGTCCTCGCCCCACTCCATGACGAGGCCGTATTTTTCACTCAGTACGTTGTACAGCGAGGTGGGAGGCGCATCGTCCAGAAGCCCTGGAACACGGTGGGCGGGTATGAAGTTTTCGTCCACGCTCATCGGCTCGTTATCGGCGAGCAGGAGACGCCTGAAGCGGACGAGGGGCGTGCCCTCCTCCAATTGGAGTTCCCGCGCCAGGAAGGCACTCGCGGAAATCTGCTCAAAGCTCAAAACCTTCGCAGCCGGAACCATGCCGCGGCGCTGCATTTCCTCGCTATAAGACGTGAGCTTCACCTGAAGGTCCAGCTTTGGTTTACGGACAAAGGTTCCAAGGCCGACAACCCGTTCGATGACCTCTTCGCCAACAAGTGCGTCAATGGCCTGCCGCACGGTCATCCTGGCAAGTCCGAAACGGTCGGACAGGTCGCGTTCGGACGGCAAGGCGGCGCCGGGCTTGCAGGACTCGGAAATGTAGCTGCGCAGGATTTCACGCAGTTGTACGTAAATAAGGGTCCCGCTCTTGCGATCGATCTCCCCCGCTATGCGTGCAGCTTCAGCAGGCATGACGGTCTTCGGCCAAGAAATCTTCCATATACCAAGAGTAGGTGAATCCGGCCTCAGGTCTAGACCAGCCGGCCTGGGCGCACGCGTCGGCCGTTTGGCGGGGCTACGCTTGTATGGATCAAAATTGCAGTCGGCATCTGGCCGTCCGAATCAAAGGAGCCGGGTTGCCCGAGCACAAAGCCATTGTCGCCGCAGAGATCGGCCTCCACGCGAGGGCAGCTGCTGTGTTCGTCCGCGCCGTGACAGCCACGGGCCTTCCCGTGACTATCCGTAAGCCCGGCTGTCAAACCGTCGACGCACGGTCCTTGCTTGAGGTCATGACAGAAGACTTCGGCCACGGCTGTGAGGTGGTTCTCTCCGTCTCTGGAGAGGCTCTTACAGCAGGCCGGACGCTGGACGAGGTGGACGATGCCTTGGCAGCTCTCTCGGCCGTTCTGGGGGCCGTAGAAGGGCGTTGAAACAGGTAAAGCAAGCGGTCCGCTCAGCATGCGTTGACCGGACGGTCTTGCTGGTGGCATGACCGGAAGAAGAAAACGACGTCGGGCCCCACCAAATGGTGGGGCCCGACGTCGTTCTTCAAGTATTTCTAGTGCGCGTGGTCTCCACGGCTGTATTCGAAGACCCAACCGACCAGGGCTACTACAGCCAAGCCAGCGGCAACGAACGTGATCCAGAAACCGACAGCGAGGCCAAGGAACCCGCCGGCGCAAGCAAGTCCAAGAACCAGCGGCCACCAGCTCCAAGGGCTGAAGTGTCCCTGCTCTCCGGCACCTTCATGAATCTCGGCGTCAGGACGGTCCTCGGGACGCATGCCGACACGCTTGCCCGTAAAACCCAGGTAACCGCCGATCATGCCGGCCAGGCCGCCGACCAGGAGAATACCCAGGGCGCCAACCCACTCAGACCAGTGGGTCAGGAAACCGTAGACAATAGCGACTGGGACGAAGAAGAATGTCCCGGCTCCAAAAATCCATGATTCGATTTTCACTTGGCGTCCTTCTGATCAGCGTTGCCGAGCAGAACTGCTGCCGGCTCAGGCGTCTGGGCAGTGTAGTGCTGTGCCAGCTCCGGGTGGTGCAGGTCCAGGGCAGGACGCTCGGAGCGGATGCGGGGAAGCGACGTGAAGTTGTGACGCGGCGGCGGGCAGGAAGTTGCCCACTCGAGGGAGGCGCCGAAGCCCCAGGGATCATCAACTTCAACCTTCTTGTCGCTGCGCCACGTGATGTAGACGTTCCAGAAGAACGGCAGAAGCGAGGCGCCAAGCACGAAGGAAGAAATGGTCGAGAACTGGTTCATCCAGGTAAAGCCGTCCTGCGGCATGTAGTCCGCGTACCGGCGGGGCATACCCTCAACGCCGAGCCAGTGCTGGATGAGGAAGGTGCCGTGGAAGCCAAGGAACAGGAGCCAGAAGTGGATCTTGCCGAGGCGTTCGTTGAGCATCTTGCCAGTCCACTTGGGCCACCAGAAGTAGAACCCCGCAAACATGGCGAACACGACGGTACCGAAGACAACATAGTGGAAGTGAGCCACCACGAAGTAGGAGTCCGAAACGTGGAAGTCAAGCGGCGGCGAGGCCAGGATGATGCCGGTCAGGCCACCGAAGAGGAAGGTGACCAGGAAGCCGATGCTCCACAGCATGGGGGTCTCAAACGTGATGGAACCCTGCCAGAGCGTTCCGATCCAGTTGAAGAACTTCACACCCGTAGGCACCGCGATCAACATCGTCATGAACGAGAAGAACGGAAGAAGGACTGAGCCGGTGACGTACATGTGGTGCGCCCATACCGTCACCGAGAGGGCGGCAATAGCGATGGTCGCGTAGACGAGGCCCTTGTAACCAAAGATCGGTTTACGGCTGAATACCGGGAAGATCTCGGAGACGATGCCGAAGAACGGCAACGCGATGATGTACACCTCGGGGTGCCCGAAGAACCAGAACAGGTGCTGCCAGAGGACCGCTCCGCCGTTCTCGGGGTCAAAGATATGCGCTCCGAAGCGACGGTCCGCGCCCAGGGCGAAGAGCGCAGCAGCCAGAGGCGGGAAGGCCATGAGGACCAGGATGGCCGTAACGAGCGTGTTCCAGGTGAAGATCGGCATGCGCCACATGGTCATGCCAGGAGCGCGCATGCAGATGATCGTGGTGATGAAGTTGACCGCACCAAGGATCGTTCCGAAACCGGACAGGGCGAGGCCAAAGACCCAGAGGTCACCACCGACACCAGGTGTGAACGTCGTGTTCGACAAGGGCGCATAGGCGAACCAACCGAAGGAGGCTGCACCCTGTGGGGTGATGAAGCCGGACACGGCGATGGTGGAGCCAAAGAGGAAGAACCAGAAGGCCAGAGCGTTCAGTCGCGGGAAGGCGACGTCAGGGGCGCCGATCTGCAACGGCATGATGACGTTGGCGAAGCCGGCAAAGAGCGGCGTTGCGAACATCAGGAGCATGACGGTGCCATGCATCGTGAAGAGCTGGTTGTACTGTTCCTTGGTCTGCAGGATCTGCATGCCGGGTTCGAACAGTTCTGCGCGGATGAGCAGCGCCATGACGCCGCCCAGGCAGAAGAACACGAAGGACGCGATCAGGTACATGTACCCGATGGTCTTGTGGTCGGTGGAAGTGATCCAGTTGACGACGATGCGTCCCTTGGACTTCGGTACTACGGGAGACTCAAGGACTCCGGCGGATTGAGTGTAAGTAGCCACGTCGCGTCCCTTAATTCTTTACGTTCAGGTTAGGGTTGCGGTCGTACTTCGAGTCGAGAAGTCCGGTGTTTCCGCTCTGGCGAAGCTGGTCCATGTGTGCCTGGAATTCAGCCTCGGAAACGACCTTGACGCGGAACAGCATCTCGGAGTGGTACTCACCGCAAAGTTCGGCGCACTTGCCGTCGTAGGTGCCTTCCTTGGTGGGGGTCAACCTGATGTAGTTGGTCTTGCCGGGGATCATGTCGCGCTTCTGCAGGAAGGCTGGAACCCAGAAAGAGTGGATGACGTCGCGCGAGTTCAGCTCGAGGTCAACTGACTTGTTGACCGGCAGGTACAGAGTGGGGAGCTTGTCCTTGTCCACGTTGTTACCCGTGAGGTGCGCCTGGACGCCTGCCTCGTGAAGGTCGTCAGTGATAACCGAGCCCTTCACGTAGTTGAAGTCCCACGCCCACTGCTTGCCACGTACGTCGATGGTGACGTCCGCCGGCTGGGAGCGGTTATCAATGGCCTGCTGATCCTGATCGGTGAAGTAGAAGAACACCAAGACCATGAACAGCGGAATCGTCAAATAAAAGACCTCCAGCGGGAGGTTGTAGCTGAGCTGCTTCGGGAAGCCCGTAGTGCCCTTGCGCCGGCGGTAGGCGATGATGCACCAGACCAACAGGCCCCAAGTAATGATGCCGACGACGAGGGCGGCGATCCATGAGTTGACCCAGAGGTCCATGATCCGGCCGGTGTTGCTGGTGGTCCCACGATCCGTGGGCAACCAACCCTTCTCTACCTCTGGCGAACATCCGGTCAAAACCAACGCGCCGGCTAGTGCCAAGCCAGTGATCGAGGTGATCTTTATGCGTCGGCTGCCGGTTCGGTTCTGCGAACTCACAGACGGCCCTTCCTCTTGTTGCTGCGCCCGGCGGAGCAAAAGCCCACCGGGCACACTAAAGTTTTACTACCCGGTGTAGAGCTTACCGCTACCGGGCGGTTTTCGCCGACATGCTGGCCCAGTGCGTCGGCCCGGGAATTAACCCGCTCCTGAGCTGGGCCAACAGTCGGCGAATGCCCCGATTAGTGGAACGAATCGCCGCAGGCGCAGGACCCGCCGGCGTTGGGGTTGTCGATCGTGAAGCCCTGCTTCGAGATCGTGTCCTCAAAGTCGATGCTGGCACCGCTCAGGTAAGGCACGCTCATCTTGTCGACAACAACCTCGACGCCGTCGTAGTCGCGGACGGCGTCGCCGTCGAGCAGACGTTCGTCGAAGTACAGCTGGTAGATCAGGCCCGAGCAGCCGCCCGGCTGAACAGCGACGCGGAGCCGCAAGTCGGTACGACCTTCTTGTTCGAGGAGGCTCCGGACCTTGCCTGCGGCGACATCGGTCAATTTGACCTCGTGCTCGGGAAGCTCGCCGCCTGCAAGCTGCGTTCCGGTGCTGTTTTCGTTGGTTGCAGTGCTCATTGGCCTACCTTCTTATGACGCTCTTGGCGGCTGCGCCTTCGCGCTGCCTGCCCTTACCCAAATACGTGCGGGTTATAGCTACATGCTACGACGAGCCGGCGTATAGCTATAACTTTCTAACGTAACCACTGCGACCGTTACCGTGTTCCCTGCAGCAATTCCGTTCGCCGCGGTCCACATGCCCGCCCCTGCGTGCCGTGGACTGTCAGAGACCCTTGGTGTTGAGGCGGGCCAACATCAGTGCTTCAGCCAGTACCGCGTTGCGGAAGTCGCCGATGTGCAGTGATTCGTTGGCGCTGTGGGCCCGGGAATCGGGGTCCTCGACACCGGTCACCAAAATCTGGACATCGGGGTAGATCTCGGTGAGATCCGCAATAAACGGTATGGACCCGCCGATGCCCATTTCCACAGCCTGCACACCCCAGGCCTCACCCAGTGCCCACAGAGCGATCCGGGCCGCAGCTGATCCGGTTTCGGTGGAGAAAGCATTGCCCCGCTCCCCCGGCACGAAGGTCACCTTTGCTCCGAAAGGCGCATTCGCCGTGAGGTGCCTTCCCACCGCGTCCATCGCGGCATCCGGATCCTGGCCGGGTGCCAAGCGCAGGCTGAATTTCGCCCGTGCTGTGGGGAGGAGAGTGTTGGATGCAACGTCGACGGCGGGCGCGTCGATGCCGATGATGGACAAGGCGGGCTTGGTCCAGAGCCGCGAGGCGATGGTGCCGCTGCCAGCCAGCTGCACGCCGTCGAGCACGGAAGCATCGGCGCGGTACTGCTCTTCGTCGAGATCCTCTACCACCTCATCCTTGGCAACCAATCCCTCGATGGCGACGTTGCCGGCGTCGTCGTGAAGCGTGGCGATCAGGCGGGACAAAAGGGTGGGAGCATCCAATACCGGGCCGCCGAACATCCCGGAGTGCACGGCGTGCTCCAGGACACGGACTTCGAAGGTGCCGTCCACCAGGCCCCGGAGGCTGGTTGTCAAGGCTGGCACGCCGACTTTCCAGTTGCTCGAATCCGCGACGACGATGACGTCCGCTTCGAGCAAGTCGCGGTAAGTTTCGAGGAAAGTGCGGAAGGTTGGCGAGCCCGCTTCTTCCTCACCTTCGAAGAACAACGTGACGCCCAAGCCAAAATCGTCGCCCAAAACCTGGGTAGCCGCCGCATAGGCGGCCAGGTGGGCCATGATTCCTGCTTTGTCATCGGCCGCGCCCCGCCCGTAAAGACGGCCATCACGTTCCTCGGCCGCGAACGGTTCCGTGTCCCACAGGCTCAAGTCACCTGGCGGCTGCACATCATGGTGCGCGTAAAGCAGGATTGTTGGTTTGCCCGGTGCGGCAACGCGGCGGGCAACGATGGCTGGACCGCCTGGTGTGCCATCTGTCTTGTCGCAGCGCAGGATCTGGACGTCGACGAACCCTGATTCACGAACCAGCGCTGCTACGGCCTCCGCACTCCGCTCCAGTTCGGCGGGGTCAAAGCTGGGCCAGGCGATCCCGGGGATGGCGACCAAGGCTTTCAAACGGGACATCGTCTCGTCAAAGGATGCATCGACGGAGGACTTGAGCGCATCGACGTTGATCGTGCCAGAGCCGCCGGAAGAGGTCTGCGGGATCTCCGCATTCATTGAAGTCATGGCCAAAACACTACCGCCGGGAGTGATGCCGGGGAACCGGCGGGACGGCGTGGCGGAGGCATTCAAGGGGCGGCGCACCACGTCGCCTTTTGGGGCAGCTCCTGCGGGGTATTCTGTAGTGGTGTTTGGACGTAAAAAGGATGAGCCGAGCGCTCAAGACTCAATAGACCAGCTTTCTGCCGATGCCGCTGCGAAAGGCACAGGTGCTGGCAAGGGCGCACCCACGCCCAAGCGCAGGGAACAGGAAATGGCCCGTAAGCGCCCGCTGGTTCCTACGGACCGTAAGGCCTCAAAAGAAGCCGAGCGCGTTGCGGTCCAGGACCAGCGCCAGAAAATGCGCCAGGCTCTGGATACCGGGGATGAAAAGTACCTGCCGGTGCGGGACAAGGGACCCCAGAAGCGCTATGCCCGCGACTTCGTCGATGCCCGTTTCAGCTTGGGTGAGTACCTCATGTTCGGTGCGCTGCTGTTCGTGGTGATCTCGTTTGTCATTCCTTCGGGGAGCGACGCGCTCAGCTACATCTTGATCGGTTTCTGGGTCATGTTCCTGGCCGTCTTTGCGGACGTTTTCATCCTTTCCCGCAAGCTGCGCAAGGGTTTGGGGCAGAAATTCGGCGACGTCGAGCGAGGCACCGTCTGGTATGGCAGCATGCGGTCCCTGCAATTCCGCCGTTTGCGTTTGCCCAAGCCGCTGGTACAGCGCGGCCAATACCCCTCCTAAGGCCGATTGCAACGACGCCAAAGGCTCCGATAGAGAGAAAGACCCTGGAACTTCTGTTCCAGGGTCTTTCTTTGCCGGTATCTGCCTCAGGGGGCTATCCCCTGGAGGACTGCTAGCGGATGCGCCGGGCAAGTGCCCTATTGATTCCGGCAGCCCAGAACGGGCCTTCATAAAGGAACGCGGTGTATCCCTGCACGAGGGTTGCTCCGGCGTCGAGCCGTTCCTGGACATCGCCCGCGGACTGTACTCCGCCTACCGCAATGAGCACCAGGCCCTCCCCCACAGCGGCCTTGAGCCGGCGCAGGACCTCGAGTGAACGTTCCTTGAGCGGGGCACCCGAGAGTCCGCCGGCCCCGCATGCCTCCACTTTTCCGGACCCGGAAACGAGGCCTTCCCGCCCGATGGTGGTGTTCGTCGCAATGATCCCGTCGAGCTTAAGGTCCAAGGCGAGGCGGGCGACGTCGTCGATGTCCTCGTCGCTCAAATCCGGTGCGATTTTGACCAGAAGGGGCACGTGACGCCCGGCAGACTCATCCGCGGCGTCTCCAACAGCGCGCAGAAGCGGGCGAAGTGTCTCGACGTTCTGGAGCAGGCGCAGTCCAGGAAGTGTTCGGAGAACTGACGTTCACCACGAGGTAGTCGGCGGCGGGGGCAAGGCTTCGGGCGCTCACCAAGTAGTCCTCGACGGCGTCATCCAGTTCAACCACCTTGGTCTTGCCGATATTGACGCCGATCACCGGGCGGACGCCGTGGTGTGTTCGCTGCAGTGAGGCGCGCGCAGCCTTGAGCCTCGGGGCAACGGCCGCTGCGCCGTCGTTATTGAAGCCCATCCGGTTGATGACGGCCTTGTCCTCGACGAGGCGGAAAAGCCTCGGCTTCTCGTTGCCCGGCTGGGCCTGCCCGGTGATGGTTCCAACTTCGACATGGCCGAAGCCCAGTTCAGCAAGGGCCTCGATACCGTGGCCCTCCTTGTCGAAACCCGCAGCAAGGCCAAACGGTGACGGGAAGGTCAAGCCGAAAGCCTCCGTGCGCAGGGAGGGGTGCGGCGCCGTCATTTTGGCCAGAACACGCCCCGCTCCCGAACGGTGTGCAAAGCGGATTGCCTGGAAGCCGATCCTGTGGGCTTTTTCGGCATCCATCCAAGAGAAAGCCAACTTGAAGAAAGTGGGGTAAACGCGCATGCTCCTAGTTTTCCGGTTTACGGGGCGTGCACCAAACCAACGCGGTTACCGGGCGGTAGCATGTACGAATGCCGAGCAATCCACGTGATGGAATTCACTCCAAGGCAACCATCGAAGCCGACGTCATCGTCATTGGTGCCGGACTGTCAGGGCTGGTCGCCGCGGCCCAGGCCTACGCTGAGGGAAAACGGGTTGCCGTACCTGGACCAGGAACCGGCCGCCTCCTTGGGTGGCCAAGCATATTGGTCCTTCGGTGGACTGTTCCTGGTCAACTCCCCCGAGCAACGGCGGTTGGGCGTCAGGGACAGTGCGGAACTTGCCCTGAACGACTGGATGGCATCCGCCGCCTTCGACCGCGCGGAGGATTCCTGGGCCCGGCTTTGGGCGGAGGCGTACGTAGACTTCGCGTCCGGAGAGAAGCGTGCGTGGCTCAGGGCCTTGGGCGTGCGGATGTTCCCTTTGGTGCAGTGGGCTGAACGCGGAGGCTATGGACCACAAGGCCATGGAAATTCGGTCCCGCGGTTCCATGTCACGTGGGGCACGGGCCCGGGAATCGTGGAACCGTTCCTGGCGAAGGTGAGCGAAGGCGTCGCTCGGGGCAGGGTGTCACTTCACTTCCGGCATCGCGCCAAGGAACTGACGACGACGGCGGGCCGGGTCACCGGGGTCAGCGGCGAGATTCTTGAGGAGTCCGGCGTGGGACGCGGCGAAGCGTCCTCAAGGACCGTCGTCGGGGGCTTCGAGGCAACCTCGGGCGCGGTGATCGTGACGACGGGCGGAATCGGCGGTAACCATGCCTCCGTGAGGAGGCAGTGGCCCGGCAGTTCGGCGCCCGGACAATTACTGAGCGGCGTTCCCGCGTCCGTCGACGGCGACTTCCTCACCTCCGCCGCCGCTGCCGGCGGGGAACTCATCAACGGCGACCGGATGTGGCACTACCCCGAAGGCATCCACAACCACTCTCCCGTGTGGCCCTTGCATGGCATCCGCATCCTGCCCGGGCCGTCGTCACTTTGGATTGACGCTGAAGGGCGCCAGCTGCCTGCTCCACTCTTTCCAGGGTTCGATTCGCTGGGTTCACTCAGGCACATCCTGGCGGGCGGACACGGGCACTCTTGGTTCATATGCAACCGCACGATCGCCCTCAAGGAATTTGCCCTGTCAGGGTCAGAGCAGAACCCGGATCTCACCGGCAAGGACATCCGGCTCCTGGCATCCCGCCTCAAGCCCGGCAGCGATTCTCCGTTGCAGGTCTTCCTGGACCGCGGCGTGGACTTCCTGCAGGCCACAACAGTCACCGAGCTGGCCGCGAAAATGAACACGCTGACGGGTTCCCCGCTGATAGATCCCGCCCGGCTCGGCTCGCTCATCCGTGACCGGGACCTGCAGGTGGCCAGCGGGCTGGGCAAGGACCCGCAGCTCGCGGCAATCCGCGCGGCCCGACGCTTTGCAACCGACAAGATCATGCGGGTGGCTCCACCCCACCGCCTCACCGACCCGAAGTACGGCCCTCTCGTGGCCGTTCGGCTCTCCGTGCTCACGCGCAAGAGCCTAGGTGGCCTGCTGACGGACCTCCGCTCGCGGGTTCTTGGCAGCTCCGGGGTACCAATTCCGGGCTTGTACGCCGCCGGCGAAGCGGCTGGCTTCGGCGGCGGTGGAATCCATGGGTACCGGGCGCTGGAGGGGACGTTCCTTGGCGGCTGTCTGTTCTCCGGACGAGCAGCCGGGCGCGATGCCGCGGCGAGTGTCTAAGCTGTTCACATGGAGTGGCAGACCGACATTCTCGGCGCGGACTTCGAAAGTTGCGCATTCGAGGCAGAAGGACCCGATGGTGTGGTCCGGCGGGCAACCCTGGTCCGCCATGTCCCCCACCAGGGTGCCGAAGGCCCGGAAAGTGAAACGCCGGCGGCCAACGGGTCTGTCCTTTTCCTGCATGGCTGGAGCGACTACTTTTTCAATGTTGCCCTGGCGGAATTTTGGACCGGATTAGGATTCCATTTCTACGCGCTCGACATGCACAACCATGGCCGCAGCCTGCAGGCGGAAACTCCGGGTGGGTATGTGGAACATCTGGATCACTACGACGCCGAGATCGGCAAAGCCATCGACATGATCCGGTCCCACGAATCCTGGGACGATGAGCCCCGCCCGCTGACACTCATGGGGCATTCCACGGGAGGCCTCGTCGCGGCCTTGTGGGTCAGCAGGCACCCCGGTTCCGTCCAATATTTGGTCCTCAACAGTCCGTGGCTCGAAATGCACGGAAGCTCCGTGGTGCGCCGCGCAGCCCAGACCATGGTGAAGCCGCTCGCGCGGTTCCGGCCCACCACCATCCTGCGCTTGCCCGAACGCGGCTTCTATTACCGCAGCATCAGCAGCTCGGCAGAAGGGGAATGGCTGCTCGACGACAAATACCGCCCGCCGTTGGCCTTTCCCATGCGGGCCGGTTGGCTCAGCGCGGTCCTGAGTGGCCACACTCAAGTAGCCCGGGGGCTGAGAATCGACATCCCCATCCTGGTGCTGATCTCCGGAGCGAGCGCCAACGGCATGATCTGGCAGGAATCCATGCGCCACTCGGACGCGGGTCCTGGACGTCAACACCATGGCCCTGCGCGCCATGACCCTGGGCCGCACCGTGACGCTGGAACGGGTGGATGGCGGCCTCCACGATGTCTTCCTGTCGGCCGGCCCGGTGCGTGCCGATGCCTATGCCAGGCTGGCCCGTTGGGTTCGCGGCTACATTTCCAACGAACCGGGTCCGGATCATTCAACGGGCAGGGAGCACCTGGACAAACAGGGGAAACACCATGACCACCCAAATAGGTTTGCCCGTCTGGCAACAGGACTATCTGGGCACCGCTTTCGAGGTCTTGGAACTGGAGCTCTCACCGGATGAAGAGGGACCGGTTTGCGCCACCCTGATACGGCACGTCCGGCCCGAGGCCGCGCTGCCGGTACCCCACGGCCTCCTGGATTCGTTGACTGCCTTCACCAGGCGCCGACGCCGGCGCGATGTTCCCGTCACCGAGGGTCCACCGAGAGGGGTGCTGTACCTGCACGGCTGGGCCGATTACTTTATGCAGACGGAACTGGCCGAATTCCTCGCAGCTTCCGGGTTCCACTTCTACGCCCTTGACATGCGTAAGTTCGGGCGGAGCCTGCGCCCCGGCCAGACTCCCGGGTACACCACGGACCTGTCCGTCTACGACGAAGACCTTGACGCCGCACTGCTTTCCATCCGGCAGGATATCGCCGAACGAACCGGCAGCGCGGAGCCGCCCACGGTTCATCTGCTGGCGCACTCTTTGGGAGGCCTCGTTGCAGCACTCTGGGCGGACCGGAACCCCGGACGCATCGCTACTTTGACGTTGAACTCGCCATGGCTGGAACTCCAAGGCAGCAGCCTGATCCGCAGCATCGCGATGCACGTGGTGGAGCCGTTTGCGCGCACCGACCCCAAACGGCCGTTCCGATTCCCCGAGATGCCGGCCTACTGGGAAAGCGTGAGCAACCTGGCCCACGGGGAATGGACCTGGATCCCGAGTGGCGGCCCAAGGCTTCTTTCCCGATTCGCGCGGGATGGACGAAGGCAGTCTTGGCCGGGCACGCCGCCGTCGAACGTAAACTCAATATCGACGCTCCGGTGCTGGTGCTGCTCTCGGGCCGCACCCGCATCCAGGCTGACTGGAGCGCGGAACTCATGCGCGTCGACGCGGTGATTGACGTCGAGCAAACAGCCCGCCGAGCGCTGGGCCTCGGCCGCCGGACAGCGGTATTCCGCTATCCCGGCGCCCTCCACGACGTCTTCTTATCCCGACGCACAGTCCGCCAGCAGGCCTACCGGGATGTCGCTATCTGGCTGGCTTCCTATCCGGACTGACTGCGTCCTTCCAGCACACCTGTGCTGGTTGAAATGCATGCGGTCAGCGAGGCGTAGCGGCGTCCACTGCGCCGCCGTAGCGGCGGTCCCGTTTGGCATAGATCTCGACGGCGTCCCACAAAGTCCTGCGATCGACGTCGGGCCACAGCGTGTCCAGGAACACGAACTCCGCGTAGGCAGATTGCCACAACAGGAAGTTCGAAAGCCTCTGCTCGCCGGAGCTGCGAAGGAACAGGTCCACATCCGGAAGGTCCGGTTCATCCAGGTACTTCTGGATGGTTTTCTCGCTCACCGAGCTGGGTTGCAAGAGGCCATCGGCAACATCCCGGGCAATCGCCGCAACGGCGTCGGCGATTTCGGCGCGCCCACCGTAGTTAACACACATGGTCAAAGTGCACGTGTCGTTGCCGCGGGTGTACTCCTCGGCATCCTCAAGTTCCTTGATAACTGAACCCCACAGTCTGGGCCGCCGTCCGGCCCAGCGTATCCGCACTCCCCATTCGTCTAGCTGGTTGCGCTGCCTACGTAGCACATCCTTGTTAAATCCCATGAGGAAGCGAACTTCTTCGGGAGAACGACGCCAGTTTTCGGTGGAGAATGCGTAGACACTCACGTATTTGATGCCGAGCTCGATCGCACCGGCCATGACGTCCAACAGTGCAGGCTCGCCGGCCTTGTGTCCCTCGATGCGCGGAAGGCCACGCTGGTTCGCCCAGCGGCCGTTGCCGTCCATGACGATGGCCACATGCCGCGGTACTAGTGCTGCAGGGATAGCCGGAGAGCACTGGCGCCCGAGGGATGGTGGTAGGGGGCCACCACCGGGGTGGTCCGTGCCGTTGCCGTCTTCTTTTTTCCCAGTGCCACTTTCAGCTTCGCTCCACATGTTTGAGGGACTTCAATGCTCGTTCAAGGTGCCATTGCAGATAACTCGCTACCAATCCGGCGGCCTCACGGCGATGCAAGGACTCGGACACATCCGCCGTGGCCCAATCCCCCGTCAGCAGCGCGCCCAACAGCACCACGGTCTCGGCGGCGGGCGCGGGGGAACCCGGCGGACGGCAGTAATTGCAGATCATTCCGCCCAAGGGGGCCGCAAAAGCAGTGTGTGGCCCGGCCGCTCCGCAGCGGGCACAATCCGTGAAACTGGGCGCCCAACCGCCGGTGGCCAAGGCCCGCAGGAGATAGGAGTCCAGAATGAGTTCCGGCGGGTGGTCGGAACGGCTCAACGCGGCAAGGGCCCCGACTAGCAAGTTGTACTGGGCAGTGCCCGAATCGGCGTCGGCGTCTGTGAGCTTTTCTGCCGTTTCCGTCATGGCGGCAGCCACGGTGTACCGGGAGTAGTCGGCCGCGATGGAGCTGCCGTAGGCTCCCTTGGCGACAGCCTGGGTGACGATGTCCAGGGTCCGGCCGGAAACCAGTTGCAGGTCTGCCACCATGAAGGGCTCAAGCCGGGCGCCGAACCGGCTGCTGGTCCGCCGCACGCCTTTGGCCACGGCCCTGACCTGGCCATGGTGCTTCGTCAGCAAAGTGATGATGCGGTCCGCTTCCCCCAGTTTGTGGGTGCGCAGCACTACGGCATCGTCCCGATAGGACCGCGCTGCAAACGAAGGATTGGCCACAGTTAATCTTCCCACCACACCGGACGTACTTGGGGCCGGTGGAGCCGTGCGGCGCCGTGTTGACGGACACCGCACGGCAAAGGCTATGCCCGAACGGCCCTGATGGCGCGGTTGACTGCAGAGATGACTGCCTTGAGGGCAGCAGTGCTCGTGTTGGGATCGATGCCTACGCCCCACAAGACCCGCTCGCCCACGGCGCATTCGACATATGCCGCCGCGGTGGCGCTCCCACCTTCGGAGAGAGCATGTTCGGTGTAGTCCAGGACGCGGACGTCCACGCCGTCTTGACGCAAGATGTCCAGTATGGCCGCGATGGGGCCGTTGCCTGTGCCGGTACGCTGAACAATTGTGCCGTCTACGCGCAGGGCTGCATGGAGGGTAAGGTCTCCGGATTCATCGGTTTCGGTGCGGATGGAACCCAGCGAATACCGTCCCCACTGGCCGTCGGAGGTGCTGGCCGGCAAGTACTCGTCTTGGAACATCGCCCACAACTGGGGTCCACTGACTTCGCCACCCACAGTATCGGTACGGTGCTGGATCACGCCGGAGAATTCGATCTGGGCCCGGCGAGGCAGATCCAGGCTGTGTTCGTTCTTGAGCAGGTACGCCACGCCGCCCTTGCCGGACTGGGAGTTGACGCGGATGACTGCCTCGTAACTGCGGCCCAGGTCCTTGGGGTCGATCGGCAGGTACGGAACCTGCCACGTGAAGTCGTCGACGGCCTGGCCCGCGGCGGCCGCATCCTTTTCGAGGGCTTCGAAACCCTTCTTGATGGCGTCCTGGTGCGAGCCCGAAAATGCCGTGAAAAGCCAGGTCGCCACCGTACGGGGAACGCTCGGGCACAGGCAGCTGGTTGCAATACTCAACAGTCCTGCGGACCTCGTCGATGTCCGAGAAGTCAATCATCGGATCGACGCCCTGCACGAACATGTTCAGGCCAAGGGTGACGAGGTCCACGTTGCCGGTCCGCTCGCCGTTGCCGAACAAGCAGCCTTCGATGCGGTCGGCGCCGGCGAGGTAGCCCAGCTCTGCCGCGGCTACGCCGGTGCCTCGATCGTTGTGCGGGTGCAGGGAGATGATGATGCCGTCACGGGGATGGAGATTCCGGTGCATCCATTCGATCGAGTCGGCATAGACATTGGGCGTGGCCATTTCCACGGTGGCTGGCAGGTTGATGATGACCTGCTTGTCCGCTGAGGCCTCGAAAACATCGGCAATTGCATTGCAGACGCGCGCAGCGTACTCCAGCTCGGTTCCGGTAAAGGATTCCGGCGAGTACTCGTAGGTGATGTGGGTGTCCTCGAGGGTTTCTTCGTACTTCTTGCACAAACGGGCACCTTGGAGGGCGATATCGAGGATGCCGTCCTCGTCACTGGTTGAAGACGACGCGACGCTGGAGCACCGAGGTGGAGTTGTAGAGGTGGACGATGGCCTGTTTCGCACCTCCAGGGACTCATACGTACGCTCGATCAAGTGTTCGCGCGCTTGGGTCAGGGACCTGGATGGAAACGTCATCCGGAATGTGGCCGCCTTCGATGAGCTGGCGCACGAAATCGAAGTCTGTCTGGGAAGCAGACGGGAAGCCGACTTCGATTTCCTTGTAGCCCATGTTGACCAGGAGCTGGAACATCTTCAGCTTGCGGGCCGGGCTCATGGGGTCGATCAGGGCTTGGTTGCCGTCACGCAAGTCCACGGCGCACCAGCGCGGAGCCTTCGTGATGACCTTGTCAGGCCAGGTGCGGTCCGGCAGCTCGACATTGATCTGGTCCTGGAAAGGCAGGTACCGATGAATGGGCATTCCGGAGGGCTTTTGTGCGTTGCGCATGACTTGGGGCCTTTTCTCTTAATCTTTGATGGAAGATTGGCCGGGCATAGCTAACTCCGCAGCGAGGGTTGGCCTAGCGAATGATCGCCTACGAGGCCCCGCCGCGGCAGCTAAGGAGAAGCATTCCTGCACGCACCATTTCACAGTAACACGGGTGCGTATGATGACAATGAAATACCAGAAGCAACGTCCACTATGCAGACGCGCGAACGGTGGCGAACCGAATGCACTGCGTCGTCCGAAGGAGTTCCTATGCCACAGTCGGGGATCACACTGTCCAATATCGATGAAAGCGTCAGGCCACAGGACGACCTCTACCAGCACGTGAACGGTGCATGGCTGAAGGCCACGGTCATCCCGGATGATCGCCCGCTCGAAGGAACATTCACTGCGCTACGCGATGGGGCCGAACTGGCGGTCAAAGCGATCATCGAAGAAGCCGCCGCAAAGGGCGAGGAAGCCAGCGGGATCGAACGCAAAGTGGGCGAGCTGTACAACAGCTTCATGGACCAGGACGCTGCCGAGGCCAAGGGAATGGATCCCGTCCGCGCCCGGATCGGTGAAGTCTTCGCCACTGCTTCGCCAGCTGAAGTCGTGGCACTGACGGGTCGGCTTTTCCGTTCCGATGTTTCCGGCCTCTTCTCCATCTACCCCGCGCCAGACGCCGGCAATCCGGACAGAGTCCTGCTGTACATCGGCCAAGGCGGCCTGGGCCTTCCGGATGAGTCCTACTACCGGGATGAAAAGTTCGAGCCGATCGTGACCGCGTACGTCAAATACGTCGCCGGCCTGTTCGGCCTGGCAGGTGTCCCCGACGCCGATGCAGCGGCCAGGCGCGTCGTCACGCTTGAAAAGGCCCTCGCCGCCCACCACTGGGACAACGTCACCCTTCGCAATCCCCAGAAGACGTACAACCTGAAAACTGCGGACGAAGGACGTGAGCTCTTCCCCTACTTGGATGCGTGGTTCGATTCAGCCCGGATCGAAGGGGACAAATACACCGAACTGGTGGTCAGCACCCCTGACTTCTTTGCCGGCGCTGCCGCCTTGGTGGAATCCGAACCCCTTGCCACGTGGCAGGAGTGGCTTGCCCTGCGCGTGCTGAATGCGGCCGCCCCTTATTTGTCCTCGGCTTTCGTCGACGCAAACTTCGACTTCTACGGCACAACCTTGAGCGGTACGCCGCAAAACAAGGTCCGCTGGAAGCGGGGCGTCGCCGTCGTCGAAGCCGCCCTCGGTGAGGCTGTCGGTCAGATCTATGTGGAGCGCCACTTCCCCGAGGGCTACAAGGCCAGAATGCAGACCCTGGTTGCCAACCTGATCGAGGCTTATCGTCAGAGCATTACTGATCTCGCCTGGATGGGCGAGGAGACCAAGGCGGAAGCGCTGAAGAAGCTCGGGGCGTTCCGGCCCAAGATTGGTTTCCCGGACGAGTGGATTGATTATTCCGCAGTCGTTATCGACCCTACCGATCTGTTGGGGAATGTCGAACGCGCGCACGACGCCGACGTCGACCGCCACCTCGATGAAATCGGCAAGCCGGTGGATCTGAACAAGTGGCTTATGACCCCGCAGACCGTCAACGCGTACTATCACCCGTTGCTGAACGAGATAGTTTTCCCGGCAGCGATCCTGCAGCCACCGTTCTTTACGGCTGAGGCCGACGACGCCGTCAACTACGGCGGCATCGGTGCCATCATCGGCCACGAGATCGGCCACGGCTTCGACGATCAAGGCTCTCAGTTTGACGGTAGCGGCACACTACGGAATTGGTGGAGCGAGGATGACCGCACGGCCTTCGAAGGATTGACCGCCAAGCTGGTCGCACAATTCGACGCGCTCGCTCCGCTGGCTGCTCCCGAGCACAAGGTCAACGGGAAACTCACCTTGGGGGAAAACATCGGCGGCCTGGGTGGCTTGACGATTGCCTACAAGGCTTACCTCCTGAGCCTGGACGGTGCGGAACCGCCCGTTTTGGAGGGCCTGTCCGGCCAGCAACGCTTCTTCATGTCCTGGGCAGCAGGCTGGCGTCAGGTCATACGTTCCGAGGAAGCCATCCGGCGCCTCGCCACGGACCCGCACTCCCCCAATGAGTTCCGCACGAATGCCGTCGCCAAGAACCTCGACTCCTTCCATGACGCGTTTGCCGTTGAAGCCGGAGACGGAATGTGGTTGTCTCCGGAAGACCGCGTCAGCATCTGGTAGAGCCACATAACAAGACACCCGGCACTACAACCAGAAGGAGCGGTGGGCATGCGGCCACCGCTCCTTCGCTGAGTTTACTGGTGGTAGTTGCTAGCGCGTGATGTTGACAGGATTGACCGTTTGGCACTTCACGGCGCCTGCCGCCGTCTGTTTGACGACGTCGGGCGGAACCGAAGCGACGCCGTATTTGGCCCCGGACGCGAAGTCGCTGCCCACGTACACCTGGACTCCGACAACACCGGGCGACAGTTCGATTTGCGAGGCGGGGATCCCAGGAGATTCGCGACGTCCGGGGCGACGTCGGCATAGCCGGTCCCGTAGTAGACAACTGTCTTGGCCACGGGCGCGGCAAGGAAGTGCCCTGCCTTCGTGAAACCGCCGCCGATCAATGCGGTAGCGAGCTTCCTGGGCTCGGGATGTCACGCCAGAACCGTCGGCAACAGTCACGGGCTGAAGGGCCTTGTTATAGGCCGGCGCAGCAGGGGCGCTTGGGGCGGCAGGTGAAGGGCTTGTTGATGGCGCCGCCGAAGCGCTGGCAGACGGCGTGGCCGTTGCCCCTGGGTTGGTCAGGTTCAGGTTCGCCCGCATTGCGGAGAACAGTTGTTCGGCCTGCGGCTGAACCAATTCAAGCCTGTTGGGATCGACGGCGGCCGGCTGGGTGGGAACCGAGACGAACGCTACATTGGACAAGTCCACATCCTTGAGCCGGCTTCCGATGGTCAGGAGCGACGGGACCGACGCCAAGCCGCTGTCCACGGTGAGATTCTTGGTCACGACGTCGGCAATGGAAAGCAGGCTCTGCGGATTGCTGAGCGTGCCATCGGACTTGATCTTGCGTGTCAGCGAGGAAAGGAAGCCCTGCTGCGCCTGGATGCGTCCAAGGTCGCTCCCGTCGCCAAAACCATGGCGGGTCCTCAGGAAGGCCAATGCCTGCTCTCCTTGGATATTCGACGTTCCTTTGGGGAGCCGGAGCCCGGAATCGGGGTCGTAAACCGGGTCGCTCACGCATACTTCGACGCCACCCACAGCCTGGGATAGTTCCTTGACGGCGTTGAAATCAGCCATCATGAAGTGGTCGATCTGGAGGCCCGTGAGCTGATTCACGGTGTCCACCGCGCAACCGATACCCGCTTCTGCCATGGCCGAGTTGATCATGACGTTGGTATGGGGTTGATATGTGGTGTTGGTTTTGGGATCAGTGCATTTCGGCACGTTCACCAGGAGATCCCTGGGGAAACTGGTGAGGCTCACCCTCTTGTTGTCCGCGGAAATGTCCAGCAACATCATGACATCCGACTGGCCGTAGCCCGTGGAGTCCTGGGTGGAACCGTATTGCGAGTTTTTCCCATCCCGCGTGTCGGAGCCGAGGATGAGGATCTGCAAACGGTCGGTGGCATCGTTGACCGCAGCTTCGGTCCGTGGAGCGCCCGCCGTCAAAGGTGCCGTGGTGATGTTCGACTGCAAGCGGATAACCCAGTACGCGGCAAACGCGATACCGCCGACCAACAACACAGAAACGGTCACAGCTGTGATCTTCAGCCAGAGCGGGAGCCCCTTCAGAGCATTCATGTGGCGGGGGGTGCCGGGGCCTTCCCCGTGGCGTGCAGTACCGCGTCCACCAATGGCGCCGGGCTCCTGGACGCGTGCATCGCGACGTCGCACTGCTCGCTCAACCTTTCCTCGGAAAATGGGATTCGGACCATCTTATGGGCCGAAACTGGGAGAAACCCCAGCGACTAGAACCCCAGCTTCACGAGTTGTTTTGGATCGCGTTGCCAGTCCTTGGCCACCTTGACGTGCAGGTCGAGGTAAATCGCTGGTTCCCAAAAGCGCCTCGATGCCTTTGCGGGCGTTGGTTCCGACTTCCCGCAGACGGCTTCCAGCCTTTCCGATGATGATGGCTTTCTGGGATGGGCGCTCAACGTAGAGATTGACCCGCACATCAAGGAGGGGGTTGTCCTCCGAGCGGCCTTCGCGCGGCACGATTTCTTCGACGACCACGGCCAAGGAGTGCGGGAGCTCATCCCGAACTCCTTCGAGGGCTGCCTCCCGGATGAGTTCGGCAACCATGACTGCCTCGGGTTCGTCCGTGAGTTCGCCGTCAGGGTAAAGCGGAGGCGAGGAGGGCATGTGCCCAATGAGGACGTCAGCAACGGTATCGACCTGGAAGCCGTCCGCTGCGGAGACCGGAACGATGTCCGCCCAGCCTTGTTCGCCGAGCACCTCGCGGCCCAGCGCTGCCACCGCGAGGAGCTGCTCGGTCAGGGCCTGACGGTCCACGAGATCGGTCTTGGTGACAAGCGCGATGATGGGCTTGCGTCCGACGGCAGCCAGCTGGGCTGCGATGTACTTGTCGCCTGGGCCGATTTTCTCGTTGGCGGGCAAGCAAAAACCAATGGCGTCCACTTCTGAGAGTGTGTCCGCCACGAGATCGTTGAGCCGCTTGCCGAGCAGGGTGCGGGGACGGTGCAAACCGGGTGTGTCCACGAGGATGAGCTGGGCGTCTTCGCGATGGACGATGCCGCGGATGGTATGCCTGGTGGTCTGCGGCTTTGCTGAGGTGATGGCCACCTTCTGGCCAACCAACGCGTTCGTGAGGGTCGACTTGCCGGCATTCGGGCGCCCGACAAGAACCGAGAATCCCGCGTGGAAGCCGCCGAAGTCCTGATCGGCGTCGAACTTCTTATTGTGCTTGCTCACGTGGAACTCCCTGTTGCGTTGTATCGGCTTCGTCGAGAAGGTCTTCAAGGTCAGTGTCTTCTTTTGGAATGGCTGCCGCAATGATATGGCTGACCCGGTTTCGCCGGCCTTCCAGCCTATCGGCTTTCAAAGAGATCCCGTCCACTACTACCGCGCTGCCCACAATCGGCACTTTGCCCAGGGCCTTTGCCAGGAGGCCACCGACGGTGTCCACCTCGTCGTCGTCGAGGTCAATGTCGAAGAGTTCGCCGAGATCGTCAATGCTCATCCGGGAACTGACACGGTACGTTCCGTCACCGAGGTCAGTGACCTCGGCGCCGGTGGAATCGTACTCGTCCACGATTTCACCCACGATTTCTTCGATGAGGTCTTCCAGCGTCACCAGTCCTGCCGTGCCGCCGTACTCGTCGATGACAATTGCCACGTGGGTGGACTCCTGCTGAAGCTCGCTGAGGAGATCGCTGACAGGCTTGGACTCCGGAACGAACCGGGCCTCGCGGGCAATGGAATCCACGTCCTGGCGTACCGCAGGCTGCTCAGGCCGGTGCAATGCGGCAGCAACGTCCTTCAAGTAGAGAATGCCGCGAATCTGGTCCGCGTTCTCGCCGATAACGGGAATCCTTGAGTAGCCGGAGTGCAGGAACAGGGCCATGGCCTGATCCAGGCTGGACCCGGACTCGATGCTCACAATGTCGGTTCGCGGGACCATCACCGAGCGGACCAGGGTGTCACCGAAGTCGAAGACCGACTGGATGAGTTCGGCCTCGCTGTCCTCGATCATGTCCGATTCCGTGGCCCTGTCGACGAGTTCACGGAATTCTTCCTCGCTGAAGAAAGCCTCATCGCCGCTCGGCGCACCGGGTGCCACCGTGCTGCCGATCGCCACGAGCCAGCCGGGAATAGGACCGAGGATCCAGCACAGGAACCTGATGAGCGGGGCCGAGTAGCGAACCACGGCGCCGGAGTGGGCGCGACCAAGTTGGCGCGGCGAGACACCCACCAAAACGAAACCAATCACCGCCATGATGCCCGTTGCCGCCAGACCGGCAAGCCAGACGTTCTCGAGGAGGCTGTGCATGACGACGGCGACGGCCACCGCCGCCGCCATCTCGAACCAGACCCGCCAGAACCGCAGCGCCCGGATGTGCGCGAGGGGCTGGGCGAGAATACTGCGAAGCGAATTTCCCCGGCTCCTGCCGATGGCTTGCTCCGCGTCGTGCCGCGGCAGGAAGGTGAAGGCAGCTTCAGCCGCGGTCAGCAGGGCGACGAAACTGAGGAACACCAACGCCATCCCGACCAGGATGAGTGAGGTCACTGCATGGTCTCCATGGGGGCGTCCTTGCCAAGGAACGCGGACAGCAGCTCACGCTGCAGGCCGAACATCTCTGCTTTTTCCTCGGGCTCGGCGTGGTCGAAGCCGAGCAGGTGAAGGATTCCGTGCGTGCACAGCAGGAGCATTTCATCCTGCGTGGTGTGCCCGGCGTTGCGTGCCTGGACTTCGGCCACCTGCGGGCAGATGGCGATGTCCCCCAGCATTCCCTGCGGTGTCGGCTTGCCCGGTGTTCCCGGAGTCAGCTCATCCATGGGAACGGACAGCACGTCGGTGGCGCCCGGTTCGTCCATGAGCTCGATGTGAAGTTTTTCCATGGCCGGTTCATCGGCAGGAGGACGGAAAGTTCGGCCTGGGGATGGATGTAGAGCCGCTCAAAGATGAATCGCGAAAGCGTCACCAATTGCGCCTCGTCCACCTGGATGCCGGACTCGTTGTTGACTTCGATGCTCATCTGCGTTCTCCCCGTTTGTCGTGCGCGGGTGCGTTCTCCGCACGAACCCGATGCTTTTCATCCCATGTGCTGTAGGCGGACACAATGTCGGCGACCAGCCGGTGCCTGACGACGTCGGATGCGTCCAACATCGTAAAGTTCACGTCGTCGATCCCGCTGAGAATCTCCTGGACGATACGCAGCCCTGAGGTTGCGCCAAAGGGCAGGTCCACCTGGGTGATATCCCCCGTGACAACCATTTTCGAACCGAATCCCAGCCGGGTCAGGAACATCTTCATCTGTTCCGCCGTGGTGTTCTGAGCCTCATCAAGGATGATGAACGCATCGTTGAGCGTGCGTCCGCGCATATACGCAAGGGGAGCTACCTCGATGGTCCCCGCGGCCATGAGGCGCGGGATGGACTCCGGATCCATCATGTCGTGCAAGGCGTCATACAAGGGACGAAGATACGGATCGATTTTGTCGCTCAACGTTCCAGGCAGGAAACCGAGGCGCTCCCCGGCCTCGACGGCGGGCCTGGTGAGGATGATCCGGCTGACTTCCTTGAGCTGCAATGCCTGAACGGCTTTGGCCATCGCGAGGTACGTTTTGCCTGTACCTGCCGGGCCAATCCCGAAGATCACCGTGTTGTCGTCAATGGCATCAACGTAGTTCTTCTGGTTCAGCGTTTTCGGGCGAATGGTGCGGCCGCGGCTGGAAAGAATGTTGTGGGTCAGGATTTCCACGGGGTTTTGCAAGGACTGGCTGCGCAGCAAAGAAACGAGCTGTTGGAGCACGTCCGGCGTGATAACCGTCCCCTTGCCGACCAAGCCGCGCACCTCTTCCAAGAGTCGCATGATCCTCGGAACGTCGTTGGACGGTCCGCTGAACGAGAGCTCGTTGCCACGGACGTGGAAGTCGACGCCGGGGAACTGGGCTTCGATATACCGCAGCGCCTCGTCATGGCTGCCAAGGGTCTGAACCATCTGATCAGAGTTCTCGAAGACGACAACTTCGGTCCGTGCGCCCGGAACAGAGTGTGGAAACTCGGCCGGACCTGTGTCAACGCTGCCGGCCCTGGGCCGCCCGTTCAGTGATTCAGTCATAGTGCTGGCCTCTCGGCCTGTGCTCCTCCGGGTTGGTCATGTCCATCGATTTGCTCCGACGTCCGTTCGCTGGATGGGCGCAGGATCGCGGGCCTCGGATTGCTTCCAATCCTACGCCAGCCAGTCTCCAGGGTGGTTCCGGACCGCGTGCGAACAGACTCATGGAAGCCGATTGCGGCCGCGTTTGATATCAACTCCGCATCGACCTCGTATCAATCGCATTGCAGTTGGCGGCCGGAGCATCGAAACCCCGACAGGGGCCGGGAAGACTATGACAAGCTGATTTATGGGCAAAAATGCCCCGTGCCCGGCCATCGGGCACGCTATTCACACGCGCCCCGGCGGCGAAGACGAACAGGATCCGACTATCACCAGGCCAGCCGGCATTCCACACGGCACCAGCAAGCGGAAACGCTCCGCCATGCTTGTGACCGCGCTGACGGCTGCCTTACTGCTTACGGGCTGTGTCGCTGACTATTCCGGACAGGGATCAACAACCACGCCGGTCCCCACGCCCACCGCCGCATTGCAGGCCGCTCCGGCCAGCAATGCTCCGCTTGAAACAACACAGGCCTCGAACAAGATCCCGGTGTACTGGATCGGCCGAAGCGATACGGACATTTTTCTGTACCGCGAATTCCGCGACAATTCCGGCAACGAGAACCCCATCACCACGGCCCTGCGGATCATGATGTCCCAGAAGCCGCTGGATCACGATTTCTTCACACCGTGGCAAAACCCGAACAGCCTGGCCACCACGATTACCGGCAAAAATACGGTCACGGTTGATATTTCCCGGGACGCGTTCAATTCAAACCTCGACGGCGGAATGGCCCAGCGAGCGGTCCAGCAACTTGTTTACACAGCAACCGCGGCTGCCGCGAGTTCTGGCCTGATTGACTCCGGACAGCAGATCATGGTGACCATCCTGGTGGACGGACACACGGGCTACAAGGCGTTCGGACAGGTCAAACTAGGCGATCCCATGGTCCGCGACGCTGCCATGGTGGCACCCGTCTGGATCATTGACCCTCAAGAGGATGTCGCCCTGCCCGCCGGCCCCATCAAGTTCAACGGGCGAAGCACGGACCCCTCGAAGAAACTGCATTGGCAGATCCTTCGGGAGAACTCAAACGGCGATAAGACGTCCTACCTGACAGGCCAGACCACTGCTTCAACGGTTCCAGACCAAGGCGGGGCCTTCAACCTCACGGTAGGGCTTGGGGCTGGCCGCTACGAATTGCGGGTTTCGCAAGTGGGACCCAACGGCAACGACATCGCCACGGACACGCGCTCTTTCAACGTCCGCTAGCCGGGTCCGTCCGGCGATTTTCCTACCAGCGGCCCAAAATGTCGCTGGCCAGCACCACAGCGGCCGGTCCCGCCGTCGATGAGCGAAGCACGTGGTGCCCCAAGAGGGCGGTGACGGCTCCGGCATCGCTGAGTTTGGTGACTTCGCGCGGCGAAATGCCGCCTTCCGGACCCACAATGAGCAGGACTTCGCCTTCCGCTCTGGAGTCCTCGGCGGAGAGTTGATGCTGCCAATTCTCAAGCACATCCCGCAGCGGGCGCTTTGCGTCCTCGTGCAGGATGATCGCAAGATCGGCCGCGGCAATTGCCGCCGCGAGGCCGGAACCGTCGACGGCGGCACGAACTTCGGGAATCCACGCGCGCCTGGCCTGTTTGGCGGCAGCTGTGGCCACCGATCGCCACTTCGCATGGGCTTTGGCTGCCCGCTCGCCTTTCCAGCGGACGATGGATCGTTCCGCTTGCCAGGGCACGACGGCGTCGATGCCGAGTTCCGTTGCCGTCTCGACGGCAAGCTCGTCCCGGTCCCCCTTGGCGAGGGCCTGGACCAGGACGAGCCGCACAGCGGGCTGGTGCTCCTCCATGATCTGGGCGGTAAGAACTGTCAGGGTTCCCTGTCCGGATCCGGTCACAGTTCCCGTGAGCCGCTTTCCGGCGCCGTCGGCAATGTCCACTGCTTCGCCCGGCTCGAGGCGCTTGACTGTGACAGCGTGCCTGGCCTCCGCGCCGTCGAGCACGAACGTGTCACCCGGCCCCAGTCCGTCGAGCGTGCCTGGGGCCGTGAAGAATACGGGGTTACTCACCGCTACAGGTTACCGAGCTTGTCCCGCAGCTTCGCGAACATGCCACCGCTGGCTACGAGTTTGCCCTCGGTGAACTGCTCGCCGCGCAATTTGGCCAGCTGGCGGAGCAATTCCTCCTGTGCGGCGTCGATCTTGCCGGGGGTCTCAACATGCAAGTGCACCTTGAGGTCTCCACGCCCATATCCGCGGAGATGGGTGACGCCCAACCCACGCAAGGTGATGACTTCGCCGGACTGGGTACCGGCCTTGACGTCGATCTCCTGGGATCCGTCAAAGGTCTCGAGCTGCAGTTCGGTACCAAGTGCCGCGGCTGTCATGGGAACGCTCAGTGTTGCATGAAGGTCGTCGCCTTCACGAAGGTAGGTCGAATCGTTGTTGACCCGGATCTCCACGTAGAGGTCGCCGGGAGGGCCGCCGGCGGGACCTGCCTCGCCCTGGGACGACAACTGTATCCGTGTGCCAGTGGCCACGCCCCCGGGCACCTTGACGGTCAGCGAGCGGCGGCTGCGGATACGCCCCTGGCCGTTGCATTCATTGCAAGGATCTTTGATGACCGAACCGAAACCCTCGCAGGATCCACATGGAGCTGCCGTCATGACCTGGCCAAGAATGGAGCGGACTGCGCGCTGGACCTGGCCCGAGCCGCCGCAGATGTCGCAGCGCTCCGGGTGGGTGCCCGCGCGGCAGCACGTTCCTTCGCACGTCGGGCAGGTGACCGCGGTGTCCACTTCCAGCTTCTTGTTGACGCCGAAAACGGCATCGCGCAAATCGATGCGGACGCTGATCAGGGCGTCCTGGCCGCGGCGCATGCGTGATGCGGGGCCATGCATGCCGCCGCTGCCTCCGCCGAAGAAGGTGTCGAAAATGTCCTGGAAGGCAAACCCCTGGCCTGCGTAGCCTCCGCCGAAGCCGTTGTCGGTACCGTTCTCATTGCCCGTGGCGTCGTAAATACGTCGCTTCTGGGGATCAGAGAGGACCTCGTAGGCGTGGGTCACGGCTTTGAACTCTTCCGCGGCGCCTTCTCCGGGGTTCACATCGGGGTGCAGCTTGCGGGCGAGCTTGCGGTAGGCCTTCTTGATCTCCTCGCCGGTTGCTTCCGACGAGACGCCCAGAACGTCATAGTGACTGCTCAAAGTCGGTATCTCTTCCTTGTTTTACGGTTAAACTGCGTTTCTTGCGAGACGGGTTTCCAGCCGTGGCTGTCATCCGCCCAGAATGCGGGAAAGGTAGCGTGCGACGGCCCGGACGGCCGCCATGGTGTTCGGATAGTCCATCCGCGTGGGACCAAGAATGCCGATCTTGGCGTTGCTGCCGGGACCATAACCGGTGGCGACCACGGATGCTTCCGAGAGCCCGTCGTAGGGATTCTCGCGGCCGATGCTCACGGTGACTCCCCGGGGGTCCTCCGCCATGTCCGAGAGCAGGCGCAACATGACCACTTGCTCTTCAAGCGCTTCGAGAACCGGGCCGATGCTGAGCGGGAAATCCACATTGGAGCGGGCGAGGTTGGCTGTGCCTGCCATGACCATGCGCTCGTCCCTGGTCCTGTCGGCTAGCCGCTCCAAGCCGTGCGCAAGGACGCCTGCGAGGTTCCGAAGCGCCGGCGGGCACAGGGCAACGACTGAAGGGAGGACTTGCGGCATGAGGTCAAGCTGCGAGGCGGCAATGCTTGTGAGGAAACGGGCGCGCAAGGCCATGAGCTCCTCGTCGGTGGCATCCGCCCCCGCATGCACCACACCTTGCTCCACCTTGCCGGTATCGGCGATCAATACCACCAAGACCTGACGCGGTGCCAAAAGGACAAACTCAATGTGCCGCACGCGGGCGCGGCTCACGTGCGGGTACTGGACCACAGCGACTTGGTTGGTGAGCTGGGACAAGAGCCGCACTGTGCGCTCGAGGATGTCCTCGACGTCGTCCGGTCCTTCAAGGAGGGAGTGAATGGCCCGGCGCTCAGCAGCAGAAAGCGGCTTCACCTCGGAAATACGGTCAACGAACAGGCGATATCCCTTGTCCGTGGGGATGCGGCCGGCACTGGTGTGCGGGGCGACGATGAGGCCTTCTTCTTCCAGAAGCGCCATGTCGTTGCGGATAGTGGCGCTGGACACCCCCAAGTGGTGCCGCTCGACAAGGGCTTTGGAGCCGACGGGTTCGCGGGAGTGAACATAGTCCTCCACGATGGCCCGCAACACTTCAAGCTTGCGTGGCTCGCTCACTGCCCACCTCCCTTCAACAGCCCGATGTTCAACGACCTAGGCCTAACTACATAGTTTTCAATAGTTAGCACTCAACATGCCCAAGTGCCAACAAGTCTAGTATGAGCCACCTCGTTGTTAGCATTGGTACCGCTCGCGGCGAACATGATTCCCGCGCGGTCCGGCGGAATGCCCAGGACCGTCATCCATCCCCCTAGCGCAAAGTGGAGTGAAGACTGTGTCTTACGACAATTGGGGCCCCCAAGACCTTTCCTCGCCCGCCAAACGGCAGCTACCCGAGGTGCCCGTGGAGCGCGGAATGGTCCTGGAAGATGTCCAGTCCGGTTGGGTCGGCGCCGTGACCAGGGTCGAAAAGTCCGGAGGCATGCACATTGTGGTGCTCGAGGACCGGCGAGGAAAGAGTAAGTCCTTCCGGCTTGGCTTTGGATTCCTGCTGGATGGCCAACCTGTGAAGCTCCTTCCGCCTGCACCTCGTGCGGCGGGCACGACGGGTGGCGCGGGCGCTGCGCAAGCCGGCCGGACGGCGTCGGGATCCGTCCGGGTCACCGGGCAGCGTGCCCAGGTCGCGAAGGCAAGCCGGATCTGGGTGGAAGGAAAGCACGACGCCGAACTCGTGGAGAAGGTCTGGGGAGACGACCTCCGGGTGGAGGGCATCGTCGTCGAACCCCTGCATGGCGTGGACGATCTCAAAGCGGCAATTGCCGAGTTCTCCCCCGGGCCGGGCCGCAGGCTCGGAATTCTCGTTGACCACTTGGTACCGGACTCAAAAGAATCACGGATTGCCGCTGACGCCATGACGCTTCCCGGCGCGGCCGGGAACGTCCTGATCGTGGGCCATCCCTACGTGGACGTCTGGCAGGCGATCCGCCCGAAGGTCCTGGGGATCGAGCAGTGGCCCACCATCGCCCGTGGCACCGATTGGAAAACCGGCATCCTGAAGTCGTTCGGTTGGCCGCACGAGACTGCAGAGGACATTGGGCTGGGCTGGCAGAAGCTTCTTGGCGCCGTTCGCAGCTATGCGGATTTGGATCCATCCTTGCTCGGACGAGTGGAAGAAGTCATTGATTTCCTGACCGTGCCGTGACGAATCCCTACCGCAGGCAGGGTGCTTGGTCTGCCGATCTTCTGCCGAGCAAGTATTCTGAGACAGCAACACCGAACCGATAGACACTCGAAGGAAGATACAGTGGCAGACAACGCTCCTGACGAACGGGATGGCTCCTCGGGCCAGTCCCAGTACCACGGCGTTCCTGCCAATGCGATGCCCTTGACGGCAACGGAAGACCGGCAATGGGCGACTTTGGCGCATTTCGGCGGAATTCTTGGCTGCGTGCCTTCGCTTCTGATCTACCTGATCTTCCGCGAACGTGGCCCGTTCACGGCGCAGGAATCCAGGGAAGCCCTGAACTTCACCCTGCCCCCGACGATTGCTGCGGTACTCGCGAATGTGCTGGTATTGCTGCCTGCGGTGGGGAATCTGTTCGCCGGTCGCTGGCAACGGCAATCTGGGTGGCGGTCACGTGCTTCTCCGTCTCTGCGGGTATCCGCGTCAACCACGGGCAACCGCACCGCTACCGCTTCAACTTGCGCTGGATCAAATAGCGAGGGCGCGGGGCCTCAGGCCCCGTCGCCTGACGTTGCCCTTCGAGAGGCTTGGACCCTAGTCGGGCAGAATGCGGCGGACCACGGCGTCAGCCAGCAAACGGCCCTTGAGGGTCAGAACCAGCCGTCCTTGGAAGGCCGCTGCAGGCTCCACCAGACCGTCCGCAATGAGACCTGCCACTGCGTGGCGGCCCACCTTGTCGAGCGCGCCGACCTCAAGTCCGGTGCCGAGGCGCGCCTCCAGCATGATGCGTTCAACTTCCCGGGTTCCGGCGTCGAGGGTTTCCCGTCCGGCGGCGGGAGAAACACCGTCGCCGAGCCGCTTGGCATAGGCGGTGGGGTGCTTTACGTTCCACCAGCGGACTCCGCCCATGTGGGAGTGCGCGCCTGGTCCGATCCCCCACCAATCGTCTCCCCGCCAGTAGGCAAGGTTGTGTTTGCAGGCTTGATCGGGGGTTCGTGACCAGTTGCTGACCTCGTACCACTCCAGCCCCGCTGCGCTAATGAGCTGATCGGCGAGCTCGTACTTGGCAGCGTGATCGTCGTCGTCGATTCCGGGAACTTCTCCGCGCCGAATCTGGGCCGCCAGCTTGGTGCCTTCTTCCACGATCAGCGCATAGGCACTGATGTGGTCCGGATCGTAGGAAAGCGCAGTCTCAAGGGAGGTCTGCCAATCAGCCATGGACTCTCCGGGAGTGCCGTAGATGAGGTCGAGGCTCACGGCGAGGCCGGCGTCGCGCGCCCATTGGACCACTTGCGGGACACGGCTTGGCGTGTGGGTGCGGTCCAGGACCTTGAGCACGTGAGGGACAGCCGACTGCATGCCGAAGGAAATCCGCGTAAAGCCGGCGTCGGCGAGCAGCTGGAGGGACTCCGGCGTCACGGAATCCGGGTTCGCTTCGGTAGTGACTTCCGCGCCGGCCTCAAGGCCCCAGTGCCCGACGGCGGCAGTCAGGATGCGCGCAAGGTCCTCCGCGGGCAGCAACGTCGGTGTGCCGCCTCCGAAAAACACCGTACTGAGCGGACGCTTCGGCAGCCCGGAGGCTTCCATGGCCCCGACGGCGAACTCCACTTCCGAAATAGCAGTAGACGCGTAGGCGTCCTGGGAAGCACCGCCGCCGAGTTCGGTGGCCGTGTACGTATTGAAATCGCAGTACCCGCAGCGCACGGCGCAGAAGGGTATGTGCACATACAGTCCAAATTTGCGCGACTCGACGCCGTCGAGCACCTGCGGCGGCAACAGGCCGTCCGCAGGTGCCGGGTCGCCGAGCGGAAGCACGCTAGGCACGAGATCCCCCAGGCACCCGCGCCGACGCGCCGTGGGCACTTAGGGTTTGGGCGAGCAGGCCCATTACTTCTTGGCCTTGTCCTTGGATTCGTCCGTGGTCAGGGCTGCGATGAACGCTTCCTGCGGAACTTCGACGCGCCCCACCATCTTCATGCGCTTCTTGCCTTCCTTCTGCTTTTCCAGAAGTTTGCGCTTACGGGTGATGTCACCGCCGTAGCACTTGGCAAGAACGTCCTTGCGGATCGCGCGGATGCTCTCACGGGCAATGATGCGCGAGCCGATGGCAGCCTGGATGGGCACCTCGAACTGCTGGCGCGGAATAAGTTCGCGCAGCTTGCCGGTCATCATGACGCCGTAGGCGTATGCCTTGTCACGGTGTGTGATGGCACTGAAAGCGTCAACCTGCTCACCCTGGAGCATGATGTCAACCTTGACCAAGTCAGCAACCTGCTCGCCGTCGGCCTTCCAGTCCAGTGATCCGTAGCCACGGGTCTTGGACTTCAGGATGTCGAAGAAATCGAAGACGATCTCGGCCAATGGCAGGCGATACCGGATTTCCACCCGGTCCTCGGAGAGGTAGTCCATGCCACCCATCACGCCGCGCCGGCTCTGGCACAGCTCCATGATGGCGCCAACAAACTCATTGGGAGCCACGGATGGTGGCGGAAACCATGGGTTCACGCACCTCGCCGATCTTGCCCGTGGGGTATTCGCTGGGGTTGGTCACGTGGATGACTCGCTTATCTTCCAGCGTGACCTCGTACTCCACGTTGGGAGCGGTGGAGATGAGGTCTAGGTTGTATTCGCGCTCAAGGCGCTCACGGGTGATTTCCAAGTGCAGGAGGCCCAGGAAGCCCACACGGAAGCCGAAGCCAAGGGCGGCAGACGTTTCCGGTTCATAGACCAGCGCCGCGTCGTTGAGCATCAGCTTCTCCAGCGCATCGCGGAGCACCGGGTAGTCCGTGCCGTCCAAGGGATACAGGCCGGAGAAGACCATCGGCTTGGCATCGGCGTAGCCGGCAAGTGATTCCGAAGCAGGCTTGGCCAGGTTGGTGACAGTGTCGCCGACCTTCGACTGGCGGACGTCTTTCACACCAGTGATCAAATAGCCGACCTCGCCCACGCCCAGTCCCTTGGAAGGAGTGGGCTCCGGGGCGCTGACGCCGATCTCCAGGAGCTCGTGGGTTGCGCGGGTGGACATCATCTGGATTCGCTCGCGCGGGTGCAACATGCCATCCACCACGCGGACATAGGTGACCACGCCGCGGTATGTGTCATACACAGAGTCGAAGATCATGGCGCGGGCGGGAGCGTTGGGGTCGCCGACAGGAGCCGGAAGGTCGCGGACGATCTTGTCCAGCAGGGCCTCCACGCCCATCCCGGTCTTGCCGGACACGCGCAAAACCTCCTCCGGGTCGCCGCCGATCAGGTTGGCGAGTTCCGCCGCGTACTTTTCGGGCTGCGCAGCCGGAAGATCGATCTTGTTGAGGACCGGGATGATGGTGAGGTTGTTCTCCATCGCCAGGTAGAGGTTGGCGAGAGTCTGCGCTTCGATGCCCTGTGCCGCATCCACCAGGAGAATTGCGCCTTCACAAGCTGCGAGGGATCGGGAGACCTCATACGTGAAGTCAACGTGGCCTGGGGTATCGATCATGTTCAGGGCGTAGCTGGTGCCGTCAAGTTCCCAGGGCATGCGTACAGCCTGGGACTTGATGGTGATGCCACGCTCGCGTTCAATATCCATGCGGTCCAGATACTGGGCTTTCATGTCGCGGGACTTAACGACGCCGGTGTACTGCAACATGCGGTCAGCCAAGGTGGATTTACCGTGGTCAATGTGCGCGATGATGCAGAAGTTCCGGATGATGGCCGGATCTGTCGCGGCGGGCACCGGTGCGGTGCGGGCCATGGGAGACACGCAGGATCCTTACTGTCGATACTCACACGGCCCCGTCCCGGACTGGTCTGAACCGTTCCGGCCGATGCCGCATATCTGAACCTATAGTCTCCCATGAACCAGACACCGCTTGTGCATTCCTCTCGTGGGCGGCCTGCATGGTGATCGGGCGCAGTGTGTAGTGCTCCGGACACACCGAATGACGGCACTCCCCGCAGATGGAAAGTACGGTGGTGGCATGGCATCAGACAGACACTTGCTCGGCAGGCTCATCAAAGGCTCCTGGGAATACCTTCGCCGAATCATCGGATCTCCCGCAGATACCCGGTCTGGCCGGACCCGGAACCCAAGCGCCGGCGTCGGGCAGCTTTCCCGGCCGTATCCGGGCGACTTCCGCGGTCCTGTGTCTCCGCGGTACTCCCCCAATCCGGACGGCAAAGCGGATCCCGGGGAGATTGTTTGGTCCTGGGTGCCCTATGAAGAGGACCATTCGCAAGGCAAGGACCGGCCGGTTCTTCTGATAGGGCGCGACGGCGGGTGGCTGCTGGGGCTCATGCTGACGAGCAAAGACCACGATAACGGCCTCCACTCGGACGACTACATCGACATCGGAACCGGAGCTTGGGACGCGCAGGGCCGGCCCAGCGAGGTCAAGGTGGACCGCGTGGTGCGCATCAATCCGGCCGACGTGCGACGCGAGGGTGCAGTGCTGGATCGACGTACTTTCCAGCTCGTGGTGCAGCGGGTGAATGGCCGACACAATTCGGCATAAACGGCGAATCCCCGAAAAAGGGCCAAGTCTGATAATATTTATGGCTGTGTGTCCGTGCAGGTCGACGGCCACTCATGGTTGGCTGCCATAGGCATCCCCACGCCGCTCAGTCGATGGCCAACCTGAAACCCTCTAGACCATTTCCGCATTAAAAAGAGAGTTCACACACGTGGCTAATATCAAGTCCCAGAAGAAGCGCATCCTCACCAACGAGAAGGCTCGCCTGCGTAACAACGCTGTCAAGTCTGAGCTGAAGACGGCCATCCGCGCCGTTGCCACCGCCGTTGAGTCCACGGACAAGGAAGCTGCTGCAAAGGCTCTTGTTGCTGCCGGCCGCAAGCTGGACAAGGCTGTCAGCAAGGGCGTTATTCACAAGAACAACGCCGCAAACCGCAAGTCGGCGATCTCCAAAAAGGTCAACGCACTCTAAGGTTTATCCAGTTCGACTGAGCTGAACGTGAGGCCGGCACCCGATGGGTGCCGGCCTCAGGGTTTTAATGCGGGGGTGGACTGGCGACGCGGGTCCGATCCTGCGCCACGGGGGTGGGCTGGCGACGCGGGGGTGGACTGGCGCACCGGGGGCGGACTGGCGCACCGGGGGTGGACTGGCGACGCGGGTCCGATCCTGCGCCACGGAAAACGACTGGCGCACGGGAAAACGACTGGCGCACGGGGAAACGACTGGCGCACGGGGAATTCCGGGCGCGTCAGTAATTATGCGCATCGCCAAGAAAATTGGGGGTCGTGAGAGGGCCGGGGCCGGGTCGGGCTTAGAGTCTTTCCTGCAACTCGGACGTTTGGATTGTCCGGTTCAGCGGCCGCGGGCCGAGGTGGCGATGACCGTGACGGCGTGCTCCACGGCGTATACCGGGTCCCGCGACAGGCCTTTGACCTGGGCATCTGCCTCAGCCGTGACCTGGATGGAGCGGATCAGGCCTTCAGGAGTCCAACGCCGCACGTCGCGTTGCGCTTGTTCCACCAGCCAAGGCTGCATTCCGAGCTGTTTGGCGATCTGGGCTGACGAGCCCTGTGCACCTGCGACCTTGGCAAGGGTGCGGAGCTTCGAGGCCAGCGCGGCGACCAACGGAACAGGGTCGACCCCGGTGGCGAGGGCATGCCGGAGACTGGACAGGGCCAGCGGTCCGTTGCCGGCCATGGCGGCGTCCGCAACCTTGAATGCAGTGGCTTCCACCCGACCACCGTAATAGCGCTCCACCGTGGCTGCGTCTACTGCGGTCGTTGCATCAGCGATGAGTTGATTGCACGCTGCCGCGAGTTCCGACAGGCTGGCACCCACCGCGTTGACGAGCGCTTGAACAGCCTCGCCTTCTATACGGCGGCCGCCTGCCTTGAATTCCGTGACCACGAACGCAGTCTTCTCGGCATCCTTTTTCAAGGGCTGGCAGTCCACCACGGGCCATCCGGAAGACTTGATGGCATCCAGGAGCTTCTTGCCCCGCACCCCGCCGCCGTGACGAAGGACCAGAACGACGTCGTTCTCCGGCTTTGCGAGGTAGGCCAAAGTATCGGCAAGGAACGCATCGTTCATGGACTCCAGGCCCTCGATCTCGATGAGCTTGGACTCGTCGAACAACGACGGCGTGACAGTCATCGCGAGGGAACCGGACTCGTAGCTGGCGGCGCTGAGCTTGCTGATCTCGACGTCTGGCGCAACGGCCCGGACCTGGGAACGGATCCTATCCATGGCGCGGATTCCGAGGTACTCCTCCGGGCCCGTAATAAGCACTACGGCGGATGGGACGACGTCCCGCCAGCTGACGGTGTTTACCGCGGAGCTTTTGGCCTTGGTCACCTGGGCAGCAGCCAACGTTGCTTCCTTCCAGAAGGGTTTTTGCAGAGTCCCAGTCTCCCACGTCCGGCGTCCCGGGTGGTGACCGTCAAACCCGAAGGTCGCCTGTTCTCTATCCCCAAGCCCGGGGTATGACAGTTGGTCCATCGCCGATGGACCGCTGACTCGGCAGTTCCGATGAAGAGCACCAAGCGACGGTGCAAAGCCAGCCCGGCGCAACCCGCCCACGTTGGATGGAAGACAAGCCACACCAAGAGAATGGTCACGACCGACCAGAGAAGCATGGTGGCAACTCCCATAGGGCCTTCAGGCCAAGGCAAGGCCGATCCTGGAAGCCCCGCGAAAAATCTCGCGATTGCGGCCACCATTCCTGCGCTTGCCCCGGCAACCGCTATGGGGAACGCTGCCAACCAAGGAAACGGTGAAACGAAGGGAACCGCAAGGGTCCCGAGGATCGTCACCGGCGCGACGAACGGGGCTACAGCAACGTTCGTCAGCAATGAGTAACTGGAGAATTGGGGTTGCAGGGCAACGATGACGGGGCTGCACAAGAGCTGGGCTGACAATGGAACGGCAATCGCCGTAGCAAGCCACGAAGGCACCCATGCTGGCGCCCACGATGCCATGGGCCTTGCCAAGAGGACTATTCCGAGGGTGGCGAGGACGGACAAGAGAAAGCCGATGCTCACACCGAGTGACGGATCGATGATCAGCAAGACAATCACGGCGAGGCACAGAAAGCCCAGGGCTCCGGCCGCGCCGTCCCGCGCTGAGGGCCACGAGGCCGATTGCACCCATGACTGCCGCCCTCAAGACACTCGCATCCGGTCCCACCATCATGACGAAAGCTGCCAAGCCAAGGAGGGCTGCGATTGCGGCGACTCCCCTGGCTAGCCTCAAAGTCCTGGCAAGAAGCACCAGTCCGCCAAGAATGAGGCTGCAATTTGCGCCGCTGACGGCCGTGAGGTGAGTGGTCCCGGTGGTCTTCATGACTGCTTCCAGGCTTTCGTCCAGGCCCGTGGTGTCTCCCGTGACCATTCCAGGCAGGAGGCCGGCTGCGTCGCCCTGCAACCATTTGGCTGCGTTGCTGAATTCCCTCTTCAGCCCGGCCGGACCTGCGGGGACGTCGATTCCCGTCCTCGGGCTGTTCCCGACTTCCGATGTGCGCCGCGCGTCAGGCGGCATCGGAGGAGTCGCGGCTGCGAGAACGGCGGCCTCGGCCTGCCCTGCTTTGGGTGGCTTCAGCTTTCCCGCAGTTCTGACTTCCTGCCCCGGTACAACGTGCTCCCAGCCTTCTCCTCCGGTCAGCAGAATTCTTGAGCGGGAACGGATCAGGAGGCCGTCGGAGGCAAAATCGATCACTTCGGCGGGAACAGCCCACCTCCCGGATCCGAGTGAATCGGCGCCCAGTTCGCGCGGATCTCCGACAACCAGCACATGGATGACAACCGGATCGCGCGACTCTGCTGCCTCAGCTACCGGGCCGTCCTGGCGCGGCCCGGCATCCGTTGCGGCATGGGCCGCGGCAGCTGCCCCAAACAAGCAGGCAACAGCCAAAGTGGCGGGAAGGGTTCTCAGACGCGAACGCACGACGGCGCTCTCCCGTGCGTTCACGTATCTATGTCCTGGGTGCGGCTGATGGTTTGATTGCTCCCGACGTGCTGGTTGCCCCCGAGTTGCTCGTTGACCCCGAGGTGCTGGTTGACGCTGCAGGGTTAGCCGTCTCTGTCGGGAAAGTCGACGGTCCGGGGCGAGCCGACGCCAGACAGTGAGCATGAGGCCTGAAGCAAGACACAGACCCGTGCAGATGCCCACGGTCCAGGACCACGGCAGATAAGCCGCGGAAACCGAAACGGCCCATGTGACGATGGCAGACGGGACCAGCCGGAGATCTATGCGGCTGCTCCCCTGCTGGGCGTTCCTGCGCTCCGAAGTCACCGCTCCTGGGGCGGTTACCGTTCGACCTCCGTTCATGCGCGATCACGGATCATCCGAACAGGTCTTTTGTGCACGACGTCCTTCCACGCGCCAAGCCCGGCCATGTCAGACCGTCACCAGGGACAGCAACGCTTCCATCATCTTCGGACCGACGCCGTCCACGGCGTCGAGGTCCTCCACTGCCGCAAACGGACCGTGCTGCTGCCGCCACTCCACGATGCGTTTGGCCAGGACTGGACCAACTTTGGGCAGGGCATCAAGTTCCTCCGCGGTCGCAGTATTGAGATTGACCTTGCCACCGGCGGGCTTGCCGCCGCGGGCAGCTGCCCCGCCGCCGGAAACTCCGCCGTCGGGTCCGGGAACCGCCTCCCCTATCCGCGGAACGTGGATCTTCGCGGCGTCTTCCACCACGGCGGCAAGGTTGAGGCTGTCCAGCTGGGCGCCGGGCTCTGCACCGCCAGCGGCGGCGATCGCGTCAACCACCCGCGCTCCCGCGGGTAATCGGACGATCCCGGGATTCTTCACGGCACCGGCGACATGGACCGTCAGCTGGCCCACTCCGCCTCCGTTACTCCCGGAGCCGTCGATGCCGCTCCCCTGGCCCGCGCCGTCGTTGCTAGGACTGTCGCTCACCGTTCCTCTGGCCGAGGAACTGCGCACCAAGGGCTCGACAGTGGGCTGAGCCGTCCACGACTGCCAACCGAACCACAACAACAACAGCAGGCACGGAACCGTCAGCAAGACCGCCACCCGCCAAGGCGTGCGCCAGCGAAGCCGGGTGTGAACCCCTGACTCGCTGAAAAGGCCTGACTCCACGTCGGAGTCGGCGGAGCCGGGCGCGCCAGCCGCGCCCTTAAGCAAAGGCAGCAAGGGCTCGGGGTTGTTGTTCTGACCCCGATCTACCCCGCCCTGCGCGGTAGGTCCCAAGACAGTTCCACGCTGAGCAGCTCCGTGCGACACGGCCTCATCCGAACCGGCCTCATCCGAATCGGCCTCATCCATCTCCGCGCCCGTGCCAGAGTCGTCTAAAGGCGGCGCAAGGCGATCTACAAAACGCTGGCGTGCTGCATTCGCGGCGTCGTTGACTGAGGCGGCACCGTTCCTGCGTGGCATACTTTCGAGCCTAGGACCGCCCAACCCGCCGCAGCAGACGGCATCGACAGTATGTGGAAAACGCCTTCAACAGGCGGCCTTGTGGAGGATTAGTCTGCCCGCAGGAGGTTTAAAGGGGGCTGTCGTCGGCACGGACAGGGCTACGTCCGCGTGAATCACCTGCGCTAGCAGCACCAGCTCGGGAAGCCGGGTTGACCCCGGACCCAGGCGTACTGCTCTCCCCGACAACCACGGCCAAAACGCCGAGACCTGCGTGGGCGGCAAGCACGGCAGGGAGCGCGCTGATTTGCGCCGGCGGGCACTCCGGGCAGTTCGCGCCCAGCCGCGACGCGAGTAGTTCGGCTTCCGCGAGGTTCCCGAAGTGATGCACGGCTAGCCGCGCCTGTCCTACCGCTCTGGCCGCAACATCGGCCGCAACGATTTCTTCAAGCCGGGCGACGGCCTTGGCAGCCGAGCGCACCCTCTCGAGCGGTACGATCTTGCCGTCGTCGACCGCGAGGATCGGCTTGATGGACAGCATGGCCCCGAGCCAGGACGCGGCGGTGCCGATTCGGCCGCCGCGCCGGAGCTGTTCGAGGCTTGGCACATAGAAGTAGACCTTGGTGCGGCTCAACCGTTCCTCAGCAAAACGGCGGACTTCAGCAGCCGTTTGACCATCTGCTGCTGCGACGAGCGCACTTTGGACACCCATGCCCTGCGCCATTCCAACAGTGCGGGAGTCAAGGACCTCGACGGGGATTGAAACGCGGTGCGCCGCCAGCCGTGCGGCATCGGCGGTGCCGGATAGTCCGGCGGAAATATGGATGGAGACGACGGCTTCGAAGCCGCGTTCCTGGGCAGCTAGATAGGCCTGTTCAAACTGGCCGGGTGACGGTCGGGAAGTCTTCACCGACGATCCGGCGGCCAAGGCCAAGGCGAGCGTCTGGGTAATGTCGTCTTCACCCTCGCCATAGATTTCCTCACCCACCATGACGGGCATCGGTACGACAGCAAGTCGCCCGTCCGCAATGAACGCCTTGACCCACTCGACCGGAAGTGCGGCCGCCGAGTCAGTGACGACGGCGGTGCGCACCACCGCGGGCGGCAGTTCAGCCCCGGCGCGGCCCGGCGTCGTGGACTGGCGCAGGCGGGACAACCGTTCCTTGAGCCACAACCATGCTGGTGGTTCGCGGTCAGTCAACGGTGCCTCCTGGCTGGTGGCCGGCCGCCGGCAAACACCGGCGGCCAGGATCCCGGCTATGCCGGGACGATGTTGACCAGTTTAGGTGCGCGCACAATCACCGTGCGGATGCCGCGGCCATCGAGTGCCCGTTGCACGTTGTCGCTGGTCAGGGCGAGCTCGCGCAACGCGTCCTCCGTGATGTCCGGTGAGACCTCCAAGCGGTCGCGGACCTTGCCCTGGACCTGTACGACTGCCGTCACAGTGTCCTGGACAAGAAGCGCAGGATCGTGGGCAGGCCAACCAGCGTTTGCGACGGAAGCCGGATGGCCGAGGACGTTCCACAGATCCTCGGCCGTGTACGGAGCGAAGAGGCTCAGGATGACCGCTACGGCCTCAACTGCCTCACGGACGGCTGGATCTGCGCCGCCGGCACCGGAATCAATGGTCTTGCGGGTCGCGTTGACCAGTTCCATCAGTTTGGCCACCACAACGTTGAACTTGTTGTTGTCCAACAGCTCTGCGGCGTCGGCGATGGTCTTGTGTGTGACGGTGCGCAGGGCACGGTCACCGGTAGAGACGTCGACGCCGGGCTCGCTGGTGACGTCCTGGCCAAGGCGCCAGGCCCTGGCGAGGAACTTCGCGGATCCCGACGGCGAAACATCCGCCCAGTCGACGTCGTCCTCGGGCGGAGACGCAAAGACCATGGTCAACCGGACGGCGTCCACGCCGTACTTGTCCAGCTGCTCGCCAAGGTCCACACCGTTGCCGAGGGACTTGCTCATGGCCTTGCCACCATTGAGGACTTGTCCCTGGTTGAGCAAGGCACTGAACGGCTCGTCCGCCTCGAGCAGGCCCATATCGTGGATGACCTTGGTGAAGAAGCGAGCGTAGAGCAGGTGAAGAATCGCGTGTTCAACGCCGCCCACATACTGGCCTACAGGCATCCAGTCGTTGATCTTGGCCGGATCAAACGGGCCCTCGGTGTAGTGGGGCGAGACGAAGCGCAGGAAGTACCAGGACGAGTCCACGAACGTGTCCATCGTGTCTGTGTCGCGCTGGGCAGCGCGTCCGCAGTTCGGGCACTCGACGTTGACCCACTCTGCCGCTGCAGCGAGCGGAGAGGTGCCCCTCGGCGACAGCGCCTCGCCGCGCAGACCCTCAGGCAACGTAACCGGCAACTGGTCATCAGGTACCGGCACCTCGCCGCATTCGCCGCAGTGAATGATGGGAATCGGCGTACCCCAGAAACGCTGGCGGCTCAGGAGCCAGTCGCGCAGGCGGAAGTTGACGAACTTCTCCCCTGTACCCAGTTTCTCCAGGATCTCGATGGCTGTTGGGATCGCCTCGGCCTTGGACAGTCCATCCAGCTCCCCCGAGTTCATCAAGGTGCCCTCGCCAGCGGTCGCAACGCCTGTTTCCACAGGGTCTTCCCCGCCGGTGTTCAGAACGGGACGCACCGGCAGATCAAACGCGCGGGCGAAGTCGAGGTCGCGCTGGTCATGTGCAGGAACGGCCATGATGGCGCCCGTGCCGTAATCGGCAAGTACGTAGTCAGCGGCCCACACAGGCAGCTTTTCGCCGTTGAGCGGATTGACTGCGTAGCGGCCGGTGAACACACCGGTCTTCTCGCGTTCGGTGGACTGGCGCTCGATGTCGGACAGGGCCTTGACCCTTTCGCGGTAGGCCATGAGCGAATCGTGGTGTTCTGGCGTGACCAGGTCCAAGGCCAGGTGCGCGTCCGCGGCAACCACGAAGAATGTTGCCCCATACAGGGTGTCCGGGCGGGTGGTGAAGACAGTGACTTCGCGCTCTGCCCGGCCGTCCGTGGCCTCGATACGGAACCGTACGTGCGCGCCCTCGGAGCGGCCGATCCAGTTGCGCTGCATCGCCAGCACGCGCTCCGGCCAGTGGCCCTGCAGCTCGGACATGTCATCCAGCAGTCGGTCAGCGTAATTGGTGATCTTGAAGTACCACTGGTTCAGGGACTTCTTGGTGACGAGGGTGCCACAGCGTTCGCAAGCGCCGTTGACCACTTGCTCGTTCGCCAGGACGGTCAGGTCCTTTGGGCACCAGTTGACCGGGGAATCCTTGCGGTAGGCCAGTCCACGCTCGTAGAAGCGCTTGAACAGCCACTGCGTCCATCGGTAGTACTCGGGGTCCGAAGTGTGCAGGCGGCGGGACCAGTCGGCAGAGATCGCATAGCGCTTGAACGACGCGGCCTGAGTGTCGATGTTCGCATAAGTCCACTCGCTGGGGTGGGCGTTGCGCTTGATGGCGGCGTTCTCGGCAGGCAAGCCGAACGAGTCCCAGCCGATGGGGTGCAGGACATCGAACCCCTTCTGGCGCAGGTACCGCGCCACGACGTCGCCCATGGCGAAAGCCTCGGCGTGGCCCATGTGGAGGTCGCCGGACGGGTAGGGGAACATATCCAGCACGTAGCGCCGCTCGCGGGATCCGTCGTCGACAGGCGTGAAGACCTTGAGGTCATCCCAGATTTCCGGCCACTTGGCCTCCATCGAGGCGAAGCTGTAGACACCCTCCTCGGGCGTCTCGCCTGCCACTGCTGACTGTGCTCCGGTTTCGGTCTCCGGCTGAACGCTCACTGCTGCCCTCTTCTGTTCTCCATGACGGTTTTGCCTCCTGCTCCAGGCCCCGGAAGGTCCCGGACACACAAAAGCCCCTCGGCAAGGAGGGGCGGCCGCTCGGTTCGCGATATCGAACCACGTTCAAATATCGACATAAACCGGGCGGCTAGCTAAGCAGAAGGATCGCACGCATAAAACCTACTCTAGCGCACCAAGTAACACTGGACAGCCGGCCGAAAGCAGTTGGACGCAAAGAAAAGGAGCCGGGGACTCCCCGCGGTGAGTTGCGCGCGGTTCGAGGGAGGCGGCCCCTCGCCCGGGTGTGGTGGGCACCGCGATGGGCCCACAGCAGCGAGGGCCCCGACGCGAGCTTGCGAGCGTTGGGAGCTGCTGGGGACGGGCGGGGCAGAGGCCGCCTCCCTCGAAACAGGTGTGGCGGCCCCTAACCCAGCCGGCCCTTTTCAGGGCAAACTTGGGCTTACTTCACGTCCGCATCAACCCAGTCCATGGACTTCGTGACGGCCTTCTTCCACAGGCGCATCTGCCGCTCCTGCTCTTCGGCCGGAAGCTGTGGCTCCCAGCGCTTGTCCTCGTTCCAGTTGGCGCTGAGTTCGCCAAGGTCCTTCCAGAAGCCGACGGCGAGGCCAGCCGCGTAGGCAGCGCCCAGCGCGGTGGTTTCCACGACCTTAGGACGGACCACGGGGACGCCCAGGATGTCCGCTTGGAACTGCATGAGCGCCTCATTTGCGACCATGCCGCCGTCGACCTTCAACTCGGTCAGCGGAACGCCCGAGTCCGCGTTGACGGCGTCGAGCACTTCGCGGGTCTGGAACGCCGTGG
Organism: Arthrobacter sp. NA-172; assembly: GCF_043952055.1. NCBI lineage: Bacteria > Bacillati > Actinomycetota > Actinomycetes > Micrococcales > Micrococcaceae > Arthrobacter > Arthrobacter sp. NA-172. The sequence continues at coordinate 348,610 of NZ_JBINOT010000001.1, read as the reverse complement.
CCTCCAGCGCTGCGCGGGCGATGTGGCCCTTGTTGGCGAAACGGGTCAGGCCCACGATGGCTCCGCGGGCGTCTGCGCGCCAGTACGGGGCGAACAGGCCGGAGAACGCGGGCACGATGTAGACGCCGCCGTTGTCCTCGACGCCGGCAGCCAGCGTCTCCACCTCGGGCGCGGAGCTGATCATTCCGATGTTGTCACGGAGCCACTGGATCAGAGAACCGGTGACAGCGATGGAACCTTCCAGCGCGTAGTGCGGTTTGGCGTCGCCCAGCTTGTAACCAAGCGTGGTCAGCAGGCCGTTCTTCGAGTGGACGATCTCCTCGCCCGTGTTGAAGATCAGGAAGCAGCCTGTGCCGTAGGTGTTCTTGGCTTCTCCCGGCTGGAACGCCGCCTGGCCGAAAGTCGCTGCCTGCTGGTCGCCCAAGATGCCTGCAACGGGCACTTCGCGCAGCAGCTGCGAGGTGTGCACCGTGCCGTAGACCTCGGAGGAGGACTTGATGGCGGGCATCATCGAGGCCGGCACGCCGAAGACGTCCAGGATCTCTTGGTCCCACTGCAGCGTCTCCAGGTCCATGAACATGGTGCGGGAGGCGTTGGTGACATCCGTGACGTGCACGCCGCCGTCGACGCCGCCGGTCAGGTTCCACAGGACCCATGCGTCAGTGTTGCCGAAGATGAGGTCCCCGGCTTCAGCCTTGGCCCGCGCACCTTCGACGTTGTCCAGGATCCACTTGATCTTGGTGCCGGAGAAATAGGTGGCCAAGGGCAGGCCGACCTTCTGCTTGAAGCGCTCGGGTCCGCCGTCCTGGCCCAGTTCATCGACGATGGACTGTGTGCGCGTGTCCTGCCAGACGATCGCGTTGTAGATGGGCTCGCCCGTGTTCTTGTCCCACACGACGGCGGTTTCGCGCTGGTTGGTGATGCCGACGGCAGCGATGTCGTGCCGGGTCAGGTTGGCCTTGGACAACGCAGAACCGACGACCTCCCTGACGTTGTTCCAGATCTCCACCGGGTTGTGCTCCACCCAGCCGGCCTGGGGGAAGATTTGCTCGTGCTCCATCTGGCCCGTGGAGACGATGTTGCCCGAGTGGTCGAACACGATGGCACGCGAGCTGGTGGTTCCCTGGTCAATGGCGATGACGTATTGCGACATTGTGTGACGTCCTTGTCTGATTGCTTATGTGCGGATGCGAGCTATGTGTCGGAGCGTTGAACTACTTGGCGATGGTTGCCATGATCGGAACTGAGTGGGCCACGAGGCCCGCGATGGTTCCGCCCAGGAGCGGGCCGACCACGGGAACCCAGGCGTAGGCCCAATCACTGGAGCCTTTGCCCTTGATGGGCAGAATGGCGTGGGCGATGCGCGGACCAAGGTCACGGGCAGGGTTGATGGCATAGCCGGTGGGGCCGCCAAGGGAAGCGCCGATACCGACGACGAGCAAAGCCACCGCCAGCGGTCCGAGGCCCGAAGGCGTGCCGCCGAAAGTCAGGATCACGAAGACCAGTACAAAGGTGGCGATGACTTCCGTGACGACGTTCCAGGGGTACGAGCGGATAGCCGGCCCCGTCGAAAACACGGCGAGCTTGCTGGCCGCGAGAGGCTCGGCATCGAAATGCTGCTTGTGGGCGAGCCAAGCAAAGACGGCGCCAAGGAAAGCGCCAAGCAGTTCTCCACCGAAGTAGGTAAATGTGGATGCCGCGCTCACGGCTACCCCTGGGGCGAATTCGGCTTTGCCGTCAACCAGCAAGCCAAGCGTTACTGCCGGGTTCAGGTGGGCGCCGGACATAGCGGCCACGTAGACGCCGGCAAACACGGCAATGCCCCAGCCAAAATTCACCATCAGGAACCCGCCGTTGTTACCCTTTGTGCCCTTGAGTGCGACGTTGGCCACAACGCCACAACCAAGCAGGGTAAGCATGCCGGTTCCGAACACTTCGGAAAGGAAAACAATTCCTAGAGACATCTTTGACTCCTCATATTCTTCTGTTGTCAGCCCCGCAGATTTGATGGGGCCGTTGGGACGGCGTCCATGGGCGCCGTCCCGGTTGCGGCGCTCCGCTATCCACCGGAACTCCGCAACCCTTGTGTTCCGGCCTCTCGGCCGGGACTGTCAAGCTGATGTGACGTACATTACTTTCATGCGACGAGACTGTGAACAGTCACGCCGTGAAAACGCAGAAGCACCTCCTGTGCGTGGTGGATTTCCGACTCGCGCTTTGCGGAATCCCACCCAAGCTGCCCGCCGAGGACTTCAGCGATCTCATTGAGCAATTCCCCTGTGACCAGCCCGCGGAAGGCGAGCGAGGTACGTCGGATGAGGACATCCACGAGGTGGCCGATTTGCTCGTTGGCCGCCATAAACTCCAGTTCCCGGACGCTGAGCTCGTTCGTCGAGCGCAGTTTTTGATCCTCGCCTGCGTTGAGGTAGGCGATGACATCCTCGGCGCGGGTGCCATAGCGGGTCAGCAGTCCACTGACCCGATCGGCGTCGAGACCGGGAGCCAGGTGCCTTTTGACCCAGTCCTGGATTGCGTCTTCGCTCTTCGGGAAGCCGGAGCCGCCGCCGATGGCGAGCTTCGCCGTCGAGACCTTCCGTTCCATGCCCAGCTCACGCAGGACGTCGTTACTCAGGTGTTCGGCCAGGGCGCGGAAGGTGGTCCACTTTCCGCCGATCAATGAGAGTACGACGCCGGCCTTCCCGCCGTGCGTGGCCGAGTCGCCGGCAGCTGCGGGCTCACGCCGTTCGATGCGGTAGTCGCGAGACACGAATCCCGGCTGGGTGTCGTCATGCCGCGGCAGGGGGCGGACGCCGGCGAAGCTGTAGACGATGTGCTTGCGGTCCACCGTGATTGACGGGAAGACATGCCCCACGAGGTCAAAGAAGTAGTCGATTTCCGCTTCGGTGCACACGGCGTCCTTCGCCATGTCGGCGTCGACGTCGGTGGTACCCACCAGGACACGGTCACCCATGGGATAGATCAGGACGATCCGGCCGTCCGTATGCTCGAAGAAAATCTCCCGGCCGCTACAAGCTTCAAGCAGTTCCGGGTGGTCGAGCACAATGTGGGAGCCTTTGGTCCCTCCCATGAAGCGGCTTGCGGCTCCCAGGGCCTCGTTGGTGAGGTCTACCCAGGCGCCCGTGGTGTTGACGATGACATCGGCCTGGAAACTGAACTCTTCGCCGGTGAGTTCATCCCGCAAGAGGACGCAACCAGGTGCGCCTGCGTCGACGCCAGCTGCGGAATCCGTGGAAACCAAGGAGACGTAGTTGCTGGCGCGTGCGCTGCCGCCCGGCAGGCTGCTTCCGACGCCCGCCTTTTCACCGTCCTGGAGTACGTCGAGCGTCAGGCGCTCCGGATTGTGCACGGAGGCGTCGAAGTAGGTGGCTGTGTATTTGATGGCGGGATCCAGGCGCGGGAGCTCTTCCAGCGCAGTTTCACGGCCACGGAACTGGTGACGGGGCACGCTGCCGCCGTCGCGGGAGAAGAAGTCGTACAAGCTCAGCCCGAGCTTGATGAGGAACGCGCCGCGCTCCTTCGGCTTGCCCTGCTTGTGCGTGAGGAAGCGGAGCGGAGCTGAAAGTATTCCGGAGAATGTGCTGAAGATGGGGATGGTGGTCTGCAGCGGTTTCACATAGTGGGGAGCGATCTTCAAGAGCCGGTTGCGTTCCACTACAGATTCGCGCACGAGACGGAATTCACCGTTCTCGAGGTAGCGGATGCCGCCGTGGATCATGTGCGACGAGGCTCCGCTGGCGCCCTGGCAGTAGTCTCCGCGCTCCACCAGTGCGACGTCCACGCCCTGCAGCGCAAGATCGCGGAACGTTCCGACGCCGTTGATGCCGCCACCAATGATCAGCACCTGCGCCTTCGGCCGTTCACGAAGGGCAGAAACCGAGGCTTGACGTGGTGATACCCCGGTAGAACCGGAAATGCTCTTGTCTCCCAAAACTGCTCCCTTGGGGTTTCGATAAGTGCGCTGCGTCACTTGCTGACGCACCTTGCACAACTATTCTTTGAAAGAGTGGAAAATGAAATCAAGCTATTTGCACAAACGTGCAGAAGGGAACTGAGATGCCACGATCACGACATTCGGAGGCGCTCCGGGCAGCGCAGATGTACTACCTCCAAGACCTCACAATGGACGCCATCGCCCGCGAGTTGCGGACGTCGCGTTCAACGGTCTCCCGGTTGCTGTCCTCGGCACGCGACTCGGGACTGGTCCAAATACAGATCCGCAGTCCCCTGGATTCAGCCCCGGAATTGGAGCGAATGATCCGCGGCCGCTATGGCGTGGATGTCCATGTGGTACCAGTCCTGGACACCCTGAATGAGGCGGAAACACTTGACCGGGTGGCGATGCAGGCCGCCCGGACCATAGGCCCCCTGGTCGACTCAAATGCCATCATCGGCGTCGCTTGGGGTGCAACCATCAGTGCGGTCAGCAGGCATCTGACGCGCAAGATCACCCACGACAGCACCATCGTTCAACTGAACGGCGCGGGCAACATGCAAACCACAGGTATCACCTACGCCAGCGACATCATGCGTCGCTTCGGCATCGCCTATGGCGCACGGGTGGAGCAGTTCCCGGTACCGGCTTTCTTCGACCACGCTTCCACCAAAACGGCCATGTGGAATGAGCGCAGCGTCCAACGCGTCCTTGGTCTCCAAGCCAGGATGAGCATCGCAATCTTCGGCGTAGGCTCAGTGCACTCCGACTATCCGAGCCACGTTTACGCAGGCGGATACCTCGATGAGGCCGACCTCAATCTGCTGGCAAGCTCGGACGTCGTGGGCGACGTCGCCACTGTCTTCTTCCGCGGCGACGGCTCATCAGACGGGATCACCCTCAACGAGCGCTCCACCGGCCCGAGCCACGCCCAGCTGAGGCAGGTGCGGCGTCGTATCTGCGTGGTGTCGGGCGCATCCAAGATCAACGGCCTCCGCGGAGCGCTCAGGGCGGGTTTGGCAACAGATCTCATCGTGGACGAGGCCACCGCGAAGCGTTTGGTCAGTTTCGGCAGTGCATCCTGAATAATTGATGGATCGTGAATCATTCCCGGCATCGAGGTAGGTAGAGTCGTGGCTATGAAACCCTCGCCTCGGCTCAATCTCAACAACGGCGTCTTGATTGACCAGTTGGGGTTCGGGCTCTACAAGGTGCCCCCGGCGGATGCGACATCTTTGGTAGCCACAGCGCTCGGCGCGGGCTACAGGCACTTCGATACCGCGGCGATGTACGGCAATGAAACCGGCGTGGGCCGGGGCATCGGAAGCGCAGTGATACCCCCCTCCGGCCTGGACGCCACCACCGGAGGATCCGGAGAAGGCACGCACACCCTCTCCCGCGAGGACGTCTTTGTCACCACGAAGCTCTGGAACGAGGACCAAGGCTACGACTCCACGCTCCGGGCATTCGATAGCTCCATGGCCAATCTGGGCCTGGACTACGTCGATCTGTACCTGATCCACTGGCCCTGCGCGGGCCGCGGGTTGTTCCAGGAAAAGCTACCGGGCCATGGAAACCCTTTACCGCGAAGGACGTGTACGGGCAATCGGCGTTTCCAACTTCCAGCCCGCGCACCTCGAAATACTCATGGAAAAGGCCGAAGTGGTCCCGGCCGTGAACCAGATTGAACTGCACCCCTGGCTGCAGCAGGACCGGCTCCGGACCCTGCACGAGCAGCTGCGCATCCGCACCGTGGCGTGGAGCCCGTTGGGGCGCGGGCAAGTACTTGAGGATCCGGCAATCCGGGCGCTCGCGGACAAATACGGCAAGACGCCCGCACAAGTCATCATCCGCTGGCATCTCCAGCTGGGGAATATCGTGATTCCCAAAGCCAGTACCTCTGCTCGCATCCAGGAAAATTTCGATGTCTTCGGGTTCGAGCTTGACGCCGACGACATGGATGGCTTGACCGCCCTCGAACGCCACCACCGCACCGGATCACACCCGGACAACGTCAACTAGGACCTGCCGAATGGAACAAGTGGACACCAACCACTCCCCCGAACCCCAACCCGCCTCCCCACGGGAATTCTTCAGCAAGGCATTGGCCTCCCGGACCAGTGCCTCCGACATAGACCTCGACGGCGGCAACGTAGCCTATTGGTGCTACGAACCAGTCACCACGACGGCGGCCACGCGGACCATACTGGTCATCCACGGCTTCCGCGGGGACCACCACGGCTTGCTACGGGTAGTAGACCACCTGCCGGAGATGCGGATCATCATGCCGGACCTTCCCGGCTTCGGCAGTTCGGAGCCGTTCGCCGGAGACCCGCACACCGTGGAACGCTACGGAAAGTTCATCACGGGTTTCATGGCTGCCTTGGACCTCGGTCCAGACACGGTGCTCCTGGGACATTCCTTCGGATCCATTGTCGCGAGCCACTTCGCCGCCGCGAACCCGGGTGCCATTCGTCCGCTGATCCTGGTCAACCCCATCGCTGCACCAGCGCTCGAGGGACCCAAGGGCCTCATGACCAAGCTGGCCGTCCTGTACTACCAGATCTCCGCCAAGCTCCCGCGAAGGCTCGGCCTCGCCGTCTTGCGCAGCCGGCTGATCGTTCGCATCATGAGTGCCACGATGGCCAAGACACGGGACAGGGAACTCCGGGCATTTGTCCACGGGCAACACGATGCGTACTTCTCCGCGTTCGCCGACCGGGCCAGCCTTCTGGAATCGTTCCGCGCTTCGGTCTCCAGCCATGTGGCCGAGGTAGCCGGCCAACTGGATCTGCCCGTGTTGCTGATAGCCGGCGAAAGGGACGAGATCGCCCTGCTTCGTGACCAGCACAAACTGATGGACTTGCTTCCTGACGGCGCGCTGGTAGTGATTCCCGACGTCGGGCACTTGATCCATTACGAAACCCCGGCGCCGGCCGCCGCCGCCATCCGCAGCTTCCTGGAGGAACACCCCGCGTGAAAATCGTCATCGACGCCCGCTTTACCCGCACGGACCACCACGACGGCATCAGCCGCTATGGTTCGAGCCTCATAGCGGCGACGTCCAAGATCGCGGATGTCACCATGCTGATCAGCGACAAACGCCAGCTGGCGCTTCTCCCGGACGTCCCTTACGTGCATATCAGCAGCCCGCTGTCCCCGCGCGAACTGTTCGTGGCGCGGGAAGTCAACAAGCTGGGGGCGGATGTGGTGGTTTGTCCCATGCAGACCATGGGCACGTGGGGACGCAACTACGGGCTGGTCCTGACCCTTCACGACCTGATCTACTACCAGCACCCGGCTCCTCCGGGCTTCCTGCCAGCACCCGTACGGCTGCTGTGGCGGCTCTATCACAAGGCGTACTGGCCGCAACGGCTGCTTCTGAACCGGGCCGACGTCGTTGCGACCATCAGCCACACCACCGAGTCGCTCATGGCAAAGTTCAATCTGACCCGGCGCCCGGTGCGGATCGTGGGAAACGCACCGCAGCCTGGTCAAGTGCCGAGGGATCCGGAGGCTGGTGCGGAGAAATCCCTCCTCTACATGGGCTCGTTCATGCCGTACAAAAACGTGGAGACCATGATCTCGGGCATGGCCGAGTTGCCTGGATTCACGCTGCACCTGCTCAGCAGGATCACGCCCCAGCGCCGTGCCGAGCTGCAGCCCCTAGTGCCGCCCGGTGCGCGGGTAGAGTTCCACAATGGCGTCACGGATGCCGAATACGAGTCGCTGTTGATGCGTGCCACTGCCCTGATCAGCTTGTCCAAGGCAGAGGGCTATGGGTTGCCACTCGTTGAAGCGATGGCACTTGGCACGCCCGTGATCGCGAGCGATATTCCCATCTTCCGGGAGGTGGGAGCAGACGCCGTCAGCTATGTGCACCCGGAGTCTCCCGCAGAATTGGCTGCGGCCGTCAAGGCGCTTGAAGACGAGGAGTTGTGGCAGGCGCGCTCACGCCGTTCGGTTGAGCGCGCAGCCGACTTCAATTGGGACGAGTCGGCCCGTCAACTGCTGGCCGCGGCCGAAGAGGCCGTCGCGATACGTCACCGTAAGCAGCGCTAGAGGACATCGACGCCGTCGAGCCTTAATTGCACGGGCCCCGAGGTGCGCTTCGCCGCGCTGGCCGCTTTGACTGCACGCATGGCCCGCGTCGCTTCGGCTGCCCGTGCATACGGGATGAAGAACAGGGTGCGGACATCCGCGTCGCTGTCCTGCGCCGCGGAGCGCACCACAGACGTAGCGAGGGAAACGGGTGCAGGACCCGCGGTCCTTAGCTGGATGTTTGCTGCCAGGCTTTCGGTGAAGTGCACGACGTCGGCACGCTTGCCTGTCACAGAGGCAATCCGTACCGCCGGCGGTAGTTGGAGCTCCTGCCGCAGGGCCAGCTCGCGGGAGGCATACCCTGCCGGATCCCAACGCAAGAGGGCGCCGGTGGCTGCGGTGTCGTCCGCGGTGACAACCACGAGTCCGCCCTCGCCTGCGGGGCGCACGAGCGCCGCGGCGTTGAACCACCGACGCACCGTGTCCTCACCGGCGCGCAGGTTCTCCCTGCGCAGGAGCGAATTACCATCCAGGAGCAGGGCCGCGGCGTAGCCGCCAGCTGCCACGGGTTCAGCCCCCACGGTAGCTACCACCAGTGCGTGTGCACCTGACACAGTAGCCTTCACTTGGTCCCCCGAGGAGGTCACGACGGCCTTGCCCGGGAAGGCCCGGCCCAATTCTTCCGCGGTCCGGAGCACGCCGGCAGCTCCCCGGCGAAGCCGGCCGCCGCTACAGTGGCGGCAACGCCACTCCGGGGCCGGAGTAGAACACCAGCGGCACTGCGGCAAGGCAGCCTGCCCGGCGATTGCCAGAGGACCTTGGCAGGTGTTACATCTGGCAGGCTCGCGGCAATCTTCGCAGACGAGGGAAGGTGCGTAACCGGACCGGGCCACCTGTACAAGGACAGGCCCGCGTTCGAGGCCGTCTTTTGCTGCCCGCAGGCGGCGCCGGGGAGGCGCGCGATCCTCGCGAGGGGGTCACGTTCCTGTTCGAAGCTGTCCGCAGTGTTGAGCACCCGCGGTGTGCTGGATCGGACAGTCGTCCGGGCCGCCTCCACGGGCACGGCCCAACCACTTTCGACGAGCCGCTGCAGTTCGGTGCTCCTGCTGTGCGCGGCCATGAGGCACGCGGCAGACTCCCGTTCAGAGCGCAGGAGCAGGATTTCCCGGGTGTGTGCGTAGGGGGCCCGCTGGTCGATGTGGAGATCGTCGCCGTCGTCCCAACACACCGCGAGGCCGAGATCTTGCACGGGGGCATAGGCAGCGGACCGCGTGCCGACTGCCACTTTTGCCTCGCCGGTGAGCAGCCGGAGGTAGCTCCGGTATCGCGGCGTCTGGCCGTCGTCGGCGGTGAGCCGCGCGACGTCCCCGGCCGGCAGGAGAGCAAGGAGGGCAGCCTCCATTCGGTCGAGGTCGCGGTAGTCAGGCACCACCACCACGGCGCCCCGTCCCGAGGAACGGACCGCCGCCACTGCCGATGCCACCAGCTCCGGCCAACCAGCGGTTCCAAAACCCTGCACGGCCGTGAGAACCGCCCGCGGTGAACCACCCGCGGCCAAGTGCTGCAGGTACGGCGCACCATTGGCGTAGGAAGCCCACGCAACTGGCACAGAGTCCGCGCGGGCCGCCTGGGGAGCAGCCGCATCACCTGGTTCGGCGGGCTCCTCCAGAAGGGACTCACCGGCGAGCAGCCGCTTTTCGAGGCGCGCGACCCGCGGCGGGATGGCAGTGCGGAGAACATCGCTCATCGTTCCGGAGTAGCGGGCCGCGACGCTGGAGGCAAGCTCCACCAAAGCGGGCGTCAGCACTGGAACGGGCGAAACCACTTTGAGGAGAGGCGTCAGCGCGTGCCCGGCATCCGAGGATTCCACGCGCTCCAGCACGAAGCCGCTGAGCTCTTGGCCGTTGAAGCGCACCTTGACCCGCACACCCGCCAACGCGGTGTCCGCCAATTCGGCCGGGACACTGTAATCAAAAGACCTGTCCAAATGCGGTAGCGGGGACTCAACAAGGATCCGCGCAACGGGACTGTTTGCGGCCAAGGCTGGCCCGCCGGCGTCGCTCCCGCGCGCGGGGAAACCCTGCAACAAGGAAGGCTGATGCGCGAGGGAAGGCTGATGTACCGCAGAAGGCAACGGGACGGCAAAGGGAAGCAGTGAATCGTCGCCCATGCCTATCCCCTCCCTGAAGTGCTGGATGCCTTGCTGGTAGATCAAGCCAAGCACACACCGCCGACAATATAAGTCTCTGCCCGACCGCTTGCTTGAAGAGGATCAGTCATGGGCGGACAAAGGCCGGCTCAGGCGTTGAAGAATTCCTTCAGTTCGTCAACCCGGTCCAGACGCTCCCACGTGAAGTCGGGTTCGTCGCGGCCGAAGTGGCCGTGGGCCGCCGTCTTGGCATAGATGGGGCGCTTGAGGTCAAGGGCGTCAATGATGGCACGGGGGCGCAGGTCGAAGATCTCCGCAATCGCTTCGCTGATCTTGGCCGGGTCCACCGTCTCGGTGCCGAAGGTCTCGACGTACGTACCGACAGGCCGCGCCTGGCCGATCGCGTAGGCGATCTGGATCTCGGCGCGCTTGGCCAGGCCCGCGGCCACAACGTTCTTGGCCACCCAGCGCATGGCGTACGCCGCTGAACGGTCCACCTTCGATGGATCCTTGCCCGAGAACGCACCACCGCCGTGGCGGGCAAAGCCCCCGTAGGTGTCAACAATGATCTTGCGGCCGGTCAGTCCGGCATCGCCGACCGGTCCGCCGATGACGAAGGCGCCGGCCGGGTTCAGGATGTTCGCCACGTGGGAGATATCCAGGTTGGCCACGGCCAGGACGGGATCGATCACATGCGAGGCGAGATCGGCACGCAGGCGATCGAGGCTGGTTCCTTCGGCGTGCTGGCTGGAAATAACCACGGTTTCGACCGAAACGGGACGGTCGCCGTCGTATCCAACTGTCACCTGGGTCTTGCCGTCAGGGCGAAGGTAGGCCAGTTCGCCGCTCTTACGGACTTCGGTGAGCCGCTCGGAAAGGCGGTGGGCGAGCCAGATGGGGGTGGGCATATAGGACGGCGTTTCGTCGCTCGCATAGCCGAACATGATGCCCTGGTCCCGGCACCCTGGAGGTCGTAGTCGTCCTCCTGCCGGCCTTCGCGGGCTTCGAGGGAATTGAAGACGCCACCGGCGATGTCGTTGGACTGCTGGCCAATCGATACAGACACGCCACAACGCGCGCCGTCGAAGCCGTTGGCGGACGAGTCATAGCCGATTCCAAGGATGGTCTCGCGGACGATCTGCGGGATTTCTACGTAAGCATCCGTGGTGACTTCACCGGCCACATGCACAAGACCGGTAGTAGCCATGGTTTCGACAGCCACGCGCGACTCCGGGTCCGCCGCCAGGAGCGCGTCAAGGATAGCGTCACTGATCTGGTCGCAGATCTTGTCCGGGTGCCCTTCGGTCACCGACTCTGAGGTGAAGAGCCGGAGCTTGGACGGAGTTCCGTGGGATTCATGGTGCAGCGGTAAAGTCACTCGACTACCTTACTCGGTTGAGGGCAGACGGCTTCCGCCGTGTGTCCCAATGCTAAGGATTGGACCAGCTAGGGAATGAGCCTCCTCCAGGCCTAGGTGGCCGGGTGTACTCGGCTCAGTTCGGTACTGATCCGGTCAATAACGGCAGCCGCAACGTCCGATTTAGAGCCTGCCGCGGACTGTGGCGCCGCACCGTGGCCGGAGAGAATGATCACAGAATTCTGGTCTTGGCCGAAGACCTGCCCGACGCCAACCTGATTGACTACCAAAAGGTCACAGCCTTTGCGTTTGAGCTTGGCGGTGGCGTGCTCCAGGACATTGCCGTCAGCGTCGCCGGTTTCGGCTGCGAATCCAATGATCAACTGTGTGGTGGCCTCGGCGTTGCGGCGCTCTACCAACTCATGAAGGATGTCGGGGTTCTGCACCAGATGCACCACAGGAGCGTCGTTGCCGTTGACCTTCTTGATCTTCGTGTCTGAAACTTCGGCGGGACGGAAATCCGCCACCGCCGCGGCCATGATCACGACGTCGGAGCCGACGGCGGCTTCCAGCGCTGCTGCCCGGAGTTCCAGGGCGGATTCCACTTGGATCAGTTCAACGCCCGCGGGGGGTTGGACGTCCATGTGGGCAGCAAGGAACTTGACGCGCGCGCCTGCCTCAAGGGCGGCTGCAGCCAGTGCAACGCCCTGCTTGCCCGAGGACCTGTTTCCCAGGAAACGGACAGGATCCAACGCTTCACGGGTGCCGCCCGCGGAAATGGTGACCGTCCGCCCGGCCAATGGTTTGGGGCCAACAATCCGGGTGGAAGGCATCGAGGCGTCAACAAGCGCCATGGCGGCGGTGAAGATGGCTTCGGGCTCGGGGAGCCTGCCCGGCCCGGAATCAGCACCCGTGAGCCGCCCGACGGCGGGTTCGAGGACCGTCATGCCGCGGCTGCGCAGGGTCTCCACATTGGCCTGGGTTGCTTGGTTCTGCCACATTTCGGTGTGCATGGCGGGAGCAAACAGCACCGGGCCATGAGCCATCAGAAGCGTGTTGGTGAGGAGATCCCCCGCCAGGCCTGCCGCGGCCTTGGCCAGCAGGTCGGCAGTGGCCGGGGCAACCACCATGAGATCGGCCTCGTGACCGAGCCGTACGTGGTTGACCTTCTCTACGTCGTCAAAGACGTTGTTGCTCACCGGGTTGCCGGACAGCGCCTCCCACGTAGCCACACCGACGAATCGGCTGGCAGCCTCCGTGGGAATGACCGTGACGTTGTGTCCGGCTTCAGTAAAAAGCCGGAGGAGGGATGCAACCTTGTAGGCTGCGATCCCTCCCCCGACTCCGAGGACTATGCGCACGTGACCTCCGTCAACAGGCAGTCTGTTTACTCTGCGGGCTCGATCGGGGTGGAAACCAGCAGGCCTTCGTTGATCTCGCGCAGGGCGATGGAAAGCGACTTTTCGTTCAGCTTCGTGTCGACCAGCGGGCCAACGTACTCGAAGAGGCCCTCGTGCAGCTGTGCGTAGTAGGCGTTGATCTGGCGCGCACGCTTGGCGCCGAAGATCACCAGGCCGTACTTCGAATCGGCAGCAGCAAGCAGCTCGTCGATCGGCGGGTTGATGATGCCTTCAAGGTTCGTGGACACGAATTCTCCAAATTCTAACGGGCTGACAAGTGCTAGCGCTTAGCGCTGATGCGGGGTAAGCCCCATGAGTGAAACAAGCTCGTCCGCTGCCCGGCGTACGTCGTCATTGATGACAGTGTGGTCAAACTCCGGTTCAGCGGCAAGTTCCAGTTTAGCGGTTTCCAGCCGCCGCTGCTGTTCCTCCGGGGTTTCGGTGCCGCGTCCGACCAAGCGGCGGACCATTTCGTCCCAGCTGGGCGGAGCCAGGAACACGAAGTTGGCATCCGGGACTGCCGCTTTGACCTGGCGGGCGCCCTGCAAATCGATCTCCAAGAGCACCGACTTGCCTTCGGCGATAGCCGCGTCCACCGTGCTGCGCAGGGTTCCGTAGCGGTTCTTGCCATGCACAACGGCCCACTCCAGCAATTGGCCATCGTCGACAAGCGCGTCGAACTCCTCGGCGGATTTGAAGAAGTAGTGAACTCCGTCAGTCTCACCGGGGCGCGGCGCCCGGGTGGTGGCTGACACTGAAAGCCAGACCTCGGGGTAATTGTCTCGGATATACGTGGATACGGTTCCCTTGCCAACGGCAGTGGGGCCTGCGAGGACGGTTAGTCCCGGATTCTTGCTCACATCGTCCTTCGTGGAGGGGCTTCAAGCGCTTTAAATACATGCTTAGACGCTGTATTTGTCTTCCATAAAATCTATCAGCGACCGGGACTGGTGGATTCCCAGGCCTCGGAGCCTGCGGGAAGGGGCGATTCCGATCTCCGCCATGATGCCCGTGGCCCGGACCGGACCAATACCCGGGACGGCCTCGAGGAGTTCCAGTACCCGCATGCGGGCGATGGCCTCGTCAGTCTGTGCCGACTTGATCAACTGGGCGATGCTGAGTTCACCGGTCCTGAGCTGTTCCTTCGCCAGAGCCCGCCTTGCCCGGGCTTTGGCGGCCTTTTCCAAGGCATTGGAACGTTCCTCTGGAGACAAAGCCTTCAACGTCACTGATACATCCCCCTTTGGCCGGCATCAAGCGCGAAGCGGTTTGAGCTGATCCTGAAGCTACCGCGTGGTCAGTACCGAGCGCAATGCGCTGGACCAACGAACATTTTGCTCAGCCTTCCAGCAAGCCATCCCGGGCGGCCTCGGTAGCCGAACGCAGTCCGGCAATCGTTGGACCACCGGCAAGGATTCCGCGGCTGGACGTCGCCAGGACCGCCGGATATGCATCGCCGAAGGTAGCACGCAGATCAGCCGGAGTAGCTCCCTGGGCCCCCAGACCGGGAGCGAGGATCGGTCCACGAACTGCAGCCAGGTCCACGCCGAGTTCAACCAAGGCCTCCCCGATGGTGGCACCCACCACCAGACCCACAGAACCCATGCCTGCGGAACCCATGGCGTTGGTATAGCGGCGGTTTTCATCAGCCGCGGCCTCGATGATCCGACGGGCCACGGACTCAGAACCGCCAACGTGCTGCACGGACTTCCCCTCCGGGTTGGACGTCAGGGCGAGCACGAAAACACCGCGGCCATACTCGGCCGCAAGGTCCAGCGCGGGCCGCAGCGACTCGAAGCCGAGGTACGGGCTCAGCGTGACCGAATCCGCAGCCAGGGCGGACCCATCCCGCAGCCAGGCATCGGCGTACGCGGCCATCGTGGAGCCGATGTCTCCGCGCTTGGCGTCGGCGATGCTCAGCACGCCGGCCGCGGATGCCGCTGCAAGGGTCCGTTCCAGCACCGCAATGCCTGCTGAGCCGTGCCGCTCGTACAGCGCCACCTGAGGCTTCACCGCGGCAGCGAGGGTTGCCACGGCTTCCACGACGGTGAGTGAAAAGCGCTCCAGCCCTGCGACGTCGTCGTTCACTCCCCAGTCCGCCAGCAGCCCCGGGTGCGGGTCAATGCCGACGCACAAGGGGCCGCGGGCAGTCATCGCGGCGGCCAGGCGGGAGCCGAACGGCTGTCGGGGCCCCGAGCTAAGAACAGCCCGCCCGGCTGCGGTGGACTCAGGCATTGACGGCCTCGGCTGCAGCGGCCTGGGAAGCGAGCAGCGCCGCGGCGTGCTCCTGCAAGCTCGTCACCGACCACTCGTAAGTACGCAGTGCCTCGATGGCCTGCACAGCGGCGTTGAACTCGGCCACAGTGGTGATACACGGGATGCCGATGGACGTCGCGGCGGCGCGCAGTTCGTAGCCATCGCTGCGGGCTTCGCCACCCGAGGGGGTGTTGAAGACCATGTCGATCTCGCCGGCAATGATGAGGTCTGCGATGGTGCCTTCGCCTTCGGCGCTGCTGCCTTCGGCGACCTTGCGCACCGGGGAGGCCTGGATGCCGTTGCGGCGCAGGACATCCGCCGTGCCACCCGTGGAGACAATCTCGAAACCGAGATCGGACAGGCGCTTGACGCCCATGATCACCGAACGCTTGTCGCGGTTGGCGACAGAAACGAAGATCTTGCCTTCGGTGGGCAGCGCGTTGTTGGCCGCGGCCTGGCTCTTGGCGAAAGCGGTGTCGAAGTGCTTGTCGATGCCCATGACCTCACCGGTGGAACGCATTTCCGGGCCGAGCAGCGAGTCCACTACCTTGCCTTCCGGAGTCCGGAAACGGCTGAACGGCAGCACGGCTTCCTTCACCGCGACAGGCGCGTCGAGCGGCAGGGTTGAACCGTCGCCAGTTTCCGGCAGCATCTTGTAGGCGCTGCGCAGCTGGTTGATAGTGACGCCCATGCCGATCAGGGCCGCCGCCTTGGCCATTTGTACGCCCGTTGCCTTAGAGACGAACGGTACGGTGCGGGAAGCACGCGGGTTGGCTTCGAGCACGTAAAGCACATCGGAGGCCAGAGCGAACTGGATGTTGATGAGGCCCCGGACGCCGACGCCCTCCGCGATGGCCCGTGTAGCCGTGCGGACGCGTTCGATCACGTTGTTGCCAAGGGTGATCGGAGGCAGGACGCATGCAGAGTCACCGGAGTGGATACCGGCTTCCTCGATGTGCTCCATGATTCCGCCGAGGTACATGTCCGTCCCGTCGAAGAGTGCGTCGACGTCGATTTCGACGGCGTCCTCCAGGAAGCGGTCGATCAGCACCGGATGGTCCGGAGTGATCTCAGTGGCGTTCGCGATGTAGCGCGAAAGGTTGGCCTCGTCGTAGACGATTTCCATACCGCGGCCGCCCAGTACATACGACGGGCGGACGAGGACCGGGTAGCCGATTTCGTCGGCAATCTTCTTGGCGTCCTCAAAGGAGACCGCGGTGCCGTTCTTCGGGGCGATCAGCCCGGCCCGGTCAAGCACACGGGAGAACATGCCGCGGTGCTCGGCGAGGTCGATGGCTTCCGGTGATGTGCCAAGGATCGGAACACCGGCGTCGGCGAGCTGCTGTGCGAGCTTGAGCGGGGTCTGGCCGCCGAGCTGCACGAACACACCCATGACGCCGCCTGTGCGCTCTTCGGCTGCGATGACCTCGAGGACGTCCTCAAGGGTCAGCGGTTCGAAGTAGAGGCGCGTCGACACGTCGTAGTCCGTGGACACGGTTTCCGGGTTGCAGTTGACCATGACGGTCTCGTAGCCGGCCTTGCGCAGCGCCATGGAGGCGTGGACGCAGGAGTAGTCGAACTCGATGCCCTGTCCGATGCGGTTGGGACCGGAACCCAGGATGATGACGGACGGCTTGGAGTGCAGGCCGACCTCGTCTTCTTCGTCGTACGAGGAGTAGTGGTACGGGGTGTAGGCGGCGAACTCCGCGGCGCAGGTATCCACGGTCTTGTACACGGGGCGGATGCCCAGTGCTTGGCGAACGCCGCGCACAACGGCCTCCGAGTTGTGGGTCAGGGCACCGATCTGCTCGTCCGAGAAACCGTGGCGCTTCGCGTGGCGAAACATGTCCTCGGTGAGCGCGCCGGCCTTGCGGATCTCTTGGGAGGTCTCGTTGAGCAGTTGCAGCTGGTCGAGGAACCACGGGTCGATCTTGGTGGCAGCGTAGAGGTCCTCAACCGAAGCACCTCCGAGCAAGGCGCGCTGCACCTGGTAGAGGCGGTCCGTCGTCGGGCGCTTGGCCTTTTCGATGAGGTCCGGAATTTCCCACTCGGGCACGTGGCTGAAGTCCAGCTGCGAACCCTTCTGCTCGAGGGAACGGAGGGCCTTCTGCAGGGCTTCCGTGAAGTTGCGGCCCATAGCCATCGCTTCGCCGACCGACTTCATGGTGGTGGTCAGCGTGTTGTCAGCGGCCGGGAACTTCTCGAACGCGAAGCGCGGAACCTTGACGACGACGTAGTCGAGGGTCGGCTCGAAACTCGCCGGAGTTTTCTGCGTGATGTCGTTGGGGATCTCATCCAGGGTGTAGCCGAGGGAGAGCTTGGTGGCGATCTTCGCGATCGCGAAACCGGTGGCTTTGGAGGCCAGCGCCGATGACCGCGAGACGCGCGGGTTCATTTCGATGACGACGACGCGTCCCGTGTCAGGTTCGATGGCGAACTGGATGTTGCAGCCACCGGTATCGACGCCGACTTCGCGGATGACGGCGATGGAGATGTCGCGCAGCCGCTGGTATTCGCGGTCCGTCAGCGTCAAAGCCGGTGCCACGGTAATGGAGTCGCCGGTGTGGACACCTACGGGATCGAAGTTCTCAATGGAACAGACAACAACGACATTGTCGTTCTTATCGCGCATCATCTCGAGCTCGTACTCCTTCCAGCCGAGGATGCTCTCTTCGAGAAGGACCTCGGACGTGGGGCTGTACTGCAGGCCCTGGCCCACGATGCGCCGCAGGTCTTCTTCGTTATAGGCCAAACCGGAGCCCAGGCCGCCCATGGTGAAGGACGGGCGGACAACCATGGGGTAACCGAGGTCTACAGCGGCGGTCAGTGCCTCATCCATGGTGTGGATGATGTGGCTGCGGGCCGACTCGGCGCCACAGCGTTCCACGACGCCCTTGAACTTCTCGCGGTCTTCGCCGAGTTCGATCGCGGCGATGTTGGCGCCGATGAGTTCGACGTTGTACTTCTCGAGCACACCGTTCTTGTCCAAGGCGATGGCTGTGTTGAGGGCCGTCTGTCCGCCAAGGGTAGGCAGAATGGCGTCCGGGCGCTCCTTGGCGATGATCTTTTCGACCACCTCGGGCGTGATGGGCTCGACGTAGGTGGCATCGGCGAACTCGGGGTCCGTCATGATGGTGGCCGGGTTGGAGTTCACGAGGATGACGCGCAGGCCCTCCTCTTTGAGTACCCGCAGGGCCTGGGTTCCGGAGTAGTCGAATTCGGCCGCCTGGCCGATCACAATCGGGCCGGAACCGATGACAAGGACGCTCTTGAGATCTGTACGCTTTGGCATTACTTGGTGTCCTCGTTCTTCGCGGAGTTCGATGTCTGAGTGGCGGCGTCCTGGCCATTCTTCGTACTTTCCATCAGGTCGATGAAACGGTCGAAGAGGTAGGCGGCGTCGTGCGGTCCTGCTGCTGCTTCGGGGTGGTACTGGACCGAGAAGGCAGGAATGTCGAGGCAGGCAAGCCCTTCGACGACGTCGTCGTTGAGGCTCACGTGGCTGACCTCCACGCGGCCGAAGCGCTCTTCCGGCGCCATGGTGGCGCCGTCCATGGGAGCGTCGACGGCGAAGCCGTGGTTCTGCGAGGTGATCTCGACCTTGCCGGTGCGGCGGTCCATGACGGGCTGGTTGATGCCGCGGTGGCCGTACTTGAGCTTGTAGGTGCCGAAGCCGAGTGCCCGGCCGAGGATCTGGTTGCCGAAGCAAATGCCGAAGTAGGGCAGCTTCTCGTCAAGCACGGCGCGGAGCAGTTTCACCTGGATATCAGCGGTGGCGGGGTCGCCGGGACCGTTCGACATGAAGAAGCCGTCAGGGTTGACTGCCTTGACGTCTTCCAGCGTTGCGGTGGCAGGAAGCACGTGGACGCGGACGCCGCGCTCTGCGAAGCGGGCCGGGGTCATGGCCTTGATGCCGAGGTCGATCGCGGCAATGCTGAATTTCGCCTCGCCGTCCCAACCGTGGTCCGCGGGTTCCACCACGTAGGCTTCGTCGATGCTCACTTCTTCGGCCAAGCGGGCGCCCTCCATCGGGGCGCTGGCCAGGACGGTGTCCAGGAAGTTCTTTGTCCGAGGCGTTGGCGGCCTCGCCGGAGAAGATTCCTGCGCGCATGGTCTTGTGTTCGCGCAGGTGCCGGGTGATGGCGCGGGTATCCACGGCCTGGATGCCGACGATGCCCTGCTCGACGAGCTCTTCGTCCAGGCTGCGCTCTGCGCGCCAGTTGGAGGGGCGACGGGCCGCGTCGCGGACCACGTAACCGGCTACCCAGATGCGGCGTGACTCGGCGTCTTCTTTGTTCACGCCGGTGTTGCCGATGTGCGGCGCCGTCTGGACCACCAATTGGCGGGCATAGGAGGGGTCCGTAATGGTCTCCTGGTAACCGGTCATGCCGGTGGCGAAAACCGCCTCGCCCAATGCAACGCCGGTGGCGCCGTAGCTGCGGCCGCGGAAGGTGCGGCCGTCTTCGAGGACCAGCACGGCCGGGGTGGACTCCGCTGGATTGGTTGTGGTCACTGTGTTGTCGTCCGTCACTGTTTTACTTTCCACTATCGGCATCTGCCTGGGGGGCTGCAGAGATCAATTCTTGAAGTGCTTCGAGGAGGGGTTGCTTGTCGGCTGCGCGCCTCGTCCTGAATCCGGTGTCGAGCTCATGTTCGCCGAGCATCCAGCTCACCACCACGAGCCCGTCCTTTTCCACGAACTTGCCGGCCATTCCGCTGGCACTGTGGCAATCGGTTACGGTTCCGGCGGGAACGAACAGGGGCGCACCGCCCTGACGGTCGAAGAGAACTCCTTCGGCATGTACGCTCATTTCCGCATTGCCGCGGAAACCGAGTCCATGGACGGCGACCCGGTCGAGCCAGTCGCCCGCCGTCGTCGTGGCCACATACTGGCCTTCGGCCACAAGGCGTGCAGGGCTGAGCTGCCCGGGGACTTCGGGAAGCTGCCCGAAGCCGGCCTGGCGCTTGAGCCTGTTGCGCCAGCCCAGCGCTATGAGTCCGGCGACCACGGCGGCAAGCACCACCACGAGGAGGAAGGAAGCAAATTTGTCCATCAGTTGCTGCCTGCTCCGGCGGCGTCCGCCGAGTAGCGGTACGGCGTGTTGAGCTTGCCGTCCAGCACGGTCGGGTGCCCTTTGAAGAAGGTGGCGACGACGGCGCCCGGCAACTCCCTGCCCGCGAAGGGTGAGTTCCGGCCCATGGTCGCCATCTTATGCGGATCCACCGTCCACCGGGCGGTCGGGTCCACAAGGATGACGTTGGCAGGCTCGCCTGCCTCGAGCGGACGGCCTTGGTCCGCCACCCGGCCAATGGCCGCGGGGACCGTAGAGGTAACGCGGGCAAAGTCCGCCCACGTCATGAGTCCGGTCTCGATCATGGTTTTCTGGACCACTGACAGCGCAGTTTCCAGTCCCGTCATGCCCATGGCGGCCTGGGCCCACTCGCATTCCTTGTGCTCGCTTGGATGCGGGGCGTGGTCCGTTCCCACGACGTCGATGGTGCCGTCAGCGAGTCCGGCCCGGAGCGCCTGGACATCCGCGTCGGTGCGCAAGGGCGGGTTGACTTTGTAGACGGGATCGTAGCTGCGGACCAGCTCGTCGGTCAGCAACAGGTGGTGGGGCGTGACCTCCGCGGTGACGTTGATGCCACGTTCCTTGGCCCAGCGGACGATCTCCACTGATCCGGCGGTGGAGACGTGGCAGACGTGCAGGCGGGAGCCGACGTGCTGGGCCAGCAGGACATCACGGGCAATGATGCTTTCCTCGGCCACTGCAGGCCAGCCGGCAAGGCCGAGCACGGCGGAGACGGTGCCCTCGTTCATCTGGGCGCCGGCGGTGAGGCGCGGTTCCTGCGCGTGCTGGGCAACGACGCCGTCGAACGCCTTGACGTACTCCAGGGCCCGGCGCATCAGCACCGGATCGTGCACGCAGATGCCGTCGTCGGAGAAGACACGGACCTGGGCACGGGAGTCGGCCATGGCGCCAAGTTCGGCGAGCTGCTCACCGGCGAGTCCAACTGTGACCGCACCGACGGGACGGACGTCCACCCAGCCGGCAGCGCGGCCCAGGCTGTGGACCTGTTCGACGACGCCGGCCGTGTCCGCCACAGGGTTGCTGTTCGCCATGGCGTGCACCGCTGTGTAACCACCCAGGGCAGCGGCGCGGGTCCCGGTTTCAACTGTTTCGGCATCCTCGCGCCCCGGTTCACGCAAGTGCGTGTGGATGTCTACCATTCCGGGGAGCGCCACGAGGCCGGCGGCCTCGATCACTACGGCGCCGTCTGCGGACAGATCCGTGCCACGTCCGGCGATCACGCCGTCGCGGATCAGCAGGTCCTCTGCTGCACCGCCGAGGATTGCCGCGCCGCGGATGAGATATGTGCCTGTTGCGGTCTCGGTCATTAGTTGCTCTCCTTGTCGGAACGGGCAGCGCCCGGCGTGGGGGCGGCTTCACGGGTGTCCCCGGAGAGCAGCAGGTACAGCGCGGCCATCCGGACCGAAACACCGTTGCGGGCCTGGGCCAGCACGGTGGAGCGGGGGGAATCGGCGGCGGCGGAGGAAATCTCCAAGCCGCGGTTCATGGGACCGGGGTGCATGATGATGGTGTCCTTGAGCCCCAGATCGTCAAGGGCACGCAGGCGGGCATCGTCGAAGCCCCAGCGGCGCGAATACTCGCGGGTGGAAGGGAAGAACGATGCATTCATGCGCTCACCCTGAACCCGCAGCATCATCATGGCATCGACGCCGGCCTCAAGCGTCTCGTCGAGGTTGTAACTGACCTTGCAAGGCCAGTGTTCGACGCCGATCGGCAGCAAGGTGGGCGGCGCCACCAGGGTAACTTCCGCACCAAGCGTGCGCAGCAGCCAGACGTTCGAACGCGCGACGCGGGAGTGCAGGACGTCGCCGGCGATGGCCACCCGCATGCCCGTGAGGTCCGCGCCAGCAGACGCTGAGCCCCTCAGCTTGGCCCAATGACGGCGCATCGTAAAGGCGTCCAACAGAGCCTGCGTCGGGTGTTCATGGGTGCCGTCTCCGGCATTGATGACGGCCGCGTCGATCCAGTCGGTCGCGGCCAGGCGGTGCGGCGCGCCGGAAGCCCAGTGGCGGATAACCACGGCATCGGCGCCCATGGCGGCGAGTGTCTGCGCGGTGTCTTTGAGGGACTCGCCCTTGGAAACCGAGGAGCCCTTCGCCGCAAAGTTGATCACGTCGGCGGAGAGGCGCTTTGCCGCTGCCTCAAAGGAAATACGAGTGCGGGTCGAGTCCTCGAAGAAAAGGTTAACCACAGTGCGGCCGCGGAGGGCGGGCAGCTTCTTGACCTCCCGGTCCCCCACTGCCGCCATCTCTTCGGCGGTGTTCAGGATACGGATTGCGTTCGCTGCGCTGAGATTCTCGGTGGAAAGCAAGTGCTTCATGCGCCGGCCTCGATCACTACTTCGTTGATGGGCTGACCGTCCACGGAATCAAGTTCCTCAAGGTGGACCCGAACTTTTTCCGAGGATGACGTGGGCAGGTTCTTGCCTACGTGGTCCGCGCGGATGGGCAATTCGCGGTGGCCGCGGTCCACGAGGACCGCGAGGCGAACGATGCGGGGCCTGCCAAGGTCGATGATCGCGTCGAGAGCGGCCCGGATGGTGCGGCCGGAGTACAGGACATCATCGATCAGGACAACAACCTTGTTGTCGATGCCGGACAACGGGAGCCTCGTGGGATAAGGCGGCCATGGCCGGCTGGTGGGAAAGATCATCACGGAACATGGTGACGTCCAGCTGACCGACGATAGCCGAGGCATTCACGGAAGGATCCGCTGCGGCGATCTTCTCTGCCAGCCGCACGGCGAGCGGATAGCCGCGTCGTGGGATGCCGAGAAGAACCAGGTCGCTGGGAACCCTTATTGGCCTCGAGGATCTCGTGGGCGATACGAGTGAGCGCACGGTCGATGTCCGCTTGGTTGAGAACAACCCGGGATGGCACCGGCGCAGTGACTTCAGTCATCGCTCGTCTCCCCTTTCCCCGCCTCACGGGACGGAATTAAAAAAGGAACATTTGCTCTCCAAAATTACCACAGAGCCGACACCCGGCTGGCGAGCTATCGCCCCGGGCAGTGCGTTTTAGCTCACAGTCCACGGTGCTCCGGATTCGGGCGCCGCTAGGGGAGGGGGTGCGTCAGGGAATTACCGCGTCGTAAAGGGTCCGCAGATGAGCCCCACGACGCAGGAAAAGAACCACGACGAGGCTAAAAACGAAGGGCCGGCGTCCACAGTTTCCTGTGTCCGCCGGCCCTTCATAGGTTTCTGCGTCGCCTAGGCGAGCAGGGAAGGCTTCAGCGTCTGCAAACGGCCGAGGAGGCCGTTGATGAACGCCGGCGATTCGTCGGTGGACATGACCTTGGCCAGCGCCACTGCTTCGCTGACCGCCACACCGTCCGGCACGTCGTCGTTGTAGAGGAGCTCCCAGGCCCCGATACGCAGGATGATGCGGTCAACGGCCGGCATCCGCTCCAGGGTCCAGCCTTGGGCATAGGTCTGCAGGAATTCGTCGATGGTGGGCTGCATGGCCACTACGCCTTCGACAATGTCCACGGTGTACGGGTTGACCACCAAATCGGTCATTTCCCGCCGGGCCTTCAAGACCTCGAAAGCGGAGGCGGAACGCTGCTCCGCCTCGAACAGTACTTCGAGGGCCCTGTTACGGGCCTTGCCACGGGCGCTCATTAGTCGTTGACCCGGCCCAGGTAGCTGCCGTCGCGGGTGTCTACCTTGACCTTGGTGTTGTTCTCAACGAACAGCGGTACCCTGGATCTCGTAGCCGGTCTCGAGGGTGGCGGGCTTGGTTCCGGCAGAAGAGCGGTCGCCCTGCAGGCCCGGCTCGGTGTAGGTGATTTCAAGCACAACGCTCGGCGGCAGCTCGATGTAGAGCGGGTTGCCCTCGTGGATCGCAATGTTGACCATCTGGTTTTCCAGCATGAAGTTGGTGGCGTCGCCCACCGTGGCACCGGAAACGGTGATCTGGTCGAAATCGTGGGTGTCCATGAACACGAAGTCCGCGCCATCACTGGTACAGGTACTGGTAGTCACGGCGGTCAACGGTGGCAGTTTCGATCTTGAGGCCGGCGTTGAAAGTCTTGTCGACCACCTTGCCGGACATGACGTTGCGCATCTTGGTGCGCACGAACGCGCCGCCCTTGCCCGGCTTGACGTGCTGGAACTCAATGATGTTCCAGAGCTGGCCCTCGAGCTTCAGCACGGTTCCGTTCTTGATGTCATTTGTGGTTGCCACTAGTATCCTCTGGTTTCTCTCACTGGTTCTAGCTACGGTTTCTAGCTTCCAGCCGGGTATGCCAATCTGACATGCCTCAACGGCCGCCAGCGCGTATTTATCAAAAATCCAAAGTCCATTCTACCGGCAAAATGAACCGGGGCTGCCGGACCCTTTTTCAGGAGGCGAGTTCGAGGGCGTTGCGGGCCCGTTGCAAAGCGACGGCGGAGGCGTAGATCAGGGAAGCATCGGCAGCCAGGGCGACGCGCAGGTCCAGTGCCTTGGTGAACGACTCTGCGGCGGCCACGGGGTTCCCGGCCACGAAATGGGCGCGACCCAGATACTGGTGGACAATCGGCTCCTTGACGGTTCCGTGGACTTCGCCGAGCAGCCGGCGGAAGAGCTCAATTGCGCGGTCGAAGCGGTTGGTGGCGCGGTGCAGTTCGGCTTCGATGATCCGCAGTTTGAAGGACTCGGGATCGCTGTAGCGGGCTTCTGCGAGCAACTCCGCGGCCTCCCCGGGATGGCCCTCGAGCATGAGTGCCATGATGCGGTCGGCCGGATCCGTGGAATGGGCCAATGCCGACTGCATAGCTTCCTCGTTGACGATGGCGGGCAAGAGCGTGTCCGGATTGGTGCGCACTCCTGGAAAGCCGCCTGTGGGCCAATCGCTGATGCTGCTGAAAGTCTCAGTGGTCATGATGCGATCTCCTGGTAAGCGGCGAAAAGCAACGAAGTGTCCGGAACGTCGAGGATCCCAGGCTTGGCCACGCCGTCGAGCACCACAAAACGCAAGAGGTCACCGCGGGATTTCTTGTCGCGGCGCATACCGTCGAGGAGGCCCTGCCAGCGGTCCCGACGGTACGTGATCGGCAGCCCGAGTCCCTCAAGGATGGTGCGGTGCCTGTCGGCGTCGACGTCGGAAAGCCGGCCTACGCTGCGAGCGAGCTCGGCAGCAAACATCATGCCCACCGAAACGGCCGCCCCGTGGCGCCAAGAGTAGCGTTCCACGAGTTCGATTGCGTGGCCGAGAGTGTGCCCGTAGTTGAGGATTTCGCGCAAGCCGGATTCTTTGAGATCCTCCGAAACCACCTTGGCTTTGACGGCAATGGCGCGTTCGATCAGCTCGCGCAGCACGGCCGAGCCGGGGTCCGTGACTTCTTCCGGCTTGTTTTCCACGAGGTCCAGGATGGCGGGATCGGCGATGAAACCGCACTTGATGACCTCGGCCATGCCGGAGATCAATTCGTTCTTGGGCAGGGTCTGGAGCGTGTCCAGATCTGCCAGGACAGCCGCGGGCGGGTGGAAGGAACCTACGAGGTTTTTTCCTTCTGCGGTGTTGATTCCCGTCTTGCCACCGACCGAGGCATCCACCATGCCGAGGAGGCTCGTGGGCATGTGGATGACCTTGACGCCACGGAGCCAGGTAGCGGCGACGAAACCGGCGAGGTCCGTGACAGCTCCGCCGCCAACCGCCACGATGGCGTCAGAGCGGGTGAAGTCGTTCTGGCCGAGCACCTGCCAACAGAAGGCCGCAACCTGGATGTGCTTGCCTTCCTCCGCGTCGGGAATTTCGGCCGTAAGTGCAGTGAATCCGGCAGATTCAAGCTCCGCACGGACAGCGTCGCCCGTAAGCCGCAGTGCGCGCGGGTGGATCACGAGGACCCGTCTGACACGCTCCCCCAGCTTCGCCGGGAGGGTCTCCAGCAGACCGTGCCCGACGACGACGTCGTAGTTCTCGTTGGCTGACTGGCCAGTGACCTTGATGACAGTTGCTTCGTTGCTCACTTTTGCACTTCCTCTTTCAAGGCCGCGTATTCACGCAGTCTTTCCTCCACATGGAGGGCGATTTCCGCCACGGTTCCAGACCGGACGTCCACGATAATGTCTGCCAGGCGTTCATAAACAGGACGTCGGGCTGCAAACAGGGCCTGCCAGCGGGCCATGGCATCCCCCGCCAAAAGCGGCCGTCCGGTGTTGCGGGCAATCCGCTCAGCGACCGTCTCCGCATCGCATTCGAGGTAGACCACGGTGCAATCAGCCAAGAGCTGTTGCGTGCCGGAGTCTAATACCGCGCCACCACCGAGTGAAACAACGGAACCATTGGCGTTCGCGGCCTCGACGGCGCGTGCCACCGTTCTGGCCTCGATCTCGCGGAAGGCATGCTCTCCACGACCGACGAAAATATCGGCAATAGTGCCGTGATGCTCAACAATGACGGCGTCCGTGTCCACAAAAGGCACGCCAAGTTGATGGGCAAGCTGGTGGCCGATGACGGATTTACCCACCGCCATCGGACCCACCAGCGCGATTGCAGGCCCGTGACCGGCGCCCGAGGTACCGCGGACCACTAGTGGCCGACCGAGTCCAGGGTCGCCGGGATGCTGTCCAGGTAACCCCGAAGGTTCCGGGCGGTTTCCGCGACGGAGTCGCCCCCAAACTTCTCGGCGACAGCTTCGGCCAGCACAAGGGCCACCATGGCCTCGGCCACAACGCCTGCCGCCGGGACCGCGCAGACGTCCGAACGCTGGTGGTGGGCTTTGGCAGGTTCACCGGTGCTGACGTCGATGGTCTTCAGCGCGCGCGGTACGGTGGCGATGGGCTTCATTGCTGCGCGGACGCGCAGGACTTCGCCGATGCTCATGCCGCCCTCAATGCCGCCCGCCCGGTTGGTGGTGCGCACGATTCGGCCGGTTTCATCCTTGACGATTTCATCGTGCGCTGCCGAGCCCCGGCGCGCAGCAGTCAGGAAGCCATCGCCGACTTCGACGCCCTTGATGGCCTGTATGCCCATCAATGCCGCAGCCAATCGGGAGTCAAGGCGACGGTCCCAGTGGACGTAGCTGCCGAGTCCCGGGGGAAGACCATAGGCCAACACCTCGACAACACCTCCGAGGGTTTCGCCTTCCTTATGCGCGGCGTCAACCTCGGCCACCATGGCGTCCGAAGTTTCGCGGTCGAAGCAGCGCAAGGGGTCCGCGTCCAGGGCCAGAACGTCCGACGGTACGGGCAGCGGCCGTCCCTCGGGAACGGTAACGCTCGCGATGGAAACTGTGTGGCTGACGAGTTCGATTCCAAGCTGCTTCAGGAACTGCGAAGCAACCGTACCCAGGGCAACCCGTGTGGCAGTTTCGCGGGCGCTGGCGCGCTCAAGAACAGGGCGCGCTTCGGGGAACCCGTACTTCTGCATGCCGGTGAAATCCGCGTGGCCAGGACGCGGACGGGTCAAAGGAGCGTTGCGGGCCTGGTCGGCAAGGACGGCGGGGTCTACGGGATCGGCAGACATGATCTGCTCCCATTTGGGCCACTCGGTATTGCCGATCTGGATGGCGACGGGGCCGCCTTGCGTGACGCCGTGCCTGACGCCACCGAGGATGCTTACCTCGTCCTGCTCAAACTTCATGCGGGCGCCGCGACCGTAGCCAAGACGGCGGCGGGCCAAGGCGTCACGGATTTCCTCACTGGTGAGTTCCACACCGGCGGGAACGCCTTCAACAATTCCAAGCAGGGCCGGGCCATGGGATTCACCGGCAGTCAACCAACGCAACATATATCCAATCCTGCCATGTAAGGCCCCTAGTAGCCCCGCCGGGAAAGCCCGACTGAGTCACACATCACATCTATGACATCGGCCGTGACATCAGCGCCGGAAAACAAACGGATTTGCTCCACAGCTTGGTAAAGCAGCATTTCGAGTCCGTGAACCACCACGCCGCCGCGCGAAACCCACGCCTCGGCAATGCGGCTGGGCCAAGGATCGTAGGCGACGTCGAGGAGGACACCGGTACTGCCGGCGGGAAGAGATTCCAACTCACCGGCCAGGCCGTCCGCGGCTCTGGGAGGCAGAGTCGAGATCACCAGATCAGCTCCGGCCATCCCCGCAGCCGCCTCGGCCATGGGGCGGAGTTGTATGGCAAGCCCGACGGCGGCAGCAGCGGCTTTCGCCTCAGCCGCCCGCCCGACGTCGCGCACGTAGACGTCGACGCGCCGCGCGCCCAGATCGTGGAGCGCCGCGATGGCCGCGGCAGAGGTTCCGCCGCCGCCAAGAATCGCGGAAACCGGCTGCTCCCGCACCCCCGCGTTCCTAACTGCTTGAACGATGCCGGCCACGTCGGTGTTGTGGCCAACCCGTCGCACACCGCGTTCGGTGGCTTCAAACGCGACCGTGTTGATGACACCAAGGTGCGCGCCTGCCCCACGGACCTCGTCCACTTCCGCAACCATGGCGGCCTTGAGGGGCATGGTGACGGACAAGCCGCACCAGTTGTCCCCGGCGTCGAGGCTTGCCATGAAGGCGGGCAGACGATCAACCGTCACATCGATAACGGAGTAATCGATATCGAGTCCAAGCTTGGCATAGGCGGCGCGGTGCAGTGCTGGTGACTTCGAATGACTGATCGGATGCCCCAGAACGGCAGCACGTCTACTCACACGCACCGTCCGGCGTTTGCTGCACACCATGCGTTGTATTGGTCAACGTACTTAAGGTGTTCCGCCAGCGTGCTGGAGAACTTGGTCTCCTTGGTATCGAGGTTGATGGTCACCCAGTACAGGTAGTTGTTGGCCGTTGGCTTCGCGGCGGCGTCAATCGCGGTCTTGCCAGGCGAGCCGATGGGACCGACCGGCAGACCCACGTTGGCGTACGTGTTGTACGGGTTGCTCTTGTCCGCCTTCTGGGCGTCGGTGAGGTGGAAGGTCTTGGTGCCCAGGCCATAAGTGACCGTGGCATCCGACTGGATCAAGCCGTTCGTCTCCGTGTTGCCCGGCTTGAGCCTGTTGAAAATGGCCCCGGCCACATTGCCATAGTCAGCCTGACCACCCTCAGCCTGCACAATGCTGGCAATCGTGATGGTCTGGTACTGCTTGGCCGGATCCGTGACACCCTGCGCCTTGAGCTCATCCGTGGTGGACGTGACCAGCTTTTGGAGGATGTCCTTGGCCGACGTACCGAGGGGGAAACGGTACTCCCCTGGGGCAAGGAAGCCTTCCAGGTTCTTCGCAGGGGCCGGCACGCCAAACTGGGCGGGCGAGTCACTCAGGGCCTTCAGGTCCGCCAGCGGAATACCGGAACCCTTGGAAATGGCATCGAGGGAGTCCCCAATGCGCAATCCGGCACTCAGCGCGAAATACATGACCTTGGAGGAATCCTTGCCAAGAAGCACATTCACGGCATCCGAGTTGTTCATTTCCGTGCGGAAGGTGAAATCACCCGGTGAAAGCTCGCCTCCGGCCGCCGTGAACGCGGCGAGGAACGAATCGGCATTGGCGATGACGTGCTGGTTCTGAAGATTGGTCGCGACCAACTTGGGGCCGGAACCGGGGGCAACCGTGACCGTGACTGAGCCGGTGCCCGGACCCGGGTAGTCGCTGACCTTGTCCATGCCGAGCAAGGGCTTCAGGAACTGAGCCCCAACGGCCACAGCTACAACAAACACCGCGAGAGTAAGCAGGAGCGCCACAAGCCTACGGCGGCGGCGAACCTTCTTCGACGGACCTTTTCGCACAGGAATCTCTGCCGCCAAGACGGCGTGGGCGGCGTGATCGTCGTGGACCTCGTCACCAAAGTGGAGATCGTGGTGCTCGTAGGCCTCGTCTGGATGCAATACATGGAACTCGTCGCCGTGCTCCGCGTCGTACGGAAGGACTGCGTCATCGTGGACCGCGTCAACGTGAACCGCGTCAACGTGCTCCGCATCAGGGTGGAGCGCATCGAAATGAACGGTCTCAGGGTGGGCCGGCCCGGGATGCTGCACTTCTTCTTCGTGCAGATCGTCCGCGTGAATGCTGTTATCCGGGAGCTCCGCGGCAGGAGCCGGGGCTTCGGGGGCCGCTGCCGAGCCGCGCACTTCAGGCGCCGGCGCTGCTGGAGCGTCGTACGGAACATATGCCGGCTGCGGCTTTGGCGCGGCCACCGGTTCGACGTGAACCGGCACGGGTGGCGGCAGAATTTCTTGGTTCTGCGTCTCCAGGTAACGTTCCCTGGCACGGATTTCACGGCGCGTCAGACCCCGGGTGTGGTCCTCTGACGCGTCGTTGGAGGGGTCGTTGTTGACCGGGCTCACTATTGTCTTCCCCTCGTTGGAGAGTGTGGATCAATGTCGGAGGTTGGCTGTTGCGCACTGGCGCCGCCAAGATCTTGAGTTGGCATTGACGCCTGCACGCGCCTGCCCACATCTGTTCCTCTGGCTTTTTGCATGTCGATCGCGTGCTGAAGTATTCCGGCAGCGGCAACCTGATCCACCACTTTACGATGGTCCTTGCTGCTCATGCCAGCTTCGTGGAGATTGCGGTGAGCCGTCACCGTGCTCAGCCGCTCGTCGACCAGGCTGACGGGCACATCGATTCCGCCGCGCTGCAGGTAGTCCGCCAGCAACACAGCATAGTCGCTCGCCATGACCGCGGACGCGCGTTCCTCGCCCTTCATGGTGCGCGGCAGCCCGACGAAAATCTGGACCGCGCCCAACTCTGCTACGTGCCGGACAATAACCCCGACGTCGGAATTCCTCTTGGCATCCCGGCTCACCGTCTTGAACGGTGTAGCCAGAATCCCGTCCGGATCGCAGATGGCAACTCCCACACGGACGGTCCCGACGTCTACCCCCAGTTTGATGCCCCGGGGGTAGTCGTCGTTGCTCGCAATGGCCTCCAAGATCAGCGCTTGGCGATCGCGTCCACAACGGCCGCAAGGGCCGGTGCGATCTTCGCGCCGTCGGTTCCGCCGCCCTGGGCGACATCGTCCTTGCCGCCGCCGCCGCCGCCGAGGATTCCCGCGGCCACCCGGACCAGGGCGCCGGCCTTGACGCCTGCTTCACGGGCGGCCTCGTTGGTAGCCACAATGATGACGGGGCGGTCGTTGCTGACTCCGGCCACGGCAACCGTGGAAGCATCGGAGCCAAGACGGTTGCGCAAGTCCATAGCGAGGCTGCGGAGATCGTCCGCTCCCCCGGCCTGGCCGGCGTCGTGCGCCACCACGCGGACGCCTGCGGCGTCCTGAGCCGTGGCAACGAGATTCGCTGCGGCTGCGGTCAGCTGGTCCTTGCGAAGGCGGTCAAGCTCCTTCTCAGTGGCCTTGAGCTTCGCCAAAGTGCTGGAGATCCGGTCTGCCAGTTGGCCCGACGGGACCTTCAACATCTCCGTGAGCTCCGTAACCAAGGCACGCTCAGCGGCGAGATGCCGGAAGGCGTCAAGGCCCACGAAGGCCTCCACGCGGCGGTTTCCCGAGCCGACAGACTGCTCGCCGAGCAACGACAGGCTCCCGATGAGGGACGTGTTGGCCACATGGGTGCCACCACAAAGTTCGCGGGACCACGCGCCGTCGATCTCCACAACGCGGACTTCGCTGCCGTAGTTTTCGCCGAAGAGGGCCATCGCGCCGAGGGCTTTCGCTTCCGCGAGCCCCATGACCTTGGTGTCCACCTGGAAGTTGTTGCGGATAGCGATGTTGGAGACCTCTTCGATCTCCGATCTCGTGGCGGTGCTCAGTCCTTCGCCCCACGCGAAGTCAAAGCGCAAGTAACCGGCCTTGTTGAAAGACCCACGCTGCGTGGCTTCCGGGCCGAGGATCTGGTGCAAGGCAGCGTGCACGATGTGCGTGCCCGTGTGTGCCTGTTCTGCGGCATGGCGGCGTTCGCGGTCGACGGCGGCGCGCACCAAGGCGTCCGAGGCAATCTCGCCTTCGCGGACGATCGCCTTGTGGACGCTCAGGCCCTTCACGGGGCGCTGGACGTCGAGGACCTCGACGACGAAGCCGTCACCAGTGATGAGGCCCTTGTCCGCCGACTGGCCACCGGCTTCTGCGTAGAACGGCGTTTCATTGAGCACAAGCTCTATCTCGTCACCCGTGGAAGCGTGGGCAACCCGCCGGCCGGAGCTGACGATGCCGCGCACGCGGGCCTCGCCTTCCAGCTCGGTGTAGCCGGTGAAGACGGTTTCGCCCTCGGCCAGGAGCTCCTGGAACGCCGAGACATCGGCGTGTCCACCCTTCTTGGCCTTGGCATCCGCCTGGGCACGCTGGCGCTGTTCAAGCATGAGGCTACGGAACTCTGCCTCGTCAACCTTCAGACCGGCTTCCTCGGCCATTTCGAGGGTGAGATCGATCGGGAACCCGTAGGTGTCGTGCAGGGCGAAGGCATCCTCGCCGGAGAGCGGCTTGCCGGCAGCCTTGGAGAGCACCACGGCTTCCTCGAGGCGCGCGGTACCGGAAGCGATGGTGCGCAGGAAGGCCTTTTCTTCGGCGTAGGCGATCCGGCTGATGCGGTCGAAGTCCGTCTCCACCACAGGGTAGACGCCCTTCATGGCGTCGCGGGAGGCAGGAAGAAGCTGCGGGAGGCAGGCTTCCTCGACGCCGAGAAGGCGCATGGCGCGAACGGCACGGCGGATGAGCCGGCGCAGGACGTAGCCGCGGCCCTCGTTGGACGGGGACACGCCGTCGGAGATCAGCATGAGGGCTGAACGAATGTGGTCGGCGACCACGCGCATGCGGACATCGTCCGTGTGGTGAGGGTCCTCGGCGGACTCGGCGGACGTGTACTCCTTGCCGGACAGTGCTGCGGCCCGGTCGATGACGGGGCGGACCTGATCCGTCTCGTACATGTTCTCGACGCCCTGCAGGATCATCGCAAGGCGTTCCATGCCGAGGCCGGTGTCAATGTTTTTCTTCGGCAGCTCGCCGACGATGTCGAAGTCGACCTTCGATCGCACGTTTTCGATCTGGTACTGCATGAATACCAGGTTCCAGATTTCGACGTAGCGGTTTTCGTCCGCGATGGGACCACCCTCGGCACCGTAGGCAGGTCCACGGTCGTAATAGATTTCCGAGCAAGGGCCGGCCGGACCAGGCTGACCGGTGGACCAGTAGTTGTCCGACTTGCCCATCCGCTGGATGCGCTCTGCCGGGATGCCGGTGTTCTTCAGCCACAGCTCCTGGGCTTCGTCGTCTTCTTCGTAGACGGTCACCCAGAGACGCTCAATGTCCAGTCCGTAGCCGCCGTCGTCCACGCTCTTCGAGAGCAGTTCGAAGGCGAACTTGATGGCGTCTTCCTTGAAATAATCGCCAAACGAGAAGTTGCCGCACATCTGGAAGAACGTGCCGTGCCGGGCAGTCTTGCCCACTTCCTCGATGTCGCCGGTGCGGATGCACTTCTGGACGCTCGTGGCACGGTCGAACGGCGGTTCCTCACGGGCAGTCAGGTAAGGGATGAAGGGAACCATGCCCGCCACAGTGAAGAGCAGGGAAGGGTCGCTGGACACGAGCGACGCCGAAGGCACGGCGGTATGGCCCTTGCTGACAAAAAAGTCCACCCAGCGTTTGGTGATCTCCTGCGACTTCATTAGCTGATTACTTACCCTTCTCAGTTCACTGCACATGAGTTTGTGCGCGGTTCTGGCAGTTGCCATCGCCGCAGCTTCTAATTCTGCCCTGCTGACGCCCGCTTGGGCGAACCGCGCTAGCTAACGGTTGCCGGCGTCGGGCTCGTTGATGCCGAGCGCCGCCCGGAGATCCACTTCGCGTTCATTCATTCCGGCGCGTACTGCGTCTGCGAAGTCGTACACTCCATCCGCCAAGCGTCCTACGGCACGGTTCAGGCCATCGGGGCCGATATTGGCCTTCGCTTCGGTGAGCTTGCGGAGGGCGATGATTCCGATTGCGACGCCGATCCCCATCCAGACAATTCTTTTCACAGTATTCCTGACTGCAGTGTTCCTGACTTACGAACGGATTCAGCGGCTGCGGCGGCCACTGCCCGGTTTGCGGCGGGCGGCAAAAGCCGAGCGCACGCCATAGCTGAACGCTGCCACCTTGATAAGCGGCGAACCGACCGTTGCAGCCACCAGCGAGGACAACGCTGAGATGTTGGCGGAGGCGTCGGAAACATTGGAGGTGATGCCATCCACCTTCCTCAGCTGCTGGTTTGTTGTGGACACGGTCGCCGTGACCTCGTCCATCAGAGGCGTCGCTCCGTCGCTCAAGGAGCGGATGGAGGTGCGGACTTCATCGAAGACCCGCCCGAGTTTGAGGATCGGCACGGCCAGGAGCAGCACCAGGAGCGCAAAGACTCCGGCCGCGATCAGGCCTGCAATATCGCCACCAGTCATGGACACTCATCTCCTAGCATTGTTGCGTTGCGGCGGACGCCGCGCGCGGTTCCGCACAAACGGCGCCCGGCATGGCTTCCCCAAGTACCTTACATACAAAGAAGCCCGCGGCGCGTGCCACGGGCTTCTTTGTATGCGCGCTGGAATTTAGCGAGCGTAGAATTCGACGACGAGCTGCTCTTCGCAGGTCACGGGGATCTCAGTGCGCTTCGGGCGGCGAACCAGGCGAGCCTGCAGGGCGTCAATCTTGACGTCCAGGTAGGCCGGAACGACCGTCAGGACGTGTGCGCCGGCTGCTGCAACCTGGAACGGAGCCATGACTTCGCTGCGGCTGTGAACGTGGATGAGCTGACCTTCTGCGACGCGGAACGACGGGCGGTCCACGCGGATGCCGTCAACCAGAATGTGCCGGTGCACAACCAGCTGGCGGGCCTGGGCGATGGTGCGGGCAAAGCCAGCACGCAGCACGAGGGCGTCGAGACGCATTTCGAGCAGTTCGATCAGGTTTTCACCGGTCAGGCCCTTGGTGCGGCGTGCTTCTTCGAATGCACGGGTCATCTGGGCTTCGCGGATGCCGTACTGGGCGCGCAGACGCTGCTTTTCGCGCAAACGTACGGCGTAGTCGGAGTCCTGCTTCTTGCGGGCACGGCCATGCTCACCGGGGCCGTACGGACGGCGCTCCATGTACTTGGCGGCCTTGGGAGTCAGAGCGATGCCGAGTGCACGCGAAAGGCGTGCGGTACGGCGAGCACGAGTGTTGTTAGCCACTTGTGTCCTTCCAATATCTGCGGTGTGTCAGTGTTACTGGCCTCCATGAGGGAGAGCATCGGCCAACCGCTGCCTTTTGCTACTGGGCGCAGGGCACAGCTTCAAAACGTGAATTCTGAAGGATTGTGCGTCCGTGCCTTGCCAGACAAACGTCAATCCTACCATGACGCCTACTTGCCTCTGATGATCCTGCGTAGCCGCTCAAGCCTGGGAGCAATCTCCCGTTCGGCACCGTTTGCGGTTGGTTCGTAATAGTCCTTGCCCACCAGGTCATCCGGAGCATATTGCTGGGCGGCAACACCATGCGGGGCATCGTGGGCGTACTTGTAGCCTTGGCCGTGACCAAGCCCTTTCGCTCCTTGGTAATGCGCGTCCCTCAGGTGG
Organism: Arthrobacter sp. NA-172; assembly: GCF_043952055.1. Taxonomy (NCBI): domain Bacteria; kingdom Bacillati; phylum Actinomycetota; class Actinomycetes; order Micrococcales; family Micrococcaceae; genus Arthrobacter; species Arthrobacter sp. NA-172. Next base: position 312,952 of record NZ_JBINOT010000001.1, on the reverse strand, counting down.
GCTGGGATCCCGTTACCGAGGCCCGCGCGGACATCGGCAACCGCTTTGTTGAGGCCCATGTACGCTGCATTGGACTTCGGCGCCGTTGCCAGGTGCACTACGGCTTCGGCCAGGACAATCCGGCCCTCCGGCATGCCGATTAGCTGCACTGCCTGGGCGGCGGCGACGGCGGTCTGCAGCGCCGTGGGATCTGCCATCCCGATGTCTTCTGCAGCGGAAATCACGATCCGGCGCGCCACGAAGCGAGGGTCCTCGCCGGCTTCGAGCATGCGCGCCAGGTAGTGGAGGGCCGCATCGACATCCGAGCCGCGGATCGACTTGATGAAAGCACTGGCGACGTCGTAGTGCTGGTCGCCCGCCCGGTCATAGCGGACAGCAGCGACGTCCAACGCACGCTCCGTGTGGCGGAGCTCGACGACGACCGGAGCCTCGGGGGCGCCGTCACCGGCGAGACCGGGCTCTTCGGAAGCGTCGCCGCCGTCGTTGTTCCGGTCTCCGTAGGCGACGCCGGCAGCAGCCTCAAGGGCGGTGAGCGCGCGGCGGGCATCTCCCCCGGACAAACGGACCAAATGCTCGAGGGCTTCCGGAGTGAGCTCCACACCCCCTGCCAAGCCGCGCGCATCGGCAACGGCCCGCTGCAGGAGCCCCTCGATATCGGCGTCGGTCAGCGGCTTCAGGGTGAGCAACAATGACCGTGACAGCAGCGGCGACACCACGGAGAACGAAGGGTTCTCCGTGGTGGCGGCGACCAGGACCACCCAGCCCTTCTCGACGCCGGGAAGCAGGGCATCCTGCTGGGCTTTGTTGAAGCGGTGGATCTCATCCAGGAAAAGAACCGTTGTGGTCCGGTAGAGATCCCGGGCGGTCAAAGCGTTTTCCATGACCAGGCGGACATCCTTGACGCCCGCAGTAATGGCGGACAACTCAACGAACTTTCGGCCTGTTCCCCGGGCGATGACGTGCGCGAGAGTCGTCTTGCCAGTGCCTGGGGGTCCCCACAAGATGACCGAACTCGGACCGGCAGGTCCCGCGGCGTCGGCCCCGGCGGCTAGCTGCCGCAAAGGCGATCCCTGCCCCAGCAAATGCTGTTGACCTACCACGTCGTCGAGTGTCCGGGGCCGCATACGCACTGCCAGTGGACCCCGCGGCGACGCCGGACGCCCGGGGACGGAACGGGACAAATCGGCCGTCTGGCCGTCGCCGTCGTCGTCGCTGTCCGTGCCGGCACCAAAGAGATCTTCCACATGGATAGGCTACTCATGATTCCAACGAAGGAGACATTGACGTGGAGACCCGGCAATCCTGCCCTGGTGAAAAGCGACACCCCCCGGCAGGCAGGAGCGCCTTCATGCCCGGCCCGCGGTTGCTTGGCTGGGTTGGGCGCTTCGCCGCGAGCCACGGCAACCTTTTCGAGGAGCCCGACGACGGCGGCACTCTTTTGCGGGCGGCTGACGGCGCCACCGCGCTGCTGAAGGCGCCCTGGCCCGTGGATGGCAGGCCCGGCAGAGGGACGACGTCGGTTGAACGACTAGCCTCTCTCGCGGCACAGGAGAGGCAGCTCGGGGTCATCCTGGTACGCCGGGGCGGCTACGCCGTAGGGATCGTCAGAGGGGGCAAAGTATTTGCTTCCAAATCGGGGTCGCGTTACGTACAGTCGCGATCGGCGGCCGGTGGATCTTCGCAGCAACGGTTTGCCCGGCGCCGCGAGAACCAGGCGAATGCACTGACGGAGGCAGTGGCCGGTTACGCCGCGACGGTCTTTACCGGGCACGGAATTGAATACGTTGTCCTGGGCGGGGACGCCGCACTGTCTGCGGCGGTCCTGGAAGAAGCAGCGTTGAAGGAGTACGCATCGCGGACGCGGCTGCCGTTCCTGACAGTCCCCGACCCCAACGCAACCGTCCTCCGCAGTGCAGCGGCTGACGCGTGCTCCGTCTGGATACAGGTCACCGATCCGCTGTAGTCCACTAACAGCCTGACAACGCCCGCCGGGGCCGCGCCTGCCGGTAAAGGTACCCACCCTCCACTGCGAAGCCGGCCCTTTCGTAAAGCGCCTGCGCACCGGTATTCGAGGCCAACACCAGCAGCCAGAACTGCACTACCTCGCGGTGTGTGCCGGCACACAACAGTGCGTCGAGCACCCGCTGCCCGTGGCCATTCCGGCGGGATTCGGCTGCGGTAGCCATGCAGTAGATACCACCCCGGACTTGCTCCCCTGAAGGTAGGGCGAGGCGTCCGACGGCGGCCGGGGCGCCGTCGTCGTTCCTCGCGAGGGCGTAGAGCGCGGGACAGCCTGCCAGGATGTTCCTCGCGATGGCCAGCTCGGCATCGCCGCCACGCCCGTCCACGGACCACCACAACCGGAGCCACTCAGCGGACGGTTCGTCGGAAATTTCGACGCCGCTGGCATCGGCGTCGAATTGCGTGCCGGGAAGAACGCCACCCGCGCGGACCATGATCAGGGTTTCGGACTGCCGGGTGAATCGCTGCTCATCGAGCACAGCATTGAGGCTAGCGCTGCGTTCGTCGTCGAAAACCTGGAAGATCAGCGGCAGGCGCCGTGAGCGGTACCAGAGACCGGCTGCGCGAACTGCCGACTCATGGTCCCCGGCCTGTTCGCGGGGCCAGACCGAGTTCGCGCGCTGGGTGACGCCTCCGGCGGCCCGCATGACCCATCCCCCGGTGTCTTCGCGGTCCGGGGCCGGCCAATCACGGTCCATTAGCTCCTCCATCAAGGCGAGGTCCACTTCCTGAGCCATATGTCCTCCTTACTTTCAATCGCCGTCCGGATACGCCGAAGGCCCCCGTCAACGCAGGGGCCTTCGGCTGCATTGACAGCTGTTTACTCGGCTTTGACCTCAGGCTTGGACTGCGGCTTGAAATCGACTCCGGCTTCCTTGCGCTGCTGGGCCGTGATGGGCGCAGGGGCAGCGGTCAGGGGGTCGTAGCCGCCGCCGGACTTCGGGAAGGCGATGACGTCGCGGATGGAATCGACGCCGGCCAAGAGGGCAACCACGCGGTCCCAGCCGAAGGCCATTCCGCCATGCGGAGGGGCACCGTACTTGAATCCCTCGAGGAGGAAGCCGAACTTGGTCTGCGCGTCTTCTTTGTCAAGGCCCATGAGCTCGAAGACGCGCTCCTGGACATCGCTCTCGTGGATACGGATGGATCCACCGCCGATTTCGTTGCCGTTGCAGACAATGTCGTAGGCGTAGGACAGTGCCGCTTCGGGGTCCTTGTCGAACGAGTCCATGAACTCGGGCTTCGGCGACGTGAAGGCGTGGTGCAGGGCCGTCCACTGCCCGCCGCCCACTGCGACGTCACCGGAGGCAACGGCTGCGGCTGCGGGTTCGAACATGGGCGCGTCTACGATCCAGACGAAGGCCCAGTCCTTGGGGTCGATCAGGCCGGTGCGGTGGCCGATCTCGACGCGGGCAGCACCCAACAGGGCGCGGGACGGGGACTTCTCGCCGGCGGCAAAGAAGATGCAGTCGCCGGGCTTTGCGCCGACGGCGTCGGCCAGGCCGGCCCGCTCGGTGTCTGTGAGGTTCTTGGCAACGGGGCCGGTCAGCTCGCCGTCTTCCTTGAACAGCACGTAGGCGAGACCCTTGGCGCCGCGCTGCTTGGCCCATTCCTGCCAGGCGTCCAGCGCGCGGCGGGCCTGCGAGGCTCCGCCGGGCATGACGACGGCACCAACATAGGGCGCCTTGAACACACCGAAGTTCGTGTCCTTGAAGAACTCCGTCAATTCGGTGAGCTCAAGGCCGAAGCGCAGGTCCGGCTTGTCGGAGCCATACTTGGCCATTGCCTCGTGGTAAGTCATGCGTCGGATCGGCGTCGGGATCTCGACGTCGATCAGCTGCCACAGTGCCTTGACGATGCCCTCGCCGAGCTCAATGACATCGTCCTGGTCGACGAAGCTGGCTTCGATGTCCAGCTGGGTGAATTCAGGCTGGCGGTCCGCACGGAAGTCTTCGTCACGGTAACAACGGGCAATCTGGTAGTACTTTTCGAAACCGCCCACCTGGAGCAGTTGCTTGAAAAGCTGCGGCGACTGCGGAAGCGCATACCAGGAACCGGGGGCCAAACGGGCCGGAACCACGAAGTCACGGGCGCCTTCCGGCGTCGAGCGGGTCAGTGTGGGAGTCTCGATCTCGACGTAACCCTGTTCGTGAAGCAAGTCACGGGCAACCCGGTTCGCCTCGGAACGCAGGCGCAGGTTCCGGGCGGGGCCCGGACGGCGCAAGTCGAGGTAACGGTGCTTGAGGCGCGCCTCCTCGCCGACCTCCACGTGCTCGTCGATCTGGAACGGCAGCGGGTCCGAGGTGTTGAGGATCACCACTTTCTCAGCGATGACCTCGATCTCACCGGTGGCGAGGGCGGGATTCTCGTTGCCTTCGGGACGCTTGCTGACGGTGCCGACAATCTGCAGCACGTACTCGTTGCGCAGGCCGTGGAAGACCTCTTCCTCGCGGACAACCACTTGGGCGACACCGGACGCGTCACGCAGATCGACGAAGGCCACGCCACCGTGATCGCGGCGGCGGCCTACCCAGCCTGCCAAGGTGACGGTCTGTCCAATGTGCTCGGAACGCAAGGATCCGAGGTCATGTGTGCGCAGCACAGCATTCCTTTCAACATGATTTTCAGCGGATCATTGCAGAACGATCCCGTTCGAGTTTACCCGTATGGGTGAGGGCCGCCGCCACCAGGCTTAGCCCTCCTGTGGTTGCCGGCCTTCGCGGAGCGAATTGCCGGCAGCGGGCGCCTAGCGCGTGGTGATCCGCACATGAAGATCGTCGGCGGACGGTTCCCAATTGGCGGGATCCGCGTCCACCTGCTCTCCAGTACGGATGTCCTTTACTTGGTGCTTGCCGTCGTCGTCCGTGAACCAGACAAAAGGAATGCCGCGACGATCGGCGAACTTGATCTGCTTGCCGAACTTCTCGGCTTTGGCCGCGACCTCGGTGGCAATACCCCGCGCCCGCAGCTGGGCTGCGATGTCCTGGGCGGAAGACCAGCTGCCGTCGTTGTTCAGGGCCACAAGCACCGCGGTGGGGACCGAGCGTGTCGCGGTCGCGAATTCCTGGCTCAGGATCCGGGAGACGAGGCGCGTCACGCCAATCGACAGGCCCACGCCGGGGAACTTGCGGTTGCCCTTTCTGGCGAGGGCGTCGTAGCGGCCGCCGGAACAGATGGAACCGAGCTGCTCGTGTCCCACCAAGACGGTTTCGACGACGGTACCGGTGTAGTAGTCCAAGCCGCGGGCGATGCTGAGATCGGCCACCACCTTGCCGGGCGCGCGCTGCACGGCAGCCTCTATGACTTGTTCGAGTTCACTGAGGCCTTCTTCGAGTAGCTCGTCCGTCACGCCGAGGGCGCGGACCTGCGCCACAAAGGAAGTGTCTTCGGTGCGAATGCTGGCGAGCTGCAAGGCCAGCGATGCCTGCTCATCCGTGGCACCTAGCTCGCTCTTGAGCAATTCGGCCACCTTCGCGGCACCGATCTTCTCGAGCTTGTCGATGCTACGAAGTACTCCGGCGGTGTCCTCGAGGCCGATACCTCGGTAGAAGCCCTCAGCCAGCTTGCGGTTGTTGATGCGCAGGCGGAAATCCGGAATCGGGAGTGCGCTCAGCGCTTCGGCGATGACCAGCGCGATCTCGACGTCGTAGCGGAACGGCAGCTCGCCGTCGCCCACCACGTCGATGTCGGCCTGCGTGAACTCCCTTGCGCGACCTTCCTGGGTCGCTCCCCCCGCCACACCTTTTGGATCTGGTAGCGGCGGAACGGAAAGGCAAGGTAGCCGGCGTTTTCCACGACATACCGGGCAAACGGCACGGTGAGGTCGAAGTGGAGTGCCAATGCGTTGGGATCGCTTTTGTCCGACCGTCCGTTATCGCCACCAGGTGCGTCCTCGTCTTCTTGGAGGCGGCTGAGGCCGTACACCTCTTTATCTATCTCGCCCTTCCGCAGGAGCTGGCCAACCGTCTCAACAGCCCGCGTCTCGATGGAGGAGAAACCGTGAAGCTCGAAGGTTTTACGCAAGGTGTCCAGTACATGCAGTTCCACCAACCGCTCCTGGGGAAGCCACTCGGGGAATCCGGACAGGGAGGCGGTACGAGCCATGATGGAAATTTCTCCTCAAGATTGCGGACGGACCTGCCGCCACGAACCAGGGCCAATTCGGCTCAGGATGGGCGGGCGTCCAGTCAGTCATGCATAAACTATGTGCGGCAGCCAGTTTATGCTTTCGGCGCTTGCACATCTAATGCAGGCCGGTTGGGCTTGCTGCGATGGAAGCTTGTCCAGACAACCAGGAGGACTCTTGTCTACAAGGCCGCGGGAGAGCCGTGAAGCCAAACGGCGCATTAGGCAAATGGATGCCAAGCGTGAGCTTCGGCATGCACAGGGTAAGCGGCGCCGCCGGGACAATGTGGTCGCCGTCAGCGTGGGGGGCGCCGCACTGATTGCCGCCGTCGTGCTTCAACTCACGGTGTTTAACTCGAATCCGAGCGAGTCGGACTACGCCGCGGCGCAGGCCGGGCTGAGTTCACCGTCGGCCTCCCCTTCCGCCACGTCGTCGGCCCCGGCCACAAACAGTGCGAACATCCCCAAAGCGGACACCGCCGCCGGCAAGACCTTCACCGGACAGCTGAGCCTCAACGGCGGGGCTGTCGGCGTCGAGCTGGATGGAACCAAGGCTCCGCAGGCCACAGCTGTCTTCAAGTCCCTCACCGACGCGAGTTATTACAGCGGGCTCAAATGCCCTCGGCTGACCACCGCTGACAACTTTTCGGTGCTGCAGTGCGGCGCCAAAGGTACTGACACCACCGACGACCCGAACTTCCACTGGGGACCACTGGAGAACACGCCGGCCGACAACAAATACCCGGCCGGAACCATCGCCGTTGCCCGGACCGGCAACAACGCCTACGGCAACGGGCACCAGTTCTTCATTGTGTACAAGGACACTGTCATCCCGCCGGACGCAGCTGGCGGCTACACGATCGTCGGCAAGGTGACGAGCGGCCTGGACGTGGTGACGAAGATTGCCCAGGCCGGCATAAATCCCGGCAGTAGTGCCACTGACGGCGCCCCTGTGGCACCTGTCACGATAGACTCGTTCTCTCTGAAGTAATCTGCCCCGGACAGTAGTCCGCGGCGCATTACCTCAGTAATCCCTCCAAGCGAAAGACTTTTAGCGGTGACAGACAGTCAGAAATCCGACGAAACTGCAGTAGTGGCCAACGAAGAAGAGATTCAGGCATCGGCTGAGGCCGGGACCGGCGTCGAGCCCACTGCCCCGGCAGACGATGCGGCTGAGTCCGCCCCCAAGCCTGCTTCTCCGGCCCCGCGGCCAGCCCCCTCGCCCGCACCTTCTCCAGCGGCTTTCGCTGCCCGGCCCAAGGCCGCTGCAAGCGTAATTCCGGCCGCACCGGCGGCCCAGCCAACGGCCGTTTCGCTCGCTGAAGCGGCGAAGTGGGGCCGTGCCGAGGGCGACGGCCACGTCTTCCTGACGATCGACGACGAAGAGCAGCCCGTGGGTCAGTACCCGGGAGTCAGTACTGACGAGGCCCTGGCATACTTCGCCCGGAAGTACGAGGACGTAGTCGCCCAGATCGTCCTGATGGAACACCGTGTGGAGTCCAAGGCCCCCGCCACCGACATGCAAAAGACCGTGGAGCACCTCCGCGAGCAGTTGGCTGAGCGCAACATGGTGGGCGATATCCGCACCGCGGAAGCCCGCTTGGACGCACTTGCCGGACAGATTTCCGAACTGGAGAAGTCCGAGAAGGCCGCGCACGACGCCGCACGTGCCACCGAGCTCGCCGCTCGTGAGGCGATTGTTGCCGAAGCCGAATCCATAGCGTCCCAGGACTCCGTCCCAGGTCCAGTGGAAAACATCCAGCGCGCGGATGAACGACTTGTTCGAAAGCTGGAAGACGGCCCAGAAGAACGGCATCCGCCTTGGACGCAGCAACGAAGACGCGCTCTGGAAGCGGTTCCGCTCAGCCCGTACGGTCTTTGACCGCCACCGTCGTGCGTACTTCTCGCAGTTGGACAGCACCAACTCGGCTGCAAAGGTCGCCAAGGAGCAGTTGATCACCGAGGCCGAAGCCCTCTCCAGCTCCACGGACTGGGGCTTCGCGGCTGGCGAATACCGCCGCCTCATGGACCAGTGGAAAGCTACGCCTCGCGCCAGCCGCAAGGACGACGACGCCCTCTGGCTGCGTTTCCGCGCCGCCCAGGACGTCTTCTTCAGCCACCGCCAGGCTGCCAACGATGAGATCGACCAGCAATACACAGCCAACCTTGCGGTCAAGGAAGATCTCATCACCGAGGCTCAGGCAATTCTGCCCATCACGGACCTCAATGGTGCCAAGAAGGCCTTGCAGTCCATCCGCGACCGTTGGGAAGAAGCCGGCAAGGTCCCCCGCGCCGACATGGGCAGGATTGAAGCAGGCCTGCGCAAGGTTGAGGACGCCGTCCACGAAGCCGAAGAGGACAAATGGCGCCGCAGCAACCCGGAGACCAAGGCGCGTACCAACAGTGCTTTGTCACAGCTGGAATCTGCAATTGCCGGGCTGAAGGCCGATCTTGAAAAGGCCGAGAAAGCCGGAGATCAGCGCCGCATCAAGAACGCCCGCGAAGCCCTTGAGGCCCGCGAGGCCTGGCTCGACCAGATCCAACGCTCGGCCAGCGATCTCGCATAGGACAAGCTGAACTGACAGGCCCTGTCCGGTTATCCACATAGCCGGGACAGGGCCTGTTTTTGTCGGAGGAGCCACGTAATGATTACTCAATGGCCTCCGCATTAGCTCCCCCTGCACAACAGGACTTCCCTGCCCAGGAACTGTATGTGCCCAGCCAACTGTTCACTTGGGCTGAGCTTCAATCAATGGCGGCCGACGGCGTATTGCGGCCGCTCTACGGGGAGAGCTTCACCCCTCCGGACCCTGGTTGTCACGCCCCGGCTCCGCGCTTGCGCAACTGCCCTCGCGGTTCCCGACCATATCCGCCGGAAAATCATTGCCGGGCGGATGACGGCAGCCTGGATCTATGGTTGCGCGGACGCCCCGGAAAGGCTTTCACTCCTCGTGGATGCCAAACACCGCATATCGAGCCTGCGCTCGGCCCGCGACTGCATCTTGCACGAAGTCCGCTTGGGCCAATTGGACGTCGTCAGCATCGGCGGCCTGCTCGTAACGAGTCCGCTCAGGACAGCCGTGGATGTGGCCTTGCATGTCGAGGAGGACAGGGCCCTGCCGGCCCTGAGACAGCTGCTGTCCCGAGACGAGCTGGGCGTGCGGCTGAGGCTTGTGACCTTGGCGGTGGAAGCATCACCGAGGGTCCCCCACAAGAAGGCCGCCCTGCACAAACTCGCTGTGTTGGCGCAATCGTTACGGGAACATCCACCTGAGGCGGCCGCTTGAGTTCCTTCGTCTCAGCTCCGCCGGTGGTTGCCCGTGGTCCTGTAGACGTCGAAGACGCCATCGATTCTGCGCACGGCACTGAGTACGTGGTGCAGGTATTTCGGATCTCCCATTTCGAAAGCGAAGCGGGAAATAGCAACACGGTCGCTCGAAGTGTGGACGGAAGCGGCCAGGATGTTGACGTGGTTCTCGGACAATACCCGGGTCACATCCGAGAGCAGAGACTTCCGATCCAGCGCTTCCACTTGGATTTCTACAAGGAAGACGCTGGATTGCGTCGGAGCCCATTCAACCTCGACGATGCGGTCCGGCTGGTCACGGAGATCCGAGACATTGGTGCAGTCGGTGCGGTGCACCGACACACCCGAGCCCCTGGTCACGAATCCAAGGATCGGATCAGGCGGTACCGGTGTACAACAACGGGCCAACTTCACCCAGACATCCCCGACACCGCGCACAATGACGCCGGAGTCCGAGTACCGGGTCTTCTGGAGTTGCGAGGGGATGCTGACCTCGTCCAGGTCCTCGTCAGGCGTTTCATGGCCACCAAGGTGCTCCATGAGCTTTTCCATGACGGATTGGGACGAAGTGTGCCCGTCACCCACCCCGGCGTAGAGGCCCGAGATGTCGACGTAGTGGAATTCCTCTGCCACGGTGGAGAGGGCGTCATGCGTCATGAGGCGCTGCAGGGGCAGGTTCTGCTTGCGCATGGCCCGGGTCAGTTGGTCCTTGCCGCGCTCGATGGCCTCTTCGCGGCGCTCCTTGCTGAACCATTGCCGGATCTTGTTACGCGCCCGGGCGCTCTTGACGAAGTGCTGCCAGTCCTGCTTGGCCCTGCGCCCTCGGCCTTGGAGGTGAAGATCTCCACCCAGTCGCCGTGATTGAGTTCGCTGTTGAGCGGCACGAGTTTGCCGTTGACCCGCGCGCCGATGGTGCGGTGGCCCACCTCGGTGTGGACCGCATAGGCGAAGTCCACCGGGGTCGATCCTGCGGGGAGGGCCATGACCTCGCCCTTGGGCGTGAACACGAACACTTCACGCGCGTTGATCTCAAAGCGCAGTGAGTCCAGGAACTCGCCCGGATCCGATGTTTCCTGCTGCCAGTCGACCAGTGAACGCAACCAGCCCATGTCGCCGTCTTTGGGGCTTCCAGGGCCAACGGCGGTGCGGTTGGGCTGGTCCTTGTACTTCCAGTGCGCGGCGACACCGTACTCGGCACGGCGATGCATCTCGTGCGTACGGATCTGGATCTCCACCGGCTTGCCGCCGGGGCCGATGACCGTGGTGTGCAAGGACTGGTACATGTTGAACTTCGGCATCGCAATGTAGTCCTTGAACCGTCCCGGAAGGGGGTTCCAGCGGGAATGAAAGGTGCCAAGAGCCGCGTAACAATCACGGACGGAGTCCACCAGGACACGCACGCCCATGAGGTCATTGATGTCGTCGAAGTCCTTGTCCCGGACAATCATCTTTTGGTAGATCGAGTAGTAGTGCTTGGGACGGCCCGAGATGGTGGCCTTGATCTTCGCTACCCGGAGGTCTTCGGCAATCTGGTTGCGAATAACGCTGAGGCTCTTCTCGCGCTCCGGAGTGCGATCCCCCACCATCCGGACGATCTCTTCATACACTTTCGGGTACAGGGCCGCGAAGGAGAGATCCTCGAGTTCCCACTTGATGGTGTTCATACCGAGGCGGTGGGCCAGCGGCGCGAAGATCTCGAGCGTTTCGCGCGCTTTCCGGGCGGATGATTCGGCGGAAACAAATCGCCAGGTGCGGGCATTATGAAGGCGGTCCGCAAGCTTGATCATCAGGACGCGGATGTCTTTGGCCATGGCCACAACCATTTTGCGGACTGTCTCGGACTGCGCAGCCTCGCCGAACTGAACCTTGTCCAGCTTGGTGACACCGTCTACGAGCATCGCGACCTCAGGCCCGAAATCACGGGTGAGGTCAGCGAGGGTGTAGGGGGTGTCTTCGACAGTGTCGTGAAGGAGTGCGGCGGCGAGGGTGGTCCCGGTCAGCCCGAGTTCCGCGAGGATCGTCGCCACCGCCACGGGGTGGGTGATGTACGGATCGCCGCTCTTGCGCTTCTGACCTTGATGGCTGCGCTCGGCAACGCTGAAAGCCCGCTGGATCAGATCAAGGTCTTCTTTGGGGTTGTTTGCCCGGACTGTCCTCAAAAGCGGTTCAAGAATGGGCGAATAGGTGCTGGCGCCCCGTCCTGTCAGTTTTGCAAGCCTGGAGCGCGTCCGCTCGCGCCTTCCGGGGAACGTCGGGCGCACACCGGGGCTGTCCACGGGAACACCACCCGAGGTGCTGCCTGTAGCTGCGGTTGTGGTGCCCGACACGCGGCTCAGGCCGTCCTCTCCGCCCGTCGGCGGCGCCGACGTCGTACGTTCCTCCACAAAAGCACCTCTCACGACTGACTTTAATTCTCTCAGTCTATTCCCGCGGGCGACCCGTCCGAGAACCGCTACCCACATGACGGAGCAGAAAACCAAAAGAGCCGGTCACCGCCCTGAAGCGGTGACCGGCTCCTCAAGAGAAAACCAGCCTAGACGGTGGCAGTTTCCGGATCCGAACTGGCGGCTGCAGCGCGCCGATTCGCCACCTTCTTGGCCTGCTTCTGCAGTTCCGGCTCACCTTGGCGCAGCCAAGCGTAGAGCGGAGCCGCGATGAAGATCGTGGCCGCGGTACCGATCAGGATGCCCACGAACAGTGCCAGGGACAGGTCGCGCAGCGTTCCCGCACCCAGCAGTCCTGCACCGATGAAGAGGATCGCGGCGACCGGCAGCACCGCTACCATCATGGTGTTGATGGAGCGGACCAGGGTCTGATTGACGGCAAGATTGACCTCTTCGGCGAAAGTGCGCCGACTTGAGGTGGTGATGTCAGCGGTGTTTTCACGGATCTTGTCGAAAACCACCACGGTGTCGTAGAGCGAATAGCTGAGAACCGTCAGGAAGCCGATGATGGCAGACGGCGTGACTTCGAAATCGCTCAACGAGTAAACGCCGGCCGTCGTGAACATGGTGACCAACATGCCGGCGAGGGCAGAAACCGACATCTTCCAGGGTCCGGAAGTACAGAGCCATCAAAGAGCGGCCAAGCCCACGAACACTGCGAGGCCGATCAGGGCCTGCTTGGTCACGTCCTCGCCCAGGTCGGGGCCGATGAACGTCGAGGGCAGCCTGGTTCTCGGTGACGCCGTAGGCCTTCGCGAGATCTGCTTTGATCTTGATGGTCTGGTCATCGCTCAGTTTGTCCGTCTGGATCCTCATCGTGTTTCCGGCGACGTTCGCTACGCGCGGGACAGCACCGGAAACGACGTCGTGGACCGCCTTTTCACCAACGGAAGAATCAGTGGTCTTGACGTTGGAGACCGTGAACTCGGAACCGCCCCGGAAATCAATCCCGAGGTTGTAGCCGCCCTTGACCACCGGCAGGAGGATGGAGATTGCCACCGCTACTGCGGCAATGATGAACCAGATCTTCTTGCTGGCGACGAAGTTGTAGGAGCGCTTGCCGGTGTAGAGCTCGTTGCCGAACTTTGCGAAGCTCGTGGACATTACTTCTCCTCCTTGGTGCCGTTGGAAGAACCAGTCAGCTGCGCTTGCCTTTCGGCAAGCCGGCGTTCAGCAATAGTCATGCGACGTTCGGCTTCCGCTGCAGCACCAGTGTTGCGGGCGCGTACGACGGCGGGCTTTTCCGTTGGTGTGCGGAGCCTGCCGGCGCCGCGGTACAACGGCACTGCGCCCAGGCGCTCGGGATCCAACCCGGAGAACCGGTGGCCTTCACCGAAGAACTTGGTCCGGGCCAACAGCTGAAGCGTCGGATGGGTGAACATGAACACCACCAGGAGGTCCGCAAGTGCGGTGAGGCCAAGAGTGAAGGCAAACCCACGGACGTTTCCAACCGCAACGAAGTACAGAACCAAGGCAGCGAGAAGGTTGACGGCCTTGGACGCAAGGACCGTCCGCTTGGCGCGCTTCCAGCCGTTCTCGACGGCGGACGCCAGGCCTTTGCCCTCACGCAACTCGTCACGGATTCGCTCGAAGTACACGATGAAGGAGTCTGCTGTCTGCCCGATGGCCACGATGAGACCGGCCACACCGGCCAGGACAAGCGGTAGTTTTCGGTCCAGCCCAAAATCGCGATGGCAAGGTAGGTGAGTCCACCAGCCACCACGAGCGAAAGGATGGTGACGAAGCCCAAGGCACGGTACTGGAAGAGCGAATAGACAACCACGAGCAGGAGGCCAATCACACCTGCCAGGAGGCCCAGTTGAAGTTGCTCACCGCCAAGGGTTGCGGAAATCTGTTCTTCCGACTGAATGTCGAAGCTGATGGGCAGGGCGCCGTATCGAAGCTGGTCAGACAGGGCCTGTGCGGATGCCTGGGTGAAGTTGCCCGTGATCTGCGGCTTGCCATCGGTGATGACCGCCAGGGATCGGGGCGCGGAGATCACCTGGTCGTCAAGGACGATGGCGAACTGTGCCTTGGGATCGTTGCCCCCCTGCGCCTGGGATGCGACGTAGAACTGGTTGAGCCTCTGCGTCACGTCCTTGAAGGTCTTGGTGGCGTTGGCATCGAACGTGATGGTCACGCCCCAGGCATTCGTCACGGAGCCTTGGGCACCCTGGACGGGATCGAAGGAGGACGAGACGATGTCCTGACCCTTCACTTCTACCGGCCCGAGGATGTACTTGACGGCGGGCGTGGTGGCCGTGGCCGGCTCGCATGTCACCAGCGGTTTGGCGGGATCCGAACGAGGCTGCTTGTCCTGGGAAGGATTGACACAGTCCAAGGCCTCGAAGGCCTTGTAGACATCTGCCGTGACCCAGTTGCTGTCGCTGGCGTTGGCTGGCGCGGCGGTGGGCTTGGGCAGGCTGGCATCCGGGGTCCGCGAGGCCACGGGAACGGCTGCGGGGTCTCCGGTGGTAATAACCGGTCGGAAGTTCATGTCCGCCGACGCCTGAATCAAGGCGCGGGTTGTCGAGCTTGGCGTACCGGGAAGGCTGACCACCACGTTACGGCCGGACTGGGTGGTGATTTCCGCCTCCGCAACGCCGGAGCTGTCCACGCGTTGGCGAATAATCGCCACGGCTTGGTTCAGCTGCTCCTCATTGATGCCAGAGGATCCTTCGACCTTGGGCGCGAGGATCATCTGCGTGCCGCCCTCGAGGTCAAGCGCGAGCTTCGGTGCCCAGCTTGCTTGATGGGAGAGGACGCCGCCACCAAGGACTGCAGTCAATACTACGAATATTGCGACAAGCCAGATCAGCACCCTGCGGGCTGCATTTTTGTGGCCGGTACGTGCCATGTTCGATCTTCCTGTTGATGACGGAACGGCCGCCGACGTGCACTTGTGAGCGCAGGCCGGCGGCGATTCATTGCCGTAGAGCTATCCCCGCTGGTGTTGCGGGTACGGGCTAGCTGTCCTTCTTGCCCTCGCCATTGAGGCGCTTGAGGGTTTCCTCCGGGGTCTCCGGCGAAACCGTCGCATCGGCGTCGGCAACGGTCAGCGAAGACGCGTCGTCCGGAACGTCAACAGCAGCTTCCTCGGCGGGCTCGACGATCTTGGTGACAGCCTGGCGGTGCACGGTAGCGAGGTTGCCGGGAGACAGCTCCAGGAACAACCTTGTTCTCCTCGTCGTCCATCGAGACGATTCGGCCGTACAACCCGAAGCTGGTCATAACGTCAACGCCAGGAGCGAACTGGGACTGGAGCTTTGCCTGCTGTTGCTGCGTCTTCTTGTTGCGTCGGAACATCATGAAGATGAAGACGGCAAGCATGGCAAACAGCAGGATTGTCATTGGATCCACAGGGAAGTTCCGTTCTTTGCATACGTTTTTGGTTTCACGGCTAGGTCTGCCCGGTGGATCCGACGGCGATGGAGCGAACCCCCACCTGGCCGCACAATGCTCCGACGGGCGGGCACAGAACCAAGGACTCGAACGTGCCGAGTGTCATACCAGTCTAAGGCTTAAGCTGAATAGATCGTGCTAAAGGCCGGTTTCAATGGTTTCAGTTTCGATTTCGCCGTCCTCGAACAGCGCCAAAGGGTCCTGCCCGAACACTCCTGCGGGCACGGCATAACCGAGATGCGTCCACGCAGAGGCCATGGCAATCCGCCCCCGCGGCGTCCTCCCCAGAAGCCCTTCACGCACGAGGTACGGCTCGGCTACGGTCTCCACCGTCTCGGGTTCTTCCCCGACGGCGATCGCGAGTGTGGAAAGCCCCACCGGCCCACCATTGAACTTGGTGATGAGGGCTTCCAGTACCGAGCGGTCCAGACGGTCCAGTCCGCGCTGGTCCACCTCGTACATGTCCAAAGCGGCAGAGGCCGCACGGGAGTCGATCTGCTCGATCCCGTGGACCAATGCCCAGTCCCGGACCCGGCGCAGCAGCCGGTTGGCAATACGCGGTGTTCCACGGGAACGGCCGGCGATCTCGCTGAACCCGGCCGAGTTGACCTTGAGGTCAAGAAGTCCCGCCGAGCGACGCAAAACCAGCTCCAGCTCTTCTACCGAATAGAACTCCAGATGGCCGGTAAAGCCGAACCGGTCACGCAACGGTCCTGGCAGGAGCCCCGCACGAGTAGTGGCGCCCACCAAGGTGAAAGGCGGCAGCTCCAGGGGAATCGCGGTTGCCCCGGCCCCCTTGCCCACCACGATGTCCACGCGGAAATCTTCCATTGCCATGTAGAGCATTTCCTCGGCGGGCCGGGACATCCGGTGGATTTCGTCGAGGAAGAGTACTTCGCCTTCCGAGAGGGACGAGAGGATGGCCGCCAGGTCGCCTGCATGCTGGATGGCCGGACCGCTGCTGATGCGCAAGGGAGCGTTCATCTCCGCGGCAATGATCATGGAGAGGGTGGTTTTTCCCAAGCCCGGAGGCCCGGAGAGCAGGACGTGGTCTGCGCTGCGGCCGCGCATTCGCGACGCTTCGAGCACCAAAGAGAGTTGTTTGCGGACGCGGTGCTGGCCAACGAAGTCGTGGAGGTTTTTCGGACGCAGGGCGGCCTCGATGATCCGTTCCTCGGGTTCCTCTCCACCCGTCACCAGGGACTGCTCAGCCACGGCTGCCTACCCGGTTTCCAGCGCGGGCCCCGTCTTGACCGAGCCAGCGCAGGGTGGCGCGCAGGATCTGGGCGACATTACCGGCATCTGCAAGTTCGGGGAATCCGCCATTGCCTTGTCGATGCTGCCGGTGGCGTCCTTCTCGGACCAGCCAAGGCTTGTCATAGCCGCAACTACTTGCGGCTTCCAGACAGTTTCGGCTGCGACGGCGGGGGCAGCCCCCGGCGCGGTGCCATGCGGTACGAGTTTGCCGGCAAGCTTCAGTGACGATCCTGCCGCCCACCTTGGGCCCAATGCCAGGAACCTTGGTGAACGCCTTTGCATCACCGGAATGGGCGGCTATGCGGATCGCTTCGGGCTCGTGGACGGCCAACACTGCAAGGGCCAGCCGTGGCCCCACCCCGCTCACGCTGAGCAGGATATCGAAAACTTCGCGTTCGTCGTCGTCCGCGAAACCAAAGAGCGTGAGGGAGTCTTCCCGGACAATCAACGAGGTGAACAGTTTTGCTTCCTGGCCGACGTGCAGGTGGCTGAGTGTCTGGGGCGTGGCGTAGACGCTCATTCCGGCACCGTTAAGATCGATGACGGCCGTGGACAGGCTGACGTGTGCCACGGTTCCGCGGAGAAAACTGATCAAGACCCGGCTCCTGAAGTACTGCCCACGCAAACTTTGACGCAGGCTATCCGAACATATCTACGAATACCCTAGCAAGGGGCACCCACAATTACCGGGCGCGGCGCGCTTTCGCTTCGGCTTCGGCCCAAGCCCGCTGCGCAGGGGTCAATGAGCTGCTCCCAGGTCCACTGGTGGCAACGGCGGCGCCACTGCCCGCCCGCCACGCATGCGTGACCGCGAGGGCCAGCGCATCTGCGGCGTCGGCAGGGCGGGGCGGGGAGTCCAGACGCAGGATTTTGGTGATGAGTTTGGTCACGGCTTCCTTGTTGGAGGTGCCACTGCCTGTGACGGCAGCTTTAACCTCCGACGGCGTATGGAGGGCCACCGGGATGCCGCGTCGTGCGGCAGCTGCGATGACAACGCCGGACGCCTGGGCCACGCCCATGACCGTACTGACGTTCAATTGCGAAAAGACCCGTTCTACCGCGAGAACGTCGGGCTTATAGAGATCAAGCCATTCATCGATGGCGTCGGCAATGACCAGCAACCGCTGGTCCAGTGACTGTTCCGGCGAGGTTCCCACGACGCAAACGGCCACCATGGTGGCGCGCCGGTTCCGTTCGACGTCGACCACGCCGATACCGCAACGGGTGAGGCCCGGATCGACTCCCAATACGCGAAGAGTCAAGTCCGGGCCTCCCTGTTGCTGTTTGGCTATGCAAAGTCTGTTGAAGAAGAAAGGGCTACTCGGCTTCGAGCGCGGCCTGGACTTCCTCGCTCATGTCCGCATTGGTGTAAACGTTCTGGACGTCGTCAAGCTCCTCAAGGGCGTCCACAAGCTTCATGAACTTCTTTGCGCCGTCGAGGTCCAGCGGCACCTGCATGGACGGGATGAACTCCGCTTCGTCCGTCTCGTATTCGATGCCGGCTTCCTTGAGGGCGTCGCGGATTGCCTGCAGATCGGTGGGCTCCGAGTGGATTTCCCAGTTTTCGCCGCTGTCTTTGACTTCTTCTGCGCCGGCGTCAAGCACGGCCATCAGGATGTCGTCCTCGCCGAGCCCGTTCTTGGGCAGGTTGACGACGCCCTTGCGGGTGAAGAGGTAGCTCACGGAACCGGGGTCGGCAATGGTGCCGCCGTTGCGCGAGATCGCGAGCCGGACTTCCGAGGCCGCCCGGTTTTTGTTGTCCGTGAGGCACTCGATCAAAAGGGCAGAACCCTGCGGGCCGCGGGCTTCGTACATGATTTCCGTGTAGTCAACCACTTCACCGGTCAGGCCGGCGCCGCGCTTGATGGCGCGGTCGATGTTGTCAGCGGGAACAGACGTCTTCTTGGCTTTAGTGACGGCCAGTTCAAGGCTGGGGTTGCCGGCGAGGTCCGGTCCACCCATCCGGGCGGCGACTTCGATGTTCTTGATCAGTTTGGCGAACGACTTGGCACGGCGGCTATCGAGGATGGCCTTCTTGTGCTTGGTCGTCGCCCATTTGGAGTGGCCTGACATGCTTAAACTTCCCCTCTGATCATTCGAATAAACAATTCATGCACGCGCTTCTCGCCAGTCACTTCCGGGTGGAAGGAGGTGGCCAGCAACCGGCCCGAGCGCACTGCAACAATTCTAGCCAACCCGTGCAATGTGTCCGTGTGGGCGGCCTTGCCCGGCTCCACCTGCGCAAGGATTTCGACGCCGGGACCGACGCGTTCCACCCATGGTCCGCGGATGAACACCGCGTGGACGGGATCAACGCCGGACTCGCCCGAGCTGAAGTCAAGGCCCTTGAAGTCAAGGTCGGTTTCAAAGGACTCACGCTGCCGCCCGAAGGCGTTACGACGAACCGTGATGTCGAGTCCACCGAAGGTCTGCTGCGGATTCCCGGCGAGGTCGGTCGCAGGGTCCGCGATGTGGTCTGCCAGCAGGATCATGCCTGCACAGGAACCATAAACCGGCAGCCCGGACGCGATCTGTTTGCGGATGGGATCGGCAAGTTCAAAGATGCGTGCCAGCTTGTCGATGGTGGTGGACTCGCCGCCTGGGATGATGAGGCCGTCAATATCGTCGAGCTCTGCGGGGCGCCGGATGCCGACGCCGGTGGCACCGGCCGCTTCGACGGCGCGGATGTGCTCCCGGAAGTCGCCTTGTAGTGCGAGGACGCCGATGCGCAGGCCGGAACCCACGCTCGATGAGGCCTCGGAAAGGGGATTGGTCATTCGACCATCATAATGCGCTGGCGATGTCCGGCCTGCCTCAGCGATTCGACTGGGGGCGCGCGGCACGTGGTCCATGCACCAACTGGGATATATTACAGAGCATGTTTTCGTTCAGCGTTCCGCTCGGCAAGCTGGTCCGTGCTGCATCCCGGCTTCGTGGCGGAGGTTCGGCGCTGCCTGGCCTCGTGGTCGAGAAGATCGACCCTGGCTTCATGCAGCGAACGCTGTCCTCGCTCCCCCATGGCGTGGCTGTGGTGAGCGGAACCAACGGCAAGACCACCACCACCAAAATGGTGGTGGAACTGCTGGAAAGCCAAGGCTTGAAGGTGTTCACCAACCGAACGGGCAGTAACTTCACGCGCGGCGTGGCAGCGGCCCTCTTGGGCGAGGTGGACTGGCGCGGCCGGCTGGATGCCGACGTCGCGGTCTTGGAACTCGACGAGGCGCACGCCGTCCACTTCGTGAATAAAGTGCCGCCCCGCTACTGCCTCCTCCTCAACGTCCTTCGCGACCAGCTTGACCGTTTCGGCGAAATCGACACAACGGCGCTGCTCCTTCAACGCATCGCCGAAAGAACCACCGGCACCGTGGTGCTGAACCGTGAGGATCCCCGGGTCGCCCGTATCGCGGCAGCCGTCAGCGGCCCGGAGGTGCTCTACTTCGGATTGGACGAATCGCTCCGGAGCACCTTCCCGAACGACGACGACATGCGGACCGCGGCTCCGGGAACCGCCACCCAAGGTCAGGATTCCGCCGTCGAAACAGCCGACGTCGTACTCCGCCGGGTCGGCGCCGAGGATGCCGATTTCGAGTTCGACGGCGAACGCGTCACCACGCACATGAAGCTGCGTGGCGTCTACAACATCTTCAACGCGGCTGCCGCGTTGGTGCTGGCGCGGACCATCACCGGTGCAAGCGGGAAGCCCGGCGACGCCGTCAGGCTGGTCAAGGCGCTCTCCGAGGTGGCCCCGGCGTTTGGCCGCGGCGAGAGCCTGACCGTGGACGGCCAGCCGCTTGAGTTGGTGCTGGTGAAGAATCCCAGCGGTTTCCGGCTGGGCCTGAAGTCCTTCCCGGCAAAGGGTTACGCCTCCATGATCGCCATCAACGACAACTACGCCGACGGCCGCGACATGTCCTGGCTGTGGGACGTCGAATTCGAATCCCTGAGGGAGGACGGCGTCGAAGTCCTCACAGGCGTCCGCGCCTACGACATGGCCCTTCGCCTACAGTACGACGAGGTCCGCGTCGGATCGGTGGATACAGACATCCCCGCGGCCCTGGCTGAATTCATCCGTGGCTCGGCTGGCAAGCCGAAACGTGTGTTTTGCACGTACACCGCGATGCTGGCAATCCGGCGCGAACTCTCCAAAATCACCACAGTAGAGGTGGTCTCATGACCCCGGCCGAAGCCACCGCCCTTCACGCCAGCAAGGGCACCATCCGGGTCCTCCAGCTGTATCCCCGTGACATGAACATCTACGGGGACTGGGGCAACGCACTTGTCCTTCGGCAGCGCCTGCTCTGGCACGGCTACACGCCTGAGCTCCTTGAATACAACGTGGGCGACGACTTCCCCGAAGATGTCGACCTCATTGTGGGCGGCGGCGGCCAGGACAGCGGCCAGATAGTCATCCAGGACGATCTCCAGGGCACGCGCCGACCAGCTCCGCGGCATGGCCGAGGACGGAACGCCCATGTTGGTTATTTGCGGGCTCTACCAACTCTTCGGCAAGTTCTTCAAGACAAAGGCCGGCCCGGTCATCCCCGGGATCGGCGTCCTGGACGTGGAGACAGTCGGCACCGATGAGCGGCTCATCGGCAACGTCACGCTCACCTCCCCCGAGTTCGGCGAAGTTCTGGGCTACGAAAACCACAGCGGACAGACCACCCTGGGCGCCGGCGTCGAACCCCTCGGCACAGTCTCCAAGGGTGCCGGCAACAACAGCAAAGACAGCCACGAGGGTGCCCGGCACCGGAATGTGGTTGCCAGTTACCTCCATGGTTCGTTGCTTCCCAAGAATCCTGCCATTGCTGACTTCCTGATCCGCACCGCCGTCGAACGCAAGTACGGCACCTTTGTTCCGGGAATGCCCGACGACGGCTTCGCCCGCCTCGCGCGCGAACACGCGGCGAGGCGTCCGCGCTAACGCGAGGAAAAGCGTTGTGGGCAGGGGCCGTGCATGAAAGGGTTGCTTGATGACGAACCCTCTCTTCGAGCCGAGTACCCTTCCCTTCGGTTTGCCGCCCTTCGCGACGATCCAGGACAACCACTACGCCGAAGCCGTGGACGCGGGCCTCACTGAGCATCTGGCCGAGATCCAATCCATCGTGGATAACCCGGAGCCTGCTACCGTCGAAAACACGGCGGTTGCGATGGAACGCTCGGGCCGACTGCTGGAGCGGGCAGCGGCCTCCTTCTTCACTCTGGTTGCCGCCGATGCCTCGGAGACCATCCGCGAACTCGAAACCGAGTTGTCTCCCCGTTTCGCGAGCCATCAGGACGCGGTCTACCTCGACCGCGGACTGTATGAGCGATTCGCGGCCATAGACACTTCAGGACTTGATGACGAATCCATCCGTTTGGTGCAGGAGTATCTCCTGGAATTCCGCCAGTCGGGGATCCAGCTTGACCCTGCTGACCAGGAAAAGCTCAAGAGCCTCAATGCGGAGCTGTCCAGTTTGGGAACCGAGTACGGGCAACGCGTCAAGGAGGCCATGAAAGACGCCGCCCTCCTGGTTGATGATGCCACGGAACTCGCGGGCCTCCCCGCGGACGACATCGCCAGCGCCGCCGAGGCAGCACGCACTGCCGGACACGAGGGAAAGTACCTCCTGACCCTCATACAGCCGAGCAACCAGCCCGCATTGGCTTCGTTGCAGAACCGCGAACTCCGCCGCCGCCTGTATGAAGCGTCCATAGCGAGGGGCAGCGACGGGGGCAGACTTGACGTCCTGGAACTGGCGAAGGCGATGGCGCGATTGAGGGCCGAGAAGGCGACACTTCTCGGGTTCGGCAACTACGCCGAAGTCGTCATGGACCGCCAGACCGCCCCCGATTTCGCCGCTGTGGAGGCGATGCTCAACCGGCTCGCGCCTGCCGCCATCCGCAACGCCGAGGCTGAAGCGGGCGCCTTGGCGGAGAGCGCGGGGCACCCGTTGGAAGCCTGGGACTGGGCGTACTACTCCTCGAAGGTCCGACGGGAGCGGTACGAGGTGGACGAACAGCTTCTACGGCCCTATTTCGAATTGGACCGGGTACTCGTGGACGGCGTGTTCTTCGCAGCCACGGGCCTCTTCGGCATTACCTTCCACGAGAGGAATGACCTTGAGGGGTACCACCCCGACGTCCGCGTCTGGGAAGTGAGAAACGAGGACGGCTCAGAGCTTGGCCTTTTCCTGGGCGACTACTACGCCCGGGACTCGAAGCGCGGCGGCGCGTGGATGAACTCGCTCGTCGAGCAATCGACACTTCTCGGTGATAGGTCCGTGGTGATCAATACCCTGAACATCTCGAAGCCGCCGGCCGGCGAGCCTACGCTTCTGACGCTGGACGAGGTCCGGACCACTTTCCACGAGTTCGGCCATGCCTTGCACGGTCTCTTCTCCAACGTCACGTATCCACGGTTCTCTGGAACCTCGGTCCCCCGGGACTTTGTGGAGTATCCGTCACAGGTCAACGAGATGTGGATCCTGTGGCCCGATATTATCGGCAACTACGCGCGCCACTACGCCACCGGTGAACCGCTCCCCCAGGACATCATTGACCGCCTCAACGCGTCCAAGCTCTGGGGCGAAGGTTTCGCCACCACTGAATACCTCGGTGCCGCTCTTTTGGACCTGGCCTGGCACGTGCTGGACGTAGAGGGCGTTCCACAGGACGCCCAGGACTTCGAAGCCAAGGCACTGGCTGCGGCCGGTGTGGCGCACTCCCTCATACCGCCCCGGTACCGCACCGGCTACTTCCAGCACATCTTCGCCGGGGATTACTACGCAGCCGGGTACTACTCCTACATCTGGAGTGAAGTGCTCGACGCCGAAACGGTGGATTGGTTCACGGAAAACGGCGGACTGCTGCGCCGGAACGGAGAACGATTCCGCTCGGAGCTGCTCTCCCGGGGCAACAGCCGGGATCCACTGGAGTCCTTCCGTGCGTTCCGGGGCCGCGACGCTGAACTCGAACCGCTACTCAAGCGCCGCGGGCTGGAGTAGGCACGCAGGACGGCGGGCGGCCACCGTCGCGGGAAGGTGACCGGCCGCCGTCGGGCACTAAGCACAAAGGGAGGCAGGCACAGATCCGGCCGAGTGCGTAAAAGGGCCCCGACCCAAGTCGCCGCAAAGCCGAGGCAGCGGAACATCTGTGACGATGGAGTCATTGTCCGAAGCGAACGGTTGTTTGCGGCGGCCTCGGTCAGATCTGTGCTAGCCTGAACTCACTACATCCCCCACGCCTCTCCATGGAAGCGCACTTGGGGGATTTTTTTATGTACTTCAGAAGGAGTGTTGATGCCCCAACAACCGAGGCCGCGCGGCACTCTTCATTACAGCAAGCCGCCGATGGGCCACGCGGACCTTGTGGCACAGCTCTCGACCCGAGGACTCGACATTCCGGATGCAAACAGGGCGACCAGGTACCTGAGGAACATCGGATATTACCGCCTTTCGCCCTACGCGATTCCGTTCCAGCAGGGAACCCCTGACCATGCCTTTCGTCCGGGCGCTCAGTTCGATGATTTACTCGATCTCTACGCCTTCGACCGAACGCTGCGCCTGCTCGTCATGGACGCCTTGGAGCGCGTGGAAGTTGCTGTTCGGGCTTCACTCACCGACTACATGTCGACATCGACACAGGACGCACACTGGTACACCGATGGCTCGTTGACCCAGAATCAGGGCAAGCACCAGCGCCTGTTGCAGATCGTTCGCAAGACTTGTGACGATCAACTGCGTGGTGCCCCTGACAATGGGGCGGATGCGCTCGTCCAGGAACGTCGGGCTCGGCGTCTATCCGATGATCCCGACCTCACGAGGCATCTCCTGCTGGCCAGGGTAAACGCGCTGCCCGATCGTTCGAGGATGCGGCTATATCCAGTCCTGGCTCTCCCTACAGTCGGTGCTGGATACGATCTCACCGCGGAGTAGTTGGGCCAGACGATTGCACGCTTTACTCAACGCGCGCCCGAAGATGAATCTTATTGGAATGGGTGTGCCGAAAGACTGGGCTGAAGACGAGTTCTGGAAGAAGCATCTCCCCTGACGTCTGGGCCTTTGCTTCCTGACGAGCAGCTGGCTATGGAGCAGCAGCTTAACAGCGCCTCGAGCTCAGCTCCATTAAATACAAGGCCCCGCTGGGTATGAACTGGTCCCTGAAAGTTGGACTGGATAAGTAAGAGCCTAGGCTTCGAGGGCCTGAGCACGGTATTGCACCGGGCTCAGGCCCTTTAGCTTTGTCGAGATTCTTTCGGTGTTGTACCAGCGAATGTACTCGTCTAGCGCTGTTTCCAATGCGTCGGTGCTGATGAACCGGACTCGGTGGAAAAGCTCTTCCTTGAGGTGGCCGAAGAAGTTCTCCATCACGGCGTTGTCGTAGCAGTTGCCCTTGCGTGACATGGACTGGGTTGCGTCGGCGCCCTGTAGGAGATTCCGCCATGAGACGTGCTGGTACTGGAAACCCTGGTCCGAATGAACGAGTGGTTTTTGCCCGCGCTCGAGGGTTGCCAGCGCCTTGCGGAGTGATGTGTTGGTGAGGTCCAGGTTCGGGGAAGGGCCTGCCGCGTAAGAGATGATCTGCCGGTTGAAGAGGTCCATGACCGGTGAAAGATAGACCTTCCGGTCACCGACGCGGAACTCTGTCACATCCGTGACCCACTTCTCGTTCGGGGCTGTTGCGTCGAACTCGCGGTTCAGCACGTTCGGGGCAATCGTGCCATGCCCGCCCTGATAGGAGTTGTAGCGCTTCTTTCCCCTGACCTTGCAGACCAGCTTCAGGGAACGCATCAGCTTCAGCACGGTCTTCTTCGCGACCGTCCGCCCTTGCCTGGTCAGCTCGGTGTGGATGCGGCGGTGCCCGTACCGGCCATGGTTCTTCTCGAAGATCTCCGTCACCGCGGCTTTCAGTGCTTCCTGCGGGTCAGGGGCCTGGAGGCGGGCCTGATGATAGAAGAACGTCGACCGGGCAAGGCCGGCCACCTGCAACAAGACAGGCAGGGGAAAGTCGGCCTTGAGGGCGGTGATGGCATGGACTCTCACCGTCGTTCCTGCGCCCTCAAGGCCCGCAATTTTCCCAGGTAAGCCACTTCCGCCCGCAACCGTTCGTTCTCCCGGCGCAACCGCTCCAGTTCGGGCAGTTCCGCGGAGGGCCGGGCATCCGGTGCTTTGGGCCTGCCTGCGGGCTTCGGGCGCAATGCGTCAGCGCCCTCGCGGCGATACGCCCGTGCCCAGGTTTTCAGCAACACCGGAGAGGACAAGCCCACCTCCGCCGCGAGGTCCGGGGCGGTCTCGCCCGCGACGAACCGTTCGACCAATGCGAGCTTGAATTCGAACGAGTACGCCTGTCTCGTCGGCTTGGCCACCAGCGCTCCTCGACCATGGATCTTCCACCGCCGATAGAGAAGCTTGACCGGTCCGCGAGACACGCCCAGAAACCTCGCCGCCGCACTATCCGCGATGCCTTTCTCAAACCACGCTACAGCGGCCTCGCGCTGATCCTCCGATAACGAACTACGTGCATGCATGAAACTGCTCCCCGGGAGTCGGAACTGAATTTCTCAGTCCAACTTCCGGGGAGCAGTTCAGTATTCAGCGGGGCCTTGTATTGCTGGTAGCTGCTCGGACTACCAGCCGCGCTCTGCGAGGCGGTGGGGTTCGGGGATTTCTTCGACGTTGATGCCGACCATGGCTTCGCCGAGGCCGCGGGAGACCTTGGCGATGACGTCGGGGTCATCGAAGAACGTGGTGGCCTTCACGACGGCGGCGGCACGCTGGGCCGGGTTGCCGGACTTGAAGATACCGGAACCAACGAACACGCCGTCCGCGCCGAGCTGCATCATCATGGCAGCGTCGGCGGGGGTGGCGATGCCGCCGGCGGTGAACAGGACCACGGGGAGCTTGCCGGTGGCAGCGATTTCCTTGACGAGTTCGTACGGGGCCTGCAGTTCCTTGGCGGCAACGTAGAGCTCGTCCTCGGGAAGGGTCGACAGGCGCAGGATCTCGGCGCGGATCTGGCGCATGTGGGTGGTTGCGTTGGAGACGTCGCCGGTGCCGGCCTCGCCCTTGGAGCGGATCATTGCCGCGCCCTCGTTGATGCGGCGCAGCGCCTCGCCGAGGTTGGTGGCACCGCAGACGAAGGGAACGGTGAAGTTCCACTTGTCGATGTGGTGGGTGTAGTCGGCCGGGGTCAGGACCTCGGACTCGTCGATGTAGTCGACACCAAGGGACTGCAGGACCTGGGCTTCGACGAAGTGGCCGATGCGGGCCTTGGCCATGACGGGGATGGACACGGCGGCGATGATCGCATCGATCATGTCCGGGTCCGACATGCGGGACACGCCACCCTGGGCGCGGATGTCGGCGGGAACACGCTCGAGCGCCATGACGGCCACGGCGCCGGCATCTTCGGCGATGCGGGCCTGCTCGACGTTGACGACGTCCATGATTACGCCGCCCTTGAGCATCTCTGCCATGCCGCGCTTGACGCGGTTGCTGCCCGTAACGCTGGCTGCGGACGAACCGGCTTCGTTGCTTACATCAGGTGTAGACACAAAAACCCCTATGGGTAGATAGAAGACCTTGGCCGGGGCGCAGGCGGACAGGGCCACACACAGCGCGCACCGGATTTCCAGGTCACATTGACCAAGTAACTTCAATACTAGTCCCCAGCACTGTGCCCGTCGTACTTGATTACCAGCCTCGGCCACGCAGTTCCGCCGGCACCGGCGGGCGCCGCGCACCGCCTGACACAAGTCCCGCGGGCGCGATTGTTCAGTTGCCTATTGACGGGATCAGATTGATCGCCGAGGCGATCCGGATTCACTGAGAACTCAACACCTAGTAATTGAGACAGGTTTTCCTTGTTTCGCTTTTCGCGGCGCCGAGGGGCAGTGCGGGAGCTAATAATGTCCGAGCCTCGTGACAGGGTTGAGTCATGGAAGGCATCGGTCAACTCGTGGCACGTCGGACAGCCCCGCCCGACGGCGGAACGGCGGCGCCGGGGCGCTTGTCCCGCCGGCTGAAGCCTGTCCCGGCCCGGCATGCCCAGTTCCAAATCCCTTCCCGGCTCGAAAACCCGGCCGACTCTGTGCCGTCGCATGGTGGCCTCGATCAGGCAATCGCGACGATGGATGCGCTGCGCTCGACTGCCCTCTCCGACGCCCGCTTGTTCGCTTTCCCTGATGCCGCGAATTTCGCCGGCAAGGTCGAGGAGATCTCGCGGACGGTGGAGTTTTTGCAGATCGTCGCGGCCCAGGCCGTGGAACGGACACGCCGCGAAGCCCAAACAGCACGGCAGCCATCCTCGGCGCCGGGGTGGAGGACCGGCTGGACCGAGCCCAGGCAGCCGCAACAGACGCGGCAAGCGCATCCAGCACGGAAATTCCGGCAGCAGCAGTGGACGCGGTCGACGACGGTTACCGGAACGCCGCCGAATTCCTGCGGGCCAGGCTGCGGATCGGCATCGGCGAGGCCAAGCGCCGGCTCAGGCTGGCCGCCGGCGTGCTCCCACAGACAGGGATCGCTGGGCAAGATGTACCCGCACGGCACAGCTTGCTCGCGGCGGCCCTTCCCACGGCAAACATACCGTCCCGTTCGGCCACGGTGATCAGCATGGCCCTGGACCAGATACGACACCTCGCCGATGCGGAAACCGCCCACCAGATGGAGCAATCACTCACCCGAACCGCCGTACAAAGCGATCCCGATTTCCTCTCCCGCATGGCCAAGCGCTGGGTCGACGCCATCGACCAGGACGGCTCCGAACCCAGCGAGGAAGAACTCCGCCACCGCCAAGGAGCGTTCATCCGCAAACCCCGCCGCGGCCTGCACCACCTGGAAATCTTCGCCACCGCAGAACAATTCGAAACCCTCGCCACCGTCATGAACACTGCCACCAACCCGCGCCTGCGCCCCGGCACCGACGGAACACCCAACGCCGGCGGAACACAGGATGCGGACCCAGCCCGAACCACCGGCGGTCCCGCAGGGATTCCGGAGCACGACGCCGTCGCCCACCCGGCTCTGGATCGCCGCTCACGGGCGCAGAAGTTGCTTGACGGACTCATCGGGGCCTGCAGTGCGGCACTGTCCGCCGGCGGGCTGCCGGCGAACGGCGGCCTCCGGCCCCAGGTCATGGTCACCATCGACTACCAAGACCTGCTGGACCGCGTCCAACACCACGGCGCCACCGCCGCGAACCCCCGCCTGAGCACCGGCGCGTCCACCTTCCAAGGCCCGATCCACCCCTCGGTCATCCGCAAGATCGCCTGCGACGCGGACATCATCCCTGTCCTGCTCGGCAGCGACAGCCGCGTCCTGGACATCGGCCGCACCACGAGGGTGTTCCCGCCCCACATCCGCAAAGCCATCATCGCCCGCGACCAAGGCTGCACCTTCCCCGACTGCACTATCCCCGCACCGTGGTGCGAAGCCCACCACATCACCTACTGGTCCGACGGCGGCACCACCGGAACCGACAACGGCACACTGCTATGCAGCCACCACCACCACGTCATCCACAAAGAACAATGGACCATCACCATGGACTCCGGCACCGCATGGTTCAATCCCCCGCCCCACCTCGACCCCGGCCAAATACCCCGACGCAACCACCACTTCAGACCCACCCGGACATAAACCCGCCCGGAAAGAACCTACCCCGGCGCGGAACCTGCCTAGACACGAAACGCGCCTGCACGCGCGCACTCCCCCAGGCCGCCGCCGATACAGGGGGTCGACCGCCGTCGTGCAATAGCAGGCCGTCATGCAATAGCAGGCCGTCATGCAATAGCAGGCCGTGGGCAATAGCAGGGCCGGCTGCGGGCGAATCCCGCGGGCGAATCACCGCTAGGCGGGGGTCCCGCCGTCGACGTCCGCCATCGCCTGTTCGCGGACGGCCGCCATCCTCTGGACGACCGTGACGCCAGTGGCGGCGGCGAGCACGACAAGGGTCACAAGCAAGACGACGGGAGGCAACCCGAGTCCGGTCAGCCCGGTGACGAGGAGAACTGAGATCAGCCGCTCCGCGCGCTCTGCGATGCCCACATTGGCGTAGAAGCCCAGTGATTCAGCCTTGGCGCGGGCATACGAAACCACCATCCCGAGCACCAGACATGCCAGGGACGCGATGGCAATCGCGCTGTTCGCGCCGCCCGTGAAAAACCAGATGGCGACGCCGGCGAAAATGGCGCCGTCCGCCAGCCGGTCGAGCGTGGAGTCCAGCGAAGTTTCCCCAAGGGCCGCTGCGGCCCTGTTCCCTCGCCATGATGCCATCCACGACGTCAGACAAAGCGAAGATCGCGATCAGGAACGAACCCCACCACAGCTGGCCCAAGGGGTAGAGAATAAGGGCGCCAAGCACTACGCCGGCGGTCCCGACGGCGGTAACGGCGTCGGGCGAGACTCCCATTTTGAGCAGGAACCGGGCCACGGGCGAGAACAACCCGGTGAAAAACCCGCGGGCGTGTCGACTAAGCATCCGTCTCCCCGGACAGATCCGACTCCTCCGGCCAGGCGTCGGCCACTTGCTGGCGGACCTCGTCAAGCGTCTGGGTGACGGCCTTCGTCTGGGCGATGATCGGGAAGAAGTTTCCGTCCCCACCCCAGCGCGGAACCACGTGCTGATGCAGGTGTGCGGCGATTCCCGCCCCGCCGGCCACGCCTTGGTTCATGCCCAGGTTGAAGCCGCTCGGGTTGGCCACCTTTCGCAACACCCGCATCGCGGTCTGCGTGAGCTCCGCCATCTCCGCTGTTTCCTGCACGGTGATGTCCGTGTAGTCCGGAACATGCCGGTACGGGCACACCAGCAAATGACCGGGGTTGTAGGGGAACAAATTGAGCACCACGTAGCAGGTCTTGCCGCGGCGCACGATGAGGGATTCCTCATCCGTACGGCTTGGAGCTACGCAAAAAGGGCAGTCGTCCTCGTTTTTGAACTGGTTCTGCCCACCCTTGATGTAGGCCAGACGGTGTGGGGTCCACAGGCGCTGGAAGGCGTCAGGAACACCTGCCAGGCCGAAGTCATCGGTTACTTCGGCATCACCCGGGTAGTCAGCTGTCACGCCTGTGTTCTCCTGCACTGTTTTTCGCCCTCGGCGCCGTCCGGCCGGGTCAGCTCTCGCGGTTCTTGACGGCGTCCACTATCCTACGGACGGCCTCGGCAACGGGCACGCCGTTGTCCTGGCTGCCGTCACGGAAGCGGAACGACACCGCTCCGGCCTCTGCGTCGTCTCCGCCGGCGATCAAGACAAACGGAATCTTGTCCTTGCTCGCGGTGCGGATCTTCTTCGGGAAGCGGTCCGAGGAAATGTCCACCTCGGCACGAATGCCGGCCGCTTTGAGCTGGCCAACGACGTCGAACATGTAGTCGTTGAACGCCTCCGCCACCGGGATGCCCACCACCTGCACGGGCGACAGCCATGCCGGGAAGGCTCCTGCATAGTGCTCCGTGAGAACGCCCATGAAACGCTCCACCGAACCGAACAGGGCACGGTGGATCATGACCGGACGCTGTCGGGTGCCGTCGGCAGGCGCTGGAACTCAAGCTCGAAACGCTCAGGCAGGTTGAAGTCCAGCTGGATGGTGGACATCTGCCAGGTGCGTCCCAGCGCGTCCTTTGCCTGCACGGAGATCTTCGGGCCGTAGAACGCAGCTCCACCCGGGTCCGGGACGAGCTCAAGCCCGGAGGCCTCGGCTACTTCTGCCAAGGTGCGGGTGGCTTCCTCCCAGGCGGCGTCCTCCCCCACGAACTTTTCTTCGTTCTTCGTGGACAGTTCCAGGTAGAAATCGTCCAGGCCGTAGTCCTTGAGTAGGCCAAGGACGAAGTTCAACGTGGTGGTCAGCTCGTCCTTCATCTGCTCGCGGGTGCAGTAGATGTGGGCGTCGTCCTGTGTCATGCCGCGCACGCGGGTCAGGCCGTGGACAACGCCGGACTTCTCATAGCGGTATACCGAGCCGAATTCGAAGAGCCGCAGCGGAAGCTCTCGGTAAGAGCGTCCGCGCGAACGGAAGATGAGGTTGTGCATGGGGCAGTTCATCGGCTTCAGGTAGTAGTCCTGGCCGGGCTTGCGCACGGTGCCGTCCTCGTTCAGTTCCGCGTCGATGTGCATCGCCGGGAACATG
Organism: Arthrobacter sp. NA-172; assembly: GCF_043952055.1. Lineage (NCBI taxonomy): Bacteria > Bacillati > Actinomycetota > Actinomycetes > Micrococcales > Micrococcaceae > Arthrobacter > Arthrobacter sp. NA-172. The sequence continues at coordinate 281,291 of NZ_JBINOT010000001.1, read as the reverse complement.
CCCTCTTTGTACCAGTCCAGGTGACCCGAGACCTCATACAGGTGGCCCTTGGTGATGTGCGGGGTGTAGACGAACTCGTATCCGGCGTCCACGTGCCGCTGGCGGGAGTAGTCCTCCATGGCCTTGCGGATGATCCCGCCCTTGGGGTGAAACACCGGCAGGCCGGATCCAAGCTCGTCCGGGAAGGAGAAAAGGTCCAGCTCGGCGCCGAGCTTACGGTGATCGCGGCGCTCAGCCTCCGCAATGCGCTCCTGGTAAGCCTTCAGGGCATCCTTGGTAGGCCAGGCTGTGCCGTAAATGCGCTGGAGCTGCTGGTTGTTCTGGTTGCCCAGCCAGTACGCAGCCGAGGAGCGGGTCAGTGCGAAGGCGTTGGAGATCAATTTGGTGTTGGGCAGGTGCGGGCCGCGGCAAAGATCGCACCAGACGCTCTCGCCGCTCTTGCGGTCCACATTGTCGTAGATGGTGATGTCCCCGGCACCGACTTCAACGTTGACACCCTCGCCCGCGTCGGCGGCGTCGTTCTTCTTGCCCAGCAGTTCGAGCTTGTAGGGCTCGCTCTTCATGGCTTCGCGGGCTTCGTCTTCGGTGACGACGCGGCGCACGAACTTCTGGTTCTGGTTGATGATCTTTTGCATCATCTTTTCGAGCTGGCGCAAGTCTTCTGGGGTGAAAGGCTCGGCAACGTCGAAATCGAAGTAGAAACCGTCGGTGATGTACGGGCCGATGCCAAGTTTGGCGTCGGGACGCAACTGCTGCACGGCCTGGGCCATGACGTGTGCGGTGGAGTGGCGCAGGACGTTCAGGCCGTCCGGCGAGTCGATGGTGACTCCTTCAACCTGTGCGCCTTCTTGCAGCAACTGGTCGAGGTCCTTGAGTTCGCCGTCGACACGGGCCACTACAACATCGCGGCGCTCAAAAAAGAGTTCCGCGCCGGTGGTCCCTTCCGTCACCTTGGTCTCTTCGCCATCGACGATGAGGGTGATCTGCTGGGCATCTGACACGGGTGTCTCCTATTCATTGATATGGCTTCATAGCTTGTGGCGTACGGGGACCACAGCCAGCCATCGTCAATCGTATCTGCTCCGGCGGGGGCCGCCAAAGCAGGCGCGGCGGAGTAAAGGGACACCCGTCGAGCGGATTCCGTCGTTGGTACCTGGCCTGCTAGTACCTGGCCTGGCCAGTACCTGGCCTGCTAGGGCTTGGCCTGCAACAACGCAAGGAGCGCCTTGCCGTCGGGGCTGCCCAAGCCGGTGCACGGATCCCAACCGGTCCCGGCGTGGTAGCTTCCGTTGGAGCCTGTGGTGATGTCGTGGAAGCCCGACGCCGGTTGGGTGCCGTTTTGGTAGAGCAGTGGCTGAATCAGCCCGAAGCGCTTATTGGTGGCCTGGGCGAGGCGGGCGATCAGCGCCGCCCAGAGCGGTGCCACCGCGCTTGTTCCGCCGATCACCATGTCCTTGCCGTCGACGCGGACTTTGTATCCGGTCTGCGGGTCCGCAACCCCGCTAACATCGGGCACACCGCGTCCCGCCAGTCCTGGGAGCGGGTTTGTGGCTGGCGTGTCCGGTGACTCCGGTTTGCCAGGAAGGTACTGGAAAGACGTCGCTGTACCCACCACCGGTTGCCGAGTTCGGGCCGTCGTTCCACACGGTTTCCGCACTGATCATTCCGGTCGCGGGGTCCGCTTGAAGTCGGGTTCCGCCGCAGGCCAGCACGTGCGGGCTCGACGCCGGGAAATCGGCATGGTCCTTGCTGTCCGTCACGCCGTCGGCGCTGCCGTTGTCCCCGGCTGCCGCGGTGACCGTCACTCCAAGGGCCGCGGCGTCTGCCATCGCCTGGTCGAAGGCTGTGCGGGCTTGGGCGGTCCACGCATCCTCGCTCTGGCCCCAGCTGATGCTGATCGCGGCTGGCGGCGGACTCGCATGGGAGGCTGCGACAATCGCGTCAAGGAATCCGGCGTCGGTATTGGGCGCAAAATAGACCACGATGTTTGCTTTTGGCGCCAAGGCGCCCACTACTTCAATGTCGAGGAGGACTTCGCCGTCGGCACCCGCCGGATCCTGCCCCGGCTGGTTGGCCGCGCCGTCGACTCCTACAGCGGTGATGGCCGGAGTGGGAAGGCCGAGGCCCTGGAAGTAGGCGTCGAGGTCCTGCTGCCCGAATCCGCCGCCAAGTTCGAGGATGGCAATCGATTGGCCCGCCCCGTCGGTTCCGTCCGGAAAGTTGTAGATCTTTCCCAACTGGGGCGGGGTGTAGCTAGTGCCAGCCGAGGCGAGAGGAATGGCGCGGAACTGGGCACGGGCCTGGGGCCTGTCGTCAAGGCCAAGAACCGCGACAACAACGCCGTCGAGGACGGCAGGTATCTGGAGGCCTCCGGTGCGGTGCCTGTGCGTCACCGCGGCACCGTCAGGGCTATGGCTAGTCAGCTCATCGAGGGACGTTCCGAAAACGCTGCTCAACTGTCCGACACTCCCGGCCAGCCGGATCCTTCGGCTGGCCGCATCGGACTCGACAACATCCAGTCCCAAGCCGGCGAAAGTGCGCACTGCCAGTTCGAGGTCTGCGGCTGATGCGCCATACCGCGAGGCCAATTCATCCCGGGACAGGGCGGCAGACGGAACTTCGGCCATTTCTTCCTGGCGCCGAAGGATGACCGTCACTTCAATAGGGCGGGAGGGATCAACCGGACCGAGAACGTCCCGGACGCCCGGAGCGGGGGCCCTTTCTGATCCCGGAAGCGGGACCCTTCGCATTTCCACCGGCTGGGCTTCTTCGGGCATGTCCTGATTCGACATTGGTGTCTCCTAGGGTCGCGGTGACAGAGCTCCGTCCCCTGCGATTATGCACCCGGAGCCACTTGCGCACCATGCCGCGAGGACTCACGCAGCGACGACCGCTACTGTACGGAGTACTGTACGGATCCGGAAGCACGGGGCTTGGGCTCCGCGGCCACCCACGGTAGCGTGGGGCCTGGCTGGCTGTGGCACTGCCACGGCTGGCACCGCGGCGATTCTAAGGAGCAAGCCATCAGTAGGTCATACCGGACATCTGCCCACGAACCCGACACGGCCGTCGAGCTGAACCCCGTCTTCAGCCGGCCGGGTGAATCGAGTATTTTTCCGCGATTCACCCTTCCGGAGGGCGAATCGCTCCCCTCGACTGCATATCAGGTGGTCCACGACGAAGCCATGCTTGACGGGAATTCCCGCCTGAATCTCGCCACGTTCGTTGGCACGTGGATGGAACCAGAAGCGTCGAAACTCTACGCCGAGACGTTCGACAAGAACATGATCGACAAGGACGAATATCCGCAGACCGCCCTGATCGAGACCCGCTGCTGGCGCATGCTCGCTGATCTGTGGAATGCGCCCGATCCCGCCAAATCCGTGGGGACCTCAACCATAGGTTCCTCCGAGGCGTCCATGCTGGGCGGCCTGGCGTTGAAGCGTCGCTGGCAACATTCGAGGCGAGCCGCGGGCTTGCCCACCGACAAGCCCAATCTGGTCCTGAGTTCGGCCGTGCAGGTGTGCTGGGAGAAGTTCTGCAACTACTGGGATGTGGAAGCCCGTTACATTCCGGTGTCGAGGGAACACCAGGTGCTCGACGGGTACGAATTGGACAAGTACGTGGACGAGAACACTATCGGCGTCGTCGCCATCATGGGCGTGACTTACACAGGCGCCTATGAACCCGTAGCGAAGATCTCAGCGGCGCTCGATGACATCCAATCGCAGCGCGGCCTCGATACTCCGATCCACGTCGACGGCGCCTCCGGAGCGATGATTGCCCCGTTCCTGCAGCCGGACACGGTGTGGGACTTCCGTTTGCCCCGGGTTGCCTCGATCAACACGTCGGGCCACAAATACGGGCTGGTCTATCCGGGCCTGGGTTGGGTCATTTGGCGTGACGAGGAGGCGCTCCCCAAGGACTTGATCTTCCACGTCAGCTACCTCGGCGGGAACATGCCGAGTTTCGCTTTGAACTTCTCGCGCCCCGGGGCTCAGGTGCTCCTGCAGTACTACCTCTTCCTCCGGCTGGGTTTCGAGGGGTACAAGTCGGTTCAGGCCACGTCCCGGGATGTCGCACTGTATCTGTCACGTGAAATAGGCGAGATGGAGTCGTTCACTTTGTGGAGCGACGGATCGGACATCCCGGTCTTTGCATGGCAGCTCACCGACGGCTACACCGACAAGTGGAATCTTCACCATCTGTCTGAGCGGCTCCGAATGAACGGATGGCTTGTCCCCGCCTACCCGATGCCCGATGGACTGAGCGACGTGACCGTCCAAAGAATCGTTGTCCGCAACGGCTTCACACGGGACCTCGCCTCCAGCTTCCTGATCGACCTCAAGAAGGAAGTTGCTTACTTGGACGGGCTCACCGCACCCATGCCGCCCGGCGGGCAAACCCAGGCGTTCCACCACTAGCCAGCAGCAATAGCAGGGAGTAATGCCCATGTGCCGTCTCTTCGGTTTACATGCCGGTTCGCAATCTGTCCGGGCCACCTTCTGGCTTTTGGATGCGCCGGACAGTCTCGCCGACCAGAGCCGGCGGGAGCCTGACGGCGCCGGGATCGGCACTTTTGACGCCGATGGCAAGCCCCACGTGGCCAAGCAGCCGCTTGCCGCGTGGGAGGATCATGCTTTTGCGCGCGAGGCACGGGATTTGAAGAGCACCACGTTCCTTGCCCACGTACGGTATGCCAGCACCGGTGCACACACCATGGTCAACACCCACCCGTTCGAGCAGGACGGACGGCTGTTCGCGCACAATGGTGCCTTCGGCGACCTTGAACGGCTGGACCAGCGCCTAGCGGAGTTCGGAATTGCGGAGCTGGTGAAAGGCCAGACCGATAGCGAGCGCCTCTTCGCCCTGATCACCGCCGAGACCCGACGTGCCGGCGGCGACGTCGGGAAAGGAATCACCCAGGCCATCAGGTGGATCGCTAAGGAGCTTCCGGTGTTCAGCTTGAACCTCATTCTCACCACGGGGGCAGATCTCTGGGCAGTCAGGTATCCGGATACCCACGAACTGCACCTCCTGGAGCGCTCGCCCGCGCGCTCCGGGGAGGCAGCCCCCCTGGACGCGCGGAGCTCCCGCATCCGGGCTCATAGCAAGGATCTATCCCGATCCGGCCACGTCCTGATCGCCACTGAACCAATGGATGACAACCCTGCATGGAACCCGCTCGCCGCCGGTGCGCTGGTCCACGTCGGACCCGGCTTGGAGGTTGCAACCAGCTATCCCTTCCCGGAGGCGCCGTCGCATCCGCTCACACTGGCTGACCTCTCCCCCTCCGCGGCTGCATCCCAGAAACCCTGAGCCTTGGGTCGCCATTGGCCGCGTGTTCCGCCCGGCTGCGCACCTCGTCGCACATAAGATCGATCCATGACCGTTGAAGTCGAATCCGAAACCGTCTTCGTCCCGGCCGTGCAATTGGACGGACAAATGAGCATCAATGACGTCCTGCTTGAGTTGGGTCGGGAACCCGTGGTGTACCCCTCCGCGAACGCCGACGCGGGCGATTTCCTCATTTTCTAGCCCGACGCCGGGCCGGCCGGCTGTAGTGCCGGTGCGAGGCCACCTGATAGAGGTATTGGCAGGGACTCCCTCAGGGGCCTGAAACGTAACTATCGTTGATCACATGGATAACCGTCACGATGCCCGCGATTTCCTTGCCTCCCGGCGCGCGAAGATCACCCCTGAAAAGGCGGGATTGCCGACGTCGGGCGGGAATCGGCGGGTGCCAGGGCTCCGCCGAGGCGAAGTCGCAACGTTGGCTGGTGTGAGCGTTGAGTACTACACGCGGCTGGAACGCGGCAACCTTGCGGGGGTGTCAGAAAGCATCCTGGAAGCATTGGCGAGGGCCCTGCAGCTTGACGACGCCGAACGCGCCCACTTGTTCGACCTGGCCCGCGCCGCCGGAACCAGCAAGCGGCAACGTCGATCGTCACCGCAGGATCTTCGGCCGAGCGTCCAGTTTGCCCTAGATGCGATGACAGATGCGCCAGCATTCGTTCGCAATTCCCGCATGGACATTCTCGCGGCGAACAGGCTCGGCCGCGCTTTGCATTCCGAGATGTACGTCAGCCATGTGCGGCCAGCAAACTATGCGAGGTTTATTTTTCTTGAGGAGGAGCGGGCACGGCGGTTCTTCCCGGACTGGGAGCTTGCGGCCAACAACATGGTGGCCATCCTCCGAACTGAGGCCGGCCGTGACCCGTTCGACCGCGGGCTGAGCGACCTCGTGGGAGAACTCTCCACCCGCAGCGATGAATTCCGCACCCGTTGGGCCGCCCATAACGTGCGCCGCCACTACAGCGGCTTCAAGCATTTCCACCACCCCGTGGTGGGCGAACTCCGCCTGCTTTTCGAGGCAATGGAGCTGTCCGCCGATCCAGGCCTCTCCTTGTTCATCTACCCTGCCGAACCTGGTTCCCCTTCCGCCGATGCCTTGCGATTGCTCGCGAGCTGGGCCGCAACCCAAGAACAGGCGGAGCAACCTCAAACCGCACCCGCTTCGGGTGGCGTGTGACGGCACCCTAAAGCAACGGGAGCGGCTGTTGACTCACGGCCTCGTACCCCGGCGCCCCTCCTCATCGCCATCGCCGTCGTGCCTGTCGGCCTCTCGCCTGTCGGAGCGATTTCCGGCATCCGGGTCCAACTCTTCGGCTCGGCGGAGCCTCTCCTGCGAAGCTTCGTTTGCCCGCTCGGAAGCCTTTTGCTTTTCCGCGGCCTCGTTGTGCAGCCGTTCCGCTTCGCTTTCGGCGCGGTGGGCATCGGCCTGAGCACGGGCCGCCTCGGCATTACGCTCGTGTGCCCCCAGTGCGTCGGCTCGGGCGCGTTCCCGGAGCTCCGCGGCATGTTTGCGGTTACGTTCTTCCTTGGCCCGGCGTCCAAACATCAGCACGATGGCGACCACCACCACAACAACCACAATCGCCACGACGATCCAGATCCATTGTTGCCCGTCCATTTCCAGCCTTCCTCAACGTTGACTAGCTTCTCCGCGCGGCGGTGCCAGTTCCACTCCCCGGTGGCGACACTGCGGTTGGCCACCAAGAAGCCGTCCTCGGTCAGGCCGCGGAGGTTGGTTTCTTGAGTCAACATCCTTGCGTCCCGGATGACACGAGTGGCGTGTACTTGTTTTCACAACACCACTGCGATAACCCCGAACAAAGTGCTGCAGCCAGATCCGCAGAACCCGGGTTTAAGTTTGGCCGAGGAATGTGCGGAGCGTCTGCGCGTTACGGACCGCGTTCCCTCCGCCGTCGTTATTGAAGTAGACGAAGACATCTTTGCCCATGTGCTCCCATTCCATAATCCGTTCGGCCCACCAGCGCAAATCCCCCTCGGAATAAGAGCCACCGTAAAGGTTGTAGTGGTCCGGCCCGTGCATCCTGACGTAGACGAATGGTGCTGTGGCACGAAGTACACAAGGGAGCTGCGCTCCGCTCATGATGCAGTATGCCGTTAGGCGCTGCTCGAGCATGGTGTAGATGGCGTCGTCGTGCCAACTATCATCGCGGAATTCGACCGCTACTTTTATCCACTCGGGGATCAGGTCAAGGAAATAGGCCAACCGGCCGTCGTCGCGCCCCATATTGGGAGGAAGTTGGACTAGCAGGACTCCGCGACTGCCTCCGAGTTCGTGCCAAGCTGATTTGATCCGGGCGACCCAGTCCTCAGGGGCGTAAAGACGCTTTCCGTGGGTCAGGCCACGGGGAGCCTTAACGGAGAACACGAATCCCTCCGGTAGACGGCGCCGCCAGCTGGCAAACGACGCGTCACGTGGCCAACGATAGAAACTCGCGTTGAGCTCAACAGTGTTGAACTTCTGTACGTAGTAGCCGAGCCTGTTGCGTGAGGCAGTTCCAGCGGGGTAAAGGACGTGGTCCCAGTGGTCATAACTCCAGCCCGACGTCCCAACATGAGTTCCCACTACGCCTCCAAAAACCTGAGATCTTTCCGGACCAGACAGCGAACGCACGCGAGGCGACGACGACGGCGAAAGTCGCCGGGGCGGGCGCCTTGGCTCTATGGTCGAAGCCACTTTGTAAGTAAGCTTAGGACATCCTGGATTGATGAGAGGTTGGTCGAAGGACAGATGCGATTGGGGTCTTTTCTCGGGCTGATCGTGGTGATCTGGCTCGTGGTAGGCGCGGTAGCCGCTGGCCAGCGCGGTTACTTCAATGCAGTTCCCGCGCAGTGCTCCCAGTTCGCAACGATTTCCCTGAATATCGTTGCCGGTCCACTGAACTACATGGGACTGAACCCCGTGGCGGGTTGTGAACTGCCGCGACCGTCATGAGCCAGGACGATCCTTCACCATCCGGTTTTGTGGCAGACACCAGGCATGAGTCCGAGGATCAGCGGATGGACCGCAATTGGAATGAACTGCTCCAAGAATTGCGCGTCCTCCAGACAGGTGTCCAGATCATCGGAGGCTTTCTCCTGACCCTTCCGTTCCAGCAGCGATTTGGCACCTTGACCGAACCCCAAACGTGGTGGTTCCTGGCGCTCGTTGTTCTAGCGACCATGACTACCGGCCTAATGCTGGTTCCGGTCAGCCTCCACCGGCGGCTCTTCCGGCGCCACGTCAAGAACCGGCTTGTGGCCGCGGGCGACGTGATCGTCAAGACCGTGCTTGCCTGTGTTGCCCTGCTGATCGCCGGATGCGCCGGGTTGATCTTCAGCGTTACTCTCGGGCAAGTAGCAGGTGCCGTGGCCGGCGGCAGCATCCTTGTGGCGCTCGCGGTACTGGTGTTTTTGTACCCGCTTCTGTCCTGGTCTCCAAGGCACAACCGCACTGAAGTGACACCGGATTCAGGCCAGAATTCCGGGAGCCGCGAACCCTGATCCCTGGATGAAAATCGACTTAGTCTAGGCCTAATCGATGAATTTAGTAAGTTTACTGATCAAGTTGGCCAAACCCATGGACAAGAGTCGGTCTTGGCTACTAACTTCGATGTGGCAGCAAGCTCACGTAAGAGTCGAGATCCGACGAAGAAGGTGATCATGTACCAGTCAGAATCACAGCAACCAGATGAGGAAAAACTTCGAAGTGCCCTGCCGTCGGCGCCACAGGATCCCCGCTCCGGCTATCACTCCGGCCCTTTCTCCCAGCAGGAGCAGAAGCAGCCGGGACTGACCGGACCCATGGACCCGGCTCCGGACCACGGGGAGTATTCCTACAAGGGCCATTCGCGCCTGAAGAACAAGGCCGCCCTGATCACCGGAGGAGACTCCGGGATCGGCGCCGCAGTGGCCATTGCCTTCGCAAGGGAGGGCGCCGACGTCGCGTTTTCCTACTTGCCGGAAGAATCCGAAGATGCCAAGAGCACCACGGACTGGATCCAGGAAGCGGGAAGCAGGGCCCTGCCCCTTCCGGGCGATGCCCGGTCTGAAGAGTTCAGCCATTCCATCGTCGAACGCGCGTTGGACGAATTCGGCCGTCTGGACACCCTTGTCCTGAATGCCGGCTACCAAAAGAACCGGGAAGGACTTGACACTCTCCCTTCCGAGGAAATGGACAGGGTCTTCAAGACCAACTTGTACTCCCTGATGTGGACAGCCCGCGCGGCGGTCCCCCACCTGAAAGCCGGAGCCTCGATCATCGTCACGGCCTCCATCCAGGCCTTCAACCCCTCACCGCAACTTCTCGACTACGCCATGACCAAAGCGGCGCAGGTGGCCTTCACCAAAGCCCTCGCCCAGGAGCTGGGACCCAAAGGGATCAGGGTAAATGCCGTGGCCCCAGGGCCCATTTGGACACCATTGATTCCCGCGACGGAATGGCCGGACAAACTGCCACAGTTCGGGCAAGATACACCACTCGGCCGGGCTGGGCAGCCAGCGGAACTGGCTCCGGCTTACGTCCTTCTTGCCTCGGATGAGGCATCCTACATTTCCGGTGCTGTTCTACCGGTCACGGGGGGAAAGGGCCTCTAGGAGAGGATCCCCTGATATCCATCAACGGTTCAACCAGAACGGAAAGGTCAACATGGACGAGCAGCACTCACCCGACGGAGAGGTAGCAGGGGGCTACGGAACTCCAACACCGGAACAAGAGACGGCGGGGTCCGGCGACCAGCATCCGACGCCGCACGAGGAAGACCACCGATCGATGTCCGGGGCAGAGGAATCACAAGCCGGCCGGGACGGTTCAGTCGCAGTCCCCTCAGCCGATGCCGAACTGGACGATTCAAACACCGAAACTACTGAGCCTGGCCAACCGTTTTCCTCCGAACGGAAGGGCGACGCCACAGGATTGCCTGAGGACTTGTCCCCCAAGGATGACGACGAAGAACGATACGACGCTGGCTGAACACTTCGGCAGAACCTCGAACCCACGCAAGAACCAAACCAAAGGAGCATGAACATGGCTACCGTTAACCAGACAATCGACGTGGAAGTGCCCGTATCCGTGGCTTACAACCAATGGACCCAGTTCGAAACGTTCCCGGAGTTCATGAAAGGCGTAGAGGCGGTCCAGCAGATCGACGAAACCGCGCTGCACTTTTCCACCAACGTCGGCGGCGTCAAGCGCGAATTTAACGCTCAAATTCTGGAGCAGGTTCCGGATTCGCTGGTCAGCTGGGCAAGTATCGACGGTCCACGGAACGCAGGCTCGGTGCGCTTCGAACCCCTCGGCCCGGTTCTCACCCGCGTTGACGTTGAGATCGAGTGGGAGCCGGAAAGCTTCGCCGAAAAGGCTGGCTCGATCGTCGGCATCGACCATCTGCGGGTGTCTGCCGGCCTGGAAAAGTTCAAGAAGTTCATCGAGGCGCGGGGTGAAGAAACCGGTGCTTGGCGCGGCTCCGTGAACAGCGGCGACGTCGATGCCAGCGGGGAGGCGTCCGCCGTCGAAGCCACCGAGGAACTACCGCCCGTCGATCCTGATCTGACCGCACCCTCGGCTACGACGGCGGATGACCTGCGCGTAGGCCAATACACCGAGGGCGACTACGGCACGGAAGAGGTCCCGGATCTCCCCGTTAGAAAACTCCAAGGCGACTACGCGGCCGAGGAGCCGGCCACACTTCCTGGAGACGAGCGGGACGCTGAGCGGCGCAATACGGGGACCCGGCCGGGTTTATAGGCCGAGATGCCGTCAGGGCCGGCCAGCGAACCGGCCGGCCCTGACGTCAGACGGTCATAGTGCATTCACGATTCGAGGTGCAGACAATGAGTGAATTCCCACCCGATCCAACCCGTGAGCCGGGCCCGACACCCACACCGGAGCCGGTGCCGCTGCCGGAGCCAGGCCCGACACCCGTCCCGACACCCGGTCCAGAGCCCCAACCAGGGCCCGGCCCAGAGTTCCCCGATCCAGTTCCCCTTCCCGAACCAGGTCCTCCTCCCACACTCCACATCGTCGCCGCGGACCGCGGTCTGGTCATGGACTGACGTCGCAACACCACACACCCGCACGCTGCAGTGGCAATTGCTGGATCGGCCAGGTTTTACACAAGGTTTACCTGACCGGTCTTGTGAGTCCCAACCGAGCTGCCACAGACTGAATATCACTTGATATGCGATCCAGGTGATCGTTCAACCAGAGCAGCGGGTGAGGGATGCAGCGGTGCATTCCGTCCGGTTCCGTGGTGCGGTCGCCACGAAAACCGACGCGCGGACCGGGAGGTAGTTGTGGCCGGCACGTTTGAAGTATTTGTTGACGAAGAGTCTCGTTACAGGTTCAGGCTCAAATCGCCGGACGGAAGCGTCATTGCCATTTCGACGGCGTTCGAGGACAAGTCAGCCGCCGTCGCCGGGATTGCCGCTGCGCGTGAATGCGCAGGCATGGGGTTGGTCACCGACCTGTGCCCTGCGGCGAGCGTACGGAACCCGGCTCCCGTGGCCCGTCCAAACGTCTTGCCCCCGGTTTGCGATGACAGACACAGGGCGAGCGATGGATTCCGCACCCGCGCGAGGGAACTCCGACGGGCTGCGGCCGCACCTAGATGGACTGGTGCAGCGTAAAGAATTCGACAGTGCTCGGGACCGACGGCGCACTGGGGGACTCACCTGGGTCTCAGCAGGCGAGATGCGCCGCCGGTCGTTTTGGTCCAAGCACAATTCTTCCACCGTTTGCCCGCCCTGCACAGCCAGGAGTGGCCCGTACACGGTTTCCAGTGACGGTCTTTTAAATGCCTAAGGCGGGAGGGTCAATGGACCCCTCCCGCCTTAGGCATTTAGTTCCTGAAGCTTAATGCGTACTAAGCAAGAGTCTTAGCCCTTGCCGTCCGAGTTGCCATGGCCCGACTTGTGCTGCTGGCCGTTGCCCTTCGAATCGTGGTCCGCCTTCTTGGCTCCGGCGTCTTCGCCTCTGGCTTCCTTAGCTCCCTGATCGTCATGATCTTGCGCCTTCACTGCGGGCGTGTCAGTCGCCGGAGATGACGGTTTGGGCGCTGGCGCAGGTGAAGCCGGAGCTGGCGTGGGTGCCGAAGGGCTCGGAGCCGGAGTGATCGGCATCTGCTCAGCCGGTTCGTCCTTTGCAGGAGCTGACGGCGACGGGGACGACGGTTCCGTCTCCGGAGCCGCGGCAGTGGGGGCCGCCGTGGTAGCGGGGACCGCCGTGGTCGGAAGAACTGAAGGGGCCGACGGCGATGGGCTGGCCGTGGATGCTGGTGCCGGCACTTCGGTGGTAGTGGTGGTGATGCTGGTGAAGGCGGCGGCGCCGCCTCCTGTGGCGATGGCGCCGGCGGTGATCATGGTGATCACTGCTTTGCTTGTGGCAAGACTGGTCAGAATAGGCATTGGAGACCTCCGGAATTCTCTTCTTGATTGCTCATTGGATATTTCACGGACTGGGTTGCGGTTGCCTCACCGCGTGCTCCGTATGTCAGAGCGCCCACAACCAACGTAGGCACAGAACCCGGATGATTTCAGCCCCTGGAGCAGCTTCGTGAGCGTTTGTTCATCTCCCATTCACCTTGCGCAAGCGATTTCGGAGGAAACGTAACTTTTATGATGCACCGTACGATTACCCCACTGGGGAGATGTGTCCACGGCCAGTCCGGGATCCCTGTCGAAGATGTTCGGGCGGTACGGGCCTGCCGGTATCGGTTGGTTCAAAGAAAGCGAGGGGTGGCTGTGTTGGATGGTCCTGTCACGGGGTTGAACGGTTCTATCGCGGGACAGCCAGGGACCCTCTTGGCCGAGCGCTACAGGCTGGGCACGCTGATCGGCCGCGGTGCGACGGCGTCCGTGTACCGGGCCCGGGATGAGAGGCTAGGCCGCGATGTCGCGCTGAAACTCTTCACTCCGCTCTTGGGAGGCCCGGACGGGATCGCCCGGCACGAAACCGAAATGCGGCTCTTGGCCACCTTCAACCATCCGTCACTCGTGACCCTTTTGGACGCCGGCACGGACCTCAGGGACCCGGATCACCCCCGGACGTTCCTCACCATGGAGTTGATCCACGGACCGGACCTGCATGCCAGATTGCAGGAAGGACCACTCGACCCCAAGCAGGTGGCACATATCGGAGCGGATCTGGCTTCGGCCTTGGAGTATGTCCACGGGCGCGGCATCATCCACCGGGATATCAAACCAGCAAACGTTCTCTTGGCCGGTACCGCAACGGGGCCCCGCGTCCGGCCCAAGCTCACGGATTTCGGAATTGCGCGCATCATCGAAAGCACCCGCCTGACCGCAACTGGCATGACGGTCGGGACCGCGGCTTACCTCAGCCCGGAACAGGCCACCGGCTCTGCGCTGGGACCGGAAAGCGATATCTACTCACTCGGCTTGCTCCTCCTCGAATGCCTGACCGGAACCCTTGAGTACCCGGGAACAAGCGTGGAATCAGCGGTCGCCAGGCTACACCGCCCGCCCCGCGTCCCAGCCGCCTTCGGCCCTCGGTGGATTGAGCTCCTGAGCGCCATGACATCGATTCAACCTTCCGGACGCCCAACTTCCCGGGACGTTGAGGCAGCTCTCCGGGCTGCCAGCGAGTCCGGCACCCCTTCGGCGATCCCGGGGGCGGCCCACGGCCCAACCCAGGCGCTTCCCCGAGTTCCCGACCGCCCGCCGCGTACGGCCAAACCGGCCGTCGACATACTCGATTCGACAGCGACGAAGGCCGGTGCGATCGAGCCAGGCGGCACCGCCGTCGTACCGCCCGCGCGGATCCCCAAACGCCGGCGGCCAATCTGGCTAAGCGCGGTGTTGGCTGCCGGTGCCGTACTGCTGACCACCGTACTGGTCATCATTGGTGTGAGCGCCCTTGGGCAGTCCGCACCCGCGGCGCCGTCACCGGATCCGAGCGTCCCAGGCCTGTTGGGCCAACATCTCGAACAACTACGGAAGAGCGTGACACCGTGAACCAGACGCGAGCCAAGCTCCTAAACACCACAGCGGCCCTCGCCATTCTGGCCGGAATCCTCTCCGGATGCGCGAGCAGTACAGGCGATTTGAACCCCGGGGCTGCCGGGAAACTTCAGTTGCAGGTCAACGCGCTGGCCCGTTCCGCAGCGGACAAAGACTTCCTCGCTGCCACCAAGACCCTGGAGCGCCTCTCCACTGACCTTGCCGACGCCGCCGCGCGCGGCGAAGTTTCACCCGCCCGGCGTCAGGACATCCAGAATGCAATAGATCTGGTCCGGGCCGACCTGCCTGCCGCGACTCCCGCGCCCACGCCCACCGCTGCCGCAACCACGCAGGCACCGGCCCCACCCACGCAAGCACCGGCCGTTTCACCAGCAGCTCCCCCGGCCCCGGTGCCGCTGGCACCGGGGCGCCAAAAGGGCAACAGCAAGGGTAAAGACGACTAAAAACGGGGAGGGCCGGCAGCGCCGACCCTCCCCGTTTTTGCAGCGTGGCTAGATGCCAGTGTCGCGGCTGTCGTTGGTGACGATGCGTTCTCCCGTGGCCGGGTCCACCATGGTGCGGCTCTCGGTGACGCGACGGGTTCGGCGCGGTCCGAACATAACGATCGAAACGATCAGGCCGATAATGCCGACCACCATGAGGATGTAGCCAACCATGTGGATGTCGAAATAGGGCACAACGTCGCCAGCGATTGCAAAGGCGAAAATGGCGCCTAGAGCGATAAGGAAGATGGACGATCCGATTCTCACTGTTGTACCTCCTGCTGAACCGCGGACCCGGCGGTGACGGGTACTACTAAGCTTGCTTTGTATCGCCATAATTACACGTTGGTAACCCTTCGGGCAACCACCGCCTTTGATACCAGCGGCCGCGCCGGGCCCGGAAAACCCAAGGGTGCTTTACTTTTCCCGGCAGCGCCCGGTAGCGTCCGTAAAGGACTAGCGTCCTCGACTTGGGGGAGGTCAGCGATGGCAGGCATATTTGAACTCTTTGTCGAGGCCGAAGCACGGTACAGGTTCCGGCTTAGGACACCGGACGGGACGGTGATGGCGGTCTCCAAGGGGTTTGATATCAAACCCGCGGCTGCGCCGGGGATCCGCGACGTGCGTGCTTACGCCGGGATGGGCCTGATCGCGGATTTGGGCCGAAAATCTCCGGGCCACAGTGATGAACGAAGCTAGGATCGGCACCGAGGTGCTCTCCTACCGTGATCTCATCGAAGGTGCGCCGGATGCCCTACTGATGATCGATTCATCCGGCGCCATCCGCTTTTTCAATGCTGCGGCCGAACGGCTCTTTGGCTATCGGCGGGAGTGGCTGCTAGGACGGCATTACCGTACATTGCTTCCAGGCCGGCTCCAAGGCCACAGTGAAGGCGCGCAGGAGCCTTTCGCCATCGACGCGTGGGCCGGGCAAGTAGGGGCCGGTCTTGATCTCTTCGGCCTGCGGCGCGACGGCACGGAATTCCCTATGGAGGTCAACCTCGCGCCAGTGATTGCGGACGCGACCGGCATCGTCGCATCGATCCGGGACGTGAGCGAGCGCAAACGCAGCGACGCCGCACTACGCGATGCCCTGTCTCTGGTCAACGCCACGCTCGAGTCCACGGCCGACGGTATTCTCGTGGTCACCGTCGACGGGAGGATAGCCGGGTCGAATGAGCGGTTCGCGACCATGTGGGGAATCCCGAGGGAGATTCTGAACTCCGACGACGACGCGAAAATCATGGGATTCGTCCTGGACCAGCTCACGGACCCGGACGCGTTCGTGGCGAAGGTCCAGGACCTCTATTCCGATCCGGGAGCCGAAAGCCTGGACTTGCTGCATTTCCATGACGGCCGGACCTTTGAGCGGTATTCAAGGCCCCAGAGGGTCGCCGAAACCATCGTGGGGCGGGTCTGGAGCTTCCGCGACACTACAGCCCGTACACAGGCACAGGACCAGGCCCGGACGGCGTTGGCGGAACTTGCCAGGAAAGGCCGAAGAGCTAAAGCTCCTCGCCTTCCGGGATCCCCTCACTGGTTTGGCGAACCGGGCATTGTTCCGTGAACACCTTGAGCAAGCATTGGCTTCGAGAGACCTCTCCGGCATTCATGTGCTGCTCCTCGACCTGGATGACTTCAAGGAAGTCAACGACGTCCTGGGGCATCAGGCCGGGGACGAAATGCTCATCGAGATCGGCCGCCGCCTGCGGCGCTGCGTAGGCGAGGAGGATACCGTTGCCAGGCTCGGCGGGGACGAATTCGTGATCCTGCTCACCGGCACATTCGATCCCGACGGCGTGGCCCGCTTAGTCATGTCCGAGCTGAACGGCCCTTTTACTCTGCACGGCCATGAGCTTCGCCCCGGGCTCAGCCTCGGCTTGATTAGCGCTGATACCGAACTGCACGCTCCGGACCTGATGCGGCGAGCTGACATCGCCATGTATGCGGCCAAGGCTGCAGGGAAGAACAGGTTCCTGCGCTTCCATCCGGACATGATGACGGCCCTTCTGGTCCGCAATGATCTGGAAACCGGCTTGAGGACTGCCGTCGAATACGGAGAAATTACCGTCCACTACCAGCCGGTCGTTGACGCTAAGTCGGCCACGGTGACCCAGGTGGAGGCCTTGGCTCGCTGGGAGCGACCGGACGGACTCGTCCCGCCGTCGGAATTCATTCCAGCGGCAGAGCGTTCAGGACTGATCAACGCAATAGGGCAGGAAGTCCTCTCCCAGGCTTGCGCCCAGCTCAGGTCCTGGCTTGCCGGGGACAGCAAACGCGCCGTCGCCGTGAATGTCTCAGCCGTGCAGCTACGCGAAAAGGGCTACGCCGACGCCGTCCTGGGAACGCTGGCCGCCGCGGGAATCGATGGTGCCCAGCTGATCCTGAAAGTCACCGAAAGCGTCTTCCTCGACCCGGCTTCCCCTATCACCGGCCAGCTCGCAATGCTTCGTAGGCAGGGAATCCGGGTGGCCCTGGACGACTTCGGCACAGGTTACTCATCTCTTGGACGGCTCCAGGATCTACCTGTAGACATCCTCAAAATCGACCGGACCTTCGTCTCCGTCATACATACCGGCGAGGAAGACCTTCCGATCCTGACCTCCATGAGCGCCATGGCCCACCACCTCGGACACCGCATCACAGCGGAGGGCGTGGAAAGCCCCGAACAGGCACGGCACTTGCTGCACCTCGGTTGCGACGCCCTCCAGGGCTACCTCTTTTCGCGCCCTGTACCGCCCCAGGAGCTGTCGGGCGCCGTTCAGCGTGCCAGCGAACGCATCAAAGCCCTACTTCCTGCAACGGACTAGCCCCAAATAGAACGGGCGCCCTCGTAACCTTTGGCGCCATGACGGCCTTGTATAGGCCGTGGCATCCCGCTGCAGTTCTCGAACCGAACGCATCCCGTTTCCGGATCATCCACGCCTCTGGCACGCCCTGACGCGACCCGGCCGAGCATGCTCTCGTGAAAGTTTTCGTTTCCGCGACACGAAAGCGCGCTTCGATCTACTTCCTAAGCGAGTAGCCGCCTTGATGAGTCAAGGCTCAACACCGAACAGAGGATGCAGGAGGCCGTCATGGCTGACAAAGGAACACGAAGGAACCGCCCATGAAATCGCAGGGGATGAAGCTCTTTTCGTTCTTACTTGTCCTGGCTATCTCGACGGCGGGCCTGATCGTCACCGGGCTTAGTGCCGCCCCACCGGCCACAGCAGCCGGGACTGAGTTGATTTCAGCCGACGCGCCCACCATGGTGACTCTCGCTCCGGGAGCAAATGGCGCCGTTCCGGTCACCATCCAGAACACAGGAGGCCCTGTTGGCGGCATGGTTCCGACGAGCACAACGAATCTTGACGTGGTATTCACTGCCCCTTCGAACGCCACCTTCACCGTTCAAGCGTCGGTGGGTGTCCAGTACTCCAATGACGGCGTGACGTTCTTTGGCAACAATGTCACCGCCACCAACTGTGTACGGAGCAATGGAAACAAGACGCTGTCCTGCCAGGTTGGCTCGGCAAATGGGGGCGTCTCGAGTTGGCTCACGGGGGGCTTCTTCAGGTTCAACCCCGTTGTTGCGGTTGACCCGAGCGCGCCTTCCGGGGCTATTTTGACGCCCGGAACGAGCAGCTATTCCTTCGTCTCAGGTGTGCCCTTTCAGGCGACGAAGGGGACGCTGAACGTCCAGACTCCCGGCGGTATGTGCACGAATACGGTGTTTACCCTCGACTTCTCCGGCCAGGCTCTGGCAAGTGAAACTTGGCCCGGGAGGTTCGCTCGCCGGCTCAGCGCCCAAACTTCTCACCAAAGCCCAGCCACTCCAGAACGGCCTTGCTGTCGCAGCCGGGGGCAGCGCCATCTACTGGGTCAATGAAACCGCCGGGCCGACGGTTTTGTCCAAGTTCAATCCCGTTACCGGCACCATCGCAACATTCCCGGCGGGCCCTCATCCGGCCGGATTTCTGGTTGCTGGTGCCATCAATCCACTCAACGGCTGGTATTACTTCGGATCCATCGACCAGTCAACGGGAATACTGCACATCTACGCGTTTAACACGACAACCAACACAGTCGTCGGGGAAGTCGGAACGGTTCAGTTCCCGGCGGGCACTCTGAATGTATCCGACTTTGTCTTCGACGGTCTCGGAAATCTGTTCACCAGCTACGACAATCCAGCCGGAACTGTCCAGACCCTAGTGCGGGTCAACGAGCCCATCCCGGCAACCGCAGGGTCTCCGTCATTGACCTACTCGCCGCTAGCCACTCTCCCAACTGCGCCGCTTCCCGGCTCCACCGGTATCGCCTTCGGCTCCAACGGAAACCTCTATATCAACACTCAAACGACGTTCTATCAGGTCAATCCGGTCACAGGAGCCCTGCTTGAAACCGGACCGACCCCCTCAACCACTACGTCTGATAATGCGTCCTGCAGCTCTTCAGGATCAGTCACCCTGAAGAAGGACATTGTTGGCCGCTCGGTCAGCACGGACCAGTTCAACCTGGCAATCACAGGGTCAAACACCACCGGCAACACCGGGACGACGTCCGGCTCGACAACCGGTCTTCAAACCGCTCCTGGTGCAGTGGCCGGCCCGGTCATCGCACGCTCCGGCGCCACCCTCGCCCTGTCCGAGGCTGGCGTTTCAGGAACAAACCTGAACAACTATCAGTCGTCTTACCAATGCACGGATCAAACCGGTACCGTTCTGGCATCCGGATCAGGTACCTCCTTCAACCTCACTGAACCCCCACCGGTCAACGGTGTCGGCGCCGCCGTCACCTGCATCTTTACCAACACACCTAAATCACCGAACCTGGTGGTGTCCAAGAGTGTGGATCCAGTGGCCGGGACCATGGTCCAGCCGGGCCAGGTGCTCACGTACACGTTGACCTTCGACAACACTTCCGGTACCGCCCCGGCCCCCGTGGCTTATACCGACTGGCTCGGGGACGTGTTGGATGACTCGACCCTCGTGGGCGGCTCCACCTCGTCAACCACCACGAGCGGGACTGCCCTGGTGGTGGCCAACAATGCGAGTGCGGCACCGCCGACCCTCGGGATCACGGGCACGGTCGCCGCGGGGGCGACAAGCACCGTGACCTATCAGGTGACGGTCAACAGCGCCGGGAACCTCGGTGATGCTTCGCTCGAGAATTACCTGACGCCTTCGACCGTTCTGACGCCGCCGACCACCTGCCCTGCCGGGAGTACCACCTGCACCGTCAATCCCGTCGGGTCATGGTCCCTGGCCAAGACCGCGTCCCCGGCGTCCGGGACCGCGATCAACCCGGGCGATCCCGGCCCGGCCAGAACCATCACCTACACGGTGACCGCCACCAACTCCACCCCCAACGCCATCACTGGTGTCATCCTCACCGATGACCTCAGCCAGGTGTTGAACAACGCCGTATTCACGGCCGGGTCTGCGAAACTCACGATCAACGGCTGGTCCCCGGTTGCCGTGGCGGATCCGGGCGCGGGGAACGCGCTGGTCACGTCCTCGTTCACCCTTCCGGGTAACGGCACCGCCGTCCTGAGCTACTCCGTGACGGTCAACCCCACGGCGTGGCTGGTCACCTTGAAGAACGGGGCCACCGGCAACGGGCTCATTCCCCCGGTACGGTGCGTCACCGGCAGCGCAGCACCACTGGACCCTGCTTGTATCACCACGAACCCCACCACCGGGCACTTGTTCGTGCAAAAAGCAGGTCCGGGCCAAACCCAGGGTTCCACCGCCCCGCTGACCGGCTCGACCTTCGAGATCCACAACGACGCAGCCGGGCAAATGGGGACCACGGTGACCGGTGTGAGCAGCCCGGTGACCGGATCCCCCGGGCTCATCGAGGTCCAGAACCTGGCCCCGGGAACCTACTGGCTGCTGGAGACCAAGGCACCGAACGGCTACTCGCTCCTGGCAACACCGGTGAAATTCGCCCTCGCCCCCGGCGGGACCATCACCCTGGACCCTTCCACCGCAGGAACGTCCGTGACCGTGAACGCATTGACGATCACTGTCACCGACGTCGCGGCCCTCAAGCTTCCCACCGCCGGCGGACCGGGCGCCACCGGTCTCTGGAGAATCCCTGTTCTTGGGGTTCTTCTCCTCATGGCTTCGCTGGCCCTGCTCGCCTACCGGCGAGCGAAAAAACCGACCAACCCACATAGCTGAGCGCTTCCGTGCATCTCTCTGGGGACAACAAGAAAGGAAAACGATGAAATCATCGAAGTTCAAACGGGGCATACTCGCCTCCCTGGCCGTACTCGCCTCGGCAAGCATGCTCGCCCTCGGGGCAGGAGGTGCCCATGCGGCGAACATCGCGAACATCGACGCGACCAAGACGGCTTCGCTGACCATCCACAAATACCAGACCCCGGCCACGCCGACGGGCCTGCCCAACAACGGAACGGCCCTGACCCCCGCCCAACTCACCGGGCTGACACCCCTGGCCGGAGTCACGTTCTCGGTTCAGAAGGTCAACAACATTGACCTCACCACCAATGCGGGCTGGACTGCCGCGGCGGCCCTGACCCCGGCACAAGCCGCCGCGCAGGCTGCCGCCGGTACCGCCGTGACCACGGACGCGACAGGAACGGCCGCTCTGGCGAACCTGCCCCTGGGCTTGTACCTCGTCACCGAGACCGGCTACCCGGCCGGTGTCACCCCCGCAGCCCCGTTCCTCGTCACGCTCCCCATGACGGACCCGGTCAACGAGAACAACTGGATGTACAGCGTTAACGTCTACCCGAAGAACGCCGTGACCGGCGCGACGAAGACCGTCACGGACGCCCCCGCGATCAAGCTCGGGGACAACGTCCAGTGGACCATCACCGGTGACATCCCCAACGTCAACCCCATCGACGGGTACCGGATCGTTGATCAGCTCGACACCAAGCTGAGCTACGCCAGCTCGACCGTGGCGCTTTCCAACGGTGCAGCCCTGACGCTGAACACGGACTACACCGTCGTCTTCGATGCGGCCACGAACAAGCTCACGGTCGACTTCACCGCCAGCGGCCGGGCCATCCTTGCCGCCAACCCCACAGCCAAGGTTGTGGTGACCGTGAATGCCATCGTCAACGCGGTGGGCCAGATCTCGAACACGGCTGCCGTCTACCCGAACGCCGCCAGCTTCACCATCACCCCGGGGCAGCCCGGCGGTCCGATCGTGACTCCCCCGGTGATCACCAAGTGGGGCGACATTGTCCTGCACAAGCAGGACTCGAAGACCTCCGCTGCCCTGGCAGGGGCCGTGTTCTCCGTCTACCCGACCCAGGCTGACGCCCTGGCCGGCACCAACGCGATCACGATCGCGGGTACCAGTTCCTGGACCACCGATGCCACCGGCAACCTGGTGATCTCCGGGCTGCGTTACTCCAACTGGGCCAACGGCGCAGCCGTGAGCCCGGGCCAGCCCGGTTACCAGGCGTACTGGCTCGTGGAAACCAAAGCCCCGGCCGGGTATGAACTGCTTGCCCAGCCGGTCCAGACCACGGTCACCAGTTCCGACCCCGCCGTCGTTACTGTCACCGTCACCAACGTCCCGCACAACGCCGGATTCCAGCTGCCGCTCACCGGCGGCCCCGGAACCCTCGCGCTCACGGCAGGCGGCATCCTCGTCCTCGCCGGTGCAGGACTCCTGATGGTCACCAGCCGACGCAAGCGCCACGAAGCGGAAAACATCACCGCCCCCTGATCAGCATCCAGTGATTAGCACCCGTTGATGAACGGTATGGGGCATCCCTCGCGGGGTGCCCCATACCCGTTCCGCGTTCAAGCAAGAGGGCACACCGTTCCACCTTCAAGGACGAGAGTAAGCGCATGACTGAAACCCTCGAAGAATTTCTGGAGGGTTCCGGCCCCGACGGCCCCCGGCATCGGCCCCGCAAAACCCGCAGTCCCCGCAAACCGGCGACCGGACGAAACCAGATCCGGCCCGGCCTAGCAGGCGGCCGGCTGGTCGCGATGATGGCCATCGCCGCCGTGGGACTGAGCCCGGTCCTCTACCCCCAGGCCGCGGACTGGTTCAGCTCCATCAACCACAACAACCAACTCTCCGGCTACGCCCAGGACGTCCAACAACTCGAACCCTCGGCCCGGACCAAAATCCTGGATCGGGCAAGGGACTACAACTCCCGTATCCCCCCTGGGCAACTGCGCGACCCCTACTCTGCCCAAACCCCCACCACAGCCTTGGAGGGGCAGCTGAAGGATTACCAAAACCAGCTGAACCTCGCCAACGACGACGTGATCGGCAGACTCCGCTACCCCTCACTCAAGATCGACCTGCCGACCTACCACGGAACCAGCGACGACGTCCTGGCCAAAGGAGTCGGCCACCTCTACGGCTCCTCCCTGCCCGTCGGAGGCCCGGGCACACACAGCGTACTGACCTCCCACTCAGGAATCCCCAACGCCGAACTCTTCAACCCACTCCACCACGCCAAAACCGGCGATATCTTCACCACCGACGTTCTGGACCAGACCTTCCTCTACCAGGTCGACAAGATCGAAGTCGTCAAACCGGACGACATCTCCTCCCTGAAAATCACCCCCGGCCAGGACACCATCACCCTGATCACATGCACACCCATCGGAGTGAACTCCCACCGGCTCCTCGTCCACGCCACCCGGATCGCGGAGCTCCCCAAAGACGCGCCGGAACAGCAAACCCTCGCAGCGCCCCAAACGAGGACCCCATTTCCCTTTTGGATCGTGTACTTTGCCGTCGGCCTGACCGCCTTCTACACCACCGCCACCCTCTGGAACCGCAGCCGGAAACCGTGACGCGGCGAACGACAGCAAAAGGCCGGGACTCACGTCCCGGCCTTTTGCCTGCTGCCCTAGTTTGTTGCTTGGCGCACTTTTGTGCCGGCTGTCTTAACGCGTCCTCACCGTAGTCGATCGCTCAGGTCGCGTGCGCCGAGGTCCGGCGGCAGGGTGGTCCATTCAGTTTCGCTTGCCCGCATCCATGGATAAGGCAAGAGCCCCTCGAGAGCCACCCTTCCAACCTCTCCAGCAGCATCTACCAGAACGGAAGTCTCTGCCCCGTAGTTGCGGAGCAGTTCCCGGCAAAGGCCACAAGGGTTGGTGACCTGGGGTTCGCCGTGTTCGTCCATGCTGACGGCGACCACCGCTTGGATGGACACTTCCTGCGCCATCCGGGCGTTGGCAAGTGCACTGGACTCGGCGCAGACGTTGATCCGCTTTGAACCGATGTGGAGGCCCAGGTAGATGACCCCGGATGCGCCCCTCATGGCGGCGGCCACACGGTGGTTTTCACCATGATGCGCCGCGAGGAGCATCTCCCGGGCTGCGTTGTAGAGCTCGACATCGGACTCACTGAGTTCATAGGAGATCACAAGCACCCCCAAGGCTGCGGTTCTGGTGAGCCAAGCCCATGAACCCTCCTAGTTCCCAATGAAGATGCCGTTTTTCCGCCGTGCCAACACGTAGAAAACAATGCTCAGCAAGGACAGGACGGCGACGTAAACCGGGAAGATCCACGATGCATTCATGGACTGGAGCCACACCAGGAGGTAAGAGGCCGTGCCACCGAAGAGGGCGACGCCAATTCCGTAACCAAGAGAAGTTCCGGCGCCGCGGCAGGATTTGGGCATCAGCGAGCTTGTGACGACGTTGTAAAGGGTCATGTTCAGGACCAGGACCACCGAGCCGCCGAGGAGGACCGCGGCGAATCCGCCGATGCCGGGACGGACGTACATCAACATCAGAAACACCGAAGGGATGGAAAGCGCGCGGGTGATCAGGAACCACTTGGAAATCGACTTGCCATCGGCGAGCCTGCCGACCACCAGGCTGCCGACAACCAGCACCACGCCCAGGATGGTGGTGAGGGCGAAGACGGCGGTTGCGTCTTCCTTGAAACTGCTGCGGGCAGCGGTGGGAAGTCCGGTGTTCCAGGCGTAGTTATAAGCCTGGGCTGCGCCAACGACGAACGTGATGGCGAGGACGCTCAGCCAATGCTTGCCAACTCCACTCCAGACTGATTTGGAGGAGGTTTCCGCAAGCTCCTCCGGCTTCATGGTTTCCGGAAGGGTACGGCGAAGGTAGACCACGATGAATCCGAAGACTGCACCGACGATAAAGGGAATGCGCCAACCCCAGTCGGCCATGACGGCCCCGCTCAGCATCAGGCTGCACAGGTAGCTGACCAGCGAGGCGAGGAGGATGCCCGAGTTGACGAAGAAGGAGATGATGCCTGCAACGAACCCTTCGCGTCCCACGGGAACCAGTTCGACGGCGTGTGCGGTGGAAAGCGGAGCTTCAACACCGGTCGAGATGCCCTGTACGATGCGGCAAACCAGGAGGATTGTGCCGGCAGCGCCGCCGATCTGCTGGTACGTCGGACACAGCGCAATAATCAGCGTGGTGACTGCCATCATCATGATGGACCACAGCATCACCTTCCGGCGGCCGATCCTGTCGGCGAAAGTACCGAGCAGGACGCCGCCAAGCGGGCGGAACGCGAAGCCGACGGCGAAGACCGCCAGCGCGTTAAGCGTCGCCGCGGTGGGATCCTGCGAGGGGAAGAACTTCGGCCCGATGAAGGCCGACAGCAGCCCGAAGACCATCCAGTCGTACCACTCAAGGGTGTTCCCTAGTCCGAGGCCCAGCAGCCCACGGCGGATCTCAGGAGAGAGCCGGGATTTCCGGGCACTCGCCGGGCCATTCTTGACGACAGTGTCAGTCATGATTCTTTCCTTCCTCCGCACCTTCGCGGTGCGTGAGGGTACGGATCACCCTTGGCACCCGGGGGTGTGGAAGGTGATCGAAACTATCATTTTGGCTTGGTTCGGCAGGGCCTTACCAGCTCACCTCATGGGAGGGGAGTCAGCCCAGATAGCTACGCATGCCTCTTCGTAGCGCTTGAATGCAAACGGTGACATCCAGCCGGGCAACGGAGCTGACCCTGTTGACCGGCCCCCTTGTCCGCGTGGCAGCGAGGCTTTCTCCGTGGACAGGCTGCGATGGACTTGGGGGCACGTGGCTTGTTTGGATGTCGACGCATCACTACGGAGAACACGAAGATGGACGTGAGGCCGGCTGGTTCTTCCGGGGGAAGGTTGATGCGCCCACGTCTATGAATCGTGCAGCAATCCCCCGAGTGATGCGACTCACATAACTATATTGAAGATATTCACCAGGTCAATGCTTTTAAAAATATTCACCTCCACTTCCAAGGGTCGGGCGGGGCGTGTTCGCCCCGACTCGCTCCCACACATGCCCCACCAAACTGCGGGCCGGGGGGTCAAAGGCATCGGCGATCAGATTATTTTCACCAAACCATTGATTCGCTAAAATTTTTCACTATAGTTATGTGAGTCAGCTCACCGAGAGAAAGCTGGA
Organism: Arthrobacter sp. NA-172; assembly: GCF_043952055.1. Lineage (NCBI taxonomy): Bacteria > Bacillati > Actinomycetota > Actinomycetes > Micrococcales > Micrococcaceae > Arthrobacter > Arthrobacter sp. NA-172. The sequence goes on along the minus strand of NZ_JBINOT010000001.1, from coordinate 255,112 downwards.
TCATGACCAACGAGAGCATTGCGGTATCTTCCCCCGCTGGCACGAGCGCACTTCTTGCGACTGTCGGCAACAAGGTCCGCACTATGCGAAAGGACAAGGGCATGACCCTGTCCAAACTCTCGGAGATCACCGGGCTTAGCCCGGCGATCGTTAGCCAGATCGAGCGTGGACTGGCCAATCCGTCGTTCACGACCCTGGCTCAACTGGCGCACGGCCTGGACATTCCAGTGGGGAAGTTCTTCATCGGCCAGGGAAGAACCAGGTCGCCTGTTGTCCGGAAGTCCGAGCGACGGAACCTCAAAGGCGTCACCAAGAAGTCCGTAGGAGAAGCAGTCTATGAGCTTCTCACTCCGGATCTCAATGGTGCGCTGGAGGCCCAATGGATCGTTAGCCCGCCGGGCCACGACACCAGCGCCACTCCTTTCCGCCACAGTGGCGAGGAATTCGGCATCATCCTGTCCGGGAGGAAAGACATCTTTCTTGACGGAGAGTGCTACACGCTTGAGGCGGGCGATTCGATCACTTTCTCATCGGATACGCCTCACTGGTACAAAAACAGCTACGAAGAGGTATGCGTAGCGATCTGGGTGAACGCACCACACGTGTGGTGATCAGTCGGCCCTAGCTGCCGTCGCCCGTACGCGTACTGATGCTTCCGTGTCTGTACGCAACTTTCTCCAATATTCGCAACAAGGCCAGTAGGCCTCTCCGCGTCATGCCCTCCGCCAGGGTCAATTCGCCGCTTGCATCGCTGCGAACTCCTCCTGAGCACCTCATCTATACCCCCGGCACTCGTTCCATTGGCGTGCCCGCCGGGAAGTAAGGATCCCCCACCATGAATGCCTTTGCCACCACGTCGTCACTGGAACTCAGCACTACGACGGCGGATCTCACCGCACCGGTCATCTCCCGCTCCGACGTCCTCGTGGTCGGCGGTGGACCCGCTGGAGTGGCCGCAGCCGTCACCGCGGCACGCTCCGGCGCGTCCGTCACCCTTCTGGAACGCTACTCGTCCCTCGGTGGCCTCGCCTCCGGTGGCATGGTGCTGGTCCTCGACGACATGATCAACGGCCAGGAAATCACTGTGACCGGCATTGTTTCCGAGTACGTGGAGCGCCTGCAGAAGCTCGGCTTGGCGATTGTCCCGCCGGCCGATGACCGCAAGACCTCCGAAGAACTGTGGAACAAGTGGGGCCGCTACGGCACCTTCGACTTCCACTCGCACACCACCCCGAAGCCCGTTTGCTACGCCGCGGCCTTCGACCCCGACGGCTGGAAGCGAGTCTCCAACGACCTCGTCCGTGAGGCCGGCGTGAACCTCCGCCTGCACTCGTGGTTCTCCCGCCCGATCGTGGACAACGGCGTCATGAAGGGCGTCATCTGCGAGACCAAGTCCGGACCCAGGCCTTCATGGCCGACGTCGTGATCGACACCACCGGTGACATCGACGTCGCCTCCCGTGCCGGCGCCAGCTACGTCAAGGACAGCTACCTCACCACCCTCGTGTTCCGCCTCGGCAACGTGGACACAGCAGCAGCGGAGGCCTTCGAACAGGCCAATCCCAAGGAAGCCCGCGCCATCAACCGCACCATCAAGCGTCTTCTCGGGGGCGCCCTGGGAACTGTGGTGGCTCAAGACGCCCATCGACGGCGTGGTCTGGTGCAACGCTCCCCACATGACCGGATACGACGGCGTGGACCCGGCGGACATGACTGCCGCTGAATTCGCAGCACGGGACCGGATCACCGAGGCCGTGGAGTACGTCCGCGCGCACTTGCCGGGCTTTGAGAACTGCTACATGCTCGACGTCGCGTCCCAGATGGGCGTCCGGCAGACCCGCCTGCTCGAAGGCGAATACGTCATGACAAAGGACGACGTCACGTCCCGCCGCCACTTCGCAGACTCCGTGGCCCGCGGCCGGGACTATTACTATCCCTTCCGCTCGCTGCTTCCCAAGGAGGTCGACCAGCTGCTCGTCGCCGGTCGCCACTACTCCGCGACTCCGGAAGCTCAGAAGATGTCCCGCGAGATCCCGCCCTGCATGGCCATGGGCCAGGCAGTCGGCGTCGCCGCCGCACTGGCCGTCCAAAGCGGCACGCTGGTCCGCGAAGTCTCGGCGCTGGACATCCAGCAGGGCATGCGCCGGCATGGTGCGGACCCGGGCGACGTCCCGTCGTCGAACGCTACCGTCGACAGTGAAGCCGTGGTGGGAGCATGAGCACCGACACCATTCTCGATGAGAGCGTCCTGAGCGAAACTGCTACGGCAACCGCCGGATCGGTGCCGCTCCCCCTCGAAGGCATCAAGATCGTGGACTTCACCCAGGTATTCATGGGACCGTCGTGCACGCAGCTGCTGGGCGACTACGGCGCTGACATCATCAAGGTGGAGCGCCCGGGCGCCGGGGATATCTCGCGCAACTCGTTCCCGGACAAGGACGGCCAAGACAATCCGATCTTCCTGTCCATCAACCGGAATAAGCGCAGCGTTTCCGTGGACACCCGCACCGAGGAAGGCCGCGACGTGCTCCGCCGCGTCATGGCCGATGCGGACGTGGTGGTCAGCAATTTCCGCTCCGGCGTCATGGAGCGGATGGGTTTCGGTTACGAGGAACTCAAGGCCGGGAATCCGGGCATCATCTGGGCTTCCGGCACTGGCTTCGGCCCCGTAGGTCCGTACTCCCACAAGGGCGGGCAGGACGCGATCGCGCAGGCCTACTCAGGCGTGATGTGGCGCCGCGAGTCCGACGACGTGAAGCCCGGCATCTACCCCACTACGCTGTGCGACTACATCACCGGCATGCACCTCATGCAGGGCATCCTGCTGGCGCTGCGCACGAGGGAAGCATCCGGCGTCGGGCAAAAAGTTGAGGTGACCATGTACGACTCCATGCTGCACTTGCAGATGCAGGAGGCATGCATGCAGCTCAACCGCGGCTACGAGGTCAACTGGGGAGCCATGCCGCTGAGCGGCGTCTTTGAAACCACCGACGGCGCCGTCTGCATGGTGGGCGGCTTCACTCCGGACCCACTCGCCCGGATCTCCGAAGCGCTGGGCCTGGACGAGGACCTCACGCAACGCCCCGAATTCGCCACCCTGGAGCAGCAGTTCAAGCACAAGCCGGCTCTGCAGGCGATTTTCCGGGAGCGCATCTCCACGAACACCACTGAGTATTGGACCAACCAGCTGGAAGGCCAGGGACTGCTCAACGCGCCCGTACACACTTTGGAACAGGCACTGGCCGACGCGCAGACGGAGGCCAACGGCATGATCGTGGAAGCCGAGCATCCCGGCGTCGGCACTGTGAGAATGCTCAACGCGCCCATCCGGCTCTCCGCCACTCCGCCTACCGTTAGGCGCGTGGCGCCGCGGCTGGGCGAACACAACGTCGAGGTCCTGCTGGAGAACGGTTTCGATGCCGAGACCATTGAGCGCCTGCAGCAGCTGGGGGTCCTCCGGTGACAGCTTCGATAGAAGAAACGAGAGTACAAACAATCGTGGACGAGGTCACGCTGACCATCGAGAACCACCTCGCCACCGTGGTGATCGACCGCCAGCACGTGCTCAACGCCGTCGACGGAACCGCCCAGGCCAGGCTCAACGAGATCTGGGCCCAGATCGAAGCGGATCCGGGGGTGCGCGCCGTCGTCATCACAGGTGCCGGCACCCGCGCGTTCTGCGTCGGAGCGGACATGTCCGCCTCTGCCGTGGACAAGACCGGCCTGCAATATTGGGCCGAGCTGGACCCCAACGGTTTCGGCGGGCTGAGCCTGCGCACCAGCCTTGACGTGCCGGTGATCGCCAAGGTCAACGGTTACGCGCTCGGCGGCGGCATGGAGATCGTGCTCGGCGCCGACATCGTGGTGGCCGCAGACACGGCCCGCTTCGGTTTGACGGAACCGCGGGTTGGGCGTCTGGCGCTCGACGGCGGGATCCACCAGCTGGTTCGCCGTGTCCCCTATACCCAAGCGATGGGCATGCTCCTCACCGGCCGCAAGGCCGAGGCTGCGGAGATGCAGTCCATGGGACTGGTCAACGAGGTGGTTCCCGCTGACGAGCTTGACGCCGCCGTTCAGCGTTGGGTGGATCAGATCCTCGCTTGCGCGCCCAGCTCAGTCCGGGCCGTCAAGCAAATGGTCACCCGGACCAGCCATCTGACTGCTGCGGAAGCCCGCGGCCTCAGGCTCCCGGCCCTCATGGACGCGCTCGACAGCGAAGACTCAGCCGAGGGAGTACGCGCGTTCCAAGAGAAGCGCCAGCCAGTCTGGCCGGGCCGCTAGATGTGGCAGATGCAAGACAGCGATTTTCAGAACCAACGGAAGGACAATCCGATGCGGGAATCCCTTGCCCCCGGAGTGTGGGGCGTCGTCGCGACACCATTCCAGGGAAGCACTTTGGACTTGGACACCGACAGCCTGGCGCAGTTGGCGGAGCACTATGAATCCATTGGCGCCACCGGGCTGACGGTCTTGGGTGTCTTCGGCGAGGCCGCTGCCCTGACAGCTGCCGAACGCAGCCTCGTGCTGGAAGTTGTGGTCGAGGAAACGCAGCTACCTCTCGTGGTGGGTGTGACCTCGCTCTTCACGGGCACGGCAGTCGAAGAAATCCGCGCAGCCCAGGCGATCGCAGGAGACCGGCTCGCGGCAGCCATGGTGCAGGTCAATTCGGCCCGGGCGGAGGTGGTGATCGCGCACCTGAACGCCATCCACCAATCCACTGGCGCCAAGGTAGTCCTGCAGGATTACCCCGTGGCCAGCGGGGTCAGCATCAGCACGGAAGCGCTCATTTACATTGTTCAGGCGTGCAAGTTCGTCGTCGCGGTGAAGGCCGAGGCCCCGCCGACCAGCGTGTCCATCGCCCAACTGGCTTCCGCCGTCGACGTTTCGGTTTTCGGCGGCCTTGGCGGGCAAGGCCTGCTGGACGAACTCGTGGCCGGTGCCGCCGGTGCGATGACGGGCTTCTCCTACCCGGAGGCCCTGGTTGCCTGCGTTCGCGCATGGCAGTCGGGAGGTTACGGCCCCGCGCGCGACGAACTGCTCCCCTACCTTCCTCTCATCAATTTCGAACAGCAGGTGCGGATCGCCTTGGCTGTACGGAAAGAATGTTTCCTCCAGCGGGGGCTCATCAAGGAATCCGGTGTCCGCCCGCCCGCTGCGCCGTTCCCGGAGGTCCTTCGGCAAGGCATGCTCACCCACCTGGCTGAAGCGGCCCGTGCCCTGGACGCTTCCCCCACCCGAACCACTCACACAGCAGGGAGGCCCTGATGGACCTCGGAATCAGTGGGAAGACCGCCTTCGTCGCCGCCTCCACCGGAGGACTGGGACTCGCGATCGCGCGCGGCCTCGCGGCCGAGGGCGTCCGGGTGGCCATTACCGGCCGGCGCCGCGAACGGGCCGAGAAGATCGCAGCCGAGCTACAGGCTGACGGTCACAGCGCGGTAGCCATAGAAGCAGATCTGAGCTCTCCGGACGGAGTAGCTGCCGCCGTCGATCGCGCAGTCGAGGCGCTCGGTCCCATTGACATCCTGGTGCTCAACGGCCCCGGCCCCAAGCCGGGTGCCGCGGCCAGCCTTGGCGCCGAGGACATCGCTGCGGCGTTCGACCTGTTGGTGAAGCCGCAGCATGCACTGGTCTCGAAGGTCCTGCCCGGGATGCGGGAGCGCCGATGGGGACGGATCCTGGCCATCGGATCCAGCGGCGTCGTGGCGCCGTTGCCCAACCTCGCCGTGTCCAACACCGGCCGCGCGGCACTGGCCGGGTACCTCAAGACCCTTGCGGCCGAGGTGGCGCTGGACTCCGTGACTGTCAACATGATCCTGCCCGGACGCATCGCCACCGACCGCGTCGCCGAACTGGACAGGGCGGCAGCCAAAAGGCGCGGCACTACACCCGAGGAAATCCAGCTCGAATCCCGCAAGACCATCCCGGCCCGGCGCTACGGCGAACCCGAGGAATTCGGGGCCGCCGGAGCGTTCCTCTGCAGCGCCCCGGCCTCCTACATCACCGGCGTCGCGCTGCGGTGCGACGGCGGCCTGATCCGGAGCCTCTAAGCCCCGGCCTCCAGCCATCCTCATGAACCTTATTTGCCCAAGCCAAAGGAATACCATGACTTCCACCGCCACCGAATCAGCCCTCTCCACCCACCCGGACGTAGCAATCGTGCAGCACTTCATCAACGGTGAATGGTCCGGCGAGCCCGAAACGCAGCGAATCAATCCGGCCCGCCCGGACGAACTCGCAGCACTCTCCCCCAGCGGAACCGCCGACGACGTCGACGCGGCCATTACTGCCGCCGTCGCCGCCCAGCCGGCTTGGGCTGCCCTGCCTGCACCGGCCCGCGGCGCCATCCTGATCACGGCGGGCAACTTGCTCGCGGAGCGCCAAGGCGCCATCGCCGAAGACCTGGTCCGCGAGGAGGGCAAGACCCTCGCTGAAGCCATGGGCGAGGTCAAGCGCGCTTTGGACGTGCTGCGTTTCTTCGGCTCACTCGGCTGGGCCGCCACCGGCGAGGTGCTCCCCAGCGGCCTGCCGAACACCACCATCACCACCCGCCGCGAGGCCCTGGGCGTGGTCGGGCTGATCACTCCTTGGAACTTCCCCATCGCTATTCCGGCGTGGAAGGCCGCCCCCGCCCTCATCAGCGGCAACGCAGTTGTCATCAAGCCGGCCGAACTCACTCCCCTCTCTGCCACCCATCTTGCACGGGCGCTGCACGACGCTGGACTCCCCGCCGGAGTGTTCAACGTGGTCCACGGAAAGGGCCGCGTGGTTGGCGATGCCCTGGCCCGAGATCCCCGCATCGCCGGACTGTCCTTCACCGGTTCCACCAAAGTGGGGCTCGGACTGCAGGAAATCCTGAATGCCCGGCGCGCCCGCGTCCAGCTGGAAATGGGCGGCAAGAACGGCGTTCTGGTCCTGGACGACGCCGACCCGCGCAAAGCAGCGGCCGTCGTCGCAGCCGGTGCTTTCGGGCTGACGGGCCAGGCCTGTACGGCAACCTCGCGAGTCTATGTCACTCCCGGTATCCGGGACGCCTTCCTCGAGGCCCTCCTCGCGGAAGCCGCGCAGTGCACTGCCGGTGACGGAATCGACGCCGCCAAGATGGGCGCAGTGGTGAGCAGCCAGCAGTTCGAACAGAACCAGGCCGCGGTGCGCACCGCCGTCGAACGCGGCGCCACCCTCTTGCACGGAGAGTACGACGGTGATTCCTCCGGCGCGCTCCTTTTCCCTCCCGCTGTACTCACGGATCTTCCGTTTGACGACGCCGCCGTGACGGAGGAAATCTTCGGTCCGGTGGTGGCTGTCCTGCAGGTTCCCGATTACGAGGCTGGACTGGCCGCCATCAACGATTCCCGCTACGGCCTCACAGCAGGTATCTGCACCGATTCGCTGGTCCGGGCCACCGACTTCGCCGCACGCGCGCAGGCGGGCGTGATCAAGGTCAACCGCCCCACGGCGGGCCTGGACTTGAATGTCCCGTTCGGTGGCGTCAAGGACTCCTCCACCAACACCTTCCGGGAACAAGGAAAGTCCGCGCTGGACTTCTTCACGTGGGGCAAGACCGTCTACACCGGTGTGTAGCGGGCCATGACCTATGTGATCGCGCAACCCTGCGTAGACGTCAAGGACAAAGCGTGCATCGACGAATGCCCAGTGGACTGCATCTACGAAGGCGAACGCTCGCTCTACATCCACCCTTCCGAGTGCGTGGACTGCGGCGCCTGCGATCCCGTTTGCCCTGTCGAGGCGATCTACTACTCCGACGATGTCCCGGATGAGTGGGCCGACTACGTCCGGGCCAACGTGGAATTCTTCAAAGACATCGGTTCTCCCCAAGGCGCCTCGGCGCTGGGGAATCTTGGGCGGGACCATCCGGTTATTGCGGGGGCGCCGGTCCACGCATGAGCGGCTGCTAGGCGGCCAGCCTGGACTGGATCGCCTGCCGAAGTGATTCCAAACTGGGCAACCCGGAGAGCCGCCCGTCCGTGCGGTAGACACGGCAGGTCACCGCTGGTTCGGCCGTCGAGGGGAAGAGATCGGCACCGTCCATGGTGAAGGTCGGCGATCCGTGGAAGCCGGACGCCGAGGCTTCCTCGTCGGTGGTGATCTCCCGTATCGAAATCAAAGCCGGATCGGTTCCTTCCAATGCCGCAGCCCGGGAAAACAGTTCCCGGGCTGCGGTTCCGTTTGGGCAGTCCTGGATGGTGAGCAATTCGAAGTCCATGCTCCTATTATCCGTCCCTGTTTTCTGGCTGGTTTTCTGGCTGGGCGCGCTCAACTTCGCCGTGCCTCAACGCTGCAAGAGGTCCGCGTGGTGCTCCTCGACGACGTTCGGGTGGGCCCGAAGCCTGTAGCGGAGGGCGTTGTCTCCGTAAGTTTCCAGAATCGGGCTGTTCGTCGGATCAACAGACAAGCCGCGAGCCTTGGCTTGGAACTCCGGGCTCACGGCGAGCTGAGGCATGGTCGCGTCGAGGGCAGGATTGTAGAAAAAGGGAAGGGAAATCCGGTCTGTGCCCCGAAGAGGTGAAATCACGCGGTGCAGGGTTGCCTTGAGATAGCCGTTCGTGGCCAGTTCCAGCATCTCACCGATGTTGACCACGAAAGTGCCCGGCACCTGGGGTGCGTCGATCCACTTACCTTGGTATTCGACCTGAAGGCCACCCTTGCCGGGTTCCACCAGCAGCAACGTGAGCACTCCGCCGTCGCGATGGGAACCAACCCCCTGCTTGGGTTCCGGGTTGGACTCCCCCGGATAGCGCACAATCTTGAGCACGGGGAATGCGCGTGCGGCGAAGGCCGCATCAAAAGTGTCCTCGGGCGCTCCGAGGGAAACTGCGAGGGCGCGCAGCAGCGTCAGGGAGATGTTGCTCAGCCGCTCGGTCCACTCGGAGACGATCTCACGCATCTCCGGGAGCGCGGCCGGCCACAGGTTTGGACCTTCCAAACGCCAATAATCCGCGACGCCCGGGCCCGGTTTCACGGATTCGCGCTCGACGCCGATGTCTATTTGCTCGCGCCAGTCCACCGCGCCGTCCGTGAGCTCGCCACCGACCCTCGTGTAGCCACGAAACTGCGGACTATGGATGTTCTCCACAGCGAGCTTCTCCTCTTCGGGCAAATCGAAGAAACGGCGCGAGACCTCGAGCATGGAGTCCGTCAACGCCTGCGGGATGCCATGCCCGGCCAAGTAGAGGAAACCGACCTCATGCATGGCGTCGCGCAGGTCATCGCGGAACCTGGACGCCTCCCCGGGTCCTGCTTCCAGGCGTGAGAAGTCGAGTACGGGCAAGCTATCTAGTGCCAATGCAGTTTTGTCCTTTCATCGAGTCTGGGAGAAGCGCGTGCTCCCCGTGTTTCAGGCCTGCTGTTTGGGACGCCACACGCCGAAACGGTTTCCGTCCGGGTCCAGAAGATGCGCGAATTCGATCGAGCCATTGTCAACGAATGGAAGAGCTACGCTCGCACCCAGCGACTCGGCCTTGGCGATCGCTGCCTTCACATCGTCTACCTGCACATAGAAGATTGCCCAGGATGCTCCGCCGATTGAGGTGGTATCCCATACGCCACCTTTGTCTCCCTCCACCATCTGGTAGCCGGGAGGAGAGGACTCACCAAAGGTCCAGTCGAAGAGAGGGCCGTAGAACCTCCGCGCCGCATCCGGGTCAGGCGAGCCAACCTCGAAGTAGTTCACTATGGCGGCCATTGTTGTTCCTTCCGCTTCGCCGAAATCACTAAAGAGGCCGGCCGCCGGACCTAGCGGCGGCCTCCCGAATTGCTAAGGCATGATCTTGTAAAGATCGACGACGGTCTCCTCCGGCGGCGAGGTAAATCCTCCCTCGATTCCCGCTTGCATTCGTGGCACAAGAATGCCGTCGCGGAATTTTTCCCAGCTCTCTTTCGACTCATGGACGGCCATGATGGTCCAACCTCCGTCTGAAGCGCCGGCGGCGTGGAACTTTTGGCCTTCGGGCAAGAGTCCCTCTCCGGGGTGAACCGCCGCAATCGAGGCCTCGTACTGGTCTTTTGTACCTCCTGCGAAGAAATGCACGACTCCGTATGGCGTGGCTTCCATGTCTACTCCTTGGATGGTCTGGAAGGGTGCCGGACATGCTTAGCAATAGACCCCGTCACCCGGGAAGTCAAGGAGTCTTTACCTGTGCCGGAGCCTAAGCCCAGAACTCGTCTCCTTTGGCAGAATCTTCCGCGTACTCCCGGCCCTCGACAACCTTTCCGTCGCGGAGCACGAAGGCGATAGTGCTGGCCACGTCCAAGGACTTTCCATTGCTTTCGGCGTGGCTTCGATGGATCCCCACTGTGTGGTCTTCTCCGCCGACTACGTCTTCGACGATTGCCTGGAAGGAACCTTGTGAGCGCCCACCCAGTTCGCCAAAGTAGGCAAAGATCGCGTCGCGTCCTTGTTTAGTCCCTGACAGTACGCCGCTACCGGCCGCGTACCAGACTGCGTCCTCAGCGAATAGCTCGCCGAGTGTGGCCAGATCTCCTGCGTTGAAGGCCTCGTACCCCCGCCGGACCAAATCAGCGTTTTCCGTAGCTCCCATGGCGGACACCTCTCCGTTATCCTTGTTGGTCAAATCGGACGGCTTAAGGCTATTCCTGGCCCCTCAGCCTGTCGATGGGTAGGCGGTAGCCCGGACTGGACCTCCTGGAGTTCACGGCGGCATCCCAGCGGAGGATGGCAGCATGGGGATATGACTCCTGCTCAAAGTCGTTCCCGCTCCGTCCGCCGGCCCCGGCCCATCAAACCGTTGCCCGGTCAAGAATCGGTGTGGGACTACCCGCGGCCGCCAAGGGTCGAGCAACGATCGGAACGGGTCATCGTGCGGCTTGGCGGGCAGGTGATTGCCGACACCACCGATGCAGTGCGCGTCTTGGAGACGAGTCATCCACCTGTCTACTACTTGCCAATGGACGCATTCCCTGCCGGTGCGCTCGTCCCAGTGCACGGCACCAGCTTCTGCGAGTTCAAGGGAGAAGCGCACTACTTTGACGTCCTCGCCGGCGGGCTCGTCGTTCCCCGTGCCGGGTGGACCTACCCGGAACCCACCCGGGGTTTCGAGGCGCTTATCAACCGAGTGGCCATCTACCCGCTTCATATGGACTCCTGCGAGGTCGACGGCGAGCAGGTGACCTCCCAGGACTGGTGACTTTTACGGCGGTTGGATCACCAAACAAATCATTGGCCCGTTCAAGGGTGGCCAGGGCACGGCCGGATGGTGAGCCCATCGAGACCCTGCCCACGACGGCGGCCCAACTATCAGTCCAGGCTCTTGAGGAGCGTCCGGGCCGGTGGGACGATGAAGCGGTGAACCCCTTCTTCGATTTTCTCAGCCACAACTGGTGGCTGGTCTTTCCCTTGAGCGGTTTGGCTGGGGGTTGGATGCGGTCCTGGTCACGGGCCAGCGAGCGGCGGCACCGCCGTCGGGTAGAGATCTACCGGCTCCGGAACCAATCGGCGCAAGCAGAGCAAGCCAGCCAGAGCCAGGTCCTCCGGCTCCAAGAGGCGCACGACGCCGTGAATCGGCGATGGTTGGGCTACGAGCTTGACGTCGGAAAACTTATCGACTTCCCGGTCATGTCAGATGTGCGTGAGCCGCTCACCGTTGCGTTCCTGCGGGCTAAGAAGGAAGCTGACGGCTTACGTCCGGCCGCTCCGAGTGACATCACGACGGCGGCCCGGCTCGCCGAATACCGCGCTGCCGTGCGCAGTTTCGAGCTGGCGTTTGATGTGGCAGAACGGGAAGCCAAACGCATTAAAGACAGCAATTTCTCGGAGCCCGAGCGCCAACGGCTGGAGACAGCCAGGAAGCTGCTCCGGATCGCTTCGGACAGCGCCGCGACATCGGCGGAGCGGCAGACGGCGTACAAGCGCGCCCGTCGCGAACTGGATGGGTTGATTGTCTTGCCCGAAGCCACCATTGCAGCGTTGGAAGAGAAAGTGGCCGGAGCACTCGACGCGCCCAAGGCTCCGGATTTCCACCAAAGCTGACAATCTGCTGTCCCGTGGAAGCGCTCTTGGACACCGTCTAAGAACCCCGTCTTTGCCCGTCCCGTTGCCGGACTCGTCGGAGTCGCATGCCTGAGTCTCTTCTCCGTGGAGCATCTGGCTCCACTCCTTTGGACGGCATTGCGAGGACGGCGGCGACGGTGAGTGCAGCGCTGATGGCTACGGCGAGAAATACTGCCGAGGAGGCGGGCACGATAGTCTGCGAATTCTTCTCCCCGGAGGCGCTGCCCGCGTAAATCGCGTTTGCCACGGCTCCGAAGACTGCCACTCCGAGGGAGCTTCCAATGGACCGCGCAAACAGGTTGGTGCCAGTCACTACTCCGCGCTCGTGCCATTCGACGCTGGACTGGGCCGCGATCAGGCTCGGGGTCGCAAGAAGCCCGAGTCCGAGCCCGGAAACAAAGCAGCTGGCCGCGACAAGCGCGAGGTTAGGTGTGTGTGCCGTGACGGCGAGGATCACTGACCCGACGAGGGTGATGGTGACCCCGATCAAGGCTGTTGTCCTGAATCCGATCCGGAGGTACAAGCGGCCCGATTGCGAGGCGCTGATCGGCCAGCCAATTGTCAGGGCCGCCAAGGCCAGTCCCGCCAGAACCGGCTGGACCGAAAGCGCCCCCTGAAGGAAGGTGGGCACGTAGGAGGTCAGGCCGAGCACGATCGCTCCGCAGCCGAATGAAATCAACGTGGTCGTGACAAGGAGACGCCTCGAGACCACCCATGGCGGAAGGACAGGTTCGGCTGCCCGCCGTTCAACCCCGACGAAGACAACGAACAACGCTAAACCGACGGTGAACACCGCGATGCTGACCGGAGAGTCCCAGGCCCATGCCTGTCCGCCCTCCAGGGCTCCGAGGATGGTCAGAGTTAAAGATACTGTCAGAAGAGCGGCCCCAAGGTAGTCGACCCGGTGCTTGACGCGCTCGATATTCTCACGGAACTTTTGAACCAGCATCCAAGCGGCGACGATGCACAGCGGAATATTGACGAGGAAGATTCCGCGCCAAATTCCAAGGGAAGAGAACACCCCGCCGAGCGTAGGACCCACGACTGATGAGACCGCCCACACGCTGGCGAGGTAGCCCTGCACCTTCGCGCGTTCAGCCAACGAGTAGATATCGCCCGCGATGGTGATGGCAACAGGCAGGACGGCACCGGCGCCCAAGCCCTGCACGACGCGGAATGCGATAAGCGCGGGCATGCTCCACGCCAGCCCGCAGAGGATCGACCCCAGCATGAACAGACTGATGCCGGTGAGAATGATCGGCTTCCGGCCGGCCATGTCGGAAAGTTTCGCGTACACCGGAACAGAGACGGCCTGCGCAAGCAAGTACGCCGAGAAGAGCCAAGGAAACGAGGAGAAACCTCCGATTTCACGCACGATCGAGGGCACCGCTGTTGCCACGATGGTGGCGTCGATCGCGACAAGGCCGCTCGATAGCATCAGTGCAATGAGCACCGGGCCGCGTCGGGAACGGAAGCCGACACCTTCGCTTGGCGAATTCCCGTCAGGCGTGGTCTTGCCCGTCCTTTGGCGCGGTCCTGTCCGCTGATTTCCGCAGTGGGCCTACTTCGCCGTCTGCGCCGTAGTCACCCTCGGCATACTGGCCGATTTCGGACTCCGCGGTACGGCCTGGGACCGTTCCTCCCTCGCCTAGGTCGGCGCTCGCATAGCGCCCGGATTCGTTGGCATTTTGGCCCAGGGGCTCGGGTAGGCCGCCTTGAACGCCGGCTGCGCCATAGTCACCTTCGGTGTATTGTCCTTCTTCGTCTTCCGAGTGCCGCCCGGGCTCCGCTCCTGTCGTGCCATAGTTGCCTTCGACATACCGGCCCCGGAGTTCCTTTTCCTCGGTAGCTCCGCCGCCTGTCTCTTCAGTGGGTTCTTCGACGCCGCTGCTGTCGGTCATGATCTTGCCTTTCCCACAACGAATTTTGCGTCTTTTCGACGCTTCTTCAGTCTATCGGCGTTGCCACCAGGCGGACCCGGCTTGGCCGTTTACCCGGGACTCCACGGACTAAGCCGTGGCCGTGCGGAAACTACGGCTTCCGCACTGCGGCGCTCACGAAAGAGAATTTTGCGACGCCCTACCCCGCGAGGCGGTACCCCGGGACTCGAACGGGTTCTTTTCGCTTGAAATGAGCGAAATATAGGTCTCCAACTGGGACCGCAACTGATCCGGCGAGTGGTGTTCGGGTGTCAGCGTGGCGGTTATTTGGGCGCCAAGCGCGAACGTCATGATCCCGCCGACAATGTCGTCGTCGTCGAGGCCTTCCTTCAGTTCGCCGAGGTCCCTGGCTTCACGGAGCGTGGCGAACAACACCTCGCGCCACTGTTCCATCGAAGAATCATGGAGAGCGGCCTTCGTGGGATCGGTCAGCGCGCGCTGCCAGAAGGCGATGGCGATCCGCGCCTCGTTGAGCCTGTCGGCGTCGAGCGGCAGGATTTCGTGGCAAAAGCTCCGCAATGCCGACAAGCCGTGCCGGCTGGCAGTAGAGCTGCTCATGCGGGTATTCGTCTGGTTGAAGACGTGCGAGAAAGCGAAGGTCAGGAGATCGTCTTTCGTCGGAAAATAGGGCTTCAGCGCCCCATTGGCGAACCCCGCTTCCAGGGCAATCTCCCGCATCGTAGCGCCCTCAATCCCCCTCGTTGCGATGATCCGCCACGTCGCCTCGACGAGCTCCAGCCGGCGCTTCTCGTGGTCTACGATCTTCGGCACGTGTTCCCCAAATCTTTTTTTCTACAACCGTTGTGACTCAGATTACACGATGCTATTCTCTACACACATAGAAAATAAATCGCCACTCACAAAGGCCTTTCATGAGCACAACTTCCTCCCCAGAAATCGCCGAAATGACCGCACATACCGGAACGTCTCGAAACACAGCGTCTCAGTACAGCTTGATCAGTGCAGAAGACATCACGGCGGTCAGGGCGATCCTCGCCGATGCCGGGCTCTTCGATGAATCCATCCGCGTCGCCTACCTCGGACTGCTGGATCCCCCGCGCGATTCGGCGGCTGTGGACCGAAGGTTCAGGGCGTTCCTGCACAATGTGTCCTCCGGGGCCGCCCACGATGTGGTGGTCTCCGTGACGCATCAAGGAGTCGTGTCGGCAATAGAGCTGGACACCTCCGTGACCGGCGAACTTCCGGTCATCGAGGAGGAGTTCGAGATTGTCGAGGAAATCCTCTCCCTGGACGAGCGCTGGCTCGAGGCCCTGGCAGATCGGAACCTCGATGTGAGCAAAGTCAGGGTCGCTCCCCTGTCCGCCGGGGTCTTCGAGTACCCGGAAGAGAAAGGCCGCCGGATCCTGCGCGGATTGGCTTTCGTCCAGAACTTCCCGGAGGACAGCGCCTGGGCCCACCCGGTGGATGGGTTGGTTGCCTACATCGACGTCGTCAGCAAGACGGTAGAACAGGTCCTGGATTTCGGACCGGTTCCGGTTCCCGAAGAGCACGGAAACTTCACGGACCCGGAGCTGACGGGCCCGATGCGCACCACGCAGAAGCCGATTTACATCACCCAGCCCGAAGGTCCCAGCTTTATGGTCCAGGACGGCAACCACGTCGAGTGGGAGAAATGGAGCCTCGACATCGGATTCGACGTCCGGGAAGGCGTGGTCCTGAACAATGTGGCGTTCGACGACGGCGATCGCCGTCGTAGCATTCTCAAGCGCGCTTCCATTGCCGAGATGGTGGTGCCTTACGGCGATCCCTCGCCGGTGCGCTTCCTGGCAGAACTACTTTGACACCGGCGAATACCTGGTAGGCCAATATGCCAACTCGCTGGAGCTCGGCTGCGATTGCCTCGGCGAAATCACCTACCTCAGTCCTGTGGTCAGCGACGCGTTCGGCCAACCGCGCGAAATCCGCAACGGTATCTGCATGCACGAAGAGGACTGGAGCATCCTGGCCAAGCACAGCGATTTGTGGAGCGGGGTCAACTACACCCGCCGCAACCGCCGGCTCGTCATCAGTTTCTTCACCACCATCGGCAACTACGACTACGGCTTCTACTGGTACCTCTACCTCGACGGCACCATCGAGTTCGAAGCCAAAGCCACCGGGGTTGTCTTCACCAGCGCGCATCCAGGAAAGGACTACCCCTACGCCTCGGAAATTGCCCCCGGCCTCGGTGCTCCCTTCCACCAGCATCTCTTCAGCGCCCGCCTGGACTTCGCAATAGACGGCTTGACCAACAGGGTCGAGGAAGAAGACGCCGTCCGGGTACCCATGGGAGAAAGCAACGAACGCGGCAACGCCTTCGCCCGCCGTCGGACCGTCCTCAAACGCGAATCGGAGGCCGTGCGGGAGTCCGACATGGCAGCCGGGCGGGCCTGGGTTATCTCGAATCCCGAATCACTCAACCGCCTCGGTGACCCCGTGGCCTACAAACTCCACGGCCAAGGGCACCCGATGCTCCTGGCCGACCCCGAATCATCCATCGCCCAACGCGCCGCATTTGCGACCAAGGACCTATGGGTCACGCGCCACAATGCGGACGAGCGCTACCCCAGCGGTGATTTCGTCAATCAGAACTCCGGCGGTGCCGGATTGCCGGCCTATGTTGCTCATGACCGCGACATCGACGGACAGGACATCGTGGTGTGGCACACCTTCGGGCTGACCCACTTCCCCCGCCCTGAAGACTGGCCGATCATGCCCGTGGACACGGTCGGCTTCAAGCTCCGCCCCGAGGGCTTCTTCGACCGGAGCCCCGTCCTCGACGTCCCGGCGTCCAAGCCCGCTGAAGGCGGCCACTGCCATATGGAGGCAAAGAAATGAGCTTAACAACTGGAAAAGAGACCACCGAGGCGGCCCAGCCGCATCATCACCGGCGCCGACTCGGTGTCCCGGCGGTGGCCTTCATGATCATCGCCGCATCGGCACCGCTTACCGTTCTTGCCGGGGGTGTGACAACGACGTTCGCCGTCACCGGAGTTACCGGCGTACCCCTGTCCTTCCTGCTCCTCGGCGGCACGCTCGCCGTGTTCGCGGTGGGCTACGCGGCAATGAGCAGGTACGTGGTCAACGCGGGCGCTTTCTATTCCTACGTGGCGCAAGGCATCTCCCGGCCAGTCGGCGTCGGGGTTTCCATGGTGGCGCTGATGGCGTACAACCTGATGCAAGTCGGCATCTACGGCCTCTTCGGTTTCACGGTCTCAAGCCTGATCAATGAACGCTTCGGACTGACTATCCCTTGGTGGATTCCGGTGCTGGCCTGCATCGCCATCGTGGCGCTGTTGGGTGTGAACCGCGTGGATCTTTCAGCGAAAGTCCTCGGGGTGCTCGTTGGCCTCGAGTTCCTGGTAGTGATTGTTTACGACATCGTCTCGTTTGCCGTTGCGCCCGAGGGGGTCAGTGTGACACCGCTTAGCCCGGAGAGTCTCTTCGTGCCTGGCGTGGGGGCCGTCCTTTCCTTCGGCATTGCAGCCTTCATGGGATTCGAATCGGCCGCGATTTACGGTGAGGAAAGCAAGGACCCCAAGAACACTGTGGCCCGGGCAACGTATACCGCGGTGGCCATCATCGCCGTGTTCTACGCTGTTTCTTCCTGGGCCATGGCTGTCGGGACCGGAACGTCCGCGGTGGTTGACGCCTCCGCAAAACAAGGACCGGACCTGATGTTCGGGTTTCTGGGCGACCATGCCGGTGTCCTTCTCGCCGACATGGCGCGGCTGCTGTTCGTCACCAGCCTCTTTGCAGCCCTGGTCAGCTTCCACAACGCAGCTGCCCGGTACTTCTTCTCCCTCGGCCGCGAGCAGGTGCTTCCCCGAAGGCTTGGGGCAGTACGGCGGCATAGCGGCGCTCCTTACGCGGGATCGCTCGCCCAGACGGTCATCGCCGTCATTGTCACTGTGGCCTTCGCTATCGCGGGCACCGGATCGGCGCTGGGCGATCTTTACCCCGTCCTCACCATGTTCACTTGGCTGACCAATGACGGCGCCATGGGACTGGTGCTCCTGATGACCGTTGTTTCCCTCGCTGTCATCGGCTTCTTCCGCAGGAACAAGCACGACACCGGAATCTGGACCCGCATCATCGCTCCTAGCCTAGGGTTCCTGCTCCTCGCGGTGATCTTCATTCTGATCGTGATCAACTTCAACGTCCTGCTCGGCCAGAACGACACCAACGCGCTGACGTTCATCCTGCCCGCCACCATCGTGGTGCCCGGATTGGCGGGCATCGCCTGGGCATTCCGTCTGCGCCGGAGCAACCCGGCCGTGTACCGGCGGATCGGGCACGGCGAAGAAGGAACCGCCGTTCACCTCGGCGACGAAGAAGACTGACCAGCACCCGGAACGATGATCGGCGAACACCATGCACACCGTCCTTTCGATAGTCATGCTGGCCTGCTGCGGTCTCGGGGTCTTGGGGCCAATGCGCGGAGGCATGTTCAGGAACGTCAGCCAGTGGGGTCCCATGGCACTCATGCTGGTGGCGATGGCGGACTCCACTGTTGGACCAGGCCTCGTTCCAGGCGTCGTTTGGGGGCTGCTCTTGCTCCTGACCTCACCCGTTCCGTTGGTGCTCCTGCCCAAGGATCGCCGCGGGGGCATGGAAATCCACCGGTCGCTGTCCATGGTGGCAATGTTCGCCATCCTTGTCACCACCCTTCCCTCCGCCCCATCCACTTCAATACACCAAACACACGCGCATTCGGGACTTGGCGGAGCGAACCCGGTTCTGGCCATTGCCTTGGCGGCAGCGGTCATCGCCTACTCACTCGCCCTGGCTGCCCAGACGCTTCGACGAACAGACCGCGGACACCGTCGTCGCGCTTCCGCATCGCTTGAGGCCATCTCTTCGGCGGGCGCCCTGAGCGCAATGATCCTGATGGCCGTCTGATAGCCCGTCCTTTAGAACACCGCCCTTCGAAACCATTACCAACTCAGAGTGGAGTAAACCCTTGGAAACCTACGACGCCCTTCTGGCATCAATCACCACGGCCTCCGTTGAAACCCGGACCATTTTCGACCCCGCCACTGGCGCAGCCGTCGGCGAGGCGCCCGTGCACACCGTCGAAGACCTCGAGCGCGCGGTTGCATTGGCGGTCGCCGCCCAGCCCGCGTGGGCAGCCTTGGGCCACGACGCCCGGTCCGCCGCGCTGCTCAAGGCCGCCGACGCCGTCGAACGCTCCGCCGAAGAACTCGCCCGCCTGCTCTCCCGCGAGCAGGGCAAGCCGCTGAACGGCCCCAACGCCCGCTTCGAAGTGGGCGCCTGCGCCGCGTGGCTTCGCGCTACCGCCGGCACCCCGCTCGAGACCGAAACGGTGGTGGACGACGGCGAAACCCGCGCCGAACTGCACTACCGGCCCATCGGCGTCGTTGGCGCGATCGGCCCGTGGAACTGGCCCATGATGATCACCATCTGGCAGATCGCTCCCGCGCTGCGCATGGGCAACGCAGTGGTGGTCAAGCCTTCCGAATACACGCCCCTGTCCGTCCTCGCCCTGATTCAGGTCATCAACCACGAACTACCGGAAGGGCTGGTTACGGTCGTCTCCGGCGGCCGCGAGGTGGGCGCACGCCTCGCCGAACACCCCGCGATCGGCAAGGTCATGTTCACCGGATCCACCGCCACTGGCAAGGCGATCATTCGCTCTTCGGCTGATACCGTCAAGCGCCTCACCCTGGAGCTCGGCGGCAACGACGCCGGCATTGTCCTGCCCGACGCCGACCCCAAAGCGATCGCCGAAGGCCTCTTCTGGGGCGCCTTCATCAACACGGGCCAGACCTGCGCTGCATTGAAACGCCTCTACGTCCACGAGGATATCTACGACGCCGTCTGTTCTGAGCTTGCCGCTGTAGCTGCGGCGATGCCGATGGGCAACGGGCTCGACGAGAACAACGTGCTGGGCCCGCTGCAGAACCGGCAGCAGTACGGCATTGTTGCCCGCCTCGTCGACGCCGCCCGCGACTCCGGGGCCCGCATCCTGCTCGGCGGCAACCCCGACCCGGACCAGCCCGGCAACTTCTACCCCACCACCCTCGTGGCCGACATCGACAACAGCAACCCGCTGGTCACCGAAGAACAATTCGGCCCGGCCCTGCCGATCATCCGCTACAGCACCGTGGACGAGGCCGTCGCCAAGGCAAACGCGCTCGACGTAGGACTCGGCGCCTCGGTCTGGTCCTCCGACCCGGCAGCCGCACGCGACGTCGCCGCCCGCATCCAGGCCGGAACCGTCTGGATCAATAAGCACGGCGCTGTTGACCCACGGGTCCCCTTCGGTGGAGCGAAGCAATCGGGCTACGGCCTGGAATTCGGCGTCGAGGGCCTCAAGGCCCTGGGCGTGCCGCAAATCATCAACGGCTAACCCGCCGGCCCGCTCAACTGGCTCGCGGTTGTTGTCGTTGTGAGCCCCCCCAAAACGACAACAACTGTCAGCCAGTTGAGCTGGGACCGCGGCAGTTGACCGCCTTTTCCATCACCGCCCATGGTGTTGCGGCGCGTCCGGCTATCGGCGATCCGGGCGCGGCCAGCATTCCACCGGTTCCTCTAAAGTTCAGGCTCGCAACTGCCCCGGCCGAGGGCTGCGAGCCCGGTGAGATCCCCGGCACCGTACTGCAACACGCCTGAGTCTCGGAGGGATTCATCAGCTGGCTGGGGTCATCAACATGCCCTAGGCCAACAACATGCCCGAGTTCATGCTCGACTATAGCCAGGGCCTGACTTGTCTCGGATTTGGCAACAAGTGTTGTCATGGCCGGGGCGTTAAGTTCAACTTGGCCACTGACGTACGTGAATCCCGTACTGCCCACGCTGACCGCTTCGCTTCCGCCCAACCCGGCAACAAAAGACCCCAGCTCAGGGTTGGTAAACCGTGGCTGCTCCGCGTTGCTCTCCCATGCGATAAGCACCGGAGCCCAGCGATCACCATAGCGGGCTTTTTGGAAGGGCTGCCGGTTTGCTGACGGCGCTTCATCGGTGGAACCGTCATTGATGAAAACCAGGCCGGTAGCGCGGGAGACCGCGGCGATACCCGCCTCAATCAGCTGGGGTCCGGCGGCAGGCGCATTGTCCGGGCGAGTGACATAGTGAATGGCCCGGCACGGATCGTAAGTGACAGGCTTGCCATCATCGCGTGTCTGCATGAACGCATAGGAACTGCTGGTGGCCGTCAACGGGGCCGGTTGACCGAGAGGGCCTGTGCCTTCGCCAACTCCAGGGGCCGGATGATCCATTGCCTGAGGCGCATTGACGCCGGGCAGGAGGTCTCCCCCGGCGGCCAAAGCCGGCCCCGGTGCACCCGGAATCCCGCCCAGCAGCGAAGAATGCCCGTTCAGTCCGGGCACGAATGGCGACAGAAAATAGAAGCCGACGAAAAAGACAGCTGCCCCGAGCACCGCCAGCACGGACCTGACTTTCGCTCGCTTGGGCTTGTGGGACGGCGGTGTAGGTGCGGCACGCCAGGCCCCGGGTGCCGGGGCCTGGCCGCCTAACATTTCTTCAAGTTTCCATACCGGGATACGTTCAGGCACTCTCGAAAGTTTCGGCGAATCGCCTTCCAACGGTCCCGGACTATCTGCGTCGTCGTCCCTCTGATCCCCCATGGTGAGAGTCTTTCACAAAGCGCCCGGCTGCAGAGGGAAAATCCTCGCTCTAATTACCGCTCAGAACCCAGTCGGCATGCGCAAGGCATAGGGCTTTTGGAGCTGCTCAACCTGCTCAGGCCTCGATGCCTGTGCTGACGCTAAGCGCCTGCCATTGCTCAAGTTCGGTTCGCTGCGCTTCTGCGACGGCGGCAAATGCGTTGAATGCATCCTTGCCGAGGACAAGGAGCGACGGCGGGTTGGGGCTTTCGACTATCGCCAGCATTGCTTCGGCTGCTTTAGCCGGGTCCCCTGGCTGGGTACCGTGCACAGTGTCGTTCTCTTTGCGGCGTTTCCCTGCCGTTTCCGCGTAGTCCTCGATCGCCGTCGCGGACTGGGTGAGCGAGCGGCCGGCGAAGCCGGTCCGAAACGCACCCGGTTCGATGGCTGTCACGCTGATGCCGAGCGGCTGAAGTTCCTTGTGGAGCGAGCCTGAAAGGCCTTCCAGCGCCGCTTTCGTCGCGGCGTAATATCCGGATCCGGCCGGAGAAATGCGGGCGCCGATCGAGGATATGTTCAGGATCGCCCCCGATCGCCTCGCCCGCATGTCGGGAAGGATCGCCTTGATCATGTCGACGGCGCCGAAAAGTTCGTGTCGAACAAAAGGCGGATATCGGCGTCGTCGGCTTCCTCAACCGCTGCGCGGTAACCGAAGCCGGCGTTGTTCACGAGAACATCGATGCCACCGAACCGCGCCTGGGCCTGCCGCACCACTTCCCGGATAAGTTCCTGTCCGTGACATCCAAGGCGACGGCCAGCGCCGTGTCCGGGAAATCGGCAACCAAGTCCTGCATAGTGCTTTCATTGCGTGCAGTCACGACGGCGTTATGTCCGTGAGCGAGCACGGTTCGGGCGAGAGCGTGGCCAAGTCCCGTGGAGCAGCCTGTGATGAGCCAGGTAGACACTGGTTTTCCTTTCGTACGGCGTCAGGTGATGCTCAAAATCCTGCCGCACTCTCTCCGGGAAGGGGAGGTGCCGTTGATACACGTACTGCCAGTGCACCCTAGGAGCTGGCCCGGCCGTCAGTATCCTCATGTGCGCCCTGCCGATTAAATAGCATATTTAATGCAACAATGCTTCTGATGCGGGCAAGCATCTTCGCGCATGGGGGAAGCGAGTTGGAGGCATGGATCCAGAATCACTGCCGCTGGAGGTTAATCCGCGGTTCAGCAACACCGTGAAACAGAATACGGATCTCGTGATCAAACAACTTCAGGCTGGCGGGTTCACCACAGCTCAGATGGACGAATTCCTCGAAACCTTGCACCGGATGCAGGCTGACGATTCGGTCATCGCGCCACTGACGAAAGCCTTGTTGTCGGTGAATGTCACGGTTCAGTGGCTGATGTGAAGCTACCGGCCGGCCGAACTACCGTATCTTCCGTCGACTCTTCCATCGACGTCCCTGGGCGGGGACATCGCGCGGCGGTTCCGGGCTGAGGCCAGTTCGTCGTGCCCGTGCCTGCGGTCCCTGACAATGGCCGTACCGGCGATCTCCCTGATGCTGGCAATACACCTTGCAGCGGCAACTCCGTCCGCAAACGCCACGGACATCGCCACAAGGGAACCCTCGGAATCCACCAGTGCCTACCCGATAGCCGCCCTCCGGGGCATCCATCAATTCCAGATAGCCTGCCATGATTGTTGCCTCCTTTCGCGACCACCCCTGACCCTTAATATGCTAAGTGTACTTAGCATTAAGTCGCAGGACCACCCCCGCTACTCGCCTCGGAACGGCTCCCGGCAGCTGGCCGCGCCCACCCGCACCTCGGGGATAGACTCGATCGAAGCCCAACAATCACCATTTGAGGAGCCCCCATGCGCGCCACCATCATCCACGGCCCCGGCGACATCCGTGTTGAAGACCGTAACTACCCCACGGTCCAACTTCCCACCGACGTCATCGTCAAAGTCACCGCAGCTTGCGTCTGCGGCTCGGACCTGTGGCCTTACCGCGGCGTCAAGCCCACCCATCAGCCCTCCGCTATCGGCCACGAATTCATCGGCACCGTTGAGAGCATCGGCGACGACGTCACCACCCTGGCAGCCGGCGACTTCGTGATCGCGCCATTCCTGGTCAGCTGCGGCGAGTGCCCGAAGTGCCTTGACGGCGTCACGGTGGCGTGCGACCGACTGGCCGGCTGGGGCGGCAAGGACGACAGCGGACACGCGATAGACGGCGGCCAGGGCCAGGCCGTCCGGGTGCCGCTCGCGGACTCCACCCTCGTCAAGGTTCCCGGTGTAACAGAGCCCGACGACGCCCTCCGCGCCAGTCTGCTTACGCTGTCTGATGTCATGGCCACTGGCCACCACGCCGCACTGGCAGCCAAAGTGGGCCCCGGCCGGACCGTCGTCGTAGTCGGCGACGGCGCAGTCGGACTCTGCGGGGTGCTCGCGGCCAAGCGACTCGGAGCCGATCGAATCATCGCCATGTCCCGGCACGCTGACCGCCAGGCCATCGCCCGCGAGTTCGGGGCCACGGACATCGTTGCCGAACGCGGCGAAGACGGCGTCGCCAAGGTCCGCGAGTTGCTGGGAGGAGTCTTGGCGGATTCCGTCCTGGAATGCGTCGGAACCAAAGAATCCATGGAACAGGCACTCCACAGCGTCCGTCCCGGCGGCGCCCTGGGCTTTGTTGGTGTACCGACCGGCGGCGCCGAAGCTCCGCTTCGCTACCTGTTCGACACGAACATTTCCATTGGTGGCGGAATGGCTCCGGCCCGCACCTACATCCCGGAACTGCTCGCGGACGTGCTCGATGGCACGATCAATCCGGGCCGGGTCTTCGACTCAGTGATGCCTCTCGAGGAAGCACCCGAGGCCTACCGCGCCATGGATGAACGGCGCGCCATCAAGGTCATGCTCACCCCGTAGCCGGACCACCTTCCTTTCCCTCGACGACGGCGATGCCGGGCTCTTGCATGCTGAGAGCACCGGCATCGCCGTCGTCTTAATTCACCGAACGCGAAGCCTGCATAACGTCCCAACGTGCGCCGTCCTCGGGGCCATCGTCGATTAATTCAACCCCGAGGACAATGAATGTGGTTTTGGGATTTTTGCCGCGAAATCCTCAAGCGAGACGGCCTGCTAACAACCCGCGTCAGCCCACGGCAGGCAGGGCGTCCGGGATGCGTGGTTTCGCATTGCCCGCAAAGGTGAACTTGGCTTCGTCCCCTTCGCCATCCACGTCAACCACCACGATGTCCCCCGGGTGGAGTTCGCCGAAGAGGATCTTCTCAGAGAGCTGGTCCTCGATCTCGCGCTGGATGGTCCGGCGCAGCGGCCTGGCACCCATGGCCGGGTTGTAGCCCCGCGTGGCAAGGAGAACCTTGGCGTCCGTGGTGAGCTCGATGCCCATATCCCTGTCCGCCAAGTGCTGCTCCAGGCGGCCGATCATCAGATCAACGATCTCGATGATCTCGTCCTGGCTGAGCTGGGGGAAGACGATGACGTCGTCAACCCGGTTGAGGAATTCCGGCCGGAATTGCTGCTTGAGCTCCTCAGTCACGCGTGCCTTCATCCGGTTGTAGCCGGTGGTGGTGTCCGTGCCTGACTGGAAACCGGTTGCGACGCTCTTGGAGATATCGCGGGTACCCAGGTTGGTGGTCATGATGATCACGGTGTTCTTGAAGTCGACCACCCGGCCATGGCTGTCCGTCAAACGGCCGTCCTCGAGAATCTGCAGCAGCGAGTTGAAGAGGTCTGCGTGAGCCTTCTCCACTTCGTCGAACAGCACCACGGAGAACGGACGACGGCGGACCTTTTCGGTCAGCTGCCCGCCTTCGTCATAGCCCACGTAGCCCGGAGGCGCACCGAACAACCTCGAGACCGAATGTTTCTCCGAGTATTCGGACATGTCCAGGGTGATGAGGGCCTCTTCATCGGCGAAGAGGAACTCTGCGAGGGCTTTGGCGAGTTCGGACTTTCCGACGCCTGTGGGGCCGGCGAAGATGAACGAGCCGCCGGGACGCTTGGGGTCCTTCAGGCCTGCGCGGGTACGGCGGATCGCCCTGGACACGGAACTGATGGCCTCGTCCTGTCCGATCACCCGCTTGTGCAGTTCCTCCTCCATCTTCAGCAGACGGCCGGATTCTTCCTCGGTCAATTTGAAGACCGGGATGCCCGTGGAGTTCGCCAACACCTCGGCGATCAGTTCCTCGTTGACTTCGGAACTGCCGCCGAATCCGCCCGACTTCCAGCGGAGCTCTTTCTCCTTGCGCTCGGCAACGAGCTTCTGCTCCTTGGCGCGCAGGGACGCAGCACCTTCGAAGTCCTGGGCGTCGATTGCGGATTCCTTCTCCATCTTCACTTCGGCGATGCGCGCGTCAATCGCCTTCAGCTCGGGCGGCGGTGTCATGCGGCGGATACGCAGGCGGGCACCGGCTTCGTCGATCAGGTCGATCGCCTTATCCGGCAGGAAGCGGTCCGAAACGTAACGCTCCGAGAGGTTCGCAGCGGCGGCCAGTGCACCGTCCGTGATGGTCACGCGGTGATGTGCCTCATAACGGTCACGCAGGCCCTTGAGGATCTCAATCGTGTGGGCCACCGAGGGTTCCTGGACCTGGATCGGCTGGAAGCGGCGCTCCAACGCGGCATCCTTCTCAATGTGCTTCCGGTACTCATCCAAAGTGGTGGCCCCAATGGTCTGCAGCTCTCCCCTTGCCAGCAATGGCTTGAGGATGGACGCCGCATCGATGGCACCCTCAGCAGCACCGGCACCCACCAAGGTGTGGATCTCGTCAATGAAGAGGATGATGTCCCCGCGGGTCCGGATTTCCTTGAGGACCTTCTTCAGGCGCTCCTCGAAATCACCACGGTAGCGGGAACCGGCCACCACGGAGCCCAGATCGAGCGTGTAAAGCTGCTTGCCCTTCAAGGTTTCCGGGACCGAACCCCGCACAATCGCCTGGGCAAGGCCTTCGACGACGGCCGTCTTGCCGACGCCGGGCTCGCCCACCAGCACAGGGTTGTTCTTGGTCCGGCGGGAGAGGACCTGCATGACCCGTTCCATCTCCGGTCCCCGGCCAATCACCGGATCGAGCTTGTTCTCACGCGCAGCCTGAGTCAGATTCCGCCCGAACTGGTCCAGCACCACCGAACCTGCCGGCGCAACCTCCGGCTGCCCCGGTCCGGACCCTTGTCCAGGACCCAAGCCGGTGGTCTCCTTGACTTCGCTACCGGAAAGCAATTGGATGACCTGCTGGCGGACGCGGCTGAGGTCGGCGCCAAGCTTGACCAGGACCTGCGCGGCAACGCCTTCACCCTCACGGATCAGCCCGAGCAAGATGTGCTCTGTGCCGATGTAGTTATGGCCGAGCTGCAGGGCCTCCCGGAGCGCGAGTTCGAGCACTTTCTTGGCGCGCGGCGTGAAGGGGATGTGACCGGACGGCGCCTGCCTGCCCTGGCCGATGATCTCCTGCACCTGCTCGCGGACGCCATCGAGCGAAATGCTCAACGATTCAAGCGCCTTGGCCGCAACGCCCTCACCCTCCTGAATCAGGCCCAGGAGGATGTGCTCGGTACCGATGTAGTTGTGGTTGAGCATGCGTGCCTCTTCTTGGGCAAGCACAACAACGCGACGGGCACGGTCTGTAAATCTCTCAAACATTTCGCCACTCTCCTGGCTGCTGCCTACATCGATGCTACGTCGCTGCAGGCCCCCGTGGGGGATTGCGGGAGACCGAATATTGGGCCGGTTTCGCGGTTGTTCTGCGCCCTCCGGCAAGACCGTGAAGAATGAGACCAAACACCAACGAGAGGGAAACACCATGAGCACCCTGAAGGAACGCCTGCATGCCGACGTCGTGGTCCACATGAAGGACCGCAACAAGACCGCGCTCACTACCGTACGCAACGTCCTGGGCGAGATCGAGACGCGGGAGAAATCCGGTAAGACCCCCATTGAGCTGGACGACACCCAGGTGACGGCCCTCCTGCAGAAGGAAGCTGCCAAACGCAGGGACACAGCCCGCATCTACACGGAAGCAGGCGAGGCCGATCGCGCCGCCGCGGAAATCGCCGAAGCCGAAGTCATCGAGGCATACCTACCCTCAATGTTGACCCAAGCAGAAGTCGAAGCCATTGTGGACGAAGCCGTTGCTTCCCTCAAGGCCGAGGGCCAGGAGCTCTCGATGAGGCAGATGGGCGCCGTGATGAAGCCTGTCACGGCCAAGGTTGCGGGCCGCTTCGACGGGAAGGCCGTCAGTGAGGTTGTCCGCACCCGGCTCGCCTGAAGCGTCGCTCTTGGGACTCCTTTGCGTTTCCGGGAGGGCCTAGGCTGGGATCACGCAGGGAGGAGGAGCCATGGCAGCCATCATTCTGGTGTGGAATCCAGGGCTTTGGAACGGCTGGAACTACGACGCCGTGATTGAGCAGGTCGCCGAAACCGGGCAATTCCCGGCCCGGTGGAGCGTCGGCGCCCACGGGAACATCCAGCCGGGAACCCACTCATGGCTTCTCCTGCAAGGACATAGCCACCACCGCGGCGGGCTTCTCGGTCACGGGGTGGTCATGTCCGAAAGCCCTGAACCGCAAAAGCAAGCCCACCCCAGCTCTTCGACTCCTGCCAGCACGCGGTACGTCAGCGTCGCCTTCGATGCGCTACTCCCC
This sequence comes from Arthrobacter sp. NA-172, assembly GCF_043952055.1. NCBI lineage: Bacteria > Bacillati > Actinomycetota > Actinomycetes > Micrococcales > Micrococcaceae > Arthrobacter > Arthrobacter sp. NA-172. Next base: position 226,887 of record NZ_JBINOT010000001.1, on the reverse strand, counting down.
CTCGGTGACCAAATACCGGCGAAGATTCTCGCCAACGAAGTGCCGGGCGTGGCATGGAAGAGCATTCGTGGTTCTGGACGGTCCATCCCTCAAGGGGCAGAATCCGGGCTTCGCCGCTTGTGGTTCGAGCACGGACCCGTGGCCTCCGATCCATTCCAGACGGTTCCCGGAACCTACCCCGATGAAGCCGTCAGCCGAGTTGAAGTGAACCGCTACGAACGAAATCCTGAAGCCCGCCGGATCTGCCTCGCCTTCCATGGGACGTCCTGTGCCGTATGCGGCTTTTCCTTCGAAGTCACGTACGGGGACATCGGCAAAGACTTCATCCACGTCCATCATGTGGTTCCGGTTTCACAGCTTGGTAGCGGCTACCGCCTTGATCCCGTGTCTGACCTCGTGCCGCTGTGCGCCAACTGCCATGCAATGGCACACCAGCACGCCGGCACGCCACGTACCGTCGCGGAGCTGCGCGTAGCGATTGCCGCTGCCGGACACTTGCCCGGCCAGATCGTCGATGACCGCGCCTTGGCCGCCCAGGACGCCGCCCACAGGATCCTCGAGCAGCGGTAACCCTCTTCGTCAGCGGGCACAACAGACCGCTTTGGCAGACGTGGCCCCCGTCATTCGTGCAGAACACATCTACCGTCGGCGCAGCGGTCCGGTCCCCTAGCCGCCGATGTAGGACATCTCGATCTTGTGGGGGGCGTCGTTGCTCGTTTGGGAACTGCGCAGTTCCGAGTAGCGGTCCGTGCGTCCACCCCAGAGGGCGGACAGCGCGGTGGAAAGCTCGACGTCGGACGCGCCGCCCCTCAGGAGTTCCCGCAGGTCCGTTCCGGCTGTGGCAAAGAGGCACGTGAACAGCTTGCCGTCCGCAGAGAGGCGGGCCCGCGTGCACCCTCGGCAAAATGCCTGGGTCACGCTGGAAATCACACCGATTTCACCGGTGCCGTCCGCGTAGCGCCAGCGGTCCGACGTCTCGCCGGCGTAGTTGGGCGCAACCGGCTCCAGCGGAAAGACAGCGCCGATGCGGGCCACGACCTCGGCGGAGGGCACCACCTCATCCATTTTCCAGCCATTTGACGCCCCCACGTCCATGTACTCAATGAACCGCACGATCAACCCGGACCCCTTGAAATGGGCCGCCATGGGAACGATGTCCTGCTCATTGATGCCGCGTTTGACCACCATGTTGATCTTCACGGGCCCCAGACCGGCTGCCTGGGCCACGTCCGCGGCATGCAGGACCTTCGCTACTGGATAGCCGACGTCGTTCATGGCCTGGAAGGTCTCCTCGCGGAGTGAGTCGAGGGACACCGTTACCCTCGTCAGCCCCGCATCCTTGAGGACTTGCGCCTTCTGCGCCAGGACCGTGCCGTTCGTGGTCATGGCAAGATCCGGCGCAAGGCCGTCAGGAGTACGCAGTTGCGCCAGCATGCGGACCAATACCTCAATGTCCTTGCGCAACAGCGGTTCGCCGCCGGTCAATCGGATCTTCCTGACCCCATGTGCCATGGCGATCGATGCCAGCCGGGTGATCTCCTCGAATGTCAGCAGCTGGTCCCGTGGCATGAAGACGAAATCCCTGCCGAAAATCTCCTTGGGCATGCAGTAGACGCAGCGGAAGTTGCACCGATCCGTGACCGAGATCCGCAGATCCCGAAGGGGCCGGTGGAACGTGTCGGTGATGGAATTGGCGTCCATACAACGCCCTCTCAAACCGTAAGTGGTGCCATCCGCTGGTACTTCTCCCAGAGTATGCCCCGTGTTTGGCCCTCACAATGGCAGCCGATGCCACCGGCAACCGCGAGACACCGGCGGCCATCCCTTGGCGGCCCAGTGTCCCGATACCGTAAGGAATTCGGGCGGATCTTTCAGCCGCTGATCCCTAGCGTTAGAGGATGAACGAAGTACGCGGCAACAGTGTGGATGTGGTCCTCCCGTGCCTTGACGAGCGCCAGGCGCTGCCGTGGGTGATGTCCCGGATCCCCGCCGGCTACCGCGCCATTGTTGTAGACAACGGGTCCACAGATGGATCGGCACAGCTGGCCGCAGAGCTTGGTGCCTTGGTAGTTGTTGAGCCCCGCCGCGGGTTCGGCTCTGCCGCGAATGCGGGCCTGATAGCCGCTACGGCCGAGTTCGTGGCCTTCTGCGATTGCGACGGGTCCCTTGATCCCGCGCTGCTGCCGGTCCTTGTTGATCAGGTGGCTGCTGGCTCTGTTGACCTGGTTCTTGGCAGCCGCAGACCGCGCCGCCGAGCGTGGCCGCTCCATGCACGGTTGGCCAACAAAGTGCTGGCATGGCGCCTCCGACGCACGACGGGCGTACCGCTGACCGATCTTGGTCCGATGCGCGTGGCACGCCGCGAGGCGCTACTGTCTCTCGGGCTCGAGGATCGGCGCAGCGGATACCCCCTGGAGATGGTTCTCAAAGCCAGCCAGGCCGGGTGGAAGATCTCGGAATCTCCGGTGCCGTATTCCCCCAGAGCCGGGAAGTCGAAGGTGACCGGCACTCTGAGCGGCACTGTCACGGCCGTCCGCGACATGTCCGCGCAGCTCCGGGCTGCTTCTGGGAGGAAATGATGAACCTGACCATCGCCGTCGTGGCCAAAGAATGCTTGCCGGGGCGCGTGAAGACCCGGCTGACCCCGCCGCTCACTCCCGGCGGGGCGGCTCTTCTCGCGCAATTGAGTTTGAGCATGACGTTGGAATCGGTCAGGAGCTTTCCGGCTCGCCGACGGCTGCTGGTGATGGACGGTAAACCCCGCGACTGTGATGCCGCTGGATTCACGGTCCAAGAACAGGTTCCCGGGTCTTTGGACACACGGCTCGCGGCAATCTTCGATTCTGTCAGGGGGCCGCTGCTCCTGGTCGGCATGGATACGCCGCAACTGTCCACGGAGCATCTCGAGCCCCTCTTCCTGGATTGGGCAACGGATTCGCCCCGGCACGGCGCGTGGTTTGGCCCGGCGTACGACGGCGGATTCTGGGCACTCGCGATGCTCCGGCCCCGCGGCGAGTTGATAAGGGGCGTCGAGATGTCCACCGGAAGCACGGGAGCCAAGCAACTCGGGCGCCTGCACGCAGCGGGACAACGGACCGGTGTTCTCCCCCGGCTACGGGACATGGACTCCTTTGGTGATGCCATGGACATAGCCGCGGACCTCCCTGGCACGGAGTTCGCGGCGGCGGTGCAGGCATCCGCCGTCGAATTCGCTGTGGGGAGACCCTCATGATCTTGCCGGACCTGAGCCGCCCCTCCTGGATCGAGTCCCTTGGTGGACCTTCATTCGGCGTGGGCCGCCACGAACCGTACGCCCGGGCACTCTGCGCCGGTGGCGGACTTCTCACCCTTCGGCCAGCGAGCGCGGGAGACCGCGTTGGTGCCGTGGATTTCGAGGTAGGCGGTTGGTGCGAAGAAGCCACGGCGGAGGAAGGCGCGCTGCTCGAAGGGCTTGCCGGTCCGGTCTTGGACATCGGCTGCGGACCCGGACGCTTGCTGGCTGCCGCCGGAGTTTTGGGCCTGGTGTGCATGGGAATCGATATCAATGCAGAAGCGGTCAGGCAGGCGCGAGGACGCGGCGTCAGTGCGCTCAGGCAGTCAGTCTTCGGGGCTGTCCCTTATCCCGGGCAATGGCAGACTTTGCTCCTGCTTGACGGCAATATCGGGATCGGAGGTAGCGTCACCATGTTGCTGCGCCGGTGCCGTGAACTCGTTGCGCCGTCAGGAACCCTGCTGGTGGAAGTTGAAGACAGCGACGTTGACTCGAGCTACAAGGCTGTTCTCGAAGACCGGGACGGGAACGCAAGCGAAGCGTTCCCCTGGGCCAGGGCCGGACGCGCCGCACTGCTGAGCCGGGCCCTGCGCACAGGCTGGGCTTTGCGGTCGACGCTCAGGGTTCAAGGCCGGGTATTCTGCTTTCTTGAACCGCTGACCTTGCCGGCCCTTTCGAGCAGGTAGATGAGGACCGCCGTCGCCGAGGCCAGAGCTGCCCAGAACCAGATCAGCCGGGCAGCGTAGTCACCCTCCACGGCGCTGACGGAATGCACCACCATTTGTGCCTTCAGGAGGATGCCCACCACCAGGGATGTCACGGCCCCGACCATGAGTGCTCCCCGCAGCACGGCCGCCGAAGCTGGCCGCAATCCGAAGCTGAACCGCCGGAGTCCCGAGCCGGCAAGAGTAGACAGCGGCACCACGATGCCGTCGTGCAACAGGACTGCACACGCCATCCACACCAGCAAACCGATCAACTGTGCCGGACCCAATTGTGTGGGCAGTCCGGCCAGGCCGTAGCCTGCAGCCGCAACGCCGGCCAGGCCCAGAAGGAAGCGGGTAGCTTTGAGCGAACTGGGGGCTTTCACAGGATCTCCACGGTTTTGAGCCATTTGGTTTGCAAGACACCCGGCCGCCCGGGCGCGATGATCCTCGCCGGATAGCCGTGGTCAATATCGAGGACCTGCCCGTTGAGTTCGAGCGCCACCAACGTCATCTCATCTTGGACATAGGCTGACTGCATGGTCATCACCCGGTAGTGGCCCTCCGGTTCCATGCTTGTCACGCGGAGGTCTGCGTCGGCACGCCCACCGGCGGCTGCCACAAGGTCCTTGATCCGGACTCCCCGCCATTGGGCTGACTGGCTCCACCCTTCCACGCAGGCGATGGGCAATTCGTGCTCGTATTGGGGCATGGCCTGAAGATCGGCCCGGGTAAAGGTGCGCTGCCCTCCGGCATGGCTGACGAGCAGTGACCAGTCCGCAGCCTGCGCCAGTTCCGTGACCTTGGCTTCCGCCGCTGACCGGTTGACAGGGACGCTTTGCGGTCCGGCGCCCATCTTTCGCGGTGCGAACAGGTTGAACCAATCCAACCAAGGGGACGATTGGCCGGCGGTGGTCAGCACCACCGCGCCCGTTGCAGCTCCGACGCCGCCAAGGAAAGCCCGCCGTGACCAGCGCCCGGGTACCGTTGTTGCCGGCTTTTCGCCGCCTGCGGGCCGCGAGCGCCAGTGGGTCCGGATCGCCGGGAGTTTGACGGCGATGTGCAGCAGCAGGGATCCCCAAATGACCCAAGCGAGCCAGTAGTGGGTTTCCCTGAAAGGAAAGGGCCACGGGTACCACTTGTAGGTGTTGATCAGACCGGTGAAGATCTCCAGGAGGGACGACGCGATAAACAAGGCAATCGACGCCCGTTCCACCCCGTGCAGAACGGACTTGACCGGGGGCCACTTGAGCAACTCCGGGTAAACGGACCACAGCTTGGCGAGCAGCAGCGGTATGGACGCGATGCCTGACGTGACGTGCACGCCCTGGGTGAACTGGTAGATCCACACGGGACGGGTCAGGAACAGCATCCACGACGGCGGGTCTTGCAGTCCGTGGCTGAACAAACCGGTCAGGAAGCACACCGTAAAACTCACGGCAAGCCATCGGCCCAGAACGACCGTCAGGCGGGTACTCCGTGTGGGGGAAGCAAACTTTGAGGCCAGCAACATGGTGAGCCTTTGCATACTTCGATGACACCACCAATCCGCTCCCGGAGAGGCGCCTCAGTCCTTACGAAATAGGGACGGTTCGGGCATAACCCGGGTCCGGCCGCCTTCGATGGTGAAGGATGAAATCATGGACAGCCACGAAGCACGCCGCCACCGGAGTCCCGGTGCACGCGTGGTGACGTTCGTGATCCTGCCGGGTCTCCTGTTGTTCCTTGTACTGGTGCAACTGTGGACGGTCATGCCGGGGAACCCGGTGCCGAACGCTCCGATGATCGGAACCTGCCTGTCCTGGTTTGTCCTGGTTCCGGCAGTCGCGGCCATGTCCCGTGTGCCGAGGCGTGTGGCGACAGCGTTGATAGCGGCTGGGGCGTTGCTTCTCGGAGCGGCGGCCATGAGTGCGCCGCCGAGGACCAGCAATGATTCCGCCCGCTACGCCTGGGACGGCATAGTGCAGAAAAACGGTATCTCGCCGTACGCATTCGCGCCCGTCAACGAGGCACTCTCCGGGCACCGCCCCTCCTGGTTGTTCGCGGCCGGCACCTCGGGGGCCCATGGAGATCCTGTATGTCCCCCGGCAGCGTTTGCCACGGAGGCCGTTCCCGCCTCCGGTTATCCGTCCGGCTTGCCGCTCTGTACCGCCATCAACCGGCCACAAGCTCCTACTATCTACCCGCCGGCTGCGGAGTACTACTTCTTCCTGGTCCGGTCCTTTCTCCCCGACACGGTGGGCTACCTGCCCTTCCAACTTGCCGGTTTCCTCCTGAGCGGGGCCGTGACCGTGATCCTCATGGTCCTGCTGCGGCGGCGCCGGCTGCCCCAGCATCTGGCCGCAGTGTGGGCGTGGAGTCCGTTTGTGCAGCTCGAGGCGGTGAACAACGCCCACGTGGATATCCTCGGAACCGTCCTGTTGCTGGCTGCGGGCATGCTGCTGGTTTCGGGCAAGCCGTCGGTTTCGGGCAGGCCGATCAGTTCAGGAATATTCTTTGGAGCCGCCGTCGCCACCAAGCTGATCCCAGCGATCGCCGCCCCTGCGCTCCTTTTCCGGCGTCCGACGAAGTTCATCCTCACCGCCGTGGCGGCCTTCGTTGCTTTGTACGTGCCCTATGTGCTGGTGGCCGGAACCGGCATCCTGGGCTTCCTCCCCGGGTACCTGAAGGAGGAGGGGTACAGCCAGGCCGGAGGCATCCGGTTCGGGCTGGCGCAGATAGTTTCCACGGGTCCCTGGCCGATGCTTCTCAGCCTGGCCGCGCTAGCAGCCATCGCCGTCGTCGTTTATCGGCGCAGCAGTCCCTCCACGGTGTGGCAGAACCAGACGCTCATGATCGGGCTGACACTGCTGCTCGTCAGCCCCAACTACCCTTGGTACGCGCTCATGCTGCTGCCGTTCATCGTCCTCAGCAGGAAGTGGGAATACATCATGGTCATCATCGCGTTGGACGTCATCTACCTTGGCCCTCCAATCGGACCAAACAACGCAACAACCGGCAAAGCCGCGCTGCTTGTAGCGCTTCTGGCCATTGCCGCGGCCCAACGGCTGCAGCGGCGAAGAAACATCGAATCCCATGCCTTCAGTGTCCTGGGCAGCGAAGCAAAGATGGAAGCGAGGAGCGCGTTGTGAGCGGGCATTCGATGGCCGCGGGCGGTTTGCACGCGCGGATCGGAGTCATCGGAGGCTCCGGCACCTACCGCTTGCCGGGCGCGGAGATACTGGGGCAAACTGTGGTCGACACCCCCTACGGATCTCCGTCCGGTCCGCTCACTTTGGCAAGGATCTCCGGCCGGCCGGTGGTCTTCCTTCCCCGTCACGGAACCACCCACTCCGTGCCGCCCCACAGAATCAACTACCGGGCAAACCTCTGGGCCTTGAAAAGCCTCGGCGTCGAGGCCGTCCTCTCTTCTTCGGCCGTCGGCGGACTCCGGGAGGGCTTCCCCCCGGGCACCTTCGTGGTCACCGACCAGTTCATCGACCGCACGTGGGGCAGGGCTGACACTTTCTACGACGGGGACAGCAGTCCTGGAGCGGCCGTCCAGCACTTACCCGCCGCGGAGCCGTTCTGCCCACGGCTGCGTGCCATCCTGCAGCGGGCCCTCGCCGCCAAGGGGCTGGTCTACGCGCCCGCGGGTACGGTGGTTGTCATCAACGGTCCACGCTTCTCCACCAGGGCCGAATCGGCGTGGTACTCCGCCGTGGGTGCCGACATCATCAGCATGACCCAATACCCGGAGCCCGTGCTGGCCGCCGAACTGAACATGGGCTTCGCTAACCTTGCCTACATCACCGACTCGGACACCGGCCACGACGGCACCGCACCGGTTACCGCCGTCGCGGTCTTCGAACGACTCAAAAGGGCCCAAACCGGGATTCTTTCCGTCCTCGAAGAAACCATTGCCAGCATCGGCGAAAGCTACAGGCCGGACCAGCCGATGCCCCAAAGCGCTGTGGATGCCGTCATGGGACAACCGGTCAACCATGGGAAGGACTCGGGCGCATGAGACTCCTGGTGACCGGAGGCGCCGGATTCATCGGCTCCCACATCGTCCATGCGGCCCTTCAGGAAGGCTGGGAGGTGCGCGTCATCGACTCCCTGGAATCCAGGGTTGCACCCTGGCAAGCCACGCATCGATCCGCGGGTGGATTTCGTCGCCGGCGACCTGGGCGACCAAACTGCCATCAGTGCCGCGCTGGACGGAGTCGACGTCGTCAGCCACCAAGGTGCCAAAGTGGGCCTTGGCGTCAGTTTCGCCGACGCGCCGCACTACGTCCACACCAATTCCTACGGCACCGCAGTGCTCTTGGCTGCCATGGAACGCGCGGGCATCCACCGGCTGGTACTGGCTTCCTCCATGGTCATTTACGGTGAAGGTGCCTACACAGACCCCGACACGGGCCAAGCGGTCAGGCCCAGGCCCCGCACCACGGAAGATCTCCGGCTAGGCATGTTCGACCCGCGGCACCCGGTCACCGGAAATGTGCTGATCCCGTCGTTGCTCACCGAAGACGCCGTTCCTGACCCGCCCAACATCTACGCTGCGTCGAAACTCAACCAGGAGCACCTCGCCTCCATCTGGACCCGGATGACCGGCAGCGCCGCCGTCGCCTTGCGGTACCACAACGTCTACGGCCCGGAAATGCCCAAGGACACGCCCTATGCCGGAGTGGCTTCGATCTTTCGCTCAGCCATCGCGAGGGGCGACGCGCCACGGGTTTTCGAGGACGGCGCACAGCGTCGCAGCTTCATCCACGTCCGCGACGTCGCGGCGGCCAACCTTGCCGCCATCAGGTTCGTGCTCAACCAGCCCACTCCGCTCTTCCGTGCATACAACGTCGGTTCCGCCGAAATCCGCACCATCGGCGACATCGCGTATGCCCTGAGCAAGCACAGCGGCGGTCCACCACCCGTGATCACCGGTGAGTCCAGGCTCGGCGACGTCCGGCACATCACCGCCTCCTCAGAACGCATCAAGAAAGAACTGGGTTGGACCCCTACGATGGGATTCGACCACGGCATGGCCGAGTTCGCCGCCGCGCCCTTGCGCGGCACACCGTAACCAGGCACACCGTAACAAGCTGCGGCGTGGCGAGGTGCCGGCGGCCGCAGTTCCGGACGCCAGTACCCTGTCGGGCAGAATGGAAAGCATGACCCTTACGACGTTCGCCCTCGTCCGCCATGGCCAGACCGACTGGAACGCGCAGCGCCGGTTGCAAGGATCCACCGATATTCCACTGAACGACGTCGGCCGCGGCCAGGCGCGCGACGCCGTCGCCGTCCTGTCCGGTCACGAGTGGGACGCGATCGGTGTCCTCGCCGCTGAGCCGGGCGGCGGAAACCGCGGACCTGATTGCCGCCGGGCTGGGTCTCCGTGTGGACCGGCGCGTGCCTGAGCTCACCGAGCGACGGTTCGGCCCCGCGGAAGGGCTCCAAGCCGGCGCCGAACTCGACGCGCTGCGCATCCCCGGTGGTTTCCGCGGCGCTGAAGGCGAGGACGAGGCAGCCCGCCGCGGGCTCGCCTCATTGGAAGCGCTGGCCGAGGAGTTCCGTGGCCGCCGAGTCGCTGGTGGTAGCCCACGGCACGCTCATCCGCGTGAGCCTCAGCCTCGCGATCGGCCGCACCCTGGAGAGCATTGACAACGCGGTGCTCAACCTCGCCCACCACCATACGGTCGACGGCTGGCAGCTCGAATACTTCAACGGCGAACGGGTCATGTCTGCCGTTCACGGCTGAGTGAACGCTAGCCTGCGAGCGCGCGCCAGACCTAGGGCCTCTTGCCCGCGTCAGTGCCAGTATGTTGAGAATCAGGCTCAATGAATGCGCCCGGCCGTGACGCCAGGACAATAACGGGAAAACCCCATCGCGGCGGCCCTTGTCCCGGCCCCGTCCACCGGGTGTAATGGACGCACGACGGCGAGTTCCGCCGCGGTGCGTCGAAGGAGCCGCCATGTTTGCCAGCCCCTACCCGGATGTCGATATCCCCGAGGTCACTCTCTACGAATACCTGTTCAGCGGGCTGAGCGCCGAGGACCTGGATCGCGTCGCCCTGGTTGACGGCACCACCGGCAAACAGACGACGTACCGGGAGCTTGTCAGGGGCATCGACGCGCTCGCAGGCTGGCTCGCGGGCCACGAGACGGGACCCGGGACCACCGCGGGCCTGTTCTGCCCCAACATCCCGGCGTTCGCCGTCGTCTTCCACGGGATCCTGCGCGCGGGCGCCGCCGTCACCACAATCAACGCGCTGTATACCGCCGAGGAAGTCGGAAATCAGCTCACCGATGCGGGTGCCTCTTGGCTCTTCACGATCTCGCCGTTCCTCGAGCGGGCCCAGGCCGCAGCCGCTGGCGGCCGGTATCCCGGCCGGGCGGCTTGTGGTGCTCGACGGCGGCGACGCGGCCACGGCAGCCGGGCATCCCTCGCTCGCCGAGGCGCTCGGCGCGGGCCTCGGCGCTCCGGACGTCCGCATCGATCCGCACGCCGCGGCCGTCATCCCCTATTCCTCCGGGACGAGCGGCACTCCGAAAGGCGTCATGCTGAGCCAGTACAACCTGGTTGCCAACGTCGCGCAGTCCAGCGCCTTTTTCGGCGTGACGGCCGACGACGTCCTGCTCGCCGTCCTGCCCTTCTTCCACATCTACGGCCTGACGGTGCTGCTGAATCTCGCCCTTGGCCGACGGGCCCGCCTCGTCACCATGCCCAAGTTCGACCTCGCCGAATTCCTCCGCATCACCCAGGACCACCGCTGCACGTACCTCTTCATCGCGCCACCTATCGCCGTCGCGCTCGCGAAGCATCCGTTGGTGGACCAATACGACGTCTCGTCCGTCACCGCGACGCTCTCCGGGGCGGCACCGCTCGACGGCGATCTTGGCCACGCGGTCGCACGCAGGCTGGGATGCGTGATGCTGCAGGGGTACGGCATGACGGAGCTAAGCCCCGTGTCCCATGCGATCCCGCGCGACGGTGCCGAGCGCGTCCCGCTCGCCTCGGTCGGTTACACGGTGCCGAATACCGAGTGCAAGCTCCTTGACCCCGCCACGGACGAGGAGATCGAAGTTCCCGCCGAGGGTCCGAGCGCGCCCGGCCAGCTCCTGATCCGCGGGCCACAGGTCATGCTGGGCTACCTCAACCGGCCCGACGCGACCGCCGCAACCCTCGACCCGGCCGGTTTCCTCCGCACGGGCGACATTGCGACGGTCACGGCCGACGGCGTCGTGACGATTGTCGATCGGCTCAAGGAGCTCATCAAGTACAAGGGTTACCAGATCGCGCCCGCCGAACTCGAAGCGCTCCTGCTCACCAACCCCCAAATCGCGGACGCTGCGGTGATCGGTGTCCACAGGGAGGACGGCGAAGAGGTACCGAAGGCCTTCATCGTCCGGCAAGCCGGGGTTGAGGTCGGAGGCGAGGATGTCATGGCGTTCGTCGCCGGGCACGTCGCGCCATTCAAGCGCATACGGTACGTCGAGTTCGTCGACGTGATCCCGAAGTCGACTTCCGGGAAGATCCTTCGTCGCGAGCTGCGCGCCCGGGCTTAGCGATACGAGTTGTCATGAGTCAACGCCGGATATCCAAGGAAGACATGGCATGACCGAAACAGCCATTGAACTCGCAGGCGTCACGAAGCAATTCGGTTCCTTCACCGCCGTCGACGGCCTCAGCCTGCAGGTTGAGCGCGGGGAGATCTTTGGGCTTCTCGGTCCCAACGGCTCGGGCAAGACAACCACCATCGACATGATCAGCGGCCTGAGCCGCCCGACCTCCGGCGCCATCACGGTCCTCGGCATCGACGTTCTGGCAGATCCGCGCAGGATCAGGCGCTCCCTCGGAACAGTGCCGCAGGAGAACGCACTGTACGAAGAGCTCACGGCCGAGGCCAACCTCCGTTTTCACGCAGACCTCTTCGATGTGCCACGGCACGGCCTCGAGCAGAAGATCACTTCTCTGCTTGATCTGGCACAGCTGGAGGAGCGCCGGAAGAGCCGCGTCTCCACCTTCTCCGGCGGCATGAAACGACGGTTGGCCCTGGTCCGGGCGATGCTCCACGAACCGGAGCTGCTTTACTTCGACGAGCCGACCCTGGGGGTAGATGTGCAAAGCCGGCACGCACTCTGGGACAGGATCCTCGAGCTCAAGGATCGCGGCACCACAGTGCTGATCACCAGCAACTACCTCGAGGAGGCGAACGCCCTCTGCGACCGGCTGGCCATCATCGACCGGGGACGGCTGGTAGCCCTGGATTCGCCGTCGAACCTCCGCCGGAGTTTCGGTGACACGGTGCTTGAAATGCGCACGCGTCCGGCACCCGGCGAGGAGGTCGTCCGAAAAGTCCGTGCCCTCCCCGGCGTGGTCTCGGCCATCGCGTCCGACGGTTCGTTGAAGGTCACCGTGGAAGGCGGGGCCGACGTCACCGGCAAGGTAGTGACTGAGGTGGTCGGATCCACGAGCCTCGAAGAGATCCAGAGCCGTGAACCGAGCCTGGACGAAGTTTTCCTGGGCCTGACAGGCAAGGAGCTCCGGGAATGAGCGTTCGCCACAACCTGCGAGTAGTACGGGCGGTGGCCGCTGCGGACATCCGGCTCACCCTCCGCGAGCCGATCTTCGCAATCATCGGGGTCCTCGTCCCGATCAACTTCCTGCTCCTCTTCCTTCTCTTCGCCCTCAGCGGCGGCCAGGCACCGATCGCCGTCGTGATGAATGACCGGGGACCGCTCGCCCAACAGTTCGTCCAGGCCATGGGCAACTCGTCGTCGTTTATTATTCACACGGCCACCGCCGCCGATGCCGAGCGTGAGATCCGGTCCGGCAGCATTGTTGCCGTGGTCACCGTGCCGCAAGAGTTCGACGCCGCCCTGGGCGCCAAAGCGCGGATCAACGTTCCCGTGGAAGTCAACAACCTGAACGTCGACTTCACCAACGACATTCGACGGGCCATTCCGCTGTCGATAACGTCCTTCTACGCGAACGCCTTCCCGGAACAGGTGGTGGTGACCGCCCATGAGGCCGACGTCCAGGCCACCGACACCGGCTACATTCCCTACCTTGCCGTGAGCATCATGGTGGCCGGGCTGATGCTCGCGTCCCTCCTGCAGGGCAGCGTCAACACTGCCCGGGACTACGAACTCGGAACCATCAAGGAACTGGCATTGGCGCCGGTGGGCCGCTTGACCATCGGAGTCGGCAAGGTACTGGGGGCCGCCGCCCTCGCGGCCGCGTCCGCGCTCCTGCTACTCGCCGTCGTGATCATATTTATCGGCGTGCATCCCCTTCATCCCTTCGAAGTCCTGGGCTTCGGACTCCTGATATTGGCGGCCTTCCTCGCGCTCGGCGTTCTCGTCGGGACGCTGGTCCGGCGGCGGCAGCAGGCAATCCCGCTGGCCATCGCGGCAGTTCTTCCCCTGTTCTTTTTGAGCGGGCCGTTCGGGCCGGCGAACTGGCTGGGCGCCATTCCGGGCGCGATCGCCGCCGTGTCGCCACTCACCTACGCCATCGCCGCTTTCCAGCACGCCTTCCACGGTTACCAGACGGCGCCGCAGGGCCTCACAGCCGACGCGATCGTTTTGGGCGCCTTCACTGTGGTGGCGGTAGTGCTTGCCGCGTTCGTGTTCGGCCGGCGGGGGGCGAGGCACTGATGGGAGCGCGACGCGCTGTACTCGCAATTGCGGCTAAAGACATCCTGACGTGGTTCCGGACGCCGTCGGCGATCGTGGCCAGCCTATTGCCGCCGGTGGCGTTTCTGCTGATCATCTTCGTGGTGGCCGGCGCGGTGGGCCGCAACCCGGTGGCGCTGGTGGTCGAGGACACGGGGCCACAGGCGCAGCGGCTCGTTTCGATCCTCGAAGACTCGGGCGCATTCCGCGTCCAACGGACAACCCCGGTTGAGGCCACTCACCTGTTGGACACGCTCCAGGTTGCGGCCGTGATCACCATTCCCGCTTCGTTCGACGACGACTACCGGGCACAGCGGCCCGATCCTGTGAACGTCCAGATCAACAACCTGAACCTGGACTTCACCAACGACCTCCGCCGATCGGTGCCGGCCGCCATTACGAACTTTTACGCGGGCCAGCCGGACACCCCCATCACGGTGGGCGTCGCCGAATCGGATCTGAGGCCGCACGACGTCGACCTGGTCCAGTTTGAGCTAGTGCCCATCCTGGTGCTGCTGCTCACCATCATGGGTGTCGTCAACGGCGGCCTGGCCGCGGCCCGTGAGTTCGAAGACCTGACCATCAAGGCCCTCCTGCTCTCCCCGATCGGCCGGGGGACGCTGATCGCCGGCAAGATCCTGCGTGCTGGGCCACCACCATGCTTGTGGCGGCGGTGGTGCTTGTGGTGTCGTTTGCCTTTGGGGTCCTTCGGCCGGTTGGCTGGTATTGGCTGCCGGCACTCGCGGCGATCGGGTTGATTGCACTGGCCGCCGCCGGCCTCGGAACGGCACTGGGAGGTGCGCTGCGGCGTTTCTCAGCTGTGTCCGGGGCCGGAATCAACCTTTCGATCTATCTGTTCTTCCTCAGCGGAGGAATCAGCGTTGCGGCGTTCCTACCGGATTGGATCCAGAACATCGCGCACTTCACACCGACCTTCTACGGTGTGAACGCACTGGAAGCGGCGATCTTCTACCAGTCGACCGACAACCTGGGCCGTGACCTGACAGTGCTGCTGCTGACAGCCGCCGCCGGGCTCGGCTTGGGAATCATCTCCCTGCGACGGCGGCTTGTCGCCAATTAGTTACTGTCCTTCCTTGCGCGCCGGCAGCAGGACGAGGGCGTCGCCTACGGCACGTTCGGTGCCGCCCGACGGGCTGTTCAGGACTTTCCCGCCGGCAACGGCCGTTGTGGAGCCGCCGCCGTCCAAGTTCATGGCCTGGACCATGCCGAGTGACATGGCGACGTCGGCCTCCTCCTTCAAGCTGAGCCCCAGCGATGCGGTTGAGCGTCCGTCGGCGGTGACCAAAAGGGTCCTGCCCTGGGCGTCGGTCCCGGCGAAGGTCCGTGGGTTCCGCTTGTGGACCCAGCCGTAGTAGAAGCTGTTTCCATCGTTGGGGTGGACCATGCCGTCGTGCTTGACGGTGACATCTTCGCTGCCGTTCTTGACGAGCAGCGGGCCCCCGTTGACCACGCTGGTGGCCTTGTCCGTGCGAAGGGTTTTCCCGTCCTCGCCCAGCAGTCCGGTGCCGATCTTCAGTTTGGCGCCAACCGGAGCGAGCGCGCGGAGCCGCGCAACGTCGGTTCCGGTGGCCCTGGATGGTGTGGCCACCGGCAGGAACAGCAACGCCCCTGGACTCGGCGACCGATGTGACGGTGTCGTGGTTGTCCACGGTCACCTCGATACCCGGGCCGGCAGGTGTGGACGGCCCGAATTCCGGGGTGAACGTGACCAGCTCGTTGGCGTTCGTGCAGGTGACATCCTGGAGCGGCAGCGAAGTAGGCAGGTCGTTGGCTCCCCCACAGTTGCGGATCAGGCCCGGAACCCGGTCGATGCCGTCCAGAGCCACCTCACCGGATGCTGAAGAAAGTGTTCCACCCCAGGTCAGGCGCTCGATGCTCGTGGCGTTCTTCTTGCCGTCAATAACGAGGGCCGGGCGGTCGGCTACAGGCTCACTGAGGGTTTTGCCGCCGTAGACCCCGACGCCGGCAGGGTCGCCTTCGGCCCCGGCCGCCGGGTCGAAGACGAAGAAGCCTGCGTTGACTGCAGCGATGGCGTTGGCGGCCGAGGCGAGTTGGCTGGTGGTCTCCCGTTTCTCCAAGTCCGGGCCGAACGAGGAGGCGAGCTGGCCCTTGTAGTTCTTGGGGTCGATGGTGATGACTTCGAGATTCCATGGTCCGCGGGTTGTCGTGCTGGTTTCCGCATCGGCGTCCCAGCCCGTGTAGATCACCGAGGAGGCAAATCCTGCAGCCTTGATCTTCGCGACGATGGCGTCTCCGTCGGTCTTCACGGCGACGTGGCCGGCACGGACCCGGTATCCCAGGTCGCCTCCGGCATCAGCCAACTGCGGGGACTGGACGTGTTCGACGCGGGCATCTACTCCTGCCGCCTTGAGTTTGTCGGCAGTGCGCTGCGCTGTGGCCTGGCTTGAGAGCGCCGAAGCCGGCGCATCAGGATCCGGGGAGTCTGAGGGGATGGCCACCTCGGCGGTCCAGAACAGCGAGCTGTCCGCTCCCCCGCGGCTGATCTGCGTCAGGGTGACGCCGGGGGCCAAGACAGTCACCGTCCGTTTCTCGGGAAGGTCAGGAGCGCCAAGGTTGAGATGCGTGCCCTGGGCGCTGCTCTGGTCTGGATTCTGGCCATCAGCTGCCTGGCTTGGACCTACAGGGCTGAGAAACGCTGAACAGACAGCGAGAACCAGGCCACCAGTCAGGGCGCCGCGATGCTTCAGGGAGGTTTTCATGCGTCCACGGTACAAAGACACGAGGGCGGCTCGAGCCGATTATCCGCTTTGGGAGTGCTTGTTGCCCGAACCTTCACGCGACGTTAATTTGGTTTCTTTCATGCGCATTAGGACGTTCCTCCAGAGGCATGGACAGAGCCTCCGCTCACCGCCGTCGAGCGTTCACGGCGGAACAGCAGGACAAACGCGACGGCACCCGCGAGGAAAATCAGCGCGGCAACCCACGTGTTCACCCGGAGACCCAGAATGAGGTTGGCGTAGTCGGAGCGCATGAGTTCAAAAGCGAAGCGCCCCGCGGTGTAGCCGGCCACATACAGGGCGAACACACTCCCCGCCCCCAGTGCGAAGCGCCGGTCCAGATACAACAGCAGCAGTGCAACTGCCACGCACCACAGGGATTCGTAGAGGAAAGTGGGCTGGAAATATCCCAGGACAACCGGGGCGCCTGAGGAGTCCGTGGCTGCGGCCCCCGCGGCCTGGTCCATCTGATGGATCTGGAGTTTCCACGGCAACGTCGTTGGGTCTCCGTACAGCTCGTTGTTGAACCAGTTCCCCCACCGGCCCAGGCCTGGCCGAAAGGACACCCGGTGCCACTGTGTCGAGGAACGCAACCAGGGACGTCTTCGCCCTGCGGCAGCCGATCCAAGCCCCTACGATCCCCAGCCCAACTGCACCCCAGATTCCCAGCGCCCGCCGTCCCAGATGGCAAAGGCATTCCACGGATTCTTCCCGGGGAGGAAATAGAGCTCGGGATCGGTGATGACGTGGTAGATCCGGCCCCCGATGATCCCGGCCGGCACCGCCCACAGGCAGATGTCCAGCACCTGTCCTGCTTGGCCGCCGCGGGCCATCCAGCGGCGGGAAGAAAGCCAAATGGCTACCACAATCCCGGCCAGGATACACAGCGCGTAGAAATGGACAGCCAGAGGGCCTACATGAAAGGCGCTCACCGTCGGGGACGGAATGAATGAATCACCGGCAGTCATCGCATTAAGTTCTGTCACAGAACTATTCTATAGTGGGAATACCGTTGTAATCTGACTTCATGACACCGGCGCATCCATCAGTCCCGGAAAAACCCCGAGTGGTGGACGGTGCCGATGCCTGGTCCCTCACCGGCGTGATCAGTCGCCTGCGGCGTGTCCTGCGTTCTAGTGTGCGGCAGGATTTCCCCTGGGAATCACTTCCCATGGCCCAAGTAGAGGTCCTTCAGCGGCTGGCCGATGAACCCGGCTTGGGGGTCAGCGAGCTTGCGGCCCGTCAACGCCTTGCAACCAACACAGTCAGCAGCCTTGTCCAGCAAATGGTGACCGCGGGACTCGCGGAAAGAACCGCCCGCCCGGGTGACCGCAGGGCTGTGAACCTCAGCCTGACCGAGACAGGGGCGGGCATACTGGCGGCTTGGCAGGCCGCGAACGATCGACGGCTTCGGGAAGCCTTGGAACAGCTGCCCGAGGCTTACAAGGTTGCAATCGAACACGCGATCCCTGCCTTGGCGGCCCTCGCGGCGGTGCTCGAATCCGAGGACCGGGCCCAGGGACAAGACTTCCGCCTAGCTGATCTTGCGCCGGTATGCAGCCATGGCGAAGACGTAGGCGAGAACGAGGATGCCGAGGCACCATGCGAGGGCAGTCCATATGTCGCTGCCCACCGGCCGTTGCGCAAACAGGTTCTGGATGGTGTTGACGATTGACGTGACAGGCTGGCTTTCGGCGAAGGCGCGCACGGGACCCGGCATGGTGGCTGTGGGGACGAAAGCCGAACTGATGAAAGGCAGGAAGATCAGCGGGTAGGAGAATCCGCCGGCTCCGTCCACGGATTTCGCCGACAGTCCAGCGATGACTGCGATCCAGGTGAGCGCCAAGGTGAACAGCGTCAGGATTCCTGCAACGGCTAGCCACGCCAGCGGGCTTGCCGAGGTCCGGAATCCCATGAGGAGGGCCACCAGCACAATAATCAGGACCGAGATCCCATTGGCAACCAGCGATGTCAGGACGTGTGCCCACAGCACGGATGATCGCGCGATCGGCATGGATTGGAACCGCTCGAAGATACCGCTCTGCATGTCGTAGAACAAGCGAACGGCGGTGTAGGCAATTCCTGACGCGATCGCGATCAGCATGATTCCCGGCAGCAGGTAATTGACATAGTTATCTGTGCCCGTCTTGATGGCACCGCCGAACACATAGACGAACAGCAGCATGAGGGCGATCGGCGTGATGGCGGTAGTGATGATCGTGTCCACGCTGCGGATGATGTGGCGCATGGACCGGCCCAGCAAGACGGCGGTGTCCGCGAAGAAGTGTGTGCTCATGACCGTTCCTTACTTGACTCGACCTTGCCGTCGTTCCCCACCAGTGCGAGGAAGATTTCCTCCAGGGTCGGCTGCTTCTCGACGTACTCGACCTCGGCTGGCGGGAGTAGTTGCTTGAGCTCAGCGAGGGAGCCGTTCGCGATAATGCGTCCCTGATGAAGAATGGCGATCCGGTCCGCGAGTTGCTCGGCCTCTTCGAGATATTGCGTGGTGAGCAGGACGGTGGTTCCCTGCTGGGCGAGTTCCTGAACCACCTGCCACACTTCGATGCGCCCCTCGGGATCGAGGCCTGTGGTGGGCTCATCGAGGAAGACCACCTTCGGCTGCCCGATCAGGCTCATAGCGATGTCAAGACGGCGGCGCATCCCTCCTGAATACGTCGACACTTTTCGCGAACCCGCATCGGCAAGGTTGAAGCGGGCGAGGAGATCGTCCGCCACCTGGCCGGTGCTCTTCAGGTGCCGAAGCTTGGCAACCAGCACCAGGTTCTCCCTGCCGGTGAGAATCTCATCGACGGCGGCGAACTGTCCTGTCAGGCTAATGGATTCCCGAACGCGGAGCGGTTGAGCCGCCACATCGAATCCATTGACCGTGGCGGTGCCGGCGTCGGGTCTCAGAAGCGTGGAGAGGATTCGGACAATCGTCGTTTTTCCTGCTCCGTTCGAGCCAAGAAGAGCGAAGATACTGCCCGGTTCCACCTCAAAGTCCACGCCGCGAAGTACGTGCACGTCCTTGTAGGACTTTTCCAAACCGCGCACCGTGATCATGGTGTTTTCTCATCTTTCGTGATGTTCTCGATGGCGTGGTTCAGCCGTTCCCGCTCCTTGTTGATCCACTGCCCCTCCGAGTAGTTCTGGAGGAACGTCTCAGCGAACTCCACGGGGTCTTCCCCGACGATTTCCCGGATCGGAGTTCCGCTTGCAGCGCTCTGCTCGAAGAGATCCGCCAAATCGTCCAGCATCGACACCAGGGTCTCCCCTTTCGTGATCGACCCGAAGTACATCAGGTAGCGGTCCAGCGCTTCGATAGCTGTGCGATAGTTCGCGGGTAGCTGTTTCGTGCGTGCTTTGTACTGCCGGTACCGCTTCTTTTGTTCGAGCGACCCTGTAACCTGTTCGATCCATCCTGCGGCCATGTCTAATTCCCTCCTTGACGGAGTTGTTCCAGCCGCTCGGCCAGAAAGCTCCACGTTGTCCAGAAATCCTCCAGGTATTGCTCGCCCTGGGCGTTGAGTGAGTACACCTTGCGCGGCGGCCCCTTCTCGGACGGACGCTTCTCGACGTCGACCAGGCCCTTCTGTTCGATCCTGACAAGCAGCGCGTACACGGTGCCCTCGGCAATATCGGAGAAGCCCTCCGCTCGAAGCAAGGTGGTGATCTCGTAGCCGTATGCGGGTCTACCGGTCAAGAGGGCAAGAACGATGCCCTCCAGCGTTCCTTTGAGCATCTCCGTCATTTGCTTGCCCATCAGACACCCCCCTCCAGCTACTCAGTGATACTAACTACTAGTACATAGTATCGCTAAGTAGTAGAAGCGCAACCCTCTACGATGAACGCCTCCAGGCGTTATAAGGACCTATTTGTGGATGGGTTTGTCCAAGGCGAGGCTGATGGTCTGGCCCGGAGTCAACTCCCCGGAGGGTAGGTCGGTGAAGTCGTACCAAACGCGGTTGGTGCCTGTGAGGGGTCGGTTCGCCGATTCCAGATTCGCCTGCTCCGACACGCCGAAACGGAACGAGACTTGGCGCTCGGTGTCCCCCGCCGCCGTCGTGTAGGTAAGAGGGATCCCGTCGGCGTCGGCGGTGAAGGTGCCCTGGGCGCCTTCGATCTTCAGATCGCCCGGTATCAATCTCAGCTTGGAGCCTGCAGGGATCGGCTTGTCTGCCACAAGGGACGGGTTGTAAAGCATCAGTTGGGCAGTAGTGGAGCGAAATTTGTAACCGATGCTGTCAAACGAGTCTCCGTCCACCGTGGTGTAAAAGACACCCTGGCCGAACGGATTGTAGACAGTCTTTCCCGCACCCGACCTGCTATCCACCGGATTCTTTTGCAGCCGGATATTGTTCCCGGCGCGGACAAAGTAGGTGTTGCCTTTCTCGTACGTGTAGGGGACCTTGTTCGCTTCCGCCAACTGCTCCTCGGTGATGCCGAATCGGTAGGTGATACCGCCAAGGGTGTCGTTGGGCTCAATCACATAGCTGGTGGCAATGCCGTTCGGATCGGTGGTGGCAGTCCCTTTTGCACCAAGCATCGGACCCGGAGCGGGGATCAGGCGAAGTTTCGTGCCTGGCGGGAGCGGATCCCCTGGCTGGAGCAGGTTGAATTCGTCGAGTTTTCTCTCGGAAAGATGGAACGAGCCGGCCACCCCCGCCAAAGAATCGCCGGAGACGGTGGTGTAGAAGTCCACATTGCCAAACGAATCCGCAACAGTCGGCCCCGCCGTCGGCTTCACGGTGGGCTTCGCCGTGGCCGTTTCCGCTGACGGCGCTCCGTACGTGCACGCCGTTAGGCCTGCCGATAGCAAAACGGCGAGTGCAGCGGCTTTCCAGCCGTTTGGCACGTACTTTCTTATGCGTGAAGAATCACGGTTTTCAATCATTTGCTTACCCCCAAAGCGCTCCGATCCCGCGGAGTATCTGTCCAAATAAACCAAACTGAGCATAAGGGATGAATCTTGTCCTCAACCCCTCACGGGCGAGCGGAAACCTCTCAGTAAAACCACAGGCAGTTCCCCTTCCCACAGCGGGTCCGCAGCGCCATCATGAATCATCGGCGTCCGCGGATGAGTCGGCGCCCTGGTTGCAAGGGAGGCGTCATGAAGTACATCGAAAATCACCTGAAGTACACGATGGAGGACTTGTTGGGCGCCCTAGCCAGCGACTTGGGCTGCAGCGCCGATGATCCCCGTATCCTCGATGCCTACGACGAGCTGATCAGCGGCTGGGCCCGGGAGTCCGCTGACCCTGACGCAGCATACAACTCATTTTTCCGCCCCGGGCCGGTAGCCACCGAGTTGGATCTGACCTTGGCGCACGTCTGGGCGGACGGCCGCATCCTCATCGATTGACGTCACCGCAGGCTGGATGATGCGGGTCCCCCACGCGGACCGCCATGTCGCCGTCGATCTCGCCGTCGATCTCGCCGTGATCCTTTGTTGTGACAACGGTCGACTGACTTCATGACGCGGATCAGAACAGATGGGAGGATGGGCGCATGGAACTCCATATTACTGGCGACCCCGCCGCAGATAAGCTGCTCGGCGATGATGCATTCGCTCTGCTAACCGGCATGCTTCTTGACCAACAGGTGACCATGGAATCGGCTTTTGCCGGACCCGAAAAGATCATGACGCGCATCGGCTCCATGGACCCTGCGGCGATCGCCGAATACGATCCCGCAGGGTTCGTTGAGGTCTTCAAAGAACGCCCGGCTGTGCATCGATTCCCCGGCTCCATGGCCGGTCGCGTTCAGGCCCTCGCCGAAACCGTCCAGCGCGATTGGAACGGGGACGCCACTGCCATCTGGACACAGGATGGCCCGAACGGCGAGGAAGTGCTCCGCCGGTTGAAAGAATTGCCGGGGTTCGGGGAACAAAAGGCAAAGATCTTCCTCGCCTTGCTCGGCAAGCAGTGCGGCCTCAAGGCACAAGGGTGGCAAGAGGCTGCCGGCTCCTACGGCCAGGAAGGCGCGTTTCTTTCCGTTGCCGACATTGTGGATCCGGAGTCTCTGAGAAAAGTGCGCGCCAGCAAGCAGGCTGCCAAGGCGGCCGCCAAAGCTGCGAAGGCACCCGGACACTGATAAGAAACAACTTGCACAACTCGCACAATGAATCGCCGGCTTCGGAGGCCCCATGACCTGCACGCGCGAGACATCCGATGAACTGATCCGCAGTGCCGCCGTAGAGGTTCTGCGGACGAACGACCTGGGGACCATGACAACTGCGGCGCCAAACCTGTATCCGCATATGTGGAGCTGGGATGCCGCATTTGTCACCATCGGCTTGGCGCGAGTGAACGTATCCCGTGCGATCCAAGAGTTGCGCACCCTGCTTGGCGCTCAGTGGTCAACCGGAATGATTCCCCACATCGTCTTCAGCGAGGATGAAACCGGCTACTTTCCAGGACCGGACCGGTGGGGCACCGACGCCGTCACCGCACGTCCGGCCGGGGTGCGGACCAGCGGCATTTGCCAGCCTCCCGTCCATGCCATCGCGCTGCGTCATATCGTGGACCGGGGCCGGGAAAACGGAGGAAACGACCAGGAAGCTGCGGAGGCGTTCTTGGAAGAATCCTTCGACAGCTGGCTGGCATGGCACCGGTGGCTGGCTGAAGCCCGGGACCCGGAGGGGACCGGACTGATCGAGATCCACCACGGGTGGGAATCCGGTTTCGACAATTCCCCTCGCTGGGACGGCCCATACGGCAGTATCCATCCTGGACATGTCGAACCGTTTACCCGTCGCGACACTCTCCATGTTGCCGATGCCGTCCAAAGACCGGATAACGCCGAGTACACCAAGTACTTATGGCTGGTCCAACAGATGGATTCCGTTGGTTACAACGACCGGCTGATACCCCAAGTGGTGGACTTCAGAGTCCGGGACGTGTTCTTTTCCGCCATCATGGCCGCCTCGAGCGACGTCCTGGCCGATCTCGGCGAGGAACTCGGACGGCACCCCGAGGCAGCGGAACTGCACCAGATGGCCACACGGTTCCGGAACGGCGTGGCAGCCACGGTAGACCCTGCTACCGGTCTGGCCCGCGACTACGACGTCGGGGCAGCAGAATGGATTTCCACCCAGACGATTTCGGGCTTCGCTCCCCTGGTTGCGGGCGGGGACCGGGCCTTACTGGAGGTTCAGCGAAAAATGCTGCGGGGCAAGGACTGGATGGGTCATCCTGGTCTGGCGTTTGCACTGCCTCCTTCGACGTCGCCGAATAGCCCGGCATTCAAGCCACGCACGTACTGGCGCGGACCTGTCTGGCCCTTCTTGAACCTCCTGTTCGGATGGGCAAGCCGACGCGACGGCCATCTGGAGCTCTACAGCGACCTGAGGGAGGCGTCTCTGTGCCAACTAGCGGACCTGCAGTTCGCTGAATACTACGAACCTTTCACTGGTGAACCCCTGGGAAGCCTGGCCCAGGCATGGACCGCCGCTGCCGCCATTGAGTGGCTACAGTAGCGCGCTACCTCGACGGGCCCCCGCCGCTCTCGGCCCCCAGAGCGGCCGGTAGTTCAGTCAGGGCTGTGACGGTGTAATCCGGCGGGTTGAAGTAGGCGGGATAAGGGGCGCCGGCGCGGTTGATCCAGGCTGTTTGGAGGTCTGCTTTGGCCGCTCCGTGGATGTCCCACGGGTGCACGGCAACCAACAACATCTCCGAAGGGTCGGTACCCACAGCCTGTGCCGCATAGGCGTAGGCCGCCGGTGCCGGCTTCCAAGCCGGGGCGTCTTCGACCGAAAGCAGGGCATCGAAGCTGCCACGGATACCGGCAGGTCCGAAGAGCTTCTCGGCCACCGCGGTGGATCCATTCGTCAGGGTCACCAGCCGGTACCCGGCTTCTCCAAGTGCCCGGACGCCGTCGGGCACGTCGGAGTGCAGTTCCAGCGCGGCCATCCCGGCCATAATGTGCTCCACGGCCTGGCCGAGGTCGAAGTTGAGGTCAGTTCCGGAAAGCAGGCCGCGCAGCGCCTCGGCGCCAATTTCGGAAAACACTCCGTTGCCTCCGGCCGCCGCGAGGGCGAACCCGTCCCTGAGAAGGGTGGCGAACCAGAGTTTCGCCAAGCCAGCCGAAGCGCCGACCTCGGTAAACCGAACCCCCATCGGCGACATGTCCGAAAGGGTTTCATTGACGTCAAAAACAATAACTGAGGGTGGCGCGCTCACAAGTCCTCCTTAAAAGTGGGCAGGGATCCCCGAATCCCACTCTGCCCGATCTCACGCCAGGATGGTAGTGGCCCACCCGCCGGCAATCCGCCGCTTCGAAAGCGAGCGTCCGGGGGTTTGCCGGGAGTCTCCGCTCGGCTCCCTGAAAGGTGCAATCAGGGAGGCCCGGTAGAATCTCGTCCCATTCCTCCATCCCCTCAAGGGGTGACCGGGCGCGACGAGAAGCGAAGGCAACCGATGCGTACTCCAACACCACCGATTCCCCCAACGGGCCGGCCGACGTCAGCGCCGCCCAAAGTCACGAGCTCCCCGCTGCCGGTCCCGGAGCCGGATCAGGCCCAAGCGCCGGTCCCCGCAGACAGCCAGCCCGCCAAGCGGCCCAAGCGCAAGTGGCGTCGCAAGCTCCTTCTGGCCTTAGTCGCCCCGCTGGTTCTGATCCAAATCATCGCGTTCATGTTCAGCATGGGCGTAACGCCGCCGCGCACCGCATACATGCTCGAAGGCGGTGAGCCGGTGGTCTACCAGTTCGTCTCCATCAACCACATGAGCCGTCACTTGCTTGCCGCGACTATCGCCCATGAAGACGAACAGCTCGGCACACGCAGCGGCGCCTTCGATCTCGGAGATTTCCAGGCCAGGGCGCAAGCTTATTTCCAAGGAAAACCGGACCCGAGCGGTTCCACGATCCCTCAGCAACTGGTCAAGAACATCTTCCTGTGGGACGACCAAAGCGCTGTCCGCAAAGGGATTGAGGCCGTCCTGGCAACCCAGTTCAGCTACACCTTGAGCCCCTCGCGGACGTTGGAGCTTTACCTCAACTACGCTCAATTCGGCCCCCATCTATACGGCGTCTGCGCCGCCAGTTGGTACTACTTCGGTATACCGCCCTGGAGCATGTCGGACTACCAGTCCGCGCAGCTGATGGGCGTCCTTCCGCTTCCTGACCTGGTCAAGCGGGACCCCAACGGCGGTATCTATCTGGGCGCAGGCGTCCACCCCGCTGTGTGGAACCTGGTGAACGGCGCAGCGAACGTCTGGGTCCCCCGGCAGCTCGCGGGCCTGGGCGGGTGGCAGGCGGCGGTGGCTACCGTGGGCATCACGGATACCGCCGACAGCCATGCCGCCCAGCGCGCCGACAATGACGCCTGCTCGACCATGCCCCAAAGCGTGAAGGACCGCATCCAGAGCGAGGCCGGCTAAGAACCTCGGCCCGAGGTCAGATGTGGTCGCCGATCATGAGATCCGCCGTCGTCCGCGTGAACAGCACACCGGGCCTGGACAGAGATACTAGCCAAGGACGGCGTTGACGAGTTTGACCAGCTCAGCCGCCGAGTCTGTGGTAACTGCTGTGCCGGTCTTGATCGCGGTCGCTCCGAGATTGCCTTTCACCCCGGTCACAGTCAGTGTGGTCACCTTCTGGCCCGTCGGCAGGACCTGGGTGATCAACGCCCCCATCGACTGATCGCCGCTGGTCTTTTCCGGCAACGGCTGAGTCTGGGTACTGATCTTCTGCCCTCCCGCCTCGATCGTGAACGTCGAACACTGAGCCAACGCATCGGTCGATTTCTTGGTCTGGGTGGCAAGCACCGCGGGGTCCTTCACCGCAAGTGCGGTAATCACCGTAACGGTCTTATCCACGGCAGAGACGCTCTGCCCCGCGGCATAGGTCGCCCCGTCAGGGACCTGCGCGTTGGTGTTGGCCAAAGCCGCGCACGCTGGAGGTGCGATGACGGCGGACTGGAGCATCTGCTTCGCCGCAATAAGGCCCTGATCGATCTGCGCAGCGGGAACTACAGTCAACGGCTTGCCTTGATCATCCTTCAACCCCGCAACAAGCGATGCGAGTTCCTCATTCGTGTACGTCTTCGGCGTAGGTGTAGGGGTCGATGTCGACGACGAAGCAGCGGTGTTTCCCGGATTTGCCGAACCTCCGCAGCCAGTCAATCCCATGACGAGAGCAAACAAGATTCCGAACGGTGCGAGCGTGTTTTTCATTTATGAACCCCAATTGTCCTGGCGGCACGGCGTTCGTGGGGGTAACCAGCCCAGCCATGCCACAACTGCCAAGGCCAGTCCTCCGACGTACCGATCCCGGGCAGCGATGAATGTGATGGTGATCACGGTATACAATCGAAAGGCTTCCTAAATAGAGTGTTTTCTACTTGGATAGCTGAGCAACAGAAATGGGTTATAGAGGTTCGCGGACGCCCCGATTATTCGGGAATGCGCTGACCTTGAGGACTCTGGCGGAAGCGAGGCCAAGTTGCGACGATGGAGTCGCAGTCGAATCAATTCTTGGGGGATTTGATGACAACGCTGGTACAAGGCGAGGGCGAATTACTCTCGCCTGCAATGGTGAACACTGGTCCCGGTGCGGCCGACCCGGATGGCAGCCCGGAGTCCCCCGGCAATCACCTGCCGAATGTCTCAGTGGAACGCACCAGCGAAGGGTTCGTCCTGATCAGTTTGCGTCCTGGCGGCCAGATCAGCGCAGAGGACGGAACCTTGGCCCGAGAGCAATGCTGACCCTGACGGGCGGTAAGGGCACTGCGGTATTGCTGCGAATCACCGGGGTCGAACACATCACACGAGACGCGTTCCGGTTCTTCAGCCAAGCGGTCACCATCACAGCCTTCGCAGTCCTTGGCAGCACTCCGGTGGACCGGGTGATAGCCCACGGCCGGCGCGGGCTGCCGATGCCAAAGTGCCCGAGCCGCTATTTCTCCGACGAAGAGCAAGCCCTGGGATGGCTCCCGACCCTGAACACACCCGCCGGATGAGCTAAGTCAGCACCCAAGCAAAGCGGCCGGACGCCTGCAACCTGGCAGTAGCCGCTGCTGTGGCTGCCGCCCATGGTACCCTCCGCGGTGTCACCGGCGCGGGTGGCTCCGTCGTCGATCGCGCTCCCCCGCCGGACGCGGCTACACTTTTCAAGGCAACAGGTGGCAGTCAACCTAAGCTACGGCCAGGGACGTATCTTCGCGTCCGGGCATGTGTCCGGCCGCTGGCTGGTTCGGGCCGAAGATCCAATCCTCCGAAAGCAGTCATTAATGGTCGAACAGCTGATGGCCTTTGCGCTGACCTGCGTCGTCGTGGTCCTGGTTCCCGGCCCTGATTTTGCCCTTGTGCTAAAAAACGCTCCGCGCGGACCCGGATCAGCGGCAACCACAGCAATCGGAATCATGGTCGGCAACACGATTCTGGCCCTACTCGCCGTGCTCGGAGTCACGGCGCTCTTGGGAGCGTCGGAAATTCTCGGCAACGCCATCAGGATCGCAGGTGCTGCGTACCTGCTCTATCTGGGGACCCGCGCCCTCCTGGAGGCCTTCGGCCGCCCCCGCAGTCAAGCCACGACGTCGGAACCAAAGTTCTGGTTCCGCGCGGACTCACCCTTCGTGCAGGGCATGGTGAGCAACCTGCTCAACCCCAAGGTGGCCGTCTTCTATCTGTCCCTTTTCCCTCAATTCAATCTCGCCCCGCTTCCCCCTTTGGGACAGCACGCGTTGATGGCGGGGATCTTCCTCCTCACCGCGTTGATCTGGTATGTCGTGCTGGTACATGCGCTCAAGAAGATTTCAACGGCACTGGCCCGCCCCAGGGTGAACCGGATCATCACCGGCGGATCCGGTACCGTGCTGGCCGGCGTCGGCGCGACAATCCTGACGAAGTCCCTGGCTTCCGCCTAGCGGGCCGGGGAATGCAATCATGGTTAGAGAACAGGCGCCGGTGGTGGCGGTGTTTCACTACCTAAGACAGCCGTCACCCGGTCCCTCCCGAATGTGAAGAAACTGATGACCCAAACCAACAACGGGCAACCTTCCTCGCTGTACGAGCAGCTCCTGCAGCGGGACCGTCGACGCAAGGTCCGGCGTCGGCGGATCACCCTCATCGCGGTCTTGTCCGTTGCCGCATTAGTGGTTGGAACTCTTGCTTTTGTGGGCATCACGGCGCTGAACTTCAACGGCAA
Organism: Arthrobacter sp. NA-172; assembly: GCF_043952055.1. Lineage (NCBI taxonomy): Bacteria > Bacillati > Actinomycetota > Actinomycetes > Micrococcales > Micrococcaceae > Arthrobacter > Arthrobacter sp. NA-172. The sequence goes on along the minus strand of NZ_JBINOT010000001.1, from coordinate 198,349 downwards.
TCTCCACCGTTCCGATGCCTTGGCCGGACAGAATGTCCCGAAGTTGACCCAGTGACACGAACATCCTGGTCATGGGGTTGGACACCCGTGTTGATGAGCAGGGTCATCCGCTTCCGCCGGAAATGTACGACGCGCTCCACGCTGGGGATGCGAGCATCGGCGGCTATAACTCCAACGTCCTGATGCTCATCCACATCCCCGCGGACGGATCCAAGGCCACCGGCATCTCCATCCCTCGCGACGACTACGTCGACGTGACCGGGGTCCCCGGAAGCGGGCCGTTCAAAGCCAAAATCAAAGAAGCCTACGGCTACGGATTCGACGCCGCAAAGACGTCACTGATCAACGCCGGCAAGGCCGACGACGACACCACCTACCAGGCAGCCCGCGACGCCGGCCGCAAGGCCGAAATCGCCACCGTCACCCAGTTCCTCGGCAACAACGTCCACATCGATCACTTCCTCGAAGTCACCATGGCCGCGTTCTACCAGACTGCACAGGCCATCGCACCCATCACCGTGTGTATCAACAAGGCCACTCAGGACACTTTCTCCGGAGCTGACTTCAAAGCCGGGATGCAGCAGATCGATGGAAAACAAGCCATGGCGTTCGTCCGGCAACGCCGCGACACCACCGACCCGAACTACCAATTCTCTGACCTGGACCGCGAACGCCGCCAACAAGCCTTCATCGCCTCCGTCTCCCACCAGCTCAAACAAGCCGGAACCTTCACCGACATCGGAAAAATGCAGGGAGTCCTGGACGCGGTCAGCAAAAACATCGTGGTCGACTCCGAATTGAACCTCATCGAGCTTGCCCAGCAGGCCACCTCCCTGACCGGCGGGAACATCGCGTTCACCACCCTGCCCATCACGGGATTCGGTTGGTCCCCGGAAGGCGCCTCCATCAACACCGTCGACATCGACCAGGGTCCAGGCCACCGTCAAGGAACTCCTCACGCCCGCGCCACCAACAACACAGGCCGCCCCCACATCGGCAGCAAACACCGCAGCAGGGGACCCGGGCAGCCAGGCCACGGCTCCCGAAGCCCAGGCGCCCGCAGCAACACCGGCAGCCCCGGCATCAACCCCTGCGGCCGGAAACCCTGCCCCGGCCCCAACCCCCACGACGAACACCTACGCGGACTCGACCGGTGCCCTTCAAGGCGGCTCCATCCCCTGCGTCAAATAAGGGAAACACGTGAGTGATGCCAGCTGGACAGCGACTAGCGCGCGGAGCATGCCGAGGGCCAGGACACCTCGCGTCCTGGCCCTCGGCAAGGTCCTCCAGCGTTGTCCGGACTCCCGCCCTGGACGGATTCGGCATTCGTTGTAGTGTCAGTGTTCGTCGTAGTGGTCCCCGTGCGCGGCGTGGTTGTGTCCGTCGTGGACGTAGTCTGTGTGGTCGCCGTGCTGGATGGCCTCGTGGCCGCAGTCGGCGCCGTGGGTGTGTTGGGCGCCCGTGTGCTCGGCGACGGAATGCTCTGCATGCAGGTCAGTATCAGACATGGTGATGGGCTCCTTTGGTATCGCTTGCGGCACCGGCTCCCGGCGCCTCCTGGACATGGGCGAAAGCATCCGCGACCACATGTGCGACGTGCTGGTCGGCCACGCGGTAGACCACCTCACGGCCGCGCCGGACCGCCCACAAACCACACGCTAGGCAACATATAGACAACTTGCAATGCCCCGAGTTGACTCGTAAAAAACCTCCGCGAAGGGGCATACGTTGCCTCATAAGTATTTCTCCGGCTGGTTCGGGGTTGCCGGGCGGTTCGGGGTTGCCGGGCGGGCGGTCGCGGGTTACGCAGGGTGGATGGGACTGACGATGGCCGAACGCAAGGCCGTGACGAAGCAGCCGGGCCGGTGATCGGCTCCGGAAGGGCAGGATCCTGGACGAGCTGGTCGAGCTGACGGGCTGGCACCGGGACTATGCGCGGGCGGTGCTGCGGCATGCCCTTGATCCGCCCAGGCCGCGTCCGGTGCGGGCGGGCCGGGCTCCGGTGTACGGGGCGGATCTGCAGCCAGGTCTGGTGCAGTGCTGGGCGGTGCTGCGGGCGCCGGCCGGACGGCTGCTGGCGGCGGAGATGCCTGAACTTGTTCCGATGCTGCGGGACGAGGGAGCGCTGCAGGTCACGGATCCGCAGGCGGCCCTGCTGGCGCGGATGAGCGCGGCAACGATCGACAGGCGGCTGGCCGGGGAACGGGCCAAGCTGCTGCCCAGGGGGCGCTCCCACACCAAGCCCGGGTCCTTGCTGAAATCCCAGATCCCGATCCGGACCTGGGCGCAGTGGGATGATGCCGTGCCCGGGTTCGTGGAGATCGACCTGGTCGGCCATGAAGGGTCCAACAACTCCGGGCAGTTCTGCTTCACGCTGACCGTCACCGACATCGCCACGGGCTGGACGGTGAACCGGTCCGTGCCCAACCGGGCGCAGAAGCACGTCTTCGCTGCCCTGCAGCACGTCCTGTCGGTGTTTCCCTTTCCCGTGATCGGCATCGATTCGGACAACGGCAGCGAGTTCATCAACAACCATCTGTTCGATTTCTGCCTGGAACACCACATCACCTTCACCCGCTCCCGGTCCGGCAACAAGAACGACGGGGCCCACGTGGAGCAGAAGAACTGGGCCAGGGTCCGTGAACTCGTCGGCTACCTCCGCTACGACACCGCCGCGGAACCGGAGCTGCTGAACCAGGTCTGGGAACTGGACCGGATCTTCACCAACTACCTGCTGCCCCAGCAGAAGCTCATCGCCAAAATCCGCGTCGGATCCAAGGTCACCAAGAAGCACGACGCTCCGGCAACCCCGCACAGACGCACGAAAGCCGACCCCAGGGTCTCACCTATGGCCGTGCTCCGCATGAACACCGAATACAAGAAGATCAGACCTGCCGCCCTGTCCCGGCAGATCCTGTCCCTCACGGGCCGGCTCGAAACCCTCGCCACGGCCAAGCAGCCCGCACCCGTGAAACCCCCCGTCAACGAGGACTGGAACCGCCGACCCAACCGGAGATATTCAACTGAGGCGACGAATGCCCCTTCCCGGAGGTATTGACATGAGGTAACAGGTACATGCATGTTTAGAAGAAGAAACCGGCGGAGACCTGAGGCAGGAAGGCCTGTCCACCTCACTGCCGTGCACTAAGCCGGCGGCGCCGGTTCAACGTACGCCACCGCATAGGGTTTAGTCGCTGACCGCTGCAGCGGGCGCCGCAAGTGCACTTGGTACGGTCCACTCCGGAAAGTGGCACGGGGGTCCAGCCTGACAGACCAGGGAGCGGTTCAGGGCGGCCAACGTCCAACCGCGCGACTATGCCGTCGCGTCGCCCGTCTACATAGAGGGGTGTCGCCGGCTCCACTGCGGTCGCCCTGAGCTGTTCCCGATATTCCGGCCCCGCTGCCAGAACGAGCACTCCATGGGCGACCCCCATGACTTTCAGCGCGATGACAGCATTAGGCAACGGCGGTTCCGGGCCGGGTCCGGATTGCATTTGGTCATCCCTCGCAGACGACGTCGTCGCTGCTTTCAACGGCCGAGCGCATTCTTTGCACTGGGTTCGCCCCCCGATGTCGGCCAGCATCGTCACGAGAAGTCCCCTGGGGGCTTGGCCCCATTTGTCGGCCACAGCCTGGCACCACCTGGTGTGGTAGTCCCTTCCGCGCTTCATCACGTAGACCTGGCCATCACCAAGCAGCGGGACACCCGCCCGCCGAGCGGCCGGCTCGACCGGCTTTAGCTCGCCCAGCCCTTTGGCATCGGCGAGGGTGGGCTCGCCGGGTTTGAAGTACCTGCGGATCAAGGGATCGAGTCGCCGTTTTGGTGTTGGAATTTTGGGGACCTTTCCGTGCGGCGTGAGCGCGTTTCGCTCACGCCCCTCATTACCCCCTGTATCTAGCTTGCTGGCTCTTGCCGTAAGTTGCCAGCCGGCACGGCTTACAATTCAGAGCAATATTTGGCAAACTCTAGGCTCTCGCCGTCGCATTGACATGGGCAATCACGGAGTCGCATCCCAGCAGCGCGAAGGAACGCCGGATGAAGACAACCCGGGCCATCCTGAAGGCCGGCCTCCGCCTCCCCGTTCGATGCGCGGGAGGCGGAGTCCCGGGCTGCACCCGGAACTGGCCGCGCCTTTAAGGACTTTAAGCTTCCCGAGTTGCCGGGGAAGAAGCCTTCGTCTTCGCAGGATCGCGCTCGGCTAACGCACCTATCGCGGCGTCGATCTGCTCCATGACGTCCGCCTCAAGCTTCACCCCGGCAGACGCCGCACTGTCCGCGATCTGTTCGGGACGGGATGCACCCACAATGGCCGAAGCTACGTTTGGATTCTGCAGCACCCAGGCGACCGCGAGCTGCGGCATGGACAGCCCGGCTTCCTCCGCGATTGGCTTGAGTTTCTGGACACCGGTGAGCACGTCATCGCGCATCCACCGCTCAATCATTTTCGCCCCGCCTTTCGCATCCGTGGCGCGGCTGCCATCAGGGGCCGGCTCACCGGGCAAGTACTTTCCGCTAAGGACACCCTGCGCCATCGGAGACCAGACGATCTGGGAAACGCCCAGCTCTTCCGACGCCGGAACCACCTCCGCTTCGATGACCCGCCACAGCATGTTGTACTGCGGCTGGTTGGAAATCAGCTGGAAGCCCAATTCTTTGGATAGCGCATGTCCTTCGCGGAGCTGTTCGGCCGTCCATTCGCTCACACCGATGTACAGCGCTTTGCCATGGCGGACGATGTCCGCGAACGCCTGCATGGTCTCTTCCAATGGCGTTTCGAAGTCGAAGCGGTGGGCCTGGTAAAGGTCCACGTAGTCGGTCTGCAACCTGGACAGGGAGCCGTTGATCGATTCCATGATGTGCTTGCGGGACAGCCCCAGATCGTTCTTGCCTTTGGGGCCGGTGGGGCCGAATACCTTGGTGAAGATCTCCAAAGACTCGCGGCGCTCCCCTTTCAGCGCCTCGCCCAGGACCGTCTCGGCCGCGGTGTTTGCGTAAACGTCTGCCGTATCAAAAGTACTGATGCCGACGTCGAGCGCCGCGCGGACGCACTGGGCGGCGACGTCGTTCTCCACCTGCGAGCCGTGGGTCAGCCAGTTGCCGAACGTAATTTCCGAGACTTTGAAGCCACTGTTACCCAAGTATCTGAATTCCATGATTGTCCAGCACTCTCCCTACTTGCTTGATGTTCCCGACTATCCGTCGAGCGTCCTACACGTCCTGCACGTGCTACCGGCCGCCCTCGATTTTCCGGCTGCGCTGGTTCTGGGCCATGGGGCCGTACGGATAGACGCCGACGCGCGGTTGGCTGGCCTGGGTGAGCCGGTCGGTTTCCTCGGGGCTGAGCTCCAGGCCTGCCGCAGCCAAGTTGTCCGCCAGCTGTTCAGTGGTACGGGCGCCGAGGATCACGGAGGTCACGGAAGGCCGGTCCGCCAGCCACGCCAACGCCACTTGGGAGGCACTGACGCCATGGTCTGCGGCGATCTTCTCCACAGTCCCGATAACGTCCCACGTGCGTGGGTCATCGTTGCGGGCCTGCCACGCCTCCATGCCGCGTTCCGGGTTTTCCCCGAGGCGGGTGGCACCTGTGGGCGGCTCATCCCGCTTGTACTTGCCCGAGAGCCAGCCGCCACCCAACGGTGACCACGGCAGCAGCCCGATGCCCGCGTCCAGTGAAGCCGGAACAATTTCCGATTCGATCTCGCGGACCAGCAGGCTGTACTGGGGTTGCAGGGTCACCGGTGCACTCCAGCCAAAGGCCTTGGCCACGTGGACGGCCTTGGTCAACTGCCATCCCAGGAAGTTGGAAAAGCCGTAGTAGGCGATCTTGCCACTGCTGACGGAGTCGTGCAGGAAACGCAAAGTCTCCTCCAGCGGTGTAATCGGGTCCCAGGCGTGCATTTGATAAAGGTCGATCTGCTCGACGCCGAGGCGGCGCAGCGAGTCATCCAACGCCCGGCTGAGGTGGCGGCGGGATGTGCCGACGTCGTTCGGGGCCGTTCCCATTGGGAATCGGCCCTTGGTGGCCAGCACCACGCGGTCCCGGGCATCTGGCCGTTCGGCCAGCCACCGCCCGATGATCTCCTCCGACGCGCCGGCACTATAGACGTCGGCAGTGTCGATGAAGTTGCCTCCGGCTGCAATATAGCTGTCCAGAATGGCGCGGGATGTTTCCTCGGTTGCCTCGGCCCCGAACGTCATGGTTCCCAGTGCGTAGTTCGATACCACGGCGCCGCTGTTGCCCAAAGTGCGATATTCCATGATGTTCCTCAATCCTCGGTGGGTGTAGCGCGTTTCGAGTCATAGCTTCGCCAGGTGTGTTCCGGCTCGAAGCCCAACAGCCGCCTCGCCTTGTCGATGGAGAGCATGGTCTCGTGCTCCCCCAGTTCCTTGATCACCTTCACGTCGGGAAACACCTCCGCCGCCAGGCTGGCACTGGACCGGCTCATCACAGTGTCAGCATTGGCGATGATGAACGCCTCAAACCCCGGCTTGCCGTTTTCAAGGGCCCGCGCCACGGCCTGCGCGCCGTCGCGGCCATCGATATACCCCCACAGGTTCCACTTGCGCAGCATGGCATCGGAGTCGAAGGACGGAAACCGATCGTAATCCTCTACGTCCATGACATTGGAGAACCGGAGGCCCACAATGCTCAATTCCGGGTCCCAGCGCGTCAACTCGATCGCCATCTGCTCTTCCAGGTGCTTCACCAGCGAATAGGTGCTTTCCGGCCGGGCCGGGTATTCCTCATCCACGGGGATATAGGGAGGGTCGACGTCGAACGGGAGGCCCAGCACCGTCTCACTCGAGGCGTAGACAACCTTCTTGATGCCGGCCCGGCGGGCCGCCTGGAACACGTTGTATGTGGAGAGCATGTTGTTTTCAAACGTCGCGGCGTCCGGAATGATGCCCGGCGCCGGGATGGCACCCAGATGCACCACCGCATCGAAGCCGTCATGCCTGTCATCGAGTCCCATGAACACGTCCGCGACCTGGCCGTAATCACGCAGATCCACGATCGCCAGACCCGGGCTCCTCTCGCCCGCACGGTCCAGGTTCAGCACCCGGTGCCCATCCTCCGCGAGCCGGCGCACTACATGCCGGCCCAGCTTTCCGCTTCCACCGGTAACTGCAATTCTCATCGATACTCCCTCGAATAGCTTGGCGCTTCGCACCTGACGCCCTGATCGAGGCCCTCCGGCGTCGCCGGGAAAGCCTGTTTAGGACTCGCGGTGTCGATTCGACACTAGAACAGAGACCAACCTTGGCGCGTGGCCCTGCCAGTCCTAGGACAGCCAGACACCCCCGTACCCGGTGATGGACGCTTGACGCCCGTTCTACCGCGTCACTCCCGACGCCGGCGTGATTACAGGCCGAGGTCCTTCAAAGCGGTGACCCAATCGTGGGCGATCGCGTTCTGCGCGTCGGTCAGCTTCACCTTCTGGTCGCAGACGGCTTTGTGCAGGGTGTTTTCCACGGCGTCTTTCGGGTTAGTGGTTCCTGTGGCGCCGTTCTGGTTCGGTTCCGGCCACAGGTTGGACACTGAGTTGGTGCCGCCGAGCTCGAGGGAGATCAGGTGGTCATATTCTGTCGTGTGGACTGTGTTCTGGCCGTATTCGCGCAGGCTTTCCTGCTTGATCTTGTCCGTGGCCGAGGCTGGAGGGCGAACCGTGGCCGTGTAGCCGCTCTTGCAAATGGTCGAGCCGATGTTGTCCTGGGTGATAGAGGGGTCCGTGGCGCCAGGGGTGCAGGCCGGGTCCGGCAGATACTGGCCAAGCGCAGCGTCCACCACCCGGGCGGAGCACTGGCTGGCGGTCAGTTGTTCGTCGATGGCGACGATCCCGGGCGAGTGGACCTTTTTGACGGCCCCGGCCTGAGTTCCCGCCGTTGGGGCGGGTGCGATGTTGGCAGGGACCACACCCGACGCGGAGTGTGGGGCCGTCGTCGAACAGGCGGTCACCACCGCGAGCAGGGAGACGGCAACGGACGCGGCGGCGAGGTGGCGGCGGAATGTAATTTTCATATCGCTCTATCTCTACGGCGCCGCCGTTCCCTCTGCCCGCCGACACGCGGTGCGGTGAAGAAGTGGTGCTTTCAGTTCCATTGCCAAGAGCGCCGCGGTCCCTCGCCTCTGCAACTAAATGCCCGACCATAGGCCAGACTGGAGACAACCAAACCCGAAAGCGTGGACACTCTTTGATATCTCTCCAACAGGATTCCGAAGGCTTCATCCGGATGAAAAGGCATTTTCCCGTGAGCGCCGCCGTGACCATTACCTTCACCGACGGGACCCAGGAAGTCTTCACCGGGCAGAGACTCAATGAAATCTACGACGACGCATTGGCCGCGTACCGGGCTGGTAATCATCTCGATGCCAGAGGATTCTCCAGGGGTCCGAAAAAGAAGGTGCAGACGGGCATCGACTTCGTGCCGGTCCAGCCCGGAGCCGCGAAGTAAAGCCCGATGCAACGATTCATGAGGTGCCAGTCGGTAGTGTGGGTGCATGGACGCCGGGTTTTCTGAGGAGCGGTTGGCGGATTGGACTCTCGTAGAGGTGGATCGACCGTTATTGCAGCAGAAGACCGGCTCGGCCGCCCCCGGGTTGGTCACGTCGTCGAAGTAACACACTCCCGTGGAGGCCTGGTGTCGGGCAAACGTGGACTTGGTGGTGAGGCCGCCGCTCTCGTCGGTTTCCTTGCAGTGTCTTTCGCAGCCTCGGCGCTGGGGTCCTTGGCAATTGTCGGTAACGCCTCGGGGTGGTACGCAGCGGCCTACAAAGCGCCGTGGACACCGCCGGGCTGGGTCTTCGGGTCAGTCTGGACCGCGTTGTATGCGGCGATGGCGGTGGCAGCGTGGCTTGTGTGGAGGCAGCGATCGGCCCCCACCCGCGGCGCCATGAGCGCCTATGCCGTTCAGATGTTGCTGAACCTCGCGTGGGCACCGACGTTTTTCGGCATGTACCCCATCTGGGGCTCGGCAGCACTGTGGCTGGGCCTAGTCGTTATCGCCGCTCTGGCCGTGGCAGTGGCAGCCACTGTGGTGCGATTCGGCCCGATCAGCATGACGGCCGGGCTGCTGATGCTGCCGTACCTGTCTTGGATCGTGTTCTCCGGCAGCCTGAACCTCTACGCGGCCGTCAACAACTGACGGAAAGTAAAGGCGGCTTTGGCGCACGCCTGGAGCCGTGACCGGGAACCGCAGGGCGGTTAAACACGGACAGCAGGTGATCCTCCCCCAGCGAGCACGTCTCTTACGCGTATTGGCAGTACCTCCCTGGCCGAGAGGACCGGCCGTATCGTGGTAATCATGGATCAACGCACAGAGGTCAACGAATTCCTGCGCACGCGCAGGGACCGGATCATGCCCGATCAGGCCGGCATCATCGGCGGGGGTCGCCGCAGGGTACCGGGTCTGCGCCGCGAGGAGGTCGCGATGCTGGCCGGAGTGAGCGCCGAGTACTACGCTCGGATAGAGCGCGGCGATCTGGCCGGGGTGTCCCCGGAGATCCTGGACGCGGTCGCGCGTGCTCTACGGTTCGACGAAGCGGAGACAGACCATCTGGAGGCCCTGGCGCGCGCAGCGGGACCGGAGCGGCCTCGGAACCGACGCCGGACTGCTGAGCCGTCGGTGCGGCCGAGTCTGCAACTGTTTCTGGACTCCGTGACGGTGCCGGTCTGGGTGCGCGACCGCCGGATGAACTTTATCGCCTCGAACCAGCTGGCGCGAGCCGTCTACGCACCGGTCCTAGACGATCCGGTGAACCAGGGCAACATCGCCCGGTTCTGGTTCCTCAACCCTGCCTCGCACAACTTCTTCGTGGACTGGGAGCAGGGGGCCGATGACACCGTGGCGACGATCCGCACGTACGCGGGCCAGAACCCGCACGACAAGCAGCTGACGGATCTGATCGGTGAGCTGGTGACCCGCAGCGACGCGTTCCGGAGACGCTGGTCCGCGCACAACGTGCGCCACCACCGCACCGGTGTGAAGCGGCTCCACCACCCTGTCGTCGGCGATCTCGAACTGCAGTACGAGGCGATGGATCTGCCCGCAGACCCGGAGTGGTTCATGTTCGCTTACACGGCCGCGCCTGGCAGCCCCACCGACGAGCGCCTGCGCCTACTGGGCAGGCCTGGCCCTCACACCCCAGCCGGAGTCTGGTCCCCAGCCTCGAGCCTGATCCACCGACGCCTCCTGCGCCTGGGGTGCACTGGCAGTACACGTAAAGAGCATGACTGGTTACAGTCGGGCTGCGCCGGTTGACTGGTTCCTGTCGTCGATACTCGTCGACTTGCCATTTGCGAAGGAGTCCTCATGGAATCGTCTGCCCCGAAAGCCAAACCGCAGCCTGCAGCCCTGGGCAACGGCGCGATAGTCCGCCATGCGGGCATCAGTCCGGCCACGACGTTCCTTTTCGCGGTGGCAGCAGCGTTCGCGGTCGCGAACCTGTACCTGGCACAGCCGCTGCTAGAGGACATCGCACACGACCTGCGGGTGCCGAACGAGCAGGCCGGCCTGTTCGTCACCGTGACCCAGGTCGGGTACGCCGTCGGCATCTTCGCGGTGGTGCCGTTGGGCGACGTCCTGAAGCGCCGCCGGCTGATCCCGACCATGCTCGTCCTGGCGGGGGTCGCCCTGCTCGGCTCTGCTCTGGCTCCCGGGCACGCGCTGCTGCTGGTGGCCTTGGCGCTGGCGGGCGTCACCTCGGTCAGCGCGCAGCTGCTCACCCCGCTCGCCGGCGACCTCGCCGCACCCGCCCAGCGCGGTCATGTGATGGGGACCATCGCCTCCGGCGCCATGATCGGGATCCTGCTCTCCCGCACCATCAGTGGCGGCGTTGCCCAATACTTCGGATGGCGTGCGATCTACGTCGTCGCTGGGGTCGCGGCGTGGGTTTTCGCGGTGCTGCTGTGGCGCGCCTTGCCCAGCCAGGACGACCGCGTCGCGGTGCCGTACGGACGGTTGCTCCTCTCGGTGTTCCGCTCGGTCCGCGTCCACCGCGCAGTCCCGATCACCCTGATCCTGAGCGCCCTCAACTTCGGCGTGTTCACGATGTTCTGGACGGCGCTCACCCTGCTGCTCAGCGCCCCGCCGTTCTCCTACTCGGTCGGCGCGATCGGACTCGTCGGCCTCGCGGGGCTGGCCGGGGCGCTGTTGGCGCGCCGTGCCGGGCGGCTCCACGACCGCGGCCTGTCCGTACCGGCCAGCGGGGCGGCCTTCGCGCTTGTCCTGGTCGGACTCATCCTGGCCGGGCTCGGGCAAGCTTCCATCATCGTGTTGCTGATCGCGATCGTAGTGTTCGACATCGGTGTGCAGGCCACCAACGTGCTCAGCCAAACCCGGCTGTTGAGCATTTCCGCGACCGCCCGCGGCCGGATGAACACCGCCCTGATCACTACGAACTTCATCGCCGGGGCCATCGCATCGGCGACCACAGCGCTCATCTGGCACGCGGGCGGCTGGACCGGTGTCATCATCATCGGCTCGGCCGCCATCGTCCTCGCTCTGGTCGTCTGGGCTCTCGGCCGGCGCGCGCTACGCGTCTCCGGGTGATCGTGTAGACGGACTCCTCTGAGGTTCACGTTCTCGGTGGTCGACGAGCCACCGGGCGTAGGACTGCAGCTGTTCAGTACTCGCCTTTAATGACGAAGTAGGAGCCGCGGATTACCCCCGCCAGCTTTGATTTCTGGCGAGCGAACTTGAATTTTGATGCCAGTTCCTCCGGGATCTCCATGCCATCGGCCAATTTGAATCCGACAGCTCGCTTCCCGCCGTCCTCGATGCTGTACATGACGTTGATCGACAGCTCCGACTCGTAGAACACGTAATCCATCCGCAAACCGTCGACTTCGAAGGCAGTTGCTTCAAGCGGGCGGGAGCCTATGACGATATCGCGCTCCTCCTTGAGGATGCGGCTCACCCGGTCGACCACCTCGGGAGCCTCACTGGCAGGGCTCACCGCGAAGACGTTGCCGTACTTGTTGCTGTAGTAACGGCCCTCGTTGGCGCGTAACCCAGCGAGGGCTTCGGGGACCGCAGATGATTCCAGACCGACAGTAGAAACATTCTTAAAGTCAACGACGTACGGCATGCGCCCTCCAGATCAGTTGTGTTGGACCAACGATAACGTGACGGCCCTGCTGTGCCGACGTCAACCGCTTACGACGCCGGCGTGATCCATCCGGTAGATCGTCATGCCAGCGACGCGCTCGCTGCACGCAGCTCGTCCAAGGCCGCCAAAGTGTATTGCGCGAGCTTGTCTTTGGCCCCCCGGTCGCTTTCGGACCACTCGGCATAGCCCCGCTTGAATGCCAGTACACCAAATTCGCCCGCGAGATGGGCCGTCGGGTCGGGCACACCGCGGGCGATCAGGGCGGCTGTCATGGCGGCCGCGAGGCCAACACTCTTGAGGGCGTCCCGCTCCTGGAGCTCGGCGCTGGCAGCTACGGCGGCCTTCATGCGAGGGCCAAGGTCGCGGTTCATTGGGCCCATAGCGCCCGACACACGCTCCAGGCCCGCAGCGACCGCCTCGAGCGGGCTGGCGTCGACAGGCGCATCGGCAATCCCCTCGGCAAGCAGCCGGCTCAACGTTTCTTGCCCGGCCACCAGGAGTTCACGTTTATCGGGGAAGTACCGGAAAAAGGTGCTCTTCGTGACACCTGCGCGCTCTGCGATCTGCGCCACCGTGGTGTCGTCGTACCCCTGCTCCGTGAACAGGTCGACGGCAGCAACTACGAGCCGTTCGCGTGCCCCTGGTTCCCATCGAGCCATAAATCAATCCTACATGATGGCACTTTTGTCCCGTCATCGAGTATCATGATGGGACAAGTCTCCCATCACTCTTAAGGAGAGTTCCATGCACGTCTTCGTCACCGGCGGCACCGGCCTAATCGGCTCGGCCGTCGTCGCCGAGCTGCTTGGCAACGGCCACACCGTCCTCGCGCTCGCCCGATCAGATATATCCGCCCACGCGGTTGAGTCGGCCGGCGCAGAACCCCATCGGGGAGACCTCGCGGACCTGGACGCGCTTCGCATCGGAGCCGCCCAGGCCGACGGGGTGATCCATTTGGCCTTCGCCAACGACTTCAGCAGCCCCGATGCTTTCGCCCGGGCGGTTGGCGAAGAAAGTGCCGCGCTCGCGACTATGGGCGAGGAACTTCTCGGCAGCGACCGCCCGCTAGTCACGGCCTCGGGTACGCCTTACGTAGCAGCCCGCGCCTCCACCGAGAGCGACCCACCACCGACCGATGGGATGGTAGGCGGTCGCGGACGCACCGTCATGGCGGTCCTGGATCTTGCCTCCCGCGGAGTCCGCAGCAGTGCCGTTCGCATGCCACGCACGGTCCACAACAACGGCAGGGGCGGTTTCGCCGGCATCCTGACAGCTATCGCTCGCCGTACCGGAGTGTCCGGCTATCCAGGAGACGGCGCCCAGCGATGGCCGGCCGTACACGCGCTCGACGCTGCGGTCCTCTTCCGGCTGGCCCTGGAACAGGCACCCGCCGGAACTTCATGGCACGCCGTAGCCGACGAAGGCGACGCTGTACGCGACATCGCAACAGTCATCGGCCGGCGGCTCGAACTACCGGTCCGGACGGTGGCACAGGAAACCTTTGGCACGCTCGGCCCGATCTTCGCTGCCGATCAGCCTTCTTCAAGCGCCCACACACGTCAGATGCTTGGCTGGGAGCCGACGCACCCGAGCCTCCTCGCGGACTTGGAAAACATCCAGCCCTGACCAAGGGCCAACGCCGTCACCAGCTAGAGCCGATGCAGTAGGCGATTTCCCGCTCGATGGCGGCTGGGTCGGTCACATCCAAGAGCCGAATGTTCAGCGTGACCCCAGACGCCGTCCTCGGATGCTGAGGTCTCAGAAGGCGAGTTCCTCCGCGGTCGCTTCTACAGTCTCGGTAGGGGTGGTTGTGTGGCCACGCAGCGGGACGTGTCTGATGAACAGGGCAAGGACGAAGCCCGCTGCGGCAACAATCGACGCCCAGAGGAAAACGCTCTGGATGCCGCTGGTGACGGCCGTTTTGAACAGGGCCTGGATTGCCGCGGGCAATGAGTGCAGGGCCGCAGGCGTGATCTGACCGCTCTGGTGGAGGCTGCCGGCGCCGCCGGCCTTGCCCATGGTGTCGGCCAGGCGGCTGGCGTAGATCGACCCGAGAACCGAGATCCCGAGCGATCCGCCCATGTTCCGGGCGAAAGTGCTGGTGCCCGTGGCCGCGCCGATATCCCTGATGTCCACGCTGTTCTGGGCGATCAGGTTGGTGGTCTGCATCATGCAGCCCATGCCCGCACCGAGAACCGCCATGTATACGCCCGACTGCCAGGCCGGGGTGTCCAGCCCATGGTCGAGAACAGGAACAGGCCTACCGCCATGAGCGCGGACCCTGCGATCGGGAGTGACTTGTAGTGCCCGGTCCGGGTGACCAGAAGCCCGCCGCCCAGCGAGACGATCATGGCCGCGATCATCATGGGCATCAGCAAGAGCCCGCTACTGGTGGCCGACTGGTCTTGGACGTACTGCTGGAACTGGGGAAGGAAAGTGATGCCGCCGAACATGGCGAACCCCACGATGAAGCCAAGCGCGTTGGCCAGGGAGAAGTTGCTGCTGCTGAACAGGCGAAGCGGAATGACCGGCTCGGCGGCCTTGTTCTCGATGACCAGGAAGAGGACAAGCCCGACGGCGGCCGTCACGCCCAGCCCGATGATCTCCGGAGACCCGGTGGTGACCCAAGCCAGATGGTCCATGCCGCCCAGCTCCCCCACGATCGTCGGAAGAGCGGGGGCAACAATCATGTTGTCCAACTGGGCAAGCAGCATGGCAATAATCAGCCCGCTCATGGCGGTGACGATCTGCCGGGGCGTAAGCCGCGTGGGAAGCGGATCCTGGTCAGCTTTCATAGGGGACATCCTTAGGAAGTTCTTTTGCGGTTCACTTACCGCACGGTTAGTATGGTACTTACCGGCCGGTTAGTTGGCAAGATGGCCGCACGAAGAAGGAAGTACTCAACGATGACACTTGCAAATGGCACTCCCGTCCCGCCCCTGAGCGGGACCCGGGAAAACATCCAGGCGGTTGCCTTGCGCCTGTTTTCCGAGCAGGGCTATGAGTCGACGTCGATGCGACAGATAGCCGAGGAGCTCGGCTTTACCAAGGCCGCCCTCTACTACCACTTCAAGAGCAAGGAAGACATCCTCCGGGCCCTGATGGAAACAATGCGCGGGCAGATCACGGATCTGGTCGACTGGGCGCGGACGCAGGAGTCCGGCCCGGAGCTGCGCAGGACCGTCATCACCCGATGGACCGAGATCGTGCACGCCCAAGGCCTCCGGATGTTCCGATTCCTCGGTTCCAACTACCGGCTTGTCCGGGAACTCAAGTCAGAATCCGGGCAGAGCGAGGGGATGGCGGCCGCCGTCGTCGAGCTCTTCTCGATCCTTACGCCACCGGGGGCCAGCGTCGAGGATCAGCTTCGCGTCCGGTTCGCTCTCCTGACCATCAACATGCTCGGCATCGCAGCGCGCGACCTCGACGCCGATGAGGAGGAAATCCTCGACGCGGCGGCACGGATTTCAACAGGGCTGCTGCCGCCCGGGTTCTGAGCAGCTAGTTTTTCGACTCAAGTGCGAGAAGAGCCTCAGGGGCGAATCCTTTGACGATGAGCCACACTCCAAGCGAAAACTCAAAAAAAGCCACCGGCAGTGCGGCCAGTCCTGCCGCCGCACCGTGTTGATCGATCACCCCGAAAAGTATTGCCAGATAGCCGACAACCAGGACCGGTCCCCCGACGATGCCGATCAGCGAAAGAGGCCGAGGTATCAAGCGCGACTTGTACAACATGACTCCCAGCAAAACGTCACATACAGCGGGGATGAAGCTTTGTCCTAGGAGGAATATCCGGTCGTAAAGTACGGCGAGCTCACGACTGGCGACCAGGGCCCCGGCTCCAATTCCGCTTTCCCGCAAGCTCACGATCGACAAGATGAACGCCACCCCGACGAAGATCGTGCCGGATTCCAGAATTCTGGCGGCGACTAGTCCCAGAGCGAACGATTCATTCTGCTTCTTGAGCAGCGGGAACAGGACAACGGCCGTGGCGATCCCGGCTAGGGCGACGACGATCTCAAGGATGCCCCCGATGATGGCGGCGGTGTCCGGCCCTGAGCCGAGGACGTAGTCCGCACCTCTTACGGGGCCGTACAGAGCGAGCGTGGGAATCGAAACAAAGGTAAGTAAATACAGAACGCCAGCGGTGAGCGAGACTTTTCTCTGTGGCGACGGAACCGAGGTCATCATAGAGCTCCTTGGATTTCTCAGATTGCCCGGTCGGTGAGAATCTGCGCCCGGAAGACTGCAAGGATAAATTATCGGCTAAATGTCCGGCTATTCGGCGGCTTCAACCGGTTGCCGGGCAAGATCGGCGCCGCCATTGTCGAGTTCATCACCGGGGCCCTGGCCGAGAACCCCCATCGGCTCAGCAAGCCTCTCGTGAACGAACTACGGGGAATGCGTTCTGCGCGCCGCGGTGATTACCGGGTGTTTTTCACCCTCGACGCAGAAACGCGCACCGTCTACATCCACCGCATCGACCACCGTGCCGATGCATACCGACCCAGATAGGACTCGGCCAAGACGAAGCAAGGATTTCAGGACCGAGTTTCCGGCCGCGATACCCGAACTCGATGCGTTATCGGCTATCCCGCTGACACATCGATCAGCACCTTGCCGACGATGCTCTCTTCTACCGCTGCGTGGGCCGCAGCCGTATCGGCCAGTTCAAAGCGATGCAGCGGCAGGCCTGCGGCCTTTCCCACCGGAAGGGCGTCGTCGGCGATGGCCGCATTGATGTCCTCGGCGGCGGCTTGCACTGCCGCCATGCCAACGGTATAGAGCAGGACGAACTGGTACCGGACGTTGAGGCTGAAATGTCTGCGCACGTCCAGGTTCATCTGATCGCCGCCGTTGTTGGCGTAGACCGCGATCGAGCCGCGGTTGCGAATCACTGCTAGGTCGAGTTCCGCGTTCTGCGCGGGTGCCACCTCCACGATCTGGTCGACGCCGTTGGGAGCGATCCGGCGGATCTCTGCGGCCGCGTGGGTTTGCCGGTAATCGATGACGTGATCGGCGCCGGCGGCCGTGACTAGTGCAGCCTTCGCCGGTCCGCTCACGGTCGTGATCACAACGGCACCGGCCCACTTGGCGAGCTGGATCGCCGCATGGCCCACGGCGCCGGCCCCTCCAGCGACGAGGACCACTTTGCCGTCCAAGGCTCCCGGGTGCAGCCTCCGGGGCCCGTCCTCGGCGATAGTCAGGGCCCGGTGGGCGGTGATCGCGGGAACGCCCAGGCTTGCGCCGAGGTCGAATCCGGCGTTCTCGGGCAGCGGAAGGACCCGTTCGGCCGGCAGCACGGCGAACTCCTGGGCTGTCCCGCCGTCGGCTCGCTGGTGGGCAGCCAGGGCCAGCCAAACCCTGTCACCAACGTAGAGACCCTCGACGCCCGGTCCGACAGCGTCGACCACTCCGGCCCCGTCTTGGTTCGGCACGACTTCCGCGAAGGGCAAGGGCTCGCCCGGTTTGGCGCCGCGGCGCGACTTCCAGTCGGTGGGATTCACCGCGGAGACCATGATCCTTACGCGCACCTCCCCGCGCCCCGGACTGCGGCTCTCGCGGTCGACGAGCTCGAGAACAGACGGATCGCCGGTGGCACGGTACACGATTGCTTTCATACCCAGACCTAACGCCGGCCCCGACCGAAAATTCCCGCCGCGTGCCGGAACACATGCGGCCAACGTTCCTGGTGACAGCCCCGGTTACTTACAATCGACTGCGGCGCTGCGTCAATTCCGGGCAAAACGCGCGAACTATTCCGCCGACGCTGCTGGCGGAATATGCAGGAACTGATCTGCACCGGGCATAGTTAAGCTCTTGGGCTTGTGCCGAAGGTGCGAGAAACCGCCCGGGCACAGGACAGAAACGAACAGGGGCTTGATTTGATAGGGAATGCAACCTTCCGACACCGCAACACCGCTTTGCTTTCGGTGAGCAGCGTCGAAGCTCCGAGGATTGTCAGTTCGGCGGATTTCGACCGCAGGCTGGCTAGCACACTGCGGCGGCTGAAGTTCCCCTCGAAGCTGCTCGAACGGGTCGCCGGCATCACGCACCGGGGCTGGTGGGCCCCGGGAACATCGTTCGATGACGCCGCCATCGAGGCTGGCGCGAAGGCCCTGGCCGAGTCCGGCGTCGAAGCGTCCGAGGTGGGCCTACTGATCAACACCTCCGTCACGCGGCGCAGCCTCGAACCGTCGGTCGCGGTGAAGATCCACCACGGACTTGGCATGCCGTCGTCGGCCATGAATTTCGACGTGGCCAACGCGTGCCTCGGATTCGTCAACGGCGTAACCCTGGCAGCGAACATGATCGACTCCGGCCAGATCAAATACGCGGTGATTGTCAACGGTGAGGATGCCCAGGCCACGCAGGAGGCTACCCTGGCCCGGCTGCAGCGGCCCGAGACGACCCGTGCGGACTTCAACCGCGAGTTCGCCACGCTCACCTTGGGCTCCGGAGCCGCCGCGGCCGTTCTGGGTCCGGCGGACCAGCACCCTGGAGGCCATCGGATCATAGGTGGCGTGATGCGCGCGGGCACCGAGCACCATGAACTCTGCGTGGGCGGCCTCGACGGCATGGCCACTGACACCAAGGGCCTGCTCGACGGTGGCCTGCAGCTCGTGGTCGATGCCTGGCGAGAGGCCCAGCCAGAGTGGGACTGGGCCTCGATGGACCGGTACGTCACGCACCAGGTGAGCAATGCCTACACGCAGGCCATCATTGACGCCATAGACCTGGATCCGGACAAGGTGCCGATCACGTTCCCGCGCTGGGGGAACGTGGGCCCGGCTTCCCTCCCGATGACTCTCGCCGCCGAAGGGCACACCCTCGAAACCGGCAACCGCGTATTGTGCATGGGCGTCGGGTCCGGCCTGAACACCGCCATGGTGGAAATCGTATGGTAAATGCCGACTGGCCCGACGTCGACCCCGAATGGTCGCGGGAAATCGACGTGGCGTCCACGTCCGCCGCGGATGAGCCCGGGACGATGCGCCGCTGGCACCTGCTCGACAACGGCGCCCAGCTCTCCCACCAGGGCCTGACTCCTGCCGGCACCCTGCTGTGCGTGCACGGCAACCCGACGTGGTCCTACCTGTGGCGCACCCTGCTGGCCGCCGGATCCGACCCAGCACATCCGTGGCGCGTGGTGGCGGTGGACCAGTTGGATATGGGCTTCTCCGAGCGCTCCGGCACGTTCCGGCGCCTGGCGGATCGAATAAACGATTTGGGCGACCTCACGGCTGCGCTCGCGCTCGGCGAGCAAGTCGTCACCGTCGGCCACGACTGGGGCGGCGTGATCAGCCTCGGCTGGGCCTTGGAACATCCGCAGCAGCTCGCCGGGGTGGTGCTGACCAATACCGCCGTCCACCAGCCCGCAGGCTCCCGCATCCCGGCGTCGCTGCGGCTGGCCCTGCACCCTGCTGTGCACCGCTGGGGAACGACGATGTCGGACGCCTTCCTGCGGGTGACGCATTCCCTGGCCCACCCGCCGCTGGGACCGGATGTCCGCGCCGCCTTCATGGCCCCCTACCGGGGCGCCGACCGCCGGGCCGGCGTGGGGAACTTTGTCGCGGACATTCCTGCGGACCCGTCCCATCCGAGCTTCCCCGCGCTCAGCCACGTTGCCGAGGGGCTACACGGGCTGAGGGTTCCAGCCCTGATGCTCTGGGGCCCGCGCGACCCGATCTTTTCCGACCGCTACCTCAAGGACCTCATCGGCCGGCTGCCGCACGCGCAAGTTCACCGCTTCGAGGGTGCCGGCCATCTGCTCGCCGAAGACCGGGACATCGCCGCCCCCCTCTTCGAGTGGCTTGCCGATCTCGGCCGGGAGAGCGCACCGGACCTTCAGCGGATGGACGCCCGGACCGGCGATCCGGGGCCCAAGGAGGACGCCGAGCGCCCGCAGCGCGGCACCGGGATCCCGCCGCTTTGGGCGCCGCTCATCGAACTCGCGGAAGGACCCGACGGCGGGGACACCGCCGTCGCGGAAATGGCTGCGGACGGCAGCGTCGCCCGCTCGCTCAGCTGGCGGGAGCTCGAACAGAACATCGCAGACCTAGCGGCCGGCCTGCAGGAGGTCGGAGTAGGGCACCACAGCCGGGTGAGCCTGATGATTCCGCCGGGTGTGGATTTGACCGTGGTCCTCTACGCCTGCCTGCGGCTCGGCGCGGTGGTGGTCGTGGCCGATGCCGGCCTGGGCACCCGCGGCCTGAGCCGCGCCGTGAAGGGGGCCACCCCGGATGTCCTCATCGGAATCGACAAGGCGCTTGCGGCTGCTTCGGTGCTCGGCTGGCCGGGGCGGCGGATCAGCGTGCGGGAGCTGCCATCCAGCCGCCGTCGCCTCCTCGGCGTCGAGACCTCCCTCGCCGCCCTCGCCCGCTGCGGAGCCGGCCTCAGCTCCGAACCGCCGTCGCAGTCTCAGGATCCAGGTCCTATCGATGGTCCAGCCCCGGACGCCCCCGCCGCCGTGCTCTTCACTTCCGGGTCCACCGGCCCCGCCAAGGGCGTGCTCTACACGCACCGGCAGCTGGCCGCGATGCGAGATACCGTGGCAGCGACGCTGGGAGTCCACCCGGGCAGCCGCCTTGTGGCGGGCTTCGCGCCGTTCGCCCTGTTGGGGCCGGCGCTCGGAGCGGTTTCGGTGACGCCAGCCATGGACGTCACCGCGCCCCGCACTCTGACGGCCCGCGCGCTGGCTGACGCCGCTGCGGCCATTGACGCCACGGTGGTCTTCGCCTCGCCTGCCGCGCTGCGCAACGTCCTTGCGACTAAGGGCAACTTGGTCCGGGCCGGGCACGACGCCCTGGGGCGCGTGGACCTGCTGCTCTCCGCCGGCGCGCCCGTCCCCGAATCCCTGCTCGAAGAGGTGCAGCGGCTGCTGCCCCGGGCCTCGCTGCACACCCCGTACGGGATGACCGAGGCGCTGCCCGTGACCGACATCAGCCTTGAACAGATCCGCGCCGCCGCTTCCGATACCGCAACCATGGCGGGGGCCGGCAACGGCGTGTGTGTAGGCCGGCCGGTCCACGGCGCCCGCGTGGCCGTCATCCCGCTCGCTGCGGACGGCACCGCGCCTGGGAACCACCCCGTCACGGAGGCTGGAGTGACCGGCGAGATCCTCGTGTGCGCCCCGCATGTGAAGGAGGCCTACGACAGGCTCTGGCTGACCCTGCGGGAGAGCGTCCGCACACCGGGATGGCACCGCACCGGCGACGTCGGGCATTTCGACGCCGCCGGCCGGCTGTGGGTGGAGGGACGCCTCGCACACGTCGTGACGGCGCCGGGTGCTGTGGTCACGCCCGTGGGCGCCGAGCAAGCCATCGAACGCCTGGACGACGTCGGACTGGCGGCCGTCGTCGGGGTCGGTCCGTCGGGGACGCAGGCTGTCGTCGCCGTGGTCGAGACTGTACCTCACGTCCGCCGTGCCGGCCCCGCCTCACCGCAGCTCGCAGGGCGCGTCCGGGACGCTGCCCGTCTGGCCGGCGTCAGCGTCTCCGCCGTGCTCGTTGTCCCTTCCCAGCCGACCGACATCCGCCACAACGCCAAAATTGACAGGACCCGTTTGTCCCGGTGGGCTTCGGCGGTGCTGGCGGGCGGCCGGCCGGGTAAGCCGTGAAGGTTCTCGTCACCGGAGCGAGCGGTCTGCTCGGTCGTGAAGTGGCGCGGGTGCTCGTGCGTCAGGGCCACGCCGTCACCACATTCCAGCGCCGTCCCGCGGGCGTCTCCGGCGCCGTGGACCTCTCCGGGTCCGTCACCGATGACGACTCCATCCGTCGCGCCGTCGCCGGGGCCGAGGGGGTCATCCACCTGGCTGCGAAGGTCTCGTTCACAGGCCGCGCCGCCGATTTCGACCAGGTGAATGTTGAAGGCACGCGCCGCCTGCTCCGTGCGGCCCGCGAGGCCGGCGTGCGGGACCTGGCGTTCGTTTCCTCCCCATCCGTGGCTAACTCCGGGGCTGCCACCGCCGGCCTGGGCGCCGAGCCGGCGGACCCGGCCCGCGCGCACGGCGACTACTCACGCACCAAGGCCGAGGCCGAGCTCCTGGCGTTGGCCGCGGACGTGCCGGAATTCCGGGTCGCGGCGGTGCGCCCGCACATTGTGTGGGGTCCGGGCGACACGCAACTGGTGGAACGGGTGCTCGAACGTGCCGGCCGCGGCCGCCTGCCACTGCTCGACGCCGGGGCGGCCTTGATCGACTCCACTTACGTGGACAACGCAGCCTCGGCCATTGTCGCCGCTCTACATCGCATGGAATACATTCACGGCCGGGCGCTGGTCATCACAAACGGCGAGCCTCGCCCGGTCGGCGAGCTCCTGGCGGGCATCTGCGCCGCGGGCGGCGTCCCCGCGCCGTCGTGGACGGTACCGGGCAGATTTGCGCGGGCGGCAGGATCGGTGGTCGAGAAAGTCTGGACCTGGGCTGCCCGGGAAGGGGAACCGCCGATGACCAGGTCCTGGCTGAGCAGCTTTCGACCGCCCACTGGTTCGACCAGCGCGAAACCCGCGAACTCCTCGACTGGACGCCTGCCGTCTCGCTTGACGAGGGTCTGGTGAGGCTGGCGGAGTACTACGGCCGTCAGCGGCCCGGGGTTCGCCACCGTTACTAACTTGCTGGCGTCACGACGTCCTCCAGCATGGACCTGTCGAAGAATCGGATCTCGCCCGTTGCCTGGAAAAACACCGGAACCACCGAAGTGTTCGCGTCCTTCGAGGTTTCGTAGATCTCGGGCGCACTCCCATGTTTTCGCGCAATGGTTCCAATCAAGTCAGTGCCGCGAACTCTTACAGTTCGATATTTGTAGCTCATCTTGACCCCTTCGTCGGCCAAGGCAAACCCTACTCCTGGGAGGAACAACCGGCGTCAGATCCGTTAGCCCGGAATCGCGGCTGAGCGCTCATATGTGTTCGGTGATGTGCAGTGTTTCGACAGGCATGTCGGGGTGAAGGCCCCATTCGGCCCAGGATCCGTCATAGACCCGGACACGCTCGCGTCCGAGAATTTCGGTGAGCACGTACCATGCGGTGGCCGCGCGACCCCCGACGGTGCAGTAAGTGATCAGCTCGTCTTCATTCTCGAGCTCCCGCACTGGCATCTCCCGGCGCAGCTCGTCGACCGGGCGGAATGCGCCTCTTTGGTCGTAGAGATCTCCGAACGGCCGGTGGACGGCGGTCGGGATGTGGCCCGCGCGGCCTCCCGGTACCATTCCGCCCGACGGCCAGAAGCGCTCCCCGGCGTACTCGGCCCCGGAGCGGACATCCAGAATCTTTGTTCCAGCGCGCCCGATGGCCTGCTGCACCACCGGCATGCCGGCGAACAGCCGCTGGTCCCGTTCGGCAAGCTGGTATGGTGCCGCTTCCAGACGGACCGGCGCAGTGCCGTATGGATGTCCTTCGGCGCGCCAGGCATCGCGTGAGCAGTTAAGGATGCCGACGTCGGCGTGCCCGTACAGCTTGAGGAGCCAATATCCGAGCGCGGGAGCGTAGCCGTAGCACACGACGGTCGTGGCCGGCCCGATGCCGGATGCCGCCAGCAGCCGCTCGATAGATTGTCTGCCGACCGGACGATACTGCTCGTCTTTAAGGTCGGCGTAGACGTTCCATAGCGCGGCGCCGTCGATGTGCCATTGATTGTAGGCGGCCGCGGAAACGTCCACTTCGACGACGCGGACCGCAGGATCGTTAAGGTGATCTGCCAGCCAGGTGGGTTCGATGAGCATGTCCACAGTCTGCCCGCTGGAGGTTGGGCCAGGGTTGGCTTTAGCTTGGCGCAACATTGGCGTCCGGGACGTGTGTGCGTCCCCCTATTCCACTTGGATCCACCCCAGCAGGTCCTCGCGGCTGACTGCCCGGAGGAGTGCCGGGTGGTCGCTGGCGATGTGGCCGCGGATCGCTCCGATCACTTCCTCGTCTGTGTCGCCGCGGACCACAAACCCACATTCGCATCGGATGAGCTTCGCCATAACGACCTCCCAAATCTGGTGGGGCCCTCCGGAAATGATGAGGGCACATGCGATCATGGTGTCATGACTGCGCAGTCAGCGCTGCGTCTCCAAATTTGCGGGCCGCTAGTCGTAGAGCGTAATGGACTGAGGCTCGATCAGGCCCTGCCTGGACGTCAGGGGCGCCTGATGTTCACCTACCTCGTGCTCAACCGCCACCGCCAGGTGCCTCGCGACGAGCTTGCCGAGGCGCTCTGGCGCTCCCCCGATTCCGCCGGGATCAACGCCCGCCTCAACCCGTTGATTTCTAAGCTTCGCCACGTCTTCGGCCCGGACACCGTGGATGGGCGCGTCACCGTCCAGCTTCACCTCCCCGACGCGTGGATCGACCTTGAAGCCTCCGTGGAGGCAATTCACCGCGCCGAGTCCGCCGTGGCTCAGCAGGACTGGTCCCGCGCCTGGGGGCCGGTTCTGGTCGCTTTGTTCGTCGCCGAACGCGGATTCCTGCCCTGGCCAGGATGCTGATTGGATCGACCAGACCCGCAACCAGCTCGCCGAGATCCGGCTGCGAGCCTTGGAGTGCTACGCCGCCGCGGAGCTCGGCATCGGCGGCGGCGAACTCGCCGGAGCCATCCGTGCCGGCCGCCGGCTCATCGCCCTCGACCCTCTGCGCGAAAGCGGCCATCGCTATCTGATGCAGGCTCTCGCCGCCCACGGCAACCTGGCCGAGGCGCTGACCGTTTACGGCCGGCTGTCCGAGCTTCTTCGCGAACAGCTCGGCGTCTCCCCCAGCCCCACGACCCGCGCGGTCTACCAGCAACTCCTCGAACAGACCTGACCTCCGCGGCGGCCGATCCGCGCATGCCGGGCGCTTTTGGCCGGATCGGTGAGATAGTCAGCACAGTTTTAGGCTATTTTGGAGACCGGCCACTAGAGGTCTGGCCTCGGGCCCCGAAAGGAGCGGCAAGTGGACGGTAATGCTGGTTCGTGGTTCCTGAGCGGCGCCGAACGGGGGAACCCGGCCACGGACGTGCAAGCGGGCGGTGCGGGCTCGCCGTCGTGGTCAGAAGGCAACCTCGTTCTGCCCCTGATCCATGGAGCGAACTACTTCGCCCGGCTGTATGAGGAGCTATCGGCCCTTCATCCGGGAGACCGTGTGTGGTTCACCGACTGGCGGGGCGACGCCGACGAGCGGTTGCTGGCGGACGGACCGTCGATCGGCGAGTTGCTCGCGGGGTTGGCCCGCGCTGGAGTGGAGGTACGGGGCCTGGTCTGGAGATCCCACGGCGAACGTGTGTCTGCCCCGATCAGCGGCCGATCGAACGAACTCCTCAGCCGTCAGATCAACGACGCCGGCGGAGAGGTGCTGTTGGATCAGCGAGTTCGGTTGTTCGGCTCCCATCACCAGAAATTCTTCGTCATCCGCCATCGTGACGACCCGTCCCGGGACGTTGCGTTCGTTGGCGGCCTCGACCTTGCCCACAGCCGTCGGGACGAGGCCGATCACGCAGGAGACCCGCAGGCAGTTACCATGGATTCCCGGTACGGGAAACGGCCACCGTGGCACGATGCCGCCCTCGAACTGCGCGGGCCCGTGGTGGGCGATTTACTAGCAGTGTTCGCTGAGCGGTGGAACGACCCCCATCCTCTGGACCTGCGCACGCCCTACCGGATGCTGCTGCAACGCCTCGCCCGAATGCCCCGCCATCCCAAGCCGCTCCCAGCGGCTGCCCCACCGCCACCACCGGCGGGCCCTCATGCAGTGCAATTGCTCCGCACCTACGGTATTAAACGTCGCCCCTTCCCGTTCGCACCCAACGGAGAGCGCAGCGTTGCCCGAGCCTATGCGAAGGCCTTCGCCCGCGCCCGCTCGCTGATCTACATTGAGGACCAGTACCTGTGGTCGACGGAGGTCGCAACCGGAATCGCGGAGGCCCTCGAGCGAAACCCCGACTTGAACGTGATAGTCGTCGTGCCGCGCTTCCCCGATGACGATGGCCCTCTCGCGGGGCCGCCTAGCCGGATCGGGCAACTGCGTGCCATCAGAATGCTGCATCGGGCCGCGCCCGGCAGGGTCGGCGTGTTCGACTTGGAGAACAGCTCCGGCACGCCTATCTACGTCCACGCCAAAATCTGCATCATCGACGACGCGTGGTTCACCTGCGGTTCAGACAACTTCAACCGCCGGTCCTGGACCACCGACAGCGAGCTCACCTGCGCCGTTTTGGACATGACTGCCCCCAACCAAGAACCTGCCGGCACAGATACCGGCCGTCACACTTTCGGGCCGTTGGCCCGCGAACTCCGGCTCCAACTCTGGGCTGAACACCTGGGCCTGGACCAGAACGACCCCCGGCTCCATGATCCGGCGGCTGGCCTCGAGCTTTGGAACGCTGCCGCGGACACTCTCGACCGCTGGCACGAAACAGGCCGAAGCTCGATCCGCCCCACTGGACACGTTCGACACCACACTCCAGAACCCGTGCCGCCTCTCCAACGTCTCTGGGCGGATCTGATCAGCCGCATTGTCGTGGACCCGGACGGCCGCCCCCGCCAGCTGCGCGGCACTGCCGAGTTCTAGGCAAGCGGGCCCGGTTCAGCAAGGGTCCTGACATTGCTGCTACGACTGCCGGTGGCACCCGCAATCTCGGCCGTAGCCGTGGCCGGGGCCGGGCGGGATTTTTGCTAGGCGGCGTGGCGGGCGGGGGAACCGGCCGGTGTTTTGCGGGGGCGGAGTGCTTTTTCCAGTTTCGGCTGGTGGTTGCGTACGTCTTCCCCGGCCTGGGCTGCGGCGGTGTGGTCGGTCAGGGCCAGGGCACGTTCGAGGCGGACGCAGTGTTGTTCCATGGCGAGGGCCCCGATCATGGAGGAGCTGATTTTCAGGCTGAGGACCGCGTCCATGGCCTGGTCGTTGGTTCCGGTGCTCAGGGCCTGGCTGATCCGCTCCACCCGCTGGGGGAGCATCCGGGTGTAGGAGGCGGCGAATTTCCTCGGCGGCGTCCTTGCTGTTCATTTCCTTGGCCAGGAGCTTGAGGGGGCGCCGGTCCAGGGCGGGCAGGGGCCGTCCCGCCCCGCCGGTCCGGGCGTCAGCAGCGGCGTCGTCGGTGGTGGTGTTGTCGGTGTCGGTGGTGTCGGGTTTTTTCCGCCAGATGGAGGCCAGGACCATGACCACGAGGGCGGCGGGGGCCCCGTACATCAGGACCTTCAGGACCACCGGGTCCCGCAGGGCCCGGATGGCGTTGCCCAGGTACGGGACGGTGAAGACCTGCCGGTCCACCTGGCCCGCTGCCAGGGTCGCCGTCCGGGGTCGGCGCCGTTGTTCGCGTCGCCCTTGGTGCGCACCGTCGCGGTGCCCTGGCTGTTCACGGCGAGCTCGATGATCCGGTGTGTCTCCACCCGCTGGTCATCCACCGGAATGTGGTAAGTGATGATGTCCCCGACCTTCAGGTCCGCGACCGGGACCGGAACGGTGATGACCACGTCCCCGGGGTTGATCAGCGGCGCCATCGAACCGGTCAGCATCGTGCTGGTCTGGTACCCCAGGATCCGGGGCCCGACGGCGAGGAACAGGAACGCCGCGACCGCCGCGACCATCAACGCCGTGGCACCCAGCCGCACGGCGGACTGCAGAACCCTCGCACCCAGGCCGGGCTTCCCGTCAGTCGTCGCCGTCACGGTTGTATCGGTGGTGGGGGTCCGGGAGGCCCGCGGGCGGCGGAGCAGTGATGCGGTCATGGCGGGTCTCCGTTCTTTGGTGCAGGCCCTCCGCCGTCGGTATTTCAGGGGGGCTCGACGGCGAAGGGCTGGCTTCGGGGGGTATTTTCGGGGGGTTACTTGCTGGTGGCGGTGCGCTGGGCGCCGGTGAAGTTGAACGCGACCGTGCTGGAAAGGTTCTGGAAGGTGTTGTCCGCGGCGGCCGGCAGGGTGAGGGTGACGCGCAGGTTGTCGGTCGCGTTCGGGGCGACCGAGGCCAGGTTGGCCAGGGCCAGGTTGGAACCGGTGACGGCGCGGCTGGCCAGGACCGAGGTCGTGGTGCCACCGGTGCAGGTGTACGTGTAGGCGGGGGGAGTGCCGGACTCGGTCCACGGCACGGAGCAGTTGTCGATGACCATCTGCAGGCCGTTGCTGGCGTCGGTGTCCAGCTTCGAGGTCGGCAGGGCCGAGGTGGTCAACGTGATCGCCGAGAGCGACTGGTTGCCGGCGGCGTTGCTCAGGGTGGCCACGCGCTGCACGGTGTCTCCGGGCACCAGACCGGACGCGGCGACGCTGAGCCGGTTCGTGGTCCCGGACGCGCCCAGGGCGATGTTCACGATGCCCGAGGCGACCGTGTTGCTGGCCGAGGTGCTGGAGGTGAACGCACCGTAGGTTCCCAATCCCGCCACGCCGGCTGCGGTGCCGACCAAGGCCAGGGAAGCAATGACCTTACCGGTGGTGGTTTTCAGGTTGAGACCCATGATCGTTTCCATTCCTTGAAGCCCGTGAGACCGGGTGTTCCACGGACCGTGCTGCCCGATAACCACTACTTTCCGGCAGGACTTCAAGGAAGCCGCAAGCATCCCTCAAGCTTTACTTCAAGATTAGTTAAATATCAGCTCAAGATCCCCACCCAGTGTCGGGTCAGAAACCGTGCGCCGCCACATACCGCGGAAAAGTGCCGAACTGGCGCATAAAAAGAACCGCCGCCCGATTTCGGGACAGCGGTACTTTTGCCACACGAGCAACCGAAGCTGCGTTTTGTCGTGGACTATGCCGCGACGGCCTCCGGTACCGGGAGGGCTTCGATGGTTTTGTTGAAGGTGTGCTGCACGATAGCCGAGCCGATAGCTCCCAGAAGGAACATCAACCAGAAGGCTGCGTGGCGCCCCAGGCCCTTGCGGGTGAACGTTTCGACGCCGACCGAATACTTCCAAAGCCACACGATATTAGCGATCGGTACGATGAGCAGCCAAGCCGAAGGGATGGCCGTTCCTGACTTGTTCATCTCGTTCTTGGTCTTGACACTCCAGACGAGGGCGTAGATGCCGAACGTGATCAGGGGCAAAAGCAAGGGCGCTGCGATACTGCGGTTTTTCATGGGTCCTCCTGTAGAAGAATCCCGTTCCGGAGAGTCCGGGGACGGGAGGACTCAGGGCAGCCACTCACAGTAACTGGCCACAATCACTTGCGGATTCGATCCTGCTTTGTTGCCGTACTCAAGCGTCCGGTATGACTATCAGCCGAGCCGGACGCTTCGTAAGGCATTGCGCCAGAAATATTCACGAATAGAAGCGGTGTCAGATCCCGTTTGACGCACCGTGCAACACTTGCTGCATGGATTTGGAGGTGTCGCCTGCGCTCACGGTACCCGCCGCGGAACTCAGCTGGCGGTTTTCGCGCTCGTCAGGGCCAGGCGGTCAGCACGTGAATACCTCCGACAGTCGTGTAGAGCTCTCCTGGAACGTTACCGGCTCCGCCGTTCTCTCCGAGGGACAGCGCCAAATGCTGGCCACGCATCTCGGACCTCGCCTCATCTCAGGAGTCGTAACAGTGTCGGCCTCGGAGCGTCGCTCTCAGCTACGTAACCGGGAGATTGCGTTAGACAAGCTCAGCAAGCTCGTCGCAGAGGCCCTTCTTCCCGAAGCAACCCAGCGCCGTCCCACCAAGCCGACTCGAGGATCAGCCCGGCGTCACCTCGCAACAAAACAGCAGCGGTCAGCGACCAAACGACTACGGCAGCGGCCGTCCTCCGAGTAGCAACGCCACGGACTACCCGGCCGTTGTTGTCCGCGCCTGTTCCCGGGAATAACGACGCCGGACGGCGCTCGGTAGGACTACAAACAGCACCCGAGATGTCCGCCGGGAACCGGCTGCGTGTCGATCATAAATGCGCTACAGGAGATTGCCGTGGGGTGGGTGAAAGCTTGCGAGGTAGTGCGGAATGCCTCATTTGAGACGAAGGCCCCGAATGCCGGCGAAACCTTTGCGCAAGGCGGATCGAAAAAGCCACCATGGGCACCGCAATGAGGAGAACGAGAGTGCCCGCCAGAAGGACTAGCCCGGTCACGACGACCACCATCGCCAGGATGCCCATCTGAAAATCCACTGAATTCATCAACTGCTCCTATCTGCTCGCCCTGGGCGCAAGGTCCCACGCATAGGCGGCGGCCGGTGGACTGTGTCGTTTGCTGGACGAGGTTGCTTCCGAGCAACCCCGTTTGAGGCCTTGGGATCCGGTCTGCAAGTACCCCCATGCGGCCGACCACGACGTGGCCGGCCGCACTGTTCGCCCAGTCTCAAGGGGCAACCGCGCACTCCCGGCGGGGGTGCCGGAAATGCGGGTCCGGGGCGTCAACGCTTTTTGGCTCGCAGGATAGTGCTCCCCAACCCTGTTGCCAGCCAAATTGCGCGACCTGTCGGACATATTTGTAGTGCGTCCCAACCATGGAACGTGACGCAGATTCGCCAACAATTTCCGCCAGTACGCAATCTGATGTTCGTCTGGCCTTTCTGGAGCACGCTATGACGGCGGACAGCCGCCTACTGTATTAGCTCTCCCGATCGCCAGCCGACATATCGCCGACGCCAGGCCTGCCATCGGCGAGGGCGTAGCGCTGCAGCACCGCACCCCTCGGCGAGGCGACGACCGGCTCGATGAGTCTGAGGTTCGTCGGAACCACACCGTCGGCGAAAACCTTCTTACCGCCGCCGAGGAGGATCGGATACACCCAGAGCGTGAGCCTGTCGAAGAGCCGCTCGGCGAACAGGGTCTGCACGAAGTCGAGACTGCCAATGACGTGGATGTTCGCATGCCGGTCCCGCAGTTCGCACACGGCGGCGACGACATCAGGACCGAGCAATGTTGACTCGGCCCATTCGAGGGTCGGCGTCTGGTGGGAGGCCACATATTTCGGCAGGCGGTTGAACAGCTGGGCGATTTTCCCGTCGGCGTGCGGCCAGTATGCGGCAAAAATGTCGTAGGTTCGGCGACCAAGCAGCAGCGCGTCCAAGTCCGCCATCCCGGCGTCGACCTGCTCGTCAACGACCTCGTCCCAGAGAGGCGCCTGCCAGCCGCCAAAGGCGAAACCGTCGTCAGCGTCCTCGTCGGGTCCGCCGGGCGCCTGCGCGACGCCGTCGAGCGTCGTGAACAGGTCGATATGGATGAGTCCCATGAGGTGCTCCTTTTCTATCGCCCGTCGTCGTCCCGGCGACAGATTCCTTCGAGGCTGACACACGATCCCTCTGCAAGGCAACCCGCATCAGGCCGCACCGGTACGTTCCACCGTCCTGTTCAGTCGCGCCCTTACAGGGGCGGACAGGGCCGGCAGCGACTGCGGAGTTTGCTAAACACGGCGATAGCGGATGTGGGTGGTCAGCGGTGAGTGAAGCACCTCGACGGGTTCGAAGCCGAAAGATTCAACCCCGTCGAAGATGCGCTCACCCGAACCGAGCAGCACAGGTGCGATGTCGAGGGTGAGCTCGTCGATCACGCCGGCGATCAGTGCCTGCCGGACGGTCGAGGCCCCACCGGCGATATCCACGCCGTTGTCCCCTGCGGCCTGGCACGCTGCGGAGTAGGCCGCGTCGAAGCCCTCAGTGACGAAGTGGAAGGTCGTCCCGCCATCCATCTGGATCGGATCATGTTGGTGATGGGTCAGCACAAACACTGGCGCGTGGTACGGCGGTTCGGCTCCCCACCACCCGGCCCATTCCTCGTCCCAGTCCCCGCGGATCGGACCGAACATGTTGCGGCCCATCACATACGCGCCCCGCGGGCGCATGAGCCAGCCGTTCGCAACTTTGTCGGCATCGTTGGCTCGCGGGTCCCCGATGTGCCAGCCGTGCAGCTCCGGCCCCCGCTTGCCTAGGGGATTCTCGCGGCTCTGTTCCGGCCCGGCGACGAAGCCGTCGAGCGAGATCGACATGTGGCAGGTGGTGTCCGGCACCGCGAACCTCCTGAGTGATTGCGGTTTGCATACGGTCGGGTGGAGATTCTGGGTACTTTAGCACGTGAGGCATTCTCGTCGTCAGCTCCTTCATCATCTCCGGTCCGCTTTGAATAGTGTTCCAATGATTGAACTCGCGGACCGAAGGGGATCATGTAGAGGACATGCTAGACAGCACCTCGGCATAAAGTGTCTGCAGGAAGAGGAACCATGTCCCTCAGTGTTGAGGAAATGAACAAGCAGTTGCCGGTGGCGAACGCCTTGCCGGGACAGGCCGTGCCGTACTGCAGCGGAGGACTTGTCAGTCGATACGAGCCAGGGCGCGCTTGAGCTTTTGGATGGGGGTTTCATATGTTCGACGTGATCATTAGCGGCGGCGGCCCGACGGGGATGATGCTGGCAAGCGAGTTGCGTCTGCACAACGTAGATGTGCTCGTGCTGGAGAAGGAAGCGGAACCGAGCAAGGCGGTCCGCTCGCTCGGCCTGCACCCGCGCAGCATCGAGATCATGGACCAGCGCGGACTGCTGGAGCGATTCCTCGCACACGGGCAGCAGTATCCCGACGGCGTCGGCCGCTTCGCCGGGATTGCCAAACCCCGGCAGGCGAACCTGGACACCGCACACGGCTACATCCTCGGCATCCCCCAACCCGTCACCGATCGTCTGTTGGAGGAGCGTGCCGGCGAGCTCGGCGCGCAGATCCGCCGCGGCTGCGAGGTAACCGGCATCAAGCAGGACGAGGACGGAGTGAGTGTCGAACTCGCCGACGGCACATGGCTCCGCTCGCGCTGGCTGGTCGGCTGCGACGGAGGACGAAGCCTGGTGCGCAGACTCCTCGGCATCGGCTTCCCCGGGGAGGCTGCCAGGACCGAGTGGCTCCTCGGCGAAGTGGAAGTGACCACTCCGCCGGACGAGTTGGCCATGGTGGCAGAAGAGGTCCGCAAGACCCACAGGGGATTCGGTATCGGGCCGGCCGGTGATGGCCTCTACCGCGCCGTCGTGCCCGCGGCGACCGTCGCCGAAGATCGCTCGGTCCCGCCGACCCTGGACGCGTTCCGAACGCAGCTTCTGGCCTACGCGGGCACCGACTTCGGTGCCCACTCACCACGCTCGCTGTCCCGTTTCAGCGACGCCACCCGGCTTGCCGAACAATATCGAGTAGGCCGGGTTCTCCTCGCCGGCGACGCGGCGCACGTCCACCCGCCCTTGGGAGGGCAGGGTTTGAACCTCGGCATCCAGGACGCCTTCAACCTCGGTTGGAAACTCGCCGCCGAGGTCGACGGGTGGGCACCGGACGGACTTCTGGACAGTTATTACACCGAGCGTCATCCGGTCGCCGAAGACGTGCTGACCATCACACGCGCCCAGAGCGAGCTACTCTCCCCAGAGCCCGGCCCGCACGCCGTGCGTCGGCTGCTGACCGAGCTGATGAACTTCGAGGAGGTCGGCCGATTCCTGGCCGGGAAGATCACGGCGATCGGCATCCGTTACGACTTCGGCGAAGGACCGGAGCTGCTCGGCAGAAGACTGCGCGACATCCGCTTGTCGCGTGGCCGTCTCTATGAGCTCACCCGCAAGGGCCGCGGGCTCCTGCTGGACCAGACGAGCAAACTCTCCCTGGCGGGATGGACGGATCGGGTCGACTACGTCGCCGAAGTCAGTGGGGAACTGGACGCGCCCGCGGTCCTGCTCCGACCCGACGGCCACGTCGCCTGGATCG
This sequence comes from Arthrobacter sp. NA-172, assembly GCF_043952055.1. NCBI lineage: Bacteria > Bacillati > Actinomycetota > Actinomycetes > Micrococcales > Micrococcaceae > Arthrobacter > Arthrobacter sp. NA-172. Next base: position 164,655 of record NZ_JBINOT010000001.1, on the reverse strand, counting down.
GCGAAGACGAGGAGGACCTGCTCCGCCATCTGCCGACATGGTTCGGAACCGCCTCCGAGGGCGCCGGCGACGCTCGGGAAGGCACTGGCTGATAACCGTGAACCGGGGGCTCCCGTTTCCAAGCCGGGGCGTTCTAGGCGAAGCTGTGCACCTGCAGGCTCCGGAAATCCGAGGCGTGGAAGATGAGAGGATCGCCGCGGTTCTCCCGGGTGCAGTAGCCGTGGACCCTAAGCAGCACGACTGTGTGGTCCCCTGCCGGTGTCTGGGTTTCCACGGAGCAGTCGAGCCAGAGCACGGCATCTTCCAGAAAAGCTGCGCCGGAGGCCGTGGTGGTCAACCGGGCGCCGGCGAAGCGGTCACCGGTTTTGGCGGCGATTTGGCGGCAGATGTCAGCCTGGTCCGCTGCCAGGACCGAAACGCCGATGCGTTCGCGGTCCCTCAAGAGTGGCCAGGTCCGTGACGAGTTCTGGGCGGCGAACATCACCAAGGGAGGGTCGAGCGACACGCCTACGGTGAAGGTCGAGGCCACGATTCCCTGCGGCGCCCCGCCCACAGTCGAGCAGAGGGCGGCGACGCCGGAGGGAAAGTGTCCGAAGATTTCCCTCAACGCGCTCGGAATCAGATCACGGTTCAGAGACAAGGAGTGCCCCTCTCGGTTGAACAAAGGTACCGGTGTGGCTGCGCCCAGAGACGAAGGCGTTCGCCGGACGGGGCAACCCATAGTGTTCACGGAGAGTCCGTCCGGTGTATTCGCGCCGGAAGAGTCCGCGGTCCCGCAGGATCGGGATGACGTGGTCCACGAATGCGTCAAGGCCGGAAGGGAGCACGGGGGGCATGATGTTGAACCCGTCCGCTGCCCCGGCCTGGAACCAGCCCTGGATGGCGTCGGCCACCTGCTCGGGTGTGCCGGAGAAGGTCCGGTGTCCGCGGCCGCCCCCGAGCCTGCCGATGAGCTGACGCACGGTCAGGCGCTCCCGCCGGGCGAGCTCCACAATCAGGGTGTATCTGCTCTTGGCGCCTTCGATCTCATCCTCGGAGGGGAGGTCCTCCGGCAGCTCCGCGTCCAGGCCAAGGGAATCCGGGGAGACCCGAAGCACCCCGGCAAGCTGCCGTCTGGCGTGGTCGGGGTGGATGAGCTCGTCGAGCTCGCGTTCCAGCTGCCGGGCTTCGGCTTCGGTGGATCCGATGACCGGAACGATACCAGGGAGCACTTTAATCGTTTCCGGATCCCGGCCGGCGGCAGCGGTTCGCTCCTTCAAGTCGGCATAGAACCGCTGCGCGTCCGGGAGCGTCTGCTGGGCGGTGAACACCGCTTCCGCGTAGCGGGCTGCGAAGTCCTCGCCGTCCTCGGAGGAACCGGCCTGGACAATCACGGGGTGGCCCTGGGCGGAACGCGGCACGTCCAGCGGCCCCTGGACGCTGAAATAGGTGCCGATGTGCTCAACGGGGTGGACGCGGGTGTTGTCTCCCCAGATCCCGGCTTCTTTGTCACCGACTTGAACGCCGTCTTCCCAGCTGTCCCAGAGCTTGCGGGCCACGCCGAGGAATTCCGCAGCCCGCTCGTACCGCCGGGCGTGGGCCGGCTGTTCCTGCAGGGAGAAGTTTCTTGCGGCGGCATCCCCCGCGGTCGTGACGACGTTCCACCCGGTCCGTCCGCCGCTGATGTGATCCACGGAAGCGAACCGCCGGGCCAGGTTATAGGGGTCGTTGTAGGTGGTGGACGCTGTGGCTATGAGTCCGATGCGGTCGGTGACGGCCGCGATGGCGGCGAGCAGGACGGTGGGTTCGAGGGTTCCGTAGGGGCGCTGGGCGACGTCCCCATGCAGCACCGGGGAGTCCGCGAAGAAGATGGAGTCGAACGTTCCGCGTTCCGCCGTGCGGGCCAGGCGTTGGAAATGGGCGATGTCCGTCCCGGCAAAGCTGTCGCTTTCGGGCAACCGCCACGAGGCTTCATGGTGCCCGGTGCTCATGAGGAACGCATTCAGATGCAGCTGGCGTGCGGCGCTCACAGCAGGGCTCCGGTAAGGTCTGCGGGCAGGACGACCGTCTCGGAGTAGGTGGAGGAATCGCCGTGGATGGACGTGCTGCTGCGTCCGTCGATGCCGCGGGGCACGTCGCCGGCGATGGTGACCCGGTTCAGCTGGCGGGGCTGGCCGTTGTAGTTGTCGGGAGCGTAGTGCTGGGTGATGCGGTTATCGAAGAGCACCAGCTGGTCCGGTTCCCAGTTCACTCGGACCACATTCTCCGGGCGGGTGATGTAGGCCTGCAGCAGGCGGAGGATGTCTTTGGATTCTGTGTTGGACAGGCCCACGATGCGCAGCCTTTGGGCGAAGCCGCCGATGAAGAGGCCCCGTTCCCCGGTCAGTGGGTGGACCCGGACCACGGGGTGGGCGGTTTCGAACTTGAGCCGCGTGAACTCCTGGCGGCGCTCTTCGGCGCTCTCATGTTCGAGGTTCTTGGGCACCGAGTAGTCGTAGTCGTTGGTGTGGATGGCCCATAGAGTGTCGGCGAAGTTCCGCAGCTCCTCCGGCAGATCGGCGTAGGCACCGGCGGACGAGGCGATGAGGGTCTCGCCGCCGTAGGCCGGGAGGGTGATGCTGCGGAGGGTGGAGGCCTGCGGCGGGTTCACCACGAAGGTGACGTCGGTGTGCCAGGTGTTGGCGGAGCCGTTTTCGCTGTCCACGGGCAGGACGGCCGGTTTTCCGTCAACGGATGCCACGGTGGGGTGTGCCTGGGTGAGCGGGCCGAAGCGGCTGGCGAAGCGGACCTGGGCGTCGTCGTCGCGGACGTTGGCTTCCCGGAAGATCAGGGCCTTATGGGTGTTCAGGGCCTCCCGGATCTGCGCGATGGTGTGGTCGCTAAGGTCTCTGCTGAGGTCCAGTCCCCGGATTTCGGCGCCGATGCGCGCGCTAAGTTTCCGGAATTGGAGTCGGGTTTCGGTAGTTGTTGACATGATGTTTGTGTCCTTGATCTCTCGAGGTTGTGCGGCTGACTTAGTTTGATTGCGATCCGACGGCGGTCCGCCACCGGGAGAAGTGCCCTTCGACGGCGACCAGCAGGTAGTTGACCAGCAGGCCGAGCAGCGACACGGTGAGGATCCCGGCGTACATGTCCGGGATCAGGAAACTGGACTGGGCGTTGACGATCAGGTACCCGAGGCCTGCCTTGGCGCCGACCATCTCCGCGGCGATGAGCACCAGGATCGAGGATGTTCCCGCCATCCGGATTCCCGTGAAGATGGTCGGCACTGCCGAGGGCAGGATGACCTTCTGGAACAGCCGGAAGTTGGACAGCCCCAGCGAACGGGCGGCTCGAATGAGCAACGGATCCACGGTCCTGACGCCGGCGATGGTGTTCAGCAGCACAGGGAAGAATGCGGCGTAGGCCACGATGCTGATCTTGGACGTCTCGCCGATGCCCAGCAGGAGGGTAAAGACCGGGAGCAGGGCCAGCGCGGCCGTGTTCCGGAAAACCTCCAGCAACGGGTTCAGGAACCTGTCAAGGGACCGGTACCAGGCGACCAGCAGTCCAAGGACGACGGCGGCCACAACGGCGATGCCGAAGCCGAAGACGGACCGGGTCAGGCTTGCCGCCAGATGGTCCTGCAGCTGGCCCTTGGCAATGAGGGAACCCAAGGCCTGCAGGACTTCATGAAGCGGCGGGAGGAAGACCCTGGTCGAGGCCGACGCGAGATAGATCGGCCCCAGTTCCCAGAGCAGGAGGAACAGCAGGATGGCACCTGAGGCCCAGATCCCCCGCCCGGCCGTCCGGGCACCGGCACGGATCAGAGAGGGCAGCCGCTTGGCCGCCGGGACCTGGTAAGACAGTCCGGCGCCGGCCGCCGGTGCGGCACCGGGAGGGAAAGTGGAGCCAGGCGCGGCGGTGTCTTTGGTCAGTGTTGGCGCGGTCATCAGGCGGCCCTTCCCTGGTTGAGTTGCGGCGCCTCGTCGGGTGCTGACCCGTCAGGCTGGATTTTGGCGTGTCCGGCTTCCTGGGCTTTCCGGACCTCCTCGTGCATCAGCGACCAGACCTTGTGCCGGTGTTCGACAAAGACAGGGTCCGAGCGGACGTCCCGGTCACCGATCCGCTCCCCCAGGTCGATGTCCACAATCTGCTTGAGCCGACCGGGGCGGGAGCTGAGTACGGCCACCCGCTGGCCCAGGTACACGGCCTCGTCGATGCCGTGGGTGATGAAAACGATGGTCTTGCCCGTGGACCGCCAAATGCGCAGAAGTTCCTCCTGGAGCTGCTCGCGGGTCTGGGCGTCCAGCGCCGCGAACGGTTCATCCATGAGCAGGATGTCCGGCTCGTACGCCAAGCTCCGGGCGATCGCCACCCGCTGCTTCATCCCGCCGGAGAGCTCATGCGGGTACCGGTCCTCAAAGCCGGACAGGCCCACCAGGTCCAGATATTCACGGGCCTTGTCCGAACGCTCCTTGCGGCCCAGCCGCCGCCCATGACCGCCGGCTCCTTCGAGGCCGAAGGCGACATTGGCGGCTGCGGTGCGCCACGGGAAGAGGGCGTACTGCTGGAAGACCACGGCACGGTCGCGGCCCAGGCCGGTAACTTCCTGGCCGTCCACGAGCACTTGGCCCGTGTCCGGCCGGGTGAGCCCGGCCAGGAGGTCCAGGAGGGTGGTCTTGCCGGATCCGCTCGGGCCAACCAGCGTGATGAACTCGCCCGGGGCGACATCCAGGGTGATGCCGGCCAGGGCCGTCAGAGTGGCTCCTTGGGGTTGTTCCTTGCTGGGCCGTACCGTGAACTGCTTCCCGACGTTCCGCAGACTGATTTTCGGCGTCGGGCCGGTAACGCGCGTCATGACGCCGCCCCCTTCAGCAGGCCGTTGAACTCGTTCGTGTAGTACTTGGACGGTGTGACATCGCTGGTCACGACGCCGGTGTCTTTGAGCCAGCCGTTCCAGCGGCTGAAGTCCTCATCGCTGATGGCACCCTTGGCCGGGACACCGAAGCTCTTCCAGTACTTCAGCGTCGCGGTGCTTTCGGAGCGATGGCGCTTGTCGATGATGCTCGTGAACCGAGCAATCACCTCGTCGCGCGGGGTGCTTCGGGCCCATTCGATGGCCTTCGCCACGCCGGTGGTGAATATCCTGGTGGTTTCGGGGTTCCTTTCGATGAAGTCCTTGCGCAGGACGATCTGGCCTCCGGCGAAGGTTCCGAAAAGTCCGTAGTCGCTGAACAAAGACCGCAAGCCGCCCTTGGCCACGGCGTTATCCTGCAGCACTCCGCCGAGCGCCCCGACGTCGACCTGTCCGCGTCGGATGGCCTCTTCGGTGTCGTTGGGAGGAACGACGACGAGTTGTACCTGTTTAATTTCCTCCTGCGTCAGCCCGTTCTTCTTCAGGTAGCTGTTGATCACGGCGTCCGAATGGGCGCCCAGTGTATTGACTGCGATCTTCTTGCCGATCAGATCCCTTGGCGTCCGGATCGGGCTGTCCTGGGTGACGTAGAAGCCGTTGAAGGTCTTTTCATCCTCGCCGTAGTAGTTGATCACCGCGGTGACCGGGGCACCGGCTTCGACGAGCTTGACCACAGCGCCCGAGAACGCGCCGCCAAAATCAGTTGCTCCGGTCGCGGCTGACTGGATGCTGGCCGGCCCGCTGATGGTGTTGCCTACCCAGTTCAGCTTTATGTTGCCCAAGTAACCAAGGTCCTCAGCCAGCTCGGGAAACGTGACGCTGTTCGCCGAGCCCTCGTAACGGAGCTCCGTGACTTCGGGCGTCCCGGGGGTGCTCCCCGCCGGAGCCTGCGCCTCCGCCGGGCCGCCGCAACCGGACACCACCAGCGAGACCGCCACGGCGGCAGCCATGCCCAAAGCGGAGAAAAGTCCTGCGGGTAAGAGTCGGTTTTTCATAGCGGATTCTTTCTGGATTTGATGGTGCGGACCGGGTCGGCCGGCTCGTGTCCACCATCAGAACAGAGATGAATCCCGGTCTGCAGAGCCCGGGACATGCAAAGAAACCAAAAGTAACCTGACGTCCGATCCGCCCCCGGACGCGAAAAGCTACCCGGGCGGACGCATCACGAAATAGTCCGTAACCGGGCCGACTCATAGAGACTTCGGCCGCCACTTCGGACCCATCTTTTCCCGATTCAACACGGTCCTATGAAGCCCGGGTTACGCCCGGAGACTACGAATGACAAGGCCTGTCTGCGCCCCGCCCGCCCGCAAATTGAAAAAAAATTCCCCGGGCTGTGGCGGATTGTTACGGCTTTCTATGCCGAGCGGCACCGGCGCGCCTAGCCTGCATGGAAGACCACATGGACAGGAGGGGTGGACATGTCCTTGACCACGCACCGGCTCAGCATCGACGCCCCTGCGGACCTCATCTTCAGCATGCTGAAGGACTCGGCGCACTGGCCGTACCTGGACGGACTCACCGTGTACGCCGAGCGCGTCAACGGGGATGGTTCCAACCACGAGCTGCGGACCTCCGTCGTCGCCAACGGATCACTCAGCTCCAGTTCCTGCCACCGGGCTTTCGATGCGGCTCGTCAACGTGCCGAGTTCCGTCAGCTGGACCTTGAAGCTCCGTTCGTGGCGCTGGGCGGTGAGTGGGAAATCCACCGGGCTGGTGGGCTTTCTGTGGTGACGCTTCACCACGAGTATGAACTCGACGACGATACCGAGGATCTCGCCGAGCAGGTCAACCAGACCATCGACGAATTCAGCCGACGTGAGCTTCACGCGCTCAAGGTCAGCTCTGAGCGCGTGATCCAACTGCTGCAGCAATATTCCGCTGCGAGGGAGGTTTAGGTTTCCACGTCCGAGGATCCGTGTACCACGGAGCGGGCAAGGTCTGGCAGCATGCCGCAATGATCAATTGTCTTTGCGTGCCCGGCTCGGCTGAACGCGCGGCGGTTCGCCCGGCATCTTCGGATAATCCGGCGGGAACGGCAGCTCCCCAAGCCCGGAGCCGACGTCGCGCTCCCACCATTCCATCAGGGTGTCGATGACGCCGGGCTCCGCATGCATGTCCGCCCACGGATCACCGACGGTCCTGAGGCGCTCCGGAACTGTGAGGATGGTGAAGTCTTTGGGGGTGACGTTTTCCAATTCGTCCCAAGTGATCGGACAGGAGACAGGGGCGTGCGGCAGGGCGCGCGGACTGTAGGCGCCAGCGATCGTGCGATCGCGGTTGGCCTGATTGAAATCCAGGAACACGCGTTTACCGCGTTCCTCCTTCCACCAATTCGTGGTCACTTTGTCCGGCATGCGCCGCTCGAGTTCCCGGGCGGCCGCGATGACGGCATGTCGAACATCCAGGAACTCATGGGCCGGCTTGATCGGGGCATAGACATGCAGTCCCCTGTTACCGGACGTCTTGATGAAAGCGGTGAGCCCAGCCTCGTCGAGCACCCTCCTCAGCTCCAAGGCGGCCGGAACCGCGTCGTCGAAATCCTTACCCGGCTGCGGGTCAAGATCGATGCGCAACTGATCCGGATTGTCCGAGTTTTCCGCTCGTGAAGGCCACGGATGGAAAACCACAGTGTTCATCTGCACGGCCCATACCGCAGCCGCGGGCTCGTCGAGGACAAGTTGGGGATGCGAGCGGGCACTCGGATAGATCACCATCACGGAGCGGACGAATTCGGGTGTCCCTTTAGGCGGATTCTTGGAAAAGAACTGCTCGCCGTCGATATTCGCCGAAAAGCGCTGTAGCGAGACCGGCCGGTCACCGTTCGCGGCGATGAACGCGTCACCTACCTCGGCGATGTAGCGCGCCAGATCCAGCTTGGTTAGGCCCAGCTCCGGCCAGAGGACTCGGCTCGGACTGGAAATACGCATCTCGCGGGGGCCGTTTGGTCCGTCAACGGTGAGGGTGGTTGCTTCGCTGGCCATGGAGACAACGTACCCCGGCAGGGCCGGAGCCGTCAGCAACGGCGTCGTGAAAATCTTCCATCATCGCGGTTGGTCGAACGCTTCGAGGAGTCGCTTGACCGAGCCGCCGAGGTTCCATTCGCTGGCAAGTCGCTCAAGTTCACTTCGCGCCTCGCCGACGACGGGTTGTAGCTGCGCTCCCGCCTGCTCGAGTGTCGGCAGCTCAAGATCCCGCACTACATTAACGACGGCGGGCGCCACTGTGAGGTAATCCGCGGCCGCTTCAAGCTTCGAGCGCACAGATGCAGACAGCCCGCTTCCCGGATCCACTGCCGCCGCGAGCAGCCGGTCCAGCGTGCCGTACTCGCCGAGCAGCGACGCTGCGCTCTTCTCGCCGATGCCGGCCACACCAGGCAGCCCATCTGACGCGTCCCCGCGAAGGGTCGCGTAGTCCGCATATTGGCCGGGCAGCACGCGGTACTTCCCGACGACAACCGCATCGGTGACCACTTCAAGATTCCTCATGCCGCGCGCGGTGTAGATCACCCGAACTTGACGGCCGTCGTCGACGACTTGGAACAGATCGCGATCGCCCGTGACGACGTCGACGGGAAGCTCCGCGTGGCTCGCGTAACTGCCGACGACGTCGTCGGCCTCGTGTTCGGGTGCTCCCACCACGGCGATTCCGGCAAGGCCCAGCACCCGACGGATCATCGGAAGCTGCGCCTCAAGCGCGTCCGGCACAACCTCCACATCGGGGGCGCCCGTAACCACTTCCGCAACCCGGTGTGCCTTGTAGCTCGGGATGAGGTCCACCCGCCATTTCGGCCGCCAATCGTCGTCCCAACACGCAATCAGATGCGTCGCTTCGTAGTCGCTTGTGAGTCTCGCGATCATGTCCAGCAGGCCGCGAACGGCATTCACCGGAGTGCCGTCGGCCCGGCGGATCGTGTCGGGCACGCCGAAAAAAGCACGGAAGTAGAGCGAGGCGGTATCGAGCAGCATCAGGCGCTGGGGCATAACTGATCTTGACACGGACTTGGCGGGCTTGGTTGGACCTCACGCGGATTACAGTGCGGTTCACTGACGCCGTATGCATGCGCCGTGCCCCGGGTTTAGTCAGTCCCCCGTTCCTTCCGTGTTGGTCCTGTGCTGGATCGGATGGGGAGCGTGGCTTCGGTGGCAACGTCGCGGGGCCGGGCCTCTGGGTGGGTGAGCCTGCGGTTGATCGCCGAGAGGGTCATATCAACGGTTAGGTCCACGTCCTGGCGTACCGCGGTAAGGCCGTTGTACGACAGCGCTGCGATGTCGCTGTCGTCGTAGCCGGTGACGGAGATCGTTCCCGGGACGTCGAGGCCTGCGTGCCGGACGACTGCAAGGAGTCCGGCTCCGCAGTGGTCACTGCAGCCGATCACGGCTCGGCCCGGGCCCGGGAGAGGAGGGCACGGGGCGCTGTGGCGCCGTCTTCCTCGCCGAGGTCGACTTCGTCGATTTTGTTGCCCAGCCCGGGCGTTGCCATTGCGGCGCGGTAGCTCGCGGCGCGGTCGGGTCCTACGACGCCGACGTGCCCGCCGGCGAGGCGATGCCGCGGTGACCTAGGCCGATAAGGTGGGCGACGAGGAGCATGAGTCCGGTGTCGTCGTCGGTGCTCACGACGTCCGCGCGGGGTTCACTGGACCGTTCGCCGAGCCACACCACTCGGCATCGGCTCAAGTGCTCGCCACAGCGCGGGCGCGTCGGGGTCCGGGTTATGGCAGGCGAGCACCTCGACGCGGTGCTCCAGCAGTTGGGCGATAACGACGTCCGTAGTCCGCTGTTCGGTGACTGGTCCGAGCACGACGCCGTAGCTGGCGTCGGCGGTCCGGGTTCCAGCAGTACGTCTGCGCATGCCAACCTCTCCTGCTCCAGCAGCCTGATCCGCTTCCGTGCCACGGCGACCACGTCACGGCGGAACTCAGCGGGCAAAGGCTTGGACATGTGAACATCCTTGCTGCAAGGAGTTAATCCTCACAAGTCAGGAATCAAGCAAACCCGGGTCAGTCCCAACCGATGATCTTCATACACTTGATGGTGACCGCCGATCAAAGCGCTGAAGCCAATCCCTGGCTGAGACGATTCTTCGCCTCGGCTGACGCCGACCAACCCGGTCCTAGTGCCGTCAGCAACGTTGCAAAGCCGACTAGAGGAACAAGTTTTTCGTTCAAGAAATTACTTAGATACGAGCTCAACACCGGATCCCCCGACTTCATAAATATGCCGATTGTGTACCACGTAACGACAATAATGAGCGAAAGCCTTGCCAGCTCTGTGACTTTCAGAAATACGTGCTTATTTGCTTTTCGGCACTGAAATGCCCACATTGCGAAAAGTGCGCTTGCCAGAAACTGACTCGTGAAGCCGAAAAAATTAAGAATTAGAAAAAGTTGGTCCTCACCGGCCATGCGAAAGAGGACAAAGTCAAAGATCCATTTGACAAGAAGAGCTACAGGAATGAGAAATATGCCCCAGAAATTTCGTTCTGGGGTGAAGGACCTGAAGATTCTCGTCTTGGTTTCGTAAAATGTGGTCATGATCATCCTTGGGTGGGTGGTTGTGCTGCGCTGGTCGATTTAGCCGATGGCTTCCTGTTGTCCGCCGAATGAGAAGCACTCCCTGCCGGGGCGCCTGCTGAAGCTTACAATGCCTCGATAGAATCCATGAGTCTGAGCCGATTCGTGGATAGGCCAACTGTCTGGCTGTTGGCGGCGCTGCTCCGGAACTAGCCAAGCCGACGCGCTGAGTTGGCCATGGATCCAAGGCACGAAGCGCAGATCTCGCAGATCGAAGGACTCCGGGATTTCCAGCTTTTCGGCTCTCCGCGGTTCGTGGTGATTTCCACTGTGCGGTGAATGTTCAGGCCGCTGTTCGGGCGGCGCTTCTGAGCATAATGCGCGTGGTGTAGTTCCGGCTATTGACGAATCCGCGGCCGGTCCGTTTTAGGTGTTTGATGGCGGTGTTGTTCGCTTCCACTTTCGCTGTGGTTGCGCCCGTGACGATGAGGACTTCGATTTCTTTCCACCAGCGGCAGACGGTGCGCCAGAGCCTGGTCGTCTCGGGCTGGGCGGCGTGTTCGACGAGCTCCTGGAGCCGGTTCTTCGCCGCGGCGGCGTCTTCGAGTGAGCCGGTGCGCAGCAGCGCGCGGAGCTGCTCTTTGACGTTCCACGCCGCCTGCAGCTTGCCGGTCGGATCGTCAATGTCGAAGACGTTCTTGAGGCGGTCGCTGCCCCGGTCTGAGAGTGTCTCACCGGCCCGGAGCAGCAGCCGGCGGTTGACCCAGACCGGGTCGGCGGTGCGTCCGCGCCGGCGCTTGGTTTCCTGGGTCAGTCGCTGGCGGACTTCGGTGAGCATGTTGTTGCCGAGCAGGACCAGGTGGAAGGCGTCGACCGAGACGGCGGTGCGTGGCAGCCACATCCGCAGGGCCTTGCGGAACGCAGCCGACGGGTCGATCGCGACGACCTGCACGCCGAGGCGCCATTCAAGCGGGCGTTTGAACAGCCACTCGCCGACGCCCTTGTGATCGCGGCCGTCGACCACACCGAGGACCTGCCCGGTGTCCAGATCGACGATCGTGCTCATCCAGGGTTCGAAGCGTGTCCAGGCGCCGGTGGCGGGGTCCCTGAAGAACCGGACGGAACGGAACCGGTGCTCGTCGATGCCCAGCATCCTGGGCCGCAGCTGGTCCACGTCAGGAAGCCTGGTGGCCGCCATGTTCAGGGCCCGCTGGACCAGCCACCATGAAACCCCGTGCGCGGCAGCGGTCTCGGTAGCGGCTCGGCCGGAATCAATGACTGCAGAGACGAGCATGTCCCGCAGCCGGCGCGTGGAACGGGCCAGGCGCGGGACCTCGAGGGTGGCTTCGAAGAACGTCCCGCGGGGGCATTCGGATTCATCACAAAAGAACCGATACTTGGACCAGATGACCTCCACCGGTCCGGCGACGGGAATGTCGCGGATCCGCTGATGGCGCCGGGAGTGCCGCCGGACACCGATCACACCGCAGTCCGGACATCCGGACTCGACGGTGCTCTCGACGTGGATTCTGCGCTGGCCGAAGCCCAGGATCTCGGTTGAAAGAACGCGGTAGTCAGGCAAGTTGAAGATGGCGGTGGCAGCGTCAGGGCACCGGGAAGTAAGCTCGGTCAAGGCTCGTAGTCCTGTCATCGATGAATGCGTCAAGAACATCCATCACAACAGGGCTACGGGCCCCTCACGTCTAAGGACACGAGCCCGAATTCACCACCAACCACGGAGAGCCAGCTTTTCGAGCGCGACCTCCGTAACGCTTGTGCGCTCCAAGCGGCCTGCGAGCACCGCGGTGGCGTTTGCCGGCTCGGACGGGCTCAGGGCCGACGGGCACGGTCCAAGATCGGCGATGCAATGGAATCGGCGATGCGGGCACGGACCGGCCGGGGAGGACCCAAGTTTTTCTACACGCCTCGGGCAAGGCGGGTTATGACAGACCCTCCAACGAGTCTGGGCATCCGTCGTAACAGGCGGAGACGGCGATGTCCCCGCTATGCGTGAATCGGCGGCATTGAATGCAAAAACCCCTCTGACGAGGCGGTTTGCTGTGCCCGAGGTGGGACTCGCACCGGTTCCGGGCCTTGCGAATCCGCCACTCCCCCGAAAACATCGGCAAACCGCCTTGCAGCTCCTCCGGTTCGGTGGTCTCAGCCGAGCACCAGGGCCCACCCGGCCGCCAGGCCCACGAGCAGCCACACGACGTAGTCGCCGACGCGTCCGGAGTGCAACCGCCGCAGGATTCGTAAGACGGGCTGGGCCACTTGCGAGGGGCGGCGAAGAGCAGCAGGCAAACGCCAGCCATGGAGCGCCGCGGCCGCAATGACGACGGCGATCGCCGTCGTGAGCAGCCCCAGCGCGATGCTCGCCGGGTCCCATGCGGCGCCCGTGGCACCGTGCGACGCATAGCGGACCGGGCCTTCGAGTACTGCCGACACGTAGCCGTTACGGTCCATGAACCGGGCGGCCGCCTCTTCGGCAGCATCGCCGATCGATGGGAGGACCCCCAGGGCAAGCGCGCCGGCCAGCAGTCCCACAGCCGGCGTCGCCATCGATATCGGGATGTGGCGCTGACCGATCGGGACTTCGATGCGTTCCTCGTCCCCGCTCATCCCCTCTGCCTCGATCCCGGCAGGACGGCCGCCGAGTCCCAGGAAAATCCGCCCGCCAACACGGAACACAGCTGCGGCCGTCACAGCCGACACCCCGATCATCAGCACCGGGACCCAGATCTGCCCTGAGCTTGATGTGGCCGCCTCGCCGATGCCCTTGCCCAGTCCGACGGCGAAAGGTGGCGCACCTGCGAGTGCGGCGCCGGCGATCAAGAAGGCGATCCCAAGCACCCGGGAGTCCTTTCCCCGGCCGTGGAGGGTGTACTCGTCGACGCTGCCGTACCTGTTCAGCATGAGGCCGCTCAGCAGGAACAAGGAACCTTTGACCGCGGCGTGGCCGAGGATATAGACGGCAGCTCCTCCCAAGGCATCCGGGGAAGCAGTGCCGAGGACAGCCAGGAAGACGCCCATGTGGGCAATCGTGGAGTACGCGAGCAGTCTTTTGATATGCCGTTGCAGGAAGCACATGACGCTGCCGACGACGGCGGTCAGGATGCCAAGTACAACGAAAAGGACCTGGACCGAGGAGGCGATCTGAGAACCGGCAAAGACGGCCCAGTACACCCGCGCCACGCCATAGAGGCCCAATTCGACCATCACCCCGGAGAACAGGACGCATACTGGCGAGGGAGCCACCGCGTGGGCGTCGTCGAGCCAAAAATGGAACGGGACAATCGCGGCTTTCACGAGGAACCCTGCGCACAAGAGGATGAACGCGATCGCGATCAGCGGGCTCCGGTCACCAACCAGCTCTGTGGAGATGGCCGCGAGATTCAGGCTTCCCGTGCGCGCGTAAAGCAGGCCGACACCCATGAGCGAAAAATAGGCGGCCAGCGAGTTCACGATGCCGAAATTGATGGCGCCGTGGACCGCGGAGGGGTCTTCGGCCTTGAGCCCTGTCAGCGCGTACGCGGCCACGCCCATGAGTTCGAAGAAGACGAACATGGTGAAGACGTCACCCGCGAATGCGAAGCCCGTCATACCGGCCAGGAAGAGCACCATCAAGCCGTGGTAGTGGACGGTGTCCGACTCGAAGTAGCGCCATGAGAAGACGAGGGAAGCGACCATCAGCACTGCGGCGAGGAGGGAAATCCCGATGCTGAACTGGTCTCCGGCCAGGGCGATTCCTACGGTACGGCCGCCCTGGGGCTGCCACGAACCCATCCAGTAGACAAGACGCTCACTCCCGGCCGTGGCCAGCATAAACATCTCAAGCGTTGCTGCCGCCGCGGCGGCGGCAAGGGAGATCACGTCCGCAAATCGCCTCGGAAGGTGCGGTCCCAGGGACATCAGCACGCACAAGGCCAGGATGAGGAGGATCACGGTGGTGGGCATGAATGGTTCTGCGACCGTCACGGGAACCACGCGCTCAGCCCTCCAAGCGACCGAGTCGGTCCGGGTCGATCGCCTGATGGCGCTTGGCGATCTGGATCACGAGCGCGAGCAGCATCGAGGTCACCGCGGCCGAAACCACAATGTCCGTCAGCGCCAATGCCTGGACCACGGGGTCGACGACCGCCGTCGTCCTGCCGACCTGGCCGCCGAAAATTGGTGCCACTCCCCCGTATTGAAAGCCGACGGCGATCAGCAACACGTACGTGCCCGACTGGGCCACCGAAAGACATACGACCGCGTGGACCAGGTTCCGGCTCATAGCGATCCCCGCGACGCCAAGGAGCATGATGCCAACTGCGACAAAGTACGCGTAGTAGTTCACGAAGCGGACCCTTCCTCGAAACCGGAGCGTGGCTTGCGCCCCGAATCGCTTCCCCGCTCGGCCCGGATCGCGAGCGCTTGGTCCAAGAAGCTGGCGAGGAGGACGATGACGCTGCTGCAGACGGTCATCCCCACGGCGATGTTGAAGAGGGGAACTGTTCCCGACGAGATGAAGTCGCTGAGCTGGCCTTGGGGGATGACGTTCGCGAACAGGGCTGAGCCGAGCGCCGCACCGGCTATCCCGAGTGCGCCGAACAGGACGACGCCAAGCGCCTCACCCTGCTGAAACCACACCAACGGCCGGAGCTTGCGCAGGAGGGAGTATCGGCCGCCTACATAGAGCAAATGGATGCCCGTTGACAGGATGACGCCGCCTTGGAAGCCGCCCCCCGGGGTGACGGCTCCGTGGGCTACCACGTTGACAGCAAGCACGATTGTCAGCGGAAAAAGCACGTAGACGAGGAGGTTCGTCGATTCGAGCACGTGGCCAGCGTCGCTGACCTCCCGGCGTCGTTCGCGGTGGACCGGCCTCAGCAGCGCCGCGACGCCGACGACAGCGCAGAACAGGATCGTCTCCTCCCCGAAGGTGTCGAAGCCGCGCTGGTCGAAGTTGATGCTCGAAACGGCGTTTGCGGTGTCATGCGCGTAGCTGGCCGCAACGGCCGCATCGCGGTATGCGTGGATGTCTCCGCCGAAGTGCGGCATGCCCGTGAATGCGAGCGACATCAAAGCCGCGAAGGCGACGAGCCCGACGCCAAGAACGATGAGGCGGATCCGCCGTGTCATTTTCCCTCCTGTTCGTCGTCTGCGCGGCCGTGCTCGGCGCGGATGACCGAGACCTTCTGTATCGAGAGGACCACGATCAAGGGGACCACGGCCGTTCCGATGGCCACTTGGCTGAGAGCCACGTCGGGTGCTTGGACGGCGACGAACAAGATGGTGAGCAGCAGTCCGTAGCAGGAAAGGACCACGGCCTGTCTTGAGGGTTGGCGCGTGAAGACCACGACTGCGGCTCCGACAAGCACCAGGGTGAGGCTGACGGCAATCAGAAGGTTGCTCACGACTCCGTCGTTCATTCGGGAGACCTCCCGACATTCAGGCCCCGCTCGTCGGCGAGCGACCTTCCGACGGCGATCGTCACGGCGGGCCCGCTCAAAGCGACCACCATGGCAATCAGGATGATGGTGGCGCTTCCCAGGGAGAAGCCAAAGTAGATCACCGCTGCGATGGCGAAAAACGGTACTCCGAGAGTCGTGACAGGGGCTAGAAAGTGCAGCCTTGCGAGGGGCTCGCGCGCTAGTGCTGCTCCTACGCAGCCGAAAGCCGCTGCCAGCACGCCCAGTCCGGCGAAAATCGCTTCAAAGGGTACGCTCGTCATTCCTCCTCCACTATCTGTTGCCCGTCAAGGCCCGGTTTCAAGAGCCTGGTGTAGACCAGCGTTCCGATTGAGGCGAGCACGGCAAGCACGAGGGGGACGATCAGATACGACGACTGGCCGACGATGATCGAGAGGCCGATCAGCACCATGACGCTGCAGCCTGTGAGTAGCTGGAGTCCAACCAAACGCTGGACGTTGCTCCCGCGGGCAGCGAGGAAAAGGCTAGGCACTACTCCGAGGAGCAGTAACGCCAAGGTCGCGGCCGACCAGAAGGTTGCGGCATCCATTCATGGACCTTATGCCGAGCCTGAGGACACGTGCCGGTCGAGCCGTGGCCAGCCTTGTGCAAGGACGTGTACGCGGATCCGGCCCGTGTCCGGGTCGAAGTAGAAAACGACGGATCCAGGTGTTGAGGACAAGGCGATCATCGCACCGGCACGCCATCCCGTTGCCTTGGGGCTCCCCGTTCCCGGCATCCCTTGCTCCCCCAGAGACTCCCCCCGCGGGCCTGCGAGCCAGCGAGCGAGACGGACGGTATCGGTCACGGCCGCAGCGGGAACAAGAGCCGCCCATCGTAGCCAGATCCCCCGCGCTGCGGCCTGAAAGCCCATGGCGCGCCGGGCCACGCGGGCAAGCACCGCGCAGAATAACGCCGTCGACGCCGCCGCCACGGTCTCCGGGACCGTCACGGTGCTCACCGTGACCAGCCAGGAGAGCGTTCCCGCCATCCACCAGAGAACCAGCTCCAGGACAGCCCCGAAGACTCCGCGGGCCCCGGGGAGGCCAATAAACCTGCGGAAGGGGCTGGTTCGATCCCTCGAGGCCGTCACGCTACGCGCCCTCTGCATCGCGCTGTCGTGCAGCCGCGTCGGCACGTTCCCGCTGCGGCACCACGACGTACTTGGGATCAAGGGTCGAGGCTACACCGGCTTCGAACACTCCGAACCGAAGAAGCGCTGATCCGGCAGCGACAGCCAGGCCACACATCGTGCTCACGAGGCGCGAATGGCGTCCGCCCAATGCGAGGCCGACGGCCCCTCCGACGGTGAACGCCTTCGACAGCCGCAGCAGCGTCCCGGCGCGGCCCTGGTGAAATGTCTCGGTGGACAGCTTGCCGCTGCGCTCCATCTTCAGGCTCATCACGATTTCCAGCACGGCGCCGCCAACCGCCATGCGCCGGGCGGGCGCAGCCTCGGCGACGGAGGCCAGGGCGGCGGCAAAGCCACCGGCGGACGCCGCTGCGGAGCCTGCGAAGACGAAGGGCAGGGCCTCGTGGGCGTCGTGCCACGTGGGCACTGCGGTGTCGCCAAGCAGCACGCCGGTGTACGTCGCCACGGCAGCACCCGCCACGGCGGCACCGACTCCGCAGGCGCGGCCGGCGCGCGGCAGGATGCCGAGTACATTGGATGCCGCACTCGCCCCAGCCAACGGACCATAGAGGGAGAGGATCCAGGACCCCATACTCATCGGCGAGGTCGGTTTGGCCACACGCAGCATGTTCAGGAACCGCTCCGGACGGCCAAGGTCATGCACGAGCGCCAACGCGGAGGCTGAAATCGCGGTCAGGGCCATGATCTTGGAGCGCCGCTCAAGCGCCGGACGGGCACTGTACTGCGCACCGGCCGCCAGCATCGAAGTCGCCCCTGCCAGCCCGCCGGCAAAAATGTACCCCGCGATGTCTACCGCACTCCACGTTGGCTTCTTGAGGATCGGGCGGCCGTAGTAGGAAGTGAACTCCTCGGTGCTCCGACGACGGGGGCTCAATTCCTGGCTCCCCAGAAGACGGCGACTGCGCCGAGCAGCAGGCCGGCGGCGGCACCCGCCGCACGTTTCCACATCACCGGCAAATCCCTGGTCGTCACTACCGGGTCAGGGGGCAGTCCGTAGGTCTCAGGCTCATCAAGCAGCAGGAAGAATGCGCCGTCCCCGCCGACCCCGTCGTCGGGGTTGTGCCCGTACAGCCTGGCGCCTCCTTCGCCGCGCTCGTGCAGTTCGGCCACGCGCGCATCGGCCCGTTCACGGAGCTCGTCGAGCTCGCCGTACTGGATCGACTTGGTGGGGCAGGCTTTCGCGCAGGCAGGCTCCTCGCCGGCGCCGAGCCGGTCGTAGCACATCGTGCACTTGAACACCCGGCCGTCGTCCGGCCGCTGATCGATCACGCCGTAGGGGCATGCGGAAACGCAGTAACCGCAACCGTTGCAGATGTCCTGCTGGACAACGACCGTGCCGTGCTCAGTGCGGAAAAGGGCCCCTGTGGGGCATACGTCCAAGCACGCCGCGTGTGTGCAGTGCTTGCAGACATCCGAGGACATGAGCCATTTGACACCGTCGTGCGCGGAGGGGTCCGTGGCCTGGACCTTCTGCTCAATGAACGCCACATGCCGCCATGTGTTCGCGCCCAAGGCGGACGTGTTGTCGAACGATTCGCCCGTCAGTTCAAGCGATGTGTCCGCCGGAACGGAATTCCACTCCTTGCACGCCACCTCACAAGCTTTGCAGCCGATGCACAGGCTCGTGTCGGTGAAGAAACCCTTGCGTGGAACTCCGATCGACGGCATTCCCAGTTGCGTGACGCTCATTTCGTGGCTCCTTGAACTCCGGTGTGCTCGTCAATGCCAGCCCTCAGGCGGTAATTCTCAACAAACGACAGCAGGGCCGGACCGCGGGGACGCCTGCCGGGGCGTATGTCCACAGTCAGCGCCTTGACCTCCTGGATGTGCACGTTCGGATCCATCGCGATTGATGAGAGTTCGTTCATGGCATCTCCCCGCGACAGCCCATTGGGCCCCCAGTGGTAGGGCATTCCAATCTGGTGGACGGTACGTCCGTGCACCGTGAGCGGCTTCATCCGGTTCGTCACCAATACGCGCGCTTCGATGGCGCCCCGGGCCGAGACGAGGGTTGCCCAGCCCTTGTGCGTCAAGCCGCGTATATCGGCCAACTCAGGCGAAACCTCGCAGAAGGACTCCGGCTGGAGTTCCGCCAGGTAGGGCAGCCAGCGCGTCATTGTTCCTGCGGTGAAGTGCTCGGTGAGGCGATAGGTGGTCAAGACATAGGGAAAGACGTCGGCACCGCGGTCCCGGCCGCTGGGGTGATACCGGTTTCCCTCGCGCGACATCAGCTTCCGCACCGGATTTCTTTGCTGGCTGTACAGCATGTTGTCGAACGGGGACTCCTGCGGTTCGTAATGAGCCGGCAGCGGTCCGTCGACGAGGCCCGCCGGGGTATAGAGCCAGCCTTTCCCGTCTGCCTGCATGATGAAGGGATCGACGCCGGAAATTGCCTCCGTGCCCTTCGCGTCTTCAGCGGGGCGGTAGGCCGGAGGCTTGGTCGGCTCGAAGTCCGGCACGTCGTCGCCGGTCCATTGTCCGGCGTCCTCGTCCCACCAGATGAGCTTCTTCCGCTCGCTCCACGGGCGCCCCTCCGGGTCGGCGGAGGCCCGGTTGTAAAGTTCCCGGCGATTGGCCGGCCACGCCCATCCCCATTCCCGGCTCGAGATGCTCTGCTCTGTGTGGGGCTTGCGGCGCGCGGCCTGGTTGACGCCGTCGGCCCGGCAACCGCAGTAAATCCAGCAGCCGCACGACGTCGATCCGTCATCTTTCAACTCGGTGTAGGCCGAGAGCGGTGTGCCATCGGCCTTGCTGCCGTTGATCTCGGCGAGGACGGCATCCGAGTCAGGTTCCGCTTGGCTTCCGATGGTCGGGTAATCCCACGTCAGATCCAAAACCGGACGGTCCGCCGGGTCATTCGAGCCTTCGAGCATGGCGCGGACCCGATTGCCCAGGTGCCACATGAACCACAAGTCACTGCGCCGGTCCGCTTCGGGCTCCACTGCCTGTTCGCGCCACTGCAGCAACCGGTTGGTGTTGGTAAAGCTGCCGGCTTTTTCCGTGTGGGCCGCTGCGGGGAAGAAGAACACCTCGGTGGCGATGTCTTCCGTCCGCATCTGCCCGGTGGCGATCTCCGGCCCGTCCTTCCACCAGGTGGCGCTTTCGATCAGGGAGAAGTCGCGCACTACCAGCCAATCGAGCTCGGCCATGCCCGCACGTTGCAGATGTGCGTTGGCCGAGCCGACAGCTGGATTCTCGCCCATGAGGAAATAGCCCTTGCAGATTCCGTCCAGCTGGGCAGCGACCGTGTCATAGGTGCTGTGACTCCCCGTGATCCGGGGCAGGTAGTCGAAGCAGAAGTCGTTCTCGGCGGTGGCAGCGTCTCCCCACCAGGCTTTGAGCAGGCTGACGGTGTAGGCGCGCATGTTGGCCCAGAATCCTTGGTCCGCGGAGTCTGCCTCGATGTACTCGTCCAGATCCATGTGCAGCTCGGCGTGCGGCATCGGCAGATAGCCGGGCAACAGGTCGAAAAGCGTGGGGATGTCGCTGGAGCCTTGAATACTTGCGTGGCCCCGCAAAGCCATGATTCCGCCGCCGGGGCGGCCGATGTTCCCGAGCAGCAACTGCAGGACCGAGGCGGCCCGGATGTATTGCACACCGGTGGTGTGCTGGGTCCAACCGACGGCGTATGCGAAAGCAGTGGTGCGTTCGCGGCCGGAGTTGGCCGTGATTGCTTCGGCCACCTCGCTGAACAAGTCCTGTGGCACGCCGCAGATCTGTTCGACCATTTCCGGCGTGTACCGGGCGTAGTGGCGGCGGAGCGTCTGGAACACGCACCGCGGGTCTTCAAGCGTCTCGTCGCGGTGCCAGTGGCCACGCAGGGAGGGGCCGCCGGAGCCATGGGAGTGGGAGTGCCCAGACTCCCCCAGCGTACTTCCCTCTTCGTGGAACTGGGACTCCCGTTCACCTGAGGAGGCGGCAACGTCGGCGCCTTCGTACTGCCAGCTTTCCGGGTCGTAGGCCGGGCCGTCGGGATCGAACCCGGAAAACAGGCCATCAAGGTCTTCCGTGTCCCGGAAATCTTCCCGGAGAATCGTGGCGGCGTTGGTGTAGTTGACGACGTACTCGCGGAAGTACGCCTCATGCGTGAGGACCCAATTGATCAGTCCACCAAGGAACGCGATATCGGTACCGGCCCGGATCGGCACGAAGGTGTCGGCCAAGGCGCTGGTCCGGGAGAACCGCGGATCAACGTGGATGATCTTTGCCCCGCGTTCCTTGGCCTCCATCACCCACTGGAAGCCGACAGGGTGTGCTTCGGCGAAATTGGAGCCCTGGATGATGATGCAGTCCGCGCGCTGGAGGTCCTGCAGGTAGGTGGTAGACCCGCCCCGCCCGAAGCTCGTGCCGAGACCGGCCACGGTGGAGCTATGGCACACCCGAGCCTGGTTTTCGACTTGGACAATTCCCAACGAAGTGAACAATTTCTTGATGAGGTAGTTCTCTTCGTTGTCCAGCGTCGCGCCGCCCAGGCTCGCGATTCCGAGGGTCCGGCGGGTACGGACGCCGTCTTTCTCCCACTCCCACGTCCGACGCCGGGTCTCGACGACCCTCTGAGCGACCATGTCCATCGCCGTATCAAGATCCAGCCGTTCCCAATCGGTGCCGTGGGGACGGCGGTAAAGCACATACTTCTCACGTGATTCACCGGTGGTCAATTGCAGCGACGCGGAACCTTTCGGGCACAAGCGTCCCCGGCTGATGGGCGAGTCCGGGTTGCCCTCGATCTGAATGACCTTCTCGTCTTTGACGTAGACGTTCTGCGCACAACCGACTGCGCAGAACGGGCAGACCGAAGGGACAACCCGGTCAGCCGTTGCAATCCGGGCGGTGAGCCGTTCGGTCGCGGGCGACTTGGCAGCATGATGCCGGCCGGTGGGATCGTGTTCCAGAAACTGGCGCAGAACGGGCCATTGCAACGGATTCGCCATGGGGCACCTCCAGGTCGTCGGGCTGCCGCCGCATGACCTCGGTCATACGGGTGTCACGAGGACGATAGTAGCCCGGTCATGATCAGGTGTGAACCCACCGGGTTATCGGCATTCGCGTAAAAATCGAACGCCTGCCCGAAGGGGGTTACGCTTACATGGTAAGCATGCTTACCATCTTAACTGCCAGTATTTCTGGTTCTTGATCCGCAGCCGACCTTCTTGGAAAGAGAGCGAAGATGACAGGGAACCAATGGGACGGGAACTACACGCCCCCGCCGGCCACCGAGCAACCAGCGGACACGCACGTTCCCCCCGCGCCACAGCAGGACAGCGGCATGCCGACCGCGGAAACGATCAAAGACGAAGCAGGGAACGTGGCCGCGCAGGCCGGGGACTCCGCGAAGAACGTCGTCGAAACCGCGAAATCCGAAGTCGCGAACGTCGCGACTGAAGTGCGTTCGAACGCGAGGGATCTGCTGGACCAAGCCAGGGCGGACCTCACGGACCAGGCCGGCAAGCAGCAGCAAAAAGTCGCCGCAGGCCTTCGATCCATCTCGGAAGAGCTGGATTCCATGGCCACCGCCTCGGAGCAGCCCGGAGTCGCAACGGATCTGGTGCGGCAAGCCGCCCAACGGTCCTCCTCCGTGGCGACGTGGCTGGAGGACCGGGATCCGGGCTCCCTCCTGGAGGAAGTGAAGACCTTCGCCCGGCAGCGTCCCGGAACGTTTCTCCTCCTGGCCGCCGGAGCAGGGGTCCTGGCCGGCCGCCTGAGCCGCGGACTGAGCGCCGGCACTGACGGCTCCTCCCAGGAACAGCCACCGGGCGTGCCCCGATCCAACCCGGCCACGACGCTCAAACTTTCGTCCCCGGGCCAGGGATGACGGTGACCCCACCCCCCGTCCAGCTCCCCGGCCCCACCACCACCACGGCCGGATACCCGAACCCCGGCACCCTGCCTCAGTCCGCACCGGTCACCGAGCCCGAAGCCGATCCCTGGCCTGAGGGCGCGATAGCGGAGGATCCGTTCACCCGCGGTGAGTCGCGATGACCGAGAGCCCCATCCCGCCGACCCCCGCACACGCCAAAGCGGACTCGACATCGTTGGGAGACCTTCTGGGCGAGGTCACGCGGGACATTTCCGTGCTGATGCGCCAGGAAGTGGAGCTGGCCAAGGCTGAACTGAGGCAGTCCGCGGCGCAGGCAGGCAAGGGCGCAGGAATGCTGGCAGGCGCCGGCGTTGCCGGGCATTTCGTCCTGCTCTTCCTCTCCCTCGCCCTCTGGTACGCCCTGGGCGAGCTGATGGGCCTGGGCTGGTCCGCCGTCGTCGTGGCTGTTCTCTGGGCGATCGTGGCCGCTGTCCTGGCATCCAGAGGCCGCAAGGAACTCAAAACCGTCAAAGGCCTGCCCCAGACGGCGGCAACAATCCAGGAAATCCCAGAAACACTCAAACCACGCGAGGAGCAACGATGAGTGAAAAT
Organism: Arthrobacter sp. NA-172; assembly: GCF_043952055.1. NCBI lineage: Bacteria > Bacillati > Actinomycetota > Actinomycetes > Micrococcales > Micrococcaceae > Arthrobacter > Arthrobacter sp. NA-172. The sequence continues at coordinate 141,252 of NZ_JBINOT010000001.1, read as the reverse complement.
CCGGACGATATCCGTTCCGAGATCGAAGAAACCCGCCGGCGCCTCGGCACCAACGTTGACGCAGTGGCGGACAAAGTCACGCCCTCCCACGTAGTCCGACGCCAAACCGAGAAAGTCAAAGACGCCGTGTTCGGCATGAAGGAGACCGTCATGGGCACCGCCGATGACCTCGCGGACGGCGCACGGTCAGCGATCGACGACGCCGGTGCGGCGATCGGCGACGCGCCCCACCGCCTCGCCCGCAAAGCCCAAGGCACCCCGCTGGCAGCCGGGCTCATAGCCTTCGGGGCCGGGCTGCTGGTGGCTTCCCTGATCCCGGCCAGCGAGAAGGAAAAGGAAGCAGCCGCGGCCCTGAAGGAAGCCGCTGAACCCTTGACCACCGAACTCGCCGCGGCCGCCCAGGACATCGCCCAGGATCTCCAGGAACCGGCCCAGGAAGCGCTCGCCAACGTGAAGTCCGCCGCCACAGAGGCAGTCGGAAACGTCAAGGAAGAATCCCAGACCGCCGTCTCCGACGTCACAGAGAGCACCACAGCAGCCAAGGACAGGATCCAGCCCACCTGATCCACACGGACCCACACGGAGGCGTGCTGCCCGGCCAACACGGCACAAAGGACAGCACGCCTCCAGACCGCTTTGGAATGAGGGACATCCATGACGACGAACAGCGCCGCCGAAAGCAGCAAGACCAAGGCAGCAACAGCCCCGGATGCGGATGATGGGCGAAAACCAGACAGACCCACCGACATCGCCAAGCCAACCTGGACCTACATAGCCAAGAGGACCTTCCGGGAGTTCAGCAAGGATCAGTGCCCGGACGCTGCCGCGGGGCTGACGTACTACGCGGTGCTCTCGCTTTTCCCAGCCTTGCTTGCACTCGTCTCCCTGCTCGGTATTTTCGGGCAGGCAGGAAAGAGCACCTCCGCCCTCCTGGACCTTCTCCAAGGCATCGCCCCGGGATCAACCATCGACACCATCCGCCAGCCCATTGAAGAGCTCACCACCTCGACGTCTGCCGGTTTCGCCCTGGTACTCGGTCTCGTCGCTGCCCTGTGGTCGGCGTCCGGATACGTGGGAGCCTTCAGCAGGGCGATGAACCGCGTCTACGAAGTGGACGAAGGGCGCGGTTTCATCAAACTCCGGGCAACTACCCTCGGTGTCACCGTGTTCGCGGTCATCCTCGTGGCCCTGATCGCCGCGATGCTCGTGCTCAGCGGACCCGTCGCCGACGCCGCGGGAAGGGCAGTCAACCTTGGCGGGGACCTCCTGACGGTGTGGAGTTTCGCAAAATGGCCCGTCGTCGTCCTGTTGGTGATCTTGATCATCGCGGTCTTGTATTACGCCACCCCTAACGTGAAGCAGCCGCGGTTCCGTTGGATGAGCATCGGCTCCTTCATCGCTTTGCTGGCCTTCGTCCTTGCATCGCTGGGCTTTGGCTTCTACGTGGCCAACTTCAGCAACTACAACAAGACCTACGGTGCAATAGGCGGGGTCATCGTGATGCTCCTGTGGCTATGGATATTGAACATGTCCCTCCTGTTCGGCGCAGAGTTCGACGCCGAAATGGAACGCGGGCGGGAACTGCAGGCGGGAATCGACGCCGAAGAAGCCATCCAGCTCCCACCTCGCGGAACCAAGCGCAGCGGGAAACTCGAGAAGAAGGAGGAAGAAGAAATCGCCGACGGCGAGAGGCTTAGCGGGCAGCACAACCGGCGTCGTTTGGGCCGCAGTCGTCATCGGCTTGCTCGCGCTGATATTGCTGATCATCTTCATCCTGCAGAACCAGCAACCGGTCGACGTCCTTTTCCTCGGACTGGCGGCCACGGTCCCTCTGGGCATGGCGTTGTTCATCGCCGCTGTCGCCGGAGGCGTGCTCGTCGCCGCGGCCGGTGCAGCACGGATCATTCAGCTCCGGACCGACGCCCGCAAAATACGAAAGACGCACAACAAGCCGAATCCAGGGTGAGTCGCACCGCGCCCGCCGCAGCTATCCATCGGGTTGAGGCCTGGCTGTTGAGGCCTGGCTAAGTGACGTCGAAAGGGGCACCGTGGGGACGAAGGCGCCATGCGCGAGTTGCGACATGCAGGTTCAGCCGGGTCTCGGGATCGGCGAGGTCGAAGCCAGTGATCTCCCTAATGGACTTCAAACGGTAACGCAGAGTGCTTCTATGGATGGTCAGACTCTCGGCCGTACTGTCATAGTTGCCGCCGTGGTTCAGGGTACTGGGCCAGGGTTCGCGCCAGGTCAGAGCCCCGATTGTCGTCGACGCCTTGAAGGGTACCGAGCCACTCTTCGACATAGCCGGCCAGATCCGGTTCGCCCCCAGCTGTCTTCAAGATGCGGTAGATGCCCAGTTCATCAAAGCGGGTGGCGCCGTAGCGATCGGTTGAACCGGACCGAATGCGCAGCGCGTGCAGGGCTTCCGAGAATGATCGCGGAATGTCGGCGACATCCAGGCTTGGACCGCCGATGCCGATAGCACCGGTGGCACTCCGCAGGGTCTTGGCGAGAACGGCGAAGAGCTCGGCACCCATCGGCTGTCCACGGACCACGGCAACAGCCACTTGGGAGCGCCGTGAAACGAGCGCGGATGAACGGAGTTCCAGGAACGTCCTCCGCAGCGCAACCGCCAGGCTATCGTCAGTTCTTGGTGGCTGCCACTCCGCCACGATGACGTGCTGCGGACCACTGATGTCATATCCCAATGCCTGGGTACGAACCCCGGCGGTCGCGCTATCCATTCCGGAAACGAGCTCTTCCACGAGGTCGTGCCCCAGCCTTAGTTCCAGCTGCGCCAGGCTCCGGCGGTGCGATAACTCGACCTCCAAGAGCCGCGTTGCATACGTCAAAGCGAAAAGGTTGACGGCTGTGACCGGCCTGTCGGTTTCCAGCATGCAAATGGCCCCCAGCACCTCGCCTTGTGACAGGGCAACGGTAACGAGCCTTCGCGGTTCGCGCACTGGCGAGCGGGAGGCAAGCCAGAGCTGCGCAGTCCGCAACCTGGCCGCCGCGTCCAGCCTGGGATAAGGGCGTCTGGACCCGATCCCAGCCGCCGCGCTAATATGCCCGAACGCGTCCTCGATACGGATGGACCGCCCCGTCAGCTGTGAGAGGACTTTCGCCAGGAGTCCCTCCGTCGAGTCACTCTCCCCTAGCTCGGGATTGGCACACTGGTCCAAGGCATCCCGGATCCTCACGTGCTCTTCCAGCTCAAGCACCCTCGCCGACAGGGACAGGAGACGCTGGTTCATGTCGTCACGGCGCAGCAGCTGAGCGATTGCGTCATTCACGGGGGTCCCTGTGCATGAGTCCCTGCCATTGAGGCGCCGGACGTCCTGATTCTGAGGTAATGCCGCGCGCTCGGGGACGTGGTGCGACTCGCCATTCACCGCAACGTAACGGTCCTTGACCTCACAAAAGGACATCTCCGACACCGCCTGCGCCGCTGCGTCGAGGGCTTCCTTTACCAAACGTTGATCGAACCTGGTCATTCTCACCTCTGTCCGCAGCAAAGGGGCTTCTGCGCGCGAAACAACCGTGGGAGACCGTAGTCCGTTGCCCTTTGTGATCGGGACTGCCCTTAAGCCGTTTGTACCCATCACGGGGTCTGGAACCGACCACTTTCGGTCCCGCCGCATCCTGTCCTGAACATGAAGTTCGACGCGGGCTATCCAACGCCGTACTTAGCCGGAATACCGGTGAGTTACCTCTTGGTGACCCGGCCAACCCTGCGGCCGATGCGGCAAGGCCGAAATCGGCTTTCCAACACCACCTCAAACTACGCCCGTATATGGCCGTTGTTAAGGCCTCTTGTCATGACCCTGCGGATTGCCATCGGTACTGGATGCTCAGTGGCCGTCCGGGAACGTGGATGAGTAGCCCTCCCCCATTTGGCGGCCTGTTTAACCCATCGAGAGACGTGTATGAGGGCTTTCGCCCAGCCTGCGCAATCCAACGCCGGAGGCGATGAGAAGCACTCCGAAAACAATTGCGAAGGACGAGAGCAGCCCCAGCAGACTGAGTATGCCCGGGCCAGGAAGAATGACAAGGAAGAGGCCGAAAAGCGTAGTGGCGATACCTGTGATCAGCCAGAGCCACCATGGCGCCCCCGTCCTTTTGACTTCAAAGGCCAGCGCCAACTGGGAGGCACCCAGAACAACAGCCCACAGGCCGATGACAAGGGTGAGTGAGAGGGCAGTGATTCCTGGCCAGGCGAACGCGGCGAGACCCGCGAGCACCGAGATTATGCCGCCCACGAGTTGCCATACGGACCGGCGCCTCTTGCCCGTGATGTAGTGCACGAAGTTTGTGGCGCCGTCAAAGAGAGCGTAGATCCCGAAGAGGATCACCAGGGCGAGCACAGAGACACCGGGCCAGAGGACGACCAAAATGCCGAAAAGAACGGCCGCGACGCCCCGGATAATCAATGCAGTTCCTGATCCCTTAAACAATTGTTGTGCAATTGGGTCGGACATGCCCAGACCTCTGTTTCTGGAATTGGTTCATTCGTAATCTTGTTTATCTGGCCCACGCAAACCGGTTTAACGGGTTGCAGTGCTGCCCAATGTCACTTTCACTGACTTTGTGTCTTGCCCTCGGTGGAGCTCGACGTCGGCCTGCTGGCCCGGCTCCTTCTTGCGAATAGCGGCAAGGAGGTCGGTCACCGTGGCGATCTTCTGCCCGTCGAATTTGGTGATGATGTCTCCTGGCTCCAGTCCCGCTTGGGCTGCCGGTCCGCCCTGGGCAGCCTCGATGACCAGCGCGCCCGACGTGGTGGGGAGGCCAAAGCGACTTGCGACTTCGGTAGTGATGTCGGCCGGAATAATTCCAAGGACCGGATGCGTGGCCACTCCGCTCTTCAGTATCTGGTCCGCTACGTCGGTGACTGTTGCCGCCGGGGTCACGAACCCGATCGACACGGCGCCCGTGCTGGGTGGCAGATACGCTTCTGAGAGCCCGACAATCTCCGAGCCGCTGTTGACCACGGCTCCGCCGGAATTCCCCGGGGAGATGGGCGCGTCTGTCTGGATAAGGTCGATAAGCCCTTGGGGCGATCCCCCGGACGGCGGCATATTACGGTGAAGTGCCGAGATGATGCCGGCCGTGACGGTCTGCTCCAGCCCGAGCGGACTGCCAATAACAACCGCGAGCTGCCCAACTTCGGGAAGCGCCGTCGAGAACTTGGCGGCCGGAAGGTTGCCCCGGTCAGCCTTCAGCACTGCCACATCAGTCGGGTCGTCAACACCGACGACGGTGGCCGACGCCTGAGAGCCGTCCGCGAAATGGATCCCGACGCTCCCAGACGGCTTCTTTTGCTGGTCCTCCACCACGTGGGCATCCGTGACGATGGTGCCGTCACTGCGGTAAACCACCCCACTGCCGATGCCGCCGGATGTCTGGATCGTGACCACAGAGGGCTCGACTTCCCTGACGATCCCAGGAACGGCCGAAAGGTCACCCGTGGACTTGGAACCGTCAGCGCCGGCGGATTGTGACGCCGGAGCCGGAGGCGACCCTGTACATGCCGCCCCGAATATGAGTAACCCTGCTCCGAGGACGGTGGCCCAAGCCCTCCCGCGTCCCGGCGCCGCGAGCGAGGCCGTTCCCCCGGCGGCCGCTGTTCTGCTCGTACTCATTGGATTCCCGGTGCTTTCTCTGACTGTCTAAGGAAACAAGTAACAGGCTGAGTCTCCTCCGCCGCCGTCGTGTCCGCATGGCCCCGGGACGACTAAGAACCGCCCAAATTTGAATCCGCCAGATCAACCTGATAGGTCAATTCACACGAGCATGTTGGACCCTATGGGGCCATGCCGTCACTCCCGTCCAAGGGCAGACTCGACCCTATAAGACCCATGCCAAAGCCCTTTGAGCCTCATGGCCCGGCAGGACAGGGTGTAAGTCATGCGGTACAACCTCGGGCGGACGTCGCCACAGGACCGGTCGCGCCCTCTAGGACCGGAGTGAGTCATGGCCAAAGCAGTAGGAATTGATCTCGGAACAACCAACTCGGTAATCGCCGTGTGGGAAGGCGGGGAAGCCCGCGTTATACCCAACGCGGAAGGAGCCCGGACCACTCCATCAGTTGTGGCGTACACGGACAGCGGGGAACGGCTTGTGGGGCAACTGGCCCGACGGCAGGCGATTCTCAACCCCAAGGGAACCATCACGTCAGCCAAGCGGTTTATCGGGCGACACTATGACGAGATCACGGATGAGGCCAAGGCCGTGAGTTTCGACGTCGTAGCGGACGACAACGGTGTGGCGCGTTTTCAGGTTCAGGGTAAGAAAGTCGCACCCGAAGAGGTGAGTGCGCTGGTTCTCCGCAAGCTAGTGGACGACGCCGCGAAGCAGCTGGGCGAAAAAGTGACGGAGGCCGTGATTACGGTTCCCGCGTACTTTAACGACGCACAGCGCACCGCGACCAAGGACGCGGGCAAGATTGCCGGGCTGGAAGTCCTGCGCATCATCAACGAACCCACCGCAGCGGCCTTGGCCTACGGGATTGACAAGCGTGAGCATGAGACTGTGCTGGTGTTCGGCCTGGGCGGCGGAACCTTCGACGTGAGCCTGCTGGATGTCGGCGACGGGGTGGTGGAGGTCCGCTCGACCGCGGGCGACTCGCACTTGGGCGGCGACGATTTTGACCGCCGTCTTGTCGACTACCTGGCCGATGAATTTCACAAGGAGAACGGAATCGACCTCCGCAACGACCCCCAAGCGTTGCAACGCCTGTTCGAGGCGGCCGAGAAGGCCAAGGTTGAGCTCAGTTCCGTCACCCAGACGCAGGTGAATCTTCCCTTTGTTACGGCCGATGCAACGGGCCCCAAGCACCTGACCAGCAGCATCCGGCGGTCAGTCTTCGAGGACCTCACGCACGACCTCGTCGAGCGCACCATGGGGCCGGTGAAGCAGGCAATGACGGACGCCAAAGTCACCGCCAATGACATCGACGAAGTGATTCTGGTGGGCGGATCCACCCGCATTCCTGCGGTACAGACCCTCGTGCGGCGGCTGACCGGCGTTAAAGAGCCGAATATGAGCGTCAATCCGGACGAAGTGGTGGCAATCGGTGCTGCGATCCAAGCCGGCGTGCTCAAGGGCGAGGTGTCCGACGTCCTCCTGCTCGATGTCGTACCACTTTCGCTGGGTGTCGAGACCCGTGGCGGCGTCATGACCAAGATCATCGAACGCAACACGACCATCCCCGCCCGTCGGAGTGAAGTCTTCTCCACAGCGGAGGACAACCAGCCCGCCGTCGACGTGGTGGTCCTGCAGGGCGAGCGTGAACTGGCTGCGGACAACCGGGTGCTGGGACGCTTCCAACTGGGCGATATCCGTCCGGCACCACGCGGCGAGCCGCAGGTGGAGGTCACCTTCGACGTCGACGCCAACGGCATCCTGAACGTCACTGCGCGCGACAAGGACACGGGCAAGGAGCAGGGCATCACCATCAGTGAAGGCTCAAACCTTGACACCAAGGAAGTCGAACGCATGATTTCCGAGGCCGAGGCTCACAGGAACGAGGACCTGCAGAACCGCGAGCGGATCGACACGCTCAACGAAGTTGATGCCGTGGCCTACCGTGTCGAGCGGACAGTGGGCGAACTCGGGGACGCGGTCCCGGCCCATGACAGGGCCCGGGCAGAACTGCTGGTTAGCCAGGCGCGCGACGCCGTCAGCAATCAGGCGGAGGTCGCCACCGCGAGGGAACTCATCTCGGAACTTCAGCAACTGCAGGCGGCACTCACTTCACTGGCCGCCTCCTCGGCCACTGCAGGGGCAGGCCAGGGAGCCGCATCTCAGTCAGGAGCCTCCAACGCTGTAGATGACGATGACATCGTCGATGCAGAATTCGATCGTGGCTAGGAACGGCGATGAGCGACCAGGGTAGGGCCCGCTGGACAGGCCCATCCAGGAAGTGACCAGGGAGCGGCCGTCGCACCCGACGAAAAGGAAACCCAAGCGGCGGCACACGCGGACGCACTGGCCAAAATGGAGGACCAGTGGCGTCGCGCGTTGGCCGACAACGACAACCTGCGAAAGCGCGCCGTCCGGGATAGTGCGCAGCAGCGGGCCCAGGAGCGGGCTGCGGTTTCCTTGGCATGGTTACCGATCTTGGACAATCTGGAACTGGCCCTGGCCCACGCCCCGGCGGGTGCGCAGGACCCCCTCGTGGAGGGCATAGCGTCAATCCGGAAACAGGCCATAGATACCCTGGCGCGCCTGGGCTACCCCCGCATCGACGCCGAGAACGTCCCCTTCGATCCACGGATCCACGAGGTTGTCAGTGTGGTGGAAACTGACGACGTTCCCCCGGGGACCCTGGTGAGCGTCCTGCGTCCTGGCTACGGTGGCCCGGACAACACTCTCAGACCAGCCTCCGTTGTGGTGAGCCGGGCGGTGACCCCGGACCGTGGCTAAGGATCACTACTCGGTTCTCGGCGTCCAGCGCACAGCGAAGCCCGACGAAATCCAGCGCGCCTATCGAAAGCTGGCAAGAAAATACCATCCGGACGTCAACCGCGAGCCGGATGCCGCCGACAAGTTCAAGGAGATCGGAGAGGCGTATAACACCTTGTCGGATCCCGAAACCAGGGCCCGCTATGACCGCTTTGGATCCGACTTTCGACATTACGCCGGCAGCGGCGCCGGCCCGGGGGGCGGGCGTTGGAGTTCCGCCGGCCCGCGGCCCGGTCCCCGGCCGGGCGCACGCCCGGGACGCGGCGGGTATGGCAACGTCGAAGTCGATTTGGGAGGCGACGACGATTGGGAAGATCTGCTCGGTGGCTGGTTCCGGCAACAGGCAGGGGGCCAGGCCCAGGGTGCGGACCACGAAGCCGAGCTATGGCTGACCCTGGAGGAGGCTGTCCGTGGCGGAAGGCGCACCGTAAGGCTGGCTCAGCCCGACGGCGCGACCAGTAATTATGACGTCGACGTGCCCGCCGGTGTGCTGGATGGGCAGCGTATCCGCCTGGCCGGCGAAGGCGGGGCGGGCCGGGAAGGGGGCCCACAGGGCGACCTCCTACTGACCGTGCGGATCCAGCCCGACTCCAGGTACCGCCTCAAGGGCCGGGACATCTACTTCGACCTTCCGGTGACGCCCTCGGAGGCCGCACTCGGGGCCAAGATCAAGACCCAGGCTCCAGCCGGGACGGTGACAATCACCGTGCCCGGCAGCTCCTCCAGCGGCCGCAGGCTGCGGCTGCGAGGGCAGGGCATGCCAAACCCGCGGGGATTACCGGGGAACCTATATGCGGAGATCAAGATCATGGTGCCCCCGAGCCTTAGCAAAGAGGAGCGCAAACTGTACGAGAAAATCAGCAGCGTCTCCGACTTCAATCCGAGGGAGGAGCGATGAGCGAAGTGTATGCGTTGGCCTACCCGTGGCGCCTGGATCTCGAGGCGGTGGCCCGCAGCAGCGGCGTCCACCCCGACGTCGTTATGCGGTTCGTAGCTCTGGATTTGATTCGGCCACTGGGCGATGCCCCGGGCGGACCCTGGTTCAGCCCGCGCGCCCCGGAACTCATAGCGCGCGTCATGAGACTCCATTCGGAGCTGTCGCTGAACTACGCGGCAATCCCGTTGGTACTCGATCTGTTGGTGCGGGTCGACTCGCTTGAACGACGATTGGTTGAAATCACGCAGGTGGAAGGGACTGCTTCACGATGAACATGGAGAGTTTGACGCAAAAGTCGCAGGAGGCCTTGGCGGAGGCCCAGCGGATAGCCCAACGCAACGGGCACACCGAGACCGACGGCGAACACCTGTTGCTGGCCCTGCTGGAGCAAGAAAATGGCCTTGTCCCGCGCCTGCTCGTGGGCATGCAGGTAGATGTGGATGAGCTGAGGGCTGCCGTTGAAGCCGAGCTGAGGCGCAAGCCAAAGGTCACGGGCCCTGGAGCGGCACCGGGCCAGGTTTATGTGAGCCGTAGGCTGGGCGCACTCTTGGACACCGCCGAACGTGAATCCAAACGGCTGAAAGACGAGTATGTCTCGGTGGAGCACCTGCTGGTTGCCTTGGCGGAGGAAGGACGGTCCACTTCGGCCGGAAGAGTGCTGGCAGACCACCGGGTCACCCGCGAGGGATTCTTGTCGGCCCTGACCCAAGTACGCGGAAATCAGCGCGTCACCTCTGCAACACCAGAGCAGACCTACGAGGCGCTGGAGAAGTATGGCCGCGATCTAGTGGCGGACGCCCGCACCGGAAAGCTGGACCCGGTCATCGGCCGGGACGCGGAAATCCGGCGGGTCGTCCAGATACTTTCCCGAAAGACCAAGAACAATCCGGTGCTCATCGGGGAGCCTGGAGTCGGCAAGACCGCCATTGTGGAGGGACTGGCCCAGCGGATCGTCCGGCAGGATGTGCCGGAAGGGCTGAAGAACAAGACCATCTTCTCGCTTGACTTGAGCGCCCTCGTGGCCGGTGCCAAGTACCGCGGCGAGTTCGAGGAGCGGCTGAAGGCGGTGCTGGCCGAGGTTCTGGCGGCAGAAGGCAGGATCCTGCTCTTCGTCGACGAGCTGCACACTGTCGTCGGGGCAGGCGCGTCAGAGGGGTCGATGGACGCCGGAAACATGCTGAAGCCAATGCTGGCCCGCGGGGAGCTGCACATGATCGGGGCGACCACTCTCGACGAATACCGTAAACACATCGAGTCGGACGCCGCCCTGGAACGCCGCTTCCAGCCGGTCCTGGTTGAGGAACCCGACGTAGAGGACGCCATATCCATCCTCCGCGGGCTGCGGGAACGGCTGGAGGTGTTCCACGGCGTGCGGATCCAGGATAGCGCCCTGGTGGCCGCAGCCACCCTGTCCCACCGGTATATCACTGACCGGTTCCTTCCGGACAAGGCCATTGACCTTGTGGATGAGGCGTGCGCCCGGCTGCGGACGGAAATTGATTCGATGCCGGCGGAACTGGATGAACTCACCCGAAAGGTCACGCGGCTCGAAATAGAAGAGGCGGCACTCTCCAAGGAGACCGATCCCGCCAGCAAGACCCGGCTCGAGGAGCTGAAGCGTGAATTAGCGGACCTGCGCGGCGAGGCAGACGCGAAGAGGGCCCAATGGGAAGCCGAGCGCCAGGCTATCCACAAGCTGCAGGATATCCGCAGTGAACTGGAGCGGGTGCGGCAGGAGGCTGAGGAAGCCGAGCGGAACTACGACCTCAACCGGGCGGCGGAGCTACGCTACGGCAAACTTGCCGACCTCGAACGGCGGCTGGCCGCCGAGGAGGAACGGCTGACCGCTAAACAGGGTGAAAAACGCTTGCTTCGCGAGGTGGTAACAGAAGACGAGATCGCCGACATCGTCGCGGCCTGGACAGGCATACCAGTTGCAAGGCTGAAGCAGGGCGAACGTGAAAAAGTCCTGCACTTGGATGAAATTCTGCGCGCCCGCGTTGTGGGGCAGGAAGAAGCGATTAGCGCGGTGTCAGACGCCATCATCCGCGCCCGCTCCGGTATCCGGGATCCCCGCCGGCCCATCGGGTCCTTCATCTTCCTCGGTCCGACCGGCGTCGGGAAAACCGAGCTTGCAAAGGCTCTCGCCGCGGCGCTCTTCGACAGCGAGAACGCAATGATCCGGCTGGACATGAGTGAGTTACCAGGAGCGCCACACCGTGAGCCGCCTGCTGGGGGCGCCTCCTGGCTACATCGGTTACGACGAAGGCGGTCAGCTCACGGAAGCGGTGCGCAGGAAGCCTTATTCGGTGGTGCTGTTCGATGAGGTGGAAAAGGCCCATCCAGATATTTTCAACACCTTCCTTCAGGTGCTCGACGACGGACGGATTACAGACTCGCAGGGCCGGACCGTCGATTTCCGCAACACCGTCATCATCATGACCTCCAATATCGGCTCCCAGTATCTTCTGGAGGGTTCAGCCGAAGGCGGGGCGATCACCGAGGAGGCGCGCGGCATGGTGATGGGTGAACTCCGGGCGCATTTCCGCCCGGAGTTCCTGAACCGCGTGGACGATACGGTCCTGTTCGCGCCCTGGGACTGCCGCAAATCGAACGCATCGTTGATCTACAGTTCCAGCAGCTGCGGCAGCGGCTGGCCGACCAGCAGATAGAGCTGCACCTGACTGAGGAGGCGCGCCTTCTGATAGCCGAACGCGGGTTCGATCCGATCTACGGAGCCCGGCCCCTGCGCCGCTATATTTCCCATGTAGTGGAAACGCAGGTGGGCCGCGCCTTGCTGCGTGGCAGCATCGCCGAGGGCGGAGTGGTCACGGTGACCGCGGCAGGAGGGGAACTAGTGGTTGACTACAGCACGATGGAGCTGGAGGGGGCCGGAACGGCATGAAGAAGGCCATCATCAAATGTCCCCATTGCGGCAAATCCAACCGCGTTCCGGTCGCCGCCGACGGCCGGCCACGCTGCGGGAGTTGCCACCGGGAGCTTCCCTGGGTGGTTGAAGCGGGCGACGACGACTTCGGCGAGGTCGCCGAACGGTCCGGCGTTCCCGTACTGGTGGACTTTTGGGCGGTGTGGTGCGGACCTTGCCGGATGGTGAGCCCCGTGCTGGACCAGTTGGCGCACGAACGCGCCGGGCAGGTCAAACTTGTGAAGGTCGACGTGGACCACTCGCCGCAGCTTTCCGCCAGATTCGGCATTCAGGCAGTGCCAACGTTGATGGTGATCGTCGACGGCAAGATCGTCGCAAGGCAGGCCGGCGCAGCTCCCGCGCCGGTGCTGAGGTCCTGGTTGGAGGGTGCACTGACGAAGTAGCTCAAGAACAGCGGACGACGGCGGGTTGTAGCAGCCTGCTGTCAGCGCGGATCTGATTTCGTTCCTTGGCTGCCTCAGGCATGGCAACCGGCTCCGGCGACTCGAAGCCGGACCTTCAGTGGACGAGACCCGCGACGAGATTGATCGCCGTGGATAGCACGATGGCTCCCAGCACGTAGGACAGCAGGGACTGGCGCAGTGCGGCATACCGTATGGAGTCCGTGGTCAGGTTAGTGTCGGAGACCTGAAATGTCATGCCGATGGTGAAGGCCAGGTACGCGAAGTCGGCGTACCTGGGCGGACTTTCCTTGTTGAAGTCCACACCATCATTTGCCCGGTAGTAAAGGGTGGCGTAGCGGAGCGTGAAAAGGGTGTGGGCCAGGAAGCCAGAGAGGGCGACGCTGCCCAGGGCAACGCCAATGATGAGCGCTTTCGTTCCCCCCGCCGCGGAACCTGCATCCAGCAGGATGAGTGCGACGCCGCCGAAGCTGCCCATCGTGGCCGCCAGGACGAGAATGTCGGAGGCGAACCGGCCGGGATCCTCGCGGAGTGCGTGGGCAGAGGTCTCCGACGCATCAAGGCGCCCAATCACGGACCACACCCCAACCAGGTGAGATCAGCGACGCGGCCGCCCACCCGATCGCCGGGGCGTAGGCCCAGGAGCCCAGAATCCCCACGGCAACGGCCACGGCCAGCCCTCCGGCTGCCATGATCACCAGCCGAACCCGGGTGCTGGTGACGGGGGAGCTGAACCTATGGGTGCTCACGACCTGTGCGTCTCCGAATCCCTCAGGCAGACTCGATAACCCTTCTCATGCCTCCACTATCGCGCAATTCACTCAGCGGTGCTTGGAAAGACCAGGGATTTTCTGGACAGGACTCCCCCGTCGTAACAGGCAGCAGGGACGTTAGCTCAGCCGGCCCAGCCTTAGGAGTGTCTGCGGGGTGTGCCAGAGGACATTTTTCATCCATTGGCTTCCGAGTCCCCAGCCTTCGAGCACCTGAATCTGGTGGCTGTAGGAGTAAGGAATCGAAGGGAAATCCGTGCCGAAGACGACTTTGTGCGACAGTCCGGCAAGGGTGTCCTGGTATCCGGGCGGAATCGGGGCGACCTGTTCCATGTAGGAGGTGCCGACCATGGTGGTGTCGAGGTAGACGTGAGGATTGTTTGCTGCGAGCTCGGCGTACTCCTGGTACTCCGGCAGGCCTGCGTGCGCGATGATGAGCACCAACGAGGGGTACCTTTTGATGAGTTCGCGGATGGGTTCGGATCCGGTGAACTCTCCGGGGTGCGGACCATTGCCGCAGTGGATAACGACCGGTGTACCGGAGTCCTCGATGAGCTCCCAAGCAGGTGCAAGCTGAGGGTCCAAAGGTGAGAATCCTCCGACCTGAATGTGTACCTTGAAAATTCGAGCGCCTTGTTGCAAGCTGTGCGCGACGATGGCTTCCACACCCGGCTCTGGGTAGAAAGTGGCAGAGTGGATGGCGTCAGCATGGGTCGAGGCGAATGCTGTTGAGTAGTCGTTGAGCCACTGCGCCATGCCGGGGCGGTGCGCATAGTTCAGCGTGGTGAATGCCTTCACTCCCATGTCTCGCAGCGTGCGCACCCGCTCCTCTTCCGAGTCCCGGTAGCTGATGGGCCAAGGCGGCGCCCCGCTGTCCGCAACGCGGTCAAAGAACGCCCACACCTTCTCCAGCACTTGGAAAGGCATGAAATGCACGTGCAGATCAATAATCCCCGGCAAGCCCAGCGAGTCGAGGTACGGGCGTACCTCGGCGTCTGAACGCGGTACAGGTGCTATGGCCAAGACGAACCTCCTACGTTCCACATCTCATCAGCACGTATTTACAGCCCGATCAACTTTCTGAGTTCAGCTGCTCTAATTCGTAGTACTTCCGGGTTCTCCTGCACATCTCTAAGAGAGCTACCGGTGAACTCTCTGACAGCGCGCCGCATGGCCGGCAGGCTTGTGAATCCGCTGGCGTTCGCTATGTCCGCCAGGGAGCGTTTCCACGGGTTTGCGTTGGTGAGGAGCTCGAGGGCCTCCAGCGTCCTCAGCGCGCGGATGTATCCGTTGACTTGGAACTCCTCTTCTTCGAAGAGGTAGTAAAGGGCACGGCGTGAAAGAAACGAGTAGGCCACAACCTCGTCCACGCCAAGGGTCGGGTTCCGGTAGTTCTTGCGTATGAACTTCTTGATCGCCACGAGGCGGGCCAGTTTCAGGTCACCGGGTTCGGCGGGGGCTTCGAGCAGCGAGCTGACCAGGGCCGTCATCATGGACCGGAAGACCGGCTGGAGCCGCGCCGCCTCCTGGCCTATTCCTGTCCGCTGCCAGCCGGACAGCGCCGGAAGAATCAACCCGCGCACCAGAGGGTTTTCCCTGATGTCGGCCAATCCCTGCAACCGTTTCACTGTCCTATCGTCCAGACCCAGCAGGCACCGATCCAGTTGGAGCCGCACCGCGCTTAACCCGGCCGGCGCATGGAAGTTGCCGGCGGAAGAAAGATCAAGAAACCGGACGGTGCCAGCAGAAATTTCTTCGGAACATCCCGAGAAACTGAACTCAGGACACGAACTTCGGAAATACACCAGCCAGTCCCCGGCAGACGTATCGCCGTTCCAGTAGCAAGTAACGGGTTCATTCGTGACGTCGACAAGGCTGAACCCAGGACCGTCCAGGCTTAAAGCGGTCGGATTGAAACTCGGCCGTACTAGTTTCTCGATCTTTTCCAACCGTACGGGAGTGTCGATGGCGCTGCCGTACCAGGTACGCCAGTGTTCGAATTTTTCCTCGGGGCTCAGCCCGGGGGGAACACTGTAGCGTGTGGTCTGGTCATGCCGTAACGCATCCGGAGCGTCGCCGCTGGCGGGAAGCGAGAATTCCATGGGATTTGAGACCTTTCGGCCGGATGTAAAGCGATTCAATGTGCCGTATATATACGCGACAAAAAGAGTCATCTAAATTATACGGAACATAGTCTAAGTGCTCGACACAGAGAGCCCTTGCTTCCTGGAGCCATACAGCTTGGAAGGCGAACCGTAGCGGAGTCTGCGCAAGCGTAGCCGGAAGGTACGTCATCACGCCGTCTTCCAGGATCTAGGTGCCCTGGACGTTGGCCCGGCCATCGCCGGGCGACCAGTTATGCCACTGGGCCCAGTCTTCGGCCCGGATGGAGGGCCTGCCGAGGAGATAGCCTTGGCCAACGTTCATGCCGAGCTCGGTGACTGTGCTGAGTTCTGTGTCCGTCTCGATTCCTTCGGCGATCAAGGTGGCGCCGATTCCTGTTGCAAAACTGACCATGGCCATGCCCAGGGCCCTCTGGCCGGGCTCGGCGTCGATACCGGCGATGATGGTCCGGTCAAGTTTGATCAGCTCGGGCCTGAGTTGAAGGATGTGGCGCATGGAGGCAAAGCCGGCGCCCGCATCGTCGACGGCGACGCGCAGCCCGGAGTGTCGAAGGCGCGCCAGCGCTGCGGCGAGTGGTTCGTAGTCAGCGACAGCCGAGCGTTCGGTCACCTCCACCACAACGCGTCCTGCAGGCACGCCGCAGCGGCGCAGGATCTCGCCTAGCCGGGAGTCGAGGCACGCAGCGGGTGAAAGGTTGACGGCGATGTAAAGTTCGGCCGGGAGCTGGGCCGCGGCGAGGAGCGCAGTTTCCATCGCCAGGAACTCGAGATCTGGCCCACGCCCGACGGAGGCCGCGTCGGCGAACCACGTCTCCGGCGATCTTACGGGTGAAGTGACAAAACGCGCGAGGGCTTCGGCCCCTATGACGGCGCCCGTGCCGAGGCAACGGATCGGCTGGAACGCCGTCGTCAAGGTCCGCTCGGTGAGTACACCTTCGACGCGGGCCCTGACTTCATCAGCGGCAACGATGCGTGCGGCGCGGCCTGTTCCCACGAAGCCCGACTCTTGACCGGCATCGTCGAGCCGGGGCCGTCCGGATACTTCAACCGCGACCCGGCTGCCATCCCGGTGACGGGCCGGGACCACGAACCCTGCCTGCCCCGCCTCCGGGCCGCGCTTCCGTGCATCTGTCAGATCATTCACGTCGACCACCAGGCTCCAGGGACGGCCAAGCAGCTCGGACGGTTCGTAGCCGAACAGCTCACGGCTCGCCGGGCTGGAGAACGTGAAGCGGCCGTTGGCTCCTACGGCCCACAGCCATTCACGGGTTGCGCTTAGGACCGTATCCATGAGCTGGGCGGCATCGGAGGCCCGCGCCCGTTCATCACGTTGTTGCCTCAGAAGACGCCAAGCAGCGTGCAGGACCACGGGAACCAGCAGTACTGCCCCAAGAGCGGGGACAACTACCGGTCCGTCGAAGGCCGCCCACGGCTCATGGCCGAACACCAAAGGCAGCCGAATGGACAGAGCGAACGCAGCATCGGCGCACACGACAACGAGCAGCCACAAACCGGCCGGAGAGAACAGACCGCGTTTGACGCCATCCGCTGAAGCCCGGGGTACCCTCTTCGGACGCCCGCGGGCAGACTTTTCCCCTGAGCCGTTTAACTTCCGCATCAACGCACCGTCCGGGCCCGCTCCGCGGCCGACTGATGACCACATGTCAGCGCTCCTTCCGAAGTTGATTCCTGATTCGGACAAAGAGTCTCGTACTGGGGCGCTGCCGGCCTCCCGGGCACCATGCCCCGCGTCACTTCCGTGCTCCAGGCGCCTGCTGGCACCACCGTCCGGCCGATTCCATTGTTATCCTCTGCGACCGCCAGTTCTCGGTGAAGACAGACGTCAAGCGTGCTCGCGTTCGTGGGTGATTCCGTATGGCACATCTGAGCTGACAGCCACGGTGAAGCAAGCGGGCCCATGCCGAGTGACGAGGACACCGTGCGTGCCCTCTCCAATGGCGTCTTGTTGGGCTAATTCGACGGCCGCGTTCAGGTCCGCGTTTACGATACGTACCTGGTCTCCCGTGACGCGATAAGTACGCCCGGTCTCGGTCGTCGTGATCACTCTGCCATTCCTACTCTCTGTGGTTCTTGGGATCCGGTCGACGTACTGCTCTCTCGACTGGATCCGGCACCCAAGTTGGGCTTCAACAAATCTGCATGGCTTCGAGGGTCTCTCCACAGCCAGGACAGTGCTGCCCGCCTGCGGCCGATGAGACCAAACGATCGGTGTGGGTCGAGCCTGCATTCAGAGCACCTATAGATCGGATTCCGAGTGAACCCGAGGAAGTGCAACGATTCCGAATTCCATCTCTCGGAGGCTCTGAAGTTCAGCTTCGTAGCAAATCCTACGGCCGGCTACATTCGGTGAAGCGGCCGAGAGATCCATTCCGTGCAGACTTAGGCGATAAGTTGACCAATTCGTGCATAAAGGAGCGAATTGAGCGGGACTGATCAGCCAAAACCGAATCCTGAGCTTGAATAGTGGGACGAACGCCAGACCTACCCCGACCGGCTCTTCGGCACCTAAACATGAAAGATTGGAACTGAAGTGGTACTCGTTGCGATTTGCTCTTCCGGGGATTGCAGGCCAGACCGCGCCCCTCTGCTGAGCGGGCGGCTCAGGTGAATACTGATGTCGCCCCAGCAGTCCCGGCCTTGAGCGGAACGCAAAAAGTTGCTGTGGTTCTCATGCAGATGAGTCCCACCAGCGCCGCTTCCCTGTTTGCACAGTTTTCCGAATCCGAGGCCGAGGAAATCGCCGCAGAAATCGTGCGGCTCCGCAGAGTCTCTTCCTCCGTGGCGAGCACAGTGATCGACGAGTTCCATGAACATGTCGCCAGCGGCCGACGCACGGCACGAGGTGGACGCGACTTCGCTGCCGGGCTCCTGGAAGCATCCTTCGGCGCCGACAAGGCCGCAGGCCTAATGGACCGTCTTGCCTCGACCATGGCAGGGAAATCGTTCGACTTCCTCGAACCCATGTCCCCGGAACAAATATTGGCGTTGGTTGACGGGGAGCTAGCGCAAACCATGGCATTGATCCTCGCGCACCTGCGGCCCAGCAAGGCCTCTGCCGTCCTGGCCGGCCTAGACGACAGGCAAGCCAGCGAAGTGGCGCACTGCATCGCCACGATGGGGCCCGTGGCACCCGAAGTCGTGTCCATCGTAGCCGAAGTCCTCAAACAGCGCGCCGGTTCGGTGGTGACACCAGGGAAGTCCACCGAAAATGTCGGCGGCATTCAACCACTTGTCGACATCATCACCCGCTCCGATACCCGGACCGAGCGCACGGTCCTAGACGGGCTGGACATCCTTGATTCCGACCTCGCCAGCGAGGTCCGCGCCCAAATGCTGACATTCAAGGACATCGTCAGGCTTGAACGGCGCGATCTCCAGCAGATCCTGCGCAGCGTCAGCCCGGAGTTGCTGGCGACCGCCCTCAAAGGTGCCGCGGCCGTCGTCCTTGAAGCCGTCCGAAACAATATCTCCGATCGGAATAGAGAAATCCTGGAATTCGAAATGTCCAATTCCGGGCCCGTGCGAGCCTCGCAAGTCGAAGAGGCCCGGGCACAGATCGTGCGCTCCATTCGCCAGGAAACCTCGAACGGAACCATGGTCATACGACGCGCAGACGACGAGGACTACATCGACTAACTCCACCGGCATATTCCTAAGCTCTGTGATCAGCGGTGCCGTGCCGGCCCCTTCCTTAGATCAGGGCGGATTCGGAGACGAGCTGCGCACGGCCTTCTTCGAGCCGGTACGCGACCCCGATCACGGCGGTGGAGGAATCATTCACGGCGGCGGAGATGACCTGTGAGCTCTCCAGAAGCCGCGCGACGGTCTGCTTGGCGTGTTCGACGACCATGTCGTTAAGCTCGGTCTTGTCCTCGCGCAGGGAAGCCAGCACCGACGGGGTGATGCGTTCGACCAGGGTCGCGGATGAAGCGAGGAGGCATCTGTCCGGTTTCCACCGCATTTTTGGTGGCGGTGACGGCGCCGCAGTTGTCGTGGCCCAAGACGACGATCAGCGGTACGTGGAGGACTGAGACACTGTACTCGAGAGAGCCCAGGACGGCGTCATCGAGCACATGCCCGGCAGTTCGGACGACGAAGGCGTCTCCGAGGCCGAGGTCGAAGATGATCTCGGCGGCCAAACGGGAGTCCGAACATCCGAAGATGACTGCGAAGGGGTTTTGGGTGTTCACCAATTCGCTGCGGCGCGACGCACCTTGGTTCGGGTGAAGTGCGCCTCCGGAGACGAAACGCGCATTGCCTTCAAGCAGGCGATGCCATGCTTCGGACGGGCTGATCGTATTAGTCACCCTACTTACTTTACTGCGCCGCCCACGCCTGCATGGACTGGCTCGGCGGCCGGAAACCCAGAGAACCATCAATCCGGCTCATGATCGGGGGCTGGCCCCGTAGAGCGGATGCGATCCAGCACCGCGCTGGTTGAATGGTCCGGGACATAATCCAAAATTGCCACGGTACCGCCGTAGCGCTCTACTGCCTCGGTTTCAGCGAGCATTTCCGGAGCGTAGTCACCGCCCTTGGCATATACATCGGGTTCCAGAAGCTCGATCAGCGGAATGGGGGTGGGGGTGTCGAAAACAGTCACTTGGTCCACGCAGCTAAGCGCCGCGATCACGGCCGCCCGGTCCGTCTGGTTGTTCACCGGCCGGTCCCGTCCCTTGAGTTGGCGTACTGAGGAATCGCTGTTCAGCGCCACGATCAGCACGTCGCCCAGTTGCTTTGCCCTGGTTGAGGTAACGGGTGTGGCCTCGGTGCAGGACGTCGAAGCAGCCGTTCGTCAGGACGATCCTCCGGCCTTCCTTCCGGTACTCTTCCACCTGTTTGGCCAGTTCGTCGGCGGTCAGGGCCGTGTCCGCGAACGCGCCGAGGTGCCGCGACAGTTCCACGGTGGTGCACACGGAGGTTCCGGGCCGGTGGACCACGACGTCGGCCGCCGCCTGTGCGAGGTCCACACTGGTCGTCAGCGGCAAGCCTGCAGCACGCGCCAGCGTAAGTGCCGCGACAAAGGTATCGCCAGCGCCTGAAGCCTGCTTCTCCTTTTCGGGCGTGGCCCACGTGCGGTGGGCGGGGCTGCCCGGACCAAGCGTCAGGGTTCCCTCCCGGTCGAGGGTCACGACGACGGCGGCCGCACCGGAGGCGCGAAGAAGCTGTTCCGCGTGTGCCTCTACGAACGGGCTTCGGGCCGCGCCGCCGGGCAGCTCGGTCCCGAGCATGCCTGCTGCTTCTTTGGCGTTCGGCGTCGCGAGGTCAGGACCGAGTTCGGCCCAGGTTTCCGGGTGATGGGCATCGACCACGACCAGGAGATCCCGCGTCGCGAGCGAACTCGGCTGCCGGCCAAGGGCTTCGAAAATGCTGGACCGCACCGGTCCGGACAACGTCCCGATCCCGTAGTCGCACAGAACCACGGCATGTGATCCCTTAAGTGCGCCCGGGATCGCGTCCGCGAGCTCCTGCAGACCGGCGGCGGGAATCGGGGGATCCGCTTCGTCCAGCCGGAGCATGATCTGGCCCGCACTACTCACCCGGATTTTGGTGGGAGTGGCCATCCCCGAATCGGACACCACGTTCTCCACATCCACCCGGGCGGACGCGAGCCGGCCAAGGAGCTCCCGCCCGGCGGTGTCTTCTCCGACGAGGGAGACGAACCGGACGCGGGCGCCGAGCGCAACCAGGTTCATGGCTGTATTCGCTGCACCGCCGGGAGCGAAATCGCGGCGCTGTACTTGCACCACGGGGGCCGGGGCTTCACGGCAAAGCCGCTCGATCAGCCCATCCCACCAACCATCCAGGATCGCGTCGCCGATGACTGTCACGAGGGGCTGTTCCTCGGCCAAGCGGCGCGGCAGCCATTCGGCAAGGCCTTCTTGGTTGGCGAGGCTTTCTTGATTGGCCAGGCCTTCTTGATTGGAGAGGCGTGCCATGGGGTACCTTCCGCTCGGGGTGGCAATGTTCCTGTCCCCCTCAGGTACCCCGCAACCGGCGCTTCACACGCCAGGTAAGGGACTTTCCACCCCATTGACGAAGGGAAAAGCTCATGGAATTTCCTCCACATTCCGCGGTGGGCCCCGTGTTGCAGAGGTTCCCCGATCTGGAACGGATCGCGGTCCTTCGGGGTGGCGGCCTGGGCGACCTCATCTCCACGTACCCGGCGCTCAGTACGCTGAAAGCGAGCTACCCCGCCGCGGGCATCACGATTCTCGGAACGCCAATTCACGCGGCCTTGGCTGCCGCCACGGAGGGGCCCGTGGACCATGTCGAGATCCTTCCCTTCGCCAGGGGCGTCCACGACAGGAAAACCCGAATAGTCGGCGGCGACGGAGGCCATCATGGTGTTGACGAAAAAGAAGACGAGGCAGCACAGCAGGCCTTCTTTGAGGCCATGCGGGCGCGGAAGTTCGACCTCGCACTCCAAATGCACGGTGGCGGACGCTACTCGAATCCGTTCCTGTTGCGCTTGGGCGCGAAACACAGCGCCGGAACACGCACCAAGGATGCCGATCCGCTCGAGCGGAACCTCGACTACATCTACTACCAAAACGAGTCCGATCGCTGGCTCGAGGTAGCAGGCCTTGCCGGAGCACCGCCCGTCGACCCGCCCCGTCTGCGTCCTCGCGCCGAATACAAGGACAATATCGCCGGGCTCCTGGACCCCCGCCGTGGTTCACTGGTGGCACTCCATCCGGGGGCCACCGATCCTCGAAGGCGCTGGCCGGCGTCGTACTTTGCCGAAGCCGCGGCGGCGGTCGCCCGCGAAGGTGCCCAGGTCCTGGTGGTCGGCGACCGTTCCGATAAGGCCCTGGCCCAGTACATAGCGGAACTGGCCTCGGACCGACTCCCCGCAGGACGGCAGGAGTCCATCCGTTCAGTGGCCGGGAAACTCGAGGTGGGAGACTTGGCGGCCGCTCTGGACGCAGCCTCCGTCACCTTGGCAAGTGACAGCGGTCCACGGCACTTGGCGCAGGCGCTCTGGACACCCACCGTGGGAATCTTCTGGGTGGGCAACGCCCTCAATGCCGGGCCACGCGGCCGGAGCCTGCATCGGATCCATATGTCGTGGATGACGAGGTGCCCGCGGTGCGGGGCGGACGTGACCCAGGTGGGCTGGACGGCACCGCACTGCGGCCACGACGACACCCTCATCGAAGGCATCGCCGTGGCCGACGTTGTTCAGGACGTTCTGGACCTCACGGCCACGAGCCTTCTTCTGCGGGGCAGATGAGGAGTTCGCGGACCTCGCTGCCGAATGGCTGGGAGAGCGCAAAGACAACGGCCTGGGCAACGTTGGCAGGATCGTTGAGCTTGGAATCGTCCTGCGGCTTGTACTGTTCGTCGCGGTCATCAAAGAAGTGGGTCTTCATGCCGCCGGGGATGATGGTTGTGACCCCGATGACTCCCCCGGTCTCCGCGGCCAGTGCACGGCTGAAGCCGATGACGCCGAACTTCGAAGCACAGTAGGCGGTCGCATCGGGCAACGCCCTCAGTCCCAGGGTCGATGCGATGGTGATGGCGCGTCCCCGGGATTCCTTCAAGTAGGGCAGTGCCGCGCGGACGACGGAGACGGTGCCCAGCAGGTTCACCCCGATCACCTTCTCCCATTCCGCGGCTGGCACGTCGCCCAGCTTCCCGCACCTGTCGATACCGGCCGCCGTCACCACGCCGTCCAGACCGCCGAGGCTTTCGGCAGCCTCCTTCACGGCTGCTTCCACCGATTCCCGCTTGGAGACGTCCACCTCGAGGGCTTTGGCGCCCGAGACATTGCTGATATCGCGGTCGAAGACGAAGGGTGTCCCTCCTGCCTCGCGGATGGCCTCGACAATAGCGGCGCCAAGGCCGGAGCCGCCTCCGGTAACGATGACGCGGCCGGGTGTGTTCGTGTTCATGTGGTTCCTTTCGTTGGTCGAACAGGTGGTTTTCAGCCGACCTTGGCCAAGGCGTCGGCCAGCCCGGTGGTTGAACGGGCCGGCTGGAAGGGCACTGTGACGCATCGTCCTCCCCACCCGGCAACAAGGCGGGCTTCCGGCAATTCCTCAGCCTGGTAGTCGCCTCCCTTGACCCAGAGGTCGGGCCTGATGCGGTTCAAGTACGCCTCCGGTGTGTCCTCGTCGAAGACCACCACGGCGTCGACACACGTCAGCGCCAGCAATAGCTCCGCCCGGTCCTCCACGCCAATGATCGGGCGGTGGGGGCCCTTGAGCCGGCGGACGGATTGGTCGGAGTTCAAGCACACAATGAGGCAATCGCCCATGGCTCTGGCCGCAGCCAACGTGCGGGCATGACCGGCATGGAGCAGGTCGAAGCAGCCTCCGGTCGCGACGACGGTACCGCCGTTCGCGCGCACGGTCCTGGCGAGTTGAACACCATCAGATGGCAGGCCTCGTCCTTGGAGGCCCGGTGTGTGGAGGCCCGGTGTGTGGAGACCCGGAAGTCCGACGACGGCACCCTCCTCGGTCGACCGGCGCGCCATTCCGGACGGCCCATGGCTGGTTTACGCGAGGATCCAAGGCAACGGACGCTACTCCCCCGTCGGCAAGGAACGCGGATGCATCCTCCACGGCGCGGGCTGCAGCGGTCGGGAGATCCAGCCCGAGCGCCAAGGACACGGCAAGGCTCCCGGCCAACCTGTCACCGGCACCACAAGGATCGTCGACGGCGGTTTGGGGAGCGGGGATGTCCGTGCCGGAACTGCCCCCGTCGAACAGCACAGCACCGTCCGCCCCGCGTGTGACAAGTACAGCGTTGCTGCCCCAACGTTCCCGCAACCGGCGGACGGCATCGAAAGAACCGGCATCGAAGGAACCGGCATCGAAAGAATCGGAGCCGGCCGGTCCCATGCCGGCCGCCTTGGCTGCGGCCGTGGCTTCGGCGAGGTTCGGTGTCACGACCGCGACGCCCCGCACGGGTTCGGAACCGGCAGGATGCGGATCCCACACCACAGGAACGCGACGAGCGGCATCGGCGAGCGCAGACCTGATGTGGTGGTCGGAGGTGATCCCGCGCCCATAGTCGGCCACGACGATCGCCTCCGCGGCAGCGATCGCACCGAGCATCTCCCGCGTGCTTTCCGGGGAAGGCGCCGGAGCGCAACCCTCATCGAACCGGACCACGGGGTGCGATCCACTGCGGACCCGGGTTTTCGTGGGTGTCGCCGGGAGCGGGTCTCCCGCGAGCACGGTGACCCCTGCGAGTACGCGCGTGAGGTGGCTTGCGCCGTCGTCGTCCGATACCGCGGTGACCAGCGTTACGTCATGGCCTTCGCGCGCAAGGAGGATAGCCACGAGTCCGGCGCCACCTGCCCGACGGCGGATGTCGGCGACGTCCACCACGGGCACCGGCGCGTCCGGGCTGAGCCGTGTGGCGGAGCCGTTGATGTCCACGTCAAGGAGGAGATCACCCACCACGGTCACCTTCATGGCGTTCCGCCATGAAGGGTGAAGGGCTGCGGGTTGCGCGGCTTGGCTACTTCGGCGTCGAACGCCCGGCATACGGCGTGGACGGCGATGAGGTGGCCTTCCTGGGCGTTGGCGGCGATGGCGTCCACGAGGACAGCCTGATCACACGCGTCGGCGAGGGGATTGGGCCCGGGACCGGTCAGGGCCCACGTGGTGATCCCGCGCTCGCGGGCTGCCCGGACCGCGTTGAGAAGATTGGGGCTGCGTCCGCTTGTCGAGAGCAGGATGAGGACATCGCCGGACCGCCCGTGTGCCCGGACCTGCCGGGCGAAGACTTCCTCGTAGCCGTAGTCGTTGGAAAGAGCGGTAACCGTGGAGGTCTCGGCATGGAGGGAGATTGCTGAAAAGGGTGCCCTTTCGGCGTCGAACCTTCCCACCAATTCAGCGCTGAGGTGCTGGGCCTCTGCCGCCGATCCGCCGTTGCCGGCCACCAGCAAACGTTGTCCGGACAGGAGCCGGTTGGCCAGTTCGGTTCCCCATGCGCCCAGGCGGCCTGCCTGCGAGCGCAGCGACTCAAGGGCAGGCAGCACATTGTCCAGATGGGCGGCGACCTCGGAGCCGCCAGGGCGCACCCGGGTGGTCCGGCAGGGCAGTCCAGTCCGGCGGCACCGTTGCCGGGACGGCCCGCGTCTTCTTCAGGGCCTTGGCGAGTGAAGTGGAGACAGTCGATTCGGTGGTCACAGCGCCGTTCCTTCCAAAGATTCAGCGCCTTCGCCGACTGTCCGGGACAGCTCGGCGGCGAGGACGGATCGGTAGGCTTTCTCGGTGTCTGCGGCTATCCGGTCCCACGAGTAGCGCGAGCGCGCGCGGCGGGTTCCAGCGCGGCCCATCTCGGCACGTAAAGCGGGGTCGGAGAGGAGGCGGGCCACCGCCTCGGCGATCGCTTCCGGGTCCCGAGGCGGCACGTGCAGGCCGGTCTTCTGGTCGACGACGGTCTCCCGGAGTCCGCCGACGGCCGCCGCAACCACGGGCACCGCGCACGCCATGGCCTCGAGCGGCACGATGCCGAAGGGTTCATACCACGGTGTGCACACGACTGCATCGGCACTTCGGAAGATGCCGGGCATGGCATCGCGAGGACCTGGCCCAGCATGGTCACCTTGTCCTCGACGCCCAGTTCCTTGGTGAGTGCCCGGAGCCTCCGGGCTTCCGGGTCCTCCTCGAGCGTCAATGCATCTCCGGAGCCACCGACGATCAACAGTTCGACGTCGTCGAATCCTGACTGGGCGAGGATCGGCAACGCCTGGATCACGAGGTCCACCCCCTTGCGCGGCGCCAGGCGCCCGACGCTCAGTATGCGGTGGGTGCGGGGCTTGGTTTCGGCGTCGGCGGTTCCGGGAAAAAGCGTCAGGTCCACTCCGCACGGCGCGATGGACACCTTGGAGGGGTCGATGCCAAGGGCCTTGAGTTCGAACACTTCGTCCGGGCAGGTGGCTATGACCCAGTCGGCGGTGCGTCCGACCCACGGTTCCAGCCATGCCCTGGCCGGTGGACTGGTGTCTGCGGAGCCTTGGTGCCTGCGCTTGACCGAGCCGAGTGCATGGAAGGTCTGCACGACGGGGACTGGATCCGCGGCGCAGGCCCTGCGCGCGGCTTGGATAGCCGCCAGTCCGGACATCCAGAAATGCGCATGGGCCAGGGTCCGGGACCTCCCGGACCAGTCCTGGCAGATACCGTCGGCAAGTTCACCCATAAACGGCAGAAGCTCGTCCTTGGGGATATGGCGGGCCGGACCGGCGTCGACATGGACCACGGCCAGTCCGGGAGCGACCTGAACCCTGCGAGCGAGATCGGGGGCATCGCGCCGGGTATAGACCGTCACCCGGTGTCCACGCGCGGCCAGGCTGGCGGAGAGGGCGGCCACATGGACGTTTTGTCCTCCGGCGTCCACGCCTCCCAAGGCGGCCAGCGGGCTGGCATGTTCGGAAACCATGGAGATCTTCATAGGGATGTCCTCTCTGTGTCATGGTTGACGGAGGCCCGACCCTGACGAGTCGGGCGCGCCGTGGGGAGGTCGGCCAGGAGTTCATCCCAGGCCCGAAGGAACTTTGCGAGTCCATAGCGCTCCAAGGCCGCCTCGCGGGCGATCATCCCCATGGCGAAGGCACCGTCGGGATCATCAAGGAGCCTTCGCGCGAGGCGTTGGAGCTCGTCGACGTCGTTGGAGACAAGTCCCGCGCCGCGCGGAACGGCGCGGGATGCCTCAGTGGTCGCGAGGGCCAGCACCGGCATCCCGAGGTGCATGGCTTCGAGCAGCGAGAGTCCCAAGGACGTCCAGCGAAGAGGATGCAAATAGAGGCGGCAGCGGGCGAGTTCCTGATGGAGCTGCGGCGCGGAAACGTCCCCGGCGATGCTGAGCCGCGCTTCGCCCAGACCGGAGCACTCCAGCTTCAGCGCTTCCGGCAATGCCTCCGTTCCCATGCCGAACACCCGCAGTGGTCCCACATGGGCAAATCCCGCGAGGAGGTCGGTTCCGGTCACGCGACCTCGCCGGACCGGTTCGTTGACCACCACACCCATCTCCGGCTGTTCCCCTGTGTAAAGGCGTCCGGGGTCCGGGACCCCATGCTCGATCACCACTGTCGGGGCCGAGCCGGAGTCCCAGAACAACTGGTTGAAATGCGTTACGTGGACCACTGGGATGGTGCGTTGATCCGCCATGGGATGGACTGTGAACGGGACGTCGCCCTTGGGAGTGTTGTGCTCGAGGTAGACAGCGGGCAGGTCCACGCCCGGCCGCCGTCCGAGCGACCGTGCAACCGCCTTTATTTCCTCCGGGCGTTGCAGGACGACGGCGTCCACGCTGTCCGGATCGATCGTGTCGAGGTCGACGTCCTGGGCGGCGGCAGGCCACGGGCGGCCGCCGCGCCCCAAACCCCAAGGACCGCCGTCGGGCAGTGCTGGAAGCAGGTACTCATGTCGGCCCCGGATGAACGCCTCCATCCACCCGCCGTGGACATGCCACACCAGGATCCTCATGGTTTCCACACCTTTCGCCGCGTGGCCAAGGACGAGACGCCTCCCAGCAGTCGTTCGACGGCCTCCAGGACCTGCTCGGGGGTAACTGAGCTGAGGCATGGATGGCCCGGGACAGGGCAGTTGCGCGCCCGGGTGTTCCGGCACGCGGCTTCCTGGTCGCCCAGCAACTCCAACGGCACACCGTACGGAGCCCAACGGATCGCTGGAATCACGGGAGCGAAAAGGCACACCACCGGCGTCCCGACCGCTGCGGCCAAGTGGGCAGGTCCCGTATTGCCGGTCACCACCACGGCGGCTCCTTTGAGTACGGCTGTTAGGGTCCGGAGGTCCGTCTTGCCGCCAAGATTCCTGGCGGAGGGCCCGGCCACTGTCGCCGTAAGGGACATTTCGCCGCTGCCACCCGTAACCACCACGCGGTGCCCGTAGGCTTCGAGGAGTTCCACCGCCGCTGCGTGATGGAGTGCCGGCCATGCCCTTGCAGGAGCGGCCGCGCCCGGGTGCACCACGATGTACTGCCCGTTCTTGGACAGTTCGTCCACCAGCTCGCCGGGGTCCCCCGGGGCATTGATGTGGAGCCTGCCGTCATCGCCTTGGGGCAGCTCATACCCCGCAGCCTGCGCGATGCCCAAGGCGCGAACCACTTCCGGCTGGTCCTCGGGGAAGTCCTCTCCGGGCTTGAGGCGGACATCCAGGAGGGAGCCCGCGTAGTCAGTGGAGGCACCCGTGATCCGCTGTACACCTGCTGCGCGCAACAGGAGAAGCCAGGGGAAGCGGGGACTGATGGAAGGACGTGAGGATGACGGCTTCCTCTATCCGCGAATTGCGGACAAAGCCGATCAGGCCAGTGCTGAGCTCCTCCGTTGCCGCGGGAGCTGGGTTGATGATCCATGGGCACGGCCACGTATGGAGCTCCGTCACGCCGGGGAGCATCTCCCCGGCACCGGCGCCCTCAGGGCCGCAGAGCAGGACAACTTCATTGGGACGGCTGCCGTCCCGCCTGCTTCCATTCGCCACCGCTCGCAGTGCAGGCCCCGAAAGGAGGACGTCACCCATGCTGTCCAGTCGGGCCACGAGGACGCGGCTCATTCCAGCGGACCTTGCCCGCGGAGGTGTCCCTGATCCGGCATCCGGGTGGTCGCTGCCCCGAGTAACAAGTCAACCGCGTGCCACAGGTCCTTTGCCACGAGATCCGCGGCACCGATTTCCTCGCGCCTGGTCACTGGCGTCGGCACGAGGACGGCGCGCGCACCGGCTGCCCTCGCCGCGCCCATGTCCGCTCCAATGTCGCCGACCATCGCGGCTTCGGAAGGCTCGATGCCCAACTTCCGGCACGCGCTGAGGATCATTCCCGGGCAGGGTTTGCGGCATGCGCAACCGTCCTCCGGTCCATGCGGACACATTTCCCACACATCGAACAGACCCAGGAGCTGCTCCACGCGCTCATTGACCGAAAGCACCTGGTCGAGGGTCAGCAGCCCGCGCGCCACACCCGACTGGTTACTCACCACGCCCGTAGCGAGTCCGGCCGCACGAACACGATCCACCGCTGAACGCGAACCGTCCATGGGCTGCACCAGCTGCGGATCGCCGTTGTATGGCACGTCGACCACCAGCGTTCCGTCGCGGTCAAAAAGGACCGCTTTCAACGTTCCGGTTCCTCCCATACCCGCAACGTTCCCGGTTTTTCCGACGCTAAACAGTGCGACGCCGAGAAGTTTTCTGGCGCTAGACTCCTAGCGGGAGGCAACCTTGGACGCTGACGAGAGCACTGCGCGACCCGTTCTACTTGCATTGCGCGCCCTGAAACTCGGGGATTTACTTGTTGCCGTCCCCGCGTTGCGAGGCTTGCGGCGGGCGTTTCCGGAACACCGGATCCTCTACGCCGCGCCCGCGTGGATTGCGGAGGCCTTGGATTTGGTGGGCGGCATCGAGAACCTTCCCACGCCGGGACTCGACAATCCCCTGGCCATTGCGCCGGGAACCGTCGACGTCGCCGTGAACCTGCACGGCAACGGGCGCGAAAGCAGCATCCGTATCGAGGAGTTGCAGGCCAAGCGGGTACTATCGCACCGGTCCCCCGGCCTCGACGGTCCTCCTGGACCACCGGCATCCCCGAGCGCGAGCGCTGGACCCGCTTGCTAAATTGGCACGGGATCGACGCCGATCCTCTCGACTACAGGCTTCACCCGCCACGGGTCCGCTCGCCCCGGCCCGGCGCCACCGTCATCCACGTCGGTGCCGCCTATGGCAGCCGGCTCTGGCCGGTAGAACGGTTCGCGCACGTCGCCGTCGAGCTCACGAAAGCCGGACACAACATCGTCCTCACCGGGGGTCCGTCCGAGCGCGCCCGCGCGGAGGAAACGGCCGCCCTGGTGAACCTCAGGGGAATGGATGTCGACGGCGGCGTTCTTGCCGGGCGGCAGGGCCTCGCCGAGTTTGCAGCGACCATCGCCGAAGCCCGGCTGGTGATTTCCGCCGATACCGGCGCGGCGCACCTGGCCTCCGCGTATGTGCGCCCCTCAGTGGTCCTTTTCGGTCCCGCCCCGGCGGAAGAATGGGGTCCGCCGCCCGGACCACACGTGGTGCTCACTGCCGTCGAGCTCCGACGCGGCGACGTGTTCGCCCCTGATCCCGATCCCGCGCTGCTGGCCGTCGGGGTTCGTGACGTGCTGGACGCGGTGGAACGGCTCGGCTGCTAGCGCCTTGGTCGGTCGACGTCGCGGTCTTCCTCATCAAGCAACTGCGTTTGCAGGAAGACGAGGATCCTGGCCAATTTGCGCGACACCTGCATCTGGGACATCCCCAACGCTTCGGCGATGACGGACTGAGTCTCTTCACGGTAGTAGCGCCGGTAAAGCAGGTGGCGGTCCTCGGCGCTCAGCCCACGGATCGCATGCCGCAAGGCCAGCAAGTCCTCCAGCCGCCCGGTAGGGCAGCCGAACGCCGGCAGGCAACCCTGGAGGCCCTCGCGTCCCTCGGAAGCTGGTGCATCCAGGGAGTCAGGACGTTTGCTGGTCCCGGCCATGAGTGCTTCCCGCACTTGCCAGGGCTCCAGCTGAAGGTCGGCGGCCACCTCTTCAGCCGACGGTGTGCGCTGCAGAGACTGAGTCAGTTCCTCCGTGCGGGCCAAGACTTCCCGACGCCAGTCCTGGATGGTCCGGGGAGGCCGCACCACCCAGCAATGGTCACGAAGATACCTCTTCACTTCACCGGCAATCGTCGGGGCGGCGTAAGCGGGAAAGCTGTCGCCCTTGGATTCGTCATAGCCGCGTGCCGCCTTGACCAGTCCCATGTATGCGACCTGCCGGACGTCGTCGCTGTCGTGCCCAAGGCTGGAATAGCGGGCGGCAATGGACTTTGCCAGACCCAGATGGTCAAGGATTAATCCTTCTTGGAAGCTCTGCCGAATCGTGCTCTCACCGCTTGGCGCAACGATCTCGGCCGCCCTGGCGGCACGCTCCGTGCCAGGCGCGAGGCTCGCGGCGGCAGGCGCGGTCTTCGCGGAGGCAGCGGTGGAACACGCGGTGGCCGCCGCGGGATCCTTGGTGCAGGTGTCGAGTGCTCGTATTAGTCGCATAGGCGTTCAATCCTTGGACCTACGTGGCGGGTGAGCCCACGGCAAGACTCAGTAAAAAGATAAGCCCACTTACTATTGGCTTTCAACAGGCATATCGGACTTAGCCCGAAAAGTGGAGTGGGTCAGCTCCTGTCAAGGCCTCACGCAGCGGGCTCAGCACCTACTGCGTGATCCGTTCGACCACGTCGCGGATGGCATCACGCGTTGGGCCTGTGTAACTCCGGCAGCCCGCAGGCAAAGCACATCAGGTCATTGAGGCTTATGGGTTGCCTTTGGCGATTGCCGTCGACAACGCCGTGGCGAAACCGCACCACACCGCATAGGGGGCGAGGGATCGGCCCGCTCCGCGATTCAGGGCATACGTCCGCCGCACCAGATCGGCGCTGCTGACAGTCAGGACGGCGCACTCCGCAGCAGCCAGCTGCGGCCGGCGGCCGCGCCAGAAGAGCCAACTCCACGCCGCGTTCAAGAACAGGTTCACGGCCAGTGCGCGCCGGTAGTCACGGATCTTCTGTGCAGTGGCGGCGCCTCCGGTCTCGAGTGCATCCCTGCCGTCCAACGCGACGGCGGAACTGACCGCTATATCTGCGTAAAGGGCTGTCCACACCACGGGAAACGCAATCGCGGGGGGCTGCCAGCCAGGTTTGCGCAGCCCCCGGTACCAGTCGCCGTCGGGGTCCGCTGCCACCGAGCCGGCCAACGCGGTCGCCGCCGTTGCCGCGGCTGTCCGCACGAGCGTCATCAATTTCATCTGTGCATTCCTCCGACCGGGCACCTTCCGGACGCAACCTTCGCCCACGAACCCGGAAGTGGGATGCGGTTGCGCCCCTTGCCGACCACATCCATCACAGGTTCGGGTCGCGGTTGCCCGACGCTGCGCTCTTACCACCGTACCCGCGATTGCCCGGGTCGGAACCGTCCCGGCCTCTGGCCTGGGAGAGAGCTTGTGGCTGGTGGAGCAATCGGACGACGTCGGGCGGCCCGGCGGCGCAGGCGACCCGGACCGGCTCGCCGAGGAACTGATCCTCATCCTCAACGGCGCCTTCGCCAGCGCCGATGTGCTCGGAGGCAACACCTACGGCACCCGCGCATTGAGTATGGCCCGGCGACTCATCGACGAAGAGTGCCGCACTCCAATAACCCACTAACTGCGACACCTGCTAAGAACGCGGCTCGCACCGGACGAATAGCGCGGACAGTGTCCGGCATTGACGCATACCAACGACACGAAGGGTAACCTCCCGCCATGGTCAGAAGAACCTGCAGGTCCCGGCGCATATTCTGAGATCAGCCGTATCCGATCCTGAAGGAAGCCATGCCCGACACCTCACGTCCCTTACGCAAACTTGGATTCCTCACTATCGGCCTGTTCGATCCGGCGGATCCTGCCTCGGGGCACGAATCGACTTTGCGGATCATCGAACGTGGCGAAGGCCTCGGATTCGACAGCGCGTGGCTGCGGCACCGTCATCTGCAGTTCGGAATCTCCTCCCCCATCGCGATGATGGCCGCCGCCAGCCAGCGCACCTCACGGATCGAGCTTGGAACCGCTGTAACCCCGCTGGGCTGGGAAAACCCCTTACGCCTTGCCGAAGACCTGGCCACCGTGGATCTGCTCGCCGGGGGACGCATCAATCCGGGGCTGAGCGTCGGTGAACCAATGCACTACGACACGGTGAAGCACGAGCTGTACCCGGATTCCTCCGAGTTGGAGGATTTCAGCTACGGGCGCCTGAACCGGTTTGCCCGTCTGATCGCCGGGGAAAAGGTGCGGGACTTTTCCGGCAGGCAGGGTGTAGTCGAGGAATTCTCCAACCGCGTCGAGCCGCACTCTGCCGGGCTCCGGGATCGCCTTTGGTACGGGGCGGCCAGCACGAAGTCGGCCGTCTGGGCCGGGGAAAACGGCTTCAATCTGCTCTCCAGCAGCGTCATCTTTCCGGAAGCGGATCAGGAACCGGACTTTGCCCGAATCCAGCAGTCGCAGATTCGTGCTTTCCGTGAAGCCGCTGAAACGTCAAGCCCTGGCGCACGGACAGGCCCGTGTGTCGCAGGGCCTGGTGGTGATCCCCACCGATTCGGCTTCGCCGGGTCAGCGGGAGAAATACCAGCGGTATGTTGATGAACGCACTCCCCGCACACGGGCGCCGCAGGGGCCAAGGGGCATGCTGTTTGCCCGGATCTGATCGGTACCAGCGACGAGATCGCCGAGCAGCTATACGCACACGCGGGATTTCAGGAAGTCGACGAGGTGGCGTTTGCGCTGCCCTTCAGCTTCGACCACGAGGATTACATCCAGATCCTCACCGACATTGCCGGCAAACTCGGTCCCGCCCTGGGATGGACTCCGGCTGAAGTCCGGCGCGACCTGCAATAACACCGTCACCCCAGCGCCGGATTTTAAGCACTACGGACCCGAACTACGACAACCAGCCTAGGAGCTCAACTGTGCGGTAGCCTTTCGTCCCATGGTCGATGCGAAGCGGTTCCGAGTACTCCTTGAGGAGGAACGTGACCGCAAGGTTGCGCTCTTGGAAGCCCTCCTTGGGGACATCACGTCGGTCAACGCCGCCAGGCAAGACGCGAACGTCGACGACGAACACGATCCGGAAGGTAGCACGATCGCCTTCGAACTTTCCCAGGCTTCCGCACTCATGGAGCAGAGCCGGGCGGGCCTGGAACAGATCGAGGCCGCTTTGCTGCGGATTGCCAACGGGAGTTACGGACTGTGCGCCGTGTGCGGCAAGCCCATCGCGGAGGGTCGCCTGGAGGCAAGGCCTTGGACTCCGTACTGCATAGAGCACGCATCCGGTCAGAGCTAAGCCAAGGCGACTACCCCTCCCGCCACTCGTTGCCAACGATGTACGATCCGGCGTGAGCGATCATCTAGAGCATCCCGCCGTCGACGATGCCGGTAAAGCCGCGAAGGCAATCACCGCTGCGGAACCGCGACCCGGCTTTGCTCCTGAGCTCCGATAGTGTGGGCCTATGCCCATCGAAATCCCTGCCGCTGAAGGCACTGCTGAGGCCCTCGTTGCCCGCTCTTCCACTGCAATCGGCCCTCTTCCCGGTGTCATCCTCTACATGGACGCCTTCGGCCTGCGTCCCCGAATCCAGGAGATGGCCCAGCGCATCGCCGACTGGGGCTACGTGGTGCTGGCGCCGAACGTTTTCTACCGTGAAGGATCAATGGCCGAGATCGCCCCGGCCGTGGACATGACCGATCAGGAAGGCAGGGAAGCGGCAGGCAAGGCTGCTTTCCCCCGGGTCGGCCGCCTGACACCGGAAAAGGCGCTGCAGGACATTAATGCGTGGGTGTCCGCACTTGCCGGGCTCGACGGCGTAGCTCCCGGCCCCATCGGGACCACCGGTTACTGCATGGGCGCCCGGCTGGCCGTCCGCACCACCACGTCCCACCCGGACGTGGTGGCAGCGTGCGGCGGCTTCCACGGCGGCGGCCTCGCCACCGACGGGCGAGACAGCCCGCACCTGAAGCTTGGCGACGCACGGGCCCGGTTCGTCTTCGGCCACGCGGACCATGACCCCAGCATGGCACCGGACGCCGTCGCTCGGCTCGGCGAAGCCTTGAAGGCCGCAGGGCTTAAGGCGTCCAACGAAATCTATGCAGGGGCGCCGCACGGCTACACCATGGCGGACACCTCCGCCTTCAACCCGGCGGCCACCGAGCAGCACTTCCAGGAGCTGCAGGCTCTACTCGACACAACGCTGAAAGGCTTACCCCGGTCACCGCCCGAAGCCGGATTGCCACGTCGAATCTCCTGCCGGTCAGGCCACAGACACGGCAGCCAGCAGGGCAATGAATAAGCATAAAAACGGCCAACGCACCTCCCCCATGCCTTTGGCAGGCCCTCCCTGACGACGTCGTCGCCGGGGTCCGCTACCCAGGAACACGACTACCAGGCTTGAGGCACCGGCTGCGACGCGCCTCGTTCGAACGGGCCGGCGGACCACTCAGAACAGACCGTGCGCCGCCACTCTTTATTCTTTACCGTTGTCCTGCGCTTCAAGGTGTTTGGCCATGGCTTCAACTGCCTGGTTCCACCGTTCCCCAATGGCCTGCCTGCTCAACGGTTCAAACATGCCGGTCAGGACCTTTTCAATTGCGTCATATGCGGCGTCCTTGGCCCGTTCCTGCGCCGCCGGGCTGTAGTAGTTCATGCCCGTTATTCGACACCGTGGCCAAAGCGGATGGCCCCGCACGGCAAAGACAAATACAAGCGGCGCAGCGCCGGCGAGGGCAGTTCGATGACGCTCAGGCAATAGTGCCGAGCTGGCGCTGAGCGTTCTGATCCAGACTGCTCGAACCGGGTTCCGGACCGCGGAAACACTGGGAAGTCCCGAAAACATGCCGAGTACGGCTCCTTGCATAAACCGAGACCAGCCGGAGGTGACTGCCGCACGGTACGTGATCCAGGCCGCTTTCCACCCTAGTTGGGGGCTCACAGGGACGCCGACAATGGCAACAAGGACGCGATCGGACAACAGGAGTAGGGCGTTCCGCACCTAGGGATCACGCCGCGCACCCGCAAGCGTCGGCTCGTAGCTTTCAAGCTGAACGCTGGCTCTCACGAGCGCCCGGAGCTCGGGCAGGCCTCCCTTCACGGCCCCGGCCGCCCGGGCCTGGACCAGCACGTTCCCGAGCGCCGTGGCTTCCACGGGGCCCGCGACGACCGTCTTGCCGGTGGCATCAGCGGTGAGCTGGCACAGCAGCCTGTTCTGCGAACCGCCGCCCACGATGTGGACCACCGACGTCTGCTTGCCGGACAGTTCTTCGGCGCGTGCCAGGGTCCTGGCGTAGCCCGCTGCGAGGCTGTCCAGGATGCAGCGCACGACGGCGGAGGGACGGTCCGGGAGGACGGCGCCGCTGGCGCGAACCGCGGATCTGATGCGCTCCGGCATGTTGTCCGGGGCGATGAACGCCGGATCGTCGGCGTTGATTTGCGGGCCGCCGGCCGGAAGTGCCGCGGCGGACTTCAGGAGCGAAGTTAGTTCCTGTCGGTGCCCTTTTGCGGCCCAGGCCCGTTGGCATTCGCTGAGCAACCACAAGCCGCCCACATTGCGCAGGTACCTGATGGTGCCGTCGACGCCCCTCTCGTTGGTGAAGTTGGCCAATCGGCTTGTTTCATTCAGGACCGGGCTGTCCAATTCCACGCCCACGAGGGACCAAGTGCCGGAGGAAATGTAGGCGAAGTCTTCCTGCAGGGCCGGAACGGCCGCCACCGCCGAAGAGGTGTCGTGGGACCCCACGGCAATCACCGCAGTCTCCGCCGGCAACCCTGTCCGTGCCGCGATGTCCGGCAGCAGGGTGCCCACGGTCTCGCCAGGCTGGATGATGGCAGGAAACAGGTCTTGGGGCAGGCCGAGTAGCTTGAAGAATTCGGCGGCCCACTCCCCCGCAACGGCGTCAAAGAGCCCGGTGGTGGAGGCATTCGTCGCCTCAGTACGGCGTTGCCCGGTCAATCTGAACGCGATCAGGTCCGGAATGAGCAGCACCTGGACGGCTCGAAGTTCCCGTTCGGCGCCGAGCTGGTAGAGCGTATTGAACTGCAGGAACTGCAGCCCGGTGGTGGCATAGAGCTTCGCAGGGTCCAGCAGCCTGTGGACGCCCGCGACGGCGGTGCGGCCGCGCTCATCGCGGTAGCTGAACGGCTGGGTCCGCAGGGCGCCGGAGGCATCGACCAGTCCGTAGTCGACGGCCCACGTGTCGATCCCGATACTGGCAAGCCGCTCCCCGCTTGCGGCGGCTGTTTCGGCAGCCGCCGCAAGTCCTGTGAGCACCTCCTCGAACAGTGCGTCGAAATCCCAGTGGAGTCCGCCGTCGAGCTCTACGACGGCGTTGGGGAAGCGGTGAACTGTTTCGAGCGACACCGTTTGCCCTCCCGTCCCGGCCGAGCCCATCCGGCCGAGCATGACGCGTCCCGAGGACGCTCCGATATCGACCGCGGCGAAGACGCCGGCAGCAGTTGCTTGCGCGCTCATCGCAAGAAGGCCGCGGCGACGCCCGCGTCCACCGGGATGTGCAGGCCCGTGGTGTGGGAGAGTTCGTTGCTGGTCAGCACGGCGGCCGCGTTGGCCACGTGCTCGGGCAGGACTTCGCGCTTGAGAAGGGTGCGCTGGGCGTAGTACTTGCCCAGCTCCTGCTCGTCCACGCCGTACACGGCGGCGCGCTTGGCGCCCCAGCCGCCGGCGAAGATCCCGGAGCCGCGGACCACGCCGTCGGGGTTGATGCCGTTGACGCGGATGCCGTGCTCGCCCAGTTCAGCAGCAAGCAGGCGTACCTGGTAGGCCCTGGTCTGCCTTGGTGGCCGAATAGGCGATGTTGTTCGGGCCGGCGAATACCGAGTTCTTCGAGGAAATGTAGACGATGTCCCCGCCCAGGCCCTGGTCGATCATGACCTTGGCCGCGGCCTTGGAGACCAGGAATGAACCCTTCGCCATGACGTTGTGCTGCAGGTCCCAGTCTTTCTCCGTAGTTTCCAGGAGCGGCTTGGAGATGGACAGGCCCGCGTTGTTCACCACGAGGTCCAGGCCACCGAAAGTCAGGACGGCTTCCTGGATCGCGGCGGCGATCTGCGCCTCGTCGGTCACGTCGGCCTGGACTCCGATCGCGACGTCGGAGCCGCCCAGTTCCGCGGCTACGACCTGCGCGTTCTCCAGGTTGAGGTCCGCGATGACCACGCAGGCGCCCTCGGCGGCGAGGCGGGTGGCGATCGCCTTGCCGATGCCCGACGCCGCGCCGGTCACCAAGGCGATGCGCGTGGCGTGCGACTTCGGCTTCGGCATACGGGCCAGCTTCGCTTCCTCGAGGGCCCAGTACTCGATCCGGAACTTCTCGGATTCCTCGATCGGGGCGTAGGAGGAGATCGCCTCGGCACCGCGCATCACATTGATCGCGTTCAGATAGAACTCGCCAGCGACCCGGGCGGTCTGCTTGTCCTTGCCGTAGGAGAACATGCCCACTCCCGGGACCAGGACGATGGCCGGGTCGGCACCGCGCAGGGCGGGGCTGCTTTCGTCGGCGTGGCGGTCGTAATACTCCTGGTAATCCTCACGGTAGGCGGTGTGGAGTTCTTTCAGGCGCGCCACGGAATCCTCGATCGAGGCGTCGGCGGGCAGGTCCAGGACCAGGGGCTTGACCTTGGTGCGCAGGAAATGGTCCGGGCAGGACGTTCCCAGGGCGCCCAGACGTGGGTGCCCGGATCCTTCGAGGAACTCCAGGACACGCCCGTCGTCGCTGAAGTGTCCCACCTGTGGTTTGTCCGCCGAAGCGATGCCGCGGATGACCGGGGCCAGCGCGGCCGCTTTGGCTTTGCGCTCGGCCTCGGGCAGCGGGGCGTAGCCGGGCAGTGCGGGCCCGAAGGGATCGTTCCTGCCGTGATCCTTGATGTACTGCTCGGCCTGTTCGATGATCCACAGGGAGTTGGCTTCGGCTTCCTCGCTGGTGGCGCCCCACGCGGTGATGCCGTGGCCGCCCAGGATGGTGCCGATTGCCTGCGGGTTCGCTTCCTTGATCGCTGCGATGTCCAGACCCAGCTGGAAACCCGGGCGACGCCAGGGAACCCACACCACCTTGTCGCCAAAGATCTTGGACGTCAGGGCCTCCCCGTCCACCGCCGTCGCAATCGCGATGCCCGAGTCCGGGTGCAGGTGGTCAACATGCGCGGCATCTACCAGCCCGTGCATGGCGGTATCGATCGACGGCGCTGCGCCGCCCTTGCCGTGCAGGCAGTAATCGAACGCGGCCACCATCTCGTCCTCGCGCTCCACGCCCGGGTACACGTCCTTGAGTGCCTTCAGCCGGTCCATCCGCAGCACGGCAAGATTCTCGGCCTTCAGCGTGCCAAGGTCCCCGCCGGACCCCTTCACCCAAAGCAGCTCGACGTCCTCCCCCGTGACCGGATCCGTCTCGAACCCCTTGGCCGAGGTGTTTCCTCCTGCGAAGTTGGTGTTCCGCTTGTCCGCGCCCAGGCGGTTTGAACGGGAAATCAAGTGTTCAACAGTCTTGTTCATGGTCCTTATGCGCCCCATCCGGCCTGCTGGCCGCCCGCGCGGTCCTCGTTGATCTTCTTCTGGTAGCCACTGGCCTTGAACGCCGCCATGGGATCGGCCGGGAGGCCCCGGGATTCACGCCACTCGGCCAGGACCGGGCGGACGTCCGTGTAGAAAGCGTCGTTGAAGATGCCATTGGCGGCCAGGACGTCGCCTTCACGCTGCGCTTCGGCCAGTGCATCGTTGTCGATGAGCAGTGCGCGTGCCGTCATTTCCTGGACGTTGAGCACGGACCGGATCTGGCCCGGGATCTTCTCCTCCAGGTTGTGGCACTGGTCAAGCATCAAGGCCACCCCAGAATCTTTCCCGAAGCCGCCGCCGCGGATGACCTCGTGCATGATGCGGAACAACTGGAAGGGATCCGCGGCACCGACAATCAGGTCATCGTCCGCATAGAACCGGGAATTGAAGTCGAAGGAACCGAGCTTTCCCAGGCGCAGCAGCTGCATGACGATGAACTCGATGTTCGTGCCCGGAGCGTGGTGGCCGGTGTCCAGGCAGACAAACGCCTTCTCCCCCAGCGCCAGGGTCTGCGCG
Organism: Arthrobacter sp. NA-172; assembly: GCF_043952055.1. Lineage (NCBI taxonomy): Bacteria > Bacillati > Actinomycetota > Actinomycetes > Micrococcales > Micrococcaceae > Arthrobacter > Arthrobacter sp. NA-172. Next base: position 100,965 of record NZ_JBINOT010000001.1, on the reverse strand, counting down.
TAGGACGTGCCCCAGTCCGGGACGTCGGTGTGATAAAAAGCCGGCTCGAAGAACTTGTACTCCAGCACCAGGCGCTGCTCGTCACCGAGCGCGGCGTAGATTTCCTGCAGGGATTCGGCGAGGCGGTCCTGGCGGCCGCGCATGTCGTCCTGGCCCGGGTAGTTGGTGCCATCGGCCAGCCAGACCTTCAGATCCCGGGAGCCGGCGGCGTGCATGATCTCAAGGCACTCGAGGTGGTGGTCGATCGCCCGGCGACGGACGGCGTCGTTGGAAGATGTCAGGGAGCCGAACTTGTACTCATCATCCTGGAACGTGTTGGAGTTGATCGTGCCCAGGCCCACGCCCAACCCGGCCGCGTACTCGCGCAGCGCGGAGTAATCATCCACCTTGTCCCAGGGAATGTGCAACGCCACCGTCGGCGCCAACCCGGTCAGTTCGTGGACCTTCGCGGCGTCCGCCAGCTTCTCCTGGATAGTCCGCGGCGTGCCGGGCGTGCCGAACACCTTGAAGCGGGTGCCCGAGTTGCCATAGGCCCAGGAGGGAACCTCAATGGCCAGCTCCCCGAGGCGGCCCAGCGCAGTTGCAATGTGGTTCATCGATGAGTCTTTCTCTGATGGTGGCTATTTGAATCGTTTCATTGTTACGATTCAAAGTAGTCTGGGAATCAGATGGGTGTCAAGAAAATCCGCCCGTCCTCTTGCGAATCCCGGCGATCCGCAAGATTGGTACCACCGGGAACGGAAGAAATATGTCGCGGGCAGCCAGCATCAAGGACGTCGCCGACCATGCTCAGGTCGCGGTGGGAACGGTGTCCAATGTCCTGAACAACCCCGACCGCGTTTCCAAGCGGACGAAGGACAGGGTGTTGGAGGCCATCCACGAGCTCGGCTTTGTCCGCAACGATGCCGCCCGGCAGCTGCGGGCAGGGCACAGCCGGACCATCGGCGTCGTGGTCCTGGACGTCGGCAACCCGTTCTTCACCGCACTGGTCCGGGCCGCGGAGGACGCTGCGGCAGTGAACGGCAGCGCCGTGCTGCTGGGCGACAGCGGCCACGACGCGAACCGGGAATCGCACTATATCGATCTCTTCCAGGAGCAGCGGGTCCAAGGCCTGCTGATCTCGCCTGTGGGGGACGTGGCGGACCGGCTGGATATGCTGCGGGAGCGCGGCATTCCCACGGTCCTGGTAGACCGGCTTGCCGACGAGGACCGCTTCAGTTCCGTTTCGGTGGATGACGACGCCGGCGGCTACGTTGCCGCCCGGCACCTCCTCGATCTCGGGCGGAGGAAGCTGGCCTTTGTGGGTGGGCCGCTGTCCATGCGCCAGGTGTCCGACCGCCTGCGCGGCGCGCGCCGCGCTGTGGACGAGGTGGACGGCGCAACGCTGGAAGTTATCAACTCCGACGGTCAGACGGTGCTCGCCGGACGCGTGGTCGGCAACACCATTGTTGAGCGGGAGAACCAGGGACATGCCGGACGGCATCTTCTGCGCCAACGACCTGCTGGCGCTCGGCGTGATGCAGTCGCTGACCATGATGAACGGCGTGCGCATTCCGGAGGACGTAGCCCTGATCGGCTACGATGACATCGATTTCGCCGTGTCCGCCGTCGTGCCGCTTTCCTCCATCCGCCAGCCCACCGAGGCGATCGGCAGGACCGCCATTGAACTCCTGACGGAGGAACTGGACGCCCAGCACCCGCGGCACCGCGCCGTCGTCTTCACCCCCGAGCTTGTGGTCCGGCAAAGCACCACGGGTACCGAAGCGCCAGCCTGACCGAATTCGGGCTAGAAGGCGTTGGTCGCCCCCGTCAGCCCCGGCTTCCCGTGAGCCATGCAACAGGCATGCCGTAGGGGGTCAGGTGCCGCGTGGTCGCGTGTGCTCCCTCCCCCGGGGCGGGAGCGCATCGAGTCAGCACCGGCCGGGTGATCCGCCGCTCCCGGTTCCCTCCCCTAGGGTGTACTGGCGGTACTTGTTCGGAGCGCGACCTGACCGCTCACGTGCGAAGCTGCGTCGACGCCCGTCCTTCCGGCGGCAAGCCGACCAATTTCTTCTAGTGGAAGCCGCACGGTCGAGAGGGCCGGGCGGAAGTCACGGAGTGTTTCGATGTCATCGAAGCCAGCAATGGAGGCGTCCTGAGGGATCCGCAGGCCCTCCGAGCGCAAGGCTGCCGCGGCACCGATGGCCATCACGTCGTTGACGGCGAAGATGCAAAGCCGCGGAATTTCCGATTCGGCAGTAGATGCGGCCTTGATCCGAGCGGCAAGCTTCAGGCCGGAGGCGTGACCGCCGCCGCGGTCGAAGCTGGTGTGCACCACTTCCGCCGGCGGGAGCCCGGCCGTCGCCAGGCCGCGCTGGAAACCGCGGACACGGTCATCCGAGGTAAGAATGCCGTCCGGACCCGCGATGATCACGAAGTCCCCGGTGTGGATAGCGCCGAGTTCACGGGCGAGTTCCGCGGCGAGGTCTTCGTTCGGAACAACCACCACGTGGTAACCCTCCGGGGCTGAGGCTCCGATGACGGGGTGGCCGACGACGCCCACTCTCCCACCGTTGCGGCAGTACCGGTCAAGCTCTCCGGCAAGCAGGGCGTTGCCTTCCCGGTCCTGCAAGCGCGTCGAACGAGAGCCGGCAATCACGATCGATTCTGCGCGGCGGGCTGCGAAGGCGGCGACGGCGGTGAGCTCGTCCGCGGGCGTGCCCTCGGTCGTGGCCAACAACACCATCTTGTGCTCCTCCCGCGCAGCAGCCTGCACACCCCGGGCTATCGCCGAAAAATAAGGGTCGGCAATGTCGTGGACGATCAGTCCGATTAGACCCGAACTCGATTTGGCCAGGCCTTGTGCCTGGGCGTTCGGACTGTAGCCAAGCGACTCGGCCGCTTTCCGGACGCGCTCCGCGATGTCGGGGGCGGGCGTCCTGGCCGATCCGTTGAGGACGCGTGAAGCAGTAGCTGGAGAAACTCCGGCCGAACGCGCAACCTCAGCCAAGGTAGGTGCGGCCACTTGTTCCTCCTGAGCTACGGGTGTTCTCTACGACGGTGTCCCCCATTATGACAGCACATGGAAGCTTCGGGAAAGCGCTTGCCATCCGTCAATGAGAAGGGCATCATGGAACTTCGGGAATGCGCTTTCCCGCCAGATCAAGACAGAGAGCGGCCGACCAATGGGTTTCGAAACAAAGACGATTCGCATCGCGATGAACGGCATCACCGGCCGGATGGGCTACCGCCAGCACCTGCTGCGCTCCATCCTTCCTATCCGCGACGCGGGTGGCTTCACACTGGAGGACGGCACCCGCGTCCAGGTTGAGCCGATCTTAGTGGGCCGCAACGAAGCCAAGATCCGCGAGCTCGCCGAAAAGCACAAGGTTTCCGAGTGGTCCACCGACCTCGACGCAGTCATCAACGACCCCACGGTCGACGTCGTCTTTGACGCATCGATGACCAGCCTGCGTGCCGCAACGCTGAAGAAAGCCATGTCGGCCGGAAAACACATCTTTACTGAGAAGCCCACCGCGGAAACCCTCGAGGAAGCCATAGAGCTGGCCCGTATCGGTAAGGAAGTCGGCGTAACCGCAGGTGTGGTCCACGACAAGCTGTACCTGCCGGGCCTGGTCAAGCTGCGCCGCCTCGTGGACGAAGGCTTTTTCGGCCGGATCCTCTCGATCCGCGGCGAATTCGGCTACTGGGTCTTCGAAGGCGACGTCCAGTCAGCGCAACGCCCGTTCACTGGAACTACCGCAAGGAAGACGGCGGCGGAATGACCACGGACATGTTCTGTCACTGGAACTACGTCCTGGAAGGCATTATCGGCAAGGTCAAGAGCGTCAACGCCAAGACGGCCACCCACATCCCGACCCGCTGGGACGAGCAGGGCAAGGAATACAAGGCCACGGCCGACGACGCTTCCTACGGCATCTTCGAGCTCGAGACCCCGGGCGGGGACGACGTCGTCGGGCAGATCAATTCCTCCTGGGCCGTCCGCGTCTACCGAGACGAACTCGTGGAGTTCCAGATCGACGGCACGCACGGCTCCGCCGTGGCAGGCTTGAACAAGTGCGTCGCGCAGCAGCGCGCCCACACGCCCAAACCCGTCTGGAACCCGGACCTGCCCGTCACGGAGTCCTTCCGCAGCCAGTGGCAGGAAGTTCCCGCGAACGCCGATCTGGACAACGGCTTTAAACTGCAGTGGGAAGAATTCCTGCGCGACGTGGTCGCCGGCCGCGAACACCGCTTCGGCCTGCTTTCCGCCGCGCGCGGCGTTCAGCTCGCCGAACTCGGGCTGCAGTCCTCGGACGAGCGCCGCACCATCGACATTCCGGAGATCGTGCTCTGATGACCACACTTCTCCTTCCAAATCACGACGGCGGTACCCGCCTCTACAGCTTGCGGCCAGCCACGTCGTGGGCCAGGCCGACGGCGCCGCTGACGTCCCGGCGCGCCTACGCTGCGGCGCACGTGATCCCCGATACAACAGCGGACAACACCCCGGGCGCCCCGGCGTGCTTGGACTGGGACGCCACCATGGCATACCGGCACGAGCTGTGGTCCTACGGCCTGGGCGTTGCCGATGCCATGGACACGGCCCAGCGCGGCATGGGCCTGGACTGGGCCGCGACGCAGGAGCTCATCAAGCGAACAGGCGTCGAAGCCGCTTCCGTCGTGGCGTCCGGCAACGTCGCCACCGCCGGCAAGACCGTCCGGGACCTCGTCTCCTGCGGCGCCGGAACCGACCAACTGGACCTGGCCACCCTTCCCGACGGTGCCGCCGGCGTCAAAGCCGTGCTCGACGCCTACCGCGAGCAGATCGCCGTCGTGAGCGAAGCCAGACCGAAGGTCATCATTATGGCGTCCCGGGGGCTGGCCAAGGTGGCAGCAAGCCCGGAGGACTACCTGCACGTCTACTCCACGCTCCTCAGGGAAGTGGACCAGCCCGTCATCCTGCATTGGCTCGGGACCATGTTCGATCCCGCGCTGGCCGGCTACTGGGGCTCGGACGACGTCGCCGAAGCAACAGAAACCTTCCTTGGTCTGATCCGGGATCACGCGGACAAAGTGGACGGAGTGAAGGTCTCGCTGCTCGACGCTTCGCATGAAGTTGCCCTGCGCGCTGCCCTGCCGGAGGGTGTCCGCCTCTACACCGGCGACGATTTCAACTACCCCGAACTGATCGACGGCGACGGCGCCCACCACTCGGACGCCCTTCTGGGCATTTTCGCCGCGATCTACCCTGCCGCTTCGGCGGCCCTGCAGGGGTACGACGCGGGCGACGCTGCGGACGCGCGCGCCATCCTGGATTCCACCCGCGAACTGGGCAAGCACATTTTCAGCGCCCCGACGTTCTACTACAAGACCGGGATCGCCTTCATGTCCTGGCTCAACGGCAAGCAGCCTGGATTCCAGATGGTCGGGGGGCTGCATTCTGGCCGCTCGGTGGTCCACCTGGCACGCACCTTCGAACTCGCTGACAAAGCCGGGCTCCTGCGGGATCCCGCGCTGGCCGCCTTCCGGATGTCCGATTACCTTCGCGTCAACGGAGTGGGCGCATGAGCGACTTTTCTGCGCCCGACTTTTCACGGCTGTCCGTAAACAGCGCCACTACCAAGAAATGGACGCTCGCCGAGGTCGTGGATGGCTGCGTCCGTGCCGGCATCCCGTCGATCGGGCCGTGGCGGGACATCGTCGCCGACACCGGCCTGGACAAGGCCTCGAAGCTGATCAAGGATGCGGGACTGCGCGTCTCGTCCCTCTGTCGCGGAGGATTCCTCACGGCGGCCGACACGGAAGGGCAGGCTGCCGCTTTGGCGGACAACCGGGCGGCCATCCTGGAAGCCGTGGCGTTGGACACGCGGGAGCTGTTCCTCGTGGTGGGTGGGCTCGCGCCCGGGGAAAAAGACGTCGTCGCAGCACGCCAGCGCGTGGCCGATCGCCTCGAGGACCTGGTGCCGTTCGCCGTCGAGCACGGGGTCCGTTTGGTCCTTGAACCGCTCCACCCCATGTACGCCGCAGACCGGGCGCTTATTTCCACGCTCGGCCAGGCACTCGACCTCGCTGCGCCCTACGATACAAGGGCCGTCGGTGTCGCCGTCGACACCTTCCACGTCTGGTGGGATCCGGAACTCAAACAACAGATCCAGCGGGCCGGCCGGGAAGGCCGGATCGCTTCCTACCAGGTGTGCGACTTCAACCTGCCTATCGCCGCCGACGCCCTGCTCTCCCGGGGCATGATGGGCGACGGCGTCATCGACTTCGCGACCATCGGCACCTGGGTCCGCGACGCGGGTTACAAGGGCGACATCGAAGTGGAAATCTTCAACCAGGAAATCTGGGACGCCGACGGCGACGACGTCCTGGCGAGCATCAAGCACCGCTACGCCACCCTGGTGCTCCCCTTCGCGTAAGGTGCCATAGGCAAGGCCAGTCCCAAGCTACCGCTAAGACCCTGATGGTCTGGGGGCGCCTGTTGTACAAAAGTGCGCTTCGAACCCTGCATCCGAAATGACTCCCCTCCCGGAGCAATGCCAAAAGTCGGAATCGTACCCAGCAGGCAAGGTCGCGAGACCCCACGACTGAGATGACGGGACATGCGCCGGGGCCACAGGCCACCGCTGCGAACCCGAAGACCCAAAACTGCTCCATGTCGACGTCAAGAAAATCTGGAAAATCCCGCAGGCGGAGGCTTGGGCGCCCACGGCGGCAGAGGCCGCGGCATCCGCTTTAACTAAACCCCCGGGGATGATCACGCCGCCGGGCGGCGTGGACACCCAAACCTATCCTCTGAACACCCCAGGCACCCAGTCGAGGACGGGGTTCTCGGCAAGAGCGACAACCCACTCCGCGTACTCTCGGTCTGCGGTCGGTTTGAGGATAGTCACCCGGAGAGAGTGCCGCCCCTTGGCCAGGGAAACATCCTTGCCCTGGCCCGCGGGCGGCCGATGTTGCGTCGGGAAGAGAGCCGACGGCTGGCTGCCGAAAAGGTAGTCGCCGTCTAGCCAGACGCGACAGTGCTCGGAGCAGTTGAACATGAGCCGGCCGTTGACGTCGTGGGCAAGGTCCAGCGTGTACTCCAGGACGAGGATGCGGTCCTCGAAGTCCGACCTCTTCCATTTCACCCAGGGTGCCCGGAACCGTGCGACGGGTGGCGTTCGCGGGCATTTCGGGCAGCGGCGTTCCCTCCGGGCTGAGCCCGGACGCGTCCCGGACGCCCCAGGGCTGGCCGTAAGGGGAAGCCCAGCCCACTGTTACCGGTATCGCGAACTCGTCCGGATCGAACGGCACCTCCTCGACGTCGGGCCACGTGTCAGTGAGCTTGGAGCGCAACTCGATCACCTCATCTGTGAACTGCAGAATCGTAGCGGGCGCCTTCACGCCCACGACCTCCTTGTTCAGCACCAAGTCGTCGCCAATCGGAGCCAGCCAGCGCGCCGGGATGCAGCCCGGCTCCATGATGGCGAGCAGAGCGCCGAGGGACGCGGTGCTACTGTCGGTGTCGCCGCCACATCCGTTAGTAATAAGGATGGCCTTCTCGAAGTCGCCACCTGAGGCGAGGAAGCCCAAAACTACGTAGCCAGTGTTCGGCCTCGTATCAGTGAAGTCGCCGTTGGCGTATTTGGCATTTATCAGTCCGAGTACGTCGTGCCAGGATTCGTTCTCAGCCACCCACGCCCGCGTGTCCTGCACAACCTGACGGATCTTGCTCGTCACTGGGAGGAGTTCGGAGGCACGGTCAAGGAGCACGTCCACGTCGGACTCCACGAACGCCAGCGACTGGAGCGCTGCCATAAAGACGGCTGCCCAGATCCCGTCACCTGAGTGGTCGAAACAGGCATCCTCGTAAGCGTAGGCGGCGGCGCGGCGCGGCTCCCCCGGAGCGAGGCACGCCCACAGTTCCGTACGGATGACCGCACCCTCGCCGGCCGCGAACCAGTTGTCGAACGAGCCGGTGTGCGGCGGCAAAATGCCCTCGGCGAGGTTCCTCTTGCCCACCCCGTACTCGTTCCAAGGGAAGCGGAGATGCTCGCGCCACGCCTCCGCTATCACGAAGCGATCCACCCGGGGCTCATCTTGTACGGCGATGACGGCTGCGTAGACCACTTGCACGTCGAGGTCGTCATTGGGGACCATCCCATTGGGCACAGGAAAGTAGAAGTCGGCCTCGATTGGGCCGTCTAGCCCCTCGAACGACTGGCCCAAAGTTCCTCCGACGGCCTTCCCCCGCCAGCATCCGAGCACCCGTTCGGCGTAGTTCTCGATTCTCATCGGAGGTCGGAGTCGCGCGGACGAGGGAAACGCCTTCCGGGTAAACCCAGCGCGCCGCTCCAGTCCGCTGGCGAGATCGTTCGCAGCGGAAGTCGCTGGGTTGTACATAGTTCTCCTTCGTTCGGGTGTTTCTGAAGTGTCGCTGGTACTGGTGCTACGGTGCGACGAGCCGCCGCAGGTTTGCGATGTCGCTGAGGATGTCCGCGCGAAGCGGAGGCTCCCTCTCCGGCTTGCGGGGGTGATAGACGCGCTCGGCTGTGAACCAGCCGTCGTATCCGTCGTTGAGCAAAGCGGACACGATCTTCTCGTACGGCAGGTCGCCGGAGCCGAGTACGACCTGCTCCAACGACGGCTTTTCGGGATCGCCGACGCTAACGCAAACGTCTTTGGCCTGCACGTCCGCTATTGGAAGGAACTGCGCGATCGGCCAGCCCTCCTCCCAGGGGCGCTCACCCGACCACCAGCCGTTGCATACATCCCAGCAGAGAACCAAGGCCGGAGAGCTCACGGCGTCGAAAAGGCGCTTGGCTTCGGCGACTTGGCCAACGTAGCTGGCACCTTCCAGTTCAACCATGAGTCTGACCCCCGCCTGCTCCGCGCGTGCGGCATACCGGGACATCCGCTCGATCACTTGCTCGGGCAGTCCTTGGCTCACCGGCCTCTCCCACCACTCCGAAAGGGAGTCCTTGCCGGGCTGCCATAGCGCGAACGCGCGAATCAGGGGGGTATCGAGTATGTCAGCGTAACGGATCATCCGATCGAGCAATTCTTGCGCAGGCCGGTCGTCATCGTTAAGGAACAAGTCTCGCCCGAACGGTGAAGACAGGGCGGCGATGGGCAGGCCCCGCTCGCCGGCGATCCGCTTCACGGAGGCAACCGCGTCCGGGGTGAGGTCACGGACGTTCAGCCCGTCCACATGCCGGACAGCCAGTCCGTCGAGTCCCAAATTCGAGGCGAGGTTCGCAGCATCCAGAAAGTCGCTGCTCAGGTCGTCGCTGATGGCCGCGATGCGTGCCAAACTTTTCTCCAATCATCAGCCCAGCCGCATGGATAGCGAGCTGAATCGTTACATCTCAGGTTTACCATAGGATGCTGGCTATCGTCCTGTAAAGCACCAATTTTGTTATAGTATCGTTTTAGCGCCGTAGCGCAACGTCAGAGAGGGTGGCATTCATGCAAGGTATCGACGATGATCGAGTGCGGGCCGACGGGTTTAACATCAATGGAGCGTTCCAAGCAGCACCCGCGTTCACACGGTACGACATGGGCGTGTCGGCATTCTGGAGCCAAGCGACGGAAGCCGAACAGCGCGACCAACGCGAGTGGCAAGTAACGATCGCGGAACGCGGAGACATAAGATTTGGGGCGGAAGCTTTCGTCTCGCCGCTCGCGGTCGTTTACCCCGAACGACTCTTCCTCGGGGATCGCAGTTACGTCAGCGCTCATTCTTACCTATGGGGAGACGTCGAAGTAGGTGAAGACTGCACTCTCAACCCATTCACCGAGGTCCGAGGAAAGATCCGGATCGGTAACGGGGTGCGGGTCGGCGCGCACACATCGATCCTCGGCTTCAACCACCTGATGGCCACGGATCGACCCATCTTCGAACAGGGTCTCGAATTCGACGGCATCACGATCGGCGACGACGTCTGGATCGGATCCCACGTCACCATCGTCGACGGTGTCAACGTCGGCGAGCACAGTGTGATCGGCGCTGGCGCTGTGGTGACGAAGGATGTGACACCCTGGAGCATCGTCGCGGGCAATCCGGCGCGCAGACTTCGGGACCGGCGCGGCGGAACCCAGAACGACCGCCAGAGGGCGCTTGCACGGCTGACGGAGACGGCGCGCGAAGAAACGCCGGGAATCATCAGCGCCGCTTGGCAGCGCGGAGAGGCGAAGTCATTCATAGACCGTGACGGCGACGTGCCGACGGTGCGTGCCTGGTGCGATGCCGTAGAGCTCGCGAGCGGTTTCCGCGACCTCGCTATGCTGCCGGTCGACCGGAACCAGATCGTGAACGAGCTGCGCGGGCGACAAGATGCCGAAACCGGTCTTATTCCGGCGTGGGGCGAAAGCGATGCTTCCCCTTCTTTCGACGGGCACGATGCGGTGAACTACAACATACTGTGCGCCGGATATGCGCTTCAGCTGCTCGGGTCGTCGTTCGAGCATTCGCTCGCAACGGTCGAGCAGCTGACATCGGCCGATGTTCGGCGAGCCTTAGACGCTCAGCCATGGGCGGCCGAGGGGTGGCGCGCGGGAGCTTGGGTCGATTCACTCGGCACAGCCATGCTCTGGAACCGCTCGGTCTTCTCGGGGGCCGCTGAGCTGGAGACACTTTTCGGATGGCTAGTGACCCGGTGCGATCCGGCGACCGGCCTGTGGGGACGACGGACCTCTAGCTCGGGCTGGCTCGAGCCCGTCAACGGCTTCTACCGGCTTACCCGGGGAACGTTCGCTCAGTTCGGGGTCCCGCTTCCTTATCCTGAGCGCGTTGTCGACACCCTGCTGGACCACGCGGCTGACCGCGACTATTTCGCAAGCGACCGCGGAACCGCCTGCAATGTGCTCGATGTCATCCATCCACTGTGGCTGGCAGCGAAGCAAACACGGCACCGGCGCTCGGAGGGCGAGGATTGGGCCAGAAGTCAGCTCGACCGCATCCTTCGCTCATGGCGCCCCGGGCGCGGCTTCAGTTTCGCCCTTGAGCCGGGAAACGGCTGGCAAAGGATGCCGGGTCTGCTTGGAACCGAAATGTGGCTCTCGATCACTTGGTTGCTCGCCGACTACCTCGGCATAGGCGACCTGCTCGACTACGAGCCGCGCGGCATTCACCGGCCGGCACCTGCCGTTGCTCAGATCGGTTACGCCGGATGACTGAGATCCTCATCCTGATGCCCTCATCTCACCAGGCACTAGCCATCACGCCGGAAGCCCTCGGGCGCCTGAAAAGCAGCGGACGCGTGTCGGTAGCGCCGACTGCCACCGATCACCTTCGCGCCGACGTGCGCGAACTGCTGGCCACGGCGGAGATCGTACTGACAGGAACGGGAACGGCCGAACTCACCAACGAAGTTCTCGACGTCGCTCCCCGCCTACGCGCCATCGTGCACGCCGCTGGCACAGTACGGCCCATCGTCGGCGAGGACGTCTACGATCGCGGCATCCAGATCTCCTCCCAGTCCCCGACCAACGCCCTGCCGGTTGCCGAGTACACGCTCGCGATGATTCTCCTCGAGCTCAAAGGGGTGCGCGCCATCGAGAACATCTATCGTGCGGCGCGGGCGGAAGTAGACGTGGATGGCCTGCTCCGGGACAAAGGCGCCTATCAGCGTCGCGTCGGGATAATAAGCGCATCGTCGATCGGCCGACGGATGATCGAGCTGCTGCGGCCGTTCGACCTCGAGGTCGTGGTCTACGACCCGTACCTGACAACGGAAGAGGCGCAGACGCTTGGCGTGACCTCGGTCGACCTGGATACGCTGCTGGAATCCTCGGACCTGGTGAGCATCCATGCACCACTTCTGCCGCAAACGCGGGGTATGATCGGCGCTCGAGAGCTCTCGTTGCTCCGTGATGGCGCGGTGGTGATCAACACTTCACGTGGGGCCATCGTCGACCAGGATGCGTTCGCGCGGGAGCTGCAGACCGGTCGCATTCGGGCGGTCATCGACGTGACCGATCCCGAGGTCCCGACCGCTTCCTCACCACTCTGGACCCTCGATAACGTCGTGCTGACGCCGCATGTCGCGGGCTCGCGCGGCCTCGAGTTGCACCGTATCGGCGACCGGGCGGTGGACGAGGTCCAGCGGTTCGCAAGAGGCGATGAACTCGAATTCGCTGTGACCCGGACGCGGTACGCTACGAATGCCTAGGATAGGGGAAATAATGGCATCATCGGATCTGACCCGGGATCCCGCGAAGGGCCGCCTCGGGACCGTGGGTATCAAGGATGTGGCCAAGCACGCTGGCGTGTCCGTTACTACAGTCTCGAATGTACTGAACTCCACCAACCGGATCTCCCGTAGCACTAGGGATCGTGTCCGTGCGTCGATCGAGGAGCTCGGCTACGTGCGCAATGCAGCCGCTCATCAGCTGCGAGCAGGCAACACCACAACCATCGGACTGATCGTGCCAGACGGCAGTAACCCGTTCTACTCGGCGATCGCCCGTGGGGCCGAGGATGTGGCCTTCGACCGTGGCGCAAGCGTCCTGATCGGCAACAGCAACCTGAGCGTCGAACGCGAGCAGCGCTACATAAACCTCTTCCTGGAGCAGCGTCTGTTCGGTATTCTGATCGCCCCGGTCTCCGGTTCGACGCAGCGCATCGACGAGCTCATCGAGCGCGGACTTACTCCAGTTGTCGTGGGACGTGTTGCCCGACCGGAACGTTGCAGCTCCGTCTCGATCGACAACACAGAAGGAGGGCACATGGCGACTAGGCACTTGCTCGATACCGGCCGCAGGCGCTTGCTCTTTGTCGGCCCGGTAGCAGCCCCCGGTGTCAGAGAGCGCCTTGCCGGCGCATTGATTGCAGTCGGAGAAGCGCCGAATGCAACGCTCGAAGTCTTTGACACACCCGACACGACTGTGGCCGCCGGCCGGCGGGCGGGGGTCGAAGTTGCGGCCCGTCGACCCGACGAGCGCCCCGACGGCATATTCTGCGCCAATGACCTTCTGGCTAACGGGATGCTTCACGCATTCGTTGAGAACCGGACCGTCAGGGTGCCCCAGGACATCGGCTTGATCGGCTACGACGACATCGACTTCGCCGCCTCAGCCATAGTCCCCTTGTCATCCATCCACCAGCCCGCTGCGCTTATTGGCCGAACGGCCGTCGAGCTCCTCAACGAGGAGCTCGAGGATCCTCAGCGCGCCCACCGCCACGTGATCTTCGCCCCAGAGCTCGTCGTGCGGGCGAGCACGGGCGTCTGACGTCAGCGGGGGCGCGCAGCGTTCCCTCCCACAACGGGCATCTACTTAAGACCGGTGGTCGCAATTCCCTTGACAAGGTAGCGCTGGCCGAACAGGAACACCAGAAAGACCGGCACGAGCGAGACGATCGACATCGCGAACATAGGCCCGAACGACGAGGTGCCGCTGGTGTCGATGAAGGAGCGAAGTGCGATCGGAACCGTCTGCACATCGGGGCTGGTGAGGTAGATAAGTGCGCTGAAGAAGTCGTTCCAGCTTCCGATGAAGGTGAAGATTGCTGTCGCAGCAAGAGCAGGGGCCATGAGCGGCAGAATCACCTGCAGGAGGATCCGGACGTGACCAGCACCATCGATCCGGGCCGCTTCGTCAAGCTCGCGAGGTATAGCCCGGATGAACTGGACCATCAAGAAAATATAGAACGAGTCGGTGGCGAGGAACTTCGGCAGCAGGAGCGGCACGAACGTGTTCACCAAATGCAGCTGCGAGAAGAAGATGTACTGGGGCACGATGATCACATGGATCGGGATCATGATCGTCACCAAAACGGCCGCGAACATCCACTTCTTGCCGCGGAATTCCAAGCGAGCGAAGGCGTACGCAGTGAGCGTGCACGAAAACAGGTTGCCGAGGATGCCACCGAGCACCAGGATCCCGGAATTCACGATGTATGAGCTGAACGGGCGTCCCAAGGCGTTCCAGCCCTGCGTGTAGTTCGAGAAGTCAAGTCCGGTGAGAAGCAGCCCAGGGTCGCGGAAGATCTCGTCAGCCGGCCTAAGCGAGCTGACCAGCAGCCACAGCAACGGATAGATCATGATGACGCCCGCAGCGATCATGAGTGTGTGGCGGATAATCGAGCCGAGTGGCGTTCGGGCTCGTGAACGCGGCGCAGTAGCAGTGCTGACCTTTGTGGCGGTCACAGTATCAGTCGTCATAAAACACCCACCATTTCGATGCAATGAAGTTGAGGGCGGTGAACGCCCCAATGATTAAGGCGAGCACCCAGGCCATGGCCGATGCGTAGCCCATGTGAAGCTGCGCGAAGCCCTTCATGTAGAGGTACATCGTGTAAAACATTGTCGAATCGGCCGGCCCGCCCGTTCCACCGGAGACAATGAACGCCTGCGTGAACGACTGAAAGCTTCCAATGAGCTGGAGCACGAGGTTGAAGAAGATGATCGGACTGAGCAGGGGAAGCGTGATCTTGATGAATCGCTGGAAGGCATTCGCGCCATCCACCTGCGCGGCCTCGTAGTACATAGCCGGGATCTGGCGAAGGCCGGCCAGGAAGATGATCATCGGCGCGCCAAACGTCCACACATGCAGGATCACGATGGTCCCGAGCGCCGTGTCCGGGCTCGATACCCAGCCGGGTCCAGTTAAATTGAACAGAGCGAGGAACTGGTTTACCAGACCGGACGTGCCGAAGATCTGCCGCCAAAGAATCGCGATGGCCACGGAAGAACCAAGCAACGACGGCAGATAGAAGACAGAGCGGTAAAACGCAAGGCCGCGCATTCCTCGATCGAGTAGCATCGCGATTAGAAGAGCGAAGGTGAGCTGCAGCGGCACCGAGAACATCACGTACGTGAACGTCACCCGCAGCGAATTGGTGAGACGTGCGTCCCCCAGCATGTGCTGAAAGTTCTCGAGACCTATCCAGGTCGGCGGTTTGATCAAGCTGTAGTCGGTGAAAGACAGATAAAGCGAACTCACCATCGGAATAACAGAGAGCCCAAAAAATCCCAGTAACCACGGGACCAGGAACAAATAGGCGACCTTGTTCTCCCGCTTCACGGTTGTGTTGGACTTTCGTCCCCGCGCTCTCCGGAGTTCCGCAATAACACTCATAGCCACCCTCACTGTGTATCTGATCGAACTGATCAGCCCGATCCTCCGAGGAGCAAACACCATCCAGCGGAGCATGTCAATAAAACGATTCAGCATCCTACGGGGCTTCCGCGAATATCAAGCGAGTAAGGCCCTTCCGTCCTTACGGCGCGAAGCTAGCTCGAAGCGTAAAGAAGAACCGTTGACAGAAGGTTAACAGAGCTGTTACGTTTCAGCAAGGTTCAAAGACGATCAAAGGAGATTCGAGTTGACTAAGAGAATGCTTCGCGCCACGCCCCTCGCGGCCATCGCAGCGGCGACGGCGCTGCTCATCGCAGGCTGTTCATCGGGAGCGGCCGCACCTCAGGCGTCTTCCTCCGGCCCCCAAAATCCTGTAACGCTCAAGATGGTTTGGTGGGGCAACGACCTACGTGCGCAGGCGACCACGAACGCGTTAAAGGCGTTCAAGGCGAAGTACCCCTACATCACGGTCGAGACCAGCACTCTCCCCTTTACTGGCTACTTCGACAAGCTTTCCACGCAGATCGCTGCAAACGATGCGCCTGACGTTCAGCAGCTGCAGGGCGTGAACATGGTGCAATACGCCACACAGGGGGCGCTCCTTGACATCAAGGACGTGTCGACGAAGGATCTAGACCCCGGCACGACGAAGAGCGGCAAGGTCGGCGACAGCCAAGTCGGCGTGCCGACCGGCCTGTCAACACTCGCCGTCGTGGCGGACCCGACTCTCTTCGAAGCCGCGGGCGTGAAGATGCCTGACGACAAGACTTGGACCTGGGCGGACTATGACAAGATCGCCGCACAGATCACGGCAGCCTCGAAGAACGGCGTCAAGGGTGCCAGATCCTCCGGCTGGGACATCACCGAGATGGCCACCTGGGCGGCCCAGCAAGGGCACCAGCTCTTCACGAAAGACGGGAAGCTGGGGGCCACCGAAAGTGACTTCGCAGGCCTATTCACGCTGGCGAAGAACATGATGGACGACAAGGGGTCGCCGAGCGCCTCGGAGAGCAGTGAGCAACTGACCCTCGCCCCCGAGCAGTCGGGGATCGCCACCGCACGCTACGCTATGCAACTCGACGGCACGAGTAACTTTCCGGCCGAAGCAAAGGCGTCCAAGAATCCGCTGAAGCTCCTCCGTCTCCCGTCCAAGAGCGGGCAGCCCGGCGACGCGAAGATGATGTACGTTGCTTCGCAGTATTGGGGCGCCTCGGCCCGCACGCAGCACCCTGTCGAGGCACAGCTGCTCATCGACTACCTCACGAACTCCACCGAGGCGGGCAAGATCCTCGGCGTTACGCGTGGAGTGCCTGCCAACAGCCAGGTGCGTGATGCGGTCACTCCCTCCCTTGATCCGAATGACAAGGCGGTGGCCGATTTCATGGGGTCCGTCAGCCACGAAGTCGTCGACTCACAACTGGCGCCGGCCGGTGCAGCGACCTTCACCGCGTCCTTCCAGCGCTACACCAGCGAGGTGCTTTTCGGCCGGATGAGTGCCACCCAGGCAGCGAAGGCGCTCATGGACGAGGTGAACTCCGCTCTGTAGGCATACGGCTTACGCGGAGGGGCGTCTACCGGCGATCCGGGAGACGGCCCTCCGCGTACGTGACAGAAGGATGGGATATGTCGAAAACGGCGGATACATTTGACCTGAGAAGCGGAACGTTCAATGCCACCGAGGACTGGCTCAGCAAGGTCGGGGCGTCCCTGGCGCAGCTAGGGATCGGCGCTCGAGACTTCCGCCTTGCAAACGTCGGTGACTCCATCGCTACGGGCATGCTCGGTATCACCACCGCGTCAGACCACTACACGGCCCGTGCGGCTGGACTCGTCGCGAGGGCGCACGGGCGGCGATGGCGCCGAGGGCCGGTCTGCGAGGGAACGAACAATGACGGCGGCTGGATCACGCTGGCCGGTCGAGATTGGCGTCGCGACCTGAATGAAGGAGCATTCTTCGGTGCGGGCTCTTACGAGCTCCTCCCGGAGGGGAATGCCGTACTCTCGTACGCTCCCGACGGCGCAGCGACGTCGTTCACGGTATCGTTCGCAGGACATATCGAGTACAGCGTCGATAGTGGGGCGACCTGGATCCGCCCCGAAGTCACGGGACCCGACTACTCGCGACTCGAAATTCCAAACCGGGCACATCGGGCGGCCAGCGAACTGCAGATCCGTGCCCCGAAACAAAGCGGCTCAGCTCGCATTTACTCCCTGGACCACTCTGACGAGAGCGATCCGTGCTTCACCTGGTTCACGAGCGGCGTCGGCGGCGCTCGGATGATCGACCTCTTTGAGGGGCTGTCGGCGAACGAAGATCTCGGGTTTCGCGCCTATGGGTCTGCGGACCTTGACCTGCTGACTATCGGTATCGGCGTGAACGACACAATCCACGCGGATGAGGTGACAACCGCGGACAGCGCATCGGCATTACGTGCCATCATCCGGGGGTTCGCCCGGTACGGGGTCGAGAACATAGCGCTGGTCGGAGCCTGCCCCGTGCGCCCGGACTACCAGCCCGGTCCCTGGTCCATCAGCGAAGCGTACGAATGGATCTACCGGCCGATCTCACTCGAACTAGGCGTTCCGCTGCTCGAGTGGAGCAGACGATGGGGCGACTGGGCCGAAGCCAACCGTCAGGGTTACTATAGCGACCACGTCCACCCCGGCCGCGATGGTCACTGGGATGCCGGCGCGATGGTTGCCGGCTTGCTGCTCAGGGCGAGTCGACACGGCCCCCAGGCCGAAGTCACGGGATGTTGACGGCAGCAATCAGTTGCTCAATGCAGGTCATGGGGCCACGTCGTCGAAGCTGAAGATGCGGCACACGCCTCGCCAGTGTGCCGCTGCCAGATCGATCAGCCCAGCGCCGCCACGGATTCCAGTGCGTCCCATGCGAAGCTGGCCAGCCAGTGGGTGGACATGAAGTCACCGCTCTCCAGCCCACCAAGCCCGGCCTTGAGCATCGGATCGAGTGCCTGACCGAGCACAGCAGTAGCAGCGGAGGCCTCGGCACTGCCGGATCCGCGAAGCGTCTCGATGATGCGGGCGACCTGTCCAGCGCGGGTCAGATTCAGCCCGTGCAGGTGCACCAGGTACCCGTCGGTCTCGTCCGTCACACTGACGGGCTGCAGGATCCGCGACTCCGCTGAGAGTCCCGGCAGGAACCCGGCGAACCAGGTAGAGAATTCGTCGGCTGGCAGGACGCGGCGCATCAGGTCCGCCTCGCTCAGTCCTGCGGAGAGGAAGTCCTGGCCACTGAGCTCCCAGTCGCCCGGCCAGCCGCGGTCGTTGCCAAACCAGCCACACGCTGCTTCTTCGCATGCCTTCGCTGCATCAACCCGGCCCAGTGACCGGAAGGCATCCAGCATGTACCCCACCCCGAAGGCGGCATTGGTGTGCAGGCCGTGCCGGACGGGATACTGCGCCTTGGCCATCCACGCCACGCTGAGCTCCGCCACGGCATCGACCAGGGGCTCCAGCGATGTGCCCCATTTCCGGATCTGCGGATCATCCGAGGCGGAGCACGTGGCCGCCAGCCGCATGAGCCACGCCCACCCGTACGGCCGCTCCCAGGACGGGTTGCCCACCAGGTAGTCGCGCTCCACCGCCAGCTTGGCCGTGGTCAGGTTGGCGCCCAGCGCTTCTCGCAGCGACGCAGCGATGGGGCTCTCCACCCAAGCCTGCGTGCCGCCGTCGGACGCTCCTGCCAAAGGCGAGCCGGGAGCACCTCCGAGCAGGCTCACCCCCAGCCAGTGCATGTGGACGCAGGAGTGCCAGTCGAAGGAGGTGTAGAACGCGGGGTGGATCTGCTCCGGAGTGGGCCGGTCGTTAGCGGAAACCTGGGTGTGGTGCGCCGAGTGCGGGAAGGGCTCAGAAAGGTTCCCCAGCACCACGGCTGCGTATCCTGGTGCCACCTGTGCGCGAAAATCGTTGTCCATGGTGCTCCTTTGCGGGGGTTTAGTGGAAGGCCAGGAAGTACATCAGCGCGATGTTGACCGCCAGCAGCGGAATGGCGGTGCCCACCTGCGCCGTAATGACGCCGTACTTGTTCTTCATTTCCAGCAGCGCGGACGGTACCAGGTTGAAGTTGGCGGCCATGGGAGTGCAGAGCGTCCCGCAGAAGCCGGCGAGCATGCCGATGGCGAAGACGATGGCCGGGTCGCCGTGGAAGCTCTGCACCAGGAACGGGCCAGCCGATCGCGGCCGTCATGATGGGGAACGCGGCGAAACCGTTGCCCATCAGCACGGTGAACAGGAACATGCCCACGCAGTACACGATCACGCCGGCGATCAGCGAGCCCTTGGGAAGCAACCCGGAGGCGAGCGTGCCCACCGCGGTGCCTACGCCGGCTTTGGTGAAGAGGATGCCCAGCGTCGTGAGCATCTGCGGCAGCAGCGCGGCCCAGCCGATGGATTCAAGGATGCGGCGGCTTTCGAAAATAGGCGTCGCCGGGTTCTTGGGCTTGAGGATCAAAAGGGCGACGACGACGGCCGCCACGGCACCGATGGCCAGGGCCACCAGCGTGGTGTTCTTGGGATCCAGCAGCGGAGTGCCGCCGATCACCAGCACGGGCGCGGCGAGCACCAAGATGACGGTAACCAGCGGCAGCGTCAGGGCGGGAATGAAGAGCTTGTTGCCGAATCGTTTGGCGTAGGCCTCCCGCTCCGGTCCGGTGGAGGTGCGGTGCTTTCCGTGGCCCAGCAGGCCAGTGGACCCCAGCACCACCAGGATCAGGACGGCGATGCCGAGGATCCAGCCCGGCGCGGTGCCGGCCTGGACCCAGGCGCTGTAGAAGAAGCACAGACCCAGCAGGCCCCAAAAGGCCGAGCTGCCCCAGCGGCGGGGGTGGTTGGTGTCGGCGGCAATCAAGGATGCCCACGCGACGAAGAGAATGCCGATCAGCCAGTAAACCGCTTCAACGTTGATCATTTGGCTTCTCCTGCGGTTTCTTTCTGGGCGGTGAGCTCATATTCGCGGTATTCCTTGTCCAATTGCTTGTCCAGGCGCAGCAGCCTGAAGCCGTGGATGAGGAAGGCGGCGATGGCGGTGGGGATGGCCCAGAGCGCCAATTGGAGCGGTTCCAGGTGCAGGTGGTAGGTGGTGTCCACGAACGTGGTGATCAGCAGGATGGAACCGACGGCCACGAAGACGTCCTCACCGAAGAAGACCCCGACGTTGTCAGCGCCTGCGGAGTGGCCCTTGATCTTCTCGCTGATCTTTTCCGGCACGTGGCCGTAGCGGCGTAGCGCTGCGCCCTCTGCCATGGGGAACACCAGCGGGCGGACGGTCTGGGCGTGGCCGCCGATGCTGTTCAGGCCCACGGCTGCGGTAATCTGGCGGACGGCCAGGTAGCCGATCAGGACGCGGCCTGCGGTCAGCTTGGCGAGGCGGCCGATGAGGATCTTGGCCTGCTCCTGCAGCCCGAAGAACTCGATGATGCCCACCACCGGCAGCACCGCAACGAAGATGGTGACCGAGCGGCTGTTGGCGAATCCGGTGCCGAACGAGTCAAGGATCTGCGCGGGGTTCATGCCGCCCAGCAGTGCCGTGACAATGCCGGCGACGGTGACGACAATCAGAGGGTTCAGGCGGATGGCAAAGCCAACGATCACCAGGAGCACCCCGATGAGTACAAGCATGGTTATCCCTTCCCAGTGGACCCGTGACGGGTCTGCGAAGTGGGGGCCGGCGCGTCCGTGCCCCGGTTGAAGGGTTGGGCGGCGCCGAGGGGCGGGAGCCCCGGTCACGTTTGCCCTGCAGGTTTTAGTGAGCTGCAGACCAACGGTGTGATCCACAGCATAGCTTTTTGTTCAACAATCCTGCAACCCCTTCTTTGGAAGGGATTAGCTCAGCGGCCGACGGCGGCGAGCAGCTGCGCCTCGGCGCGGTCCAGGGACGCGGCCAGGAAGCCCGCTGCGGCAGCCAGGGCTCCCCGCTTCCAGGAGCTCCACTATCTTTGCGTTGTCCTCCACATACGGCTCATGGAAGGCAGGGTTGGCAGCCATGGAGTGGAACACCAGGCGCATTTCGGCCAGGTCCTGGCCCATGAGGCTGTTGAGCCGCTCGCTGCCCGCGCGGTCAACAATGGCACGGTGGAAGTCCTGGTTGGCGCTGGCCATGCCGGGAATGTCCCCCTCGGCGGCGGCGGCCCTGGCTGCCTTGATGATTCCCGCCAACCGCTCCATCGAGGTGTCCCCGGCCCACAGCACCGCCGCGGGCTCCAGGAAGCGGCGAACGCGGTAGATCTCCCGGATGTCGTCCGCCGTCGGATGGGCGACGAACACTCCGCGGTTGGGGATGCGTGTGACGATGTGCTCCGCGTGAAGCGCGGTGAACGCCTCCCGCAGGGTATTGCGGGACACGCCAAGGGCCTCGCAAAGGGCTTCCTCCGCGAGCTTGGAACCGGGCTTCAGCTTCCCGGCCTCGATGCGGCTGCGGAGCTGGGCCGCCACCCAGAGGCCCGTTTCGGCATGCTTTGTGGTCTTGGCCTGGGCTTGGAGATCGGCAAGCACCTCGTCAAACGTCATGGCACCACGATATCGGCCCGGACCTGCGCCACAGCGCCAGCATCACCGCTTACCCGATGCTGGTGAGCACCTGACCGGGCGCGACGGCGTCCCCCGCCACTGCTGACTGCTCACCGAGCGTACCGGCACGGTGGGCTGCAACGGGCGCCTCCATCTTCATGGCTTCGAGCACCAGCACCGTTTCCCCTTCCTCGACTGACGCCCCGGGCTGGACCAGCCACTTCACCACGGTGCCCGCCATGGTCGCCAGCAGATCGCCGTCGTTCTTCTCCGCCTCAGTCTCCGCGCCACTGACCGGAACCAAGGCACCGGAAGCCCCGATACCTCGCCGTCCTCCCCCGTCGAGCAGTGCATCCAGCAGCGTCTTGGGAAGTCCCAGCTCCATCCGCTTGCCGTCCACCTCGATGCCGATGGTCCGGCGGGGTTCCTCCGGCGCCGCGGGGCTGAAGGCAGGGTCCGCCGCCAGGGCCGTGGCGAACTCGCTCTCGATCCAGGTGGTGTAAATGCCCAGCCCGTCGGCGCGGGTAAAGTCCGGGTCCTCCACCACGGCCCGGTGGAACGGCAGCACCGTGGCCATGCCTTCCAATGCGGAACTCACGCAGGGCCCGGCGGGCGCGGCGCAAGGCCTGCTGGCGGTTCGCCCCGGTGACCACAAGCTTGGCGAGCAGGGAGTCGAACTGCCCCGGCACCACAGAGCCGGCGCGGACGCCGGTGTCCACGCGGATCCCCGGCCCGGTGGGCACCTCGAACTCCGTGAGAGAGCCCGGGGACGGCAGGAAGCCCCGGCCCGGGTCCTCCGCGTTGATCCGGAACTCGAACGCATGGCCCCGTGGTTCCGGGTCCTCCAGGATGGGAAGCTTCTCCCCCGCCGCGATGGCCAGCTGCGCCGCCACCAACTGCCCACGCCCGAGGTCTCCTCTGTGATGGGGTGCTCCACCTGCAGCCGGGTGTTCACCTCAAGGAAGCTCAGGAAACCCGAGCCGTCCAGCAGGTACTCCACGGTGCCCGCGCCCACATAGCCGGCCTCGCGGCAGATCGCCTTTGCAGAGGCGTGGATGGCAGCACGCTGTTCGGGGGTGAGGAAAGGCGCGGGGGCCTCCTCCACGAGTTTCTGGTGGCGGCGCTGCAGCGAGCAGTCACGGGTGCCCACCACCACCACGTTCCCGTGCATGTCCGCGATGACTTGGGCTTCCACGTGGCGGGGGCGGTCCAGCGAACTTCTCCACATAGCACACACTACGGCCGAAGGCAGCCAGGGATTCACGCACCGCAGAGTCGAAACTCTCCTCGATGTCGGCCTGGTTCCGGACCACCTTCAGGCCGCGGCCGCCGCCGCCGAAGGCAGCCTTGATGGCGACCGGAAGGCCCACCTGCTCGGCGAAGGCCCGGACCTCGGCGGCGCTGGCCACCGGACCGTCGCTACCCGGGGCGAGAGGAGCGCCGGCGCGGACGGCCACCTCGCGGGCGCTGACCTTGTCGCCCAGGAAGCCGGATCGTTTCCGGGGACGGGCCGATCCAGGTCAGACCGGCGTCGATGACTGCCTGGGCGAAGCCGGCGTTCTCGGACAGGAAGCCATAGCCGGGGTGGACGGCGTCGGCGCCGCTTTTCGCCGCGACGGCGAGGATTTTCTCGATGTCCAGGGAGGTTTCCTGGGCCTGGAGCCACTCAGCGAGTACGATTCGGTGGCTACGGAGACGTGCAGTGCGTCGGCGTCGGGGTCGGCGTAGATGGCCACGCTGTCCAGGCCTGCATCGTCGCAAGCGCGGGCGATCCGGACGGCAATCTCGCCGCGGTTGGCTATGAGGACTTTACGCATGGAAGGTTTCCTTAGGTGTTTCGGGCAGGTCTGCCGGGAGCGCCGCGGCGGCGAACCGCACGGTGGTGCCCGGGGGAAGTTGTGCGGCTTTGTCCAGGTCCGCGTGGACGACGACGGCAATCACCGGGTACCCGCCGGTCACCGGGTGATCCGACAGGAACAGGACCGGCTGGCCTTCCGGGGGCACCTGCACGGCGCCGCGGACGGTTCCTTCGCTGGCCAGTTCGCCGTCCCGGCTGCGGGTGAGCGCGTCGCCGTTCAGCCGCAGTCCGATCCGGTTCGAATGGGGTGTGACGGTCCACTCCTGGGTCAGGAAGTCCTGCAGCGTTTCGGCGCTGAACCAGTCCTGCCGGGGTCCGGGGACCACGCGCAGCACGGTGGCCTGACTTTGGTCCGGGAGGGGCGAGATCTCGGGGTGACCCACGACACTGCCTGGCTTGGGGGTTCGTACGGCCAGGATAGTGCCCGCTTGAAGCAGTTCGGGGCCGATGCCGGACATGGTGTCCGTGGAAAGGCTGCCCAGGGCTTCGGATCCACCGAGTCCGCCGCGGACACCTACATAGGAGCGCAGACCCGCAACCGGGGTGCCCACAGTGAGCTGCTCCCCTGCCAGGAGGGCGAAGGGGGCGTCGCACGCCGGGTACCGTATCGCCCTCGGGCGCCGCTCATTCGCAGTCTGCTCGTCGTTCGGGCGCGTGACCGCCAGCGGAACGGTTGCTCCGGTGACTGCAATGACCTGGTCGCTGACCGCAACAAGCTCGAGTCCGCCGAAGAGAAGTTCGATCCCGGCGGCGTCCCCCGCGTTGCCTACTAAGCAATTCGCACGGCGAAGTGCTCCGCGGTCCATGGCGCCGGCGCTGCTCACGCCGAGCGATGCGTAACCCGGGCGGCCGAGGTCCTGGATGGTGGACTGGAGTCCGGGCTTGCGGACGGTGAGGCCTTCGGTGGCCTGCTCTTCCGCCGCGGCCTGGCTGGCCTTGGACCGCTGTTGTTGAGTCACGGTGGCCTGGGCACGGACGGCGTGGAACCGAACGGTGTCCCCAGGGCGGATCAGCGCAGGGCTCTCCCGGCCGAGGTCCCACATGGCTGCATCGGTCCGGCCGATCAGCTGCCAGCCGCCCGGCGACTGCCGGGGGTAGACCGCCGAGTAGGCGCCACCCAAGGCAACAGCCCCCGCAGGAACCGCCGTACGCGGCGACCGGCGGCGCGGAACCTCGAGCCTGGAATCCTGGCCGGTGAGGTAGGCAAAGCCCGGAGCGAAGCCGGCGAAGGCCGCGGTCCACATCTGGCCTGCGTGGGCTGCCACGACTCCCTCGCGGCCCAGCCCGGTGAGGGCCGCCACCTCATCCAGGTCCTCGCCGTCGTACACCACGTCGATGGTGACCAGCGTGCTGTCAGTTTCCGTGAGCGCCTCCAGGGCCAGGCTGCGGACATGTGCTGCCAGTGCCTGCACCGCCTGGGCGAGTCCGCCGTAATGAGGACCGTTCCGGCGGCGGCTATGACGTCGATCTGGCCCGGCTGCGGATGCGCGGTGAGCTGCGCCTGGAGGCTGAGGACAGCTTGCAGGGATGGCAGCTCCACCAGGATGGCCCGGTCCCCGGCGGCCCTGATCCCGGTCAGGCCGGCGGGTGGAGCGGCTTGTGGTGCGTGCTGCTGAGGGCTCATGGTTAGGCGAAGCTCCGGATCTGGATACCGGCGTCCACCAGTGCGGCGCGGACGGCGGCGGCCATGGCCACAGCCCCGGGGGTGTCGCCGTGCAGGCAGATGCTTTCGGCCTTGACCGGGACCAAGGAGCCGTCGATGGCACGGACCACACCGTCGGTGGCCAGGCGCAGGACATGCTCGACGACGTCCGCCACCTCGTGCAGCACGGCGCCCGGTTCACGCCGGGAGACCAGGGTGCCGTCCGGATTGTAGGCGCGGTCAGCGAATGCCTCGGCCACGGTACGGAGCCCGGCGGCCTCGGCCTGGTGCTGGATCTCGGAGTTCGGGAGCACCATGAGGGGCAGCGTGGGGTCCACGGCGAGGACGGCAGCAACCACGGCGCCGGCCTGTTGTGGGTGGTTCACGATGGTGCTGTAAAGGGCCCCGTGCGGCTTGACGTAGCGGACAGTGGTTCCGGCAGCGAGGGCCATCGCCTGGACTGCGCCGATCTGGTAAACGACATCTGCGGTCAACTCGGCCGGGGTCATGTCCACGAAACGACGGCCGAATCCGGCCAGGTCCCGGTAGCCGGGGTGTGCGCCGACCGTGACGCCGGCCTTCTCGGCGGCCTGGCACGTGGCCATGATGCCGACAGGATCGCCCGCGTGGAACCCGCAGGCGACGTTGGCGCTGGACACACTTTCAAAAATGGCGGCGTCGTCGCCGAAGGACCAGTTCCCAAAGGACTCGCCGACGTCGCTGTTCAGATCGATGCTGGGCATTGTGATCTCCGTCTCGGTTTAGTGTCCTTCAAGAATGCCCTAAAATCCAGGATTGTTCAACAATCTTGGGGCGGGGCCTGTCCTCGCAGGGCCAGCCCCACCCCGGTGCGGAATCGGGTACTACAGTGGGTACATGGCTGCCAGCCGCAAACCGCTCGACGACCTGCGCGAAATCATCGGCCATCTGGCCGATCAGCTCAGGCTGCCCGGTTCGGAGCGCGTCGACGACCTCGTCGGCGATCTCCTCGGTGTGAGGCCCGGGCCGGGCCGGCCGCTGTCCGAGGTGCAGGCCGAGCTCGACGCGCTGGTCGGACTGGAGAGCGTGAAGGAACAGGTGCGGGCCCTCGTAGCACTGCTCCAGGTCCAGGCCCGGCGCAAGACACACGGCCTGCCGGAGGTGGCCACATCACAGCATCTGGTGTTCCTCGGAAACCCGGGCACGGGCAAGACCACCGTGGCGCGGCTCCTGGCCGAAATGTACCGCGCGGTCGGTCTGCTGCAGAAAGGCCACCTGGTCGAGGTCGACCGTTCCGGCCTGGTGGGACAGTACGTCGGCGCGACCGCCATCAAGACGGACCGAGTGATCCGACGTGCGCTGGACGGGGTCCTGTTCATCGACGAGGCCTACGCGCTGGCCCCGGAGGACGGCCGGACGGACTTCGGCCCCGAGGCGATCGAGGTCCTGCTCAAGCGGATGGAGGACCATCGCCACCGCCTGGTCGTGATCGTGGCCGGGTACCCGCGGTTGATGGAGTCCTTCCTACTCTCGAATCCCGGACTGCGCTCCCGGTTCGCCCGCGAGATCACGTTCCCCGACTACTCCGTCGACGCACTCCAGACGATCTTCCACCAGATGCTGGCCCAGCACGAGTACATGCTGGAGCCAGGCGCGGACCAGATGCTGCGCCGCATCCTCACAGGGCTCCACGCGGGCGAGGACTCCGGAAACGCACGGTTCGCCCGCACGCTGTTCGAGCAGGCGCTCAACCGCCAGGCACTACGGCTGTCGCTCGACGAAAAACAAAGTCTCGACGCGCTCGATCGTGAGGCCGTCATGACGCTCACCGCGGAGGACATCGTCGAGGCCGCACTGGCCTTGGGCGAGGAGCCGGAACCAGAACCGACCCCGGAATCGGAACGGTCACGCTGGTGGCGCTGGCTGGCCTAACCCGATCAGCAGCGGGGGTCAGGCGAATGCCGTCCCGACCCCGAGCGGGAAAATCACAACTATTCCATTGTCATGCAACCGCGGGACAGCTTTCCTACCGACCCCAAGCTTGCTCGCTACGGCCCCGGACCCCCAGCCGGCCGCAGACAGCGCCACCGCGGCTTCGCGCTGCTCCTCAGACAACGAACTGCCCTTATACAAGAGACTGCTCCCCGTAAGTCAGGACGCGCTTTCTGGACAGCCCCAGATTTCGCCGGAACTATCGCATTCGGGGTCGCCGGAGCAAAGTTGAAATCACAGCGTCCGGCTATCCAATGAGAGGGGGTAAATCTTCCGAACGCGTCATATCGTTCAGCCTCGGGATTACATGAAGAAGCAAGACCACAGAACCTGCCACCCGACGCAAGGAAAGCGAGGCGCCAGCCAGCAATGAAAAGGTCCCCGAAGGGGCCCATCCGTGAACATTTGTGCACACTCAGAGGCAAACAAGCCTCTGACCTGCGGAAACACTGTGCCAGGGGTGGGACTCGAACCGCATTCCCGCCGTTGCAAAGACAGGGAACCCCAGAAAACATGCCGAGTACGGCCCGATCCGGCACCGATACGGCCGAGTCCGACGGCAAGGGTGTGTACGTTGTGCACACCCACTTTTCTGTGCCCTCGCATGCGATTCGCTCGGAGCAAGCGACGGGGCACAGCGCCGTCACCCCCATTCAGACGCGTGCCGACACCACGCAGCTTGGCAGGCGCAGCGGTCCGGACGCAGTTCATCAGTAGATCACCTTCTCGATCATTCATAGGTCCAATGACAAACCACTGCATGACAGGCCTACCCGGATCACGCAAACGTCGCGAAACCCCAGCATCTGTGGACCGTCGCGGTTCGGAGACCCCATGGCCGATGTAGAGATCATCGCGTCGAACGCCGGCGGCCAGTAGATCCCCCACTGCCCGACCGGTGGAGGGCTGCCGGGTCGAAACACAAGTATGGCCAATCAACTAAGTCATGGGCGCGTCCGATGTGTCTCATAACTAATGAGCGGTATGCAGACTCAAACATTCGGTTACGAGACGTCTCAACTATCGAAAAATGACTCCGCTCTGGGGTCGCGGTTCTGTTGGAATGAACCGACTTTCTCCGCACCCAGGATTCTCGTATCTCTGTCTCGTAACCGAAGAGTTACGAGACGCATGGAGGGAATGCTGAACTTCGTTCGACTTCTGGGTGGGAAATGCGCCAGCTACAGCCTGCCCTCTCCGTTCTGTTTGGGCTCAAGACCTCGCTGACTCGCCGTCGCCGGCGATCCGACTCTTCAGAAATTCAAGACTAGCTTCAAGCAATTCGATGAGATCAGTTGCCGTGGCCCTCGAATAGTCGAGTTTGCTGACGGCTTCGAAACGCTGGGTTCCGTCTCCTGCAAACCCCGGATTGTTCTGCAACCGGCCGCCCATGACTCCGCCGGGGTTGCTTGTGCTCTTGAAGCCACGTTCGACGACCGGCTCCCATGCGCCATCATTTGCTGGTCTACGTCCGGGACCAATCCTTAGCAAGAGGTCTCCGAGCTGAGGGTGCTTCCCAACCAGATGAGTATGCAGGACGTCAATCCTAATCGCGTCGTCCAGAGCTTTGGCCATATTCCATGCCTCGGCACGCGCGTCACGTGATTCAGGCAGGAAGTAATCGACGCCGAGACGGAGTTCTCCCGCCTGCATGCCCTCGTGCCATCTCACTTCGGCAATAAAACGGCGGTCCGAATCGTCCTGGATTCGGGCCCAGGCTTGGACAATGGCCAAGCCGCCAGAACCGCTCGTAACACCTGCCCACGCGATCAGGCCACGTTGCTCAAGTTCGGCAGCGACACGTCGGGCAATTACAACAGCGAGAAACTTTTGGCCGATCGAAATGAGGGGTTTCCCCTCCTCCCGGGGACCGAACACGGCGTCGATCGCGGCGTCCCACTCATGCATGACTTTCGCAGCGGCTTTGGCCAGCGTTGCTGCCTCCTCGCTTGGGGAGTCAACCCAGGCTTGAAAGACGTCACCCAAGTTCCGGTATTCCCACCTCTCAGCCGAACGCACGAGCGTCCTGTCTGCACGAAGACCGGCCAGTATCAGGCGGCCATCCGTCGATCTTTCATAACGATCCTGTTGATCCGCCGAGAACCGATGCCCGACTTTTACTTCGATTGCCAATTCCTGTTGGCCATCGCCCGCCAACACGAGATCAACAGTTCCCTTTACCTTTCGGTCAATGCTCAGCTTCGCCAACAACCGTTCTCTGCCCGCGGTCTCAGGAATGAAACCGACCAATGATTCCCACGGCTGGGGATCCAAGTCCGTCAAGTGTTGCAGGAGGTCAGATACATGTACCTCACGAGCTAAGACCCGCTGGATTCCTCTTAGCTGACCAGAAATTGCCATGAACGTGCTCCCCAATCAGCTTCAATCTTTTTTCTAACCCTACGACGAAATGTCAGCCCTTCGGCTCATACTGTGCCCATGATCGAGATACGCCGGCTCTTTCCCCGCAAGTGGGAACCGTCAGATCCCCTCGTCGCCTACAACAACGCGGACGGGAAGGTTGTCTTGGCGGCGGCCATGCACCGGGGAAACAACTCCTACTACGACCGCTACGGGTACAAGGGCTCCAAGGAGATCGTCTGCATCGACTGCAAGGAGGACGGCCGTGAAGTCCCGGTGCAGCTCGTCGACGCCAAAACGCGATGCAAGCATTTCCGCCATCAGGCCGGCGAGGCCCCCGACGGCCTGCGTCGCCACGGAGAGACTGCTGAGCATCTGTACGGCAAGCGCTGCATCATGGACTGGGCCAGAGACCAGCACCACATCCTTCCCTGGTCCGTCGAAGATGAGGTCTGGATCCCCAGCGTCCGGCTGCGCAGCGACGTGAGAGCAACAACAACCTCCGGTCGGCATCTGGCATTCGAGGTCCAGCGCAAGCCAATGGAAACCAAAGAGTGGGACCGCCGCCACGGCGGCTATGAGACGGCCGGCATTCGTGACGTGTGGCTGTGGTCTCCGGACGTTCCTGACCTGGCCCTCGATCTGCCGCTGACCAGTGTCGTCCTGGACACGGAGTACGGGTCCCTCGGTGTCTTCGTGGCCATGTACTCGGGCAGTTACCGCCACCCCACGGCTGAGCGGTACCTCGTGCCTCCCACCCACTACGCCTCAGCCCCGCTGTCGGAGTGGAGCCTGTCGAACGAAGGATCGCTGGTGCCTCCACCCGGGATGTCTGAATTCATTGCGGACAAGCCGGAACTGGCCCGGCTGGCACAACTCAAGGCCCATCGGGAAGCAAGGGCCGGGCGGCCATTGACGTCCAGGCCGACGACGGCGGTGGAGCGGCGGACGGACGCACTCAGGCAGTACCGCAGCCGCACCAGTTACAGCCACGTACTGGGAGCCAGCGCAAGTGCGCCGTATATCGATCCGGAACGGGACGCCCAACGTGAGGCAGAAGCCATCGAACGCATCATGGGACGCAAACGCTAGACCACCGGCTCTCCCCGGCACACCCTGGAAGCCCGCTGCCGCCCTTCCACCCCGGTCCACGATGAAGACCTGGAATTATGTCCCGCCAGGATGCGCCACATGTCCGATTCCGGAATATAGTATTCGAGCAGCCTCCGGGGCAAACGGGGCATCCCGACGTGAGCAGTGATATTGGCGAGCGAAATTTCGGGCCCGAGTTAGGACCTTGACGCCGACGCTGCCAGCGCTGATTGCCATGGCACCCGGCGGTGCCTGACGGCCGTCTAGGCTTTGAACCGACTTGCATCGCATGGGTTGAACTACTACGCGTCGTGTTGCATATATTGGACTTTGGCGGGCAGTTAATCGGGCTGGGTGAATGGGCATGGCGGGACCGGTAGCAGGCGCACGGCCATGAGCATGATTGGCTGTGCGCTAGACGACCGATGCTTACGGGCATCCGAACATGAACCCTTAGGGGAATTCTTCAGCTATCCTCAGCCCATGCCCCGCGACCATTTCATACCGGCTACCTACATGGCAGGCCTTTCTAACGACACAAATTCGGAGCGGCGAAACCGGAAGTTGTGGACGATGCGGCGGGAGCGTGCCGAACCTTTCGAGGCGCAAGCGGGATCAATTGGCCGTGTCAAAGACTTGTACTCCCTCATGAGCGATACCGATAGTCGCACCGTCGACGACACATGGACCGCATATGAGGGGAAATTAGCTCGGGCGATCGGAGCTCTCGAAGATCGATCTGCCCCTCTTGACGCAAACATTTGGTTGCGGACTTTAGTCCCGTTTGTGGCTAGTCTGTTCGTTCGCGGTAGGGACTTCGCAGAGCGGTATCGAAGCCGCGTGCCGGACGGATTGCTTCCCCGCATTACCGATGACGCCGTCAACAATACGCGGCTATTCGAGCTGCAAAGGCTGCTGGCGCCAGTAACGGCGGCACGTTGGGTAGTCCTGCACCACGATTCTCGTTCGCATCCTTTCATCGGAAACGAACTGGGCCTTGCGGGCTGCGTTGACCCCTATACCCGCGAACGCGGTTGGGTGTTCCCGCTTAGCAGCAACCTTGTCCTCATGATCTACCCCAAAACAGTCCGCAAGGTGCTTGCCGTCCGCCACGGAAAATGGGTGGCGTGCATCGAGCACCACGCCTACATTCCAGAGCAAACCGAAAGAATGAATCTAACTATCGCTCAGGCATCACAGGAGTTCATCTACGGGCCATCCAAGGATTCAGTCTGGCCGTTCCGCCAAGTTCTAAACCGGCCACCCACTCCGCTGCAGATTACGATGCAAGGATGGCCGTTCGCCAGCAAGGCC
Source organism: Arthrobacter sp. NA-172 (assembly GCF_043952055.1). Lineage (NCBI taxonomy): Bacteria > Bacillati > Actinomycetota > Actinomycetes > Micrococcales > Micrococcaceae > Arthrobacter > Arthrobacter sp. NA-172. The sequence goes on along the minus strand of NZ_JBINOT010000001.1, from coordinate 69,154 downwards.
CTCGTCGCTCACGAATTTGATTGGCATCGTCTCGCGGGAATCGCAACCAAGGGCCTTAGCTCCGAGGTCAACGAAATCAACCTCCAAGAACTCGACTTCAAGGCCCTTTCCAGCGGCTGGTGTCCGCGTATCAATTTTCCGGCGAGCCTACCTGAGTTTCGATCAGGCCTGTCGTTCGACAACGGGTACATTTCATTGGAGCTGGGGCCACGGCCGTTTCCTGGATGCCTTCCGGAAGCGCCGGCCTCAATGCCCTCCACGGTCACCTATGAGCCTCGTCGAGTCGTTCTCCCGCGTCATGTCGACGCCGTACAGTCACCCAGGAGAATCCGCTAATGGAATCCTGACAGTGCCACTCTCTTGGCCATGACGAGCGATCCCGGCTTGCCCCCCAACCCGTTCAAGCCGCCCGGTGAAGGATCCTTGGGTTCTTGAACGGACGCTTTCCCAAGCGGCCGCTCGCGGTGCGGGTACGCCACCAAAAACAGTTGTCATACTCACCTGCTCGGCTTCTTTGCCCTGCATAGCTGACGAGCTCGTTAGCGAGGCAGGTATTTGAACAGTCACGTCCTACTTGAGGTACGCCTCGTAGACTAGCCCGTGACGCGGTACGTAACGAATTGGAGGCCCGCTCGATGAGCCAGCTGGATTGGGATGAGGCGAAGCTGCCTCGATCTACGGCGGACTGGGAAAAGCTGCTCCAGGCCATCGTCAAGCACGACAACTACGAATCAGAGTGGCTTGAACAGAAGTCCCAGGGCGACCCAATGAAGGGCGAAGATCTGGCGAAGTTAGCCAAATGCATTCTCGCAATGGCCAACCGTGATCCAGGTCGATGCCGAGCGGTACATGGGTGGCCACGGGATTATGGTTTGGGGTATCAACAACGGCCAGCTCGCGGGCCTTTCCCGGACCGAAGACCACCAGCTCCAGAGTCGCCTGGAGCCATACCTCACTCCTGACGGACCATACTGGCGGGGAATCCGGCTACCTGCGCTCAGTTCTGATCGCGAGATTTTGATCATCGATGTCGCACCTCCGCTTGAGGGGGACCCGATGTATATCTGCCACAAGGACGGTGCAGGAGTTGCTGACGGAGACGTCTACGTTCGGTACAAGACGGAGTCCCGCAAGGCTCGCAGCGCGGACCTCAACCGCCTGCAAGCAAGAGCCAAACCAAGGACTCCGGTGCCGGAAATCGCGGCAAGCCTCACGTCTCCGCTCTATCAGGTCGTTGACGACCCAGCGCATGACGAAGAGTACATACGCAAGATTGCCCAAAGTCTTCTCCGGGCCCTGCCAGAAAAGAGCTCTAAATCGATACATGGATGGCCGTCGCAGCAGCTCGGCCTCGCTGATAGGACTCTGATCGAGGCGTTCGCCACAGTGCAATCGACAGAAAACCGGTCTCCCGAGCAATATAGGAATCAAATATCCGAGTGGTCCGACAAAGCCCTAAATAGCCTGCCTCGAATCAAGCAGCTGTTCCTCGCGACGAGTTTGCCCGATGCCGTCATCCGCATCGACAACCGATCCGATAAGTTCATTAAGAGCATGCAGTTCGACATTCACTTGAGTCCCGGAATCTCAGCAATCCAGGCATCTGAGAAAGAGCTTTCTCTTTCGGACGAGATGCCAGGAAGGCCACGGCGCTGGGGGCCAACCCCCACTATGCCGTTGGGACTCGGTGCGTTCGACACAAGAGCGCTCTTAAGATCAACAGCGCGCATTCCCAATATTCGAGGTAATGTGTCCACCCATTTTCAAAACGGACCTTCCAACGTTCGCGTAATAGTGCATATCGATGAACTTCGGCCCCGTCAGACCGTGTCAACCAATGCGCGCATAGCCAAGCTTTACCTAGCAGACGGGTCCACTGGCTCAGTCTCAGCGACTTGGACGGCGACGATGGCCGACTACGACGGAGTTCTGAGGGGCGAATTCATGACGTCGGCGAGTGGCGTATTTGAGACGTCGCAGATGTACGGTCGATAGCAACCCGCCAACTTCGACGGCGGATCTTGACCTGGCTCTTGAACTCAGTCAGGTACTACAAGTCGGAACATGGAGTCGCTCCACCTGACACCACGTCTGGCGCTTCGTTATCCCCGGCCGGTCGCCAATCGGCAGATCTCCGTCTCGACCTGTGCACGCGTTCGACCATACGGACGGCCCCATTCCTTCAGGATTGCGAGGTAACGCTCGTGGGAGGGCGTCTTGGTCCTGTCCAGGGAACCCTCTGCGGCGCTCTTGAGCCATCCAACTATCTGCTTGTCAGAGATGGGAGCTTGAGTAAGGATCCAGCGTGTACGGAGAGCACCAAGACCGCCCGGACCCCAACCCCACACCATCACGGCGACGAATGCCTGGAGGACACGACCGGCGTCGAGTTCCGCAGTAGCAGTTGCCAGTGTCGTCTCCCGGCTCACACGCTCGGGAACACGCTCAAGGAGCGAAAGTACCTCCGGAAGATCGTGGCACTGCTTGCGCCACGACTCCCGAGTCCACGGGAAAGAGTTCTGCGGCCGAAGTTCACTCTCGAGGGCCTAGGCGAGCGATGAAGGAATGCTCGGGGTAGTCATGGACCAATACTTACCTATGGGTCTGACATCTCTCATGCACGGTACGCATCGTGCACAGATCGAGCGTCCCAGGCCGCCTTCTGGAGCGGGGGGCGCTTCGTTTCGCCGGCTCCGGGACCTGTCGGAGGATCTAATTAGGCTGGCTACATGACCTCTCAACTGCGAGTACTCGACACCGCCTCGGACTGGCTTTATTCGGCCCTTGCGGACCCCGACGGCGATGTCGTCCTCACGAGCCCCTACCTCTCTTATGTCGTATGCAGGAGCATCGCCGATGCAGCGATCGGATCGTCCCGCTCATGGACCCTGTACACGACGCTGGATCCGCTCGCCGTGGCGAGCACGTTCCTCTCGGTCCCGGGAATGGCGTTGATGCTCGACACGGGAGTCGAGGTTCGCCATGTTGACCGGCTTCACGCCAAGTGCTTCATCGTGGGCAGTCGAGGGATGCTCGGATCGGCGAACCTAACCGGAGCAGGACTGGGCAGCTCGGTGAATTCGAACCGTGAGCTTGGTGTCGAGCTGGATCGGGATCAAATTGACGAGGCACGGAGGATGATTCTCGCCTGGCCTTCCCGATCAGTATCGAGGAGCGATCTCGACGACTTGGCCGTGCATGCCAAATGGCTACCGAAGCCCTCTCCGGTGGTGAGGGACCAGGACGAAGACTCAACGCTTCTTGACGTCGATCGGCTCCTTGCCGATGCTCGGGAACCGGAGCGATCTCTCTGGGTGAAGGTTGAGGACGGTGCTCCGGTCTTGGACCAGTGGCGGCAAGAGTGGAGATTTGCGAATCCCGGTTCAAAACGGGGAGACAAATGGATCGGAGAACCTTCTATCAAGACCGGCGATCTCGTCTTCATCTGCGCGACAGGGACCAAGGACTGCTACGTCGTAGTCGAAGTGACAACAGATCCGGAGCTTCTGCCGGACGACTACGTCGAATGGGCTGCTTACCGGGAGGGCGAGGACCCGGAGCGATGGCCCTGGGTCAACCGCAACAGGCCACGCCTCATTCCTGCGAGTCTCATCGATTTCAAGTACGAAGACCTCCGTGGAGGAAAGAAACTACCTCGTGGAAGCCGTTTCCTGCTGAGCCCTGAGGAGTTCGTCGCAGGTGTCCGAGTACTCGCTCAACTGCCGACGGAGTGATCCACTCGCCATAGGGCGGATCATCCGATCCGTATGGCATGTGCGCCCTTCGTGATGACGAGTCCTACGGCTCGCTTGCACTTTCGACCGCTTGGGCGTCGTCTTCATCCCTCTCTACAGGTGGTGTAGCGACTGAAGGCAGGTCATTGCGTCTGAAGCCACGAGTCCCAATAATTCGCCGCCAACGCGCTCTCCTCACGTACCGCTCTCTGCGGGCCTTCGCCTCGCTATAGACCATGCGTACTTGATCTCGGTTCACCGTGGGCCAAACAGGAAAGTCCCCGTCCCTAATCGACATGCTGGGCGATAGCACCATGAGAGTGTTCACTGTTGTATTAGCGCGGGTCTCAGCATTCGCCACCTGCGCGACTCCCGCAACGCCGCCCCCGGCAAAGGCTCCGGTCTTTTTTACATAGACGTCGCGACTCGGTTGAAGTCTTCCCGTCCCTGCGTTGTTGTGCATGAAGACGTAGGTCTGATGAGCGCCAGGGTTTCCCCAATAGACCGACTCCGCATAAAGATACGATCTAGCACCGCGCGCTTCGAAACTACCCGAGGGCTTCGTGTCTAGGCTTGCGAAAGTTGCACGTCCAAGCCGTGAGTTGAGTTGCCAGAAGGTTGGTGCCTCAATACTCCACCAGAACTTGGTGTCCGTGATCGTAACTGACCACCCTTGGACCTTCCCGTCGACGCTGCGCGTGACCACCCACGCATGTGGCGTCAGGTAGATGCGGTTGACAGAATTCGGCTCTGCACCCTGATCGATCATCACCGGTGCGCCGAGCAGCTCCGCGATGTAATCGTCAGTTACCCAGTTCGCCAAGTGGTTGAACTTTTTGCGCCAGTGACGCCGACTCCCCCAGCCCTTCAAGTACTGGCTTCGAAAGAACGCCCAAAGGCTTCCCGATGCCAGGAGGGCAGACACGAGGGTGCCGGAGGTCGCCAGAAAGCTCGTAAAGATCTCCACAAGGCAATAATCCGGTACGCTTACGACATTTGATGCATCCTTCAAAGACGTCGCTTCATGGCGGCACTCCCGAGTGGTTGGGTCCCCGCTGAGGAGTCCGGTGTTTGTGTGAGTTTCGTGTCCGAGAATGGACACAGGAGGAATTTCACGAATCATGGCACGCAGACACACCCCGGAGCAGGTCATTGCCAAGGTCCGTCAGGGCCAGAAGATGCTCAATGACGGCCGCCCGATGGTCGAGGTCATCAAGGAGCTTCAGGTTACCGAGGCGACCTGGTATCGGTGGCTGAAGGAGTACGGGTCCGAGAAGAACGCCGAGGCGTCCAGGCGTACCAAGGAGTTGGAGAAGGAGAACGCCCGGCTCAAGCGGCTGCTGGCAGAGAAGGAACTGGCCATCGACATCCTGAACGAGGTGGCGAAGGGAAAATTCTGAGCCCCGAGCCCCGCCGTCGTGCCGTGCGCATGGCGGTGGAGAAGTTCGGGGCGTCCGAACGTTTCGCGTGCAAGGTCATCGGGCAGAACCGGTCCGCTTTCCGGAAGAAGAAACCCGATATGGGTGTCGAGGAAGCGCGGCTTCGTGCCGCCCTGCGTGAGATTGCCGGCAAGCATCCGGCGTGGGGCTGGCGGAAAGCCCGCTGGCACCTGCTGGCCCAGCCAGCATGGGCTGCCGTGGCGCTGAACAGGAAGCGGGTGCGCCGGCTCTGGCGCGACGAAGGCCTGACCTGCAAACCGAAGGCGCGGAAGAAGCGGCGCACCGGGCCCGGCGCCGGGGAACAAAAGCGGCTCACGGCCCAGTACCCGATGCACGTGGTCAGCTTCGACTTCCAGTCCGACGTGACCTCCTGCGGCCGGCACATCCGGTTCTTCAACGTTATCGACGAATACACCCGCACGGCGCTGGCCGTCATCCCGCGCCGGTCGTTCAAGGCCGCCGACGTCATCGCGGTGCTGGAGAACATCATCGCCGAAACCGGCACCGCCCCGGCCTACGTCCGGTGCGATAACGGGCCGGAATTCACCGCCGCGGCACTGGTCAACTGGTGCAGCACCGCCGGCGTGGACACAGCCTTCATCGACCCGGGATCACCGTGGCAGAACGGCTTCATCGAATCATTCAACGCCCAGTTCAGAAGGGAACAACTCTCCGGAGAAATCATGGACACCATGGCCGAAGCGAAGTATTTGGCCGAGGAATGGACAGCTATCTACAATCATGAACGGCCCCACGGATCCCTGGACGGCATGACGCCGAACCGATACTGGGAAACCTGGACGCAAGAAAACCAATCAGCTATCGCATAGACGCTGGACTGCTAGCGGGGACCCAACCACGAGCCTTGCGAGTCGTGGCCTCCAAAGCCAGAAAGTAGGGCCTCTCCCCCTGGGCAGGTCATGGTTATCATTGAGGCTGATCGATCCAGCTACCATTAACGTAGTCGTGCAGAAAGTCACCCGAGTACTAAGTTAGTGCTCGTCAACAAATAGAAGTTCGATATTTCCGGAACTCAGAAGCTTGGTGGCTTCAACGATGGGCAGTTTTTGTTCCTCATCTAACGGCTTTTCTAAGTGAACGTAAATGTTGGTGTCAATTGCGGATGTCCTCTTAGATGTGAACTGAGCCGAATTGCCCACCGATCGCAGATATTCCTGGATCTGGTGCTCTGCCACACCAATCAGCTCCTCATTCCTGGGCAGCGGATCACCGTAGGCTAGTTTCGCCAAAGCTCTGGTATAAATCTGAGCCTTTGTACTGTCGCGGTCCCGAGACAAGGACCGTACGGTATCAAGAATTTCATTCAGGATGTCTTTGTCATCGCGTGCCGGCGCTGTTGTCAGCTTGCCCTGTTCCTGAAGTTTCTCTACTTCACTCTCAAGTTCAGGCCAGAAGGCTCCGAAGGACTTCTTTAGCGCTGATTCTTCTAAGGGTTCCTCGAGCTGGCTATTTATCGATAGGAGCATCTTGTACACACCCTCTTCATTGAAGAGAGTCGTATTGAAGGTGTTCAACGGCCCCTTGAGATCGCCTCTATCGTTGAATCCGATCAACAGTGGGACCACGCGGCGTTCGATGTCCGCAATCGCCATTGATAGCGCCCCGGCCTCGAAATTGATCCAAGGTGTGTTCTGATTTTCATCCGTCACGCATATGATGCCAAAGCCAGACTCGCGAAGCTGAGTGGAGATACTGCTCTCCCACTTTGTACCCGCTTGAATGTCTGTATCGCTCATCCACGGCTTGGTTGCCTGAAGGACGCTACGTAGCCATGGCTTGAGCAAGAGTGCAACGGCCTTGCTCTCGGGACCTGACCAGCTAATAAAGACCTTCATGGCTCACCTCTTGCTCCCTCAGATACTCCGGTAAGAGTATCAACGACATCACTCGGTATCTGCCGTTGAGACCCTACGCAAGGGAGGAGATTGGTTCGAGTCTTCGAGGTCTTGTTCCCGGCGCACCTGCTCGAACAGTGCCCGTTCTTCGCCATCCTTTTTGTCGCCACTTCTAACGATGACGCTCAGCCCGTCATTGCCCTCAGTCCAGCTCTTCATCTGGTTACGCATGTCAGTAGCGGCCTTGGCCAGTTCATGAAGTCCGAAGGTTTGGACCCAAGTCTTGTTCCTATAGGCCTCCCAGTCGAGAATGCATTTGGATTCCAACGGATCACCATCAATGCCCTTATACCTGACCACACCTTCGAACCGCGAATCAGCCTCCTTCTTACCTAGGCGAGAGTTTGAGAAGTCAAACAGGGTGCGCCACTCTTGACCGGGAGCCAGCATCGGTATCTCCTCCGGGATGAAAACGTCGTGCTTTGTTGGGGTCCACATTGTCAAGCGAGGTGTGAAATCGGCACGAACATCCGTTGCGGCTGTCTGACCATAGTTGCGAATCACCACGTCGAGAGCTTCTGGTCCTAAGAATGACACATCCATGAAGGCGACTACGTATGGCTGGGCCTTCTTGCGCTCTAGTTTGTTTGTTTGGATACGCAATTGCTTCGCCTCACTCAGTCGGTAGAGACCGCCTCCCGCAGCAATAGCCGCAATCAGGAGGGTCACGGAGGATAGCCAGAAACTAGCCTCCTCAGCCCAGTTCGGTGCGCCAACAGTTTTGATGAGTTCTTTAGCTAGTGCAGCCCAGTCGTCAGGAGTCATAGGAACAATTCTCTCAGTTGACTCTGACAGGCCACACACGCCCTCATTGACGGCTCAGCGCGGGCTGCACTAGATTTGATGCCTTGTCAAGAATTAAGACACCGCGATTGGCGCGTCGAGAATTCCGACCTGCACCTCGGGAGCCGGAACCGCCTTGCTTGGTCCGAGAGAGATAAAGAGAGTCTCGCCCAGGACATCGCGTAGTCAGAAACGCAGGGGTTTGGGGCGGCCCGAACGTCATCACCGGTCCCCACTTACAGGTGACAAACTATCCCTATGACCTCCCGCCTATTCGACCTCGCATCCACCTGGCACCTCCCGTTCACCCCGGAGCAAGTGTGGACGATCATCGCCGACGTCGACATGAGCTGGCCAAAGTGGTGGCCCCACTGCACGTTCGCCGCACCACTCGTTCGAACCGAAGCCAAGAGCAACTCCCAAGAAGACATCCTCAAAGCCACCACGGCCCACCTCAACTTCAGAGCTTCCCTCGGTTACACCCTCACCATCAGCATCCAACCAACGAATGTGGTCACTCCAAAGGAAATTGACTTCGACGCTGGCGGTCATCTGGAGGGCACCGGCCGTGTCGTCCTCACCCCGGAAGCACAGGGCCAAGCGACCCGCATGGACATCGAGTGGCGCGTCCGACCCACTCAGCGTTGGATGAATCTGCTGACCCCAATAGCGGCACCAGCGTTCACGGCCGCCCACTCGCTCATGATGCGCCAAGGCGGAGAGGGCCTTGTCAAAGCGTTAGCAAACCAAGCTCCACAAGCCACAGCTTAGACCCGTCTACAAGTTAACTAGCCACGCAATCGCAACGGTTCTACCATGGAATAGGTCAGCCAATCTGGGGAGCTGAGGCCCCACTTTGCGCATGGACGCAAGACACGGCGAAGGGGGGCACCATGAACATCAACGCCACCCTCGCCGCGAGCCTCGAACGCCAAGAGACCGCAAGCGAAGAAGCCTGGGAAACCACCTTCCGTCAGATGGCCCTGTTCGACCTCGCCGTCGACATGGAAGTCGGTTTCTTCCTCTCCTACTATCGGAATTTCGCGATCCCTAGCATCGCCACGACCCTCCACACGAACGCGGAAATTCAGCAGCGTCCAATGAAGCGCTCGTACGACACCGCCATCGTCATCTACGAACTCATCGCCAACGGCCTGGAAAGCGACCGTGGCAAGGCCATGGTCGAATTGCTCAACCACGTCCACCGCAACGTCCCGGGCAGCAAAGACGACTTTCTCTACGTGCTGCTTACCCTCCTGGTGGTACCCATCCGCTGGATCCAGCAACACGCCTGGCGCCAACCAACTACCTCAGAGCTTTCGGCCGCCTCACGCTTCTTCACCGAACTAGGCGCCCGGATGAACATCAAAGACATGCCCGCCAGCTACGCCGCAGCCGCGGATTTCTTCGATCGCTACGAGGCAACCCATGTAGCCCCATCCGAGCAGGGCCAGCACCTCATGGACGCAACGGTCCAGGTCTTCCAAAGCCGCCTGCCGGGGCCCCTGCGTCCGCTGGCTACGAAACTCATCAGCACCATGCTCGACGACGACCGCCTCACCGCCGCGCTGGGCCTCCCCCGCGCAAACGTGATATCCCGCACGGCCCTCAAAACCGGACTCGAGCTCCGCAACGCAATCATCCGCCGTCGTCCGCTGAGACAGCAGCCGCATTTCACACCCGGCAAGGCCGGATCCTCCCTGTACCCCGATGGGTATTCCCTGGACCAAATCGGCCCGGTCAACGTTCCACACTCCCCCGTCCACACCGGCAATGAACTACCGTGAAGCCCGCAAAATAGCGAGGAAGGCCGAACACGCGTTCAGCTTGCCCAACAACGCCACACTTCATTTCATCCAGAAGAAGCTGGAAGCTCAACGCGGCCGACCGATCAAAATCGCTGAACTTCCGGGTCTGGCGGGATCCGAGTTGTGCGGGGTCTTGCTAATCTGCTCTGACAGGGACATCGTCCTCCATGCACCGGTCAAATCAATCTGGCACCGGCAGCAGATCATCCTCCACGAATTCAGCCACCTGATCCTCGGTCACGACCTCGACGGCGTCAGCAGCGAAATCGCCAGTAGTCTCCTGCCTGACCTCGATGCCAAAGGCGTGCTCCGAGCGCTAGCCCGCAGCAGCTACACCGACGACGCGGAACTCACCGCCGAGGCCCTCGCCGACCAGCTCGCAACGCGGATCATCAACAGCGATGCCGGTGTGCAGCCCGAACCGCTGGCATTCCGCAAAGTGTTCGGCTAATGGAATTCATTCCGGCCGCCACCCTCTGGGTCCTCACAATCCTCCGTCTGCCTGCTGCCCTCGATCCGAACCGCGGCAGCGTCTTCCGTGCCACGATCCTCGCCGCGATCGCCTGCACCCTCTACATCCCGGCCGTCTACTACGCGGTGGATCCCCTACTCGGCGGCCAAAACCGCGTCGGCCTCGCAACTCTCCTCTCGCTCCTCCTTGGGTTTTGGCAATTTCGTACGGCAATTCTGCTGGCCGCCGTCTCGGACGAAGAAGTACGACACCGGCAACTCACCTTCGGTCGTTGGGCGGCCGGGATCGCTTGTTCGGCCGTGACGGCGGGATTCCTCACAAGCCGTGTAGACCGCACCGATCCCAACCTTCCACTGGCATACGGTGACCAACCGGGGATGGCAGTGTTCCTCTGGACGGGGTCGGCATTCATCATGTGGATCTGCCTAGACATTGCACGCGTTTGCCACGACTACGTCCCACGCATGCATGCACCGGCTTTCCGCTCGGCGTTCATTCTGATCGCCATCGGGTGTATCCTCTTCGCTCTGGTGCTGCTCGACCGGATCCTCTACGGAGCCGTCACCAAGGTTGCGCTAGCGGACAGTACGGCGGCGACGATCCTCACGGTCCTTTACTGGATCGGCGAAACCATCGCGGTTCTTCTCGTCAGCTTGGGGCTGCTTCTGCCACGACTGGCCGGCCCACTCAGCCGCGGCAGGTTCGGGCTCCACGCCCGTCTGCTGCTTGTGGAAGTCGGGCCGATCTGGAACCGGGTGGCGTCAAGCCAGCGCGAATTGATCCTTGAGCAGCGGCGAGCCAGCAGGCTGATAGCCCTCAGCCCCCATGCCGAAACACAACTTCACCGCCGCCTGGTCGAAATACGAGACTGCGAAATGGCCAGCCCTGCAGCGGCCCGGCGCCTGAACGCCCACGACCGCGCCGTCGTCGAACGAGCCGAAGTCGCCCTCGAAACTCACTCCGGCGCACGTTCCACGCGATAGGGGTCCCACCAGCCCACGCCCCGGCTGCACGAAGGTCATGCCGCATGGACCGATCCGGACCATGAATGAGCAGATGCATCTTTGCTGTTTGTCATTCTGATACTTGATCGTCGCTGGGCGGGTCCTGCGCGCAACCAGGGCGCTGCGCGCCGCTCGCAGCCCAAAACTTCGTTCGGCGCTCCGTCGTCGCTTATTTCCTCGCGAACTTTTCGACTGCTCACGGTTCCCCAAGTTGCACTCCGACCCCTGCACCCAGCGGTGGATCCTCTATCAGACCGACGCCGAAACTGACGGACAGCCGTCACAGGTCTCATTCAAGGAAAAGGATCATGGAAACGCTAACGATCAAAACGCCCGCCGATGTACTGAGCTTCATCGGCCACACCCTCGGTTTCTGGCCGAAGGAGAGCCTGGTGTGCGTCACCATCGATACAAACCGTATCGGCGCCACCCTCCGGGTGGATTTACCAAAGCACGATACCAGCGCACCCGCCTACGCACGGACCGTCGCCGGCTACCTCGCTAACGACCCGAACGCGACCAGCGCCCTATTCGCGCTCTACACCTCGGCCGCCCCGGAACACGGCCAGACCAAACCGTACGCATCTATGATCGCCGCCCTCACTGGCGCCCTCGCCGAACGGAACATCACCATCCGGGATGGGCTACTCGTCGGCGATACGACGGTCTCACCGTACGACGACGACCCTAGGCTTCCCGACACGCTGCCCTTGTCGATGATCGACTCCAGCGAAATCAACGCCGAACTCGTCTACCGCGGAAGCGCCGTCGCACCGACCGGTCGTGTCACACTGCCGTCCTCACCCAAAGAGATGGCGACATTCGATGAGGTCGAGGACCGAGTTTCCTCGATCGGGCGCTCCTACAACCACCGGGCAATCGAACTAGCGCGCACCCTGTGGGCGGGGATACTCGAGGCGAATACCTTCCCAAGCGACGAACAGACCGCAACCTTGATTGCCAACTTCCAGTTCCCCGCCATCCGCGACCAATTGATGGCAGACATTCCTTGCGTCCACGGCCCTATGGAACAGATCTTGCTAGCTCAAGTCCCCGACAAACCGGAATGGTCCCGCGTTACGTGGGCCGAGCAGGTCCTCCTGCACGCCTACACCCACAGCAGCACGAAACACTCGGCTCCCCTACTCACCGCCATCGCCTACATCAGCTGGTGGGAAGGCCGCGGCAGCAGGGCCCACCAGTACCTGGAGCTCGCGCTAGAAGCAGACCCCAGCTACCGCTTAGCCAAACTGAGCGACCAACTCATCGGCTACGGCATGGTCGCAGGCTGGAACATGGACAAGAATACGGCTTACCGGATGCGGGGTCTTGACCCTTCCTGAACATGAACCATTAATCGGGGATGCCCCAAGGCAGGCTGACGAAACGTTCATCATCGGCCACTTGAAAACGGGCAGAAGAGGGCTCCGACAGGCGGCTGCTTGAGCCGCTTCGTGGAAAGAGGTTTGCTCTGTGCTCACGCACTGTGTTCGCCGTGCGTGTGAAAACAAGAACGAATTATTCTTGTTTAGAGGCAGAGTCCTTTGGCCGCCCATCTACCGCGGCGTACTCAATGGTCTTACCTACCTTCTGGGCGGTACTCTTCACCAGGCCGGGAAGCTCCTTCATGCGTATTTCCGATGTGGGATTGTTCCTGTATCGGATCGCTAAATACCAGCCAAAGTTGCAAGCATCAGATTGAAGGTAGCTGGGCAACTGGGTCTGAAGCCCGTGCCAGAATTTTCCATTGTGGGCTTTTTTGATTTCAATCAACATACGTAGCTTTGATCCGCTAGCTATTTTAAAGTCCACTGGGCCTCGGCCAAGTTCGACTTCCCTGTCCAGTTCCACATTGAAGAGCCGCAGGTAGTGCTGAGCCATGCCTAGAAAGACCAACTGGGCGGGCTCCTCCGGTTTCTCTTTACCGTCCGAATCCCAAAGTAGCGACCACCCACGCTGGTCCTCGACGAACCGTTGGAACTGTTTGAGCATCTGGCTTATGAGCAGTCGTAGCTCTGCTTCGTTCCTCGGCTCGGATTGCAGGCTGAGGGGATTGGACTCGGCGTGTACGACGGGCAGTTTGTCCCACTGCACGACGCCTCGGGGGTCATCAGAAAAGTCGTAGCCCTGCAAGTCTTTCCGGCTTGTTTGGCTTCGAGCCCACTTACGCACGCGCTCAGGATGGCGTCGAGCGAATTGGACGATATCAGACTTCCGAACGCTCTGGCCCACGCTCAGGTTGAACTGGTTCCGGATGTCCCCGTTGAGGTCGGAGTCGAACCAGTCATCCGCATTTAGGGTGGGTAGATCATTGAGAAGCATTTCTGGCACAAGGATGATGGGCTTATTGTTCTCCGGGTTGGTGGGTAGGTCGACAGACTCTGTCAGCCACCGTCCTTCGTTCGGAAATACCCTGGTGTTTCTTACTTTATGCTTTTGCATTTCTATGCCGTGTCGCAAGCAGATTCCTTGGGTGTATGTGATGAAATGTGCCTTCAGCACGTTTCCAACTGCATCGGAAATACGGTCAGAACCGATTCCTTCATTGAGGATACCGATTTCCTCTATATGCTCTGGGTTGGACAGTCCGTGAGCGATGGCGACGGCAATGCCGTCTGCCATACGCTGAGCAAACGCTGCTCCAGAACCTGATCCGTTGCTTCCAACTGTCGTGTATCCAAGGCATAGCTCGGCAGGCTCCGGGAATGTAAGCAACCGCTTAGCAATTGCGGCGGACGTAGACGGCTCTTCACGGTTCGTGGTGATTGTTCTGCCGTGATGGATGTTCATGCCGCTGTTCTGGCGGCACTGCGCAACAGGATACGCGTTTTGTAGTTGCGTGGGTTGGTGAATCCCCGGCCTGTCCGTTTGATGTGTTTGATGGCTGTGTTGTTTGCTTCTACTTTCGCCGTGGTCGCACCGGTGACGATGAGGACTTCGATTTCTTTCCACCATCGGCAGATCGTGCGCCAGAGCCGGTTCGTTTCCGGCTGCGCGGCTCGTTCGACCAGATTCTGCAGGTGGGCTTTCGCGGTGGCCGCGTCGGCAAGAGACCCGGTGGCGAGCAGCGTCCGGAGCTGCTCTTTGACCAGCCAGGCAGCCTGTAGCTTCCCGGTGGCGTCGTCGGTGGCGAACACGGTGCTGAGCTTGTTCCGTGCCCGGTCTGAGAGCGTGTCGCCGCCGCGCAGGAGCAGCCGCCGGTTGGCCCAGACCGGATCGATGGAGCGTCCCCGCCGGCCACGGACCTGCTGGGTGAGTCGTTGCCGGACTTCGGTGAGCATGTCGTTGCCGAGCTTGACCAGGTGGAACGCGTCGACCGAGACGGCGGTGCGCGGGAGCCACATCCGTAGGGCCTTGCGGAATGCCGCCGACGGGTCGATCGCGACGACCTGCACGCCCATGCGCCACTGAAGCGGCCGGGCGAACAGCCAGTCTCCGACGCCTTCGCTGTCGCGGCCGTCCACGATCCCGAGCACTTGTCCGGTGTCCAGATCGACAATGGTGGTCATCCAGGGTTCGTACCGTTTCCAGGCGTTCGTTTCGGGATCGCGGAAGAACCGCACCGACCGGTAGCGGTGTTCATCGATGCCGAGCATTCGTGGCGCGAGGACATCCACGTCAGGCAGTGTCAGCGCCGCGGAGTCCAGGGCTCGCTGGACCAGCCACCATGAGACGCCGAACGAGGAGGCCGCTTCCGCGGCGGCCCTTCCGGATCCGATGACGGCGGCCACGAGGGCGTCGCGAAGCCGGCGGGTGGACCGTGCGCGGCGCGGCACCTGGGCGGTCTCCTCGGCGAATGTCCTGCGCGGGCACAGATACTCATCGCAGAAGAATCTCCGCTTGGACCAGATCACTTCGACCGGGCCGGCGACAGGGATGTCGCGCACACGTTGGGGCCGGCGTGAATGCACGCGGGTGCTGATGACGCCACAAGACGGGCAGCCGGCCTCGGCGGTGGCTTCGATGCGGACCCGTCGCTGTCCGAATGCGAGGATCTCGGTATCGGTGACGCGGTAGTCGGGCAGATTGAAGAGGGCGGTGGCAGCATCGGGGCGCGGGGAAGTAGGCTCGATCAAGGCTCGTAGCTCCTGACTCTTGATGAATGCGTAGAGAACATCCATCACAGCAGGGCTACGAGCCCTTCAGCTTTCAAGACACGGAATCCGTTTCACCACGAACCACGGAGAGCCACGTAGACTTGCTTCCAGAGGCTTTGGCGACGAGTTCATAGCATCGAACAAAATGAGCTATCAGGCGGTCATGCCCAGAAGCCCACGGCTCGCCAGCCAAGATCAAGAGAAGGGGATCAATGAAAAGCTTTGTATCAACAGTTAGGTGAGGATCAAACCAGTCGTCATGGTCCGATCGTTTGATTCCAAATTGTTCCGAAAATCTCAACGTTACTCCCCCACACTTCGACGTCCTGGTTATCTGCTTATAATCTACCGTTTAGCCGGACCGCGCCTAGGGCTTCATCTCGCCGGTCGAAAAATGCTGGAAGACTGGGAGCCCGCTTCTAGAAATTTGACCGAGCACCGTCAAACTTCAGGGGCCGGTTCGTTGGTATCGCCGCCATAATCCAGCCCCAGCTTCTCTCTAATCCGGACCTCGAGGGCTTCATGCCCGTCCTCTGGAACCCAGCGGACGATTCGAAGGGCGTCTTTTACCTCTACGGGTATGCGGGTGGCATTCGTGACAACAATTAGATCGACTTCGCCATGAGTTATGGCTCTTATGCGATTCGACAGCCCTGCAATGCTGCGCGCCCACATCCGCGGCAAGCGTTCTCCTCCCTTGATATCGAGCATGACTCGACGGTCCTCGATATCAAGGACGGCGTCGGGTTCATACTTTAACTCGGTCATCACGGCAGCGGCGATTGGATCGTAGCGGCTCAAAGGCTGAATTGATTGAGCTTCCAGCGCAGCTTTTACCTCACTCTCGTAAAGGAATCCACTCAGGAACACACGATTCGCTTGTGAGCTTGAGCCTTGAGCTGCAGCAAGGAATGCCCGCACCGCAGCAGGGTCAGTCGCAGAGTCGGCAGTGTCTCCACCTGTTGAGAAGATGCCTTGCTCTTTTGGCTTCTCCAGATAGTGCTTAATGACGCCGTTCACGGCTTCTCTTTGGAACTCCGCCGTAGACATCTCCAGCAGCGAGGTAGATAACCGGAGAGCGAGCGAAGTTTCGAGCTTCTCTTGCTTCTCCTTGTCCTTTGGCAGGATTCGGTCGGTGACCCATTCGAATTTTTCCCACCACGACGCTTCGGCATCCTTCCGCCTTGCATTGAGGGCTTCGGCCTTTGCGTGCTCCAGTTGCCGTCCCAGGGCTCGGGCGCCGATAATTGCAGCCGTGACGGCAGCCAGCCCAGCCATTGCCGGGCTCGTAGCAAATGCCTCCCCGAATGTCACCCAGCGTTCCAACGGTTTCCACAGCAGGAGGAGGTGAATTGCATACAGACCGCACATGAGCGCCAGGATAGTCGCACCACCTCGCCGGGATCGGCGGCCACTTGTAGCTGAGGTTGGACCTTGGTCCAAAGTTGAGAGGCTGATGCCAGCATCTAACGCCGGCTCAGGTGTTTGTTCCGATACTGAAATCCCCATTCGAGGATTCTACGTTCCAGCGACAGTGGACAGTGTTCAATGTTTGTAACGGCCACCCATCATTCCAAAACTGCGAGCAAAGGAATCTCGCGGAGTGCAGCAGCAGCACCTGCCGCACTCCACATCTATCCACTACGGCTGCGCTACTTTACAGAATCATTATTATCGGCGTTTGAGTGGGACGAGTAGAAGTAGATGAGAGAACTCGTCCCAACTTACTTTGAGGCGTTTTCGCAGGTCAGTGACACGTTGCGTCACTCGAACAGCAAGCGCCCGCGGCAGACGAGTGTGCGTGGTGACGCGGCCTAGCGGCGTAATCTCTCATTAGATGAGAGATTTTTGCGTACAGTTTGCTCTGTGAGTATCGAGCCTGGGCGGATTCCGGCCTTTCTGACCAATGGGAATGTCGGGCTGCTGCGTGCCGAGGATCGAGTTTTCGAGGCGATGCTGGACGGCTGGCGGGCACAGATACTGGCTCGCGGGTTGTCGACGTCGTACATCAAAAGCTCCTGCGGGACGGTGCAGAGGTTCCAGGAGCACGCGAACGAGTATCCGTGGACGTGGTCGGCGCATCACGTGGACGAGTTCCTGGCGGACCGCCGCAGCTCAGAGAAAGGGCTGGCGTTATCAACGCTGAGGGCCAATTCCGGGGCAATCAGGGCTTTCTGCTCCTATCTGACGGATGGGCGTTACGGCTGGGCAGCGTTCTGCGAACGGGTCTTTTCCGACATCCCGGTACAGGTGGTCTTCGAGTGGAACTCACCCCGGCACACGACTGACGATGCCGTGCCGGCACGCCGCCGGGCGTTCACCCGGACCGAACTTCAGACGTTCTTCGACGCTGCCGACGACCTGGTCGACACCGAGTTCGCCAAGGGTTCCAAGCGCTGGCTTCCAGCTCTGAGGGACTCGACTGCCTTCAAGGTGGCCTACGCCTACGGGCTGCGGCGGCGTGAACTGGTGATGCTCGAGTACGTCGATTTCGGACCCAACCCGCACGTCGAACAGTTCCGCCGCTTTGGGGCGCTACAGGTGCGGTGGGCCAAGGGAACCAAGGGGCCAGGGCCCCGCCGCCGGACCGTGCTCACCGTCCCCGAGTTCCATTGGGTGGTCGAGCTCCTGGAGTACTGGCTCTCCCCTGACGGCCGGAAACGTTTCCCCACCACTGACCGGTCCGCCAGCCTCTGGCCCTCTGAACGCTCCGGCTCCACGGTTTACCGCAACTTCGACCGGTCTTTCCAGCGGGTGCGGACGATCGCCGGCCTACCGGAAGAACTGACCCTGCACACCCTGCGGCACTCCTACGTCACGCATCTGATCGAGGCCGGCTACGACCCGCTGTTCATCCAGCAGCAGGTCGGGCACAGCTACTCCTCGACCACGGCCCTCTATACTTCCGTGTCGGCGGACTTCAAACAGAAGACCATCCAGAAAATGATCGCCCAGCGGCTACGCAACGGCGACGGCGAGGGGAACAGCCATGGCTGAACAACGACGGATCGGCTACCGCTGGAACCTCCGACAGCTGATGGCCCAACGAAACCTCTGGAAGACCACCGAGCTGCTCCCCCTGCTCAAAGCCCGGGGCATCAACCTCTCCAACGCCCAGGTCCACCGCCTCGTCACCGGAACACCCGAGCGCATTCCCGCCCAGACCTTCGCCGCCCTCTGCGACATCCTCGAATGCACGCCCAACGACCTGTTCGAACCCTACGTGCAGATGCGCGCCGCCAAGACCGCCAACGCTCCCAAGCGTCCAGAAGACCTGGGCATCACACCCGGCGCGCCGATCGCCCGCCGGATCCGCGTTCTGCCTCCGGAAGAAGATGACTAGGCCCCGCAAAGCCGGCGACCCCACCAAATGGCCGGAAGCCTGCGGACGCTGCGGCGAACACCACCAAATCGCGGTCCGGTGCCCGACGGCGGAATCTGCGGCTACTGCTACCAACAGGCCAAAAGAACCCGCGGCACCTGCGCCTGCGGCCACGAAGGCGTCCTGCCCGGCCGCATCGACACGCTGCCGGCCTGCCGGAAATGCTCCGGCGTTCAGCTCAACGTCGACTGCATCGGATGCGGCACCGAAGACGAACTCCACTCCGGCAACCGATGCTGGACATGCATCCTGGCCATGACCGTCGACAGGCTCCTCAGCCCGGCAGATAACCAGCCGCCCTCCCCCGCTCTTCAGGCAATTGGCACCGCCCTAAAGTCCATGAAGCGTGCCAACAGCGGACTCACGTGGATCCAGCAGCCTCACGTCACCGAATTCCTTCAACAACTGGCGGCCGAGCCTGTGATCACCCACGCACGCTTCGATGAGCTTCCGGCATCACGCACCCGCGAATACGTCCGCGGGCTCCTCGTCGAACACAATGCCCTGCCACGCCGTGATGAACTCAACGCAAGGTTCACCGTCTGGGCCGACCAGACACTCGAGCGGATCACCAGCCCGAATCATCGGGACATCATGCGCCGCTACATTCGCTGGCACCACCAACGCCGCATGAACCAGATCGACGAGGTCACCCAAGGCACCTTTCTCCGGGCCAAACAAGCAGTCACCGTCGCCATCAAACTGCTGAACTGGCTCACCGCTCAAGACACCGAACTCACGGAAGTGAACCAGGCGCGCACCTGGACCGCTGGCAGGCAGAAGGGCCCACAACGCGAGGCATCGCCTCACGCTTCCTGGACTGGGCAACCAAAACACGCCTTATCGATCCTTCCGTGCAACTGCAGCCCCACCGACGCGGCACCAGCCCCCGACTCGACGCAGCCGCCCAAACCGAGCTCATCCAAAACCTCAGCCACACGACTGACATGAACCCCAGGGACCGAGCAGCAGCCATCCTCGTCCTGGTCTTCGGCCAGCAAGTCGCCGACATCGTCAAACTCACCTGGGACAACGTCACCGTGACCAAGGAAAACCTCACCATCACCCTCGGAACCGTCGAAATCGCGCTCACGCCGCCGCTCGATGAACCTTGGCGCGAACTCGCAGCCACCCCCACCCATCACCAGACAGCCGCGCACCCCAACAGCAACTGGGTATTCCGCGGCGGCTCACCCGGCAAACACCTCCAAGCCTCATCCCTCACCCGGCGGTTGAGCACGGCCTTCAGCACTCGGGCGGCAAGGTTGGGAACACTTCACGAACTCACCAAACTCGCCCGGTCGCCATCATTGCCGAGGCACTTGGTTACTCCCCGGCCACGATTGATCGCCACGCCATCGACTCCTCGGCCAATTACGCCCAATACGTATCAAATATCTCGCCGTCGTCGATGCGCTCCGGGGGCTGAAGAATGTCACGAAACGCCCGCGGATCACGGAGCCTACTTCCACGCTGCTCGCATTCAGCTCAGCCACGGACATTTTCCAATTTCATAGCTGAGTCGCCTGCCCAATAGCTGTGGTTACCTCTTGCTATGGGACTTTTCAGGAAAAGAGGAGCGGCAGACGGTCGTTCACCGGAACGGGACTCGACCGCAAGCAGCGAACAGAAGCATCAAACGGACGAGCTACTGCTAACTTCGGCAGAACTACCTGACGGGTTCTCATACCCTCGAGGGTTTCTTCGACTGGTCGAGTGCGAGCTGTTTGAACTGGAACCGTCGTGGATCCCGACCGGTGATCAACTACGAGCGCTTAACCAGGGAATTGCCAAGCGATACCCTCAGCGGCGGCTAATTCTCTTCGCCAAGCGACAAGACAACGATGATTCCGCCTGTTGGGATCTAGAGACGGGCAAAGTCGCAATAATCCACCATTATGCGTCTCCGGGGTGGGAAGCGCGCGGAGACTTCCCTGACTTCAACAGCTGGCTGCATGCGGCAATCGATGACTTACTCGAGTTCTATTAGCGGACGCCCTGCCATCCTTCGTGGGCAACCGGGCCGCCGGGTTGCCCTTCGAACTCGTCCCACTTCAACACGTCCCGCTGCCAGTCTTCAATGGCCGGGGAGAGGCCTTAAAGGCCCTCTGTTACCTCCGGATGAGAGCTCCGTCAGCCAGCAGCCGAGCACAAGACAATGCCCACCAGATTGAGGGTATTGGCCGCCGCAGGAGCATGGGAGCACTCCGGACCAGCATAATCGAGGGCCTCTGCCACGAGTAGAGCGCTCATCAAGTAGTCAGTCGCACAGTTCTTCCCCAACGAGCCTTGACACTCAACCGCAGCCGTTGCAGTGGATCTGGCAGCAACACCGCGCGGCTAGTAGGAGCGGGGCAGGCCCAGGACCTTGGTGGCCACGAAGCTCTTGATCAGGTTGTTGTTGACCGGGGCCACCTGGAACATGCGGGTCTCGCGGAACTTGCGTTCGACGTCGTACTCGTCCACAAAGCCGTAGCCGCCGTGGGTGTCAAGGCAGGCGTTGGCGGCGGCCCAGCTGGCTTCGGAGGCCAGGTGTTTGGCCATGTTGGCCTCTGCGCCGCAGGGTTCGCCGGCGTCAAAGAGCCGGGCGGCCTCGTAGCGCATCATGTCGGCGGCCCGGACCTTCATGTAGGCATCGGTGATGGGGAACTGCACGCCCTGGTTGCTGCCGATCTTACGACCGAACACCTCGCGGCTGTTGGCGTACTCTACGCCCCGCGTCGTGAACCAGTAGCCGTCGCCGATCGCTTCAGAGGCCAGCAGGATGCGCTCGGCGTTCCAGCCGTCGATGACATAGCGGAAGCCCTTGCCCACCTCACCGATGACGGCAGATGCCAGGACGCGCATGCCGTGGTAGTGGATCTGGTTGGTGGCGTAGTTGAACATGGTGCGGACTTTGACCACCTCGAGCGATTCCGGCTGTTCGGCCCGGACCTGGCGCAGGTCCACCAGGAACAGGGTCAGGCCGTGGGTCTTGTCGGTGCCCTTGCCTTCGGGCTTTTCGGAGGTGCGGGCCAGGACAAAGAGGAGGTCGGATTCCTCGATGCGGCTGGTCCAGCTCTTGTGGCCGGTGATGATGAAGTCATCGCCGTCGCGCACGGCGGCTGTTTCGATGCTGGTGGTATCCGAGCCAGCCTTGTCCTCGGTGATGGAGAAGGCCTGCAGCCGCAGCGAGCCGGTAGCGATCTGGGGCAGGTACTCGCTCTTCTGAGCCGCGTTGCCGTGCCTGAGCAGGGCACCCATGGTGTACATCTGCGCGTGGCATGCCGCTGAGTGGCCGCCGGAGTTGTTGATTTCCTCCATGATGACGCTGGCCTCGGTCAGGCCAAGGCCCAGGCCGCCGTACTCGGTAGGGATCAGAGCCGAGAGCAGACCGGCCTCGGTGAGCGTGTCCACAAACTCCTGCGGGTAACGGCGGTTACGGTCCGTTTCGCGCCAGTACTCGTCCGGGAAGCCTGCGCACAGAAGGCGGGTCTGCTCGCGCAACTGGTCCAGTCCGGCGGTGAGGGTATGCATCGGTGCTCCTTTGAATGGCTGACGGCGACCTTCTGTCACTGCTGGGACACGACGATACGCCAATATATTGAACGGTGGCAAGACCTGCCTTGCGCATCAACGGATGAGCATAAACCTTGACATTCCAAGGAACGGAACGTCAGACTAGCAGGAATCAGTAATATATTGAGTGAAGGAGATTGGCGATGACCGACGAAGCAACGCAGGCTGCAACCACCGAAGGCCGCGTAGTAGAGGGCTGGACAGGACGCCTGTTTGAAGACTTCTCCCCCGGCGACATCTACTACCACCCGTTCGGCAAGACCGTGACGGAGGCGGACAACCAGTCGTTCACACTCATGACGCAGAACGTGGCCAAGACCCACGTGGACCGCAATTTCGCCAAGGCCACCGAGTTCGGCCTGCCGTTAGTCAACTCCACCTTCACTCTCGCGCTAGTCACCGGCCAGTCCACCATCGACCTCTCCATGAACGTCTTCGCGAACATGGGCTGGGACGAGGTCCGCATGCCAAACCCCGTCTATGAAGGCGACACCATCTACTCCCGCTCCAAGGTCCTCTCCACCCGGGAATCCAAGTCCCGGCCCAACCTCGGCCTGGTTACCGTCGCCACTGAGGGCTTCAACCAGGACAGCAAGATCGTGATCAGCTACCGCCGCACCTTCATGGTGTACCGGCAGGGTTACCTTCCGGGCGTCGAATCCGCCCGCCCGGATGAGTCCACGCTGCCCTCGATCGGGGACTTCCAGTGACGGCGCCGGCAGGAAGCCTCACCATTTCCGGTGCCGAAACCGTCGCCTCGGCAGTCACCGCATTGTTCGTTCCCGGTGACCGCCCCGAACGGTTCGCCAAGGCAGCCGCCGCGGGCGCCGGCGTCATAATCATCGATCTGGAGGACGCGGTCGCGCCCGGTGCCAAGTCCGCTGCGTTGGCTGCGGCGGTGGCGGCGGTGGCACCGTCGGACGACGGCGTAGGGGTGCGTGCGCTGGTGCGGGTGAACCCGCAGGGTTCCGGACATTACGACGCCGATATCACCTTGCTGCTTTCGGCCGCCCGCACCCCGGGCTCGGGTCTGCTCGGCACCGTGGTGCCAAAGGCGGAAGACCCCGCCGCCCTGCGCCAGCTGCGCTCGGACATGCCAAACCACCTTGCCCTGGTCCCGCTGGTCGAATCCGCCCTCGGCGTGGTGAACGCCGTGGAGCTGGCACGCGTGCCGGGCGTGACGCGGCTGGCGTTCGGCGCCATCGACTTCGCCCTGGACATCGACGCCGACGGCGGAGACCGCTTTCTTGACCATGCCCGCGCCCAGCTGGTCCTCGCTTCGCGGGCTGCCGGCATCGCGGCGCCGCTGGATTCACCTTCCACAGACATCAAGGACACCGTCCGTGTGGCGGCGTCAGCCCGGCTGGCCCGGAACTTCGGTTTCGGCGGCAAGCTCTGCATCCACCCAGCCCAGCTGGCTCCCGTTCATGGGGCATTCGCGCCCACGGAAGCAGACGTGGAGTGGGCACTGTCCGTCATTGGCGCCGAAGGCGGCGCGGCCCAGGTGGATGGCCAGATGATTGACCGTCCGGTTACCGAACGGGCCAAACGCATCCTGCAGCGTGCAGGGAAGGAACAGTAAATGGGCACCTTGCCATTGGCGGGGATCACCGTCATCTCCCTTGAACAGGCGGTCGCGGCCCCCTTCGCTACCCGGCAGCTCGCCGACCTCGGCGCCCGGGTCATCAAAGTGGAACGCGACACCGGTGACTTCGCCCGCGGCTACGACACCAAGGTCCATGGCATGGCCAGCTACTTCGTCTGGCTGAACAGGTCCAAAGAGAGCATCGTCCTGGACCTGAAGTCCGAGGATGGCATGGCTGTGCTGCGCAAGCTGGTCTCCACAGCTGACGTCCTGGTCCAAAACCTCGCACCCGGCGCCATCGAACGCCTGGGCATGGGGCCGGACGAGGCCCTGGCCCTGAACCCGCGGCTGATCCACACCTCCATCTCCGGCTACGGCCGTGGCGGGTCCTACGAACAGAAAAAGGCCTACGACCTGCTGGTCCAGTGCGAGGCGGGCCTGCTCAGCGTCACCGGCACCCCGGACTCCCCCGCCAAGGTGGGAGTGTCCATCGCCGACGTCTCCGCCGGCATGTATGTGTACTCCGGCATCCTGACCTCGCTGCTGCAACGGGCCACCACAGGCCGCGGTGACGTCCTGGAAATTTCCATGCTTGAGGCACTAGGTGAGTGGATGGCGCAGCCGTACTTCTACGCAGAATACGGCGGGGCCCCGCCCGCCCGCAGCGGCGCGCAGCACGCCAGCATCGCACCCTACGGACCCTTCGGCGCCGCCGACGGCACCGTGTTCTTCGGCATCCAGAACGAGCGCGAATGGGCCAAGTTCTGCGCCGACGTGCTGCAGCAGCCCGGCCTGGCGCAGGATGCGCGCTTCGCCGGCAATGCGCTGCGTGTGGACAACCGTCCGGCCCTGCACGAGGCCATCAACGGGGTCCTGGGAGAGCTGCCGGCGGCGGACGTCCTGGCCCGGCTGGACGCCGCCGGCATAGCCAACGCCCAGTTGAGGGACATGCGCGAGTTCTCCGCGCACCCGCAGCTGGCCGAGCGCAACCGCTGGCGGGACGTCGACTCCCCCGTGGGACCACTGCGCAGCCTCCTCCCGCCGGTCACGTCCAGGAAACAGACGTCAGGATGGATCCGGTGCCCGGGATTGGCGAGCACACCGACAAGATTCTGGCGGAACTGGGACTCGGCGCACCCGGCCTGGGCGCGCTTCACAGCACCAATTGAATCTCTCCTGGTTGCGCATCAGCCACGGCTTGCCTGTCCCCCGGCGTGCCGTGGCTGATGCCGTATGTTAGGTGGGGAAATTGATCAGAAAGAGTCCGCAGCCCATGACCAGCCGCAGCCCCCGCAGCAGCGCCCGCCCGCAACTGAGCGAGAAGGCCACCGCCCATATCCGGGGCCTCATCATGTCCGGTGAATTGCGGCCCGGGACCCTGGTCCGCCCCGAGACCATCGGAGAGGACCTCGGCATCTCCACTACCCCCGCACGTGAGGCGCTGCAGGCCCTGCGCGTGGAAGGCTTCCTGGAACTTGTGCCGCGGCAAGGATTCGTGGTGGCACCCCTGACCGGCCAGGACATCCGGGACCTCTTCCACGGTCCAGGCCCTCATCGGCGGTGAACTTGCCGCCCGGGCTGCCGCCAATGCCAGCGAACAGGATGTGGCCGAACTCGAAGCATTGCATCACGAGCTGAGCGCTGCCGCCGCACGGAACAACCACGAACTCCTGGAAGAGAAGAACCACGCCTTCCACCGCGAGATCAACCTGATGGCCAACTCCCGGAAAACGGTCTGGGTCCTGGGCCTGGTCACCCGGTACGTCCCCCGGCAGTTTTACTCCTCGATCCCCGGCTGGCCCCAGGCCACCATGGACGACCACGCCGAACTCCTCAAGGGCATTCAGGCTCACGACCCGGAAGCAACCCGGGCCGCCATGCACCAGCATATTGTCCACTCGGGCGAGCTCCTGGCCGCCCACTTCGACGAACGCATCGCCGCCGCGACCGATGCTCGGGCTCTTATTACGGGCTGACGTCAGCGCAATCCGGCGCAAGTTCAGCGGTCCAGTGTGTCCGGCCCAGCTCCGCTGCTGCCACGGCTCCTTTCGGGTGCTTGGGCCCTACCGATTCGCGTTGCCCTAGTGCGGCCTCACCGTGTACCCGGCTGATTCTACGAAAAGTGCGCGCTGTTCGACTGCGTCCTCCTCGATCCAGAACATGGTGGAATCGGCGGTAGCTTGGCCCACTTTGCCTACGCGAACAAGGTTGCCGTCGAGCCGAACCTCCACCATGCCGCCTCGCAGATGAGTCCAGTCTTCCCTGTCGCCTGGGTCCTTGTTGGCTGCGTTGGAGGAGCCCAAGGGCCGGTTCCGGGAAACAATGACGTCCTGGGATACGTTCCCAGACCGGTCACTCGTGCAGTTGGATCTCGACGATTCCCTCCATCTGATATATTCCGTCCGGCGGCTAGAATCCGTAAGCTTTACGGTCAACTTTTTGGGCTTCTACTTAAAGTAGAAATTTCAATTGGCGGATATCAATATATTCGTGGTCGAACGCCTTCGGCCCAAGTCCAGCCGCCGCCCTGTTGAGGCGCGGAAAGTCCGGCGCCAAGATGCTTCGATTGCTAGACGCGCGTGTCACGTCCTTCGGCTGGCACGCTAATTTGCGTACATGGTCTGCTGCTAACGGACGAGCCGGGCAGACGGCCACTTTCCGGCTTCAATCAGGCCCAGAACTGTCTCTTCCAGTACTTCCGCCACCATGCGGACCGCGATCGTGGACCGGGCGCTGGTCGGCCTGGCCATGGATGATTCTTCGGGGGATTCCAGCGGTTAACGATGGGAGCCGCGTTGAGTGTGCCACCCGCAGCTTCGTCGGCAACCATAATGCCTGGCAGGACCGTCCATCCGAGGCCGCCCTGCACCAGCTGCTTCTGTACGCCGGCATCATTCGTTTCCACTGCGATGTCCAACGCGAGCCCGATGCGCGCCGCGGCACTTTCAACGAGCGAGCGGATGACGTGTGGCGCGCTGGGCATCACCAGTGAGCGCTGTAATAGTTCGCGAAGGTCAACGCCTTCAGCTGTGACATCGCCTGCGGTGGGAGGTGCGACCGCCCACAGGTCCTCCTCCAGAAGCGGCCTGGCCTCCAGTGCGACCGTCGGTGGCTGGTTGTAGGTGAGGGCCACGTCTACGTCTCCAGCCTCAAGCCAGCGGCTAAGATGGCCGCCATATCCAGTCACCACCCGCAGCCGAACGCCTGGATGCCGTTCCGTCACCGCGAAAACCATGGGAACAGCGAGCAATGCCGCGGTGCTGGCCAGAAGGCCAACGGTGACGATTCCATGCAAGCCTGCCCCGGAGGAGCGCGCCTCCTCCCGGGCGCGGTCCAGTTCGCTGAGCGCCCGTCGTGCACGTTCGATGACCTGAACACCGATGTCCGTAGCACGCATTCCCGTGCGGCTTCGGTCAAAAAGCGCTGCTCCTAGTTCCGCTTCGAGGTTATGGATTTGCCGTGTGACAGCAGGCTGCACGACGTGCAGCAGCTCGGCTGCCCGCGTCACGCTTCCGGTGTCCGCCACAGCCAGCAGGGCCTGGAGCTGCCTCATTTCCATGGTTCCTCCGTCGTCTTCAAGCGGTGGCATGGGAGTGCTGATTCGTACTCTGGGCCGTGCCGGGCACGATCACTCTATGACATAGATACATCACAAGAAACTATTGGTAGGTCTGATCCATAACGCGGATGATGGAATGCATCCCGATACGGTGCCACTACAGTCTTCTTTCCGAATGGCACCTCATTCTGTCCCCCCGCGAAAGTCGAAGATGATGCTTCACAACGTAACCACCCCCGATTCCAACTCCACCGAGTCCGGTTCCGGAAGCGCGGCGGGCTCCGACAGGCGACGCCCCCTGCGCGGCCGGTCTGCGGCGATGGCCCGGAATATGGAGGCCAGCCTGGCCATCCCGACTGCGTCAACCATCCGGACTTTCGAGGTGTCGTCACTGATGCAGTGGCGCGGGCGGCTGCGGGCCCAAGGCTTCAATGTCCCCATCGCCGCGGTCCTTGCCACGGCGATGGCACGAGCGGCCCAAGGCACTGTCCCTGCGGTACGGCGCAGGGTCGAAGCGGCGGATAAGGACTTGATCCTGGTTGAAGAAGCCACGGTCAACCTCGGCGTGGCCGTGGATGTTGAGACGGCTGCGGGCCATTCGATCATGGTCCCTGTGATCCGTGATGCCGCCAGCCTTTCCTTCCCGGCCTTCGTCAGCCGCCTCGGCGAGCTGTCTGAAGCCTGCCGCGCCGGAACCGTCGCCGTCACCGACCTTCGCGGGGCCACGCTGATCCTGACAAGCACTGGCCGTTTCGGGTCCACCACCGGCGTCCCGCTGCTGCCGCCCGGCCCGGGAATCATCGTCGCGGCAGGAGCCATCGGCATTCCTGCCGGGCTTGAGACACTCGCCCGCACCCAGCATGTCAATCCCGTCCTCACGTTGTCCTCAACCTACGATCACCGTGCCATCCAAGGTGCCGATTCCGGACTCTTCCTGGGAACCGTAGAGAACCTGCTAAGGTCGCCGGAGTTCCTTGCTGAACTCGAGGGCGAGCTCCGCGGCACCCCTGCCGGCGATGTCCTGCTGGATCTTCCCGCCCAGCCGGGATCGGAACACGACGACATCAGGCTGGCCGAGTACGAAACATCCGCCAGCACGGCCGTCGCCCGGCTTGAACCCGTGCGTGCCCGCAACGAAGGGTCCTGGCTTCCCGAAGGTGTCGAAGTGGAATTCAGCCACCTCTCGGACCCCGAGTCCCGTGTATGGCTTGCCGAGCTCCTGCGGAACGGCACGCCGTCGCCCGCTTCCTCCCGCCGCCTTCAGGCACTCCGGCTCGCCACCGAACTCGATGTTTTTGAGGCCTACCTGCAGACTCAGTTTCTTGGCCAAAAAACGCTGTCCGTCCAGGGCCTCGAAGCGACGGTCATCGCCCTCGCAGAAATGGCCGGACACGCCGCAGAAGCAGGCTATTCGGACACGGTCCTGGGCATGGCGCACCGAGGTCGGCTGAGCATCATGGCCCACATCCTGAACTGGCCCGCCGAGCGCATCCTGGCGGAGTTCCTGCCCACTGCGCGCGCCACAGCCAAAGCCCCCGTGGGCGATGTCCGCCAGCACCTCGGTGGCGAGGGCAGGTTCGACGACGTCGACGGTTCCTCCATCAACGTCACCCTCGAGCAGAACCCCAGCCACCTGGAATTTGTCTCCCCCGTTGCCCTCGGCGCAGTCCGTGCCAAGCAGGACCGGCTCGTCGCCGAAGGGGAAAGCATGGACCAGGCCAAGCGCCGCGTCCTGCCCGTCCTCCTCCACGGTGACGCCGCGTTCACCGGACAGGGCGTAGTGTACGAGACCCTGAACCTGCAGAACCTTGCACCGTACGATGTAGGCGGCAGCGTCCACATCGTCCAGGACAACCGCCTGGGCTTTACGGCCACGCCGTTTCAGCTGCGCTCCACGCTGTGGCCTTCCGACGTCGTCAAGGGATTCGACGTCCCTGTCATCCACACGGACGCGGACGACATCGACGCCAACCTGGTGGCCGCAAAGATCGCCTTCGACTACCGCGAACGCTTCGGCAAGGACATCATCATCCACGTGCTGGGCTACCGGCGGCATGGTCACAACGAGACGGACGAGCCCCGGTACACGCAGCCCATCTACTACGCCGACATCGATGAGCACCCGCCCGTGCACGAAATCTACGCGGCCAGGCTTGAGGCCTCCGGCCTGGTGCCGGCCGACTACGTGGAAACCACCAAGGCCGCGGCACGGGCCGAGCTTGTCAAGGCATTGGAGAAGGCGCGGACCTTCGACCTGGAGACGGTGGTTAACCAGCAGCTCGCTCCCCGCCCGGCAGTGCGCGCTGGGCTGGAAGCCGCACCGGCTGACTGGGCTCTCGGCGTTCTCGACCTGGCCGAACAGGACCGCGACGGCTTCGCCATCCACCCGAAGCTGATGCGCCAGTTCTCCAAGCGCAAGTCCACCCGCGCCCAGGACGCCCTGGCTGACTGGGCCAGGCGGAACTGCTCGCCCTGAAGCTGATCAACGAGGCCGGCGTGCCCGTCCGGCTCACAGGCGAAGACGTTGAACGCGGCACCTTCAGCCACCGCCACATCGTGGTCCACGATGCCACGACAGGAGACAAGGCGGAGCGGCTGGCCTTCGACAAAGCCCCGTTCCTCGTGGCCAACACCCCACTGACCGAAGTGGCCACCGTGGGCTTCGAGTACGGCTACGGCCGGACCAACACGGACTCCCTGCAGATCTGGGAGGCGCAG
Source organism: Arthrobacter sp. NA-172 (assembly GCF_043952055.1). Classification (NCBI taxonomy): domain Bacteria; kingdom Bacillati; phylum Actinomycetota; class Actinomycetes; order Micrococcales; family Micrococcaceae; genus Arthrobacter; species Arthrobacter sp. NA-172. The sequence goes on along the minus strand of NZ_JBINOT010000001.1, from coordinate 39,099 downwards.
TTCGGCGACTTCGTCAACGTCGCCCAGGTGATGTTCGATCAGTTCATCATGGCCGGACACGACAAATGGGGCCGCGACAGCCGGCTCGTTATCCTCCTCCCCCACGGCTGGGAAGGTGCCGGGCCTGAGCACTCCTCGGCACGGCTGGAGAGGTTCCTCCAGTTGGCGGCCCGGGATAACTCGCGCATCATGATTCCCACCACCGCCGCGCAGTACTTCGCAGCCCTCGTCGGGGCAGCGGCGTCGGACGACCCGCGGCCGCACATCATCTTCACGCCCAAGTCGCTCCTCCGCGCAGAATCGGCAAAATCACCAATGGCCGACTTCGCACCCGTCAGGTTCAGGCCCGTCCTCGCCGACGGCGCCGCCAGCGACCAGACCCGCAGGCTCCTTCTGTGCTCCGGCAAGGTGGGCGTCGAAATCAAGGACCGCCTCGGCGACGGCGTGCGGCTCCTCCGGCTTGAAGGTCTCTACCCCTTCCCGCAGGAGGAAATCCTGCGGGAAGTGGCGGCCGCCGCGGCCAACCTTGAAGAGATTGTGTGGCTGCAGGAGGAGCCGGAGAACATGGGCGCCTGGACCTACGTGCTGCCCAAGCTCCTGAAGCTCGGCCTGGGCAAGTTTTCCCTGGGGTACGTCGGCAGGCCGGAGGCGGCATCCCCCGCCGACGGATACTCCGCCGCACACAAGGCCGGACAGGAGCGCATCCTCGCCACGGCCGCGCAGGCCGGTGAAGTCGACTACCGCATCAGCTGACGCGGATCTAGAGTAGCGGACAGGCGGGGCGTTGCAGGCTTGCCTGCAACGCCCCGCGTATTTGAGAGGAGACACGGGATGCGCATTGGAGTCGTCGAGGATGATGACGGGGTGGCCGGGGCGCTGATCGATGCGCTGGCTGCCAACCGCATCGCCGCCGACCGGATGTCCCGCGGCGGGGACATCCTTACCCGCCACCCGGAGTTCGACCTGGTCCTCCTCGACTTGGGACTGCCGGACATGGACGGCATCGAGGTCCTCCGCAGCCTCCGCCAGGCTCTCGGCCGTGCCGGTCATCATCCTCACCGCCCGCGACGACGAACGGTCGGTGGTCAGGGGGCTGCGCAACGGAGCCGATGACTACCTGGTCAAGCCGGCACGGATGACCGAACTGCTGGCCCGGATCGAGGCGATCCGGCGGCGGGCAGTCAGGGCGCGGGAGTCGACGTCGACCGTACGCCGGTTTGGCGATCTCGCCGTTGACCTTGCCGGGCGGGAGCTCACGATGGCAGGCACCCCCGTCCCGTTGACCACCAAGGAGTTTGAACTCCTCGCCGCGTTGGTGGACAACCCGGGCACCGCGGTCAGCAGGCAGCAATTGATGGACCAGGATCTGGGGGGACGCCTTTGTAGCAGTTTCAAAGTCCTTGGATGTCCACATGACAGCTCTCCGCGCCAAACTCGGCCGGCCGCCCCGGATCGAAACGATCCGGGGCTTCGGCTACCGCTGGATCGGCTGACGGTTGCGGACCCGCCTCCTCCTGGTCCTCGCAGTGCTGGGCGCCGTCGTCGTCACGGCCTTTGCCTTCCCCCTGGCGGCCTCCATGGCTGACGCACGGACCCGCGAATTTGTCCTGAGCCGCGATGCTGACCTCCAGCGTTTCACCGACTTGGCCGACGGCTACGCCAGGAACGGAAGTTCGGGCCTTCTCCTCGAGGAGGTTAGTGCTTATCACGGCCTGTATGGGGAGGCCGTGGCCGTTGTGTCAACACGGGGGGCCGCACCCTACGCCGTGGGAACCAGCCTTGACGATCCGGCCGTCGCCGCCGCGATTGGCCGGGCCCTGCGAAACGAAAGGTCATCCGGAGTGGAGCTGCTGACCCCCTGGAGCACCGACACCGTTGTCTTCGCCAAACCCATCGGAACGGGCGCACAGGTCAACGGGGCGGTGGTGATTGTTGCGTCGACAGAGTCCACTCGCAGTGACATTCTGCTGGGCTGGGCCGTCATCGGAGTCGGCTTCCTGACCGCCGTCATCGGCTTTGGCGCCCTGGCACTTTCCGTGAGCCGGTGGGTGCTGCGTCCCCTGGAGGAAGTCAGCACGCGCATGCAGCGGCTGACGAAAAGCCTCCCCTTCGTCGCAGTGGGCAGCGGGACACCCGGCTCCCCATCAGCCCTAGGCAGAACGGGGCCGCCGGAGCTGCGGAAGCTCTCCGCTGCCTTTGAAACGATGGACAGCGCGGTCCATACGTCGGTGGAGGCACAGCGCAGGCTGGTGGCCGACACAGCCCACCAGCTCCGGAATCCACTGGCAGCCCTGCAGCTGAGGCTGGACACCCTCGGACCGCGTGTGGAGGAGGAGGGCAAAAAGAGCCACGAACGCGCCATGGGCGAGGCCGTCCGGCTTGAAGAAATCCTCGATGACCTGTTGGCCCTTTCGGTTGCCGAGGCTCCAAGGACAAAAGGCGGCGACGGCGAAAACACGTGCGTCCCGCATCTGGTCGCCGTCGAACGGGCGGACTTCTGGCAGGACACGGCTGTGGAGTCAGGCATTGAGTTCCGAGTGGACCACGACGCCGCCGGGCTGGAGGCACTTGTCAGCACAGGCGATCTGGAACAGATCCTGGACGTGCTCTTCGACAACATCTGCAAATACGCCGGCCCCGGCACCACTGCGCGGATATCTACCGGCAGGAGCAACAGCCCTGAAGGGGGCCGTCGGACGGTGGTCACCGTTGCCGACGACGGCGCTGGCGTCGCGCCCGAGGAACTGGCACTTATCACCCGGAGGTTCTACCGGGGCAGCTCTCAGGGTGAAACGCCTGGAGACGGTGGCCACCCCACTGGCACCGGACTGGGCCTGTCCATTGTGGAGGCCCTCGTGGAAAGCAACGGCGGCGAGCTGCTGATCCGGGAAACCCCGGGCAGCGGCTTGACGGTCGTGATGTCGTTCGCAGCTCCTGCGGACCAGCCCGCCGGCCGCGGCCGACCGGCTGCTGACGACGCGCAAGAGGCCGGCGCATGACAACTCACCGCAGCTCCAATCCCCCGCTGTCCCGACGGCGGCTGCTCGCCGGCGCCGCGGCAGTCGCTGCAGGCATGTCCCTCGGCGGGTGCCAACCCGTCGCGCGCACATACAGCCTCGGCACAGCCGAGAACCGCGGCTTCTTCTTCGACTTCGGGCAATCACTGGCCGCCGCCGTCGAGCGTTCCGACACAGGCTTTACACTCGACCCGCGCATCACCGGGGGGTCGGTCGAGAACATCCCGGACATCCTGGCTGGGCGGCTGGACCTGGCCTTGGCCCTGGCCGACGTCGCCGCGACAGAGCGGGACAAACTACGGGCCGTGGGCCGCGTCTACCTGAACTATCTCCAGTTCGCAGTCCCGGCGGACTCCCCAATCCGCACCCTGACCGACCTGCGCGGACGCACCATCAGCCTGGGCGCCAGTTCGGCAACCGCCAGGGCCGGCGGGCTGCTGCTGAAGGCCGCCGGCCTCACCGAAGCCGATGTGCAGATCCGGGCTGTACCCATCACAGCAGTCCTGGATGCCCTCGCAAGCGGCGACGTGGAAGCCGCCCTGTTCGCCGGGGGCGTTCCCCACCCCGCGGTGGACCCCAGCGGCGGACGGGGCCCGGCCCAAGGACTGCGGCTGATCGACCTTTCGAGCTACTTGCCGGCACTACAGGCTGCCTACGGCCCCGTGTACCAGCAAGTCCGACTGCCCGTCGGCCTCTACGGAGCACGGGAAGAGGTCGGTTCTATCGGCATAGCGAGCCTTCTGTTGGCCCGGGCAGATCTACCGGACGATGTGGTGGGCCGGATCGTTGATGTCCTGGTCGGCAGATCCTCCGAACTCGTTCCCCCTGGCACCGTGGGCGTGCAGTACCTGGACACGCGCTCCCTGATCTACACATCCGGAGTGCCGCTTCGCGCCGGAGCGGCCGCGGCTTACCGCCGCCACCACAGATAACGCCGCCCGAGTATAAGCCAAATCACGACAACCCTAAGGGAGTCCTAAGAATTCGCTGTTTTCATTCTCAGGCGCGGTGATATGCGACACATTTGAACTAGTTCACGGGCGCAAGACCCGAACACGATGGCAACGACAGCAGAATGCCGTCGGCACTACAAGGACAAAGGAGTTCAAATGAACACACAACAAGCCGAGGTGCCGCCGGCAAAGCCGCGGGTCGTCAGCAACGTCATCAAGGGATGCCTAGGCAACCTGATCGAATGGTATGACTGGTTTGTTTACGCATCATTCAGCATCTACTTCGCGGCCTCATTCTTTCCATCCGGAAACCAGACCGCCCAACTGCTGTCAACGGCTACCGTCTTTGCCGTCGGGTTCCTCATGAGGCCCTTGGGCGGATGGATCCTGGGGATGTACGCAGACAGGTACGGCCGCCGCAACGCCCTGGCAGCATCGGTACTGCTGATGAGCGCAGGATCCCTGACCATCGCCCTCACCCCGTCCTTCGCCACGATCGGCATGTTCGCCCCGATTCTCCTTGTCATTGCCCGGCTTGCACAGGGCCTCAGCGTTGGAGGCGAATACGGATCCAGCGCAACCTCCACTGGCAGAGATCGCAACACCCGGCAAGCGCGGCTTCTACTCCAGCTTCCAGTATGTCGGCATCATCCTGGGCCAGCTCTCCGCATTGCTGGTCATGATCCTGCTGCAGAGCGTGCTGAACTCCGAGCAGATGGCCACCTGGGGATGGCGCGTGCCGTTCATCGTCGGAGCCGTAGCCGGCCTCGGCGTCATGATCCTGCGCCGCAGCATGGACGAATCCGAACACTACAAGATCGAACAGGCAAAGCGGTATGCCCCGTCACCCAGCACCGCGAAGCCGGTCGGTTCACTCCGCGCCCTGCTGCAGTACCCCCGCCAACTCCTTGCCGTCTTTGCACTGGCACTTGGCGGAACTGTCGCCTTCTACGTCTTCACCACCTATATGCAGAAGTACATGGTCAACACCTCAGGCATCGGCAAGGAAGATGCCTCCCTCATCAGCTTCTGCGCCCTATTCGTCTATATGTTCCTTCAGCCTGCAGCGGGAGCCCTCTCGGACCGCATCGGCCGTCGCAAAGTGATGCTCTTTTTCTCCATCGGCGGCACCGTCATGACGGTTCCACTTATGACGATGCTTTCACACACCACCAACGTTTTCGTTGCATTCGCCCTCATGTTGACCGGCCTGCTCTTCGTTTCCGGCTACACCGCACTGGCGGCCATCGTCAAAGCCGAGATGTTCCCCACCCGCGTACGCGCCCTCGGCGTCGGTATCCCCCACGCCCTCGTTGCCGCAACCTTCGGTGGCACCGCCGAACCCATCGCCCTCGCGCTGAAGCAGGCCGGCAACGAATCAGCCTTCTTCTGGTACGTCACGGTCTGCATCGCACTCACGCTTCTAGCGGCTGTCATGGTCAAGGACCCGGCCAAGAACTCCACGCTCGAAGCAGACCTGCTGCCCACGGCGGCCGAAAAGGCCAACACTGAGGCAGTCCTCGGCGGTTCGTCTCGGACCGCCTAATAGCCCAAGCACCCCAAGGAAAAATTGACGGACGACGGCGGGATCTTCCCGCCGTCGTCCGTTTCATCGAGACATCCGACCCTTGGCAAGAACAGCCCAAAACACTCTCGCAATTCAAAATGGAAACCGGAATGCAAAAGACCCAACCCTTTCGCGGGGCAAAACCGCTCTTCCAATACCAGTCCCCACTCCGGGTGTCTCAGCCAAAAAGCGTCAACCGAAAGCCCCCGGCAGCCCGCGACGAGAAAGATCAGGATTTGAACACCGCCGATGATCAACTGACCCGGCCCGCCGCGTCTGCCAACGCAGACACTGCCCTGTTCGTCCCCGATGACCGTTTTACCCAGGGGCCATAAACGCCGTTTTTACAGGGCCGTCAGGCCGCCGTCCACCGTGAAGATCCCACCGGTGGCGTAGGCCGATTCGTCGCTGGCGAGGAAGACCATAATGCCCTCAACATCGGCGGCGGTCCCCGGCCGTCCCAGCATCGTGGAGTCAACAAGGCCTGCCCGGCTGACGGGGTCATCGGCGATGGCCTGGACCAAGGGCGTTTCCGTGTAGCCCGGGACCACGATGTTGACCCGGATGCCGGCGTTGGCGTAGTCGGCTGCGACCACGCGGGCGAGGCCGTGGACTCCGGCCTTGGAGCTGGTGTAGGCGGTGAAGGTCTGGCCGCAGGCCACTACGGCTGTGGGACTGCCGGTACAGATGATGGAGCCGCCCCCGGCTTCCATGGCCCGGACGGCGTGCTTGAGGGTCAGGAAGGCGCCGCGCTGGTTGATGGCAATGGTCTTCTCCCATACCGCGAGGTCCAGGGCGCCCACCTTGGCGTCCTGGCCGAAAAGCTGCACGCCGGCGTTGGCCACCACGATATCGAGCCGGCCGCCCTCCGCGACGGCTGCATACGCCGCAGCAACACTGTCCTCATCGGAAATATCCATCCGGAGGACGTGCGCCGCGGCTGATCCGGTGGCCGCGGCGGCCTTTTCGGCGGCCTCTGTGTTGATATCTGCGAAGTAGACCGCAGCCCCTTCGGCGACGAACCGTTGGGCAACCGCCAGGCCGATCCCTGAGCCCGCCCCCGTCACCAGGGCAGTTTTTCTTTCAAGACGCAGACCCATGGGGTCTCCTTTCGCTAAGCGTGGTGCCGCCGCCCGGAAGCAGGCGGCAAAAGTGCGGGAACAGTGGGTCAGCCGGAGGCCGGAAAACGGACGACGGCGGCTGACCAGGGTTTGAGGGTCAGGCACCCTTGCGAGGTGTCGCCGTCGTTGTTGGGCCGGAATCGGATGGCCGCCCCCGGCCCGAAAGCGGTGCATTGGCCGTCGGCAGCGGCCACATCAGCGGGGAGCTGGACGTCCGCCTCAACGGCTGACCCGGAGAGGTTTCCGGCGAAAACCAGCAAGCTCCCGGACGCCAGCACGGGATACAGGGTCAGGGAGGACACGCTGTTGGCATGAACCGACAACAAGGCGCTGCCCCTTACTGCGGCCAGGGCCTTCAGCAATTCGCCTGCGGGGTTCAACCGGCCGGTTGCGTCTGAGATCCCCCTGGGCCCCGACGCTTCGAAGTAGCTGACGGACTCCACCCCGTCCAAGGTGAGCGCGTCAATGCTTGCCAGGGTCCACGCTGCGGTAAACGGTTCAGGCTGGAGCTCATCGGCATCCACCGCGGCAGCAACACCGGATGTGGCCACAGCGTTGAACCGCGGCAGCAACGTCACAGGCCCGACATGGAGGGGGCACCCGCCGCCCAGCCGCAGCGCGTTCCGGGCCACGAGCCGCTGCATGGGCACGCTGTCGATGATGTGCGCGGTTTCGGTGCTGTGCATCTGCGGCGTGATGCTGAAGGTGAGGGCGTCAGGGTCCGACGGCATGCGGCCGCTGGTGCGGTTCAGTTCGGTGAAGTGGGAGCGGGCGCCCGCGAGGAGCTCCCCCTCGAACCCGGCCGCCCGGACCGATGTCCTGAATTCGCCCCAGGTCTCCGGCTCAGTGAAGTGGCTGTCGGGGTGGAAGGCCGCAAGCCGCGTGGCCTGCCCCAGGTACGGTGCGAGGTCTGCCACGGAGCCAACAGGGTCCGGCGTCACGGCCCGGATATCCAGCCCCGCTCCATGGATGCCGGCCGCGTTTGCGGCTGCCTGCAGCCTGGCCGCCCAGCCGGATCGGGGAGCAGCCCCTGGTTCTTCGGTCAGTTCCACCAGGATGGCGTCCAGCCCAGGGATCACGCTCAGCAACCCCGGTTGCGGTCCGGCCCCTACTGCAAGCGCCGGCACACGGCCGGCTGCAGCGCCCAGTGCGGCGGCCGGACGGGTGACCGCCGGCTGGGCAGGGGCGGCCGTGCCGTCCGGACGGCTGCCCGCCGCCACTTCCACAGTCTCCGGGGGTTCCAGGCTGGCCGCTTCCAGCCGCACCGACTGCCGGACAACGTCCCCCGCTCCGATATGCACGGGGAACGGACGTGCGAGCGGGGTGCTGTAGGTCTTGAAGGACGCGTCCGTCCAGTTCCGCTGGTCCTCTGTCTCAAAGACATCCCCGGTGAATGCTAGCCGGAAGGCCGTGCCCGCGTCGGCCCACTGAAGGGCGGCGATGTCCATAAAGGGCTGGTACGGACTGACTTCAACCGGAAACCGTTCTCCGGTGCTGGTTCCGTCGGAATGCTCCACGGTGACGTTCCGCCCGGCTTCCTCGGGCGGGTGGAGGACCACCAGGCCGATCCGGTTACTGCGGAAAGCGTGCATGGCGGTGCCCTCAAAGGCGATTTCGACGGCGTCGGGTGTGAACTCCGCCGTCAGTTCCCCTTGGTACTCAACGCCGTAGCCGGCAAATCCGACCTTCCAGCGCGCAAGCAGGCCGTTGAGGGCACGGGTGATCTCGACACTTCCAAGGGTAGGTTGCGGAGTCCTCCAGTCCCTGGTCGCGGACGACGGCCTTGACAGCCCGCAGTACCGGCCGGCCCGCATAACTTATGTGGGCCAGTTCGTCGCCCACAAGATGGGCGGCCCAGGGTCCTGCGGACAGGGCGTGGCGCGGGGGTGCGAGCCGGGCCTGGACGGCAAGGGGCAGTTCCGGTTGGTTGATGTGATGCTGGCTCGTCAGGGGCTGGGAAGACACGTCACTGCTCTCTGCCGTGTCCGGCGCTTCTGTGGCCCGGCTGCCCGGCGTGCTGATGCGAATTCAAAGATAGCCTGTCAGGCAGGCCATTATTCGATTATGGGATCGACGAAGAGATCAAGTCAACCGGTTGACCAATAACCGGATGGAAGCTGGCCCGCGAAAGCTACTGGGAGGCGTCGAAACCCGCGAGCAGCCGTCTGGATGCCGTGAGCATATGCGAGTGCATGGTCCTGGTGACCGCCTCGCTGTCGTGTGCCTCAAGGGCAGCGAAAATCTCCGTATGCTCCTTCAGGGCGGCGGCGGCATGACCCTCGTCAGTAAGGGCGCGGTCCACCCAGATCCGCAGCAGGGACCTGATGCTCTGCAGCAACTCCTGCAGTACCTGGTTTCCGGAACTTACCGCGATTTCCCGGTGGAACGCGGCGTCCGCCTCCACAAAGGCCGCGAGGTCCTCAAGGGTCTCTGCCATGGCGGCCAGGTTGGCGCGCATCCGGTCCAGCGACTCCGCCGTGATCCGTTCAGCCGCGAGCTGTGCCGCCTGCACCTCAAGGCCGCTTCGCAACTCCACGAGCTCGCGGGTCCGGGGGGCTCCCAGCATCAGGCCCCAGCTCAATGTCCGGGGCAGGAGTTCGGAGATGCCGTCACGCAGGTATGTCCCGGAACCCGGCCGGACGATCACGATCCCCAGAATCTCCAGCGCGGCGAGGGCCTCGCGCACCGCGGACCGGCCCACACCCAGTGAAGCGGCGAGCTGGCGCTCGGCAGGAAGCCTTGTTCCGACGGCGATATCGCCGCTGGTGAAGTAGGCGAGCAGGCGCTCGGCGACCTCGGACACAACGGAACCCTGGACTACAGAGCCGAGCGCTTCGCTGATTTTGGCCGACGAGGCGGCAGAGTTTATGGGCACGCTCCAAGCCTAGCAACCGGCCCTCCCCGTGTAGGCCGGAACAACAAACAAGTCAACCGGTTGACCAATTCCGGTTTTATCTTTTATGGTGGAACTCACACACTTTGCAGCCGTCCCTGCGTCCTGACACTTTGAGGGCCAGCCGACAGAACCCCAAGCCTCCATTGAAGGAAGCGGCCGGGAACATCACTATCTAGGAGTCAACGTGGACACCACACAATCGGTGGTCGAAAGATCTGCAATCAGGAAGGTGGCGATCCGGCTTGTGCCGTTCGTCGCCCTGATGTTCTTCATCAACTACCTGGACCGCACGGCCATCTCCTTCGCCGGCCCCAACGGCATGAACACAGACCTGGCGCTCTCGGCGGCACAGTTCGGCTTCGCCTCCGGTGTCTTCTTCATCGGCTACATCCTGCTTGAAATCCCCAGCAACCTGGCCCTCCACAAGTTCGGCGCCCGCCGCTGGCTCGCCCGCATCATGGTCAGCTGGGGCATCGTCTCCCTGCTGTTCACCTGGGTGGGCAACGTTGAGCAGCTCTACATCCTGCGCTTCATCCTGGGCGTGGCCGAGGCCGGCTTCTTCCCCGGCGCCATCCTGTTCCTCAGCCTGTGGGTACCGTCCCGCCACCGCAGCAAGATCCTGGCCCTCTTCTACCTGGCCCAGCCGCTGACCACTGTGATCGGCGCCCCGCTGGCCGGTCTCCTTATCCAGCAGCACGGACTCTTCGGCCTCGAGGGCTGGCGCGTTATGTTCTTTGGCGTCGCGGTCCCCGCCATCCTCATCGGGGTGATTGCCTGGTTCTACCTCGCTGACTCCCCCGCCAAAGCCAAGTGGCTGACGCAGGACGAGAAGATCTGGCTGACCGGCGCCTTGGAGCAGGAAAAGAAGGAAACCGCAGCAGGCAACAAGCACGTCAGCGTCCGCACCGTGTTCGGCAACGGCCGCGTCTGGATGCTCTCCGCGATCTACTTCGGCTTCATCTACGGCCTGTACGCCCTCGGGTTCTTCCTGCCCACCATCATCTCCGGCTTCGAAGGCATCTACGGCACCAAGTTCGACGTCTTCCAGAAGGGCCTGATCACCGCGATCCCGTACCTGCCGGCAGCCTTCGCCCTGTACTTCTGGTCCAAGGACGCCACCAAGCGGGGCGTCAAGACCTGGCACATTGCACTTCCCGCCCTGACCGGCGCCGTCAGCATTCCGCTGGCGCTGTTCGCGGGATCCCCGGCAGCCACTATCGCAGTCATCACCATCACCGCCATGTCCATCTTCGCGGCCCTGCCCAACTTCTGGACGGTGCCCACCCAGTTCCTAACCGGCGCCGCAGCAGCCGCAGGAATCGCCCTGATCAACACCGTGGGCAACCTTGCCGGCTTCAGCGCAGGCTACGTCACGGGCTGGCTCAAGGACTGGACGGGCAGCTACACCGTCCCGATGTTCGTAGTGGGCGGTTTCATGCTCCTGTCCTGCATCCTGATGGTCACCCTCAGCCGCTCCGGCAAGGTCAGCGAAGGCGTACCGGCTGAAGCGCTCGACCCCTCGGGCGCCGGCCACCACGCCGAGCCGTAGGACCAAGGGGCGCCCCTCCTCCCCGGAAGGGCGCCTCGCACCCGCGTCGCCAGCCCGCCCGAATCACGACCTCCCTAGTTAAGCCCAGGAGCTTTGCCATGACCCGCCTGTTCAACGAACCCGCAGCTTTTGCTGACGAAATGATTGAGGGCTTCGTCGCCTCCCACCAACGCTGGGTCAAGCGTGTGTCCGGCGGCGTTGTCCGCAACACCAAGAGCACCCCGGACACGGTGGCACTGGTGATTGGCGGCGGCTCCGGCCACTACCCCGCCTTCGCCGGACTTGTTGGCCATGGCTCACGGAGCGGCGATGGGCAACCTCTTCGCTTCCCCCTCGGCACAGCAGGTTTACAACGTCGCCAGAGCAGCGGACAACGGCGGCGGCGTGTTGCTGGGCTACGGCAACTACGCGGGCGACGTCCTGCACTTCAACCAGGCCCAGGACCGCCTCCGCAAGGAAGGCATCGACTGCCGCAGCATCGCCGTCACTGACGACGTTTCTTCCGCCCCCTGGCGGAGCGCACCAAGCGCCGCGGCATCGCCGGTGACCTCACCGTCTTCAAGGTGGCTGCGGCCGCCGCGGAAGCCGGCTACGCCATGGACGCGGTGGTGGAAATCGCCGGGCGCGCCAACCACCGCACCCGTTCGTTCGGCGTCGCATTCACCGGTTGCACCCTCCCGGGCGCGGACCACCCGCTGTTCTCCGTCCCCGAGGGCCGCATGGCCGTGGGCATGGGTATCCACGGCGAACCGGGCATCGGCGAAACGGACATTCCGACGGCGGATGAACTCGCCGAACTGCTGGTGTCCAAGCTCCTCACCGAGGTCCCGGAGGGCATCGTCGCGGACGGTTCAACCCGGGCCCGTGTGGTTCCCATCCTCAACGGCCTGGGCAGCGTCAAGTATGAAGAGCTCTTCGTGGTGTACCGCCGCATCGCCCAGCTCCTCGCTGAAGCAGGCCTTGAATCCGTGGACCCGCAGGTGGGCGAGCTGGTCACCAGCTTCGACATGGCAGGAACATCGCTCACCCTGTTCTGGCTTGATGACGAACTGGAGAAGCTCTGGAACGCCCCTGCTGACACGCCGGCCTTCCGCCGCGGCGCCGTCACCGCCGAGGCCCTGGACGCCACCGGCGGTGAGGCGGCCGACGTCGAGCTTTCCATCCCCGACGCGACGCCGGAGTCCCGCGCTGGTGCCGCCCGTGTCACTGGCCGCCCTCGGCGCTGCCAGGGCCGTGGTGGATGCCAACGCGGACGAGCTGGGCCGGATCGACGCAATCGCCGGCGACGGTGACCACGGCATCGGCATGGAACGCGGCGTCCGCGCCGCCGTCGACGCTGCGGAAGACGCCGTCGCCCGCGGTGCCGGCGCCGCCACCACCCTGCACTTCGCCGGCGAGACGCCTGGGCCGACAAGGCCGGAGGCACGTCCGGCGCCCTCTGGGGAATGGCCCTGCGGGCCGTCGGCGACGCCGTAGGAGACAGCACAGCGCCCGACGCAGCCGCTCTGGCCGCCGGAGTCGCGGGAGCCGCGGCCTCGATCATGGACTTCGGTAAGGCCAAGCCGGGCGACAAGACCCTGGTGGACGTCCTGGTTCCGTTCCGCGATGCCCTGGCATCCGGCGTCGAAGCCGGCAAGTCCCTCACTGAGGCCTGGGCGGCCGCCGCGGTGACCGCAGAGCAGGCCGCCGATGACACCGCCCAGCTGTTGCCCCGCGTGGGCCGTGCGCGCCCGCACGCCGAGAAAAGCCTCGGCACCCCCGACGCCGGAGCGGTGTCCATGGCACTGATCATCCGAGCCATCCACAACACGCTCATCGAGCGGACAACCATAAAGGAGAAAGCATGAGCGCCAAACTGCGCCTGGTCGTCGGTTGCGACGACGCCGGATACGAGTACAAGGAAGCCCTGAAGCCTGACCTGGAAGCCTCCGACCTGGTCGAATCCGTCACCGACGTCGGGGTGGACGCCACCAGCCACACCCCCTACCCCTCCGTGGCCATCGCCGCCGCCGAACTCGTCGCCGCCGGCAAAGCAGACCGCGCACTTCTGGTCTGCGGCACCGGCCTGGGCGTTGCCATCGCCGCGAACAAGGTGCCGGGCATCCGAGCCGTCACAGCCCACGACAGCTACTCCGTCGAACGGTCCATCCTGTCCAACAACGCCCAGGTCCTCACGTTCGGCCAGCGCGTCGTCGGCCTCGAACTGGCCCGCCGGCTCGCCCGCGAATGGCTCACCTACACCTTCGACGAAACCTCCGCCTCGGCCGAGAAAGTCACCCTGATTAAGGACTACGAGGGTGTCACTTCCTGCTAAGCCCGCCACCGGCGGAACATCACCGAAGGCCATCATCGGCGTCAGCCTGAAGATGTACTTCGGCTACCAGCGTTCGGTGGACTACTGCCGCGACGTTGCCGCGATCGCATTCGCGCACCCGGCCATCCAGAACGGCGACATCGAGCTCTTTGTCCTGCCCACCCTGCCCGTGCTGCCCGAAGCTGCCCGCATCCTCGGAACCGCAGGGGCTGCCACCGGCGCGCAGGACATCTTCTGGGAAGACGAAGGCGCGTACACCGGCGAGGTCGGCGGCCAAACCGTCGCCGAACTCGGCTGCCGCTACGTCGAGGTGGGCCACGCCGAACGGCGCCGGATCTTCGGCGAGGACGACACGGTCATCGGGCTGAAGACCGCCGCGGCTTACCGCAACGGCCTCACGCCCGTCCTGTGCGTCGGGGAACTGCAGCAGGGATCCGTGAATGAAGCGGTCACCCGCTGCTCCGCGCAAATCGATGCGGCCATCAACCGCGCCCGGTCCTTGGCACCGGCCCGCCGGACCATTGTGGCGTACGAGCCGCAGTGGGCCATCGGCGCCTCGGAACCGGCCACGCCGGAGTACATCAGCGCCGTCATCACCGGACTGGACGCACACCTGCGCGGCCTGCCCGGCCAGGCGGACAGCCGCGTGATCTACGGCGGCAGCGCCGGGCCCGGCCTGATTTCCAAGCTGGACTCCGCCGTCGCCGGCCTGTTCCTGGGCCGCTTCGCGCACGATCCCCAAGCACTGAAGACCATCCTTGATGAGACAGCAGCACGGCTGGCCGCAGCGGCGGTGACGGTATGAGCTCACGAATCGGTCTGAGCAGCTACGCGTTCTTCTGGCAGCTCTCGGATAAGGTCTCCGAGCCGCTGAGCATCCACCAGGCGATCGAGCGGACCGCGGACCTGGGCGTGGACCTCTTCCAGGTCTGCGACTACGCACCGCTGGAAACCATGACGGACCCCGAACTGAAAGCAGTCCGGGCCACCGCGGACCGGCTGGGAATCTCGCTGGAGCTAGGCACCAAGGGCATCCGCCCCGAGCACCTGCGGAAGTTCCTCCACATCGCAGGGATCCTGGGCTCACCCCTGCTGAGGACCATGTTCAACACGCCCGGCCATGCCCCAACGGCAGAAGAAGCCGTGGCAATCTTCAAAGAAGTCCTGCCCGGGTTCGAGGCCGCGGGCGTAAAGATCGCGGTGGAAACCTACGAACAGGTGCCCACCGCACGAATCCTGGACGTTATACGCGGCGTGGACAGCCACTGGCTCGGCATCTGCAGCGACCCTGCCAACACCATTGCAGCCCTGGAGATGCCGCGCGAGGTGATGGACGCCGTCGCACCCCACGTCCTGAACATGCACATCAAGGACTTCGCCTTCACCCGCAAAGACGGGTGGGTCGGCTTCACCTACGCCGGCGCACCGCTCGGCGAAGGCCTGCTCGACTACGACTACATGGTCAGCACCTTCCAGCCTCACCAAAGAAACATCAACCAGATCGTCGAACACTGGCTGCCCTGGCAGGACTCCGAGGCGGAAACCATCCGCCTCGAAAACCAGTGGACCCAGCACAGCATCGAATTCCTAAGGAGCAAATGAAATGTCAGCAGAAAAATTGACTGTCGCCGTCATCGGAGCCGGTGGCAAAATGGGAATGCGCGTTTCCCGGAACCTCCAGAAGAGCGCCCACACCGTGTTCTACAGCGAGAACTCCCCCGCCGGCCAGGAGCGCATCCAGGCCGAAGGCCGTGACATCACCGCCGCCGACGACGCCGTGAAGGGCGCCGACGTCGTGATCCTCGCCGTCCCTGACACCGTCCTTGGCATCGTGTCCGAAGGCATCGTCCCGCAGATGAAACCCGGCTCGATCCTCCTCACCCTAGACCCGGCCGCCGCGTACGCCGGCCTGCTGGCCAAGCGCGACGACGTGGTCCAGGCCGTTGCGCACCCGTGCCACCCGTCCGTGTTCCTGGAGCGCACCACCAAGGAAGAATGGGCCGACACTTTCGGCGGCCAGGGCGCCCCGCAGAACGTGGTTGCCGCGATCGACGATGACGCACCGTCTGCCACCCGTGACGCTGCCGAAGCGACCATCCGCACCATCTACGCCCCGGTCATCGACGTCCACTGGGTCACCGTGAAGCAGCTCGCCATCCTCGAGCCCACCCTCGTGGAGACCGTGGCCTGCATGATCGGCACCCTCCTCAACGAGGCCCTCCACGAAACCGTCCACACCGCCGGCGTTCCCGAGGAGGCAGCCAAGGCCATGCTGTTCGGCCACGTCCAGATCGCCCTCACCAACGCCCTGCGCGGCTCCAACCCGTTCTCCGAGGCCTGCGAAATCGCCATCCAGTACGGCAAGGACACCATCATCAAGGACGACTGGAAGAAGATCTTCGACGACTCCGAACTCGACGGCGTCATCGCCAAAATGCTTAAGCTGGACGCCGTCAAGCGCTAGCCACGGCCTCTGGGGTGCCCGGCGCCGCCGGACACCCCAGACGGTAGTTTCTTCCATTTCGCCCTGCTCATTCCGCCTCAACTTGCCAATGTTGCATCGGCTGGAGGTATTACCGGTGGAACAGGTTACTGGTATGAACGCCAGCCCCAGCAGCAGCGCTGCCGAACTCGATAAACTCTGGCAGCTTCTGCCAGCCGTTCCTGAAAAGGACATGGTCGAATGCAGCGCGTGCCTTGGGAGGAGCCGCGGCAGGACTATGAGCCCGATTCTGTGGCCCGGAGATCAGCCCCGCTCCCCCATGCGGTACCGTTACGTGCTTGGATGTTTTTGAAATCGGAATTAAGGCCAACATCCGGCAACCCCTTCACCAACGTAAGGCTCGCTGCTACGTTTGTCCGCACTGATGCCGCGGACAGGAAAGTAGCGGATTAGGGCTTTTACGGGGCCGCTTGCGATCTTCCGGTGAAGAGCGGTGACATCAGCTCCCTCCTCCTGTGCTGACCCGGGATTGGCACTAATGCTGTCTCAGGACAGCTTTAGTGCATTGACACATATGCTGCGATAAGAAAGCATTAGTGTATGAGTTCAATCGAAGCAATGACGACCCATGAGGCAGGGGAACGCCTCGGCATTACCCAGGCTTCGGTCCGGCAACTCGTCGGCTCCGGCCAGCTGACTGTCGTTGGAAGGGCCGGCAGGGCTTTGCTGTTGAATCGCTCTTCAGTAGAACGACGGGCAGCTGCAGGCACTCGGCGGGGCCGTGCATGGACCCCCAAGGTCGCGTGGGCGGCGCTGACCATGCTTTCTGGCGGCAACCCGGGCTGGATCTCACCGTCTGAGAAGTCACGCCTCAAAAGCAGGCTCCGCGGCCGGACCGCCGAGGACGTCCCCGTCCTGGCACGCCACAAGGACCGGATCCGCCGCTACCGGGTGACACCGGACGGACTGCCTATCCTTCAGGATCACCTCATTCCCGGTGGCGTCTCGGCCCTGCGCAGTGAAGCGGTAGCAGTCAGGTTCGGCCTGACTGGCGGCAGCGGACTAATCGAGGGTTATCTGATGCAAGGCGACGCCGAACAGCTCGCCGCAGCCCTCGGGATGGTCGAAGACCCGGAAGGGAACGCCATTGTCCGGGAGGTGGCAATCACTGAGCCCTTCGCTGAGGGCTGTGCACCCCTGGCTGCGATCGCAGTGGACCTGATGGGCAGCCTCTCAACCCGTGAACGACGCGCCGGCCGGCGCGTCATCAACGAGCTCCTCCATGCCTGAGCCGACGACGGAGATACCGGTCGGACCCGCCGACGACCGGGAGGTCTGGGACACCCCTGTGCCGGCGGGCGGCTGGGGAACTCCCTGGCCGCAGTCCCGTGCCCGGTTCTCCTGGGCCGTGAGCGTTGTGTTGTCATGAACAGCTCTCTTGCGGGAGTTGGCCCACACCGCCCGCCGGGATCCCGGGTGCGCGGCAGGGTCCCGGACGGGTTCGGCACGCAGATCAGGGTTGTTCTCATTCTTGTGGCCGGTCCTGGGGTGACTGTATCGGTCAGCTGCCCGTCGCTGAACGCGTCACCGTGCCAGCGGAAATGCGAGGCCAGATCGTTCGGCGCTTTCGTCATCCGGGAACCGACAATGAACCGCAGGTTCGCCTCGTCCAGCTCGCGCAGATTGCCGGTTGAAAGCATGCCGGCGTCGGCGACGACGACCATGTCGGCCAGGCCGGCATGCCGGCGTCGGCGACGACGACCATGTCGGCCAGGCCGTGGCGGACCTGGAACTGCTTGATAATCGGGATCATGGTTGCCGTCTTGGCCTTGTTGCCTTCGAAGCAGCCGATCTCCAACGGAAACCCACCGCGATCCACCAGCAGACCGACAACGATCTGGGGGATCAACGCGACGTTCCTTGGAGTACCCGACTTTCCGCAGCTCGTCTTCCTTCTCCGCCTCGAAATACAAGGTGGTCACGTCATAGAGCACCAGTGAGACGTCTCCGTCGGTCCTGGCGTGCTCGAAGCGCCAGGTCGCGACCCGGTCGCGGTACTTACCCGCAGCTGCCCGGGCAAGGGTCCGCTTCATAGTCGCGTAGCTGGCAGGACTCTGACCGAGGTCCCGCAGGACTCTGCCGGCATCCAGCAGTGAAGTTGGTTCCACGACCCGGGCGATCACCAGATCCCGGAACACCTCGTCACCGAGGCCATCGAACTTCAACGACGTGAACACCCAGGCCAACGCATTGAACAGCAACCGCGAGTCCGTGCACACCACGCGGGCAGGGCCCTCGCGGCCAGGAATTGCTGCCGTTCCGGCAATATCGAACAGGCCCGGATTATCAGCAGGGGCAACCAGATTCTTCACTGGAGGCGTGCGCTCGACACCAAGCTCAAGGACGCCCTGCGCCGGGTTCTCCAGCAACTCGCGCGCACGCTCCAGTAGGACACCGAGTTCGGCTTCCGTATGCGCCGAACCGACGTGCTCCACTATGCGCTGACGCCCCCGCACATACTCCGCAATCTGCACACCGGTCGCCCCCGAGGCCGTCCGCACCCTCCTGATGAATGCCACCGTGACACTAGAACAAATCCCATTAGTGCGTGAAAAACCATGAAGCAGCCCGCATCACCGCAGGTCAGCGCGATACGCTCCCGAGAGATCCCGGCCCGTGAGCCAAGTCAGGTCAGGACATGACGAAGCGCTCGGGTCGTACACGAGACGTTCTCGATGCACGTGACCGGGCCGCCGCGATCCTCATCCTCGTCTTCGGCCAACAGGTTGAAAACATCGCCCGATTGACCTGGGACGACGTGACCATCACCGACGAACTCGTCATCATTCATCTCGGAACAATCCAAATAGTGCCAGACCCCTGGACAAGTCTTGGCGGGGATTCGCCGCGAACCCTAGGCATGACCTGACCGCCGCACACCCCAATACCACTTGGGTTTTCCGCCGGGTCTCCCCCGGACGACACATCCACGCCGGACACAACACCGGGCCGTAATCCGTCAGAACCCCAGTCGTGTCATGCCCGAAAACCTCCGACGCCGAACCGCCAGGGCTATACGGACACGCCGCAAGCGATGCAATTTGCCCCGGCTACTCCGGCCCACGAATACCTGCGCATGCCAGTTAAAACAGGCACCAATGGATGCGTGCCCAGTGGTCAGCGGGGGCCGTGGCCATGGTCAGAGACGTCACCAGCGTGACTGCGGTAAGTCGCCGTCCAGGTTGGTCTAGCAGCATCAGCTTGTCAGGAGCCGGCCGCTGGAACCTCGCAAGACCAGTTCCGTCTCTACCCACAAGGTTTGGGGGGACGCCCCGCCGCCGTGCAGCAGCGCAAGTAACTGGGTGACAGCCCTCGATCCGCACTCCCCCAATGGAGAACGAACGGTTGTGAGCGGCGGGGAGGTAAAGTTCGCCCCGAAAATGTCATCGAAGCCGACAATGCTCATCTGGTCCGGCACCACGACGCCGGCCGCCTGAAGTTGCTGCATGAGGCCGATGGCCAGGAGGTCGTTGTAGGTCAGCACTGCGGTGGCCCGGCCAGCTAGCACGTCGGAGGCCACCAAACGGCCGCCGTCGACCGTTGGCTTGATGGATTCCAAACGTACCGCCTGGAGCCTGGACCATTCACAAGCAGCCTGCATGCCTGCCCAGCGGTGAGCTGACATCCAAGAGCCTGGAGGGCCAGCGACAAATGCTAGCTTTTCATGGCCAGCAGCGGCAAGGCTGCGTACCGCCTCCCCGATACCTTTTCGTACATCAGGGATGACGCAGGGAACACCCTTGACCTCACGATTGATGACAACCACCGGCTTGTCAGCAGCAAGGGCGCGGATTTCGTCGTCATCCATCCGCGGGCTGGCAAGAATCAGACCCTCCGCCGTTGCCATCACCCTGCGCGCGGCAGTCACTTCAGTAACAGCGGATTCTGCTGACTCCGCCAACACCAGCGTGTAATCACGCACGGAAGCGGCGGCCTGGGCGCCGCGGAGGATGTCGAAGAAAGTGGGGTTGGTGATGTCCGCAACGATCAAACCAAAAGTGCTTGTTTTGCCGGTGGGCAGGGCACGGGCAAAAGGGTTGATTTGGTAATGCAGGCGGGCAGCCGCATCCTCAACGAGTTTCTGGGTCTTGGCGCTGACCCTTCCCGGATTGCTTAGTGCCCGGGAGACCGTGGACGGATGCACACCAGCCACCTTGGCAACGTCATAAATTGTTGCGGAGGTGCCACGACGTCGGCTTTTTTCAGCCCACTCTGTCTCGGTGGCAACATCCGGCGTCCGGGGTTCAGTCACTGGCCAATCCTTACTTGAGGAGTTTTCCGTACATCTGTCACAGACCTACTGGCACTGTGTGACCTGCTGCAATTCCGTTTTCGCTGAAAGCGTCGACTGCCGCCCAGTAATAGGTTCCTGCGTTGAGCGAGCGAAGATCCAAGTGGTTGCGGCCGTGAACTTGCCAGCTGTGGTACAGCTTGTCTGGGTCGGAGCCGTAGCGAACGTTGTAACCACTCGCTTCTTCACACGGTTCCCACTCGATCCGTGCCGTGCGCCCGTCAATACGATGCGCACGGGCGAGAACCGGAGCCGGGGCGGAGCCATCACCGCGCCCGAAGACCCGCAAACCGCTGACAGCGAAAGTTCCCCCGAAGGGAAGGCGGCCACTGGTAATGCGCACATAGCGCCCGCGGCGGGGTCCATCGAGGACGGTGAGCGCGTGGGGCCGGTCGCTGCCGGTACCACGGGTGTCACTCACGGCAGCCCAGGCGTTTCCGTCAGTCGAGATTTCAAGGACGAGTTCTGCCGGTTGGTGGTCCGTCATGATTCCCCGCCAGGAGTGGCCCTGGTCGACACCCTTGGGTGCTTCCGGCGCGATGGAACCGAGCTCGTGGTCGGCAAGGTTGATCTGGAGGGCGTGGATTGTCTTTGGTGCGCCGAGGTCGATTGTCAGAGACTCCCTGGGTCGCGTCCTGCCGCCGCCCACCATGTTCGAATGTTCTCATTAACGGCTTGGGTCGGCGCGTGTCCGGGCTTTGAGGATGTCGCCGTGGCTCTCGCTTTATAGGAAAGCAGCATCCACTGTGGCGGTGTCCAAGGGTCGAACGGGCCGTCCGGCACCTCGTAAGGGTAGTCGGCGAAGTTCTGGTTGCAGAAGAGGACGCCATCCTCGTCGAATCCCGCCGGGAAGAGACCGATCCGTCGTTCGAAAACGTCGTTGACGGAAATGCGCATGGTCGCCGCATGCCACCAGTTTCCGTGGCGGTCCTGGAAGGTGCTGCCGTGACCGGCGCCGGTAATAAATCCTCCCGGTTTGGACGAAAAGGGACTGTTTTCGGAGTACGTGAAGGGGCCAAGCGGGCAGTTGGCTGTGTAGTAGCCGTCGGCATAGGTGTTCAGTTCGGTGGCCGGTGCCGCGTACTGAAGGTAGTAGGTTCCCTCACGCTTTGTCATCCAGGCGCCTTCGATATAGGGAGTCGTGCCTGTGAACTGAGCGACCAGCTTCTCCTGCTCTGTCTGCGGGACTTTCCGAATGTAGTCCTCGCCCATTTGCTCCCAACCGTGCGCATCCGTGTCGGATGAGATCAGCGGCAGTGGCTCTCCGAGCTGCTTGAACGAGTCATCGACCTCGACACCGTAAAGCGGCGTCTCGTTGTCGCATCCCCAGTAGAGGTAGGTCTTCGAATCGCTGTCTTGGAAGAGGTTGGGGTCCCAGAACGAAAATGTGCCCGGCGTTACTTCAGTGAAGTCGTCGGACAACGGGTCGACACTTCGGAAAAAGGGGCAGTTATCTTCTTTGCGCGAAGCGCTGATGTAGAGAGCGCCGTCGACCTCACGAACATCCGGAGCGTAATCGAGGGCCGGCAGCTTCGAGGTCGCCTGGTACTCCCAGCTCACCAGGTCCGTGGAGTGCCAGAATCCGGCCGACATGGACGCGAAGAGGTAATAGCGCTGGCGGTACAGGACGATCGACGGGTCAGCGGCTTCTCGGTGGACGGTCCGGCGTGGTTCCCCAATCTTCGTATCCCGTACTACCCCGGAGAAGCGGATGTCCTGGTATCGGTAGGCGAGATCCATGGGATTGCAAACGATGCGGGCGGCGGGTTGCGTCATTGTTTTTCGGGTCCTGTCGGTTCGTGGGTTAGTCATTGGTATGAGAGCGAACAGCTGCCTGCGAGCCGTCCGCGGGGAACCGCCAGGCGGTGCAGCCGGGAATTACCGGAGGGACGTCAGCCTTGGCCGTTCGCTGCCGCCGAATAGTAATGCTGATTGGTGTGCTGCGGTGGTCACCCTTTTGGGTCAGATGGTTTGTCCGGCGTCGGCGAGGAGGGTGCTTCCTGTCATGATGGTGGACAGATCGCTCGCGCAGAATAAAACGACGCGTGCGATGTCGTCAGGGGTTCCGATGCGGCCTATGAGGCTGTTCGTCATGACGGCCATGGTTCCGCCCGGCTCGCTGGGCGGGTGCGCGGCAGCTGCGGCCATGTTGCCCTCGGTGGGCACGAATGTAGGGGCTACGCCGAGGACGCGTATCCCGAGGGGGGCGAATTCGAGTGCCATCTGTTTCGTCATGCCGCGGACGGCGTGCTTGGATCCGACGTAGGCGGAGAGCCCCGGGGCCGTTCCCGTGAATCCGGCGGTCGAGATGATGTTGATGATCACTCCGCCGCTCTTACCTCCGGTCATGTGGCGTGCTGCTTCGCGGGAGCCGTTGAAGACTCCCCGGGTGTTGACGGCGAACACCTGCTCCCAGGTGTGATCGGGTGTTTCGAGGACCGGGACGCTCGGGAAGATGCCTGCGTTGTTCACCCAGATGTCGATGCCGCCGAATTCTTCGGCCGCAGCTGACGCGCCGGCCTGGACAGATTCGGAGGAAGTGACGTCCATGGCGACACCAAGGGCCTGCACGGAAAAGCGTTGAGAGATTTCGTCCGCCGCGACTCGTGCCCTTTCGGCGTTGACGTCGCCGATGAGGACGTTGGACCCGGCTTCTGCCAGCCGCCAGGCGATGGCTTTGCCGAGTCCTTGGGCGCCGCCGGTGACTACCGCTTGGCGGCCAGTTAGGGACAGGAGCTCAGCAACGGGGGTAGCTGAGACGTCGGCGAAAGCGGTTGTCATGAGAGGACCTCGATGTCGAGTTCGTTGTGTTGTGCGACGCGGCCGAGCCAGGCGAGGCTTGGCTTGGGAGTACGGGCGAAGGTTTCCCTGTCGACGGCTATCAGGCCGAACGTGGGCTCCCAGTGTCCCCATTCGAAGTTGTCCAGGAGTGACCAGTGGAGGTAGCCGCGCACGTCAATGCCGTCAGTCATGGCCTGGTGAAGGCCCTGCAGCGCCTCGGTGGTGTAGCGGATCCGCTGGTTGTCATCTGCGGTCGCGATCCCGTTTTCCGTGATGAGGACGGGCACTCCTCCGGTGATGTCCCAAGCGTGGCGGACGGCCATGCTCAGTGCGTCGGGGCGGTATTCGGTGCCGACGAGGGTGTTGTCGGGGTATGGCGTGTGCGGTACGAGTCCGTTGGCGTCGACTTGCTGGCTGGAGTAGGCCTGTACGCCGACGAAGTCGTCGCCGCGGCTGCCTTCCCAGTAGACGTCTTCTTTGCCGTACCGGATCTCGAGCAGTTTCTCCTCCCCGCCGGGGACTGCGGTGAGCGCACCCGCGGCAATGGTCCACCCGACCTTGGCACTGATATTGGCCCTAAGAATCTCGCGGGCGGCATGGTGGATGGCCGTGAAGGTGCGCCCGATCTCGGGATCTGCGTAGGTGAGGAACTCGCCGTGTGACTGTTTCTTCTCCTCCTCGCCTTCGACGGTGGGGCTCTGCCACTGGGAATCCGGGCTCTGCTGCATCCGGCGCATGGCGGTCATGATGGCCGCCTGCATGTTCGGTTCGTTCATGGTCACGACCCACTGGACACCGTCGAGGATGTCCGTGGTGGCTTTGACGTAGCGCTGGAACTTCTCTGACGCATCGGGGGCCAGCCAGCCGCCGTCGTTCGCGAACCACTGCGGAGTGGTGAAGTGCTGCAGGGTGACGACGGGTGTGATGTTCCGTTCGAAACAGTACTCGATCATGCGGCGGTAGTGGGCGAGCTCTGCCTTGGAGAAATGCCCGGGAACGGGCTCGATCCGTGACCACTCGAGGCTGAACCGGTAGGAGGTCAGGCCAGCGTCGGCGAGGAGCGCGATGTCCTCCCGGTAGCGGTGGTAGCTGTCGCAGGCGTCCCCTGAGAGCTCCATGCCGGGCATGGTCAGTTCGCGCGCCCACCAGTCACTGTTGACGTTGTTGCCTTCAATCTGGTGGCCGGCAGTCGCCGCGCCCCAAAGGAAGCCGTTCGGGAAAGTCGTCATGTCATCCTCTTCTGTGAGTGTCGTCTTGGCGCCCTAACTGGGCTTGTTTTCAAACTCTTGCCGCGGAGTGGCGTGTATCTGTGGTGCTTGTCTGCAGTAAGGCGCTGCCGGCACGGAATCTTCCGGGGCCGGCCGTGTGTTGGGAACCATCGGGGAAGACGATGCGGGCGGACGTGTCCGCGGGGATGTCGGCATCAATGCGGAGCTCGTCGCCGTCGAGCTGCCAGTGAACCCTGATCGTTCCGTTGGGGGTTTCGTGCGAGCCGCGAGCCCAAGTAAGTCCTGGCCAGGGGTTGGCGCGATGACGATGGAGCGCCAGGCCACTGAGTCTTGGGCCTGTCGCAGGCCAAGCGTGTACTCGTGAAGGAACCGGAGCACCGTTCCCTTGCTGTAGTGGTTCAGGGACTCGTAGGCATTACCTTCATCGTCAATCCCTTCCCAGGCTTCCCAGATCGTCGTCGCGCCCTTGTCGACCATGTAGAGCCAGGACGGTGCGGTGCGCTGCAGGAGCAGCTCGTAGGCGACATCCGCCCGGCCGGCAGCCACAAGGACGGGTAGGAGATCTCCGGTGGAAAGGAATCCTGTTCCCAAATGTGTGCCCGCGGAACGGATGAGCGCAACGAGCCGGTCGGCCGCCTTCCCGCAGTCCTGCTCGGGCAGGAGGCCGAACGACAGGGCGCGGACGTAGGCAGCCTGGGTGTCGGTGACAGTGGTTCCATCCGGACGAAGGTAGGCGGCCTGCCACGCCTCCCGTACGGAGTCGGCGATTGTTGCGTATTTCGACGCATCCTCGATCCGTCCGAGGGCCCGTGCGATCTGGGCGAGCGTGGCTGTGGACCGGTAGAGGTATGACGTTGCGACCTCGCCCTTATCTTGGGTGAACCAGGCCATGGGGTTGTCTTGGACGGGGTTGATCAGTTTCCCGTCCGCGTCACGCTTCTGGGGCTCGATCCATTCGCCCCAGTGGAACGTCCCGTCCCACAGGTACATTTCGAAGGGCTCCGGCTCGGGAGACTGCTGGGCGCGGGCGTGGTGGCGGGTTGTGCGTGCCTTCTCTAGGGCCCACCGCACCCAGCGCTCCATGGCGTCCCAGTTCTCGGCCAGGACTGTTCCGTCGCCGTACGCCTTGTAGAGTTCCCAGGGCACTGCCACGATGGCGTCCCCCCAGCCTGCCGAACCGGTCATCATCGCGAACTGGTCATCGAGCTTGTTTTTGATGCGACGTCCGTCCGGGGAGAAGTTGGCTATCCTGCCGTCCTCGAGCTGGTCATCGCGCACGGACCTCAGCCACTTGCGGCTGAACCCGAGGACGTCCCGCAGCCTGGTGGCAGTGGAGATGAACACCTGGTAGTCGCCTGTCCACGCCAGTCGCTCCCGCGTCGGGCAGTCCGTCGGCACATCGACGGCGTTCCCAAGGAAGCTCCACTCGCCGATGCGGTGCAGGTGGTTGAGGTCCTCGTTGCTGCAGGAGAATTCGCCGGTCCGGCGGAGGTCGCTGTGGACGACCTGCATGGTCAGTTTTGCGGGATTCAGGGTGGTTCCGTCGCGGCTGATGCGGGCGTACTGGAAGCCGTGGACCGTGTGGCGCGGTTCGAAGACCGCGGCATCGGTGCCAGCCGTTACTTCGTCGCGCTGGGCGAAGATGCTCGTGGGCTCTCCGGGCCGGTGGGAATCGAGGTGGGAGGTTGAGAGGTCGCCGTCCGGGTCGATGTGTTCGCCGTACTCGATCACCGTGCGGGCGCCTTCGGGACCGAGGTCCTCCAGCCGGATCCATCCGGACGCGTTCTGTCCAAAGTCGGCTACCCACACACCCGGTTTGAGCTCGTGAAAGCGCTCCGGCGGACGCGATTCGATGACGCGCACGGGCGGAGCGGGCGACCAGTCGATCGGCGGAGCCTCAATAACGTCGGCGAGGGCTTTCACGGCCGGCGCAGGGGTGGATGTAAGGTCGACGGTTTGCCCGTCCATGAGGTCTGCGCGGATGGTTGTCGATGGCGCGCTTGTCCAGGTGCTGTCCGTGACAATGACCTGATGGGATCCATCTGCCAGTTCCATGTGCAGTTCGGCCCGGGCCCCTACCGTGGTGCCCCAGCCGGCAGGCACCCGGAAGGCGCCGACTTGGCCCCGGTACCAGCCGTCAGAGAGCTCGATTTCGATCCGGTTCCGTCCCGGTGTCAGCGAAGACGTTACGTCGGATGCCTGGGCGTACAGTGTGCGGTCGTACGACGTCGATCCCGGGGAGAGTTCCGCCGCCCCGGCTGGCTGTCCATTGACCGCCGCAGTGTAAAGGCCGAGTGCGGTGGCGTACAGGCGGGCGTATCTCACTCCGGCGGGCAGCTCGAACTCCGTGGCAAGGATGTGCGCAGGGCGTCGGCCGTAGCCAGGGTCCTCGTGCTCTGGCGGGGAGATCCACGAGGCTGTCCAGTCTTGGTCGAGGAGTCCGGCTTCGAATGCAAACCACTCGGACCACTCTGCAGTCGGGGCAGCAGGCCGGACGCGCCACTGGACGCGTTGCCGGCTGCGCAGTGCCTGCCAGGGCCAGGGAACGTACAGGTGACTATTGGACCTTGCCGCCGGTTGCGGCACGTCGTCGACGACTGCCTCGAGCTCATATGGGGTCGCGGCGTCGGAACCAGGTTTCGGGAGAGCCTGGGGGTAGTTCCGGTGACCGGGAACTGGTCTCCGCCGCTGTCAACGGTCAGATCGTAGGGCGTTCCGCCCATGTCTAATCCTTCTTCCTTCAGTGGGCAGGGCGACTATCGAACTGCTTTGACCTTGAGCGCGATCACCAAACCGCCCAGCAGGGCAAGGACAGCGCCGGCAAGGTACAGGAGGGTGTAGTTTTTCTCCGTTCCCACGGCACCTAGGGTGATGACAATGGAAGCGATGAGCGGGGCGACGGCGCTGGGTATCTTCTGTGCGAAGGCCACGACGGCCATGTAGCGGCCGGTTTCGGTGCGGTTCGGCAGGATAGCGAAGATGATGGCCTGGTCGACCGTCGCGAACACGGCGATGGAAGTCTGCATGAGCACGGCGCCGACTATCAGTTGGGGCAACGACCAGGCAAAGGCCTCCGCCACTGCCCCTGCGACAAAGAGAATCGCGGCGATGAGTACGAACAGACGCCGGCGTTGGAGTTTGTCGGACAGGAACCCGCCAAGCAGCGCGCCTCCGGCGGCGGCGACTACGCCCAGCATGCCAATGGTGGCGACGACACCGGCCACC
Source organism: Arthrobacter sp. NA-172 (assembly GCF_043952055.1). Classification (NCBI taxonomy): domain Bacteria; kingdom Bacillati; phylum Actinomycetota; class Actinomycetes; order Micrococcales; family Micrococcaceae; genus Arthrobacter; species Arthrobacter sp. NA-172. The sequence continues at coordinate 11,653 of NZ_JBINOT010000001.1, read as the reverse complement.
TCACGGACCGGGAGCTCGAGGCGCTGTGCGTAGAAGAACGTGCCAAAGGTGGTGTTGAAGTACAGGCCCATGAAGAACACGAAACGGCCCAGCCAGTTCCACGCGAAGTCGGGGTACTTGCGCACGTTGAAGCCGTAGCTGGCGACCAGCGGCCTGGAGGTGACCTCCGGGAGGGGGGCAAGGTCTCTCGAGCTGCCTTCGGGCTTGATAATCGGAAACAGTGCCAGGAGCACAGCCCCAATCAGGCCTGGCAGAAGGAAGACCAGCAGAGTGTTGGACGAGACCGCGTAGGCGATCCCGATGCCGAGGACGGGCGCGATCTGGGTCATCAGTCCGGTAAGGGCGGAGACACGGCCGCGCTGTTGTTCGGGCAGCTTATCGGCCATCAGGTTCTGGATCGCTGCCCCGGATATAGACCATCCGGACATCCCCAAGACCCAGCCTGCCCCAACGATCAGCAGGTTCGGAGCCGAGCCCATCACGATCAGGCCGGCCATACCGATCGCCGTGCCCAAGAAGATGAACGGCGTGCGGCGCCCAAACCGGGACCGCATGCGGTCACTCCAGATCCCGATCATTGGACTGATGATGAGGTAGATCAGCTGTGCGGTGCCGGTGATGTAGCCGAGCACTTCCTCCCGGCCAGGAGCGAGTTCAGTGATCCGTACCGCGATGCCGTAGGAGAGCGGCACCATCATGGCCATCGAAGCCCCGAAGCTGGCCATCATCAGCCAGAAGATGTACCCCCGGCTCACCGGTGACTGGGGCTCCTCTACTTGGGTTCCGACAGGGTTGTCGGCCTCGCCGATGGGGGGCTGGTTACCGGGCACCGGCTGGGCGGCCGTCATGCCGCCAACAACACCGGTCGCCTCGCGCTCGTTCGTAGTCACCTGTGACTCCTTTATCGGGTGGCTCCTCACCCGCGACATCGCGGACGGAGCTGGGCGACCGTGACGTCGAACCCAGTAAATGTAACCACCTTGGTTACATTCCAGAATAGTATCCATCATGGTTACAATCGGCAAGACCCTCTTTAGAAACCGCTGCCTGCAAAACAAAGGATCAGTTCCGTGACGACCACTTCCGAAACAGCCGCCGGACAGAAGGTCGGCCCGAGGCGCCGCGGGCCCTACGCGTCGACTCCAGCGCGGCGTGCGGAGATCGTGCGCGCCGCTTCAGCGAGCTTTGCCCAGCACGGCTATGAGCGTGCTTCCCTTCGGGACATTGCTGCCCGGGCGAACGTGACCCACGCCGCACTGCTCCGGCACTTCGCCACGAAGGATGATCTCCTCTTGGCCGCCCTCGCCCAACGCGATGCCGACGACCTGAACCTTGCCCGCAGCATTATGCAGTCCAAAGTGCCCAGGGAACGGGTTCTGAGCGGCATTCTCGAAGAGGAATTTGCGCATCCGGATCAAATGCGGAACTGGCTTGCCATTACGATCGCCGCAACGAATCCCAGCCACCCGGCACACGATTTCTTTATCGCCCGGCGCGAGAGAATGCGTCAGCATTTCACGAGCAAGCGCCTTGCCACCACGCAGGACAGTGAGGAACTCAGCGCCGCTGACAAGGTGACGATGGTGATGGCGATGATCGATGGGCTCCGGATACAGTGTCTTCTCGATCCCGAGCGACCTACGCTGCACCTCATGGAGACGTTGATGCGGTTCATCGCCTCGCCGGAGGACGAGTAGGGCTGGACCGCCGTTCTATGGCTGTGAGCCATGATGAAGGCCGGCGCATGCCGGACCAGGATGCCCTGGTGGGCCACTCGTCGGCGCGACCTGACACTCGCTCGATCGACGCTGACGGTTGCCGGTGCGTCGCCCTATTCCAGATGGGGCGGTCCTCAAAGGACCTTCACCTGGCGTACAGGGCTCTTCTCAATGATGCGGCGGCACGTCGCTCCATCCATTTCCAGCCAGAGGACGTAGCCGTCCTTTGTCACGTCCTCTACGCGGCCTTCATCGAGGATTCTTCCCTGTTCGTGAATCTCGATCTTTTGGCCAATAAGCAGGGTCCAATCATCCTCGGGCCGCCACATACCGGGTTCAGCCGTCACCTTGGTGTCCTTTCTTTACTGTTTGCACATCTGATCATCATCGGGAGCGCCAGGATGGAAGTTCTCTTGTAGTGCCGAGGACAACGTCGTCGCTGCGGGCAACGGTGAATCGCTCGGGTGCCCGTGGATGACAAGGGTGCCGCGCGTGCGCTCATTGAGTGCCTTCTTGATGGAGTGGCTAACGGCCTGGCAGAGAAGTTCGTCCTGCCCATCTCTTGTTTGTCGTGCTGTTGGTGAGCGAGTGACGGCAGGAGGTCTCATACATGAGCAACTGCTCGTAGTCGTGGAAGACGGAATCGAGGTATTACACCGGCCTCTTACGTCCTTACTGAGCCTTCGTGCCGCTCCGGGGGAGGGAACTGGCGGTATGTGAACCCCTCCCCTGGAGCGCCTAGCCTTGTGTGCTCACTGGACTGACCATGCACCGTCCGAGGGCAGGACAGCCCCTGAAACGTTTGTTCCGTCGTCGCTGAGCAGAAACGTGATGGACGCAGCCAGCTGCGATGCCTCTGCCACGGGCGGGATCATCTGCATGAACGGGCCCAGCCGTTTGGCACCATGTTCCGATGTGAAATTCGCTTCGATGCCTGTCGCCACCGGTCCTGGGGCCACTGCGTTGACCCTGATGCCTTGAGGTGCGTACATGAATGCGGTGCTGCGGGTTATGCCGAGAACGGCGTGTTTGGAGGCGGTGTAGGCCAGCCCCGCGGAGTTGCCTCTGAGGGCAGCCTCTGAGGCAACGTTCACGATGGAGCCTCGCCCGGCGGTGATCATGAGTGGGAGGACCGCCCGGGTCAGGCGGAACATCCCGTCGACATTCACTGCGAACACGCGGTTCCAGACGTCATCGGAGACCTCGTGCAGTGGCGTCATGTCGTCCATGATCCCGGCGACGTTTGCCAGCGCGTCGACCCGGGCGCCGGCTGCTTCAACTATCCTGGCAATGTCCTCGTCCTTGGTGATATCTGCCGGAACTGCGACTATTTCTGCCTGCGGGTGGGCCTCGACAAGGGCGTCGAGGCGGTCAGCGGCAATGTCTACAGCAATGACAGTACCCCCTTCCCGAGCAGATCCTGGATGCGGTGGCCCGGCCGATGCCGGAGGCCGCGCCCGTGACGATCACCGTCTTGCCAGAGAACCTTCCGTTTGAGAGGCGTTCGAGTCCAGGGCCCTGGCTCGGCACTGGCGTCGGAGCCTGCAGCGTCGACGTCGGGAGCCACTCCCCCATTGGCGTCCCGCACCAGTTGATCGAGAAGTGGTTGCGGAAACTGGCCGCCCCCGAGCTCAACCAGTTGCTGGATTGCGAAGTGTTCGATGGGTTTTAGGGCTGCCTCGTCCTGCCCGGATTCGGTGAGCATTCCTCTCAGCAGAGGGCCTCCCGCCGGGTGGTCCAGCCACTCACGGATGGAGCGTGAGCCAGTCAGGGGTTTGGTGGTTTGAGTCATTTTGCTTCCTCAAGGGCCGGTACGGGGCTGGCTTCTGTCTCCGCTTTTTCTGGGATTCCTCTTTCGTTCCCGGAAGGTTTGGTGCCGTCGAGGCCTGTCCATCGGGCACGCAGGGTGTGTGCTGCGGCCTTTGGTTTCCGGTCACGTGTGAAAACACCTTTTCTGTTGCCGTCCACGCGGTGGATGCCGTTGGAGGTTTGGAAGTCCGCGAAGTTCCAGACGTGTTCCCCGATGAAAGCATCGATCCTGTCAAAGACACGGTGGTTCATGGCGAGGTAGGACTGCTGGTACTCCTCGCTCCAGGGCATGTCCCAGACGGAGTGCTGTCCGGGCATGGTGTCGGCGCCGTATTCACTCATCATGATGGGCTTGCCAAAGGCCTCCACCCAGCCGCGCAGGTCGCCCTCGAGGTACTGCTCGGCGGTGGCGAGGTCACCGGTGAAGACGTACCAGCCGTAGTAGCGGTTGATGCTGAGGACGTCGAAGAGGTCGGCGATTTTGTCGTTCTGGAAGGTGGCGAACATGACCGCGGCGTAGGTCAGGGGGCGGGTGGGGTCCAGTTCCCGCGCGAGCTGCACGAGTGGTTCGAAGAACTCCCGTGCTCCGTCCTCGTTTGAGGCCGGCTCGTTGGCGATGCTCCACATGACGACACTGGGGTGATTTTTATCGCGTGCTATGACTTCACGAAGGTGCTGGGCGTGGGCGGCCTGGGTTTCATGGTTGAAGGTGTCCGGAGAGAAAGTGGGCTTGGGACCCACGCCGGTGAGTCCGCCCTGAACACCAGGTTCAGCCCGACGGCAGCCGTCTCGTCGACGACGACGATGCCGTTGCGGTCGGCGAACTCCAACACTTCTTCTGCATACGGGTAATGAGAGGTTCTAAAGGAATTCGCTCCCACCCAATCCAGGAGCTGGAAATCGTGCACGAGATAGGCGTTGTCGTGTCCTTTGCCGCGGACTGCTGTGTCCTCGTGTTTGCCGAAGCCGGTGAAGTAGAACGGTGTTCCGTTGATGAGGAACTGGGTTCCGCGCACTTCGACTGTCCTGACACCGAACGGCTCTGTGTAGCTGTCGATTACCTCGTCGCCATCGAGGAGCTCAACCACGAGGTCGTACAGGTAGGCGGCACCAGGCTGCCACAGTGTGACGCTCTCAATGCTGAGGGTTCCCTTGTTGCCTTCTCCGAACGCGACTTCCTGTCCTGCGGCGTCCAGGGCTCGGACGCGGACTCTGGTCTCGTGACTTGCTGTCACGGAATAGTCAACGACTCCTGTATGCCCCAGAGTGCCGGTGACGATGGTGATGTCGGTGATGTGCTGCTCGGGTTTGCTGTAGAGCCACACTGACCGGGCCAGGCCTGCGTAGTTGTAGAAGTCGTGCAGGTAGGTCTGCTGGCGGCGCCCGTCTTTGGTCACGGTGATGCTGCCGGGGGGAATGGTTGCGTTGGTCAGCTCATTGTTCACACCGACCGTGAGTCTGAATTCACCACCCGGGGAGACGTGTTCGGTGATGTCGGCTTCGAAGGGGGTGTAGCCGCCCACGTGCCGGGCGACGAGAACGTCGTCAACATAGACCTTGCCCTCGTGTGTGGCTGCGTCCAGTCGGAGAAGCACTCTTTCCCCTGTCCAGCCGCGGGGCACGCGCACGGCCCGCTGGTACCAGACCCATCCCACGTGGTCGCGGATTTTGGGATCGGTGAAGAGGTCGTTGTAGCTGGACGGTACCGGGGCCTCGAGCTTGGTTTCCAAGCTCGCTGTCCAGGGCCGGGGAACGTCGGCGTCTTCGAGGGCGAAGCGCCAGAGGCCATCGAGGTTTACAAGTTCACGGGTGATCGTGGTGCGGGGCCTGAGCACAGATTTCCTCCTGCGGAATGTTACAAAATGGTTTGTTGGTAGGGACGTGGTCGCGAGCGGTTGCCAGCCGTTTGTTGAGAGTGGGTTCTCGTTATAGAGCGGTCCGCTTTCAGCGGACTGAACGCACCGCCAGCAAGGTGATGAGCCCTCCGGCCAGCGCCAAGAGGCCGGAGCTGAGGTAGAGCAGGGTGTAGTTCTTCTGGTCACCGACGGTTGCCAGGGACAGCAGCGCCGTGGCGGCGAACGGGGCAAGTGCTCCGGGTATCTTTTGCGAAAAACTGGTGATGGCCATAAAGCGTCCGGCCTGTGTTTCCCGGTGGGGCAGGACGTCCAGGACCAACGCCTGGCCCACGGCGCTGAAGACCGCGATCCCAAGCGATGACAATAGTGTGCCCGCTACAAGGGAGGTCAGATCGTCCGCGAAGGCGGTAATCGATGCACCCAAGGCGAACAGGACCGTGGCGGCCATGATGAACGGCCGGCGCCTGGCCCAGTGGTCAGATAACCAGCCTGCCCCGAGGGACCCTACGGTGGCGCTCAGAACGCTGGCTGTTGAGATCACTGCCAGGACGGAGGCGACCATGGAAATTTCGATCCCAAGACGCTGGGCGTAGAAAAAGGTGCTGAAGCTGGTGGTCAGTGACAGCCCGAAGAAGAAGACGAACCTGCCCAGCCAGGTCCACGCAAAGTCCCGCTCCTTCCGCGGGTTGAAACCAAAGCTCCTCATCAACCTCAGAAGTGAGAGTGGTTCATGGAACACCGCTCCCCGGGTGTCGGCTTCCTTCACGAAGATGATGAAAGCGGCTACGCACACGGCTCCTACCAGGGAAGGGATGCCGAAAACCCAGAGGGCGTCTTTGCTCACGAGTCCGATCAGGAGGATCCCTGCGACCGGAGAAACCTGCATGGTCAGTCCTGTGAGCGCAGACACTTTTCCCCGTTGGTGGAGGGGCAGCCGGTCCGCCTGGTAGTTGCCGATGGAACCCACTGCGGTGCCCCATCCGACCGTGCACAACACCCACCCCACAGTCAGGGTGAACGGATCGGGCGCGAACGCCATGATGGGGGTCGCGGCGAGCCCCAGGATCAACCCCCCAACAGTGAACGGACGACGGCGGCCCCAACGGCTGCATGTCCGGTCACTCAAAATTCCCGTGAGGGGTGAGGCAAGCAGTGAAAAGAGGGCCCCAATGCCGATCGTGTAGCCGAGCAGTTCCTGCCGCCCGTGGGCAAGCGCATCGAGTCGAAGCGCGAGCGTAAAGGCCATAGGGACGATCAGGGCCATCGCCCCACCAAATGTCGAAACGACCAGAAGGGCAACAGTGCCACGCCCGACCGTTCCCACCCCGGATTCAGGTTGGCGGGCCGGCTCCAACGGGTCACCGGACGGAGCCGGCAGCGGTCCTGCAGCCTCGGGCAAACGGGGAGCCTCGGTTTCCGGGCAGCCCCGGCCCGACGTATGCGTCGTTGGCGCCGTGCCCCCTGGGGCCGCGTCAGGCATAATCGCTGACTTCAGTTAGTATGGCTCCTTGGGAGCCTTCCAGCGTAACCCCTGCAACGGAATCCTTGACGTGACGGCTGATGGTGTCCAGCGTGCGGAAAACGGCAACTGTTTCTGATCCGGGATGTATCGGATGCTCGGTTACTCCTGAACGGATGGCCTCCCCGGCAGCCCTGAGCATGGGAACGTACCCGTTGCCTTCACGTTCGTGCTCCATCGGCTCGGGATCGAACATCTTGGCCCAGGCGCCTGCGTGGACAAGAAGCGTCGTTGATGTCCAAAACATGCCCGGGAGCGTGATCCAGCCCAAGGTGCCGCTGATCGACGCTGAGGGGTCGACAAATTCAGTCATCGAACTCGCGCAGTGGGAAAAATGGCCCTCTTCGAAATCCAGGGTGAAGTGCTCGGCGAAGTCGAGCCCGTCTTCTCTGACGCGCCCGCGCGCGTGGATGCCTGTCGGCTCGCCGAAGATCGCATGAGCCAGCGTGACGGGGTAGATCCCCTGGTCCAGCAGTGTCCCGCCGCTGCGTGCCACGTCCCACCGGCTGCCACCATCAGCAATCAGCGGAAAACCGAACCCCGCCCGCAGGCTTGAAGGTTTCCCGATCAACCCGGAATCCAGGAGCTCGAAGAGGTGCCGGAACGCAGGGTTGAACTTCATCCACATGGCCTCCATGAGGAACAGGCCCAGGCTGCGTGCCAGGGCGAACAACTCCTCGACCTCAGCTGCATTCATGGCCATGGGCTTTTCGACAACCACATGCTTGCCGGCCAGCAGCGCCTCACGGGCCATCGCAGCGTGGGTAGCGAACGGCGTTGCCAGATAGAGCACGTCAACACCGGGATCACTGATCAGCGATGCGAAGTTGTCGGTCCAGCGGGGCAGCCCGAACTCCTCGGCGAAGCGGGTTGCGTTGGCTTTGTCTCTGCTGAAGACAATGTCTACCCGGTTGCCGGGAATGAGTTGCAGGTCAGGAACAATGCTTCGGGAAATGGTTCCGGCCCCGGCGATCGCCCAACGCAGCGGGTCCGGAGGTTCGGTTGATTCGTTCATGATTCTACCTCTCAAGACTCGACGGTGGCGGCGGGTACAGTGGCGCCGGCCGAGTACTCAAAGGCGCCCACTCGCGCTTGTCCGGCCAGCGCTTCTACCCCGATGACTCTGCCTGTAAACCCTCCTGCGACCTCTGTGGAGAGGTACCGGCCGTCAATTGTGGCCAGTACTGTGAAGCCGTCCTGCAGGTAGCCCAGCTCGACCCGGTCCGGCCCCGTTCGAACACCGTGCTGTTGTGGGTTCCCCACTGCCCGCAGCGCAAGGGGCGCGGTCAGCGGCATGCCCTTAGCGGATGCAAGTATCTGGTCCAGAGGCCCAATGACTGCGCGGGCAGACAGGACATCACCTCGGCGCTCTATCCCAGCCCAGTGAGAATCATCAACACGGACGATCAGTGTCAGGTCACCGGCGGGTGCATCCACATTCACCTGCCACTCTGCGTCACGGGCGCGTACCGCGAGCAGCCGTTTGGCTTCCTTTTCTTCGGGCATTCGCCCTGCATCCAGGGTGATGCCCACGGTTCCCTCGCGGTGGCAGAAGCTTGCGGGAGAGACGCCCGGGGCGATCCAACGCGGATGCAGTTCGGGCGCCCGGAAGTCTTCAATGAAGGACGTTGCCGGCTGGGGCTCCTGGTAGCGGTCCGGGATGACCACGGGCCACTCCTCAGCCCAGTCGATGCCGGTGAGGAAGGTTTCGCGTCCGTTCGCATGGAATCGCGGGAACTCGCCGAGCGGCCGCGCACCCAGGTAGACCATCGCCCAACTGCCGTCAGGGAGATCCACGAGGTCGGCGTGGCCGGTGTTCTGTACCGGGTGGGAGGTGCTGCGGTGGGTAAGAAGCGGACCATCCGGGTGAGCCTCGTAGGGGCCCGTAACTGAACGTGCCCGACCGATGGTCACCGCATGGCCGGGCCCTGTTCCACCTTCGGCGACCAGCAGGTACCACCATCCGTTCCTTGGGAACAGGTGGGGCCCTTCAGGTGAGGAAAGACCAGTACCTTGCCAGATCAGCTCCGTCTCGGAGAGCAACTGGCCGGTGACGGGGTCAACTGTTGCATGCGCGATGCCACCTCTCGGGTCAGCCCATGCGAGGTGGCATTGGCCTTCGTCATCCCAGGAGAGATCCGGATCCCACCCGATGGCGCCTGTGGTGTAGACCGGGTCGCTCCAAGGCCCTGCCGGATCCTCGGCGTGAACGATGAGGTGACCTTTGACCACGTCCGTGATGTTTGTTGTTGCCATCCAGAATCGCCCATTGTGAAAGCGGATGGTCGGTGCATAGATGCCTTTACCCGCCCCGGAGAGTCCGGGGCTTACGTTGAGTTGGCTTTCGCGGTCCAGTGACGTTGCCGATTTGTTTCCAGGGCATGCAGGTCGCGGCTGGTGAATATCGGCACGCCGGGGAAGTATTCAAAGCTTGAGTTGATCAGGTAGTAGTCCTCACCCGCCCGGCAGATGGATGGGTCAGGGTGGAAACCGGGGAGTATGGGTGCTGCCCCCATCATGCGACTCCCGCCTGGGTGTGCTGTTCGCGGTGGAGCTCAGCTAGCCGGTGGCGTTCCGCGCGTCGTTTCTCTTGTTCTACTGGGTCTGCGATTGGTGCTGCCAGCAGGAGCTTCTGCGTGTATGGGTGCTCGGGCGTGGACGTCACCAGGGCCGCAGGTCCGGTTTCGACGATGTCGCCTTTGTAGACGACACTGACGCGGTGGCTGATGTGCCGGACGACTGCCAGGTCGGTGGGAGACGAACAGGTAGGCAACCCCGGTGCTGCGCTGGATGTCGATGAAAAGGTCCATCACCCGGGCCTGCGTGGACAGGTCCAGTGCCGAGACCGGCTCGTCGCAGACGATGAGTTTGGGTTTAGGGGCGAGGGCGCGGGCGATGGCGACCCGTTGACGCTGCCCGCCGCTGAACTCCCGCGGCAAACGCTCTGCAGCGTCCCGTGGGAGGCCGACCTGATCCAGCAGCATCTGGACCCGGGCTCTCGCCTCACCCGCTGCGGCACCCTGCACCACGAGCGGCTCACTCAGTGTGTCCCCGACAGTGAGGGAGGGGTTCAGTGAGGTGTAAGGGTCCTGAAAACGACCCTGGATGTCTTTGGACAGTGTCCGGCGGTCCCTGGGGCTGGCGTGGGTGATGTCGGCACCTCTGAAGGTGATGCGGCCCCCGCTGGGCTTTACCAACCCCAGAACCGCCCGGCCGATGGTGGTCTTACCTGACCCGGATTCGCCTACCACGCCCAGGGTCTCGCCCTCGCCAATACTCAGAGACACCCCGTGCAGAACCTCGATTGCCTTGGGACGGAAGCCCCGGCCGGTGAAGGCAACGCGCAGGTCGGTCACGTCCAACAGTGGTGTACTCATCAGTTCTTCTCCCCAATGGCCGCCGCGACTGGCACGGGCGGGTCGGTCCGTACGGTGTGCTCGTCGAGGATCGAACCCAGGAGACATCTGTGTATAAGGGTGTTTCGGTTCCCGGAACAGCTCGAGCGCCGTACCGGACTCGACGACCTGCCCGTTCTGCATCACGGCGATCCGGTCGCAGATGTCGGCAACCACACCAAAGTTGTGCGTCACGAGCAGGACAGCCATGTTCAGTTCCGCCTGAAGATCCCTCAGCAGGTCAAGGATTTCGGCCTGGACTGTCACGTCAGAGTGCGGTTGTGGGTTCATCAGCGATGAGGAGCTTGGGACGGCTCGCCACCGCCCCGGCAATCAGGACACGCTGGGCCATACCGCCGGAGATCTGGTGCGGGTACGAATCGAAGGTCCGCTGGGAATCCGTCGATTTTCCTACGCGGCTCCAGCAGTGCCAGCACCCGGGCTTTGGCATCCGCGCCGGACATGCGGGCAGAGGCGCGGATGCCTTCCACGAGCTGGGCGCCGATGGTGTAGGAGGGGTCGAGATTCGACATGGGCTCCTGCGGGATGTACGCGATCTCGCGGCCTCGCAGGGCGCGCAGGTCCTGCTCCCGGGAGGCCGAACAGCTCCCGTCCCTCCAACCTGATGGAGCCGCGCACAACCACAGCCTCCGACGGGAGCACCCCGAAGGATCGAAAAGGCGGTTTGGGTCTTGCCGGAACCGGACTCCCCCACCAGGCCGAGCGTTTCGCCCGCCCGAAGGTCAAGGGTCACACCTTTCACGACCTCGTTCAGCTGTCCTGACGGCGTTGGGTACGCGATGACCAGGTCATCCACGGACAACAGGTCTGCCGGACCATCCTCGCCCGGTCCCCCAACGCTGCTCGCTACTTTCGATGCAGCTATTTTTGCCGGTTTCAGTTTGACGCCTTCAAATGCGTCACGGAGGGAATTGCCCAGCAGGACGAGGGAAGAAGTAAGCGTGCCGAGCAGGACGCTGGGCCAGATGAACTGCGTTGGGTCAACATAAAGGTTGGTGAAGCCGTCCGCGATCATGGCACCGAAGCTGGGAACCAGCTTTGACCCGACGCGAAGGAAGGCAAGGCCGGATTGGAGGCTGATGGCGGTAACCTGCCAGCTACGCAGCGGCAATGATGATGGGGCCGCGGATGATAAAGAGAACGTGGCGGCCGCTAGGAGATGCAGGCGGCCCCGACAGGCCGGACACCCGTGCCGCGTCCACACAGCAGTCGTTTTTCACGCCGATGAAGCGGCGCACGAAAAACGCGAAAGCGTTTCACGATAAATGCGAAAACTCCGATTCTGCTTCTTTCTACCTGGGTTAAACGGTTTCAACTGAACCAGTAAGTTACAGC